>NZ_JABGDB010000002.1:0-1016351 GCF_041028285.1 Modestobacter versicolor | reverse complement strand
GCCTTCGCCGACGGTGCGCTGACCGCTGGTCAGGTGGCGACGATCGCCCCGATCACGGGGGAGGAGCAGCGGGCGGCGGCCGAGGCTCAGGGAGTTGACCTCGGTGCGGTGGACCGGGCGCTGACCGAGGTGGCGCAGAGCCCCGCCCACGAGCGGCTGGCGCAGGCCGTCCACCACTACCTCGAGGCGCTCGACCCGGACGGTGTGGAGCCGGACCCGACCGAGGGGCGCCGGTTGTCGATCGCCAAGCACGCGGATGGCAGCGTCACCGGGCGGTTCGACCTGGATGCGGTCGGCGGGGAGAAGGTGCAGGCGGCGATCGAGTCGATCGTGCAGGCCAACCGGCCCCAGGGTGATACCCGGACCAGGGCGCAGCAGAATGCCGACGCGTTGGTCCAGCTGTGTGACAACCAGCTCGCCGCCGGCAGCCTGCCGACCCTGCGGACGGTGAAGCCGCACGTGGTGGTGACCATCGACGTCGACGACCTGGCCGACACCGACACGACGGGGCCGGCGGCGGCGCGGACCGGGTTCGGTGCCCGTATCTCCGCCGCCCGGGCTCGCTGGCTGGCCTGCGACGCGACCATCTCCCGGCTCGTCATGGGTCCGGGCGGGTTGCCGCTGGACGTCGGCCGGGACAAGCGGGTCGTCCCACCGCACCTCCGCCGGGCAGTCGAGCAGCGCGACGGGCACTGCGTGTTCACCGGCTGCGCCGCACCCACGCACTGGTGCGACGTCCACCACCTACGCGAGTGGGTCGCCGACCAGGGCGAGACCAGCCTCGACAATTCCGCGCTGCTGTGCGAACGCCACCACACCAAGGTCCACCACGGCTTCCGCGTCGAACGACAACCCGGCGGGCGATGGCGCACCTGGCGACCCGACGGCACCGAGATCCTGATCGGCACACCGCTGCTCGTTTGAGCGGCCAGCCGCACCCATGGCACGGCACCATCAGGCAGGCGTCCCCGACGACGCCTGCCCGGACGGACCAGCGCGGCCGGCAGCGTTCGGCCACGGCTTGTGGGGGCCGGGCGGCCGGTCGAGGATCGCCGCGTGCCCACCGTCGTCGACGCGACCGCCGAACGCTCCGACGACCTCGCCGCGGTCTTCGGGACCCGGGGTGAGGCCTCCCGCTGCTGGTGCCAGTGGTTCCGGCACCAGCGCCCCGGCTTCTACGCCACCACCGCCGAGCAGCGCCACGACGACCTGCAGACGCAGCTGGCCGGGCCGCCGCCGCCCGGGGTGCTCGGCTACGACGACGCCGGCGACCCGGCCGGTTGGTGCGCGATCGCCCCCCGCGCGGACTACCCGCGCCTCAGCAGCTACCCCGTGGCCGCCGCGACCGCGGACGAGCCCGGGCTCTGGGCTGTCACCTGCTTCGTCGTCCGGGTCGGCAGCCGGCGGCAGGGTCTGACCGAGGTCCTCCTCGACGGCGCCGTCGACCTCGCCCGCCGGCACGGCGCCCGAGCCGTCGAGGGCTACCCGCTCGACACCACGGTGCGCACCGCCTCGGCGGCCGAGCTCTTCCACGGACCGCTGTCGGTCTTCCTCCGGCTCGGGTTCACCGAGGTGGCCCGCCCCAGCAAGGCCCGGCCCGTCGTCCGGCTCGCGCTGTCCTCACCCCAGCCGTGACAGTGACCCGGTGAGCCTGCAGATGCGCGCCGCCGAGGTCTTCCTCCGGCTGGCCTACAAGCCCCGGATGGCCACCGCCGAGCGCGCCCAGCAGCGCCTCGCCGCCGCCAAGGGCAGCACCGAACCGCCCGCCCGGCTGCGGGAGCGGCACGAGGTCCGCCGGCGGGAGGTCGGCGGCTTCCCCGTGCACACCGTCGCCCCGCGCGGACGGCCGGCCACCCGGGCGGCGGTCTACCTGCACGGCGGCGCGTACGTCAGCGCCATCGCCCCGCAGCACTGGGCGCTGGTCGCTGCCCTCGCCGACGCTGGCGTCCGGGTCGAGGTGCCGCACTACGGCCTCGCCCCGCAGCACACCCACCGCGACGCGTACCCCCTCGTCACCACCGTCTACCGGCAGCTGCTCGACGAGGTCGCCCCCGCCGACGTCACCCTCGCCGGCGACTCCGCCGGGGGCGGGCTGGCCCTCGGCGTCGCCCGGACGCTCACCGACCTGCCGCAGCCCCGGCAGCTCGTGCTCCTCTCGCCGTGGCTCGACCTCACGCTCAGCCACCCCGACCTGCCCGCCGTCGAGGCCCGCGACCCCTGGCTCAGCAGCGTGGGCCTCCGGGTGGTCGGGGAGGCCTGGGCCGGCGGCGACGACCCCACCGACCCGCGGCTCAGCCCGCTGAACGGGCCGCTCACCGGGTTGCCCCCGGTGCACGTGTACGTCGGCACCCACGAGCTCTGCCTGCCCGACGCCCTCGCGCTGCAGTCCCGCGGTCAGGAGGAGGGCGTCGACGTGGACGTCACCGTCTGCGAGGGGGCCGTGCACGTCTACCCGCTCGTACCGGTGCCCGAGGGCCGGGCGGCCGCTCGCGCCGTCGTCCGCACGATCGCCGGCTGACCCCGACGGCAGCGGGGCCGGACACCGACGGTGTCCGGCCCCGCTGTCGTGCCCTGCGTGCGGTCAGGCGGCCGCGTCGTGACCCGCCCAGCCACCACCGTGGCCGTGCCCGTCACCGTTGCCGTGGCCACCGCCGTGCCCGTTCCCGTGGCCGTTGCCGTGGCCGTTGCCGTTGCCGTGCCCGTTGCCCGGGGCGTTGTCGGTCGGGTCCAGCGGCGTCGGGTCCTGGGCGAGCGACAGCGTGGCGTAGGCGATCGCCCGGACGTTGATGCCCAGCGCGGTCTCGTCCACGTTGGTGATGTCGTCCGCGGCGGAGTGGTAGTTCGGGTCGTGGGTGATCCCCGCCGTCCCGCCGAAGAGCGCGACCTCGGCCTCGGTCTTCACGTCGTCGGCACCGGTGAACAGCCCGCTCGCCGGGATGCCGGCCAGGATGAACGCCTGGTAGTCCGACCGGCCGGAGAACTCGGTGTCCACCCACGGCTGCTGCGTGCCGTCGAACCAGTCGGTGAACACCTGCTCCAGCGACGCCGACCCCTCCGGGACGGCGACCGGCGCCACGTACGTCGACTGGTCGGCGTCGTACACGCCGATGATGTAGTTCGGCGACCCGATCATGTCGAAGTTCAGGTAGCCGGTGATCTGCCCGAGCTCGGCCTCGGTCAGCGACGCCACGTACTCGGTCGAGCCGATCAGCCCCGACTCCTCGGCGCCCCACCAGGCGAACCGGACGGCGTTCTGGGTCGGCTTGGTCTCTGCGAGCTCCAGCGCGGTCTGCAGGATCCCGGCCGAGCCGGTGCCGTTGTCGTTGATGCCCGGGCCCTCGGCGACGGAGTCCAGATGCGCGCCGAGCATGACCACGTTGTCCGGGTCGCCGTACGGCGTCTGGGCGATGATGTTGAACGTCGAGGTCGCGGTGATCTCCACGGCGATGTCCAGCGCCGCCGTCGCACCGGCCTGCGCGACCAGCGACTGGCCGACCGCCTGGGTCACGCCGCCGGCCGGGATGCCGCCGACGTCGCCGCCGAGGGTGCCGTTGAGCGGCTCGTCCGGGACGTTGTTGTAGATGACGATGCCCAGTGCGCCGGCCGCCGTCGCCAGCGCCTGCTTCTGGGTGAAGGTGCACACGCCGCGGGAGACCACCACGACGGTGCCGGCCACGGTCGCCGGGTAGTCCGTCGCCTCGCAACCGGGGGTCGCGTCGTCGGCGGCCACGGCCGACAGCGGCCCGGACACCGCCCCGGACGGCGAGTACTCCAGCGCGATGACGTCGATCGGCGCCCCGCCGACGGCGAGCGTCTGGGTCAGCGTGGTCGAGGACACGAAGTCGAACTCCTGCCGCTCGACCTCGTACCCGGCGTCCTCCAGCAGGGTCTGCACGTAGTCGCCGGAGGCGTCGTAGCCCGGCGTCCCGCTGGCCCGGGTGCCGCCGTTCTCGTCCGCGATCGCCTGGAACGCCTCCAGGTGCTCGACCACGTCGTCGGTGTGCACCCGGTGGGCGAACCCGGTGGGGTCGGGGTTGCCACCGGCGCCGGCCGGTGGCGCCAGCAGGACCGAGCCCACCAGCGTGACCGCTGCCGTGCCCAGGGTCAGGCCGGCTCTGTGCGTACGGAGTGACATCGTCGTCCTCTCGTCTGGCCGCGGGTTCCGTTCCTGCGGCCCGTCCCGGCAACGTAAGCGGGCCTGCGCGCCGCCGTCGAGGGCGAGCGGCGCACCCCGGCCACCGGCCGACGCTGTGCGCTCCCCGCACGCCGGCTGTGAACCCGCAGGTCGCGGCGGCACTCGGTCGGCCGCTGACCCCGGGACACGCCGGGTGACGACACGCCGCAGCATGCGCGATCTGCCATGGGTCGGTCGCGCCGGCCGGTACGCATCGACCTCCGGCCTGCCGATGACGACCGCTGACCGACCCCGGTCGCGCGACTGCCCGGCAGCCGCGTCCCGCACCGACGCAGGAGGCGCACGTGCGCACCCGCCCCGTCCGCCGCCGCCTCGCTGCGGCCCTGCTGGTCGGCGTCGCCCTGAGCGGTGCGGCCGGGTGCGGCGCCGACGTCGTCCCGGCGGCGTCCGCGGCCCCGGCGACCTCGTCCACCCCGCCGCCGCCCCCGCCCCCGCCGCCGGTGCTCTGGCCGCTGACCGGGCTGGAGAGCGGCCCGCAGCTGCCGCACCCGGCGCTCGCGGTGAAGATCGAGAACTCGCCCGACGCCCGCCCGCAGACCGGCCTGAACTCCGCCGACGTCGTCTGGGAGCAGGTCGTCGAGGGCGGCATCTCGCGCTTCGTGGCGGTCTACCACTCGGTGCTGCCGGCCGAGGTCGGCCCGGTCCGCTCGGTGCGGCCGATGGACCCGGCGATCGCCGCGCCGATGCACGGCCTGTTCGCCTTCTCCGGCGGCCAGCCCGGCTACGTCGGCGCGGTCGGCGACGCCGGGATGCAGGTGCTCAGCTTCGACGCGGGCAACGACGGCTTCTACCGGATCGACAGCCGCGACGCCCCGCACAACGTCTACGCGGCCCCGCTGACCCTGATCGCGCAGGCGGACGCCGCGCACCAGGCCGACCCGGTCGCGCAGTTCGACCTCGCGCCCACCATCGCCGAGGCGAGCGCCGTCACCGGCGGCGCGCTGGCGAACGTGCTGGACCTGAAGCTGTCCCCGTCGGCCCGGCCGAACTGGACCTGGGACCCGGTCGGGCTCACCTGGGTGCGCGCCGAGGGCACCACGCCGGCGGTCGAGGCCGACGGCAGCCCGCTGCGGGCGGCCAACGTGGTCGTCGTCCGGGTGGACGTGGTCGCCACCAGCGCGGTCGACCCGGCCGGCAACCCGGTCCCGGAGACGGTGCTCGAGGGCCGCGGCGAGGCGCTCGTCGCCACTGGCGGCGCCACGCTGCCGGTCACCTGGGTGAAGAACAGCGCCACCGACCGGCTCGTGCTGCTCGGCGCCGACGGCAACCCGGTGCGGCTGGCACCGGGCAACACGTGGGTCGAGCTGGTGCCCAACGGGGGCGGCGCCGTCACCGTCGGGTGACCGGCGCCGCGTCCCGGCGGACTCAGCTGCGCGACATCGCGGGGCGGGCCTTGGCCCAGTGCAGGAAGCGCGCGGCCTGCTGCAGGTCGGGGATGTCGTTGCCGACCAGCGACCGCAGCAGGTCGTTGCTCCACACCGCCAGCCGGCCGATCGTGTAGGCGCTCTTCTCGACCGGCGGCAGGTCGAGGTCGAACACCAGCTTGGCCAGCTCCTTCTTGCCGCCGGCGGCCGCCGTGTACTTCACCACCGGCAGGAAGCGCTCGGGCTCCACCACGCACAGCACCTTGGTGAGCAGCGACTCCTTGAACGACGGGAAGCCCAGGCCCTTCTTGCTGCCGTCGACCAGGTGGGTGAACCGGTCCTCCAGGGTCAGGCTCTCCGGCCCGAAGAGCAGGTACTCGATCGTGGCCCGCACCTGGGTGGCGGCCTTGTCCGGGCCGGCGGTCTTCCACGCCCGGTTGAAGCCGGACATGTTCGCCGGGTCGGCGACCGTCGTGGAGTTGGCGAAGTGCAGCAGCTGCTCCGGCGTCGCCGAGCGGAGCTCCTCGCGGGTGAACAGCGCCGCGTAGCGCGACCGGTAGGCCTCCACGTCGGGGTCGGGCTCCGGGCGGTCCATCAGGAACTCCGACGTCAGCAGCATCACCCGCTCCCGGACCTCGGGCCGGACGTCGGCGACGGTCGGGAAGGCCGCGTGCAGCGACTCCACCGTGCGGACAGCGGGGCGGGCCGGGTCGCGCCGGGCCTCGCCGCGCAGCCACTCGTGGCCGCACTCGTTGCAGTGGATGAGCAGCCGGCTGTCCGGCTGCGGGGTGCCGTTGATGTCCTCGGAGGAGCAGGAGGGGCAGTTGATCAGTGCCAAAGGGAGCCCCGTTCGTCGGCGACGAGTCAGCGAGCGCGTCGTCGTCGGTCGACACCAGGGTCCCACGCCCGGGGTCGGTGCCGTGGAACGGCGTGCACGGCTGGGACGATGGTGGGCGATGGCACGCACCCCCGGCGACGGCGAACAGCTCTCCCTGCCCTTCCCGGACGCCCGCGCCGACCGGGTGCGGCGGGCTGCCCGGCGGGCCGCCGCGGTGCTCGGCCGGGTGCTGCAGGTGGCGGTGCGGTGGCTGCTGCGGCTGGCGCTGCCGCTGCTGGCGGCCGCGGGGGTGCTCCAGGCCTTCCCGTACCACGCGACCGTGCAGGGCGTGCCGTTCGAGGTGCAGGGCACGCTGTTCCACCGGCCCGGGCTGTCGGCGGACACCACGCTGGGCAGCTGGGAGTTCCCCGACGTCAGCGGCGTCCCGTTCGGCGTGCACATCAGCCCCGAGGACGTCGACGTCCTGGAGCTGACCCGGCTGGCGGACGGCGACCTGCCCGGCTTCGTCGAGCGGCTGCAGGCCGACTTCACCGCCCAGCTGCCGCGGATCGCCACCTGGCTGGTCGCCGAGTTCCTGCTCGGTCTCGCGATCGGCCTGGCGGTGGCCGCGGCCATCAACATGTCGGTGCGCTACCTGCGCGGCCGGCCACGGCGGGAGCGCGAGCTCCGGTACCGCGCCGTCGAGGCCGGGGTGGCCGTGCTGGTCACCGTGGCCGTCGCCGCCTACGGCGTGCTCACCTACAACCCCGACTGGGTGCGCGACTCCCGGCTGACCGGCACGCTCGCCGCCGCCCAGCTGTTCCCCGACCAGCTGTCGGCCTACTACTCCCAGCAGTCGAAGGCGCTGGACGTGCTCGGCTCGGTGGTCGGCATCCAGGCCGCGCTGCAGGCGCAGATCGAGGACGACCAGACCCCGGACACCGCGCTGCGGATCATGTACGTGTCGGACATGCACCTGGCGGCGAACTGGCCGCTGGTCGGGCAGTACGCCGCCAATTACGACGTCGACCTGATCCTGAACACCGGTGACGAGAGCGCGTTCGGGACCCGGGAGGAGCTCACCCCGGCCTACCTGGACAGCATCGCCGCGGTCACCGCGACCACCCCGATGCTCTGGATCGCCGGCAACCACGACTCCCCGGCCACGGCGGAGATCCTGGCCACCGTCCCCGGCGTCACGGTGCTCGGGACGAAGACGGCCACCGCGGACGGCTACTCGGTCACCGCGGGCGTGGTGGAGGCCTACGGGCTGACCATCGCCGGGCTCAGCGACCCGCGGGTCTACGGCGCGCCGGGCGCGTACGGCGCCGACGACAAGGCGGTCACCGACCCGCTGGAGCGGGAGTCGGTGCAGCTGGCCGTCGGCCGTCCGGACCCGGACGACGAGCCCGACGGGGACGCCGACGAGACGACGTCCACCCCCGCGGACGGCGGAGCGGACGGCGGCACCGACGGCGGGGACGGGGACGCGACCGAGCCGCCGGACCCGGTCGACGTCTTCGCCGTGCACGAGCCGGTGCAGGCCGAGGCGGTGCGCGAGGAGCTGCCCGGGCTGGTGCGGCAGACGGTCTCCGGCCACGTGCACGCGCAGAACGACACCGCCGACATCCAGTCCGACGACGGCATCGACCTCGTCGAGGGCTCGACCGGCGCCGGCGGGCTGGACAACATCGTGCGCGGCGTCGAGCGGCCGCCGGTCGAGTTCAGCATCGGCTCGGTGGCGGAGGACTGCCAGTTCACCCGGGTGATCCGGTTCTCCATCGCCCCCAAGGCGGACGCCGCGATCCTGGTGGAGGGCGCCACCAGCGGGGACACCCCGCAGGCCTACGGCGACGACGTCACCGCCTCGACCGTCTACTTCCGGCCGCAGGACGTCGACCCGGACCGCACGTGCGGCACCCAGCTCGGCATCGGCGACGAGGAGCCCTGGCCGGGGGAGGGGTGAGCGCCGCCCCCGGTCAGGGCAGCGCGGTCATCCGCACCGGCTCGTCGACCGGCGACCGGGTGGGCCGGGCAGCGCTCGGCTCGCGGGCGGGCGGCGCGGCGGCCTCCGCACGGGCGGGCGGCGGAGGGGTGGGCCTCGTCGGGCGGACGAGGCGGTGCTCGAGCTGCACGGTCGGTCTCCTCGGTCGTGGGGACGGACGCGCGGCGGGGTCAGGGCCGCGCTGCAGAGGAGAGCGCCGAGGTGCCCCCGCTGATACAGCGGAGGCGGAACTCCCTCAGCTCGCGGTCGCGGCGGCCTGCTGCTGGTCCCAGGTGGCCAGCCGGACGACGGGCACCGCGGGCACCGCGCCATCGGGCCGGGTCCAGCCGGACGCGTAGGCCCCGCTGCGCAGCGCCGCCACCGCCTCCCGCGCGGTCAGCGGCCGGCGACCGGTCATCAGCCGGGCGATCGCGCCGGCCGCGACGGCGGCGGCGAACGACGTCCCGGACCAGCGCGCCCAGCCCTCGAAGGCGAGCTGCTCGCCGTCCGGCGCGGACACGGTCCCCTCGACGAAGGTGCTGACCAGCTGCGACCCCGGCGCGGCCAGGTCGATCCAGCGGCCGCGGTTGCTCCACGGGGCCCAGCCCGTCGAGCGGGGCGACTCCACCGCGCCCACCGACACCACGTCGCGCAGCGCGGCCGGCCAGAAGTCCTCCGGCGTCTCCGGCTCGCCCGGTCCGCCGAGGTTGCCGGCCGCGGCCACGACCACCATCTCCGGGTTGACGTCGTGCAGGTCGTCGACGAGCTGCTGCATCACCTCGCGGGAGTTCGGGTCGTCGGCGAAGCAGCCCAGCGACAGGTTGAGCACCTGCACGCCGCGCCGGGCCAGGGTCATCGCCGCCGCGGCGACCTCGCTGGACAGCGCCCGCCCGGTCGGGCCGAGCGCCCGCTCCACCCACACCCCCGCCGCCGGGGCCTGCTGCAGCACCAGCCCGGCGATGAAGGTGCCGTGCCCGACCTCGAGCCGGTCGGTGGGGGCGTGCCCGTTGCCGGTCGCCGGGTGCGGCTCGAAGTCCGACGGCGCGGAGAGGTAGCCGCCGGCCAGCCACGGGTGCGGCTGCACGCCGGTGTCCACCGTGCCGACCAGCACGCCCTCCCCGGTCCAGCTGCCGCCGGGCTCGTCGCGGCGGTCGCGCAGCTGCGCGCGCGTGGGCATCGGGGCGCCCTCGCCGCGGAAGTGCATCGGTGCGCCGGAGACCGGCACCGCCATCACCCGGTCGGCGTCCACGCCGGTGCACCGCTCCCGCGCCGAGTCGTACTCGGCCTCGGGCAGGTCGATGCGCTGCAGCCGGCCCGCCCCGACGTCGGTCCACCCGTGCCGCCGTCCGATCAGGTCCCGGACCAGCGGCACGGCGCGGTCGACGACGAGGAGAGTGGGCACAGCGGACCTCCGGGGTCTGGACGAGCGGGAACAGTCGGCTGCCACCGTGTCACCGGCAGCCCCGCCGCCGGGGGAACGGCGGCGCGGCACGTGCCGGGAACGCGGCGCAGACCGGGGTGTGCGTGAGGTGGAGCGACGAGGACGTCCGCTGATACACCGGTGACCTGCGGGCGCGCGCCCCCTACGCTCGGCAGCACCCCGAGCCCCTGGAGAGGTGATGTCCGCAGCGCGCACGCTCGCCGAGGAGGCGCTGCGGGACTACCTCTCCGACCCGGCCGCCGGCCGGGACGCGGCGGAGCGGGCGCGCACGGCCGCGCTGGCGGAGCGGGACGGGTCGACGGCGTCCCTCGCCGAGCGGGTGCTGGCGCTGATCGCCGGGCACCTGGCCGACAGCGACGCGGCCGAGCGGCACGGCCGGGCCGCCGTCCGGCTGGGGGAGCGGGCCGGCGACGCACCGGCCGTCGCCCTCGCCCGGGCCGACCTGGCCTACGTGCACGCCCGCTGCGGCCGGACCCAGGCGGCGCTGCGGGAGCTGGACCGGGTGCCGCCCGTCGCCGGCGCCGACGAGGGGCCGCTGCTGGCCAAGCGCGCGCTGGTGCTGGAGACGCTGGGCCGCTGGACCGCCGCCCTGGACGCCTACGAGCGCGCGCTCCCGGTCGCCCGCCGGGCCGGTGACCAGCGGGAGCTCGCGCTGCTGCTGGGCAACCGCGGGGTGCTGCACGTCCGGCTGGGCCGGGCCGACGCGGCCGAGCGGGACTTCCTGGAGGCCGACCGGCTGCTCGCCGACCTCGGCGCCGGCCTGCACCGCACGATCGTCGCGCACAACCTCGGCTACGTCGCCGCGCTCCGCGGCCACGTGCCGCTCGCGCTCTCCCGCTACGACGACGCCGAGCGGGGCTACCTCGAGCACCGCGAGGTGCCGCTGGAGCTCTGGATGGACCGCTGCGAGCTGCTGCTGGCCGCCGGGCTGAGCACCGAGGCGCGGGCCGCGGCGCACCGCGCGGTCGAGCTGGCCCGTGCCCGGCGGGAACCGGCCGAGCTCGCCGAGGCCCGGCTGCGGCTGGCCCAGGCCGCGCTGGCCGACGGCGACCCGGCGGCGGCCGCGGACCTCGCCGACCAAGCCGCCCGCGCGCTGTCCCGGCAGCGGCGCCCCGGCTGGGCGGCACTGGCGACCTGGACCCGGCTGCAGGCCACCGTCGGCCAGCAGCCCGCCGGCGTCGACGTCCGGCTGGTGCGCCGCGCCGCAGCCGGGCTGGAACGGGCCGGCTGGCCGGGCACCGCGCTGGAGGCCCGGCTGCTGGCCGGGCAGGTCGCGCTCGCCGGGGGCCGCCGGCACACCGCCCTCGCCGACCTCGCGCCGGTCCGGGCGGCCCGCGCGACCGGACCGGTCTGGCACCGGCAGCTGGGCTGGCACGCCGAGGCGCTGCACCGGCTCGCGGCCGGGGACCGCACCGGCGCGCTGCGCGCCGCGGCCCGGGGCATGGCGCTGGTCGACGAGCACCGGGCGACGCTGGGCGCCACCGACCTGCGCGCCGCCGCGTCCGGCCGGGCCGCGGCGCTGGCCGCGCTGGGCCTGGAGCTGGCGGTGGCCGCCGGCCGGCCGGGGACGGTGTGGTCCTGGGCCGAGCGCACCCGGGCCGCCGCGTTGCTCCGGCCGCCGGCGCAGCCCCGGGACGGCGCGGACGTGGAACGGGACCTCGCGGAGCTGCGGTCGCTGGTCCGCCAGCGCCAGCAGGCCGCCCAGGCCGCCGAGCCCGACCCGGCGCTGGTGCGCCGGCAGGTGCAGCTGGAGGAGCGCATCCGGCGGGCGCCGCGGCGGACCGACGGCGGGGGCGGGCCGGAGGAGCCGTTCCGGCCGCGCGAGGTGCTCGCCGCGCTGGGCGAGCGGGCGCTGGTCGAGTTCGCCGCCGTCGACGGCCGGCTGAGCGCGGTGGTCGCCGTCGACGGCCGGGTGCGCTTGCACCCGCTGGGGCCGGCCGCGGACGTCGCCCGGGAGATGCACCACCTGTTCTTCGCGCTGCGCCGGATGGCCGGGGCGGGCGGTGGGCGCGGGCTGCGCGACCGGCTGGACGCCGCGGCCGCCCGGATCGACGCCGCCGTCCTCGCGCCGCTCGCCGCGTCGATCAGCGGCCGGGACCTGGTCGTCGTCCCGACCGAGCCGCTGCACGCGCTGCCCTGGTCGGTGCTGCCCTCCTGCCGGGGGCGCGCGGTGTCGGTGGCGCCGTCGGCCGCGCTCTGGCTGACCGCCGCCCGCCGTCCGGCCCAGCCCACCGGCCGCACCGTGCTGGCCGCCGGACCGGACCTGGTGCACGCCGAGCTGGAGCTGAAGGAGCTGTCCGACCTGCACCCCGGGGCCACCGTGTTCAGCGGCGAGCAGGCCCGGGTGTCCGACGTCCTCGGTGCGATGGCGGGGGCGGGGCTGGTGCACCTGGCCGCGCACGGCCGCTTCCGCGCGGACGCGCCGCAGTTCTCCGCGATCGACCTGGCCGACGGCCCGCTCACCGGGCACGACGTCGAGCGGCTGCCGCGGGCGCCGGGGTGCGCCGTGCTGTCGGCCTGCGAGACCGGCACCACCGCCGTCCTGGCCGGGGGGGAGCTGCTCGGCCTGGCCGCCTCGCTGCTGGCCATCGGCGTCCGCACCGTCATCGCCCCGGTGCTGCAGGTGCCCGACGCGGAGACCGCGCCGCTGATGGTCGAGCTGCACCGCGGGCTGCGCGCCGGCCGGCCGGCCGCGGCGGCGCTGGCGGCCGCGATCCGGCAGGCGGCCGGCGGCTCGGACGCCGACGCGGCCACCGGGGCCGCCTTCATCTGTGTGGGTGCCTGAGCCGTGTATCAACCGCCCCGCCCGGCGCTCTTCAGAGTGTGCCCACCCTCCTGTGCCGGCCGCCGACCGCGGCGCGCCGCCTCGTGACCGGCGCGGAGGTCCCGGTCGCGGAGCTGGTCCGGTCCGCCGGCGCCGGCGACCGCGCCGCCTGGGACGCGCTGGTCGCCCGCTACGCCGGCCTGGTCTGGTCGGTGGCCCGCGGCTACCGCCTGCAGGGGGAGGACGCCGCCGACGTCTTCCAGACGACCTGGCTGCGGCTGGTCGAGCAGCTGCCGCGGATCCGCGAACCCGACCGGGTCGGCGGGTGGCTGGCCACCACCGCCCGGCGGGAGTGCCTGCGGGTGCTCCGCCGCTCCGGCCGGGAGACGGTCAGCCAGGCCGAGGTGCTGGAGGCGGTGCCCGACGACGTCCCGGCCTTCGACGAGACGCTGGCCCGCGCCGAGCAGCGGGAGGCGCTGTGGCACCACCTGCAGACCTCCTCGGACCGGTGCCGGCGGTTGCTGCGGGTGCTGGTCGCCGATCCACCGCTGAGCTACACGGAGGTCGCCGAGGTGCTGGAGATGCCGATCGGCAGCATCGGGCCGACCCGGCGCCGCTGCCTGGAGCAGCTGCGCAAGCGGCTGGAGGAGGCGGGTGTCGATGTCGACCTCTGACGCCTCCGACGACGAGCTGGTGCGCGCCCTCGCCCGGGCCGTCGCCGTGCACGACCCGGTGCCGCCGGCGCTGCTCGACTTCGCCCGGGAGGCGTTCACCTGGCGGACGGTCGACGCCGAGCTGGCCGAGCTGGTCGCCGACTCGCTGGAGACGGCCGGCGCCGGCCTGCGCGGCGCCTCCGACGTCCGGCTGCTCACCTTCACCGCGGGGGAGCAGCAACTGGACCTGGAGCTGATCGCCGACGGCGCCGCCCGGCGGCTGGTGGGCGAGCTGACCCCGGGTCGTCCGGCGCGGGTGGTGGTCGAGCACCCCGGCGGCACGCTGACCGAGCAGGCCGACGAGCTGGGCCGCTTCCTCGTCGCCGACGTCCCGGCCGGCCGGGTCCGGGTGCGCTGCGAGCCGGACGACGCCCCGCCGGTCGTCACGCCCTGGCTGGACACCTGAGGAGCCGGCGTCCCCGGGCGGGACGCCGGCTCCCCGGCTAGTTGCCCTTGACGTTCACGACCTGGCGCAGCGTGTGCCGCACCTCCACCAGGTCGGCCGCGTCGGCCATCACCTGGTCGATCGGCTTGTAGGCGTCGGGGTGCTCGTCCAGGAAGGCGTCGGAGCGGCCCCAGACGATGCCGTCCATCCGCGCGTCGAGGTCCGCCCGGCTGAACAGCCGCCGGGCGGCGTTGCGCGAGTGGTTCCGGCCCGCGCCGTGCGGTGCGGACGTCAGCGACGGGACGTTGCCCTTGCCGACCACCACGTAGGACGCCGTCCCCATCGACCCCGGGATGAGCCCCGGCTGGCCCGCGCGCGCGGAGATGGCGCCCTTCCGGGACAGCCACACCTCGCGCCCGAAGTGCCGCTCGCGCTCGGTGTAGTTGTGGTGGCAGTTCACCGTCTCGAGCCGCTCGACGTCCGTGCGCAGGAACCCACCCAGCTGGTCGACGACGCGGTCCATCATCTCCTCGCGGTTGAGGTAGGCGAACCGCTGCGCCCAGGTGAGCGCCTCGAGGTAGGCGTCGAACTCCGGGTCGCCCTCCACCAGGTAGGCGAGGTCGGGGTCGGCGAGGGCGATGAACCGCTGCCGGCACAGCTCCTGCGCCTTCCGGATGTGCCGCTGGGCGAGCTTGTTGCCCACGCCCCGGGAACCGGAGTGCAGGAACAGCCAGACCTGGTCGGTCTCGTCCAGCGACACCTCGATGAAGTGGTTGCCCGAGCCGAGCGAGCCCAGCTGCTGCGGCCAGTGCCGGACGGCGGTGTCGGCCTGGTCCGCGCCGGGCAGGGCGCGCAGCTCGGCGACCCGCGGCTCGGCGGTGTGCCGGATCTTCGCGTTCCGGCCGCCGGCGGACAGCGGGATCGACCGGGACACCTGCCCGTGCAGCACGGCCAGGTCGGTGCCGGCGAGGTCGGCGGCGGAGAACTGGGTGCGGACGGCCATCATCCCGCAGCCGATGTCCACCCCGACCGCGGCCGGGATGATCGCGCCCTCGGTCGGGATGACCGACCCGACGGTCGCGCCCTTGCCCAGGTGGGCGTCGGGCATCAGCGCCAGGTGCGGGAAGACGAAGGGCATCGCCGCCGTGCGCTCGGCCTGCTCCCGGGTGACGGGCTCGAGGATGGACGCCCAGCTGAGCAGGCGTCCGTTGATCTTCTCCATGGTCCTTTCGCTTCTGTGGGAGGGGTGGGGTGCCGCGCGGCCGGTGCAGTCAACGCGACCGCCGTCGTCGCCGCACCCGCTTTACCCGGCCCCCCGCATGGCACGCTGCGCGGGTGCCACCCATCCGCAGCGCCGGGGTCCTGCTGCACCGCACCGCCGGCGACGGCACGGTCGAGGTGCTCATCGGGCACATGGGCGGCCCGTTCTGGGCGCGCAAGGACGCCGCCGGGTGGTCGATCCCCAAGGGCGAGGCCGGGCCGGACGAGGACCTGCTGGACGTGGCCCGGCGGGAGTTCGCCGAGGAGCTCGGCTCGCCGGTGCCGGCCACCGAGTTCCGCGCGCTCGGCGAGCTGCGGGTCTCCAGCGGCAAGCTGCTCACCGTGTGGGCGGCCGAGGGCGACCTGGACGCCGACGCCTGCGTGAGCAACACCTTCAGCCTGGAGTGGCCGCCGCGGTCGGGCCGGGTGCAGGAGTTCCCGGAGATCGACCGGTCGGCGTGGTTCCCCGTGGCCACCGCCCGGGAGAAGCTGGTGAAGGGGCAGGTGCCGTTCCTCGACCGGCTGCTGGCGGCGCTCGGCCGCTGAGCCACGCCGGCCCGCGCCGGCCCGCGCCTCAGGGGCCGACGGGGTCCGGTCCGACGTCCCCGACGTTGCGCGCGACGGCGGACAGCAGCTCGGTGAGCCGCCGCCGGTCGTCGGCGCCCAGGTCTCCGACCGTGCGCCGCTCCAGCTCCGCCCAGATCCGCTCCACCGGCTCGCGCAGGGCCCGCCCGGCCGCGGTGAGGGAGACGAGCACGACCCGCCGGTCGTCGGTGGACCGCTCGCGGGTCACGAACCCGGCCGCCTCCAGCCGGGCCACGGCCTTGACCGCAGTGGGCGGTTCGACACCCAGCTCCCGGGCCAGCTCCCCGGGGGTGCGCGGCTCGGCGGCCCACAGCCGCATCAGCAGCAGCTCCTGACCGGGGTAGAGCCCCACCTCACGGAGCAGCTGCCCGGCCAGCGTGCGGTGCGCCCGCGCGACCGCCGGGACCAGCGCGCTGATCGGCCCCACCTGCTCGACCGGGCCCCCGGTCCCCTCGTCCATGTCGGGAATGTACCGTGCCGGCTATCAGTTAGTCGGCTATGTAAATGCCGGACCCACTCGAGGGAGCACACCATGGACGACCACCAGGACACCCCGCTCGTCGCCGTCGTCGGCGCCACCGGTCAGCAGGGCGGCGCCACCGCACGGGCGCTGCTGGACGCCGGCGCCCGCGTCCGGGCACTGGTCCGGGACCCCGCCAAGCCCGCCGCCCGCGAGCTCGCCGGCGCCGGCGCGGAGCTGGTCCGGGCCGACCTCACCGTCCCCGGCTCGCTGGAGGGCGCCTTCTCCGGGGTCGACCGGGTCTTCGGGATGACCACGTTCGCCGGCGACCGCGGCGTCGCGGGCGAGGTCGCCGACGGCCGCGCCCTGGCCGACGCCGTCGCCCGGGCCGGGGTGCGGCACCTGGTCTACAGCAGCGTCGGCGGCGCGGAGCGGCACACCGGCGTGCCGCACTTCGAGAGCAAGCGCCGGGTCGAGGAGCACATCGGGTCACTGGGCCTGCCGCACACCTTCCTGCGGCCGGTCTTCTTCATGGAGAACCTGGGCGCCACCGTGGAGGACGGGACCGTCGTCGTCCGGCTGCCGTTCCCGGGGGACGTCCCGCTGCAGATGGTCGCCGTCCAGGACATCGGGACGGCCGCCGCGCGCGTGCTGCTGGACCCCGCCCGGGTGGCGGGGGGCTCGATCGAACTCGGCGGGGACGAGCGGACCGGTGACCAGGTCGCCGCCGCCTTCGGAGCCCGGGCCGGCCTGCCCGCCCGGTACGAGGAGCTGCCGCTGTCCGTCCTCGGTGGCGACGAGGACATGACCCGAATGTTCCGGTGGTTCACCGAGCTGCCGGCCTACCGGGCCGACCTGGCCGGCACCCGCGCGCTGGTGCCCGGGGTGCACGACCTGGCCGGCTGGCTCGAGAGCACCGGCTGGGCGCCCGCCTCCTGACCGGCGGCGCCTGAGCGACCCCTGGCCGGGCGGGGTCAGGGGCGGCCGGCGTGCGGGACGTCGACGGTGGTGGTCATCAGCGTCGCCTCGCGCACCGGCGCCCGGTTGTGCGCGTAGAAGTCCGGCGCGCAGCACAGCAGCAGGGTGCGGCCGTCGTCCCCGCCGAGCTGGCAGGCGAACACGCCCTGCCCCTCGGGGGCGTGCACCTCGTCGACGACCTCGCCGCCGGGCGCGACCCGCGCGGCGCGGCCGCCCACCGCGTCGGCGATCCAGAGGTGGCCCTCGGCGTCGAGCGTGCAGCCGTCGGGGGCGACGACCAGTTGGCCGAGCACCTCGGGGGTGGTGGTGCCGGTGACCTCCGGGCCCAGCTCCGCCCACACCCGGCGGTTGGTCAGCGAGCCGTCGGGGGCCAGGTCGAAGGCGGTGCAGCGGTTGCCCAGCGTCTCGGCGACGACCAGCGTGCCGCCGTCCGGGGTGATGACCATGCCGTTGGGGAACTGCAGCCCCTCGGCGACCACGGTGACCGTGCCGTCGGGGTCGACCCGCTTCAGCGACGCCGTCCGCGCGTCGCCGCCGGCCATCAGGTCGAAGCCGAAGTCGCCGGTGAAGACGCGGCCGGCCTCGTCGACGACCAGGTCGTTGAGGTGCCCGCCGCAGTGCTCGGTGAGGTCGGCCAGCACCGACACCTCGCCGTCGGCGACGCGGAGCAGCCGGTGGTCGGTCATCGAGACGACGACCAGCGACCCGTCGGCGAGCCAGCCCAGGCCGGAGGGCTGGTGCTCGACGGAGGCGACGACCTCCTCGGTGCCGTCCGTGCCGATCCGGCTCACCTGCTGCCGGTAGAAGTCCGACACCCACCAGGTGCCGTCGTGCCAGCGCGGACCCTCGAAGAAGGACCCGCCGGTGAACAGGGTGGCCAGCGACCTCGTCGTCATGTGCGGACCCTAGGGCCTGCCGACTTCCGTCGGCTTCCTGCCACATCGCCGTCCCCGGGCCCGTCCCCGGCCGGCGCCGGGACACACTGCGCCGGTGACCCTGGACGACCTGCTCCCGCCCGACTCGACCGCCGTCCGGACCGCCGCCGAGGTCGCCGGGCACTTCCACTCGCCGGCGATGCTCAACCACTGCCGGCGGTCCTGGCTGTGGGCCGCGTCGTACGGCCGGGACCGCGGCATCGCCTTCGACGCGGAGCTGCTGTTCGTCTCGGCGATGCTGCACGACCTGGGCCTGGTGCCGGCGTTCGACAGCACGACGCTGCCGTTCGAGGAGGCCGGCGGCGCGGTCGCGTGGGTGTTCGGCGCCGGCGCGGGCTGGGACGCCGACCGGCGCCGGCGGGCGGGCGAGGTGATCGTCGCGCACATGGCCGACGAGGTGGACGTCGCCGCCGACCCCGAGGGGCACCTGCTGGAGCTGGCCACCGGGCTGGACATCTCCGGCCGCAACCCCGGCGACTGGCCCGCGGAGCTGCGCGCGGAGGTGCTGGCCCGGTACCCGCGGCTGGGGCTGATCGAGGAGTTCGTCGGCTGCTTCGAGGGCCAGGCGCGCCGCAAGCCGTCGTCCCTGGCCGGCCGGTTCGTGGCCACCGGCTTCGCCGCCCGCGCCCGCGCCAACCCCCTCGACCGCTGACCTCCCGGCCGAAGATGGCCATCTTCGCCCTGGAGGGCGCGGCGAACATGGCCATCTTCGCGCCGGAGGGCGCGGCGGACATGGCCATCTTCGGCCGGGAACGTTTTCACGGCGGTTGACCGGGGCCGGTCCGCGGCCGGCCGGACGGGGTGGCGGGCGGTGGGCGGGGACGGCTTTCGGTGGTGCGCAACGGGTTGCGTTACAGCCGTGGAAACTCGCCATTCCAGTCGGCGCACCCCCTTGTCCGGTCGGCGCCGGGACCCCTACGTTCCTCATGGAATCGATTGCACGTGAGACGGGACACGTCTCGCGCACTCGCATGAGGAGCTGACGACCATGTGGTTGACCGACGCGTCGGTGGTCGACGTGCTGACCGGGTCCATCGCCCGCGGCCGAGCCGTCGAGCTGACCGCGGACGGGCTCGTCGGGCGCGTCCTGGACGCCGCGCCGGACGGCGAGCCGACCCGGTCCCTCGGCGGCCGCTACCTGCTGCCGGGGCTGGTGAGCGTGCACAGCCACCTGTCGGTGGTCTACCCGTTCTCGGCCACCGACGAGGCGGAGAACCCCGGCGCCACCCTGCTCCGCTCGTTCAGCCGGGCCCGCGACGCCCTGCACGCCGGGGTGACGACGGTGCGCAGCGTGCACGAGATCCACCGGGCCGACCTGCTGCTGCGCACCGCCTCCCGCGAGGGCTGGATCGACGTGCCGCGGATCGTCGGCGCCGGCCGCGCCGTCTCGGCCGCGGGTGGCCACGGCACCGGCACCGGCAGCGTCTACGCCACCGGGCCCGACGAGTTCTACGAGCTGGCCCGCGCCGAGCTGGCCGCCGGCGCCGACCACGTGAAGGTCTTCATCACCGGCGGCATCGCCGACCCCGACGAGGGCCTCGGCGGCCAGATGACCGCGGAGGAGATGCGGGCCGTCGTCCGGGCGGCCGAGGAGTTCGAGACCTACGTCGTGGCCCACGCCGGCCAGGGCGAGGCGATCGCCACCGCGATGGACGCCGGCATGCGCTCGTTCGAGCACGCCTACGACCTCAGCGCCGACGTGGCCGCGGAGATGGCCCGCCGGGAGGTCTTCCTGACCCCGACGCTGTGCGTCACCCGCTGCCCGGAGTGGATGGCCGACCACTCGTTCACCGCCGCGCAGATCGAGACGGCCATGGAGGTGGGGCCCCGGCACCTGGAGAGCATCCGGCGCGCGGTCGAGGCCGGCGTCACGATCGTCGCCGGCACCGACTACCCGCCGGGCGAGCCGATCGAGGACACCGTATGCGCCGTCCGGGAGATGGAGTTCCTCACCGACGCCGGCCTCGAGCCGCTCAAGGCGCTGCAGGCCGGCACCTCCACGGCGGCGCGGCTGCTCGGCCTCTCCGGCCAGGTCGGCGAGGTGAGCACCGGGGCCGCGGCCGACCTGCTCGTCACCGACGCCGACCCGACCTCCGACGTCTCGGCGCTGCGCGGCATCCGGCTGGTCGTGCAGGCCGGCCGGATCGTCCGCGACGACCTGCCCGCCGGGGTGGCCGCGTGAGCGCCGGCCCGGACGGCGGGCACCGGCTGGCCGTCGACATCGGCGGCACCTTCGTCGACGGCATCTCCTTCGACCCGCGCACCGGCCGGGTCGACCTGCACAAGGCCTCCACCACACCGGCCGACCCGAGCACCGGCGTGCTCGACGCCGTGGCCGGGCTGCCGGTGTCCCTGGCCGACGTCGAGACCTTCGTGCACGGCACGACCCTCGGGCTCAACGCGATCCTGCAGCGCCGCGGCGCCCGGGTCGGGCTGATCACCAACGAGGGCTTCCGGGACGTGCTCGAGGTGGCGCGGGCCAACGTGCCCGACCGCGCGATGTACGACTTCGGGTACGCCCCGCCGCCGCCGGTGGTCCGCCGCCGGCACCGGCTGGGCGTGCCCGGCCGGCTGGACGCCCAGGGCGTGGAGGTCGTGCCGCTCGACGAGGGCGCCGTCCTCGCCGCCGCCGACGAGCTGGTCGAGCGGTACGGGCTGGCCTCGATCGCGCTGTGCTTCCTGCACTCCTACCGCAACCCGGTGCACGAGCGGCGGGCGGCGGAGCTCATCCGGGCCCGCCACCCGCACGTGTCGGTGACCGCCTCGGTCGACATCAGCCGGGAGTACCGCGAGTACGAGCGCACCAGCACCGCGGTCCTGGACGCCTACGTCAAGCCGCTGCTGGCCGACTACGTCGTCCGGCTGGAGGCCTCCTTCCGGGCGGCCGGCTTCGGCGGTGCCTTCCACGTGCTGCGCTCCGGCGGCGGCGCGATGACCGCCGAGCTGGCCCGCGACGCGCCGCTCCTGACCGTCCTGTCCGGGCCCGCCGGCGGCATCGCCGGCGCGAGCGCCCTGGCCCGGCAGATGGGCTGGGACCGGGTGATCAGCTTCGACGTCGGCGGCACCAGCGTCGACGCCTGCGTGCTCGAGGGCGGCCGCGCCGGGGACGCCTACGAGGCCGACATCGACGGCCTGCCGCTGCAGATCCCGGTCTTCGACATCCGGACCATCGGCGCCGGCGGCGGGTCGATCGCCCGGGCCGACGACGGGCTGCTGCGGGTGGGCCCGCAGAGCGCCGGCGCGGTGCCGGGCCCGGCCTGCTACGGCAACGGCGGCGAGGAGCCGACCGTCACCGATGCCGCCCTGGTGCTCGGGATGCTCGACGCGGGCTCCTTCCTGGGCGGGGCGATGCAGATCGACGCCGCGGCCGCGGAGAAGGCCGTCGCCGACCGGATCGGGCAGCCGCTCGGCCTGGACACCACCCGGGCCGCCGCCTCGGTCATCCGGGTGCTGGTGGCCCGCACGATGAGCGCGCTGCGCGAGATCACCGTGGAGAAGGCGCTGGACCCGCGCACGTTCCGGCTGCTGGCCTTCGGCGGCGCAGGGCCGCTGCTGGCCCCGGCGCTCGGCCGCGAGCTGGGCGCGGAGGTCGTGGTGCCGCGCTACCCGGCCGCCTTCTCCGCCCTCGGCATGCTGATGACCGACCTCGAGTACGACGCCGCCGCCACCGTGCTCACCCCGCTGGACGACGAGGGGCTGGCCGGGCTGGCGCCGCTGGTCGACGAGCTCGCCGCCGAGGTGGGCGGCACGCTGGCCGAGCAGGGCGTGCCCGAGGCCGACCGCCGGGTCGTGCCGCGGCTGGACCTCCGCTACCGCGGCCAGGAGCACACCCTCACCGTCGAGCTGGGCGAGGGCGACTCCGCCGCCGCGCTGGCCGACCGCTTCGGGCAGCTGCACGCCGAGCGGCACGGGCACCGGCTGACCGAGCCGGCCGAGGTGGTCACCGTGCGGGTGCGCGGGGTCGGGCTGCTGCCCCGCCCGCAGCTGCCGCCGGTGCCCGAGGCCACCGGACCGGCGACGCCGGCCGCCGAGCGGGACGTCTACGACCTGGCCACCGACACCGTCGTGCGCACCCCCGTCTACGACCGCGACTCCCTCGGCGCCGGCACCCGGCTGAGCGGGCCGCTCGTGGTGAGCGAGCCGACCTCGACCACCGTGCTCGCCTCCGACCAGCACCTGACCGTCGACTCCCACGGCCACCTCGTGGTGACAGGAGCCCCCCGATGACCGACACCGCAGCCGGGACCGCAGCCGAGCTCGACGGGGGCACCGTCGAGGTGGTCCGCAACCACCTGGTGAGCGTGGCCGAGCAGATGCGCCGCACGCTGGTGCGCACCGCGTTCAACCCGGTGATCTACGAGGTCCTCGACTTCGGCATCAGCGTCTACGACGTGCACCGCCGGCTGATGGCCGAGGCCGCCGGCATCACCAGCTTCATCGGCGCCAACGACTACGCGCTGCCCAAGCTGCTGGAGCACGTGCCGGCCGAGCGCATCGGCCCCGGCGACGTCCTGCTGCTCAACTACCCGTACTGGAACTCCGCGCACGCCTACGACGCGATGCTGATGATGCCGGTGTTCGCGCCCGCATCGGCGCGCACCGAGCCCAGCGCGTACCTCGCCGTCCGGGCGCACTGGATGGACCTCGGCGCCAAGGACCCCGCCTACGTCCTGGACTCCACCGAC
The DNA here is from genome assembly GCF_041028285.1 of Modestobacter versicolor. Lineage (GTDB taxonomy): Bacteria > Actinomycetota > Actinomycetes > Mycobacteriales > Geodermatophilaceae > Modestobacter > Modestobacter versicolor_A. Next base: position 993,785 of record NZ_JABGDB010000002.1, on the reverse strand, counting down.
GTCCACCAGGAGGGGCTGCTCTTCCCCGGCACCCGGATCGTCAAGGGCGGCGTGGTCGACGAGGAGGTCGTCGACCTCATCCGGTTCAACTCCCGGCTGCCCGAGCAGACCATCGGCGACTTCCACGCCCAGTACGCCGCGCTGCGGGTGGGGGAGCGGGAGCTCACCGCGGTCTGGGAGCGGTTCGGCCTCGACGTCGTCGAGGCCTGCGTGCAGCGGGTCATGGAGCACGGCGAGCAGGCCGCCCGGCGCGCGGTGGCGGCCCTGCCCGACGGCGTCTGGACCGCGGAGGACTGGCTCGACGACGACGGCATCACCGAGGAACCGCTGCTGATGAAGGTCACCGTCACCATCGACGGCGACCAGATGACCGTGGACTACAACGGCGGGTCCGGCGAGGTCCTCGGCCCGGTCAACGTGCCCTTCGGGTCGACCGAGAGCATGGCCAAGACCGCGTTCAAGGCGATCACCACCCCGGACGAGCCGTCCAACGCCGGGCACTACGCCTGCCTGACCGTGCTGGCCGACCCGGGCACGCTGTTCCACGCCACCTACCCCTCGGCCACCTTCACGCTCTGGACGACGACCGTCGCCTTCGAGCTGTTCCACAAGGCGGTCGCGCCGGCGCTGCGCGAGCTGTCGGCCTCCAGCGGCAGCGACGAGCCCGGCTTCATGGCGCTGGGCCGGGACAGCCGGACCGGCCGGGACTTCGTGATCAGCAACAACGAGGGCGTCGGCTGGGGCGGCAGCGCCGCGCACGACGGCGCGAACGCGCAGATGAACCCCTCCCAGTCGGTGGTCCGCAACACCCCGATCGAGGTCCTCGAGCTGCGGTCCACGCTCTTCCACGAGCGGCTGGAGCTGATCGAGGACTCCGCCGGCGCGGGCACCCACCGCGGCGGCGTCGGCCTGGAGCGGCGCATCCGGTGGCTCGAGGACGGCGAGATGCTGTCGATGAAGAAGAAGACGACGACCAACCCGTGGGCGCTGGCCGGTGGCCACGAGCCGATGACCAACCGGATGACCGTCTTCCCGGGGACGCCGGAGGAGCGCGACGTCCGGATGCGCCGGGTCTCGATGCGCACCGGCGAGGTCTTCGTGAACCGGTCGGCCGGCGGCGGCGGCTGGGGCGACCCGCTGTCCCGCGACCCGCTCGCCGTCGTCGACGACGTGCTGGACGGCTACGTCAGCCCGGCGCAGGCCCGCGACGTCTACGGCGTGCTGGTCGCCGAGGACGGCGGCTGGTCACCCACCCCGGCCCGGTCGGCAGCCACGCCCACACCCACCGAGCCCCCGGTCACGACGCCGTGACTCCGCAGCACCCCGCTCCGCCGTCCGCCCCCGCCGTCCCCGCCACGCCCGTGGCCGCACCCCTGGAGTCCCCGTGACCCTTCCCCGCAGCCGGCGCCGCAGCGCCGCCGCCCTCGGCCTGGCCGCCGTCCTGCTGACCGCCGCGTGCGGCGGCGGGGACGACGGGGGCTCCGGCGGCGGCTCCGCCTCCGGCTCCTCGCTGGTCATCGCGCAGAACGAGCCGCCGGCCACCTTCGACCCCGTCCAGGCGGACAACTCCACCGTCGACGAGGTGGTGCTGCCGCTCTACGACACCCTGGTGGACTACGACGCGGCCAACGAGCTCTACAACGAGCTGGCCACCGACGTCACGGTCGCCGACGACGGCCTGTCGATCGCGGTGACCCTGCGGGACGACGTCACCTTCCACGACGGCGCGCCGCTCACCGCCACCGACGTCGCGTACACCCTGGACCGGGTCAAGCGGCTGGGCCTGGGCGTGAACTCCAACCTGACCTCCTACGACTCCACCGACGTCACCAGCGACACCGAGCTGACCATCAACCTGACCGCGCCGGACGCGACGATGGTGCCGGCGCTGTCCCGGGTCTACGTGCTGAACTCCGCGCTGGTCGAGGAGAACGCCGGCGACGACGACGGGCAGAGCTGGCTGGCCACCCACGAGGCGGGCAGCGGCCCGTACACGCTGGAGAGCTACACCTCCAACCAGGAGGCGGTCTTCGCCCAGTACGCCGACTACTGGCAGGGCTTCGACGGCCAGGCCGAGGAGGTGGTGATCAGCTACCTGCCCGAGTCCGGCACCCAGCGCGACGAGCTCCGGGCCGGCGACGTCGACATCGCGATGGACATCGCCACCGCCGACCTGGCCTCCTTCGAGTCCGACGACGGCTTCGTCGTCGACAAGGCCGACACCCTCGTGCAGCTCTACATGTACTTCGACATGGAGGAGGGCCCGACCACCGACCCGCGGGTGCGGGAGGCGCTGCGGCTGGCCTACGACTACCCGGCGCACGTGGACTCGATCCTGGCCGGCAACGGCGAGATCGCCCAGGGCCCGCTGCCGATCGCGATGAGCTGCCACGCCGACATCCCGGCCGGCGAGCAGGACCTCGACCGGGCCGAGCAGCTGTTCGCCGAGGCCGGGGTCACCCAGCTGGAGCTGCACTACCTGTCCGCCATCGAGGAGATGGACCGCGCCGCGGCCTCGCTGCAGTCCTCGCTGCGGGACATCGGCGTGACGCTGGACCTGACCAGCGTCACCTACCCGGACTACGCCGAGGAGGCCGCGACCGGGGCCACCCGTCCCGACATCGGCGTGATCTACGCCTTCCCGGCCTTCCCGGACGCCGCCGCGCTGCTGTACCCGGGCTTCGCCACCGCCAGCATCGGCGGGCAGAACTTCTCCGGGTACTCCAACCCGCAGGTCGACGCGCTGCTCGCGCAGGCCGGGGCGAGCACCGACGACGCCGAGCGGTGCGACCTCTACACCCAGGTGCAGGAGCAGATCGAGGCCGACATGGTCGCCATCAACGTCGCCGACCCCAAGGCGGTCGCGGTGATGCGCTCGGGCCTGGAGGACTTCGGCTACCGGGCGGCCCACACCAGCACGGTCGACGTCTACTCGATCAAGGTCTCCTGACCCGCCACCCGCGCGAGGGGGTGCCGGCGCCGACCGCGCGCCGGCACCCCGGCCCGACCCGACCGGACCCGGCTCGCCCGGGTCCCCGCCCGCCAGGAGGTGGTCCTTGCTCCGCTTCGTGCTCCGCCGTCTCGGGCTGACCCTGGTCGTCCTCTGGGGTCTCGCGACGCTGGTGTTCCTGCTCATCCAGCTCCTCCCCGGGGACGCCGCCCGGACCGCCGCCGGCCGCAACGCCAGCGCCGCCCAGATCGAGGCGGTGCGGGAGCGGCTCGGCCTGGACGAGCCGCTGCCGGTGCAGTACGTGCTGTACCTGGGCCGGCTGCTGCACGGCGACCTCGGCACCTCGGTGTTCACCACCCAGCCGATCACCTCCGACCTGGCCGACGTGGCGCCCTCCTCGATCGAGCTGGTCGTCGCCGCGATGCTGGTCAACCTGGTGGTCGCGCTGCCCCTCGGCGTGCTCGCCGCGGTGCACCGCGGCCGGCTCGGCGACCTGGTCGCCCGGCTGGTGGCGATCCTCGGCAACGCGGTGCCGGTCTTCTGGCTCGGCCTGGTGCTGCAGTTCCTGGTCGGCGCCCGGTGGGGGCTGCTGCCGATCTCCGGTCAGCTGGACCGCGAGCACCGGGTGCCGACGGTGACCGGCGCCCGGACCGTCGACGCGCTGCTGGCCGGCGACCCCGCGGCGTTCGGCAACGCGCTGCAGCACCTGGTGCTGCCGGCCGTCGTGCTCGCCGCACCGTTCATCGCGGTGGTCACCCGCACGCTGCGCTCCACGCTCATCGGCGTCCTGGAGGCCGAGTCGATCACCGTCGTCCGGGCCAAGGGCGCCTCGCCGCTGCGGGTCGTCGTCCGGCACGGCCTGCGCAACGCGCTCATCCCGACGACGACGATCGTCGGGCTCCAGCTGGGCTGGATGCTCGGCTCCACCGTGCTGGTCGAGTCGATCTTCGCCCGGCAGGGCATCGGGTCCTACGCGACCGCGGCCGTCGTCCAGACCGACACCTTCGCCGTCATCGGCGTCGTCCTCGTGGTGGGAGTGGTCTTCTGCATCGCCAGCCTGGTCGTGGACCTGCTGCAGCTGTGGCTCAACCCCCGGCTCCGGACGGCGGCCCGGTGAGCGCGCCCGAGCTGTCCCCCGGGGTGCCGTCCGGGCCGGCGGCCGGCGTCGGCGCGGTCCCGGCCGCGGCCGGCCCGGCCGCGGTGCCCACCGCCCGCCGGGGCCGCCGCTCGCTCGCCGCCCGGGTGGTCGAGGTCGGCGCCGCGGTGGTCGTCGGGCTGGTCGTGCTGGTCACCCTGGTCGGCCCCTGGCTGGCGCCCGCGGACCCCTACCGCGTCGACGTCACGGCGGGGCTGCAGGCACCGGGCACGGGCGGCCACCTGTTCGGTACCGACGCCGAGGGGCGCGACGTGCTGTCCCGGGTGCTCACCGGCGGGCGGGAGACGGTCCTGTCGACGCTGCTGGTGATCGCGGTGGCCGCGCTGGTCGGCACGGCGATCGGGCTGGCCGCCGCGTCCGGGCCGCGGTGGGTCGACGAGGTGCTGATGCGCATCTGCGACGTCTTCCTCTCCGTGCCGTCGCTGGTGCTCGCCCTCGGGGTGGCCGCGGTGCTCGGGCCGTCGCTGTCCTCGGCGGTGATCGCGCTGGCGGTGACCTGGTGGCCGGGGTACGCGCGGCTGGTCCGCTCGGTCGTCCGGGACACGCTGCAGCTGGAGTACGTCGCGGCGGCGCGGGTGCTGGGCGTCTCCCGGGCGCGGCTGGTGCGCCGGCACCTGCTGCCCAGCATCGGCGACACCCTGCTGGTGCAGACCACCGTCGACGTCGCGGCGGTCATCCTGGTCATCTCCGGGTTGTCCTTCATCGGGGTCGGGGCCCAGGTGCCGTCGGCCGAGTGGGGCGCCATGGTCGCCGACGGGCGGTCCTACGTGGTGACCGCGTGGTGGATCGTCGTCGTGCCGGGCCTGGCGATCGCGGTGACCGCGGTCGCCGCGCAGCTGCTCGGCGACGCGCTGCGCACCCGGCTGGACCCGACGCTGCGGAACCGGCGATGAGCGGGCCGCTGCTGGAGATCGCCGGCCTGACCGTCGACCTGCCCGGTGCCGACGGCGAGCTGCGCCGCGTCGTGCACGGCCTCGACCTGACCCTGGCCGCGGGCGAACGGGTGGCGCTGGTGGGCGAGTCCGGGTCCGGGAAGTCGGTGACCGCGGCCGCCGTGCTCCAGCTGATGACCGAGGCCCGGCTCGGCGGCTCGATCCGGCTGGACGGCCGGGAGCTGCTGGGCATGCGGCCCCGGGACCTGCGCCGGGTGCGCGGCGCCGAGGTGGGCATGGTGTTCCAGGACCCGCTGACCGCGCTGGACCCGGTGGTCCGGGTCGTCGACCAGGTGGCCGAGGTGCTCGTCGTCCACGGCGAGGGCCGGCGGGCCGCCCGGCTGCGGGCCCGCGAGGTGCTCGACCGGCTGGGGGTGCTCGGCCGGCTGCCCCGCGGCGACGGCTACCCGCACCAGCTGTCCGGCGGGATGCGGCAGCGGGTGGGCATCGCGATGGCGATCGTCGCGGGACCGCGGCTGCTCATCGCCGACGAGCCGACGACGGCGCTGGACGTGCGCGTGCAGGAGCAGGTGCTCACCCTGCTCGACGACCTGACCCGGGAACGGGGGACCGCGGTGCTGCTGATCACCCACGACCTGGGGATCGTCGCCGGCTTCGCCGAGCGCGTCGCGGTGATGCGCTCGGGCCGGCTGGTGGAGACGGCGGGGGTGGACCAGCTGTTCGCCGCCCCGCAGGCCGACTACACCGCCCAGCTGCTGGCCGCGGTGCCGCGGATCGACGCCGACCTCCCGGGGACGACGTCGTGACCGGCGACGGCGTGACCGGCGACGGCGTGACCGGCGACGGCGTGACCGCGCCGCTGCTGGCTGCCGAGGGGGTCTGCTACTCCCACCCGGCCGCCTCCGGGACGCCGTCCCGCCGGGCCGTGGACGACGTGTCCCTGGAGCTGTCCGCCGGCGAGGTCGTCGGCGTGGTGGGGGAGTCCGGCTCGGGGAAGTCGACGCTGGCCCGCACGCTGGTCCGGCTGCTGCGGCCGGAGGCCGGGACGGTCCGCTATCGCGGCGAGGACGTCGCCGGGCTGCGCGGGGACCGGTTGCGGGCGTACCGCCGCGACGTCCAGATGGTGTTCCAGGACCCCTACTCGAGCCTCAACCCGCGGATGACGGTCGAGGAGATCGTCGGCGAGGGTCTGGTCGTGCACGAGCGCGGCCTGGACCGGGCCGGCCGGCGGGAGCGCTCGGTCACCGCGCTGGCCGAGGTGGGCCTGGACGCCGACGTGCTGGACCGGCACCCGCGGGCGTTCTCCGGCGGGCAGCGGCAGCGGATCGCCATCGCCCGGGCGCTGGTGCTGCGACCGGCCGCGCTGATCTGCGACGAGCCGGTCTCCGCGCTGGACGTCTCGGTGCAGGCGCAGGTGGTCCAGCTGCTGCGGGAGACCCAGCGGCGCCACGACCTCGCCGTCCTGTTCATCGCCCACGACCTGGCGGTGGTCCGGTCGCTGTGCAGCCGGGTCGCGGTCATGCACGACGGCCGGGTGGTCGAGAGCGGCAGCCGGGACGCCGTCTACCTGCGGCCGACCCAGGACTACACCCGGTCGCTGCTGGCCGCGGTCCCCGTCCCCGACCCGCCCCGCGAGCGCGCTCGGCGGGCGGCGGCCCGGGCCGCCGCGCAGGCGGCTCAGCCGGCCGCGGGAGGACCGGTGGAGGACCGGTGAACGAGCACCGGCTGCACGAGCTCGCCGGCGGCGGCCGGGTCGGGCACGGCCCGCGGGCCGTCCCGCAGCTGGTCGGTCAGCAGCCGGACGGCGGTCGAGGCCATGTACGCCGCCCGGGTGTCGACGACGCTCAGCGGCGGGTTCCACCAGGCGAAGAACGGCTCGTCCTCGGTGAGCAGCAGCGACAGCCGGCCCGGCAGGTCCACGCCCCGCTCGCTGAGCACGGCGAGCACGCCGAAGGACGCCTCGTGGTTGCTCACCAGCAGCGCGGTCGGGGGCACCGGCAGGTCCAGCAGCTCGCCGGCCGCCGTCCGGCCGAAGTCCTGGGTGAACGGGCCGCGGCGGACCAGGGCCGGGTCGACCGGGAGCCCGGCCGCGCCGAGCGCCTCGACGTAGCCCAGGTGGTGCTGCCGGCCGGAGGTGAAGCGGTCCAGGCCGCCGACGACGCCGATCCGGGTGTGCCCCAGCCCGAGCAGGTGCTCCACGGCCAGCCGGGCCGCCAGGTCGTAGGCCGGCATGACCGCCGGCGCGTGCCCCCCGGCGACCTCGCGGTTCATCGTCACCACGGCCGTGCCGTTCTCCAGCAGCCGGTTCACCCGGTCGGCGTTGCCGCCGGAGCCGGCGATCACCACCCCGTCGAACTGGTGCTCGGCCACCGTGCCCAGGAACGCCGCCTCGCGCGCCGGGTCGCCGCCGGTGCTGCACACCAGCACCTGGTAGCCCGCCGTGGCGCCCCAGGCCTGCACGGTCTCGGCGATCGTGGAGAAGGTGCCGTTCCACAGGTTGTTGACCACCAGCCCGAGCAGCCCGGTCCGCCGGGTGCGCAGCGCCTTGGCCATCCGGTTCGGGTGGTAGCGCAGCGCCCCGGCCGCGGCCTGCACCCGTTCCCGGGTGTCGGGCAGCACGCTCGGGTGCCCGGTCAGCGCCCGGCTCGCCGTGCTGATCGACACCCCGGCGAGCTGCGCGACGGCACTGAGGGTCACCGCGGCCACACCCAGACGCTACCGCCCGCCGTCGACGTCGACCCCACTCCGACCGACCGCACCACCCCTCCAGGAGGACCCCGCATGTCTGGCTCCCGTCCGGCCGCGGACCGGCACGGTCCCCCGCCCGCGCCGACCCGGCGGCGCTGGTCGCTGCGCGGCGCGCGGGCGACCGCGCTGGTGCCCGACGTCGCGCTCGAGGTGGACGGCCGGCCGGTGCCGGCGACCTCGGGGCAGAGCCTGCTCGCCGCGCTGGTGGCCGCCGGTGCGTGGAGCCAGCGGCTCCACCCGGTGACCGGCCGCCCGGAGGCCGGGATCTGCGGCATGGGCACCTGCCAGGCGTGCGTGGTCACGGTCGCGGGCCGGGGTGCGGTGCGGGCGTGCGGCACCGAGGTCGAGGACGGCCTGCAGGTGACCACCGCGGCCGGACGGGAGCGGTCCCGGTGACGGCTGTCGGGAGTGCCGTGGACGTGGTCGTCGTGGGCGGCGGGCCGGCCGGGATGGTCGCCGCGCGGGACCTCGCCGGGGCCGGCGCCCGCACCGTGCTGGTCGACGAGTCCGCGCAGCTGGGCGGGCAGTACTACAAGCGGCGGTCGGGGGCGGTGCTCGCCCAGGCCGGCGACCTGCGCCGCCGCGGCACGGCGCTGGCCGCGCAGGTGCACGCCGCGGGGGTGGACGTGCGGTCGCGGACCCTGGTGTGGGGCGTGGCCGACGACGGGCGGACGCTGCTCACCGACCGGGCCGGCGAGCCCGGCGAGGTGACCGCGCGGCTGGTGGTGCTGGCCACCGGCGCCCACGAGCGGGTGCTGCCGGTGCCCGGCTGGGAGCTGCCCGGTGTGGTCACCCCGGGCTTCGCGCTGCACCTGGCGACCATCGACCGGGTCGCCGTCGGCCGCCGGGTGCTGGTGGCCGGCAGCGGGCCGTTCCTGCTGCCGGTGGCGGTGGCGCTGCTGGACGTCGGCGTGGAGGTGGCCGGCGTGCTGGAGGCCGGCCGGCCCTACCGGGTGGACGCCGGCGCCCTCGGGGCCGTCCGGCACCCCGCCCGGGTGCTGCAGTTCGCCGGCTACCGGGCCCGGCTGGCCGCGGCCGGCGTGCCGGTGCGCCAGGGCCGGCGGGTGCTGGCCGTGCACGGCACCGACCGGGTCGAGGCGGTGACGGTCACCGGCCCGCGCGGCGAGCACCGCGAGCAGGTCGACGCGCTGGCGCTGGGCTGGGGCTTCCGGCCCAGCACCGAGCTCGCCGGGCTGCTCGGCTGCGCCACCGCGCTGGACCCGGTCAGCGGTGCCCGGCTGGTCCGCGCCGACGACGACGGCGGCACCAGCCGCCCCGACGTCCTGGTCGCCGGGGAGGTCGCCGGCATCGGCGGGGTCGGCCTGGCCACCGCCCGCGGTGCGCAGGTGGCCGTCACCGCGGCGCGCCGGCTGGGGCTCGACGTCCCCGCGGCCGGTGCGGCCCGCGCCGCGCGGGCGGTGCGCGCGGAACGCCGGGCGGCGGACTGGACGAGGGCGCGGTTCGCGGTCGACCCCCCGCCGCGGCCGGCCGGGAACGCGGTGCTGTGCCGGTGCGAGGCGGTCACCGTCGCCGAGGTCGTGGGCGCCGGGACGGCCGACCCGGACGCGGTCAAGGGCCTCACCCGGGCCGGCATGGGCCCCTGCCAGGGGCGGCAGTGCCTGCCGGCGCTGGCCCAGCTCGGGCTGCTCGACGGGCGGCCGGCGGCCTTCCCCGCGCGGATGCCGGTGCGCCCGGTGCCGCTGGGTGTGCTGGCCGCCGCCGGCCGGGCGCTGCCGCGGCTCGAACCCCCGCACGGGCCGGCCGACTCCGCGGTGCCCGGGTCCGGGGCGGGGCCCACGCCGGTGGCCGGGCGGACCGGGCGGTGAGCGGCACGGCGGACGTCGTCGTGGTCGGCGCCGGGATCCTGGGTGCGGCGACCGCGCACGCGCTGGCCACGGCCGACCGGTCGGTCGTCGTCCTGGAGCGGGGCTCGGCGAACCGGGAGGGGTCCGGGACGACGGCGGGCAACCTGCACATCCAGGCCGTGCACACGCGCCGGCCAGGGCAGCAGGTGCCGCTGGACAACGTGCGCTTCCTGCCGCTGCAGGCGGCGGCGTCCCGGCTGTGGACCGACGTCCCGGCCGAGCTGGACGCCGACGTCGAGCTGCGCCGCAGCGGCGGGCTGATGGTGGCCGAGAGCGCCGCCGACGAGGCGGAGCTGCGGGCCAAGCTGGGCCACGAGGCGGCCCACGGCATCCGCACCGAGCTGCTCGACGGGGAGGCCGCGCGGTCGATGCTGCCGCTGCTCGGGCCCACCGTCCGGGCGGCGACCTGGTGCGCCGACGACGGGTACGCCAACCCGCTCAAGGTCACCCCGGCGTACCTGGCGGCGGCCCGGCGGGCCGGCGTGCGGGTGCTGGAGGACGCCGCGGTCACCGGCCTGCGGGCCTCCCGGGCGGGCTGGGACGTGGACACCGCGGACGGCAGGTGGAGCGCCGGTGCGGTCGTGGTCACCGCGGGACCGTGGATCCAGCAGGTCGTCAGGCTGGCTGGTGCCGAGGTGGCGGCCAGCCCGGTGGCGATCCAGATGCACGTGACCGTGCGGCTGCCACCGGTGCTGCCGCACCTGGTGCAGCACATGAGCGAGGGGCTGTCGGTCAAGCAGGTGCAGGCCGGCCAGGTGCTGATCGGCGGTGGCTGGCCGGCCGCCCGGCTGGAGCCCGACGGCCGGTCGCCGGTGAGCGTGCGGTCGGTGCTCGGCAACGTCGCCCAGGCGGTCCGGCTGCTGCCGTTCCTCTCCGACGTCGCCCTGCTGCGGGCCTGGGCCGGGCCGCTGGCCGCCACCCCGGACGAGATGCCGGTGGTCGGTGAGGTGCCCGGGTGCCCGGGGCTGTTCCTGGCCGGCGGCACGTACGCGTTCACCTTCGCCCCGCTGTGGGGCCGGGTGCTGCGCGACCTCGTCCTCGGCCGGGCGCCGCAGGTCGAGGTCGCCGACCTCGGCGTCGACCGCCTGATGACCGGAGGAGCCGGACGTGTCGCCTGACCACCAGCTGGACCTGCTGCGCCGCCTCGTCGCGTGCCCGAGCACCACCGGGACGCCGAGCACGGTGGTCGACCTGCTGGCCGCCGAGGTGACCGCGCTGGGCGGGGAGGTGACGCTGCTGCCGGTGGGCCCGGGGACCGCGCAGGACTCACCGGAGTACTCGCCGCCGTCCGCGGTGGACGGGCCGCAGCCGCCGGTGCTGCTCGCCGGCTTCCCGGGCGACCAGCCCGAGCTGGTCCTCTTCGCCCACACCGACACCGAGCCGGTGCACCCCGGCTGGCAGACCGACCCGCTCGACCTGCAGGTCGACGGCGCGCGGGCGGTCGGGCTGGGGGTCGCCGACGACAAGGCCGGTGTGGTCGCCGTGCTCGCCGCCGTCGACCGGTGGCAGCGCCGCGGCCGGCCGGGCTGGCGGCCGCGGCTGGTGCTGGGCGCCGGCAAGCAGGGTGGCGCCCTGGGCACGCTGCCCGGCGTCGCCGCGGCCGCCGGCGCGCAGGCGGCCGTCTACAGCCACCCGGCGGAGAGCGGTGCCGGGCTCGGTCACCTCAAGGTCGCCTCCCGGGGCATCGTGCAGTGCCGGGTGCGGGTGCCGGGGCGCACCCCGCCGCCGGTCGAGGAGCGGACCCCGGTCAGCGCCGACCCCACGGCGGGGGTCAACGCGGCCGTCCGCGCCGCCCGGCTGGCCACCGCGGTGGCCGGCTGGCCGACGGGGGACCGGGTGTGGGGCGTGGTCGGGCTGCGGGCCGGCGGCGCCCCCTACGAGGTGCCCGGCGCCGCCGAGCTGGACGTGGCCTGCTGGTTCTCCGCCGGCACGGTCGAGCAGGTCGTCGACGAGCTGCGGGACAGGCTGGCCGCGGCGGAGGAGCGGACCGGGTGGCCGGCCGCGCACCCGCTGGAGGTGACGCCGGTCGGCGTCCGGGCCAACCCGGCCGACTGCGCCGGGAGCCCGTTCGCCGAGCAGGTCGCCGCGGTGCTCGCCCGGCGCACCGGGGCGGTGCCGGGGGACTACCGCTGGCACAGCGCCAGCGACATCCGCTTCCCGATCCGGTGCCTGGGCGTGCCCGCCGTCGGCTTCGGTGCGCTGGCCGGCGGGTTCTACGGACCGGGGGAGTGGGTCGACCTGCCCTCGCTGGAGCAGAGCATCGAGGTGCTCACCGACGTGCTCTGCGCCGGTCCGGCATGACCGGGACCGTGGTGACCGTGCTCGGTCCGGTGGCTCCGGCGGAGCTCGGCCGCTGCCTGCCGCACGAGCACCTGGTGTGCGACTTCACCCCGCTGACCGGCGACCTGGACCACGTGCTCAACGAGGTCGAGCTGGCCGTCGACGAGCTGCTGCTGTTCCGGGCCGCCGGGGGCGCCGCGGTCGTCGAGGTGACCCCGCCCGACCTGGGCCGGGACCCGGCGAAGCTGGCCGAGATCAGCCGGCGCAGCGGGGTGCACGTGGTGATGGGGACCGGCTGGTACCGCGGGGCGTTCTACCCCGGGCACCTGGACCGGACGCCGACCGCTGCGCTGGCCGAGGCGATGGTGCAGGAGCTCACCGAGGGCGTCGACGGCGTGCGCGCGGGGGTGATCGGCGAGATCGGCTGCGACGCCGGTTTCCTGACCGGCGTCGAGGAGCGGGTGCTGCGGGCGGCCGCGCGGGCCGGGCGGGCGACCGGGGCGACCGTGACCACGCACGCCTCGATGCACCCGGTGGGCCTGGCCCAGCTCGACGTGCTGGCCGAGGAGGACCTGGCACCGGAGCAGGTGGTGGTCGGGCACGCGGACAGCCACCTCGACGCCGGCTACCACCGCGAGCTGCTCCGCCGCGGGGCGTGGGTGCAGTTCGACACCGCCGGCCGGCCGCACATGAACCCGGACGCGCGCCGCGCCCGGGCGCTGGTCGGCCTGGTGCAGGAGGGGTGGCTGCACCGGCTGCTGGTGTCCAGCGACCGCTGCTTCCGCAGCGACCTGGTCGCCTTCGGCGGGCCCGGCTACGCGCACGTGCTCACCGGCTTCCGCGCCGAGCTGCTGTCCCTGGGGCTGACCGCGGAGGAGTTCGACGTCCTCACCGTGGACAACCCCGCCCGCGCCCTCGCGCACTGACGCCCCGGTCGAGGCCGCGCCCGGCGTGCCGGCCGGGGAAGGGGTCCCGCACGAGTAGAGCCCTGCCCACAGGTGTGGGCAGGGCTCTACTCGTGCGGGTACGTCTCCGGGGGCGGCGGGTCAGGCGGTGACGAGGCCGTCCGGCTGCTCGGTGAGGCGGCCGCGCGCGACGGCGGCGGTGAACGCGGCGTCCAGCAGGGGGAGCAGCGCGGGGGTGCGGCGGCGGTGGCCGAAGACCTCGGCGGTGCGGCGGTGGAGCTCCTCCCGCTGGAGCCCGCCGCCGGCCCGGCAGAGGGCGGCCATGGCGTTGCCGACCTCCTCCGGCGCGACGTGCTCCAGCGGCCGGTCGGTGCTGCTGGTCTGGCGCCGGAAGAACGTCCAGCTCTCCCGGTCCAGGCCGGCCGGCCACACGACGTCGCCGTGGGTGACGGCGGTCCGGGGCAGCAGGGCCAGCAGCGCGTCGCGGCGGGCCTCGGTGACCCGGGTCCAGCCGAAGGCGCCCGCGGTCAGCCGGGCGAGCCGGTCGCGGTGCACCGGGCCCTCGGCCTTGAGCCCGGCGGCCAGCACCCGGCGCACCACCCGGGCGACGGCGGGGTCGGCGAGCTGGTCCAGCTGCTTCTTCTCCCCGGCGGGCTTCGGGGCCCAGGGGAAGAAGGGCAGCTCCTCGTCCAGCGGCGTCGCCGCCGGCACCGCGGGCTTGGCCGCCGCCGGCACCGCGGGCTTGGCCGGCGCCGGCCGGGCCGCCGCTGTCGCGACGACGGGCTCGGGCTCAGGCGCGGGCTGGGGCTCGACCTCGGCGACGGGCTCGACCTCGGGCTCGACCTCGGGCTCGACCTCGGGCTCCACCTCGACCTCCGGCTCCGGCTGGACGGCGTGCGGCCGCAACGGGATGACGTCGGCGAGAGGGCCGTCGTACTCCGGCTCCGGCGCCACGAGCGTGAGCTCCGACCGCGGCCCGTCCGCGACCGGGGTGACCGCCTGCACGGCCGCGACCAGCCGGTCCAGCACGTCGTCCCGGTCGGCGAGCCAGGTCGGCAGCCACACCCGCTCGACGGCGGGCCAGCGCAGCAGCTCGCCCAGCACCTCCACCGGCAGCCCGTCCCGGTCGCCGACGGTCTTCCGCCGGGCCCAGGCGGGGCCGTCGAGCAGCACGGCCATGAGCGGTGCGTCCGGCGCCTCGGTGCGGGCGACGGCCAGGTCGACGCGGAAGTCCGACAGCCCGACGTCGGTGCGCACGACCAGCCCGCGCTCGCGGAGTGCGGCGGCGATCTCGTCCCGGTGCCGGTCGCGGCCACCGGTGGCCCGCGCGGGGTGGGGCAGCGCGTCGGAGCCGAGCGCCGCCATGTCCAGGTAGGCCCGCAGGTGCCGGACGCCCACCGACGCCGTCTCCTCCGCGTGCAGCTGCTCGGGGTCGAAGGAGCTGAACACCACCACCTGCCGCCGCGCGCGGGTGACCGCCACGTTGAGCCGGCGCTCACCGCCGCTGCGGTTCAGCGGGCCCAGGTGCAGCGGCACCCGGCCGGAGCCGTCGGGGCTGAAGCCGGTGGAGAACAGCACGACGTCCCGCTCGTCGCCCTGCACGTTCTCCAGGTTCTTGACGAACAGCCCCTCGCCGTCGGTGCGGTCCAGCGCCTCGGTCACCCGCTCGTCGCCGGCGTCGCGCAGCAGCGTCTCGATCAGCGTCCGCTGCGGGGCGTTGAAGGTGACCACGCCGATCGAGGGCACCGCGGAGCCGGCCGACGCGAACCGGCGCAGCACCTCGGCCACGACGGCCTGCGCCTCGACCGGGTTGGTCCGCAGCCCCGGACCGGAGCGCACGAAGGTGCCGTCGACCCGCACCAGCGAGACGCCGCGGCCCCCGGGCGCCGGCGAGGAGGGCCCGTGCACCGGCGCGGGGAAGGAGGACAGCCGGTGCTCGTAGTACCGGGCGTTGCTGAAGGCGATGAGCGACTCGTCCTGGCTGCGGTAGTGCCAGGACAGCCACTGCCGGGGCACGCGCGCCTGCACGCACTCGGACAGGATGCTCTCCTCGTCCGGCGCGGCGTCGGCGCCCGCGGCGTCGGCGAGCGCGTCGTCGTCCGGCCCGGCCGGCTCGCCGAAGGACGTCGGCGGCAGCTGCCGGCTGTCGCCGACGACCACCGCGGCGGTGGCCCGGCCCAGCGCCCCGACGGCGTCGGCGACCCTGATCTGCGAGGCCTCGTCGAACACCACCAGGTCGAACAGACCGGCCGTCGCCGGGAAGAAGCGGGCCACCGAGTCGGGGCTGACCAACACGCACGGCAGGACGGCGGTGATCACGTCGCCGTGGGCGGCGAGGAGCCCGCGGACGCCCAGCCCGCGGCGCTGCTTGCCCAGCTCGCGCTGCAGCGCCCCGACCGGCCCGTCGGCGGAGGTCGGGTCGAACGACCGGGCGGCGAGCACGCCGGCCGGCACCGCGGCGGTCAGGTGCGACCGCACGGCGCGGGAGGCGGCGGCGAAGCGGTTGATCGTGCGCTCGTGCTGCCCGGCGTCGAAGGCGCCCAGGCCGGTGGCCGACGACCGCTCGGCGACGGCCGCCTCGGCCAGCCCCCGGTCGAACGCCCGGACGGCGTCGTCGGCGGGCACCAGGCCGTTGCGCAGCCGCTCGCGGGCCTCGGTCAGCCCGGCGAGCCGGAGCGGCTCCAGGGTGTCCAGCAGGCTCACCCAGCGGCGCAGCGACATGGGGTGCACGTACTCCACGCCGCGCTCGGGGCGGGTCATCGTCCAGCGCAGCACCAGCCCGTGCTCGCCGCACCAGGCGGTGAGCAGCTCGGCGTCGCTGGCGCAGACCTCGAGGAGGTGGCTGAGGGCGTCGCGCAGCCGGATGACGGTCCGTGCGCTCGCCTGGTCGGCGACCGGGCCCGCGGCGAGGAACCGGCGCAGCGCGCCGGGCACACCGGTCGTCCCGTCGACCGAGGCGGCGGCCCGGCGCAGCCAGCGCATCTCGGCGTCCAGCACGAACCGGCCGCCGTCCAGGAACGGGTTCCAGCCGGCCGGCACCTGCAGGCCGGGCACGGTGGCCGCGCGGGCGGCGATGCCGCGCACCGCGGCCTGCACCCGGACCAGCGCGTCCACCAGCGCCGGGACGTCGGCGGTCTTCAGCAGGACGTCGGGCCGCAGCACCGGGGCCAGCTGCTCGCGCACCGCCTTGAGCTGCGCGCGCCGGGCCCACCAGCCGGCGGACCCGGCCGCCTCCACCTGCGCGGCCAGGTCGGTCAGCGGCATCGCGAGCGCCTCGGGGGTGACCACCTCGAACGCCGGGTGCGGCGCCCCCACCAGCGCGGCGACCTCGCCGGACACGTCGGTGGTGGCCGCGGCCCAGCGGTGGGTGCGCACCTCGTCGAGCACGTCCAGCCCCACCCGCGGGCCGGCGAGCACGTGCACCAGCGCGTCGAGGTCGGCGACGGTCCGGGCGGCGCGGACCGCGGCGGCCAGCCCGCCGTCGCCGGGGACCTCGCGGATCGCGGTGTCGACGGCGACCGCCGCCTGCTGCACCGCGGTGATGTCGATGTCGATGGTGTCCAGGAAGCCCCAGGCGTGCCCGGCGGCGGGCCGGGCCAGGCCGGCGATGTCGGGCAGCAGTGCCAGCGCCCGGCGGACGGCGGTGACCATGTCGGCGTCGGCGCGGCCGGCGAAGGACGGGGTGACCGGCAGCGGGTCGACGTCGTCCCCGGCGGCCAGGACCGCGGTGCGGGCGGAGTAGTAGGACAGCCCGGCCGGGCTCGGTGCGTGCAGCCGCTCGGCGTAGCGCTCCAGGCTGCGGGACGCCGAGCGGAGGTCCTCGGCGTCGGCGGCCAGCCCCTGCTCGTCGACCTCGACGGCGTGCTCCAGCGCCGCCCGGACCTGCGCCCGGACGACGGCCGGCCGGCTGCCCTTGTCGTGCAGGTCGAGGGCGAACGGGCCCATGCCGACGGCGTCGAGCCGGCGGGCGACGACGTCCAGGGCGGCGCGCTTCTCGGCGACGAACAGCACCCGCTTGCCCTCGGCGACGGCCCGGGTGAGCAGGTTGGTGATGGTCTGCGACTTGCCGGTGCCGGGCGGGCCCTCCAGCACGAACGTCCGGCCGGCGAGGGCCTCGGCGACCGCCCGCAGCTGCGAGGCGTCGGCGGGCACCGGGCACCGGGCGGCCAGCTCGTCGAGGTCGACGCCGCCGGCGGTGTCCGGCGCCGGGTCGGCGAACGGCTCGGTGGGTGAGCCGAGCAGGTGCGCGACCAGCGGGTTGGCGGCGAACTCCGGCCAGTGCTCGTCCAGGTCCCGCCACATCGCGTAGGAGGAGAACTGGAGCACGGCCAGGTCCGCGGTCGGCTCCACCCGCCAGGGCAGCTCGTGCTCGGCCAGCACGGCGCGCACCGCGCGCAGCGCCGCGGTCAGGTCGACGCCGGCGCCGTCCGCGGCCATCGCGGCGAGGCCGGGCACGGTCAGGCCGTGCAGCTGGCGCAGCTTCTCCAGCAGGCTCCAGTTGGGCGTGGCCGCACCGGACTCGTCGGCGGTCAGCCGGTAGCCGCCGCCGCGCGACGGGGTGAGGACGACCGGCACGAGCACCAGCGGCGAGCGCAGCGCGCGGCCGTCGAGCTCCCAGGACAGGCTGCCCAGGGCCAGGTAGAGGTTGTTCGCGCCGGTCTCCTCGACGACGGTGCGGGCCCGGTGGGCCAGACCGCGCAGCCGGGCCGGGTAGCCGGCCGCCGGGACGTCGACGTGCACCGACCGGTGCTCGGCCAGCAGGTCGGTGAGCTGCCGGGGCGGCAGGTCGCGGGCCGACCGGGCGCCGGGCTCCGCCACCGGCCGGTCACCGGGCAGCAGGGTGAGCGTGGCGCCGTTGCCGACCAGGTCCTCCAGCGCGGGCAGGGCGTCCGGCGGGACGACCAGCGGCAGCCCGGCCCGCTCGGTGTAGTTGATCAGCCGGTTGCGCAGGCTGAGGTCCAGCAGCGCGTTCTTCCACTGCTGCACCCGGGCGGGCGGCCGCGCACCGTCCGCGTCGTCCTCTGCGGGGGCCGCGGCTCCCTCCTCGGCGTCATCGGCAGCGACGTCCTCGGGGAGCGCTGCGGGGACGGGCTCGACGACGTGCACGGCGCCCTCGTCGTCCCGGGTGCGCACGGGCAGCGGCAGCACGCCGTCGAGCCGGGCGCGGTGCACGTCGGTGACGCCGACGACCGCGGACGGGCCGCCGGAGAGCCAGGCGGCCGCGGGGCCGTGCAGGTCGGTGCGGGTGTCGCCGCGGTCGGTGAGCAGCGTCGTCTCCACCAGCCGCATGACGCCCTGCGCGACCAGGTCGGCGAGGGCGGCGGCGTCGGTGGTGGCCGCGGTCTCCGCGGTCCGCTCCTCCCGCCAGTAGCCGAGGAAGGCGTGCTCGCGGCTCTCGCGGCCCCCCGAGACCAGCCACACCAGCGGGCGCAGGCCGGCCTGCTCGAAGGCGGCGGCCAGGGTCAGCACGACGTCCAGGCTGGTGCCGACCCGGCCGTCCAGGACCTCGCCGGGGGTGCGGACCCGCTGGCCCACCTCGACCCAGCTGGGAGGCGCCTCCGCGGCGCGGACGCCGCGGCGGCGGACGGCCCAGGTCAGCGCCTCGGCCACCTCGTCGATGCGCTCGGCGTCGTCGGCGTACCCGGCCATGGCGGCGCTGCCGGTGCCCTCCTCGAGGAGCTCGGCGGCCTCGGCCAGCAGCGCTCCGACGGCGGGGTGCCGGGGCTGGACGTGCGCGGCGAGCAGCTCCAGCGCGAGCGGCAGCGGGGTGGCCAGCCACTGGTCGGCGGCCAGCACGTGCACCGGGACGCGGCGCTGGGCCAGCAGCCGGCCGTCGGCCTCCAGCTCGACCCGCACCCACCCCGGGCGGCGCTCCTCGACCTGGAGCATCGCCGAGGGGTCCAGCGCCAGGCCGACGTCGTCGAGCACCGTCGTCCGGCCGGCGTCCAGGTCGACCAGCCGCTCGACACCGGCGCCGATGGCGCCCTCGGCGTCGGTCACCGTCAGCCGCAGGGTGGCGCCGCGGACGGCGCTGTCACCGCTGGTCAGGGTTAGCCGGGAGACCACCGGCACGGCGGTGCGGGCCAGTGCCCAGCTCACCACCGGCGCCACCGTGACCTCGACCGCGACGGTCGGAGCCGGCGGCGGGACCGGGCCCTCGGTGGCCCACTGCAGGTCTGCGGCGTTCCCCATGGAGCCTGTCTACCCGGTCGGACGGACCGTTCCCGTCAGGCCGGGCGGTCGGGTGGGACTGCTGGGACAGCAGGGACCGGGAGTGGCGGGATCCGCCCGGGAGGCGGTCGCGGCGGGTTGCCGGCCCGCCGATCAGGGCAGCCGGGTCAGAGCCGGGCGAGCTGGTCGCAGTCCGGGCAGAGCGCGTCGCCGACGTCGGGTTGCGGCGGCCAGGCGACCTGCTCGTCGCGGGCGACGTAGGCGCCGCAGAGGGCCTTGCGGCCGCGGACGCCGGACAGGCCCAGGGTGGCGTGCGCGGGTCCGATGAGCCGGGCCGTCTGGCCGGCGGGATCGCTCAGCGACCCGACCATCATCACGGCGCGCGCCGTGCGGTACGGAAAGCCCATGCCCCCACCATGGGAGGCGGCGGGGGCAAGGTCGGCGCAACACGCTCACCGCGCCCGTGCTGGTGCCCCATCGTCCCCAGCCGTCACAGCGGTCGGACCCACAGCGACGGGGACGTGCAAGAGCCGTGCCGCCCCCGTGCGCCTTCCCCCAGGCGCACGGTGACGGCACGGCTCGGCCGTGCAACCGGTCAGGCGGTGAAGCCCGCCCGGTCGACCTTGCGGTGGAACCGCTCGCCGAGCTTGCCGCCGAGGACGGCGCCGAGCAGCGTGACCAGCAGGACGGCGACCAGCGCGACGA
The DNA here is from genome assembly GCF_041028285.1 of Modestobacter versicolor. Classification (GTDB taxonomy): domain Bacteria; phylum Actinomycetota; class Actinomycetes; order Mycobacteriales; family Geodermatophilaceae; genus Modestobacter; species Modestobacter versicolor_A. The sequence goes on along the minus strand of NZ_JABGDB010000002.1, from coordinate 974,112 downwards.
TCCCGGCGGTGGTGGCGGTGCCCTCGTCGATCGGGATGCGCGGCAGGTTCAGCTGCGACAGGACGTTGTACTCCGCCCCCAGCACCGCGCCGAGCACGGCGAGGGCCACGACCACCAGCAGGCCGACGAGCCACACGGCGACGCCCTGCCGGGCGCCGTCGAAGCGGGCCATCCGACCGGCCACGTAGCCGCCGGCGAGGTAGGCCAGGAACAGCACCACGAGCAGCGCGATGCCGCCGCCGATGCCGATGCCACCGGCGTTGCCGGCCGCGGCGTCGGCTGCCTGGTCCGGCGACGGGACGACGTCGGTCAGGCTCAGGGCCACCCCGGCGGCGGACAGCGCCGCGATGAGCAGGACGGCCAGGCCGTTGGCGGACAGCCAGCCGAAGAATGCCGCGCCCCACTTGATCCCGCCGAAGCGCTGGTGCTGGGCGTCCACGGCGTCACGGGCCGCGCCCTTGCTGGCGCGGGCGCCGGCCGTGTTGTTGCGGAACGTCGTCTCCCGGGCGCCGGTGGCGCTCGAGGACTCCGGGGTCGAGCTGGTGGCCATGACGTCCTTCTGGGTGGAGGGCGGTGCGGCCGGCGGGCGAGCAGCCGCTCGCCGGCCGCACCGGGTCAAGAGGGGGAGATCAGCGGCGGCGGTCGGCGTCGGCGATGCCGTTGGTGCCGGTGATGCCGTCGGTGTCGGCCTCGATCTGCTCCTTGCGGACCGTCTCGGTCACCGTCTCCTGCTCGGTGACGGTCTGCGTGTCCAGCCGGACGCGCTCGACCGGGACGGCCTCCTTGGCCACGACGGGGCGCTCGGCGTGCAGGACGACCTCGTGCTCCTCCTCGGAGATGGCCGGGCCGTCGAGGGCGTTGCCGATGTTGGCGTCGGTGATCGGCTCGCGCTCGATCCGGACCTCCTCGTGGGAGACCGGGACGGTCGTCGTCACGTTCTCGGTGACGACGTACTTGCGCAGCCGGGCGCGGCCGGCCTCGACCTGCTGGGTGCCGACGCGGAGCTGCTCCTCCGAGCGGGTCATCGCGTTGTCCGTGGTGGGGCCGGACGTGTCGTGGCCCACGGTGCCGTGCCGGTTGGTGCCGTCGCGGTCGGTGTCGACGAAGCCGGCGGTGCCGGTGGTGGTGTCGGTGTCGGTGTAGCCGGCGGTGCCGGTGCCGATGCCGTAGTAGCGGTAGAGCTCCTCCTCCTCGGCGGGGGAGAGGTGGCCGGAGTCGGCGTCGACGCGGGGGGCGTCCTTGACCTTGGCCTTCTCGTAGGGCACGCGGAGGGTGCCGCTGCTGACGGTGGCGTCGGTCAGCGGGACGAAGGTCTCCGAGGTGCCGAACAGACCGGTGCTGATCGTGGCCCACTCCGGGTTGCCGGTCTGGTCGTCGAGGTACACCTGGCCGACCTTGCCGAGCTTGTCGCCGTCGTTGTCCACGGCGTTGCTGCCGATGATGTTGCTGATGTCCTGCGTGCTGATCACGGGGATGTCCTCCAGGGGGGTCTGGTCTGGGTGCTCTGCGGACGACCAGCGCTGGTGCGCCGTGTCCGTCAGACACCTCTGTGCCCTGCCGTTTACGCCGTAAACGGCTTTCCTGAGGTCGGCTCGCCGAACACCCGGTGGCCACCGCGAGGCGCGGGGACCCCGGGAGGGGGTCAGGCGAGGTCGCCGACCTCGCCGTCGTTGTTCTGCGCCTCGTGCAGCACCCGCTCGAGGCGGTCGAGCAGGTTCTCCAGCGACTCCTCGAACTCCGCCGCCGACTTGTCCTGCCCGAGCAGGGACTCGGTGCGGTCGAGGTTGGGGTACTCGCCCATGTCGGTCCTGGCCTGCGCCTCCGGGTCGCCCTCGGGCTGGTCGAGCAGGCTGACCTGCGCGCCGATCTGGGTGACCTCCAGCAGCAGGTGGCCCAGCAGGAAGCTGGAGTACGCCCGGTAGGCGGCGACGGCGGCCGGGTCGGAGAAGCCGGCCTCGGTGAGCGTGCCGAGGAAGGACTCGACCAGCCGCAGGCTGCGCAGCGGCGGCCGCACCCACGGCGCCGCCGGCGGGCGGCTGGCGATGAGCGGGAACACCGCCGGGTGCGCGAGGGCGATCCGCCGCATGCCGTGGGCGAGCCGGACCAGGTAGTCCTGCCAGCCGCTGTGCTCGCCGATGTAGACGTCGTCGCCGTCGTCGTTGTCGAACAGCGTCTCGACCACCCGCTCCACGACGCCGTCCAGCAGGTCCTCGCGGCCGGGGACGTAGCGGTAGAGCGCCATCGCCTCCACGCCGAGGGAGGAGCCCAGCCGGCGCATGGTCAGCGCGGCCAGCCCCTGGTCGTCGATGAAGTCGATCGCGGCCTTCAGGATCCGGTCCCGGTCCAGGCCGGCGGGCCGGGTCAGCTCGAGCGCCGCCTGCGGGCCGTCGGTGACGGCCACCAGGTCTGGATCGCGTGCGTCGTCGCTCGTGGTCGCCATGGTCCACCCTTCGTGTGACCCCACACTGTCCTCGCCGTCCACCGGACGTGGTGAGGGTGCCCTGAGCCCCTACCCCGGGTGAGGTAGGCGCCCGCCCCCGCCGCTGCTCGCCGGGCGTCCCCGCCCGGGCACGGTGGGCGAGCGCGATCCGGCATGGCGCGAGAGGAACCTCACGTTGCGTTACATCAGGGACACATCCGGAGATACTGACGGTCATGACCATGCTGCCCGAGGTCGCCACCACCCCCGAGGTGCTGGAGAGCGAGTTCTCGCTCCTGACCGCCGTGACCCGGCTGGACTTCCTGAGCCGCCGCGACAACGTCGCCGTCGAGCAGACCGACGACGGCGCGGACGACGACGACGACTGGATGCGGATCAAGGACGTCACCACCACCCTGGACGTGGACGAGGCGCTCGAGCTGCTCGCCCTCGGTGAGGTCGTCGCGCGCAAGGCGCACGAGCACCGCCAGCTGGGCATCCGGGCCGCCCTGCGCGGTGGCGCCGACTGGACCGCCATCGGGCGGGCCATGGGTGCCTCCCCGCGCGCCGCCTGGGAGCGGCACGTCGGCTGGCTGGAGCAGCAGGCCACCGCCCGCCGCGCCGGCGACGTCACCGCCCTGGACGACGAGGAGCTCGCCGCAGCCCGCCAGGCGGCCGGCCGCCGGCCATGAGGTAGGACTCCTCCGACACCCACCGTCGCGCGCCGCTGGCCGGCTCCGCGGACCGTCGAAGGAGCCCCGTGGCCGAGAAGCCCGTCGAGTACCTGTTCCGCCCGCCGCGGAGCACGCCGGAGTCGCGGGGCGGTCAGCCGCCCCGGCCGCGGGTGGAGCGGCGGCCCGGGATGGTCATCGAGCGCGACGTCGCCGTCCCGTTCGGGTCGGCCCGCGAGGTGCTGTACGTCGACGTGTACCGACCCGACACCGACGTGCCGGCCGCGCCGCTGGTCAGCTGGTCGCCCTACGGCAAGCACAACCCGGCGCCGATCGGCCAGATCTACCCCGCCAGCGGGGTGCGGCCGGAGTGGACGTCGGACCTCACCACCTTCGAGGCGCCGGACCCGGAGTACTGGCTGCCGCACGGCTACGCCCTCGTGCTGGCCGACGTCCCGGGCACCTGGTACTCGGAGGGCCGGGCCACCTACCACTCGGCCGAGGAGGGCGCGGCCTTCGCCGACCTGGTGGAGTGGGCCGGCACCCAGCCGTGGAGCGCGGGGAAGGTCGGGCTGTCCGGCGTCTCCTACCTGGCCAGCCTGCAGTGGCGGGTCGCCGAGCTGAACCCGCCGCACCTGGCGGCGATCAACCCGTGGGAGGGGTGGAACGACACCTACCGGGAGGTCGCCCGGCACGGCGGCATCCCGGAGACGTCGTTCTGGCCCTACATCTGGGAGCGGTGGGGCGCCAGCACCACCGAGATCGAGGACCTGGCGACCGAGACCGCCGAGCACCCCTTCTTCGACGACTTCTGGGCGTCCAAGGTCCCCGACCTGGAGGCTGTCCGGGTCCCGGCGTTCGTCGTCGCCAGCTGGGCCGACCAGGGGCTGCACAGCCGGGGCACGCTGGAGGGCTTCCGGCGGATCTCGTCGGAGCACAAGTGGCTCGACGTGCACGGCCGGAAGAAGTGGGCCTACTACTACGAGCCGGAGAACGTCGAGCGGCAGCGCGCCTTCTTCGACCACTTCCTGCTCGGCAAGGACACCGGCGTGGACTCCTGGCCGCGGGTCACCGCGGAGGTGCGCGAGTCGTTCTACCAGGGCACCTGGCGGGACGCGGAGCAGTGGCCGCTCGAGGACGTCGAGTACCGGCGGCTGCACCTGCGGGCCGGCGACGGGTCGCTGGGCTGGGAGCCGGTCGCCGCCGAGGAGCAGGTCGGCTACGACGGCCTGGGCTCCGGGCTGGCACCGCGCCGGGCGACCTTCGAGATCACCTTCGCCGAGGCGGTGGAACTCGTCGGGCACATGCGCGCGGTCCTGCACGTGTCCGCCGAGGACGCCGAGGACGTCGACGTCTTCCTCGCCGTGTTCAAGCTCGACGCGGCCGGCCGGCAGGTCGGCTTCCCCTACTACGGGCAGTTCGAGGACGGCCCGGTCGCCGTCGGCTGGCAGCGCGCCTCGCACCGCGAGCTCGACCCGGAGCGCTCGACCGCGTACCTGCCGGTGCTGGCGCACCAGCGGCTGCTCCCTCTCGAGGAGGGCGGGCCGACCCGGCTGGACGTCGAGGTGCTGCCGTCGGGCACCCGTTTCGAGGCGGGCGAGAAGCTGCTGCTGGTCGTGCAGGGCAGCGACGTGATGCGCTACCCCGAGCCGCTCACCTACGCCCGGCACGCGGAGACGGTCAACCGCGGCCGCACGGTGGTGCACACCGGCGGGCGCTACGACTCCGCCCTGCAGGTGCCGGTGCTGCGGCCGCGCTGACGAGCCTGCTCAGGTGTGCAGCACCGCGAAGGTCGCGACGGCGTGCACCAGCGTGCGGCCGTCCTGCTCGATGTCGGCCTCGCAGACGGTGAGGTGCTCGCCCTGCTTGCTCACCCGCCCGGTGACCTCCAGCCGCCCCGGCTTCCCGGGGCGCAGGTAGGTGACGGTGAGCTGGCTGGTCGCCGGGACGTCGTCCTCGCCGGTGCGGCTGCGCACCGCCTGCCCCATCGCGGTGTCGGCGAGGGTGGCCAGCACCCCGCCGTGCACGGTGCCGGCCTCGTCTCGGCCTTCGTGCAGGGGCCCGTCGCGAGCTTGCGAGCGGCGGGGGGCACGGAGGTCCTTGGACACGCCGAGGGTGTCCACGAAGCTGGTGTCCGTCATCGGCTGCCGCTACCCGGGTCGGCATGTCGACATGCCCGCAGGTCGACATCCCGACCCGGCCACCCGGAGCCGACCGCAGGGTGGTCTGATGGGTCACGCGACGTCGAGGAGGACACCGTGCGGCAGGTGACGCTGGCCTACGGCCGCGAGGGGCTGACGGTCGACCTGCCCGACGACGCCGCGGTGATCACGCCCGTGCAGCACCCGGCCGCCCCCGACGTCCCGGCCGAACTGCGCCGCGCGCTGCGCGAGCCGGTCTCCGGTCCGCCGCTGCGCGAGCGGGTGCGGAAGGGCCAGACGGTCGCGATCTCCGCCTGCGACGGCACCCGCGCCCAGCCCCGGCACCTGATGATCCCAGCGGTGCTCGAGGAGCTCGACGGCGTCGTGCCGCTCGAGGACGTCGTCGTGCTCGTCGCCACGGGCACCCACCGGGCCAACACCGACGCCGAGCTGCGGGCCATGTTCGGCGACGAGGTCGTCGACTCGGTGCGGATCGTCAACCACGACTCCCGGGCCGGTGACACGCACCGCTGGGTGGGCACCTTCGGCGACGGGGTGCCGGTCTGGCTCAACGAGCAGTGGGTGGACGCCGACGTCCGGCTGACCACCGGCTTCGTCGAGCCGCACTTCTTCGCCGGGTTCTCCGGCGGGCCGAAGATGGTGGCGCCCGGGCTCGCCGCCCTGGACACCGTGCTGGTGCTGCACGACGCGAAGCGGATCGGTGACCCGCGGTCGACCTGGGGCGTCACCCAGGGCAACCCGGTGCACGACGACGTCCGGGCCATCGCCGCGGCCACCGGCGTCACCTACGCCTTCGACGTCGTGCTGAACACCCGGCAGGAGGTCATCGCGGCGTTCGGCGGCGACGTGCTGGAGATGCACGCGACGGCGATCGAGCGGGCCCGCGAGGTGGCGATGGCCCCGGTGGACGCGCCGTTCGACGTCGTCGTGACCACCGGCTCGGGCTTCCCGCTGGACCAGAACCTCTACCAGTCCGTGAAGGGCATGTCGGCCGCCGCCCAGGTCACCCGCCCCGGCGGGCTCATCGTCTGCGCCGCGGCCTGCGAGGACGGCTTCCCCGACCACGGCTCCTACCGCGAGGTGCTCACCTCGGCCGCCTCCCCGGAGGCGCTGCTGGAGCTGATCTCCGCCCGCGAGCAGACGGTGCCCGACCAGTGGCAGGTGCAGATCCAGGCGCGCATCCAGTCCGCGCACCGGGTGGTCATGCGCACCGACCACCTCAGCGACGCGCAGCTGGCCGAGGCGCACCTGGAGCAGACCACGGACATCGCCGCGACGGTGGCCGAGGCGATGGGGGAGGCCGGACCCGGCGCGCGGCTGTGCGTCCTCCCCGAGGGCCCGCAGACCATCCCGTACGTGGCGTAGCCCGCCACCGGCCGCACCCGACCGCACGAACCCCGCGTGGGAAGACGCGCGAAACCGCGCGTGGGAAGACGCGTGAGAACCGCGCGTGGGAAGACGCGCGAAACCGCGGCGCGTGGGAAGGCGCGCGAAACCGCGGCGCGTGGGAAGGCGCGCGAAACCGCGGCGCGCGAAACCGCGGCGCGTGGGAAGGCGCGCGGGAGCGCGGGCGTGGGAAGGCGCGCGAAAGCGCGGGCGGGGCGCTAGGGCGCGGGGAGCAGGAGGGCCTGGTCGGGGTAGCACCAGGCCCAGTGCTCGCGCGGTTCGGCGGAGGCGGCCACCGGGTGGCCGGCCGCCGCGGCGTGCCCGGCGGCGTGCCGGTGCGGCGAGGAGTCGCAGCACGCGACGTGGTCGCAGGTCAGGCACCGCCGCAGGTGGACCCACCGGCCACCGACCCGCAGGCAGTCCACGCAGGACGTCGCCGGGCCCGGCGACGGCGGGGCGTCCGCGGCGTGGCCGCAGGCAGCCCCCTCGGCCACCGCCCAGGAGCTCACCCGCGGGGTCGGCGGCGCGGCAGCCGCACGCAGAACGTGGTCCCCTCCGGTCCGGTGGAGTAGGTCAGCGAGCCGCCGTGCCGGCGTTCGACGATCCGGCGGGCCGTCTCCAGGCCCAGCCCGCTGCCCGCGCCGGCCGGCTTCGTGGTCACGAACGGCTCGAACAGGGTGGCCCGCACCTGCTCGGGCACGCCCGGCCCGTCGTCGCCGATCTCGACGAACACCGCCTCGTCGTCGGCCCGGGTGCGCACGGTCAGCACACCGCCCCCTGCCATGGCGTCGGCGGCGTTGTCGATCAGGTTGGTCCACACCTGGTTCAGCTCCGCCGGGTACCCGGGCACGGCGGGCAGGTCGGCGGCGTGCTCCCGGCGCACCTCGATGCCGCTGAGCTTGCGGGCCAGCATCACCAGCGTGCTCTCCAGCCCGGGCTTGACGTCGAACTCCTGGAACTGCGCCTGGCCCATGTGCGAGTACTGCTTCACCGTGCCGACGAGCGAGGAGATCCGGGTGGCCGCCTCCTCGATCTCGTCCATCAGCGTCTCGGTCTCCAGCGTGTAGCGCAGCCAGCCGAACGCCGAGCTCCACTCCAGGCCGGAGTCGATCTCCTCGACCACGGAGTCCACCCACTGCGCGTCCATGCCGGAGGTGGCGAACACCGGCGCGAGGTCGTTGGCCTGGTCGACCCCCACGCCGACCTCCTCCAGCCGCTCGGCGATCGCGTCCTCGAGGTCGTTCTCCTCCAGCGCGGTGAGGTCGGGCCGGGCCTTCGCCGCCCGCTCGACCGCCAGCTCCTGGGTCTTGACCAGCCGGGTGACCAGCTCGGGGGACAGCCCGCTGTTGGCCAGCAGGCTGAGCTTGTGCCGCATCGAGCTCATCCGGCCGCGCAGCTGCTCGGTGGCCCGGACGGCGGCGGCCGCGGGGTTGTTCAGCTCGTGGGCGAGGTTGGCCGACAGGTGGCCGAGCTGCACCAGGTGCTCGCGCTGCCGCATCGCCGACTCGGTGGCCCGCACGCCCTCGTACAGGCCGTCGAGCAGGTGCACCGCCATCGGGCACTGCTGGTGCACCAGGGCGGCGAAGTCCTCGGCGGGCAGCCGCAGGAACCGGCTGGGCCGGGTGGTGCTCAGCGTCGACTGGTACTCCTGCGGGTGGCCGGTGGCGTACGCCCGGGTCGCGCCGGAGTAGGCGCCGCGGTGGGTCGTCTCGTTGATCAGGACGTCCTCGCCGTCGGCGGTCTTGGTCAGCCGCAGCCCGCCGTCCAGCAGCACGTAGAGGGCGTCGGAGGGGTCGTTCTGGGCGAAGACGACGGTGTCGCCGTCGAACACCCGGACCTCGGCGCGGTCGGCGATCCACTGCAGGTCCTCGTCCCGCAGCGACTCGAACAGGAACAGCGTGCGCAGCTCGTCGGTGCTGATGCCCGGGCTGCCGAGCTGCGGGGTGGTCGCGGTCATGTGGTGGCCTCCAGGTAGCGGTGCACGAGCGTGACGGCCATGGCGCCCTCGCCGACGGCGCCCGCGACGCGCTTGACCGACTCCGCGCGGACGTCGCCGGCGACGAAGACGCCGGGCACGGAGCACTCCAGGTGGTAGGGAGCGCGGGACAGCGGCCACTCCGCCGGCGGGCGGCCCTCGGCGTCGAGCAGCGACGGCCCGGTGCGCAGGAAGCCACGGGCGTCGCGGGCGAAGGCGTCGCCCAGCCACTCGGTGGGCGGCTGGGCGCCGATGAAGACGAACAGCCGGGACGCCGGCACGGTGACCTGCTCCCCGGACACGGTGTCGGACAGCACGAGCCGTTCGACGTGGCCGTCGCCCTCGACGGCCACCACCTGCGTGCAGGTGCGCACCTCGATCACCTCGGAGGCCTCGATCCGGGCCACCAGGTACTCGCTCATGCCCCGCCGGATGTCCGGCCCGCGGCAGAGCATCACCACCTTGCTGGCGAACTTGGCGAAGTGCAGCGCAGCCTGGCCGGCCGAGTTCGCCGCGCCGACGACGTACACCTCCTCTCCGCGGCAGCCCAGCGCCTCGTGCGGGTCGGCGCCGTAGTAGACGCCCCGGCCGGCGAACTCCTCGGCGCCCTGCGCGGGCAGCCGGGTCCACTCGACCCCGGTGGCCAGCACGACGGCGTGCGCGGTCACCTCGCTGCCGTCGGCGAAGCGCACCACCCGGCCGTCGCCCTGCGGCGCGACCGCGGTGACCTCGGCGGTGGTGAGCACCTCGACGCCGAACTTCACCGCCTGGTCCCGGGCCCGCTTGGCCAGCTCCGCGCCGGACACCCCGCGCGGGAACCCGAGGTAGTTCTCGATCCGGCTGCTGGTGCCGGCCTGGCCGCCGGTGGCGGTGCGCTCGACCAGCAGGGTGCGCAGCCCCTCGCTGCCGGCGTACACCGCCGAGCCCAGCCCGGCCGGGCCGGCGCCCACCACGACGACGTCGTAGAACGGGCTGCCCGCGGTGGTCGCCAGCCCGCACTTCTCGGCGAGCTCCCGCAGCGACGGCCGGCGCAGCACGGTGCCGTCGGGGAAGACGGTGGCCGGCAGTGCGGCGTCGTCCTCCAGCTCGGCGGCCTTGCGGATGCCGGCGGCGTCCTCGCCCTGCAGGTGCCGGTAGGGCACCTGGTTGCGGGCCAGGAACTCCTTGAGCTCCTGGGTCTCCGCCGACCACTGGTGGCCGAGCAGGGTCAGCCCGTCGAAGGGGGCCCGGGCGGCCCGCTTCCAGGACTCCAGCAGCTCGTCGAGGACCGGGTAGAGCAGCTCCTCCGGCGGGTCCCAGGGCTTGAGCAGGTAGTGGTCGAGGTCGACGTCGTTGATCGCCCGGATCGCGGCGTCGGTGTCGGCGTAGGCGGTGAGCAGCACCCGCTTGGCGGTGGGGGTGAGGTCCATCGCCTGCTCCAGGAACTCCACCCCGGTCATGCCCGGCATCCGGTGGTCGGCCAGCAGCAGGGCGGTCATCTCCCCGCGGGCGGTCAGCTCGCGGAGCACGGCCAGGGCGTCGGGGCCGCTCCCGGCGCGGACCACCCGGAAGCGGTCGCCGTAGCGGCGGCGGAGGTCACGGGCGATGGCGCGGCTGACGGCGCGGTCGTCGTCGACGGTGAGCAGGACGGGTCGAGCAGGCACAGCACCTCCGGTCGGTGCCGTCGCGGGTGGCCGCCCCACGGTGCAGGCTCCCGGCGGCCTCTCCATCCAACCCGCGAAGCGGCGCCAGCGGTAGTCCCGGTGCCGCTCAGGCGGCCGGCCGCACCGTGCGGGGCATCGCCAGCGCGGCCAGCAGGCCCAGCCCGAGGACGCCGGCGCTGACCGCGAAGGCCACCTGGAAGGAGAAGGCGTCGGTGAGCCAGCCGGCCACCAGCGGCCCGGTGACCGCGCCGAGGTCGGCGACCATCTGGAACACCGCGACCACCCGGCCGCCGCGGGCCGGGCTGACGTCGCCGACGACCGCGGCCGGCACGCTGGCCAGCAGGGAGGCGCCCAGCCCGAAGGTGGCCATCGCCAGCAGGAACACCACGGTGGACGGCGGCAGCACGAGGACCGCGATCGAGGCGGTGGCCAGCCCGGTGCCCAGGACCAGCGACGGGCGCCGTCCCCAGCTGTCCGACAGCCGGCCGGCGCGCAGCAGCCCGACCGCCTGCGCCACCGACCCGGCGAGCAGCCCGGCGCCGGCCCAGGCGACCGTCTGGCCCAGCTCCTCGGTGACGTACAGCGGCACGAGCGAGTTGCGGACGCCGAAGAGCACCCAGCCGACGCCGAGGTTGGCCACCAGTGCGGCGAGGTAGGCCCGCGAGCGCAGCGCCGACCGCAGGCCGGGCGCCGGGGCGCGGTCCTCGTCCGCGGCGGCGGTGGCGGCGGGCGGGGTGCCCACCGGGGGCAGCGCGGCGGGCCGCAGCAGCACGAGCGCGACCGCGCCGGCGACCAGCAGGAAGCCGGCGTAGACGAAGAACGGCACCCGGGGGGAGATCTCGGCGAGGAAGCCGCCGGCGGCCGGGCCGGCGATCCCGCCGAGGATGAAGCCGCCCTGGTAGGTGGCCGCGGCCCGGCCGCGCTGCGCCGCCGGAGCGGTGCGCAGCAGCAGCGACAGCGCCGCGACGGTGAACATCGCACTGCCCACCCCGCCGGCGGCGCGCAACCCGACGAAGAGCGGGAAGTTGCCGGCGAACCCGGCCGCGCCGGTGGTCACCGCGACGACGACCAGCCCGGCGGCCAGCACGACCCGTTCCCCGGCCCGCTCGACCAGGCTGCCGCTGCCGAACGCGGAGACGAACCGGAAGAAGGCGAAGGCGCTGACGGCGAAGCCCACCGCGGTCGTGCCCACGCCGTAGTCCCGGACGAAGAGCGGGATCGCCGGGGCGACGACGCCGAAGCCCAGCGCCACCACGAAGGCGACGATCGCCAGCACTCGGACCTCGCGCGGCAGGGGCAGGTCCTCACCGCGTCGTCGCACGAGGGTCGATCCTCACACGCCGGGGCGCGCCCGCCGTCGGCGCCCGGCTGACCCGCCGGCGGGTGAGGACAGCGAGGTCGGCGCAGCCGGGGTCAGGGGAGCGGGTCGACCCGGCGGAGGAAGGACCGTGCCGCCAGGTGGTCCGACAGCGACGCGCGGTGGGCGGGGCACGCCGTCCACACCTTCTCCCGGTCGGGGGTGTGCAGCCGCGGGTTGTTCCACACCAGCGCGAAGCCGGCCGGTGCGCGGCAGCCCTTCGCCGAGCAGACCGGCCCGGTCACGACTTCGGCCCCGCCCGTGTCACCGCCCACGTGCAGCAGTCTCCCCGCCGGCGTCCAGGGAACTGTCAGGGGGGCGTGCGACCGTCCTGGTGCCGTGCCCCCTGCCCCCGGGTCCGGCGTTCGTCCTGCCGGTCGGCCGGGTATCCGGACGGCCATGACACAGAACATCACCGAGCCGCAGTCCCGACCGCTCGCCCTGGTCACCGGTGCCTCCAGCGGCATCGGCTTCGAGCTCGCGAAGCTCTTCGCCGAGCACGGCTACGACCTGGTCGTCAACGCCGAGGACGCCGGCATCCAGAAGGCCGCGATGCTGGTCCAGGCCGGCGGTGCCTCCGTCGTCGCCGTCCAGGCCGACCTGCGCACCGAGCAGGGCGTGGCCGAGCTGTGGTCCCAGGTGCAGGGGCTGGGCCGCCCGCTGGCGGCCGCGGCGATCAACGCAGGGGTCGGGCAGAGCGGCGCCTTCGTCGACACCGACTGGGCGGACGACCTGGCGATCATGCAGCTCAACGTGGTCTCCACCGCCGCGCTGCTCAAGCTCGCGCTGGTCGAGATGACCGCGCGCGACGACGGCCGGGTCCTGGTGACCTCCTCGATCGCCTCGACGATGCCGGGTGCCTACCAGCCGGTCTACAACGCCTCGAAGTCCTTCGTGCAGTCGCTCACCGAGGCGGTGCAGGAGGAGCTGTCGGACAAGGGCTCCGCGGTCACCGTCACCGCGCTGATGCCGGGACCGACCGAGACCGAGTTCTTCGACCGGGCCGGCCTGGACGACACCGCGATGGGCCAGGGCCCCAAGGACCCGGCCGACGAGGTGGCCCGCCAGGGGTTCGAGGCGATGCTCGCCGGGGAGCGGAAGGTGGTCGCGGCGTCGTTGGCGACCAAGGCCCAGGCCGCGGCGAGCCGGGTCCTGCCGGACGCGGTCAAGGCCGCCGCGCACAAGGTCATCGCCAAGCCGCGGGACTGATCCGCGGACGGCGCGGGCGCGTCACCTCCTCCCTCGTGCGGGGGTGGTGACGCGCCGACTGTGCCCCAACGGTGCGGTTGCTGGGCCGGGATGGGTCAGGATCACGTCTCGACCGTGCGCTCGGAACACCTGCCGAGACACCTTCTGAGACACCTTCTGAGACCTGGAGACCGATGTGAGCACCCCCGGTTCCGGTGGCCCGCAGCCGCCCGAGCAGACCCCCGGCCAGTCGGGCGGGGCGGCGGGCTGGGGCCAGCAGCCGCCGGCCGGTCAGCCGTACCCTGGTCAGCAGCCGCAGCAGCCCTGGGGCACCCCCGGGCAGCAGCCCCCGGCCGAGGGCTACGGCCAGCCGGCCGGGCAGCCCTACGGCGCCCCGCAGTTCGGCGCCCAGCCCGACGGCGGGCAGCCGGGCGGCGCGACGCCGTTCGGTCAGCCCGCCGAGCCGGCGAAGCCCAAGCGCAAGTGGTTGCCGATCCTCGGTGGCGTCCTCGCGCTGCTCGTCGTCCTCGGTGCGCTGACCACCTTCCTCGGCGCCGGCGACCCGGAGGTGGGCGACTGCATCCAGCAGACCGACGCCTCGGAGTTCGACGTCGTCGACTGCGACTCCGAGGACGCCCAGTACAAGATCGAGGGCACCGACGCGGAGATGACCGGCGACGAGTTCAACGCCGCCGAGGACGCCAGCCTGTGCGAGGACGTGCCCAGCACGACCTTCGTGCTGTGGTCGGGCACCGACGAGTCGAAGGACGGCAACGTCTACTGCGCCTCGGACGTCTGATCCCGCGCTGAGCACCGCTGCGACGCCCCTCCCGGTCCGCCGGGAGGGGCGTCGTCGCGTCCGGGCGGCCGCCGGCTTCCGCCCAGCGGTCGGCCGGGCTGCGCCTCGGCGGGGGACCGGTGGCAGAGTTGCGGCATGGACGACGTCGTCATCTGCTCACCGCTCCGCACGCCCGTCGGCCGCTTCGGCGGGGTCTTCGCCGGGCTGTCGGCCAACGAGCTCGCCGCCACCGCACTGCGCGGGCTGGTCGAGCGCACCGGCCTCGGCGAGGGCGAGGTGGACGACGTCATCCTCGGCAACTGCAGCCCGAGCGGGGAGAACCCGGCCATCGGGCGGATCGCCGCGCTGGACGCCGGGCTCGGCGTCCAGGTGCCCGGTCTGCAGATCGACCGCCGCTGCGGCTCCGGGCTGCAGGCGGTCATCTACGCGGCGATGCAGGTCGGCGCGGGCGCCGGGAAGGTCGTCGTCGCCGGTGGCGTGGAGTCGATGAGCAACGTCGAGCACTACGCGCTGGGGCTGCGCACCGGCGCCAAGGGCGACGGCGTGATGCTGCACGACCGGCTGGCCCGGGCCCGGGAGACAGCGGGCGGCCTGCACCACCCGGTGCCCGGCGGCATGCTGGAGACCGCGGAGAACGTGCGGCGCGAGTTCAAGGTCGACCGGCTGGAGCAGGACGCCTGGGCGCTGCGCTCGCAGCAGGCCGCCGGTGCCGCGATCCGCGAGGGCCGCTTCGCCGAGGAGATCATCGGCGTCGAGGTGCCGGCCACCCGCAAGACGCCGGCCCGCGTGGTCACCGAGGACGAGCACCCGCGCCCCGAGACGACGATGGAGGACCTCGCCAAGCTCCGCCCCGTCATGGGCCGGGTCGACCCCGAGGCCACGGTGACCGCGGGCAACGCCTCCGGGCAGAACGACGGCGCCGCGGTCTGCGTCGTCACCACCCGGGCCGAGGCCGATCGCCGCGGCTGGGAGCCGATGGTGCGGCTGGTCGGCTGGTCGGTCGCGGGCGTGCCGCCGGAGACCATGGGCATCGGCCCGGTGCCGGCCACCGCCGCCGTGCTCGAGCGGACCGGGCTCACGCTCGCCGACATGGACCTCATCGAGCTCAACGAGGCCTTCGCCAGCCAGGTGCTCGCGTGCCTGGGGGAGTGGGGCCTGGGCGGCGACGACCGCGAGCGGGTGAACGTCAACGGCTCGGGCATCTCCCTCGGCCACCCGGTCGGCGCCACCGGCGCCCGCATCCTGGCCACCCTCGCCCACGAGATGCGCCGCCGGGAGTCCCGCTACGGCCTGGAGACGATGTGCATCGGCGGCGGCCAGGGGCTCGCCGCGGTGTTTGAGCGGGTCAGCTGACCCGGGGCGGCGCGGTCGACGCCCGGACGACGAGCTGCGGTTCGACCAGCTCGGCGGGCCGGGGGTCGACCGCGTCGCCGGTGAGCTGGGCGAGCAGCAGCGCGCCGGCCCGCTCGGCCTGCAGCCCGGCGCGGTTGTCCACCGTGGTCAGCGGCGGGGCCCACCAGCTGTAGAACGGCTCGTCCTCCGTGCAGATCACCGACAGCTCGGCCGGCAGGGCCACCCCGCTGCCGCCGAGCGCCGGCAGTGCCCCGAACGACGCCTCGTGGTTGCTGACCAGCAGCGCCGTGGGCAGCTCGGGGGCGGCCAGCAGCGCCCGCGCGGCGGCCTGGCCGAAGTCCGGGGTGAACGGCCCGCGGTGCACCAGCCCCGGGACGACGGGCAGCCCGGCCGCGGCCATCGCCGCGGCGTAGCCGGCGTGGTGCAGCCGCCCGGAGGTGACCTCGGCCGGGCCGCCGATCACCGCGATCCGGGTGTGGCCCAGCCCGATGAGGTGCTCGGTGCCCAGCCGCGCGGCCTGCTCGTAGGCGGGCATCACCGAGGGCGCCAGCGAGCGGGGCACCTCGCGGTTCATGGTCACCACCGCGCGGCCGTCGTCGACCAGGCTGTTCACCAGCTCGGTGTTCGCGCCGGAGCCGGCGACGACGACGCCGTCGAAGTGGTGCGCGCGGGCGGCCCGCAGGAAGTCGGCCTCCCGGTCTGGGTCGCCGCCGGTGGGGCAGACCAGCACCTGGTAACCGTGGTCGGCCGCCCAGGACTGCAGGGTCTCGGCGATGGTGGAGAAGGTCGCCGTCCGCAGGTTGTTCACCACCAGGCCCAGCAGGCCGGTGCGCCGGGTGCGCAGCGCGCTGGCGGTGGCGTTGGGCTGGTAGCGCAGCGCCGCGGCCGCCGCCTCGACCCGGGCCCGGGTCGTCGGCAGGACGCTCGGGTGCCCGGAGAGGGCGCGGCTGGCCGTGCTGGTGCTCACCCCAGCAGCCGCCGCGACGGAGCTCAGCGTCGCCTGCACAGCTGATTCCTACCGGGACGCACGGGGCCGGGAACGGTGCCCCCGGCCGTCGGCGCGAGGGCGTAGGTGTGCGTCGGCGGGAGGTGCACGGTCCGATGGGCCGTTGGGCACACGGGCCCGTGTGCCCCCGGGCGGGAGCCCCGCAGCGGCCGGGTGCCGGCCGGTCCTGTCGTACCCCGGCCGTACGGTCGGGCCAGCTCCTCCGCCGGGGGAGGAACGGGGGGCAGCGTGTACGAGTCCGACGGGGCACTGGTGGTCAGCGCCGGCGACCTGACCGGCTTCCTGGAGTGCGAGCACCTCACCCGGCTCTCGCTCGAGGTGGCCGCCGGCACCCGCGCCCGGCCCCCGGCGGTCGACCCGATGACCCAGCTGGTCGCCCAGCACGGCATCGACCACGAGGCGCGGCACGTGCAGCGGTTGCGCGACCGCGGGCTCACCGTCGTCGAGATCGAGGCGCCCGCCGGCAAGGACGCCGCGGAGCTGGTCCGGGCCCAGGCCGACACCCTGGCCGCGATGCGGGCCGGCGCCGACGTGGTCTACCAGGCCACCTTCTTCGACGGCACCTGGCGCGGGCACGCCGACTTCCTGCTCAAGCGGGACGACCGGTCCAGCGACCTGGGCCCGTGGGCCTACGACGTCGCGGACACCAAGCTGGCGCGGCGGATCAAGGTCCCGGCCGTGCTGCAGATGGCGCTGTACGGCGACCTGCTCGCCGGGCTGCAGGGCGTGCCCCCGGAGCTGCTCACCGTCGTCACCGGCGACCAGCAGGAGCTGGTCTTCCGCTACGCCGACGCCGAGGCCTACGCCCGCGCCGCCCGCAGCCGCTTCCAGGCGCGGCTGGCCGACGGCGACCTCGCCGCCCCGTACCCCAACGCGCACTGCGGTGTCTGCCCGTGGCGGGAGACCTGCACGGACCGCTGGCGGGCGGAGGACTCGCTGTCGCTGGTCGCCTCGATGCGCCGCGACCACGCCACCGCGCTGGTCGAGGCGGGCATCGGCACGCTCACCGACCTGGCCGGCCGGCACCCCGACGAGCTGCCCGACGCGGTCGGCCGCACGTCGCGCGAGCGGCTCACCCAGCAGGCCCGGCTGCAGTTGTCCGAGCGGGTCACCGGGGCGCCGTCGTACGAGTTCCTCCCCCGGGAGCACGGTCGCGGGTTCGAGCTGCTGCCGCCGCCGAGCGCCGGCGACCTGTTCTTCGACATCGAGGGCGACCCGTTCGCCGGCGACGCGGGGCTGGAGTACCTCTGGGGCGTGCTGGACACCGCGGGGGAGTTCACCGCGTTCTGGGGCTGCGACCCGGCCGCCGACGACCAGTCGGCTGCCGAGCGCGCCGCCTTCGAGCAGCTCGTCGACCACCTGACCGGCGCGTGGGCCGCCGACCCGGCGATGCACGTCTACCACTACGCGCCCTACGAGCCGACCCGGCTCAAGACGCTGTCCGCGCGGCTGCGGACCCGGGAGGCGGATGTCGACCGGCTGCTGCGCGGCGACGTGCTGGTCGATCTGTACGCGGTGGTCCGGCAGGGGCTGCGGCTGAGCAAGGAGTCGTACTCGATCAAGCAGGTCGAGGACTTCTACCGCGGCCACGTGCGTGAGCACGGCGCGGAGGTCTCCGACGCCGGCGAGAGCATCATCGCCTTCGAGCGCTGGCTGGCCACCCGCGACCAGGCGCTGCTCGCCCAGATCGAGGCCTACAACCGCGACGACTGCGTCTCCACCCGCGAGCTGCGCGACTGGCTCGAGGGGCGCCGCACCGAGCTGCTCGCCTCCGGTGCCCTGCTGCGCCGGCCGGAGGACGGCGACCCGGACGGCTCCGCGGAGAACGCCGCTGCGCAGGAGCTGCGTGAGGAGCTGGAGCAGCGGCTGGTCGCCGACCTGCCCGACACCGGCCGCACGCCGGAGCAGGAGGCGACCTGGCTGCTCGCCCAGCAGCTCGGCTGGCACGCGCGGGAAGCGCGGTCGGCCTGGTGGGAGTACTTCCGGCTGCGCGAACTGGCGGCCGACGAGCTGGAGCGGGAGACCGCGGCCCTCGGCCCGCTGGAGGGTGCCGAGCTGGTCGGTGCGGACAAGCGGTCGCAGCACTGGCGGTACCGCTTCCCGCCGCAGGAGACGAAGGTGTCGGCCGGTGGCCGGTTCGAGCACCTGCTGCCCGCCGCGGACGGCAGGCGCCCGACCAGCAGCGTCGTCGACATCGACCCGACCGCCGGCTGGGTGGTGCTCGCGCGCAGCGGACCGGCCGCCGCGGAGCACCCCACCGGGCTGCTGCCGACCTCGCCGCCGAGCGACAAGCTCTTCCGGGCCGCGCTGCACGACCTGGGCGAGCTGGTGGCCGGCAGCGGGATCGACGGCAGCGGGATCGACGGCAGCGGGATCGACGGCCGCGGGATCGACGGCCGCGGGATCGACGGCGCGGGGGTGGACGACTGGCGGGCGGCGCGGGACCTGCTGCTCCGCCGGCCCCCGCGAGTGGTCGCCGGCACCGCGCTCCGGCTGCCCGGCGAGGGCGCAGCCGACGCCGTCCGGCGGCTGGCCGGGCGGCTCGACGGTGGGGTGCTCGCCGTCCAGGGCCCACCGGGTGCTGGCAAGACGTACACCGGCGCACGGGCGGTGGTCGACCTGGTGCGGGCCGGCCGCCGGGTGGGGCTCACCGCCTCCAGCCACAAGGTGATCGGCAACCTGCTGGACGCGGTGATGGCCGCGGCCCGCGAGGCCGGGGTGCCGGTGCGCGCCCTGCAGAAGGCCGACGACCTGCAGCGCTGCAGCGACGCCGACGTGCAGTGCGTGGGCTCCAACGGTCAGGTCGTCGACGCCCTCGACACCGGGGACGTCGACCTGGTGGCCGGCACGTCGTGGCTGTTCGCCCGCCCCGAGCTGGCCGGTCGGCTCGACGTGCTGGTGGTCGACGAGGCAGGGCAGCTGTCCCTGGCGAACACGCTGGCCATCAGCCGGGCGGCGGCCAACCTGGTGCTGCTCGGCGACCCGCAGCAGCTGCGCCAGCCGGGCCGGGGCATCCACCCCGACGGCGCCGACGTCTCCGCGCTGCAGCACGTGCTCGGCGACGACGAGGTGCTCGGCGAGGACCGCGGTGTCTTCCTCGACCGCAGCTGGCGGATGGCCCCGGCGCTGTGCCGGGTCGTCTCCGACCTCTCCTACCGCGGCGCGCTGCAGCCCGCGCCGCTGACCGCGGACAACGCCGTCGACACCCCGGACCGCTGGGCCGCCCCGGCCGGCATCGGCTGGGTGCCGGTGGTGCACGAGGGCAACGGGTCGGCGTCGGCCGAGGAGGCCGCCGTCGTCGCCGCCCTGGTCACCGACCTGGTCGGCCGCCGGTGGCGCAGCAGCGGCGAGGAGCGGGTGATGACCCCCGCCGACGTGCTGGTGGTGACGCCGTACAACGCCCAGGTCAACCAGGTGCGCGGCGCGCTGGCCGCGGTCGGGCTGGGTGCGGTGGAGGTCGGCACGGTCGACAAGTTCCAGGGCCGGGAGGCCGCCGTCGCAGTCTTCACCCTGGCCGCCTCCAGCGGGGCGCACGTGCCGCGGCGGCTGGACTTCCTGCTCGACCGGCACCGGCTGAACGTGGCGCTGTCCCGGGCCAAGACGGTGGCGTACCTGGTCGGCAGCCCGGCGCTGCTCACCTCGCCGGTGCAGACGCCCGAGCAGCTGCGGCTGGTCAACGGGCTGTGCCGGCTGGTCGAGATCGCGACCGGGTCCACCGCCGGCCGGTGACGGTCGACCTGCGGGTGGCGCCGCCTGCCTCCTCCCCGGTGGTGCGGGCGCGCTTCTGCCGGCAGGGGCGCCGGGACACCGTGCCGGAGCTGGCCGTGCGCCGGCGGCTGCACGCCCGCGGCGTCCGCTACCGCGTCGATGTCCGGCCCTGCCCGCAGACCCGGGCCCGCGGCGACCTGGTCTGGAAGGGCCGCCGACTCGTCGTCTTCATCGACGGCTGTTTCTGGCACGCCTGCCCCGCCTGCGGGCACCTGCCCACGGCGAACGCCGGGTGGTGGACCGCCAAGCTCGCCGCCAACGTGGCGCGCGACCGGCGCACCGACGCGGTGCTCACCGGGCTCGGCTGGCAGGTGCTCCGCTTCTGGGAGCACGAGGACCCCGACGCCGTCGTCGACCGGATCTGCGCGGAGCTGGCCGCGGACCGGATCCGCCCAGACGGTTCCGTCGGACGGTGTGGTTAGGCTAGCCTCACCACAGCCCGGTGCAGGTGAGCCGGCCACGACGAGCCGGGAGACCAGCGATGACGACGGCCACCACCGACCGGGTGAGCACGGCGACCGCCGAGCCGGCGCCGGTCCGGCAGCCGGCCGGGGCTCCGGAGTTCCGCTTCTTCAGCGGCACCGTGGCCCGCGTGCAGCGGCTCAGCCCGAACTTCCTGCGGCTCACCTTCGCCGGGCCCGAGTTCACCGGCTTCGGCGTCGGCGGGGCCGACCAGCGGATCAAGCTGGTGCTGTCCCGCGACGGCGGCCCGGTCCGCGACCTGCTCACCGACGGCCCCGGCTGGTACCAGGAGTACTGCGCGCTGCCCGACGAGCGGCGCCCGTACCTGCGCACCTACACCGTCCGCGACGCCCGGCCGCTGCTCGGCGAGATCGACGTCGACGTCGTCCTGCACGGCGTGGACGGCGGCCAGCACGGCCCGGCCGGCAGCTGGGCGGCGGCCGCCGTCGTCGGCGACCCGGTCGTGGTGCTCGGCCCGGACCGCTCCGGCACCGGCCGCGCCTGGGGCGTCGAGTGGGCACCGCCCGCCGAGGGCACCTTGTTCCTGGCCGGCGACGAGACGGCCGTCCCGGCGATCAGCGCCATCGTCGAGGCGCTGCCCTCCGGCCGCCGCACCATCGCCGTACTGGAGGTGCCCGAGGCCGGCGACGTGCTCTCCCTCGCGGTCCCGGCCGGGGTCGAGGTCCGCTGGCTGGTCCGCGGCGCCCGCGCCCGCGGCGAGGCGCTCGGCCCGGCCGTGCACGCCGCGCTCTGCGAGCTCGGCGTCGCCGCACCCGCCGCCGGCGTCGAGCCCGAGGACGTCGACCTCGACGGCGGCATGCTCTGGGAGGTGCCCGACGCCGGTGCCGACGGCTGCTACGCCTGGCTCGCCGGGGAGGCCGGCATGGTGAAGAAGCTGCGCCGCCGGCTGGTGCGCGACCTCGGCGTCCCGCGCACCTCGGTGGCGTTCATGGGCTACTGGCGCCTCGGCGCGGCCGAGGGCAGCTGAGCCGCCGGCAGCTGAGCCGCGCACCACCGGCTGGTGCCCGGCGTGCCCTACGGTCGCCCCGTGGCCCGTTTCCTGCTCCTGCTGCTCGCCGTCTGGCTGGTCCTCATCGTCGTCGGCTGGGTGGTCAAGGGCCTGTTCTGGCTCGCCGTCATCGGGCTGCTGTTCTTCGTGGGCACCGCGGTGCTCAGCTCCTCCCGGCGCCGCTGACCCGGTGACCGTCGTGCTGGTCGACGTGGCCAACACCGTCGGCTCGCGCCCTGACGGCTGGTGGCGCGACCGGGCCGGCGCGACCACCCGGCTGCTCGACCGGCTCGCCCCGCTGATCGGCAGCGAGCTGACCGGTCTGGACGGCGCCCCGGTGCCGGTGGTCGCCCTGGTGGCCGTCGTGGAAGGCCGGGCCCGGGACGTCGCGGCGCCGGACGGTGTGCGGCTGGTCCGGGCCGAGGGCAGCGGCGACGACGCGCTGGCCGCCGTCGCCGCCGAGCTGGCCGACGGCGACGACGACCTGCTGGTGGTCACCGCCGACCGAGGGCTGCGGGACCGGCTGCCCCGCACCGCGCGGGTCGTCGGTCCCGGCTGGCTGCTGGCCGCGGCCGACGCCGCCGGGTAGCCCACCCGCGCGGCGGAGCGAGATCCCCCGCGCGGGGGAGCACCGGCGGGCCGGGCGTGCCGAGGCTGGACGTGCCCCCCGGGACCGGCCCGGGCGACGTCCCCGGAGGTCCACCGTGACCGCTGTCCACCCCCATCCCGTGCCCCCCGCTGCCGCGGCGGAGCGGACCACCCGCACCGTCCACCGGCTGCTGCTCGGCGCCGCCGGCTGGAGCCTGGTGCACCTGCTCGTCGGCCTGCGCTGGCTGCTGGACCCGGACAGCTGGCCCGGGTTCGACGACGAGGGGCGGGCCGGCCTGCTCGCGGTGCTGCACCGCACCCCCTCGGCGTGGACGGTGACCGGCCTGGCGGCGACCGGTCTGCTGCTGGCCGTCCTGGGCCGGTACCGGCCGGCGTCCCGGGCGGTGGCGGTCGCGCTGGCCGTCCAGGCCGGGCTGCTGCTGGCGGTCTCCGCCGACGTCGGCGTGCTGACCCTGCTGGGCTACCTCTGCGCCCTCGTCGGCCCGGCCGCCTTCCTGGCCGTCCTCGTGGTCGGGGCGGTCCGCGACCGGCGGGCCCGGCCGTGGCTGGCCGCGGTGCTCGGGCTCGCCGTCGTCGGCGTGGTCTCCGGCGTGCTGCGGCCCGGGACGGTCGGTCGGCTCGCCGGCCAGCTGGGCGACGGCTTCGCCCGGCACGCCGGCCCGCCCGCGCACCTGGGGCTGGTGCTGGTGGGGGCCGCGCTCTTCGGCACCGCCGCGGTGCTGCTGCGCCGGTCGGCGACCGGCCGGTGCCAGGCCTGCGGCCGGCCCGCCGCCCGGTGGACCGAGCCGGCCGCCGCGCTCCGCTGGGGCCGGCTGGCCACCTGGGCGGCCGTCGCCGGCCCGCTGCCCTACGCCCTGCTCCGGCTGACCTGGCTGACCCCGTGGCCGCTGGGCATGCCGGAGGGCGGCGACCTGGAGCCGGCGATGCGGCTGTTCGGCCTGGGGCTCGGTTTCGCCGCGCTCGGCGGTGCCGTGCTGACCGCCGGGCTGGTCCGGCCGTGGGGCGAGGTCTGGCCGGGCTGGGTGCCGGTCCTGCGGGGCCGCCCGGTGCCGGTCGCGTTCCCGGTCGTCGCCGGCGGGCTGGTGGCGACGGTCCTGCTGGCGTCCACCCCCGGCATGGTCGCGCTGGCGGTCGGCGAGGTCCGGGACGGCGACCCGATGGGCTGGGCGATGCTGCTGGTCTTCCCGACGCTGCCCTGGGGGCTGGCGCTCGCCGCGGCCGTCACCGGCTACGCCCTCCGCCGGCGCGGCACGTGCCGCAGCTGCGGCCGGGGCGAGCCGGCCCTCCCGCTCCGTGCCTGACGGCGGTGTCCGGTCCGGGCTTCCCGGACCGGACCGCCCCGGCGAGGATGGCGCGGTGACACACGCAGCGCCGGGCCCGGGGGTGCGCCGGTCGCTGTTGCGCTGGCTGTACCTGCTGATCGGCGGGGCGCTCGGGGTGTCGGCAGGGCTGGTGCTCGCCTGGCCGGCCGAGGCGCTCGCGACGGCCGGCCTGCCGCCGGTCCTCGCCGGGGCGCTGGTGCTGCTGCTGGTCGGCGTCCCGGTCCTGGCCATCGGCACGCTGGGCGAGGTCCGCCCGGTCGAGGCGGTCGCGGTGGGTGGACTGCTCACCCCCGGCTACGCCGAGCGGCCCGGGCCGGCCACCACCTGGCGGCAGCGGGGGCGCACGGCGGTGCTGCTGGGGCTGCACGTGCTGGCCGGCTCGGTCGCCGGTGCGCTGCTCGTCGTCGGCGTCCCGACGGCGGTGCTGGTCGTCGCCGACCCGGCCGGCTCCGGGAGCGACGTGCTCGGCGTGGAGGTGCCGCAGCAGTTGCCGCTCCGGCTGCTGCTCGCCGGCGGGCTGCTGGTGCTCGCCGTCGCCGGGGGCGAGCTGCTCGGCCGGGGGCTGGCCGTGCTCGCGCCCCGGCTGCTGGCCGGGCCGGCGACCGAGCGGCTGGCCGCCGCGGAGGCGTCGGTGTCGGTGCTGACCGGCCGGGACCGGCTGGCCCGCGAGCTGCACGACAGCGTCGGGCACGCGCTCAGCCTGGCCAGCGTGCAGGCCGGCGCCGCCCGCCGGCTGCTGGTCCGCGACCCGGCCGCGGCCGAGGAGGCGATCCGGGCGACCGAGGACGCCACCCGCCGCGCGCTGGTCGACCTCGACCACGTGCTCGGCCTGCTCCGGGACGAGGACGGCGGACCCGCGGAGGTGGCGCCCGCACCGGACCTGCGCGACCTGGACCGGCTGGTCGGCACCGCCCGCGCCGCCGGGGCGGTGGTGACCGCGCAGGTCGGCGGGGACGTCGGCGCGTTGCCGGCGGTGGTCTCCCGGGAGGCGTACCGGATCGTGCAGGAGGGGCTGACCAACGTGCTGCGGCACGCCCCGGGCGCCTGCTGCGCGGTCGAGGTGGACGCCGGGGGGAGCGACCTGGTGCTGCGGCTGACCAACACCACCCCGGGGCAGCGGGTGGACGCGAGCGGCGGCGGCCGCGGGCTGCGCGGGGTCGGCGAGCGCGTGCGCGACCTGCGCGGCACCGTCTCCAGCGGCCCGGACGACGACGGTCGCTGGTACCTCGCCGTCCGGCTGCCGGTGCACGCGCGGGGAGCCGCGCGGTGACCATCCGGGTGGCGCTGGTGGACGACGAGCCGCTGATCCGCAGCGGGCTGGCCGCGGTGCTCCGCGGCGAGGACGACCTGCTGGTGGTCGGCGAGGCCGGCGACGGGGCCGACGTGCTCGACCTGGTCGGCCGCACCTCACCCGACGTCGTGCTGATGGACGTCCGGATGCCCCGGGTCGACGGGATCGCCGCCACCCGGGCGCTGGTCCGGGCCGGCTCGGCCGCCCGGGTGCTGGTGCTGACCACGTTCGCCAACGACGACCACGTGTTCGAGGCGCTGGCCGCGGGCGCCGACGGTTTCCTGCTCAAGCGCTCGACGCCGGAGGAGGTGCTGCACGGCATCCGCACCGTCGCCCGCGGGGAGTCGCTGCTGTTCCCCGACGCGGTGCGCCAGCTGGCCCGCCGGCACGTCCAGGCCCCCGACCCGGCCGGCGCCCCCGGTCTGGACCGGCTCACCGCCCGCGAGCAGGAGGTGCTCCGGCTGATGGCCGAGGGCCTGAGCAACGCCGAGATCGCCGGGCGGCTGGTGGTGGGCGTGGAGACCGTCCGCAGCCACGTGGCGGCCGTGCTGGCCAAGACCGGCGCCCGGGACCGCACCCAGGCGGTCGTCCTGGCCTACCGCTCCGGCTTCGCCGGCTGACCGTGGGGGCAGCGCCGTCCCACGGACGGGGCAGCAGGGCAGGCTGGCCCCATGACCGAGCCCCTCGACCCGCCGTCCGCGGTCCGCGCCGCCTCCGACCTGGCGGCCGGCCCGCTCCGGTCGGTCCCCGCCGACCTGCTCACCGCCCCGACCCCGTGCCGCGACCACGACGTCCGCGCCCTGGTCGACCACCTGGCCTGGGCGGCGCTGCTCTCCCAGCGGGCGGCCACCCGTACCCCGCTGGAGCACGACTGGAGCCGCCTCACCCCGGCGCCCTTCCTGGACGGCGTGCCGGTCGACGAGTGGGCGGCCGCCGTCCCCGCCGAGCTGGACACGGCGGCCGACGCCTGGGCCGACCCGGCCGCCTGGGAGGGGGAGACCCTGATGGGCACCACGCCGATGCCCGCCGGCGTCGTCGGGCCGCTGCTGCTCGCCGAGTTCGCCGTGCACGGCTGGGACCTCGCCCGCGCGGTCGACGCGCCCTACGACGTCCCGCCCGCGCTCGGGGAGGCGGTGCTCGCCGCCGTCGCGCCGCTGGCCGCGATGGGCCGGGACGGCGGCTGGTACGGACCCGAGGTGCCGGTGCCCGCCGACGCACCCGCCTTCGACCGCGCCCTCGGGCTCACCGGCCGGGACCCCGGCTGGCGCTGCTGACCCCTCAGGCCGGCGGCCGGACGAGGGTCAGCCGGGTGGTGCGGCGCCGGCCGGGCAGGCAGGCGGCCGCGGCGAGCAGCAGCGCGGCGCCGTCCTCGACCAGCGCGGCCTGCAGCGCCGGCATCCGGGTGCCCGCCCAGCGCCGCCAGGCCAGCCCGCCGAACGACCCGGCCGCGGAGCCGGCGATCCCGGCGACCACCGGCAGCGCGGCGTTCGCGCCCTGGCGGCGGGCCAGCAGCGCCGCGCCGGCCGCGCCGCTGCCCAGCCGGGCCGGCAGCACCGCGGCGCCGGTGCGGTCCGGGGTGGACGGCTGCTTGTCGCCGTAGAGCTCCCCGGCGAGCGAGACGCCGGCCGCCAGCTTCTTCAGCCCGCCGACGTCGGCGGCGCTCAGCGTGGGCCCGGCCAGCCCCAGCGAGCTGCGGCTGCCCGCGGCCACGCCCAGCAGCAGCGACCGGCCGACCAGCCCGCCGCCTGCCGGCTGCCGCGGGAGCGCCCGCTCCTCCGGCGTCGGCAGGCCGGCCACGACCGCCTGGGTGACGGCGCCGTAGGCCAGGTGCGGCACGGCGTCGGCGAGCCAGTCCTCGCGCGACCAGCGCCGGGGGTCGCTGACCCCGAGCGCCGCGACCGGGACGTCGATGGCGGCCATCGCGGCGGCGCCCTTGACCACCGCGCCCACCGGGAACGGCAGCCGCACCCCGGCCGACCGGACCAGGCTGAACACCACGCCCAGCCCCACGCCGTTGACGATGCCGGCCAGCTCCCCGAGCCCGCGGCGGCGGGCGTCGCGCTCGGCGCCCCGACCGGGCACCGCGGTGCCGGTGGCGTCGGCGATCGCGTCGACGAGCTGCTCCGGCACGGTGCTGGCCGGCCGGCCGCGCAGGGCCATGTCGAGGTAGGTGACGGCGTGCAGCGCGGCGGTGCCGGCAGCGCCGGCGACCAGTCCGCGGGAGAAGGTCCCGGTCATCCCCGGAGCCTCTCCGGCGGCGGCGGGTGCGGCAACCGCAGGAGGCGCCGCAGCCGGCTGTGACGGAGGTGACGGCACCGTGGGCACACTCACGCCCTCCGGACACGCTGCGGACACGCATCGCACACCCACGGCTGGCACCGTGGAGTCAGCGCCCGAGGTCGTGTGCTCTTCCGACCCCCTCGCCGCACCGCTCTGCGGTGCCGGCCGATGCGTCCCCACTCCGTGAAGGTCCCCATGCTGCGTTCCCTGCTGTCCCGTGCCCTGCTGTCCCGTGCCCGTGCCACCCCGCCGTCGCCGTCCCGGCTGCGCGCCGCCGTTGCCGTCCTGTTCGCCCTGGACGGCTTCGTCTTCGGCAGCTGGGCCGCCCGCGTCCCCGACGTCAGCGCCGCGACCGGCGCCGGGCACACCGCCCTCGGTGTCGCGCTGCTGTGCCTGTCGCTCGGCGCGCTCGCCTGCATGCAGCTCACCGGCGCCCTCTGCGCCCGGCTGGGCACCGGGCTGACCGCCGCGCTCGCCGGCGTGCTGGCCAGCGTCACCGCCGTGCTGCCCGGGTTCGCCACCGGCGTGCCCGGGCTGTGCGCCGCCCTGCTGTTCTTCGGCGCGGCGACCGGTGCGGTCAACGTCGCCGCGAACAGCGTCGGTGTGCAGGTGGAGGCCCGGGCCGGACGCCCGCTGCTCTCCGGCCTGCACGCGGCGTTCAGCGGCGGTGGGCTGCTCGGCGCCCTGGTCGGCGGCCTCGCGTCCGGGCTGGTCGGCGTCGCGCCGCACCTGGTCGCGGTCGCCGTCGTCGGCCTGGCGGTGATGGCCTGGGCCGGCCCGGTGCTGGTCGGCGCCGACGCCGGGCAGGCCACCGTGGACGCCGCCCGGCCGGCCGGTGCGGACGGCGGCCCGCGGCCGACCGCGGTGCTGGTCGTGCTCGGCGCCGTCGCCGGGGCCACCGCCTACGGCGAGGGTGCGCTGTCGGACTGGGGTGCGCTGCACCTGCGTGAGCAGGTGCACGCCGCCCCGGCGCTGGCCGCGGCGGGCTACGCCGGGTTCTCCTCGGCGATGGCCGCGGGCCGGCTGGCCGGCGGTCGGCTGGTCGCCGTCCTCGGCGAGCGGCGGCTGCTGGTCGGCGGCTCCCTGCTCGCCGCCGCCGGGGCGCTCACCGCGGTCACCACGAGCTCGCTGCCCGTCGCGCTGGCCGGGTTCGTGCTGGTCGGGCTGGGCCTCGCCAACGTCTTCCCGCTGGCCATCGCCCGGGCCGGCGCGCTGGGCGGTCCCTCGGGCGTCGCGCTGGCGACCACCGTCGGCTACACCGGGCTGCTCGGCGGCCCGCCGGTCATCGGCTTCCTCGCCGAGCACGCCGGGCTGCCGGTCGCGCTGGGCACGGTCGCGCTGATGGCGGTGCTGGCCGCGGTGCTCGTGCTGGGCATCGAGGGCCCGGCGCTGCGCCGGCCGTCTCTGCCCCGTGCCGGGTGGGCGCAGCCGGTGCTCTTCGGCCGCCGTCCGGTGGCCGTCGTGCTGGCCCCCGCCGCGACCCGGGTGCGCCGTGGCACCGGCAGCTACGTCCGGGACCTGACGCTGCTCGAGGTGGGCTGACCGCCTGGCAGGCTGGCCCGGTGACGACCGCCCCGGTACGCCTTTCCACCTGGCCGACCCCGCTGGACCCCGCGCCCCGGCTGGCCGCCGCGCTCGGCCTCGGGCCCGACGACCTGTGGGTCAAGCGCGACGACCTCACCTCCTTCGCCGGCGGCAACAAGGTGCGCAAGCTCGAGCACCTGGTCGGTGAGGCGGAGGCGGCCGGCGCGACCGTGCTGGTCACCACCGGCGGCGTGCAGAGCAACCACGCCCGGATGACCGCGGCCGCCGCCGCGGTGCGCGGCCTGCGGGCGGTGCTGGTGCTCACCGGGGCACCCGACCCCGCCCGGCCGGGCAACCTCGCGCTGGCGGAGCTGTTCGGCGCCCGGGTCGTGCTGGTCGTCCCGGGTGCGGACGCCGACGCGCAGGTGGCCGCGGTCGTCGCGGAGCTGCGTTCGGCCGGCGAGGTGCCCGCCGTCCTGCCGCTGGGCGGGTCGACGCCGACCGGTGCCCGCGGCTACCTGGCCTGCGCCCACGAGCTGGCCGAGCAGCTGCCCGACCTGCGGACGGTCGTGGTGGCGGTCGGCTCCGGCGGCACGATGGCCGGCCTGGTCGCCGGGCTGGGCGCGGACCGGGTGCTCGGGGTGGACACCGGTGCGGTGCCCGACCCGGCCGAGCGGGTGGCCGCGCTGGCCACCGCGCTGGGCGCCACGCCCGGTCCGCTGCAGCTGCGCCGCGACCAGGTCGGCGCCGGCTACGGCGAGCTCACCGACGCCGGTGCCGCGGCGATGACCACCGCCGCCCGCACCGAGGGGCTGGTGCTCGACCCGGTGTACACGGCCAAGGCGCTGGCCGGGCTCACCGCCGCCGTCCGGGACGGCACCGTCGTCCCGGGGCAGCGGACGGTCTACCTGCACACCGGCGGGCTGCCCGGGCTGTTCGGCCACCCCTACGCCAGCCGGCTGGCGGGGGACCTGCTCGACCGCTCGTGAACAACGTGTTCCGAAGCGTCGCACCCCGTTGACCGGCGGGGGCGGGGGGAACACGCTGGCCGCGCGCCCGAACCGGCGGGCGCCCAGCCGGAGGGCCCCCGATGACCGTCGAACCCGCAGCCGCCCGCGCACCGCACGGACCCGGGCGGGGGGTGGAGGCGGAGGCGGTCGACGCCGGGTACCTGCAGAAGCGCGAACTGCGCTCCGGCACGGCCGGGTGGCTGCTGCTCGCCGGCCTCGGGGTCTCCGCGGTCATCTCCGGTGACTACGCCGGCTGGAACTTCGGGCTGGCCGAGGGCGGCTTCGGCGGGCTGCTGATCGCCGTCGTCCTGATGGCGGTCATGTACACCGCGATGGTCTTCGGGCTGGCCGAGCTCGGCTCGGCGCTGCCGACCGCCGGCGGCGGCTACACCTTCGCCCGCCGGGCGCTGGGCCCCTGGGGCGGCTACGCCACCGGCATCGCGGTGCTCATCGAGTACGCGATCGCGCCGGCCGCGATCGCCACCTTCATCGGCGCCTACGTCGAGTCCCTCGGCCTGTTCGGCATCACCGACGGCTGGTGGGTGTACCTGGCGGTGTACGCGCTGTTCATCGGCGTGCACCTGCTGGGTGTGGGCGAGGCGCTGAAGGCGATGTTCGTGGTCACCGTCATCGCGCTGGCCGGCCTGGTGGTGTTCCTGGTCGGCGCGATCCCGCAGTTCGATGCGGGCAACCTGCTCGACATCGCGCCCACCGACGCCGCCGGCGCCTCGGACTTCCTGCCCTACGGCGTGATCGGCATCTGGGCGGCGTTCCCGTTCGCCATCTGGTTCTTCCTGGCGGTGGAGAGCGTGCCGCTGGCCGCCGAGGAGGCCCGCGACCCCGCCCGGGCCATGCCGCGCGGGATCATCGCGGCGATGGCGGTGCTCGTCGCCCTCGCCGTCCTGATGCTGGTGTTCACCCCGGGCGCCGGTGGCTCCGCGGCGATGGCGGAGTCCGGCAACCCGCCGGTCGACGCGCTGGCCGTGGCCGGGGCGTCGGACGGGCTGACCCGGGTGGTCAACTACGCCGGGCTGTTCGGCCTGGTGGCCAGCTTCTTCTCGATCATCTACGCCTACTCGCGGCAGACCTTCGCGCTGTCCCGGGCCGGCTACCTGCCCCGCGCGCTGTCGGTCACCAACGCCCGCAAGGCGCCGGTGCTGGCGCTGCTGGTGCCCGGCGCCATCGGCTTCGTGCTGTCGCTGACCGGGCAGGGCGCGATGCTGCTCAACATGGCCGTCTTCGGCGCGACCGTCTCCTACGTGCTGATGATGCTCAGCCACATCGTGCTGCGCCGCCGCGAGCCGGAGCTGCCGCGGCCCTACCGGACCCCCGGCGGGGTGGCGACCACCGGTGTCGCGCTGGTGCTCGCCGCCGCCGCGGTGGTGGCCACGTTCCTCGTCGACGTCGAGGCCGCGCTCTGGACGCTGGCCGCCTACGCGCTGTTCCTGGCCTACTTCGCCCTCTACAGCCGGCACCACCTGGTGGCCTCCGCGCCCGAGGAGGAGTTCGCCGCGCTGGCCGCCGCCGACGAGGACCTGCGGTGACGGTCCGCCGGGCGACGCTGGGCGGGCACACCTACGAGTTCGCCTCGCTGTCGGACCTGCTGGCCAAGGCCACCCCGGCCCGCTCGGGCGACGTCCTGGCCGGGGTGGCCGCAGAGTCCCAGGCGCAGCGGGTGGCCGCGCAGATCGCGCTGGCCGACGTCCCGCTGGCCACCTTCCTCGACGAGCAGGTGGTCGGCTACGACGAGGACGACGTCACCCGGCTCGTGCTGGACACCCACGACGCCGCCGCCTTCGCCCAGGTCGCGTCGCTGACCGTCGGGGACTTCCGCGAGTGGCTGCTGGCCCGGGCCGCCGAGCGGGACGAGCCGGCGATCTCCGGCCTGGCCCGCGGGCTCACCCCGGAGATGGTCGCCGCGGTGTCGAAGCTGATGCGCAACGCCGACCTGGTCGCCGTCGCGCGCCGGACCCGGGTGGTGACCGGGCTGCGCAGCACGCTGGGGCTGCCGGGCCGGCTGGCGTCCCGGCTGCAGCCCAACCACCCGACCGACGACCCGGTCGGGGTGACCGCGTCCATCCTGGACGGGCTGCTGCACGGCAGCGGCGACGCGGTCATCGGCATCAACCCGGCCACCGACTCCCCGGCGCAGACCGTGGCTCTGCTGGAGCTGGTCGACGCGGTGATCAGCCGCTACGAGATCCCCACCCAGTCGTGCGTGCTGGCCCACGTGACGACGACGCTGCGGGCGCTGGAGCGGGGCGCCCCGGTCGACCTGGTGTTCCAGTCGGTGGCCGGCACCCAGGCGGGCAACCGCGGGTTCGGCGTCACCCTGGACCTGCTGGCCGAGGCGCAGGCGGGCGCGCTGGAGCTGGGCCGGGGCACGGTCGGCCGCAACGTCACCTACTTCGAGACCGGCCAGGGCTCGGCGCTGTCGGCCGACGCGCACCACGGCGTCGACGGGCCCGTCGACCAGCAGACCCTGGAGTGCCGCGCCTACGGGGTGGCCCGGCACTTCGACCCGCTGCTGGTCAACACCGTCGTCGGCTTCATCGGGCCGGAGTACCTCTACGACGGCAAGCAGGTCGTCCGCGCCGGGCTGGAGGACCACTTCTGCGGCAAGCTGCTCGGCCTGCCGATGGGCGTGGACGTCTGCTACACCAACCACACCGACGTCGACGGCGACGACACCGACACCCTGACGCTGCTGCTGGGCGCGGCGGGCTGCTCGTTCGTCATCGCCGTCCCGGGCTCGGACGACGTGATGCTGCACTACCAGTCGCTGTCGTTCCAGGACGTGCTGACCGCCCGCTCGGTGCTGGACCTCCGCCCGGCGCCGGAGTTCGAGGCCTGGCTCGCGCGGATGGACCTGCTGGACGACGCCGGCCGGGTCCGCGAGCTCGCTGCCGACGCCCCCGCCGCCAGGGCCCTGCTCGCGGCCGCCCGATGACCGCCCCCAAGGCCGGAGATGGCCATCTCCGCCCCTCGGACGCCGGCGAACATGGCCATGTTCGCCCTCCGGTGGGCGGTGACCCGTGGGCGCTGCTGCGGGACGCGACCCGGGCGCGGGTGGCGCTCGGGCGGGCCGGGGACGGGCTGCCCACGGCCCGCGAGCTGGAGTTCCGGGCCGCGCACGCGGCCGCCCGCGATGCCGTGCACACCGCGCTGGACGCCGACCTGGTGCGCGCCGCGCTGACCGCGGCCTGCGTCGGGCTGGACGTGCTCGAGGTGCACAGCCAGGCGCCGGACCGGGCCACCTACCTGCAGCGACCCGACCTCGGACGTCGGCTGGCCGAGGGCACCGAGCTGCCCGGCGGGGCCGCCGACCTGGCCCTGGTGCTCGCCGACGGGCTGTCCCCGCGGGCGGTGCACGAGCACGCGGCCGGCACGGTCGCGGCGGTGCTGGAGCGGCTGCCCGGCTGGTCGGTCGCACCGGTCGTGCTTGCCCACCAGGCCCGGGTGGCGCTGGGCGACCCGGTGGGCGAGGCGCTGGGGGCGGGGATCGTCGTCGTGGTGGTGGGGGAGCGGCCGGGGCTCAGCTCGGCGGACAGCCTCGGCCTCTACCTGACCTTCGCGCCGCGGCCGGGCCGGGCCGACTCGGAGCGCAACTGCATCTCCAACGTCCGCCCGCCGCACGGCCTGGGCTACGCGCAGGCTGCCGACACCCTGGTCGCGCTGCTGCAGGCATCCCGGGAGCTCGGTGCCTCGGGCGTGGTGCTCAAGGACGAGGGGACGGCACTGCCGCCCGGCGCCGCCTGAACGGTGGTCCCGGCACGATCGAGCCCTGCCCGCATCTGTGGGCAGGGCTCGACTGCGCGCGAGGGCACCACCCGGAGCAGGCGCCGGAGCCACGGTCACATGCGGCGGAGCGGACCGATCTTCATCACCGTGGACAGCAGGGCCTCCATCGGGTGCCGCTGCGGCCGCTCGACCTCGGCGGGCCAGTCCGGCACCAGGTCGGGGTCGGCGTCGGCGGTGGCCACCTCGACGACCCGGCCCTGCAGCCGGGCCCGGATCTCCTCGGCCGTGTAGGCCCGGCGGTGCCGTTCGTGGCGGACCAGGACCGCACCGGTCGCAGCCACGCCGACGATCCCGGCGACTCCGAGCAGCTTGGACAGGCGCATGACCGCTACCGTAGTGGTGTGGCTCACTCCCGTGTCGTGTCGCGTCCGTCCGTCGGTGCCCTCCCGCTGCCCGAGGCCGTGGAGCTGACCCGCACCGGCGACGTCTGGGTCTTCCGTGGCGCTTCGCTGGCCGACCGCGCCATCCAGACCGTCACCAACGCCCCGGTCAACCACGTCGGAATGGCCGTGGTGATCGAGGACCTGCCGCCGCTGCTGTGGCACGCCGAGCTGGGGCACTCGCTGGCCGACGTGTGGTCCGGGCGCCACCAACGGGGCGTCCAGCTGCACGACCTGTCCGACGCGGTCTGCGTGTGGAAGAAGCGCTACGGCCAGCAGGCCTGGATGCGCCAGCTGGTCGGTCCGGCCGACGACGGCGGGGTGACCCGGGAGATGGAGGACGCCGTGCTGCGGACCATCGCCCGGCTCGACGGCAAGCCGTTCCCGACCACCCGGCACCTGGCCCGCGGCTGGGCCAACGGCAAGCTGCGCCGGCACCAGACCAACGACACGATCTTCTGCGCGGAACTGGTCGCGACCACCTACACCGCGATGGGGCTGCTGCCGGCGAAGCGGCCGGTCACCGCCTACGACCCGGGCAGCTTTTGGTCCGGCGACGACCTGCCGCTGGTCGACGCGGAGCTGGGGCGGGAGATCCGGGTCGACGTGCCGGCCGGGCCGGTCTGCGACTGAGGGTCAGACCGCGACCCAGCGGTTGACCAGGTCCACGATCGCCGCCTCCTTGGCGGCGACGTCGGCCGGGTCGCCGAGGGTCAGCACGGCGCGGTCGGTGGCGACCCAGCGGAGCAGCCCGGCGTCATCACCGAACACGAAGCCCTCGGTGTCCTGCGGCTTGACCCCGCGGTGGAACACCAGCTGCAGGTGGTCGGCGGGGAACAGCCGGAAGGTCACCCGGTCGACGCCGCGCCAGCAGAAGCTCGGCGCCTTCCACTTCACGTGCTCGGTCAGCCCGTCGTTGGACGCCATGATCGCCGTCCGCAGCCGGCGCACGTCGGCCGCGCGCGGGTGGTCCAGCTCGGCGAGGAACTCCTCGACGGTGGGGTTCTGCGGCATGCCGCCCAGCCTGCCCCATGCCCGGGGAGTTCAGCCCGCGGCGGGCCGACCGGCCACGTCGGCCGGGACGAGCCGGCCGCGCACCAGGTCCGCCGCGACGGAGTCCACCGACCGGCCCGCCGTGTAGGCGTGCGCGCGCAGCAGGGCCAGCGCCGCGGGTGCGTCCAGGTCCAGCGCGGCGCCGGCGCGGCCGACCGCCTGCCAGACCAGCGCCCGCCGCTCGGCGGCCGGGCTGTGCAGCCAGTCCGGGCCGGTCGCCTCCGACCAGGTCGAGAACACGGCGGCGTCGGCGAGGGCCGAGGTCACCAGGTCCCCGACGGTCACCGCGTCGAAGACGTCGAGGCGGGCCACGTCGCCCGGGTCGCGGAGGAAGAGGTCCAGCGCACCGGAGATCGGCGGCCGCAGCGGGAGCGCGACGATCCCGCGGAACGGCGTGCTGGTGAACAGCAGGTCGGCGAAGGCCGGCCAGCGGTGCCGCAGGTCGGCCTCGACGACGAACACCGGCTGACCGGAGGCGTGCGCCAGCCGGCACGGCCCGACGCCGGCGGTGAACTGCAGCCGCTCCACCCGGGCCGCGTCGGGCGAGCTGGCACCCAGCGGGGCGCGCCCGTGCGGCCCGGCCAGCACGCTGAGCCCGGCGCCGTCGACGTCCAGCACCCGGGTGACCGCCCGGGCCAGCCGGTCGGGCAGCAGGTGCCCGTCCTGGTCGTCGGCATCGGTGCCGGGGTCCGCGCGGGTGTCGGCGAGCGCGGCGGCGAAACGCTCGGCGAGGGTCACGGGCCCACCGTCCTCGCCCCCGTCCGCGAGCCCCCGGGCGGGGGTCGGTCAGCGGCGCGCCGGTGCCGTTGCGGAGTTGCCCAGATCCAGCACGCTGTCGTGCCCCCCGGCCAGCGAGGGGTCGTGGGTCACGCAGACGACGAGCCGGCCCGCCAGCGCCCGGCGCAGGTCGGCGACCAGCGAGGCCGCCGTCGGCGGGTCCAGGTGCGCGGTGGGCTCGTCGAGCAGGACGACGTCGCGGTCGGCCAGCAGGGCCCGGGCCACCGCGAGCCGCCGCCGCTCACCGCCGGACAGCGACGTGCCGCCGGCGCCGACCGGGGTGTCCAGGCCGGCCGGCAGGGTGCCGAGCAGCCCGCCCAGCCCGGCGTCGGTGAGCGCCCGGCGCATCGCCCGCTCGCCGCCGGGACCGGCCAGCTCGCCCCGAGGCCGGGCGAGGGCGAGGTTGGCGCGCACCGAGGCGTCGAAGACGTGTGCGTCCTGGGGGCACCAGGCGATGGCGGCCTGCACGTCCTCCCGGGTCAGCCGGGCGACCGGGACCGGACGGCGGCCGTCGCCGAGCACCAGGTCGCCGGCCGTCGGGCGCAGCGCGGCCATCAGCACCGCCAGCAGCGTCGACTTGCCCGACCCCGACGGCCCGGTGACCACCAGCCAGCCGCTCCCGGCGGTCGCCACCAGGTCGAGGTCGGTGAGCACCGGCGGCCGGCCCGGCCAGCCGGCGGTGAGGTGCTCGGCGGCCAGCTCGCGCACCGGCGACGGCGCGGGGAGCCGGTCGGCCGGCGCCGGGTCGGCGGCCACCGGCTCGGCGAGCACCGCCGCGACCCGGGACCGGGCGTCCCGCCACTCCAGCCGGCGCCGCCGGGCGGTGCCGATCGCGCTCAGCGGCTCGAGCAGGGCCAGCGGGGCCAGCGCCAGCACGGCGGCCACCGGCGCGGAGAGCTCCCCGGCCCGCACCGAGGCGGCCCCGGCGGCGAGCGCGAGCACGGCGGCCGCACCCGTGGCGAGCACCGCCACCGCCTCGCCCACGGCCGCCGCGGTCGCGCCGGCCGCGGCCGCCCGCCCCTGCCGCCGGCCCAGCGCGTCGAGCCGGTCGACCGCGGCCGGGGCGAGGCCGTGCACGCGCAGGTCGCCGGCGGCCTGCAGCGTCGCGGTGGTCTCCTGCAGCGTCACCGTCTCCAGCTCCGCGGCGGAGCGGGCCGGGCCGCGGTCCGCCCGGCGGTGCACGCCGAGGACGACCAGGACGGCGCCGGCGAGCACCGCGCCGACCAGGGCGCCGGCCCGCGGGTCGATGACGCTGAGCACCGCCGTCGTCCCGGTGAGCACGACCGCGGACACCAGCGGCGGGGTGACCACCCGCACCGAGAGGTCCTGCAGCAGGCCGACGTCGCCGACGAGGCGGGCGAGCGCCCGGCCCGGGGTGCGGTCGGCCGCCGGACCCTGGGCGACCAGCGCGGTCCAGAGCCGGAGCCGGGTGGCCGAGGCGAGCCGGAAGGCGGCGTCGTGGCCGGCCAGCCGCTCCAGCCAGCGCAGCGCGGCCCGGCCCAGGCCGGATGCCCGGACGCCGACGATCGCGACCATCAGGGTGAGGATCGGCGGCTGCTCGGCCGCCCGGACGATCAGCCAGCCGGAGACCGCGGTCAGCGCGACGCCGGCGGCGCTGGACGCCACGCCGTAGCCGACGGCCCGGGCCACCGCCCGCCGCGGCCAGGTCAGCGCGGCCACCTCGGCGGCCGCCGGCGTGACCTCGCTGCCAGCCGCAGCCGCGGGCAGCGGGGCGTCGGCAGGGGGAGCGGCCGCGGACGGCGGGACCGAGGTGAGCGGGGGCAGGGCTCCGGTCCCGGTCAGGTGGACGGTGCGGTCGGCGAGGGCGGCCAGGGTCGGCTCGTGGGTGACCAGCACCGTGCACAGCGAGCCGCGCAGCCGGAGCAGCAGCTCGGCGACGACCGCGGTCGAGGCGGCGTCCAGCGAGGCGGTGGGCTCGTCGAGCAGCAGCACCCGGGCGCCGCGCAGCACCCGGACCAGGGCGCGGGCGAGGGCGACCCGCTGCAGCTCACCGGGGGAGAGGGTGCGGCAGGCGCGGTCGCGCAGGTGACCGCCGTCGACCCAGGCGAGTGCCGTGTCGGCGAGGTCGGTGGCCCGCTCGGGGTCGGCGTCCCCGGCGTGGGTGCGCAGCTCGTCGACGACGGTGTCGGCCACCGTGGTGGGGAACTGCGGGACGACGGCGACGTCGGCCGGGCAGAGCACGGTGCCGGCCACCCTCGCGGTGCCGCCGTCGAGCAGCTGCCCGGCGAGCACCGCCAGCACCGTCGACTTGCCCGACCCGCTGGGACCGCGCAGCGCGACCAGCTCGCCGGGCGCCACGGCGAGGTCGAGTTCGGCGACGGCCGGGGCGCCGCGGCCGGGGAAGGCGACGGTCAGGCCGGTGACGGAGATGCCGCGCAGCGCGCCGGCCGGGGGCTCGGCGACCAGCGGCCGGACCGCGGGGGTTGCCAGCACGGCGCGGGCGGCCGCGGCTGCCTCGGCGGCGTCCTCGGCGGCGTGGTGCGCCGAGCCCAGCGCCCGCAGCGGGGCGAACGCCTCCGGCGCCAGCAGCAGCGCGAACAGGCCGACGTCCAGGCCCATCGAGCCGGAGGTGAGCCGGATGCCGACGGTGACCGCGACCAGCGCGACCGACAGCGTGGCCAGCACCTCGAGCACCAGCGCGGACAGGAAGGCGATCCGCAGGGTGGCCAGGGTGCGGCGGCGGTGGCTGTCGCCCAGCTCGGCCAGCGCGCTCAGCTGGTCGGCGGCCCGGCCCAGGCCGACCAGCACCGGTAGGCCGCGCACCAGCTCGGCGACGTGCCCGGCGATCCGGTCCAGCGCCCGGGCGGCCTCGGCGGTCTCGTCCCGGGTGTGCAGCCCGACCAGCACCATGAACAGCGGCACCAGCGGGAGGGTGACCGCGACCAGCAGCGCGGACAGCCAGTCGGTGACGCCCAGCACCACCAGCAGCACCGGCGGGACGACGATCGTCGAGGCCAGCGCCGGGAGGTAGGTGGCCAGCGCGGGCCCGAGGTCGTGCAGCCGGGTGGTGGCCAGCACGGCGGCCGGGCCGGTGCCGCCGGCCGCGGTCACCGCCTCGCCCTCGCCGTCCAGCAGCCGGGTGAGCAGCCGGCGGCGCAGGGTGTCCTCGGCGCGGCGGGCGTCCCGGGTGGCGAGGACGCTGCCCAGCCCGCTGCCCGCGGCCCGGACCGCGGCGCCGGCCAGGGCGACCAGCAGCGACGTGCCGGGCGTCGTCCCGGCCGCGACGTCGGCGACCGCGTGGGCGAGCCCGGCGGCGAGCAGCACCACGCCGGCGGTCTGGACGAGAGCTGCGGCCGCCGCGCGGGCCAGCGCCCCGGTCAGTCCCGGCACGCCGGCCAGCGCACCGAGCGGGCCGCGGGCCCGGTCCGGGCCGGTGTTGGTCATGCGGGCACCTGCTCGGCGGCCTCCGGCGTCTCCGGCTCGGCGGTCAGCCGCTGGCGGAAGACCCAGTAGGTCCAGGCCTGGTAGGCCAGCACCACCGGCAGCCCGACCCCGGCGGCCCAGGTCATCACCGTGAGCGTGTAGTCGCTGACCGAGGCGTCGGAGATCGTGACGTCGAAGGCGGAGTCGATCGTCGAGGGGACGACGACCGGGTAGACGGAGCCGAAGATCGTCGCGGCCGAGGCCAGCAGCACCACGGCCCAGGCGGCGAAGGCCTGCCCCTCGCGGTCGACCCGGACCCGGGCCCAGGTGACCAGCACGGCGAGTGCGGCGACCAGCCACAGCACCGCGGTGACGGCCGTGCCGTCCTGGAGCTGCACGATCCCGGCCCACAGCAGCAGCGGCAGGGCGGCCACCGGCGACCAGCGGCGGGCGAACCGCCGGGCGGCCAGCCGCACCGGGCCGTCGGTCTTCAGCGCGAGGAAGACCGCGCCGTGGACCAGCGAGAACGACAGCACCGCCACGCCGCCGAGCACCGCCGGCCAGCCGACGCCGGCGAACGCGCCGCCGACCCGGTTGCCGTCGGCGTCGATCGGCAGCCCCAGGGTGGTGGCGCCCAGCGCCGCGCCGATGCCCAGGGCGGCGATGAGCGACCCGCCGGTGATCACGTGCGTCCAGGTGGTGTCCCACCGGTCGGTGTGGTGCGAGTGCCGCCACTCGAACGCCACCGCCCGGACGATCAGGCCGAAGAGCACCAGCACGAAGGGCAGGTACAGCGCCGGCAGCCAGGTGGCGTACCAGCCGGGGAAGGCGGCGAAGACCGCGCCGGCGGCGGTGATCAGCCAGACCTCGTTGCCGTCCCACAGCGGGCCGATCGAGCGGAGCATCAGGTGCCGGTCGGCGGTGCGGCGGCCGAGCACCGGCAGCAGCGCGGCGACGCCGAAGTCGAAGCCCTCGAGCAGCAGGAAGCCGGTCCAGAGCACCGCGACGGCGACGAACCAGACGGTCTGCAGGTCCATGGTCAGGTCTCCTCAGGACTCAGTACGCGAAGGACAGGACGTCGTCGGGCTTCTCGCGCCCGCCGTCCCGGCCGCCGGGGAGGTCGTCGTCCGGCGTGCCCTCCGGGGTGTGCCCGGGGGTGGGGGCGCCGTCGCCGGCGGTGACCCCGCCACGGACGAACCGGACCAGCAGCCACAGCTCGACCACGGCGAGGGCGCCGTACACGGCGGTGAGGGTGATCAGCGAGGTCAGCACCTCACCGGCGCTGACGCCGGGGGAGACGGCCTGGGCGGTGAAGAAGTACACCTGGTCGGCCCGCGGGACGTCGGGGTTCGGGTACACGACGAAGGGCTGGCGGCCCATCTCGGTGAAGATCCAGCCCGACGCGTTGGCGACGAACGGGGCGCCGATCGCCAGCAGCGAGCCGTAGACGGCGACCGGGCTGGTCGGCACGCGGCCCCTGCGGGTGGCCCACAGGGCGTGGGCGCCCACCCCGGCCGAGACCATGCCCATGCCGATCATCAGCCGGAAGTTCCAGTAGGTGACCGCCAGCAGCGGGGTGTAGTCGATCGGCTCGCCGGCCAGGTCGCCGTACGACGGGTCGTCGGGGTAGGTGGCGCCGTAGGCCTCCTCGTACTCGGCCTGCAGGTCGTTCACCCCGGGCACGGCGGTCGAGAAGTCGCCGTGGGCGAGGTAGGAGAGCAGGTAGGGCACCGTCCAGGAGTGGACGTCGTCGCACTCCTGGCTGCCGAACTTGCTGAACGCGAAGATCGAGAACGGCGCCGGCGCCTCGGTCTCGCAGAGCGCCTCGGCCGAGCTCATCTTCAGCGGCTGCTGCTGGTACATCAGCTTGGCCTGGTAGTCCCCGGTCACCGCGGTGAGCAGGAACGCCGCCACCGAGACGTAGCCGCCGAGCCGGACCGAGCGGCGCCACACGCCGTGGTCGACGTCCGTGGTGGGCGCGCCGGCCAGCGTGCGCCTGCGCAGGTGCCACAGGCCGATGCCCACCAGGGCGGCGCCGGCGACCATCAGCGCGGCGACGATGGTGTGGCTGAACGCGGCGACGGCGGTGTTGTTGCTCAGGACCGCGAAGAAGTCGACCTGCACCGGGCGGCCGGTCGCGTCGTCGGTGACCACCCCGACCGGGTGCTGCATCCAGGAGTTGGCCGCGATGATGAAGTACGCGCTGACCACCGAGCCGATGACCGCCGCCCAGAGGGTGGCCAGGTGCACCTTCTTCGGGATCCGGCCCCAGCCGAAGATCCACAGGCCCAGGAAGGTCGACTCGAGGAAGAAGGCCAGCAGCGCCTCGAGCGCCAGCAGCGCGCCGAAGACGTCGCCGACGAAGCGGCTGTACTCGCTCCAGGCCAGCCCGA
Source organism: Modestobacter versicolor (assembly GCF_041028285.1). Taxonomy (GTDB): domain Bacteria; phylum Actinomycetota; class Actinomycetes; order Mycobacteriales; family Geodermatophilaceae; genus Modestobacter; species Modestobacter versicolor_A. Next base: position 933,090 of record NZ_JABGDB010000002.1, on the reverse strand, counting down.
ACTGGAACTCCTGGACCAGGCCGGTGGCCACGCCGAGGACGAAGTTGATCAGGTAGATGCGGCCCCAGAACCGGGTCATCCGCAGCCACTCGGGCTTGTCGGTGCGCACCCACATGGTGTGCATGACGGCGACCAGGATGCCCAGGCCGATGGTCAGCGGGACCATCATGAAGTGGTAGACGGTCGTGATGCCGAACTGCCACCGGGCGATGTCCAACACGTCCACCGCGGTCTCCTCGTCTGCTGTCGTACGATCGACACGTTCTTTCTACGCCGAGTAGAAGACTCTTTCTACGGATCGTAGAAGACGCGCTGTGTGAGCTGTCCGACAGGAGGACCCGTGAACACGCTGGGAGAGCTGGAGCGCTCGGTGCTCGAGCACCTGTGGGCGGTCGGCGGCCCGGTCACGGCCACCGCGCTGCGGGACGGGCTCGTCGACCGCGGCCTGGCGCTGACCACCGTGCACACCGTGCTGACCCGGCTGGAGCAGAAGGGCTTCGTCGAGCACGACGACGCCCGGCCGCGGCAGTTCCGGGCGCGGGGGAGCCGCGAGGAGCACGTCGCCGACCTCATGCACGAGGTGCTCGGCCAGGCCGGTGACCGGCAGGCGGCGCTGGCCCGGTTCGTCGGCAGCGTCGGGGACGACGAGGTGCGGATGCTGCGGGAGCTGCTGGCCGCCGCCGACCCGGACGCGCTCCCGCAGCGCTGACGGTGCTGCCCGCGAGCGCGATCGCGCTGGGCGTGCTGGCCGCGCTGCTGGCGTGGCCGGTGCCCGCGGCGCTGGCCCGGTCCGGCTGGCCGCGCCGGGACCCGCTGGTCGCCCTGGTGTGCTGGCAGGCGATCGGGCTGGCCGGCGGGCTGTCGATCATCGGCGCCCTGCTGGTGCACGGGCTGGCGCCGTGGGGCCACTCACTCCCGGAGGCCTGGTGGCACTGGGTCACCCGGCAGCCGGCGCAGGAGGTCGTGCGCGGTGACCACTGGGTCGCCCAGACCCTGGCCGCCGTGCTCGCGCTGGAGCTGGTCGGGGTGCTGGTGCTCTCCGGGGTCCGCACCGCCCGGACCCGGCGGCGGCACCGGGAGCTGCTCGAGCTGGTGGTGCGGCCCGGCGGCCGGGGCGCGGGCAGCGAGACCCTGCTGCTCGACCACCCCGCGCCGGTGGCCTTCTGCATCCCCGGCGTGCGGCCGCTGCTGGTGCTCTCGTCGGGGATGGTCAACGAGCTCGACGCCGGCCAGGTCGAGGCGGTGGTCGCCCACGAGCGCGCCCACCTGGCCGAGCACCACCACCTGCTGCTGCTGCCGTTCGTCGCCTGGCGGGCCGCGCTGCCGGTGCTGCCGGCGGCCGACCGGGCCCACGACGCCGTGCGGGACCTGGTCGAGATGCGCGCGGACGACGTCGCGCTCGGCTCGCTGTCCGGGCCGGACCCGCGGCGCACGCTGGCCGCGGCGATCGTGGCGGTCGCGGCCGGCGCGGGGGGTCAGCTGCCGGACGGCGCGCTGGCGGTGACCGGAGGCGCGGTCGCCGTCCGGGTGCGCCGGCTGCTCACCCCGGCCGCACCGCTGCCCGCCGCCGCCCGGTGGGCGGCGCTGGCCTGCGCGCTCGCGCTGCTGCTGGTGCCCACCGTGCTGCTGGTGCTGCCCGCGCTGGTGTGACGCCCCGGGGATCAGGTGACCTGATCCCGGGCGCTCCTGGCTCAGCTGGTGCGGTGAGCCAGGAGCACGCGGGGTGAGCCAGGACGCTGCGGGGTGAGCCTGGGCGTCGACCGGAACGGGCGGGCGCGCGCTGCTCCCCTTAGCGTCGGGGGATGGACGCAGCAGTGCTCACCGAGCCCGGTACGCCCGTCTTCGGGTCCTTCGACGAGCCGGTGGCCGGCCCGGACCAGGTGGTCGTGGACGTGCGGGTCGCCGGCGTGAACCCGGTCGACGTCGCGACCGCCGCCGGCACCTTCGTCACCCGGCCGCCGTTCCCCTCCGTGGCCGGGCGGGAGGGCGTGGGCACGGTCGGCGGACGGCGGGTCTACTTCAACGGCTGCGTGGCCCCGTTCGGCTCGATGGCGCAGCGCACGCTGGTGCCGGCGCGCTCGCTGTTCGACGTCCCGGACGCCCTGGACGACGGCCTCGCGGTGGCGCTCGGGATCGCCGGGCTCGCCGCCTGGCTCCCGCTGCAGTGGCGGGCCCGGCTGCAGCCCGGGGAGACGGTGCTGGTGCTCGGCGCCAGCGGGGTGCTCGGCCAGGTCGCCGTCCAGGCCGCGAAGCTGCTCGGTGCCGGCCGGGTGGTGGCCGCCGCGCGGGACGCCGCGTCGCTGCAGCGGCTCGCGGGCCTGGGCGCCGACGCCACGGTCGACCTGGGCGGGGACCTGCCGGTGGCGGAGCTCGCCGACCGCATCCGGACGGCGGCCGACGGCGGGGTGGACGTGACCATCGACCCGCTGTGGGGCGCGCCCGCGCTGGCCGCGGTGGGCGCCGCCCGCCGGGGGATGCGGCACGTGCAGATCGGCCACTCGGCGGCGGCGACGGCCGAGCTGGCCGCCGGCGGCTTCCGGGAGGCGATGGTCGACCTGCTCGGCTACACCACCCGGCACGTGCCGGCGGACGTGGTGGCCGCCGGGTGGACCGAGCTCACCGGGCACGCGGCGGCCGGGCGGATCGCGGTGGAGGTGGAGCGGGTGCCGCTGGCCGACGTCGCCCGGGTCTGGGAGCGGCAGGTCGCCTCGGCGCACCGGAAGTTCGTGCTGGTGCCCTGACGACGCAGGACGGGCACCCGTCCGCAGGCGCAGTGCCTGGGTCGGGTGCCCGTCATGGTGCGACCTGAGCGGCCGCGCGGTGCGATCAGCGGGTGCGGTGCGCCTCGGTGGTCGTGCCGTCGTGCCAGTCGTCGTCGCCCTCGGGCTCCTTGGCCAGCAGCCCGGCACCGACGGACCACACGATGCCGCCGAGCAGGCCGATCCAGGCACCGATCTCGGTGGACAGGTCGGCGCCGCGCTCGAAGGCGCCCGGGACGTCGATGACGTAGCTCAGCGACACCAGGACGGCGGCGATGCCGACGGCCATGGCGGTCAGGGAGAGGCCGCGGTGCTGGCGGCCGCGGGCCCGGGTCGCCGCGTACTGCAGGGCGACGGCCAGGCCGATGCCCAGGAAGGCCAGCAGCGGGATGGTGGTGTCCGTCTCGTACCCGGAGCCGGAGGTGCTGTCGGCCCCCTCCGTGGACACCCAGTCCAGGAAGGTCGCGACCAGGAAGACCACGATGCCGGCGGTGGCGACGTGTGCTCCCGTTGTGTTCGCCCGGCGGTCATGGGTGAGCGAGTTGCCGCGGGACGCGTTGGTGGAGTCATTTGTTGCCATGCCGAGCTGATACCCGCCCGGGGGATGTCGGATGCACGTGGTGGATAGTTGTGATCAACTTGTGATCATCCTGTGAGTAGTCGACTGGTCACGATGCGATGTCCGGCCCGCCTCCGGTGGCGTCCCGTTCGCCCCGTGCCTGCGCCGCGTCCGCGCGGGCGTCGGCCAGCTCGTCCTGCAGCCCGAGGATGACCTGGGCCGAGGAGAGCTGGTGGCCGTCGTCGAGCAGGCCGCGCACCCGGGCGGCGCGCTCCAGCTGGTGCCGGGAGTAGCGGCGGTGACCTCCGGGCGAGCGGTGCGGGTGCAGCACGCCGGAGGAGTCCAGGCTGCGCAGGAACGCCGCCTGCACGCCGAGCAGCTCGGCGGCCTGGCTCATCGTCAGCACCGGGTGGTCGGGGTCGTCCAGCGGCTGCAGGGGGTCGGTGCTCATGTCGTCTCCCGGAGTGCGAGGAGGGGCGGGACCAGGACTGGTCCCGCCCCTCCCTCGAGGTGGTGCCGATCAGCTCTCGACCGCGTGCTGGTCCTTCGCCTGCTCGCCCTCGATGGTGCGGCCCTCGACCGACGTCGGGGTGTCCGCCCTGCTCACGGTGATCTTGCGCGCCTTCGCCCGCTCGGCGACCGGGATGCTCACGGTCAGCACCCCGTCGTGGTAACTGGCGTCCAGCCGGTCGGTGTCCAGGCTGCGGCCCAGCACCAGCTGGCGGGTGTAGCTGCCGAACGGCCGCTCGGCGACCTGCCACTGGGCGTTCTCGATCTGCGGGACCGAGCGCTCGGCGCTGATGGTCAGCGTGGTGCCCTCGACCTGCAGGTCGATCGACCCCGGGTCGACGCCGGGCAGGTCGAAGTGGGCGACGAAGTTGTCACCGACCCGGTAGGCGTCCATCGGCATGCCGGCCAGCGGACGGGCGGTGGTGGTGCCACCTCGGCCGGTCAGCTGGTCCAGGGCGCGCAGGGCGGCCGACGTGGCGGCGAACGGGTCGTTGGAAGTCAGCATCATGGCTGCGTACCTCCGGGGGTCAGTGCGGTGGTTCCGTGTCCAGTTGTCGTCGCCGGTGAACCTCCAGCGACGACTGCAGATTACCTCGACCGAGCGTGGAAGAAAACCTCATCGCCACAAGAAATCTGTACCCGCCGCCTGAGTGTCAGTGGACCCAGCGGACGGCGGCGGTCACCTGCTCCGGCGACGCACCCTCCAGCAGCGCGATCTCGCCGCGGCGCACCTCGGCGATGGTCGTGGCCAGCTCGGTGCCGAAGGCCTCGGTGAGCTCGTCGTCCCGCTCGAACGCCCGGACGGCGTCCTCCAGCGTCGCCGGCAGTGCGGTGATGCCCGCCTCCCGGCGCCCCGCGTCGGTCAGCGTGCCGGGGTCGATGCCGACCGGGTCGGGCAGCGTGGCGCCGGCGCGCAGCCCTGCGCGGCCCGCGGCCAGCAGGCCGCTCATGAGCAGGTACGGGTTCGCGGCGCCGTCCACGCACTTGACCTCGACGTTGGCCGCGGCCTGCCGGTTGCCGGCCGGCCCGGTGACGAAGCGGACGGCGGCCTCGCGGTTCTCCAGGCCCCAGACGGCGAACGCGCCCGCCCAGTGCGAGGGCACCAGGCGCAGGTAGGACGCGACGCTCGGGGCGCCGACGGCCAGCAGGCCCGGCAGGTGGTCGAGCAGGCCGGCGGTGAACGCCTCGCCGTCCGCGGTGAGCCCGAAGGTGCCCGGCCCGCCGCTCATCAGGTTCTCCGCCCCGTCCCCCGAGCCGCGCCACAGCGACAGGTGGACGTGCGCGCCGTTGCCGACGCCGTCGGCGGTGACCTTGGGGGAGAAGGAGGCGCGCAGGCCGTGCCCCGTCGTCACCGCCCGGATGGTGTCCCGGACGAGCAGGGCGGTGTCGGCGGCGGCGACCGGGTCCTGGGCGGCGACGGAGACCTCCAGCTGCCCGGCGGCGTACTCGGGGTGGAACTGGTCGACGTCGACCCCCTGCGCGGCCAGCGCGCGCAGCAGGTCGGCGGCGTAGTCGGAGACCTCGACGAGCCGGGTCATGCCGTAGGCCGGGCCGCTCAGCGCGGGCACGAAGGCGCCCGGCTCGGCGCCGTCCGGCAGGTCCGCCAGCCCGACCGCCCACTCCACCTCGACCGCGGCCCGCAGGGTGAGGCCGTCGGCGGCGTACCCCTCGACCAGCCGGCGCAGCAGCGACCGCGAGCACTGCACGTGCGGCTCGCCGTCCTGGGTGTACCGCTCGGCCGGCGCCCACGCCCAGCCCGGCTGCGCGGCGAGCACGGTGAGCCGGGAGAGGTCGGGGTGCAGCCGCAGGTCGCCGACCACGCTGCCGGCGTACCGGCCGGCCACGATCGAGTCGTCGACCAGGAAGCCGTCGAAGACCGGGCTCATGCCCACGCCCCACTGGGCGGCAGCGGGCAGCCGGGCCAGCGGCACCGACTTCACCCGGGTGATGCCGCTGGTGTCGACCCAGGGCAGGGCGACGCCGACCACCCCGGCGTCGGCCAGCTCCCCGAGCGCCGCCTCCGCAGCCGCCCGTCTTGCGTCCCGCTCGTGCCGCTCCACGCGTCCTCCGTCGTCCGTCGTCGGTGCTCAGGCGCCGCGGGACTCGGCCACGCGGCGCATCCAGTAGCGGAACCAGGCAGGTCCCCAGGGCAGGTACACCCGGGTCGGCACGCCCCGGTCGTGCAGCTCGCCGAGCAGCTCCGGGCGCACGCCGAACAGCTGCTCCACCGGCACCGGCCCGGCGGCCAGCAGCAGCGCCTCGCGCAGCCGGCCGTCGTGCGTCGCCATCGACCACGGGGCGCCGGCCTCGGCGAGCCGGGCGCCGAGCCGCAGGAAAGCCAGGTCGGTCGGTTCACCGTGCGGGTGCGCGCCGGCGGCCTCGAGGTAGGCGCCCTTGACCAGCCGGACGTGCACCCCGGCGGCGACCAGGACGTCGAGGTCGTCGGCCGAGCGCCGCAGGTTCGCCTGCAGCGTGCCGCCGAGCCGGTGGGCCAGGCCGCGGCCGGCGACGTCGAGCAGGCAGCCCAGGACGGCGTCGGTGCGGCCGGCGTCCTCGGCGCCGACCTGCAGCCGGCGTCCCGGGGGCAGCGCGGCGGCCACCGCGGCCAGCCGGTCGGCGGCACCGGCCGGGTCGGTGTCCACGGCGAGGTGGCTGAGGTCGACCGAGAGCCAGGCGTCCCCGGCCGGGAGCTCGCCGGCCAGCGCCAGGTAGCCGTCGCGGACCCGGTCGGCCTCGGCCGGGTCGGTGACCAGCTCGCCGAACAGGTCGACGCTCACCCCGTGCCCGGCGGCGAGCAGCGCCGCCGCGGCCGGCCGGGCCTCGGGCCAGCTGCGCCCGGCGACGTAGCGTGAGGCGGCCCGCCAGGCCTGGTCCGCACCGCCCGGGGCGGACGTCACCAGCTGCTCCCACCGCCGGCTGGTGGCGAGGCGGAACAGCAGCGCGCGGTCGGCTCTCACCCGGCGCAGCCTGCCAGGTCCGGGCCGGCTCACGAGCCGCCGCGGTCCGGTGGGTCGAAGGTGACGTGCACGGTCTCGAAGCCCTTCTGGCGCTGCGCCTTGGCCAGCCCGGTGTAGCTGCGCCGGTCGCCGGCGGTCAGGTCGACGTCGTCGGTGAAGGGCGTGAGCAGGGCCCGCGGCCAGAGCCGGTCGACGTGCACCACGTTGATCTCCACGCACAGCACGCCGACGACGGCGGCCAGGTAGAGGAACGCCAGCAGCCCCAGCACCAGGGCGAACACGCCGTTGGTGGCGCTGGCGCTGCTCACCACGCGGCTGACGTAGGCGACCCCGAAGGTCTGCAGCAGCTGCCACAGCACCGCGGCCAGCAGCGCCCCGGGGGCGACCTGCCGGACGGTCAGGTGCCGGGCGGTGGCCAGCCGGAAGGCGAAGACGAACACGACGGCGTTGACCGTGACCGAGCCGATGAGCGCCAGCGTGCGCAGCGCCGTCCCCAGCGACCCGGCGTTGCCCGATCCGAGGGTCGACAGCGCGGTGGTGCCCAGCACCGCCAGCCCGGCGGTGCCCAGCAGCAGCAGGCTGCGGCCGCGGGCCAGGAAGGGGTTGGGCCGGCTGTTGCGCGGCACCGACCAGGCGGTGTTCATCGCGTACTGGACGGCCTGCGCCACGCCGAGCCCGCCGTACAGCGCGCCCAGGATGCCGACGACGACGCCGAACACGCCGCCGCTGAGCTCCTCGGGGGTGCCGAGCTGGTCGCCGACCACCGGGAACTGGCTGAGCGCGGAGTCCAGCAGCCGCGCCTGCAGCTCCGGGTCGCCGGCCAGCACGCTGCTGAGCACCGTGGAGAACAGCAGCAGCAGCGGGAAGAGCGAGACGAAGGCGTAGTAGGTGATCAGCGCGGCGAGGTACGGGCCGGAGTCGTCGACGTACTTGTAGACGACGGCGATGGGGAAGCCGGCGGCCCGGTGCCGGCGCTGCAGGCGGTCCAGTTTGTCTGCGACGGACACGCGCCCACTGCACCACGCCGTCCGGCCCGCCACCACGGGAGGTCGACCGGACGGCGGTCGGCTCAGCCGCGGTGGGCGGCCACCCAGGCGGCGGCCAGCCGGCGGGCCCGGGTGACCGGGTCGTCCCCGGGCAGCGCGGGGGTCGTCGCGGCCCGGGCGAGGCGGCTCAGCGCCCCGTCGTAGAGCAGCAGCAGGGTGGCGGCCGCGTCGTCCGGGTCGGGCAGCCCGGTGTCGGCGGCCAGCTCGCGCAGCCGCGCGGTCAGCAGCTCCGAGTCGGCGTCCAGCCAGCGGCGGCCCGGGTGGCCCGGCGGCAGCTCGGTCGCCGCGGCGAGGAAGGCGCAGCCCCGCCGGTTGCCCTGCTCGCCGCGGAACCGGTCGACCGCGTCGAAGACCGACAGCAGCCGGTCGACGGCGTCGGTGCGCTCCGCGAGCACCGCGTCCCACGTCTGCCGCCAGGTGGTGTGCCGGTCCTCCAGGTAGGCGGCGACCAGCCCGTCCTTGCCGGCGAAGTGGGCGTACATGGTGGCGGGGGAGACGCCGGCGCGAGCGAGCACCGCGTCCACCCCGGTGGCCGCGATCCCGGACTCGTAGAACAGCGCACCGGCGGCGGTGAGCAGACGGTCGCGCGCCGGTCGGCTCGCGGTGGGAGGCGGCATGGGCCTACTGTAACGGTCGTTATGGTGAAACGATCGTTACGAGCACTGGCGGCCTCTCCGGGCGGGCTGGTGCCGGCGGGGATGGCGGTCGTCGCCGTCACCTACGGGCTGGCGCGCTACGGGTTCGGCCTCTACCTGCCGCAGTTCCGCGCCGAGTTCGGCATGTCCGCCGGGACCGCGGGGAGCATCGCCGCGGGGAGCTACCTGGCGTACTGCCTCACGGCCCTGCTGGCCCAGCGCTGGGTCGGGCACTCCCGCGCACGGCCGGCGCTGTGGCTGGCCGGCGGCACCGCCGCCGCCGGGTCGGTGGTCGTGGCGGCGGCCCCGTCGCAGGCCGTGCTGGCCGCCGGGGTGCTGGTCGCCGGCAGCGGGGCGGGCGCGGCGACGCCCGCGCTGGTCGCCGCGGTGACCGCGACCGTGCGCCCGGACACCGAGCCACGCGCCCAGGCGGTGGTGAACAGCGGCACCGGCGCCGGTGTGGTCGTCGGCGGCCTGCTCGTGCTGGCGGCACCGGACCAGTGGCGGGCGGCCTGGCTGGGCGTCGCCGTGCTCGCCCTCGGGACGACGTGGGCGGCCGACCGCCGCACCCGCTGGCCGGCGGCCGACCCCCGGACAGCCGACGACGCTGACGCTCCGGGCCGGGCACCGCTGGGCCGGCTGGCCCGGCCGCTCACCGCCGCGGTCCTGGCCGGCGCCGGGTGCGCCGGCCCGTGGACGTTCGGCCGTGAGCTGCTCACCGTCGACGGGGACCTGGGTGACGGGGTCACCGGGCTGCTCTGGTGCGTGCTCGGGGCCGCCGGCCTGGCCGGCGGGCTCAGCGGCGACCTCGTCCGGCGGGTCGGCCTGCGCCGGGCGTGGACCGGGGCCGCCGTCCTCGCCGCGGCCGCCGTCCTGTTCCTCGCCGCCGTGCCGGGCACCCCGCTCGTGGCCGGCGCGGCGCTGGCCGGCTTCGGCGCCGCCTTCGTCGCCCTCAGCGGCGTGCTCCTCGCCTGGGGAGCGCACCGGGCGCCGGCCGCGGCGCCGCAGGCCGCCGCCGTCCTCTTCGTCGCGCTGACCGTGGGTCAGGCGGCCGGCGCACTGCTGCTCGGGGCCGTCGCCGACCGCACCGGCACCCCGACGGCCTTCGTCGTCGCCGCCGGCCTGGTCCTGGTCGCCGTCCTGGCCGCCGAACCCCGGGCGCGCACCGACCGGCCGGGGGCCCGCGGGCCGGACGTCAGTGCGGCAGCGACGCGGGGAGGTCGACGCCGGTGAGCCCGGCCGACGCCGTCCACAGCCGACGGGCCAGCGCGTCGTCGGACGCCGCCGCGCTCCGGTCGACCAGCGTGGGGGCGCCCCGCATCAGCCGGCCGTCCGGCCCGGCGAAGCTGCCGCCCGGGACGTCGGCGACCGCCGCGTAGAGGGTGGGCAGCGCGCCGTGCTCGGCGCTGACGGCCACCAGCCGGTTGCCGACCGCCATCGCGGCGTCCTTGAGCCGGCTGCCCGACCCGCTCTGCAGGTCGGTCGCCGCCCAGCCCGGGTGCGCCGCGGTGGCGCGCACCGCCGAGCCGGCCGCCGTCAGCCGGCGCTGCAGCTCGAGGGTGAACAGCAGGTTGGCCAGCTTCGACTGCCCGTACGCGGCGGTGGCGGAGTAGCGCCGCCGCTCCCAGTTGAGGTCCTCGAGGTCGATCCGCCCGGACCGGTGCAGCATCGACGACACCGTGACGACCCGGTCGGTGACGTGCGGCAGCAGCAGGTTGGCCAGCGCGAAGTGCCCGAGGTGGTTGGTGCCGAACTGCAGCTCGAAGCCGTCGGCGGTGCGGGCCTGCGGCACGGCCATGATCCCGGCGTTGGCGACCAGCACGTCGAGGTCGCCGGTCCAGGCGCCGGCGAAGGCGCGCACGGAGGACAGGTCGGCCAGGTCGAGCCGGCGGACCTCCACCTGCCCGGTCAGCCCGGCGGCCGCCGCGGCGCCGCGCGCCTCGTCCCGCACCGCCAGCACCACCCGGGCACCGGCGGCGGCCAGCGCCCGCGCGGTCGCCAGCCCGAGCCCGCTGTTGCCGCCGGTCACCACCGCGGTCCGGCCGGCCTGGGAGGGGATGTCGGCCGTCGTCCAGGGAGTCGCCACGCGGCCGACTGTAGGTCGGTGCCGGGACGGGCCAGACTGCTCCGGGTGGACGCCTCGCACGCCCTGGACGCCGACCTCGCCGACCTGCCGCTCGTCGACCACCACTGCCACGGGCTGGTGCGGCGGGACCTCGGGCGCGCCGGGTTCGAGGCGATGCTGACCGAGGCGACCGGCCCCGGCGCGCTGGGCGGCTCGCTGTTCGACTCGCAGGTCGGGTTCGCCCTCCGCCGCTGGTGCGCGCCGGTCCTCGGCCTCGCGGCGCACGCCCCCGCTGAGGAGTACCTGGCCCGCCGCGCCGAGCTGGGAGCCGAGGAGGTGGCCCGCCGGCTGGTGGCGGCCACCGGCACGCAGACCTTCCTGGTGGACACCGGGTACCTGCCCGAGCCGCTCACCAGCCCGGCGGAGCTGGCCGCGCTCACCGGTGGGCGGGCCCGCGAGGTGGTGCGGCTGGAGTCGCTCGCCGAGGAGGTGCTCGCCGGGGACCCGGGCGCCGCGGGGTTCGCCGAGGCGTTCCGCACCCGGCTGGCCGTCCGCGCTGCGCACGCCGCCGCCGTGAAGTCGGTGGCCGCCTACCGGGTCGGGCTGGCGCTGGACGGTGCCCGGCCGTCCGACGCCGCGGTGACGGCGGCGGCCGACCGGCTGCTGCGGCGGGGCGGGGCGCCGCGGGTCGCCGACCCGGTGCTGCACCGGTTCCTGGTGTGGAGCGGGATCGACCTGCAGCTGCCGGTGCAGTTCCACGTCGGCTACGGCGACGCCGACGTCTACCTGCACCGCGGTGACCCGCTGCTGCTCACCGACCTGCTGCGGGCCACCGAGCCGGCCGGGGTGCCGGTGCTGCTGCTGCACAACTACCCGTTCCACCGGCACGCCGGGTACCTGGCCCAGGTGTTCGGCCACGTGTTCGTCGACGTCGGGCTGGCCACCCACGCCGTCGGGCACCGCTCCGGGGCGCTGCTGCGCGAGCTGCTCGAGCTGGCGCCGTTCGGGAAGGTGCTGTTCTCCTCCGACGCGTTCGGGCTGGCCGAGCTGTACCTGCTCGGCACCGTGCTGTTCCGCCGCGGCCTGGGCGGCTACCTGGCCGAGGGCGTGGCGGAGGGCGCGTGGACGTCCACGGACGCCGTCCGGGTCGCGGCGATGATCGGCGCGGGCAACGCCACCCGCGTCTACCGGCTGGACGGCTGACACCCGCCCGCAACGCGGGTCGGCGAGGATCACCCGATGAGCACAGCCGACGTGTCCACCGGCGTCCCGGCCGGCGAGCCCGACCCCGCGCTCGCGGCCTGGTCCGCCCGGCTCTCCGCCGCGGTCGCCGAGGAGCTGCCGGCCGCGGTCGAGCTGCGCCACCGGCTGCACGCCGACCCGCGCGCCTCCGGCGACGAGCAGGACACCGCCGACGCCGTGGTCGCCGCCCTCGGCCTGGGGGAGGGGCGCCGGGTGGCCGGCACCGGGCGGCTGGTCCGGGTGGTCGACGGGCCCGGCCGCGCGGTCGCGCTGCGCGCCGAGCTCGACGGTCTGGCCGTCGACGAGGCGACCGGCGTGCCGTGGAGCTCGGCCGCCGGCGTCATGCACGCCTGCGGTCACGACGCCCACCTGGCCGGGCTGGTCGCCGTCGGCCGCGCGGTGGCCCGGGTCGGGGGCCCGGCGCCGCTGCTCCTGCTGCTGCAGCCGCGGGAGGAGGGCGCGCCGTCCGGTGCGGCCGACGTGGTGGCCTCCGGCGTCCTGACCGAGGAGCGGGTCGACTCGGTCGTCGCCGCGCACGTCCAGCCGCAGCTGCCGGCCGGGGTCGTCAACGCCACCCCCGGTCCGGTCAACGCCTCGACCGACGAGTTCACCCTGACCGTCACCGGCCGCGGCGGGCACGGCAGCTACCCGCACACCACGCTGGACCCCGTGCTCGCGCTGTGCGCGATCGTGGTCGACCTGCAGCACCTGGTGAGCCGCCGGGTCGACCCCACCGTCGGCGCCGTGCTCGGCATCGGCCAGCTCGAGGCCGGTTCCGCGTTCAACGTGGTGCCGGACACCGCCCGCGCCCGCGGCGGCCTGCGGGTGATGCGCGAGGAGGACCGGGAGCTGCTGCTCCGGGCGCTCACCGACGTCGCCGAGCACACCGCCGCGGCGTACGGCTGCACCGCGGTGGTCGAGAGCGTCAACAACATGCCGGTGCTGGCCAACGACCCGGGCCTCGCCCGCGCGGCCGCGGCCTGGCTGGGCCGCGACGGCGTGGCCGTGGACGACGGCTGGCGCTCCTTCGGCGCCGACGACTTCTCGCACTTCTGCACCGCCCACCGCGGGCTGATGCTCTTCCTCGGTGTCGACGGCGGGCCGGCGGACGCCGACGGCCGGCGCCCCGGGCTGCACTCGCCGCGCTTCCTGCCCGGGGACGAGGTCGTCGGCGAGGTGGCCGCCGCGCTGCTGGCCGGCTACCTGGCGGGCGCGGAGCTGCTCGGTCCGGCCGAGGCGCCCGCACCGGGAGAGGGGCCCCGCCCGACGTGACCCCGCGACCCACGGCGGCCGGCCGTCCGACGGCCCGTCCGCGCGTGGCCGGGCACCGCGGGGTCCTAGCCTGACCGGGTGCCGGCCCACTCCCATGACCACGGACCCCTGACCGGGGCGGCCCCGCCGCCGGACCCGGCGGTGACCGCCCGCCGACGGCGCGCCGTCCGGCTGATGCTGGTCGTCCTGGTGCCGATCGGGCTGGCCACCCTGGTGGGGCTCGGGCTGCTGTGGCCGGCCGGGGAGAAGACCGCGGCCCAGCAGGCCGCGGAGTCCTTCCTGCCGCCGGGCACCACCTACCCCGAGGCGACGATCGCCTCGCTGGAGACCTTCGAGTGCGCCACGGCCACCGACAGCGCCCCGGCGCAGGTGTGCGGCACCGCCGTCATGGTGATCGCCGACGGGGAGAGCGCCGGGGACTACGTGCAGGTGGAGGTGCCCCCGGAGGTGGTCGCCGAGGACGTGCAGGTCGGCGACGAGTTGGTGCTCAACCGGGACCCCGGCGTCGACACCGGCCAGGTCACCTACTCGTTCCAGGACTTCCCGCGCGGCACCCCGATCCTCGTGCTGGCGCTGGTATTCACCCTGGTGGTCGGTGCGGTCGCCCGGCTCCGCGGGCTGCTGGCCCTGGTCGGGCTCGGTTTCGCCTTCGTCGTCCTGCTGCAGTTCATGCTGCCGGCGCTGCTGGACGGGTCCTCGCCGATCTGGGTCAGCCTGGTCGGGTCCTCGGCGATCATGTTCGTCGTCCTGTACCTGGCGCACGGCTTCTCCGCCCGGACGACGACGGCGCTGCTCGGCACGCTGTTCGGGCTGGCGCTGAGCGCGGTGCTCGGGTCGGTCGCGGTGGCCGCCGCCACGCTCACCGGGTTCGCCAGCGAGGACACCATCCAGCTGCTGACCTTCGACCCCACGCTGGACTTCTCCGGTCTGGTGCTCGCGGCCACCGTCGTCGCCGGGCTGGGCATCCTCAACGACGTCACGATCACCCAGTCCTCGGCCGTCTGGCAGCTGCACGAGGCCGCGCCGACGGCCGGCTGGCGCGAGCTGTTCGGCCGCGGCATGTCGATCGGCCGGGACCACATCGCCTCGACCATCTACACGATCGTCTTCGCCTACGCCGGGGCCGCGCTCCCGCTGCTGCTGCTCTTCGACCTCTACGACCGCCCGTTCTGGACGGTGCTCACCGGCGGCGTGATCGGCGAGGAGGTCGTCCGCACCCTGGTCGGCGGCATCGCGCTGGTGCTGGCGGTGCCGGTCACCACGCTGATCGGCGCGCTCGTCGCCACGGCCTCGACGGCGGGCGCACCGGCGGCCGCGCCGGCGCCGGTCCCCACCGAGGAGGAGGTGGCCGCCGAACGCCGCCGGGAGCGGCTGCGGGCGGTCCGCGAGGGCCAGGACGCCGGCCCGCGGGTCGACCCGCCGCGGCCCCGGGACCCGCGGTGACCGGCCTGGGGCAGGGCCGGGAGGGCACGGACCTGCTGGCCGCCGCGGCCGCTGCGCCCGGGTTCATGCCCGCCGACGAGGGGCTCGCGCTGTACGAGGCCGCGCGCACCGTCGCCGTCCCCGGGCCGCTGCTGGAGATCGGCAGCTGGATGGGCAAGTCCGCGCTGTACCTGGCCGCCGCGGCCCGGGAGACCGGCCGCCGGGTCGTCACCGTCGACCACCATCGCGGCTCCGAGGAGCACCAGCCCGGCTGGGAGTACCACGACCCGGCGCTCGTCGACCCGCTGGTCGGCCGGCTCGACACCCTGCCGGCGTTCCGGCGGACCATCGCCGCCGCCGGTGCCGAGGACGTCGTCGTCGCCGTGGTCACCCGCTCGGAGCTGCTGGCCCCGCTGTGGTCGACCCCGCTGGCGCTGCTGTTCCTGGACGGCAGCCACACCGAGGAGTCCGCCCGCCGGGACCAGGACGCCTGGGTCGCCAAGCTCGCCGTCGGCGGCACGCTGGCCGTCCACGACGTCTTCCCCGACCCCGCGGACGGCGGCCAGGCGCCCTTCGGCGTCTACACCCGGGTGCTCGCCTCCGGGGAGTTCACCGAGCTGCCCGGCACCGGGTCGCTGAGGTTGTTGCGCCGCACCACCGGTTGAGCCCGGTGGGGGACGATGTCGCCGTGCCCGTCGTGATCTCCCTCCTCGGCCCGGTCGCCGCGGTGGGCGACGACGGCCAGCCGGTCGACGTCGGCGGACCGCGGTCCCGGGCGCTGCTGGCCCGGCTGGCCGCCGAGCCCGGCCGGGTCGTCGGGCTGGGCACGCTGATCGACGCGGTCTGGGACGCCGACCCGCCGGCCGCCCCGGGCAACGCCGTCCAGGCGCTGGTCTCCCGGCTGCGGCGCGCGCTGCCGACGGTGCCGCTGCGCGCCCGGGCCCACGGGTACCTGCTCGACCTGCCCGCCGACGCGGTCGACGCCGGCCGGTTCGAGGCGCTGGTCGCCCGGGCCCGCGACGAGCAGGAGCCCGGGCGGTCGCTGGCGCTGCTGCGCGAGGCCGAGGCGCTGTGGCGCGGGCCGGCGCTGGCCGACCTGCGCGACCTGGCCTTCGCCGCCCCGCTCGCCGCCCGCTGGGCCGACCTGCGGCTCGCCGCCGCCGAGCAGCGGCTGGCCGGGGAGCTGGCGGAGGGCTCCGCCACCGCGGCCCTCCCCGAGCTCGAGGACCTGGTCGCCGCCCACCCGCTGCGGGAGCCGCTGTGCCTCCTGCTGGTGCGGGCGCTGGCCCGGCTCGGCCGCACCGCGGAGGCGCTGGCTGCCTACGAGCGCTGCCGCGACCGGCTGGCCGACGAGCTGGGCCTGGACCCCTCCCCGGCGCTGCAGGCCGAGCACCTGGCCGTCCTCCGCGGCGAGGCGGCCTCGCCGGGGGCGCCCCGGGCCGGCGGTGCGCTCCGCAGCCCGCTGACCAGCTTCCGCGGCCGGGACGACGAGCTGGACGCGGTGGCCGCGCTGCTCGACAGCGGGCGGCTGGTCACGCTCCTGGGCCCGGGCGGGGCGGGCAAGACCCGGCTGGCGCTGGAGGCCGCGCACCGGCGGCGGGCCGACGTGCCCGACGGCGTCTGGTGGGTGGAGCTGGCCCCGGTCGCCGACGCCCGGCTGCTGCCCGCCGCGGTGCTGTCGGCGGTCGGCCAGCGGGAGGGCACCTCGCTGGAACGGGTGCCCACCCTGGTCGAGGCCGGCGCGCGGCTGCAGGAGACCTTCGCCGACCGGCGGGCGCTGCTGGTGCTGGACAACTGCGAGCACCTGGTCGGCGCCGTCGCCCGGTTCGCCGACGACCTGCTGGCGTCCTGCCCCGGGCTGCAGGTGCTCACCACCAGCCGGGAGCCGCTCGGGGTGCCCGGCGAGGTGGTGCTGCCGGTGGGCCCGCTGGCGGTCCCCGACGCGGCGGACGCCGACGCAGCCGCTGCGCCGGTCGTCCGGCTGTTCGCCGACCGGGCGGTCGCGGTGCGCCCGGACTTCGCGGTCACCCCCGCCACCCTCCCCGCCGTCCTGGAGGTGTGCCGCCGGCTGGACGGCATGCCGCTGGCCCTGGAGCTGGCTGCGGCGCGGCTGCGCACCCTGGGCGTCGCGCAGATCGCCGCGCGGCTCGACGACCGGTTCTCGCTGCTCACCGGCGGCAGCCGGGTGGCGCTGCCGCGGCACCAGACGCTGCGCGCGGTGGTCGAGTGGAGCTGGGACGCCCTGGACGCCCGCGAGCAGGCGGTGGCCCGGCGGCTGTCGGTGTTCACCGGCGGAGCCGCGCTGGACGCCGCGGAGCAGGTCTGCGCCGACCCGCTGGAGGCCGTCGGCGACGTGCTGGACGCCATCACCGGGCTGGTGGAGAAGTCGATGCTGCTCGCGGTCGACGACGGCAGCGGGGGCGTCCGCTACCGGATGCTGGAGACCATCCGCGCCTACGCCGCCGAGCAGCTCGACGCGGCGGGGGAGCGGGCCGCCGTCGAGGCCGCCCAGGCCGCCTGGTGCCTGCGGCTGGTCGACGAGCTGGACCCCCAGCTGCGCCGCGCCGACCAGCTGGCAGCGCTGCGGCGGCTGGACGCCGAGCAGGACGGCCTGCTCGCCGTCCTGCAGCGCGCCGTCGCCGCCGGGGACGGCGACGTGGCCGTCCACCTCGGCGCCCGGATGAGCTGGTACTGGTTGCTGACCGGACGGCAGCTGGCCGCCGGCCGCTGGCTGCGGGAGGCGGTCGCCGTGCCCGGCGGCGCACCGGCGATGCGGGCGATGTGCGTGGCCTTCGGCGCCATGGGCCGGGCCGAGGGCGAGGACTGGCAGGCGATGCTCCCGGTGCTGCGGGAGGTCGGCGACCTCCCGCCCGAGGACACCTACCGGTCCGACGAGCCGCTCGGGGCGTTGGCCTGGGCCATCGCCATGGTCTTCGCCGGCGGGTTCCGGTCGGTGGCCGGGCTGGCGCTGCTCGAGGACCACCCCGACCCCTGGGTGGTGGCCGCGGCGCACGGCATCCGCGCGCAGGTCGCCGAGAACATCGGTGAGCTCGACGGGCTGGAGGCGGACCTGCGGCAGGCGCACGCGGAGTTCGAGCAGCTCGGCGACCGCTGGGGCCGGTCCTTCACCGCCGCCGCGCTGAGCCAGCTCAGCTCCGCCGACGGCGACGGGGCGGCGGCGATCGCCTGGCTGACCGAGGCGATCGAGCTCTCCGAGCAGCTGGGCACCACCGACGACACCCCGATGCTGCGGATCCGGCTGGCGATGGCCCACGCGCTGGCCGGCGACCTCCCGCGCGCGGAGGCGGACGCGGCCGCGGTGCTCGCCGAGCTGGGCGCCGACGGCGGCGGGCTGCACGTGGCGATGGCCGAGGCCGCGGCCGGCGGGTTCGCCCTGCTCGCCGGCCGGCTGGACGACGCCGAGCGCTGGCACGGCCGGGCGATGGACCACGTCCGGGCCGCCAGCGGCGGGCCGCCGCAGATCGGCGCGATGGTCGAGGCCGGGACGGCGGTCGTGCTGGCCGCCCGGGCCGAGGCCGCGCCGGACCGGGCCGCGGACCTGCTCGACCAGGCCCGCCTGCTGCTGCGGTCGGCGCTGCAGCAGGCCGCGGAGGCCGCCGGGGACATGCCCGTCACGGCCGCAGTCCTCCAGGCGATGGCCGCCGTCGCCCTCGCCGAGGGCGACCCGCAGCGGGCGGCCGACCTGCTGGGCCGGTCGGCCGCCGTCCGGGGCCGGCGCGACCGCGGCGACCTGGGGGCCGCCGCCACCGAGCGACGGCTGCGGGCCGAGCTGGGCGACGCGGGGTTCGAGCGGGTCCGCGACGCCGGCGCGGCCGTCCCCCGCGAGGAGGTGCTCGCCGGGCTGGGGGTCGACGCCGGCCGGGGCTGGGCGGCGACCCCGATGCCGTCCGGCGGGGGTCAGACCCGGCGCCGGTAGGCGCGCATCGCCAGCGGCACGAACACCACCAGCAGCAGGGCGGCCCAGCCCGCCGTCCACGCCAGCGGCTCCGCGACCGGACCGCCCAGCAGCAGCCCGCGGACGACGTCGACGAGGTGCGTCACCGGGTTGTTCTCGGTGAAGCCCTGCAGCCACCCCGGCAGGGTGTCGGCCTGCACGAACGCGGTGCTGCCGAAGGTGAGCGGGAACATCACCAGGAAGCCGATGCCCTGCACCGACCCGGCCGAGCGGACGACCAGCCCGATCCAGACGAACACCCAGGACACGCACATGGCGAAGGCGATCGCGACGACCACCGCCAGGGCCGCGGCCGCGACGCCCTCGGTCGGCCGGAAGCCCAGGCAGGCGGTGAAGGCCAGCAGGATGCCGGTGGAGACCAGGTACCGGACGACGTCGGCGAAGACCGCGCCCACCAGCGGTGCCGACCGGGCGATCGGCAGGCTGCGGAACCGGTCGAACACGCCCTTGGCGATGTCGTTGTTCAGCGCCACCCCGATGCCACCGGCGGCGATGACCAGCCCCTGCACCATGATCCCGGGCACGAGGTAGGTCAGGTAGTCGCGCCAGTCGCCGGCGATGGCACCGCCCAGCACGAACACGAACAGCACGACGAAGACGATCGGCTGGAACGTGACGTCGGCCAGCGCCTCGGGCTGGTGGCGGATCTTCACCACGTTGCGCCAGGCGAGGGTGAGCGACTGCTGCAGCCCGGACGTGCGGCGCTGCGGCGCGTCCGGCCGGCGGGGAGGAGCGGGGCGCTCGGTGAGGGTGGTCATGCGGGGATCTCCTGACGGGTCTCGGTGGGGGCCTCCGGCTGCGCGCCGTGGCCGGTGAGGGCGAAGAAGACGTCGTCCAGGCTGGGCAGCCGGACGGCGAGCTCGGACACCGCGATGCCCTGGGTGGTCAACCGGTCGAGCACCGCGCCGAGCAGGGCGGCATCGGGGACGGGGACCGAGGAGGTGCCGCGGGTGTCGGTGGCCGGGACGGCGCCGCTGACCTGCTCGAGCACGGCCAGCACCTGCGGCAGGTCGGCCCGGTCGCGGGGGCGGACGGTGAGCGTCTGCGCGCCGGTGCGGTGCTTGAGCTCGTCGCTGGTGCCGCGGGCGACGACGGTGCCCTCGTCGAAGACGACGATGTCGTCGGCGAGCTCGTCGGCCTCCTCCAGGTACTGGGTGGTCAGCAGCACGGTGGTGCCGTCGTCGACCAGGCCGCGGACGGTGTCCCAGACCTCGGTGCGGCTGCGCGGGTCGAGCCCGGTGGTCGGCTCGTCGAGGAAGAGCACGCGGGGCCGGTTGACCAGGCTGGCGGCGAGGTCCAGCCGGCGCCGCATTCCGCCGGAGTAGGTCTTGGCCGAGCGGCCGCCGGCGTCGGTGAGGCTGAACCGGGCGAGCAGCTCGGTGGCCCGGGCGTGCGCCGCGGGCCGGGGCAGCCCGAGCAGCCGGCCGATCATCACCAGGTTCTGCCGGCCGGTGAGGTCCTCGTCGACCGAGGCGTACTGGCCGGTGAGCCCGATGAGCTCCCGCACCCGGTCGGGTTCGGCGGCGACGTCGTGGCCGCAGATCCGGGCGCTGCCGCCGTCCGCCCGCAGCAGGGTGGCCAGCACCCGCACGGCCGTCGTCTTGCCGGCGCCGTTGGGCCCCAGGACGCCGAGCACGGTGCCGGCCGGGGCGGACAGGTCGACCCCGGCCAGTGCCCGGGTGTCGCCGTAGCTGAGCTCGAGACCGGTGGCCTCGATCGTGTTCTCCATCGGTTCTCCTCCGTGACGCGGGTGTGCTGCACCGCAGAGGTTCGGCGGCGGCGCTGACACGGCGCCGACGGCGCACTGACGTCCGCTGACGCCGGCTGGCACCGCCGGCGGCTCGCCGGCACGGCACACCCCCGCGGCGTCCCCGCGCGCTTTCGCGCGTCTTCCCACGCGCGCTTTCGCGCGTCTTCCCACGCGCGGTTTCGCGCGTCTTCCCACGCGCGGTTTCGCGCGTCTTCTCACGCGCGGTTTCGCGCGTCTTCCCACGCGTGGTCCCGCGCGTCTTCTCACGCGCGGTTTCGCGCGTCTTCCCACGCGTGGTCCCGAGCGTCTTCCCGCGCGTGGTCCCGCGCGTCTTCCCACGCGGAGGACGATGGGCCGGTGACGGCAGCAGAGCACCTGGCCCGGACCCGGGCGGAGACCCTGGCCCAGATCGCGGCGCTCACCGCGGAGTTCGACGAGGTGGTGGCCGCGTCGGCGTCGTCCAACGCCGACGACGAGCACGACCCGGAGGGCGCCACGATCGCCTTCGAGCGGCAGCAGGTGGCCGCGCTGCTGGACCAGGCGCGCCGCCGGCTCACCGACGTCGACGACGCGCTCGCCCGGACGGCGGCGGGCGACTACGGCCGGTGCGCGGACTGCGGCCGGGAGATCGCCCCGGAGCGGTTGGCCGCCCGGCCGCAGGCCCGCACCTGCATCGACTGCGCCCGCTGAGCCGGGCCCGTGGCAGGGGTCGGAGCAGGGGCCGGCCCCGGGCTCAGCGCAGGGCGGTGAGGTCCCCGCGGCTCGCGTCGGGCTTGTACGGCGCCGGCGCGACGGTGGCCCGGATGACCTTCTCGGGGTCGCCCGGGTTGCCCCACACCACCTCGACCTCGGTGCCGACCTCGGCGCTGTCCAGGTCCATCGTGGCCAGCGACAGCATCCGCCGGGAGCTGTAGCTGAAGCCCCGGGAGGTGGCCACGCCGACCAGCCGGCCGGCGCGCTCCACCCGGTCGGCCCACATGAACCCGCGCTGGTCGCGGGGGAGGTCCATGAAGGTGTGGTGGCGCCGGGCCGGGTCGAACAGCGAGGCGTAGACGTCGCTGACGTCGTCGGCGTCCCACTCCAGCGAGCGGATCACCCGCCGCGGGTCCGCCTTCTCCTCCTCCAGCGCCGCGCGGCCCAGGAAGTCGTGGTCGAACCGCACGTTGCGGCCCCACCCGAGCTCGACCGGGCTGCGGTAGTACTCGCTGATCTCCCGGCCCGGGTAGCTCCCGGCGATGTAGGCCGGCTGCGCGTTGGCCGGCATCGAGGCGGTGAACACGTCCAGGTAGTCGCTCAGGTCGGGCTCGAACACGGCGGGGATGTAGTCGGTGGCGATGGTCGGCACGCAGGCCTCGAGGTGGTTGATCGGGGCGACCCGGCCGCCCATCCGGCGGATGCCGAACTCCTGGCCGGCCGCCAGCACCGCCGCGTAGACCTCCGGCCCGACCTCGGCGGGGCCCTGCAGCTCGAACCCGGCCTCGCCGGCCATGCCCTGGCGCAGCGCCCAGATGTCGTGCCCGGCGATCGTCACCGGGGTGACGTGCATGTAGGGGGTGGTCAGCAGGTCCTCGCTGCCGGTCAACCGCTGCAGCACCTTGATCGACGTCGGCCCGGAGACCTGGTAGACGAACCAGTCCTCGCGCGCGATGGTCACGTCGTAGCTTCCGCGCCCGGCCTGGTGGTCCAGCCAGAAGCCGCCGCGGCCGTGCAGCACGTAGTCGTCGTCCCCGAAGCGGGTCAGGATGCCCTCGTGCACCACCTTGCCGTCGGCGTTGGTGTGCACCAGGTGCTTGGACTGGCCGTGCCGGAAGACCTCGAGGCTGTTGACCGAGTAGTCGCTGAACAGCCGGAGCGCGTCGGGCCCGGAGAACCGGTGCTGCCAGAGGAACGACCAGTCGCCGATGTAGCAGGTGGTCTTCCACGACAGGCTCTCGTCGAGCCAGTCGGTGTACTCGGGCTGGCCGAACCGGCTCCAGGCGTAGCCGACCGGGGGCACCCGCATGCTCTGGACGGAGTGGGTCATCGTTCCTCCTGGCGCGGCGGCCGGTCAGCTCACGTAGCGGCGGGCGTTCGAGTTCCGCTGGGCGTCCTCGAGGGCGGCGAACCGGGCCTCGGCGTGCGGCGGCAGCACCCGGCGCTCGCGGAGCACCCAGGGCAGTCCGCGGACGGCGGCGAGCAGGCCGCGGGCGGTGACCCGGTCGCGGGGCACGGTGCGCAGCAGGTGCCCGGTGCGGCGCAGCGCCGGGCGCAGCGGCCGGCGCAGCCACGTCGTCCAGAGCGTGTTGCGGATGCCGTCGGCCCGCCGCTTGTGCGGGTCGCGGGCGCTGCTGGCCTGGTGGTGCACGGTCAGCGCGGGCAGGTAGCACAGCTCCCAGCCGGCGGCGGCCAGGTCGCCGGCCATCAGCTCCTCCTCGCCGCCCAGCCAGAGGCGTTCACTGAAGCCGCCGACCTCGTCGAAGGCGTCCCGGCGGAGCACGCTGGCCCCGGCCAGGAAGCTGCCCAGCGCCGGGCCGGGCAGCCAGTCGGCGCCGACGACGGGGGAGTCGCGCAGCTCGGCGACGATCGGGTCCTCGACGCCGCCGGGCTCGACCAGGATGCGGGCGGTGACCACGGCCAGCCGCGGGTGGGCGGCCAGCGTGTCGGCGGCGGTGCGCAGCGAGCCGGGCTCCCACCACGTGTCGTCGTCGCAGAAGGCGACGTAGGGGGTGTCCAGCCGGGCGACCCCGAGGTTCCGGCCGACCGCGCCCAGGTTCGTCGGGCTGGCGATCAGCTCGACCCAGGGGTGCTGCGCGCGGACGGCCGCCGCGGTGCCGTCGGTGGAGCCGTTGTCCACCACCACGACGTGCGGCTGCTCGGGCAGCTGCCGCAGCCGGCTCAGCGCGAGCAGCAGCTCGTCGCGGCGCTGGTGGGTGATGACGACGACCGCGATCCGCGGGTCGCGGCCGGTGCCGGTGGCCGCCGTGTCGGCGACGGTCCGCGTCACCTGGTCAGCTCCCGGACGCCGGCCATGACCGTGGCGGGCAGCACCCGGCGGCGGCGCACGGCGGCCGGCACCCGGGGGAGGGCGCCGACCAGCCCGCGCCAGCCCGGACGCCCGGCGCGGGCTGCCCGCACGAGCTGGGTCAGCAGGTCCCGCGTCGGGTAGCGCATCAGCGCGGTGAGCACCCGGCTGCGCCAGATGCCGGCCTGCCGGACCGTGCCGGGGTCCCGCGACGTCGACGGGTGGTGGTGGATGGTGACGTCGTCGACGTAGGCGATGCCCCAGCCGGCGGCGGCCAGGTCCAGCGCCAGCCGCTCCTCCTCGCCGGGGAAGCGGACGACCGGGTCGAAGCCGCCGACCTCGGTGAACGCCTCGGTGCGCACCAGGGCGGCGCAGGCGACGAAGCCGAGCAGCGAGGGCCCGGGCAGGTCCGGCGCGGTGCCCAGCGGGCTGGCGGCCATCTCGGTGCAGACCGGGTCCAGCTCGTCGGCCTCGCCGACCAGGATGCGGGCGGCCAGCAGCCCCAGCCGCGGGTGGGCGCGCATGATCTCGGCGGCGCGGGCCAGGTCGCCCGGCGCCCACCAGGAGTCGTCGTCGGTGAAGGCCACGAAGGGGGTGCCGGCGCGGGCGGTGCCCAGGGTGCGCGCCACGGCGCCGGCGTTGCGGTCCAGCGGGACGACGGTGACGTCGGGGTGCGCGGCGCGCACCGCCTCGACCGTGCCGTCGGTGGAGCCGTTGTCGACCAGGACGACGGGGGCCTCGTGCCGGGGGAGGCTGGCCAGCAGGTCGGCGCGGCGGTTGCGGCTGGCGACCACGCAGGTCACCGCGGGGCGCGGCGGGTGCAGGTCAGTGATCACCCTGTGAGCGTGCCCGATCCGCCACCCGGTCAACCCAGGGGCTGCGCCACACCCCAGCTGTTCACCTGCCGCCGCCAGGCCCGGTCACCGGGGCCGCCGGCCGGTCCAGCGCGGTGGGGTCGGCGAACAGCGCCGCGGCCGGGCCGGTGCCGGCGATCGCGTCGGCGGCCAGGACCACCGCCGCCGCCGTCCAGGTGGTGCGCTCGACCGGCCAGCGGGCGTCGTCGGCGTAGACCAGGCCGGTCCAGTAGGCGCCGTCGTCCGCGCGCAGGTGCTGCATCGACGCGAGCTGCTCGGTGGCGTCGTCGACCCGGCCGGCCGCGGTCAGCGCCAGGGCCAGCTCGCAGGTCTCCGCGCCGGTGACCCAGGGCCGGTCGGCGACGCAGCGCACGCCGAGGCCGGGGACGACGAAGGTGTCCCAGCCGGCCGCCAGCCGGTCGTCCGCCGCAGCGCCGGTGACCGCGCCGGCCAGCACCGGGTAGTACCAGTCCATCGACCAGCGGGAGCGGTCGGCGAAGGCGCCGGGGTCCTCGCGCAGTGCGCGGCCCAGGTCGGTGGCGGCGAGGTCCCAGTCGGGCTGCGGCTCGCCCACCAGGTCGGCGAGGGCGATCCCGGCGCGCAGCGCCTGGTACAGGCTGGCGTTGCCGGTGAGCAGCGCGGTGCCGTCGGGGGTGCCGTCCGGGCGCAGCGCCCAGCTGACCGCGCCGGTGGGCAGCTGCATCGCGGTGACCAGGTCCAGCGCGCGGCGGACCGCCGGCCAGAGCTGGTCGACGAGGTGCGCGTCGCCGGTGCGGAGCCAGGAGTGCCAGACGCCGACGGCCAGGTACCCGGCGTGGTTGCTCTCCACGGCGGGGGCGGTGACCGCGCCGTCCCGGTACTCCGCGGCCCACGAGCCGTCGGGGCGCTGCCGGTCGGCCAGCCAGGCGTAGGCGGCGCGGGCCCGGTCGTGGGCACCGCCGACGTCCAGCGCCATCGCGGCCTCGACGGAGTCCCAGGCGTCCAGCTGCCCGCCGCGGAACCAGGGGAGCGCCCCGTCGGCGGACTGCTCCGCCGCGATCGCGGTGACCGTCGCGCGCAGCTGGTCGGCGCTGAGCACCCCCGGCACCACGGGCAGCGGCACGTCGCGCAGCACCAGGTCCGGCGCGGTGGGTGGCACGGTGCGGTCAGGCACGCGCGAGGGCCTGGGGAGCGTCGGCTGCGGGCCCGGCACCGGCGACGGCCGGCTTGTCGGCGTAGATGACGAAGCTCTTGCCGACCAGCGGGTCGAGCAGCCGCTCGGCGGTGCGGGTCGCCCACGGGCGCCGGACCAGGTCCCAGACCAGCAGCCGGTGGTAGGCCCGGGTCAGGGCGGTGTCCCGGTCGACGCCGACGGCGCACTTGAGCCACCAGTAGGGCGCGTGGAGGGCGTGCGCGTGGTGGGTGTCGGTGGGCTGCAGGCCGGCCGCGGCCAGCCGCTCCCAGAGCTGGTCGCCCCGGTAGATGCGGACGTGCCCGCCCTCGTTGGCGTGGTAGGCGTCCGACAGCGCCCAGCAGATCCGCTCCGGCCCGTAGCGGGGCACCGTCACCGCGACCCGGCCGCCGGGCCGGAGCACCCTGGCGATCTCGGCGAAGGCGGCCCGGTCGTCGGGGATGTGCTCGAGGACCTCCGAGGCGATGACCCTGTCGACGCTGGCGTCGGGCACCGGCAGGGCGCGCAGGTCGCCGCGGGCCACCGCCGCCGACGCGCCGGCCGGCGCCTCCCCGGCCGCGGCGATGGCGCCGAGCCACTCGGCGGTCGTGGCGACCTCCTGCTGTCCCCAGTCGACGGCGAGGACGGCGGCGCCGCGGCGGTAGGCCTCGAAGGCGTGCCGGCCCTCGCCGCAGCCCAGGTCCAGCACGCGCATGCCGGGCCGGACGTCGAGGAGGTCGTAGTCGACGGTCAGCACGGGGCGCTCCCGGGGGTTGCCCTGCCGCGCGTGCGGTCGAGGACGTCGGCGTACCACTCGGCGCTGCGCTCGGCGGTCCGCCGCCAGGTGTAGGCGCCGAGCACCCGGGCCCGGCCGGCCCGGCCGAGCTGCTCCTGCAGGGAGGGGTGGTCCAGCACCAGCTGCAGCGCCTCGGCGAGCCGGCCGACGTCGCCGGCGGGCACCTGCACGCCGGCGTGCGAGCCGACGACCTCGGGCAGCGCCCCGGCGTCGGTGGTCACCAGCGGGGTGCCGCAGGCCATGGCCTCGACGGCGGGCAGCGAGAACCCCTCGTACAGCGACGGCACCGCCACCACCGTGGCCGTCTGCAGCAGCCGCACGAGCTCGTCGGTGGGGACGGGGCCGGTGAACCGGACGGCGTCGCCGAGCCCCAGCCGGTCTAGCGCCAGGGCCGCCGGCCCGCCGGGGCGGGCGGTGCCCACCACGGTCAGCCGCACGTCGCGCTCGGTGCGCAGCTTGGCCAGGGCCTCCAGCAGGTGCACCAGGCCCTTGAGCGGGACGTCGGCGCTGGTGGTGACCACGATGCCGGCCGGGTCGCGCACGACGTCGGCCCCGGGCGGCCGGAAGACGTCCGGGTCGATGCCCACCGGGACGACCTGCACGCCGCCGGCGGGCACGCCCAGGTGCCGCTCGATGTCCTGGCGCGAGCTCTCCGAGACGGTGGTCAGGCCGTCGAGGCGCCGGGCGACCCGGCCCTGCATCGCGGTGAAGGCGTACCAGCGGCGCAGCGTCAGCCGGCGGCGCAGCCCCGTCGCCGCGGCCAGCTCGAGGTCGCGGTCGATGGCGATCGGGTGGTGCACCGTCGCCACGGTCGGCAGGCCGCAGCGGCGCAGTTGCAGCAGGCCGTAGCCGAGGGACTGGTTGTCGTGCACCACGTCGAAGTCGGCGGTGCGCCGGCCCAGCAGCCGGGCGGCCCGCAGGCTGAAGGTGAGCGGCTCGGGGAAGCCGGCGGTGCACATCGTGGCCCACTCGAGCACGTCGACCGGGCCGCGGAACTCGCCCGGCCGCGGTGTGCGGAACGGGTCCGGCTCCCGGTAGAGGTCCAGGCTGGGGACCCGGGTCAGCGGCACGCCGTCGTCCAGCTCGGGGTAGGGCTGACCGCTGAACACCTCGACCCGGTGCCCCAGGTCGCGCAGCTCGCGGGACAGCGCCCGGACGTACACGCCCTGGCCACCGCCGTGCGGCTTGCTCCGGTAGGACAGCAGTGCGACGCGCAACGACCGTCCCATGCCCGGACTCTAACGACCGGCACCGGACGGCCCCGGGGACCTCCGGGGAGCGGTGCCGGGCCGCGGCGCGGGCTGCGCCGCCGTCCCGCCGGGGGCTGAGGTCGCGGCCGCCCGGCCGCGCCTGGCAGGGTGCGGGCATGCTGCGCCACGTCGTGATCTTCACCTGGACCGAGGACACCGATCAGGCGACCCGGGACGCCACGCTCGCCGCGCTGCGCCGGTTGCCCGACGAGGTGGGCGGGATGAGCTCGTTCGCCGTCGGCCCCGACGCCGGCCTGGTGGACGGCAACGCGCACACGGCGCTGGTGGCCGACTTCCCCGACGTCGAGGCATTCCGGGCCTACGCCGGGGACGCGCGCCACCTGGAGGTCATCGCCGAGTACGTGAAGCCGCACCTGGCCGCCCGCTCGGCCGTCCAGTACGAGGTCTGACCGCCCCTCCGCTGGCCGGACCGCATCGGCCGGAACTAGGGTCCGGTCATGATCATCGACGCGCGGGTCCGCCGTTCGCCAGGACTGCTCGCCGCCGGGCTGCTCGGGGTCGTCGCCCTGGCCGGGTGCGGGTCCGAGGTGGACGGGCAGGGGTCGGCGAGCACGCCGTCGAGCTCCGCGGCGTCCTCGTCGGCGTCCTCGTCGGGGGCCGGGAGCACCGGCGGCCTCGACGACGTGGCCGACCTCTCCGCCGGGCTGCTGCCCGCGTCGGCGTTCGGCACCGGCGCCCAGGCCACGCCGATCACCGCCGAGCAGGTCCAGGGCCAGGCCCAGCTCGGCGGCCTGGGCACGGAGGGGCTGACGATCACCCCGGAGAGCTGCGCGCCGGCGCTCAAGACCGTCCAACCCGGGCTGGAGGACATGGACGCGTTCGGCGCGCAGACGGTGGTGGTCGGCTCCGGCGCCACGGTGGAGGTCCTGGCCTCGGGCGCGGGCCTCACCGCCGGGATCGACCAGCTGACCAGCACGCTGGACCAGTGCTCGGAGCTCACCCTCAGCTCGCCCGACATCGGCACCGCGACGGTCACCTTCGCCGAGCTGGCGGTGCCCGACCTGGGCGACGGTTCCGCCGGGCTGACCATGACCATCGAGACCAGCGGACCGGGCGGCCAGCCGGTGACCGTGCCGGTGCTGCTGGCCATGGCCGCGGACGGCGACCGGCTGGTGAGCCTCACCGCGACCGACCCGACCGGCGCGGTCGACCCGGGCACCTTCGGCGACCTGCTGCAGCAGGCCTTCGACCACCAGGCCGACGAGCTCGACTGAGCGGCCGGGCGGCCGGCGCGGGGACGGGGTGCACATGCCCCGACCCTGCACCGCCCGGCGACCGGTCCGCCGCCCGTCGTCCACAGCCGGCGGCTCCGTCCACAACTCCCGGTGAGCCCTTTCCCGGGCCCGGTCGCGGCAGCACGGTCGGTGCATGCCCGATGCCGACCAGCCGCCCACCGTCCACCTCTCCGGTCGAGGGGACGTCGCCGCGGCGCTGCCCCAGCTGATCGGCTTCCGCCCCAGGGAGTCCCTGGTGGTGGTTGCCCTCCGCGGGGCGACCGGGCTGCGGGTCGGGCTGACCGCGCGCGTCGACCTGCCCGCGGCCGAGCACCGCGGCCCGGTGCTGCGCGAACTGGTCCGGTCGCTGCTCACGGACGGTCCCGCCGCCGTCCTCCTGCTCGTGGTGAGCGAGTCCGACGACGACGCCGCCGTCCCACCGGCACCCGGGTCGGCCGGCCCCGTGGCCGAGCTGCCGCACCGGCCCCTCGTGCACGACGCGGTGCTCGCCTTCGACGCCGCCGGGGTCGCGGTCCGGGAGGCGGTGCTCGTCCGGCGCGGCCGGTGGTGGTCCTACGACTGCGCGCGGGGGTGCTGCGCCCCGGACGTCGGCACGCCACTGCCCGGTGGCACCAGCCCGCTCGCCGCGGCGGCCGCGCTGGGCGGTCAGGTGGTGGAGGACGACCGCGCGGCGCTGGTCCGGCGGATCGCCCCGGTGGGGTTCCTCGCCGCCGCCGGCATGGCGCAGGCCTGCGACCAGGTGGGCGACGACCTGGCCCGCCGCACCGCCGAGCTGGGCTGGGACGAGGTGGCCGAGGAGGGCTGGGCCGCGGTCCTCGCCGCGGTCGAGGCCGCCGGCCCGGCCCGGGACGGCGGCGGGCAGCGGCTGTCCGACCGGGAGGTGGCCCGGCTCGCCTGGGGCCTGCGCGACGTCGACCTGCGCGACCGGGCGCTGGCGCTGGCCCTCGGCGACTCCGCGGCCGCCGCCGAGTCGGTGTGGGTCGACCTGACCCGGCGGGCGCCGGCGCCGCTGGACGCGGCGCCGGCCACCCTGCTCGCGGTCACCGCCTGGGTGCGGGGCGACGGCGCGCTGGCCAACGTGGCGCTGGCCCGGGCGCTGGACAGCGAACCCGGCTACACCTTCGCCGTGCTGCTCCGGTCGGCGCTCGACGCGTGCGTGCCCCCGGCCCGGATCCGCCGGCTGATCCGCGAGGCGGGTGTTCCGCGGGACGCCCGACGGTGACCGCTCAGAGGAGCTCGGGGCGCTGCCAGCCCTCGCCGAGGACGTGCTCGGCCAGGAAGGCCAGCACCGTCTCGTACCAGACCTGCGCGTTGCCGGGGGTGAGCACCCAGTGGTTCTCGTCGGGGAAGTAGAGGAACTTCGAGGGCACGCCGCGCTTCTGCAGGTCGTACCAGAGCCGCAGGCCCTCGCCGATCGGCACGCGGTAGTCCTTGTCGCCGTGCACCACCAGCATCGGCGTCCGGATCGCGTCGGCGTAGCGGTGCGGCGAGTTCTGGTCGTAGCGCCGGGGCTCGGTCAGCGGGTCGCCGAACTCTCGCTGCCAGTACCAGGCCGCGTCGGTGGTGCCGCTGAACCCGTCCAGGTGCCAGAGGCTGGCGTGGGTGACGATCGCGGAGAACCGGTCGGTCTGGGTGGCGATCCAGTTGGCCATGTAGCCGCCGAACGAGCCGCCCATGGCGGCCGTCCGGGTCTGGTCGACCTCAGGCAGCTGTTCGGCGGCGTCCACGGCGGCCATCAGGTCGGTGTAGGGCTCAGCACCCCAGTCGCCCCAGCCGCGGCGGACGAAGTCCTGCCCGAACCCCTGCGACAGGGCGGGGTTGGGGAGCAGCACCGCGTACCCCCGGGCGGCGAGCACCCACGGTGTCCAGCGCCAGGACCAGGCGTTCCAGCTCATCAGCGGGCCGCCGTGGACCCACAGCAGCAGCGGGGCGGGCCGCTCGGCGCTCGCGCCCTCGGGCAGCACCAGCCAGGACTGCACCCGGGTGCCGTCGGAGGCGGTGGCGTCCAGCTCGCGCAGGGTGCCCGGGAGGTGGGCGATCGTGCCGGGGTTCGGCAGCGGCGCCGGGTCCTGCCCGGGGGCGTGGGGGTCGAGCCGCACCGGCACCGGCGGGGTGTCGTAGCCCGACCGCAGGGCGTACAGCGCGCTGCCGTCCCGGGCGACCTGCAGGCCGCTGTAGGCGCCCTGGTCGGTCAGCCGCACCGGCGCCCCGCCGTCGCAGTCGACCAGGAACAGCGCGTGCCGGCCGTCGTCGTCGGCGAGGAAGTAGACGCCCGTGCCGTCGGCGGAGAACTGCGGCGCGCTGGGCCAGCGGTCGAAGCCGGCGGTCAGGTCGCGGCTCTGCGCAGTGGCCACGTCGACCAGCAGGAGCGTGTAGTCCGGCGGCTCGGCGAAGGTCGACTGGGACTCCCGGGTGCAGACCACCCGGCCGGAGTCGGGGGAGAAGGCGGCGCCGTGGACGTCGGCCAGCGGGTCGTCCACGAGCACCCGGGTGTCCCCGGAGGCCACCTCGACCACGACCAGCCGCGACCGGCGGCCGGCCGGACCGTCGGGCACCTCCTCGCTGCGCACCAGCCACCGGCCGTCGGGGGAGAGCGCGACGTCGTCGCCGGAGCCCGTCGGCGGTCCGGCGTCCGGGGTGAGGTCCCGCCACCCCGGCACCGCGGCGGGTGCTCCGGCGGCGGGCTCGGCCGGCAGCCGGCCGACCCAGAAGACGTGCGGGACGGCCGGGCCGAGATCGTGGTCCCAGTAGCGCACCGGGTAGCTCTCGTGCAGCACCGCGGTGACCCCGGCGTCCTTGCGCGCGGCCCGGCGCTCCTTGTCCGCGTCGGCGTCGGCAGCGCCGGGCAGGGTGGAGGCGACCACCGCGACGTCCCCGGTGTCGGCGGCGACCGTCACCCCGCCGATGCCGTGCGGCCGCTGCAGCACCAACCGCGCCTCACCGCCGTCGGCCGGCAGGCTCCACAGCGCGGCGGTGGGCTCGCCGGCGTCCTTGCCCGCGGCCGGGTCCGGCCGGGCCGAGGTGAACAGCAGGTCGCCGGCCGGCGTGAACACCGGGGCCGACTCGCCGGCCGGCCCCCGGGTGAGCCGGCGGGCTTCGCGCTGCCCGGCCGGGTCGACCTCCCACAGCGCCGACTGCCACTTCGTGCCCGCGGCGTCCAGGGTGGCGACGGTGGTGACCAGCCGGGTCCCGTCAGGGGAGAGCGCGAGACCGCCCAGCCGGGGGAGGGCGACGAAGTCCGCGAGCCGGTGGAAGGGGCTGGGCGGGGGAGTGTCGGCGGTCGGGTCGCCAGCTGCGGGGTCGCTCACCGGGGCCTTCTCTCTGCGGGTCCGGACGGGTCCCCGCCGAGCCTAGTGAGCCAGGTCGTGAGCCCGGCGAACGAGCCGGCGGTGCCCCGCGCCCGGGACGGCGAGAGCCGCGGTCCCGGGTGGGACCGCGGCTCTCGGCACGTCGGACGGGCGGGGCGGAGGTCAGCCGACGGCGGCGGTGGCCTCGGCGGCCTCGACCGGGCTGAGGTCCTCGTCGACGGCGCTGACGAACACGTGCTGGGCCACGCCCGGCTGCAGGGCCACGCCGTCGACCAGCACCGTCCCGTTGGACAGCGTCGCGGTCACCGTCGAGCCCGGCCGGACGCCCTGGTCGGCGAGCGAGCGCAGCAGCGGCGCGTCCTCCTGCAGCTGCTCGCTGATCCGCCGGACCACGACCTGGCGGCCTTCCGCGGTGGCCGTCGTGGACAGCAGCGTGAGCGCGTCGAGCACCGCCGAGGTGTCCCCGCCCAGGGCGTCCAGGCCGGGGATCGGGTTGCCGAAGGGGGAGACCGTGGGGTTGTTGAGCAGGCTCAGCAGCTTGCGCTCCACCGCCTCGCTCATCACGTGCTCCCAGCGGCAGGCCTCCTCGTGGACGTCGGCGTAGTCCAGCCCGATCACGTCGACGAGCAGGCACTCGGCCAGCCGGTGCTTGCGCATGACCGCGGTGGCCAGCTCGCGGCCCTCGTCGGACAGCTGCAGGTGCCGGTCGCCCTGCACGGTGAGCAGGCCGTCGCGCTCCATCCGGGCGACGGTCTGGCTCACGGTCGGGCCGCTCTGGTGCAGGCGCTCGGCGATCCGGGCCCGGAGAGGGACGATGCCCTCCTCCTCGAGCTCGAAGATCGTCCGGAGGTACATCTCCGTGGTGTCGATGAGGTCGTTCACGTCCACTCCTCCGTCAGGTGTGCCCGATCCTACGAGGCGGGCGCCACCCCACGGGGAGATCCGGGACGACGCGTTCCACCGGCGCGGGGACCCGCTCCCACCGGTAGCGTCGGCGCGGTGACGGAGCCGGCCCGCTCGACGACGAGCACCGCAGCACCACCCGCCTGCCCCGTCGCCGGGAGGGGGTCCCGGTGAGCGACGCGGTCACGGTGGTCTGGGACGACCGGCTGCTGGGCTACACCATGGGCGGGGAGCACCCGATGCACCCGGTGCGGCTGGACCTGACCGTCCGGCTCGCGGAGTCCCTCGGCGTGCTGGACGGGCCCCGGATGCAGGTGCTCGCCCCCACCCCGGCCGGGACCGACCTGCTCGAGCTGGTGCACAGCGCGGCCTACCTGGACGCGGTCCGCCGGGCACCGGAGGACCCGCACGGGGTCGGGCACGGTCTCGGCACGACGGACAACCCGGTCTTCCCCGGCATGTACGACGCCGCCGCGCTGATCACCGGGGGCAGCGTGCTCGCCGCCGAGCAGGTGTCCAGCGGTCGGGCGCAGCACGCGGTCAACATCTCCGGCGGCCTGCACCACGCGATGCGCGACGCCGCCTCCGGGTTCTGCGTGTTCAACGACGCGGCGGTGGCCATCGCCTGGCTGCTCGGGCAGGGCTGGGAGCGGATCGCCTACGTCGACCTGGACGTGCACCACGGGGACGGCGTGCAGGCCGCCTTCTACGACGACCCGCGGGTGCTCACCGTCAGCGTCCACCAGACCCCGCTCACCCTGTTCCCGGGCACCGGCTTCCCGGAGGAGACCGGCGACCCGGGCAAGGCGCTGGGCAGCGCGGTCAACCTCGCCCTGCCCAACGGCACCGACGACTCCGGGTGGCTGCGGGCCTTCCACGCCGTCGTGCCGAGCGTCGTCCGCGCGTTCCGGCCGCAGATCCTGGTCACCCAGTGCGGGTGCGACGCCCACCACGAGGACCCGCTCGCCGACCTCGCGCTCACCGTCGACGGGCAGCGGGCCTCCTACCGGGCGGTGCACGACCTGGCGCACGAGGTCTGCGAGGGACGCTGGGTCGCCCTGGGCGGCGGCGGCTACGGCGTGGTCCGCTGCGTCCCGCGGGCCTGGACGCACCTGATCGCCGAGGCCAGCGGCGACCGGCTCGCCCCGGGCACCGAGATCCCGGCGAGCTGGCAGGACGACGTCCGCCACCGGGGCCTGCGCACGCCACCGCCGGCGACCATGACCGAGGGCGGTTACGTCGGCTTCCACCGCTGGGACCCGTTCACCGAGAACCGGGTGGACCGCGCGATCATGCGGACGCGCACCGCCTCGTTCCCCCTGTTCGGCCTGGACCCGGACGACCCCCGTGATTAAGGACCACCTCGCCCCCCACCACTCGCACGCTCGTGGCGGGTCCCTACGAGGTGGCCGGGAGGTCCCATGACCGAGGACGCAGCCGTGACCCCCACTGCGCCGCCGCACTGGGAGGCCGACGTCGTCGCGGCGGACGGCGGGACGGTGCACCTGCGGCCGATCACGCCGGAGGACGCCGACGGGATCGTCGGGCTGATGGAGCGCAGTTCCGACCAGACCCGCTACTACCGGTTCTTCGGGCCGATGCGGCGGCTGTCGGACAAGGACCTGCACCGCTTCACCCACGTCGACCACGACAGCCGGGTCGCCTTCGTGGTGCTGCTGGGTGACCGGCTGATCGGCGTGGGCCGCTACGACCGCTATCCCGGCACCGACGACGCCGAGGTGGCCTTCCTCATCGAGGACGCCCACCAGCGCCGCGGCCTGGGGTCGGTGCTGCTGGAGCACCTGTCCGCCGCCGCGCAGGAACGGGGCATCACCCGGTTCGTCGCCGAGGTGCTCAGCCAGAACAGCCAGATGGTGCGGGTCTTCATCGACGCCGGGTACTCCGCCGAGCGCTCCTACGCCGACGGCGTGGTGCACCTGACCTTCCCGATCGCGCCCACCGAGCAGTCCCTGGCGGTCGCCCACGAGCGCGAGCAGCGCAGCGAGTCCCGCTCCATCGGCCGGCTGCTCAACCCCGGCTCCGTCGCGGTCGTCGGCGCCAGCAACGACCCGGCCAAGGTCGGCCACGCCGTGCTGCACAACCTCCTCGAGTACGGCTTCGCCGGGCCGATCTACCCGGTCAACCCGGCGGTGCGGCACGTCCGAGGGGTGCCGGCCTACGCCGACATCGAGTCGATCCCCGACGACGTCGACCTCGCCGTCATCGCCGTCCCCGCCGACGAGGTCCCCGGGGTGGTCGAGGCCTGCCGGCGCAAGAACGTCCGCGGGCTCGTCGTCATCTCCGGCGGGTTCGGCGAGACCGGCCCCGAGGGCCGCGCGGCCGAGCGGGCGCTGGTGGCCTCCGCGCGGGCGTCCGGCATGCGGGTGGTCGGCCCGAACTGCCTGGGCATCGTCAACACCGACCCCGCGGTGCGGCTCAACGCCAGCCTCGCCCCCGACGTGCCCGGCCGCGGCAGGGTGGGCTTCTTCGCCCAGTCCGGCGCGCTCGGGGTCGCCCTGCTCGAACGGGCCCGCGGCCGCGGCATCGGGCTGTCCAGCTTCGTGTCGGCGGGCAACCGGGCCGACGTGAGCGGCAACGACCTGCTCCAGTACTGGGCCAGCGACCCCGGCACCGAGGTGGTGCTGCTGCACCTGGAGAGCTTCGGCAACCCCCGCAAGTTCGCCCGGCTCGCCCGGGGCATCGGCCGCACCAAGCCGGTCGTCGCGGTCAAGAGCGGCCGGCACGTCGGCATGACCGCGGGCCTGGCCGGTACCAGCGTCACCGTGCCCGAGCAGTCGGTCGCCGCGCTGTTCGCCTCGGCCGGGGTGATCCGGGTGGAGACCCTCGTCCAGCTGTTCGACGTCGGCACCCTCCTCGCCCACCAGCCGCTGCCCGAGGGCGACCGGGTGGCGATCGTCGGCAACTCCACGGCGATGGGGGTGCTGGTCGCCGACGCCGTCCTGGAGCAGGGGCTGCAGCTGGCCCACGACCGCCCGGTGGACATCGGCACCCAGGCCGGGCCGGAGGACTTCCGGTCCGCGCTGGAGACGGCGCTGGCCGACGAGGGCGTGGACGCCGTGGTCGCGGTGTTCCTGCCGCCGCTGCTGCGCGGCGAGCAGCCGTTCGGCCGGGTGCTGCGCGAGGTGTCCAGCGAGGCGACAAAGCCGCTGGTCGCCAACTTCCTGTCCACCGACGGCATCCCCGACGAGCTGGTCGTCCGCGACGAGGACGGCATGCCCGGCCGCGGCTCGGTGCCGTCGTTCTCGACGCCCGAGCGCGCGGTCATCGCGCTGGCCAAGGTCAGCGAGTACGCCCGCTGGCGCCGTCGCCCGCTGGGCGTGCTCCCCGAGCTCGACGGGGTCGACGAGGACGCCGCCCGGGCCCTGGTCGAGCGGGTGCTGGCCGCCGCTCCGGAGGGACGCGAGCTCGACGACGAGGAGACGATCGCGCTGCTGGGCGCCTACGGCGTGCCGATGCTCGGCACGCAGCGGGTCGAGGACCCCGACGCCGCCGTGGCCGCCGCCGAGCGCATCGGCTACCCGGTGGTGCTGAAGTCCACCGCCCCCTGGCTGCGGGACCGCCGCGACCTGGGCGGCATGCGCTTCGACCTGGCCGACGCCGACGACGTGCGGACCGCCTACGCGGCGATCCCGGCCGGCGACCCGGTGATCGTGCAGGAGCAGGCCGCGCCCGGGGTGGCGACGGTGGTGGAGATCGTGGACGACCCGTCCTTCGGCGCGCTGGTGAGCTTCGGCGTGGGCGGGGTGGCGACCGACCTGCTCGGGGACCGGGCGTACCGCACCCTGCCGCTCACCGACCTCGACGCGCACGAGCTGGTGCGCGAGCCGCGGGCCTGGCCGATGCTGAACGGCTACCGCGGCAGCGCCCCGGTCGACACCGACGCGCTGGAGGACCTGCTGCTGCGGGTGGCCCGGCTCGGCGACGACCTGCCCGAGGTGCTCAGCCTCTCCCTCGAGCCGGTGATCGTCGGCCCGGCGGACGCCTGGCACGGCGGCCGGTCGCTGGTCGTGGCCGGCGCCGCCGTGCGGGTCGGCCAGCCCACCGCCCGGCTGGACGCCGGCCCGCGCCGGATGTTCCGCCCCGGGACGTGACGGGAGCCCGCCACCCCGGAGGGCAGCGGGCTCCCGTCACGGCCCCGTCCAGAGGCTCGCCCCGAGCGTGCGAGGGGTGAGGAGGACGGGGTCCTTCGTCAGCCCAGGTAGTCCCGCAGCGCGTCGGCGCGCTGGGGGTCGCGGAGCTTGTTCATCGTCTCGCGCTCGATCTGGCGGACCCGCTCGCGGGACAGTCCGAAGCGCTTGCCGATCTGCTCCAGCGTGCGCGGCTGCTCGCCGTCGAGGCCGAAGCGCATGATCACCACGTCGCGCTCGCGCTCCTCGAGGGTCTCCAGGACGTTGCGGACGTCGCCCTTCATCATCTGGAAGGCGACGGCGTCCTCGGCGACCGCGGCGTCGGCGTCCTCGATGAAGTCACCGAGCCGGGACTCCTCGTCGGCGCCGACGGTCTGGTCGAGGGAGACCAGGTCGCGGGAGTACTCGAGCAGCTCGGTGATCCGCTCCGGCGTCATGTCCAGCTCGAGGCCGAGCTCCTCGGGGGTGGGCTCGCGCTCCAGCTCCTGGTGGATCCGGCGGCGGGTGCGCACCACCTTGTTGACCTGCTCGGCCAGGTGGACGGGCAGCCGGATGGTGCGACCGGAGTCGGCCATGGCACGGGTGATCGCCTGGCGGATCCACCACGTCGCGTAGGTCGAGAACTTGAAGCCCTTGGTGTAGTCGAACTTCTCGACCGCCCGGATCAGGCCGACGTTGCCCTCCTGGATGAGGTCCAGGAACGTCATGCCGTGGCCGGTGTAGCGCTTGGCCACCGAGACGACCAGGCGCAGGTTGGCCTCGAGCAGGTGTGCCTTGGCGGCCTTGCCGTCCGCGGCGAGGGTCGTGTAGTCGCGCTTGAGCGCAGGGGTCAGCTGCTTCTCGACGAGCAGCCGCTGCGCGTAGAGCCCGGCCTCGATCCGCTTGGCGAGCTCGACCTCCTGCTCGGCGGTCAGCAGCGCGGTCTTGCCGATGGTGTTCAGGTAGACGCGCACCAGGTCCGTCGACACCAGACCACTGGTGTCGGGGGCGCGGCGCGGGGAGCGCACTCCGAGGGTGTCGGTGGGGGAGGACTGCAGCACGGTCACGATGAGTCTTCGTCCTTGCTTAGGGGTCCGGATGCGCCGATGCCGTGTCGGGCGGTCGGTGCACCCCGGGGGGAGGCGGTCAGAGCGTCGACCCGGGATCGTCCGGGGGGCTCTCCAGCCGTTCTGTCCGGTGTGGTACATCGTGTGCAACGGACCGCGTCAGCAGGGTGTTCCGGGGCGGCGCAACTCACAGGCAACGTCCAGGCGGGGTGCTTCGCCGGGTGGACTACGGCGGTGTGGTACCCGGACCGACCCGAGCCGGAACCTCCAGCTGCAGGGTCATCGGCCCCTCGTTCACCGATGCCACCGACATCCGGGCGCCGAACCGGCCGGTGGCCACCTCGGTGCCGCGACGGCGCAGCTCGGCGACCACCTCGTCGACCAGCGGCTCGGCCAGCTCGCCCGGCGCCGCGTCGGCCCAGGACGGCCGGCGGCCCTTGCGGGTGTCGGCGTAGAGGGTGAACTGGCTGACCACCAGGACGGCCAGGCCCAGGTCGCCGACCGAGCGGGCCCCGTCGTCGGTGGGGAAGACGCGCAGCTCGTGCACCTTGCGGGCCATGGTCCGGGCCCGGTCGGCGTCGTCGTCCCGGCCGACCCCCACCAGGGCCAGCAGCCCCGGGCCGATCGCACCGACGACCTCCCCGGCCACCGTCACCGACGCCTCGCTCACCCGGGTCACCACCGCACGCACCGGCCGATCATCCCCGCTCGCCCGCAGGCAGCGGCGCCACCCCAGCAGCGGGTGCGGCAGACTGCCCGGGTGCCGCAGCTCCGCATCGCCCAGGACGAACGGGCCGACGAACTCCTCGGCCGCGACCCGCTGGCCCTGCTGATCGGGATGCTGCTGGACCAGCAGTTCCCGATGGAGCGGGCCTTCGCCGCGCCCCGGCTGCTCGCCGACCGGCTGGGGGTCGACACCCTGTCGGCGGCCGCGCTGGCCGAGTGCGACCCGGAGGTGCTGCAGCGGCACTTCCAGGGCCCGCCGGCGCTGCACCGGTACCCCGGATCCATGGCCGGCCGGGCCCAGGAGCTGGCCCGGCTGCTGGTCGAGCGGCACGACGGCCGCGCGGAGGCGCTCTGGACCGACGTCCCGGACGGCGCCACCCTGCTGCGCCGGCTCGGTGACCTGCCGGGCTTCGGCGCGCAGAAGGCGAAGATCTTCCTGGCCCTGCTGGGCAAGCAGTACGGCGTCACCCCACCGGGCTGGCGGGAGGCCGCCGGCGACTACGGCCAGGAGGGCTCCCGGCGGTCGGTCGCCGACATCACCGGCCCGGAGTCGCTGGCGGAGGTCCGGGCGACCAAGCAGGCCGCCAAGAAGGCCGCCAAGAAGGCCGCCAAAGACGCCAAGGCCGTCCAGCAGGCCTGACCCACCCGGGCGGCGGGACGGCGAGGAGCAGCCCGGCCGGACTGATCCGGAGGTCACACCGGGAGTTGCCCGAACCGGTGCATGGCGCACGATCGAGTGGCACGATGGGGCGCAGGAGCCGGGGGCTCCGGGGCCGGTCGAACCACTGACGCACCGACCACCGCCGCCCTTCCCCCGGCCAGTCCAGGGAAGGGCACCAGTGGCCTCCAGTCAGTCCGCGAGCCGGCACGACCGCAGCGAGCCCCTGCTCATCACCGAGGCCGAGCCCAGCCAGGCCGACCAGCACGCGGCCCGCAAGCGCCGGTACTCGATCACCATGGCGATCCGTGGCACCAGCCTCGTCGTCGCCGCCCTCACCGCGCAGTACTCGCTGTGGCTGATGGCGGTCTTCGCCGTCCTCGGCACGGTGCTCCCGTGGATCGCGGTCGTGATGGCCAACGACCGCCCGCCGAAGCGGACGATCGACGCCAACCGCTACCGGCCGCCGGCGCCGGACCGGATCCTGGAGTCGGGGAGCAGCAAGGCCCGCGTCATCGACATGTGACCCTCAGCGGGCCCCGGGCCGCCCCACCACGGTGGCCGCCCGGAGCGCGCCCGCCTCGAGGGCCGCGGCGGGGTCCGCCGCACCCGGCGCGGCCGTCCACACCGACAGCACGCCGGCGGTGAAGGCGTCCCCCGCGCCGGTCGTGTCCACCACGGTGGTCGGCCGGGCCGGCCGGTGCACCAGCAGGTCACCGGCCGCCCACAGCGCCCCGTCGGCGCCGAGGGTCACCACCACCACCGGGTGCTGACCGGCCAGTGCCCGAGCCGCCGCCTCCGGGTCCGTGCAGCCGGTGAGCAGCCGCGCCTCGTCGGCGTTGGGCAGCACCAGCGTCGCCGCCGCGGTGTCGGCCAGCCACCGGTCCACCCCGTACCCCCGCAGCGGCCCGGTGGACGCCGGGTCCACCGACACCGTGCAGCCGGCCGCCCGCGCGGCGGCCAGCGCCGCCAGCCCGGCCGCACGCGGGCGGTCGTCCAGCAGCGTGTACCCGGACAGGTGCAGGTGCCCGCCCGGCGCCGGCAGCGGGACGTCGTCCGGGCGCAGCGCGAGGTTGGCGCCCCGGTCGGCGAGCATGCTGCGCTCCCCGCCGGGCTCGACCAGGCTGATGATCGTGCCGGTCGGGACACCCGGCACCGTCCGCACCGCCAGCGCCACGCCACCGTCGGCCAGGTCGCGGCACAGCGCCTGACCGGGCAGGTCGTCCCCGACGCACCCGGCCAGCACGACCGGCGTCCCGAGCGCGGCCAGGTGCGCCGCGACGTTGGCGCCGGCACCGCCGCCCCGGGTGGCGATCGCGGTCGGCCGGTCCGAGTCCGGCGACGGCTCCCCGGCCAGCAGGGCGACGACGTCGGTGCAGACGTCGCCGACGACGACGACCCGCGCCGCCGTCCCGGCGAGCTGGGCTGCGGTCACGCCCGGCTCAGCGGGGGAGCGCGGCGAGCTCGGCCGCGATCCGGCCGGCCAGCTCGGCGTTGCGCAGCACCAGGCGCACGTTGACCGCCAGGCTCGCCCCGCCGCTGGCCTCGTGCAGGTGCCCGAGGATGAACGGCGTGACGTCCTTGCCCCGGGCGCCGGCCGCGTCGGCCGCGGCGAGCGCGTCGGCGATCACCCGGTCGTGCAGGTCGGCGTCCAGCTGCTCGTCGACGGGCAGCGGGTTGGCGACCACGACCGCGCCCGGGGCCAGCTCGCGGCGGGCGGCGAAGACCCGGGCCGCCTCGGCCGGCGTCTCGACCGACCAGTCGACCGGGGAGCCGGAGTCGGCGACGTAGAAGCCGGGGAACCGCAGCGTGCGATACCCGACGACGGTGACCGACAGCGACTCCAGCCGCTCCAGGGTCGCCGGGACGTCGAGGATCGACTTGACGCCGGCGCAGACCACGACCAGCGACGTGCGGGCCAGCGCGGTGAGGTCGGCGGACTCGTCGAAGGTGTCGCTGGCGTGCCGGTGCACCCCGCCGAGCCCGCCGGTGGCGAAGACGCCGATGCCGGCGCGCGCGGCCAGCAGCGCCGTGCTGGACACCGTGGTGGCGCCGCTGCGGCCCAGCGCCGCGGCCACCGGCAGGTCCCGCACGCCCAGCTTGGCCAGCTCCGGGTCCTCGCAGACCCGGTCCACCTCGTCGGCGGTCAGCCCGACGTGCGGCACCCCGTCGAGGACGGCGATGGTGGCCGGCACCGAGCCCCCGCGGCGGACGGCGTCCTCCACCTCGTCGGCGGCGGCCCGGTTGTCCGGCCGGGGCAGGCCGTGGGCGAGCAGCGTGCTCTCCAGGGCGACGACGGGACGGCCGGCGGCGAGGGCGTCCGCGACCTCGGCGGAGAGCACGGGAACGGCGAGCGGCGGAGGCGAGTTCTGCACCCTGACATCATGGTGGGCGGCCTGCAGCGGACCGCCCCGGGTCCCGCACCCCCGAACCAGGGAGAAGACGTGAGCAGCAGCGACATCCTCGAGCGGCCCGACGTCCGCGACGCCGACACCGGCAGCGCCAACGAGGTCTTCCACTACGTCAAGAAGAACAAGATCGCGGAGAGCGCCGTCATGGGCACCATGGTCGAGGCGCTCTGCGGCGAGGTCTTCCCGGTCACCAAGACCCCCAAGCCCGGCAGCCCGGTGTGCCCGGCCTGCAAGGAGGTCTACAACCAGCTCAAGAAGTAGAAGGACCCCCGTGCCCCCCGACCCTCGCTCCGCTCGGGCCGGGGGCCCTGCACGGGGGCCGTTCCAGATCGTCACCTGAGCCCGAGCTTCTGGGCCTCCAGCTCGATCTTGGCGGCACGGCGACGCTGACGGCGGGCGTCGTGCCGCCGCCGCTGGGAGGGCCAGCGCGCCTCGATGGTCGCGTTCAGCTCGGCGCCCAGCAGCAGGGACATGCCGAGCAGGAAGCAGAACAGCAGCGCCGCGATCGGGGCGGCCAGCGCGCCGTAGGGCAGCGCGGTGGTCAGGATGTCGGCCACGTAGCCGCGCAGCACCACCGCCGCCACCACGAAGAACACCACGGCGAAGACCGCACCCGGCAGGTGCCGGTGCCAGGGGATCCGCCGCGGCAGCATGACGTGGAAGAAGCTGGTCAGGAACAGCACCAGGCCGACCACGACCAGCGGCCAGTAGACGGCGTTGACCAGCAGCGTCGCGGTGTCCTGCCAGTCGGGGGGCATCAGCGCGACGAGGGTCTCGCGGCCCAGCACCAGCAGGGGCAGGGTGATGACCGCGGCGACCAGGCCGACGATGAACAGCCACAGGGCCATCAGCCGGGTCGCGATCGGGCCGCGGACGTCCCGCTGGCCGTAGGCGATCACCGAGGTGTTCATGAACGTCGCGGTCGCCGAGGAGCCGGCCCACAGCGACAGCAGGAAGCCCAGGCTGACCACGTCGAGCCGCCCCGACCCCAGGATGTCGTCCAGGGTGGGCTGCACGAGGCTCTCCACGACGCCCGGGGTCAGCGCCTCGGCCGACGCGCTGACCAGCCGCTCCTCGATCTCGGCCACCGAGTCGTCGCCGATCCAGGCGCCCAGGTAGCCCAGCGAGCCGAGCAGCCCGATCAGCAGCGGCGGGATCGAGAGGATCTGCCAGAACGCGGCCTCGGCCGACAGCCCGAGGATGCGGTCGGACCACGCCTTGGCGACGCTGCTGCCCAGCACCTGCAACGGCACCCGGATCGGCGCCGGCCACCGGCGCAACCGCCCGGTCGGCGCCGGCCGCGGCGCGGACCCCGGTGCCGGGACGGCACGGGTGGGGGGAGCCGGCTCGGGCGGCACCACCGGTGCGTCACCGGTCAGCTCGTCGGCGGGCGCCGCGGAGCTGCGGGGGACGGCGGAGGCCACGCCCACAGTGTGCACGGCGGCGTCCGTGGAGGGACCCTGCCGGGCCGCCTCCACCCACCCGGAGGGAGGTCGGCGCGTCAGGACCGGCGCCGGCGCGCCCGCGGTCGCTCGTCCTCCGCCGCCCGGTGACCGGGCCGCCGTCCGGAGGGGGTGGCCGGCGCGGCCGGCCCGGCGGCCGGCGGCTGCCCGGCGGCCGGGTCGGTCGGCGGGAGGCAGCGGATGACCGCCTCCGCCGCGTAGGTGGTGTTGAAGTTCTCCCGGCGCAGCTCGGCGCCGGAGTCGACGTCCTTGAACACCCGGGTCACCGTGATGTCGAAACCGGTCGACCCCGACTGCGGGATGCAGCTGCCGTCGTCGACCTTCTCCTGCACAGCCGGCTGGCGCAGGTTGCGGCGCTCGCTGCTCACCGACTCGACGTCGTAGTACCGGGTGCCCCAGAACGTGACGGTCAGCGCGCCGGGCACCCACTCGGCCTGCACGTAGATGCCGGTCTCGGTGTCGTTGCGCCACTGCAGGTCGATCGCGCCCTCGTACACCGTCGCCTCACGGCCGGCGGGGTAGCGGCTGATGTAGAAGCTGTGCGGCTTGTGGTAGACGTCCTCGAGGCCGGCGAAGAACACCGCGTTGAACATCGTGGTGGCGAACTGGCTGATCCCGCCGCCGACGGCCTGGGACAGCTGCCCGCCACTGATCACCGCGGCCGGCACGTAGCCCTGCGCCGTGCCGCGCGGGCCGGTGTAGCCGTTGAGGCTGAACGTCTCGCCCGGCAGGACCAGGGCGCCGTCCACCTCGGCGGCGACCACCCGGATGTTGGTGCCGCTGGCCGAGTTGGTGAAGTTGGTGGTGAAGGAGCTGACCTCCTCCACGATGCCCAGCGCCTGCGCCTGCTCGGTGGTGAACTCGGCCGGGACCGCACCGAGCGTCGCGGTCACCGAGCGCGGCGCGGGCTCGGTGAGCACCGGCAGCAGCTGGGTGGCCAGGTCGGTCGGGTTGATCCCCTGGCCGTCGACCGACGGGACGACGGTGATCGCGTCGCCGGCGACCTCGAACCGGGCGTCCTGC
This sequence comes from Modestobacter versicolor, assembly GCF_041028285.1. Lineage (GTDB taxonomy): Bacteria > Actinomycetota > Actinomycetes > Mycobacteriales > Geodermatophilaceae > Modestobacter > Modestobacter versicolor_A. The sequence continues at coordinate 888,904 of NZ_JABGDB010000002.1, read as the reverse complement.
GGCGGCGAGCCGAAGGTCGCGAAGTCCTCGCCCATCGCCGTCTGCAGCGCCGCCGGGTCGACCGCGACGGCCAGCGTCCCGTCGTCCTGCGGGGTGAAGGTCAGCGAGGAGGCGATGGCGGTCTCGGGCACCTCGACGGAGTCCGCGCCGTCGGCCCCGACCACGGTGACCGGTGCGGCCAGGGCCGGGGTGACCGTCTGGTCGAGCACGCGCTGGGCCTCGGCCGCCTCCACCCGCGCCGGGGTGACGTCGACCGGCAGCTCGACGGGGGACGACGGGTCGCCGGCGGCCGCCAGCGCCGTGGTGATCGCTGCGGCGGCGCCCTCGCGGTCCAGCGTGCGCCCCTCGACGGGGTCGACCACCGACGGCGTGGTCCCGTCCAGGGTGATCGTCGCGTCGACCGGCGCCCGGTCGACCGTCGAGGCCAGCTGCTCGACCTGGGCGTCCAGCGACGTCCGGTCGGAGGTCAGCACCGGGTCGACCGGGCGGTCGGCGAACAGCGAGGTGAGCCGGGTCCAGGGGGCCAGCGGCTGGTCGTCGACGGCGTCGACGGTGGCCGGCACGTCGAGGGCGATGCCGGCCGATGCCGGGTGCAGCACACCCTGCACGTCGGCGGCGGCCAGCGGCCGGTCCGCGGCGATCCGCGGTGCCAGCTCGCCGGTCAGCCGCTCGGAGGCGGCTGCGGGGGAGAGGCCGCCGAGCTCCACACCGGCCACGACGGTGCCCCGGGGGACGTCGTCGCCGGCGGCGACCAGGTCGACGCCGTAGGCGGCGGCGAGGGCGAGGACGGCGGCAGCCGGGACCAGGACCGCGCGGCGACGCCACCACGGCCAGCCGGCCGGCGTCCCGTCGCCGGCGGCGGGCGGCTCGCCGGCACCGCCGTCGGCACCGCCGTCGGACCCGCCGGCAGGGCCGTGGGTGGGAGGCAGGTCGCGCACCGGCGGGGCGGCCGGCACCGGGGCGATCACCTGGGTGGCCGACGCGTCGGGCTCCTCCACCCGGTCGATGACCTGGGTGCCGGAGTCCCGGTCGTCGTCGACCGGCGGGATGAGCCGCGTGTCGGAAGGCTGGTCCGCGACGGGCTGGTCCGCGACGGGCTGGGCCGATCCGGCCGGCTCCGCCGCGGCGGGCACGGCGGGCTGGCCGGGGCCGCCGCGCCCGATCGTGCCGTCGGCCTCGAGGCGAACGGTGTCGTCGCGAGTGGGCTCCTGCGGCATCGGTCGTTCTCCGGCTCGGCGGGGACCGGACTCCGGTCCCGGGGACGACGAAGCCGCCGACTCCCCGTTCCCGCGGTGCGGGTCGAGGGGGTCGGCGGCTTCGTCGGGTGAGGGCTTCATCGCTGGCGCGACGATAGTTGCCTCGTTCAGCTGGAGACGCGCGCCTCGCCGTCGGTCTCGATGATGTCGACGGCGATGTCGCGGAGCTTGCTCTCGTACTCACGGGCGTGGTGCCCGCAGAAGACCAGGTCACTCCCACTGGGAAGGACAACTCGCACCTTGGCCAGAGCACCGCAGCGGTCGCAGTGGAAGGGAACGACGAGTTCTTCGGTGGGCGGGGTCGTCGTCAGCGTCTGGGTCATCTGGCTCATCACTCGCTCTCTACCGCACGGACCCGCGACTGCGGATCGGCCTCCTGCACAGCGCCAGGATGGCCCCTCGTGTTCCCGTTCCGGCTCCGGATGTGCAACGACTCACCGATCGAGATGAGGTCGTGACACGGATGGGGCTGGTGGAACGGTCCAGCAGGGGACGTCACTGGTTTCGGAACTGGGTCCGGATGGTGCACGTGCTGGTGGTGCTGGTCACCGGCCGGGCCGGTTGTGGGTCCGCTGCTGTCCTGACCTGTCCCACGCTACGCCGTCTACCCGGCACGTGCCGTCGTACACCGCGGCACCCCTCCGGTGGGGGAGGGGTGCCGCAGGTGACGGTGCGGTGGGATCCGCCTCTAGTCCAGGTAGTCGCGCAGCACCTGGGAGCGGCTGGGGTGGCGCAGCTTGGACATCGTCTTGGACTCGATCTGCCGGATCCGCTCCCGGGTCACCCCGTAGACCTGCCCGATCTCGTCCAGCGTGCGCGGCTGGCCGTCGGTGAGGCCGAACCGGAGCCGGACGACGCCGGCCTCCCGCTCGGACAGCGTCTGCAGGACGCTGGTCAGCTGGTCCTGCATGAGGGTGAAGCTCACCGCGTCGACCGCGACGACGGCCTCGGAGTCCTCGATGAAGTCACCGAGCTGGCTGTCTCCCTCGTCACCGATGGTCTGGTCGAGGCTGATCGGCTCCCGGGCGTACTGCTGGATCTCCAGCACCTTGTCCGGGGTGATGTCCATCTCCTTGGCCAGCTCCTCCGGGGTGGGCTCGCGGCCCAGGTCCTGGAGCAGCTCGCGCTGGATGCGGCCGAGCTTGTTGATGACCTCGACCATGTGCACCGGGATGCGGATGGTGCGGGCCTGGTCGGCCATGGCGCGGGTGATGGCCTGCCGGATCCACCAGGTGGCGTAGGTGGAGAACTTGTAGCCCTTGGTGTAGTCGAACTTCTCCACGGCGCGGATCAGACCGAGGTTGCCCTCCTGGATCAGGTCCAGGAACGCCATGCCGCGGCCGGTGTAGCGCTTGGCGAGGGAGACCACGAGGCGGAGGTTGGCCTCGAGCAGGTGGTTCTTGGCGCGCTCGCCGTCGCGGACGATCCAGTTGAGGTCGCGGCGCATCTGCGGGGAGAGCTTCTGGCCCTCCTCCTCGACCTGGCGGAGCCGCTCGGCGCCGTAGAGCCCGGCCTCGATGCGCTTGGCGAGGTCGACCTCCTCCTCGGCGGTCAGCAGCGCGACCTTGCCGATCTGCTTGAGGTAGGCGCGGACGGAGTCGGCCGACGCGGTGAGCTCGGCGTCCTTGCGTGCCTGGCGCAGCGCCTCGGACTCCTCCTCGTCGTCCCACTCGAACTCCGGGCCCTCGCCCTCGGCCTTGTCGTCGGTCTCGGCGACGGCGACGCCGTCCTTGCCGGTGACGACGGTCTCGTCGAGCTTGAGGCCCTCGGGGCCGGCGTCGACGACGGCGAGGGCCGCGCCGTCGGAGGCGACCGCGGTGAGCACGGTGCCCTCACCGGCGCCCGGGGACGGGGCGATCGTCGGCTTGCGGGCGGCGGTCCTCTTCGCGGGGGCCTTCTTGGCGGCCGCACCCGCGGTACCCGCCGCGGCCTTCTTCGCCGGGGCCTTCTTGGCTGCCGCGGTCACCGGGGCGGTGGCCGGTGACGGGGCGCCGGCGGCGGCGACCGTCCTGCTGCGGCTCTGGCTGCTCACCGTGGTTGCGTCCGGTCCTGGCTGGTCGGCGGGCACTCAGGGTTCCTTCCCGTACTGCGGTGCGTTCCTCGAGGGCCGTGTGGCCCGCGGGCAGCGGCCCCGGCCCGCACCCGGCCGCTGCCGCCCACCGACACGCGCGGCGAGGCGACACACCGCTGGGGTGTTTCACCGCGCTGGGAGCGGGGGATGACCTGCTGGCTGAGGGCTTGACGCGGTGGGGCCGTTCCATTGTAACGACGCGCACGCGACGGTCCACCGGTTCCGTACCGGGACCGGTCCGGCGGCGCGGGCGGTCCCCCCGCGGGGGGAGCCGCACCGGCGGTCCGGTCGCCGTCCGCGGGCGTCACTGCCCGATGTGCTGCTCCGCGGCGAGGGCGGCGCCCACGATGCCTGCGTCGTTGAGCAGCTGGGCCGGGACCACGCGGGTACGGGTCGAGAGCAGCGGCACCCACTTGTCGGCCTTCTTGCTCACCCCGCCGCCCACGATGATCAGGTCCGGCCAGATGCTCTTCTCCAGGGTGTCGAGGTAGCGGTCGACCCGCTTGGCCCAGTGGGCGTAGCTGAGCTCCTCGCGTTCCCGCGCCGAGGCCGAGGCGCGCTTCTCGCCGTCCTGGCCGTCGACCTCGATGTGCCCGAGCTCGGTGTTGGGCACCAGGGTGCCGTCGATGAACAGCGCGCTGCCGATGCCGGTGCCGAAGGTCAGCATCAGCACCAGGCCCCGCTCGTCCTTGCCGGCGCCGTAGGCCATCTCGGCGATGCCGGCCGCGTCCGCGTCGTTCAGCGTCTGCACCGTGCCGGGGATGACCGCCTCGAGGCCGGCGGCCATGTCGGTGCCGATCCAGGACTTGTCCATGTTGGCGGCGGTGAAGGTGACGCCGTGCTTCATGACGCCGGGGTAGGTGACGCCGATGCGCCCCTCCCAGCCGAACTGGCCGACGATGTCGGCCACCACCCCGTAGACCGGCTCGGGCAGCGCCGGTTGCGGCGTGGGGATGCGCACCCGCTCGCCGACCAGCTCGCCCTTGTCCAGGTCGACCACGCAGCCCTTGATGCCGCTGCCACCGATGTCCACTCCGAAGCCCTGCACGGGGGCAGGCTAGCGACCGGCGGCGGCGGCGTCGCGCAGGTCGGGCAGGATCGCTCCTCGTGATGACCTCCGGCGCCGCCGCGCCCGACCTGCCGACCGAGCTGCTCGAGCTCGCCCGGGCCACCGCGGAGGAGGCAGCGCTGCTCGTCGGGGCCGGCCGCGGCACCGCCGCGGACCAGGTCGACACCAAGTCCAGCCCGGTCGACGTGGTCACCGCCGTGGACACCGCGAGCGAGGCGCTGATCGTGCGCCGGCTGCTCGAGGCCCGGCCGGACGACGGGGTGCTGGGGGAGGAGGGTGCCGCCCGCGAGGGCACCAGCGGCGTCCGCTGGGTGGTCGACCCCATCGACGGCACGGTGAACTTCCTCTACGGGCTGCCGGCCTACGCCGTCTCCATCGCCGCCGAGGTCGACGGCCGGGCCGTGGCCGGGGTGGTGCTCAACGTCGCGACCGGCGAGCTGTTCACCGCCGTCCGCGGGCGTGGGGCGTGGCTGACCGCGCCGGGCGCGGCCGCGATGCAGCTGCACGGCAGCGCGCCGGTGTCGTTGGAGCAGACCCTGGTGGCCACCGGCTTCGGCTACCGCGTCGAGCAGCGCCGCGCGCAGGGCGGCGTGGTGGCCCGCCTGCTGCCCGAGGTGCGCGACATCCGCCGCGCCGGCTGCGCCTCGCTCGACCTGTGCTCCGCCGCCGCCGGCCGGGTGGACGCCTACTACGAGCTGGACCTCAAGCCCTGGGACCACGCGGCCGGGGCGCTGGTGGCCGAAGAGGCCGGGCTGGTGGTCACCGGGCTCGGTGGACGGCCCTTCGCCGAGCCGATGGCCGTGGCCGTCGCCCCGACGGTCGCTGACGAGCTCCTGGAGCTGCTGGCGGAGCTGCACGCCTGAGCGTCGTCCCGCCACCCTGACCAGCGGTCAGCAGGCGCCCTCGGCGTCGACGATGGGGGCGAGGGCCGCCTGGACCTGCTCCTGGGTGGCGAGCCCGGCGAAGTCCGGACCGAGCACCACGTCGACGACGGCGGTGGCCCGGGTGTCGGGGCGGTCGGTCGAGCCCGGCAGGTAGAGGGCCATGAAGTCCGCCGTGCTGGCACCGCGCGGGCCGAAGCGCAGCTCGCCGACGCCGGTGACCTCGATGCCGCTGCCGTCGTTGGCGATCTCCTCCACGACGAACCCGCGGCTCTGCAGCGTGGTGGCGACCTCACCGGCCCGGCCGGCGACGTCGCTGGCGTTGAGCACCCGCAGGGTGACCGTCGCCGGGTCGAGCGCGGACGGCGCGGCGCTGGCGCTGCTGCAGGCCGCCGCCTTGGCCTCGTCCCGGGCGGTCTCGTCGCTGAGCACGTTCCACCACACGGTGAGCGCGGCCAGCGCGAGCACCAGCAGGAAGATCAGTGCCGGCAGCGGACGGCGCCGCCTGGCGCCCGCCGGGCGTCTCTCGGTCGTCTCGCTCACGGTTCCCTCACGTCGGCGAGCTCGCACACGCGGCAGACCCTAGCGGCGCGGGGGGCTGCTACAGCGCACCGTCGTCCAGTGCGGCGCGTCCCAGCTCGACGCACGGACCGATCTTCTCCGCGTAGCCGGTGGTGTCCTTGCCGGCCATCGCGCCGGCGGCGGAGCGGGCGACGATCCCGGCCACGATCGCGGCGAACTTGAAGTACGCGAACCCGACGTACCAGTGCAGGTCGGACAGGTCGGCGCCGCTGCGCACGGCGTAGCGCTCGGCCAGCTCACGGCGGGTGGGGAAGCCGGGCAGCGCGCTGACCGAGGGGACCGACACGTCCCGGTCCTCGCCGGCCTGCGGCCAGTAGACGAAGAGCATGCCCAGGTCGGTCAGCGGGTCGCCGAGGGTGGACATCTCCCAGTCCAGGACGGCGCGGATGCGGCCCGGCGTCACCGGGTCGAGCAGGCAGTTGTCCAGCCGGTAGTCGCCGTGGGTGATGCCCGAGCGGGCGGGGGCCGGCACGGTCTCGGCCAGCCGGGCCGCCAGCGCGTCCAGCGCCGGCCGGTCGGTGTCCCGGGTGGCGTCCCACTGCTTGGTCCAGCGGCGCACCTGCCGCTCCAGGAACCCCTCGGGGCGGCCGAAGTCGGCCAGGCCCACCGCGGCCGGGTCGACGGCGTGCAGGTCGGCGAGGGTGTCCATCAGCCCGTCGGCCACCGCCCGGCGCTGACCGGGCTCGTCGGCGTAGCCCGGCGGCAGCTCGGTGACGACGTGCACGCCGACGACCCGCTCCATCACGTAGAACGGCGCGCCGAGCACGGACGTGTCGGTGGCCAGGTGCAGCGTGCGGGGGACCGGGACCGGCGTGCCGGCCAGCGCCGAGATCACCCGGTGCTCGCGGACCATGTCGTGCGCCGTGGCCAGCACCGCGCCGGTCGGCGGACGGCGGAGGATCACCGCGTCGTCAGCCGACCCGCCCGCAGGCGTCACCACGTAGGTGAGGTTCGACATCCCCGCCGCGATGAGCTCGACGTCCACCGAGCGCCACTTCTCGTCGCCCAGGACGGTCGCCAGGTAGGGCCCGACGACCCCCGGATCAGCACCCACCGGAGCAGCCACGGCGGCAGGGTAGCCTCTGGCGCCCCCACCCTCCGCCGGCCTCCCGGCGGCCCCCATGTGTCGCCTCCGGGGAGGCGGGCACAAACGGGGGCCTGGCGACGTTGGGCGGCTGGCCGGAGCGTGCAGAGGCGCGTGACGGGAGCGGTCCTGGAGGTGGCACCACCGACGGAGCGGTCCCGGATGCGTCCGGTGCACGACCGTGCGAGACCGGCGCGGGGACCCAGCAGTGGGGCCCCGGGCCGGAGACAGACCCCCGGCCGCCCAGGCGGCCGGCACCACCGGCCGAGGCGCTCCGGCGCCGACGGCGAACGAGCGGGCCAGGTGCCCGCGTTGAGGAAAGAGAAGGGGCACACCATGGCCACCGACTACGACGCCCCCCGACGCAACGAGGCCGACGAGCTCGGCGAGGACTCCCTCGAGGAGCTCAAGGCCCGGCGGGCCGAGGCGCAGAGCTCCTCGGTCGACGTCGACGAGACCGACTTCAACGAGGCCCTCGAGCTCCCCGGGGCCGACCTCTCCAACGAGGAGCTCACCGTCCGGGTGCTGCCCAAGCAGGAGGACGAGTTCACCTGCTCGCGCTGCTTCCTGGTGCACCACCGCACCCGGCTGGCGACCACCCGCAACGGGCAGCCCGTCTGCCGCGACTGCGCGGCCTGAAGAAGGACCCCCTCGCCCCCCACCACTCGCGAGCTCGCGGTGGGGCCCTGCGAGGGGGCCGTTCCTGCACCTCACCAAGCTCGGCGCGGGCCCCTGCAGCGGGGCCGTTCCAGTACGTCAACGGGCTCGCGGCGGGGCCTGACCGTTCCAGCACGTCACCACTGAGGGAAGGCGACCCGATGACCTCGAAGCAGCCGCGGGACGTGCCGCCGCCGCGTGACGTGCCTCCGCCGCGACCGGTGGGGGAGCCCGTGGAGGGCGAGGTCGTCGGCGGTGAGCCGGGGCTCGGTTCCGCCGCCCGGGCGCTGGCCGACGCCGTCGTCGGGTTGCTGGGCCGGGACGCCCCGGCCGGCCGGCCGGGCAGCGGGCCCTCGGCCGCCGGGCAGCGCGCCGCCGCCGGGGCGAGGGCGGCGTCCGGCGTGCTCACCGACGTCATCGCCGCGGTGGCCGCGGCCGCACGCTCGGCCGCCGACCCGGGCGGTGCGACGGGCGGCGGGTCCGCGACCGGCGGCCGCTCGGCCAAGGGCGGCTCGCGGGGCTTCGCGCCGGGCGGGGTGCTCGGCGACCTGCTCGACGCCGCGGCGCCCCGGCTGCCGATCCGCGACCGCGACCGGCTGCGGAAGGCCCACCCCGGGCTGTCCGACGCCGAGATCGCCGATGCGCTGGTCGCCCGGGCCACCCGCCTCACCGGTGGCATCGGCGCGGCCACCGGCGGGCTGGCGGCCGCCCAGTGGTTCGCCCCGCCGTCGATGGTCGCCGTCCCGCTGGAGCTGGGCGCGCAGACGGTGCTGGTCGCCGCCGTCGAGGTGGTCCTGGTGGGCGAGCTGCACGAGCTCGCCGGCCGGCGGGCCCCGGGTGACGCCCGGGAGCGGGCCGCGGCCTACCTGAGCAGCTGGACCACCCAGCGACCGGTCGGCAGCACCCGCTCGGCCGGGATCTTCTCGGTGATCAGCACGGCGGGCGCCACCGCGCTGCGGCGCCGGGTCACCCAGCGGCTGGCGCGCAGCTCGACGTCCATGGCGCCGCTGCTGGTGGGGGCCACGCTGGCCGCCCGCGGCAACCGGAAGGCCACCACCGCGCTCGCCGACCGGCTCCGCGCCGAGCTGGGCATCGGGCCGGGCCCCGGGTCGTCCTGACCGCGGTCGGCCCGGCACCCGCGGACCCGGCCGGCGCGGCTAGCCTCGCCGCCGTGCCCGTACCCCGTCCCGACCCCCGGCCGACGGCGTCGGACGTCGAGGTGCCCGTCCTGCTGACCGCACCGGACGGCGTCCTCCCCGCCTACGCACTCCCCGGCGACGCCGGCGCCGACCTCTGCCTGGCCGAGGACGTCGAGCTGGCCCCGCACCAGCGCGCGCTGGTCGGCACCGGGGTGGCCGTGGCCATCCCGGACGGCTTCGCCGGGTTCGTGCACCCGCGCTCGGGGCTGGCGCACCGGCTCGGGCTGAGCCTGGTCAACGCCCCCGGCACGATCGACGCGGGCTACCGCGGCGAGATCAAGGTCAACCTGGTCAACCTCGACCCGGACCGCACCCTCCGGCTGCACCGCGGCGACCGCGTCGCCCAGCTGGTGGTGCAGCCGGTCGTCCGGGCCCGCTTCGTGCCGGTCGCGCAGCTGCCCGACAGCGAGCGCGGCAGCGGCGGGCACGGCTCCACCGGTGGGGCCGCGGCGCTCGCCGCCCCCACCCCCTCACCCCTGGAAGGACGGGCCTGACGATGCCGCTCGGACGCCGGCGCAACCGGATCGACCGCAGCCTGCGCGAGCGCGGGGTGCCCCCCGAGCCGCAGGTGCGGGAGCGGGAGGAGGCCGCGACCAGCGGTCCCTGGGACGTCGCCGACGTCCCCGACGACGGCGTGGCCCGGGTGGACCTGGGTGCGCTGCGGGTGCCCGCGGTGAGCGGCATGGAGCTGCGGGTCGACGTCAACGCCCAGCAGCAGGTGGTCGGGGCGAGCCTGCGGTCGGGGGAGTCCCTGCTGCAGCTGTCGGTCTTCGCCGCCCCCCGCGCGGGCGGGCTGTGGGACGACGTCCGGGCCGAGCTGGCGCGCGGCGCCAGCGGCCAGGGCGGTTCCCTCCGCGAGGTGGACGGCCCCTTCGGGCGCGAGCTCGCCGGCACCGTGCTGGTGCCCGGGCCGGCGCAGCCGGGCCAGTCGGGCCCGTCCGCACCGGTGCGCCGGCCGGCCCGCTTCCTGGGCGTCGACGGCCCCCGGTGGTTCCTGCGCGGGATGCTCACCGGCCCCGCCGCGGCCAGCCCGGAGGGGTCGGCCGCGCTGGAGGCGGCCTTCCGGGCGGTCGTCGTCGTCCGGGGCACGCTGCCGATGCCGGTGCGCGACCAACTGCCGCTGACCCTGCCGCCGCAGGCCGCCGAGCAGGTCGCCCGACAGCAGGCCGCGCGCAAGGCCGGTGGCCCGGCGACCGGTCGGGCACCCGGTCAGGCACCTGGTCAGGCACCCGGTCAGGCACCCGGTCAGGCACCCGCCCCGGGCGCCGCCGGGTGAGCACGCCGGTCACGACCGCCTACGGGCCGGCGCCGGACCAGTTCCTCGAGGTGACGCTCCCCGACGGCGACGGCGACGGGCCGGCGCCGGTCGTCGTCGTGCTGCACGGCGGCTTCTGGCGGGCCCGCTACGGCATCGACCTGGCCCGGCCGCTGGCGGCCGACCTGGCCGCGCGCGGCTGGGCGGCGGTGGCCGTCGAGTACCGGCGGGTCGGTGCCGGCGGCGGCTGGCCGACGACCCTGGCGGACGTGGCCGCCGCGCTGGACGCGCTGCCGGACGTGCCGGGGGCCGCACGGCTGGACCTCACCGACGTGACGGTCGTCGGCCACTCCGCCGGCGGGCACCTGGCGGCCTGGGCGGCCGGCCGCGGCCGGCTGCCCGCCGATGCCCCGGGGGCCGGGCCGCGGGTCGCCGTCACCGCGGCGGTGCTCCAGGCGGGCGTGCTGGACCTGACGGCCGCGGTCGCCGCCGACCTCGGTGCCGGGGCGACCGTCGACCTGCTCGGCGGCACGCCCGCCGAGGTGCCCGAGCGCTACCGGGCCGCCGACCCGGTGCAGCTGCTGCCCACCGGCGCGGCCGTGCTCTGCGTGCACGGCGCCGGGGACACGACCGTCCCGCTGGAGCAGAGCCGGCGCTACGCGGCTGCGGCGGAGGCGGCCGGTGACCGGGTCGAGGTGGCCGTCGTGCCCGGCGACCACATGGTGGTGCTGGACCTCACGCACGAGGCCTGGCTGCGCACGGTGGACTGGCTGACCGCGCGACGGACAGCCGGCCCGGACCGCACTACGCTGGGGACGTGACCGACACCAGGGCCACCTCGGCCGCACCGGGCGCACAGCCCGGTGCCCGCGGCTGGCTCTCCCGCACGCTGCAGAAGCTGACCGCCGACGACCAGACCGTCGACGCCCGCGAGCTGCAGTCCGACGTCGTCAACTCCGGGTGCGCCCCGGTGAGCGCCTGCCGCAAGGGCGAGGTCGTCACCGTGACCGGCCGGCTGAAGTCGGTGGTCTACACCCCGCGCGAGACCGTGCCGACCCTGGAGGCCGAGCTCTTCGACGGGTCGGGCTCGGTGACGCTGGTGTGGCTGGGCCGCCGCCGGATCCCCGGCATCGAGCCGGGCCGCCGGCTCACCGCCCGCGGCCGGTTCGCCGCCTTCGAGGGCCGTCAGGTCATCTACAACCCCTGGTACGAGCTGAGCGCCGGGTGACCTCCCGCGCACCGGTACGGCCCGGGGGCAGCCGGCGGTGAGCGGTCAGGCACAGCGCAACGGCATGACGTTCGACCGGCACATGGTGCTGGACCAGCTCGGGGGCTGGCGGGGCATGGTCGACGCCTCGCTGCCGACCATCGCGTTCATCGTCGCCAACGGCATCGGCGGCCTGACCGTCGGCATCTGGGCGGCCGTCGCCGCGGCGGTGGTGGTGTTCCTGCTGCGGCTGGTCCGCCGGGAGAGCATCCAGCAGGCCATCAGCGGGCTGTTCGCCGTCGCGGTGGCCGTGGTGATCGCGGCCCGCACCGGCGAGGCGCGCGACTTCTTCGTCCTCGGCATCATCCGCAACGCCGCGATCGGCGTCGTCCTGCTCGGCTCGCTGCTGGTCCGCTGGCCGCTGGTCGGCGTGGTCGCCGAGTTCCTGGCGCCCAGCCACCTGGGCCAGATGTCCACCCACCGGCTGCCGTCGCTGCGCAGCCGGCTCACCCGCAAGCCCGCCGACCAGGCCGAGGCCGCGGTGCCCGAGCGGACCCCGGACGCACCGGCCGAGCGGCACTGGCGCGACGACCGCCGGATGCTGCGCGCCTACGGCTGGCTGACCGTGCTGTGGGGCGGGGTGTTCCTGCTGCGCGCGGTCGTCCAGTTCGTGCTCTACCGCGCCGACGAGGTGGAGCTGCTCGGCACGTCGTCCCTGGTGCTGGGCCTGCCGCTGACCGCGGTCGAGCTCGTGGTCACCCTCTGGGTGGTCGCCCGCCTGCACCGGCACCGCTCGGAGGAACCGGCCGCAGGCGACCCGCCCGCCGCCTGAGCAGCCTCGTCAGCAGCTCCCGTCGGGGCACATGACCTTCTGCAGCTGCTCCTCGATGTCGCCGTGGGTGACGAACAGCAGCTCGTCCCCGGCCTCGAGCGGCTCGTCCGGGTCGGGGTTGATCACCCGATCGCCGCGCAGGATGGCGGTGAGCACCGTCTCCCGGGGCAGCGGCACGTCCCGCACCGGCCGGCCCACCCACGGGGTGTCCTCGGCCAGGGTGATCTCCACCAGGTTCGCCGCGCCCTTGCGGAAGCTCATCAGCCGGACGACGTCGCCGACGGTCACCGCCTCCTCGACCAGGGCGGCCAGCACCCGCGGGGTGGAGACGGCGACGTCCACGCCCCAGGCCTCGGTGTAGAGCCACTCGTTGCGCGGGTCCTTCACCCGGGCGACCACCCGGTTCACCGCGAACTCGGTCTTGGCCAGCAGGGACACCACGAGGTTGGCCTTGTCGTCGCCGGTGGCGGCGATGACCACGTCGCAGGTGGCCAGCTGCGCCTCCTCCAGGGAGGTGACCTCGCAGGCGTCGGCCTGCACCCACTCCGCCCCGGGCACCGACCGCGGCTTCACCCGCGAACCGTTCTTCTCGATCAGCATCACGCTGTGCCCGTTGCCGAGCAGCTCGGTGGCGATGGAGCGGCCGACGGCGCCGGCGCCCACGATGGCGACGCGCATCAGTGCTTCCCTCCGGTGGGGCCCTGCTCGACGCACTCGTGGACCCGGCCGGCGAACTCATCGGTCGTGGCGACGACGAGGTGGTCGCCGGTCTGCAGGACGGTGGTAGCGGCGGGCAGCTGCGCCTCGCCGAAGCGGACGAGCCACGCCACCCGGGAGCCGGAGGCGGCCTCGAGCTCGGTCAGCGGGCGGCCGACCCAGGTGTCGGTGACGGTGACCCGCATCAGCAGCACCTTGCCCGTCGGCTCGCGCCAGATCTCGCTGACCTTGACCGAGAGCAGCTCGCGCAGCAGCCGGCTGACCGTCCACGGCACGGTCGCGACGCTGGGGATGCCCATCCGCTCGTAGACCTCGGCCCGCTTGGAGTCGTAGATCCGCGCGACGACGTGCTCGACGCCGAAGGTCTCCCGGGCGACCCGGGCGCTGATGATGTTGGAGTTGTCGCCGCTGCTCACCGCGGCGAAGGCGCCGGCGGTGTCGATGCCTGCGTCCAGCAGGGTCTGCCGGTCGAAGCCCAGCCCGGTGATCTGCCGGCCGGCGAACTCCGGGCCGAGCCGGCGGAACGCCTCGGGGTCCTGGTCGATCACCGCGACGCTGTGGCCGACGGCCTCGAGCCGCCGGGCGATCGCCGAGCCGACGCGTCCGCAGCCCATGACGACCACGTGCACCTTGTCCCACCCTGTCTGCTCGCCGGTCCCACGAGCCCTCGGCCGACCCCGCGCACCGCGGGGGCGTACAGCGCGCGAACGTACACCCGACCGGTGGCCACCGAGGCGGGCCAGGCCGCCGTCCCCACCCCTCCGGGGCGCCCCTGTGAGTGACGTCGCCCCGGGACGGCGGTCGGCGGGCCGCGGCGACCGTACGATCGCCCGCGTGCCGACCCTGTCCGACCTCGGGCAACTCCCGAAACGCCTCGTCCTCGGACGGCCGGTCCGCAGCGACCGCCTGGGGGAGTCCCTCCTCCCCAAGCACCTCGCGCTGCCGATCTTCGCCAGCGACCCGCTCTCCTCCGTCGCCTACGCGACCCAGGAGATCCTGATCTTCCTGACGCTGGCCGGGACGTCGTTCCTCTTCCTCACCCCGTGGCTGGCCGCGCTGGTCGTGGTGCTGCTGACCGTGGTGGTGCTGTCCTACCGCCAGGTGGTGCACGCCTACCCCTCGGGCGGCGGTGACTACGAGGTGGCGATGAAGAACCACGGGCAGTTCGCCGGCCTCGTGGTGGCCAGCGCCCTGCTCACCGACTACGTGCTCACCGTGGCGGTCTCGGTGAGCGCAGGCACCGACAACATCATCTCGGCCTTCCCCCGCCTCGACGAGCACCGCGTGCTGATCTCGGTGGTCCTGGTGGCCGTGCTGGTCGCGATGAACCTGCGCGGCGTGCGCGAGTCCGGCCGCACCTTCGCCGTCCCGACCTACGCCTTCATCGCCTGCATCATGGTGATGATCGTCACCGGCCTGGTGCGCGAGCTCGTCACCGACAACCCGGTCGTGGCCGAGAGCGCGCAGTACGCGGTGCTCCCGGAGCCCGGCTACGAGAACGTGACCGGCCTGGCGCTGATCTTCTTCGTGCTGCGCGCCTTCGCCTCCGGGTGCACAGCGCTCACCGGCGTGGAGGCCATCGCGAACGGCGTGCCGGCGTTCCGCCCGCCGAAGAGCAAGAACGCCGCGACCACGCTGGCGCTGATGGGCGGCATCGCGGCGACCATGTTCGCGGGGGTCACCGCACTGGCGCTGCTGTCGGACGTCAAGTACGTCGAGAACACCTGCGACCTGGTGGGCTTCGCCGACTGCGAGACCGAGCCGCAGCGGACCGTCATCGCCCAGGTGGCCGCGGCCGTCTTCGGCGGAGCGGACTCCCTCGGCTTCTTCTTCGTCCAGGCGGCCACCGCGCTGGTGCTCATCCTGGCGGCCAACACCGCCTTCAACGGCTTCCCGCTGCTGGGCTCGGTGCTCGCCCAGGACCGGTTCATGCCCCGCCAGCTGCACACCCGCGGGGACAAGCTGGTCTACAGCAACGGCATCCTGCTGCTCGCCGGGTTCGCGATCCTGCTGCTGGTCGTCTTCGACGCCGACTCGACGCAGCTCATCCAGATGTACATCGTCGGCGTCTTCACCAGCTTCTCCATCGGCCAGTGGGGCATGGTGCGGCACTGGAACCGCGAGCTCCGCGGGGCCACCGAGCCGGCGCTGCGCGGGCGGATGCAGCGGTCCCGCGTGATCAACGCGATCGGCGGCACGCTGACCACCGTCGTCCTGGCCATCGTGGTGGTCACCAAGTTCGCCGGCGGCGCCTGGATCGTCATCGCCGCGATGCCGGTCATCTTCCTGCTCATGCGGTCGATCAACCGGCACTACTCCAACGTCGCCCGCCAGCTGGTGCCCGACAGCGACGCCCGGACGAAGCCGAGCAAGGTGCACGCGGTCGTGCTGGTGTCCAAGGTGCACAAGCCGACGCTGCGGGCGCTCGCCTTCGCCCGGGCCACCCGGCCCGACGAGCTGACGGCGCTCACCGTCAACGTGGACGACGACGACACCCGCGCCCTGCAGGCCGACTGGGAGCGCTACGACATCCCGGTGCCGCTGACCGTGGTCGACTCGCCCTACCGGGAGATCACCCGCCCGGTTCTGGACTTCGTCCGGGACATCCGCCGGTCCAGCCCGCGCGAGCTGGTCGTCGTCTTCGTGCCGCAGTACGTCGTCGGCCACTGGTGGGAGAACCTGCTGCACAACCAGAGCGCGCTGCGGCTGCGCACCCGGCTGCAGTTCCAGCCGGGCGTGATGATCACCAGCGTGCCGTGGCAGCTGGAGAGCTCCCTGGACCGTGAACCCAAGGTGGAGGGTCAGGGCCCGGTGCCGGGCGACCTGCGCCGCGGGCTCACCGACGACGTGGAGCAGACCCCCTATGGATGAAGTCGAAGGACCCCGGCCTCCTCATCCCTCGCAGGCTCGGGACGAGCCTCGGGCCGGGGCCGGGGGCCGGAGGGCCGGCGCTGGTTGGGTGGGCGACCGCTTCGAGGTGACCGTGGGGCCGGTGGCGCACGGGGGGCACTGCGTGGCGCGGCACGAGGGCCGGGTGGTGTTCGTCCGGCACACGCTGCCCGGCGAGCGGGTGGTCGTGCAGGTCACCGAGGACCGACACGCCGGCTTCTGCCGCGCGGACGCCGTGGAGGTGCTCGAGGCCGCACCCGACCGGGTCGAGCGGCCCTGCCCGCACAGCGGCCCCGGGCGGTGCGGCGGGTGCGACTGGCAGCACGTCGGCCACGCCGGCCAGCTCGCGCTCAAGGCCGCCGTCGTCCGGGAGCAGCTGTCCCGGCTGGCCGGGCTCGACGTGCCGGTCGAGGTCGAGGCGCTGCCCGGCGGCCCGCTGCGCTGGCGGTCCCGGGCCCGGTTCGCCGTCGACCGCACCGGGCGGCCCGGCCTGCGCCGGCACCGCTCGCACGACGTCGTCGTCCTCGACGACTGCCCGATCACCGTCGAGCCGGCCACCCACGCCGTGCTGGGCCGCCGCTGGCCCGGCGCGGGCGGGATGGACGTCGCCGTCGACTCCGCGGGCGTGGTGACCACCACCCGGCTCGACCGCCGCGGCCAGGCCACCTCCACGCGGGTGCTGCGGCCGGGGGTCGACGTCCCGGAGGAGCCGGCCGGCCGGGCGCAGCGCTCGGCCGGCGGGCGCGACTGGGAGGTCGAGGGCACCGGCTTCTGGCAGGTGCACCCGGCCGCCGCCGACGCCCTCGTCGGTGCGGTGTCCGCGGCCGCTGCCGTCGAGCCGGGGGAGACGGTGCTCGACCTGTACGCCGGTGCCGGCCTCTTCGGTGGCGCGCTGGCCCCGGGGGTGGGGGGCGGCGGCCGGGTGGTGTGCGTCGAGTCCGACGCCGCAGCCTGCGCCGCCGCCGACGCCAACCTCGCCGACCTGCCCCAGGCCGAGGTCTGGCAGGGCGACGTCGACGCCCCCGGGCTCACCGAGCTGCTGGCCGACCTGGGCCGCCCGGACGTCGTCGTCCTCGATCCGCCGCGGGCCGGTGCCGGGCCCGACGTGAGCCGGGTCATCGCGGCCGCCGGGCCGCGGGCCGTCGTCTACGTGGCCTGCGACCCGGCGTCGCTGGCCCGGGACGTCGCGGTGTTCACCGGTGCCGGCTACCGGCTGGAGACGCTGCGTGCCTTCGACTGCTTCCCGATGACCGCCCACGTGGAGTGCGTGGCACTGCTGGTCCATGCGGGCTGAACGCCCCGCACGGACGTCGGCGGCCACGCTCGTCGCCGTGCTCCTGATGCTCCTCACCCTGGCCGGCTGCACCGGCGGCGCCGCCGGCACCGCGGGACGCGGCGTCGTCCCCGAGCGGACGGTCACCGACGTGCTCGCCGGGCAGCGGGTCCGGCTCGACCCCCCGACGTCGGGCCGCACCGTCGGGGTGGCGCTGTGGTTCCACGGCCAGACCGGCGACGTGGACAGCTACATGGGCTCGGCCTGGCTCGACGCCATCCGGGCCCGGGGCTGGGCGGTCGCCTCCTCGGACCTGCACGGCAACGCCTGGGGGAGCCCGGCGGCGGTCCGGGACGCCCGGGAGCTGGCCCGGTGGGCGGCCCGGCAGGCCCGCGCGGAGGTGCGGCTGCTCGTCGCCGGCTCGATGGGCGGCGCCACCTCGCTGAACGCCCTGCTCGACGGGGCCGTCAGCGCACCGTGCTGGTACGGCACGGAGGTCGTCGTCGACCTCGGCGCCGTCTCGGCCGTCCCGGGAGCCACGGCCGAGCTCCTCGACGTCTACGGGGGCCCGCCGCCGGCCCGCTCCAACCCCGCCCGCCGGCTGGCCGGGCTGCCGGCCTCGATGCGCTGGTTCGTGGTGACGTCGCCCGACGACACCTGGGTGCCCGCCGCCGCCCACGGCGACGTGCTCGTCGCCGCCCTCCGGGCCCAGGGTGCGTCCGTGGGCACCGCGGTGGCCTCCGGGGAGCACGGTGACCTCTCGTACTTCCGCCCCGAGGACCTGGTGGCCTTCGCCGACCGGTGCGCCGGGGACCGCTAGCCGGTCCGCAGGTCCTCCGGCATCAGCGTGCCGGCGACGACGGCGGAGGCGACCTCGCTCAACGGCCGGCGGTTCCGGCGGGCGTGCGAGCGCATCAGCTCGAAGGCCTCGGTGACGCCGGTGCCGGCCCGGGCGGAGAGCACGCCCTTGGCCTGCTCGATCAGCACCCGGCTGGTGAGCGCCGACTGCAGCTGCTCGGACAGCAGCGTCTGGTCCCGCGCGGCGCGCTCGTGCAGCAACCCGATCGTGGCGATGTCGGCCAGCGTCTGGCCCAGCGCCACCTGCGCAGGCGTGAACTCGACCCGCTCGGAGTTGAAGAGGCCCAGCGCGCCGATCACCTGCGCGCGCAGCCGCATCGGCAGCGCCTGCGACACGGAGAACCCGTGCCGCACCGCCGCGGCGCTGAAGACCGGCCACCGGTCGTCGGGGTGGACCAGGTCGACGTTGGCGATCAGCTCACCGGTGCTGAACGAGTCCAGGCACGGCCCCTCGTCCTGCTGCAGCTGGTACACCTCCAGCCGCTCGACCTCCCGCGTGGTCGCCGCCACCACCCGCAGGCCGCCGCGCTGGTCACCCAGCAGCATCCCGGCGGCGTCGCAGGGCAGCAGCTCCACGCACCGCTCGGTCACCACGTGCAGGAAGTCGACGACGTCGAAGGAGTCGACCAACGTGTCGGCCAGCTCCACGAAGACCTCTGCCATCCGGGCCTCTGGGGTCATGGTCTCCCTCTTCTCGAGCGATCGTGCGTCGTCGGTCAGTCGCTGAGCTGCAGCTCGCCGGCCAGCACCGCGGAGGCGACCTCGCCGATCGGGGTGCCGTCGGCGTAGGCCCGCGCCCGCAGCAGGGTCAGCGCGTCGACGAGGGTCACCCCGGCGTGCACCGACACCACCCCGGTCGCCTGGTGCACCTCGGCGCGGTCGTCGACGGCAGCCAGCCCCCCACCCCCGTGCACCTCGGCCTGCAGGTGCAGCAGCAGGGCGGTCGCGGCGTCGGCGAAGCAGAGCGCCTCGGCCAGCTCCGCCCCGGTGAGCGGCCCGGCGGTGTCCCGGTACAGGTCCAGCACGCCGAGCTGGATCGCCCCGACCCGCAGCGGGAAGGCGAAGACCGCGTGCAGCCCGGCGGCCAGCGCGCCGGCGGTGAAGCTCGGCCACCGGGGCCGGACGCCGCTGCCGAGGTCGGGCTGCAGCGCCGGCCGGCCCCACCGCGCCGCGTCGACGCAGGGGCCCTCGGTGAGGGTGAACTGCAGCTCCTCGACCACGCCCGCCCGGTGGTCGCTCACCGCGACCACCACCGCGCCCGACCCGGAGTCGGTGGTCAGGGACAGCCCCACGCCGGTCACCGCGGCGGCATGGGCGCAGTCGGCGACCAGCCGGTCGGCCAGCCCCTCGCCGTCCGGGCAGCCGCGCGCCAGCCCGGCGAGGATCTCGTTCACCCGAGGTGACACGGGGGGCGCCTCCAGCGGCAGGTCGCCGGTGGTGGTGCAGACGGTCGCGGGCCGGTCACAGCGGACCGCGTCCCCGCGTGGGGGAGCCGGCCAGGGCGCGCATGGCGGCCCGGACCGGGAGGGCGACCGGCTCGGGCTCACCGGCCGCCGCGGCGGTCACCGCCTGGGCGAGGTCGCGGATCCGCACGCCGGAGCCGGCGGCGGTGCGGACCAGCAGCGACCAGGCGTGCTGGGCGTCGCAGCCGTTGATGCCCATCAGCAGCCCCTTGGCCTGCTCGACGGCTGCGCGACCCTGGGTCGCCTCGCGCAGCGCGCGCACCTCGCCCTCGAGGTCGGCGAGCAGCGCGAGCGCGGCGGCCTCAGCCGCCGCCACCTCAGGTTCCTCCTCCGGGACCGGCCCAAGCACGTCGTCGAGGCCGGTGAGGTCGATCACTCGCCGCACCGGCCGGGAGACCGACGTGAGCCGGAACCGGTCGGCCATCCGCACCTTCGTCTGGGCCAGCACGCGCAGGGGCTCGCAGCTGATGAAGGTCACCGCGGCCAGGTCCGCCTCCACCAGGCCCTGCGGGTCGAGGCCGCAGGCCCGGTCGAGACGGGCGCGCAGCTCGGGCACCGTCGACCCGTCCTGCTCGCCGACCAGCCGCACCACCGACACCAGCACGCTGTGCCCGTCGGGTGGGCCAGCCGGTCCCGGGGCGGGCGGGCGGGCGTCGAAGGGGCCGTGCCGGTGCGGGTCCAGGACCATCTCAACCGACTCTCGGTGGCGGTGCACGAGTCGTCGAGCTGCCGGGTCCGGGGCGCCCACGGGGTTCTGCCGTGAACCTAGCGCACTTCGGGCGGATCGGAGGGTGTTCCGGCACGACCGTGCACGGCTCGGCACCGGCAGGTGACGCTTCGAACACACGTGCGATGCGGTGCCCCGTGCCGCGCCCACGGGTCGCACACTGGCGGGGTGGACGTCGCACTGCCCCCGGGCTGGCCGGACGAGGTGGCCCCGCCGGGGGCGCCGGACTGGGAGCGCACGGCGGTCGCGTGGCTGTACGACCTGGTGCCGCACGACTACCGGGCGCACGAGGTGCTGCGCCGGTACCCGGTGCTGCTGGCCCGGTTCGCCGCCGACCACGTCGCCGCGGGCCTCGAGGCGGCCCGCGCCGGCTGGCGCACCGTCCGCGTCGAGCTGGCCGACCAGCTGCCGGCCGAGGCGATGGAGGCGGCCATCAACGCCTACGAGCGGGAGGGCGCCCGGCTGACCCGGGCCGCCCGCGGGGTCGAGGTGGTCGCCGGGGCGCTGCGCGGGGAGCGCTGGGTGCCCCGGCTCTGAGTGCCCGCGCTCACCGGGCGGGCCGCCGGTTCGCAGTTACAGTGGGACCCCCACCGGTTGCGCCCCACCGGACGCCGCCGTCGTCGAGAGGACCCTGCCCCGTCGTGTCGTTGCTCCGCTCGCTGACCGGGCCCGATGACCTCCGGGCACTGCGGCCCGACCAGCTCCCCGTGCTCGCCGCAGAGATCCGCGACGCCCTGGTCACCAGCGTCGCCAGGACCGGCGGCCACCTCGGCCCCAACCTGGGCGCGGTCGAGCTGACGATCGCGCTGCACCGGGTCTTCCACTCCCCGCGCGAGCCGATCGTGTTCGACACCGGCCACCAGGCCTACGTGCACAAGCTGCTCACCGGCCGGCTGGAGGGCTTCACCCAGCTGCGCCAGCGCGGCGGGCTGTCCGGCTACCCGAGCCGCGCGGAGAGCGAGCACGACTGGGTGGAGAACAGCCACGCCTCCACGTCGCTGTCCTACGCCGACGGCCTGGCCAAGGCCTTCGCCGTCCGCGGCGACTCCCGGCCGGTGGTCGCGGTCATCGGCGACGGCGCGCTCACCGGGGGCATGGCCTGGGAGGCGCTGAACAACATCGCCGCCGCCGACGACCGGCCCGTGGTCATCGTCGTCAACGACAACGGCCGCTCGTACTCGCCGACCATCGGCGGGGTCGCCGACGCGCTGGCCACGCTGCGGCTGCGGCCCGGCTACGAGGACGCGCTGGCGGCGGTCCGCCAGGCGCTGCACAAGGCGCCCGTCGTCGGCTCGACGCTCTACGACGCGCTGCACGCCATCAAGAAGGGCCTCAAGGACGTCCTGTCGCCGCAGGGCATGTTCGAGGACCTCGGCATGAAGTACGTCGGACCGGTCGACGGCCACGACGTGGAGATGATGGAGTCCGCGCTCCGCCGGGCGCGGTCCTTCGGCGGCCCGGTCATCGTGCACGCCGTCACCACCAAGGGCTTCGGCTACCCGCCGGCCGAGACCGACACGATCGACGCCTGGCACTCCACCGGGGTCTTCGAGCCCGACAGCGGGCTGTCCTCCGCCGCCGCCGGCCCGGAGTGGACCGACGTCTTCTCCGACGAGCTGGTGCGGATCGGCACCGAGCGCTCCGACGTCGTCGCGATCACCGCGGCGATGCTGCACCCGACCGGACTGGCCTCCTTCGCCGAGCGGTTCCCCGAGCGGACCTTCGACGTCGGCATCGCCGAGCAGCACGCCCTCACCTCCGCGGCCGGGCTGGCGATGGCCGGGCTGCACCCGGTCGTGGCGGTCTACTCCACCTTCCTCAACCGCGCGTTCGACCAGCTGCTGATGGACGTCGCGCTGCACGGCCAGCCGGTCACCGTCGTGCTGGACCGCGCCGGCGTCACCGGGTCCGACGGCGCCTCGCACAACGGCATGTGGGACATGTCGATCTGCTCGGTCGTGCCCGGGCTGCAGCTGGCGGCGCCGCGCGACGAGCCCACCCTGCGCGAGGCGCTGCGCGAGGCGGTCGCGGTCACCGACGGCCCCACCGTCGTCCGCTTCCCCAAGGGCGCGCTGCCGGTGGAGCTGCCCGCGCTGGAGCGCCGCGGGCCGGTCGACGTGCTGCGCCGCGGTGCCACCCCGGAGGTGCTGCTGGTCGCCGTCGGGTCGCTGGTGCCGATGTGCCTGGCCGTCGCCGAGCGGGCCGCCGACCACGGCATCGAGGTCACCGTCGTCGACCCGCGCTGGGTGCTGCCGGTCTCGACCGAGCT
This sequence comes from Modestobacter versicolor, assembly GCF_041028285.1. Lineage (GTDB taxonomy): Bacteria > Actinomycetota > Actinomycetes > Mycobacteriales > Geodermatophilaceae > Modestobacter > Modestobacter versicolor_A. The sequence goes on along the minus strand of NZ_JABGDB010000002.1, from coordinate 866,615 downwards.
GCTGGCGATGGCCGCGGCGCACCGGTTGGTGGTCACCGTCGAGGACGGCGGCCGGGCCGGTGGCGTCGGGTCGATGCTGTCCCGCGCGCTGCAGGACGACGACTGCGACGTGCCGGTCCGCACCCTCGGCCTGCCGCAGCGCTTCTTCGACCACGGCAGCCGCGGCCAGGTGCTCGCCGACGCCGGCCTCACCGAGCAGGACGTCGCCCGCCGGATCGTGGAGTGGGCGGCGCGGGTCGCCGACCGCGGTGCCGCCGAGCAGCAGACCGAGCGGGCCGAGGGCCAGCAGCAGTAGAAGGACCCCCGTGCCCCCCACCACTCGCTCGCTCGTGCCGGGACCCTGCACGAGGGCCGGAGGAGCATCATGATCATCGCCGAGATCCAGGTGGCGCCGTCGCCGCCGGGCACCGCGGACGACCCGCACGCCCACGTCGAGGCCGCGATCCGCGTCTTGCAGGCGTCCGGGCTGCGGTGCGAGGTGGGTGCGCTCGGCACCACGCTGGAGGGCGACGCCGACGCGGTGTGGGCCACCCTGCGGGCCGCGCACGAGGCGATGCTGGCCGCGGGGGCGACCGGTGGCATCTCCCACCTCAAGGTGGCGAGCGTGCACCGCACCATGGACAGCCTCACCCACGAGTTCCGCTGAGGCACGGCCCGGCACACGTCGGCAGCCGCCCCCCGCGGGGGTGGCCGACCGGACAGCCGGCACCGGCCCACCGGGACCGCGCCACGCCGTCTAGCAGCAGGTCTGCGCCACGGTAGACGTCTGTGACGTATCGGGAACTTTCGATCACGGGCTCATAACGGTGATCGATTGTGCTTGCCGCCACAGTGTGAGGCCGCGCACCATCACGCCCGGCACTGTTACAGACCTCAACGAAACGGCAGGACCTGATGGCGGTACGGCGCACCCTCATGACGGCTCTCGCAGCCACGCTCGTGTTCGGGTTGGCTGCCTGCGGCAGCGACGACGACGGCGGCGGCAGCGGTGGCGGTGGCGGCGGCAGCGAGGAGGCCGCCGGCAAGGTCGGGGTCATCCTCCCCGACACCGAGTCCTCTCCCCGGTGGGAGTCCTTCGACCGCCCGCTGCTCGAGGCGGCGTTCGAGGACGCCGGGATCGAGTACGACATCCAGAACGCCGAGGGCGACGCCCAGCGGATGGCCACGATCGCCGAGCAGATGATCACCGAGGGCGTCACCGTCCTGGCGATCGTCAACCTGGACAACGCCTCCGGCGCCCAGATCCAGCAGCAGGCCGCCCAGCAGGGCGTGCAGACGATCGACTACGACCGGCTCACCCTCGGTGGCTCGGCGGAGTACTACGTCTCCTTCGACAACGCCCAGGTCGGGCAGCTGCAGGGCCAGGGCCTCGCGGACTGCCTCGGCGACACCACCGCGAACATCGCCTTCCTCAACGGCTCGCCCGACGACAGCAACGCGACGCTGTTCGCCAGCGGTGCGCACGAGGTCCTCGACGCGATCCCGACCTACACCCAGGTCGCCGAGCAGGCCGTCCCCGGCTGGGACCCGGCCGAGGCGGCGACGATCTTCGAGCAGATGTACACCCAGGCCGGTGGCAACATCCAGGGCGTCCTGGCTGCCAACGACACGCTGGCCAACGCGGCGATCCAGACCCTGGCCCGCAACGGCCAGGCCGGTCAGGTGCCCGTCACCGGGCAGGACGCCTCGGTCGAGGGCCTGCAGAACATCCTCGCCGAGCGTCAGTGCATGACGGTGTTCAAGCCGGCCTCCGAGGAGGCCGGGGCGCTGGCCGAGCTGGCCATCTCGCTGATCAACGGCGAGGACGCGCCGGACATCATCAACGGCGAGTCGGAGGACACCGAGGGCGACCGCCAGGTCCCGTCCGTGCTGCTCGACCCGGTCTCCATCACCCGGGACACGGTCAAGCAGGTCACCGACGACGGCCAGGTGACCGCCGCAGAGCTGTGCACCGGTGAGTACGCCGCCGCCTGCACCGAGCTCGGCATCTCCTAACCCATCCCCACCCTCGGGGCGTCCTCCTCCCGGGAGGGCGCCCCGAGGCTCGTCGCAGGCAGGAAGGCCAACCATGAGCGTTCCGCAGTCCGAGGACGGCACGCCCGTCCTCGAACTCCGTGGCGTGAACAAGAGCTTCGGTGCGGTGCAGGTCCTCCACGGGGTCGACCTGAAGGTCTACACCGGCAAGGTCACCGCACTGGTCGGCGACAACGGCGCCGGCAAGAGCACGCTGATCAAGTCCATCGCCGGCATCCACCCCATCGACAGCGGCGAGATCCTGTTCGAGGGCCGGCCGGTGCAGGTCGCCGGCCCCCGCGACTCCGCTGCGCTGGGCATCGAGGTCGTCTACCAGGACCTCGCGCTGGCCGACAACCTCGACGTCGTGCAGAACATGTTCCTGGGCCGTGAGCGCACCAAGGGGATCCTGCTCGACGAGGCGTCCATGGAGCAGGCGGCCCGGGACACCCTGGCCCGGCTGTCGGTGCGGACGCTGAAGTCCGTGCGCCAGCTGGTCTCCAGCCTGTCCGGCGGTCAGCGGCAGACGGTCGCGATCGCCAAGGCCGTGCTCTGGGAGTCCAAGGTCGTCATCCTCGACGAGCCCACGGCCGCCCTGGGCGTCGCGCAGACCCGGCAGGTGCTCGACCTGGTGCGCCGGCTGGCCGACACCGGGCACGCGGTCGTCTTCATCTCGCACAACATGGTCGACGTCTTCGAGGTGGCCGACCGGGTCGCCGCGCTCTACCTGGGCCGGGTCGCCGCGGACGTGCCGATCTCCACGGTCGACCGCAGCCAGGTCATCGAGCTCATCACCGCCGGTCGCTCCGGGGACCTCGGCATGGCGCCCGCCGCCGCAGCAGAAGTTGGGATCTGAGGACACCGATGTCGACCAGCACCACCCCCACCAGCAACGTCGAGCCCGGCGGTTCCGCACCGTCCGGCTTCGAGGGCGACCGCCCCGACGGCTCCCTCGGCGGCGTCGTCCGCGGCTACCTCAACCGCATCCGCGGCGGTGACCTCGGCGCCCTGCCGGCCATCCTGGGCATCGTCGCGCTCACGCTGCTCTTCTACGCGCTGCGCCCCAACACCTTCCTGACCCCGCTCAACCTCACCAACCTGCTCGTGCAGGCCGCGCCCATCACGCTGCTGGCGATGGGCCTGGTCTTCGTCCTGCTGCTCGGCGACATCGACCTGTCCGCCGGCGTGGTCAGCGGCGTCTGCGCCGCGGTCGCCGCGCAGCTGCTCGCCGACGCCGGGGCGTCCTGGTACGTCGCGGTGCTCGGTGCCCTGCTCACCGGTGCGCTCATCGGGCTCTTCACCGGCGTCGTCGTCTCCCTGATCGGGATCCCGTCGTTCGTCGTCACCCTGGCGCTGTTCCTGGGCTTCCAGGGGGTGACCCTGCGGCTGATCGGCCAGGGCGGCACCGTGCCGATCCGGGACGAGACCGTGCGGGCGATCACCAACAGCAACCTGCCCGTCGGGCTCGGCTGGGCGCTCACCGCGGCGGCGATCGTGCTCTACGCGCTGCTGCAGCTGAACCGGTGGCGGGTGGCGAACGCCCGGGGCCTGTCCAACCAGCCGCTGCTGGTGGTGGTCGCCCGCATCGTGGTCATCGGCGCCGTGCTGGTGGTGGTGACCGCGGTGCTCAGCGTCGACCGCGCGCTGTCGGCCGCCGTCGACCTCAAGGGCATCCCGTACGCGGTGCCGCTGGTGGTCGTGCTGCTGCTGGCGCTCACGTTCCTCGCCGGCCGCACCACCTTCGGCCGGCACGTGTACGCCGTCGGCGGCAACACCGAGGCGGCCCGCCGCGCCGGCATCAACGTCACCAAGATCCGGGTGCTGGTCTTCGTGCTGTCCTCGTCGATGGCGGCGGTCAGCGGGCTCGTCGCCGCCTCCCGGCTCGCCTCGGTCACCCCGGGCTCCGGTGGCGGCAACACGCTGCTCTACGCGGTGGGGGCGGCGGTCATCGGCGGCACCAGCCTCTTCGGTGGCCGCGGCCGGGTGCGCGACGCCGTCCTCGGTGGTCTGGTGGTCGCGATCATCGCCAACGGCCTCGGCCTGCTGGGCGTCGACGCGTACCTGAACTTCATCATCACCGGCGCCGTCCTGCTGCTGGCCGCGAGCGTCGACGCCCTGGCGCGTCGCCGGGCGGCCGCGACAGGACACTGACGGTCCGGTCGTCCGGAGCACCCGCGAGGGCTCCGGACGACCGGACCGCCGGACCGGAGGGGTGCAGGTGGCCGAGGACGTGACGCCGTGACCAGGGACGTGCCGCCGTGACCAGGGACGTGCCGCCGTGACCAGGGACGTGCCGCCGTGACCAGGTACGCGCTGCTGCTGCGCGGCATCAACGTCGGCCGTGCGCACCGGGTGCCGATGGCCGAACTGCGGGAGCTGTTGACGGCGGAGGGGCTGGGCGGGGTCCGCACGCTGCTGCAGAGCGGCAACGTGGTCGCCGAGTCCGAGCTGCCGCCCGACGAGCTGGCCCGGTCGATGGCGGCGGCGCTGCACGACCGGTTCGGCTTCGAGGTCCCGACGCTCGTCCGCACCGCCGCGGAGCTGCTGGACGTGGTGGCCCGGGACCCGCTGCGCGCCGTGGTGGACGACCCGAGCCGGTACGTCGTCTGGTTCGCGGCCACCGCGCTGCCGGCCGAGCTGGGGGAGTGGCTGCAGACGGTCAAGCCGGGCGACGACGCCTACGCGGTCGAGGGCCGGGAGCTGTACCTGTGGTGCCCGCACGGGCAGCTGCAGAGCCCGCTGGCCGCCGCACTGGCGAAGCGGACCGGCGGTCCGTCCGGCACGGCCCGCAACTGGAACACCGTCACGAAGCTGGCGGACCTGCTGGCGGCGGGCGGCGCTCCCCGCTGATCACCACGTTCGCTGACCAGCACCGCCGCTGACCGTGACCGCCGCCGTGGGTCAGCCGGCGGCGACGGCCTCGGTGAGCGCGTCGCGGGTCAGCTCGACCTGCCACTCGCGGGCCCCGCCGGCCCGCAGCGCGTCGGCGACGGCGTCGGCGCCGGCCGGGGACGGCGGGCTCCACATCAGCCGGCGGACGAGGTCGGGGGACAGCACGTTCTCCACCGGCACCGACCACTGCTCGGAGATCTGCGCCAGCGAGGCCCGGGCCGCCTTGAGCCGCGCTGCCGCGGCCGGGTCGCGGTCGCCCCAGCGGTTGACCGGCGGCGGGCCGTCGCCGGGCTTGCTGTGCAGCGGCAGCTCCGCCTCGGGCAGCGCCCGGCCGCTGGTGATGGCGCCGAACCAGGTGCCCACCAGCTTGCGGTTGGCCCGGCCGCGGAACACCGGCAGCTCCAGCAGTGCGCCCTCGTCCCGCGGGTCGGCCTGCACGGCGGACACGATGGCCGAGTCCGGCAGCACCCGCCCGGGGGCGATGTCGCGCCGGCGGGCGAGCTCGTCGCGGGCCTGCCACAGCGCCCGCAGGACGCCCAGCTGCCGGCGGCTGCGCAGCCCGTGCATCCCCGACGTCCGGCGCCAGGGGTCGACCCGCGGCGCGGGCGGGCCGGCGGCCAGGATCGCCTCGAACTCCTGCCGCGCCCACTCGGTCTTGCCCTGCTCCTCGAGGATGCCGGCCAGCGCGTCGCGCAGCTCGACCAGCACCTCGACGTCCAGGGCGGCGTAGACCAGCCAGTCCTCGGGCAGCGGGCGGGTGCTCCAGTCGGCGGCCGAGTGGCCCTTCTGCAGCGAGAACCCGAGCAGCGACTCGACGACGGCGCCCAGCCCCACGCGCGGCAGGCCGGCCAGCCGGGCGGCCAGCTCGGTGTCGAACAGCCGGCTGGGCACCAGGCCGAGCTCGGCCAGGCACGGGAGGTCCTGGTTGGCCGCGTGCAGCACCCACTCGGCGTCGCCGATGGCGGCCTGCACCGCGGAGAGGTCGGGCAGCGGGACGGGGTCGATCAGGCCGGTGCCGGCCCCGGCCCGGCGCAGCTGCACCAGGTAGGCGCTCTGCCCGTAGCGGTAGCCCGAGGCGCGCTCGGCGTCCACGGCGACCGGTCCGCTCCCGGCGGCCAGCGCGTCGGCGTAGGCCACCAGGGCGGTCGAGGTCTCGATGGTCGGCGGCAGCCCGTCGCGGGGGGCCAGCAGCGGGACGGCGGTCGGCCCGTCCTCGGTGGCGTCCGCCGGGTCTGCAGCAGCCGCAGCCGTTTCGCCCACCGGGTCGGTAGGCGCAGCCGCCGGTGCCTCCGCTGGGGGCGTGGGCTCGGTGAACTCGACCGGGGGCACGGCCCGAGTGTGCTCGCTGCTCAGCGGAGGCCCTCCACGCGGATGGCCGGCAGGCACGCCGGTGACCTCACGGTCGGTGCGGACTGCTCCACCTCGTCGCCGATCCCCTCGTCAGTGTGCCGGTCCCGGACGCCACCAGGGCCGGGCCGCCGGCTCTCCCCGGCAGACGAGGAGTCTAGGCGCCGCTCTCGGCGGGCTGCCCGTTCGAGGTGAGCAGGTGGATGCCGGGCGGGGGCAGGCCGGCCGCGTTGCCGAGCACCTCGAGGAAGGCGGTGAGGTGCTTGTCCAGGTCGGTGCCCTCGGCGGTCCAGGAGGCCCGGATCTCCACGTCGACGGAGTGCTCGGGGGCGGCGATGGAGCCGAACCGGGTGGAGGCGGTGCGGGTGACCGTGCCGCCGACGGAGTGGTGGCCCGCGCCGTGCTCGACCAGCGCGTCGGTCAGCCAGCTCCAGGCGACCTCGGAGAACATGCTGTCGTCGACCATCTCCGAGTCGGTGGCGGCCGAGACGTAGCCGACGCAGCGGGTGGTGCCCTGCCAGGCCTCGTGGCCCTCCGGGTCGAACAGCACGATGAACCGCCCGCTGGCGATCTCCTCGTCGTCGTCCAGCGGGTCGCCGACCCGGATGCCGACCGCGTGCGCCCACGGCGCGAGGCGCTGCGGGGCCGGGATGTGCTCCACGACGACCTCGGCGCGCGGGTGTACGGTCGCCAGCGCCGCGAGGGCGGCCTCGAAGTCGGCGGGTCGCTGCGCGGGCGGCGGGGTGGCGTCGTCCGTGCGTCTGCGCTGCTGGGCCACGTGCGCAGGGTAGGTCGCCCGCGTCGCGATGGCCCCTCGTGACGCGCCGCCGTGCCCTCCCCGTGACCCGCCCGAGCGCCCGCGACCGCCGGGCGCGGCGTCTGGGAGGATCGGCAGTCGTGGGAACAGCAGCAGGACCGGCAGACTCCGACCTCGTCCGCGCGGCCCGGGGTCTCCCGGTCAGCCGCACCCCGGTGTGGTTCATGCGCCAGGCGGGCCGGTCGCTGCCGGAGTACCGGGCGCTGCGGGCCGGCACCGCGATGCTGCAGGCCTGCCAGGACCCCGACCTGGTCACCGAGATCACCCTGCAGCCGGTCCGCCGGCACGGGGTGGACGCCGCCATCCTGTTCTCCGACATCGTGCTGCCGCTTGTGGTGGCCGGGGTCGACATCGAGATCAAGCCCGGCATCGGGCCGGTGGTGGCCTCCCCGGTCCGCACCGTCGCCGACGTCGACGCGCTGCCGCCGCTGGAGCCCGACCGGCTGGACTTCCTGGCCACCGCGGTCCGCCGGCTGGTCGCCGAGCTGGGGGACACCCCGCTCATCGGGTTCGCCGGTGCGCCGTTCACCCTCGCCACCTACCTGATCGAGGGCGGCCCCTCCAAGGAGCACGCCCGGACCAAGGCCTTCATGTACGCCGAGCCCGAGGCGTGGCAGCGGCTGCTGGAGCGGCTGGCGGTCAGCGCGGCCACCTTCCTGCGCGTCCAGGTCGACGCCGGGGCCAGCGCCGTCCAGCTGTTCGACTCCTGGGCCGGGGTGCTGTCGGCCACCGACTACGCCGCCCGGGTGCTGCCGCACTCGCGCTCGGTCTTCGACGGCCTGGCCGCCGACGACGTGCCGAAGGTGCACTTCGGGGTGGGCACCGGGGAGCTGCTGCCGCTGATCGGCGAGGCCGGCGTCGACGTCGTGGGCGTCGACTGGCGGGTGCCGCTGGACGAGGCCGCGCGCCGGGTCGGCCCGGGCTACTCGCTGCAGGGCAACCTCGACCCCGCCGTGCTGCTCGCCGACCGGGCGACCGTCGACCGCGAGGTGCGCCGGGTGGTCGAGCAGGGCCGGGCCGCCCGCGGGCACGTGTTCAACCTCGGCCACGGCGTGCTGCCCGACACCGACCCCGGGGTCCTGACGCACGTGGTGGAGCTGGTGCACGAGCTGTCGGCGCGATGACCGCCCGCCGGCTGGTCGTGGTCGGTGCCGGCATCACCGGGCTGACCGCGGCCTGGGAGTGGCGGCGCACCCACCCGGACGACGAGGTGGTCGTGCTGGAGGCCGGGGCGCGGACCGGCGGCAAGCTGGACCGCATCGACCTGGCCGGCCGCTGGTACGACACCGGCCCGGAGGCGGTGCTCGCCCGGGTGCCCGAGGCGGTCGAGCTCGTCGAGGCGCTGGGCCTGGCCGACCAGCTGGTGCCGGCCCGCACCACCTCGGCTTCGATCGTCCTGCCGGAGGGCCGCCACCCGCTGCCCGCGGGCACGATGCAGGGCGTCCCGACCACCGCCGACGGGCTCGACGGGGTGCTCACCCCGGCCGGGGTGGCCCGGGTGCGCGCCGAGGCCGAGCTGCCGCCGCTGCGGCTGGCCGGCGACGTCTCCGTGGGCGCGCTGCTCCGCGAGCGGCTCGGCGACGAGGTCGTCGACCGGCTGGTCGAGCCGCTGCTCGGCGGGGTCTACGCCGGCCGCCCCGACGACCTGTCCCTGGCCGCGACCATGCCCGCGCTCGCGGCGCAGCTGCCCGGGGCGACGACGCTGCTCGGCGCCGCGATCGCCGCCCGCGACGCCGGTGCGCGCAGCCGCGGTGACGTCGAAGGCCCGGTCTTCGTCACCGTCCGGGACGGCATCGGCTCGCTGCCGCAGGCGCTGGTCGAGGCGTCCCGCGCCGACGTCCGGCTGGACACCGCCGTGACGGCGCTGCGCCGGGTGCCCGGCGGGTTCGAGCTCGACGTCGAGGGCGGGGGGACGCTGACCGCGGACGCCGTCGTGCTGGCCACCCCGGCCGCGCCGACCGCCCGCCTGCTGGCCGACGTGGCGCCGGACGCCGTCGAGCCGCTGCGGGGCATCCCGTACGCCTCGATGGCCGTGGTGGCGATGGCCTTCCCCGACCAGCCGGTGGCGGCCGGGTCCGGGCTGCTGGTGCCGCCGGTGACCGGGCGGATGGTGAAGGGCGTGACCGTCTCGTCGTCGAAGTGGCCGCACCTGTCCGGGCCGGCGGAGGCGCCCGTGCTGCGGGTGCGCTCGTCGGTGGGCCGGTACGGCGACGACGCCGCGCTCGGCCGGGACGACGAGGACCTGACGGCCGCGGTGGTCGCCGACGTCGCCGAGCTGCTGGACCTCGAGCGTCCCGAGCCGCTGCAGACCCGGCTGGTCCGCTGGGCCGACGGGCTCCCGCAGTACCTGGTCGGCCACCCGCAGCGGGTGGCGGCGATCCGGTCGGCGGTCGAGGCCGTCCCCGGGCTGGCCGTGGCCGGTGCCGCCTACGCCGGGGTCGGCGTGCCCGCCTGCATCCGCGACGCCCGCCGGGCCGTCGCCGCCCTCGGCTGAGCGCCGCGACGGGGCAGCGAGTCTCACAGGGGACCCCATGGGGCGGGTCGCCGCGGCGCGCCACAATGGGGGCATGAGCGAGCAGACCGAAGAGCGCAGCATCGGCAAGCGTGCCAACGAGCTCAACGCGATGATCCGCTACACGATGTGGTCGGTGTTCAAGCTGGCCCGCCCGCTGGGTGACGACCAGCGCGCTGCGGCCGCCGACGAGGTCACCGCGCTGTTCGACGAGCTGGCCGGCAAGGACGTCGTCGTCCGGGGCGTGTACGACGTGGCGGGCCTGCGGGCCGACGCCGACCTGATGATCTGGTGGCACGCCGAGACCCCCGACGCCCTGCAGGAGGCCTACGGCCGGTTCCGCCGGACGACGCTGGGCCGGCAGCTGGACCCGGTCTGGTCGCAGATGGCGCTGCACCGCCCGGCGGAGTTCAACCGCAGCCACGTGCCGGCCTTCCTCGCCGACGAGGAGCCGCGGCGCTACGTCTGCGTCTACCCCTTCGTCCGCTCCTACGAGTGGTACCTGCTGCCGGAGGAGGAGCGGCGGGACATGCTCAAGGAGCACGGCATGCAGGCCCGCCCGTACCCCGACGTGCGGGCCAACACCGTGTCGTCGTTCGGCCTGGGCGACTACGAGTGGATGCTCGCCTTCGAGGCCGACGAGCTGCACCGCATCGTCGACCTGATGCGTGACCTGCGGGCCAGCCGCGCCCGCCGGCACGTCCGCGAGGAGGTGCCGTTCTACACCGGCACCCGCAAGCAGGTCGCGGAGCTCGTCGCCGACCTGCCCTGACGGGTGCTCTTGCGGTGTTCCTCCAGCTCCCGCGGAGTTGCAGCACCGCAGGAACAGGCGCCACACCGCAAGAGCCGAACCGCAGACAGCACAGCGCCCCCGCCCCGGTGATCCCGGGCGGGGGCGCTGTGCCGTGCTGTGGTCAGGCCTCGGTGGGGGAGAGCGTGATGCTCACCGAGTTGATGCAGTAGCGGTCGCCGGTGGGGGTCTGCGGCGCGTCGGCGAAGACGTGCCCGAGGTGGCTGTGGCAGGTGCCGCAGAGCGCCTCGGTGCGCAGCATGCCGTGGCTGGTGTCGTCCCGGAGGACGACGTTGTCGCTGCTGGACGGTGCGTAGAAGGACGGCCAGCCGCAGTGCGAGTCGAACTTGGTCTCGGAGCGGAAGAGCTCGGCGCCGCAGGCCCGGCAGGAGTAGACGCCGACGGTCTTGGTGTCGACGTACTCACCGGTCCACGGCCGCTCGGTGCCGGCCTCGCGGAGGACGGCGTACTCCTCCGGCGACAGCTCGGCGCGCCACTCCTCGTCGCTCTTGACGACCTGGGGCTGGTGGGCGGATGTGGTCATGTCCCCACCGTACGGCGCGCCCGCCACCTGCCGCAGGGCCCGCTCAGCGCTGGGCGGGGGTCAGTCCTGCCACCAGCGGAGCAGCCGCTCGCGCAGCTCCTCCAGCGCGGTGCGCAGCTGGAAGCCGGTGCTCGCCGTCTCGCCCGAGGTGCCGGTCAGCCGCACCTCCTGGTCGCCCACCGGCAGCGCCAGCGGGACCGAGAAGGCGATGGACACCTGCCCCTCGGCGTCGGCGACGGCGCTGCCCAGCTGGCCGCGGGTGCGCGAGGGCAGCGACGCGTCCACCTCCTCGCCGGGGGCGAAGCCGTTCCCGGTCACGGTCACCGGGTCGCCGCCCAGGGGGTACGGCTCGCTGATCGTGGCGGTCGCCGGGACCTCCGCCGCGGTGGACGCCCCGCCCGACGTCGCCCGGTCGTGGTCGCCGCCCGTCCGGGTGCCGTCGCCGTCCGCGGCCGTGGTCCGGGCGTCGGCGGGGCCGGCGAGCGCAGGCGCAGCGCCGGCCACCGGACCACCGACCGCCAGGACGGCGAGCGCCAGGCCGACGACGGCGGGGCGGAGGCGGCGCGCGGACACGGAACTCCTCGGCGACCCGGGCGCGGGCCCGTCGGGCGGGGGGACGTTCCCGATCCTCCCAGCGCGCAGAGCGACGGTCGAGCAACTTCCGGTAACGAAAGCCGATGGTCATCCGGCGTCCACCGGGAGTCCGCGGACCGGGTCCCCGGCGGGGCTCGTACCGTGGGCCCGGCGCCGCGTCCGGTGGCGCCGCCGTCCGCCGAGAGGACCCATGAGCACCCCGCAGCCCCTGGCCGACACCTGGTTCACCCGCGACCTCCCCGTGCTGCGGGCGATCGTCCGGCTCATCGACGAGCCACCGCACGGCAGCGCCCCGTACCTGGGGGCGGTCGTGCCGGCCAGCGGGCTGCCCAAGCCGCAGGTGGTGTCCGCGGCCAACGCGCTGGTCACCGCCGGCTACGTCGAGGCGCTCACCAACCACGCCGGGGAGGTCGTCCGGTTCACCGCCGTCTCGGCCGAGGCGCGGCGGCTGACCGGGCTCTGGCCGACGCCGCAGGGGGAGTGGGACCGGCTGCTCGAGCAGCTGGCGGCCCGGGCCGCCGGCGCGATGACCGACGTGGAGCGCGCCCGGTGGCGGGCCCTCGCGGACGCCGCCACGGCGATCGGCCCGGACGACGGCGCCCTGCTGATGTCCGCGCTCATCGGCGGGTACGTGCCGCGCGGCCGCTGAGCAGCGGGTCCAGACGCAACGACGCCCCCGTCCGGTTTCCCGGGCGGGGGCGTCGTCGGTGGTTCGAGAGGGGCGTCAGCTCCTCGGTCTCAGATCAGACCGGGTTGACGTTCGCCGCCTGCGGGCCCTTCTGGCCCTGCTCGATGTCGAACGAGATGCGCTGGCCCTCATCGAGCGAGCGGTACCCGCTGGTCTGGATGGCCGAGTAGTGGACGAAGACGTCCGGGCCGCCGCCATCGGGGGTGGCAAAGCCGAACCCCTTCTCGGCGTTGAACCACTTCACTGTTCCTTCGGGCATTGCTCGCTCCTAGCTGAGGTCGTGCGTCGGGGTCCTGCCAGAGCGCAGGGCCTTCCCGACGTGCAGAACCCTAGCGGCTCCGGGCGCTCCGCGGGAGTCCAGGGGCCAGAAGATCCTCGGCGAGCCACGCAGGCAGGGGCCAGCAGCTACAGCAGCCGCCGGGGACCCCCGGCCGGTGCGTCGTCCGGCCAGGCCTCCCGGACGTAGGCGTTCTCCACCCGGACGGCCTCGACGGGCGGGGCGCCGGCCGGCAGGGCCAGCGGCGCCGGGCGCCACGAGGGCACGGTGATCGGCTCGGGGTCGGCCCACTCCTCGGCGGCGCGGCGCGCCGCCTCGAGCCGGGCGGCCTGCACGTGCCGGTGCCACCGGTTGCCGAGCACGTCGACGGCGACCAGCACGGCCACCAGCACGGCCACGGTCAGGAAGGCGTCGGCCACGGCGGTCGCGACGTCGAGGGCGGTGACCTCCATCCAGCTGACCTGCGCCAGCTGGTGGCCCACGACCTCGATGACGACGTACAGCACGCCGTACACCAGGAACGCGACCCTCATGGACCTGCCTCTCCGTCGTCGGACCGACCGTGCCCTCACAACGGCAGGCGGTGCCCGCGACGGGAGCCCCGGAGCCGCCCGGGCGGCCCTGTGTCACCCCACGGGGTGAGCGGTCAGGGGGTGAGCGGTCAGGGGGCGAGCGGTCAGGGGGCGAGCGGTCAGGGGGTGAGCGGTCAGGGGGCGAGCGGTCAGGGGGCGAGCGGTCAGGGGGCGAGCGGTCAGGGGGCGAGGACCTCGTCCCACGGGCGCACCGTCCACTGCGCCACCACGCCGTGGACGACGAACGGGTCGCCGGCGATGAACTCCTCGGCCGCCTCCCGGGTGGTGAACACCGCCAGGGCGTCACCGTTCATCGGCTCGTCCAGGGTGCCGGCCATCAGCAGCACCCCGCGGTCCCGGAACTCGTGCAGCCGGGTCACGTGGTCCGGTCCGTGCTGCATCGCGAGCGGCAGGAAGTCCTCGACGGCGCGGTAGCTCATCACGTGCTTCATGCCCCCGCATCCTGGCCGTGCCCGGTGACCGGGGCCAGACCCTGCCCGCACGGGGTCACGGGCGGCCGGACACCCCGCCCGTCCGGGTCAGGGGAGCCGGGTGAGCGTCCCGTCGATCACGTCCTGGACGACCTGGCGCAGGGGGAGCCCACGGCGGCGGGCGTACGAACGGAGCACGGTGAAGGCGACGTCGACGTCGACCCCGGTGCGCTCGGCCAGGATGCCCTTGGCCTGCTCCAGCGCGATCCGGCTGGTCAGCGCGTGCTGCAGCTGCTCGGCCAGCTGCTCCCGGGCCTCCAGGGAGCGCTGCTGGACGATCGCGATGGTAGCCACGTCGGCCAGCGCCCGGGCCAGCTTCATGTCAGCCTCGCTGAGCGCGCCGGGAGCCACCCGGAAGACGTTGAAAGCCCCGATCACCTCGGTGCGCAGGCGCAGCGGGATGGCCTGGGCCGAGGCGAAGCCGGCCTCGGACAGTCGCGGGGTGAAGGCGGGCCAGGCAGCCGCCATGGCCGCCGGGTCGGTCTTCGTGACCTGCCGGCCGGTGCGGAAGGCCTCCAGGCACGGGCCCTCGTCGTGCTGCAGCTCGAAGAGCTCCACCAGCCGGGCGGCGTGCGTCGAGGCGGCGAACACCTGCAGGCCGCCCTGGTGGTCGGCCAGCATGATGCCGCCGGCGTCGGCATCGACGAGGGCCACGGTGCGCTCGACCAGGGTGCTGAGGAAGTCCAGCAGGTCGAAGTCGTCGACCAGCGTGTCGGCCAACTCGACGAAGGTGTCTGCGATGAGCAGCTCACGGCCCGTCACGACGACTCCTCGTCTGCAGCAGCGGTGGAGGGAGGTGGTGCGACGGTGCCGGCGGCACTGTGGTCGAACCGTAGCCGTCGGGCGACCACGTCGCCCGCGAGCTCGAGCACCGATCGGTCCGTGGCGAACGCGTGTGCGCGCAGGCGCAGCAACGCGGCGGCCAGACCGACGTCGAGCTGGACGGAGATCATCCCGGTCGCCTGGTGCACCACGGCCCTGCGGTCCACCACCTCGGCGAGCGGGGAGGTCGCTCGTGCACCACCCTCGACGTCCTCGAGCCGGCCGTACTGGAGGTGCAGCAGGACGGCGGTGGCCGCGTCGGCGTAGGCGAGGGCGGTGGAGAGCTGGAAGTCGTCGAGCGGCCCGCGGCTCTCCTCGTACAGGTCGAGCACCCCGATCGTGACCGCGCCGACGTGCAGCGGGAACGCGAAGGAGGCGACGACGCCGCGGTCCACGGCGCCTGCGCTGAACGCCGGCCAGCGCGCGCCGGCCTGCCGGGTCAGGTCCGGGACCAGCACAGGGCGCCTCGACGCGACGGCGTCGACGCACGGGCCCTCGCCGAGCAGGAACTGCAGGTCCTCCATCGCACGGGCGAGGCCCTCGGTGGCGGCGAGCACGCTGCCCACGGCGGCCGCGCTCATCACCGCCAGCCCGACGCCGCTGACCGTCGTGGCGTTGCGGCACCCCTCGACCAGGTGCCCGGGCCAGGCCGCCATCGGTCCGACGGTGGCGAGCTCGGCCAGGATGTCGGCCGTTCGGAGGCCGGTCACGGCGTCCATCGGCGGGAGTCCGCTGGCTCGGACGCCGTCACGGGAAGAGATCCAGGTGCCGCAGCGACCGGGCGACCGCGCGCGTGTCGCTGAGCACCTCGAAGGAGGTGCCGCCGGCCCGCGCCCGGTTGCGGGCGCCTGCCAGGAGGTGCAACGCGGAGAAGCTGAGGAACGGCGCCCGGCGCAGGTCCAGCACCAGCCGGTCCGGTCGGCCGGCCTCCGCGGCAGCGATCAGCCGGCCCAGTTCGACCTGGTTGGACGAGTCCACCTCTCCGAGGACGACCACGTCGACCCGACCACCGGGCCGCCGGGCCACGTGACCGTGGAGGAGGGGAACGTGGCGTGCAGGGCGGATGGACGACGTCATGACCGCGGCCTGTCTCTCGCTGGAGGAGGCCGGGTCCGGGGCCGCCAGGTCGGTCGACCGGGCTCACGCTCCAGGAGCAAGGCTAGCGGGGGGCGCGCCCCACCGACAGTGCCGGACCCGGACGTCCTGCCCGGTGGACAGAGCCCGCCGGGCAGGGCACAGTGACGCGGTCACCCCGGACCCGGTGGCAGCTGTCGTTGACAGCGCCCGGTCCGTGCCCCCGACCCGGCGGCTGTCGCCCAGGGGGACTGCGTCGTCGGACGCCGGTGCTCCTCAGCTCTCGGCGCGCGGCCAGCGCCCGGTGGCCGCCGCGGTCTCGTGGGTGCTGGTGAGGAAGTCGAGCAGGTGCGCGTCGGGGTCCGTGGCCCGCCGGACGTCGGCGTAGGGGAGGACGAACTCGCCCAGCGCCGCGTCGAAGGACGCCCCGGCCGGCGTGACCGGCGTCTGCCGGTAGCCGGGCGGCTCGGGGTAGGCGTAGGCGTAGAAGACGCCCTCGTCCGCGCCACCGGGCCAGTACCCGCAGCTGGAGACCTCGTCGCTGTAGGCCTCGGTCATCACCCAGTCCGGGCAGTTCGGCACGCCGCCGGGGTGCGGGGCCGCCGGGCGGCCGGAGAACCGGGTGACGGCGAGGTCGAACGCGCCCCAGAAGAAGTGCACCGGGCTGGCCTTGCCGCGCCAGCCGCCGCGGAACCGGCTGAGCACCCGGTCGGCGCTGACCAGCGAGGTCCAGAACCGGTGGACGGCGTCGGCGTCGTAGCTGGCGTGGCCGGTGTCCTCGTCGAACGGGACGGCGTCGGCGATCTCGACCGGCATGCCGTTGATCGGCACGTCGACGTCCAGGGCGGTCAGGTGGGCGCGGAACTCGGCGGCGAAGTCGGCCACGCTGCGCGGCTCGAGCGCCATCCGCCGGTGCTGGCCACGGGTGGTCAGCAGCTGCAGCTCGTGCGCGGTGAGGTCGAAGACCACCTCGAGCCCGCCGCCCCGGTGGGGCATCAGCGAGGTGGTGAGCCCGCGGGCGTCGACGTAGAAGGGCACGTGCCACCAGTGGTTGGCCGCCGGGGCGAGCGCCAGGCGCACCTTGCCGACCACCTGGGTCCACAGGTGCAGGGTGTCCCGGGTGTCCTGCCAGTCGGCCAGCGGCAGCGCGGGCCACGGGTCGAAGGTGCTGGTGCCGCTCACGAGCTGCTCTCCGCGGGTGCCTGGTGAGCGGTGTGCATGGTGCGAGCCTCCAGGTGGGGTCCGTGCGGTGGCGGGAAGGTCGTCCGGTGGGCGCGGCCGTGCTCGTCGCACCCGACCGTGTGTGACGAAACTACGACGTGGCTGGTCGGGGACCGTCGTCCTGGATGCAGCGGGAGTGCGGCCGGATCAAGGTGCCGGTGTGCCGTCGCGGACCTCGCGGCGGCCGGACGTCGGCCGCCGCCAACCCGTGGTGTCGCGCCTGGCCGGGAGCGGGCTCACCGGCATGGGGTCGGGCTCGGAGAGCAGCGCGCCGCGGTCGGCCGAGAGATCGGACGGGTCCAGGGCGATCGACCGGAGGACGCCGTCCATGATCGCGGGGGCCACGTCCGGCCGGGACGACCGCATGTGGGGCTCGATCGTGGCGATGACGAGGGTGCACGGGGTGCTGGCGGCCGACCCCAGGTAGGGCTGCGACGCCGCCCCCGGCATGGTCAGCCAGGGGATGCCCATCATCCGCTGGAGCCGCAGGACGCGGTCGTCGAGCACGGTCACCCAGCCCTCGACGCCGCTGCGGCGGGAGTACTCGTGGATGCCGTGGCACAGCGCGAGCGTGACCTCAGCGCCGGCGGCACCGGCGCGGAAGCGGCGGTCCACGGCCAGGCTCGCCACGTCCCACACCGGTCCACCGGCCGGCGCCGCGGCGGCGAGGGCACTCGTCGGATCGGCGTGCCACGGGGCACCCGCGACGTCGACCAGGGTCTTCACCGGCTCGGCGCCGGGGGCGTCGACGATGAACCGGGCGGCCCCGATGGCCGAGCCCGACTCCTCGTCGAGGACGACGACGAAGCGGGAGCGGGCCTCGTAGGCGCCGTACTCCTCCTCCATCACCTCCGGCGTGTTGCCGAACGCCTGCAGGAACACCGCGCCCTCGATCCGCCGGGCGGCGTCCCGCTCGGCCGGGGTGTGGGCGACCAGCAGCCGGAGCGCCACCTCAGAAGGACTTGGCGACGATCGTGCCCGCGGCGAAGAAGTCGCGGGTGAACGCCACAGCGGTGTCCACGCTGAACGCCTTGCACGTGTAGACGTCCACCGAGAAGAACAGCCGCGGTTGCTCCCAGGCGTAGAAGTGCGCGCCCGACGTCTCCCAGTGGATCCAGCCGGCCCAGCCGTAGAGGTCCGACCGGTGCGTGACCGGCTCCAGCAGCTGAACCATGTCGACCTCGCGCGACAGCGCCGACAGGTAGCGGCGGATCTGCTCGTCGTCGACGGGTCGGGCCGGGACACCCTCGATCACCAGTCGCTGGCGGAGGATCTCCGGGGCCAGGTCGCGCCACTCCTCGGGTGCCGGGTGCGTGGGGAGGCGCGCGGAGCCCAGGGCCACGCGGGGTCGCAGCAGGTCACCGGGGGAGGTCGTCGTCACGCGATCATGGTGTACCACTCACTACGCAGAGCGCACGCGGGCTGACGGCATGTCGTCGCACGACGACGTGATGCCGCCCATCCGCAGCCGGCCGAGGCGACGCCCAGGTCGAGCGGGCCACGCTCAGGTCGAGCGGGCCCTGCGGCTCAGCTGGGGCAGCAGGATCGCCTCGGTCACCCCGGAGTCCGCCGCGTCCAGCCACGCCAGGAAGGCGTCCACCGGCATGGGGTGGGCGATGCCGTAGCCCTGCGCGACGTCGCAGCCGAGCCCGGCGAGGGCGGCACTGGTCGAGGCCGTCTCCACGCCCTCGGCGACGAGGGTGATGCCGAGGTCGTGGGCGAGCGCGACGGTGTGCCGGACGATGGCGGCGGCGCGCGGGTCGCTGTCGACCTCCGCCGTGAGGCTCCGGTCGATCTTGAGCTCGTCGACGGGGAGGTGCCGGAGGTAGGCCAGCGAGCTGTAGCCGGTGCCGTAGTCGTCGATCGACGTCCGGACGCCGAGCCGGCGCAGGTCCGCCAGCACGGCGCGGCCGCGGTCGGGGTCGGCCATGAGGGTGTCCTCGACCAGCTCGAGCGTGAGCGCCGCGGTGGGCAGCCCGTGCCGCCGGAGTGCGGAGGCGACCTTCTCCGGGAGGTCCAGGTCGGTGACGTTCGCGGCCGAGAGGTTGACCGAGACCGGGATGTGCCGCTCGTCCCACCACCGGCGGGTCGCCTGCAGCGCGAGCTCGAGCACCCGGTCGGTCAGCGGGCGCAGGAGCCCGGCCTGCTCGGCGGCCGGCAGGAGGTGGGCGGGGGAGAGCAGCCCGCGCGTGGGGTGGTTCCACCGGACGAGCGCCTCGGCGCCGACGATGCGCCCGTCGCGCAGGTCCATCTGCGGCTGGAGCTCGACGACGAGCTCGTCGCCCTCGAGAGCGACCCGTAGCTCCTCCATCGTCCGCAGCCGGTCGCTGCCGGCCGTGCCGGTCACCGGGTCCGGCACGTAGACGTGGACGCCCTCCCGGGCGGTCTTCGCGGAGTACATCGCGACGTCGGCGCAGTGCAGCAGCTCCTGCACCGTCGAGGCCGGCGCGGGGGTGGTCGCGATGCCGATGCTCACGCCGACGTGCAGCCGTACGCCGGTGACCGTGAAGGGCTCGAGGAGCAGGGAGCGCAGCCGCTCGGCGAGGACGCGCGCCGGCTCCGTCCCGGTGTCGGGCAGCAGGACGGCGAACTCGTCGCCACCGAGGCGGGCGAGGACGTCGTCCGAGCGCAGGCCACGGCGCAGGCGAGGGCCGACCTGGCGCAGCAGCTCGTCGCCGGCCGTGTGGCCCAGGCTGTCGTTGACCTCCTTGAACCCGTCCAGGTCCAGCAGGAGCAGGGCCGCAGGGCGGCTGGTCGCCGACGAGGCCACGATCTCCTGGGCGGACTCCAGCAGCGCCCGGCGGTTGGGCAGGCCGGTGAGCTCGTCGGTGCGCGACTCCTGCTTGACCTGCTGAAAGCCCCGGACCTCGGCGAACGTGACGGCGATCCGGGCGATGCCGGCGACCACGCAGGCGATCGCCAGCCAGGCGCACACCGGCGGGATGGGGTGCGTCCAGCCGGACCCCAGGACGAAGAGGCTCGCGCCGATGCAGGCCAGGGGCACCGCGAGCAGACGCCACCCGATGCGCGAGGCCCCGCGGTCGATCGGCGCGGGCCGGTCGACCGCGCTGGTCGCTGACAGCGCGGCGAAGACCACGCCGGTCAGCCAGCCGAGCTCGAGCGGGCCGCCGTCGACGTAGTCGCCGCGGACCGCCTGGGTGAAGTACACGAGGTCCGACGCGGCGACGAACGTCAGCCCGGCGATCACGAGGACGAGGGTGCGGTCCAGGCGCATCCCGAGGATGGAGCCGACCGCGGCGAGCATGGCGAGCAGCACGACGCTGATCGTCGGGCTCGTCAGCTCGATCGCGGGGACGGCCATCTCGCCGGCCTCGGGGATCAGGTAGGGCCCGAGGAGGAGCGCGATCCCCAGGGAGAGGCTGCCGAGGGCGGTGATCAGGCCGTCGAGCCACATGCTCGGGTGGAAGCGCGGCACGCGCGCCTTGATCACCCCCACGACGAAGACGTAGAGGGTCAGGTAGCCGGCCAGGGAGATCAGGTCCGCCACCGGCGACGAGGGCCCGTTCCCGTCGACGCCGGCGGCCAGCACCCGGAGGGCGTTGCCCACCGCGCTCAGGGTGAGGGCGACCGCGAGGCCCCACCACGCGAGCCGGTCGATCCGGATCCGCCGCCCGGCCGAGAACAGCGCCCAGGACGCTGCCAGGTAGGGCAGGTTGAACAGCACCACGTCGTACGTCCGGTCCCACGCTGCTCCGGCCGGGCGGACCCAGACGCCCGTGGCGAACACCAGGGTCAGGGCGATGGTCAGGTACAGCGCGAGGACGGGACGCCGGGGTGCGGTCATCGCCTGCCCCTTCCGCTCCATGCAGGGTTGATCGGCTCGCGGGGGCGAGGACACCACTGGGGTCAGCGTCCCATCACCTGAAGGGGTGAGACGGCCGGAGGGGGTCTGGACCGCCGGTCGGGGGGGCCGGCGGGTGCCCGGCGTCAGAGCGGCTTGGTGCCGCCGACGATCCTGGCGACGCCACCGAACCAGGTGTGGTCGATCGTGTGGACGTCGGTGGCCTGCTCGACGAGCGGCTCCCAGAACCGCCGTCGCTGGTCGGCCTGCGCGAGCAGGCGGTAGTAGGTGTTGGCGATGCCGCTGTCGACCCGGCCGTCCAGCCAGAGGTCCATGACGGCGACGCGGCCCCCGGGGCGCACCAGGTCGAACATGCGCTGGAAGACCTCCTGCCAGTCGGGCACGACGCTCAGGCCCAGCATGCAGATGGCGGCGTCCACCCGGTCGGTCCCGACGAGCTCGGCATCCAGCGTGCGGGCGTCGGCCTCGACGAGGTCGACGTTGCGCCACCCGGCGTCGGTCACCTTGGACCGGGCCTTGGCGAGCATGCCGGAGGAGTAGTCCACGCCCACGACCCGGCCGTAGGGACCGACCCGCTCCCGCAGGAGCGGCAGGCTCGCCCCCGTGCCGGTCGGCACGTCGAGGACCGTCTGGCCGCGCCGTAGCCGGAGGAGTTCCACGGCCTCACGCCGGTGTCTGCCGTGCAGGAGCTCGGTCCCCGACTCGTACACCCAGGAGAAGACGTCGTAGTGCTGCATGGAGCAGGCCTACCAGGTCGTCCGACGTGCCCGCGTCAGGCGTCTCCGGCGGCCGGCTTCCTGGCTCGGCTGGGCTGCACGCGCATCGGCTCGCCGGGCATCTTCGGGTAGTCCGGGGGGTAGGGCATCTCGCCCAGCCCCAGGTCGCGCTCCTGCCGGTCGGCCAGCTCGATGAGCGGCTCGATGCCGAACGCGTGGTCGGCCAGCCCGGCGTGCCTGTCCCCGACGGCGGCGAACCGGGCCGGCATGGTGAGGACGTCGAAGTCGAACGGCGAGACGTCGGGCAGCTCGTCCCAGTCCAGCGGGGCGCTCACCGGCGCGTGCGACTTCGCCCGGATCGAGTAGGCCGACGCGATCGTCCGGTCCCTGGCCATCTGGTTGTAGTCGATGAAGATCTTCTCGCCGCGCTCCTCCTTCCACCAGTTCATCGTCACGCGGTCGGGGATCCGGCGCTCCAGCTCCCGGCCGAAGGCGATCACCGCCCGGCGCACCTCGGGGAAGGTCCAGCGCGGCTGGATCGGCACGTAGACGTGGACGCCGCGACCGCCGGACGTCTTCGGCCAGCCCTCCATGCCGAACTCGTGCAGCAGCTCGCGCACGTGCGGGGCCACCCACACGGCGTCGGAGAAGTCGGTGCCCGGCTGCGGGTCGAGGTCGATGCGGATCTGGTCGGGGGACTCGACGTCGGTCTTCGACACCGGCCACGGGTGGAAGGTCAGCGTGCCGAGGTTGGCGCACCAGGCGACGACGGCGACCGAGTCGGGCGCGATCTCGTCGGCGGTCCGCCCGCTGGGGAAGGTGATGTGCGCGGTCGGCACCCACTCGGGGGCGTTCTTGGGCACCCGCTTCTGGTAGAACGCGTCGCCGGTGTTGTCCATCCGGGTGGAGAGCCGGGCGCCCTCGAACACGCCCCCGGGCCAGCGCTCCAACGTCGTCGGCCGGTCGCGCAGCGCGAAGAGGATGCCCTCGCCGACCGCGACGAAGTAGTTGACGACGTCGATCTTGCGGATGCCCTTGTCCCCGAAGTACGGCTTCTCCGGGCTGCTGACCCGCACGTCGTGCCCGTCGACCGACAGCACGACGGCGTCCTTGCTGCTGGCCATCTCGGGGCTCCTGGGGTCCGGCGGATCAGGTCAGGCCGGGCAGGTCAGCCCGTCCTGCGGTGCGGTGAGGTCGATCAGGTAGGCGTTCACGGCCGCGGTGACGCAGTCGGTCTTGGGGTAGGCAGTGTGCCCGGAGCCCTGCCAGGTGAGCAGCACCCCGCTGGTCAGGTCCTCGGCCATGTCCACGGCGCCGGGCAGCGGCGTCACCGGGTCGCCCTGGGTGCCGATCACCAGGATCGGGGCGCTGCCGTCGGCGTCCCGCCCGGGCAGCGGGGTGCGCGGGGCGTCCCAGGGCGAGCAGGTGTAGAGGCCGAGCGCGGCGTCGGCGCCGAACAGCGGGTAGGTGCTGTTCCACTGGGTGGCCAGGGTGCTGACCTCCTCGCGGGTGAACTCCTCGTCGGTGTCCGCGCAGTTCACCGCCACGTTGGCGTCGACGACGTTGCTGTAGGTGCCGTCGTCGTTCCGGCCGGTGTAGGTGTCGGCGAGGGTGAGGATGCCGGCGGCGTCGCCGTAGCGGGCGTTGGCCAGGGACTGGGTGAGCTGCGGCCACGCGGTGGGCTGGTACAGCGCCGAGCGGATGCCGTTGAGCACCAGCCCGGGGGTGGCCTGCCGGGTCTCGCCCGCCCGGCTGCTGGGCACGGGCGTGGTCGTCGCCTGCGCCAGCAGGTCGTTGACGAAGGTGCGCGGCTCCCCGCCCAGCGGGCAGCCGCTGATCAGCGCCAGACAGTTGGCGGCGAAGGCGTCGAAGGCGGCCTCGAAGCCCTGTGCCTGGGTCTCGGCGAACTCCTGCTGGCCGGCGTCGGGGTCTACGGCGCCGTCGAGGACGAGCGCCCGCACGCGGTCGGGGAACAGCTCGGCGTAGGTGGAGCCCAGCGTGGTGCCGTACGAGTAGCCGAGGTAGGTCAGCTGCTCGTCACCGAGGGCCTCGCGGACCAGGTCCATGTCTCGGGCGGAGTCGACGGTGTCGAAGGCGCCGAGGGCCTCCTGGTACTTCTCGGCGCAGCCCGCGGCCACCTCGTCGACCCGCTCGAAGGAGGCCTCCAGCGTCGCGGCGTCGGTGGCCCGGGGGTCGGCGGCGAACAGCTCGTCCTTCTGCTCGTCGGAGATGCACTCGACGGGCGTGGACAGCCCGACGCCGCGCGGGTCGACCCCGACGACGTCGAAGCGCGCCAGCACGTCGGCCGGGAGGGTGAGCGCGGACTGGATCGCCGCGTCGGTGGCCGACTGGCCGGGGCCGCCGGGGTTGACCACCAGCGAGCCGATCCGGGAGGTCTGCGTGGGGAGGGCGGCCTTGACGAGGAAGAGCTGCAGCGTGCCGCCGTCCGGGTCGTCGTAGCTCACCGGCACCTCGGTGGTGCCGCACTCGAAGGTGAGGCCGCGCTCCGCGCCGGGGCGGCCGGCGATGATCGGGTTGATGTCGCTGCTGCAGTCGCTCCAGTCGATCGGCTCCGCGGTGGGCGCCGCCGTGCTCTCCGCCGCCGAGCCGTCCGCAGCCGGCTCCTCGTCCCCCGAGGAGGTGCACCCGCTGAGCGCGAGGGCGAGGGTGAGGAGGGCTCCTCCGGAGGCGGCCAGACGGCGGTGCGACATCATGATCACTCCAGGGTAGGAGAGGGCGGCGGCCCCGGCAGCGGGCGGGCCGGTGAGGAACCGCTCACCCCCGGCCGGGAACTCAGCCGCCGAGGACTTCCGCGAGGTCGTACTTCACCGGCACCTCGAGCTGGTCGTAGGTGCAGGAGCGCGCGTCCCGGTCGGTCCGCCAGCGCTGGAACTGGCCGGTGTGCCGCAGCCGGCTGCCCTCCAGCTGGTCGTAGCGGATCTCCACCACCAGCTCGGGCCGCAGCGGCACCCAGGACAGGTCCTTGCCGGCGTTCCAGCGGCTGGTCGCGCCGGGCATGCGGTGCTCGCCGTCCTCGCCGGTCTGCGCGTTGGCCCAGTCCTGCCAGGGGTGGCCGTCCAGCGCCTCGGCCCGGTAGGGGGCCAGCTCCTCGACCAGCTCGGCGCGGCGCTTCATCGTGAAGGACGCCGCGACGCCGATGTGCTGCAGGCCGCCGTCGCCGTCGTAGAGGCCGAGCAGCAGCGAGCCGACCACCGGGCCGCTCTTGTGCCAGCGGAACCCGGCGACGACGCAGTCCGCCGTCCGGACGTGCTTCACCTTGGTCATCAGCCGCTGGTCGGGGGCGTAAGGCTGGTCGCCGCGCTTGGCGATGACGCCGTCCAGCCCGGCGCCCTCGAACTCGTCGAACCAGCGCCGGCCGACCTCGGCGTCGTCGGTGACCGTCGAGACGTACATCGGCGCCCGCGCGCCGGCCAGCGCCTCGCGCAGCCGGGCCTGCCGCTCGGCGTACGGGGTGTCCATGAGCGACTCGTCGCCGAGGGCGAGCAGGTCGAAGGCGACGAAGGACGCCGGGGTCTCCGCGGCCAGCTTGGTCACCCGGGAGACGGCCGGGTGGATCCGCTGCAGGAGCGACTCGAAGTCGAGCCGGTCGCCGCGGGGGACGACGATCTCGCCGTCGACGACGCAGCGCTCGGGGAGGTGGGCCTTGGCCGCCTCGACGACGTCGGGGAAGTAGCGGGTGAGCGGGCGCTCGTTGCGGCTGCCCAGCTCGACCTCGTCGCCGTCCCGGAACACGATGCAGCGGAAGCCGTCCCACTTTGGCTCGTAGAACCATCCGTCGCCGGTGGGCAGCGCGGCGGCGGGCTTGGCGAGCATCGGCTTGACCGGGGGCATCACGGGCAGGTCCATGGCGTCAGTCAAGCAGCCCCGGCGCCCGGGCACCGGACCTCGGGACACGCGGCGTCACAGCGCCATCAGCCCTGCTCGGGTGGGCCGGAAGCCGCAGGCGTCGAGGTAGAAGGGCGCCAGTTCGTCGGCGAAGTCGACGTGCAGCCACTCGCACCCGGCCGCGCGGGCGCCGTCCCGGGCGGCACCGACCAGCCGGACGCCGATTCCCTGGTGCCGGCTCGCGGCCGCGACCATCACGTCCTGCAGCCAGGCGTGGGCCTCCCCGTCCCACACGACGTTGACGAAGCCGGCCAGCGTGCCGCCGTCCCGGGCGGTGACCCACCCGAGGCTGTGCCGGGCCACCTGGTCGGTCCAGTTCCACTCGGCGTCGCTGTACACGCGGGTGCCGAAGGCCTCCGCGTGCAGCTGGTTGGCCTCGTTGCTGGTGAACGGCCCGCGCCATCGGATCTCCACGCCGCGCAGGGTAGGGAGAGCGGGAGTCGGCAACCAGCGAGTTCGGCCCGGAGCACGGCGGAACACCGATCATCGGTCAGAAGGGTGGCGGCTCGTCGTCCGGCAGTGGTGGGACGGCCGCTGGAGCTGGAGTTCGCAGTTCAGGTGGTCGCAGTCCGGGTGGTCGCAGTCCGGGTGGTCGCAGTCCGGGTGGTCGGGTGGTGCGGGTGACGCCGGACGGGGTGGTGACGTGCAGGGTGCCGTCGTCGTCGAGCCGGAACCGCCAGCCGGGGGCGAAGGTCTTCAGGCGGTGGTGGGAGCGGCACAGGCAGCACAGGTTGGTGCAGTCGGTGGCGCCGCCGTCGCCGTGGGGTGCGACGTGGTCCAGGTCGGTCCAGCCGGTGCGCTGGCCGCAGTTGGGGAACCGGCAGCGGCGGTCGCGGACGGTGAGGAACGCCCGTTGCCGGTCGGTGGGTGCGTAGCCGGTCGTCTCTGGTGGTGGACCGAGCACCGGGCAGGAGCACGCGTCCTCTCGATGGTCTGAGCAGCCGCGGTGGGCAGCCCGGGCCAGTTCGGCCGGGGTGGTCGTGGCCAGCAGCTCCCCGTCCGGTCCGGTGATGGCCAGGGTGAGGGTCCCGCCCACCGGTGCGGTGAGGCCCAACGCACCGATCCGGACCAGCAGCTCTCGGACGTGGGCGGCGGTGATCGGCAGCCCGCCCACCTCGCCGGGCGTCGGCGTGGCCCCGGTCAGGGCGTCGAGGTCGGCGGTGATGCGGACATCGGCGCGCACCGGGGGCAGTCCGCTGTCGGCGGGGCGGCGGATGAGCAGGGACAGCACGTGCGCGCGCAGGGCACCGATCCGCCGGGGGTCGCCGTCGGCCTTGAGCATCCGGGCGAGCTGGTCGACCACGTCGAAGCACTCCACGGCCTCCTCCGCCGGCAGGTCCGCAGCCAGGGTCGCGCGGCCGTCGGTGGCCGAGGGGTAGAGGTGCACGTCGGCGGCCTTCTCCGCCTCGGCCCGGCGCTCGTCGGCGGCCGCGGCGTCCAGGCGCAGCAGCTCCTCGGTGGCCCGCGCCCTGAGTCGCGCCACCGACAGATCGGTCGCCTCCCCGAGCAGCGCGGCCTCGACCTGCCCGGCAACCTCAGCGTTCGTGTGCATGAGCACCTCGGCCAGCTGGGTCGCGCGCCGTTGGTCCAGCTCGCCGGCCTGGAGCGCGGCGAAGGTGAGCGGGAGCTTGGTCAGCCAGGTGCGGGCCCGGGCGTAGCGGTAGGCCGCCGTCCCCCGCCCGAGGTTGAGCACCGCGGACAGCTCCGAGGTGAAGAACTCACTCACCCCACCGGACACCTCATCGGCCCACCCGGGTCGGCGGGCGCCCGGCGTGCCGGGCGCGGGGTCGGCCGACGCCGGCCGTTCGGCGGCCAGCGACATGATCAGCTCCGCCTCGTAGGCCGTGTCCGCCGCCCGCCGCTCCTGCACCCGCCGCAGCTCGGCGGCCTTGTCGTCGTCCGAGAGCCAGGCGACCGGGACCCGCGGCGACGTGATCGGGCGCTCCCACACCACGTCGATCTGCAGACTCCCCGCATGCCCAGCCACGCGTCGAACATACGTTCGGGGTACGACAGTTCTGCGTGCTGAGATCGACTCGGCACTCATCTGTGGATTGCCAAGGGCCTAACTCTCCGCTTCGACAGCGATGGTGCGTCGTTGTGGGACAGGTGAGTCGAGGTCCATGTCGACGGATGTCCCTGAAGGCGGCCTTAGGGACATCCGCGAGCGAAGTTCCGATGCGCCCCGGCGAGCATGGCCGAGTCGCTCACGGGATGCCGTGCTCGTCACGGAACAGCGCTTCGAAGTAGGTCAAGGGATCGCCGCTGTATGGGTCGAGGACGGGAGAGGGTGCTCGGCAGATTTCGCCGGAGAGCAGCAGCAGACCATGCCGACGGACCAGATCGATGACCTTGCCCGTCCAGTCATCCGTTGCTTCGGTGAGGTACAGCGTGAGCCCCGGGCCACCGTTGGGCAGTAGGACGACGGCGTAGGGAAGGACCGTCGAGACCTCGACGTCCACATAGCTGTCGTCGGGTCCGGACACTCGGAAAGCGCAGGCCCGGTCAGCGGTGTTGATCTCCGTCATCACCTCCACCGGCCCCAGTTCTGCGAGGTCGGCTTGCAAGGCGTGGTGCACGTTCTCCGCCGCCAGGTCGGCCGCCAGCGCCATATCCGGGGTTTGCAGGTCGCCGAAGGCGACCCGCAGGTAGTGATTGAGCGTCGCCAACGGCCCACTACTGGTCGGCACGATTCGAGGCTACTGGCCGCCCCTCCTAGAGGCGTCGGAACCTCGGCGAACTGTCTCAGAGTGGGCCGCTCAGGGACACCCGTGCCGGCTCGCCCGTAGGGCGGCTTCAGAGACAGTCCGTAAAGAGGTCTGCCAGGCTTGCGGGCATGGGCTGGGAGCAGCTGACCGACTTTGAGCGCGAGATGTACTTGGCGGTCGCCGAAGGAGCCTCCCTGGCCGAGGTGCCCCGCGGAGTCGACGACGGTGTTTTCGGCGGAGGAGTGCTTGGCCCGTGGGATCCGGAGGCGTGCTCGGCGCACCTCGTGCGGTGGTTCGACCAAGGGCTGATCCAGTTGTACGAGTTCGGGGACAACTCCCCTGATCGCGTGCTCTCGCCCACGATCGGGCGGGAACGCCTTGTCTCCTGGGGCCGCTGGGCGGAGGACGACGAGCGGTGGTGGCACACCTACCTCGCTGTGACCGAGGGGGCAGCGGCGGAGTTCGCCGAGGCGGCGGGACTGACTTCCACAGAGCCTGGCGAGTAGCTCCTCTGCCGACGTAGCCCTGAGTGGGCCGCTCAGGGACGCCTTCGCCGGGCTCGCGCAGAGGGCGGCCTCACAGACACTCGGGTGCACCCGCCTCATAGCCTGACCGCGTGGATGCCGCCGTACTTGGATCACGCAACGGACTTCGGCTGGAGCTGCATCCAGCTGGCTCGATGGAGCCTGGACCGATACCGATGTGGCGGGCCGTCCTCGCGGGCAGAGGCTTGAACGCTTCCTTGGACTTCGCCGAGGCTGGATGGGAGCCGCAGAGCCTGGCCGACTTCCTCGACAACATCGCAGCGGACTGGCGAGGTTGGGAGGGCGACCGGCGCTGGCAAAGTGGAGAAGCCGAGATGCGGCTATCCGTCCGGCATGACAAGACCAACACGGTCTTGGTGCTTGTGGAGCTGGAGGACGGTGCACCGCCTCACTGGCGCTGCGACGCCGAGCTGGAAGTCGACCCGGGCGTCTTCCAGCAGCTCGCGATCGAGGTTCGTCAAGCCGTCCCATAGTGGGCCGCTCAGGGACGCGAAGCGGGCTCCGGGCCAAGGAGGGACTGACTCCTGTCAAGCGGCATTACTGTCCGTCGCCATGCAGCAAGATCGCGTTTACTGGCAGGGCGTGCGCCGCCGCCTGCTGCCCGCCGTAGCAGTGGGGCTGGTAGCTGGGGTCATCCTGTGGTGGCTGGGTGGTATCGCGGCGGCTGTCTTCGTCGGCCTCGTGACCTTCGCTGCCGCTGCGCTCCTCCCGTCCCGGCCGCTTGGTGGAGGCAGGGCATAGCGTCGGTGACCCATAGTGGGCCGCCATGGGTGACCTGACGCCGGTGGCTCGTCGGGCGTCCATCCGTCTCGCCAGCCGAACGGCTCCCGGCACGGCGGCAGTCCACTGGCCGGTCCGGCTCGGACTGCGCTCCACGGCGCGAGGCCGTCCGCACAGACGATCCGCACCGGTGCGACGTCAGCTGCTCGTGATCTCCTCGGCGAGCATCAAGAGGATGCCGCTGGGGCCGCGGACGTAAGTGAGCTTGTACACGTCCTCGTACGTCGCCACGCCGCGCAGTGGGTGGCAGGCGTGGCTGGCAGCGACTGCGAGCGCCTCGTCGATGTCGTCGACCGAGAAGGCCACGCGGTGCATCCCGATCTCGTTGGGCCGGGTGGGCTCCGTCTCGATCGCGTCGGGGTGGATGTACTCGAAGAGCTCGAGGCGACCGTTGCCGTCGGGCGTCTGGAGCATCGCGATGTCGGCGTGGTTGCCGTCGAGGCCGACGGCGGTGTCGGCCCACTCACCCTTCACCGTGGAACGGCCGAGAACGGTCAACCCGAGGTCGGTGAAGAAGGTGATCGCCGCGTCGAGTTCGCGGACGGCGATGCCGACGTTCTCCAGCTTGATGGGCATGTGGCGCACGCTAGTCGGGCCGACGTCGTCCGAACCTCTCTGCGCGGCTCCGGGGGGAGCCTGACCAGGGACCGCCCGGGAGGGACGCCAGGGACGAGGCGCTGCGACATGGCACTCATTGCGTGCGACGACCGACGCCCATCGACCTCAGCGCAGCGCGCGGGCCGGGACCGGAGGGAGGCGGACGGTGCGCACGTCCTCGTCGCCGGGCAGGTCCCAGCGGTCGGTGTCCTGGTGCTGCCAGTCCGGCGCTGCCGGACACCGCCAACGACGACGCGGTGCAGGGCAACTCGGCCACCTTCTCCGTGGACGCGGTGCTGACCCAGGTCCGACCTGCGCAGCACCCGCGCGAGAGCGGCCCGGGCACCCGGGCCGGGCCCCCGCGGCACGTCAGCGGTCCAGCGCGTACCGGGTGAACAGGACGTGGTCCTCGGTCAGCAGCGACACCAGCCGGGCCCGGGCGGGGACGTCGCGCGGGCCGGGCACGAGGCCGGGCCCGGCGCCGACCAGCAGCGGGGCGATGGTGAGGTCCAGCTCGTCGACCACCCCGGCGGACAGCGCCGCATCGAACAGCGCCGGCCCGCCCTCGCACACCAGCTGGGCGAGCCCGCGGTCGGCGAGCGCGTCCAGCGCCGCGGGCAGGTCGACGTCGTCGTCGCCGCAGACCAGCACGTCCACCCCCGCGGCGGCCAGCGCGGCCCGCCGGCGGGCGTCGGCGGCCGCACAGGTGACCAGCAGCGTCGGCACGACGGCGTCGGTGACCAGCTGGTCGTCCGGGGCCAGCGACGCCCGCCGGGAGACGACGGCGATCGGCGCCTCGGCCGGCCGGCCGAGCTCCGCCCGCAGCCGCCCGACCGCGGAGTCCGCCGCCACCGGCCGGTAGCCCTCGGCCGCCGCGGTGCCGGCGCCCACCAGCACCGCGTCGGCGAGCGCCCGGAGCACCCGGAACACCCGGCGGTCACCGGGGGAGCCCAGCCCGCCGCTGCGGCCGTCGACGCTGACCGCGCCGTCCAGCGAGGCGACGAAGTTGGTCCGGACGTGCCGGCCCGGTGCGACGCGGTAGGCGTCGGCCAGGCCGGCCGGGTCGGTCGGGAGCGGCTGCACGGTCAGTGGGTCGCGAGCACGACGGCGCTCTCCGCGGGCACCGTCACCTGCGCACCCTCCAGCGTGGGCAGCTCGCCGCTGGCGAACAGCACCTCGGTCGCCGGGGTGTCCAGGTCGACCTCCCGCGGCTGGTCGGACAGGTTCGCGACCACGCGCAGCGACCCGCGGTGCACCACGATCCAGCGGTCGGCGTCGTCCCAGTGCACCTGCACCGCGGACAGGTCGGGGTCGACCAGCTCCGGGTGCGCCCGGCGCAGCGCGATCAGCGCCCGGTGCACCGCGAGCACCGAGGCGTGCGGCTCGGTGGTCGGCTCGGACCAGTCCAGCTTCGACCGGGTGAAGGTCTCCGGGTCCTGCGGGTCGGGCACGACGTCGGCGTCCCAGCCGTGCTCGGCGAACTCGCCGATCCGGCCCTCGGCGGTCGCCCGGCCCAGCTCGGGCTCGGGGTGGCTGGTGAAGAACTGCCACGGGGTCGAGGCGCCCCACTCCTCGCCCATGAAGAGCATCGGGGTGAACGGGCTGGTCAGCACCAGCGTGGCGCCGACGCCGAGCAGGCCGGGGGAGACCGAGGCGGAGATCCGGTCGCCGACCGCGCGGTTGCCGATCTGGTCGTGGTCCTGCAGGTAGCCCAGGAACTTCCAGCCCGGCAGCGCGGCGGTGTCCACCGGCCGGCCGTGGTGCCGCCTGCGGAAGCTGGACCAGTCACCGGCGTGGAAGTACGCGCCGCTGAGCACCTTGGCGAGCCCGCCGAGCCCGGCCGCGGCGAAGTCGGCGTAGTAGCCCTGGCCCTCGCCGGTCAGCTGGGTGTGCAGCGAGTGGTGGAAGTCGTCGCTCCACTGCGCGTCCAGGCCGGTGCCGCCGGCGACCCGCGGGGTGACCAGCCGCGGGTCGTTGAGGTCGCTCTCCGCGATCAGCGTCAGCGGCCGGCCCTCGGCGACGGAGAGCTTCGCGACCTCGACGGCCATCTCCTCCAGCAGGTGGGTCGCCCGCTCGTCGACCAGCGCGTGCACCGCGTCCAGCCGCAGGCCGTCGACGTGCATGTCGCGCAGCCACATCAGCGCGTTGTCCAGGATGTAGCGGCGCACCTCGTCGGAGTCCGGCCCGGACAGGTTGACCGAGTTGCCCCAGCTGTTCGCCCCGCCCTCGGCGAAGATCGGGAAGAACTCCGGCAGGTAGTTCCCCGACGGGCCGAGGTGGTTGTAGACGACGTCCTGGACGACGCCCAGCCCGCGCTGGTGGCAGGCGTCGACGAAGCGCTGGTAGCCGGCCGGACCGCCGTAGGTCTCCTGCACCGCGTACCAGGCGACGCCGTCGTAGCCCCAGTTGTGGGTGCCGTTGAACCCGTTGACGGGGAGCAGTTCGACGAAGTCGACGCCGAGGTCGACCAGGTGGTCGAGGTTGCGGGCGGCCGCGTCGAACGTGCCCTCGCGGGTGAAGGTGCCCACGTGCAGCTCGTAGACGACACCGCCGGCCAGCGGGCGGCCGGTCCACGCACCGTCGCCCCAGGCGTGGGCGGACGGGTCGAAGCGGCGGGACAGCCCGTGGACGCCGTCGGGCTGCCGGCGGGACCGCGGGTCGGGGCGCGGCGTCCCGGTGTCGTCGAGCAGGAACCCGTAGTCGGCCTCGGCCGTCGCCGGCACCGTCGCCCGCCACCAGCCGGCGTCGTCCCGGTGCATGTCGTGCACCTCGCCGTCCACCTGCAGGCGGACCCGCTCGGGCAGGGGCGCCCAGACGGAGAAGTCGACGGGCTCGGGCATGCGGGGGCCTCCAGCGTGCGGCGGTGCGGGTGCGGGGGAGTTGCCTGGACGGAAGGGTCGAGACGGGTCGATCATGCCCGGGGAGCCGAGGGTCAACCGTGCGGTGCCGCACGCCCGGGGCGACGGATGCGGGAGCATGACGAGTCCACGGACGGTCGAACTGCGGGTGCACGGCGTCAGCGGCACCCCGCCCGGGGCGGTGCTCGGCGCCCCGGTCACCGTCCAGGTGGCCGGCGACTCCCTCGGCCGCTTCCTGCGCCCCGCGTCCGGGGCCGGCCGCCCGCTGCCCGCGGCCGACGGGCAGGAGGTGGAGGCCTACCACTGGGGGCTGTTCACCTCGGGCAGCCTGACCCAGGCCCTGTGGTTCCTGCTGCTGCCCTTCGGCCTGGTCAACGCCGCGTTCTTCATGCTGCCGGCCGGTCCGCCGCGCTGGGCGCGCACGCTGGCCGCCGCGGTGCTGCGGGTGCTCGGGCTCACCCTCACCGCCGTCTTCGTGCTCGGCGTCGTGCACGTCCTGGTCGACGCGCTGGCCTGGCAGGGGCCGGGGGACGGCGACCCGGTCTGGCTCGGCCTCGCCGCGCTCGGCTGCCTGGCCGTGCTGGGCACCGTGACCCTGCTCGGCCGGCACCGGCTGCCGCCACCGCCACCCGGCCAGGACGGCGCGCTCCCGGCCCCGGACGACGACGCCGTCCGCCGGCTGACCCGGCTGGCCGAGCGGCAGTTCTACGTGCGCGAGCCGGACGCGCCCCTGCTGCGCCGGCTGCACCTGGCCGCGGGCGGGCTGGTGGTCGCCCTGCCCTTCGCCGACATGCGCCGCGACGGGCCGGGGGCGGTGACGGTCTGGACGGTCGGGCTCGCGCTGGCCGGCTGCGCGCTCGCCGTCGCCCTGCTGCACGACTCCCGCGGCGAGGTCCGCCGCCTGCTGGGCACCCGGGGCCCGCTGCCGCCGTCGGAGGACGTCGGTGCCGCGTCCCGGGCCTGGGAGGTCCTCACCGCCGTGCTGCTGGCGGTGTCCGGCCTGGCGGTGGCGGTCGCGGTCGTCCGGGCGCTGCGCGACACCCCGCCGCAGCGCGGGCTGCTCCCCGGCCTGTCCGGCTTCACCTTCGTCCTGCTGCTCTGCGGGCTGGTGGCGCTGGTCGTGCTGTTCTGCCTGGTCGAGACGCTGGCCCGGGCCGCCCGCCGCGCCGCAGAGGCGGTGGAGGCCGACTCGCCGGACGGCGTGCCGGCGCCCTTCCGGCCCTACGCCGGCGGCACGGCGGCCTGGGTGGTCGCCACCCTCGCGGTGTTCGTGGGGATCGGCTTCAGCGTCGGGCTCAGCTACGCGACGAGCTGGCTGCTCGGCCGGCTGGGGGAGCGCGTCACCCTGCCGGAGGTGCACGAGCGGGTCGCCTACAGCTGGGGCGTGGCCGCCTGCCTGGTGCTCCTCCTCGCCGGCGCCGCGGCCTGCTGGCGGTGGCTGGCGGCCGGTGCCATCCGCACCGAGGTGCGCGCTGACTTCGGCGTGCCGCCGGCCGGGCCCGGGCCGGTGCCGCAGCTGGTGGACCCGGCGGTCCGCGGCACCTGGCTCGGCCGGCTGAAGGAGCAGGTGGGCTGGGTCGGTGCCCTGTTCGCCGCGGTCGGCGCGCTGCTCAGCCTGGGCGTCGCCGCCGAGTTCCGGCCGGGCCGCGGGGCCTCCGACGTCGTCCCCCCACCGCTGGGGTGGCTCAGCGAGCGGGCGGACGACGGGGCAGGGCCGGTGCTGGTCCCGGTGGGCATCGTGCTGCTCAGCGTCTTCGCGGCCGGGCTGCTGCGCGCCGGGCGCGGGGCGCTGTTCTCCGCCGACCGGCGCCGGGTGCTCAACGTGGTGTGGGACGTGGTCGCCTTCTGGCCGCGGGAGACCCACCCGATCGCGCCGCCGCCGTACTCGCAGCGGGCCGTGCGGGACCTCGCCGACCGGGTCACCTGGCACCTGCGGCACGGCGCGGACCGGGTGCTGCTGGCCGGGCACAGCCAGGGCAGCCTGATCTGCGTCGCGGCGCTGCTGCGGGTGCCCGCCGAGCTGCACGGGCGGATCGCGCTGGTGACGCACGGGTCGCAGCTCCGGCATTCCTACGCCCGGGCGTTCCCCGGCTACGTGAACGCCCCGCTGCTGCGCTGGGTGCTCGGCCGGCTCGACGACCGCTGGGTCAGCCTCTACCGGGACACCGACCCGATCGGCGGGCCGGTGCTCGCCTGGGGCCGGCAGCCGACCGCCGAGGCGCCCACCGGCAGCGTCGGCTGGTCGACGCGGCTGACCAGCACCGGGCTGCGCACTGCGGACGACGTGCCCGGCCCGCTGGGTGAGCGGCGCAGCGGCCGGGAGTGGCGGCTGCTGGACCCCGCCCCGGTCGACCCGCAGCTGCGGCCCTGGCCGGGCGCCCGCGGGCACGGCGACCACCAGCTCGACCCGGTGTGGCCGCTGGCGGTGCAGGAGGTCTGGGACCCCTGACCGGCGGGCAGCCGGGGACGACGGTCCCCGGCTGCCCTCAGCGGGTCAGGGCAGCTGCAGCTGCTGCCCGACGCGGATCGCGTTCGGGTTCGGCACCGTGGAGCCGTTGGCGGCGTGCAGGGTCTGCCAGCTGGTGCCGTGCGCGGCCGCGATCTTGCTCAGGGTGTCCCCGGCGCGCACCGTGTAGGTGCCCCCCGACGACGGGGTCGACGCCGGGGCGGCGGCCGCGGGGGCGGGTGCTGCGGCGGCCGGTCCGGCCGCGGCGGGGGTCGTCCCGCCGGTCAGCCGCTTGCCGCAGGTCGGCCAGGCACCGACGCCCTGGCCGACCAGGACCGCCTCGGCGATCTCGACCTGCTGGGCCGGCGTGGCCAGGTCGGCCCGCGGCGCGTAGGCCCCGCCGCCGAACGCCAGCCACGTCGACGAGCTGAACTGCAGCCCGCCGTAGTAGCCGTTGCCGGTGTTGATCTGCCAGTTGCCGCCGGACTCGCACTGGGCGACGCCGGTCCAGTCGTGCTCGGCCGCCGAGGCCGGGGCGGCCAGGACGCCGATGCCGACAGCGGCGGCGCCCAGGGTGACGGCGCCCCCGCGGAGCAGGGTGCGGGCGCGCGTCATCGAGGTGTGCTCGGACATGGGTGATCCTCCGATCACCGCCTGCGGGGTGAGCTGTCGGGTTCGGGCGATCGTTGCCCGGCCCGCCGTGCGTGGTGCGCACGGCGCGGCTTCACCCCAAGACGCGCGGACGCGTCGGGAACCTGGGTCCCCCGCCCCCGTCCTGGGTTCGACTCGGGGTCAGGCGACCGGCGGACGGGGTTGGGCGGTCCGGTGCCTCGTGCCCGTCCGGTGTGGCCCGGGCACGGCGTCCACTGTCAACGAGACCGCCCGGTTCCGCTCGGCCGCCCGAGCGGGCGCCGGGCATATCCGCAGGACGGCCCACGACAGGCCGGGCCGGGGACGCCTCAGCGTCCCCGGCCCGTCACCGTCCGTCGCTCGTCGCCGGCGCACGTTCCTGGTGCACCGACCCGAGCCGCGGATCCACCGTCAGGCGCGCACCAGCAGCGCCACCGGGAGCCGGCCCAGCACCTCGGGGAGCGGGGCCCCACCGGCGGTGGAGACGACGCGGGTGCCGGTCAGCAGGTCCTGCCAGGCACCGGTGGGCAGGTGCAGCGCGGTGTCGCCCCAGCCGGTCGCGGCCAGGTGCACCGGACGGCGGGTGACGACGGTGACCACCTCGCCGCGGTCGAAGGCGACGACCGAGTCCGCGGCCGTGCCGGTGGCCTCCACCGGGGTGTACCCGGTGAACGCCTCCGGGTGGTCGCGCCGGTGCCGGAGCGCCCGGGAGACCACCAGCAGCTTCGCCGCCCCGGTCTCGTCGACCGGCGGCACCCAGCCGGTGTCCAGCCGGGTGAGCAGCTCGCGGCGCAGCGCGTAGTCGACCGGACGGCGGTTGTCCGGGTCGACCAGCGAGAAGTCCCAGAGCTCGGTGCCCTGGTAGACGTCCGGGACCCCGGGCATCGTCAGCTGCAGCAGCTTCTGCGACAGCGAGTTGACGTACCCGGACGGCGCGACCCGGGCGACGAAGCGCTCGAGCTCGGCGTGCGTCGTCGGGTCGTCGAAGGCGGCGTCGACCAGCGCGTGCAGCTGGTCCTCGAACTCCTGCACCGGGTTGGTCCAGGTGGTCGAGGTGCCGGCCTCCCGGGCGGCCTTCTCCACGTAGGCGTGCGCCCGCTCGCGGGACAGCGGCCAGGCGCCGACCAGGTTCTGCCACACCAGGTGGGCCAGCGACCGGTCGGCCAGCGGGTGCCGCTGCACCAGCCCGCGCACCAGCTGGGCCCACTCGCTGGGCACCTCGGCCAGCACCGCCAGCCGCGCCCGCACGTCCTCGCTGCGCTTGGTGTCGTGCGTCGACAGCGTCGTCATCGAGGCCGGCTTGACCGCCTGGCGGTGCTGCTGCGCGGCGTGGAACTGCGCGACCGTCGTCCCGAACCGGGCCGGGTCGCCGCCCACCTCGTTGAGCGCGACGAACCGGGCCCACCGGTAGTAGGCGCTGTCCTCGACGCCCTTGGCCATGACCGGCCCGGACGTCTGCTCGAAGCGGGTGGCCAGCTCGGTGCCGGCGGTGCCCAGCAGCGGGTGCAGCGCGTCGACGGCGGCGGTGAGGTCGGGGCGCCGCTGCTTGACCGCGGCGACCGTCTCGTCCAGGTGCTCCCGGCCGTCGGGCAGGTAGCTGCGGTAGACGGGGAAGCTGGCCAGCAGCTCGGCGAGGCCCTCGGTGACCTGCTCGGCCGGGACGCCCGGCAGCTCGCCGACGATCCGGTGCAGCCGGGCCACCTCCGAGCCGAGCATGCCGTCGGTGACCTCGCGCTTGCAGTCGTGCACCAGCTGCGCGTAGTCGACCTGACGGCCGGCCAGCTCGGTGTCCAGTGCGGTGATCGCCGGCTCGCCCGCCGGGTCGACCAGCACGCCGTCGACCTCGGTGAGCGCGTCGTACCCCGTCGTCCCGGCCGTCCGCCAGC
Source organism: Modestobacter versicolor (assembly GCF_041028285.1). GTDB lineage: Bacteria > Actinomycetota > Actinomycetes > Mycobacteriales > Geodermatophilaceae > Modestobacter > Modestobacter versicolor_A. The sequence goes on along the minus strand of NZ_JABGDB010000002.1, from coordinate 829,066 downwards.
TCTCCGGGAGCTCCTCGCCGGGCTCGAGGATCTTCTCCACCACGGTCCACCGGTCGCCGGTCGCGGCGGCCAGGGCGTCCAGGTAGCCCTTCGGGTCGGCGAGGCCGTCGGGGTGGTCGATCCGCAGCGCGTCCACCGAGCCGTCCTCGACCAGCTCGACGACCAGCGCGTGGGTGGCCCGGAAGACCTCCGGGTCCTCCACCCGCAGCCCGGCGAGGGTGTTGATGGCGAAGAACCGGCGGTAGTTCAGCTGGTCGTCGGCCCGCCGCCAGTCGACCAGCTCGTAGTGCTGCCGGTCGTGCACCTCCTGCGGGGTGCCCTCGCCGGTGCCCGGGGCGATCGGGAAGCGGTTGTCGTAGTAGTGCAGCTCGCCGGCGACCACCTTCAGCTCGGCGACGTCGTCGGCGCTGCCGAGCACCGGGATGCGCACCCGGCCGTTCCCGAAGTCCCAGTCGACGTCGAAGGCGTCGGCGTGGGCGCTGTCCCGGCCGTGCTGCAGCAGGTCCCACCACCAGCCCGACTCGGCCGGGTCGCTGACGCCCATGTGGTTGGGCACCAGGTCCAGCACGAGGCCGAGCCCGTGGTCGTGCAGCGCGGCGACGAACCGGTCGAAGCCGGCCCGCCCGCCGCGCGGCTCGTCGATGTGCGCGTGGTCGACGGTGTCGTAGCCGTGCGTGCTCCCGGCCGCCGACCGCAGCAGCGGCGAGGAGTAGGCGTGCGTCACGCCGAGGTCGGCGACGTAACCGGCCACCGCCGCGGCGTCGTCCAGGGTGAAGTCGGCCGTCACCTGGAGCCGGTAGGTGCCCGCGGGCACCTCCCGGCGCCGGCCGTGCTCCCCGGCGGTCTGCCCGGTGGTCTGCTCGGTCACGGAGCCGCCTGCAGGACGACGGTGGCGCGGGCCGCGACGGTCAGCGTCTCGCCGGCCTTGACCTGAACCGGCTCGACCTCGCCCAGCTCGGCGGTGTCCACGACGACGGTCCAGCCCTCGGCGTAGTCGGCGCCGGGCAGGGTGAAGTCGATCGGGTCGTGGTGGGCGTTGAAGACCAGGTAGAAGCAGTCGTCGACGACCTCCTCGCCGCGCTCGTCGGTCTCCCGGATGCCGTGGCCGTTGAGGTACATGCCCAGCGACTTGGCGAAGCCGACGTCCCAGTCGTCGTCGTCCATCAGCTCGCCGGCCGAGGTGAGCCAGGCGATGTCCTGCACCGGGTCGCCCTCCTCGCGGCGCACCGGACGGCCGTGGAAGAACCGGCGGCGGCGGAACGTCGGGTGGTCGTTGCGCAGCTTGGTCACCAGCTTGGTGAACTCCAGCAGCCCCTCGTCGACGTCCTCCCAGTCGATCCAGGTGAGCTCGGAGTCCTGGCAGTAGCCGTTGTTGTTGCCGCCCTGGCTGCGGCCCAGCTCGTCGCCGTGCAGCAGCATCGGCACGCCCTGGCTGAGCATCAGCGAGGCGATGAAGTTGCGCCGCTGCTGCGCGCGCAGCGCAAGGATCTCGGGGTCCTCGGTCTCGCCCTCGACCCCGCAGTTCCAGCTGCGGTTGTGGCTCTCGCCGTCGTTGTTGTCCTCGCCGTTGGCCTCGTTGTGCTTCTCGTTGTAGGAGACCAGGTCGTCGAGGGTGAAGCCGTCGTGCGCGGTGACGAAGTTGATGCTGGCCACCGGGCGCCGGCCGGAGTGCTGGTAGAGGTCGGCCGACCCGGTGATCCGGCTGGCGAACTCGCCGATCGTCGCGTCCTCGCCGCGCCAGAAGTCACGGACGGTGTCCCGGTACTTGCCGTTCCACTCGGTCCACAGCGCCGGGAAGTTGCCGACCTGGTAGCCGCCGTCACCGATGTCCCACGGCTCGGCGATCAGCTTCACCTGGCTGACGATCGGGTCCTGGTGGCACAGGTCGAAGAACGCCGACAGCCGGTCGACCTCGTGGAACTGCCGGGCCAGGGACGACGCCAGGTCGAAGCGGAACCCGTCGACGTGCATCTCGGTGACCCAGTAGCGCAGCGAGTCCATGATCAGCTGCAGCGACTGCGGCGTGCGGACGTTGAGCGAGTTCCCCGTGCCGGTGGTGTCCATGTAGTACTGCTTGTCGTCCTCGACCAGCCGGTAGTAGGCCTGGTTGTCGATGCCGCGGAACGACAGCGTCGGGCCCATGTGGTTGCCCTCGGCGGTGTGGTTGTAGACGACGTCGAGGATGACCTCGATGCCCGCCTCGTGCAGGGCGCGGACCATGCCCTTGAACTCCTGCACCTGCTGGCCGTCGGTCTGCTGCGCGTACTCGTTGTGCGGCGCGAAGAAGCCGATCGTGTTGTAGCCCCAGTAGTTGCGCAGGCCCTTCTGCAGCAGCGTGTCGTCCTGCACGAACTGGTGCACCGGCATCAGCTCGATCGCGGTGATCCCCAGGTCCTGCAGGTGCTCGATGATCGCCGGGTGGGCCACGCCGGCGTAGGTGCCGCGGAGCTCCTCGGGGATGCGCGGGTGCGTCATCGTCAGGCCCTTGACGTGGGCCTCGTAGATGACCGTCTTGTTGTAGGGGGTCTTCGGCGGACGGTCGACGCCCCAGTCGAAGTACGGGTTGATCACGACGGACTTCGGCATGTGCGCCGCCGAGTCGTCGTCGTTCTTGTCGCCGGTCTCGAAGCGGTAGCCGAAGACCGCCTCGTCCCAGTCGACCTGGCCGTCGATGGCCTTGGCGTAGGGGTCGAGCAGCAGCTTGTTCGGGTTGCAGCGGTGGCCCTGCGCGGGGTCGTGCGGGCCGTGCACCCGGAAGCCGTAGCGCTGGCCGGGCTGGATGCCGGGGAGGAAGGCGTGCCAGACGTAGGCGTCCATCTCGGGGAGCCGGACGCGCTCCTCGTTGCCGGCCTCGTCGAACAGGCACAGCTCGACCTTCTCGGCCACCTCGCTGAAGATCGCGAAGTTGGTGCCGGTGCCGTCGTAGGTCGCTCCGAGGGGGTAGGCAGAGCCGGGCCACACCTGGGTGGTCATGAAGGGGTCGTCCTCCTGAAGCAGTGCGCCGCTGCGCGGGTGCGCAGGCGCGGGTCGTGGCGGCTGGACCCGGGGGTCCGGGGACCGATGCCCGCTGCACGGCCCCCGCACACCTGATCATGAGCCAGGACACCCGATCATGGGCAAGGACACATGATCATGGGCCAGGACACCTGATCATGGGCCAGGACACCTCTGCGGTGGGCGCCGGTGCGGACGTCCCCTGGTCAGGAGTCTGCCAAGAGGACGTCCCGGCCGGCCGGGGACCGGGCGCGGTGGTGTCCGGGCGCGGTGGTGTCCGGGCCGCTGGGCGCGGGGGCGACGGCCGTGCGCCCACCGGGGACGACGACGCCCCCCGCGGCTGGCCGCGGGGGGCGTCGTACGCGGCCCGGGGACCCCGGACCCGGCGGCAGTCGACCGGCCCCCACCGACCTCGCCCGGCGTCCGGGTGGCACTGGTGGGGGAGCGGCGCGTGCCCGCTGGTGCGGGGAGCACGGTAGGGCCTGCGCAGCGCGCGGACAAGCGTGCAGCGCGGCGCCGCGCCGACCGGTCGCACCACCGGCCCCACCAGCCGCGCGGCGTCCCGGACGCCGACCGGCCCGTTCTGTCGCACCCCCGTCGTACCGTCGTCCCGTGTCCACCTCCACCGACATCCGGCCCACCCGCGGGCGGTTCCGTGTCGTCAGCGAGTACGAGCCCTCCGGCGACCAGCCGACGGCGATCAAGGCGCTGGCCGAGCGGGTCAACGCCGGCGACACCGACACCGTGCTGCTCGGCGCCACGGGCACCGGCAAGTCGGCGACCACCGCCTGGCTGATCGAGCAGGTCCAGCGCCCGACGCTGGTCATGGCCCCGAACAAGACGCTGGCCGCGCAGCTGGCCAACGAGTTCAAGGAGCTCATGCCCGACGCGGCGGTGGAGTACTTCGTCTCCTACTACGACTACTACCAGCCCGAGGCCTACGTCCCGCAGACGGACACCTACATCGAGAAGGACTCCTCGATCAACGAGGAGGTGGAGCGGCTGCGGCACTCGGCGACCAACAGCCTGCTCACCCGGCGCGACGTCATCGTCGTCTCGACCGTGTCCTGCATCTACGGCCTGGGCACGCCGCAGGAGTACGTCGAGCGCGCGCTCAAGGTGAAGGTGGGGGAGCAACGGTCCCAGGAGGAGCTGCTGCGCACCCTGGTCACCGAGCAGTACACCCGCAACGACCTGTCGTTCACCCGCGGCACCTTCCGGGTCCGCGGCGACACGATCGAGATCTTCCCGGTGTACGAGGAGCTGGCTTGCCGGATCGAGATGTTCGGCGACGAGATCGAGCGGCTGTACTACCTGCACCCGCTCACCGGTGAGGTCGTCCGCGAGGTCGACGAGTTGTTCGTCTTCCCGGCCACCCACTACGTCGCCGGGCCGGAGCGGATGGAACGGGCGATCGGCAGCATCGAGGCCGAGCTGGAGCAGCGGCTGGCCGAGCTCGACCGGCAGGGCAAGCTGCTGGAGTCCCAGCGGCTGCGCATGCGCACCACCTACGACATCGAGATGATGCGGCAGGTCGGCTTCTGCTCGGGCATCGAGAACTACTCGCGGCACATCGACGGCCGGGCGCCGGGCAGTGCCGGCGCCTGCCTGATCGACTACTTCCCCGACGACTTCCTGCTGGTCATCGACGAGTCGCACGTGACGGTGCCGCAGATCGGCGGCATGTACGAGGGCGACATGAGCCGCAAGCGCACGCTGGTCGAGCACGGCTTCCGGCTGCCCTCGGCGATGGACAACCGCCCGCTGAAGTGGGAGGAGTTCACCGACCGGATCCACCAGACCGTCTACCTGTCGGCCACGCCGGGGCACTACGAGCTCGGCCGGGTCCAGGGTGACGTCGTCGAGCAGGTGATCCGCCCGACCGGTCTGGTCGACCCCGAGGTGGTCGTCAAGCCGACGAAGGGCCAGATCGACGACCTGGTGCACGAGATCCGGCTCCGCACCGAGAAGGACGAGCGCATCCTGGTCACCACGCTGACCAAGAAGATGTCCGAGGACCTCACCGACTACCTGCTCGAGCTGGGCATCAAGGTGCGCTACCTGCACTCCGAGGTGGACACGCTGCGCCGGGTCGAGCTGCTGCGCGAGCTGCGGCAGGGCGAGTACGACGTGCTGGTCGGCATCAACCTGCTGCGCGAGGGTCTCGACCTGCCCGAGGTGTCGCTGGTGGCGATCCTCGACGCGGACAAGGAGGGCTTCCTCCGCTCGGGCACCTCGCTGATCCAGACCATCGGCCGGGCGGCGCGCAACGTCTCCGGCCAGGTGCACATGTACGCCGACAAGATCACCCCGTCGATGGCCCAGGCGATCGACGAGACGAGCCGGCGCCGCGAGAAGCAGATCGCCTACAACACCGAGCACGGCATCGACCCGACGCCACTGCGGAAGAAGATCGTCGACATCCTCGACGGGATCTACAAGACCGCCGAGGACACCGAGGCGGCGACCGAGCTGCTGGGTGGGTCGGGCCGCCAGCAGTCGCGCGGCAAGTCGCCGGTGCCGGGGCTGTCGTCGAAGGGCAAGGCCAAGGCCGGGTCGATCGACGTGCAGGGCCTGCCCCGCAACGAGCTGGCCGACATGATCACGAACATGAACGAGCAGATGCTGGCCGCGGCCCGCGAGCTGCAGTTCGAGGTCGCCGCCCGGCTGCGTGACGAGCTGAACGAGCTCAAGCGCGAGCTGCGCCAGTTCGACGCCGCCCACGCCTGACCCCGCACCGCCGCTGAACGCCCACGGCCCATTCCGCCGTCGGAGTGGGCCGTGGGCGTCCACGGTCGCCGGTGCCCACAGCCGTCGCGGCAGGATCGGCTGGTGACCGCTGACGAGGACCCTGGCTGGTACGGCGTCCGCTGCGTCTTCCGGCGCAGCTGGCCCGGTGACCGTGCCGGTCAGGTTGCCGGCGTCGCGTCGTACGAGGAACGGGTGACCCTGTGGCGGGCCGGGTCCTTCGACGCCGCCATCGCGCTCGGGGAGGCCGAGGCGACGGAGTACGCGGCGCTCCTCGAGGACGTCACCGCTCTCGCCTTCGTCCAGGCCTACGCGCTGGCCGAGCCGCCCGGCCACGGTGCGGAGGTGTTCTCGTCGATCCGGGACAGCGCCCTGACGCCCGACGACTACCTCGACCAGTTCTTCGACACGGGCAGGGAGCGCCAGCACACCGTGGACTGAACCCGCCGCCGGCCGGTAGCGGGACGGCGGGCGCTGGGTGCCAGGTGGGGGCCGGGGGAGTGGCAGCAAGCGCACGTCGTCCAGGCCGGGATGGTCCGGCCGAGGAGAAGTGCGCTGGCCGGGAACTCGGGTCGCCGGTTGAGCGTTCACCGACAGACGGACCGGGTTCGCTGGGCGATGACGCCTGCGCCGACCGGGTCCGACGTGGAGGGGAGTATCCCCGCGCGGCAACGTCGTCAACACGAGGTCCGATGACCTCCGGCGCTGCCGGTCGGCCCGATCGGGGCCGGCGGGAGAGACCTCCGGGTACTGACACATCTGCCAGTAGCACCGGAGGAACACACGCATGGACGTCCCCTTCTGGATCTGGGCGGTCACGATCGCCGCGATCGTCGGGATGCTGGTCTTCGACTTCGTCGGCCACGTCCGGACCCCGCACGCGCCCTCGCTGAAGGAAGCCGCCACCTGGTCGGCGGTCTACGTCGGGATCGCGGTCGTCTTCGGCCTGCTGGTCCTGTGGTTCGGCGGCGCCACACCGGGCAGCGAGTACTTCGCCGGGTACATCACCGAGAAGAGCCTCTCGGTGGACAACCTCTTCGTGTTCGTGCTGATCATGGCCAGCTTCGGCGTGCCCCGGATCGCCCAGCAGAAGGTGCTGCTGTTCGGCATCACCTTCGCGCTGGTGCTGCGCACGATCTTCATCCTGGTCGGCGCCGCGGCCATCGAGAACTTCAGCTGGGTCTTCTGGATCTTCGGCGGCATCCTGATCTACACCGCCTGGGTGCAGGCCCGCAGCGGCGGCCACAACGGTGACGAGGCCTACGAGGAGAACGCCGTCCTCCGCCTGGTCCGCCGCGTCGTGCCGACCACCGAGGAGCACCACGACGACAAGATGACCGTGAAGCTGCAGGGCAAGCGGTACATCACCCCGCTGGCCATCGCGCTCATCGCCATCGGCACCGCCGACATCATCTTCGCCGTCGACTCGATCCCGGCCATCTTCGGGCTGACCCAGGACACCTACCTGGTCTTCGCCGCCAACGCCTTCTCGCTGCTGGGCCTGCGCCAGCTGTTCTTCCTCATCGACGGCCTGCTCGACCGGCTGGTGTACCTGGCCTACGGCCTCGCCGTGATCCTCGCCTTCATCGGCGCCAAGCTCGTCATCCACGCGATGCACACCAACGAGCTGTCCTGGCTCAACGGCGGCGAGCACATCACCGCGATCCCGGAGATCCCGACCTGGCTGTCGCTGGTGGTCATCCTGGTCACCCTGCTGGTGACGACGGTGGCCAGCCTGCGGCACGACCGCAAGGTCCGCGAGCGCCGTCGGGCCCGCGACGCCGCAGCGGCGCCGGCCGACCCCAGCGCCGTCGCGGCGCCCGCCGCCCCGGCGACCGCCCGCGAGGCGGTCGAGGACGACGGCGCCCGGGCCGGCGACGACCCGGACGCCGAGCGCGTCGGCCCGGTGGCCGGGCGGTGACCGCCGCCCCGACGGTCGTCGACTCCTGCCTCGATCGGGCCGACGTCACGCAGCTGCTGCGGTCGCCGGACCGGCCGGTCGACGGGCTGACCGACGTCCTCGGCCTGCTCGACGACCTCTCCGCGCTCGGCCGGGTGGTCGACGGGGTGGCCCGCCGGCTGGACGCGGTGCACGGGCTGCGGGCCGGTGAGCTGCAGGCCCTGGTCGCCGTCGCCGAGGGCGCGGCCCACCCCCGGGCCGTCGCCCGCCGCACCGGCCAGGTCGACGAGGCCGGCGCGGCGACGGTCGGCTCGCTGGTGCAGCGCGGGCTGCTGCAGCGCCACCGGCACCCCGCCTCACCCGCCGACGAGGCCCCGCTGGTGCACCTCACCGAGGCCGGCCGGGTCGTCCTGGCGCAGGCCGAGGGCCTGCAGATCCGGGCGCTGGCCGCCCTGGTCCAGCAGCTCGGGGACGTCGAGGCGGCCAGCCTGCGGACGACGGTGTCGGCGCTCGGGTCAGCCCTCGCCGAGGATCGTCCGGCGGCCCCGGCGCTGCGGACCGTGCCCCCGCCCGACGCCTGACCCCGGCGGCCGGCGGGGGGCGTCCAACGCGCTCCCCGCCGGTGCCCGCACCGGGTGGCCGGGCCGTCCCGGGCGACGAACAAGTTGGCCGGTGCACCTCACAGCGGGGCCGTAGAGTGCCCTCCCGTGGAGCTCCCCGTCTGGTTCGAGATCGCGACGTTCGTGGGGCTCACCGTCCTGCTCCTCGCGGACCTCGCCCTCGTCGTCCGCCGCCCGCACGAGCCCTCCGTGAAGGAGGCCACCGCGTGGGTGGTCTTCTACGTGAGCCTCGCCCTGATCTTCGGCGGGATCCTGTTCGCGGTGACGAACGGGACCTTCGCGACGGAGTTCTACGCCGGCTGGCTGACCGAGTACTCGCTCTCGGTCGACAACCTGTTCGTCTTCGTGATCATCATGGCCCGCTTCCAGGTGCCCCGGAGGCTGCAGCAAGAGGTCCTGATGGTCGGGATCATCATCGCGCTGGTGCTCCGCGGCCTGTTCATCCTGGCCGGCGCCGCGGTCATCGAGCGCTTCATCTGGGTGTTCTTCCTCTTCGGCGCCTTCCTCGTCTACACCGCGATCAACCTGGTCCGGCACCGCGAGGAGGACGAGGACTACGAGGAGAACGGCTTCATCCGGCGGATGCGCAAGGTCCTGCCGATGACCCAGGACTTCCACGACAGCAAGATCCGGGTCGTCCAGGACGGCAAGAAGCTGTGGACGCCGATGATCGTGGTGTTCCTCGCCCTGGGCACCACCGACCTGCTGTTCGCGCTGGACAGCATCCCGGCGATCTTCGGCCTCACCCGCGAGCCGTTCATCGTCTTCACCGCGAACATCTTCGCGCTGATGGGCCTGCGCCAGCTGTACTTCCTGCTCGGCGGCCTGCTCAAGCGGCTGGTCTACCTGTCGCTCGGCCTCGCCGTGATCCTCGCCTTCATCGGCGTGAAGCTGATCCTCGAGGCGCTGCACGAGAACCAGTACCCGTTCGCCGGCGAGCGCGAGCCGCTGGAGAGCGTCCCGGCGATCCCGACCTGGCTGTCGCTGACGGTGATCCTCGTCGTCCTGGTGGTCGCCACCGTCGCGAGCCTGCTGAAGACCCGCGGCCAGACGGCGGAGGACGCCCCCGCGCAGGTCGCCGAGGGTGAGTCCCCGGTCGGCACCGAGACGACGGGTCGCCCGGCCCCCGCGCCGGACGCCCAGGACGGCCCCGGCGCACCCGGAGGTGACGCTGGTCGCACCGGCGGCTCCTCGGCGCGCGGTGTCCCCGGTGCGCGCCGAGACTGAGCGGGCCCGCTGAGCAAGCGGCGGGCGTCTCCACGGGGGAACGAGAAGACATGCCCGCCGGCCTCTATGGCAGCAGCACCACCCAGAACATCCCGCGCGTGGCGATCACCGAGGCGATCGGCACCTACCTGCTCGTCCTGGCCGGCACCTCGGTCGCCGTCGCCGCCCTGCTGGACCAGCCGATCGCCGGTGGGACCGCCGACTCGCTGGCCATCGCGCTGGCGTTCGGCCTCGCGCTGGTCGCGCTGGTCAACGCCCTCGGGCACGTCTCGGGGGCCCACCTCAACCCGGCGGTCACGGTCGCCCTCGCGGTGAGCGGGGCCTTCCCGTGGCGGTACGTGCCCACCTACGTGGTCAGCCAGCTCCTCGGCGCCGTCCTGGCCAGCCTGACCGTGTGGCTGACCTACGGCGACGCCGCCCGGGACGACGCCTCGCTGGCCGCCACCCTGCCCGGTGGCGGGGTCAGCACCCTCACGGTGTTCGTGATCGAGGCGGTCGTGACCTTCTTCCTGGTGCTGGTCATCGTGTCGGTGGCCACCGACAGCCGGGTCGCCAAGGCGTCGGCCGGGCTGGCCGTCGGCGTCACCCTGGCGGTCTGCGTGCTGGTCGCCGGGCCGCTGTCCGGGGGTGCGGTCAACCCCGCCCGGGCGCTCGGCCCGATGCTCGTCGCCGGTGAGTTCGACGGCGTGTGGGCGTACGTCCTCGGCCCGCTGGTCGGCGGCGTGCTGGCCGCGCTGCTGTACGCCGGGTTCCTCTCCCTGGGGCAGGACCCGGCGCAGGACGAGGACGCGGGGGCTGCCCGGTCCTGAGCCCGCGGCTCAGCGCGGGGGGACCGTCCCTGCCTCGACCGTGGCGCCACCGACGGCGACCAGCTCGCCGTCCCGCCACACCTCGCGCACCCGGCCCGCCAGCCCGGTGAGGTCGCCGGCGTCGCCGTCCAGGACGACGACGTCGGCGCGCTTGCCGGGCTCCAGGCTGCCCAGCTGGTCGGCCACGCCGAGCAGCTCGGCGGCCGACAGCGTGGCCGCGTGCCAGGCCTGCTCGGGGCGCATCCCGCAGCCGGCCATCAGGCCGAGCTCGGACAGGTTGTCGCCGTGCGGGCCGACGCCGCTGTCGGTGCCCATCGCCACCTTGACCCCGGCCGCGATCGCCCGGGACACCGAGGCATCGTGCACCGCCTGGACGGTGCGGGCCTTCTCGACGACCGCGGCGGGCAGCGAGGCGCCGTTGGCCACCGCGGTCAGCACCGCGCGGGGTGCGGCCAGCGTCGGCACCAGCCAGGTGCCGCGCGCCAGCATCAGCTCGATCGCCTCGTCGTCCAGGTAGATCCCGTGCTCGATGGACCGGATGCCCGCGCGGACGGCGGCCTTGATGCCCTCCGCGCCCTGCGCGTGCGCCATCACGAACGCGCCCGCCGCCTCGGCCTCCTCGACCAGCACGTCGAGCTCGGCCGGGCGGAAGTGCGGGTGCCGCGGGTCGTCCCGGGCGGAGAGGACGCCGCCGCTGGTGGCCACCTTGATGACGTCGGCGCCGGCGCGGAACAGCTCGCGCACGGTGCGGCGCATCTCGTCGGGGCCGTCGACGACGGTGTCCGGCCGGCCGGGGTGCGGGCCCATCAGCGGGACCTCGGCGCCGCAGACGTGCCAGCCGTCGCCGTGCCCACCGGTCTGGGACAGCATGCTGATCGCGATCTGCATCCGGGGGCCGGCGACCAGGCCGTTGCGCACCGCCTCGGCGACCCCCAGGTCGGCACCGCCGGCGTCCCGGACGTTGGTGATGCCCAGGGCCAGGGTGCGGCGCAGGTTGTGCACGGCCTCGTAGAAGCCGTAGCTGAACGGGGTCTGCAGGTGCCGCAGCGTGTCGACGCCGCTCAGCATCACGTGCACGTGGCAGTCGAACAGCCCCGGCAGCACGCTGGCGCCGGTGCAGTCGACGACCTCGTCGCCGTCCAGGCCGGTGCCGACCTCGACGAGGAGGCCGTCCTCCACCGCCACGTCGGCGGGGGCCGCGGGGCTCCCGGTGCCGTCGAGGACCTGCCCACCGGTGAACACCCGTCGCGTCATCTCCGCACCCTAACCGCCTCGTTAGCGCCGCTCAGGACAAGGCGGCCGGGCGGTGCGGACGTGCGCCTGGTTGGCTGGCGCCCATGGCCTCCCCGACCGACGCCGGCCGCATCGCCGGCCTGGTCGGCCTCCTCTTCGGCCTGGCCGCCATGGGCAGTGCGGCGGTCGCGGTCACCCTGCCGGCCATCGCGGCCGACCTCGACCTGACCACCGGTGGCGTGTCCTGGGTGATCAGCCTCTACGCGCTGATGCTGGCGGTGGCGACCGCGGTCTACGGCCGGGTCGCCGACCTCGCCGGCATCCGGCTGCCGCTGGTCGTCGGCGTCGGCCTGATGACCGCCGGCGCGGTGCTCGGCGGCCTGGCGCCCAGCTACCCGGTGCTGCTGGGTGCCCGCCTGCTGCAGGGCATGGGCGCGGCCGCCGTCCCGGTGCTCGGCATGGCGATCGTCAGCGCCCGGTACGAGGGGACGGTGCGGACCACGGCGCTCGGGAAGGTGGCCGGGACCACCGCGGCGGTCAGCGCGCTCGGACCGCTGGCCGGCGGGCTGGTCGCCGACGTGGCGGGCTGGCGGGCGGTCGTGGTGCTGCCCGCGCTCGGGCTGCTGCTGGTGCCCGTGCTGTGGCGATCGGTCCCCACCACCGGGACAGGTGCCCGGCTGGACGTGCTGGGCGCGGTCCTGGTCGCCGGCACCGCCGCCGGCCTGGTGCTCCTCATCCAGTCCCCCTCGTCCGGCGTGGTCATCGCCACGGTCGGCGCCGCGCTGCTGGGGCTGGGGGTCCCGGCGGTCGCCGCGCGGGTGCGCCGCCGGCCGGAGGGTTTCCTGCCCCGGGCCGTCGTGCGGGAGCCGGTGGTGGTGCGCAGCGCGCTGGCCGCCTCGGCCGTCCCGGCCGCGTGGTTCGCGCTGCTGATCGCCGTCCCCGCCGTGCTGGCCGGCGAGGGGTGGACGCCGCTGCACATCGGACTCGCGCTGCTGCCCAGCGCGCTCACCGGGTTCCTCGCGCCGCGGCTGGCCGGCCCGCTGCTGGCGCGGCTGGGCCCCGCACGGTCGCTGGCCATCTCCGGGGTCACCGCCACGGTCGCGCTGCTGGTGGCCGCCCTCGGCGCCACCGCCGGCTCGGCGCCGTGGCTGGTGTCCGCCGTCGTCCTGGTGACCTTCGCCTTCGGGCTCGGCCAGCCGGCGCTGATGGCCGCGGTGGGTGGCGCGGTCCCGGTCGAAGTGCGCGGTGTGGCCCTCGGCATCGCCACCCTGGTCTTCCTGGTCGGCGGCGGCGTGGGGTCGGCCGTGGTCGGGGGCGCGGGGGAGGTGCTCGGGCTGGACCGGAGCCTGCTGCTCCTCGCCGTGCTGCCGCTGGTCGGTGCGCTGGGGCTGGTCCCCGGCATCCGGGCGGAACGCCGCGACCCGGGTGCGGTGGCCCCTTAGCGCGGCTCAGCACCGGGACGCGGACGGCGCTGGGCTAGCGTGCCGTCATGCGGCCGACCGACCTCTCCCTGCTGCGCACCCCCGGCGTCCCGACGGTCTCGCCGGACGGGGCGACCGCCGTCGTCGCCGTCTCCCGGCTCGACCTGGCCGCCGACGAGTACCGCAGCCAGCTCTGGACGGTGCCCACCGACGGCTCGGCGGCGGCCCGGCCGCTGACCCACGGCCACCGCGACTCGGCCCCGGTGTTCTCCCCCGACGGCCGGTGGCTGGCCTACCTGTCCGCGGAGCCGGCGGGCCGCCCCCAGCTGCACGTGCTGCCCACCGGTGGGGGAGCCGCCCGCCGGCTCACCGACCACCCCCTCGGGGCCGGGGGACCGGCCTGGTCGCCGGACTCCCGCCGGCTGGCGTACACCGCCCGGGTGCCGGAGGCCGGCCGCTACGGCACCGACGAGGACGTCCCGCCGGCCGCCGAGCCGCCGCGGCTGATCACCACGCTCAGCTACCGGCAGGACGACCTCGGCTTCACCGCCGACCGGCGCAGCCACGTGTTCGTCGTCGCGCTGCCGGACGACGCCGCCGACGACGGGGTGGTGCTGGACGAGCCGTTCCAGGTGACCGGTGGGGACGTCGACGACACCGACGTCACCTGGAGCCCGGACGGCGCCGAGCTCGCCTTCGTCTCCGCGCGGCACGAGGGCGCCGACCTCGACCGGGTCACCGACGTGTACGCGGTCCGGCCGGACGGGACCGGCCTGCGCCGGGTCACGGAGTCCCGGTCGGCGTGCGCGCACCCGGCCTACGACCCGGCCGGCGACACGATCTACCTCACCGCCCAGCCCGACCTCGGGCCCGAGGGCCGGGACTTCGTCGGCCGGAACACCACCCTCTGCCGGGTGCCGGCCGCCGGTGGCCCGGTCGAGCCGGTGCTCGACCCGGAGTGGCACGACCGCGGGGACGAGACCCCGGCCACCGTCCTCGCCGACGGCGCGGCGTTCGTCGGCGTCCAGCGCCGGGGTGCGGTCGAGCTGCTCCGCGTGCCGCTCGCCGGGGGCGACGCCGAGCCCCTGGTCCAGGGGCCGTACACGGTCCGCGGCATCGGGGTGGGCGGTGGCGTCGTCGTCGCCACGGTGGCGCACGACCGGTCGGCCGGTGAGCTGATCGCCGTCACCCCGGGCCGGCGCCGGCTGATCACCGGCTTCGGTGCCCCGCTGCAGGCCACCGGCCGGCTGCACCGGATGCGGGACCGGACGGCGATCGCGCCGGACGGCTACCCGGTGCACGGCTGGGTCACCACGCCGCCCGGCCCCGGGCCGCACCCGGTGCTGCTCACGGTGCACGGCGGGCCGTTCTCCCAGTACGGCTGGACGCTGTTCGACGAGACGCAGGCCTACGTCGAGGCCGGGTACGCGGTCGTGCAGTGCAACCCGCGGGGCTCCTCCGGCTACGGCCAGGCGCACGGCCGGGTGGTCAAGGAGCACATGGGCGAGCTGGACGCCGACGACGTGCTCGCGTTCCTGGACGACGCCCTGGCGGACCCCACGCTGGACGCGTCCCGGGTCGGGATCATGGGCGGCTCGTACGGCGGCTTCATGACGACGCTGCTGCTCGGCCGCACCGACCGGTTCGCCGCCGGCATCAGCGAGCGGGCGTTCAACGACCCGGTCAGCTTCGTCGGCTCGTCCGACATCGGCTTCTTCTTCGCCGACGAGTACGTCGGCACCGACCCGGAGCGGATCGCGGCCCAGTCGCCGCTGGCGCACGCGCACCGGATCACGACGCCGACGATGGTGATCCACTCGGAGGAGGACTGGCGCTGCCCGCTGGAGCAGGGCACCCGGCTCTACGTCGAGCTCAAGCGGCGCGGCGTCCCGACCGAGATGCTGCTGTTCCCGGGCGAGGGGCACGAGCTGTCCCGGACCGGGCGCCCGAAGCACCGGCAGGCCCGGCTGGAGCACGTGCTCCGGTGGTGGGGCCGCTGGCTGCCGACGGCCCGCAACAGCTCGGCGCGCGGGGCGCTGCCGGCCGGCGCCGCGCCAGCGGGCCCGCCGGCCGACGCGCGCCCGGCGGACCGGCTCACCGTGGCGGCGACCCGGGTCGGCTGAGCGTCACCGGCGGCGGCGGACCACCGCGTAGCCCAGCACGAACAGGCCCGCGGCGAGCGTCGTCCCGACCGTCCGCGCCCGGACGCTCGCCCGGACGATGCCGACCGGGTCGGGCTGCGCGAGCCGGGTGCCGAGCAGCAGGCCACCGAGCGCGGAGTCGACGCCGGCGCCCACGGTGACGATGTGCTGCGACGGGGAGTCCAGCCGGGCGGTGAGCCCCGCGTCGGCCAGCACCCCGGCGAGGTCGGCGACGTCGGCCCGGCCGGGACGGGTGCCGTTGCGGGCGGTGGCCGCCGACCGCAGGCCCTGTACGAAGCCACGGACGTCGTCGGCGACCACGTGCAGGTCACCGCTCTCGGCGGTGACCCGCACGGGCGCGCCGTCGACCTCGATCGACAGGTCGGCGGTCACGTCGAGGCGGGTCACCTCCGGGGTCATCCCTTGCTGGCGTTCTCGGCGGTGGTGATGCGCAGCGTGCCGTTGAGCCGCCAGGTGGCGCGGGGGGCGTCGGCGCCGGTCTCCCGGGGGACCTCGACGGTCATGTCGACGAACTCGTAGTTGATGGCGGCGCCCTTGCCGGTCAGGTACGCCCACATCTCCTTGCCGAGGTCGGCGAAGCTGGTGGTGTCGTGGGACTTGATGTCGCGCTCGCCGGTCGCTGCGTCGCTGTTGGTCATGCTCATGGGGTCTCCTCGATCGGTCGGTGCTCGGGTCCCGCAGGGACGGCGGCACGGTGGCCGCCGACTTGTTGTGCACTACCCGGTCGATGCGCGGCGAACCGGCGACCCGCGCCGGGACGCCCGGCGGCGCCCTGCGGGTCTAGCGTGCTGCCATGGCGCTCATCTACCCGGTCCAGGCCGACGCTCCGGAGCCCGACGAGGACACCGACCCGGACTTCGAGGAGCTCGCGGCCGACCTGTCCGACACCTGGCTGGTCGAGATCGCGGTCGGTGAGGACGGCGACGACGCCTGCTTCGGTCCGCTCACCGCCCGGGCGGCCTGGGACCTGGCCATCGACCTCGACGACCGCCGGCCCGAGTGGACCGTCTCGGTCGTGCCGCTGCACGTCGCCGGGACCGCGGAGGAGCTCGTCGAGCTGTTCGAGGACTGACCGCCCCGTCAGGACGGCGGGTGCTCGGCGAGGCAGAAGAGGTTGCCCTCGGGGTCGGCCAGCGTGGTCCACCGCACCCAGGGCACCTCGTCGAGCACGTCCCAGCGGTGCTCGGCGCCCAGCGACACGGCGCGCTCCGCCTCGGCCTCGCGGCTGCCCCAGGGGACGGTGAGGTCCAGGTGCTGCCCGGAGTGCTCCGGGCGGGGGCCGCTGCGGCGCTGGAAGAACATGGCGAAGCCGCCGTCCGGGCGGGGCGCGAGGAAGGCGTAGCCGTCCTCGCCACCAGCGACCTCGGTGTCGAGCAGGGCTGCGTAGAAGCGCGCCAGCGCGGGCGGGTCGTCGGCCTCGACGTTGACCGCGCCGAGCGTGATCGGGGTCCGTGACGTCATGCCCGGCAGGCTAGGGCCGGGGTACGACGATCCGGGCCCGCCGGCTCACCAGCCGCGGGCCCGCCACTCCGCGAGGTGCGGGCGCTCGGCGCCGAGGGTCGTGTCCCGGCCGTGGCCGGGGTACACCCAGGTGTCGTCGGGCAGCGTGCCGAACAGCCGGGTCTCGACGTCGTCGAGCAGACTGGCGAACCGGGCGGCGTCCTGCTGGGTGTTCCCGACGCCACCGGGGAACAGGCTGTCGCCGGTGAACACGTGGGTGCCCGCGCCCGCCGGGCCGCGCCAGACCAGGGCGATGGAGCCCGGGGTGTGGCCGCGCAGGTGGACGACCTCGAGCACCTGCTCGCCCACGGCCACCGTGTCGCCGTGCTGCACGGGGCGGGTCACCGGCACCGGGAGGTCGGCGGCGTCCGCCGGGTGGGCGACGGTGTCCGCCCCGGTCGCCGCGACGACCTGGGGGAGGGCGCGGTGGTGGTCCCAGTGCCCGTGGGTGGTGACCACGGTGCGCACGACGGCCCCGTCGACCAGGCCGAGCAGCGCCTCGGGCTCGGCCGCCGCGTCGACCAGCAGGGCCTCGCCGGTGGCGGTGTCGGTGAGCAGGTAGGCGTTGTTGGCCATCTCGCCCACGGCCAGCTTCCGGATGGTCAGCCCGGGGAGTTCCCGGACCTCGGCCGGCCCGCCGACCTGCACGTCCCCGGTGTACGTCTGCCCGCTCATCCCGCTCCGATCTGAGAACTGTCGGCGCCCCCGGATAGGTTCGACCGCATGGACGCTAGTGCAGGTTCCGCGCGCCCTGACCCCTCGACCGGACTCCCGGACGACGGCACCCCGGTCGACCGGTCGCTCGTCGGCGTGCCGGCCACCGAGCTCGCCGCCCGCGTCCGCTCCGGCGGGCTGTCGGCCGTCGCCGTGGTGCGTGCCCACCTCGCCCACCTGGCCGACGTGGACGCGCGGATCGGGGCCTTCCGGGTCGTCCGCACCGCGGCCGCGCTGGCCGAGGCGGCCGCCGTCGACGCCTCCCCGCACCGCGCCGAGCTGCCGCTGGCCGGGGTGCCGGTCGCGGTCAAGGACAACGTCGCGGTCGCCGGCGAGGTCGCCACCGACGGCTCGCGGGCGCACCGGCCGGCCCCGGCCTCCGCCGACCACCCCGTCGTCGCCCGCCTCCGGGCCGCGGGGGCCGTGGTCGTCGGCATCAGCCGGGTGCCCGAGCTGTGCCTCTACTCCGCGACCGACGGCCCCGGCACCGTCACCCGCAACCCCTGGGACACCGCCCGGTCCTCCGCCGGGTCCAGCGGCGGCAGCGCGGCCGCGGTCGCCGCCGGGGTCGTCCCGCTGGCGCACGGCAACGACGGCATGGGGTCGCTGCGGCTGCCGGCCGCCGCCTGCGGCCTGGTCACCCTCAAGCCCGGCTCCGGGGTCGTCCCGGCCGGCATCGGCGCCGACAGCTGGTCGGGGATGGCGGAGAACGGCGTGCTGGCCACCACCGTCGCCGACCTCGCCACCGGGTTCGCGGTCCTGGCCGGCACGCCGGTGGTCGCCCCGGTCGCCCCGGCGCGGCCGCTGCGGGTCGCCGTCTCCACCCGCTCGCCGGTGCCCGGCACCCGGCTGGACGCCGCCGGGCGGTCGGCCGTCGACGCGGTGGCCGCCGAGCTCGAGGCGGCCGGGCACACCGTCGTCCGCGCCGAGCCGGTGGTCACCCCGGCCGCGGCCCTGGGCACCGTCGCCCGGTGGCTGGCCGGCGCCGACGCCGACGCCGAGGCGCTCGACCTGGACCGCGCGGCGATGGAGCCCCGCAGCCGCACGCACGCGCGGCTGGGCCGCTGGGTCCGCCGGGCCGGGCTGGTCCGGCCGCGCACCGCGGCGGCCTTCCGGGAGCGGATGACCGGCTTCTTCGCCGACGTCGACGTGCTGCTCACCCCGGTGGTGGCAGGGCTGCCGCTGGCCGCCCGGCCGTGGCACGAGCGCGGGTTCCTGGCCAACGTCACGGCGAACGCCCGATGGGCGCCGTGGGTCTCGGCCTGGAACCTGGCCGGGCTGCCGGCGCTGGTGCTGCCCGCCGGGCCGGGGCGGGAGGGCCTGCCCACCTCGGTCCAGCTGGTCGGACCGGCAGGGTCCGAGACGCGACTACTCTGGCTGGCCGGAGAGCTGGAACGCCGGCAGCCCTGGCGGCGGCACGCACCGGTCTTCGACCCCACCGAGCCCGCCGGCGTCCCGACCGGCTGACCGGCACCGTCGCCGGTCACCGTCGAGCTCCCGGGGCGGCGGGGAGACCGAGCCGACACCGACCGCCGGGAAGCGCCCCCACCGGCCCACCGTTCGACCTGGGGATGCACGACCCACGGCCCCCGCTCCGCCCCGTACCACCGGTCCCCGCCTCCCGGGGCAGCGACCACTCCCGAACCACTGCGACCGACAGGGATCACATGGACCGGCTCGTCGTCCGCGGCGCCCGCGAGCACAACCTCAAGGACGTCCACCTCGACCTGCCCCGCGACGCGATGATCGTGTTCACGGGGCTCTCCGGCTCGGGCAAGTCCAGCCTGGCCTTCGACACGATCTTCGCCGAGGGCCAGCGCCGGTACGTGGAGTCGCTGTCGGCCTACGCCCGCCAGTTCCTCGGCCAGATGGACAAGCCGGACGTCGACTTCATCGAGGGGCTGTCCCCGGCGGTGTCGATCGACCAGAAGTCGACCAACCGCAACCCGCGGTCGACCGTCGGCACGATCACCGAGGTCTACGACTACCTGCGCCTGCTCTACGCCCGCGCCGGTCAGCCGCACTGCCCGAACTGCGGCAAGCCGATCTCGCGGCAGACCCCGCAGCAGATCGTCGACCAGGTGCTGGCCATGGAGGAAGGCACCCGGTTCCAGGTGCTCGCCCCGGTCGTGCGGGCCCGCAAGGGCGAGTACGTCGACCTGTTCAGCTCGCTGCAGACCCAGGGCTTCTCCCGGGTCCGGGTCGACGGCACCGTGCACTCGCTGACCGAGCCGCCGAAGCTCAAGAAGCAGGAGAAGCACACGATCGAGGTGATCGTCGACCGGCTCACCGTCAAGGACAGCGCCAAGCGCCGGCTCACCGACTCGGTCGAGACCGCGCTGGGCCTGGCCGGCGGGCTGGTGGTGCTCGACTTCGTCGACCTCGCCGAGGGCGACACCCACCGGGAGCGCACCTTCTCCGAGCACCTGGCCTGCATCGACGACGGCCTGTCGTTCGAGGCGCTGGAGCCGCGGTCGTTCTCCTTCAACTCCCCGTTCGGCGCCTGCCCCGAGTGCACCGGCATCGGCACCCGCAAGGAGGTCGACCCCGACCTCGTCGTGCCCGACCCGCAGAAGAGCCTCGGCGAGGGCGCGATCGCCCCGTGGTCGACGTCGATGAGCAACGAGTACTTCCAGCGGCTGCTCGGCGGGCTCGCCGACATGCTGGGCTTCTCGATGAAGACGCCGTGGGAGCAGCTGCCGGCCAAGGTGCAGAAGGCGGTGCTGCACGGGTCCCCGGACCAGGTGCACGTCCGCTACAAGAACCGCTACGGCCGCGAGCGCAGCTACTACGCCGCCTTCGAGGGCGTCCTGCCCTTCCTCGAGCGCCGGCACGAGGACACCGACAGCGAGTTCATGAAGGACAAGTACGAGGGCTACATGCGGGACGTCCCGTGCCCCGTCTGCCACGGCACCCGGCTCAAGCCGGAGATCCTCGCGGTCAAGCTCAACGGCCGCTCCATCGCCGAGGTCACCGGGCTCTCCATCGGCGACGCCTCCGAGTGGCTGAACGCGCTGGAGCTGGGGGAGCGGGAGCGGGCGATCGCCGTCCAGGTGCTCCGCGAGATCCAGGCCCGGCTCTCCTTCCTGGTCTCCGTCGGCCTGGACTACCTGTCCCTGGACCGTCCGGCCGCCACGCTGGCCGGTGGTGAGGCGCAGCGCATCCGGCTGGCCACCCAGATCGGGTCCGGGCTGGTCGGCGTCCTCTACGTCCTCGACGAGCCGTCGATCGGGCTGCACCAGCGGGACAACGTCCGGCTGATCGAGACGCTGGTCCGGCTGCGCGACATGGGGAACACGCTGATCGTCGTCGAGCACGACGAGGACACCATCAAGCAGGCCGACTGGATCGTCGACATCGGTCCCGGCGCCGGCGAGCACGGCGGCGAGGTGGTGGTCAGCGGCACCTACGAGGACCTGCTCGCCAGCGAGCGGTCCATCACCGGCCAGTACCTCTCCGGCCGCCGGGAGATCACCATCCCCAAGGACCGGCGGGTGCCCACCCCGGGCCGCGAGCTCGTGGTCAAGGGCGCCCGGGAGAACACCCTGCGCGGCATCGACGTGGCGTTCCCGCTCGGCGTCTTGGTCGCGGTCACCGGCGTCTCCGGCTCGGGCAAGTCCAGCCTGGTCAACGACATCCTCTACACGACCCTGGCCAACGAGCTGAACCGCGCCCGGATGGTGCCCGGCCGGCACCGCACGATCACCGGCCTGGACCAGCTGGACAAGGTCGTCGGCGTCGACCAGTCGCCGATCGGCCGCACCCCGCGGTCCAACCCGGCCACCTACACCGGGGTGTGGGACCACGTCCGCAAGCTGTTCGCCAGCACGTCGGAGGCGAAGGTCCGCGGCTACCAGCCCGGCCGGTTCTCCTTCAACGTCAAGGGCGGGCGCTGCGAGGCCTGCTCCGGCGACGGCACCCTGAAGATCGAGATGAACTTCCTGCCCGACGTCTACGTCCCCTGCGAGGTGTGCAAGGGCGCCCGGTTCAACCGGGAGACCCTCGAGGTGCACTACAAGGGCAAGACGGTCGCCGAGGTGCTGGACATGCCGATCGAGGAGGCCGCGGACTTCTTCGAGGCCATCCCGGCGATCTCCCGGTACCTGCGCACGCTCACCGAGGTCGGGCTGGGCTACGTCCGCCTCGGCCAGCCGGCGACCACCCTCTCCGGTGGCGAGGCGCAGCGCGTCAAGCTCGCCAGCGAGCTGCAGAAGCGCTCCAACGGCCGGACGATCTACGTGCTCGACGAGCCCACGACCGGGCTGCACTTCGAGGACATCAACAAGCTCCTCAAGGTCGTCCAGGGCCTGGTCGACAAGGGCAACTCGGTCATCGTCATCGAGCACAACCTCGACGTCATCAAGAGCGCCGACTGGCTCATCGACATGGGCCCCGAGGGTGGCTTCCGCGGCGGCATGGTGGTGGCCGAGGGGACCCCGGAGTTCGTCGCCGGGGTGCCGGAGAGCCACACCGGGAAGTTCCTCGCGCAGATCCTCGACCCGGCCGCCGTCGCCGCGGCCGCCGCACCGAAGAAGCGCACCCGCAAGAAGCCGGCCCTGGCCGCGGCGGTCGCCGAGCAGGCCAGCTGACCGCCGAGCAGGCCAGCTGACCGCCGAGCAGGCCAGCTGACCGCCTCGCCGGCCGGCACGCCGACCGGCTGACCGGGCGGAGGGAGCGCCCCCCGCCCGGTCGTTCGGCCGCCCCAGGTCACGCCTCGGTGCCGATCGCGGCACCAGGTTCACGGACGGCGTCCGGCTGTGGTTGCCTGACTCCCCGTGAGCAGCGCAGCCGCAGGAGGCGCACCCCCGTGCCGATGAGCCGCAGGACCTTCCTCGCCGGCAGCCTCGCGGCGCCGGCCCTGGCCACGCTGTCCGCGTGCGCCGGCACCGTCGTCCAGCCCGGGGACCTCTCCCGGCTGCGGATGATGGTCCCGGCCAGCCCGGGCGGCGGCTGGGACACCACCGCCCGCACCCTGCAGCGGGTGATCCAGCAGGCCGGGGTCGCCCGCAACGTGCAGGTGTTCAACGTCGAGGGCGCCGGCGGCACCATCGGCCTGGGGCAGCTGGCCCGCGAGGACGACGACGCGTTGCTGATGATGATGGGCCTGGTCATGGTGGGCGCTGTCGACACCAACGACTCCCGCACCCGGCTGGACGACGTCACCCCGATCGCCCAGCTGATCGGCGAGACCGAGCTGCTCGTGGTGCCGGCCGAGTCGCCGTACGAGGACCTGGCGGCCTTCGTCGAGGCGTGGGCCGCGGACCCGCGCGGCACCCCGATCGCCGGCGGCTCGGCCGGTGGCACCGACCAGATCCTGGCCGGGCTGCTGGCGCAGGCGGCCGGCATCGACCCCCGCGAGGTCAACTACATCCCCTACTCGGGCGGCGGCGAGTCGCTGTCCGCGCTGCTCGGGAACCAGGTCGCCGCCGGCATCTCCGGCACCGCGGACTACGGCCCGCAGGTGGCCGCCGGTGACCTCAGGGGCCTCGCGGTCTCCACCGCCGAGCGCTCCGACCAGGTGCCCGACGTCCCGACGATCATCGAGTCCGGCTACGACGTCGAGGTGGTCAACTGGCGCGGGCTGATGGCCCGGCCCGGCATGAGCGACGACGCCCGCGACGACCTGATCGCCGTGGTGCAGGCCGCGCACGACAGCGACGAGTGGGCCGAGGCGCTGGAGAACAACGGCTGGCTGGACACCTTCCAGACCGGGGACGAGTACGGCGACTTCCTCGCCGAGGAGGAGACCCGCGTGCGCCAGGTCCTGACCGAGATCGGGTTGATCCCGTGAGCACCGCCGCCGGGCACGAGCCCGGGCCGGTGGCCGAGGAGCGCAGCAGCCGCCCGGAGCGGAACACCGGCGAGCTGGTGATGGCCGCGCTGCTCGCCGCGCTGGGCGTCTACCTGCTCGTCGACGCCGGGGCCATCGCCGTGCCGGGGTCGTCGAACACGGTCGGTCCCCGGTTCTTCCCCTACGCCGTCGGCGGGCTGACCGTGCTCACCGGCACCGCGCTGGCCCTCCGCGCGCTGCGCGGCGACCGCGGACCCTCCGACGACAGCGAGGACGTCGACCCCGACGCCCCGACCGACTGGCGGGCCGTCGCGATCATCGCCGTCGCCTTCGTCGCCCATGCGCTGCTGATCAACGTGATCGGCTGGCCGCTGGCGGTGGCGCTGATGTTCGCCGCCGTGGCCTGGGCGCTGGGCGCCGTGGGCGTCGTCCGGCCGTTCCTGATCGGCCTGCTGGTCAGCTGCGTCGTCTGGATCGTCTTCGTCAAGGCGCTCAACGTGGCGCTGCCCGGCGGCACGGTCCTCGAGTTCCTGACGGACTGGCTCTGATGGCCTTCGACGACCTGCTCGGCGGGTTCGCCGACGCCCTGACCCCGGGCAACCTGCTCTTCGCCCTGCTCGGCGTGCTGCTGGGCACCGCCGTCGGCGTGCTGCCCGGCATCGGCCCGGCCATGACCGTCGCCCTGCTGCTGCCGGCCACCTACGTGCTCGAGCCGACCAGCGCGCTGATCATGTTCGCCGGCATCTACTACGGCGGGATGTACGGCGGGTCGACGACGTCGATCCTGCTCAACACCCCCGGCGAGTCCAGCTCGATCATGACCGCGCTCGAGGGCAACCGGATGGCCAAGGCCGGCCGCGGGTCGGCCGCGCTGGCCACCGCGGCCATCGGCTCGTTCGTGGCCGGCACCATCGCCACCCTGCTGCTCGCGCTGGTCGCCCCCACCGTGGTGGACCTGGCCATCAGCGTCACCCCGGCGGACTACTTCGCGCTGGCCGTCATCGCCTTCGTCGCCGTCGCCACCGTGCTGGGCTCCTCCCCGCTGCGCGGGCTGGCCGCCCTCTGCCTGGGCCTGTACCTCGGGCTGGTGGGCACCGACGTCCTCACCGGCCAGGAGCGGTTCACCCTGGGGGTGCCGCAGTTGTCCGACGGCATCGACGTCGTCGTCGTCGCGGTGGCCCTCTTCGCGGTCGGGGAGGCGCTCTACGTGGCCTCCCGGCTGCGCCGGGGTGCGGTGCAGGTGATCGACCACAAGGGCAACTGGATGACCCGGGAGGACTTCCGGCGCTCCTGGAAGCCGTGGCTGCGCGGCACCGCGTTCGGCTTCCCGTTCGGCGCGCTGCCCGCCGGCGGTGCGGAGATCCCGACGTTCCTGTCCTACGCGACGGAGCGGAAGCTCACCAAGCACCCCGAGGAGTTCGGCAAGGGCGCCATCGAGGGCGTCGCCGGGCCGGAGGCCGCCAACAACGCCGCGGCCGCCGGCGTGCTCGTGCCGCTGCTGACCCTCGGCATCCCCACCTCGGCCACGGCGGCGATCATCCTGGCCGCCTTCCAGGGCTACGGCATCCAGCCGGGGCCGACGCTGCTCACCACCGAGGGCCCGCTGGTGTGGGCGCTGATCGCCTCGCTGCTGATCGGCAACGCGATGCTGCTGGTGCTCAACCTGCCGCTGGTGGGCGTCTGGGTGCGGCTGCTGCGCATCCCGCGGCCCTACCTGTACGCCGGCATCCTGATGTTCGCCTCGCTCGGCTCCTTCGCCGTCAACGCCGACCCGCTGGACCTGGTCCTCCTGCTCCTGCTCGGGCTGCTCGGGTTCCTGATGCGCCGGTACGGCTGGCCGGTGGCGCCCGCGGTGATCGGGCTGATCCTCGGGCCGATCGCGGAGACCAACCTGCGCCGCGCCCTGGCGATCAGCGGCGGCGACCTCGGCGTGCTGGTGGACAGCTGGTTCAGCCGGATCGTGCTGTTCCTCGCGCTGGTGGCCCTGGTGGGGCCGATCGTGCTGCGGCTGGTGAAGGGCCGCCGGTCCACGCCGGAGGAGGTCCAGCGCGACGGCCGGCTCGAGCACCGCGACGAGCGCGTCCGCACCGGCGCGGACCACCGGGACCACGCAGACCACGGGGACCACGCAGACCACCCGGACGACCCGGGGACGACGGAGCGATGAGCGGAGACGTGCAGATGGGGACGGTCGTCGTGGGGCACGTGCCCAACCCGCGGGGCGCTGCGGCGCTGGCGCACGGGGTGCAGGAGGCCCGCCGCCGCGGGGCCCGGCTGGTCGTGGTCAACAGCTCCCGCGGGGACGCGCTCGTCGACCCGGAGTACCTCCAGGGCGAGGCGCTGCGCGGGCTGAGCGACCAGCTCGCCGCCTCCGGCGTGGCGTTCGAGGTCCGCCAGCCGGTGGGCCGCGACGTCGCCGAGGAGCTCGCCGCGGTCGTCACCGAGACGGCGGCCGACCTGCTGGTCATCGGCATCCGGCACCGCTCGGCGGTCGGCAAGCTGCTGATGGGCAGCGCCGCCCAGCGCATCCTGCTGGACGTCGACTGCCCGGTGCTCGCGGTCAAGACCGCGCCGCCGGCCTGACCCCCCAGGGCATCTGCGCAGGTCGCTGACGGGGGCACCGGAGTGTCGGGGGGCCGACCTAACCTGGGGGCATGGCCGATCCGTCCACGTACCGCCCAGCGGTCGGCAGCATCCCGGAGGACCCCGGGGTCTACAAGTTCCGCGACCCCGGCGGCCGGGTCATCTACGTCGGCAAGGCCAAGAACCTCCGGCAGCGGCTGAACAGCTACTTCGCCGACGTGTGGGGGCTGCACCCGCGCACCCGGCAGATGGTCACCACCGCGTCCGCGGTGGAGTGGACCGTCGTCGGCACCGAGGTCGAGGCCCTCCAGCTCGAGTACAACTGGATCAAGGAGTTCGACCCGCGGTTCAACGTCCGCTACCGGGACGACAAGAGCTACCCCTCGCTGGCGGTCACGCTGAACGAGGAGTTCCCGCGGCTGCAGGTCATGCGCGGGCCCAAGCGCAAGGGCGTCCGCTACTTCGGGCCCTACGCGCACGCCTGGGCCATCCGGGAGACGCTGGACACCCTGACCCGGGTCTTCCCGGCCCGCACCTGCTCCAACGGCGTCTTCAAGCGCGCCGGTCAGATCGGCCGGCCGTGCCTGCTCGGCTACATCGGGAAGTGCGCGGCCCCCTGCGTCGGCCGGGTCAGCGCCGAGGAGCACCGCGAGATCGTCGACGACTTCTGCGACTTCATGGGCGGCCGCACCGAGCAGATGACCCGCCGGCTCGAGCGGCAGATGGCCGAGGCCGCCGAGGAGCTGAACTACGAGAAGGCCGCCCGGCTGCGCGACGACCTCGGTGCGCTGCGCCGGGCGCTGGAGAAGCAGGCCGTCGTCCTCGGCGACGGCACCGACGCCGACGTCGTGGCGTTCGCCC
Organism: Modestobacter versicolor; assembly: GCF_041028285.1. GTDB lineage: Bacteria > Actinomycetota > Actinomycetes > Mycobacteriales > Geodermatophilaceae > Modestobacter > Modestobacter versicolor_A. The sequence goes on along the minus strand of NZ_JABGDB010000002.1, from coordinate 802,503 downwards.
AGGACGAGCTGGAGGCCGCCGTCCAGGTGTTCCACGTCCGCGGCGGCCGGGTCCGCGGCCAGCGCGGCTGGATCATCGACAAGGTCGAGGACGTCACCACCGGGCAGCTGGTCGAGCAGTTCCTGCTCCAGGTCTACGGCGGTGTCGACGAGGAGACCGGCGCGGGCGAGGTGGGGGAGGCCGTGCCGCGCGAGGTGCTGGTGCCCGAGCTCCCCGAGGACGCCGAGGTCTACGCCGAGCTGCTCAGCGAGCTGCGCGGGTCGCGGGTGTCGCTGCGGGTGCCCCAGCGCGGCGACAAGCGCAACCTGATGGAGACGGTGGAGCGCAACGCCAAGGAGTCCTTCGCCCGGCACCGGGTCAAGCGCGCCAGCGACCTCACCGCGCGGTCGATGGCGCTGTCGGAGATCCAGGAGGCCCTGGACCTCGCCGACGCCCCGCTGCGCATCGAGTGCATCGACATCTCCCACGTCCAGGGCACCAACGTGGTGGCCAGCATGGTGGTGTTCGAGGACGGCATGGCCAAGAAGTCCGACTACCGCCGGTTCTCCGTCGCCCAGGGCACCGACGACACCGCCGCGATGGCCGAGGTCGTCCGCCGGCGGTTCGCCCGGCACCTCAAGGAGGAGGCCGACCGCCGCGACGAGCAGGGCGTCGCCGCGGAGGAGGGCCGGCCGCGCCGGTTCGCCTACCCGCCGAACCTGCTGGTCGTCGACGGCGGCGCCCCGCAGGTGGCCGCCGCCAGCCGGTCGCTCGCCGAGCTGGGCGTCGTCGACGTCGCCGTCTGCGGCCTGGCCAAGCGGATGGAGGAGGTGTGGCTGCCCGACGACCCCGACCCGGTCATCCTGCCGCGCACCTCCGAGGCGCTGTACCTGCTGCAGCGGATCCGGGACGAGGCGCACCGGTTCGCCATCACCTACCACCGGCAGAAGCGATCCAGCACCATGCTGGTGTCGCTCCTGGACGACGTCCCGGGGCTGGGCGACACCCGGCGGAAGGCGCTGATGAAGCAGTTCGGATCTCTCAAGCGGTTGCGCGCGGCCTCGGTCGAGGAGCTCACCGCCGTCCCCGGCATCGGCCGGCGGACCGCCGAGGCGGTGCTGGCCGCGGTCGCCGAGCCGGTCCAGGCCGGTGCCGACCCCGACCGGGTGGCCGAGGACGCCGTCGAGCTGGAGGTCGCGCCGGTGGGCGCCGGCACCCCGGCCCGGGTGGTCCGCGGTCCCGAGGCGGGGGAGAGCGCCGAGATCGGCCGGGTCCACCAGGTCGAGGGGAGCGGCGCGTGAGCGGCGGTCCGCAGGCCGGGGAGCCCACCGCCGACCCGGCCCACTCTGACCCGGCACACAGCGACCCGGCACCCACCGACGCCGCCCACGCCGACCCGGCACACAGCGACGCCGCACTCACCGACCCGGCACCCGCGGGTCCGCAGGGCGACGTCCCGCCCTCGGCCGACGGGTCGAGCACCGAGCTGGCCCCGCTCGACGTCGTCGTGGTCACCGGGCTGTCCGGTGCGGGCAAGAACAGCGCCGGGCGGGTGCTGGAGGACCTGGGCTTCTTCGTGGTCGACAACCTGCCGCCGGCGCTGCTGCAGCCCATGGTGGAGCTCGGTGCCCGCGGCGACCTCCGCCGGTTCGCCGCGGTGGTCGACGTGCGGAGCCGCGCCTTCTCCAGCGACCTGCAGGAGTCCATCCGGCAGCTGGCCGACGCCGGCCACCGGCCCCGGGTCGTCTACGTGCACGCCCGCAACGAGGTGCTCGTCCGCCGCTACGAGTCGGTCCGCCGCGAGCACCCGCTGCAGGGCACCGGCCGGCTCATCGACGGCATCGACGCCGAGCGCGAGCTGCTCACCGGCATCGCCGGCGAGGCCGACCTGTGGATCGACACCAGCGACCTCAACGTCCACCAGCTGCGGGCCACGCTGGAGTCGGCCTTCGTCGAGGACGGCGCCCCGCCCCAGGTGGTCGCCACCGTGCTCAGCTTCGGCTTCAAGTACGGCCTGCCGCTGGACGCCGACCTGGTCGTCGACGCCCGGTTCCTGCCCAACCCGCACTGGGTCCCCGAGCTGCGCCCGATGAACGGCCGGGACAGCGAGGTGCGCGACTACGTGCTGGGCCAGGACGACGCCCCGGCGTTCCTGGACCGGTACACCGAGGTGCTGCGGCTGCTGCTGCCCGGCTACCGGCGCGAGGGCAAGCGCTACCTGACGCTGGCGGTCGGCTGCACCGGCGGCAAGCACCGCAGCGTGGCCATCGCCGAGGAGTTCGCCCGCCGGCTCACCGAGGAGGGCGTGCCCGCCACCGCCCGGCACCGCGACCTGGGGCGGGAGTGACGTTGCCCGAGCTGCCCGGCGACGAGGCGGTCCGGCTGGCGCCGCCACCGCCCGTCCCGGTGCCCGTCGGCGGCGACCGCCGCTCGGCCGACCGGCTGCGGGTGGTGGCGATGGGCGGCGGGCACGGGCTCGCGGCCGCGCTGGCCGCCTGGCGCCGGCTGACCCGGGAGCTGACCGCGGTGGTCACCGTCGCCGACGACGGGGGCTCCTCCGGCCGGATCCGGCGCGAGATGCCGGTGCTGCCCCCGGGCGACCTGCGGATGGCGCTGGCCGCGCTGGCCGGCGAGCACCCGCGCACCCAGGAGGTGGCCCGGCTGCTGCAGCACCGCTTCGGCGGCAGCGGCGTCCTGGCCGGCCACCCGGTCGGCAACCTGATGCTCACCGGGCTCACCGAGATGCACGGCGGTGACAGCGTGCGTGCGCTGGGCGTGCTCGAGGAGCTGCTCGGCGCCCAGGGCCGGGTGCTGCCGATGGCCGAGGTGCCGCTGGACCTGGTGGCCACGGTCGTCAGCACCGACCCCGACGACCCGGAGGAGACCCGGCGGATCCGGGGCCAGGTCGCGATCGCCTCGACCCCGGGCCGGGTCCGCGACATCCGCGTCTCGCCGGCCGACCCCCCGGTGCCCCCGGCGGTGCTGCGGGCGATCGCCGAGGCGGACGTGGTCAGCCTCGGCCCCGGCTCCTGGTACACCTCCGTGCTGCCCCACCTGCTGGTCCCGCAGCTGCGCCAGGCGCTGCAGGACAGCCCGGCGAAGATGGTGGTCGTGCTCAACCTGGAGCCCCAGGCGGGGGAGACCGACGGCTTCTCCCCGGAGGAGCACCTGGGGGTCCTGCTGGCACATCTGGGGGGCGTGTCGTTGCACACTGTCATCGCCGATGCCGCTGCGGTTGTTGACCGGCGTGGTCTGCTGTCTGCTGTGCAGGGATGCGGTGCGGATCTGGTGCTCGCACCGGTGGCTGCACCCGACGGTGCACCACGGCACGATCCTGCTCGGCTCGCCGCCGCGCTGGCCTCCATGGTCGGCGCGCGGTGACCGGGCCGGGGAGGGCCGGGCACGGCGACGACGGGTGCACCGGCCGGCACACAGGGGGAAGGGAAGACCGCTCATGGCTATGACGGCGATGGTGAAGGACGAGCTCTCCCGCGTGGAGTGCACGAAGACCTCCGAACGCAAGGCCGAGGTGACGGCGCTGCTGCGCTTCTCCGGTGGCCTGCACATCGTGGGTGGCCGCGTGGTCATCGAGGCCGAGCTCGACACCGGCTCGGTGGCCAGGCGGCTGCGCCGCGACATCAGCGAGGTGTACGGCTACACCAGCGGCGTGAGCGTGCTCGCCGGCGGCAACATCCGCCGCGGCGTCCGCTACCTGGTGCGCATCGCCAAGCACGGTGAGGGGCTGGCCCGGCAGACCGGGCTGGTCGACCAGCGCGGCCGGCCGGTGCGCGGTCTGCCGCCGTCGGTCGTCTCCGGTGGCATCGGTGACGCCGAGGCAGCCTGGCGCGGGGCGTTCCTGGCGCACGGCTCCCTCACCGAGCCGGGCCGGTCGTCGTCCCTGGAGGTCACCTGCCCGGGGCCCGAGGCGGCGATGGCGCTCGTCGGCGCCGCCCGCCGGCTGGGCATCGCGGCCAAGGCCCGCGAGGTGCGCGGCACCGACCGGGTCGTCGTCCGGGACGGCGACGCCATCGGCGCCCTGCTGACCCGGATGGGCGCCCACGACGCGGTGCTCGCCTGGGAGGAGCGGCGGATGCGCCGCGAGGTGCGGGCCACCGCCAACCGACTGGCCAACTTCGACGACGCCAACCTGCGCCGGTCGGCGCGGGCCGCGGTCGCAGCGAGCGCGCGGGTCGAGCGGGCGCTGGAGATCCTCGGCGAGGACGCCCCCGAGCACCTGCTGGTCGCCGGCCGGCTGCGGCTGGAGTTCGGTCAGGCCTCGCTGGAGGAGCTCGGTCAGCGCGCCGACCCCCCGATGACCAAGGACGCTGTTGCCGGGCGCATACGGCGTCTCCTGGCGATGGCCGACAAGCGCGCGAAGGACCTCGGCATCCCGGACACGGAGTCCGTCGTCACCGACGACATGCTGGCCCAGTGACGCAAGGGTGCCGCCTCCCGTCCCGGTAGGAGGGCCGGTCCAGCGCCTCACCGGGACGTCCGCGACGTCTCTCCGGCTCAGCCGGGGAGACGTCGCGGACGTCTGTGCGGGCCCGGTGGGCCGGGGCAGGTGCGTGGTCGGGCGCCGTCCCGGGGGCCGATAGGCTGACCGCGACATGTGGCCGTGCACACGCGCGGCCGACGGCGCAGCCGGGCAACACGGCCCGGCAGCACGGTCTGGGAGGTCCGCAGTGACGGTACGGGTCGGGATCAACGGGTTCGGTCGGATCGGCCGCAACTTCTACAGGGCGGCTGCCGCCAGCGGTGCGGACATCGAGATCGTGGCGGTCAACGACCTGACCACCCCCGAGACGCTGGCGCACCTGCTCAAGTACGACTCGATCCTGGGCAAGCTGCCCGAGGACGTCTCGGTCGTCGGCGACGGCATCAAGGTCGGCGGGGCCACCATCAAGGTGCTGGCCGAGCGCGACCCGGCCAACCTGCCCTGGGGCGACCTGGGCGTCGACGTGGTCGTCGAGTCCACCGGCTTCTTCACCAAGGCCGACGACGCGCGCAAGCACGTCGACGCCGGTGGCGCCAAGAAGGTCATCATCTCCGCGCCGGCCACCGGTGACGACCTGACGATCGTCATGGGCGTCAACCACGAGCAGTACGACGGCTCGCAGACGATCATCAGCAACGCGTCCTGCACCACCAACTGCCTGGCCCCGCTGGCCAAGGTCCTCAACGACGCCTTCGGCATCGAGCGTGGCCTGATGACCACGATCCACGCCTACACCGCCGACCAGAACCTGCAGGACGGCCCGCACAAGGACCTGCGCCGCGCCCGCGCCGCCGCGCTGAACATCGTCCCGACGTCCACCGGTGCGGCCAAGGCCATCGGCCTGGTCCTGCCCGAGCTCAAGGGCAAGCTCGACGGCTACGCGCTGCGCGTCCCGGTGCCGACCGGCTCGGCGACCGACCTCACCGTCACGCTGTCCCGCGAGGTCACCGTCGACGAGGTCAACGCCGCCTACAGGACCGCCGCCGACGGCCCGCTGGCGCCGTACCTGGTCTACACCGACGCCCCGATCGTCTCCTCCGACATCGTCACCGACCCGGCGTCGTGCATCTACGACTCCGGCCTGACCAAGGTGTTCGGCAACCAGGTCAAGGTCGTCGGCTGGTACGACAACGAGTGGGGCTACTCCAACCGCCTGGTCGACTCCGTCGCGCTGGTGGGCAGCAAGCTCTGATGAGGTCCGTCGACGAGCTCATCGCCGACGGGGTGTCGGGTCGGCGCGTGCTGCTGCGCGCCGACCTGAACGTCCCCCTGGACAAGGTCACCCGCGAGATCACCGACGACGGCCGGATCAGGGCCAGCCTGCCGACGATCGCCGCGCTGCGGGACGCCGGTGCCCGGGTCCTCGTCGCCGCCCACCTCGGGCGGCCCAAGGGCGAGCCGGACCCGCAGTTCTCCCTCGCCCCGGTGGCCGCCCGGCTCGCCGAGCTGCTCGGCAGCCCGGTGCCGCTCGCGGCCGACGTCGCCGGCCCGGACGCCACGGCCCGGGCCGCGGCGCTCGCCGACGGCGAGGTGCTGATGCTGGAGAACGTCCGCTTCGAGGCGGCCGAGACCAGCAAGGACGACGCCGTCCGCGGCGAGCTCGCCGACCGGCTCGCCGGCCTCGCCGACCTGTACGTGGACGACGCCTTCGGTGCCGTCCACCGCCGGCACGCCTCGGTCGCCGACGTCGCCGAGCGGCTCCCGCACGCGGCCGGCCGGCTGGTCGCCCGCGAGCTCGAGGTGCTCACCCGGCTCACCGAGGACCCGGAGCGCCCCTACGTGGTCGTGCTCGGCGGCTCCAAGGTCAGCGACAAGCTCGGCGTGATCGAGGCGCTGCTGCCCAAGGTCGACCGGCTGCTCGTCGGCGGCGGGATGTGCTTCACCTTCCTCGCCGCCCAGGGGCACGGCGTCGGGTCGTCGTTGCTCGAGGCCGACCAGGTCGACACGTGCCGGCGGCTGCTGGCACAGGCCGGCGACCGGATCGCGCTCCCGGTCGACGTCGTCTGCGCCGACCGGTTCGCCGCCGACGCGGCGGTCACCGTGACCCCGGCCGACGGCATCCCGGACGACCTGATGGGGCTGGACATCGGCCCGCTGACCGTGGACGTCTTCGCCGCCGAGCTCGCCGATGCCCACACGGTCTTCTGGAACGGGCCGATGGGCGTGTTCGAGCTGGCGCCCTTCCAGGCCGGCACCCGCGGGGTCGCCGAGGCCGTCGCCGAGGTCGAGGGCCTGTCCGTCGTGGGTGGTGGCGATTCCGCTGCCGCCGTGCGCCAGCTGGGTCTGGACGAGGACTCCTACGGTCACATCAGCACCGGCGGCGGCGCGTCGCTGGAGTACCTCGAGGGCCGTGAGCTCCCCGGGCTCTCGGTGCTGGCCGACTGATGGCGCGCACCAGGGAGACCCGGGCACCCCGCGAGGGACGCCGTCCGCTGATCGCCGGCAACTGGAAGATGCACCTCACGCACCTCGAGGCCATCGGACTGGTGCAGAAGCTGGCGTTCTCGCTGACCGAGGCCCAGCTCGACGCGGCCGAGGTCGTCGTCGTCCCGCCGTTCACCGCGCTGCGCAGCGTGCAGACGCTGGTGGCCGGCGACAAGCTGGAGATCGGCTACGGGGCGCAGGACCTGTCCGCGGCAGACTCCGGTGCCTACACCGGCGAGGTCAGCGGGGCGATGCTCGCCGCGCTGGCCTGCCGGTACGTGCTGGTCGGGCACTCCGAGCGGCGCACGCTGCACGGCGAGGACGACGCCGTGGTCGCGGCCAAGGTGCAAGCGGCGCTGCGGCACGGCCTGGTGCCGGTGCTGTGCGTGGGGGAGGGCCTCGACGTCCGCCGGAGCGGGGCCCACGTCCCGCACTGCACGTCGCAGCTGGACCGGGCGCTGGAGGGCCTCACCGTCGACCAGCTCGCCGGTCTGGTGGTCGCCTACGAGCCGGTCTGGGCGATCGGTACCGGTGAGGTCGCCACCCCCGATGATGCGCAGGAGGTCTGTGCGGCACTCCGGGCACGGCTCGCCGAGCGCTACGGGCCGGAACTCGCCGTAGCCGTCCGTATCCTCTACGGAGGGTCGGTCAAGGCCGGCAACACGGCCGGCATCCTCGCCGGACCGGACGTCGACGGCGCGCTCGTCGGCGGGGCCAGCCTGGACGCCGACGAGTTCGCACAGATCTGTCGTACCGCTGCCGGTGGGAGCTGACCGCCCCCGGCACTGACCGGGCGGAGCAGCACCCACGTTGAACCACAGCACCGATCGACGGCCGACCTGCCGCCGTCCCTCCTCGCGGGGGGCGGGGCGGTCGGCCGTCGTGCTGTCCGTCGTCGCCCTGCTGGCCCTGCTGGCCGGGTGCGGCAGCGGCAACACCGGCGCGGCCGGCGTGCCCACCCAAGGCGGCCAGGCCGACGACGGCGTCGACGGGGTCCGCGCGCCGTCCGACACCCCCGGCGGCACGCTCCGGCTGGTCACCGGGGAGATCGACAGCCTCGACCCGCAGCGCTCCTACTCGCCGGGGGTGTGGAACCTGATGCGGCTCTACGCCCGCACCCTGGTCACCTACTCCAGCGAGCCGGGCCGCACCGACGAGCTGGTGGCCGACCTGGCCACCGACCTCGGGCAGACGCCGGACGGCGGCCGGACCTGGACGTTCACCCTCAAGGAGGGCGTCCGGTTCGAGACCGGCCGGCCGATCACCTCCCGCGACGTCAAGTACGGCATCGAGCGGTCCTTCGCCTCCGAGGTCGTCGTCGGCGGTCCGACCTACGTCGTCGACCTGCTCGACGACCCCGCCGACCCCTACGCCGGCCCCTACCAGGACGAGTCCGCGGACAAGCTCGGCCTCGCCTCGATCGCCACCCCCGACGACCGGACGATCACCTTCACCCTGACGGCCGCGGCGCCGGACTTCCCGTTCGTCATGGCGCTGCTGTCCAGCAGCCCGGTGCCGATCGAGAACGACACCGCGGGGAACTACGGTGCCGACCCGATCAGCTCCGGGCCGTACCTGGTCACCTCGGTCGACCCGCAGACGGGCATCCAGCTGGACCGGAACCCGCAGTGGGACCCGGCCACCGACGAGGTCCGCACCGCCCTGCCCGACCAGGTGGTCGTGCGCACCGGGATGACCGCGCTCGCCCGGGACCAGGCGCTGCTGGCCGGCTCGGCCGACGCCGACCTGTCCGGCATGGGCGTGCACCAGGCGACCACCAGCCGGCTGGACGACCGGGCGCTCGCCGGCCGGATCGACGACGTGACCACCGGCGCGGTGCGGTTGCTGGCCCTGCCCAACTCGGTGGCGCCGATGGACAACGCGCACTGCCGGTCCGCGGTCGCCGCCGTCGTCGACCGGACAGGCGTGCAGGAGGCGCTCGGCGGGCCGGAGGACGCCGTCCGGACGTCGATGCTCTGGCCGCGGGCCCTCGCCGGCGAGGTCACCGACCCCGACCCCCGCCCGGACCTGGCGGCCGCCCGCGCGTCGCTGGCCGCCTGCGGCCTGCCGGACGGGTTCAGCACCGTGCTCGCCGTCCCGGACGCGCCCAACAGCGTCAAGGTCGCCACCTCGTTGGCCGCCGACCTGGCGGAGGTGGGCATCCAGGCCGAGGTGCGGCCGCTGGACCCGAGCACGTACTACGCCACGGACGTCGGTGACCCCGACGCGGTCGCCGCGGGCGGGTACGGCATCGTGCTGGCCACCTGGACCGCGGACTTCCCGACCTGGGCGTCGTTCCTGGTCCCGCTGGTCGACGGCCGCTCGATCGGCGCGGTGGGCAACACCAACTACGCGCGGCTCGACGACCCGACCGTGAACGGCCTGGTCGACGCAGCGCGCGCGGTGCCCGACCCGGTCGCCGCCGCGGACGCCTGGCGCCAGGTGGTCGCCGCGGTGCAGACGACGTCGGCGTACGTGCCGCTGGTGGAGAACCGGGTGCAGCTGCTCGCCGGGCAGCGGCTGCGCAACGGCGTGGTCATGCAGCCCTACGGCGGCTACGACGTCGCCACCGCAGGGGTGGGCTGAGCGGGTCGGCTGACCGGGGCGGGGGACCGCGTCGGTTAGGCTGGACCGTCGAGAGCCCCCGATCCACCGGGTGCGAGCCCACCCCGTGGTCAACGGGACAGGAGACTGACGATGATCGAGCTGGTCCTCAACGTGCTCCTGGTGCTCACCAGCGTGCTGCTGATCGTCCTGATCCTGCTGCACCGCGGCAAGGGCGGCGGTCTGTCGTCGATGTTCGGCGGCGCGGTGTCCTCGCAGCTGTCCGGCAGCTCCGTGGTGGAGAAGAACCTGAACCGGCTGACCGTCTTCGCCGGCCTCGTCTGGACCGTCTGCATCGTCGCCCTGGGCATCCTGATCAAGGTCTGACCAAGGACCCCCTCGCCCCCACCACTCGCGAGCTCGCGGCGGGACCCTGCGACGGGGCCGGGGGCCGTTCCAGCAAGTCACCAGCGTGCGATCGATCCCATCGACGCTCGGTAGCGGGTCGGTACGCACGGTGTCCGCATCGTGACCTGAGAGCGGCCCGGATGGCCCTAGACTGCCCGGGCGGTGATCAAGAGCACCGCGGTCGAGGCAGACGATCAGGGGGCCGCTCGTGGCTGGTGGGAATGCGATCCGGGGCAGTCGGGTCGGGGCAGGACCGATGGGCGAGGCAGAACGGGGCGAGGCCGCGCCCCGTCACCGGGTGGGCTTCTGGTGCGCGAACGGGCACGAGTCGCGGATCGCGTTCGCGACCGACATCGAGGTCCCCGAGACCTGGGACTGCCCGCGCTGCGGGCTCCCGGCGGGCACCGACCAGCAGAGCCCGCCGCCGGCTCCGCGCACCGAGCCCTACAAGACGCACCTGGCGTACGTGCGCGAGCGGCGCAGCGACGCCGACGGGGACGCACTGCTCGAAGAGGCGCTGACCCGCCTCCGCGCCCGCCGGGGCGCCTGAGGAAGGTGGAAGGACCCCCTTCCCCCCGCCACTCGCACGCTCGCGGCGGGACCCTGAAGGGGGCCTGACCCCACCCCTCGCGAGCTCGGGGCGGGACCCTGAGAGGGGGCCGTTCCAGCACCTCCCGATGACGCCGGCGCCCTTGGGGGCGCCGGCGTCATGCGCGCGGGAGCTTGCTCGCGGCGGCGGTGTCGAGCAGCCAGCGGGTGGCCCGGCGGCCGCGGGCGCCGGCGGCGGGGAGCTGCAGCCGGTCGGCGCCGGAGAGCGCCTCGGCCACCGCGTCGGCCTTGCCCTCCCCGCTGACCAGCAGCCAGACCTCCTCGGCGGCGGTGATCGCCGGGAAGCCCAGGCTCACCCGGGTCGGCGGCGGCTTGGGGCAGTCGCGCACGGCGACCACCGGGCGCTCGTCGGAGGCGGCCGGCGACTCCGGGAAGATCGACGCGACGTGGCCCTCGGGGCCCATGCCCAGCAGCAGCACGTCGATCCGGGGCAGGGCGCGCCCCTCGCCCGCCACCGCGGCCAGCTCCCCGGCGTACCAGGCGGCGGCCTCCTCCGGCTCGTCGAACCCGGCGTCCGAGGACGGCATCGGGTGGATCCGCTCCGGGTCGAGGCCGACCCGGCCGAGGAACGCCGCCCGGGCGCCGAGCTCGTTGCGGTCGGGGGAGTCGGCCGGCACGAAGCGCTCGTCGCCCCACCAGACGTCGACGGCGGTCCAGTCGACCACGGCGTGCTCGGGCTCCGCGGCGAGCGCGGCGACCCGCTCGAGCACCGCGGTCCCGATGCCGCCCCCGGTCAGCACCACCGACGCCGTCCCGTGGACGGCTTGGGCGGCCGCCAGCCGGGCGACCAGCGCGGAGGCGACCGCCCGGGCCAGCCGGTCGGCGTCGGGCTCGATGACGACGTCGGGGGTGGGCAGGCCCTCGGCGGCGAGCGCCGCCTCGACCGGCTCACCGGGCGGCTGCTGGCTCACGTCCGGGCCTTCTTCGCGGCGGGGGTGCGGCGGCCCGGGGCGGCCGGCTCGGCGTCCGGCGTGACCTCGTCGGTGTCGCCGGGCACGTCGGGCACGGTCGGTGCCGGAGCCGCGGCCCCGGAGGGCAGCACCGGGCCGTCGGCGTCGGCGCTGGTCGGCTCGACCGCCTGCTCGGGGCGCATCGGGTCGAACCAGACGTGGTCCCGGTCGGCCGACCGCGCGGCCAACCCGGTGGCACCGGTGACCGACTCCAGCGCCTCGCTGTACGGCTCGTCGGAGTCCAGCCGGCGCAGCTCCTCGCCGATCAGCTCGCCGAGCGACCGGTCGGGCAGCGCGACGACCGCCTCGGGGCGGAACGGCTGCTGGATGACCGCGCCGCCCTTGCGGTCGTCCTGGAGGCGCACCTCCTCGTCCTCGTCGAGCTGCAGCACCACGCCGGCGATGCCGGACGGGCCGGGCACCCGGGTGCTCGGCACCACCGGCACCGCGCAGCCGCAGCGGGAGGCGAGCCAGCCGGCGACCAGCCGGGCGGTCGCGTTGGCCGGGTCGCCCTCGACCTGGCCGCCGAGCACCCGCACCGGCTCACCACGGCGGCCGGCGACGGAGTCGATGGTCGAGGCGAGGGTGGCCCGCCAGGGGGTGCTGCGCGTCCAGGTGAGGTCGGTGTCGCCGGGGGCGTAGTCGTCGGCCCGGGTGCGCAGGGCCGCGATCGGGTCCGGCGACATCGAGGCGTCGGTGATCCGCCGGTCGGCGATGACGCCGAGGGCGTCCCGGGCGATCCGCTCCGGCGGCGCCTCGTGCCACCAGGTGACGACCGGGGCGTCCGCGGCCAGCAACGGCAGGACGACGGACTCCGCGTGCAGGCCGAGCCGGCCGTACATCCGCATCACCACGGCCTCGCCCGGGCCCAGCCGGCCGCCGATCTGCACCTCGGCGTCCAACCGGGGCACCGGCGCCTCGATCTGCCGGCGCACCACGATCAGCAGCCGGCACGGGTGCACCTCGGCGGCGGCGGTCGCGGCCTGCTCGGCCTCGGCGACCCGGCCCTCGTCGGCGACGACGACCAGGGTCAGCGCGACCCCGCTCATCACCGCACCGCCGGTGCGGCGCTGGGCCGCCAGTTCCTTGACCACCGCGGATCCGGTGGTGTCCCACAGCGTCGTCACGACAGGCTCCTGGAGTACGGGGTGGCGGGGTGGCGGGTCACGGTCGGCGCCACTGCCGGCCCTCGGCCTCGAGCATGGCGTCGGCGGCCCGCGGGCCCCACTCGCCGGCCCGGTAGGGCTGCGGCGGGATGGTCGCCCAGTGCTCCTCGAGCGGGTCGATGACCGCCCAGGACGCCTCGACCTCGGCGTTGCGCGGGAAGAGCGTCGCGTCGCCGAGCAGCACGTCGAGCAGCAGCCGCTCGTAGGCCTCGGGGCTGGCCTCGGTGAACTGCTCGCCGTAGAGGAAGTCCATTGCGACGTCCCGGACCTCCATCACGCTGCCGGGCACCTTGGAGCCGAACTTGAGCGTGACGCCCTCGTCGGGCTGCACCCGGATCACCAGCTGGTTGTGGCCCAGCTCCTCGGTGTCGGTCGGGGCGAAGGGCAGGTGCGGGGCGCGCTTGAAGACCAGCGCGATCTCGGTGACCCGGCGGGGGAGGCGCTTGCCGGTGCGCAGGTAGAACGGGACGCCGGCCCACCGGCGGGTCTCCACGCCCAGCCGGACGGCGGCGTAGGTCTCGGTGGTGGACTCCGGGCTCACGCCCTCCTCCTGGCGGTAGCCGGTGGCGCGCTGCCCGGCCAGCCAGCCCTGCTCGTACTGCCCGCGGATGGCGAACTGCGCCATGTCGGCGGGCACCGAGACCGCCCGCAGCACCTTGAGCTTCTCGGTGCGGATCTCCTCGGCGGAGAACTCGACCGGCTCCTCCATCGCGGTGAGCGCCAGCAGCTGCAGCAGGTGGTTCTGCAGCACGTCGCGGGCGGCGCCGGTCTTCTCGTAGAACCCGGCCCGGCCGCCGATGCCGACGTCCTCGGCCATGGTGATCTGCACCGAGTCGACGTGGTGGCCGTTCCAGATCGGCTCGAACAGCGTGTTGGCGAAGCGGAGGGCCAGCAGGTTCTGGACCGTCTCCTTGCCCAGGTAGTGGTCGATCCGGAAGACGTCGTCGGCGCTGAACACCGAGTCGACCAGCGCGTTCAGCTCGCGGCTGGAGGCCAGGTCGGTGCCGAAGGGCTTCTCCACGACCACCCGGCGCCAGCGGTCCGGGGTGCTCTCGGCCATCCCGGTGCGCTGCATCTGCTTGAGCACGGTCGGGAACATCGCCGGGGGGATCGACAGGTAGAACGCGGCGTTGCCGCCGATGCCGTGGCTGCCCTCGAGCTCGGCGAGGTTCTCGGCCAGCTCGTCGAAGGCGTTGTCGTCGTCGAAGGAGCCCTGGACGAAGCGGACGCTGTTGGCCAGCCGCTCCCAGACCTCCTCGCGCCACGGGGTGCGGGCGTGCTCGCGGGCGGCCGAGCGGGCCAGCTCGGAGAACTCCACGTCGCCCCAGTCGCGGCGGGCGAAGCCCAGCAGGGCGAAGTTGGTGGGCAGCAGGCCGCGGTTGGCCAGGTCGTACACGGCCGGGAGCAGCTTCTTGCGCGCCAGGTCGCCGGTGATGCCGAACACGACCAGGGCGCAGGGCTCCGGTACGCGGGGCAGTCGCCGGTCCCGCGGGTCCCGCAACGGGTTGGTGGCCATCGTCTCGTCCGTCCTCGGGGCTCTCGCTGGGCCACCCGTCGTCCGGCTCGGCGCTGGGCCGGACGACGGGTGGGTTGCTCAGTGGGTGGTGCTGTCCCGGGCGGACCCGGGGGAGGACGTCAGGCCTTGTCCTGCAGCTGCTCCTGCACCGAGCCGGTCAGCTCGTCCCAGGCGTCGCTGAACTTCTGGACGCCCTCCACCTCGAGCACGCGGAAGACGTCGTCCAGGTCGATGCCGGCGTCGGCGACGGACTGCATGACCTTCTCGGCGTCCGCGTACGACGACTGCACCGGGGTGCCCGCAGCACCGTGGTCGGCGTAGGCCTGCATCGTCTTCTCGGGCATGGTGTTGACCGTGCCGGGGGCGATGAGCTCGGACAGGTACATCGTGTCCGAGTAGTCGGGGTTCTTGACCCCGGTCGAGGCCCACAGCGGCCGCTGCGGCTGCGCGCCCTTGGCGGCCAGGGCCTTCCAGCGGTCGGAGGAGAAGACCTCCTCGTAGGCCTGGTAGGCCAGCTGGGCGTTGGCGATGCCGGCCTTGCCCTTGAGCGAGGCGTCGGCACCGGCGGCGTCCAGACGCTTGTCGATCTCGGTGTCCACCCGGGACACGAAGAACGAGGCGACCGAGGCGATTCCCTCGAACGACGCCTCCGGGTCGTCCGCGAGACGCTGCTCGAGGCCGGCGAGGTAGGCCTCCATGACCGCGCGGTAGCGCTCGAGGCTGAAGATCAGCGTGACGTTGACGCTGATGCCCGCGGCGATGGTGGAGGTGATCGCCGGCAGGCCCTCGACGGTGGCCGGGATCTTGATGAACAGGTTCGGCCGGTCGACCAGCCACCAGAGGTGGGCGGCCTCGGCGGCGGTGGCGTCCGTCTCGTGCGCGAGACCGGGCGCGACCTCCAGGGAGACCCGGCCGTCGCCCGGCTGGGCGGCAGCGACCGGCGCCAGCAGGTCGCAGGCGTCCCGGACGTCGGCGGCGGTGATGGTGCGCAGCGCCTCCTCGACGCTGACCTTCCGCACGGCCATCGCGTGCAGCTGGTCGTCGTAGCTCTTCGAGCCGCTGATGGCGGCCGCGAAGATGCTCGGGTTGGTGGTGACGCCGACGACGCTCTGCTCGTCGACCAGCTGCTGCAGGTTGCCGCTGCGGATGCGGTCGCGGGAGAGGTCGTCGAGCCAGACGGCGACCCCTGCCTTCGACAGCGCTGCGAGGTTCTCGTTCTGGGCCATGTCGTGCCCTCCTGTGAGGTGGGTGGCGGGCCCCGGTCCCGGGGCCCGCCGCGAGCTCGTGGTCGGTGTGGTCCTTCTTCAGCGATCGCCGGTCGGGCTGTCGAGCCCGCCGACCGAGACGCCGGGGCCGGTGGGGGGCACCGGAGCCGACCCCGCGGCCTCGATGCTCTCGCGGGCGGCGGCGACGACGGCCTCGGCGGTGAGGCCGAACTCCTCGTAGAGCTTGGCGAAGCTGGCGCTGGCGCCGTAGTGGTTCAGCCCGACCATCCGGCCGGCGTCGCCGACGAAGTCGCGCCAGCCCATCGGCACACCGGCCTCGACGCTGACCCGGGCCCGCACGGAGGCGGGCAGGACCTCGAGGCGGTACGCCTCGTCCTGCTCGGCGAACCACTCCCAGCAAGGCAGGGAGACCACGCGGGTCGCGATGCCCTCCGCCTCGAGCACCTCGCGGGCGGCCACGGCGATCTGCACCTCGGAGCCGGTGCCCATCAGGATGACCTCGGGGGTGCCGGACGACGCCTCGGCCAGCACGTAGCCGCCCTTGGCGGTGCCCTCGGCCGAGTTCATCACGTCGCGGTCGAAGGTCGGCAGGTTCTGCCGGGACAGTGCCAGACCGGCCGGGCGGTCGTTGTTCTCCAGGATCGTCCGCCACGCGACGGCCGTCTCGTTGGCGTCGGCCGGGCGGACGAAGTCCAGCCCGGGGATGGCGCGCAGTGCGGCGTAGTGCTCGATCGGCTGGTGGGTCGGGCCGTCCTCGCCCAGGCCGATGGAGTCGTGCGTCCACACGTAGGTGACCGGGATCTGCATCAGCGCCGCCAGCCGGACCGCGCCGCGCATGTAGTCGGAGAAGGTGAGGAACGTGCCGCCGTAGACGCGGGTGCCGCCGTGCAGCGCGATGCCGTTCATGATCGCGCCCATCGCGTGCTCGCGGACGCCGAAGTGCAGCGTGCGGCCGTAGGGGCCACCGGACCACATCTTCGTCTGCCGGTCGGCGGGCAGGAACGACGGTTCGCCCTTGACCGCGGTGTTGTTGCTCTCGGCCAGGTCGGCCGAGCCGCCCCACAGCTCGGGGAGCTCGGGGTAGATCGCGGCGAGCACCTCGCCGGAGGCCTTGCGGGTGGCCACGCCCTTGGCGTCGGCGGGCCAGCTGGGCAGCTTCTCCGCCCAACCCTCGGGCAGCGTGCGGGTCTTCATCCGGGCCAGCAGCGCGGCCCCCTCGGGGTTGCTCTGCTCCCAGGCGGTGAAGCCCTGCGACCACTCGGCGTGGGCCGCCTGGCCGCGCTCGACCACCTTGCGGGTGTGCCCGATGACCTCGTCGCTGACCTCGAAGGTCTGCTCGGGGTCGAAGCCGAGGACCTGCTTGGTGGCCGTGACCTCGTCGTCGCCGAGCGCCGATCCGTGCGCGGCGCCGGTGTTCTGCTTGTTCGGCGAGGGCCAGCCGATGATCGTGCGGAGCACGATGATCGAGGGACGGCCGGTCTCGGCCTTGGCCGCGGCGAAGGCGGCGTCCAGGGCGGCGAGGTCCTCACCGTCGTCCACGTGCTGCACGTGCCAGCCGTACGCCTCGTAGCGCTTGCCGACGTCCTCGGTGAAGGCGATCTCGGTGTTGTCCTCGATCGAGATCTTGTTGTCGTCGTAGACCAGCACGAGGTTGCCCAGCCGCTGGGTGCCGGCGATCGAGGACGCCTCGCCGCTGACGCCCTCCTCCAGGTCGCCGTCGGAGGCGAAGGCCCAGATGGTGTGGTCGAACAAGCTCTCGCCGTCCGCGGTGTCCGGGTCGAACAGACCGCGCTCGCGACGGGCGGCCATGGCCATCCCGACGGCGTTGCCCACGCCCTGGCCGAGCGGACCGGTGGTGGTCTCGACTCCGGGGGTGTGGTTGACCTCCGGGTGGCCCGGGGTGAGCGAGCCCCAGGTGCGCAGCGCCTTGAGGTCGTCGAGCTCCAGGCCGTAGCCGGCCAGGTAGAGCTGGACGTACAGGGTCAGGCTGGAGTGGCCCATCGACAGGACGAACCGGTCACGGCCGGTCCACTGCGGGTCGCTCGGGTCGTGCTTCAGCCACTTCTGGAAGAGCAGGTAGGCGGTCGGCGCCATGCTCATCGCGGTGCCCGGGTGGCCGTTGCCGACCTTCTGCACCGCGTCCATGGCGAGCACCCGGGCGGTGTCGATCGCGCGCCGGTCGAGCTCGGTGAACCCCTCGGGGAGGGTCGGGTTGGGCTGCTTCGGGTCGCCGGTCGGGCTGTCGCTGGCGGCCTCGGCCGGTGCTTCGGCTTCGGTGCTTCTGGTGCCGCTGTCGCTGGTCATGTGGCGCTCGGTGCTCCCTCGGGGGTCGGTCGGAGTCAGACCGCCCGGGGGCGCGTGGACCCACCCACCCCGGGCGGACGACGGTGCGCACCACGGCCGCACCTGATCGGGTGCGACCGAGAGTCGTACAGCGGTCGGTGCGCCGGCGTCCTCGACGACCGCCCTACCCGCTCCACGCGCAGAGTCAACGTGATCAAACCCTAGCGGTGCCCGGCAATTCCCGGACGACCGCCGGGCTAGAGTGGCGGGGCAACCCATCCCCCTGCGGAGAAGGACCTCGTGGTGCCCTCCTGCCCGCGCGACGCCGCGCTCCCGGGTACCCGGTGACGACGATCGCCGACCGCCGCGTCGACCGCGCCCGGACCCTCCGGTCCGCCCGCGCGACGGTGGGCGCCTACGTGTCGCTGACCAAGCCCAAGCTCGTCGAGCTGCTGCTGGTCACCACGCTGCCGGCGATGATGCTGGCGGCCGGGGGGTGGCCCGACACGGGGCTGGTGGTGGCCACCCTGGTCGGCGGGATGCTCGCCGCGGGCGCGGCCAACACGATCAACTGCTGGTACGACCGGGACATCGACCGGCTGATGTCCCGCACCCGCGACCGGCCGATCCCCAGCGGGGTGATCGCCCCGCGGAACGCGCTGTGGTTCGGCGTCCTGCTGGCGTGGGTCTCGCTGGTCCTGCTGGGGCTCTTCACCACCCCGCTGGCCACGGCGCTGGCGGCCGGGGCCGTGCTGGCCTACTCGGTCGTCTACACGATGGTGCTCAAGCGCCGGACGCACCACAACACCGTCTTCGGCGGGCTGCCCGGCGCGGCGCCGGTGCTCATCGGCTGGGCCGCGGTCACCGGGTCGCTGGACTGGCCGGCCGTCGTCTTCTTCGGCATCGTCTTCTGCTGGCAGATGCCGCACTTCTGGGCGCTGGCCAGCCGCTTCCGCTACGACTACTTCCGCGCCGGCGTGCCGATGCTGTCCGTGGTCGCCGGCCCGGTCAGCGTCGGCCGGCAGTCGGTCGCCTGGGCGTGGGCCACCCTGGCCGTCTCGCTGCTCATGGCGCCGGTGACGCCGCTGCTCGGCTGGACCACCGGCATCGCCACGCTGGTCCTCGGCGGCTGGTACGTCGTCGAGTCGCACGCCTGGCTGAACCGGATCCGGGCCGGCGTGCCCGACCGGCCGATGCGGCTGTTCTCGGTGTCGATCACCTACATGACCCTGGTGTCGATCGCCCTGGTCGTCGACGTCCTGGTCTGAGCGAGCTCGCCCGGCGTCCAGCGCCCGTCGACGGCTCCGGGATCAGGTCACCTGATCCTGCGTGCTCCTGACTCAGGGCAGGAGGTGAGCCAGGAGCACGTGCGGTGAGCCAGGACGGCGTGCGGTGAGCCAGGACGCCGGACCGCGGTGGGTTGCCGCCAGCGCCCGTCACCGTCCTCCGGGATCAGGTCACCTGATCCTGCGTGCTCCTGGCTCAGGGCAGAAGGTGAGCCAGGAGCACGTGCGGTGAGCCAGGACGGCGTGCGGTGAGCCAGGACGGCGTGCGGTGAGCCCGGACGGCGAGGGGGCGGGCACGGCGCCGGACGACGGGGCCGCCCGCGCGGCTCAGCGGGTGGCTGCGGTGCGGACGGGCGGCTCGGCGCCGACCGGCAGCTCGGACGACGGCCCGCGCACCGACCACAGCAGCCGGGCGGTGTAGGCGGTGATGAGCACCGCGCCCGCCATGTGCGCGAGCACCAGCAGCTCGGGCAGGTCGGTGAAGTACTGCACGTAGCCGATGACGCCCTGAAGCAGCTGCACGACGAGCAGGTCGCGGGCGGCGCGGCGGACCCGGCCGGGGGCGTCGGTCGCGGCGAGGGAGACCAGCAGCGCCACGGTCAGCCCGATCAGCAGGAACACCGCGTCGGCGTGCAGCTGGCTGACCAGCTCGGGATCGAAGCCGGTCCGGCCGGCCTCCGGGTCGCCGCTGTGCGGCCCGCTGCCGGTGACCACGGTGCCGAGCACCTGGACGGCGGCGACCGCGGCCGCGATGCCGAGGGCCAGCAGCCAGAACGGCCGGCGCACCAGCAGCTGGCCGACGCCGGGCTCGCGGGACCGCAGCCAGAGCACCGTGGCGATCGCGACCAGGACCATCGACAGCAGGAAGTGCGCGGCCACCGTCCACGGGTTGAGCCCGGTGAGCACGGTGACGCCGCCGAGCAGCGCCTGGGCCGGGATGCCGAGGAAGCTCAGCGCCGCCAGCACGCGCAGGTCCCGCCGTCCGGACCGGAAGACCGCCACCACGGTGGCCACGGCGACGACGACCAGCGCGAAGGTCAGCAGCCGGTTGCCGAACTCGATCAGCCCGTGCCCGGCCAGCTCGGCGGTCGGCCGGATGCTGCCGTCGGTGCACTCGGGCCAGGTGGGGCAGCCCAGACCGGAGCCGGTGAGCCGCACCGCGCCCCCGGTGACGACGATGACGCCGTTCGCGACGACGTTGGCCAGGGCGATGCGCGAGACGGTCGCGGGGTTCACCCGAGAGCGGAATCGAGCGGGAAGAACCGACACGCGCCCGATGCTACTTACCGCGGTGCCCCTCACCGCGCGACCCGATCAGCCGCCCGGTGACCCGCCCGACGCGCGCCGAGCCGGCCGAGATCTGTTGCCGCGCGGCACGAGCGCCGCGTCCGCCGCGGGCCGGTGAGCACCTCTCCGACGACACGAGAGGCGGCCATCCAGCGATGACCAGCGGATTCCCCGGCGGCTCCTTCGGGGGCAGCCCGTTCGACGACTTCTTCCAGGCCTTCCTCGGTGGGCCCGGCGCCCGCCGCGGCATGCAGCGGGTCGACATCACCCAGCTGCTCAGCGAGCACTCCCGCGAGGTGGTGGCCACGGCCGCCGCGCAGGCAGCGGAGTGGGGCGACCTGGACCTGGACGGTGAGCACCTGCTCTGGGCGCTCGCCGGCCACGAGCCCACCCGCACCCTGCTGGCCGGCGCCGGCGCCGACCCCGACCAGCTGCGCCACCAGCTGGAGTCCCAGCTGCGCCGCGGCGAGGCCACCGGCCGGCCGCCGACGCTCACCCCCGCGGCCAAGCGGGCGCTGCTCGACGCCCACCAGGTGTCCCGGGCCAGCGGCTCCACCTACATCGGCCCGGAGCACCTGCTCTTCGCCCTGTCGCTGAACCCGGACTCCGGGGCCGGCCGGGCGCTGGGTGGCGCGCGGGTCACGCCCGAGGCGCTGCAGCGGGCAGCGGCGGGCGGCCCGGCCGTGGCGCGCGGCGGCTCCGGCGGGAACGCCGAGCAGCCGCCGTCGAGCACGCCGACGCTCGACGAGTACGGCCGCGACCTCACCCAGCTGGCCCGCGACGGGAAGATCGACCCGGTCATCGGCCGGGCCGAGGAGATCGAGCAGACCATCGAGGTGCTGTCCCGCCGCACCAAGAACAACCCGGTGCTCATCGGTGAGGCCGGCGTCGGCAAGACCGCGATCGTCGAGGGCATCGCCGCGCAGATCGTCGACGGCGACGTGCCGGAGAGCCTGCGCGGGCGGCGGCTGGTCGAGCTGGACCTGACCGGCCTGGTCGCCGGCACCCGCTACCGCGGTGACTTCGAGGAGCGGCTCAAGAAGGTGATGGACGAGATCCGCGAGCACAGCGACGAGGTGATCGTCTTCGTCGACGAGCTGCACACCGTGGTCGCCGCCGGCGGCTCCGAGGGGTCGGCGGGTGCGGGCAACATCCTCAAGCCGGCGCTGGCCCGGGGTGAGCTGCACGTCGTGGGCGCGACGACGCTCGAGGAGTACCGGCGCAACATCGAGAAGGACCCGGCCCTGGAGCGCCGCTTCCAGCCGGTGCTGGTGTCCGAGCCGAGCACCCTGGACACCATCGAGATCCTGCGCGGGCTGCGGGACCGCTACGAGGCGCACCACCAGGTGCGGTTCACCGACGAGGCGCTGGTCGCCGCGGCGGAGCTGTCCGAGCGCTACATCAGCGACCGGCACCTGCCGGACAAGGCGATCGACCTGATCGACCAGGCCGGCGCGCGCACCCGGCTGCGGGTGAAGCGGCCGACCACCGACCTGCGGGCGCTGGAGCAGGAGGTGCAGCGGCTGCAGCGGGAGAAGGACCAGGCGGTCGCCGCCGAGCAGTACGAGCGCGCCTCGACGCTGCGCGACGAGGTCACCGCGGCCCAGGCCGAGCTGGAGACGGCGCGGTCCGGCGGGGCGGCCGGCGTCCCGGAGGTGGGGACGGCGGAGATCGCCGAGGTCGTCTCCCGGGCGACCGGCATCCCGGTGGCCCAGCTGACCGAGGAGGAGCGCGACCGGCTGCTGCGGCTGGAGGACGTGCTGCACGAGCGGGTCGTCGGCCAGGACGAGGCCGTCGAGGTCGTCGCCGAGGCGATCCGCCGGTCCCGGGCGGGCCTGGGCGACCCGGACCGGCCGATCGGCAGCTTCCTGTTCCTCGGCCCGACCGGCGTGGGCAAGACCGAGCTGGCCCGGGCGCTGGCGGAGGCGCTGTTCGGCGACTCCGACCGGATGGTCCGGCTGGACATGAGCGAGTTCCAGGAGCGGCACACGGTCAGCCGGCTGGTCGGCTCGCCTCCCGGCTACGTCGGGTACGAGGACGCCGGGCAGCTGACCGAGGCGGTGCGTCGCCGTCCGTACTCGGTGGTCCTGCTCGACGAGGTCGAGAAGGCGCACCCGGACGTGTTCAACACGCTGCTGCAGCTGCTGGACGACGGCCGGCTCACCGACAGCCAGGGCCGGACGGTCGACTTCAGCAACACCGTGGTGATCATGACCAGCAACCTGGGGTCGGAGGCGATCGTCAACGCCGGCCGGGGGCCGCTGGGCTTCACCGCCAACGGGTCCACCGGCGACGACCTGCGCGACCAGGTGATGCGGCGGCTGCGTGACTCGTTCCGCCCGGAGTTCCTCAACCGGATCGACGAGATCGTGGTCTTCCGGCAGCTGGCGGCCGAGCAGCTGGCCCGGATCACCGACCTGCTGCTGGACGAGACCCGGCGGCGGCTGACCGCGCAGGGCATCGGCATCGAGGTGACCCCGGCGGCCGTCGGCTGGCTGGCCGAGCGCGGCCACGAGCCGCAGTTCGGTGCCCGGCCGCTGCGCCGGGCGATCCAGCGCGAGGTCGACAACCGGCTGTCCCGGCTGGTCCTGGGCGGCGAGCTGCAGCCCGGGCAGCAGGTGACCGTCGACGTGGTGGACGGCGAGCTGGACCTCCGGGTCGCCGCCCGGCCGGACACCGTGGCAGAGGCGCAGACCCCCGCCGCGGTGTGACCTCGGTCCCGGGAGCCCGCAAGTAAGGACTGCCTTGCTTGCGGGCTCCCCGATTAAGCACACAATCGTGTTGTGGAAACCGCTGCGGCACGCGCCGCCCTCCCCCCGGCCGGGGTCCCGGCCGAGGACGGGCGCACCCGTGACCGGGTGGGCAGCCTGCTCCTCGAGCACGGCCCGCAGACCGCCACCGAGCTCGCCGCCCGGCTGGGCGTCTCGGCGGCCGCCGTCCGCCGGCACCTCGACGGCCTGGTGGCCGCCGGCCGGGTGGCCGAGCGCGAGGCCCCCGGCGCCCAGCGGGGGAGGGGCCGCCCCGCGCGGCACTTCACCCTCACCGACGCCGGCCGGTCCGCCTTCCCGCACGCCTACGACGACCTGGCGCTGACCGCGCTCCGCTTCGTCGCCGAGCACGGCGGGCCGGACGCCGTCCGCGCGGTGGCCGAGCAGCAGCTGGCCGGCCTGGCCGAGCGCTGCTCCACCGCGGTCCGCACCGCCGAGGCCGGCGCCGCGGACGGGGTGGCCGTCGACCGGGCCCAGGTGCTCGCCGCCGCGCTGACCGCCGAGGGCTACGCGGCCACCGCCTCCGCCATCTCCAGCGGCGGTCAGCTGTGCCAGCACCACTGCCCGGTCGCCCACGTCGCGGCCGAGTTCCCGCAGCTGTGCGAGGCTGAGACGGCGGTGATCAGCACGCTCGTCGGCACCCACGTGCAGCGGCTGGCGACCATCGCCCACGGCGACGGGATCTGCACCACGCACATCCCCGCCGTGCAGATCCCGGCCCAGCGCGCCGGGAACAAAGCCACCCCCGCACGCCCTGTACCTGCTGGTCGCGCCGTGGCGAACGACGCCCGCGCCAGCACGAGCACCGCCCCCTCGATCGACCGGGAGAGGACCCCCGCATGACCACCACACAGCCGGTGCCCAGCACGCCGATGACGCAGGACGAGACGATCGACTCGCTCGGCAACTACCAGTACGGCTGGTCGGACACCGACGTCGCCGGGGCCTCTGCCACCCGCGGCATCAACGAGGACGTCGTCCGCGACATCTCCCGCCGCAAGAACGAGCCCGAGTGGATGCTCGAGCGCCGGCTCAAGGCGCTCAAGATCTTCGGCAAGAAGCCCATGCCCGACTGGGGTTCGGACCTCTCCGGCATCGACTTCCAGAACATCAAGTACTTCGTGCGGTCCACCGAGGCGCAGGCCGCGTCGTGGGACGACCTGCCCGACGACATCAAGAACACCTACGACAAGCTGGGCATCCCGGAGGCCGAGAAGCAGCGCCTCGTCTCCGGTGTCGCCGCCCAGTACGAGTCCGAGGTCGTCTACCACAAGATCCGCGAGGACCTCGAGGAGCAGGGCGTCCTGTTCCTGGACACCGACACCGCCCTCCGCGAGCAGCCCGAGCTGTTCCGCGAGTACTTCGGCTCGGTCATCCCGGCCGGTGACAACAAGTTCGCCGCGCTGAACACCGCGGTGTGGTCCGGCGGCTCGTTCATCTACGTGCCCAAGGGCGTCCACGTGGAGATCCCGCTGCAGGCGTACTTCCGGATCAACACCGAGAACATGGGCCAGTTCGAGCGGACCCTGATGATCATCGACGAGGGCGCTTACGTGCATTACGTCGAGGGCTGCACCGCGCCGATCTACAAGACCGACTCGCTGCACTCCGCGGTCGTCGAGATCATCGTCAAGAAGAACGCGCGCTGCCGGTACACGACCATCCAGAACTGGTCGAACAACGTCTACAACCTGGTCACCAAGCGGGCCGTGGCCCACGAGGGCGCGACCATGGAGTGGGTCGACGGCAACATCGGCTCCAAGGTGACGATGAAGTACCCGGCCGTGTGGATGACCGGTGAGCACGCCAAGGGCGAGGTCATGTCCATCGCCTTCGCCGGCGAGGGCCAGCACCAGGACGCCGGCGCCAAGATGGTGCACGCCGCGCCGCACACCTCCTCGACGATCGTGTCGAAGTCCGTCGCCCGGGGCGGTGGCCGCACCTCCTACCGCGGTCTCGTCCAGATCGACGAGGGTGCGCACGGCTCGCGCTCCACGGTGAAGTGCGACGCCCTGCTGGTCGACACGATCAGCCGGTCGGACACTTACCCCTACGTCGACGTCCGCGAGGACGACGTGTCCATGGGCCACGAGGCGACCGTCTCCCGGGTCAGCGACGACCAGCTCTTCTACCTGATGAGCCGCGGTCTGTCCGAGGACGAGGCGATGGCGATGGTCGTGCGCGGCTTCGTCGAGCCGATCGCCCGGGAGCTGCCGATGGAGTACGCCCTCGAGCTGAACCGCCTGATCGAGCTGCAGATGGAAGGTGCCGTCGGCTGATGTCGGCAACAGACGACCAGACCACCCTCACCACGGACACCGCCGCCCTCGCCTCGGAGCTCTTCGCTCCGGGCGTGGGCGCGCAGGCCGGCCCGCCGACCACCCCGGCCCCCGGGACCGGCACAGCCGGCGACACGCCCCCCGGGGCGCACTCACATGGCGGCCCGGCCCCGACCGGCTCCCCGGCGGAGCGGTTCACCTCGACCGACCCGGACGCCTTCCCCCGGCCCACCGGCCGGGAGGAGGAGTGGCGCTTCACCCCGATGCGCCGCGTCCGCCAGCTGCTGGACGGCGCTCCGTCCGACGCTCACCTGCAGTGGGACACCGACCTCCCCGAGGGCGTCGAGCTGACCTCCGTCGAGGCCGACGACCCGCTGCTCAAGGGCCTGCCCGAGCCGGTCGACCGACTCGCCGCGCTGACCCGCCAGCGCAGCGGTGGCGCCGCGGTCGTCCGGATCGTCAAGGAGACCGTGCTCGACCGCCCGGTCCGCCTGGGGCTGTCCGGCACCGGCGGCGAGGACGTCGTCTGGGGCCAGCTGGTCGTCGAGGTCGGGCAGTTCGCCCAGGCCACCGTCGTGCTGGACCACAGCGGCCTGGCCCGCTACTCCGGCGGCGTCGCCTTCCTGCTCGGCGACGGCGCCCAGCTCACCGTCGTCTCGGTGCAGGACTGGGCCCCCGGCAGCGTGCACGGCGGCCAGTACGACGCCGTCGTCGGCCGGGACGCCAGCCTCAAGCAGGTCGTGGTCACCCTCGGCGGCGACCTGGTCCGGCTGGTCAGCAACGTGCAGTACGCCGGCCCCGGCGGCTCGGCGGACCTGTTCGGCGTCTACTTCGCCGACGAGACCCAGCACCAGGAGCACCGGCTCTGGGTCGACCACGGCACCCCGAACTGCCGCAGCAACGTCGTCTACAAGGGCGCGCTGCAGGGCGAGGACGCGCGCACGGTGTGGATCGGCGACGTCCGGATCCGCCCGGCAGCGACCGGCACCGACACCTACGAGCTCAACCGCAACCTGGTGCTCACCGACGGCGCCCGCGCCGACTCGGTGCCCAACCTGGAGATCGAGACCGGCGAGATCGTCGGCGCCGGCCACGCCAGCGCCACCGGCCGGTTCGACGACGAGCAGCTGTTCTACCTCTGCTCGCGCGGCATCGACGCCGAGACCGCGCGCCGCCTGGTCGTCCGCGGCTTCTTCGCCGACGTCGTCCAGCACATCGGGATCCCCGAGCTGCAGGACCGGCTGATGACGACGATCGAGGCCCGCCTCGGTGCGCTGCCGGAGCTCGAGGAGCAGCCCGTCGAGGTGCCGGCATGACGTTCGAGCGCGTCTGCAGCCTGTCCGAGGTGCCCGAGGACGGGTCGCTGCGGGTCGAGCTGCCCGACGTCGACGTCGCGGTCGTCAACTTCGACGGCACGATCTACGCGATCGAGGACGTCTGCTCGCACGCCGAGGTCGCGCTGACCGACGGCGAGGTCGAGGAGTTCGACGGCGCGCCCACCATCGAGTGCGCGCTGCACGGCTCCTGCTTCGACCTCCGCACCGGCGAGCCCACCAACCTCCCGGCCACCGAGCCGGTCCCCGTCTACCCGGTCCGGGTGGAGGGCGACGACGTCCTGGTCGACGTCGACGCCCCCCTCGCCGCGGCCACCTCCTGAGGAGCGACACCCTGTGACCAGCCCCAGCACCACCCCGACCGCCAGCGGCCTCGCCGCCGGCAGCGTCCTGGAGATCCGCGACCTGCACGTCACCGTCGGCGAGGGCGAGGACGTCAAGGAGATCCTCCGCGGCGTCACGCTGACCGTCCGCGGCGGCGAGACCCACGCGATCATGGGTCCCAACGGGTCGGGCAAGTCGACCCTGGCGTACTCGATCGCCGGGCACCCCAAGTACACGATCACCGGTGGCACGGTCACCCTCGACGGCGAGGACGTCCTCGCGATGACCGTCGACGAGCGCGCCCGGGCCGGCCTGTTCCTGGCCATGCAGTACCCGGTCGAGGTCCCCGGCGTCTCGGTGTCGAACTTCCTGCGCACCGCGGCCACCGCGGTCACCGGCGAGGCGCCGAAGCTGCGCACCTGGGTCAAGGACGTGCGCACCGAGATGGAGGCGCTCGAGATGGACTCCGCCTTCGCCGAGCGCAACGTCAACGAGGGCTTCTCCGGTGGCGAGAAGAAGCGCCACGAGATCCTGCAGATGCGGCTGCTCAAGCCGAAGATCGCGATCCTCGACGAGACCGACTCCGGCCTGGACGTCGACGCGCTGCGGATCGTCTCCGAGGGCGTCAACCGGGCCAAGGCCGACAGCCCCGTCGGCGTCCTGCTGATCACGCACTACACGCGGATCCTGCGCTACATCAAGCCGGACTACGTGCACGTCTTCGTGGCCGGCCGGGTCGTCGAGGAGGGCGGCTCCGAGCTCGCCGACAAGCTGGAGAGCGAGGGCTACGCGGCCTACGTGAAGGACTCCAAGGAGGAGGCCCTCGCGGAGCTGCCCGGGGGTGCGCACGCATGACCCAGACCGTCTCGCGTCCCGCCGGGGCGCAGAGGGCGCCCCTGCCGCTGGACGTCGAGGCGATCCGGGCTGACTTCCCGATCCTGACCCGCACCGTGCGCGACGGACGCCGGCTGGTCTACCTCGACTCCGGCGCTACCTCGCAGAAGCCGCGCAGCGTCCTGGACGCCGAGCGCTGGTTCTACGAGAACGTCAACGCCGCCCCGCACCGCGGTGCCCACCAGCTCGCCGAGGAGGCCACCGCCGCCTACGAGGCGGCCCGGGCCACCATCGCCGGCTTCATCGGGGCGGGGGTCGACGAGGTCGTCTTCACCCGCAACAGCACCGAGGCGATCAACCTGGTCGCCTACGCGCTGTCCAACGCGGCGACGGCCAAGGAGCCGGAGTTCCGCCGGTACGCCGTCGGCCAGGGCGACGAGATCGTGGTCACCGAGATGGAGCACCACGCCAACCTCATCCCCTGGCAGCAGCTGTGCGAGCGGACGGGTGCGACCCTGCGCTGGCTCGGGCTGACCGACGACGGCCGGCTGGACCTCTCCGACCTGGCCGAGGTGGTGAACGAACGCACCAAGCTGGTCGCCGTCACCCAGCAGTCGAACATCCTCGGCACGATCAACCCGCTCGGCGACATCGTCGCCCGGGCGCACGAGGTCGGTGCGCTGGTGCTCGTCGACGGCGCGCAGTCGGTGCCGCACCAGCCGGTCGACGTCGCCGCCATGGGCGCGGACTTCCTGGTGTTCTCCGGGCACAAGATGCTCGGGCCCACCGGGGTCGGGGTGCTGTGGGGCCGGTACGAGGTGCTCGACGCGCTGCCGCCGTTCCTCACCGGCGGCTCGATGATCGAGGTCGTCCGGATGGAGGGCAGCACCTTCGCCGCCCCGCCGCAGCGCTTCGAGGCCGGTGTGCCGATGACGGCCCAGGTGATCGGGCTGGCCGCGGCCGTGGAGTACCTGCAGGCGCTGGGCATGGACGCCGTCCTCGCCCACGAGGAGGTGCTCACCGGCTATGCGCTGGAGCAGCTGCAGGCGGTCCCCGGCGTCACCGTGATCGGCCCGCCGGACACGGTGGCCCGCGGTGGCGCGATCAGCTTCACCGTCGAGGGCATCCACCCGCACGACGTCGGCCAGGTCCTCGACGACCTCGGCATCGCCGTCCGGGTCGGGCACCACTGCGCCTGGCCGGTCGTCCGGCGCTACGGCGTCCCGGCGACCACCCGCGCCACCTTCTACGTGCACACCGGCTACGACGACGTCGACGCGCTCGTCGAGGGCGTGCGGGAAGCCCAGCGCTTCTTCGGTGTTGCACCTGGTGTGACCGAGGGCGGGGCGAGCTGATGCAACTGCAGTCGATGTACCAGGACATCATCCTGGACCACTACCGGAACCCCCACGGGCGTGGCCTCCGCGACCCCTTCGAGGCCGAGGTGCACCACGTCAACCCGACGTGCGGCGACGAGGTGACCCTGCGGGTCCACCTGGACGGCGACACGATCGCCGACGTCTCCTACGAGGGGATGGGCTGCTCGATCAGCCAGGCGTCGGTCTCGGCGATGTACGACCTGGTGGTCGGCCGGAGCGTCACCGACGCGCTCGGCACCGGCGAGCAGTTCATGCGGCTGATGCAGAGCAAGGGCGACGCCACCGTGGCCGAGGAGCTCGAGGACGACCTGGAGGACGCCGTCGCGTTCGCCGGGGTCTCCAAGTACCCGGCCCGGGTGAAGTGCGCACTGATGAGCTGGATGGCGCTGAAGGACGCGAGCGCCCGCGCCCTGTCCAACCCGGAAGGAACCCACTGACATGACCGAGCCCACCGCCCCCGAGGCCGGGATCTACGGCGGCAAGTCCGCGCTGCTCGAGGACCTCGAGGAGGCCATGCGCGACGTCGTCGACCCCGAGCTGGGGGTCAACGTCGTCGACCTGGGCCTGGTCTACGGCATGGACGTCGACACCGAGGCCAACGTGGCCATCATCGACATGACGCTCACCTCGGCGGCCTGCCCGCTGACCGACGTCATCGAGGACCAGGCCCGCCAGGCCCTCACCGGCGGCCCCGGCCCCGGCCTGGTCGGCGACATCCGGATCAACTGGGTCTGGATGCCGCCGTGGGGACCGGACAAGATCACCGACGACGGCCGCGAGCAGCTCCGCGCCCTCGGCTTCCGTGTGTGATGAGGCCTCGCTGCAGGGGCCCGCGCTGAGCTCGCAAAGCGAGGGGGGCAGCGAGGTCCTTTCGCTCGCCGGTCTGCTGGACCGGCTGGCCGCGGGAGAGTCCCCGCCGGCCGACGCGAGCGTCACGACCGTGCCGGCGCCGCTGCTGCTCGACGGGCAGCGGGCGCCGGCACTCGTCGTCGGGGGCAGCGCCTGGCACGTGGTCGCCGCCGACGTCGACCCGGCGTGGGTGGCCGCGCAGGTCGCCCACGACCCGATCGCCGCCCCGCTGGGCGCGCGGTTCCTCGCCGCGCTCGCCGACGAGGTGGGCGTCGAGCCCGGCGTGATCGACTCGGTGCTCGTCGCCCCGCCGGCGCCGGTGCACCCCGGGCTCAAGCTGGTCGAGGCCGAGCCGTTCGACCACCCCCGCGTGCAGCGGGCGCTGGCCCACCGCACCGGGGTCCGGGTCTGGACGACGCCCGACACCAGCGCCGTGCTCGCCCTGGGCCGCGGCGTGTGCGGTCGGTGGGAGGTCAGCTGCGAGGTGGAGCCGGCCGCCCGCGGCCGAGGCCTGGGCACCGCGCTGGCCGCCGCCGCGCCGTCCCTGGTGCCCGACGGCGCGCCGCTGTGGGCCCAGGTGGCCCCGGCCAACACCGCGTCGCTCCGGTCGTTCCTGGCCGCCGGCTACCGCCCGGTCTGCGCCGAGACACTCTTCGGCTCCGCCTGACCCACCCCCGAGAGCGTCGACCAGCCCGCGGTCCCACGTGCCTTCCCACGCGCGGTCGATCACGCGAGACCCCCTGCGCATAGACGCGCGAAACCCCCTGCGCATAGACGCGCGAAACCCCCGCGCATGGACGCGCAAAAACCCCTGCGCATGGACGCGCGAAACCCCCTGCGCATGGACGCGCGAAACCCCCTGCGCACGATCGCGCGAAACCACAGGTCGGGGATCGGGGGAGGGGCGGGTCAGCGCATGTCGGCGAGGGAGACGGTGGGCTCGCGGGCCTGACGGCGGCGGCTCTCGAAGCGGGTGCCGGCGGCCAGCAGCGCGGCACCGGCGACCGCGAAGGCCACCAGCGCCGGCGGCGGCAGCACCGCCACCAGCCGGCCGACGCCGACGACGACCAGCGAGGCCGCGCCGACCAGGAACGGCGCTCGCACCGACCGGCCGGCGGCGACCGTGGTGGTCAGCGTCGCGGCCGCGACCACCAGCAGCACCCGCAGCAGCGCCGGCTGGACCAGCGCCAGCAGCACCGACGGCCCGAAGGCGGCGCCCAGCGCGGGCCCCCAGGACGACCAGGACGGCGCGGTCGCGAGCCGGCGTCCGGAGTACAGCAGCAGCCCGGCGGCCAGCGGAAGCGTCCAGGCCTCCGGCACCTCGACTCCGACGTGCCAGTCGGCCAGCCACACGGCGACGACCAGGGCCGCGCACCCGCCCATCCGGGCCGCCCGGCGACCGGTGCGGGAGGAGTACCCGACCAGCGCCGCACCCAGCACGGCCAGCGCCCCGGCGGCGAGCAGGTCCGTGGTGCGGCCGACGTGCGCCACGGCGACGACGCCGACGACCACCGCGGAGACCGCCAGCGGCACCTCGGCCCGCTGGTGGCGCTCCAGCGAGGCGACGGCCAGCGCCGCCACGGCGAGCACCAGGAGCAGCGGCCCGGCCCACCCGGACGCGAGGCTGCCGCCGGCCTCGGCGAGCAGCGCCGCCCCGGCCAGGCAGCCCACCCCCACCGGCAGCGCACCCGGCCGGTCGGTGGGCTGGCGGGCGGCGACGAGCACGGCGGGCAGCGCGGCGGCGACCAGGAGCAGCGCGAGGGCGTTCCACCGGCTGTCGGCGAGCAGCTGGACGACGCTCAGCGCGGTGGCGGTGCAGGCCAGCGCCAGGCCGGCCGGGCGCACGACGGAGTCCGGCCGCGGCGAGGCCCGGACGGCCACCAGCGCCGCGGTGACCAGCCCCAGGTACCCCGCCGCCGGGACGCCGCCCGCGCCGGTCGACTGCAGCACGCCGGCCAGCGCGGCCCCGGTGACCGCCCCGGCCAGCACGGGCACCAGCGGGCGGGGGCCCAGCAGCGGCCGCAGCTCCCCGCGCCGCCGCAGCGCCAGCAGCCCCGCGGCGGCGGCGACCAGCAGGACGGCGGCGCCGGCGGCGGTGGCGGGGGAGGTCGTCGTCCAGACCAGGGACGTGCCGAGGACGACGCCGGTGACCCACCACAGCGCGGTCGTGCTGAGCACGACGGCGGCCACGGTCCGCCGGACGCACTGGGCGACCAGCGTGCCGGCGACCGCGGTCCCGAGCACCGCGCCGACCTGCCCGAGGCCGTCGAGCCCGGCGTCGGTGACCGCGGTGAGCACGGCGAGCTGCGCGGTGACCCAGGCCGCGACCGGCCAGGTCACCGCCCGGCGGCCCAGCCGGCCGAGCAGCCAGTACGCCGCCGCGAACGCGGCCAGCGCGAGCGCCGACGCGCGGCCCGGGTCGGCGCGGTCACCCGCCACGAGCAGCACCACGGTGGCGACGGCGAGGGTCTCCTCCGACGTCCGCAGCCCGCGCCGGCCGGCCCACAGCGAGGTGGCGGCGGTGCCGGCGGCCAGCGCCGTGGTGAGCACCCAGCCGAGCAGGCCGACCGAGGCGGTCCCGGCGACCACCACCGCCACGGCGCCGGCGACGAGCAGCACCTGCTGGGGGCTCACCCGCCGCAGGCCGGCGTCCTCCGGCGGGGCGGGCGGTGGCGGCACCGGGACGCCGAGCGGAGGCGGGTACTGCACCTCGGGGCCCTGCGACACCCCGGACCACCTCCTCGCGCTCGACGTGGCGGTCCACGCTACGGGCGCACGGGCGGTCCTGCTCACGCCGTCTGCGCCACCCGGGCCACCGCCTCGCGGGCCGCCTCCTGTCGTGTCCGCGGCCCCCGACCGGCCCGTCGTCCCCAGGACGCGCTCGCCCGGGTGACGTGGACGTCACCCGGGAAAGGGGTCGGAGTACGGCGTCCGAGCGCCTACCCTGGGGTCAGTGATAACGACGACCGGTCTGGAGCTGCGCGCCGGCGCCCGCATCCTCATCAGCGAGGCCGACCTCCGCGTGCAGCCCGGCGACCGGATCGGCCTCGTCGGCCGCAACGGCGCCGGGAAGACCACCACCCTCACCACCCTGGCCGGCGAGCGCGTGCCGCACGCCGGCAAGGTCGAGGTGACCGGGGAGCTCGGCTACCTGCCGCAGGACCCGCGCAGCGGCGACCTCGACATCACCGCCAGCGACCGGGTGCTGTCCGGCCGCGGGCTCGACGTGCTCAAGGCGAAGCTGACCAAGGCGCAGATCGCGATGGCCGAGCCCGCCGACGACGCCGAGATGGACCGCGCCGTCCGGCAGTACGGCCGGCTCGAGGACCAGTTCGCGGCGCTGGGCGGGTACGCCGCGGAGAGCGACGCGGCCCGGATCTGCACCAACCTGGGCCTGCCCGACCGGGTGCTGCAGCAGCCGCTGCGCACCCTCTCCGGCGGCCAGCGCCGCCGGGTCGAGCTCGCCCGGATTCTCTTCTCCGACGCCGACACCCTGCTGCTCGACGAGCCGACCAACCACCTCGACGCCGACTCCATCGTCTGGCTCAAGGGGTACCTGGCCGGCCACCGGGCCGGGCTCGTGGTCATCAGCCACGACGTCGAGCTGCTCGAGGCCGTCGTCAACAAGGTCTGGCACCTCGACGCCAACCGGGCGACCGTCGACGTCTACAACCTGGGCTGGAAGCGGTACCTGGACGCCCGGGAGACCGACGAGCGCCGTCGCCGCTCCGAGCGGGCCAACGCCGAGAAGAAGATCGACGCGCTGACCGCCCAGGCCGACAAGATGCGCGCCAAGGCCACCAAGGCCAAGGCCGCGCAGAGCATGGACAAGCGCGCGCAGCGGCTGGCCGCCGGCCTGGAGCAGGTGCGCGTGCAGGACAAGGTCGCCAAGCTGCGGTTCCCGACGCCGGCGCCCTGCGGCCGCACCCCGCTCACCGCCGAGCACCTCAGCAAGAGCTACGGCTCGCTGGAGATCTTCACCGGCGTCGACCTGGCCATCGACAAGGGCACCCGGGTCGTCGTCCTGGGCTTCAACGGCGCGGGCAAGACCACCCTGCTGCGCATGCTCGCCGGCACCGAGACCCCGGACACCGGCGAGGTCAAGGCCGGGCACGGCCTGCGCGTGGGCTACTACGCCCAGGAGCACGAGACGATCGACATGGACCGCACGCTGCTGGAGAACATGCGCTCCGCGGCGCCGGGCAGCACCGACACCGAGCTTCGGAAGATCCTCGGTGCGTTCCTCTTCTCCGGTGACGCCGTCGACCAGCGCACCGGCACGCTGTCCGGTGGCGAGCGCACCCGGCTGGCGATGGCCACGCTGGTGGTCTCCGGGGCCAACGTGCTGCTGCTCGACGAGCCGACCAACAACCTGGACCCCGCCAGCCGCGAGCAGGTGCTCGAGGCGCTGCGCACCTACCAGGGCGCGATCGTGCTGGTCACCCACGACGAGGGTGCGGTGCTCGCGCTCAACCCGGACAAGGTGATCATCCTGCCCGACGGCACCGAGGACACCTGGAGCGCCGACTTCGCCGACCTGGTCTCCCTGGCCTGACGAAGGACCTCGCTGCGCCCCACGTCTCGCGAGCTCGACGCGGGCCCCTGCAGCGAGGCCGCCCCCTCCGCTGGGGTGCTGCCGGATATTTCGGTCGTGCACTTCCCATCTCCGGTGGCCGAGCGGGGTCAGCCGGGTGATCATCGGTCCTGGGACGCCGATGTCACCGGGACGACGGCGCCGGGGGACAAGGGGCAGCCGTCGGTGCGAACCGGCGGGGCACCCCTGACAGGAGGGGAGTCATGGCCGACTCGAGCACTGCTGACCTGACCAAGGGCAAGCGCATCACCGGGGACGACCGCACGTCGCTGGCCGACGAGCTCCGCGAGCGGTACGACGGCGGGGAGAGCATCCGCTCGCTGGCCACGTCGACCAACCGCTCCTACGGGTTCGTCCACCGGCTGCTGTCGGAGTCGGGCGCGAGCCTGCGTGGCCGGGGCGGGGCGAACCGCAACGCGAACAAGAAGAGTGCGTGAGCTCGCCGGACCCTGACGGCTGGGTGAGGACGGCCCGCGACGGCGCCGTCCTCACCGTCACCCTGGACCGCGCCGACCAGCTCAACGCGCAGACCCCGGCCACCTGGGCGGCGCTGCGCGCCGTCGGTGAGCAGCTGGACGGCGACGTCCGGGTGGTCGTCGTGCGGGGCGCCGGGCGGGCGTTCTCCGCCGGCCTGGATCGGACGCTGTTCAGCCCCGACCCCGGGGTGACCGGCGGGCTCGCCGACCTCGGCTCGATGCCCCCGGAGCAGGCGCAGGAGCGGATCCGCGGTTTCCAGGCCGCCTTCCGGTGGCTGCGCTCACCCGGCGTGGTCTCCGTGGCCGCGGTGCAGGGCCACGCCATCGGCGCCGGCGCGCAGCTGGCCCTCGCCTGCGACCTGCGGGTCTTCGCCGAGGACGCGCAGCTGCGGCTGCCCGAGGCCACCCTGGGCCTGGTGCCCGACCTGACCGGCACCAGCACGCTGGTGGAGCTGGTGGGCTACAGCCGGGCCGTGGAGATCTGCCTGACCGGCCGCGCCGTCGGTGCCGCGGAGGCCGTCGCGGTCGGCCTGGCCAACGCCGCGGTCCCGGTCGACCAGCTCGAGGCCACCGTCGCCGACCTCACCGCGGCGCTGCTCGGCCCCGACGTGGACGCCGCCCGGGAGACCCTCGCGCTGCTCCGGTCCGCCGTGCGGGCGGAGCCGGCGAAGCAGGACGCCGCCGAGCGGGCCGCCCAGGTGCGCCGGCTGGCCGCCCTCGCCGTACGGAACTGACCGGCGCCGGAACATCGCGGGGAGCCGCGCTGTTCGAGCGGTTGATTACACAGTTGCAGCGGCAGCGATGAGGTAGTGCCATGGACTCCCCGATGACCTCGATGGCCGCGATGCGGTCGTTCAGCCGCGACTCGTCGGTGACGTCGCGGCAGATCCCGAAGGGGACGGTCCGCCGGATCCTCGGCATCGCCGGCCCCTACCGGCGGGAGCTGGTCGGCTTCCTGTCGCTGGTGGTGTTCTCGTCGGTCATCGGCGTGGTCACCCCGCTGCTGGCCGGCGACATCGTCAACCGGATCGCCGGGCTGACCGGCACCGCGGGCGACGTCGTCCGGATCGCGCTGTTCATCGCCGGCCTCGCCCTGCTGGACGCGGTGAGCTCGCTGGTCCAGCGCTGGTACTCCGCGCGGATCGGCGAGGGCGTCATCTACGACCTGCGCACCCGGGTGTTCGAGCACGTGCAGCGGATGCCGGTCGCCTTCTTCACCCGCACCCAGACCGGCGCCCTGGTCAGCCGGCTCAACAACGACGTCGTCGGGGCGCAGCGGGCGTTCACCTCCACGCTGTCCGGCGTCGTGTCCAACGTGATCGCGCTGGTGCTCACCGCCGGCGTCATGTTCAGCCTGTCCTGGCAGATCACCCTGCTGTCGATCGTGATGGTGCCGCTGTTCGTGCTGCCGGCGCAGCGGATCGGCAAGCGGCTGCAGGAGATCACCCGGGAGTCCTACGGGCTGAACGCCTCGATGAACGCCACCATGACCGAGCGGTTCAACGTCGCGGGCGCGCTGCTGGTCAAGCTCTTCGGCCGCCCCGAGGCCGAGGCCGACTCGTTCCGCGGCCGGGCGTCCCGGGTGCGCGACATCGGCGTGCTGTCGGCGATGTACGGCCGGGTCTTCTTCACCTCGCTCACCCTGGTCGCCGCGCTGGCCACCGCCCTGGTGTACGGGCTGGGCGGGGCGCTGGCCTTCACCGGGTCGCTGTCGGCCGGGGACGTCGTCGCGCTGGCGCTGCTGCTGTCCCGGCTCTACGGCCCGCTGACCGCGCTGGCCAACGTGCGGGTCGACGTGATGAGCGCGCTGGTCAGCTTCGACCGGGTCTTCGAGGTGCTCGACCTGGCGCCGATGATCGCCGAGGCGCCGGACGCCGTCCCGGTGCCGGCCGACGACCGGTCGATCGAGTTCGACCGGGTCTCCTTCCGCTACCCCTCGCCGGACGAGGTGTCGCTGGCGTCGCTGGAGGACGTCGCGGTCCCCGAGCAGCACGCCTCGGCCGACGTGCTGCACGACGTCTCGTTCCGGGCCGAGCCCGGGCAGCTGGTCGCGCTGGTCGGCACCTCCGGTGCGGGCAAGTCGACGATGGCCGCGCTGGTCTCCCGGCTCTACGACGTCACCGACGGCGCGGTGCGGGTCGGCGGGGTGGACGTCCGCCGCGCCACCAGCGCCTCGCTGCGGGACGCCATCGGCGTGGTCAGCCAGGACTCCCACCTGTTCCACGACACCATCGGCGCGAACCTGCGCTACGCCCGGCCGGAGGCCACCGAGGCCGAGCTGTGGGAGGCGCTGACCGGCGCCCGGATCGCCGCCCTGGTGCACTCCCTCCCGGACGGGCTGGACACCGTGGTCGGCGACCGCGGCTACCGGATGTCGGGCGGGGAGAAGCAGCGGCTCGCGATCGCCCGGGTGCTGCTCAAGGCGCCGGGCGTGGTGATCCTGGACGAGGCGACCGCGCACCTGGACAGCGAGTCCGAGGTGGCCGTGCAGCACGCTCTGGACGCCGCCCTCGCCGGCCGGACGTCGCTGGTGATCGCGCACCGGCTGTCGACCATCCGGGGCGCCGACCTGATCCTGGTGGTGGACGCCGGGCGGATCATCGAGCGCGGCACGCACGAGGAGCTGCTGGCCCGGGGCGGCCACTACGCCGACCTGTACCGCACCCAGTTCGCGCCGGCAGAGATGCACACCGACATACCGGTCGGCTGACAGCACATCGGCACCCGGCTCGTGGGACCGTTGGGTCCGTCAGCGCACTCCCGAGGACAGGGGCACCCATGACCGCTCAGCAGTGGCACTCCGTGGCATCCGGCAAGCCCTACCCGGTGACCGTCGTCCCGGACGGGGAGAGCGGCTCGCTGGAGCAGTTCGCCGGGGACGCCGAGTTCTGCATCGACGGCGGTGGTCAGGAGCTGCACATCCGCGGGCACGGCGTCCGGCACGGGGAGGTGGTCCGCTTCCACGAGAAGAGCGCAGCCGGTGGGAAGGACGTGCGGGTCTGGCTCGTGAGGGAGCAGGGCGGCGGGTTCGTCGCGGAGACGGTCTCCGCGTTCTGAGCCGGACAGGTGCCTTCCGAGTCACCGCTGAGTCGCTGAGGGTCACCGGCGAGCCTCACGGCGGTGGCCCGGACGGACCTGTCCGCCCCTGCCCGGCGCGGGAGAGACCGTGGTCGTGGACGGCGCACTAGCGTCACTCCCGACCCACCCGCACCACCTCGCAGGAGCAGTCCCTTGAGCGCAGGCCATCCGCACGACACCCAGATCCGGGCGCTGTACGCCCGCTTCCTCGCCGGGTGGAACCAGCGCAGCGGCGTCACGGTCTCCTCGGTGTTCGCCGACGACGGCGAGTGGGTCGAGATGGACGGCACGCTGCGCAGCGGGCGGCTGTCCATCGCGGCGGACATGCGCCGCATCTTCAGCGAGCACGCCACCCCGAGCTTCGTCGGCATCGTCCGGTCGGTGCGCCGGCTCACCGAGGGCGTGGCCGTGCTGCACGGCGTCGCCGGCATGGTGCCGCCCGGGGCCACGTCGGTCGACCCGGCGCTGCACGCGGTCCACGTGCTCACCGCGGTGGAGGACGGCAGCCGGTGGAAGATCGCGGTGCTGCAGAGCACCCCGGCCCGCTACGGCGGCCGGGCGGACGCGGTCGCGGCGCTGACCGCGGAGCTGGAGGCGGCCCGCTCGGAGCCGGCCCGGTGACCGTGCTGACCGCGGCGGACCAGGTGCCCGCCGACGCCGTGCTGCTCGACGTCCGCTGGCAGCTCGGCCGCACCGACGGCCGGGAGCAGTACCGCGCCGGCCACCTGCCCGGAGCCGTCTTCGTGGACCTCGAGACCGAGCTCGCGGCGCCGGGCAGCCCGGCCGAGGGCCGGCACCCGCTGCCGTCGGTACAGGCGCTGCAGTCAGCCGCACGCCGGTGGGGGCTCGAGGACGGGTCGAGGGTCGTCGTCTACGACGCCGCAGGCGGGCTGGCCGCGGCCCGGGCCTGGTGGGTGCTGCGCTGGGCGGGCCTGACCGACGTCAGCATCCTGGACGGCGGGCTCGCCGCCTGGCGGGGCCCGCTGGAGCAGGGCGAGGTGGTCCCGCGGCCGGGGAGCGTGACGCTCACCGGCGGGGCGCTCCCGGTGCTCGGCCCCGACGAGGCGGCCGCGCTGGCCGCGGGCGACGGCGTGCTGCTCGACGCCCGGGCCGGCGAGCGGTACCGCGGTGAGCACGAGCCCGTCGACCCGCGGGCCGGGCACGTGCCGGGGGCGGTCAGCGCGCCGACCGCGGAGAACCTCGACGCCGACGGCCGGTTCCGTACCGCCGCTGTACTGACCGAGCGCTTCGCCGCGCTCGGCGTGGCCCCGGGGACGACGGTCGGTGTCTACTGCGGCTCCGGCGTCACCGCCGCCCACCAGGTCGCCGCGCTGGCCGAGGCCGGGATCGAGGCGGCGCTGTGGCCGGGGTCGTGGTCCCAGTGGTCGGCGGACCCGGACCGCCCGGTCGCCACCGGACCCGCGCCGCACGACGCCCGCTGAGCGCGTCCGGCCGGGCAGACTGCCGCCGTGACCCTCCCCGTGCGCACCTCCCGCGGCCCGCTGGTGGCCGCCGTCGTCGCCGGGCTGGCGCTGCTGGGCGTCGGCCTGCTCTACCTGGCCGCCGGGCTGCTCGTCCCGGGCTGGGCGCTCGTCCCGCTGTGGATGCTGTGGGTGGTGCTGGCCTGGGTGCTGGTCCGGCTGGCGCAGGCGCGGTCCTGGTGGGTGCTGGCCGTGCCGGTGGTCGCGGCGCTGTCCTGGTGGCTGGTCGTCACCGCCGGCGAGACGTGGCTGGGCTGGCAGCCCTGAGGCTCAGGCGGGCAGCGCGGCGTCGTAGCGGTCGAGCAGGACGGCGGCGATCCGCTCGTCGGGCAGCAATGGCGCCGTGACGCAATCGGCGCCAGCACCCTGCAGCTTGTCGTGGAAGTGCCCCGGCGCCAGCAGGTAGGCCGCGACCACCACCCGCCGCGCGCCGGCCGCTCGGGCCGCGGCGACGGCGTCGGGGACGGGGGGCTGGGCGGCCGAGCCGTAGCCGGTGCTCACCGGACCGGCCCAGTCCTGCTGCAGCAGCCGGGCGGTGTCCTCGACGTCGGCCACCGCACGCGGGTCGCTCGAGCCGGCGGCGGCCAGGACGACGGCGGTGGCCGGGTCGTCGCGGTCCGCGCCTGCGGCGAGCAGCCGGTCGGTGAGCACCGCCACCAGTCGCGGGTCGGGTCCCAGCGGCCGGGCGGCGACCGCCGAGGGGTGGTCGGCCACGGCACCGGCGATGTCGACGTGCACGTGGTAGCCGCCGGACAGCAGCAACGGGACGACGACCGCCGGGGTGCCGGCCGTACCGAGCCCGGCGACGACGTCGACGACGGTCGGCGGCTGCACGTCGACGAAGGCCGCCGTCGTCCGCAGGCCCGGCCGCAGCGCGCGGGCGGCCAGCGCGAGCTCGCCGATCAGCCGCCGTCCGGTCGGGCTGCGGGTGCCGTGCGCGCAGGCGACGAGCACTGGCTGGGGGTCGTCCGTCATCAGAGAGCCCTCGTGATGCCGCCGTCGACGGTGAGCATCGTCCCGGTGACGTAGGAGGCGGCGGGGGAGAGGGCGAAGGCGGCGACGGCGCCGAACTCCTCGGGCCGGCCGACCCGGCGCAGCGGGATCGTCGACTCGGTCCGGGCCCGCATCGCCCCGGCGTCCCCGGACGCGTCCTCGATCTCGGTGATCCGGTCGGTGGCGATGGTGCCGGGCAGCAGCCCGACCACCCGGATGCCGCGGGGCCCGAGCTCGTCGGCCAGGGCCTTGGCGGTCATCGCCAGCCCGGGCCGCAGGCCGTTGGAGACGGCCAGGTACCCGATCGGCTGGCGCACCGAGGTGGACAGGACGAAGGCGATCGCCGCGCCCTCGGACAGGTGCGGCACCAGCGCCCGGACCAGCCACAGCGGGCCGAGCAGCACGCTGTCGACGCCGGCGCGCCAGGCCGCCTCGTCGACGTCCAGGACGCCGCCGGTGGCCGGGCCGCCGACCGAGATCAACACGCCGTCCACCCGGCCGAGCCGGTCGACGGCGGCACCGACGAGCTCCTCGGCTGCCGCGGGGTCCGCGAGGTCGGCGGCCACGCCGGTCGCGGCCGGCGCACCGCCGAGCGCGGCGGCCGCGGCGTCGACCGACGCCGCGGACCGGGCGCTGAGCAGCACCCGGGCTCCGTCGTCGACCAGGGCCCGGGCGGTCGCGAAGCCCAGCCCCCGGCTCGCGCCGGTGAGCAGGTACCCGCGACCACCCAGACCCAGGTCCATCAGCCGGTCAGGCGGAGACGGTGCCGCGGAGCGACCGCAGCACGTACTGCATGATCCCGCCGTTGCGGTAGTAGTTCGCCTCACCGGGGGTGTCGATCCGGACCCGGGCGTCGAACTCGACCGCCCCGGCCTTGACCTTCACCGTGCGGGGGACGCCGCCGTCGTTCAGCGCCGTCACCCCGGTGATCTCGAACTCCTCGTCACCGGTCAGGCCGAGGGACTCCCGGTCCTGGCCCTCGGGGTACTGCAGCGGCAGCACGCCCATGCCGATCAGGTTCGACCGGTGGATGCGCTCGTAGCTCTCCGCGATGACCGCGCGGACGCCGAGCAGCGCCGTCCCCTTGGCCGCCCAGTCGCGGGAGGAGCCGGAGCCGTACTCCTTGCCGGCCAGCACGACCAGCGGGACGCCGGCGTCGATGTAGGCCCGCGAGGCGTCGTAGATCGAGGTCGTCTCCCCGGTCAGGTGGTTCTTGGTGACGCCGCCCTCGGTGCCGGGCACCAGCTGGTTGCGCAGCCGGATGTTGGCGAAGGTGCCGCGGATCATGACCTCGTGGTTCCCGCGGCGCGAGCCGTAGGAGTTGAAGTCGCGGCGCTCGATGCCGTGCTCCTGCAGGTACCGGCCCGCGGGGGAGTCGGCCTTGATCGAACCGGCCGGGGAGATGTGGTCGGTCGTGACCGAGTCGCCCAGGACAGCGAGGGTGCGGGCGCCGGTGATGTCCTGCACCGGGGCCGGCTCGGCCGGCATGCCGTCGAAGTACGGGGGCTTGCGCACGTAGGTGCTCTGCGCGTCCCACTCGAAGGTGTCGCCGGTGGGCGTGGGCAGGTTCTGCCACTGCTCGGTGCCGGCGAAGACGTCCTCGTAGC
This sequence comes from Modestobacter versicolor, assembly GCF_041028285.1. Classification (GTDB taxonomy): domain Bacteria; phylum Actinomycetota; class Actinomycetes; order Mycobacteriales; family Geodermatophilaceae; genus Modestobacter; species Modestobacter versicolor_A. Next base: position 760,331 of record NZ_JABGDB010000002.1, on the reverse strand, counting down.
TGCGGCCGAACTGCTCGGCGGACACGGCGAGGTCGATGGTCCGCTGCACCTCCTGCGGCGACGGCCAGATGTCGCGCAGGAAGACGTCGGTGCCGTCGGTGTCCTGGCCCAGCGGGTCGTTGTTCAGGTCGACGTCCATGGAGCCGGCCAGGGCGTAGGCGATGACCAGCGGCGGGGAGGCCAGGTAGTTCATCTTGACGTCGGGGTTGATCCGGCCCTCGAAGTTCCGGTTGCCCGACAGCACCGAGACGACCGCGAGGTCGGCCTCGTTGACCGCCTTGCTGACCGGCTCGGGCAGCGGCCCGGAGTTGCCGATGCAGGTGGTGCAGCCGTAGCCGACCAGGTAGAAGCCGAGCTTCTCCAGGTACGGGGTGAGCTCGGCCTTCTCGTAGTAGTCCATGACGACCTTGGACCCGGGAGCCAGCGTCGTCTTCACCCACGGCTTGGTGGTCAGCCCGCGCTCGACGGCGTTCTTGGCCAGCAGCGCCGCACCGATCATCACCTGCGGGTTGGAGGTGTTGGTGCAGGAGGTGATCGCGGCGATCACCACGTGCCCGTGGTCGACGAAGGTCTCGGTGCCGTCCTCCATCACCACCGGGGTGCGCTTGGACGTGCGGCCGGAGTCCGAGCCGTTCACCGCGGTGTGCGGCTTGCCGGCGTCGCCGTTGCCGGTGGCGAAGGGGCTGGCCGGGTCCGACGCGGGGAACGTCTCCTCGACGGCCTCGTCGACCGTGGAGGTCTCGGCCGCGGCGTCGTCGGGGTCGTCGTCACCGCCGGGGGCGTAGGTGGGCAGCGCCTCGCGGAACGCCTCCTTGGCCTCGGTGATGGCGACCCGGTCCTGCGGGCGCTTCGGCCCGGCGATCGACGGGACGACGGTGCCGAGGTCGAGCTCCAGGTACTCGGAGAACGCCGGCTCGCGGGAGGCGTCGTGCCAGAGGCCCTGCTCCTTGGCGTAGGCCTCGACCAGGGCGACCTGCTCGGCGCTGCGGCCGGTGAGCTGCAGGTAGGTGATGGTCTCCTCGTCGATGGGGAACATCGCCGCGGTGGAGCCGAACTCCGGGCTCATGTTGCCGATCGTGGCCCGGTTGGCCAGCGGGACGGCGGAGACGCCGGCGCCGTAGAACTCGACGAACTTCCCGACCACGCCGTGCTGGCGCAGCATCTCGGTGATGGTCAGCACCAGGTCGGTGGCGGTGGCGCCGTCCGGCAGCTGGCCGGTGAGCTTGAAGCCGACGACCCGGGGGATGAGCATCGAGACCGGCTGGCCCAGCATGGCCGCCTCGGCCTCGATGCCGCCGACGCCCCAGCCCAGCACGCCCAGGCCGTTGACCATGGTGGTGTGGGAGTCGGTGCCGACGCAGGTGTCGGGGTAGGCGAGGGTGCGGTCGCCCTCCGCCCGCGGGAAGACGACGCGGGCCAGGTGCTCGATGTTGACCTGGTGCACGATGCCGGTGCCCGGGGGGACGACCTTGAAGTCGTCGAACGCGCCCTGGCCCCAGCGGAGGAACTGGTAGCGCTCGCCGTTGCGCTCGTACTCGATCTCGACGTTGCGCTCGAAGGACTCCGGCGTGCCGAAGACGTCGGCGATCACGGAGTGGTCGATGACCAGCTCGGCCGGGGCCAGCGGGTTGATCTTCTGCGGGTCGCCGCCGAGGTCGGCCATCGCCTCGCGCATGGTGGCGAGGTCGACGATGCACGGGACGCCGGTGAAGTCCTGCATGACCACCCGGGCCGGGGTGAACTGGATCTCCTGGTCCGGCTCGGCGGACGGGTCCCAGTTCGCCAGGGCGCGGATGTGGTCCGCGGTGATGTTGGCGCCGTCCTCGGTGCGGAGGAGGTTCTCCAGCAGGACCTTCAGGCTGAAGGGCAGCTTGTCCGCGCCCTCCACCGCGTCGAGCCGGAAGATGTCGTACTCGGTCCCGTCGACGTCGAGCGTCGTCCGGGCCCCGAAGCTGTCCTTGCTGGCTGCCACTGCTTGCGCCTCACCCTCGCTGGTCCTGCGCGCGTCCTGCGCCTCGATGTACCACCCTCGATCATCCCAGCCCGCACCGGAGTCTGCGGAGCAAGGCCACCCTATGTTCACCCTCGGTGACCGGGCTCACCGTCCGCGCCACCCTCGGTGGCCGGTTCGCGGGCGGCCGGTCGCCGGTGACCGCACCACGCGTCACCGCAGTCCCGGCCGCTGCACCGGGCGGCGTGCCGTGCCCGGCGCGGTCCCACCGGGCGTCGCCGTCCCCTAGCGTGCCTCGCCATGACCACCGTCACCAGCACGGGGGCGCCGGCACCCGCGGTGACGACGTCCGCCGCCGACCGGGCCCGCGGGCTCCGGTGGTCGCTCACCGTTGGGCTGCTCGCCGCCTTCGTCGCCACCTGCACCACCACCGGGCTGCCCACCGACCGGCTGGTGCTGCTCGGCTGGGTGCTGGCCGCGCTCGCCCTGCAGTCGCTCGGTCGGGGCTGGTCGGCGCTGCTGCGGCTGCTGGCCGACTGGCTGCCGCTGGTCGGGCTCCTGCTGCTCTACGACCTCAGCCGGGGGATGGCCGACGGGCTGGGCATGCCGGTGCACGTCGCCGAGCTGGCCGACGCCGACCGGTGGCTGGCCGACGGCGTGCTCCCCACCGCCTGGCTGCAGGAGCGCTGGGACGCCGACTGGTGGAAGGCCGTCGCCTCGCTGGTGTACGCCAGCCACTTCGTGGTGACCCCGCTGGTGCTGGCCGTGCTGTGGCTGCGCGACCGGGCCCGTTGGGTCGGCTACGCCCGGCTGGTCGTCGGGCTCTCGGCGGCCGGGCTGGTCACCTACGTCCTCTACCCGGCCGCCCCGCCGTGGCTGGCCGCACGTGAGGGCGTCATCGAGCACGTCGACCGGATCAGCAGCTCCGGGTGGGCGGTGCTCGGGCTGCCCAAGGCCGGTGCCGTGCTGCACACCGGGCAGGGCCAGGTCAACGCCGTCGCCGCGGTGCCCTCGCTGCACACCGCCTTCGCCGTGCTGACCTGCCTGGTGCTGCTGCCGCTGGCCCGCCACCTCTGGCAGCGGGTGCTGCTGGTGTCCTACGCGGTCGTCATGCCGCTGGTGCTGGTCTGGTCCGGCGAGCACTACGTGGTGGACACGCTGCTGGGCGCCCTCTACGCCGGCGCCGTGTGGGCGCTGGTGCCCCGGCTGGTGACGGCGCTCGGCACCGCGCTGCAGCGGGGTCGCCGCACCCCGGACCGGCTGGTCGAGCCGGCCGGCTGAGCACCGGGGCGGTCGGGTCGCCCCGGGATCAGGTCACCTGATCCCGGGTGCTCCTGGCTCACGTCCTGCGCTGAGCCAGGAGCACGGGAGGTGAGCCAGGACGACGCGCCGCGCTGCCGGGCCCGCCGTCGCGGCCGGACGACGTGCCGGCTCGGCCCGCCGTCGCGGCGGGGTCAGATCAGGTCGGGCTCGACCGAGCGGCGGACGGTGCGCGGGTCGACGGTGCTCACCGACGGCGCGCCCAGCGCCCGGCTGATGCCGCGGGCGGTGGCCGCCATCACCGGGATCAGCGCGTGGCTCTTCGTCGCGTCGCGCTGCACGGTGACGCCGAGCGCCGCGACCACCTCGTCGCCCGGACCGCGGACCGGCACCGCCACGGCGAGCGCGCCGGCCGGGGGCAGCTGGTTCTCCGCGACCGCGACACCGGTGCGCCGCACCTCGGCCAGCACCCGGCGCAGGTGGTCGACGTCGGTGATCGTGTTGGCGGTGAACCGCCGCAGCGGGCTGGCGAGCACCTCCTCCTGGACCTCGGTGGAGGCGAAGGCGAGCAGCACCTGCCCGGTGCCGGTGGCGTGCAGCGGCCAGCGCCCGCCGAGCCGGGACATCACCCGGATGGCGCCGCGCGCCCGCAGCGCCTCGACGTAGACGACGTCGTGGCCGTCCCGGACGGCGAGGTGGATGTTCGCCCGGGTGGCGTGGTGCAGGTCGTCCAGGAAGGGGAGCGCCAGCTCGCGCAGCTTGAGCCCGTGCGGGGCGCACGCGCCGAGCTCGAGCAGCCGCAGGCCGATGCCGTACCGCCCGTCGGAGCCCCGCTCCAGCGCGCCCCACTGGCGGAGCTCGCCCACGAGCCGGTGGGTGGTGGTCAGCGACAGACCGGTGCGCCGGCTGATGTCCGACAGCGACAGCCAGGGGTGCTCCGGCCCGAAGGCGGCGAGCACCGCGAGGGTGCGGCCGGCGGCGGTCGCGGGGGACGAGCCCCCGACGGGCGTGGCACCGGTCGTGGACGGGCGCCGCCCCTGGCGGGCACCCTCGACGGGCTGCAGCGGCATCGTTGCCGGCATGTCGTCCTCCTGGTCTTTCGGTAGGCGCACGGGCCAGCGACCCGTGGTCTCGATCACACGGTCCGACCGGCTGGGACGGATGTCAAGCAGGCCGCTGACCGGCGTGGCTTCCGTCCCGGGGAAGAGTCCTCGCAGCGTGGCACACGTCACGCGCAGGATCACATCGAGCGACGAGGTGACCGCCGTCACCGGGGTCTGCCGCCGTCCTGCCGGCCGTCCGCCCGCACCTCCGGGCCGGGCGGCACCCCACCCGAGGAGGACCCGATGTCCCACCCCACCGCGACGGGTCCGGTCGTCTGATGGCCACGCTCGCCGACGTCCTGGACCCGACCGGCCGCTCCGCGGTCCGCTCGGTCAGCAACACCCGCGCCCCCCGCCGCGCCGACCTGGCCGGCGCCCGCATCGGCCTGCTGGAGAACACCAAGCACAACGCCGCGCTGCTGCTGGACGAGATCGGCGGCCTGCTCGAGCGGGACCGCGGCGCGGTCACCGTGCTGCGCCGCACCAAGACGGCGTTCGCGCTGCCGATGCCGCAGGAGCAGCTCGACGAGCTGGTCCGCGAGTGCGACGTCGTGCTCGTCGGCGTCGGGGACTGCGGGTCGTGCAGCGCCGCCGCGGTCGCCGACGGCATCGCGCTGGAGCGGGCCGGCGTCCCGACCGCGGTCATCTGCTCCGACGCCTTCACCACCACCGCCAGCGCCATGGCCGAGGTGCAGGGCGACCCCGGCTACGCGTACCTGACCACCCCGCACCCGGTGGCCGTGCTCGCGCCGGAGGCGGTCGCCGAGCGCGCCGTCCAGCTGGCGCCGCAGGTCGTCGGCACCGTCACGGCCGACGGTGCCACGGCACCGCGGGAGCAGGCCTCGTGACGGCCGTCGGGACCGCCGACGCCCTCCCCGACGCCGACCCGGACGCCGCCTGGGCCGCCGTCGAGCACGGCTTCGACCAGGGCTGGTCCGACGGGCTGCCCGTCGTGCCGGCCACCCGCCGGCTGGTCGACCGCTTCCTGGCCACCGTCGACCGGTCGCCGGAGGAGGTCATCGGCTCGCTCGAGCACCTGCACCGCACCGTCACCGTCGAGCTGGCCGCGATCAACGCCGCCATGGCCGGCTGCCGGCCGGAGTACTTCCCGGTCGTGCTCGCCGCCTGGGAGGCGGTCCAGACCGACCGGGCCGCCACCGGCGGCGGCTGGCAGAGCACCAGCGGCCCCTCGCCGCTGCTGGTCGTCAACGGCCCGGTGCGCCAGGAGCTCGGGTTCAACTCCGCCGGCGGCGCGTTCGGCCCGGGCTTCCGGCCGAACATGACCGTCGCCCGCGCGCTCGGCCTCATCGTGCGCAACGCCCTCGGCGTGGTGCCGCACGGCTTCGAGCAGGCCACCCAGGGCCTCCCCGGCCGCTGGCAGGTCTGCCTGGGGGAGAACGAGGAGGAGAGCCCCTGGGAGCCGATGTCGGTCGAGGGCGGCGTCCCGGCCGGCACCAGCGCGGTGTCGGCGATGCTGACCCGCACCGTCGAGTACGTCGACAACCGGCACACCGCCGACCCCGAGCAGCTGCTCGCCGACTTCGCCGACACCATCTCCCGCAGCGGCGCGCTGATCTTCGGGCACGCCCCGGCCGGTGTGGTGTTCTGCCCCGAGCACGCCCAGCTGCTCGCCGGGGCCGGGATGAGCCGCGCCGACGTCCGCGCCTGGCTGGTCGAGCGCTGCGGCCGCACCAAGGCCGACCTCGCCCGGGTCGGCAAGGACGGCGTCGGCCCCAACGGCGTCCGCTTCGCCGACGGCACCACCCCGCCGGCGGACTTCGACCCGCTCTTCTCCGGCACCGGGCCCGAGGTGCTGCCGATCGCCGTCGCCGGCGCCCGGAACGCCGGCATCTCCATGGTCGTGCGCGTCTTCACCGGCTGGTCCGCCCGCTCCGTCCCCGTCCTCGGCCGCACCACCCCAGGGAGTTCCTCGTGACCCAGCCCGACCCGCTCAGCGACCCGTTCGGCGCCGCCGGCGACCCGTGGATGGCCGGCCGCACCGCGCTGGTCACCGGCGGTGGGCAGACCGGTGAGGAGCCCGGCGTCGGCTACGCGATCAGCCGGGTCTTCGCCGCGCACGGCGCCTCGGTCGCCGTCCTCGACCGCGACCCGGCCGCCGCCGACCGCACCGTCGCGGCGATCACCGCCGCCGGCGGCACCGCCGTCCCGGTCATCGCCGACGTGCTGGACGACGACGCCTGCCGGGCCGCCGTCGAGGAGGCCGAGAAGGCGCTCGGCGGGCTGGACACGCTGGTCAACAACGTGGCCGTCGGCGACCGGGCCGGCGTCTTCGAGGTGACGCCGGAGCGCTTCCACCAGCTGATGGACCTCAACCTGACCACCGCCTGGCAGATGACCCGGCACGCCGCCCCGCGGCTGCCGCGCGGCGGGGCGATCGTGAACATCAGCTCGGTGGGCGTGCGCGCCGGTGGCCCCGGGATGGTCTACAACCTGGCCAAGGCCGGGCTGGAGAACCTCACCGTGGGCGCGGCCAACACCCTCGGCCCGCAGGGGGTCCGGGTCAACTGCGTGCAGGTCGGCGCGATCTGGGGCGCCTTCGCCGCGGCCAACATGGCGCCGCACATGCGCGAGGTGCGCAAGGGCTGGATCGGCCTGGGCACCGAGGGCACCCCGTGGGACATCGCCCAGGCGGTTCTCTTCCTCTCCAGCGACCACGCCCGGTGGGTCTCCGGCCAGGTGCTGTCGGTCGACGGCGGGCCGTCCACCGGCCGCCCGGGCAAGCCGGCCCAGGCCGTGCTGACCGAGACGCCGCCGCCCGGTGAGCCGGCGACCGTCGGTCCCGAGGGCGTCCCGGTGGCGCAGGCGTGACCGCCCGGGTCGCACTGGTCACCGGCTGCGGCAAGCCGGACGGGATGGGGCAGGCCATCGCCCGGCGGCTCGCCGGCTCCGGCCTCGCCGTCGTCGTCACCGACCTGCAGCCGGCCGGGGTGCCCAACGCCCGGCAGGAGCAGCGCTCCGCCGGCTGGGGCGGCGTGCACGCGCTGGCCGAGGAGATCACCGCGGCCGGCGGCGACGCCCTGGCCGTGCTGGGCGACGTCAGCGACCCCGCCGACGCCGAGGCCATGGTCGCCGCCGCGGTCGACCGGCACGGCCGGCTCGACGTGCTGGTCAACAACGCGGCCGCGCCGCAGGGCCCGGACCGGGCCGACGTCGCCGACGTGCCGATCGAGGTGTTCGACCGGGTGATCGCGGTCAACCTGCGCGGCCCGTGGCTGATGAGCCAGGCCGCCGTCCCGGTGATGCGCGCGCAGCGGTCCGGCCGGATCGTCAACATCTCCTCGATGGCCGGGCTCACCGCCGCCCCGTTCTCCGGCGCCTACTCCGCGTCCAAGGCCGGCGTGATCGGGATGACCCGCGCGCTGGCCATGGACCTGGGGCCGTGGGGCGTCACGGTCAACGCGCTGTGCCCCGGGCTGGTCGCCACCAGCCGGGCGTTCCTGTCCGCCGCCGCGGACGTCGACGAGGCCGAGCTGATGGCCCAGCGCGGGCGCAACATCCCGGTGGGCCGGGCCGGTCAGGCCGAGGACATCGCGGCCGCGGTCGCCTTCCTCGCCTCCCCGGACGCCGGCTACGTCACCGGCCAGGCCATCCCGATCGACGGCGGTGGGCTCAGCCCGTTCCCGCTGCGCCGTCCCGAGCCCGCCGCGACGGCGACGTCGTGACCGCCACCGTGCACCCGACCCACCCCGAGGAGACCGCCGTGCAGGACACCGCCGTGTTCGACCGGATCATCGACCCGACCGTCGGCCCGCCCGGCGACGCCCGCAGCCGGACCGCACTGGCCCCCCGCCCCGGCGACCTCTCCGGGCTGCGGCTCGGGCTGCTGGTCAACACCAAGCGCAACGCCGCGGAGTTCGTCGAGGAGGTCACCTCCGTGCTGAGCTCCCAGCACGGGATGACCCCGGTGATGACCCGGACCAAGCCGAGCATCGTGCACCCGGCGCCGGACGAGATGGTGGCCGAGCTGCGCGAGGCCTGCGACGTGGTCGTCGTCGGCGTGGGGGACTGCGGCTCCTGCAGCGCCTCCGCCATCGCCGACGGCCTGCAGCTGGAGAAGGCCGGCGTGCCCACCGTGGTCGTCGTCAGCGACGCCTTCCGGGTCAGCGCCGACGCGATGGCCGAGCTGCAGGGCACCACCGGCTACCAGTACGTGACGACGCCGCACCCGGTGGCCAACCTGTCCCGCGAGGGCCTGCGCGACCGGGCCGCCGCCGCCACCCCGGAGATCGTCGCCCTGCTGACCGGCCCGGCGCCCCGGTGACGGCCACCGCCACCGACCCGCTGGCCACCGTCCGGCAGGCCATCGAGCACTGCCACGCGCAGGGCTGGACCGACGGCCTGCCGGTCGTGCCGGCCACCGAGGCCGACGTCGCCGAGTTCCTGGCCACCGTCGACCGCGACCCCGACGAGGTCATCGGCACCCAGGCGCACCTCGACCGCCGGGTCACCGTCGCCCAGGCCGCGGTCAACGCGGTCATGGCCGGCTGCCTGCCCGAGTACTTCCCGCTGGTGCTCGCCGCCTGGGCCGCCGTCACCGGTGAGCCCGCCGCCCAGGGCGGCGCCTGGCAGTCCACCAGCGGCCCCTCGCCGATGCTGGTGGTCAACGGCCCGATCCGGCAGCGGCTCGGCGTGAACTACGCCGGCGGCGTGTTCGGCCCCGGCTTCCGCGCCAACGCCACCGTGCCGCGCGCGCTCGGGCTGCTGGTCCGCAACGGCTTCGGCATCCGTCCGCAGCAGCTCGAGCAGGCCACCCAGGGCGTGCCCGGCCGCTGGCAGCTGTGCATCGGCGAGAACGAGGAGCTCTCCCCGTGGGAGCCGTTCAGCGTCGGCGGCGGCGTCCCGGCCGGCACCGACGCCGTCTCGGCGATGCTCATCCGCGACTGCGAGTACGTCGACAACCGGCACACCGAGGACCCCGAGGCGCTGCTCCGCGACCTCGCCGACACCCTCGCCCGCACCGGCGCCTACCTGGGCATGAAGCACTCCACCGGCGGGCTGGTCCTCGGGCCCGAGCACGCCCAGCAGCTCGCCGCCGCCGGGTTCGGCCGGGCCGACGTCCAGCAGTGGCTGTTCGACGCCGCCGTCCGCACCCAGGCCGACCTGCGCGCCGTCGGCAAGGAGTCGCACGACGCCGAGCCCGGCCCGGACCCGATGCCGATGATGCCGTCCCCGGCGGAGATCCCGATCATCGTCGCCGGTGCCGCCAACGCCGCCATCTCGATGGTCTTCCGCCCGTTCGGCTGGTCCACCTGGTCCGGCCGGTCCGTCCCCGTACCCCCCACCGCCCAGGAGGCATCCGCATGAGCGTCGACGAGCTCCAACTGGAACGGCTCCGCCAGACCCTGCAGGCCGACGACTACCGGCTCGACGTCGACGTCCAGGACGCCGGCGCCGCGGTGACCATCGTCGCCGGGCCGGACGCCTGCGAGGAGTGCCTGGTGCCCAAGCCGCTGATGCAGTCGATGCTGGCCCCCGTGCTCGGCGTCGAGCCGGCCAGCATCACCCTCACCTACCCGACCGACGGGCAGTGAGCGTGGAGGTCAGCCTCGAGGGCAAGGTCGCACTGGTCACCGGGGTCGGGCCGAACATCGGCAGCGGCATCGCGCTGGCGCTGTCCCGGTACGGCGCGAAGGTGGCCTGCAACGACGTCGACGAGGGCGTCATCAAGACCGCCATCGACCGGATCGAGCGCAACGGCGGGGAGGCGATGGCCGCCCCGGGCGACGTCACCGACGAGGCCGCGGTGCAGGGCTACGTCGACGCCGTCCTGGAGCGCTGGGGCCGGATCGACATCCTCGTCAACAACGCGGCGATGCTCGGCGGCCGCGGGGTGCTGGACGAGACCGCGCAGACCTTCGAGCGGTCGATCAAGGTCTCCGGGCTGGGCTACTTCCTGAACACGAAGATCGTCGGGCGGGCGATGGCCGAGCGGGGCATCCGCGGCTCGATCGTCTGCATCTCGTCGTCCAACGGCTGGAACGGCTCGGCCGGGGTGATCGCCTACGCGTTCAACAAGGGCGGGGTCAACAACTTCGTCCGCGCCGCGGCCATGGACCTCGCGCCCTACGGCATCCGGGTCAACAGCTACACGCCGACCGCGCCGACGATCGACAACCCCGAGCTGCTGGCCGAGCTGGCCGCCCAGGGCCGGCCGGCGGACATGCTCAACGCCGGCCGCAAGGGCGGTGGCCTCGGTGGCGACGCCGGTGCGGAGGAGTGGCGCCGGCCGGCCCGCTGGTCGGGGGAGCGCCCGCCGCTGGTCCCGATGGGCAGCACCGGGACGCCGACCGACATCGGCCACGCGGTCGCCTGGCTGTGCTCGGACTACGCGCGGCTGATCACCGGCACCGACCTCGTCGTCGACGGCGGGGCGCGGGCGAAGAACTTCGCGTACTTCCCGGCCGACCCCGACGACCTCGCCGGCCCGGTCCCGCTCATCCCGCTGGACAGCACCACCCTCTGACGCCCGTCCGTCCCGTTTCGCGGAGATGGCCATCTCCGCCCCCGATCCCGGGGCGGAGATGGCCGTCTTCGTCTCGATCCCCAGGGCGAAGACGGCCATCTCCGCCCGCGGGGTCAGGCGGCGAGGGCGGTGCGGATGCGAGCGACCACGGCGTCGAGGTCCCGCAGGTCGGCCGCGCTCAGCCGGATCACCCGCCACCCCGCCGCGACCAGCCCCGCCAGCCGGACGTCGTCCCGTGCGATCTGGGTGCCGGCGAAGTGGTAGGCGCCCTCGTACTCGACGGCCAGCCGCGCCTCGGGGAACGCGAGGTCGACCCGGCCGAGGAACCGGCCGCCCGCCCACACCTCGTACTGCGGCTGGGGCGCCAGCCCCGCCGTCCGCAGCGCGACCCGCACCCAGGACTCGGGCGGCGACTCGGCGCGCGGGTCGACGAGCGGGACGGCCCGGCGCACCCGGACGACGCCCCGGCGACCGGCGCCGCCCTCGGCCAGTGCGTGCAGCTCGGGCAGGCCGACGGTCCCGGCGCGCACCATCCCGTCCAGCGCCGCCACCGCGGTGGCCAGGGGCTCGAGCGCGGCGACGTCCCACGCCGTCCGCAGCGCCGTGGTGACCGGGACGTCGTCCTGCCGCTGCACGTCGCCGGCCGCGAGCAGGGTGCGGTGGGTGCGCACGCCGCGCGGGCCCTTCCACTCCACCGTGGGTGGTCGCAGGACGGTGACCGGGTCGCCCGGCCCGGCGAAGGGGGCGCCGTGCCAGGCCGCCGCGGAGTGGCCGCCGATCGCCGCCCCGGGCGGGAGCAGCAGCGCGACGGCGGTGCAGCGCAACCGGTGGTCGACCTCGAGGGCCGGGTCGGCGTAGACGCCGTGCACGACCCGCCGCCAGCTCCGCTGCCGCAACTGGTCTGCGGTGACGAGTCGTTGCGCGACGGCGTGGCTGCCGATGAACACGCCGGTCAGGTGGCTGGGCACCAGGGCAGCCTGGCCCACACCGCCCCGTCGCCGCTGCCGTCGTCCACAGGCCTGGCCCGACCCCGAAGATGGCCATCTCCGGGATCGAGGCAACCCCGAACATGGCCATCTCCGGGGTCAGGGCGGCCCCGGAGATGGCCACTTTCGGGTCAGGAGCGGGTGGGGTCAGGGCACCAGGTCGGGGTGCCGGGGGCTCGGGAGGCGGTTCTCCGGGGCGTAGACCGGGTGGCTGGTGAGGAAGGGGATCGCCGCGGCGCGGGCCTCGTCGATGGGCTCGTCGGGGAACGCGGCCAGCGTCGCCTCGAAGCGGTCCCGCACGCCGTCCCGGAACTCCGGGTGGGTGAGGATGAACAGGTCGTTGCGGCGGACGCCGGCCAGCACCCGCTCACCGGCCTCGACGTAGCTCATGTACGGCTGTGTCTTGGCCTTCTCCAGGAACTCGGCGGGCGGCGGGGTGTAGCCGCTCTCGCCGTACTCGGCCGGCCGGGAGGCGGTGCCCGCGGCGATGTTGCTGTGCACCGGTCCGGGGCAGTACGCCGAGACGCCGATGCCCTCGCCGGCCAGCTCGATGTGCAGCGCCTCGGACAGCGCGATGACCGCCGCCTTGGTCATGCTGTACAGCCCGGCGACGATCGGCAGCAGCCCGGCCATCGAGGTGGTGGTGACGACGTGCCCGCCCTCGCCGCGCGCCTGCATGTGCGGCACGAACGCCCGGATCCCGTTGCCGACGCCGCGGATGTTGACGTCGATCAGCCAGTCCCAGTCGGTGGCGGTCGCGCCCATGATCGGCCCGGTCAGGCCGATGCCGGCGTTGTTCACCAGGACGTCGACCCGGCCGAACCGGCTCACCGTCTCCGCGGCGGCCGCCTCGACGGCCGCGGCGTCGGTGACGTCCAGCTGGACGGCGGTGACGTCGAGCCCCGCGGCGGCGAACTCGGCCCGGGTCTCGTCGATGTGCTCGGGCTTGCGGCCGCTGATCACGACCTGCATGCCGGCCCGGGCGAAGGCGAGCCCGATCCCGCGGCCGATGCCGCTGGAGCCTCCGGTGATGAAGGCGACCTTGCCCTCGACGTCCTGCATGGGTGCGGGTCCTCTCTCGGCGTTCAGCTGCTGAGCCCGAAGAGCCGGGCGGCGTTGTCCTTCATGACCTTCGGGCGGACGGCGTCCTTGATCGTGAGCCCCTCGAAGTCCTTGATCCAGCGCTCCGGGGTGATCACCGGGAAGTCCGAACCGAAGAGGACCTTGTCCTGCAGCAGCGAGTTCGTGTACTGCACCAGCTGCGGCGGGAAGTACTTCGGCGACCAGCCGGACAGGTCGATGTAGACCTGCGGCTTGTGGGTGGCCACGGCCAGCGCCTCGTCCTGCCAGGGGAACGACGGGTGGGCCAGGATGATCGGCATGTCGGGGAAGTCGACGGCGACGTCGTCGATGTGCATCGGGTTGGCGTACTTCAGCCGGATGCCACCGCCACCGCGGGTCCCGGCGCCCACACCGGTCTGGCCGGTGTGGAACAGGGCGACCAGCTGGTGCTCGGCGATGACCTCGTACAGCGGGTAGGCCGACCGGTCGTTCGGGAAGAAGCCCTGGGTCTGCGGGTGGAACTTGAACCCGCGCACCCCGTGCTCCTCGATGAGCTTGCGGGCCTGCCGGACGCCGGCCGCACCGCGGGCCGGGTCGATGCTGGCGAAGGGGATCAGCGCGTCGGCGTGCTCGGCGGCGAGGTCGGCGACCTCCTCGTTGGTGGGCACCATCTCGTCACCGGTCTGGGAGATGCTGTCCACGCCGAAGACGACGGCGGCCATGTTGCGCTCGCGGTAGTAGGCGGCCAGCTCGGGCACCGTGTACTCGGGCATCGAGCCGATGCCGAAGTACGCGCCCATGTCGCTGGCCTCGGAGCCCTCGCGGGGCGGGGCGGAGACCGAGCGGTGCACGTGGGTGTGCACGTCGATCGCGGTGATGGCGCTCAGGTCGATGCCGGTCATGGCTGCAGGTCCTCGGTGTAGGGGGCGTCGGTGCGGGCGGCGACGTCGGCCGGGGTGACGCCGGGGGCGCACTCGACGAGCCGCAGCGTGCCGTCGACGACGTGGAAGACCGCCAGGTCGGTGTAGATGCGGGTGACGCAGGCCTTGCCGGTGAGCGGCATCGTGCACTCCGGGACCACCTTGGAGCGGCCCTTGCGGTCGACGTGCTCCATCGTCACCCAGACCTGCGGGGTGCCGGCGACGAGGTCCATCGCGCCGCCCACCGCCGGGTTGCGGCCCGGGACGTACCAGTTGGCCAGGTCGCCGCGGGCGGACACCTGCAGCGCGCCCAGCACGGTGACGTCGAGGTGGCCGCCACGGATCATCGCGAACGACATCGCCGAGTCGGTGATGGCCCCGCCGCTCATCAGCGTGATCGGCTGCTTGCCGGCGTCGGTGAGGTCGACGTCGCCCTCGCCCTCGGGGGCCGGGCCCAGGCCCAGCACGCCGTTCTCCGCGTGCAGCACGACCTCGACGTCGGCCGGGATGAACAGCGGCACGGCCAGCGGGATGCCGACGCCGAGGTTGACGACGTAGCCGTCCTGGAGGTCCTGCGCCAGCCGCTGGGCGATCCCCTCGCGGGTCCGTCCGGTCAGCGGCGGCGCCGGGGTGGAGGCGAGCGTCTCGGTCATGCGGGGGTCCTCGCGATCAGCCGGCTGTCGTCGGGGGTGGGGGAGTCGTCGGGTTCGGAGCCGGCGAGCACCACGTCGTCGACGAAGACACCGGGCAGGTGCACGTCGTCGGGGTGCAGCTCGTCGACCGGCACGAGGTGCTCGACCTCGGCGATGGTGTGCCGCCCGGCCATCCCGGCCAGCGGGTTGAAGTTGCGGGCCGACAGCCGGAAGCGGAGGTTGCCCTTCTGGTCGCCGCGGTGGGCCCTGACCAGGCCGAAGTCGGCGACGATGCCGGTCTCCAGCACGTACTCCCGGCCGTCGATGAGCCGGTGCTCCTTGGCGGGCAGGTGCTCGGCCACGCCGCCTTCAGGGGCGTAGCGGAGGGTGAAGCTGCCGTCGGTGAGCATCGTGCCGGCGCCGGAGGGGGTGAAGAAGGCCGGGATGCCCGAGCCACCGGCCCGCATCCGCTCGGCCAGCGTGCCCTGCGGCACCAGCTCCAGCTCCACCTTGCCGGCGAAGTACTCGTCGTAGAACTCCTGCAGGATCGGGAACGACGCCGTGACCCGGCGTAGCCGGCCCTCGTGCAGCAGCCGCCCGACCCCGGTGAAGTCGTGGCCGACGTTGTTCACGTACACGTGCAGGTCGCGCTTGCCGAGCTCGCACAGGGCGTCGAGCAGGCGGTCGGGACGGCCGGAGCTGCCGAAGCCGCCCACCGCGATCGACGCGCCGTCGGGCACCCGGTCGACCACGGACAGCACGTCCTCGCGGAACTTGTCGATCACGCCCGGTCCTCTCGTTGTTGCCGGCGGGCTTGCAGCCGACAGTGGGCTCGCCGCAGCGGTCTCGCTGTGCGGCGGCTGTGTCGGGCGTCACTGGACCGACCGAACGTATGGACGACGCCGTCCGGCGGAGAAGGCCTCTTCCACCCTGGGGAAGATGGCCGGGCCGGTGTCCACGATGCGCACTCCGCCGTCCCGCCCGGTCTTCCGTGAGCCGGAATGCGCTGTGGTGCATCTCACCGGGGCGGAGGGATCGTCCGGTGGGTCACGGTGCCGCCGTCCGCCTCTGCGGCCCGGCCAGTGCCCGTCCCGCAGCCCCTGCACAGGAAGGCCCCTTCATGAGCATGACCACCCGAGCCGCCGTCTGTCGGGAACCGGGCCTCCCCTGGGAGATCACCGAGCTCGAGCTCGACGCCCCCCGCGCCAACGAGGTGCAGATCAAGTTCATGGCCGCCGGCATGTGCCACTCCGACGACCACATCCAGAAGGGCGACGCGCAGATGCGCTTCCCCGTGGTCGGTGGCCACGAGGGCGCCGGCATCATCGAGGCCGTCGGCGAGGGCGTCACCCGGGTCAAGGTGGGCGACCACGTCGTCTGCTCCTTCATCCCCGCCTGCGGCAAGTGCCGCTACTGCTCCACCGCCCGGCAGAACCTCTGCGACGAGGGCAAGAACGCCTCGACCGGTCAGTTCCCGGACGGCACCTTCCGGTTCCACCAGAACGGCGAGGACTTCGGCGGCCTGTGCGTCCTCGGCACCTTCGCCGAGCACGCCGTCGTCAGCGAGTACTCGGTCATCCCGATCCCGGACGACATCCCGTTCGAGGTCGCCTCGCTCGTCGGCTGCGGGGTGCCGACCGGCTGGGGCAGTGCGGTGCACGCGGCCGGTGTGCGGGCCGGGGAGACCGTCGTGGTCTTCGGCGCCGGCGGGGTCGGCAGCAACGCCGTCCAGGGCGCCCGGTTCGCCGGCGCGCAGCACGTCGTCGTCGTCGACCCGGTCGAGTTCAAGCGCGAGATGGCCACCGTCTTCGGCGCCACCTCGACCTTCGCCAC
Organism: Modestobacter versicolor; assembly: GCF_041028285.1. Taxonomy (GTDB): domain Bacteria; phylum Actinomycetota; class Actinomycetes; order Mycobacteriales; family Geodermatophilaceae; genus Modestobacter; species Modestobacter versicolor_A. Next base: position 744,100 of record NZ_JABGDB010000002.1, on the reverse strand, counting down.
CGCCAAGGAGGCCCAGGAGTTCGTCAACGAGGTCTCCTGGGGCGAGCTCGCCGACCACGCGATCATCACCGTCGGCGTGCTGCACGACGAGGTCATCGCCGACGCGCTGCGCATCGTGGGGAAGACCGGCCAGGTGACCGTGACCGCGGTCGGCAACGGCTGGGTCGACGAGCACCCCGGCCTCTTCATCGGCTACCAGCGCCGCATCCAGGGCGCGATCTTCGGCGCCTGCAACCCGCTGTTCGACGTGCCCCGCCTGCTGAGCCTCTACCGCACCGGTGACCTCAAGCTCGACGAGCTGATCACCCGGACCTACCGGCTCGACGAGGTCAACCAGGGCTACCAGGACATGTTGGACGGCAAGAACATCCGCGGCGTGATCATCCACGAGCACTGAAGGACTGCAGACCATGACGATCGCCCCTCCCGGCCCGGTGGCCGGATCCCCGCTCATCATCGACGACGCCCAGCTCATCGGCGGTGACTGGGTCCGCGCCGCGGACGGCCGCACCATCGACGTCGTCAACCCCGCCACCGGCGAGGTCCTCGCCCGGGTGCCCCGCGGCGGTGCCGCCGACGTCGAGGCCGCGGTGCAGGCCGCCGAGGCCGCCTATCCCGCCTGGCGCGACACCAACGCCACCGCCCGCGCCACCCTGCTCTTCCGCTGGGCCCAGCTGATCGAGGACAACCTCGTCGAGCTGGACAAGCTGGAGTCCCAGGAGGTCGGCCGACCGCACTGGGGCCCGCCGCCGATGGCCGGCCAGCTCCGCTTCACCGCCGGTCAGGCCGACAAGGTGCAGGGCCTGTCGCTGCCCACCTACTCGCCGGACGCGATCGGCCTCACACTGCGCGAGCCCTACGGCGTCGTCGGCGCGATCATCCCGTGGAACGCCCCCGGCCCGATGTTCGTCACCGACGTCGGCCCGGCCATCGCGGCCGGCAACACCATCGTCATCAAGCCGGCCGAGGACGCGCCGCTGACGGCGCTGGCGCTGGCCCGGCTGGCGCTGGAGGCCGGCATCCCGCCGGGCGTGGTCAACGTCGTCACCGGCTACGGCCACGAGGCCGGCGCGGCCATCCCAGCGCACCCGCGGATCCGCCGGATGAGCTTCACCGGCTCCCCGCAGACCGGCACGCTGATCATGGCTGCCTGCGCGCAGAACCTGACCCCGCTGCACCTGGAGCTGGGCGGCAAGTCCCCGCAGGTCATCCTGGCCGACGCCGACCTGGACGCCGCCGTCCCGGCGATCGCCCGCGGCATCACCCTGAACACCGGCCAGATCTGCGCGGCGGGCTCCCGGGTGATCGTCCACCGCTCCGTGCACGCGCAGGTCGTGCAGCGGCTGGCCGAGCAGATGTCGCAGGTCAAGGTCGGCCCGTGGCACGAGCAGGTCAACATGGGCCCGCTGATCAACGCCAAGCAGCAGGAGCGCGTGCTCCAGTACATGCAGCTGGGCCAGGAGGAGGGCGCCGACCTCGTCCTCGGCGGCGGCCGCCCGGCCGGCGAGCAGTTCGAGCGCGGCTACTTCGTCGAGCCGACCCTCTTCGACAACGTCGACCCGCAGATGCGGATCCACCAGGAGGAGATCTTCGGTCCGGTCCTCGGGGTCACCGCCGTGGACGACGAGGACGAGGCCCTGGCGGTCGCCAACGGCACCGACTACGGCCTGGTCGCCTCGGTCTGGACCCGCGACGTCGGCCGGGCCGTGAAGTTCTCCCGCGGCCTGCTGGCCGGTCAGGTCGCGGTCAACGCGGCCCTGGGCGCCGGCGTCATCGGTGGCCCCTTCGGCGGCTACAAGCGCTCCGGCTTCGGCCGCACCATGGGCGCCGACGCCGTCCTGGACTACACCACGGTCAAGACCGTCTCCCTCCGGGGCACCGGTGCCTGAGCCGACCCCCGTCCCCCGCAGCACCGCCCCCAGGAGGGTCTCCCGATGAGCATCACCACCCACGCCGCCATCGCCCGGGGCCCGCACCTGGGCTGGGAGATGGTCGACCTCCAGCTCGACGAGCCCAAGGCCCACGAGGTGCGGATCAAGTTCGCCGCCTCCGGGCTGTGCCACTCCGACGACCACATCACCCAGGGCGACGCCCCGGTGCGGATGCCGGTCGTCGGCGGCCACGAGGGCGCGGGCATCGTCGAGTCGATCGGCCCCGACGTCCGGCGGGTCAAGGTCGGCGACCGGGTCATCTGCTCCTACATCCCCGCCTGCGGCGCCTGCCGGCCCTGCTCGACCGGGCACCAGAACATGTGCGTCAAGGGGCTGAACGCCGGCACCGGCATGTTCCTGGACGGCACGTTCCGCTTCCACCTGGGCGACGAGGACCTCGGCGGCTTCTGCTCGCTGGGCACCTTCAGCCAGTACGCCGTCATCTCCGAGTGGGCGGCGGTGCCGATCGCCGACGACATCCCGTGGGAGGTCGCCTCGCTGGTCGGCTGCGGCGTGCCCACCGGCTGGGGCTCGGCGGTCTACGCCGCCGGCGTCCGCCCCGGTGACACCGTCGTGGTCTTCGGCTCCGGCGGTGTCGGCAGCAACGCCGTCCAGGGCGCGCGGTACGCCGGCGCCAAGAACGTCGTCGTGGTCGACCCGGTGGAGTTCAAGCGGGAGATGGCCACCGTCTTCGGCGCGACGCACACGTTCGCCTCGGCGAAGGAGGCCCACGAGTTCGTGGTGGAGACGACGTGGGGCCAGCTGGCCGACCACGCGATCCTCACCCCGGGCGTGGTGACCGAGGAGATGGTCAACTCCGCCGTCCAGATGACCGGCAAGGGCGGCAAGGTCACCATCACCGGCGTCGGCAAGATCAACGAGAAGGCCGTGCACTTCCACGCCGGCGCGCTCATCGGCTACCAGCGACAGGTCCGCGGGGCGCTGTTCGGCGACTGCAACCCGCTGTACGACATCCCGAAGCTGCTGGGTCTGTACCGCGCCGGCGACCTCAAGCTCGACGAGCTGGTCACCCGGACGTACAAGCTGGACGAGGTCAACCAGGCCTACCAGGACCTGAACGACGGCAAGAACATCCGCGGCGTCATCGTCCACGACCTCTGACGTCCACCGGCCACCTCCGTGGCCGTCCCCCGGAACCGGTGCCACCCGCCGCACGGGTGGCACCGGTCCCCGGCGCGCCCGCGCGCCGGCCGAGCTCGAGGAGAGCGATGAGCGACAGCGTGCGCGCGGTGGTCCAGACCGGTCCGCGGAAGATGGAGGTCCGGGAGTTCCCGCGCCCGGTGATCGGCGCCGACGACGGCCTGCTGCGGGTGGAGGCCAACGGCATCTGCGGCAGCGACGTGGAGACCTACAAGGGCCACATGTCGATGGGCCGCGGCGACTTCATCCCCGGTCACGAGCCGATGGGGATCATCGAGGAGATCGGTGACCGCGCGGCCGAGCGCTGGGGCGTGCAGGTCGGCGACCGGGTGGCCCTGGAGGTCATCGTCCCCTGCCGGGCCTGCGCGAAGTGCCTCACCGGGCGCTACCAGGCCTGCCCGAACCGGACCCTCGGGCACGGGGTCACCGGCATCGACGTCGCGCCCAGCCTGTTCGGCGGTTTCGCCGAGCACCTGTACGTGACGCCCAACTCGGTCCTGCACAAGATCGACAAGACGATCCCCGCGGAGATCGCGGTCATGTTCAACCCGCTGGGCGCCGGGGTCCGCTGGGCCGTCCACCTCGGTGGGATCGGCCTCGGCGACACCGTCGTGGTGCTCGGCGCCGGCCAGCGCGGGATCGCCTCGGTGATCGCGGCCAAGGCCGCGGGTGCCGGCACGGTCATCGTCACCGGGCTCGAGGCCGACGCGCACAAGCTGGCGCTGGCCCGCGAGTTCGGCGCCGACCACACGGTGGTCGTGGGGGAGGGCGGCGAGGACGTCGTCGAGCGGGTCCGGGAGATCACCGACGGCGAGATGGCCGACGTCGTCCTCGAGCTCACCCCGATGGCGGCCGGCCCGGTCACCGACGCGCTCAAGGCGGCCCGGCACGGCGGCACCGTGGTGCTCGCCGGCCTCAAGGGCGGCCGGGAGATCCCGCTGAGCACCGACCTGATCATCAACCGCGCGCTGGTCGTGAAGGGCGCCTTCGGCGTGGACTTCGCCGGCCAGGAGGCGGCCATCGCGCTGATCGAGTCCGGCCGCTTCCCGCTGGAGAAGCTGCACACCCACACGTTCGGCCTCGACGACACGGCCCTGGCCATCGAGACCCTCGCCGGCGAGGTGCCCGGCGAGTCCCCGGTGCACGTGTCGGTCCACCCCAACCTGTCTGCCTGAGGAGGCCCTCGTGCTCGTCGATGCGCACGCCCACCTGCTGCCCCGCGACTACCCGGCCGACGCCCCGGAGTGCTTCCCGCAGATGGAGGCCGTGGACGGGGAGACCGCCCGCACCCTCGTCTTCGGGGCCATGCGGTTCAAGGCCCGCGACGTCTTCTTCGACGCCGAGCGCCGGGTGGAGGAGATGGACGCCTCCGGTGTCGACGTCGAGGTGCTGAGCCCGATGCCGCCGCTGCTGAAGTACGACCTCCCGGCCGGCGACGGGCTGTCCCTGGCCCGGCACGTCAACGAGTTCGCCGCCACGCTGTGCGCCACCGACCCGGCCCGCTTCAAGGGCCTGGGCATGGTGCCGATGCAGGACCCGGAGGCCGCCACCGCCGAGCTGAAGGCCATCAAGGACCAGGGCCTGCACGGGGTGGAGATCGCCTCCAACGTGCTCGGGAAGTCGATCGGCCACGAGCAGTTCCTGCCGTTCTTCCAGGAGGTCGAGCGGCTGGGCCTGTCGGTGTTCGTGCACGCCATGCCCAGCCCCTCGGAGCGGCTGCCGATGGCGGCCATGGGCACCCACGTCGTCGGCGTGGAGGCGGCGTTCGCGGCCGGCTCGATGATCAGCGGGGGCACCGCCGCCGCCTGCCCGGACCTGCGCATCTCCTTCAGCCACGGCGCCGGCGGCTTCCCGATGATCCTGCCGCGGGCCCAGTACTTCTGGGGCGGCTCGTGGAACGAGGAGCCGGTCGACCTCAGCCGGGCGGTGATGCACGACGACGGCCCCTCACCGCTCGAGCTGGCCCGCCGGTTCTGGTACGACTCCATGGTCTTCGACCGGCGCGCCATCCGGTTCCTCATCGACCTGCTGGGGGCCGACCGGCTGCTCGTCGGGTCGGACTTCCCGGCGATGCTCCGGGAGGAGCCGGCGGCCCGCACGCTGCGCTCGATGGACCTGCCCGAGGCCGACTGGGCCGCGATCTCCGGGGAGAACGCGCTCCGCTGGCTGGGCATCGCCGGCACCGACTGACCCGTCCGACGCCCGTCCGCGACCGCGTCCGGCCCGCCTCCCCGGCGGGCCCGGCGCGGTCGTCGGCGTGCCCGCGGAGAGGGCCCTCGGGCCGTGCCCGAACCGTTACCACGGGGCGGGAAGTTGTCTCCCGTCCGACGGAAGCGGCGGGCCGGGAGCGACCGGCCAGACGGGACTCTGAGGGCAGCGCAGTGAGCCCGGTCACTCCGACCGCGGGCACTGCGAGCACCTGTTCGCTCACCGGCGATGGCCGGTTCCGCGCAGCCAACGATGCCCACTGAAGCGGGAGCACCGACGTGAGACGAATGACCAAGCTGGCCCCGATTGCCGCGGCCCTGATGATCCTGACCGCCTGCGGCGGCGGCGGGGACGACAGCTCCAACGAGCCCGCTGCCGGCGGTGCCGGCGGCGGCGAGCCGGTGGCCGGTGGTGAGATCACCGTCCTCGAGGACGCTGCGTTCGCCGGCTCCTGGCCGGCCGGCCTGGACCCCGCCACCAACACCACCGGTGGTTCGAACATCGCCATGAACCAGGCGATCTTCGGCGGGCTCTTCCTGCTCACGGCGGACGACGACGGCACCAACGCCGAGGTCACGCCGAACCAGGCGGAGAGCTCCGAGATCTCCGAGGACGGGCTCACCTTCACGGTGAAGCTCCGCGAGGGCATCGAGTTCAGCGACGGCACGCCGCTGGACGCCGAGGCGGTCCGCTTCAACTGGGAGCGCGACCTCTCCAACCCCTGCACCTGCAAGCCGACCTGGCCGCTGGCCGAGGGCGGCATCACGGTGGTCGACCCGCTGACGGTGCAGCTCCAGTTCACCCGGCCCTACCCGGCGATCCTGGCCTCCTTCCCGGCCAGCAACGTCAACTGGATCGCCTCGCCCACCGCGATCCAGGAGCTCGGTGAGGACGCCTTCAAGATCACCCCGGTCGGCGCGGGTCCGTTCACCGTCGAGTCCAACCAGCTCAGCTCGTCGCTGGTGCTCAAGAAGAACCCGACCTACTTCAAGGAGGGGCTGCCCTACCTGGACGGCCTGACCTTCCAGTCGATCGGTGGCGACCAGCCCGCCTACCAGGCGCTGCAGGCCGGCCAGGCCCAGGTCTACGAGGGGCTGAACACCACCCCGCTGCTGGAGCAGGCGCAGAACAACGACCAGCTGCAGGTCGTCGTGCAGCCGGCGACCTCGCCGTACGTGATCCAGCTGAACACCGAGATCGCGCCGTTCAACGACGTCAAGGCCCGTGAGGCGATCTACCGCGCCACGGACTTCGAGGCCATCAACGAGGGCATCTTCAAGGGCACCTACGACGTCAGCCAGAGCTTCACCGGCCCCGGCGGCAAGTTCTACGAGCAGGAGGTCGAGGGCTACCCGGAGTACGACCTGGACGCCGCCAAGGCGCTGGTCGAGGAGGTCGGTGGGATCACCGTCCGGCTCGGCACGATCAGCAACTACGTGGCCACCCAGATCAACACCGCCCTGCAGACGCAGTGGGAGGAGGCCGGGATCAACGTCGAGATCAACGACTACCAGCTCTCCGGTCTGATCCAGGAGTTCACCGGTGGGCAGTGGCAGGCCATGCTGCAGACCGCCGGTGCCTGGGACCCCGCCGCCGGTGTCGGCGTCGGCTTCCGCTTCCAGTCCGGCGTCCCCTACAGCGGGGTCAACGACCCGGCGCTGGACCAGCTGCTGAACGACGCGTCCGCCACGGTGGACGAGGCCCAGCGCGCCGACCTGTACCGCCAGGCCGGTGAGCTGATCGCGGAGAACTTCTACGCGCCCTTCGGCCTCGCCTTCGCCCCGGCGAACATCTCGGCGGCCGGCGTGCACGGTCCGGGTCTCACCACGAAGATCCCGCCGATCCTGGTCAACGCCGGGGTCATCTGGGACGAGGTCTGGCAGGAGCAGTGACCACTGCCACCCTCCCGCGGGTCCCGGGCAACCGGGGCCCGCGGGTCTCCCCGCTCCGCCGGGTGACCGGGTCCCCGGCCCTCCGGCTGGTCGTGAAGCGGCTGCTCATGGCCATCCCGATCATGCTCGGCGTCACCGTCCTCACCTTCTGGGTGCTCAGCCTGATCCCCGGCAACGCGGCCCAGCAGCTGCTGGGCGCCGAGGCCACCCCCGAGGACATCGCCCTGCTCGAGGAGCGGCTCGGGCTCAACGAGTCCGGCGTCTCCCGTTACCTCAGCTGGCTCGGCAACGCGGTCACCGGCGACCTGGGCAACTCCCTGGTCAGCGGCCAGCCGGTCAGCGACGTGCTGGGCGAGCGGCTGCCGGTCACCGGTGAGCTGGTCTTCCTGGCCTTCTTCGTGTCGCTCATCCTGGCCGTCCCGGTGGCCCTCATCGCCGCCCACAAGCCCAACGGCGTGCTGGACCGGGTCAGCATGATGGTCAGCACGCTGGGCCTGTCGGTCGCCAACTACGTGCTGGCGCTGCTGCTGGTGCTGGTCTTCGCGGTGACCCTGGGCTGGCTGCCGGCCATCGGGTACGTCCCGCTGTCCGAGGGGCTGTGGGCCAACCTCGAGCCGATGATCCTGCCGTCCGCCGCGATCGGCCTGCCGCTGTTCTGCTTCTACGCCCGCTTCCTGCGCGGCGACCTGGTCGACCAGATGCAGCAGGAGGAGTACGTCACCACCGCCCGCGCCAAGGGCATCGGGTCGTGGCAGGTGCTCCTGCGGCACGCCTTCCGCAACTCGTCCTTCGGCCTCATCACCGTCGTCGGCCTGAACCTGGGGGCCTTGATCGGCGGCACCGTCATCGTCGAGCAGATCTTCGCGCTGCCCGGCGTCGGCCAGATGCTGCTGCAGGCCATCAACACGCGTGACTTCGTGGTCGTGCAGGCCGCCGTGGTGATCTTCGCCCTGGTGGCGGTGCTGGCGAACCTGTTCGTCGACCTGATGTACGCCGTCCTAGACCCGAGGATCCGCTATGGCAGTAGCTGACACACCGCTGCAGGTCGCCGAGCAACCTGCCGCCGACCAGGACGACGCCGTCCCGGGTGGCCGCCGCTGGCACGGCAAGCTGGGCATCTGGCTGCCGGGTGGCGCGATCGCGCTGATCGTCGCCGCCTGCTTCCTGGGGCCGGCCCTCTTCGGGCTGCCTCGTCCGGTCGGCGGCAGCGTGCTGGAGAGCTACCTGCCCGCGGGGTCGCCCGGGCACCTGCTGGGCACCGACCCCAACGGCAACGACATCCTGTCGCGGCTGCTGCACGGTGGCCGGGCGTCGCTGTTCATCGCCTTCACCGTCAACGTCATCGGCCTGGTGCTCGGCGGCACGCTGGGCGCCGTCTCCGGCTACGTGGGCGGCGTCGTGGACACCGTCATCATGCGGATCCTCGACGTGCTCATCGCCTTCCCGTCGCTGGTGCTCACCCTCGCGGTGGCCCAGGCGCTCGGCCCCAGCATCCGCAACACCATCTTCGCGCTGGCGTTCTTCAGCATCCCGGCAGTGGCCCGCGTCGCGCGGTCCGCGGTCCTCCGGCTCCGGGGGCAGCCCTTCATGGCGGCCGCCGAGCTCAGCGGGACGTCGGCCTGGCGGATGCTCTTCAAGCACCTGGCCCCCAACATCGCCCCGCAGCTGATCACCTTCGGCATGCTGGGCATGGGCATCGTGATCATCATCGAGGGCGCCCTGAGCTTCCTCGGCCTGGGCATCCCCGCCCCGGCACCGAGCTGGGGGAACATGGTGGCCGACGGTCAGCTGAGCCTGTCCGCGACGCCGATGCTGGTGGTGTGGCCCAGCCTCGCGCTCCTGGTCACGGTGCTCTCCTTCAACCTGCTCGGTGAGAACCTGCGATCGCGCTGGAGCGGACGATGACCGGTGACCGCACGACCTTCCCCACCGACGACACCTTCGTCTCCACCGGGGTCATCGACTCCGGTGCGCAGCCCGACCGCGGGCGGCACGCCGCGGTGCCGGGCGAGCCGCTGCTGACCGTGTCCGACCTGCGGGTGCAGTTCACCCGCGGGGGACGCCGGATCAACGCCGTCAACGGGCTGTCCTACGAGATGGTCCCGGGCAAGATGATGGCGATCATCGGCGAGTCCGGGTCCGGCAAGAGCGTGAGCTCCCGGGCGCTGATGGGCCTGCTCCCCGGGACGGCGAAGATCTCCGGGTCGATCCGCTTCGACGGCCGCGAGCTCATCGGGCTGGACGAGAAGGAGCTGCGCAAGCTGCGCGGCGGCGACATCGCCATGGTCTTCCAGGACCCGGCGCGGTCGCTGAACCCGACGATGAAGATCGGCTCGCAGATCACCGAGGCGGTGCGGGCGCACTCCGACCTGGACAAGAAGGGCGCGCACGCCCGGGCCGTGGAGCTGCTGCGGCTGGTCCGGCTGCCCGCCCCCGAGCGGCGCTTCCACGAGTACCCGCACCAGCTGTCCGGCGGCATGCGCCAGCGCGTGATGATCGCGATCGCGCTGGCCGGCGAGCCGCGGCTGCTGATCGCCGACGAGGCGACCACCGCCCTGGACGTGACCACCCAGGCGCAGATCATGGAGCTGCTCGTCGAGCTGCGCGAGCGGCTGGGCATGGCGGTCATCATGATCAGCCACGACCTGGGCCTGGCCGCCAGCTACGCCGAGGACGTCGTGGTCATGTACGCCGGCCAGGCGGTCGAGCACGCGCCCGTCCGGACGCTGTTCTCCAACGTCCGGATGCCCTACACCCGGGCGCTGCTCGGGGCGATCCCGGCGCTGGACCGCGAGCCGCACTCCATGCTCCCGGTGACGCCGGGGCAGCCGCCGGACCTCTCGGCGCTGCCCAAGGGCTGCCCCTTCCGGCCGCGGTGCTCCAACGCGACCGACAAGTGCCTGGAGCACCCGCCGTTCCTGGAGCACGAGCCGGACCACTGGTGGGCCTGCTGGAACCCCGCCGGCACCGAGCTGGACACGGCGCCGGAGATCACCGCCGCGCTGACGCCGGCGAGCGCCACCGAGGCGGCGCACCACTCCGAGCACGATCGACCCGAGGACGAGGGAGTCGCCCGATGACGGCAGTCGAGGAGCGCCAGCAGGGCCTGCCTGCGGCGCCGAGGACCCCGCTGCTGAAGGCGCGCAACCTCGTCCAGGAGTTCCCGGTGCGCGGCGCGGGTGGCGTGCGGGGCGGCGTCGTCCACGCGGTGTCCAACGTGTCCTTCGACGTCTACCCGGGCGAGACGCTCGGCGTGGTGGGGGAGACCGGCTCGGGGAAGTCCACCCTGGCCCGGTCGGTGATCCAGGCGCCGCGGCCGAAGTCGGGTGAGGTGGAGTTCCAGGGCAAGGACCTGATGAAGCTCCGCCGCCGCGACCTCAAGCAGGCCCGCCGGCAGATGCAGATGGTCTACCAGGACCCGTTCGGCTCGCTGAACCCGCGCTGGCGGATCGCCGAGCTGGTCGAGGAGCCGCTGATCGGTTACGGGGAGGGCAACGCGACCTCGCGCAAGAAGCGGGTCGAGGAGCTGCTCGACCTGGTCGGGCTCGATCCGTCGCAGTACGCCAAGCGGCGCCCGCACGAGATCTCCGGTGGCCAGTGCCAGCGGGTGGCCATCGCCCGCGCGATCGCCCTCGACCCCGCCCTGGTCATCTGCGACGAGGCGGTGTCCTCGCTCGACGTGCTGATCCAGGCCCAGGTGCTGAACCTGTTCGAGAAGCTGCGCCGCGAGCTCAACCTCTCCTACCTGTTCATCGCCCACGACCTCGCGCTGGTCAAGCAGGTCAGCGACCGGGTGGCGGTCATGTACCTGGGCCAGCTGGCCGAGATCGGGCCGGCCGAGGGCATCTACCGGCAGCCGCTGCACCCCTACACCTCGGCGCTGCTGGACTCGATCCCGCGGATCGACCCGGCCACCGGGCGGGCGAACAAGCCCGTCTCACTGCCGGGGGAGCCGCCGTCGCCGGTGGACCCGCCGAGCGGTTGCCGGTTCCGCACCCGGTGCCCCCGGGCGCAGACGAAGTGCGCCGAGGAGGAGCCGCAGCTGGTCGAGCTGCTGCCCTCCCACCAGGTGGCCTGCCACTTCCCGCTCACCATGGCGGAGGACGAGCTGCCGCCCCGGCCGGGCGGAGCCACCCAGGCGGCCCCCACCCCGGTGACCTCGGTCGCGTGACGGCGTGGGCGGCGGTGGGGACCGGGTGACCGGCCCCGCCGCCGTCCGGTCGTCCCTCGTCCTCCCGGTCGCCGCCGGTTAGCGTGACGGCGACCACGTCCCGCGGCCGGCACCGCTGCCGGCCCCGACCTCAGGAGCCGGCATGCGCGTGCCTCTGACCACCCGCGACTTCCTCGACCGGGCGGAGCTGGTCTACGGCGACCGGGTCGGTGTGGTCGACGAGCCCGACCAGCCCGGAGCACCGCTGGGCGGGGTCAGCTACCGCGAGCTGGCCCGGCGGGGGCGGGCGATCGCGGCCAGGCTGGACGCGCTCGGCGTCGGCGAGGGCGAGCGGGTGGCCGTGGTCAGCCACAACTCCGCCCGGCTGCTGGAGCTGCTGTACGCGGTCCCGTCCTCCGGGCGGGTGCTGGTGCCGATCAACTTCCGGCTCTCACCCGCGGAGTTCCGCTACATCGTCGACCACTGCGGCGCGCGCGTGCTGCTCGCCGACCCGGAGGTCGCCGGTCAGCTCGACGGCATCGACGTCCCGCACCGGTTCCTGCTGGGGGAGGAGTACGACGCCGGCCTGCTCCGGTACGACGCCGAGCCCGCGCCGTGGTCCGACCCCGACGAGGACGCCACCGCGACCATCAACTACACCAGCGGGACGACGGCCCGGCCCAAGGGCGTGCAGATGACGCACCGCAACCTGTGGGTCAACGCCACGACCTTCGGCATGCACATGCAGGTCAGCGACCGGGACGTCTACCTGCACACGCTGCCGATGTTCCACTGCAACGGCTGGGGCCTGCCGTACACCAGCGCCGGCCTGGGCGTGACGCAGGTGGTGCTGCGCAAGGTCGACGGCGCGGAGATCCTCCGCCGCGTCGAGCAGCACGGGGTGACGCTGATGGCCGGGGCGCCCGCCGTCTGGAACGCCGTGCTGGACGCCGCCGCCGACTGGGACGGTCCGGTGCCCGGGCGGGACCGGGTGCGGATCATCGTGGCCGGGGCGCCGCCGCCGTCCCGGACGATCGCCCGGGTCGAGGAGGAGCTCGGCTGGGAGTTCAACCAGATCTACGGCCTCACCGAGACCGCGCCGCTGCTGACCATCAACCGGTCGCGCGCCGAGTACGACGGGCTGGACCCCCAGGCGCGGGCCAAGGCGCTGTCCCGCGCCGGCGTCCCCGCGCTGGGCACCCGGATCAGCACCAGCGAGAGCGGAGAGGTGCTGGCCCGCGGCAACACCGTGCTGGCCGGCTACTGGGAGAACCCCGACGCCTCCGCCGACGCGCTGGAGGGCGGCTGGTTCCACACCGGCGACGGCGGCTCGGTGGACGACGAGGGCTACCTGACCATCTCCGACCGCAAGAAGGACGTGATCATCACCGGCGGGGAGAACGTCTCCTCGATCGAGGTGGAGGACGCGGTCTTCAGCCACCCGGCCGTCGCCGAGGTCGCGGTGATCGGGGTGCCCGACGACAAGTGGGGCGAGATGGTGACCGCGCTGGTGGTCCGCGCGGAGGGCGCCGAGGTCACCGAGGCGGAGATCATCGCGCACGTCCGCGGCTCGCTGGCCGGCTACAAGGCGCCCAAGCGGGTCGAGTTCCGCGACGCCATCCCGCGGACGGCCACCGGCAAGATCCAGAAGTTCAAGCTCCGCGAGGCGTTCTGGGCCGGCGCCGAGAAGCAGGTCAACTGACCCCGCCTGCGCTGCCCCGGGATCAGCTGACCTGATCCCGGCTGCTCCTGGCTCACCGTGGGAGGTGAGCCAGGAGCACGTCCGCTGAGCCAGGACGGACGGCTCCGCCGCTGACCGTCCGTCACGCCCGTGTCCCCCGGAAGGGGGAGGCGGTCCTCCGTGACCCTCCGTGCTCCACCCCTTCGCGTCGATCACACCCGGGAGAGCGCACCCCTACGGGTGTGCCGGGACTGGTCGAGACCGGCGCCGCCACGCAACCTGGCGCCGGGCAACGGAGGAGTCGGGACAGTGCGCACGCAGGTCAGGACGCAGGTCAGCACCACAGGACGTCGGTCGGGTCGCCACTGGGCGACCCGGTTCGTCGGCGTCGCCGCCGTCGCCGCAGTCGGGCTCGGGCTCGCCCCGGGCCTCGCCGCGGCCGCGCCGGTGAACCCCAGCGACTCGCAGATCAGCGCGGCCGAGCAGGCGCGGCAGGCCGCCGCCGCGCAGGTCGGGCAGGTCAACGCCGCCCTCGCCGCGGCGGAGTCCGCCGCCGCCAGCGCGTCGGCTGCGGCCAACATCGCCCTGCAGGACTACGAGGAGAAGCAGGCCGCCTACGACGAGGCGCGCGCCGCGGCCGACGCCGCCGCAGCCGCCGCCGCGCAGGCCCAGGTCGCGCTGCAGGGTGGCCGGGACGAGGTCGCCGCCTTCGCCCGGGACAGCTACATGCAGGGCACCACCAACGCCGGCGCGCTGGCGCTGATGACCTCCGGCGGCCCCACCGAGCTGCTGGAGCGGGCCGCCCTGCTCGACGCGGTCGGCGAGCACCGGGTGGACGTCGTCGCCCAGCTGACCGTGCTGGAGGAGCAGGCCACCGCCGCCGATGAGGCCGCGCAGGCCGCCGTCGCCCAGGCCGACGCGCTCAAGGCCGAGGCCGCGACGCTGCTGGCCACCGCGCAGGAGCAGGAGGCCGCGGCGCGCCGCCAGGCCGGTGCCCTCGCCGAGCAGCAGGAGCAGTACGAGGCGGGCCTGGCCTCGGCCGAGCAGACGCTCACCGCCCTGCAGGGCCAGCGCGCCGCCGCCGAGGCCGCGGCCGCCGCCCAGCGGGCCAACGCCTCCCGGCCGGCCGCCTCGGCCGGTGGCGGGTCCACCGCGTCGACCGGGTCGTCGTCGTCCGGGTCGTCGGCCAACACCGGCGGCTCGACGGTCCGGCCGCCGGTCAGCGTGCCGGCGCCGCCGCAGGGCACCACCGCCGGTGCGCCGTCGGGCAACGCCGTGCAGACCGCGATCGCCGCGGCCCGCTCGCAGCTGGGCGTGCCCTACTCGTGGGGCGGCGGCGGCTCCGGCGGCCCGAGCTACGGCATCTCGCCCGACACCGGCATCTGGGGCTTCGACTGCTCCGGGTTGACCCAGTACGCCTACGCGAAGGCCGGCATCCAGATCGGTGGCACCAGCCGCGACCAGTGGTACCGGTTCCGCACCCAGACCGTGGCCAAGGGCGACATCCAGCCCGGTGACCTGCTCTTCTGGGACAACGGCAGCGCCAACCCGACCTACCAGGACATCGTGCACGTCGCGCTCTACCTCGGCGGCAACCAGATGATCGAGGCGCCCGACCGGGGCCAGTCGGTCAAGGTCTCCACCGCCCGGACGTCGAGCGGCACCTACTTCGGTGCGGTGCGCCCGACCGGCTGACGCCGGGCGGGGACTGAGCTGGCGCCGGAGCTGACACGGCGCAGAGGAGTAGGGCGTCGGGCAGCCACGGGGGGAGCTGCCCGACGCACCGACGAGGCTAGCAGCCGCGGACCCCCGTGGGCAGGGCCGCGCACGATCGGGGGACGGCCCCCGGCCGCGTGGCCCGGTGGCCCGCACAGCCAGGTGTAGGAGACTGGCGACGTGACCGCTGCCAGCAGCCCACCCGTCTCCGATCGCCCCACCCCGCCCTCGGTCGACGCGCAGCGCCTGGAGCGCGCGCTGTTCGAGATCAAGCGGGTCATCGTGGGCCAGGACCGGCTCGTCGAGCGGATGCTCGTCGGTCTGCTCGCCCGCGGCCACGTGCTCCTGGAGGGCGTGCCGGGCGTGGCCAAGACCCTGGCTGTCGAGACCCTCGCCCGCGTCGTCGGCGGGCAGTTCGCCCGGTTGCAGTTCACCCCCGACCTGGTGCCCGCCGACATCCTCGGCACCCGCATCTACAAGTCCGGCCAGGACGCCTTCGACACCGAGCTCGGCCCGGTCTTCGCGAACTTCGTGCTCGCCGACGAAATCAACCGCGCGCCGGCCAAGGTGCAGTCGGCGCTGCTCGAGGTCATGGCCGAGCGCCAGGTCTCCATCGGCGGGGTCACCCACAAGCTGCCCGACCCGTTCCTGGTGCTGGCCACCCAGAACCCGATCGAGAACGAGGGCGTCTACCCGCTGCCCGAGGCGCAGCGCGACCGCTTCCTGCTCAAGGTGCTCGTCGACTACCCGACGCCGGAGGAGGAGCGGGAGATCATCTACCGGATGGGCTCCAACCCGCCGTCGGCGGAGACGGTGCTCGGCCCGGACGACGTCCGGCGGCTGCAGCGCACCGCGTCGGAGGTGTTCGTGCACCACGCGCTGGTCGACTACGTCGTCCGGCTGGTCGTCGCCACCCGGGCGCCGCGGGAGCACGGCATGCCCGACGTCGCGAACTGGGTCTCCTACGGCGCCAGCCCGCGTGCCTCGCTCGGGCTGATCGCGGCGAGCCGGGCGCTGGCGCTGATCCGCGGCCGCGACTACGTGCTGCCGCAGGACGTCCTCGACGTCACCGGCGACGTGCTCCGGCACCGCCTGGTGCTCTCCTACGACGCGCTCGCCGACGGCGTGCCGGCCGACCACGTGGTCAAGCGGGTGGTGCAGAGCGTGCCGCTGCCGCAGGTCACCCCCCGGCAGCGGTCCAACGGCTACGGCCCGGGCACCCCCGGTGGCCCGTCGGTGCCCGGCTTCGGCGGCTACGGCGCCCCGCAGGGCCCGCCGAACGGTGCCCCGCAGGGCGGGCAGCCGGGTGGCTTCGGCCAGCCCGGGCAGTTCGGCCCGCCGCAGGGGCAGCCGCAGGGCGCACTGCAGCAGTTCGGTCAGCCGCAGGCCTACGGGCAGCAGCAGTACAACCCCTACGCCCAGCCCCAGGGTCAGCAGCCGGGCCAGCAGGCCGGTCAGCAGCCCGGCCGGCCGGCCGGCCCGAACGGCCAACCCGGCACCGGGTCCACGGCGGCGTCCGCGGACGACCGCCCCGACGGCCCGCGGCCGGTGTGACCGGCCCGTCGGAGGCGCAGCCGGCCGAGGGCCCGCCGGTCGGCACGATCCCGGACGACGGCGCCCCACCGCACTTCGGCTCGGGCAGCAACGCCGAGGTGCTGCTGCGCCGGCTGGAGCTGACGGTCCGCCGGCGGCTCGACGGGCTGCTGCAGGGCGACCACCTGGGTCTGGTGCCGGGTTCGGGCAGCGAGGCGGGCGACTCGCGCACCTACCACCCCGGGGACGACGTCCGGCGGATGGACTGGCCGGTCACCGCGCGCACCCAGGTGCCGCACGTCCGGGAGACGATCGCCGACCGCGAGCTGGAGACCTGGGCCGTCCTGGACCTGTCCGCCAGCCTGGACTTCGGCACCGCCAACTGCGAGAAGCGCGACCTGGCGATCGCCGGGCTGGCCGCCGTCAGCCACCTCACCGTCCGCGGGGGCAACCGGCTGGGCGCCGTCGTCACCACCGGCGAGCGGGTCGACCGCTACCCGGCGGTGCCCGGGCGGATGGCGGCGGACCGGCTGCTCCGCTCGGTGGTCGCGACGCCGCGCGCCGCCAGCGGCCGCCGCGGTGACCTGGCGACGGCGCTGGAGTCGCTGCGCCGTCCGCCCCGCCGCCGCGGGCTGGTCGTGGTGGTCTCGGACTTCCTCGGCGACGCCGACTGGGAGCGCCCGCTGCGTGGGCTGTCCGCGCGGCACGAGCTGCTGGCCATCGAGGTGGTCGACCCGCGGGAGCTGGAGCTCGCCGACGTCGGGCTGCTGACCGTGGTCGACCCGGAGAGCGGCCAGACGCTGGAGGTGCCCACCGGCAACGCCGAGGTGCGCCGCCGGTTCGCCGAGGGGGCGGCCGCGCAGCGGCGGGAGGTCGCCGCGGCGCTGCGCCGGTGCGGCGCGGGCCACCTGCGGCTGCAGACCGACCGCGACTGGCTGGCCGACGTCGTCCGCTTCGTGGCCGAGCGCCGGCGGGCCGGCAGCGGGGGAGCGTCCCGATGACCTTCCAGTCGCCGGTGTGGCTGGTCGCCCTGCTGGCCGTGCTCGCCCTGCTCGGGCTGTACGTGGTGCTGCAGCTGCGCCGGGCGCGGTACGCCGCGCGGTTCACCAACGTGGCGCTGCTCGGCTCGCTGGTGCCCAAGCGCGCCGGCTGGCGGCGGCACGTGGCCTTCGGCCTGGTCACCCTGGGCCTGGGCGTGCTGGTGGTGTCGCTGGCCCAGCCGAGCACCGAGGTGCGGGTGCCGCGGGAGCGGGCCACGGTGGTCATGGCCGTCGACGTGTCGCTGTCGATGCGCGCCACCGACATCGAGCCCGACCGGTTCCAGGCGATGCAGCAGGCGGCCAAGGAGTTCGTCGAGGTGCTGCCGGCCCGGATCAACCTGGGCCTGGTCAGCTTCGCCGGGACGGCGACCACGCTGGTCACCCCGACCACCGACCGGGACCAGGTGACCACCGCGATCGACAACCTGGAGCTGGCGGAGGCGACCGCGATCGGCGATGCGGTGTTCACCTCGCTCACCGCGATCACCAACTTCCAGTCCAGCCTGGACGCCGGTGGTGAGGAGCTGCCGCCGGCCCGGATCGTGCTGCTGTCCGACGGCTACAGCACCGTCGGGCGGGAGGCGACCCAGGCGGTGGACGCCGCCAACGCCGCGCAGGTGCCGGTGTCCACGATCGCCTTCGGCACCGACTACGGGACGCTGGACCTCAACGGCGAGCAGGTGCCGGTGCCGGTCGACCGCGCCACGCTGGAGGAGATCGCCGACGACACCGGCGGCGACTACAGCGAGGCGGCCAGCGCGCAGGAGCTGGAGGAGGTGTACGAGGACCTGGGCAGCCAGATCGGGTACACCACCGAGCCGCAGGACATCAGCCCGTGGTTCGTCCGCGGTGGGCTGCTGTTCGCCTTCCTCGGCGTCGCGGCGTCCCTGCTCTGGACGAACCGCCTGCTCTGAGGCCAGGCTCGCCGCCATGCTGCTGTACGCGATGGGCGTCTCGGTCGACGGCTACGTCGCCGACCGGGACGGCGACTTCTCCTGGTCACCCCCCGACGACGAGCTCTTCGGCTTCCACCTGTCCCGGGTGGGCAGCCTCGGCGGCTACCTGCTGGGCCGCCGGCTCTACGAGGCGATGCTGCCGTGGGAGACCGACCCGGCGATGCGGGTGGACGGGGCCCGGGCCGCGTTCGCCGACGTCTGGACCGCGCTGCCGAAGGTCGTGTTCAGCCGCACGCTCGACAGCGTGCAGGGCAACGCCCGGCTCGCCACGGGACCGGTGGCCGAGGAGGTCGCGGCGGTCCTGGACGGGACCGACCGGGACGTCGAGATCGGCGGCCCCGGCCTGGCCTCCACCGCGATCGGCCTCGGCCTCGTCGACGAGTTCCGGGTGTTCCGCTACCCGGTGGTCGTCGGGGGCGGGACGCCGTACCTGCCGCCGGTGACCGACCAGGTCGAGCTGGACCTGGTCGAGAGCCGGACGTTCGGCTCGCGCGTGGTCTACGAGCGCTACCGGCGGGTCAGCGGGCCGGGTCGAGGGTGAGCTTGCCGCTGGTGCGCCGCGCCAGCAGGTCCTGGTGGGCCTCCCGGACGGCGGTCAGCGGGTAGCGGCCACCGGAGACCGGCTTCAAGGTGCCGTCGGCGACCATCGGCAGCAGGTCGGCCATGGCGGCGTCCATCATCTCCGGACGGGTCATGCAGTGCGCCAGCCAGAAGCCGATGACGGCGCGGCTGGTGCCCATCAGCGAGGGGACGCCCACCGGGCGCGGGGCCTCCCGGCCGGCCATGCCGTAGGCGACGAGCCGGCCGAAGGGGGCCAGCGCGGACAGCGACCCGTCCAGGACGCCGCCGCCGGTCATCTCCAGGACGACGTCGACGCGGCGGCCGCCGTTGGCCTCGCGCAGGGCGGCGGTGAAGGTCTTCGGGTCGTCGTCGGCCAGCGCCGGGTCGACCGTGGCGTCGGCGCCGAGGGACTCGGCGAGCGCGCGCTTCTCCGGGCTGGAGGCGGTGGCGATGACCCGACCGGCGCCCCACCGCTTCGCCAGCTGGACGGCGAGCGAGCCGACCCCGCCGGCGCCGGCGATGACGACGACGGACTCGCCGGGCGCCAGGTGGGCGGAGGTCCTCAGCAGGTGCCAGGCGGTGGCGCCCTGCAGGACGACGGCGAGCGCCTGCTCGTCGGTGACGGCGTCCGGCACCGCCCAGGTCAGCCGCGGGTCGGTGGCGACCCGCTGCGCGTACCCGCCCCCGCCGACCAGCCCGACCACCCGCGTACCGCCGCCGGCGGCGGTGCCGACGAACTCCGCACCCGGGACCAGCGGCAGCGTCTGGTTGGCCAGGTAGGTGTCCTCGGTCTGGTGTGTATCCGCAAAATTGACGCCCGAGCTCGAGATGTCGAAGAGTTGCTCGCCGTCCCCGGGGACCGGGTCGGGCAGGTCGACGACGTCCATGACCTCGGGGCCGCCGAAGCGGGTGATCTGCACAGCACGCATGACGGTGAGGCTATGGCCTTTGTACCCGGCGGTCGGCCGTGCTCCAGACGGTGAGGAGCCGGGGGAGCGGGCGGCGGCTGTGCCGAGCGGCTGAGTCACCGGCCACAGCCCCAGGGCTGGGAGCCCGAGCAGTGCACGCGTGCCAGTGAGGCCAGGACCAGCCAGGAGCACAGACCTGAGCTCACGGTCGCGACCCGATGGCCAGGCGCGGCGGCGGGGACGGTCGGTCGGCGCGGAGGCGCATCGAGCAAGACCATCCGGGTCGGGTCGCATGCCGGCGAAGGCGATGTACAGCGCTGTGGGACGAACGCCGGACCGCCTCGACGACGGGGCCGCTAACTGGTCGGTAGCGGCCCCGTCGTCGCGGAATTGCGGTCAGCTGGCCATTGCCGGCTGCTTGGGTGCCTCGTGCTCGTGGCGGTCCAGGGAGTGGCCCTCGACGTCGACGTCGGGGACGACCTTGTCCAGCCAGCGGGGCATCCACCACGCGGACCGGCCGAGCAGGGACAGCAGGGCCGGCATCAGCACCATCCGGACGATGAACGCGTCAGCGGCCACGCCGACCATCAGCCCGAAGGCGATGGAGGCGCCGACCGCGAAGGAGCTGGTGGCGAACCCGGCGAAGACCACGACCATGATCGATGCGGCGGCGACCAGCACCGGGGCGGACCGTCCGAAGCCCTCCCGGATCGCGGTCCTCGGGTCCATGCCCTTGCGGTACATCTCCTGGATCCGCGAGACCAGGAACACCTGGTAGTCCATGGCCAAGCCGAACAGGACGCCGACCAGCAGGAGCGGGAGCAGGCTGAGCATCGGGTCGCCCTGCGGGGCGGCGATGAGCGGGTCGAGCCAACCCCACTGGAACACGGCCACGCTGGCGCCGAAGGACGCACCGACCGAGAGCAGGAACCCCAGCGTTGCGACCACCGGGATCAGCAGGGACCGGAAGAGCACGATCAGCAGCACGATCGAGATGAAGACGATCACGATCACGTACTTGATCAGCGCGGACCTGAGCTGCTCGTCCTGGTCGATCCCGATCGCGGTCTCGCCGGTGACCTCCAAGTGCACACCGGACACGCTGTCGGCGTTGTCGCGGATCTGGTGCACCAGGTCCTCGGTGGAGTCGTCGATCGGCCCGCCGGACGGGATCACGATGAGGCGAGCGGTGTCACCGTCAGCGCTGATCTGCGCCGGCGCCACGCTCCGCACGCCGGTGTAGCCGCTGAGCTGGGCCTGCACGGCGGCGGCCTGGGTGGCGGCCTGGTCGCCCTCGGCGAGGACGATCAGCGGGCTCTGCACGCCACCGAACTCCTCGACGACGAGGTCGTAGGCCGTGCGCTCGGTCGAGGTGGGGTCCGCACCGCCGGGCACGCTGAACGCCGTCTTCATGCTCAGCAGCGGCACGGCCACCACGACCAGGACCAGCACCCCGCCGATCAGCGAGATGACCGGCCGCTGGACGACGAAGCCGCCCCAACGGCTCGTGATCCCGCGCTGCTGGGTCTGCTCCTCGTCGAACAGCTCGCCGCGGGCGAGGGCCTGCCGGTGCTTCCTGGACAGGGCGCGCATCCCGAGGAACCGCATCATGGCCGGCAGCAGCGTGAGTGCCAGGAGGACCGCCACGAGGACGCCGAAGGCGCCGGCGACACCCATCTGCGTGATGAAGCTGAGGTCGGCCACCATGAAGGCGACGAGGGCGACGATCACGGTGAGGCCGGCGAAGACGACGGCGGTCCCGGCCGTACCGGAGGCGCGGGCGATGGCGTCATCGACGGTCCGCCCGGCGCGGAGTTCGTTCCGGAACCGGAAGAGGATGAAGAGGCTGTAGTCGATGCCGACGGCGAGGCCGAGCATCGCGGTGAGGACGATGCTGTTGCCGTCGATCGGGGTCAACGAGCCGTAGGCCAGGACGCCGACGAGCCCGACGCCGACCCCGATGACAGCGATCAGCAGGTTCACCCCGGCTGTGACCAGGGAGCCGAAGGTCAAGGCCAGTACGAGGAAGGCCACGATCACCCCGACAGCCTCACCGGGTCCCTGCTCGGGAGCGCCGAGTGGGATCAGGTTGCCACCGAGCTCGGTCCCCAGCGCCGGGGGTGCGTTCTCCTGCAGCGCGAGTGCGGCGTCGTAGAACTCGACCTGCTCGTCCTCGGTCAGCTCACCGTAGGTGATCGTCGCGACGGCGAGCGTGCCGTCGGCAGCCAGGTAGGGGCTCGCCGGGTCCAGCGGATCACTCACCGACTGCACGCCCGGCAGGCTCTCGGCCTGGGTGCGGACCGCGGCGATCTCCTGCGCCACCGACGGGTCGGTGACGGCGCCGTCGTCGGGGTGGAACACCAGCTGAAGGCTCGCGCCGGCGGCGTCGGTCTCCGACGGGAACTCCGCGTTCAGCCGCTCCAGCGCCAGCGACGCCTGCGACTCGGGGACCGAGACCTCAGCCTCGCCTGCGGAGTCGCCACTGCTCCCCACCGCCAGGACGCCGATGAGCGCGGCGAGGACTGCGATCCAGGCGCCGACCACCAACCACCGGAACCGGGCGCTGAGACGTCCCAGGCGGGACAAGAACGTAGACATGAGGTCCTTCTCGGGGAGGGGAGCAGATCGGACCCCAGGTTTCCGCCGCCTCGCTGCGAGGGGATCGTCTGAGCAGATCGACTTCTCCTACTGCGTCCGCAGTACGCCTCGCCCGTGGCTCTCGCGGTGGCCGACCAGCTGGTCGGCCCGCCGCCCTGCCCGCCCGCGCAGCCGTGCCCGTGGACGGACCGAGGGAAGGCCTGCAGGAGTGGGCGTGTGCCGTTGGCGCGGTGTCGTACTGCGAGCGCAGTAGGTGGACCCGGTGCGTGCGGATGACGACGGATCGTCGTCCAGGCTGGACGATGTGCGCAGCAGCAGGTCCGGTGGGCGGCCAGCACGGTCTGGCACCGACCGGCTCGCCCGGCGCGCATGGCGGGGAGGCCGGTCGTCATGACCGGGTCCTGGGGGCCCGGTGACTCGTCGGCTGACGCTCCTGGGCTGAGATGGAAGAGGAGCGGACGCGAGATGCACACCCAGCTCGGTCGGGTGCAGGACGGCGCGAACCCCGGCACGAGCCAGCGGGCTGGTGTGAGGATGAGCCGGTGAGCAGGTTCCCCGCCCAGCTGCCGGAGCTGCCCGCCCCGCCGCTGTGGATGCGCAGGCCCCGGCTGCTGGAGAAGACCACCCCGATCGTCATCGCCGCCAGCCTGGCTGCGGGTGTGGCGACGTCGCCCTTCAGCGACCGGGCGGTGGGTGCGTTGCTCACGCTGGTGGTGAGCGCAGCCGGGGTCGTCCTGGGCTATCGCCGCCCGGTCCTGGGGCTGGGCCTCCTGGCAGCCGGACCGTTGGTCGCCGCCGTGGCCGGTGTCGAGCCGATCGTGGCCTGGCAGGTGTCCATGTTCGGGGCCTTCCTGCTGTGTCTGCGCGGGTTGTCCGGGGTGTGGTGCGCAGTGGTGATCGGTGCAGCCGACTTCCTGGCCATGGGCCTGGCGGCGGGCAGCTTCGGTTTCGACGACCCGATCGCCTGGATCGCCGGTACGACCGCGTTCGCTGCAGCTGCTGCCGGCAGCGCGATCCGCGGTCAGCAGCAGTACTGGGCCGCGTTGCAGGAACGCACCCATGAGGCGGTCGCCGGGCGGGACGCCGCTGTCCAGCGCAGCGTCGCCGAGGAGCGGTTGCGCATCGCCCACGACCTGCACGACACCCTGGGACACGAGATCGCCGTGGTGAGCATGCACCTGGGCGCCGCCGAGGTGCACCTGCCGGCCACCGCCGCTCCCGCCCGGGAGCACCTGGTGGCGGCGCGCGGCAGCGTGAAGTCGCTGCTGGCGGAGACCCAGGAGATCCTGAGCGTGCTGCACACCGGCCCGGGCGGCGTCCCTCCGGGCCCGGTCGCCAGCCACCACGACATCCCCGATCTGGTGGACAAGGTCCGCGCCGCCGGCATGGACGTGGACGCCTGCATCGGGGACCTGTCCCGCGAGCTCCCCCCGCAGACCAGCGCAGCGGCCTACCGGATCACCCAGGAGGCGCTGACCAACGCCCAGCGGTACGGCCGCGGACAGGTGCGGTTGGCCGTCGAGGTGGCCGGACCGGCGGTGACCGTCGAGGCGGTCAACGCGGTCGCATCGCCGGCCTCGGATCCCGACCGGATCGGCCACGGCCTCATCGGCATGAGGGAGCGGGCTGCCGCCGCAGGCGGCCGACTCGAGGTGACCAACGACCGCGGTACGTTCCGGGTCCGAGCGGCGCTGCCCGTCGTCGAGGAGGTCCTGCGGTGATCCGCGTGATGGTGGTCGACGACCAGGAGATGATCCGGGCCGGGCTGCGCTCGATCATCGGCACCCACCAGGACCTGGAGGTGGTGGCCGAGGCCGGGGACGGGCTGGCCGTCCTCCGGCAGGTGGACGAGGTCCGGCCCGACGTCGTCCTCATGGACATCCGGATGCCCGGCATCGACGGCGTGGAGGCCACCCGCCGCATCCGGCTCACCCACCCCCCGCAGCAGCTGCGGATCCTCGTCCTCACCACGTTCGACCAGGACGAGAACGTGCTGCGTGCGTTGCGCGCCGGCGCCGACGGCTTCCTCAGCAAGGGCGCGGGACCCACCGAGCTCACCGACGCGATCCTGGCGGTCGCCGCCGGCAGTCGAGCGCTGTCGCCCACCGCGGTCAGTGCGGTGGTGGACCACGTCGTGCAGCAGCGGGCGGTGGACCTGGACCCGGTGCTGACCGCCCGATTCGCTGAGCTGACACCACGGGAGCGGGAGGTCGTCACCGCGATCGTCTCCGGTCTGGACAACGCCGAGATCGCCGAGCGGTTCTTCCTCTCCCCGTTCACGGTCAAGACCCACGCCAACCGGGCCATGACCAAGGTCGGTGCCCGGGACCGCGGCCAGCTGGTCGCCATGGCCGTCCGCGCCGGTCTCCAGGCGACCTGAGGCCGGTGCGCGGCCATGACGGCTGCGGCACCTCCACTCAGCTCGGGTGCTGACGGCGCCGGGTGCTGTGGTCCCGTGTGTCGCGATGGTGTCCGTCCGCTCCACGCGAAACGGGCGCTTGCTCGGCTGGCCGGGGTCTGCGCCGAGGTCGTCGTCCAGAGGCGCGGTGGAGTCCGGGTCCGTCGGCCGGACGGCGTCGGTGGCGGGTCCGGACGACATGTCGGCTGTTCCGCTCCGCACGAGCGGTACGGGTGATGGCTGCTGGTCGAGCTGGCGGCGAGGGCTGACACGACCCCTGGGCCCAGTCAGATCTCCCGGTCACCCCGTGGGGAGCTTGCGCTCAGACTCCGTCGTTCGAACCCGTCGGACGTCGTCTCGGCGGACGGGATCCGGCTGCTGCGCCGCGCAGGAGTCGGGGCTGCCGATCACCCCCGTCGCTGCCCGGCTCGGGGTGGATGACGGCACGGAGGGCCAGCAGGGCTCGGGCGCCGTGCACTGGTCACACGAGCAGATCGGGTTCCGCAGGTCGGCGAGGTGCGGTCATCGGGCCAGCCCGGTGTCCTTGCCCCCTCTCCTCATCGACCGCCGCTGGGTCGTGCACGCGGGCGCAGCACCGTGTGCTGGGTCGCGAAGTTGGCGAGACCGACGAGACCGTTGGTCCCGTACGCGACCAACAAGGAGCTCACGTCCCTGGCATCCGGGGCAACCCACTGCCAACCGGTCAACGCCAGGCTGCTCAGGACCAGGCCGACAGCGGCCATGCCCAGGCCGGCGGCTTGGCCACGTGCCACGGACGCCGGGGTGCCGGCGCGGAAGGTGAAGCGACGGTGCAGCTCGTTGCCCAGGACGGCGGAGTCCGCGGTGGCCACCACGTTGACCACCAGGTGTGGCGCGTCGGTGAAGGAGCTCAACAGCATGAAGATCACGCCGTAGACAGCGCTGGAGACCAGGCCCACCGCTACGAACCGCGGGAACTCGGCGCGCAGGAGGTCGCTCCTCGACCGAGCGAGGGTCTGCGCAGCAGTGGCGCGCTGCTCGCCTGGGGGCCGCGCGGCACTCGTCGGCATGGTCAGGCCAGCCGCATCTCCGGCCGGTGGGCCCCAGTCCTTCACTCCACGAGGGTCGTGCCTGGTCAGCGGGTCGTCGTCATCCTGCCGCGGTGGTCTCGTCTACTGCGTCCGCGGTAGTCGGAGAGTCAGTGGAGGAACGGGCCGACCAGATCCCGGAGCGATCGGCTGGGCACCGCAGCCATGTCCTCGTGCGCAGCCCGCGGGCGCACAGGGAGACGGCACCGGCCAGTCCGGGGAACAACGCGTCCACCCACCGCGTACCGCCGCTGCCAGTGTGTGACCCGCCCGGCAGGGCCGATGTCCGCGTCGCTGAGGGCGGGGCCCTACGTTCCGCAACCCACGGCCGTGTCAGTTCAGTTGCCCGACAGGCGGTGGTGGGTGTCGGCGTAGTTCACCCCGCACGAGGAGATGTCGTAGAGGGTCTGGCCCTCGGTGGGGACGGGGTCGGGCAGGTCGACGACGTCCATGACCTCGGGGCCGCCGAAGCGGGTGATCTGCACGGCACGCATGAACGGAGGCTAGAGCCGCGCTGCGCCGACCCGACCAACGGCCTCACTGCCCGGACGGGCCGTCCCGGCGCCCGAGCCTGCCCCGTCCGCCTAGGTCGCCCTCGGCACGGGTAGGCGGTTCGCATGTCCGACTTCGAGATCACAGCCCTCGTCCTGGCGGAGCACGAGATCTTCCGGCGGGAGTTCTCAGCGCTCGAGGACCTGTCCGGCCAGGAGCTCGCCGGCGCGTGGGAGGCACTGCACGCCAGGCTGGAGGTGCACGCCGTCGCCGAGGAGCAGCTCTTCTACCCGCTGCTCGCCCAGGAGGCGGACGGCGAGCAGGAGACGGCGGAGGGCGTGCACGACCACAACGAGATCCGGCACGCGGCGGCCGCGGTCGAGGAGCACGAGGTGGGCAGCGAGGACTGGTGGGAGGCGGTGCGCACCGCGCGGCAGGTCAACGCCGACCACATGAGCGAGGAGGAGACGGACTTCTTCCCCCCGTTCAAGGAGGCCGTCGACGACGAGCAGCGCGAGGCCCTCGGGATGCGCTGGTTGGCGTTCCACGACGAGCACGAACGGGCGGACGGGCTGTCCGGCGAGGACGCCGAGGTGGCTGAGGTGGTCGCGACCGAGGTGCCGGAGGGCGACCCGTCCCTCTAGCACCAGCCGCGCGTCCCCGGGCGGCTGGTGCTCCCGGATCGCCGGTGGCGGGTGTCGGCGTGGTCCACGCCGGCGGAGGAGATGTCGCAGCGGACCGCGCCGTCGGCGGGGACCGGGTCGGCCAGGTCGACGACGTCCTGACGGGGCTGCCTGAGCGGGTGATCTGCGCAGCACGAGTGCAGGGCACGCCAGGGGACGACGCTCGGCTCGTCGCCGGTAGGCCCTCACAGCGGGAAGCCGTGGTGGGTCATCGTCATCAGCGCGATGGCAGTGGCAGCGACGAGATCGACGACGGCGCAGAACGACGGCCACCACCGGGTGTTGGCCACGAAGCCAGTTCGGTGCTGCCAGAGGTCCTTGAGGCCATGGCCGGCCAGGCCGCCGACGATCAGCCAAACCGGTCCGGTCACCGCGACCGCGGCGATGACGATGAAGACGGAAGCGACACCGGTCTCCACGACGATGACCGTGCGCCGCCCGTCCGCGACGCTGAACCCCACGTACACGGCCGCGATGAGCGTGAGGCCCAACGCGTGGACGGCGGAGGGGGTCAGCCAGGGGAAGCCCAACGGCGACGCCGCCTGCAGGCACCCGAAGACCACGCCCCACAGCGCCGGCGCACGTGTCAGGCGAGCCAGGACGGCTGCCCGTCGCGGTCCGGCTGCCGGCCGGTGTCCGTGCGCGACCACGGCGGTCAGCGAGGCCTCCGGTGCGTGTGTCGGTCGGGCGGCTCCGGTCACGGTCCCGACACCGATGAGCTGCTCCTCGCCGCCTGCACCACGTCCTCGATGGCGGCGACGCTGTGGTCGGAATCGGCGGCATCCAGCAGCAGTGACGTGTGGGTCGCCGGCACGAGCCGGTGGCTGCTGGTGGGGGAGAGCCCGGCCAGTTCGGCCTGAGCGGACGCCCAGCCAGCCTGCCGGTCTCCGTCGGTCGCGGTGACGACGACGAGCGGGGTGCTGCCGATCCCGGTCAGGGCCTGTGCCTGCTCGAAGAGCGCGGGGTAGGCCGCCACTTCCTCTCGCAGGCCGCGCAGTTCGCGCGAGCTCGAGTCGAACGCTCGCACCTGCGACCTGGGAGCGGGCAGCAGATCCGCCGGGACATCGGAGGCCAGCAGCGGACCGGCACCGAGGCGCTGCAGGACCGGCAGGAGTGCGGCGGCCCGCCGCATGAACGAGTAGGCGCCGGGATAGTCGGGCAGCAAGGTGAACTGGAAGGGGCTCGCGGAGTCCAGCAGGACCAGGCCGGCGACGTCGTCGTGGTGCTCCGCGGCGTAGACCATCGCGTAGGGACCGCCCACCGAGTGCCCGGCGAGCACGTAGGGGCCGGGCTCGCCCGCTCGGCGCAACAAGGCGTGCAGGTCATCGGCCACCTGCACGCCGTCCTTCGCCCCCGGAGCGCTGTCGCTCCACGCCTGACCGGCGCGGTCGTAGGAGCAGACCCGCGTCGTACCGGCGACGGCGGGCTGCACGAGTCCCCAGGCGGCGGAGGTCTCACCCATCCCGCCCAGCAACACGACGGTCGGGCTGCCGGAGCCGGTGCACGACAGGTGCAGCCGGTGGTCCCCGACGTCGACCAGTTCCCCGGGCATCGACGGCGGATCATCGGCGAGCGCCGTCCGCACGGTCGCCGCGCCGCCGCCGAGCGAGGCGAGCATCAGCAGCACGAGGGCGGGGCAGAGCAGCCAGAACGAGACCCGGAGCTGCAGCGAGCGCGCCGCACGAGCGGTGGTCCACGCCGTGAGAGCCAGGAGGAAGGGCGGCCACACCCAGCCGGCCGCGGAAAGCGCCCGGTCGCCGGGCGCGAGGAGCAGCAGGGCCGCTCCGACGGCGCCCAGCGCCGCAGCAGGCGCCGCGGCCCAGCGCTGCGGTCGGTCGGTCAGCGCCGAGGACGCCAGGGCGAGCGCCGCCCACCCCAGCGCCAGCCCGAGCAGTCCGCACCCGATCAGCACGTGCTCGGGCGCGCCTGGGACGACGCCGAGCACGAGCAGGGCGGCGGCGAGCGGGCCGAGCAGCACCGAGCCGGCCACCACCCAGGTCAGGCGACGGCCGCAGGTCCGACCGCCGTCGCTCCGGACCGCATCGCGGTCGGATCTCGTCGTCGCGGGCAGGGCAGCGGTCGCGGGCACGGTCCGACAGTGGGCCGCGGGTGTCGGCGGCGCCAGGACGAAGAGTTGACGAATCCGGCCATGCTGCCGCGTAGCGTGTCACCGTGGCCGGTCTCGAAGTCGCGGTGGTGACCTTCCCGTCGGCGCAGATCCTGGACGTGACCGGCCCGCTGGAGGTGTTCTCCAGTGCCAGCCGCCTGGTGCCGGGAGCGGCGTACCGGACGCAGGTGGTGAGCAGTACGGGTGGGCAGGTGCTGGCGAGCTCGGGGCTCTCGTTCGGCACGACCGCCCTGCGCGACGTCGCCGAGCCGGTGGACACGCTCGTGGTCGCTGGCGGCCGGGACATGGACGGGGCCTGCGCGGACGAGGAACTGCTGGGCCACGTCCGGCGGCTGGCCGGCAGCGCCCGGCGGACCACCTCCGTCTGCTCCGGCGCCTTCATCCTGGCCGCCGGCGGACTGCTCGACGGCCGGCGGGCCACCACGCACTGGGCGGAGTGCCAGCAACTGGCCACCGAGTACCCGCAGGTGTCGGTCGACGACGACGCGATCTACGTGCGCGACGGCGACGTCTGGACCTCCGCGGGTGTGACCGCCGGCATCGATCTGGCGCTGGCGATGGTCGCCGAGGACCACGGCGCCCGGGCGGCGGCGGCGGTCGCGCGGCACCTGGTGGTCTACCTGCGGCGGTCCGGTGGGCAGGCGCAGTTCTCCACGATGCTGGCCGCCCAGGCAGCGGAGAGCGAGCCGGTGCGGGACCTGCTGGCGTGGTTGCCCGACCACCTCACCGACGACCTGTCGGTGCCCACGTTGGCACGGCGCGTCCACCTGTCCGAGCGGCAGTTCAGCCGGGTGTTCAAGGCCGAGGTCGACGTGACACCCAGCGAGCACGTGGAGGAGCTGCGGTTGGAGGCAGCCTGCCGGCTCCTCGAGACGACCAGCCACGCCATCGACCACATCTCGCGCACCTGCGGGTTCGGGGCGCCGGAGACGATGAACCGCGCGTTCCGTCGCCGGCTGAAGACCACCCCAGGGGACCACCGACGCCACTTCGGGCATCTCGCGGCGGAGTAGCTCTCTCAGCCGGTCCTCGTCGGCTGCGCAGTCGGACCCGTGGCGTCGCCCAGCATCCCAGCTCCGGACGTGTCAGAGGGTGTCGGCAGAGTCAGCTCCTGCACAGCTCACCTCGTAGAGCTGTCGTCCTGGTCCCGCGCTCGGACGTCGTGTCCCGGCCGCGGGCGGACGAGCGAGGGTCGAGGCTTGCCGGTGGCGCCGGTGGCGCCGGTGGCGCCGGTGATCAGCGTGGTCGTCGGTGTACTGCCCTCTCACCCGGTCGGATGGGGCAGGCCCGCCATGCAGGCAGGTCGCGATCGGACGGGTGCCTGACCGGTGGACATGCGGCGGGGAGATGGATGACGCCGTGGTCGGCTCGCCATGCCCTCACCGGGACGGGGCCGCGACTCCTGTCCGAGTCCGGGCCCGGACCCGCAGCCGATCGAGCCCGACGGCGAGCAGGAGCAGCGGAACGGCGAGGTGGGCCACGAGGCCGGTGGGCGAACGGGCCGACGACGAGGTCCCGCACGCCGGTAACACGGGCGTACCGCTCTTCCGACCCGGTGGTCGGTTCGGCACGAGCCGGGCACGCGGGGCAGTGGCCGTAGACCGCCCCTTCCCGCGCGCGCCTTCGGGGCCGCTCGATGCTCAGATCAGTTGGACGACTCGCGGTGGTGGGTGTCGGCGTAGTTGATGCCCGCGGTGGACACCTCGAACAGCTGCTCACCGTCCCCGGGGGTGGGGTCGGGCAGGTCGACGACGTCGAGTACCTCGGGTCCACCGAACTCGGTGATCTGGACAGCACGCATGACTGAGAGGCTAAGACCTGCTCTTCGGCGGCGGATGTCACCGCCAGGTCAGCGCGGGCGGGGCATGCCGCTGGGCGACCGCGCCCGCTTAACCTGAGGGCATGGAGTGGATCCCGTCGCCGGGGGTGACGCCTCCCGGCCGCCTCGGCACGACCCTGTTGCCCGACGGCCGCCGGCTCGGCTGGAGCGAGTGGGGGCCGCCCGAGGGCACGCCGGTCCTCCTCTGCCCAGGTGCAGCTACGAGCCGCTGGCTGGGCTTCGGAGCCGACGTTCTCGAGGACCTCGGCGTCCGCCTGGTGTCGGCCGACCGTCCGGGCCTCGGTGCCTCCGATCCCTGCCCCGGCCGCGACCTGGACGACTGGGCCGTCGACGTCGCCGCGCTCGTACGCGACCGCAGGCTCGAAGGTCCGGCCGCGGTGGGGTTCTCGCAGGGCGCTCCGTTCGCTCTGGCTTGCGCCGCGGCCGGCGTGGTGAGCGCGGTCGCCCTCGTCTCAGGGACCGACGAGCTCGCCGATCCGTCGGTGCGTGCGCAGCTCGTCCCCGACGTGCAGCGTCTGGTGGAGCTCTGCGTCACGGACCCTGCAGCAGCGACCGCCTCGTTCACCGGCATGGGACCGCAGACCATGGAGGAGATGGTGACCGCCATGAGCGGCGCGGCGGACCGGCTCGTGTACCGCGACACCGCCTTCGCCGCGGCCTACCGGCGCGCGCTGGAGGAAGCGTTCGCGCAGGGTGCGGACGGCTATGCGACCGACACGGTGCTGTCGATGAGCCGCTGGCCCTTCGAGGCGTCGCAGATCGGGGTTCCGGTCGACCTCTGGTACGGGACCGAGGACACCAGCCCGGTGCACTCACCAGACCTCGGGGCGGCACTCGAGGCGCGTATCCTGACGGCACGTCGGCACGTCGTGGACGGCGCTGGTGGCGCCCTTCTGTGGACCCAGGCCGGCCGGATCCTGGCCTCCCTGCTGGAGCGCGCGTACCAGCCAGGAGAAGGGCGGGTCCAGGTCGATTCGACGACAGGAGGTGGTGGGTGTCGGCGTGGTTGATGCCGGCGGTGGAGACGTCGTGCAGGGTCCGGCCGGGGCCCCTCGGCTCGGGGACGTCGACGACGGTCAGGACCTCGGGGCCACCGAACTCGGTGATCTGGACTGGCGCATGGGGGTGGGGCCATGACCTGCTCACGCCCGGACGTCGACTCGGCCAGGCCCCGCCGGTCGCCGTTCGCTGGCGCGGGCGGCTGCCGGGCCGCGGGTCAGCCGCCGGCGAGCCGCTGCAGCCGGGTGGTCAGCGCGGTCCGCCGGTCGGCGTTGCCGTGCAGGTCCACGTACCGCTGCCCGAAGCCGGCCAGCAGCGTGTCGTCCAGCCGGCGCACGGCACCCGGGGGATAGCGGTAGTCCATCCGGGCGGGGATGCCGCTGTCGTCGGCGCCGCGCAGCACCTCGCCCAGCTCCACCAGGCTGGTCACGCCCAGTTCGAGCAGCAGGCCGGAGATCCAGGTGTAGTGGTCCGGGCGCGACCAGCCGGCGTCGGCGTACTGCCCAGCCAGGAACGCAGCCAGTTCCCGGGGCGCGATCCGAGGGTCGTCGGGGTCGGTGTCCTCGGCCTCGTCGCCGGGAACTGGTGCCCGGAGGCGCGCACGGATCGCGGTGAACTCGTGGTCGGCCAGCTCCAGCAACCCGGCGGCCAGGGTGAACCGGCGGTCGAACTCGGAGGCGTGCTCGTCCGGCACCGTGCCCTTGTAGCGGATGTCGTGCTCGAACTCAGCCCACGCGTGCTGCAGCACCGTGCGCACCTGCACCTGCACCACGCGCCCGACCAACTCCGGCAGCTCGGCCGCCCGCCCCGGGTCCAGGCCGATCAGCAGGTGCCGGCTGGAGTAACCGAACCGGCCCTGCTGCGCGGTCCGCCGACCCATGTCGCGGTCGTCGATCACCCGCACCTGCGCGGCCAGCAGCTCGGCGACCGCCGCCACGTCGCTCTGCACGTAGGTGATCACCCGCACGCCGATCTGGTCGGTGATCTCCCGCGCCGGGTCTGGGTAGGCCGGCACGCCGTCGACCGTGCGGGCCGCCTTCTCTGCGAACGAGGCGATGGTCTTCGTCCGCCCGGTCACCGACAGGTAGTTGATCCCGGCGTCGTCGAGCAGCCCGGTGACCAGCGCGAGTGCCTGCGCCCCGGCGACCAGGGTCTCGGGCCGGCCGTCGGCGTACGCCTGGATGGCCTGCTGCACCGGGTCGGGCGGGGGTGCGGCGACCCGGGGGCCGGGCTGCAGGTCCGGTGGCAGGGTCGGGGTCACGATGGCGCCGCGGGCCGCGTCGCCGTAGGTGGTCACCTCGTCCGGGCGCCGGACGGCGATCCATCCCACGTAGGCGCACACCACGGCGTCGACCTGGTCCTCCGCCACCCGCAGCTCACTCTTGCGGGTGGCGGCCTGCACCTGCTGGCGCAGCGCGGCGAACGGTGCACCGAGGTCGAGCTCGACCACCGCGCCCAGCAGGTCGACGAGCAGCAGCAGCTCCGCGCGCATCTGCTCGAGCGCCCGGCCCGGCTTGTTCTTGTACTTCAGCGTGCGGCCCAGCCGGAACAGCGCCACCGTCGCCGCGTGCGGGTAGACCTCGATCGCCCGGCGGTCGCGGCACGAGCGGGGGTCGAGATCCAGCCCCAGGCGCCGGCCGATCCGCCCTCCACGGGTGTCACCATCGGTGAACTCGGGTTTGCCGGTGTTCGTCGGGTGCGCCCCAGCCTGGAACCTCGCGAAGTCGGCGTTGAGCGCCCGCTCGGCGGCCCGGTTCCCGGTCGCGTTGGTGACCACCAGTGGGGCGTCGATCGCCACGATGCACGGGCCGGCGGTGAACGGGGCCAGCGCGGTCTCGATCTGCTCGTCGGTGCGCACCGCGCTGACGTGCACCAGCCGACCGGCGTCGTCCAGCACGGCGAGGCCGGTGGGTTGCTTGAGCCCCCAGGCGAGGTCGATCCCGATGTGCCGCACGGGGTCAGCTTGCCCTGCCCCGCACCTCGTCGGGGCTCGTCCCGCCGGATCCGCCCCGCGTGTGCGTGTGACGGTCTGCCCGAAGTCGCTCGGGCGAGCGCCGTTCCACTGGCCGGCCTGTCCTCCGGGTGGATGAACGCGAGGACACGGACCAGCTGCGCGGAACCGTCACGACACCGACGCGCCGCAGGCGTTGCTCCGCCGGACGCCCGTCCGCGGGCCGTCACCTGCTTGGTCGACGAGCGCCTGCAAGGCGTGATCAGGCCGATGATCGCGAGGGAGCCGATGACCGCATCGCCGACCTGCACGTCGTCGCAGCGACGCGGATGCGCACCTGCCGCGTGCCGGCCCTGGGTGTTCGGAACAGCGGGCCATGCCGCCGCCGCCCGATGCCCCCGTGGCGCCGGATCGTGTCTCGGGAGGCGGAAGGGGCCGCGTCCGCCGATGGCGGATGCGCGCGGCTGCATCGCGCACACGGGGGTCGTTCAGGTCAGTGACGAGACAGCCGGTGGTGTGCATCCGCAGGTTCGACCCCGGACGAGGAGATGTCGAAGAGCTGCTCGCCGTCCCCGGGCACCGGGTCGGGCAGGTCGACTACGTCCGTGACCTCGGGGACACCGAAGCGGGTGAACTGCACGGCCCGCATGCAGCGAAGCTGGTTCGCTGCGATGGGAGAGCCCGCACGCCGTCGGCGCGCCGGCGTCGTCGGTGTCGTCGGTGTCCGGAGGCGCGGCGGGCTGATGCCTCGGACCCCCGCCTGCACCTTCGGGCGGCTCAGGCGCTCGTGGGTGAGTGCGTTGCGCCGGCGGGTGAACAGCCGCAGCGACCAGACGACGGTGATCTTCCGCCGCGGCCCGATGACCGTGTGCATGCGTCCTCGGTCCACGGCCGTGAGGTGCTGCTGCCAGCGCCGACCACGGCGCCAGGGCCCGCCGGTCGTCGGCGACGAACCGGGAAGCGCTGCCGACCACCAGCCACGCCGGTGGCGACGCCCACCCCCTCGACCACCCTCGAGGCTGGTGACCCGCCGCGCGCGGGTCTCGCCGGGCGCCGTCACCGCCGGAAAGGGGTCGCGCCCCCCGGCGCGGCTGCTGCACCCTCGGCGTGTGAACCTCGCGACCCGCGTCCTGCACGCCCAGGCCGACGCCTGGGCCGCGCAGGCCCGGCTGCGGCCGGGCGGCGCGACCGCCGAACTGCCGGGCGCCCGGCTGGCCGCCAGCGGGCTGCCGCACCCGCAGCACAACGGCGCCGACCTCACCGACGCACGCCTGGTCGACGAGGCCGCCGTCGCCCGCTGGTTCGCCGACCACGACGTGCCGTGGGCCTGGCGGGTGCCCGCGGCCCGCAGGTGGGACGCCGGCCAGCTGGTGATCACACAGCGGCTGATGGGGCTGGAGCCCGCAAGCTTCCGTCCCGCGCCGCTGCCCGCCGACGTCGAGCTGCGCATCGCGGGGGAGGCCGACGCCGACGCCGTCGTCGGCGTGGACCTCGCAGCGTTCGGTGGGAGCGAGGCGCCTGCGCGCGCATGGCTGGCCGGGCTGCTGGCGGCCTCCGAGCGCGGTGCGGTCGCCGCGGTGGCGCTCGCGACCTGGCGAGGGGAACCGGTTGCCACCGCGTACGCCGTCCACTCCGCGGAGCGCGCCGGTCCCGCCGCGCTGCTGGCCGGGGTTGCCGTCCTCCCCGCGGCACGGCGCCGCGGCATCGGGGCCGCCATCTCCTCGTGGCTGCTGGCGCGGGCGTTCACCGCTGGTGCCGCACTGGCGCACCTGCAGCCCGACGACGAGCGCGCGGCCCGGGTGTACCGCCGGCTGGGGTTCACCGAGGTGCCGGGCCTGCAGATCCGCTCGCCGAGCCCGATCCGCGCGCCGACTCCTGCTCTGGGCCGCTCCACCGTCCACCGGCGGGGCGTGCCCGAGGCGCCGTGACTCCGGCTCCCATCGTGGAGGACGTGGCGACGCCGCCCGCCGGGGGTCACTCGTGCTCGCCCGCGTCGGTGGGGAGGCGCCGGTGACGGCGATCGTCGGAAGCGCGAACAACAACGCTCCGGCGCCGATGGACCGTCCGGAAGGGGCGCTGAGGGGTCGCCGCCATGGTCGTCGGACCGGCTCTGGGCCCCGCCCGCCGCGGGGTCGCCTCGCGGTGCGGCCTGCGGCGGGTCCCTCGCTGGTCACATCGGCCGTCAGGGCTGACGACCGCCGAGCCGGCGAGCGCCGCACAGCGACGGCGCGCGCACGTGGTCCGACGCTGGGTCGCGGTCGAGCTCGCGGCAGCCACGGGGTGACGGTCTCGGACCATGCCGACGAACGTCGTAGTCGTCCTCGAGGACGACGACCGGCTGCGCGTCAGACGGTCGACGACCAGGGTCCGATGAGGACGCCGGGCTCCGCAGTCACCGTGTCCGCCCAGTCGTGCGCGCGTGTGCCAGGGCGACGCCGACTTCAGTTCCGGTGGGGCGAATGGCGCAGCTGCTGGGCGAGCGCCACGTACTCGCGGACCAGGGGGCTGCGGCTGGCAGCCGCCCAGGCCAGGCAGACCCGGTTCGGTGCGATGTCGGTGATGGGGCTGTGCGCCACGTCGGGCCGGGTGTAGAAGGTCGCCGTCGACAGGGGCAGCACAGCGACCCCCCGGCCGGTGGCGACGTGCTCCAGCTTCTCCTCCACGGTCGAGGCCGGTGGCGCCGCAGCGCGGCGGCCGGTCCGGAGTTCGCTGGCGATGTCACGCCACTCCGGGACCGCATCGGGGTCCTGCAGCAGGTGCTCGTCGGCGAGGTCGGTGATGCTCACCGACTCCTTGCCCGCGAGGCGGTGGTCGGCGGCCGTCACCACGACGCGGGGCTCCTCGAGCAATGGTTCCAAGGCGAGACCGCGCTGGTCGACGGGCAGGCGCACGTAGCTGACGTCGGCTCGCCCGTCGAGGACCACGGTGGTCTGGTCGTCCCACCCGGTGCGCAGGACCTCGACGTCGAGCTCGGGGTGGGCCTCGCGCAGCGCGCGGACCTCAGCGGTGACGATCAGCCCGGGCATGAACCCGACACGGAAGGACGGAGACCCGTGGGCTGCCGCTGTCACCCGGCGCAGCAGCGCCGCGGCCTCCGACAGCAGAGGAGCCGAGTCCACCTGCAGTTGCCGACCGGCTGCAGTGAGCGCGGTGCTGCGCTGGTCGCGCACGAACAGCTGGACGCCGAGCTCCTGCTCCAGTGCGCGGATCTGGCGGGAGAGGACCGGCTGGGCGATGTGCAGCCGCTCGGCTGCCCGGCCGAAGTGCAGGTGCTCGGCGACAGCGAGGAAATACCGGAGCTTGCGCAGGTCTACGTCGGCACGCACGGTAATACCCTATGGGCATCACAGGCGTGGGAACAGGTCTTGGACGGGTACAGCACCCCGCGCCGAAGGTGGACGGCGAACACGTCGTCCCACCGAGAGGCCACACCATGCCCAACCCGCACGCCAACCCCAACGGCGCCCTCACCG
This sequence comes from Modestobacter versicolor, assembly GCF_041028285.1. Taxonomy (GTDB): domain Bacteria; phylum Actinomycetota; class Actinomycetes; order Mycobacteriales; family Geodermatophilaceae; genus Modestobacter; species Modestobacter versicolor_A. The sequence continues at coordinate 706,734 of NZ_JABGDB010000002.1, read as the reverse complement.
GCCAGCACGTCCTCGTGCTGGGCGGCACGTCGGGCATCGGACTGGCCACCGCCGTCGCCGCGACGGCTGAGGGGGCCACGGTCACCGTCGTCTCCAGCCGCGGCGAGAACGTCCGGCAAGCCCTCGGGTCCCTTCCCGCCGGCAGCACCGGCCGGGCGACCGACCTCACCGACAGTGCCGCCGTCACCGAGATGGTCAGCGACGTCGCCCGCGCGACGGGGCGGATCGACCACCTCGTCTACACCGCTGGCGAGCCGCTGGCCCCGATGCCGCTGGCCGAGTTGGACGGCGAACGGGCCCGCAGGTTCTTCGAGCTCCGCTTCTTCGGTGCCCTCTCCGCCGTGCACGCCGTCCTGCCGCACCTGTCGGCGGCGGGCTCGATCACCCTGGTGACGGGCACCTTCGGGGACCGGCCGGGCCCCGGCTGGGCGGTGCCTGCGGCGATCTGCGGCGCCATGGAGTCCTTGACCCGCGCGCTGGCGCTGGAACTGGCTCCTGTCCGGGTCAACGTCGTCCGTCCCGGCGTGACGCGGAGCCCCCTGTGGCAGTCCCTCAGCGACGACGACCGTGCTGAGCTGTACCGGCAGACCGCGGCCGCGGTGCCCCTGGGGCGCGTCGGTGAGGTGGAGGACATCGCCTCGGCGTTCCTGTTCTGCATGACCCAGACCTTCGTTTCCGGATCCGTGCTCACCGTCGACGGCGCATCCGTGCTGGCGTGACCTCGACGGCGCAGACCGGGCCCGAGCCGCCTCGGGCGGGACCGTGCAGGCTGGCGCGAGCGGCCCACGAACGTGACGGGTCCGTCGATCCGGGCCGTTGATCTCGCGCACGAGTTCTGGTCCCGCTGACTCGGCGACCGACCTGCGGAGATGCACCTCGGGCTCGGGGAGGTCGAGGGCGGTCCAGGAACGGGCGTTCCCCGACGGCGCGTGGAGACGGTCAGGCAGACGGTGCGTGGCAGGTGGCGACGAGGACACCGCGTCCCAGGGTGTGCGGGATCGCCAGGACGTGGACCAACGCGGTGCTGGCGCCGGGCGGGGACCTCCAGGTAGTCGACGTCCCGACGCGCCCATCCCCGGCGGGCACAGCACGCATGCGGCTGAGGTCATGGCTCCGTCAGCGAAGGCCATCGTCCCGAGCGCGAGCGGGCTCACACGCAGGGCCCGACTGCCTGGGAGCGCTGCACCCTGTCTGGCGTCTCCGCCTGCGCGCAGCATCGGGTCCATGACGCCAGCCCCCGCGGAAGTGGGCCTTCCGGACGCCCCGGGCCCGACGACCGCTTCGATCACCCGGTGGGTCGAGGCCTACGTGACGGCCTGGAAGAGCAACGATCCCGGTGACATCGAAGTCCTCTTCACCGACGACGCCGAGTACCACGAATCGCCTTTCGACACCCAGTGGATCGGTCGGGACGCGATCGTCGAGGGCTGGCGCAGCCGGTGGGACTGGCAGAGTGGCGGCTGGGAGTTCGAGTGGTCCATCACCGCGATCGACGGGTGGGACGTCGTCATCACCGGGATCGGGCGGTACGCGGAGCTCGGCGACTTCGACAACCTGTGGACCGTGACCTTCGAGGAGTCCGGCCGCTGCAGCCGGTTCGTGATGGTGAACACCGAACGGAGTTGACCATGCCCGGAACGCACCCCTGCGGGAGGGGAAACGAACTCGGGGACTTCCTCCGGGCTCACCGCGCCCGGCTCACCCCCGAGTCCGCCGGGCTGCGCAGCATCGGCAGCCGACGGGTGGTCGGCCTGCGGCGCGAAGAGGTCGCCGTGCTGGCCGGCGTGAGTTCCGACTACTACGCCCGCCTCGAGCAAGGTCGCGAGCGCACCCCGTCCCCGCAGCTCATGGAGGCGGTCGCACGTGCGCTGCAGCTGGGCGCTGACGCTCGGGACCACGCCTTCCGCCTGGCGAGGCTCGCCCCGACGACCCGGGTCACCGACGAGCAGCCGAGCCCGCACCTGCGGCAGCTGATGAACTCGTTCCCGAAGGCCGCGGCCTACGTGGTGAACCCCGCCTTCCGGGTGGTCGCGGCCAACGACGTCGCGACCGGGCTGATCGCTCCCGCCAACCACGACGGCCACGTGCTGCAGTACATGTTCCTCGATCCGGCCGCGCGGACGTACTTCGTGCACTGGGACGACGCCGCGCACGCCGCGGTCAGCGGCATACGCCTCGCTGCGGGCTTCTCGCCGCCCCACCCCGAGGTCGCCGCCCTCGTGCGCCGGCTCTACGTCCGCAGCCCGGCGTTCGCCGCCATGTGGGACGACCACGAGGTCGCCGGGCTCACGACGGTGCACATGCACATCCGTCATCCCGCCGTCGGCGACCTCGAGCTGTCGTACCAGACGTTCGACGTACGCGAGTCCCCGGGACTGCAGTTGACCGTGGCCAGCGCTGCACCAGGCAGTCCCAGCGAGGACGCCCTGGCCCTCCTCGGCACGATCGAGGCGACTCAGCGCGAGGGCTCGCCAGGTCTCCGCCAGCCGGGTGCTCCCCGCACCTCACCGACACAGGAGCTCTCGTGAACCACCCGGAACAGGTCGACCTGGAGTCAGCACGCCGGCGGGCGATGGAGGTCCGAGCGCTGTACGAGGCCATCGAGCGTCGGCTCAACGGTCAGGTGTGGACGCTCCAGGAGCTCATGCTGGGTCTCAGCAACGACGTCGGCACCGTCGGTCGGCTGGTGCTGGCCCACGACGGGACCTGGGAGATCGCCGGCGACGTCGACGCGCAGCTGGCACACAAGCTGTCCGAGTCGCTGTGGTGGGTGATCGTCATCGCCGAGCGCCTCGGCATCGACATCTCCGCTGCGTTCGCGGACACCATGGACCGGATCGAGCACGGCCTCGCCCCCTCGGCCGGCGGACCCACCGCTCAGTCCTGACCTCCGGCCGGGCCCCTGACGAGCGGCCCGTCCCGACCCGGGAGCCGCCGGCAGGCACGTCCACGTGCGCCGGTTCGGGCCCGCAGGCAGCAGACGGGCGGTGTCGACGAGGCCGATCGGGGCGACGCGCCGTGGCGGAAGGGGCACGCCGTCGTCGACGAGGTGGCGGACCGTGGACGGGTTCGTGGTGTGCGGTGCGGCCACGGGTCCTGAGCAGGTGGTCGAGTCGTGGAATCCGCTGCCCGCGAGCTGGCGCAGCCACGGGGTGCACGTGGCTGCGCCGAGAACGGTGGTGCTGCCTCGCCGACCAGGTGCGGGCCGGGTGCCGGGACCGTGGTCCCGGCACCCGCCCGCCCTGGACCTACGCCACGGGGTCGCGGAGGATCGTGCGGAGGGCGTGCTGGGGGGTCTCCCGGGTGAAGCCATCCAGGTGCAGCTCGTGGTGGGGCCCGTTGCGGTGCAGCCCGAGACCCCGGGCGAACTCGCCGAGTCGGGCGAGCGTCTCGAACTCATCGGCGAACGGCCCGTGGTGCATCACCTGCACGACGTCCTGCTCGGGCAGCGCGAACAGCTCCACCTCGTCCGTCTCGGCAGGGCTCGCCGCGCGAGCACGTGCGGCGGCGAGGTCGTCCGTCGTCGTGCTGACAGGGACGAGCGCCAGCACCCGGTACTGGAGTGAGGGGATGGCGTTGACGCTGTAGAAGTCGGCTATCTCGACGGGCGTCGACCCTGCCGGGTACCAGTACTGGATCTCCACCACCGGGTCGGAGCCGCCCTCGTCCAGGACCCGGGCGACCTCGGCGACGGAGGCCTTCTTGCGGTAGAACTCGTCGGTCCCTGGGGCGCCGGCCCCGCTGATGGAGACGTAGTGGACGGCCGGGGTGCGCACGACCTCGGGCTCGTCGGCGGCGTGGAGGTGGGGCGTGCGGCGGTTGGGTGACATGGCTTCCTCGTTCCTCGTGTCCTGGGTGGAGATCGGTGCGGGGCGCCGCTGCCGGATGGGGCCGGGCAGGTGATCCGAAGCCGCGGGAGACGGTCCGCCCGGCGGCCGGGACGGCGCCGCCGACGCTGCGGGGGGTGTCCCCGCCGACACGTCGACGTCGTCGGGGCGGGCAGTGTGTGCGCGGACGCCGGCCGGGCGCTGTAGCCGCCGTCGACGTCCAGGGAAGCGCCGTTGAGGTAGGCGGCCGCGTCGCTCTGACGCGGGAGGTCCCCGCGTCGCCGCCGCAGGGTGGGAGGCCGATGGACCACCGGCTCCCCGCCCTGCGGCGACGTCGACTCAGGGACGGGCCGTCGCGGTGGCGGCCTGTTCGATCACCTTCGCGACCGTGGCGGGGGAGCTGGTCATGGCCAGGTGCCCGGCCTTCACGGTGGTGAGCTCCGCGCCGGCGCGGGAAGCCATGCGCTCCTGCAGCGCCAGCGGGATGGAGCCGTCCTCGGTCCCCGCGACGTACCACGAGGGCAGCGACGTCCATGCGGGCTCGTTCGCCGTCGCTTCGTTCACCGCACTGAACGTGATCGGGCGCTGCCGGGCGTAGAGGTCTTCCTGGTCCTTGCGCGGGAGTCCGTTCGCGAACGTGGCGTGGAAGGCGGCCTCCTTCAGGTACAGGTCCACGTCACCCTCCGGCGCTCCGGCGTAGGGCACCATGTCGAACAGGGCCGACGGGTCGACGGGGCCCGCACTGGAGAGCAGTGCCAGCAGGCTCTCGCCCTTGTCCGGTACGAAGGCGTCGACGTAGACGAGGGCGCGGACGTCGGGGTCACTGGTCGCGGCCTCGGTGATCACCGCGCCGCCGTAGGAGTGGCCGACGAGGACCACCGGGCCGCTCGTCCGGTTCGCCAGGAAGGAAGCCAGCTCTGCGCTGTCGCCGCTGAGCGACCGCAGCGGGTTGGCGAAGTCGAGCACCGGGTAGCCGCGCTCCTGCAGCCGCTGCTGGACGTCGCTGAAGGACCCTGCGTCCGTCCAGGCGCCGTGGACGATGACGACCGTCGGCTTGTCGCGGTCGTCGTGGCCGCCCCCGGCACTGGCGGGAGCAGCGAGCCCGAGGGCCGCGACGAGCGCGGTGACGACTCCAGCCGCCGAGGTGAGCCCACGACGACGGCTCCGGGTGACGGTGTGCCGAAGGTCCACCACCGTCGGGCGATGATGGCGGCGATCGAGGCGGGGACGTCGCCGTGAGGGCTCGGCTGCGTCGCGCATGGTGTCTGGGGACTGTCCTTCGACGGTGTGCTGCTCGGTGCCCGACATGTCGGTCTCCTCGTGGTGGCCGCTGCTCCGGAGCGGATCAGCAGGCGCGGTGTGCCGGATGGCACGGCCGACTGTGGGCGCTGGCTCTCGTCCGGCCCAGGGTGCGGTGCTCCTAGGGCAGCGCGCCCGGCCACGCGTCCTTCGGGGCGCCGATCATGGAGCCATGCCCTTCGCTGAGGAGCTCATCGGCCCGCAGGTCGCCACCACGCTGTTCCACTCGATCCAGGCCGCGGCCCCCGGCGGATCGCTGCGCGTGCTCCCGCACGCCGCCGGCGCGCTCGACGGCCTGCCCCTGCGGGAACGGGCCGACCTGCTGCGCGACGCGCTGCTCGCCGACGTCCCCGGCGACCACCGCGCCCTGGCGGACGTCGTCCGTGCGGCGGCGGATGCTGGTCCCGCGTTCGGCGGGTGGCTGATCTGGCCGGTCACCAGCGCGGTCGCCAGTCGTGCCGTGCAACGGGGGAGTGCCGCGGACTTCACGGACGCGATGGCGCTCCTCGCCGAGCTCACGGGCCGACTGACCTCGGAGTTCGCGGTCCGCACGCTCCTCCGCCACGACCTCGACCTGGCACTCGAGAGCGTCCGGAGGTGGACGGTCTCCCCGGACGAACACGTGCGGCGACTGGCCAGTGAGGGCACCCGCCCCTACCTGCCCTGGGCCACGCGTGTCCCGGAGCTCTTCGACCGCCCCGGCGTCACCGTGCCGATCCTCGACGTGCTGTACCGGGACGAGAGCGAGTACGTGCGCCGCTCCGTCGCCAACCACCTGAACGACCTCAGTCGGGACGAACCGGACCTGGTCGTCGACACGGCACACCGATGGCTCGACGCCCCCGCGCCCACGACGGCTGCCCTCGTGCGACGCGGTCTGCGGACGCTCGTCAAACGCGGTCACCCCGGTGCTCTCGGCCTCCTGGGCTTCGCGCCGGCTGCGGTGGACGTCGACGGCCCGCACGTCCTCGAAGCCCAGGTCCCGTGGGGTGGCAGCGTTCGTTTCCGCGCCGTGCTCCGGAACGTCGGTGCCGACGGCGCCCGGCTCGCCATCGACTACGTCGTCCACCACCGCAAGGCCGATGGGAGCTCGACGGCCAAGACCTTCAAGCTCACCAGCCGGGACCTGGCCGTGGGGGAGGAGTTGGAGATCGACCGGTGGCACTCCTTCCGGCAGATCACCACCCGCCGCTACCACCCGGGCGCTCATGCGATCGCACTGCAGGTGAACGGGGTGTTGACGGGGCCGGCGCCGTTCGAGCTGCTGCCGCCGACGGAGACAGATCCGGCCTGACCCCTCCTGCTCGGCAGGGCGGGTCGGTCATCCGGGTGAGGGGACCTCCGGAGCTCGGAGGGCCGGCGGCGACACCAGCCGGTGTGCGGTGCGATCGCGCCGCCGCCCGTGCCGATGAGCCCGTCATGACCGGCGCCTCGTCGGCAACGCCGGGGTGCAGATGACCAGTGCCAACCGGACCACCCCCGATGCCCAGGGGACGACGGTCGGTGATCCGAGGGGCGATGGGTCAGCCGCAGGTGTTGCCCTGGGGGAGGCCGGCCAGCCGGTCGCCCGTCCACTGCTCGAGGTCGGCGTTCAGGGGAGAGTCGGGCTCGAGCACGCCCATGTGCGACCTGTCGGCGTACCTCGTGTACCGCAGGGGATGCCCGGCAGCGCAGAGCCGGGACACGTAGTCGTCCTGGAGACGGGGGCTGATGACCTCGTCCACGCCTCCTTGGGCCAGGAACAGGGGTGCGGTCCAGGGCCCCAGCGCCACGTTCTCGCGCAGTCGACGGCCGATCGCGCCGGTCGTCGGGTCCGACCGGAGGATGGGGGTGTCCGCGGAGACCGCGACGCCGGTCAGGACGGTGACGAGGCTCCCCGGCTCGCTGGTGCAGCGCGCGGCTGCCTCCCGGACGAGCGTCCGCGCCGCCGGGGTGACGTCGTCCAGGGAGATGTCCGGGTACCACCGGCTGTACGCGGCGACCACGAAGGAGATGCCCAGGCTCGCGCCGAGGGCGCCGGGGTGTGCGGTGACGACCTGCGCGAGCGACAGCGGGTCGCTTGCCGCCGACAGCGCGGCGGTCCCCACGACGGCGACGTCCGGCGCGTACGTCGGGGCGAGCTGGCCGGCCCACAGGGCGGCGTGGCCTCCCTGGGAGTGCCCCCAGATGACCGTCTGCGGCGACAGGTCCAGGTCGGGGACCTGATGCGCGGCGCGGACGGCGTCCAGGACCGAGCGCCCCTCACCCTGCCCGATCAGGTACGGGAAGTCCCCTTCGGTGCCCTGGCCGGTGTAGTCGGTGGCGACCATCCCCCACCCGTTGCGGGCCAGCGCGTCCATGGCCGGCATGCCCTCGGTGGAGATGGCGTCGCGGCCCAGGCTGGGCGCGCACGCTCGCGCGACACCGACCGTGCCGTGTGCCCAGGCGATCAGGGGGACAGGCCGACCCGTGGGCTCGGCAGGCACCGCGACCACGCCGCTCGCCAGCGCGGGGACGCCGTCGTCGGCGGTCGTCGTGTAGAGGATGCGGTGGGCAACGAGGCCGGGCGGTAGGTCCCCGCTGTACGGCTCGACGCGCAGCAACTGCCCGGGCTCGTCGGGGACGGCGTCCGGGGCGTCGTAGAAGCCGTCCAGCACCGGGACGCCCTGCCGGAACTGGTGGCTCACCGCCAGCGTCGTGCTCGCCACCAGCAGGACGACGCCTGCGGCCGTCCACCTCAGGGCGGCGCCGCGGGACGGCCGCCGGGCACCCGAGGGGGTTCGACGGGCGAGCCCGACCCCCCGCCAGAGCAGGGAGAGACCGAAGGCGGCGGTGCGCACGCCGAACAGGAAGGCGACGACCAGCAGGGTGGCATCGAGCCACCAGCGTGCGGCGAGGCCGAACGCGATCTCCGACAGGCCGAACACACCGGAGAGCGCCCGGTCCGCGGTCGGGCCGCGGCGCAGGTCGAGCAGTCGCACGGCGCCACTGGCGATGAGGAGGACGGCAACCGAGGGCCCGAGCAGCTCGAGGCTCCTGCCGAGCCAGACCAGCACGGCGACGCCGGTGAGGACCCAGCCGGCGCCGCTGACGAGCGGTCGCCATCCGGCAGCGTGACGACGCGTCACGAGGTCGCCCAGTCCGGAGACGACGCAGCTCAGGCCGATGTAGACGCCCAGGACGGTCAACGAGCTGAGCGGACGCACGGCCAGGAGCACGCCGAGCGCGGTGGTCACCACGCCGACGACGAGGAGCACCCACCACGGCGCCCGGGACAGCAGTCCGGGCAGTGCCCGGATCCGGCGGCTCAGGCGGCGGTACGGGCTCCCGACCGGCATGACCGCACCCTAGGGGACCGCTCACCTGCACATCGGACGGTTCCCCGGGTCTGCTGTCTGCGCCTGCCCCCCGGGTGCTTGGATCGACGCGTGGGCGCCCAGACGGAGTTCGCCGGCCGGGGTCTGGCTGCTCTCCTCGGGGTCCTCGTCGTGGGCGCAGCACTGGTCTGGTCGCTGCGGAGGGACCCGCGGTCCCTCCGCAACGGTGTCCTGGTGGTGCTCCTCGTCCACTACCTGGTGGCCTCGGTCGCCGTCGTGGTCTCCCGGTCACGAGGGCTGGAGATCGCCGCCGGCGTCGTCCTCCTCGCGGCCGCAGCACTGGTCGGGCTCGGTCTCGCCCTCCTGCCGCTGCTCCTGGTCCTCGACGGTGTCCTCGTGCTGCGCCGGGAGCGCAGATCGCTGGCCAATGCCCTCTCCCTGCTGGCCGGGCTGTCGATGATCGGTCTCCCGATCGTCCTGGTCGCACTGCTCCGGCACGAGAACCCCGTGACCGGCACTCTGGCGGTGGGCCTGCTGACCGCACAGGCGTGCGCCGGTCTGCTCTTCCTGGTCTTCGCGACGCACACCGCGCTCTACGCACGGATCGCCCGGCGTGCCGAGGCCCGGGCAGTGATCGTGCTCGGGTCCGGTCTGGTGGCGGGAGAGGTCTCCCCGTTGCTCGCCGCGCGCCTGCGGCGTGCCGTCACCGCCGTCGAGCAGCTGAGGGGGCGGACGGGGGAGCTGCCGATCGTCCCCAGCGGCGGCCAGGGGCCCGGCGAGCCGCGCGCCGAAGGGGCGGCCATGGCGGAGTGGCTGCGCCGGCACGACGTCGCCGACGAGGACGTGATCGTCGAGGACCGCTCACGCACCACGCAGGAGAACCTCCGGTTCAGCGCGCGGCTGCTGGAGCAACGAGGGGTCCCCGAGCCCTACCTGATCGTCACCAGCAACTACCACGCTCCCCGAGCGGCGCTGCTCGCGCGGCGGTCGGGCATCGACGCCCAGGCGGTCGGTTGCCCGACCGCGCTCTACTACTGGCCGAGCGCGTACCTCCGCGAGTTCGTGGCGGTGATGGTCGGCCAGCGCTTCCTGGTGACGCTCTCCGGACTCGCGGTGGTGGGGATGGCCGGCCTGGCCTGGCTGTCCCTGACTGCGGCATGACCACCGGCCTGGTGCGCGCATCGAGGCGGTCGCGATGGACGTCGGGCGTCGACGTCCGGCCACGGGCAGTGCACGGCATGACGGTCGGACACCCACGGTCGACGAGGGAGCCGATGTGATCACGGTGCTCGACGCCTTCCGCGGGCAGCTGGGCCTGGGTGCGGTCCTCGCTCTGCTGGTGCTGGCGGTGCTGGCCGTCCCGGTGCTGGTCGTGCAGTACCGGCGTTTCGGGGTGGTCGACCGGGGGCGCGCGGCGGGCGTCTACCTCTTCGGTGCCTACGCCGTGTTCGTGGTCGCGCTGACGCTGCTCCCGCTGCCGTCACCCGATGACGTGGTCTGCGTCGGGAGGAACCTGGAGCCACTCGCCTTCGTCGGGGCAGTTCGCGGTGACCTGGCCGAGGGGTACTCCCTGTCGTCCAGCCCCGCCCTGTTCCAGCTGCTCTACAACGTCGCGATGTTCGTCCCCGGGGGTGTGCTGCTCCGGCGCTCCTTCGGGTGGTCGCTCCCCCGGGTCCTCGTGGTCGCACTGGCGTCCTCGGTGGCGATCGAGGTGGTCCAGGGCACCGGCGTCCTCGGGCTCTACGACTGCGCCTACCGCGTCCTCGACGTCGACGACGTCCTGACCAACGTCTGCGGAGCCCTGATCGGCGCTCTGCTCGCGCCGGTGGTCGTGGTCGTGCCGCACCCGGGCCACGGGGCGGCACGCCCGGGCAGGTCCGGTCCGTTGCGCCGAGCGACCGCTGCTGCGGTCGACCTCCTGCTCGTCGGCCTCCTCGACGGCAGCTCGGTGATCGGGACGGGTGTCTCCCTGCTCTTCGTCTTCGTCGCCGTCCCGCTCCTGACCGGAGGAGCCACCCCCGGGCAGCGCCTGGTACGGGCCGCAGTGGTGCAGCGGGACGGCCGCCCCGCTGCACGTCGTGCACTGGTGGTGCGGGGCGTCCTGATCGCGGGCCCGTGGTTCGTCGTCGCTGCGTTCTCGCGCTGGACCGGCGACCGGGCTGCGGAGCTGCCCGGGCTCGTCGTCGTGGCACCGCTGGTCCTGTGGGCCGGCCTGGTCGCCGCGGTCATCGGCACCGTCGCCCTCCGACGGGACGACCGAGCCCCTCAGGACCTGCTGACCGGTACCGACCTGCGCGTCAGCGGGCGGGGCCGTGACGGTGCGGTCGAGGCTGCGGAGGAACCGGCGTGAGTCGGCGTGCCGGTGGGCTGTCCGCCGGGCGCCGCGTCCGGCTGCTGCGGTAGCTCGCCGGCTGCGACAGCCAGTCCTCCCACGCCGGCGGCTGCGGGGGACCGTGGGTGGACCCGGCTCCCGTGCGTGACGTCAGTTGCCGGCTGCCCCGCTGGCGACGTCCGGGAACTGGTCATTGACGGTGTTGGCTAATAGCACTAGCTTTGAGCTAACAGCATGAGCCAGTGCGACGGAGGACGAGATGACCGAGTACCTGACCATCGACGGTGGGACCATCGCCTACGAGCTGAGCGGCACGGCAGGTCCCCTCGTGGTCCTCGCGCACGGCATGGGCGACAGCCGCGCGGCCTACCGCTTCCTCGCCCCCGCCCTGGTGGAGGCCGGGTACCGGGTCGCGGCGGTGGACCTGCGCGGCCACGGCGACACCAGCGTGGGCTGGACCGGCTACACCCGCACCGACCTCGCCGGTGACCTCATCGCCCTGGTGCGGCACCTGGGCGGGCCCGCGGTCCTGGTCGGCCACTCGATCGCCGGCGGTGCGGTCACCATCGCCGCAGCGCAGGCCCCCGAGCTGGTGACGGCGGTGGTCGAGCTCGCCCCGTTCACCCGCAAGCAGCAGATCAAGCTCGGTGACTTCCGGGTGGGCACCTACCGGCGCGGCGCCACCCACCTGATGGCCACCACCGTCCTGGGCAGCAGTCGGCAGTGGGCCAAGTACCTCGATGCCGCCTACCCCGGTACCAAGCCCGCGGACTGGGACAGCCGCATGCAGCAGATCACCGCCATGCTCGCGGAGCCGGGCCGGATGAAGGCACTGCAGGCCATGCTCAGGATCGCTCCCACCGACGCCGGTGAGCAGCTCCCCAACGTGACCTGCCCGGTGCTGGTCGTGCAGGGCAGCGCGGACCCGGACTGGGCGTCGCCGGAGGCCGAGGGCGAGGCGATCGTCGCCGACCTGCCCACCGGCCTGGGCCGCCTGGTGATGATCGAGGGCGCCGGGCACTACCCGCACGCCCAGCACCCCCAGCAGGTCCTCGCCGTGGTCCTGCCCTTCCTCGCCGACCACACCCAGGACGGTCACGGTGCCTAGGGCGGGCCTGGATGCCGGGGTGGTCGTCGCGGCCGCGGCCGAGCTGGCCGACGAGATCGGCTTCCCCGAGCTGACGATGGCACGGCTGGCCGAACGGCTCGGCGTCCGCACCCCGTCGCTGTACAAGCACGTGGCCAGCCAGGAGGACCTGCACCGGCGGATCGCCGTCCTCGCCCTCGACGAGGTCGCCGACGCGATCGGCGCGGCCACGCAGGGCCGGGCCGGCCGGGACGCACTCGGGGCGGCCGCCCGGGCGATGCGGGACTTCGTGGTCACCCACCCCGGCCGGTACGCAGCCACCATCGGGCTCACCGCCACCGGACCCGACGACCCGGTGACGATCGCGGCGGTCCGCGGGCTGGGCCCCTTCTCTGCGGTGCTCCGCGGCTACGACGTCCCTCCGCAGCAGACGACCCACGCCCTGCGTGCGCTGCGCAGCGTCTTCCACGGCTTCGCCACCCTGCAGGCGACCGGCGGGTTCCAGTGGGCAACCGACGTCGACGAGAGCTTCGAGTGGCTCGTCGACCTCATCGACCGCGGCCTGCGCGCCACCCCCACCGACGGTCGTGTCGTCGGAGGCGAGGGCCTGGACCCAGATCGGCGTCACGACCCCGATGATGGCGCGATCACCGTCGTCGGCGGACGGGACGTCAGCCCCACCGGCCGCCTGAGCGAGGAGTCGCAGCCGTGACGAGCCCCGACCAGCTGGAGCGCAACAAGGACACCGTGCGGTCCTTCTACGACCTCATGTTCAACCAGTGCCGCCCGGCCGACGCGCTGGAGCGCTACGCGGGGGACAGCTACACCCAGCACAACCCGCACGTCGGGGACGGCAAGGCCGCCTTCGTCGACTACTTCGAGCGGATGGCCCGCGAGCACCCCGGCAAGCACGTGCGGTTCGTCCGCGTGATCGCCGAGCGCGACCTCGTCGTCCTGCACTGCCACCAGACCTGGCCCGGCGACCACGACTACGCCGGCATCGACGTCTTCCGGCTCGACGCCGACGGCAAGGTCGTCGAGCACTGGGACGTCCTGCAGGTCGTCCCCGACCACTCCGCCAACGACAACGGGATGTTCTGACGACCTCGTGGACGTGCCCGCCGGAAGGGCTCACAGCCAGTCGTGCTCACGCGCGTAACGAGCCGCTTCGTGCCTGGTGTGGGTCTGGGTCTTCTGCATCGCGCTGGACAGGTAGTTGCGCACCGTGCCGTGCGCCAGGTGCAGCCGATCGGCGATCTCGGCGACGGAGTAGCCCTCGCGCGTCACCCCGAGCACCTCCAGCTCCCGGTCGGTCAGCGGGCAGTCGTCGACGATCGCCGCGGCCGAGACGTCCTGGTCGATCCACCTCCGGCCGTCGTGCAGGGCTGCGATGACCGAGGCGATGTGCGCGGGTTCGGCTGCCTTGCTCGCGAAGCCCTGGACCCCGAGCTTCAAGGCGCTGCGCAGCACGCCGGGCCGGGCGTGCCGGGTGAGCATGAGGACGACCTGCGCGGGCAGCACCCGGCGGATGTCGGCCACGGCCTCCAGCCCGTCGATCCCGGGCATCTCCAGGTCGATCACCAGCACGTCGGGCCGGTGGGTGAGCGTGGCCGCCACCGCCGATGCGCCGTCGGCTGCTTCCGCCAGCACGGTGATGTCCCCCTCCAGGGGCAGGAGCGACGCGAGCGCGCTCCGCAGCAGCATCTCGTCATCGGCGAGCACGACGGTGGTCATGGACTCGCTTCGCCGGCCGTCGCCGCCCGGTCGCCCTCGGGCGCCGGCGCGAGGAAGGCTGCCGCGGTCCGGAACCACCCGTCCGCCCGCTGGACGGTGAGCTCGCCACCCTCGTCCGTCATCCGGCGGGCGAGGTCGGCGAGCCCGCGGAGTTCCGGCAGACCCTTCTCGTCGACCCCGTCGTTCACGACGGTGAGGCCGTCCGCGGACAGCGCGATCCGGACGAGCGTGGCTCGCGAGTGGCGGAGGATGTTGGTCGTCGTCTCCCGCAGCACCTGGGCGAGGAGCTCGTCGGCGCGGGAGTCCCCGGCGTGGCAGTCGACGCGGACGTGGATGCCCGCGGCCTCCAGCAGGTTCTTCGCGTTCTCGAGCTCCGCGGCGATGTTGAGCTTCCGCCGCCCGTAGGCGAGCTCCCTGGTCTGCTCGATCGTGTCGCCGACCAGGGCGTACACCTCGCGCAGTTCCTGCTCCACGCGCGCGGTGTCGGTGTGCAGCAGCTTCCGGGCCAGCGCGATCTTCAGCTTCACCACGTGCAGCGTGTGGCCCTGGATGTCGTGCAGGTCGCCGGCGAAGCGCATCCGCTCGCGGACGACCGCCAGCTCCGCGTCGCGTTCCCGCGCTTCCTCGAGCTCGGCCACGACGTCGTAGAACTGCTTGTTGGGGAACATCAGGCCGGTGAGGACCGCCGTGAAACCGGTCGGGACGATGACCTCGGCGATGAGGTCGCCGACGCCGGGTTCGGCGGTGGCGACCAGTCCGAGCCCGCCGACCGCCGCCACGTAGGCAGTCAGCGCCAGGGCAGCCACGGCGCGGTGGCGGGGGAGCTGCGACACCACGAGGGCGCCCACGAGGGCCAGCGCGTAGTACGCCCCCTGAGTGCTGGTGTCGATCACCAGCACCCCGTAGGGCCAGACCGCGGCGGCGACGGCCAGGCAGGGGACCGCCACCCGGGCCAGGTCGCCCGCCGTCCACCGCTCGAACGCGACGACCGCAGCTCCGAGGCCGAGCCCGAGGACGCACGCCTGCTGCCACGTCTGGGCCTGCCGGGCCACCAGGAGCACCCCCACTGCCGACAGCACGGGCAGGAACACGGCGAGGTTGAGCGCCCGGAACCGACGTCGCGACGACCGGGCCGCTCCGGGCGACCGCGGCGCTGCCGACGGGCGCGGCAGCGCCCGGCGCGAGCGGAGAGCTTCCATCAGCGGCTTCCTGTACGAGGGGGCAGGGGTGGAGCTCATCCTGAGGCCCTGCGCGCCCGGCCGGTAGTGACGCCGTGTCACGGGGACAGCCCCAGCAGGGTCATGCCGGGGAGGTGACGCCGCGGCACTGGGCAGTCCCGTCGGCGGCCTGTCCGATGGACGCATGTCCGCCAACCCCGTCATCGACGTCGACGAGCTGAACGTCCGCTACGGCGACTTCCACGCAGTCAAGGACCTGTCGTTCCAGGTCGAGCCCGGGGAGCTGTACGCACTCCTCGGCACGAACGGAGCAGGCAAGACCTCCGCCCTGGAGGTGGTCGAAGGGCACCGGACGGCGTCGTCGGGAACGGTGCGCGTCTTCGGCCACAGCCCGACCGACCGGCGTGCGGTACGGCCGCGGACGGGGATCATGCTCCAGGAGAGCGGCTTCTCGGGCGACCTCACCGTCTCCGAGTCGGTGCGGCTCATCGGCCGGCTCACCGGGCGCTCGGACGTCGTCGACGACGTGCTGGAGGTCGTCGACCTCACGCGCAAGGCCGACACGTTGGTGTCCCAGCTGTCCGGGGGCGAGAAGCGACGACTCGACTTCGCCACCGCCGTCTACGGACGACCCGAGCTGATCTTCCTGGACGAGCCCACCACGGGGCTGGACATCCAGTCCCGGGACAGGCTCTGGGAGGCCGTGCAGCAGCTGCGTGAGAACGGGTCCACGGTCGTGCTGACCACGCACTACCTGGAAGAGGCGCAGCAGCGGGCCGACCGCATCGGGCTGATGCGTGACGGCACCCTGCGCCAGCAGGGCACGGTGTCGGAGCTGACCCGGGCCCTGCCGGCGTCCATCCAGTTCTCGTTGCCCCCCGACGCCGCGACGCCGCCGATGCACTCGGCACCGGTCTCCGGGAGCACCTACGTGATCGAGACCTTCCACGTCCAGGCCGACCTCAAGCAGTTGCTCGACTGGGCGGACGCCCAGGCCGTCGAGCTGCTCGGGCTCTCCGCGAACCCCACCCGGTTGGACGACGTCTTCCGTGCCGTCGGCTCCGAGCCCACCTCCTGACCCATCCCCCTCCACGAGGAACCCCATGCTCCCCATCGCGCGCAGCGAGCTCATCCAGGTCTTCCGCAACCGCTCGGTGCTCATCACCAACCTGCTGTTCCCGGCGGCGGCCGCGGCCTTCTTCATCTACTCCCGCGACACGTTCCAGGGGGACGGCGGTCTCGGCTACATCGGCGCGGTGCTGGTGTTCACCGTCGGCGCCTTCAGCCTCTACGCCACGATCGTGACCACGCTGGCCGCCCGCCGGCAGACCCTCTTCCTCAAGCGGCTGCGGTCCACCGCGGTCGGCGACCCGGCCATCCTGATCGGCTCGGTCCTCCCGGTCGTGGTCATCTCGGTGCTCCAGGCCGCGGTCATCCTCGGGGTGTTCGCCGTGGTCAGCGGGCGCCCGGCCGATGTCGCGCTCCTGGTGACGGCGGTCCTCGCGGCGTTCCTCATGCTGCTCGCCCTGGGGGTGGCCACTGCCGGCGTGACCGGGTCGCCGGAGCAGGCGCAGGTCACCACCCTCCCCATCAGCCTCGGCACCATCGCCGTGGCGAGCTGGATCGGCATCGCCGGGACGGAGAGCATGCCCTGGCTGAAGCGTCTGCTGCCCGGCGGCTCGGCCACCGAGCTGGTCATCGATGCCTGGAACGGCGGCGTCCCCGTGGCCGACTCGCTGCTCCTGCTGCTCCCGACCGTCGGCTGGGTCGTCGTCTCGGTCGCGCTCGCCGCGCGGTTCTTCCGCTGGGAGCCGCGCCGGTGACCGGGTCGAGCGGTGGCGACCTGCTCATCGTCGACGACCTGATGCTGCTGCTGATGGACGACGACGGCGCCTCCGTGCAGGGAGCCGGGACGTTGTACTACACGCTCGGCGGGGCGGTGCTCACCGAGCTCGCGCTGCTCGGCCGGGTGCAGACCGACGACACCGGCATCGTGAACGGCCCGCGGGTCACCCCCGCGGGTACCGGGCCGCTCCCGGACCCGCTGCTGCAGTCCGCCTACGACACGGTGGCCGCGAGGCCCCAGCGGGTGCAGCCGCTGCTGCTCGCGCTCGGCGCCGACTTGTGGCAGGTGGTCCGCGACCGGCTGGTCGACCGCGGGCTGCTGCGCCGGGAGGAACGCCGCTGGCTCGGCGTGTTCCGCAGCACGAGGTGGCCGGCCGACGACGAGCGGCACGAGGCGCAGCTGCGGGTGCGCATCCGCCGGGTGCTGGAGGACGGCGACGAGCCCGACGCCCGGACCGCAGCCCTCATCGGGCTGCTGTCCGCCAGCGGCTCGCTGCCCTCACTGCGGCCACCGCTGCCCTGGACGACGCGGACGGCGACCCGGGCCCAGGAGCTGCAGCGTGGCGAGTGGGGCCCCGCGGCGGTCGGGACGGCGGTGGCGCGGACGGCTGCCGGGATCGCCGCGTCCAGCGCCGCCGTCGCCATCAGCGTGTCGGGTACGAGCACGTGAGCGTCCGATGACCGGCCCCGAGCCGGCGTCGGTCACCGCGGCTCGGCAGCTCGCCGCGGACTCCCGCGATCGAGGACGGCAGGCCCGCGACCGCTTGCCGGACGCCCCACCAGGGCGACGCGGGCCCGTCGAGACGGGACCAGGGACGGCCGGGCGGCGCACCATCCGCCCCCTCGGTCGGCCGGTGGCCGAGCACCTCGGCGTGACCGGCTCCACCGCTGCCCCGGCGACGGCCGAGTGGCGGCTGGGACGAGCCCGTTCTTCTGTCGATGCCGGACAGGACGAGCGTCCGCCCGCGGGTGCCTGACCGCTCGCGTCCGGACGCCACCTGGCGTCCTGCGTCGCGGCACCTCTGGCCTCGCCCTCGGTGGCGCGTGGGCAGGGCAGCCGGGCGCTGGTCGAGCGTCACGGGGTGGCGCCGTGCGGGCGCCGCTGCGTACGGCCGCTGAGGCGGGGGGTCCGGTGGCACCATGCGGGGTTCCTACCGACGCGAACCAGCCGCCGGCGGCGCGATCCTCACGCCGTGACGACGACGAGCCTGGTGGAAGGGTCGCCGAAGCGCGCAGTGCGGAGACCGCCGGGCCCGCGTCGCGAGACGGTGCGCCTGGACCAGCGCCCGTTCGACCCCGCCGCGGGCGCGATGAGGTCGCCGATCGTGGCGGGCAGCGCCGTGATGGCATCGCCCCGGTGGGCGTTGGCCTTCTACGGGAGCTTCTCGTTCATGCCGCTGGGCTCCATCGCCGCCACCTTGTTCACGCCGTGACGAGCAGGAACCGGTCGACGGCGGCGGCGCCGGCGACGCGATCAGCGCGGGCGGACGCACCCCGGCAGGGCATCGCGCGCCCAGCGACCCGACGGCTCCAGCTCCACGTTGCCGCCCGTCACCGTCGTCGGCTGCCGGAACGAGGCCACAGCGGTCCTGGGCCGGTCAGGCCCGTCGGGCCCCCAGGCGCAGAGAGGGATCGGGGATGAGGGTCTTCGTCATCGGGATCAGCGGTGGGGTCGGCGGGGTGCTCGCAGACGACCTGACCCGGCGAGGAGACGTCGTGACGGGACTGGTGCGTCGGGACGACCAGCGAGCCGGTCTCGCCGCGCGGGGCAGCACGGTGCACGTCGGTGACATCGGTGCCATGACCGCCGGTGAGCTGGCCGCCCTGCTCGTCGGGGTCGACGTGGTCGTGTACGCCGCGGGCTCCAACGGTGGCAGCAAGGAGGTCACCGATGCCGTCGACGGGGAGGGCGTCGTGACGGCGCTCGACGCCGCCCGCGGTGCCGGGGTGAGGCGCTTCGTGCTGGTCTCCGTGCTCCCCGAGGCCTGGCGTGAGCGCGCTCTCGACGACGAGCAGGAGCACTACTTCGCGGTGAAGAAGCTCACGGACGTCGCGGTCAGCTCGAGCGACCTGGACTGGCTGATCGTCCGGCCCTCGATGCTCGTCGACCGCGCCGGGACCGGGAGGGTCGCGCTCGGCCCGGCCCAGCCGCACGATGAGATCGCGCGTGAGGACGTGGCCGCCACGCTGGCCGAGCTCCTGCACGAACCCCGGATCCGCCGGCAGATCCTCGAGCTCACCGCGGGGGAGACGCCGATCACCGCCGCCGTCCGGGCGAACACCCGATGAGCGCGCCCCGGTGCCGGGACAGCCCGAGGCGGGCACCCACATGGCTGCCACGGACGCACTGCCGTCGCGGGGGTGGGTCTGACCGGGGCACCAGCGGCACGGCACGCCCAGCCGGGCGCGGCCCGGGTTCGAGCAGACCAGCTGTGGAGCAGCACCACCGCGGCCAGACAGGTAGCGGATCCGAGCAGAGGAGACCACCGATGGCGACCCAGAAGGACCTGCCCGCCCCCAGCGAGGGGCTGATCCTCACCCACTTCATCACGGTGCGCGACGTCGCCGCCTCCCGACGCTTCTACGCCGACGTCTTCGGCGGCGAGGTGGTGCTGGAGGAGAACCCGGCGATCGTGAAGATCGCCAACGGGTGGATCATCATGAACCCCGGCGGTGGGCCCACCCCGGACAAGCCGGACATCAGCTTGAGCGCCCCGGAGCCCGGCGACCCCGTGTCCAGCTTCCTCAACGTCCGCGTCGCCGACATCGCGGCCTTCTACACCGACGCCACGGCCAAGGGAGCGCGGTTCCTCACCGAACCCCTGGACCGCCGAGCCGAGCTGCGCTGCTACCTGCACGATCCCGACGGCCACCTCATCGAGGTCGGCCAGGCCACGGGCATCCTCGAGGGGATCCTCGCCGACCGGACGGCGAGCTCAGAGCAGCACCACCGACCCGTCACCGAGCCGGGCCGGGACCGATGAGCACCGATGACGCGCGCGGCCGCGCCGCGCTGGCCGCCGACCTGGGGTGCGCGCCACTGGTCGACGCGATGGGCAGGGTCCACTCCCACCGGGCCCACATCCTGCCCCTGGTCAGCCCCGACCCCGCCCGGCCGTTGTTCGGGCCGGCGTCCACCCTGGCCTACCTGCCCTACCGCGACGACCTGCCAGAGACCGGCGCGGGGTTCGGCGCGCTCTTCCACCAGGCGGTCGGGGAGCACCCGGACGGACGGGTGCTGGTGCTCTCCAGTGGCGGGTACCCGGAGGCGTCGCACGGTGGCGGCACCCAGCTGTCCCGTGGGCAGCACACCCGGATCGCGGGAGTCCTCGCCGACGGACGGCTCCGCGACTTCGACGAGCTCCGCAGCTACCGGTTCGCGAGCTGGTGCCGAGGAGAGGCGACCCGATGGGGCGGGGACACCGTGATGCCGTACGCAGCCGGCGTCGCCGTCGAGATCGCCGGCGTCACGGTCGTCCCAGGCGACTACGTGTTCGCCGACGCCTCCGGCGGGGTGGTGATCCCCGCGCGCAGTCTCGACCGGGTCCTGGCCGAAGCCCGGACCATCGCCGACGAGGACGCCCGGTCCGTCGAGGAGATCCGGAGCGAGCGTGTCGAGCGGTCCCGGCGGTGAGCCACCGCACGGAGGGTCGCGCCGGCCTGCTCCGCGCCAGCCGGCCGACGGTCCCGGCACGTCCCCCCGTCGTGGCGATCAGCGAGGCCGGCCCGTACCGACGTCGCGGAGACGCGCGACGTCGGTACGGGCCGGTGGGGGCCTCCTCAGCGGTCGGGGGGCGTCGGGGCCCGGTGCCACCGGAGGGGATCGTCCTCCAGCGCGGCCCGGTCCCATCGTCCGAGGTCCGCGGCCGCCTCGTAGGTGGTGCGGAGGAACTCGGCGACCGCGCGGTCGGGGTCGGGCGCGGCTCGCGCGACTTCGTAGGGCAGCAGGAACTGCTGGAACTCCGTGCTGTAGTACGCCCCGTCAGGACCGACCGGCCGATCGGCGAAGCCGTCGGGTGCCGGGTAGGCGTAGGAGTAGAAGGCACCTTCCGCGCCGCCACCGGGCCAGAACCCGCAGCTGGAGAGCTCCCGCGAGTAGCCCTCGACCATGACCCAGTCCCCGCAGTTGGGTGCCCCGCCGGGGTGCGGGGGAGCAGTTCGCCCGGAGAAGCGGGTGCAGGCGAGGTCCATCGCACCCCAGAAGAAGTGCACCGGGCTCACCTTGCCGACGAAGTGGGACCGGAACTCGCCGATCACCCGGTCGGCCTGCAGCAGCTGCCGCCAGAAGAGGGTGGCCGCCTCGCCGTCGTAGGAGGCGTGCTCGTGGTCCTCGGCGAAGGGGATCGCCGGGTCCACCTCGTTCGGGGAGGGCCGGATCGGCGCCTCGATGCCGAGCCGGTCGAGCACGTCCAGGGTCCGGCGGTAGAACTCGGCGACCGGCATGGGCCTGAGCGGGAAGCTCTCGACGCCACCGGTGCTGCTGCGCACCTCGAGCTGGTGACCGAGGAAGTCGAACTCGATCTCGAAGGCGCCCGTGCCGTGGGGGATGGCGGACGTCGTCAACCCGCGCGGGCTGACGTAGAGGGTCACCTGCCACCAGTGGTTGAGCAGCGGCGCGTGGGCCAGGCGGACCTTCCCCACGACCTGGGTCCACATGTGCAGGGTCTCGCGGGTGGCGGTCCAGTCCGAGACCCGGAGGCTCGGCCAGGTCATCAGCTCGGTCATCGGTACTCCGGGTTGGTCTGAGCGGGGTGCGAGCCGGCGTCCCAGGCCGTGCGCTGGTTGCCGTGGGCGGGGATCCCGCCGGCGCGCCGGATCATGGCGGCCAGGTGCATCAGGTTGTAGGTCATGAAGGCGACGTTGCGGTTGGTGAAGTCGTTCTCCGGGCCGCCGGAGCCCTCGTCGAGATAGGAGGGGCCGGGGCCGACCTCGCCCAGCCAGCCCGCGTCGGCCTGCGGCGGGACGGTGAAGCCGATGTGCTGCAGGCTGTAGAGGATGTTCATCGCGCAGTGCTTGAGACCGTCCTCGTTGCCGGTGAGCAGGCAGCCACCGACCCGCCCGTAGTAGGCGTACTGGCCGTGCTCGTTGAGCACTCCGGAGTGGCCGTAGAGCCGCTCGATCACCCGTCGGGTCACCGAGCTGTTGTCGCCGAGCCAGATCGGTCCGGCGATGACCAGGATGTCGGCGCTCAGGATCCGGGGCAGCAGGACCGGCCAGGCGTCGGAGTCCCACCCGTGCTCGGTCATGTCCGGGCGGACGCCGGTGGCGATGTCGTGGTCGACAGCGCGGATCTGGTCCACCGAGACCCCGTTCGCCTCCATGATCGCCACGCTGCGGTCGACCACGCCCTGGGTGTGGCTGCGCCCGGGGGAGCGGTTGAGGGTGCAGTTGACGTACATCGCGCGCAGCCCGGTGAAGTCCGTCTCCTGGCCCACTAGTCGCTGGCCTTGGCCGGGGGAGCGTTGAAGAGCACGTCGCCGTACTCGCGGTGGTCCCGCAGCCAGCCGAGGATGAAGGGGCAGATCACCAGTGCCTTCAGCCCGCGGTGGCGGACGTCGTCCAGCGCGGCCCGGGCCAGCGCGCTGCCGACGCCGCGGCCCTCGAACGAGGCGTCGACCTCCGTGTGGGTCAGCACCACCAGTTCGCTGGTCTCCTGGTAGTCGATGGAGCCTGCGACCGTCGCCCCACCGGCGGAGGCCTCGTAGCGCCGCCGGTCGGGGTGTCTGGTCACGGTGAGGTCGGTCGACGTGGTCGTCATGCCGTCAGACTGGCTCCCGCGTGCGGGCACTCGCGTCGGTGAGAGTCACGTACCTCGACGGCGAGCGGCACCGTGTCGGAGGCGAGTGGCGGCGGTCGCGGACCAGTGGGTCGCGGTCCGTCGGCCGGCCGCCCGTGGAGGGGATCGTCGTGCCGGGCGCTCGACGGGTCGCCGGTCACGGGAGGTGCAGTTCCCTGAGCTGCCGGCGTGAGGTGATGCCCAGCTTGCGGAAGATGTTCCGCAGGTGCGCCTCGATCGTGCGGGGGCTGAGGAACAGCTGCGACCCGATCTCACGGGAGGTCGCTCCGGTGGCCACCAGCCGACTGATGTGCAGTTCCTGGGCCGTCAGTGCATCGGTCGGCTGGGCGTTCCGGGTGCGCGGGTGTTCGCCGGTGGCGCGCAGCTCGCGCGCTGCCCGCGCCGTGAAGGCCTCGGCGCCGATGTCCGACAGCATCTGGTGGGCGGTGCGCAGCTGTTCACGGGCGTCCTGGCGACGGCCCTCGCGGCGCAACCACTCCCCGTAGACGAGGTGCGTGCGGGCCAGGTAACCGCCCATCCGGCTGTCCTGGAGCTGCTTGATCGCCTCGCGGTACTGGTCCTCGGCTGCCGGCCCGCTGATCGTGAGCGCCTGTGCGCGCGCCGCCATCCCCAGTGCCCACGGCGTACCGCTGGCGCGAGCGCGGGTGCAGAGCTGGTCCACCGCCTCCGCTGCGCTCTCCGGCTGACCGGCACGAGCCGCTGCCTCGATGAGCTCGGAGTGGGCCAGGTTGCTGTGCGTCAGCTCCTCCGACTGGAACGCCCGGATCGCGGCGGTCCGGGCCGCTGGGTAGTCACCCAGCCCGTTGTGCAGCACTGCCAGGGCGTACTGCGCCAGCGAGACCTCGGTGTCGTCCCCGCGCCGGGCAGCCTCCCGGACGATCGTCGCCTGGATGTCGCCCGTCTCGGACGAGCGGCCGCGCCAGGCCGCGAGGATGAGCTGGGCGTGGAGCAGCGGCACCGCCGTCGTCGAAGCCGTGATGGTGGTCTGCTCGTCCGCCAGCTCGGCGGCACGAGCGAACTCACCGGACAGCACCAGCAGGACGGAACGGACCAGGAGGGCAGCCGGGAGCGTGGCCAGCGCGCCGGTCTCCCGGGCCAGCTGGACGTGGCGGGCCGCCAGGACGTGGGCCGTCTCGTCGTCGAAGACCGCCATCGCGGTCCTGCTGGCCAGCCACAGCCAGCGGTGGCCGTCGCTGCCACCCGCGGAGCCCGGCCGCGGCTCGTCGCGGGCGAAGGCGGTCAGCGCCCGGCGAAGCTCCGGGACCCCCGCCTCGTACCCGCGCGTGAAGGTGGTCACGAGCGCGTCGAGCAGTAGGTCGGCTGGCTGGGGCGACGAGGGCGGCGCCGGCGCGTCCCGGGCTGCCTCGGCCACCTTCACCACGCCGCAGCTGGGGTCGCCGGTCACGATGGCCGCGTCCAGTGCCTGCAGGTAGGTCTGCCGGGCCAGGGCTGCGTCCAGCGGGGCGAGCGTCCTCGCGGCGTCCAGCAGCAGCTGCGGCCCTGCGCTGTCCCGGTTCCGGTGGAACGCGATCTGGGCGCGGAGCAGTTCGAGGCGGGCGCGGGACAGGGCGTCCATCGGGCCGCCGGCCGCGACTGCCAGCAGGTCGAGGGCCGCTTCGGTGGCCCCGGCCTCGTGCTTCGCGTGCGCGGCTTCCAGTGCCCGCCTCGCCCGGGCAGCAGGCTCGGGGGAGAGCTCTGCCGCCTGCTGCAGGAAAGCGGCCGCGGCGGCCACACCCCCGCGGGCGCGTGCCCGTCCGGCGGAGCGCTCCAACCCGTCCGCAGCCTCCTCGTCCGTTCCGAGCACCGCCTGGGCGCGGTGCCAGGCACGGCGATCGGGGTCGGCCTCCGGGTCGGTCGCCTCGGCCAGCGCGGCGTGGGCGCGGCGACGGTCCGGCGGCGTTGCGGCCTGGTACACCGCCGACCGGACCAGCGGGTGGCGGAACCGGACCCGTGCCCCGATCTCCAGCAGGCCGGCGACCTCCGCCGGCGTCGCGAGCTCACGAGCGAGGCCCAGGTGCGCGATCGCACGCCACAGCAGCAACACGTCGCCCGTCGGCTCGGAGGCGGCGACCAGCAGCAGCTGCTGCGTCCCCGGGGGGAGGTCGCCCGAGCGACGGCGGAAGGCCTCCTCGATGCGGCGAGGGACGTCCGGCCCATCGCGCACCTCGAACCCGCCGGCCAGGTGTGCTGGTTGCGCGGTGCGGGGCAGCTCCAGCAGTGCCAAGGGGTTGCCGCGAGCTTCAGCGACGATCCGGGCGCGGACGGCGTCGTCCAGTGGTGCTCGGGACGCGGTGGTGAGCAGCGCCCACGCGTCGGTCTCACCGAGCGGGTCCAGACGTAGCTCCGGCAGCCCGGCGAACGGAGGGGCCTCGCCTGCACCCGGGTCGCGCTCCGCGAACACCAGCGCCAGCCGTTCGGCTCCCACCCGCCGCGCCACGAACGCCAAGACGTGTGCCGACGCGCGGTCCAGCCACTGCGCGTCGTCCACCAGGCACAGCAGGGGGCTCTCCTCGGCGACCTCGGCCAGCAGGTTGAGCGTGGCCAGCCCCACCAGGAACCGGTCCGGTGCAGGACCGTCGCGCAGCCCCAACGCCACGCCGAGGGCTGCCTGTTGGGGTGCGGGCAGCGCACCTGCCCGGTCGAGCAGCGGCGCGCAGAGCTGGTGCACGCCCGAGAACGCGAACTGGCTCTCCGACTCCGCACCGACCGAGTGCTCCACCCGGAAGCCGGATCCCACAGCGCTGTCGCGGGCGTACGCCAGCACGGCGCTCTTCCCGATGCCCGCCTCGCCGCGGATCACCAGCGCTCCGCTGTGCCCGGCGCGGGCGCCGGCGAGCAGCTGTTCGACGGCCTCGCGCTCCGCGCGTCGGCCCACGAGGTCCGTCAGGTCCACTCCCGTCCGAGGCCCGCTGTGTTGGCGGTACACAGACTAGGCACCGGCTGCGCGTGACGGTCGGCTGTCGGCCCGGCGGGCACCGTAGGTGGTTCTCACCGACGCGAAGGCGCCTCCGGCGAGGCGAGCCTGACGGCGTCAGGGGCCGGTCGCCATCCGGCCGGCGCGCCGTACGAGGGAGTCGGATCGTGGGCCACATCGCGGTGGGGCAGGAGAACAGCAGCCCGATCGAGCTCTACTACGAGGACCAGGGGGCGGGCCAGCCCGTCGTCCTCGTCCACGGGTACCCGCTGGACGGCCACAGCTGGGAGCGCCAGACGGGGGAGCTGCTCACCGCCGGCCACCGCGTCATCACCTACGACCGTCGCGGCTTCGGGCGGTCCTCGAAGGTGGGATCCGGCTACGCCTACGACACGTTCGCTGCTGACCTCGACACGCTCATGACGACCCTCGACCTGCGCGACGTCGTCCTCGTGGGCTTCTCCATGGGCACGGGGGAACTCGCCCGCCACGTCTCGCGGTACGGCTCCGACCGGGTCGCGAAGCTCGCCTTCCTCGCCTCGCTGGAGCCCTTCCTCGTGGCCCGGGACGACGACCCGGAGGGCGTGCCGCAGGAGGTCTTCGACGGGATCGAGGCCGCGGCGAAGGGTGATCGCTACGCCTGGTCCAGGCAGTTCTTCGCCGACTTCTACGACCTCGAGCAGAACCTCGGCAGCCGGATCAGCCAGGAGGCGGTCACCGCCAGCTGGGACGTCGCGATCGCCAGCGCTCCCGTCGCGGCCCACGCCGTCGTCTCCTCCTGGATCGAGGACTTCCGCACCGACGTCGAGGCGGTCCGGGACAGCGGTGTGCCGGCCCTGATCCTGCACGGGACCGCCGACGGCATCCTCCCGATCGACGCCACGGCCCGACGCTTCCGCCAGCTGCTCGCGCTGGCGCAGTACGTCGAGATCGAGGGCGCACCGCACGGGCTGCTGTGGACGCACGCCGACGAGGTGAACGCCGCCCTGCGCGCCTTCCTCGGCGCTGCCGGCGACACGGCGGCACCGGCCGTGCCCGCGCCATGAGCTGCCTCCGCCGGCGACCCGCCCCCTCCTGTCATGACCGGTGCTCCTGCTCAGGACGAGACACCCTCCGACGGAGGACGCCCAGGTGACCGTGCACCTCAGCCACCCGGACGGACTGCTCCAGCAGGCCGAGTACGCGCCCGTCGCCGTGGCGGCGGGATCGCGCCTCCTCCTCCTCGCCGGGCAGGCGGCAGTGACCCCCGCGGGCGAACCGACCTCGGCAGACCTGACGGGGCAGGTCCACTCCGCGCTGCGCAACGTCGCCACGGCGGTCAGAGGCGCAGGAGGTGACGTCGGGGACGTCGCTCGACTGACCTTCTACGTCGTCGGCTGGACGCCTGGGATGGCGGGCGGACTGCTGGCAGGGACCGCGCGCGCCCAGGAGTCCGAGGGGTTCAGCTCCCCGTTGCCACCCATCACCGTCATCGGCGTCCAGGCCCTGTGGACGCCGGACCTGCTCGTCGAGATCGAGGCCACCGCCGTCCTCGCCTGATCGGCCCGGACCGACGAGGTGGCGCGCGGCCGGGTCCGGGCACCGGGCTCACCGCCATCGATGCACAGGTCGCTGTCGCCGCCGCAGGGCGGGCCGAGGAGGTGCGAGACGTGTCGGATGCCTTCCTGCTCAGCCTGGCAGGGATCTCCGCGACGCTGCTGGGCACGTTCACCCTCGGGGTGTTCTTCTACCTCGACTCCTCGCGGCACCAGCAGCGTGGGTCCGGCGTGGCCGCGGACCGCTACATGCGGTCCGGCGCCCGGTGGGTGTTCGCGGCCTACAGCCTCCCCCTGTTCGTGCCGCTCGTGCTCGCCGGCGTGGGGCCGCGGTGGGCGGCGGCGTCCTTCGCCCTGCTGGGCGCGGCGCTCGTCGCGGCGACCGTCGACACCTCCCGCCGGATCACCGCGGAGGGAGCGACCCGCATGTCGCCGTCCGTCACCGTGAACGAGGTCGCGACGACCGTCCTGGTCCTCCTGCTGGTCGTCCTGCCGTGGGCCGCCGGCGGGTGGCTGCCGCATCCGTCGGCGTTCGTCCCGTCGCTGCTGCTCGCGCTCGTCGCCGCCTTCACCAGCACGGCGACGTTCATCATGTACTCGTTCGACCGCGCCGGCGACGGAGCGGCGGACGAGGCGGTGGACGGGGAGGAGCGGCGGCCCTCCGGGGCCGGGTGACGCCCGGCGATGCCGCCGCGGATGGCAATGCTGGACGTGGTGGTCCTGGGTCGTCTGCGGAGGTGGTGGTCGTGCGGACCGTCGTGGGGTGGGTCGCGCGGCGCGCCTTGGTGCACCTACCGGTCGATGACGGCCATGTCGCCCGCGGCGTGGCGGTCGCCGGACGCAGGCGCCGTGAGCCGGCGCTGCAGCTCGTAGCTGAACATGACGTTGGCCAGCTTGGACTGCCCGTACGCGCCGGTCCGGGAGTACGAGCGTTCCCACTGCACGTCGTCGAAGTGGATCGCCGCCCGGATGCGGTGACCGGTGCTGCTGACGGTCACCACCCGCGAACCGGGAAGGGGCAGCAGCTGGTCGAGCAGCAGCCCCGTGAGCGCGAAGTGGCCCAGGTGGTTGGTGCCGAACTGCCGCTCGAAGCCGTCCCGGGTCATCTGCTTGCCGAGGAGCACGGCGGGCAGGGGGTCCTCGGCGAAGGCGCTGCCCCCCACGACGCCGATGACCGTGAAGTACCCCGCCCAGCTGATGGCGGCGATCGCGTCCCACCCGGTGAACCTGGCGAGTGGCTGGCGCAGGGCGCCCATGGCCAGGGTCACTGCTGTGCGCCCGCCGGGCACGTAGCGGGCGACGACGAGGGCCATCCCGCCGCGTTCGGCGAGCACCGAGCCGGCTCGCCGCATCGTGCGGGCCCGCCGTCCAGCGGAGTCCCGCCCGGTGGTCCACCTGCTCGTCGTCCGCCCGACCAGGTACGAGAGGTGGTCACCGAGCATGGCGCCGACGGCCGCGGTGAGGACCACGAGCGGCACGCTGGTCGAGCCGGACGCAGCCAGCACTGCGGCGGTGATCACCACCGTCTCGCTGGGCACCACCGGAGCCAGGGCATCGGCGAGGGCCACGAGCACGATCACCAGGTACGCCCAGGGTGAGGACATCAGGTCCATCGCGGTGTCCACCAGGCCGCCGATCACCTCACCACGGCCCTGCAGCGGGACCCGGTGCCGCCGGGGGATCGGCGTGCAGCAGCTGGGGGGTCGGGCAGGGCGAGCAGCCGCAGCACGGTCGCGGGAGCTCCCGTCAGGTGCAGGTGCCCGCCGTCGGCAGCCAGGCGCTGCTCGGCCGACCGGAGCGGGACCAGTCCCGCGGCGTCGACCGACTGCAGGTCGCTCAGGTCGACCCACAGACCACGATCGGCTGCGTTCGACCCGGTGGCTCGGCCGGCTGCGGCCGACAGCAGACGGGTGGCGGTGCGCAGCACCTGGTCGAGCACCGGCGCGGTGGCCTGGTCGAGCTCACCGGCCACCCGCACGAACAGGGCCTGGGGATCCCGGACCAGCCGGGCGGACATGTGCATGAGGACTCCCGGTGCAGGGGGACGCCGGTGCGACCCGGCGGTGGGGGGATGACGTCGAGCGGTTGCCGGCAGTGAGGGACCGGGGCACAGGTGCCGCACTGCCGGCGTCCGGTCAGCCGCGGGTGGAGCCCGGCGGCTGCCGCGTGTCGTCGGGTGGGTGGACGCCGAACTCCCGGCACTGCAGGGCTGCCAGCTGCGCAGTGGCACCGGGCTCCCCGCGCCGCCAGCGGGCGACCGGGTCGGGACCGAGGCGGGCCAGGCTGTGCAGCGGGAGAGTCGTCGCCGCACGCAGCGCCAGTGCGTCGACGTCCCGGTGCAGGGCGAGGACCGCGCCGGCCTCGCGGGCGTGGTGGACCCGGCGCGGCACCCACCGGGCAGCGACCCAGCCCATCAACGCCACGGCGACCACCAGCCCGAAGACGAACGAGGCCCGCCCGATCGCCTCGTGCGCCTTCGTCCCCGCCGCTGCCAGCCGTTCTCCGGCGTCCCCGATGGGGCCGGGGCCGTCGGCGAGCAGGTCGCCGGCGCTCTGCAGGCGCTCGGTCGGCTCCTGGACCTGACGCAGTCCGGTGCTCGTCGCCACGGCGACCCGGGTGCTCGTCAGGCACCAGAGGACGACCAGCACGTCAGCGACCACCTGGCGGGCCCGCATGCCGGGGGCGTCCGCGTACCACTTCACCGGACAGCCCTGCTGCCGGATGTGGCCGGCTCCCGCGGACCGGGGACCACCGGGGTGGCCCGGTGCCCCGGACGTCGAGCGGTCAGCGCCGGTCATGGCCGCCATCGCTGGTCCCGGGCGACGTCCCGGAGCCGGAGGACGCGAGCTCGGCTTCCCGGGGAGGCTGTGCCGCGGAGGACCCGGCCTCCATCGCGGCACCTTCCAGGTCCACGTCCGGCAGCACCCGGTCGAGCCAGCCGGGCAGGTACCAGGCGCGCCGCCCCATCAGGAGCATCACGGCGGGGATGAGCGTCATCCGCACGACGAAGGCGTCGATGAGCACGCCGAGGGCGAAGGCGAAGCCGACCGACTTGATGATGGGGTCGTCCGGGATCATGAACCCGGAGAAGACGGCGGTCATGATCAGGGCGGCGGCGGTCACGACGCGGGCGCCGTGCCGGAACCCGTCGCGGACGGCGTCGGGCGGGGTGGCTCCGTGCCCGACCTCCTCACGCATGCGGGAGACCAGGAAGATCTGGTAGTCCATGGCCAGTCCGAAGAGGACGCCGATCATGACGACGGGCAGGATGCTGGCCAGCGGTCCGGTCTGGTCGACGCCCAGCAGGTCGGCTGCGAACCCGTTCTGGAACACCGACACGACCGCGCCGAAGGTGGCTGCGATCGTGAGGAGGAACCCCGCGAGGGCGGTGACGGGGACCAGGACGGAGCGGAAGGCGAGCAGCAGGACGAGCAGGGCCAGGCCGACGATCACGGCGAGGTAGGGGACCAGCGCGTCCGCCATCTTCTGCGAGGCGTCGATCTCGACCGCGGTCTGACCGGTGACCAGGACCTCGGTCCCCGTCGCCGACTCGATGCCGCCGGCTGCGTCGCGGATGCTGCGCACGAGGTCCGCCGTGGCTGGGTCGGTCGGGCCGGTCGTCGGGACGACCCGGATGAGCGCCAGGTCGCCCCCGGGGTCGACCTGGGGCGGGGACACCGCAGCGACCCCGTCGATCCCGCCGAGCTGCGCCGCCACCTCAGCGGCTGCCGTCTCGCCGCCCACACCGTCGGGGAGGACGGTGGCGACCGTGAGGGGTCCGTTGAACCCGGGACCGAAGCCCTCGCTGAGCAGGTCGTAGGCCTGCCGCTGCGTGGTCTCGGTGGACAGCGCGCTGTCCCCGGGCAGGGCCAGCCGCATGTCCAGCGCGGGGACGGCCAGGGCACCCAGGGCGACCACCGGGACGACGATGGCGAGCACGCGGTGCTTCATGACCAGCGCGATCCAGCGCGCCCCCATCGTGGGGCGTTCCGCGGCGGCCGCACCGTCGGTCTCCAGCACGACCTTGCCGCGGACGGCGCGGCGGCCCATGACGGCCAGGAGCGCGGGGACCAGCGTCAGGTTCACCAGCACCGCGACGGCGACGGTGAAGGCGGTGGCCAGGCCCATCTGCTGCAGCAGCGGGATGCCGGTCACGAGCAGCGCGACGAGGGCGATGACGACCGTCGTCCCGGCGAACACGACCGCTGACCCGGCGGTGGCGACCGCCCTGGCGATCGAGGGGCCGATGTCCATGCCCGCCCGGACCTGCGCGCGGTGGCGGGTGAGCACGAGGAGCGCGTAGTCGATGCCCACGGCCAGGCCGAGCATCAGGGTCAGCGTGGTGGTGTTGCTGTCCAGGTCGGTGAAGGCGGTCGCGGCGAGGGCGCCCATGATCCCGACGGCGACGCCCAGCCCCGCGGTGAGCAGGGGCAGGCCGGCCGCGACGACCGAGCCGAACGTGATGGTCAGCACGAGGGCCGCCACGACGATGCCGAGGACCTCCCCGATCGGGGCCTCCGCGGGCGCTGCGGCTGCGTCGCCGCCCACCTCCACCCGGAGCCCGGCGTCCGTGGCCGGTTGCACGGCAGCCGCGACCCCGTCGGTCTGCTCCGTCGCGATCTCGGCAGCCGGCATGCTGAAGTCGACGTCCGCGTAGGCGGTACCGCCGTCGGTGGAGACGGCCTCGGAGGCGTACGGATCGGTGACCGCGGCGACCCCGGGCACCTGACCGATCGCGCCGAGGGACCGCTCGACGGCGGTGCGACCGGCTCCGGTGTCGAGCGACTCGCCGTCCGGTGCGGCGAAGACTACCCGCCCGGATGCGGCGTCGATGTCCGCTCCCGGTGTGCGTGCCTCGATCAGCTCGATGGCGTCCTGCGACTCGGTGCCCGGGACGCTGAACCCGTCGGAGAAGGGCTTGGAGATGCCGATGGCGCCGGCGCTGAGCGCGACGATGCCGATCAGCCAGGGAATGACCACCAGTCGTCGGTGTCGTACCGAGAACGATCCCAGTCGGTGCAGCAGGTGTGCCATGTCGGTGCCCCTCGGTCGTGGTGCGGTACCGGTGTGCTGGTCGCTCCCGGCTACCGCGTGCGCAGCTCGACGGTCACGCCTCTCCATGGGCCGTCCGTGGACGTCTCTGGGTCCCGCATGGGAACGGCGGCCCACCCGGCCACCGGGGACGGCGCCCTGACCTCAGCGACCCGCGGGACTCACACGGACCTCACCGGCTGCGTCCGCTCGCCTCGGCACGCCTGCCGGTCGCGGCCGTCGCGTCGGAGAGTCCGCTGTGAGTCCGGCACGGCGGGGCCGGCGCGCCCGGTGGTCCCGGGGCGGCCAGGGCCGCTCTCCCATGGAGTTCCCATGTCCGTGCACCGGGTGCCCATCCGGGCGCGCGACCGTCGGTGCCGCACGCGGTCCTCGTGTGCACCACGGGCGCACCGGACCGGGAGTCGCGATGATCGAAGTGCACGAGCTCACCAAGAGGTACGGCGACGTCCTCGCCGTCGACCACCTGAGCTTCGCCGTCCCGTCCGGGCAGGTGACCGGCTTCCTCGGTCCCAACGGCGCCGGGAAGTCCACGACGATGCGCATGGTCCTCGGGCTGGACGCGGCCAGCTCGGGGACCGCCACCGTGGACGGGCGGCTCTACGTCGCCCAGCCGACGCCCTTGCGATCGGTGGGGGCGCTGCTGGACCCCGGTGCGGTGCTGCCCAGCCGACGGGCCCACCACCACTTGCTGGCGCTCGCCGCCGGGAACGGCATCCCGCGGGAGCGCGTGGCGGAGGTGCTGGACGAGGTCGGTCTGCAGTCGGTCGGCCGGCGCCGGACGGGCACGTTCTCGCTGGGGATGCGGCAGCGGCTCGGTATCGCCGCGGCACTGCTCGGCGACCCGCCGGTGCTCATCTTCGACGAGCCGCTCAACGGGCTGGACCCCGAGGGCATCGTGTGGATGCGCTCCCTCATGCGGCGGATGGCCGCCGAGGGACGCACCGTGCTCATGTCGAGCCACCTGATGAGCGAGATGGAGCTGACCGCCGACCACCTCATCGTCATCGGACGGGGTCGGCTCATCGCCGACACGTCGATGGAGGACTTCATCGCGGCGCACTCCGACCGTCAGGTCGTGGTCCGCAGCCCGCAGGTCGAGGTGCTGCGCCGGCTGCTGGGCGGCCGGGCGGGCGTGCGCGTCGACGACGTCGACGGCGGTCCCGGACTCTTGGTGACGGGTCTGGAGGCGGCGGAGATCGGTGCGCTGGCGGCTGCCGCCGGACTGGAACTGCACGAGCTCACCTCCCGCCAGCCGTCGCTGGAGCAGGCGTTCATGGACCTGACCCGGGACGCGCAGGAGTACCGCTCGGACGCGGAGCCCACCCGATGAGCGCGACGACGACCGGGTCCACCGTGCGCGCCGACGACACCCGGGCCCGGGAGGGGACGGTCGCCTCCGAGCAGCCGGCGGAGCGGGCACGGTTCCGGCATGCCGTGCACTCCGAGTGGGTCAAGATCCGCACGATGCGCTCGAGCCTGTTCGTGGTGCTCGGCACCCTGGCGTCCACCGCCGGGCTCGCCGCGCTCAACGGGTCGTCCGCCGGCGGCGACCACGCACGCCTGACGGCTGCGGAGCAGGCCACCTTCGACCCCCTGGCCATCAGCCTGATGGGGTACCTGCTGGCGCAGATCGCACTCGGTCTGCTGGGTGGGCTGGTCATCACCTCCGAGTACGGAGCCCGCACGATCGTCGGCACGCTGACCTCCGTGCCGCACCGGGCCCGGGTCCTGGCCGCCAAGGCCCTGGTGCTGGCGGGGGTGGCCCTGCCGGTCGGGTTGCTCGTGTCCGCCACCGGCTTCGTCATCGGCCAGGCGTCACTGGCCGGGCAGGGTGCCCCGCACCTGGCGCTCTCCGACGGCCTGGCGCTGCGCGGCATCATGGGCGGCAGCCTGTACCTGACCCTCGCGACGCTCCTCGGACTGGCGATCGGCACCGTCATCCGCAGCACGACGGCGACGGTGACCACGCTGTTCGGCGTCATGCTCATCGTCCAGGCGTTCGCGCCCGCCCTGCCCGGGACGCTCGGGGACTGGGTGTCGAGGTACTGGCCGCCGATGGCCGGCGGGCAGGTCGTCACCGGCTACCGCGACCCCGACCTGCTCGGGCCGTGGGCCGGGCTGGGGCTCATGGCGGCAGCTGTCGCGGTGCTGCTGGCGGTGGGGTTCGTCGTGTTCGGCAAGCGCGACGCCTAGCGGGTCCGGGACACCGGGCCAGACTCTGGCCCGGGGCACACGATCGAGGACGGGGACGAGATGAGCGCACAGCGCCTGCTGGTCGTGGAGGACGAGCCCACGCTGCGTGAACTGCTGTCGGCGAGCCTCCGGCTCGCCGGGTTCGAGGTGCTCGCGGTCGCGACCGGGTCGGCGGCGCTGGCCGCCGTCCAGGACCAGCGCCCCGACCTGGTCCTGCTGGACGTCATGCTGCCCGACGTCGACGGCTTCCAGCTCCTGCGCCGGATGCGCGAGCGGCACCCGGCGGCCGGGGTGGCCTTCCCCCCGGTGCTCTTCCTCACCGCGCGCGATGCACCCGAGGACCGGATCAGCGGACTGCGGGCCGGGGGAGACGACTACGTCACGAAGCCGTTCAACCTCGAGGAGCTCGTGCTGCGCATCCAGGCCGTGCTCCGCCGCACGGGGGGCAGCCCGGAGGACGGCCGGCTGGTCGTGGGCGACCTGGAGATGGACACCCACAGCCACCAGGTGACCAGGGCCGGGCAGCCCGTCCACCTGTCCCGCACCGAGTTCAGCCTGCTCCGCGTCCTGATGGAGCACGCCGGGCAGGTGCTGTCGAAGCCCCAGCTGCTCGAGCTGGTCTGGCACTACGACTTCGGTGGCGACGACAGCATCGTCGCCACCTACATCAGCTACCTGCGCCGCAAGATCGACCCGGGCGACCCGACGCTGCTCCTCACCGTGCGCGGCACCGGCTACCTGCTGCACCGGCCCCGGTCGTGAGCGCACCGCCGGGGCGGCAGCGCTGGACCCACCGGCTCTCGCTGCGCGCGCGGCTCCTGGTGATCACCCTGCTGCTGGTGCTTGCGGCCCTGCTGGGCAGCACCGCCGCGCTCTCCGTCCTGCTGGAGCGCAGCCTGGTGGACCAGTTGGACGCCCGGCTCCAGGCAGCCGCCGCACTGGCGGCGCAGCCGCCGGTCGTCCTCCTGGCACCGGGAGCCCCGACGCCGCAGGTGCGCAGCGCCGTGGAAGGGGCGCTGACCGGAGACGTGCACCTTGTGGTGCTCCGCGCGGACGGCACGGTGCAGCAGGTCGTCCGGCCGGCCACCGGCAGCCCGCCCGAACTGCCCACCCTGGACGCGGCGGCGGCCGAGGCGCGCGGGGAGCGGCCGTTCGAGGCCCCGGCCCAGGCAGGTGGCCACGCCTGGCGCGTGGTGGCCACGCCCGCGCAGGGGGGCACCGTCGTCGTCGCCGTGTCCATGGCGGAGACCGACGGGACGCTCCGGGACCTCGGCTTCCTCGCCCTGTCGATCGACGCCGTGGTGGTCGTCCTGGTCGCCGGGGCGGCGTGGTTCGCCGTGCGCGCGGGGCTGCGCCCGCTGCGCCTGGTGGAGACGACGGCGGCGTCCATCGCCCACGGTGACCTCGCGCCGCGGGTACCGGAGCTGGCGCCCGGGCGGACCGAGCTCGGGCGGCTGTCCGCCGCGCTCAACGGCATGCTGGACCGGATCGAAGCGGGGGACGCAGCACGCGCCGCCACCGCCGACCGCATGCGGCGCTTCGTCGCCGACGCCAGTCACGAGCTGCGCACGCCGCTGTTCGGCATCAAGGGCTACACCGAGCTCTACCGGATGAGCGGCATGCCCGAGCGCGGCGACGTGGACACCGCGATGGCCCGGATCGAGCGCGAGGCGGCCCGGCTCGCCCGGCTGGTCGAGGACCTGCTGCTGCTCGCCCGCCTGGACGGGGACGACGCCGGCGGCGGGCTGCCGCTTCGGCTCAGCCCGATGGACCTCCGCACCCTGGCCGCCGACGCCCTGCACGACCTGCGCGTCCTCGACCCCGGACGGACGGTCACGCTGACCGGTCCTAGCGGCGGTCCGCCGGGCAGCGCCCCCGTCCTCGGCGACGAGGCGCGTCTGCGGCAGGTCACCTCCAACCTCGTCGGCAACACCGTCGCCCACACGCCGCCCGGCACGCGGGTGCGGATCGGGGTCGGCACCTCCGCCGGCGAGGCGGTCCTCGAACTCGCCGACGACGGGCCGGGGATGACCACGGAGCAGGCCGCCCGGGTCTTCCACCGCTTCTACCGCGCCGACGACGCCCGCGGGCGGGCCGGTGGAGGTGGTGCGGGTCTGGGACTGGCCATCGTCCACTCGCTGGTGGCAGCCCACCACGGGCGCGTCGAGATCGACACCGCTCCCGGTGCCGGCGCCGTGTTCCGCGTCCGCCTGCCCCTGCACACCCAGGCGCCGCAGCCGGCCGAGGACTGAGGGAGGCAGCGCGGCGTCGAGCGACCGGCTCCCCGCGGTCCGCCCGCTGACCTCGGGCCGCCGAGGCAGTTGCCCCTCCCCCCGCGGGAGGGTGCACCGTGGGTCCATGACCACACCGGATCCGTCCGGGGCGGGACCGAGTCGGTCGACGACCGGAGCACGACGACCAGAGCACGACGACCGGCTCGCCTCGGCAGCCCGACTCTGGTCTGCCCGGCGTCGTGACGTGGTGGGCCAGGACGCCACGACGCAGTGACGCACCGGTGGCACGGCCAGGAGCGCTCCGCCGGATCGGCAACGGAGCCGTCGCCGCCGACCTCCACCGGGGGTGCGGCGTGCACTAGTTTGCCGACGTCGACGATGACCACGGACCGCGCGGCAGCCGGACGGGATGGGGCTGATGGGCGCGGAGACGACAGCCGGCCTGGTGGGCCGGGACGCGGAGATCGACGCGCTCGACCAGCGGCTCCGCGACGTGCCGCACCGCGGCGCCGCCGTCCTGGTCCGTGGCGAGGCCGGCATCGGCAAGTCCGCCCTCCTCCACCACGTGTGCCAGGCCGCGGCCGGACACGGACTGCGGGTGCTGAGCACCGCCGGCGTGGAGTCCGAGGCGACCCTCCCGTTCGCCGGCCTCCACCAGCTGGTACGGCCGCTGCTCGGCCGCCTCCCCGCGTTGCCCGTCCCGCAGCGGCGCGCGCTGAAGGCGGCGTTCGGCATGACCGACGACGCGGCACCGGAGCTCTTCCTGATCGGGCTGGCGGCCCTGACCCTGATCAGCGACAGCGCCGCGGACCAGCCGCTCGTGCTCGTGGTCGACGACGCCCACTGGCTCGACCGGCCCAGCGCCGACGTCCTCGGCTTCGTCGCGCGGCGGCTGGAGTCGGAGGCGGTGGTCCTGGTGGCGGCCCAGCGCGACGGCTTCCCGCCCGTCCTCGCCGGCCCGGCGCTGCACGAGCACCACCTCCAGCGGCTGGACCCCCGCTCCGCCGAGGGCGTCCTCGCGCGGCGGGCACCGCAGCTCGACCCGGCCGGACGCCGGTGCCTGCTGGCCGCGGCCGCGGGCAACCCGCTCGCGCTCGTGGAGCTGCCCCTGGAGGGCGCGGGGGACGACGGCGCACCCCTGACGCTGACCGCCCGGCTGGAGCACGCCTTCGCGGCCCGCCTCCCCGGGCTGGCCGGCGCGACCCGGGACCTGCTGCTGGTCGCCGCCCTGGACGACGAAGGCGACCTGGGCGAGGTCCTGGCCGCTGCGTCCGCGCTCCGCGGCGACGAGGTGACCGCGGAGGCGCTGACCCCGGCGGTGGAGGTCGGGCTGCTCAGCGCCGACGGCAGTCGGCTGACCTTCCGCCATCCGCTGGTCCGTCACGCGATCCGCCAGCGGGCCACCCTGGCCGAGCGGCAGCGCGCCCACCTCGCGCTGGCCGGGACGGTGCGCGGCGGCGACCGGCAGGTCTGGCACCGGGCGGTCGCCTCCGACGTGCCGGACGACGAGGTCGCCGCCGAGCTGGAGGACACCGCGGCCCGCGCCCAGCGCCGCGGTGGCGTCGCAGCGGCGCAGGCGGCGCTCGAGCGCGCCGCCCGGCTCACCGCCGACCCGGCGGAACGGATGCGGCGCTACCTGCGGGCGGCCGAGCTGGCCTTCGAGTGGGGGCGCCCGGACGTCGTCGACCGACTCCTGCAGGAGACCGCGGCCCTCGACGTCCCCGCCCGGGAGCGGGCCGGCATGACGGTGATCCGGGAGGGGTTCGAGGAGGGCATCCACGACGTCCGTGCGGGCACCCGGATGCTGACCGAGGTCGCCGCCGCGGCCGCCGCCGACGGCCGGGCCGACCAGGCGTTGAGGTTCCTCCAGGCTGCGTCGCTGCGGTGCTGGTGGGCCGACCCCGGCGCGGAGGCACGCGCCCGCCTCGTCGAGGTCGTCGAGCAGGCGCTCGACCCGGACGACCTGCTCGTGCTCGAGGTGCTCTGCTACGTGGCGCCGTTCGACCGCGGGGCGGTGCCTCTCGAGCGGTTGCGCGCGCTGTCCGACGGTCCGCTCGACCCGGCGCAGGCCCGAGCCGCCGGCTTCGCGGCGAGCGTCGTGGGTGACCTCCCGCTGGCCGTGGAGTTCCTGACGTCGGCGCTGGCGGGCCTCCGGGCCGACGGCCGGCTCGGACTCCTGGGCCGGGTGCTCGCCGTGCAGGCGTGGAGCGCGCTCAACGCCGGGCGGTTCGACCTGGCCGCCACGGCCGCCGACGAGGCCGCCCGGCTCGCCGCCGACTCCGCCCAGCCGCTGATGGGCGCCGTCGCCCTGGTGGTCCAGTCGGTGGTCGGGGCGCTCCACGACGGCGAGGACGTGGAGCCACGCCTCGCCGAGGCGGCCCGGCTGGGCCTGCAGGTCGACTCGAACGCCGTGCTGGCGCTCGTGCAGTTCGCCCGGGGCGTGGCCGCGTTGGACGAGGGGCGGCACCAGGCCGCCTGGGACCAGCTCCGCCGCCTCGCCGACCCCGCCGACCCGGCCCACCACCCCGTGGTGCACAGCTTCGCCGTCGCCGACCTGGTGGAGGCCGCCGTCCACAGCGGGCACCGGGCCGAGGTCGAGCCGATCGTGGCCGACCTCGAGGCGATCGCGGCGCGCACGCCGTCGCCGGTGCTGCACGTCGGGCTGCGGTACGGCCGGGCGCTGCTGGCCCCCGAGCACGAGGCCGAGGGGCTCTTCGCAGCCGCCCTGGCGGCGGACCTGGGTGCCTGGCCCTTCGCCCGTGCCCGCCTGCAGCTGGCTCACGGGGCCTGGCTGCGGAGGTGCCGGCGGGCGGCAGAGTCCCGTGCCCCGCTGCGGGCCGCGCGGGACACCTTCGACGCCCTGGGCGCTGCTGCCTGGGGCGACCGGGCGCGGCAGGAGCTGCGGGCCTCGGGGGAGCAGAGCAGGCCGCGCACCCCGGAGGCCCGCGAGCAGCTGAGCCCGCAGGAGCTGCTGATCGCGCAGCTGGCCGCCGAGGGCCTGACCAACCGGGAGATCGGCGCGCGGCTGTACCTCTCGCACCGGACGGTCGGCACGCACCTGCACCGGATCTTCCCGAAGCTGGGCATCACCTCCCGCGTCGCCCTGCGCGCCGCGATCGGTCCGTGACCGGCCGGTCCACCGTCGGCGGAACGGTCATCTGACGTACGCGGGACCGGGGCACCGCTTCCTACGGTCGGTCCACCAGCGCTGAGTCGGCCACCCCGGTCGCCCCGGTCGCTGCCGACCGAGAGGAACGACGATGACCATCGACACCGACGCGAGCCCGGCGGCCGAGGAGAAGCCCACGGTGGTGCTCGTGCACGGCGCGTTCGCCGAGTCGGCGAGCTGGAACGGGGTGATCGAGCAGCTCCGGGGGGAGGGCTACCCGGTCGTCGCCGTGGCCAACCCGCTCCGGGGCCTGCGCGAGGACGCCGGCCAGCTGCGCAGCGTCCTGGACCGGGTGAGCGGCCCGATCGTGCTGGCCGGACACTCCTACGGCGGCTCGGTGATGAGCGTGGCGGCCGACGGGCACCCCGGCGTCCGCGCGCTGGTCTACGTGGCCAGCTTCCTGCTGGCGGAGGGCGAGAGCACCGGCGAGCTGGCCGGGAGGTTCCCCGGCAACGAGCTGGGGTCCGCGCTGGACCCGGTCCCCGTCCCCGACGGCAAGGGCGGCACCGTCACCGACCTGTACATCCAGCCGGACAGGTTCCGGCCGGTCTTCGCCGCGGACGTGCCCCCGGAGGTCGCCGAGCTGATGGCCGCGACGCAGCGGCCGATCACCAGCGAGGCGCTGGAGGAGAAGGCGACGGCGGCGGCCTGGCGGACCATCCCGTCCTGGACCCTGGTCACCCGGCAGGACCTCGCCGTCCCGGCCGAGGCGCAGGTCTTCATGGCCGAGCGCGCGCAGTCCACGGCCGTCGAGATCGACGCCTCCCACGCGGTGGCGGTGTCCCGGCCGGGCGCCGTCGCCGACCTGGTCGTCGAGGCCGCCCGCGCCACCGCCGGCTGAGACGCCGAGGCACGCCGTCCCGCCCGCTCCGGGACCCAGCCGGAGCGGGCGCGCGGACGGCGACCCGGATCAGCTCTCCGGCGCGAAGGCCTGCGTGCCGAGGACGGCGAGGAGCGCGAGCCTGCTCGCGGCGTCGGTGCCCGGGGGAGCGGTGAGCACGAGCAGCACCTGGGACTCGTCCTCGGTGAACAGCGCCTGGCAGTCGACCTCGATCGGGCCGACCTCGGGGTGCAGGAGCACCTTGTGGTCCTCGAACCGCCGGCCCACCTCGTGGGCGTCCCACAGCTGTGCGAACTCGGGGCTCGTCCGGGTGAGCACGCGGACCAGCTCACCGGCCTGGGACGCCGCGCCCATCGACCCGTACGCGGCCCGCAGCGAAGCGACCTGGGCCCGGCTCTGCCGGGCGTGGTCGGCCGCCGGGTAGCACGCCCGTTCCCGCTCGGGGTGCACGAACCAGCGGTAGATGCCGCTGCGCTCCAGGCCGGTCAGGTGGCTGACGTCGCCGAACAGCGCCCGGGCCGGGCCGTTCTGCACGAGCGTCTCGCCCAGCGCGGTCAGGATGAGCGCCGGGGTGTCGGTGAGCCGGTCGAGGACGCGCAGCAGGCCCGGGGCGACGTGGTCGCCCCCGCCGACCCGGTCGGGGGCAGCGTGCCCGGCGACCCGGTACAGGTACGCGCGCTCGTCCTCGGTCAGCCGGAGGGCGCGCGCGAGCGAGGCGAGCATCTGCGTGCTCGGCTGCGGTCCGCGCCGCTGCTCCAGCCGCGTGTAGTAGTCGGTGGACATCGCGGCGAGGTGCGCGACCTCCTCCCGCCGCAGCCCGGGGGTGCGCCGGCGCGCGCCCTCGCTCAGCCCCACGTCCGCCGGCTGGAGGCCGCTGCGGCGCCGGACGAGGAAGTCGGCCAGGTCGTCGCGGTCCACCCGACCAGTGTCGCCGCTGCACGCCTGCCGCAGCCAGGGACCGGCGGTCCCCCGATCACCGCGCTCTGCCACGCGGTCCCGACCCGGCCGACGCTGAGGACATGGACATCGCGGGGAACACCGTCTTCATCCCCGGCGCGACCAGCGGCATCGGCCTGGCCCTGGCGCTGCGGCTGCACGAGGAGGGCAACACCGTCGTCGTCGGCGGGCGGCGCGCCGCGCTGCTGGAGCAGATCACGACCGAGCACCCCGGCCTGCACGCCGTGCAGGTCGACACCACCGACCCGGTGAGCATCCAGCGCGCCGCCGGTCAGGTGCTGGCCGAGCACCCGGACCTCGACGTGCTCATCACGATGGCCGGGATCATGCGGGCCGAGGACTGGACCACCCCGGGCGGCTTCCTGGCCACGGCCGAGGAGACGGTCACGACCAACCTGCTCGGTCCGATCCGGCTCATCGGGGCGTTCGTCGAGCACCTGCTGTCCCGGCCCGCCGCGACGATCATGACCGTCTCCTCCGGGCTGGCGTTCGCCCCGCTGCGGATCACGCCCAGCTACAACGCCACCAAGGCCGCGGTCCACATGCTGAGCGAGTCCCTCCGGCTCCAGCTGGCGGGCACCAGCGTGGCGGTGGTCGAGCTCGAACCGCCGTCGGTGCGCACCGCGCTGATGCCGGGTCAGGAGGAGAGCGACTTCGCCATGCCCCTCGCCGACTTCGTCGACGAGGTCACCGAGCTGATCCGCACCCAGCCGGACGCGCGCGAGATCCAGGTGGAGAACGTGAAGTTCCTCCGGTACGGCGAAGCGCGCGGCGACTACGACCACGTCGTCGCGACCCTCAACCACCTCGACCCGCACGGCGACTGACGTCCGGGGCCCTCGGCCCGACCGGCCGGTCGTGTTGTGCGTCTGGACACCCGGCGGAATGCTCCTCCGTGCGGGCGCGGTTCCCCCAGGCGGCGGGAGTCCCTGCCGGACGCCCCAGACCCGACCCGATGAACCCGGAGCCCCACCGTGCGCACGCGCCTGTCCGTCACCGTTGCCCTCACCGCTGCCCTGCTGCTGACCTCCTGCGGCGGCGGCTCCGACGACGCGGGCGGCAGCGCCGGCGGCTCGGACGACGTGCTCCGCGTCGCGACCGAGGGCACCTACGCGCCGTTCTCCTTCCACGACCCGGACAGCAACGAGCTGACCGGCTACGACGTCGAGGTGGCCGAGGCCGTCGGCGACGAGCTGGGCATGGACGTGGAGTTCAGCGAGACGCAGTTCGACGCGATCTTCGCCGGCCTGGAGGCCGACCGGTACGACGTCATCGCCAACCAGATCGGCGTCAACCCCGAGCGCGAGGCGAAGTACCTGTTCTCCACGCCGTACACCTACTCGAACGGCGTCGTCATCACGCGGGCCGACGACACCAGCGTCAGCTCGCTGGCCGACATCGCGGGCAAGACCAGTGCGCAGTCGACCACCAGCAACTTCGCCGAGGTCGCCACCGGGGCCGGGGCGCAGATCGAGGCCGTCGAGGGCTTCACCCAGGCGATCACGCTGCTCAAGCAGGAGCGCGTCGACGTCAC
Organism: Modestobacter versicolor; assembly: GCF_041028285.1. Classification (GTDB taxonomy): domain Bacteria; phylum Actinomycetota; class Actinomycetes; order Mycobacteriales; family Geodermatophilaceae; genus Modestobacter; species Modestobacter versicolor_A. The sequence continues at coordinate 663,910 of NZ_JABGDB010000002.1, read as the reverse complement.
CGTCAACGACAGCCTGGCCTTCCTGGAGTACCAGAAGACCACCGGTGACGAGGACGTGAAGATCGCCGCCGAGATCGACGACCCGAGCCGGTCGGCCTTCACCTTCCGCAAGGACAGCACCGACCTGCAGGCCCAGGTGGACGAGGCCCTCGAGTCGCTGCGCGCCGACGGCACCCTGGCCGAGATCTCCGAGGAGTACTTCGGCGAGGACGTCAGCGCGGAGTGAGCGCGATCGACTGGGACCTGGTCCGCAGCAGCCTCTGGCCGCTGGGCCGGGAGCTGCTGCGCGGGACGCTGCCCCTGACAGCGGTGAGCTTCGTGCTGGGGTTGGCCCTGGCCGTCCTCGTCGCGCTCATGCGGCTGTCGGGCAACCGGCTGGTGTCGGCGCCTGCCCGGTTCTACGTCTCGGTCATCCGCGGCACGCCGCTGCTGCTGCAGCTGTTCATCATCTTCTTCGGGTTGCCGTCCTTCGGCATCACCATCGACCCGTGGCCGAGCGCGATCATCGGACTGACGCTCAACGTCGGGGCCTACGCCTCCGAGGCGGTGCGGGGCGCCATCCTCGCGGTGCCGCGCGGGCAGTGGGAGGCGGCGATGACCGTCGGGATGGGGCGGGCGACCACGCTGCGTCGGGTGGTGTTGCCCCAGGCCGCCCGCATCGCCGTCCCCTCGCTGAGCAACACGCTGATCTCGCTGGTCAAGGACACCTCGCTGGTCTCGGTCGTCCTGGTCACCGAGCTGCTGCGCCAGGCCCAGGTCATCGCGGGGCAGACCTTCGAGTACTTCACGCTCTACGGCGTCGCGGCCGTCTACTACTGGGTGGTGTGCCTCGTGCTCTCCTTCGGTCAGACCCGGCTGGAGACCCGGCTGTCCCGGCACGTGGCCGCATGAGCGCCCCGCTGCTCGAGGCCCGCGGGCTGGTCAAGTCCTTCGGCGACAACCACGTGCTGCGCGGCATCGACGTCACGGTGCAGTCGGGGTCGGTCACCTGCCTGATCGGGCCGTCCGGCTCGGGCAAGACGACGGTGCTGCGCAGCCTCAACGGGCTGGAGATGCCGGAGTCCGGGACCGTCCGCATCGGCGACGTCCAGCTCGACTGCGCGAACCGGCCCGACACCCGGGCGATCGCCCGGCTGCGCGACCAGAGCGGCATGGTGTTCCAGGCGCACAACCTGTTCCCGCACATGACCGTGCTGGACAACGTGACCTCCGGGCCGGTCTTCGCGCAGGGCCGGCCGCGCGCGGAGGCGCGGGAGGAGGCCCGGGCGCTGCTGAGCCGGGTGGGCCTGGCCGACAAGGCCGACGCCTTCCCGGTCCAGCTGTCCGGTGGGCAGCAGCAGCGCGTCGGCATCGCCAGGGCCCTGGCCACCCGGCCGCAGGTGGTGCTGTTCGACGAGCCGACCAGCGCCCTCGACCCCGAGCTGGTCGGCGAGGTGCTGCAGGTGATGCAGTCGCTGGCCGCCGAGGGCTGGACGATGGTCGTGGTCACCCACGAGATGCGCTTCGCCCGCCAGGTGGCCGACCAGGTGCTGTTCCTCGACGGCGGCGTGGTGGTCGAGCAGGGCCCGCCGTCCGAAGTGCTCGTCGAGCCGCGCGAGGCCCGGACCCGGCAGTTCCTGCAGCGGCTGCTCGACCCGCTCTGACCGCACGGTGGCCGCGGGGCTGCCCGACGCCGGCCACCACCGTCCCGGGCGGGTCCGCACGGCAGACTGGCGCCGTGGAGCGGCATGACTTCGGCGCAGCGGTGCGTCGCCTGCGGGAGGGCACGGACCCGGCATCGGTCGGGCTGCCGGCCGGCGGCCGGCGGGTGCCCGGGCTGCGCCGGGAGGAGCTCGGCGAGCTCGCCGGGACGTCCGCGGACTACGTCCGCCGCCTGGAGCAGGGGCGGAGCCATCCCTCGGCCGGTGTGGTGAAGGCGATCGCCCGGGCCCTGCAGGTGAGCCGGGCGGACTACGAGCGGCTGAGTGCGCTCGCCGGGTACGCGGCCGCGGACGGGCAGGTGCCGACCGACCTGGGGCCGGGCGCGACGCGACTGCTGGAGCGGTTCTCCGACACGCCGATGATCGTCACCGATGCGGCGATGAACGTCGTCGCGGTCAACAGCGGGTTCCTGGCCCTGGAGCACTGGGACCTCCCCGGGGACCGCTGGGAGTGGAACGTGGCCTGGCGCATCTTCTGCCACCCGTTCGCCGCCTTCCAGCAGCCCGAACCCGACGCGGCCAGGCACGAGACGATCCAGGCGGCCCAGCTGAGGGCCGCGCTGTTGCGGTACCCCGGCGACGCGTCCCTCGCCGCCCTCGTCGACGAGCTGCGGACCCGGAGCCGGCGGTTCGACACGCTGTGGCGGGAACCGCGACCGGTGGCGGCGTACGAGAGCAGCGCGACGTTCACCCAGTCGGACGGGGACTCCGTCACGCTCGTCGGGAACCTGCTCGCGATCCCCGGCGACGACCTGGCCGCGGTCATGCTGACCGCCGCGCCGGGCTCGCGGGATGCCGCCCGGCTGGCGGAGGTGGTCGGCGCGGCCGACGGCCGGGCGGTCGTCGAGGTGGGCCAAGCCGGCCCAGGTTGATCCCGCCGGGACCTGCCACGTTGGGCGTGCAAGCACCCCAACGGCACGAGAGCAGGTACAGCGCGATGAAGGCAGTGCGTTTCCACGAGGTCGGCGGTCCGGAGGTCCTGCGCTACGAGGACGTCGACCAGCCCACTCCCGGCGCGGGTCAGGTGCGGGTGCGGGTGGCGGCCTCGGCGTTCAACGCCGCGGACGCCGGCATGCGCGGGGGGTTCCTGCCGATCCCGGTGGTGCTGCCGCACGTGCCCGGCTATGACGTCTCCGGCACGGTCGACGCGCTGGGGGAGGGCGTCAGCGGCCTGCAGGTGGGGGACGCGGTGATCGGGTTCCTGCCGATGGAGCGGGACGGGGGTGCGGCGGAGTACGTGGTCGCCCCGGCGGAGGCGCTGGTCCCGGCTCCCACGACCATCCCGCTGGCCGATGCGGCAGGTCTGCCGTCGGTGGCGCTGACGGCCTGGCAGGCGCTGTTCGACGACGGTGAGCTGACCGCTGGTCAGCGGGTGCTGGTCAACGGCGCCGGGGGAGTGGTCGGCAAGTACGCGATCGCGCTGGCCAAGCGGGCCGGCGTGCACGTCGTGGCGACCGCCAGCCCCCGCAGCAGCGCCGCGGTCCGGGCGGCCGGCGCCGACGAGGTCGTCGACCACACCACCACCGACCTGCTGGAGGCGTTGGACGAGCAGGTCGACGTCCTGGTCAACCTCGCGCCCGTCGACCCCGAGCGGTTCGCCACGCTGGTGGCCCTGGTCCGCGACGGTGGGAAGGTCGTCAGCACCACCGCGTTCATGGCGACCCCGGGTGACGAGGCCCGTGGCGTCACCGCAGCGACCGTGTTCGTGCTGCCCGACCGGGACCGCCTCGGGGAGCTGGTGTCCCTGGTCGAGAGCGGGGACCTGCAGGTCGAGGTCACCCGCCGGATCCCGCTGACCGAGCTGCCTGCGTTGCACGCCGAGGCCGAGGCCGGTCGCATCGCGGGCAAGGTCGTCGTCCAGCCCTGACCCGGCCGCCCTCGACGTGGTCGCCGCCACGCAGGAGGCCGGCTCAGCGGACCGGCAGTGCTGCCAGCCGCGCGGCCAGCTCGGCGTTGCGGCGCAGGAAGGGCACCCACCCGGCGGGCGCCCGGGTGCCGGGCGCCGGCCGGGAGCAGACTTCCTGGTCCCAGGCCCGGAGGCGGCCGTCCCGGATCCGCAGCCGGACCAGGACGTCGTCGCCCCAGGCGGTGACGTCCTGGTCGCCGTCGTCGACGGGCACGGTGACCCGCTGCGGCGCGACGACCCACTCGACCGCCTCGATCTCCGCCTGCAGCCGGGCCGCGGCCTCGTAGGCCTGCGCCCCGGCCGCGGCGTCGCGCCGGGCGGTCAACGCCGCCAGTGCGGCGGCGACCGCCGTCGGCTCGCGGTCCAGCACCGACCCCACGGCGCTCGCCAGCTGCGCGACCGGGGTGGCCTGCCCGCCGCGCACCCGCGCGAGCTCCCGCTCCCCGGCCGTGCGGGCCGGGCCGGCGTGGCCGATCGGGTACAGCCGTTCCAGCCCGGACACGGCCAGCTCCGCCTTGCGCGCCCCGAGGTAGGGCCCGAAGCAGCGCACTCCCGGCGCCGTCCGGTGTGCCGAGGTGAGGCCGAACCGCGGCGCCTCCGGCGAGGCGTCCACCCGGATGCTGACGGGCACCTCGAGGCCGCCGACGACCCGGTTCCACGGTGGCATCGACCGCTCCAGCAGGTTGCGTTCGGCCCAGGCCGCCTCGTGCGCGGAGTCGCAGACCAGCGCCTCGATCGCGGCGACCCGGGCCACCATCCGGCGCAGGTGCCGGCGGTCCCGCAGGTCGCCCCAGTAGGAGCTGACCCGGCGGCGCAGCTCGACGGCCCGCCCGACGTAGAGCACGCGGCCGCCGGCGTCCCGGAAGCGGTACACGCCCGGGGCGACCGGCAGCGCGGCGACGGCGTCCGGTCGGGCGGGCATGCCCCATCGTGCGTACGGCCGGGGCGCCCGTGGTGGCGCCGCGCCGGACGGCTCCCCGGTCCGGTCGACGGCAGGTGGTCGGTGTCCACTTCCCGGCCGGCCTGGCAGGGTGGGTGGACGCCGGCACCGGGGAGGACGGATGACCGACCGCGCCGCCGAGGTGCGCGTCAAGCCGCAGGAGCTCCTGCTGTCGCTGGGCGGCGCGCTCGTCCTCGACGAGTACGAGGACTCCCTCCCCACGAGGGTGTTCCTCGACGTGCTCGGGTCCCTGGGCGTCAGCGACGACGCCACCAGGTCGGTGCTCACCCGGCTCACCGAGCGCGGCCTGCTGACCCGTCAGCAGGACGGGAGGGTGGTCAGCTACGGCCTGACCGACTCGTCCCGGACGGTCCTGCGGGAAGGGCGGGACCGGGTGGAGGCGGTCGAGCCGTTCCACCAGCCCAGCTCCGACTGGACGCTGCTGAGCTTCTCCCTCCCCGAGACGCAGCGGGACCTACGGTCCCGGCTGCGGTCGCGGCTCTCCTGGGCCGGCTTCGGCTGCCTCCGCGACGGGCTGTGGGTGGCGCCCGGCCGCGTCGACCTGGACCCGATCGTCGCTGTCGGCGCCGAGGTCGAGGGCCTGCAGATCGACGGCTTCGTCGCCTCGCCCACCCCCGGCACCGACGTCGCCCGCTTCGTCCGCCGGGCCTGGGACCTCGCCGCGCTGCGCCGGGAGCACGAGGCGTTCCTCGACCGGTGGGAGCGGCCCCTTCCCCGGGACGGGGACCCGGTCGCCCTGTTCACGCTGCTCGGCGCGCACTGGATCCGGCTGCTCCGGCTCGACCCGGTGCTGCCCGAGCGGTACCTGGGCGCGGACTGGCCCGCTCACCGATCGGCACGCGCCCACCGGGCCGTCTTCACGTCCCTGCAACCGCGGGCGCGGGCGGACTTCGCCGACCTCGTGCGGGACGCACGGTCCCGGCGGTGAGCCGGGCCGGTGGTCTGCGTCACAGAAAAGCTGGGCGATCCGTTGACGCTCGTCCGATCGCCTCCTAGCGTTCGCGGCATCCCGGACCCGTCGTGAGGAAACCGATGTCCCCTCGATCCCGCGTCACCGGCGTGGCCTGCGCCCTGGCCGTCTCGTTCGTCGCCGTCCCCTCCGCAGCCGCCGGGGAGCCCTCGGTCCCGCAGCACGTCGAGGGGACGGTGGACGACGGGGCGACTGCCTGGGTCGCCGACGTCCCCGCCGACTGGAACGGCACCGTCCTGCTGTACAGCCACGGCTACCGGCCCAGCTTCGCCCCCATCCCGAACAGCGCCGAGAACGCGCCGGACGACGAGACCCGGCAGGCACTGCTGGACCGCGGGTACGCGCTCGTCGGCTCGTCCTACGAGCGCAGCGGCTGGACGCTGGACACCGCCGCCGAGGACCAGCTGCAGACCCTGGACGCGTTCGGCGCCGCAGTCGGGCAGCCGTCCCGCGTGCTCGCCGTCGGGACCTCCATGGGCGGCCTGGTGACGGGGCAGCTGGCCGAGCTCCCGGGCTCGCCGATCGACGGGGCGCTGCCCACGTGCGGGCTGGTCCACGGCGGTGTCGACCTGCTGAACTACCAGCTCGACGGCGCCCATGCGATCGCCCAGCTCCTCGTGCCCGAGGGCACGGCCGTCCGGCTGGCCGACTACGGGGGAGACCTGGCCGCCGTCAACGCCGCGGCGAGCACGCTCACCGACGCCGTCGTGGCTGCGCAGGGCGACCCCGCGGGCCGGGCGCGGATCGCCCTCGCCGCCGCGCTGTACCACCTGCCCCGCTGGGCCGAGGGCCAGCCGGAGCCGGACGCGGGCGACCACGAGGGCCAGGTCGACGCGCAGGTCGCCCAGTTCACCTCGGCGCTCGGCTTCACCTACCCGGCGCGGGTCGACGTCGAGGCGACGGTCGGCGGCAACCCGTCCTGGAACGCGGGCGTCGACTACCGGGCGCTGCTGCGGCACGCCGACGAGCGCGCGCAGGTGGAGGCGCTGTACCGCGCGGCGGGGCTCGACCTCGACGCCGACCTGGCCCGGCTCACCGCGACCGCGTCGGTGACCCCGGACGAGGACGCGCTGCAGACCGCGTACGCCACGTCCGAGCTCACCGGGGACCTGCAGGTGCCGGTCCTGAGCCTGCACACCACGCACGACGTCCTGGCTCCCGTGCAGGTCGAGGAGGAGTACGCGGAGACCGTGCGGCGGGCCGGCGCGAAGGGCCTGCTGCGCCAGGCCTTCGTGCACCGGCTGGGTCACTGTGCGTTCACGCCGGCGGAGCTGGTCGCCTCCGTGGAGGCCCTCGACGAGCGGGTCTCCACCGGTCGCTGGGGATCCGTGGCCGACCCCCGCACGCTGGACGCCGCGGCCGAGGGCCTCGGCCTCGGCGCGTCGGAGATCCTGCCCGACTACCGGCCGGCCGAGTGGCTGGGCGACCGGGGCGGCCTGTTCGGCGGACCGCGCTCCTGACCCGCGCTCCTGACCTCGGCCGCCCCTGTCCAGTGCCCGTGGAGGAAGCATGTTCGGCAGGCAGACCCGCCGGCTCGGCGTGATCGGCACCCTCACCGGCGTGGTCGTGGCGGGGGCGCTGGCACCACCGGCGGCTGCCCAGCCCACCGTCCCTGCCGGAGCCGCGCAGCCGGACTGGTTCGGCTACGACCGTCCCGCGGTGTACGGCACGTACGTGGAACGGCTCCAGGTGCCGGTGCGCGACGGCTTCGAGCTCGGGTGCACCGTCGCCCGGCCCGCTGTCGGCGGCGAGCCGGCGCCCGGGCAGTTCCCCGGCATCCTCCGCAGCTACACGCCCTACGGCCTGGCGGAGGAGGAGGCGTCGGGCGCGTTCGCTGCGTACTTCAGCCAGCGGGGCTACGCCGTGCTGTCCTGCGACGTCCGCGGCACCGGGATCTCCCCGGCACCGGGCTTCGAGGCCCGGTGGCCGATCCAGGGTCCGGACGGCGCCGATGCGGTGGAGTGGCTGGCCGCGCAGACGTGGTCCACGGGCAGGGTGGGGGCGTCCGGCACGAGCTACGGCGGGCAGACGACCCTGGAGATCGCGGCGGAGCGACCGCCACACCTGGCGGCGATCGCGCCTAACGTGTCCCCGATGCAGAACTACGCCGAGATCTTCTACCCCGGCGGAGCGCGCGCGGACGCGGACTGGGCCTGGGTGGGCAGCCCCGCCGTGGCGGACCCGGCCTTCCCGCAGCGGCAGCTCGACGCCTTCGCGGCCCACCCCACCTACGACGAGTACTGGCAGGTCCAGGACGTGGCGCCCGACCACGGCGACATCGAGGTCCCGGTCCTGCTCACCGGCGGGTGGTTCGACGTCTTCCGCGCCGGTGCCATCGGCAACTACGAGGGCCTGCGCGACGCCGGGAACGACGACGTCCACCTGGTCATGGGGCCCTGGACCCACGCCGACCCCTGGGAGCAGGAGACCGAGCCACTGCCGATCGGCGCCACCCTCGCCTGGTTCGACCACTGGCTGGGCGGGGACCCCGACGCCCCACTGCCGTCGGCACCGGTGACCAGCTACGAGGTCGAGGGGGCTGGGGGTCGCTGGGTCGAGCTGCCCGACTGGCCGGCCGACGGGGCGGGCACGCTCCTGGCGCTCGGGACGGACCGGGAGCTGGACCGGCGGCCCGGCAAGCCGGGCACCCTGGACCTCACCATCGACCCGGACGACGGTCCGGCCACCACCTGCCTGGTCGGTTGCCCGCGGCCGACGGACCCGTCCGCCGACAACGCCGCGGCGGACGAGGGACGGCTGACGTTCACGTCCGGTCCGCTGCTGCACGACGCGGTGCTGGCCGGGCGGGCCGAGGTCACCCTCCAGGCGACCCTGCCCGGCAGCGACGCCAACCTGGTGGCCAAGGTCATGGACGTCGCACCGGACGGCCGGGTCACCGAGGTCGCCGCCGGCTGGCTGCGCGCCAGCCACCGGTTCGGGCACGAGCAGGACGTGCCGGTTACGCCGGGCGAGGAGACCACGTTCGTCATCGAAACCCAGCCGGCGCACTGGCGCTTCACCGCGGGGCACCGGGTACGGATCAGCCTGATGACCGGCGACGTCCCGCGGCTCGCGCCGGACGGGTCCAGCGGGGTGATCGGCGTCGCCACCGGCGCCCGTGGCTCCGTGGTGGAGATCGAGTTCACCGACCGGGTCCGCTTCGGGAGGACACCCCCGGCATAGCCCCGCCGTGGTCGCTGCCCTGCGCGGCTGCGCCGCCGCGATCGGGGGACCTGGTGGGGTCCCCGCTGGCCGTCCGTCGGGTGGCCCGGGGAGCGCCAGGGCTCAGGCCGCGGCGAGCGCGACGCACAGGGCGACGAGGGCGGTGCCCTGAGCGCCACCCGAGCGACGACGACCGAGTCCCAGCGGGCCTGCAGCGCGCGGACGTCGTCCGGCACCCGGTCGGCGAGCGCCGCAGCGGTCAGGACGGTGTTCACCGGCTTGCTCACCCGGCCGTAGACCACCAGGAACGCCACCAGGGCGAGCGTCGCCAGTGACCCCGCCGCGGCGCTGACGCCGCGACCGCCCGCGGCGGCGAGCACGGTCGTCGCCCCGGCGGCGACCAGGCCGACGGCGCCGATCACCGGGAACCGGCGGTCGGCGACGCGGTGCACGTGGCCGAGCAGTTGGGTGAGGGTGCGCTCGTCGACCGCGGCGACGGCGGGGCGCAGCACGAGGGCGCCGAAGACGTCCGTGCCGTGGACGACGCCGTTCGCGACGATCGCCAGGCCGGCCAGGACCGCGACGAGCGTGCCGGTCACCGGGTCTCCCCGGCGGTGAGCATGCGGTGCGCCAGGTCGAGCCGTGCCCCGGCCCCGCCGGCGCGCAGCCGGCCGCCGGCCTGCAGGGTGGCCAGGCCGTGCAGGACCGACCAGGCCAGGACCAGGACCGTGGCCGAGCCGACGTCGTGCGGCGACGCGGGCGAACAGCGGCCGCGTCGTCTCCACCCGGAGGAACGCCGCAGCGGTCGGTTGACGGGTTCCCCGTCAGCGGCCGAGCTCGGCGAACGTGTCGGCCACCCAGTCGGCGACGAAGGTGCTCACGTGCGGCAGGTGGTCGAGGCCGATGTGCTCGGTCGCGCCCTCCTCCGGGGTGAAGACGCGGAGCTCGCGCCTGGGGCTGTTGACCGCCTGGTCGTAGGAGCGGTGCGCCATCTCCAGCGGGATCTGCCGGTCGGCTGCTCCGTGCGCCACGAGGAACGGCACGGTGATCTGCTCGACCACGCCCTCCAGGTTCACCCCGTCGGCGAAGTCGAGGAACGGGTCGAGGTGGTCCTCGTCGCCGTCGAACCCCCAGACCCAGAGCACGTGCTCCCAGTAGTGGGGGACCGGCCGCTCGCCCTCCCGCTGCCGACGACGACGCTGCACCGACCCCCAGTCGTGGTTGGCGCCCCAGGCCACGCAGAGCGCGAAGCGCTTCTCGAAGGCGGCCGCCCGCGGCGCGTAGTACCCGCCGAGGGACCAGCCGGCGATGCCGATCCGGGCGGCGTCGACGTCGTCGCGGCGCTCCAGCCAGTCGACCGCCGCGCCGGCCCAGACCTCGGTGTCGATCCGGGCGGTGAGCCCCTGCAGCCGCAGCGCCTCGCCGGTGCCGGGCTGGTCGAGCATCAGGCAGGAGATCCCGCGGGCGGCCAGCTCCGCCCAGTGGCCCGACGCGTACATGTGCTCCTTGGTGGAGTCCAGCCCGTTGACCAGCACGACGACCGGGACGGGGTCGTCGTCGGCGGCCGGTGCGACGCTGAGGTAGGCCGGCAGCGTCGTCCCGTCGTAGGGCACCTCCACCCGCGACACCCGGGGGCTGTGCAGCTCGAACGCCTTCTGCGCCAGCTCCAGCATCCGCCGGTAGGTGGGCACCCGGTCCGGGTCTGAGTGGGCGAGCATCCGCTCGGCCTGGGCCAGGTAGTTGCTGGCGCGGAACCACAGCTGCCCGGCGGTGCGGGTGTGCCCGGCCTCCTCCTCCGCCTCCGCCTGCGTGGTCAGCTGGTCGGTCAGCGCCCGCCAGGCCCGCAGGAAGTCCGGCGTCCCGGCGTCCTCCCCGGCGTTCGCGGCGTCCTTGATCGGCCGGCAGGCCCGGTCGACCTCGTCGATCAGGCCACCGGAGTTCAGCGTCGCGACGACGCCGAGGTTCCAGGTGTAGGGGCCGGTGGGGAAGTACTCGAACACGGTGTTCCTCTCGGGGTGGGTCAGCGGTGGCGGGTGCGGGTGCGGGTGCGGGGGCGGGGCCGGGCAGGGACCACGGCCGGCAGGTCGACGCCCGCGACGACCTGGTTGCGGATGGTGCCGATGCCCTCAACGGTCATCTCCACGACGTCGCCGGGCCGCAGCGGCGGGGGAGCGGCCTCGCCGCGGGTGCCCCACAGCTCGGCCAGGCAGCCGCCGTTGCCGCAGGTGCCCGAGCCGAGCACGTCGCCGGCGCGCACCTCGGTGCCGCGGGAGGCGTAGGCGATGAGCTCCTCGAACGGCCAGCCCATGTTGGACAGCAGGTCCTGGCCGACCTCTGTGCCGTTGACCGACACCCGCAGGTCCAGGGCCAGGAACCCCTCGTCGTCCCGGTGGGGCTCGAGCTCGTCGGCGGTGACGAGCCACGGGCCCAGGGTGGTGGCGGAGTCCTTGCCCTTGGCCGGGCCGAGGCTGACCTTCATCTCCCGGGCCTGCAGGTCGCGGGCGGACCAGTCGTTGAGCACGGTGTAGCCGAAGACGTGGTCGCGGGCCTGCTCCGGCGTCAGCGAGGCGCCGTCCCGCCCGACGACGACCGCGACCTCGAGCTCGAAGTCGAACCGCTGCGAGCCGGGCGGGACGGCGACGTCGTCGTGCGCGCCGACGAGCGCGTAGGGGTTGGTGAAGTAGAACGTCGGCGCCTGGTACCACTCCGGCGGGACGCCGGTGACCCCGTCGATCGCCTTCCGGACGCCCTCGACGTGCTCCTCGAAGGCGACGAAGTCGCGCACCGTCGGCGCCTGCAGCGGCGGGAGCAGCCGGACGTCGGCCAGCGCGACCGGCGGCCCGGCCAGCGCGGCGGAGCCCGCCTCGAGCGCCGCGGGCAGGCCACGGCGCACGAGGTCGAGCACCGTGGTCCCGGCCGGCAGCGGGTGCACGCCGGCCTCGGAGACGACCCCGGCCCAGGTCGACCCGTCCCGCTCGCAGGTGGCGAACCGCATCGGACCGGCCGCCTCAGACCGGCGGGGCCACGAACAGGCCCTTGTCCGGGTCGTTGAACGAGCGCTGCGCGACGAACTCGTTCATCGCGTTCGCGGTGCCCCACTGGTCGCTGACCTCGGGGTTGCTGAAGTCGTAGAGGTGCGGGTGCCAGGTGTCCTCGTCGAGCACCTCGAGCTCGGTCGTGTACTCGACGGTGTTGCCGTGCGGGTCCAGGAAGTAGCTGAAGGTGTTGTTGCCGGCCATGTGCCGGCCGGGGCCCCAGATCTTCTCCACGCCGGCGCGCAGCAGCCGGCCGGTGCCACGCATGTACTCGTCGATGCCGCGCAGCTCGAAGGAGGCGTGGTGCAGCGAGGCGTGCGGGCCGCGGGCGACGGCCATGCTGTGGTGCCAGGCGTTGGTGCGCAGGAACCACATCATGTTGCCCATCCGCGGGTGCATCAGCGTGTCCGACAGCGCGAAGCCCAGGTGCCGCTCGTAGAAGGCGACCGTGCCCTCGGGGTCGGTGGAGTTGAGCACCACGTGCGAGAGCCGCACCGGGATCGACTCGCCCTCCTCGATCGTCCGGTGCCGGCGCGCCTCGACGTCCGCGCTGATCTCGACGGTGCGGCCCTCGTTGTCGAAGAACCGGAAGCCGTAGCCGCCGCCGGGGGTCTGCAGCACGTCCGGCTCGCCGACCAGCGGGACGCCGGCGCCGGCGATCTGCGCCGCGAGGGTGTCGACGTCGGCCCGGCTCCCGGCGCCGAAGGAGATCAGGTCGATCCGCTTGTCCGCGGCCTGGCGGAGCCGGACGACGTACTGCTCCGGCGAGCCCTCGGCGGCCAGGTACGCCAGCCGGCCGTCGGTGTGCTCGGTCCGCAGGCCCCAGGTGCCGGCGTAGAAGCCGAGCTGGGTGTCGAAGTCGGGCACCGCCAGGTCGACGTGCCGAAGGTGGGTGATCAGGCGCTGCTGGGGCCGGGTCTCGGTCATGGTGGTCTTCTTCCGGGTCTAAGCGGGCTGGCTGGTGAGGGCGGCGATGGAGCGCATGAGCCCGGGGACGTCGCCCTGGACGTGGTCGAGCTGCCACTGCGCGAGGGTGTTGGAGGCCTCGACGACGGTCCGCGCGCGCTCGTGGCGGCGGGCGGTGAAGGCGTCCCACAGCTCCTGGTCCAGGGCGCTGCGCGCGGTGAGCAGCTCGGCCAGGACGACGGCGTCCTCCAGGGCCATCGCGCCGCCCTGGGCGATGGTCGGCGGGCAGGTGTGCGCGGCGTCGCCGACGAGCACCACCCGCCCGCGGTTCCACGGGGCGTCCAGCACGTGCGTCTCGAACCAGGTGTAGTTGACCCGGGCGGGGTCGGTGAGCGTCGCGCGGATCTCGTCCCAGGGGCCGTGGTAGGCCTCCGACAGCTGCCGCATCGTGGCCAGCTGCTCGTCGGGGGTCAGCCCGCTGCGGTCCTGGGTCGGCTCGACGATGTAGGCGTAGAGCGAGTCCTCGCTGGTCGGGCAGTAGCCGGCGATGAACGACGGGCCGCCGTAGTACAGGTCGGTGCGGGTGACCGACGCCGGCCGCGGGCCGAAGCTGCGCCAGATGCCCATCCCGATCGACCGGGTCTCCAGGTGCACGCCCAGCGCGCGGCGGGTCCACGACCGGACGCCGTCCGCACCCACCACCAGGTCGTAGCGGTCGGCGGAGCCGTCGGAGAAGGTGACGTCGACGCCGGCGTCGTCCTGGGCGAGCTCGGTGAACGTCGTCCCGAACCGCACCTTCACGCCCACCTCGGCCGCCCGGTCCAGCAGGACCCGCGCCAGCTCGGCGCGCGGCATGCCCAGGGCGGCCGGCAGGTCGGGGCCGCCGGTCTTCGCGTCCGGGATCTCGGCGACCACGGTGCCGAACGGGTCGGGCGCGCGGATCCCGGTGACGTCGAAGGCGTAGCCGGCCGCCTGCACCTGCTCCCAGACCCCGAGCGAGCGCAGTTCCCGCAGCGCGTTGCCCTGCAGGGTGATGCCGGACCCCAGCGCCGCGACGTCCGGCTTGATCTCGACCAGGTCGACGGCCACACCACGGGCGGCGAGGTGGACGGCGGTCGCCGTCCCGGCGAGGCCACCCCCCACGACCAGGACGTTGTCGACTGCGGGCATGTCAGGACTCCTTCGTCACTTGACGGCGATGGGGTTGACCGGGGCGCCGACGGCGCCGGTCACGGGCAGGGGGGCGGCGGTGAGGAAGAAGTCCCACTGGCCGTCGGTGGCGCAGTCGGCGGCGAGGGCGTCGAGGTCCCACATCTCGCCGAGGAACAGCCCGATGTTGGGGATGCAGACCTGGTGGAGTGGCTGGAAGGCGACGTCGAACTCGTTGGGCCGGACCTCGAAGCCCCAGGTGTCGGTGGCGATCCCGGCGATCTCGGTGTCGTGCAGCCAGTCGGCGGTGGTGAAGGACAGGCCGGGGGAGTCCCCGCCGGCGTAGTCGCCCCAGCCCTCCCGTCGGGCGCGGGCGAGCCGGCCGGTGCGGACGCACAGCAGGTCGCCGCGGCCGACCCGGGCCGACTCGCCTTGCGCGGCGATGGTGGCCTGCAGGTGCTCGGTGGTGATGGCGAACCCATCGGGGAGCTCGCCGTCGGTACCGATGGAGTGGCCGATGACCCGGCCGACGTCGAGCAGGACGCCGCGGCCGGCGATGTGCGCGGCGGCGGTCTGGATGCCGGTGACCTTGTCGCCGTCGCTGGTGACGACGTCGCCGGCGCGGCGGCCGTTCCAGGCGTTGCCGTGGTCGAAGATGTGCCCGAGGCCGTCCCACTGGGTGGAGGCCTGCAGCGGCATGGAGATGACGTCGTCGGCGCCGCCGATGCCGTGCGGGAAGCCCTGCACGCCGCGTTCGGCGTCGGTGCCGGTGTCCAGCATGGTGTGGACGGGGTTGGTGCGCCGCCGCCAGCCCTTCTGCGGGCCGTCCATGTCGAAGGACTGGGCGAGGGAGAAGCTCACCCCGCGGCGGACCAGGGCGGCGCCCTCGACCCGCTTGTCCTCGGTGAGGAAGTTCAGCGTGCCGAGCACGTCGTCGGCGCCCCAGCGGCCCCAGTTGGAGTTCCGCCCGGCGGCGAGCGCGATGGCGGCCTCGGGGTCGGTGCGGTCGAGCTCGGCCGGCAGCGGCACGTCAGTTCCTCCTCGAAGAGACGTGGACCACGTTCGATGACCCAAGAGGATCAGGGAAGACGAAGCTCCTGATGCCGGGCATCAGTGCAGTGGATACTCCGGCCATGAACCTGGCCCGGCTGGACCTCAACCTGCTGGTGTCCCTGGACGCCCTGCTCCAGCGCCGCAGCGTGACCCGGGCAGCGGCGCAGATGGGGCTCAGCCAGCCGGCGCTGTCGGCGTCGCTGGGCCGGTTGCGCCGGCACTTCGGCGACGAGCTGCTCACCCGGGTGGGCAACGAGTACCGGCTCACCCCGCTGGCCCTCCAGCTGCGCGACCTGGTGCGCGTGGCGCTGTCCGGCGCCGAACGCGTCTTCGACGCCCAGCCCGACTTCGACCCCTCCTCGTCCACCCGGGAGTTCACCGCGCTGGTCAGCGACTACGTCGTCGTGGTGCTGGGGGACACGCTGGCGTCGCTGCTGGCCGAGGAGGCGCCGCACACCCGGCTGCGGCTGACCCCGCACTCGCCGGCGATGGTGGAGCGCGCCGAGCAGGTGCTGCTCGGCGGCGACGTCATGCTGCTCCCGCACGGCTTCGTCACCGACCTGTCGCACCAGGACCTGTACCGCGACGAGTGGGTGTGCGTGGTGTCCGCCGACAACCCGGTGGTGGACGAGGGCCTGACGGTCGACCACCTGCGCTCCCTGCCCTGGGTGCTGACCTACCACGGGCAGACCGCCTCGACGCCCGCCGCCCGGCAGATGCGGATGCTGGGCATCGAGCCGCACGTGCAGGTGGTGACGGAGAACTTCATCACCGTGCCCACCCTGGTCGCCGGCAGCGAGCGGATCGCGCTGCTGCAACGCCGGCTGGTCGACCTGCTGCCGCTCGGCGCCGGCATCCGAGCCCTGCCCTGCCCCTTCGAGGCCGGGCAGCTCGTGGAGGCGATGTGGTGGCACCCCGCACTGGACGACGACCCGGAGCACCGGTACCTGCGCGACGTCATCGCCCGCGCCGCGGCCCAGGCCGTCGGGCCGGCCGCCGAGGTGCATCAACCCGGTTGATGGGCGGTGTCAGCGACGCCGATTTCCCAACCGGCGGCGCACCTCGCAGACTGCCCGGTGTGCTGCAGGTCACCGGCGACCTGCCCGTCCGGACGGAGGCCCCCCGTGTCCGAGGCAACTGCGAGCTTCCTGGCCATCGTCGCCCCGATGCGGGCCGAGTTCGCCCTCGACCCGCTGACCGGCGATCTCGTCGGCCGTCGTCCCCGGCTGCTGGAGCGGGTGCTCCAGGGGCTGGCCGTGCTCGGGTGCGTACAGGGGCACGCCCTGGTCACCCCGGCGGCCACCGGTGTCCACGGCGCTGATCCCCGCCCCCAGGAGAAGTGATCTCCGCTCGGACGGCGCGGTCCTGACACTTCCGCTCCAGTGGTGCCGGCACCGGAGCCGGCACCCCGTCAACGGAGACGCCCGTGTCGGAAGTCGTGAGTCCCTCCCCGCTCGCCGCGGAGCCGCTGGCCGGCGAGGTCGCCGTCGACCCGGCGACCGGCCGTCCCGCCGGCCGTGCGCAGGCCCTGGTGCTGCTGCTGTCCAGCTGCCTGGGTGTGCTGGGAGCAGTGCTGCTGGCCCCCGTCCTGCCCGCCATCGAGGACGCCTTCGCCGGCACCCCCGGTGTGCAGGCGCTGACGCCCGTCGTGCTCACCGCGCCGGCGCTGGTGATCGGCCTGACCGCACCGTTCGCCGGGCGGGTGGTCGACCGGGTCGGCCGCAAGCGGCTGCTCGTCGCCGCCCTGGTGGTCTACGCCGTCGTCGGCACGGCGCCGCTGTGGCTGCCCTCGCTGGAGCTGATCGTGGCCAGCCGGGTCTGCCTGCTGGTCGTGCTCGCGCTGTCCGACGCGATCGACGGGCTGGGCTCGGCGCTCGTCGTCCTCGGCGTCGTCGCGGTGGCCGCAGCCGCAGCCGTCCGGTCGACCCGGCGGGCACCGGTGGACGTACGGGGCTGAGCCGCCGGCGGACTGTGCCGGCGCCGGTCACCGCCAGCGTCGTCAGGCCACCCTCGTGCTGACGGGCCTGCACCGGCCGGGCTGACGCCCGCGCAGCCCGACGGGGAGGCGTCAGGGCCTGTCGGACACCGGGGCGGGCTCGTCGCCGGTCGAGCGGGTGGCCGCCCAGCTGGCCAGCAGCTTGAGGCCGTCCTCGGACGGCGTCCCTGGCTCGGCGGTGTAGATGGTCAGCCGGAGGCCGGGGTGGCCGGCGGGCAGCTCGAGGGTGCAGTAGGTGAGGTCGAGCCCGCCGACGACGGGGTGCCGGAACTGCTTGGCGCCGTTGTGGTGGATGCGCACGTCGTGGGCGGCCCACCGGGTCCGGAACTCGTCGCTCACCGTCGACAGCTCGCCGACGAGCTCGCGCAGCTGGGTGTCGTGCGGTCGCCGGCCGGCCTCGGCGCGGAGCAGGGCGACGGTGACGTTCGCCGCCCCGGCCCAGTCCGGGTAGTAGTCGCGCGCCTGCGGGTCGAGGAACTGGAAGCGGGCGAAGTTCGCCGGCCGCCGCGGGCCGTCGAACATCGGTGCGTGCAGCGCTCGCCCGAGGGTGTTGGTGGCCACGATGTCCAGCCGGCCGTTGGCGACGAACGCGGCGGAGCCGGTCATCGAGTCGAGCATCCACTGCACCCGCGGCTCGATCGCCGCACGGCTGCGTCGCTGGGGGGTGCGGGTCGGCCGGGCGGCGCGGGCCAGGTCGAGCAGGTAGACCCGCTCCGCCTCGTCCAGCTGCAGGGCGCGGGCCACCGCCGCCAGCACGTCCTCCGAGACGCCGGCGATGTGGCCCTTCTCCAGCCGCGTGTACCAGTCGGTGCTCACCCCGGCCAGGACGGCGACCTCCTCGCGGCGCAGGCCGGGCACCCGCCGGCGGCCGCCACCGGGCAGCAGACCGGCCTGCTGCGGGGTGATCCGGGCGCGCCTGGTGGTCAGGAAGTCGCGGATGTCCGAGCGGTTGTCCACCCGGTCGACGGTACGGCGGTCCGCCGCCGCTGGGAGGTCGAGCTGGTACCCCCCACAGACCCGCCCTCCCACGAGCGCTCTCCGCGGGGTTCCGTGGTCCCCGGCACCAGCAGCACCCGGCCCGCCGGGCCACCCCACACCGGAGGAGCACCCCCCATGCGCGTCCACGCCTACGCCGCACCCGCGGCCGGCCAGCCCCTGGCCGCCACCACCATCGAGCGCCGGGACGTCGGCCCGCACGACGTCCTGGTCGCCATCGAGTACGCCGGCATCTGCCACTCCGACATACACACCGTCAACGGCGACTGGGGCCCGCAGCCCTTCCCGGTCGTCCCCGGCCACGAGATCGTCGGTGTCGTCGCCGAGGTCGGGGCGGACGTGACCACGCACCGGGTCGGCGACCGGGTCGGCGTCGGCTGCATGGTCGGCTCCTGCGGGCACTGCACGAACTGCCTGGCCGGCAACGAGCAGTACTGCCTCGACGGCATGGTCGGCACCTACGCCGCCACCGACCGCGACGGGACGACGACCCAGGGCGGCTATTCCACGCACGTGGTGGTCGACGCGGGCTTCGTGCTGCGGGTGCCTGCGGGCATCGACCCGGCCGCCGCCGCGCCGCTGCTGTGCGCCGGCATCACGACGTACTCGCCGCTGCGCCGCTGGGGTGCCGGGCCGGGCAGGCGGGTCGCCGTCGTCGGACTCGGCGGGCTGGGGCACATGGCCGTCAAGCTGGCGCACGCGATGGGTGCGGAGGTGACCGTGCTGTCGCAGTCGCTGAAGAAGCAGGAGGACGGGCTGCGGCTGGGTGCCGACGAGTACTTCGCCACCAGCGACCCGGACACGTTCACCTCCCTGGCCGGCCGGTTCGACCTGGTCGTCAACACCGTCAGCGCGCCGATCGACGTCGACGCCCACCTGTCGCTGCTGGCGGTGGACGGCGCGCTGGTCAACGTCGGGGCTCCGCCGGAGCCGCTGAGCCTGGACGTGATGTCGCTGATCGGCGGGCGCCGCACGTTCGCCGGTTCGATGATCGGGGGCATCGCCGAGACGCAGGAGATGCTCGACTTCTGCGCCGAGCACGGCATCGGTGCCGAGGTCGAGGTCGTCCGCGCCGACCAGGTCAACGAGGCCTACGAGCGGGTGCTCGCCTCCGACGTCCGGTACCGGTTCGTCATCGACGCCGCGACCCTGGGGTGACCGCTGGACAGCTGAGCCCGTCGGCCGGACCGGTGGCCTCGCCCGCCGCCCCGGCCGCCCGGCTGCCGTTCGTCGTCCACGTTGTGCAGCCGAACGCCTGGTGACCCATACCCATATGGGTATAGGTTTCCGGCATGGCACGAGCAGCGACGACGTCGGACGTGTTCAACGCGATCGCCGAGCCGCAGCGCCGGGACCTCCTGGTGCTGCTGCGGGCGGGGGAGCGGCCGGTGACCGAGCTGGCCCGCGAACTGGGGACGACGCAGCCGGGGGCCTCCAAGCACCTGCGGGTGCTCCGCGAGGTCGGGCTGGTGCGGGACCGGCGGGCCGGCCGGCAACGGCTGTACGGCCTCGACGCCCGCGGCCTGCGACCGGTGCACGAGTGGACCGGCGGCTTCGAGGGGTTCTGGCACGCCAGCTTCGACCGGCTGGACGCCTACGTGCGGGACCTGGAGCAGGCCCGGCAGGAGGAGCAGCGATGAGCGCGCCGTCCGCGACGGCCGACCGGGAGGTCGTGGTCTCCCGCGCCATCGGTGCGCCGCGCGAGCTGGTCTTCGAGGCGTTCACCGCGGTGCGGCACCTGTCGCGGTGGTGGGGGCCGGAGGGGTTCACCACCACGACCCGGGCGTTCGAGTTCCGCGTCGGCGGGGAGTGGGTCTTCGTGATGCACGGACCGGACGGCACCGACTACCCCGAGTGGATCTGCTGGACCGAGATCACCCCGCCGGAGCGGATCGTGCTGCTGCACGGGGAGTCCCCGGGCGACCCGGACGCGTTCGAGTCGGTGCTCAGCTTCGCGGCCGACGGCGCGACCACCCGGCTGGAGATGCGCACGGTGTTCCCCACCCGGGCGGCGCGCGACGAGGCGGTGGAGCGGTACCACGCTGTCGAGGGTGGCCGGCAGACCCTGGCCCACCTGGCGGACTACGTCACCGGGACGCTCGCCGAGGGGGCGGGGAGCTGATGGCCGGGAAGGTCTTCTCCAGCGTGTCGATGTCGCTGGACGGGTTCATCGCGCCCGCCTCCCTCGGCGAGCTCATGGGGGCCCAGTGGCGGGAGCTGCAGGCGTGGGTCTTCCCGCTGCGGTCCTTCCGGGAGCGCCTGGGGCTCGGCGAGGGCGGCGAGGAGGGCCGCGACGACGACATCGTGCGGGCGACGTTCGAGCGCACCGGCGCGAGCGTCATGGGCCGGCGGATGTTAGACGCCGGTGAGCACGCCTGGCCGGAGGACCCGCCGTTCCGCGCCCCGGTGTTCGTCGTGACGCACCGGCCGCGGGACCCCTGGCCGCGGCAGGGCGGGACGACCTTCCACTTCGTCGACGACCCCCGGGTCGCGCTCGACCGGGCCCGCGAGGCCGCCGGCGACCGGGACGTCCGGATCGCCGGCGGCGGCGCGATGATCGATCAGTACCTGGACGCCGGCCTCGTCGACGAGTTCACGGTCGCGGTGTCACCGGTGCTGTTCGGTTCCGGCATCCGCCTCTTCGACGGCGTCGACGCCGGCCGGCTGGGCCTGGCGCAGGTCCACGCCGAGTCGAGCCGGCGGGTGACCCACCTGACCTACGCCGTCCGGCAGCGCTGACCGCCGGGAGCCCCGGGCGGCGTCCCGGTGGACCGGGAGCCGCCCGGGGAGGTGGTCAGCGGGCGGCCTGCGCCCCGCGGCGCGGGAGCACCCAGTCCGGCCGCACGTAGTGGCAGGTGTAGCCGAACGGGATCTTCTGCAGGTAGTCCTGGTGCTCCTCCTCGGCCTGCCAGAAGGCGCCGGCCGGCTCCACCTCGGTGACGACCGGGCCGGGCCACAGACCCGAGGCGTCGACGTCGGCGATCGTGTCCAGGGCGACCTGCCGCTGCTCGTCGCTGGTGTAGTAGACGGCCGAGCGGTAGCTGCGGCCGACGTCGTTGCCCTGCCGGTCCCGCGTCGACGGGTCGTGGATCTGGAAGAAGAACTCCAGCAGCTCCCGGTAGGAGATCACCTCGGGGTCGAAGACGATCTCGACCGCCTCGGCGTGGTCCCCGTGGTTGCGGTACGTGGCGTTGGGCGTGTCGCCCCCGGAGTAGCCGACCCGGGTCGAGACGACCCCGGGGCGCTTGCGCAGCAGGTCCTGCGCACCCCAGAAGCAGCCTCCGGCAAGGACAGCGGTCTCAGTGGTCACGTGTGCCTCCCTCTGTGTCGAGCACGATTCTGTGCCGAGCACGCCAGGACAACACCACGACCCCGGCAGCTGCTTCCCCCGTCAGGGCAGCGGGCGGCCGATCCGGTCCAGCTCGGCGACGTCGGCCGCGGTGAGCGTGAGCCCGGCGCCGGCGACGTTCTGGCGCAGGTGGTCGACCGACGAGGTGCCGGGGATGAGCAGCACGTTGGGTGAGCGCTGCAGCAACCAGGCCAGCGCGACCGACATCGGCGTCGCGTGCAGCCGGGCGGCCACCGCCGAGAGCGTCGCGGACTGCAGCGGGGTGAAGCCGCCGAGCGGGAAGAAGGGCACGAAGGCGATCCCGTCGGCGGCCAGCAGGTCGACCAGGTCGTCGTCCCGGCGGGAGGCCAGGTTGTACATGTTCTGCACGGCCACGACGGGGGCGATCGACCGCGCCTCGGCCACCTGGTCGGCGGTCGCGTTGCTGACGCCGAGGTGCCGCACCAGGCCCTGCCGCTGCAGGTCGGCCAGCGCCTCGAACGGCTCGGCGAGCGACCCGGGCTGCGGTCCGTCAGCGTCCCCGAGGCGGAGGTGCACCAGGTCGAGGACGTCGAGGCCGAGGGTGTCGAGGTCCTGCTGCACCTGGCGGCGGACGTCCTCGGGCCGCCGCGCCGGCGGCCAGCCGCCCTGCGCGTCCCGCGTCGCGCCGACCTTGGTGACCACGTGCAGCGTGTCGGGGTAGGGGTGCAGGGCCTCGCGGATCAGCTGGTTGGTGACGTGCGGCCCGTAGGCGCCGCTGGTGTCGACGTGGGTGATGCCGAGGTCGACGGCCGCGCGGAGGACCGCGAGCGCGCCCTCGCGGTCGGCCGGCGGGCCCATCACCCACGGCCCGGCGAGCTGCATGGCGCCGTAGCCGAACCGGGTGACGGTCAGGTCGCCGAGGGACCAGGTGCCGCCGGGAGCGAGGTGGAGAGCGTGGTCATGTCCCTGCCTGTCGTCGAGAGCTGGTGGCCGGACGGCCGGCCCCCACCCTGACCGGGTAACTTCCCGGAGGGAAGTAGGCACCTGCAGGTGCGTAGGTCACCCACGGGTTGGAGCAGGACATGGCGACGACGACGGCGGCCGAGCAGCGGGCGCAGGCCAAGGCGGAGTACGACGCGTTCCTGGCCGCCTGCCCCAGCCGTCAGCTGCTCGACCGGATCTCGGACAAGTGGGTCGCGTTGGTGCTGTGCGCGCTCGGTGGCGGACCGGGTGGCGCCGGGCCTCGCGCGCTGCGCTTCTCCGAGCTCGCCCGCCGGCTCGCCGGCGTCAGCCAGAAGATGCTCACCCAGACGCTGCGCTCGCTGGAGCGGGACGGGCTGCTCACCCGCACGGTGACGCCGACGGTGCCGGTGACGGTCTCCTACGAGCTGACCGACCTGGGGCTGTCGCTGCACCAGCTGGTGCGCGGGGTCAAGGAGTGGGCCGAGACGCACATGGACGACGTGCTCGCCTCCCGTGCGGCGCACGAGAGCGCCACCGCCTGACCCCGGCCGGTCAGCCGGCGGGCCGGACGCCGCGGTCGGGCGCGGCCATGTCGCCGGTCGCGGGCGTGCCGGCGCCGATCCCGTAGCGGAGGAAGACCGTGCCGCTGGGGGAGGCGACGGGTGGCTCCAGGAGGGTGAGGTTCGTGGGCACCGCACCGCCGGCGAACACCTTCTTCCCGACGCCCAGCACGATCGGGTGCACCCACAGGTGCAGCCGGTCGAACAGCTGCTCGCGGAGCAGGGTCTGCACCAGGTCCAGGCTGCCGACGACGGCGACGTGCTCGTGCCGGTCGCGGACCTCGCGGACCGCCGCGGCCAGGTCCGGCCCGAGCTGCGTCGACCCGGCCCAGGACAGGTCGGGGCGGCCGCGGGAGGCCACGTACTTCGGGATGCGGTTGAACAGCGTGGCGATGGCGTCGTCCGCGCCGTCCTCCTGGTGCGGCCAGTACGCGGCGAAGATGTCGTAGGTCCGCCGGCCCAGCAGCAGGGCGTCGGTGCCCGCGTACGAGTCCTGCACCTGGGCGCCGGCGACGTCGTCCAGCAGCGGTGCCTGCCAGCCGCCGAACGGGAACCCCTCCGGGTCCTCCTCAGGACCGCCGGGCGCCTGCCCGACGAGGTCGAGGGTCGCGAACATCTCGATCTGGATGAGGCCCATGCCAGCTCCCGGGGTAGGTGGTCGTCCCGGACAGGACTGCCGGGGCCACCCGGACTCATCGCTGCGGCGCCGGCCCCGCCCGGGTCGCCGAACGCCGCACGGGATGAGTTAGGTTAGCCAACGCTCAGCCCCCGGACGTCCGCCGTCGACCCGCGGTCCCGGCGAGCCCCGACCACCGACGAAGGACCCCGCACATGAACACGCCCTCCCGCTGGAGCCGTGCCGCGGCCGTCGCGCTGGCCTCCGCCTGCGCCCTCACCGCCTGCGGTGCCTCCGAGCCGGTGGCACCGGCGGCGGCCGCCGACGGGGGAGAGGGCGTCACCGAGTACCCGCTGGTAGTCGACAACTGCGGCATGGAGCTGACCATCGACGCCCCGCCGCAGCGCGTCGTCTCGCTCGACCAGGGGTCCACCGAGATCCTGCTGTCCCTCGGGCTCGAGGACCGCGTCGTGGGGACCGCGTCGTGGACCGACCCCGTGCTGCCCGAGCTGGCCGAGGCCAACGACTCCGTGCCCCGGCTGGCCGACAACGCGCCGGGCTACGAGGCGGTCCTGGGCGCCGACCCGGACCTGGTCACCGCCTCCTTCGGCCGCCACTTCGCCACCGGTGGGGTGGCCGAGCGCGCCCGGTTCGCCGAGACCGGCATCGAGCCGTACCTCTCGCCCACCGACTGCGAGGCCGGCCAGAGCATCAACGGCGGGGGCACGCGCACCCGGCTGCTCGACGTGGACTCCCTCTACCAGGAGATCCGCGAGCTCTCCGAGGTGTTCGACGTGCCGTCCCGCGGCGAGGACCTGATCGCCGAGCTGCAGGAGCGTGCCGCCGCGGCGACCGACCGGATCGGCCAGAGCGACGTCACCATGGCGTTCTGGTTCGCCGACACCAAGAGCCCCTACGTCGCCGGCGGGTTCGGTTCCGCGAGCCTCCTCGCCGCCACGGTCGGGGCGAGCAACGTCTTCGCCGACCTGGACGAGGACTGGCCGGCGGTCGGCTGGGAGACCGTCGTCGAGCGCGACCCGGAGGTGCTCGTGCTGGGGGACCTGCTGCGCGACCGGTTCCCCGGTGACCGGCTGGAGGACAAGAAGGCCTTCCTCGCCGCCGACCCGCTCACCAGCACCATGCAGGCGGTCCGCGGTGAGCGGTACATCGCCCTGCACGGTGCGGAGATGAACCCGTCCATCCGGTTCGTCGACGGACTCGAGAAGCTCGCCGACGGGCTCGAGCAGCTCGGGACGACGTCCTGAGCGCGGTGCCCGCGCTCCTGGGCACCGAGGACGTCGTCGGCGCGGCACCGCGCCGGCGGGGTGCCGGCGGCCTGCTCCTGGTCGTGGCCGGCCTCGCCGCCGTGGTCCTCTCGATCGCGGGTGCCATCACTCTCGGCCCCGCCGACGTGTCGTTGGTCAACATCCGCGACGTCCTGCTCAACCACGTCGGCCTCGCCGACGTCCCGGTCCGGGCGGTGAAGGACGCGATCGTGTGGGAGGAGCGGCTCCCGCGGGCGCTGACCGCCGCCGCGTGCGGTGCGGGCCTGGGTGTCTGCGGCGCCGTGCTGCAGGCGCTCCTGCACAACCCGCTGGCCGACCCGTTCCTGCTGGGCATCTCCTCCGGTGCGTCCACCGGCGCGGTCGTGATCGGTGTGCTCGGCCTGGGCGGCTCGGTGCTCGGCCTCTCCGGCGGCGCCTTCGTCGGCGCGCTGCTGGCGTTCGGACTGGTCGTCCTCCTGGCCGGGCTGTCCGGGGGCGGCACCGACCGCGTGATCCTGGCCGGCGTGGCGGGCACGCAGTTCTTCTCCGCGCTGACGTCGTTCGTGATCTTCGCCTTCGCCGACTCCGACGAGACGCGGGGGGTGATGTTCTGGCTGCTCGGCTCGCTGGAGGGCGTGCGCTGGGACGACGTCGTGCTGTGCGCGGCCGTGGTGTGCGCCGGCACGGTCTGGTGCCTGCGCCAGACCCACGCGCTCGACGCGTTCTCCTTCGGCGACGACGTCGCGGACTCCCTCGGCATCCACGTCACCCGGACGCGGATGCTGCTGCTCGCGCTCACCGCGGTGATCACCGCGACGCTGGTCAGCATCGCCGGCGCCATCGGCTTCGTGGGCCTGGTCCTCCCGCACGCCGCCCGCTTCCTGGTGGGCCCGCGCCACGCCCGGTTGCTGCCGGCCACCGTCCTGGTCGGCGCGGTCTTCATGGTGTGGGTGGACGCGGTCTCCCGCGTGGCGTTCCAGCCCACGCCGCTGCCCGTCGGGGTCGGGACCGCACTGATCGGCGTCCCTGCGTTCGTCCTGATCCTGCTCCGCAGGCGGCGGGTGCTGTGACCCTCGAGGCGCGGCGGGTGGCATGGCGACGAGGCGGCGCGCTGGTCGTCGACGACGTGACCCTGGCACCTGCTCCCGGCGCGACGGTCGGACTGCTGGGCCCCAACGGTTCGGGGAAGTCCTCCCTGCTGCGCCTGCTCGCCGGCACGGCCCGGCCGGACGACGGTGTCGTCTCCCTCGACGGCCAGGAGCTGCGCACGCTCACCCGGCGCGATGTCGCGCGCGCGGTCGCGGTGGTCGGCCAGCACGCCCACACCGACACCGACATCCGGGTCCGGGACGTCGTGCGGCTCGGACGCATCCCGCACCGCGGGTTCTTCGGCTCGTCGGCCTCCCGCGACGAGGCGGCCGTCACCGCAGCGCTCGAGCACACCGGGCTGACCGACAAGGCCGACCGGCTCTGGCACACGCTGTCCGGCGGGGAGCGGCAGCGGGTGCACATCGCCCGGGCGCTCGCGCAGGAACCGCGCGAGCTGCTGCTGGACGAGCCGACGAACCACCTCGACATCCGGCACCAGCTCGAACTGCTGTCCCTGGTCCAGCGGCTGCCGGTCACCAGCGTCATCGCCCTGCACGACCTGAACCTGGCGGCCACCTTCTGCGACTCGATCGTCGTGCTGGCCGGCGGGAGGGCCGTCGCCGGTGGGGCGCCGGCCGAGGTGCTCACGGCCCAGCTCATCGGCGAGGTGTACGGGGTCCGGGCGCGGGTGCACGTCGGTGAGCGCGGGCGTCCGTCGGTGGTGTTCGAGCCGGGCGTGCCGGAGCTGGACGCCGGCGCGAGACCCGGACGGGACTGACCGGCCGGCCCGACCACCGTCCCGAGACGCTCGGCTCAGCGCGTCGGCGGCCGGTCCCGGTGGACGACGGCGTCCGGGCTGAGGGCGAGCAGGGCGGCGGTGAGGGCGTCCGCCGCGGCGTCGAGGGCGTCGTCGGTGAGCGGGTCCAGCGCGTCGAGGACGAACACCGCGCGGGTGGTGCCGGCCTCGATCCGGGTGCGCACGCACTGGCGCCAGTTCCAGCGGCGGCAGGTGACGCCCACGTCGTCGCGCCAGACGACCTCGCCGGCGTCCGGGTGCTCGACGACGGGCTCGCCGCCGGCCGTGGTGTCGAAGTCCTCCTGCCCGGTGGCCCGGACCAGCCGCGGCGGGCCGGCGTAGGCATCGCGGTCCTCACCGCCGAGGGGCAGGAGGTGGGCGATCGAGACGGCGTTGTAGACGTCGGTGAGGCGGTCGACGCGGGGCAGGCCGCCGGTGTCCAGCCGGCGCAGCAGGGCCTCCACGCTGGGGCGGGTGCGCTGCGGCTTTGCGCCGAAGGCCCGGTAGGCCTCGCGCCAGGCGGCGAGGTGCGGCAACTGCTCCGGCGGCCGTCCGGCCAGCGACCGCCGGGCGACGTCCTCCGCGGCGGCGAGCACGCCCTCGCTGACCTCGTCGCTGGGACCGCCGCGCAGACCGTCCGCGGTGACCAGCAGTGCCCGGTAGTCCGGTCGCAGGGCCACCACCGCGGGGTCGACGGAGGCGGCGGCCAGCCAGGCCCGCGGGTCGTCCGGCGCGCGGCCGGCACCGCTCTGCTGGGGTCCGTGGTCCGCTCCGGAGGGCTGCACGAGGGGCATCGTGGCAGTCCCCTCGTGGGATCCGCGCGTCAGCGGCCCGCGGGGAGCGGCGAACGGGCCGGACAGGGCCGCCCACTGCAGCAGCATGATCGTCTTCGCGTCGGCGATCCGTCCGTCGGCGACCCGGCCGAGCGCCTCGTCGAAGGGCAGCTCGCACACCTCGATGTCCTCGCCCTCGTCGGCCAGCCCGCCACCGGCGCCGGTCCGGGACCCGGGGGAGTAGGGCGCCGCGAAGAAGGACAGCCGCTCGGTGACCGAGCCGGGGCTCATCCACACCTCGAACACCGGCTCCAGCTCGCCGACGACGACGCCGAGCTCCTCGGCCGCCTCGCGGCGGATGGCCGTCGCCGGGTCGTCGTCGTCCAGCAGCCCGGCGGCCGTCTCCAGCAGCAGCCCGTCGGGGTGCCCGTTGACGTACACCGGCCAGCGGAACTGGCGCGCCAGCAGCACCGTCCTGCGCTCGGCGTCGTAGAGCAGCACGGTCGCGCCGTTGCCCCGGTCGTAGGTCTCCCGCTGCTGCGTCCGCCAGTGCCCGTCCCGGCCCCTGACCTCGAGGGTCGTGCGGCGGAGCACGTGCCAGGCGGCGGCCAGCACCTCGACGTCCACCACCCGGACGTCGGGGTTGCCGGTGACGTGCCGGCCCACCCGGTCCAGGCCGGTCCGGCCGCGGGCGTCCGGCACGTCGACGCCCGGCGTGCCCGGCGTGCCCGGCGTCGTCGTCGCGCGGGCCGGCGCGTTCACGCCGCGTCCCGACCGAGGTGCCCGGGCACGTCCTCGACGCGGTGGTACACCGGCAGCCCCCGCTGCCGGGCGAGGGCGACGTCCTGGTCGGCTCCGGTCGACTCGCCGGGCAGGCGCAGCACGGCGTCGCAGTGGGCGAGCAGCCGCTCGGCCGTCGGGTACAGCACCTCGGCCGCGAGGGGGTCGTCGATGCCGGCCCCGGCACTGCGCAGCACCGGGAGGGCGACCCACTCGCCGATCATCGGCACGTGGCCCGCGCGGAAGACCGGCCATGCCGCCTTCTCCAGCGCCGCGAGGTTCGCGGCCATCAGGGCGGGGTCGCCGCCGGTGCCCGAGCGGTACGGGCCGGCGATCAGGATGAGCATCGGTCGTGAGGTCGTCGTCATGGGCGACAGACTAGGCACAAACGTGCAATAATCGGAAGCACCTTGCAGACGTCGGAGGAGGATGCGTGCTCGTACCCGAACGCCGGGACCTGCTGCTCGACCGGCTGCGCCGGGACGGCCGGGTGATCGCCAAGGACGTCGCGGCCGAGCTGGCGGTGAGCGAGGACAGCGTGCGGCGGGACCTCCGCGAGCTGGCCGCCGCCGGGCTGTGCCAACGGGTGTACGGCGGCGCGGTGCCCGCCTCGCCCGCGGTCGCCGACTACGGCACCCGCCGGGGCGTGGCCGTGGACAGCAAGACCCGCGTCGCCGCCGCGGCGGCGCAGCTGGTCGAGCCGGGCACGACCGTCGTCCTCGACGGGGGCACGACCGCGCTCGCCGTCGTGCACGCGCTCCCGCGCGACCTCGAGGCGACCGTCGTCACGCACAGCCCCACCGTCGCGGCCGCGCTCGTCGACCACCCGACGGTGGAGGTCTACGTGCTGGGCGGGCGGCTGTTCAAGCACTCGGCCGTGGCCTGCGGGGCGGCCGCGGTCGAGGCGGCCGACGCGGTGCACGCGGACCTGTTCCTCCTCGGGGTCACCGGCGTGCACCCCGACAGCGGCCTGACCACGGGCGACGCCGACGAGGCCGCCATGAAGCGCACCCTGGCGAGGCGCGCCGCGGACACCTACGTGCTGGCCAGCAGCGAGAAGATCGGCGCCGCGTCCCGGTTCGCGGTCCTGCCGCTGGACGCCGTGGCCGGCATCGTCACCGACGTGCCCGACGACGACGAGGTCGTCGCGCGGTTGCTGCGGATGGGCGTGCCGATCGTCCGGGCCGGCGGCCGGTCAGCGCCCGGCGGTGACGGCCGTGGCGATCGCGCGCACCGCGGCGTCCACTGACCGCTGGGTCGCCGCCCGGTCGTCCTGCTCGGAGTCGTGCACGAACGCCGTGCACCCCCGCCGGCTGCCGCAGTACTCGACGATCCCGTGCTCGACCTGCGTCCGCAGGGCCTGCTCGTAGCCGTGCCGGTCGTAGGCGCCGGCGTCGGCGCCGGCGACCGGCAGCAGGTGCGTGGTGAGCCGCTGCAACCTCGGCTGCAGGCCGGCGCCCGGGTCGCGGGGCGAGTGGTCGAAGGCCCAGCCGCTGACGAAGACCCGGTCGACCCACCCCTTGAGCAGCGCGGGCATCGACCACCAGAACGCCGGGAAGACCAGCACCAGGTCCGTCGCCCGGTCCAGCCGGCGCTGCTCGCGCCGGACGTCGTCCGGGAGGTCGGCGCCGTCGGTGTAGGCGCGGCGGTCGGCCAGGGTGAAGCGGGGGTCGAAGCCCTCCGCCGCCAGGTCGGCGACCTCGACCGAGGAGGGTCGCAGCGCGTTCTCGAGCTGACCGGCCACGGCCGAGGTCAGCGAGGACGGGTCGGGATGGGCGAGGACGACCAGGGTGTGCACCGACGGCTCCGGACTGCTCGACGACAAGCTACCGGTAGTAGGTTACGCCGGGACGACGGCCTGGATCACCCGGGCAAGCGTCTGCCGGGCCTGGTCGCCGTCGATCCGACCGGTGAGCGCGGCCCGGGCGAGGGCGTCGCCGGCGCCGACCACCGCGCGCAGACCGGCCGGGTCGACCGGGCCGGCGAACGGCTCGAGGGCTGCGCTGCACTTGGCGAGGTAGCCGTCCTCGGCGTCCTGCCGGAGCTGGTCGAGCACCGCCGAACCGCTCAGCGCCGAGACGACGTCGGCCAGCTCGCGGCCCTCGGCGAGGCAGCAGTCGACGTAGGCCCCGGCGACGACCGCTGCCACCGCCGGCAGCGTCTGCTCGGTCTCCGCCAGGGCGGCGTCGAGCACCGCGTGCTGGCGTGCGTCGAAGGCGCGGTACAGCTCGGCGAGGACACCGGCCCGGTTGCCGAAGTGGTCGTAGACCACCGGCTTGGTGACCCCGGCGCGCTCGGCCAGCCGGCCGAGCGTGAGCAGGTCGGTGCCCTCGTCGCGGACCAGCTCGCGGGCCACCGCCAGCAGCTGGGCGTGGCGGTCCTGCTGGGAGAGGCGACGGCGCGGGGAGGTCGTCGGCCGGTCGGTCATCGCCCCTCCCGCTGCACGTGGCTGGAGCTACCGAGGGTAGCCGGGCGCGTCAGTGCGGGCGGTCGTGCCCGGCAGCGAGACGGTGGTCGGCGGCTCGGCTCTGACCAGCCAGGACAGCGTCCGGCCGCGCGACCAGCAGCGGCCCAGCACCTCCGCGCGCGTCCCCGACCGGTCGGCGACCGTCAGCCCGACGATGCTGTGCCCCGACGCGGGGCGGTCGCCGAGGGTCGGCACCGACGGCGCGACGCCGACGCCCTCCACCGACACCCACGCGACCGTCCGGTCGGCGGCCGCCTCGGCCAGCAGGCGCAGGAACCCCGGCCGGCGCGCCACCGGCAGCCGGGACAGCGCCCAGGTGGTGGTGACCACGGGCAGCGCCCCTGCGGGGACCCCGCGGACGGCGTCGGCCAGCCGGTCGAGGACGTCGCCCCGGACCAGCCGCGGCGGGGCGCCGGCCACCAGCGCGATCGCCGCGTCCAGGGCGGCGGTCCGCTCCGGCCGGTCCGGCGGCACGCACGCGCGCAGCCAGCGGACGTCGTCCGGGTCCGTGACGTCGACCGGGTCGGGGCCCACCGAGGTCCGGGCGACGACCTCGGGCACGGCCCGGGCCGGCACCGGCACGCCGCCGACGACCGAGGCCGACAGCTGGACGGGGGAGCGCGGGTCGCCCAGCACGGTCGCCGCGTCGTAGCGGGTGCCCACCCGGTCGAGCTGGGTGTCCAGCCCCGCTGCCGAGCCCACGTCGACCAGCCCGACCGACGTCGCGCCGGTCCGGTGCGCCGCCTCCGCGACGGCCGGGTACAGCACCGCGCAGCGGACGGCGTCGAGGGCCTGCGGCCGACGGCGTCCGGCGACGGCGGCGACCTCGTCGGCCTGCCGGACCAGGGTGTCGACCGCGGCCGCGGCGGCCGCGTGCCCGTCCGCCGCGGAGCATGCCGCCGCCAGCGCCGGGGCCCGCCCGGAGAGCGCGAGGTCGTGCAGCGCGGCGAGGACGACGGCCGGACGCCGGCAGCGTGCCGGCATCGACCCGATCGCGCGCAGCGCCCCGGCGGAGCCGCCCACCGCCGCGGCGACCTGCTGCTCCAGCGGCGAGCTCCCGGCCGTCCGGTAGACGTCGGCGAGCGTGCGGGTCGGGGCCACCGGCACAGCCTGCCCGTCCCGGTGGGTCAGCTGCCCGCCGCCGCGGCGCACCGGGCGGCGAGGGTGCCGAAGGCGTCCCGCAGCGGCTGCGGCCCGAGCACCCGGACCGGGGTGTCGAACCGGCCGAGCGTGGCGGCCAGCGCGACCCACGACCAGCTGCCCAGGGTGAGCCGGCAGCGGTCCGGGCCGAGCGCCTCGACCACGCCGTCCAGGGCGAACGGCGCGACGTCGGCGGCGGGCAGGTCGAGCTCGACGACGCCGCGGCAGGGCCACGTGCCGGTGCCGGTCGAGCCGGCGAACCGGGCGTCGACGAAGGCGGCGACGTCCCCGCCGGGCAGGTCGCGCGGGGTGAACCGCGGACCGGTGGGGACCCGCGGGGTCATCCGGTCGACGCGGAACGTCCGCCAGTCGTCCCGGTCCAGGTCGTAGGCGAGGAGGTACCAGCGCCCGGCGCGGAGCACCGTGGCGTGCGGTTCGACCCGGCGCGGCGGGGTGGGGCCGCCGGTGCCCGTGCCGTCGCCGGGCCCGGCAGCGTGGTCGAAGCGCAGCACCTCGCGCGCCCGGACCGCGGCGGTGAGCGCGGTCAGCACCGACGGGTCGACCGCGGTGGCGCTCGCACGGCCGGGCACGGTGGTCACCTGCACGCTGTCGATGCGGTGGCGCAACCGGGCCGGCATGACCTGGCGGACGGTGACCAGGGCGCGGGCCGCGGCGTCGCCGACCGCGGCACCGCTGGCCGCGGCGGCCTGGAGGGCGACGGCGAGCGCGACGGCCTGCTCGTCGTCGAAGAGCAGCGGAGGCAGCTCGGAGCCGGCGTCGAGGCGGTAGCCGCCGTCGGGGCCCTTGGTCGCCCGGACCGGGTAGCCCAGCGCGCGCAGCCGGTCGACGTCCCGGCGCACCGTCCGCGGGGTGACCTCGAGGCGGGCGGCCAGCAACGACCCCGGCCAGTCGCGGCGCGCCTGCAGCAGGGACAGCAGTGCCAGCAACCGGGACGATGGTCCGCTCATGTCCTGAGGATGCTCGCAGAAGCGGACAGGACCTGTCCGCTTCGCCCGTCAGGGTGGGTCGTGCCGCCGGCGAGCACCGCCGGCGGGAGGACATCCGAGGCGAGGAGCCCGACATGAGCGTCACGACCACCACGCACCTGAACTTCCGCGGCCAGGCCCGCGCGGCACTCGACCACTACGCCACCGTCTTCGGCGGCGAGGTCATGGCCTTCACCTTCGCCCAGGGCGGCGACGAGCAGGACGCCGCCGACGGCGCGGTGCCCGGGCAGCTCAAGTGGGGCGGCGTCCGGGCGCCCGGTGGGTTCTCGGTCATGGCGTTCGACGTCCCGCCGGGGCGGCCGCACGACCCCGGCACGGACGCCGTCTACGTCTCGGTGCGCGGCGACGACCCGGCGGAGCTCACCCGGTACTGGGCGGGTCTGGCGGAGGGGGGCACGGTGCGCACGGCCCTGGGGCCGGCCGGCTACGCCCCGCTGTACGGCATGGTCACCGACCGCTTCGGTGTGACCTGGGTGCTCGACGTCCTGCCGCCCTACAACGGCTGAGCCACCCGGCCGGGGGCGGCGGCTCAGCTGCTCCCGGCCCGGCCCGCCGGAGAGGCGGGCGGTGCGTCAGGCGACGTCGGTGCGGGCGCCGGCCAGGTACTGGCGCACGGCGGTCTCCGGGACCCGGAAGGACCGGCCGACCCGGACCGCGGCGAGCTCGCCACCGTGGACCAGGCGGTACACCGTCATCTTCGACACGCGCATGATGTCCGCCACCTCCATCACGGTCAGGAAGCTGACCGCCGGGCGCGGGGCCGGGCGCTCGAGCACCGGGCGGGCGGCCATCGGCTGTGCCGGCGCCGGGTGCGCCGCCGGGCGGACGCCGAGCGGGCGCTGGCCGGGCTGGCCGGGGACGGCGGGCCGGGCGTAGGGGCGCTGGGCGAACGAGCTCGAGCGGGGGAGGGCCTGAGCGGGGGAGCGCTGGGGCAGGGTCACGGTGGGTTCCTCTCGAAGGCGGGACACGGGGCGCCGGGCCGGCTCGCGGGCCAGGGACGGTGCGCTTTCGTGTTGCGACTGACGGTAACGGGGAGGTCACGGCTACGCGAGTACACGGGCAGACGAGACGAACTGGTCCGCTTCGTCAGATGTTGACCGTGCGCGTGGCGTGCCGGATGGGAAAGCCGAGGTGACAGGCGAGTACCGGGACGCGGCTCAGGCCACCGCGGGGGCCGGTTGGGGGAAGAGCCGCCGCAGCACGTCGGCCAGCGTCAGCACGCCGACGACGTCGTCCCCGTCGGTGACCACGGCCAGGTGGTTGCGCGTCTCCCGCATCTCCTTGAGCGCCGCGTGCAGCGTGCTGCCGGCGTCCAGGGTGAAGACGGGCCGGGCGAACCCGGCGGCGGGCACGTCGTCGGCGGCGGTGAGGGTGTCGCGCACGTGCACGACGCCGGTCGGCCGCGACCCCTCGATGCCGGTCAGGATCCGCAGGTGGCCGGAGTCCCGGGTGGCCTGCCGCACCTCGCCGACGGTGGCGCCGGCCCGGACGCCGGTGAGCGCCCGGGCGCGGACCATCTCCCGCACGGTCAGGTGCTCCATCTCCAGGGCGCCGGACAGCTGGGCGGAGTAGCCGGCGTCCAGCGCGCCGACGTTCGTCGAGTGCTCGACCAGGTGGCGCAGGGCGTCAGGGGTGTGGCCGACGGCGACCTGGTCGGCCGGCTCCACCCCCACCCGGCGGACCAGCGCGTTGGCGGCGCCGTTGAGCATGCGCAGCAGCGGGCGGGTGAGGGTCATGAACGCGCGCATCGGCAGCGCGAGCAGGGTCGCGGACCGCTCGGGGTGCGCGATGGCCCAGGACTTGGGCGCCATCTCGCCGACGACGAGGTGGATGAAGGTGACGACCGCCAGGGCGAGCACGAAACCGGCCACGTCGGCGGCGACCGCCGGCAGCCCCCAGCCCTCGAACAGCGGGGTGAGCCAGTGGTGCACCGCGGGCTTGGTGACCGCGCCCAGCGCCAGCGTGCACACGGTGATGCCCAGCTGGGAGCCGGCCAGCAGCAGGGTCAGCTCCGAGGAGCTGCGCAGGGCGGCCCGGGCCGACCGGCTGGTGGCCGCGGCGTCCTCCAGCCGGTGCCGCTTGGCGGCCATCAGCGCGAACTCGACGGCCACGAAGAACGCGCTCAGGCCCACGATCGCGACGGTGGCGGCCAGCACCACCCACGGGTCGCTCATCGGGTCGCCTCCTCGGGACGGGTGCCGCCGGTGGCGACGGTGACGGCGTGGTCGGGCAGGTGGAGGCGGACCCGGGAGGGCACGTGCCGCTCCACGGCCAGCACGTCCACGTGCAGGAACCGCGGCTCCGGCTCGCCCTCGTGGGCCAGGTCGCCGAGGTCGGCCGGCAGCTCGACCACCAGGTGGGTGCCCTCGTCCGGCAGCCCGCCGTGGGCGGAGATCACCAGGCCGGCGACGGTCTCGTAGTCACCGCGCGGCAGGTCGGTGCCCAGCGCCCGCTCGACCTCGTCGACGTGCACGTCGCCGGGCATCTCCCAGATCCCGTCGCCCTCCACCGGCACGTACTCCGGGGTGCTCGCGTCGTGCTCGTCGGTGATCTCCCCGACCAGCTCCTCGGCGAAGTCCTCCAGGGTGATCACCCCGGCGAAGCCGCCGTACTCGTCCACCACGCAGGCCAGCTGGTTCTTGCTCTGCCCGAGCTGCCGCAGCGCGTCGGGCAGCGGGGTGAGGTGGGAGACGACCAGCGGCGGCCGGGCGATGCGGGTGACCGGTGCGGTGTCGGGCTCGGTGGTGCTGAGCAGGTCGGCGAGCTGGACGACGCCGACGACGTCCTGGGTGTCCGCGGCGAGCACCGGGTAGCGGGAGTGCCCGGTGGCCATCAGCTCGCGCACCCGGCCGAGGGTGTCGGTGTCGGTGACGGTGTCCACCCGGGAGCGGGGGATCATCGCGTGCTCGACGTCGCGGCGCGGGAAGTCGAGGATCCGGTCGAGCATCATCGACAGCTCGACCGGCAGGTCACCGCTGGCCCGGGAGTCCTCGACGATGTGCTCGAGGTCGGCGGCGGTGGCGGCGTGCTCGACGTCGTGCACCGGCTCGATGCGCAGCGCGCGGAGCAGCAGGTTCGACGACTGGTCGAACACCCAGATCAGCCAGCCGAACAGGGTCAGGTACAGCGCCGTGGACCGGGACAGCCAGCGGGCCACCGGCTCGGAGCGGGCGATCGCGAGGTTCTTCGGGAACAGCTCGCCGAACAGCATCTGCACCACGGTGGAGAACAGCAGGGCCAGCACCGCGCCGACCGCGACGCCCACCGCGGTCGGGATGCCGACCCCGCCCAATAGGGTGCCCAGCGACCGGCCGATCAGCGGTTCGGCGACGTAGCCGACCAGCAGCCCGGTGACGGTGATCCCCAGCTGGGCACCGGAGAGCATGAACGAGGTCCGGCGGGTGATCGCCAGCGTGCGCTCAGCGGCGGCGTCGCCGGTGGCCGCGCGGGCGCCGACCGCCGAGCGGTCGACCGCCATGTAGGCGAACTCCTGGGCCACGAAGTACCCGGTGACGGCGGTGATCAGCAGGACCACCAGCACACCGAGCAGGAGCGAGAGCAGCGTCGTCATCGGCCACGCACCGCCTCGGCGGATCGGAGGTGCGTGGCCCGGGCTATGTGGTCTGCGCTCATGTCTCTTCTGGTCGAGGTGGCGGCGCGGAGGTCCCGGCCGTGGACCCGCTCAACGCGTTCCCCGGCCCTCCGGTTCCGGGGCGGGGGCGTCAGCCCGCGCGCTCGACGCGCCGCAGCCACTCCGCGAGCAGCGCGCCCAGCAGCTCGGGCTGCTCGTGCGGCAGCGCGTGGCCGGTGTCGTCCAGCACGGCCAGCGAGGCGTGCGGCGCGGACCCGAGCAGGTCGACGGCGGCGGCGTACCCGACCGTCGAGTCCAGCCGTCCCGCCACGACCAGGGTCGGGCCGGGGTACGGCGGGTCGTCGCCGCTGAGCTCCCACCGGGCACCGATCCGCTCCATCGCCGCCTCGTCGACCAGGGCCGCGGCCGGGGCGACGAACCGCTCGTAGCGGTCCAGCATCTCCGGGGTCTGGACGACGAAGTAGCCGGCGAACCCGTCGTCCCCGAGGCCGCCGGGTCCCGCGACGACGCGGTGCTCGGGGACGTCGCGCACCCCGGGCAGCAGCGGGCAGACCAGCGCCAGGCCGGCGACCCGGTCCGGGCGCCGCGCCGCCATCGCCGCGGCGAAGTACGCGCCGGCCGAGTGCCCGACCAGCAGGCAGGGGCCGGCGCCGGCGACCGCGTCGGCGAACGCGAGCAGCGTGGCCAGCACGTCGTCCGCGCTGCCCAGCGTCGGCGGGGCGGCGGTGCGGCCGGAGCCGGGGAGGTCGGGGTAGACCCGCAGCAACCCCGGCACGTCGCGCAGCAGCGGTTCGAAGCAGGCCTCGGCCTCCCGGTGGTCGACGCCGGCGCCGTGCAGCACCAGCACCGGCCGCCCGGCCCCGTGCGCCGCGCAGTGCACCAGCACCCGACCCGCCCGGACCTCCATCGCCGCACGCTAGCGGCGCGGCGGCGCCCCGACAACGGTCCCGGCCGGTCGCCCCAGCGTCCGGGAGATGCCCAGCGCGGTGGCCAGCAGCAGCGGGACCAGGCCGGCGCCCCGGCCGTCGTTGGGCACGATCACCGACAGCGAGGCGACCACCGCGCCGGCGCCGTCGCGCACCGGCACGGCGACGCCGGTCGCGTGGGGGTGCTGGTGGCCGTCCAGCACGGCGGCGTGGCTGCGGCGCACCTCGGCCAGCGCCGTCCGGAGCTGGGCGGCGGTGCGGAACCCGGCGGGGGTGACCGGGCGCAGCGGCGCGGCCAGCACGCGCTCCTGCAGCTCCGGCGGCGCGTGCGCGAGGAGGACCAGCCCGGAGGAGGAGGTGGGCAGCGCCAGCCGGCCGGCGGTCCGGGAGAAGTTGATGACGGCGTCCCGGGCGCTGAGCCGTTCGAGGAAGAGCACGTCCTCGCCGTCGCGCACCCCGAGCTGGACGTGGTGGCCGACGACGGCGTGCACGTCCTCCAGGAAGGGCATCGCGGCGTCCCGCAGGGAGACCGAGTGCGAGGCCCGCGCGCCCAGCTCCCAGAGCCGGACCCCCACCCGGACCCGCCGGTCCGCGGTGCGCTCCAGCAGCCCGTGGGCGGCGAGCTCGATGACCAGCCGGGAGGCGGTCGCGACGTGCAGGCCGCTGCGGCGGGCGACCTCGCCGACGGTGAGCACCGGCTCGTCGGCGGTGAAGGCGTCCAGCACCCGGACGGCGCGGGCCAGCACCGACTCGCCGGTCGGGGTCCGCGCCATGCCAGCAGTGTGACACCGGTCTCTCGTCCATTGAGAAGGAGCTACTGCCCGACCGGGACCGGACCGCACGCTGGGAGCCGACGACGAGGAGGTCGGCGTGCTCGGAGTGGAGCAGCGGAGCGCCCGCGGGACGGACCGCGCGGTGGTGCAGGTGCAGGACAAGGTGCAGGTGGCCGACGGCGTCGTGACGCTGACGCTCGCCGCCCCGGACGGCGGCCGGCTGCCGGACTGGACGCCGGGCGCGCACGTGGACCTCACCCTGGACAACGGCCTGACCCGGCAGTACTCGCTCTGCGGCGACCGGTGGGACGCCTCGTCCTACCGGGTCGGCGTGCTGCTGGAGCCGGCCGGCCGTGGCGGGTCGAGCTACGTGCACGAGCAGCTCCGGCCCGGGCACGTGGTCGGCCTGGGCGGCCCCCGCAACAACTTCCCGCTGGTGCCGGCGGAGTCCTACCTCTTCGTGGCCGGCGGCATCGGCATCACCCCGGTGCTGCCGATGATCGCGCAGGCGGAGCTGCTCGGCGCGGACTGGAAGCTGCTCTACGGCGGCCGGACGCGCAGCTCGATGGCGTTCCTGGACGAGCTGGCGCCCTACGGCGACCGGGTGCAGGTGCGGCCGCAGGACGAGTTCGGGCTGCTCGACCTGCCCGGCTTCCTCGGCGCCCCGCGGCCGGGGACGCCGGTCTACGCCTGCGGGCCCGGCCCGCTCCTGACCGCGATGGGCACCGCGTGCGCCGGCTGGCCGGCCCGCGCGCTCCGCACCGAGCGGTTCGTCGCCGCCGAGCAGGGCGCCCCGGTGCGCACCGCCGCCTTCGAGGTGGAGCTGCACCGCTCCGGGCGGAGCGTCACCGTCACGCCGGACACCACGGTGCTCGAGGCGCTCGCCGGGGCCGGGGTGGACGTGCTGTCCTCCTGCCGGCAGGGCACCTGCGGCACCTGCGAGACGACCGTCCTGGCCGGCGTGCCCGACCACCGCGACTCGCTGCTGGACGACGAGGAGCGGGCCGCCGGCGACTGCATGTACCCGTGCGTCTCCCGCTCCTGCAGCGACCGCCTCGTCCTCGACCTCTGACCCCGTGCAAGCCGCCCCGTCCGTCCGCCCCTCGACCGCCGACCTCCCGGAGCCGACCATGACACTCGCGCCCAGCCCCCTCACCGATGTGCCGGTCCTGGACGTGGACCCGTTCAGCCACGAGGTGCTGGAGGACCCGCTCCCGATGCACGAGCAGCTCCGGGAGGCGGGTCCGCTGGTGTACCTGAGCCGGTACGACGTCTTCGCCGTCGCCCGGTACGCCGACGTGCACGCGGCCCTGGTCGACTGGCAGGAGTTCGAGTCCGGCGCTGGCGTCGGCCTGTCCAACTTCCGCACCGAGGAGCCGTGGCGGCCACCGAGCCTGCTGCTGGAGGCGGACCCGCCGCGGCACGACGCGCCCCGCCGGGTGCTGGGCAAGGTGCTCGGCCCGCGGGCGCTGCGGCAGCTGCGCGACGGGTGGGCCGAGGACGCCGAGCAGCTCGTCGACGAGGTGCTGGCCGCCGGTACCGAGTTCGACGCCGTCCCGACGCTGTCGGAGGCGTTCCCGCTGCGGGTCTTCCCCGACGCGGTGGGGATCGGCAAGGACGGGCGGGAGAACCTGCTGCCCTACGGCGACCACGCGTTCAACGCCTTCGGCCCGGCCAACGACCTGGTGGCGAAGGGTGCCCCGCGGGTGGCCGAGCTGTCGGCGTGGGTCGGGCAGCAGTGCCTGCGCGAGGCGCTCACCGACGACGGCTTCGGCGCGGCCATCTGGGCGGCTGCCGACCGCGGGGAGATCACCCCGAACCAGGCGCCGCTCGTGGTCCGCTCGCTGCTCACCGCCGGTGTCGACACCACCGTGCACGCCATCTCGGCGATCCTGTACGCCCTGGCCACCAACCCCGACCAGTGGGCGAGGCTGACCGCCGACCCGTCGCTGGCCCGGGTGGCCTTCGACGAGACGATCCGTTGGGAGTCGCCGGTCCAGACGTTCTTCCGCACCACGACCACCGACGTGCGGCTCGGCGACACCGTCGTCCCCGCTGGTCGGAAGGTCCTGATGTTCCTGGCCGCGGCGAACCGCGACCCCCGGCGCTGGACCGACCCGGACCGGTTCGACCTCGGCCGTGACCCCTCCGGCCACGTCGGCTTCGGCATGGGCCTGCACCAGTGCGTCGGCCAGCACGTCGCCCGGCTGGAGGCAGAGGCGGTGCTGACCGCGCTGGCCCGGCGGGTGCGCACCATCGAGCTCGCCGGGCCGGCGCAGCGGCACCACAACAACACCCTGCGCGCCTGGGGCAGCCTGCCGGTCCGGCTGACCGTCGGCTGAGCCCGGGCCGGGCGCGGCGAGGGCGCCCGGCCCTCAGGCCAGGCCGTTGACGGAGACGCCGGCGGCCAGCAGCTGGTCGATGCCGGTCACCCGGGAGGTGTCGGTCTCGTCCAGCCCGAGGTTGACCAGCGACCGGACCTGCAGCAGCGGAGTCAGGTCGGTCACCGGGTTGGCCCCCAGCTGCAGCTCCTGCAGCAGCGGCGCGGCGGCCAGCCCGCGCACGTCGGCGATCCGGTTGCCGAAGAGGTCCAGCCGCAGCAGCGTGGGGACGGTCCCGAGCGGGGTCGGGTCGACGACCTGGTTCTGCGCCAGCCGCAGGGTGTCCAGGGTGGGCAGCCCGGCCAGCGGCGCGACGTCGACGATCGCGTTGCCGGAGAGGTCCAGCTCGCCCAGCGCGTCGAGACCGGCCAGCGGGCCGATGTCGGTGAGCTGCGCGGCCGCGACGCCGAGGGCCCGGAGTGTGGAGGTGCCGGCCAGCGGCGTCAGGTCGGTGACCGGGTTCTGCGACAGGCCGAGGTCGAACAGCTCGAGACCAGCCAGCGGCGTGAGGTCGCTGATCGCGTTGTCCGTCAGCGTCAGCGTGCCGAGCCGGGGGAGTCCCGCCAGCGGGGTGAGGTCGGTGATCTCGTTGAACGGCGCGTCCAGGACGGTCAGCGACCGCAGCTCCTGCAGGCCCTCGAGCGAGCGGACGGGTCCGCGCGCCGAGGTCTGCCCGGAGCAGTGCAGCTCGGTGACCTCCCCGAGCTCCGCCACGGAGACGCCCGGACCGACCTCGGGCAGGCCGGCGGCGCCGGCCACGCACGCGGCCAGGGCGGCGTCGGGGAACAGCTGCGCCAGCGACCGGTCCGGTTCGTCGCCGGCCGAGCCGCACGCGGTGAGCAGGGTCAGGGCGGCGCCGGCCACGGCCAAGCGGGCGGCGGGCCGGGCGGCGGTGCTGGCGATGGTCGTACCTCCTGGACGGCGGGGCCGGGAGCGCCCCGGTGCAGGGGGTCCCGGGAGTAGAGCCCTGCCCACACCTGTGGGCAGGGCTCTACCCGCCAGACCACCACCTCCCGGCCGCCGACGGGCGGCGGCTCGCCGGGCTCGGTGGTCTCTCAGCGGGTTCTCAGCGGCTCCCGCTGTGCTGGGCGCCGACCACGGGACACCGACCACGGCACACCCACCGCACACCGATCGCACGGAGCGCGACACCCATGACCGCCCTGCAGCACCGCACCGCCACCACCCCGGCCGCCCTCGCCGCCGAGCTCGCCGCCGCGACCACCGGCGACGTCCTCGCCCCCGGGGACGACGGCTGGACCGAGGCACTCGCCGGCTTCAACCTGGCCACCCAGCACCGCCCCGAGCTGGTGCTGGTCGCCGCGGACGCGGCCGACGTCGCCACCGCCGTCCGGCTGGCCGCCCGGACCGGCCGCCGGGTCGCAGTGCAGGCCACCGGCCACGGTGCCGCGGCCGCCGGGCCGGGCACCGTGCTGGTCTCCACCCGGCGGCTCACCGGGCTGTCGGTCGACCCGCGGGCGCGCACCGCGACCCTGGGCGCCGGCGTCCGGTGGCAGCAGGTGCTCGACGCCGCCGCGCCGCACGGGCTCGCCGCGCTGGCCGGTTCGGCGCCGGGGGTGGGGGCGGTCGGCTACACCGTGGGCGGCGGGCTCGGCCCCGTGGCCCGCACCTTCGGCTTCGCCGCCGACCACGTCCGCTCGCTGGAGGTGGTCACCGCCGACGGCGAGCTCCGCCGGGTCGACGCCGAGCACGAGCCGGACCTCTTCTGGGCGCTGCGGGGCGGCGGCGCGGCCTTCGGGCTGGTCACCGCGATGACCGTCGACCTGTTCCCGGTGGCCACCCTCTACGCCGGCGGCCTGTTCTTCTCCGCCGAGGTCGCGCGCACCGTGCTGCACCGCTGGCGGGACTGGACCCAGGACCTGCCGGAGACGGTGAGCACCTCGGTCGCCCGCATCGACCTGCCCCCGCTGCCGGAGCTGCCCGAGCCGTTGCGCGGGCGGGAGGTGGTCCACGTC
Source organism: Modestobacter versicolor (assembly GCF_041028285.1). Classification (GTDB taxonomy): domain Bacteria; phylum Actinomycetota; class Actinomycetes; order Mycobacteriales; family Geodermatophilaceae; genus Modestobacter; species Modestobacter versicolor_A. Next base: position 621,662 of record NZ_JABGDB010000002.1, on the reverse strand, counting down.
CGGTTCGCCTTCGTCGGCGACGCCGCGGAGGGCGAACGCTGGATCGCCCCCCTCCGGACGGCGGCGACCCCGCTGCTGGACACGGTGGGCGAGCTGCCCTACGCCGCGCTCGGCGCGGTGCACGCCGACCCGGTCGACCCGCTGCCGGCGATGGAGCGCGGCTCGCTGCTGGCCGAGCTGCCACCGGCCGCGGTCGAGGCCTTCGTCGCCGTCACCTCACCGGCCGCGGACCTGCCGGTCATGGTCGCCGAGCTGCGGCTGCTGGGCGGTGCGGTCGCCCGGCCGGCCGCGGTGCCGAACGCGGTCGGCGGCCGGTCGGCGGCCTACGCGCTGGAGGCCGTCGGGGTGCTGGCCCCGCCGATCGCAGCCCTCGTGCCGCAGGCGCTCGAGACGGTGCTGTCGGCGATGGCACCGTGGTCGACCGGCGGCGCGCTGGTCAACTTCGCCGGCGGCACCGACCGGGTCGCCGTCGACCGGGTGCGGCAGGCGTTCGGCGACGAGACCTGGGACCGCATGGTCGCCCTGCGGGAGGCCACCGACCCGGACGGCGTGCTGTCCCCGGCGGCGCGCTGGTCGGTCGACGCCGAGCCGGTGGTCGTGCTCGCCACGCCCGACGAGCCGGTCCGGTGACGAGGGTCGGGATCGTCGGGGCCGGCATCGGCGGCCTGTCGACGGCGGCCGGGCTCCAGCGCGACGGGGTCGAGGTGACCGTGTTCGAGCGGGCTCCCGGCCCCCGCCCGGCCGGCTCGGGGCTGTCGCTGTTCGGCAACGGCCGCACCGCGCTGGACGCCCTGGGCCTGGGCGACGCGATCCGGTCGGTCACCGCCGCCGGCCCGGCGCTGCTGCAGGCCGGGCAGCGCCGGCCCGACGGGCGCTGGCTCGCCCGCACACCGGCGTCGGCCGTGGCCCGCCTGCGGGTGGTGCACCGGGCGGACCTGCACCGGGTCCTGCTGGCCGCGCTCGAGCCGGGGACGGTCCGGTGGGGCACCCCGGTGCGCGGGGTCGTGCCGTCGTCGGGCGAGGTGCTCGGCGAGGTGCTCGGCCAGACCCGGGGCGAGCGATTCGACGTGGTCGTGGCCGCCGACGGCATCCGCAGCGCGGTCCGGGCCGGCTGGCCGGTCGACCCGGGGGTGCGCTACGCCGGCTACGCGGCCTGGCGGGGCGTGACCGCCGCTCCGGTGGACCTGCGCGGGGCGGCGGGGGAGACGTGGGGCCGCGGGCTGCGCTTCGGGGCCGCGCCGCTGGCCGACGGGCGCGTCTACTGGTTCGCGGTGGCCACCATGCCGGCCCGTTCACCGTCGGGCGACGAGCACGCCCGGGTGCAGCGGCTGTTCGGCTCGTGGCACGACCCGGTCCCCGAGCTGGTGGCCGCCACCCCGCCGGACGCGGTGAGCCGGTTGGACGTGGAGCACCTGGCCGGCCCGCTGCCGACCTTCCGCCGGGAGCGCTGCGTGCTGCTCGGCGACGCGGCCCACGCGATGACCCCCGACCTGGGCCAGGGCGCCAACCAGGCGCTGGAGGACGCCGCCACGCTCGTCGCCCTGCTGCGCTCGCCGCACCGCGACGTCGGCACGGTGCTCGGGCAGTACGACCGGCTGCGCCGCCCCCGTACGCAGGCGGTCGCCCGCCGGGCGCGCAGCGTCGGCGCCGTCGCCCAGGCCGCCGGCCGGCGGGCCGCCGTACGCGACGCCGTGCTCCCGCTGGTGCCGGCCGCCGTCGCGGCGCGACCGCTGGTCCGGCTGCAGCAGTGGCGGCCACCGCCGGCGCCCGCTGTCAGGACACCAGCGCGCACAGCAGTGCACTGACCTCGCTGCGCGACCACCGCCGTCCCTCGGCGGTGAGCCGCTCGTACTCCTCCGGAGGGAGGGCCGCCCGCACGGCGGCCGCCTCCCGGGGGCCGTCGACCGGGTCCATCCGGGCCGGGTCGAAGCCCACCCTGTCCCCGTGGGCGGCGGCGGCCCCGGCGAGCAGCGCGGCGTCCGAGGTCCGCCCGGACAGCGCCAGCGCGCAGGCGGTCGTGTGCAGCAGCACGATCCAGGAGGTGACGTCGCCCTCGGCCTCCAGCGGCTCGCGCATCCGGGCGCCGGCGGTGAGCGCCTCGGTCAGGTCACCGCTGTCGATCGCGGCCTTCATCAGCGCCCAGGTGGTGGAGATGAGGCCCCACGCGTGGCCGGCGTCCTCCGCGACGGCGACCGCCTCGCGCAGCACCGGCAGCGCGCCCCCGGCCCCGGTGGACCGCCGGGCCATGCCCAGGATCATCAGCGCCTCGGCCTCCACCCAGCGCTCGCCGCAGGCCGCGGCGGCGGCCACCGCGTGCTCGGCGGTGGCGAGCACCTCGGCCGGGTCGCCGCCGAAGCTGGTCAGGTGGGCCGTCCAGGCCTCGACGTGGGCGGCCTGGGCCGGGTCGCCGCCCGCCCGGGCCAGCCGGACCGCCTGCGGCATCACCTCCCGGGCGGTGTCCAGGTCGGCGGCGAGGTAGCTCAGGCTGCCCAGCACGGCCATCGCCCGGGCCCGGCGGGCGCAGCCGGCGGCGTCGCCGGGCCGGGCGTCGCCGGCGGTGGTGAGCGCGGTGCGGGTGGCGACCAGCCCCTCGGCGATGTCCCCGGCCCGGTACCAGGACCAGCCCAGCGCGCCGCAGAGGTCCAGCAGGTACTCGCCGTCGCCGGCCTCGGCGGCCGAGGCGAGCGCCGCCCGCTGGTCGGGACGGCCGCGGCGCAGCTCGTCGAGGGCGCGGGCCGCCTCCCGACCCCGGGCGCGGCGGGCGGCGGCGGCGCTCCGCTGCAGCACCAGCCGCCGGTGCCGCGCCGCCGTCTCCGCGACCTCCGCCGGGTCGCTGTGCGCCACGGCGAAGGAGCGCAGCGTCTCCAGCAGCCGGTGCCGGCGCGGCCCCGGACCGGGCACCGTCGTCACCAGCGACCGGCGGACCAGGCTGCTGAGCAGCTCCACCGCCGGGGCCCCCGCGCCGGCCAGCGCCGTGGCGCCGGCCAGGTCGAACCCGTCGGGGAAGACCGCCAGCCGCCGGAACAGCTCGGCTTCCGCCGCGCTCAGCGAGCGGTAGCTCCAGGCGACGGTGCCGGCCAGCCCGCGCTGGTGGTCGGGGGCGTCGCGACGTCCGCGGAGCAGGCCGAACCGGTCGACGAGGCCCTCGGCGAGCTCCTCCACCGACAGCACCCGGAGCCGGGCGGCGGCCAGCTCCAGGGCGAGCGGCAGCCCGTCGAGGTCGGCGGCGATCCGCCGGACCACCGCGACCTCGCCCGGCGCGGCCGTCCAGCCGGGCGCGGCGGCCCGGGCCCGCCGGGTGAACAGCTCGACGGCGTCGCCCTCCGGGTCCAGCGGTGGGACGTCGACCGTCGTCTCGCCGGCCACGTCGAGCACCTCGCGGCTGGTGACCAGCACGGTGAGGCCCGGGCACCGGGGGAGCACCGTGCCGACCAGCTCGGCCACGGCGTCCACCAGGTGCTCGGCGTTGTCCAGCACCAGCAGCCCGGGGCGCCCACCGAGCACCGCGGCGAGCCGGGCGGCGTCGGCGACGCCCGGGAGCCCGAGCACGTCGGCGACGGTGGCGGCCAGCAGCGTCGGGTCGCTCAGCGCGGCGAGCTCGACGAACCACGGGCCCTCGGCGTCCCGCCGGCGGTGGGCGACCTCCAGCGCCAGCCGGGTCTTGCCCACCCCGCCCGGCCCGGTGAGGGTGAGCAGCCGGGCGGTGGCCAGGGCCGCGGCGACCTCACGCGCGAGCGCTTCCCGCCCGACCAGGTCGGTCAGCGGCGTCGGGAGCGCCGCGGCCACCGGTGCGGCGGGGGCGCCGGCCGGGGGGAGCGGGGCCTGGCTGCGCACCGTGCGCTCCACGGCGACCAGCCCGGGCCCGGGGTCCAGCCCGAGCTCCTCGGCGAGCACGCCGCGCACCGTGCGCAGCGCCCCGAGCGCGTCGGCCTGCCGGCCGCTGCGGTACAGCGCGAGCGCCAGCAGCTCCCAGCCCCGTTCGCGGAGCGGGTGCCGGGCGGTGTGCTCCTCAGCCCGGCCGACCACCTCGGCGTGCCGCCCCGTGCGGAGCAGCGCGTCCAGCAGCGCCTCGGTGGTGGCCAGCCGCAGCTCCTCGAGCCGGACGACGTCCGGCGCCAGCGCGGGCAGGCCGGCGACGTCGGCGTAGGCGGGACCGCGCCAGCAGTCCAGCGCGCCGGTCAGCGACCCGACGGCGGTGGCCGGGTCGCCGGCGGCCAGCGCGGCGCACCCGCGGGCGGCCAGCTGCTCGAAGCGCACCGCGTCGACCGCGTCCGGCGGCACCTGCAGCGCGTAGCCCGGGCCGCGGCGGACCAGCACCGCCGGGGCCTGGCCGCGCGGCCGGCCCGGCTCCAGCGCACCCCGCAGCTGGGAGACGTAGTAGTGCAGCGTGGCCACGTCGGGCGGACCCGGTCCGGGCCAGACGTCGGCGCGGAGCTGGTCGGCCGGCACCATCCGCGGGCTGACCGCCACGAGGCAGGCCAGGACGGCGCGCTGCTTGGGGCCGCGGAGGTCGACCGGGACGCCGTCCAGGGTGGCCGCCAGCGGGCCCAGCACCTGCAGCTCGAGCCGGCCCGCGGCGGTCACCGGGTCACCGGGACGCCGCGGCGCCCGGCACCGGGAGCCGGGGCAGCAGGTGTTCCAGCTGACCGACTTCCTCCACGTTGTGGCGCACCCACGCGGTGACCATGTCGTCGGGGAAGCGGCGGGTCAAGACCCTGGTGAGCGGCGCGAGCAGCAGGCTGCGGGCGCCGATGTCGAGCACGCTGACGTAGTGGGTGCGGCCGCGCCCGGGCGACCAGGTGTGCTCCAGCTGGAACACCAGGGCGCCGGCCACCCGCTGCACCAGCCGGATGCCCGTCGCGTCCAGCTTCTCCACCCGGTCGACGACGTCGACGCGCCGGTCGGGCCGGCCGCCGAACTGCTCGACGATCCGGAACCGGGCACCCTCGTCGGCGCCGCCGCCCGGCGCCGGCCGGGCCAGCGCCCAGTGCAGGTGGTCGACCGGGTGCCAGGCGAGGTAGCGGGGCACCACCGCGCCGCCGTACTCCAGCGTGCCGCCGAGGCCGCGGAACCAGTCGAGCAGCATCGCCGGGGTGACGCCGTCCAGCGGGCGGTGGTCGATGGTGACCCGCCGGCGGCCGTGCGGGAGGTGCGCGACGGTGACGCGGGCGCTGTCGACGGGACGCAGCGGGAACAGGACCGGCAGGGCCATGGCGGACTCCGGGGATACGGTGGCGTGTCTTGCGCCGGACGCTAGGCTGCCACAGCAAGACACGCAAGCGTTTCTCTCGCGGGGAGGTGGGCACGACGTCGGACGAGCGGACGACCCGGCGCCGCGGCGCCGAGCTTGAGGCGGCCATCGCCGACGCCGTGCTCGGCATCGTGCGGGAGGGCGGTGCCCGGGCGGTCACCATGGAGGCGGTCGCGGCCCGCGCGGGCACCAGCAAGCCGGTGCTCTACCGCCGGTGGCCCGACCGCGGTGCGCTGCTGCGCCACGTGCTGCTGGCCGAGGCGACCCGGGCCATCCCGACCGCGGACACCGGGAGCTTCCGCGGCGACCTGCTGGCCGTGCTGCGGGGCTGGGCGGCGCTGCTCACCGGACCGCGGGCGCCGGTGGTCGCGGCCGTCGTGGCCGCGATGGTCGAGGACCCGCAGTTCGCCGCCGCGTTCCGGGACGGGGTGATCGGCTGGCGCAAGGCGGAGATGGCGGCGTTGATCCGGCGGGGCATCGACCGCGGCGAGGTGCGGCCCGACGTCCCGGTGGAGATCGCCCGCGAGCTGGGCCAGTCGGTCCTCTGGCACCGCTTCCTGGTCACTGGCGACCCGATCACCGACGACGTCGTCCGGCAGGTCGTCGACGAGGTGGTCGTGCCCTTCGCCGCCGTCCGGGCCGGCTGACCGGGCGCCGGACCCGCGGCCGGGTCGCTGCTCAGTCCTCGCGCTGCTGCTCGATCGACCGGAGCACCGTCGTCCGGTTCTCGCCCAGCTCCTCCTCGGCCCGCCGGGCCCGGTCGAGCTGGTCCTCGCCGTGCATCCCGGCCACCCGTTCGCGCGCCTCGGCCGCGGGGAGGTCGACCAGCTCGGCGGCCGCCCGCGCCCGGCGGGCGGCGTCGGTGTTGGCGGCGTGCTGGCCCTCGGCGTCCCGCTTGGCCCGCTCGGTCGCCCGCTGCTCGGCCGGGCTCAGCAGCTGCCAGGCGGCGTCGGGCAGGTAGCGGGCCGTGCTGTCGCCGTCCCGGGCGTCGGTGCCGCCGTCGGCGGTGTGCCAGTCCTGGTCGGTCCACTGCTGCAGGTGCTGCTGCGAGGCGGTGCGCTCGCCCTCGTGCCGGTAGCCGCCGCCGTGCCGCTCGTACTCGGCGACCAGCAGCTGGCTCTTCCGCGCGCTCCACTGACCGGGCCGCCCGCCGCGGTCGCCCGCCTTGAGCTCCTCCTTGAGCCGCGCGCGCAGCTCCGGGTCGGTGTAGTCGTCGGTGTAGTCGTCTGCCGTCTTCCCGCTCATCCCGCCGTCCTACCCACCGACGGCGGTCGCGACCCGGGCCCGCCGGGCCGGGTCGGCGGGCCCGGGGCAGACTGGCGGCAGGACGGTCCGCGCGGCGGTCCCGACCAGGACCGGCAACGAGGGGACGCTGCGTGCGGGAGTCGACGCGAGACGGGGACGCGCGTGCCCGGTCCTGGACCGGCCGGCTGGCCGCCGTGGCGATCGCCGGCACGGTCGGACTGCTGGCGCCGGGCACCGCCGCGGCCGCCCCCGCCGACGACGCGGCCACCGCCGCGCAGCAGGCCGCCGACGACGCCGCCGCGCAGGTCGCCGCAGCGCTGACCGAGCAGGGCGCGGCGGTGGCGGCGATCGGCTCCGCGACCGCGGCGGCCGAGGTCGCCCGGGCCCGGTACGCGCAGGACCTCGCCGGCGGGCAGGCCGCCCGGGACGCGGCGGCCGCCGCCGCCGGGACGGCCCGGCAGGCCGAGCAGGAGGCCGCGCTCGCCCGGGGGGCGGTCGCCGACTTCGCGCGGGACAGCTACAAGGGCGCCACGACCTCCCCGGGGCTGCTGGCCCTGCTCACCGCCGACGACCCCGCCGACGTGCTGGAGCGGGTCGCCCTCCTCGACGCCGTGGGCCGCAGCCGGGCCGAGGTCGCCGACCGGCTCACCGCCGGCCAGCAGCAGGCGGCCGGCGTCGCGGCCGCGGCCGAGGCCGCGGTCACGGCGGCGACCGCCCGGGCGGAGCAGGCCGCGGCGGACCTCGCGGCGGCGCAGCAGCAGGAGCAGGCCGCCCGGGAGCAGGCGGCCGAGCTGGCGTCCCGGCAGGCCGAGCTGGCGGCCCGGCTGGAGGCGGCGCGGGCCGCGGTGGTGGCGGCGCAGGCGGAGCAGGCAACGCCCGAGCCGGCCCCGGAGGCCCCGGCGCCCCCGCCTCCCGCCGCGCCGGCTCCCCCGAGCCCCGAGGCCGCGGCCTCGCGGGCGCCGGCCCCGGCGGCCCCGGCACCCGCCGCGCCGGCCCCTGCCGCGGGCCGGGACTGGGATGCCGTGGCCGCCTGCGAGTCCGGCGGCAACTGGAGCATCAACACCGGCAACGGCTACTACGGCGGGCTGCAGTTCAGCCCGTCCACCTGGGCCGCCTACGGCGGGACGGCGTACGCCCCGCGCGCCGACCTCGCCTCCCGGGACCAGCAGATCGCGGTGGGTGAGCAGGTCCTCGCCGGCCAGGGCAAGGGCGCCTGGCCCACCTGCGGCCGCCGGCTCTGAGCGGTCGCGCGCCGGCCGGTGACCTGGGGGGCGGAAGGCGCACTGCGTCGCCGGTCGCGCGCTCCTAGGCTGCCGGGGTGATCGATCCTGCGGACCCCGCCGTCGTCAAGGACGCGCTGCGCGCGGACCTGCTCACCCGCCGGCTGGCGCGTCCGGCCGAGGAACGGGCGGCGGACGCGGAGGCGGTCGTGGCGGCGCTGCTGCGCGGGCTGGAGGGCGTGCGGACGCTGGCCGCCTTCGTCCCCGACCCCGAGGAGCCCGGCGCCGGGCTGCTGCCGCAGGCCTACGCCGCGCTCGGCGCCCGGGTGCTGCTGCCGGTCGTGCTGCCGCAGGGGCGGGTGCTGGAGTGGGCCGCGGACACCGGTGAGCTGGAGGTCGGCCGCTTCGGGCTGCGCCAGCCGGTGGGCCCGCGGCTCGGCGCCACCGCCCTCGCCGAGGCCGAGGCCGTCGTCGTCCCGGCGCTGGCGGTGGACCGGGACGGGTTCCGGCTCGGCCGCGGTGGCGGCTACTACGACCGCGCCCTGGTGCACGCCCGGCCCGACGCCGTCCTGGTGACGCTGGTGTTCGACGACGAGCGGCTCGACGAGCTCCCGCGCGAGGTGCACGATCGGCCGGTGCGGGCGGTCGTCACGCCGTCCGGCGGCTGGCAGGAGCTCGTCCCTCAGGCCGGCTGACCCCGGCGGGCGGCACCGACCGCGGCGAGGACGCGCAGGGCGTCGGCGCTGCCCGCGACGTCGTGCACCCGCACCCCCCACGCCCCGGCGCCCGCGGCGAGCGCGGAGACGGCGAGGGTGGCGCGGTCGCGCTGGTCGGCCGGCCGTGGGGTGCCGTCCGGTGCCGCCAGCAGCGCGCCGAGGAAGCGCTTGCGCGAGGCGCCGACGAGCACCGGGAAGCCCAGGTCGGTGATCCGGTCCAGCCCGGCGAGCAGGGCCAGGTCGTGCTCGGGCTGCTTGGCGAACCCGAGGCCGGGGTCGACGACCAGCCGCTCGGCCGCCACGCCCGCCGACATCGCCGCGTCCACCCGCCGGCACAGCTCCCGGCGGACCTCGGCGACCACGTCGTCGTAACGGGCCCGGGCGTACATGTCCCGGCTGTCGCCGCGCCGGTGCATGAGCACCCACGGCACGCCCGCGTCGGCGACGACCGGGGCCATCGCCGGGTCGGCCAGCCCGCCGCTGACGTCGTTGACCAGCACCGCGCCGGCCGCCAGCGCCGCGGCCGCGACCTGCGAGCGGGTGGTGTCGACGCTGACGGCGACCCCGGCGCGGGCCAGTGCGGCCACCACGGGCAGCACCCGCCGCAGCTCCTGCTCGGCCGTCACCCGCTCGGCGCCGGGCCGGGTGGACTCCCCGCCGACGTCGACGTAGTCCGCCCCCGCCGCGACCATGGCCTGCCCCTGCGCCACCGCGGCCTCGACGGTGTCGTGCCGGCCGCCGTCGGAGAAGGAGTCCGGCGTGACGTTGAGGATGCCCATCACCAGGCACCGGCCGGGCCCGTCGGTCACCCGGGTGCCCCGGACCGCAGCAGCGCACCGGCCTCGCCGGCGGTGACCACGCTGCCGGTGACCAGCACCGCGGCACCCGGACGCGCGGCCCGGTCCCGGGCCGCCTGCAGCGCGCGCGGCAGGTCGGGCATGACGGTGACCCGGTCGGCGCCGAGGACGGCGGCGGCGCGGGCGGCCAGCGCCGCGGCCGGCATCCGCCGCGGCGAGGTGTTCTCGGTGACCAGCACGTGCGCCGCGGCACCGCGCAGCGGGAGCAGCATCCCGTCGACGTCCTTGCCCTCCAGCACGGCCAGCACGACCACGAGGTGATCGACGTCGGGCAGCTCGCCGACCGCCGCGACGGTCGCCGCCATCCCGGCCGGGTTGTGCGAGGCGTCCACCCACACCCGGGGCGAGTCCTGCACGGTCTCCAGCCGGCCGGGGGAGCGGACGGCGGCCAGCACGTCCCGCACGGTCGCCGGGGCCAGCTCCCGGCCGTCGGCGGCGAGGAACGCCTCGGCGGCGAGGACGGCGGTCGCCGCGTTGCCGGCCTGGTGGGCGCCCAGCAGCGGGAGGGAGAGGCCGGGCAGGTCGCCGTGCCCGGTGCGGAGGCCGAACAGCTGGCCGTCCGGGCGCGGGGTGCGGTCGAGCACGCGCAGCTCGCGCCGGGCGTCGACGACGGTCGCGCCGACCGTGCGGGCCCGGTCCAGCAGCACGGCGGAGGCGGCGGGTGGCTGGTCGGCGAGCACGGCCACCGAGCCGGCCTTGACGATGCCGGCCTTCTCCCGGGCGATGGCGGCGACGTCCGGGCCGAGGTACTCGGTGTGGTCCAGCGAGACGGGCGTGACGACGGCGACCCGGCCGTCGGCGACGTTGGTCGCGTCCCAGGTGCCGCCCATGCCCACCTCGAGGACGACGGCGTCCAGCCCGGCGTCGGCGAAGGCGGCGAACGCCATGGCGGTGACCACCTCGAAGAAGGACAGCGCGCCGTGCCGGGCCTCCACCTGCTCCAGCACCGGCCGCAGCGCGTCGTGCACGTCGGCGAACCGGTCGGCCGCCAGCGGCTCGCCGTCGACGACGACCCGCTCGCGCATCGTCTCCAGGTGCGGGCTGGTGTAGCGCCCGACCCGCAGCCCGGAGGCGCGCAGCAGCTCGTCGACCACCCGGGCCGTGGTGGTCTTGCCGTTGGTGCCGGTCAGGTGGACGACGGGGACCGCGTCCTGCGGCCGGCCCAGGGCGTCGGTGACCGCCCGGACCCGGTCCAGCGAGGGCTCGAGCCGGCTCTCCGGCCAGCGCCGCAGCAGGTCGCGCTCGACGGCGTCGGCCCGGACCAGGGCAGCAGGGGTCGTCACCGCGACATCCGCGCGCGCACCGCGGCCTCCACCTCGTCCGCCTGCCGGGCGAGGTCCTCGACCACGGCCACCGCCGACCGCAGGTGAGCGGCGGCGGCGTCGTCGTCGAGGCCGTCGAGGTTGGCCTCCACGGCCAGCCGGGCCGTGGTGGCGGCGGCCCGGGCCGCGCTGGTGGCGGCCGCGACGTCGCTGACCAGGTTCGGGTTGGCCACCGGCAGCACCCGGGCCGCCAGCACCATCACCTCCGCGGCCGCCTGCAGGACCGCCAGCGGTGGCCCGGTCGCGGCCAGCTGCGCCTCGGCGAGCCGGCGGCGCCGGGTCGCCTGCTCGGCCTCGGTGTCCCGCGGCAGCTTCATCGCGGCGGCCACGGCGGTGAACGCCGTCTCGTCGTCCGCGGCGGCGGTGAGGCACACCGCCCGCTGCGCGTCGGCGGCGGCCACGACCTCGCCCACCAGCTCGGCGTGCTCCTCGGCGGTGCTGAACCGGCCGACCATCGCGACCAGCGAGGCGGCCAGCGCGGCCTCGACGGCGGCCGTGGCGCCGGCGCCGGGCGCCGCGATCCGGGCGGAGAGCTGGTCCAGGAAGTCGCCGAGCGACTGCCGGGGGAGCTCGTCGGGGCCGCCGCTCACGAGCCGGCCCCCGTCGCGCTCGGCACCGCGACCCGGGCCGCACCCGGACCTCCCAGCACCGTGGCGGCCCGCCAGCCGCGCAGCGAGCTCAGCACCGCGACGTCCTCCGCGCCGGCGAGGTCGGTCGCGGTGAGCACCCGCTCGGCCAGCCGGCCCGACGCCAGCAGCCGGGCGCGCTCGACGCCGGGCAGGCAGCCGCAGCTGGTGGGCGGGGTCCACCACCGGCCACCCAGCCGGACCGCCAGGTTCGCGGTGGTCGTCTCGGTCAGCTCGCCGTGCTGGTTGACCAGGACGACGTCGTCGGCCTCGGGGTGCCGCAGCGCCCGGGTCAGGTAGACGTCGCGGCGGGTGGTCTTGTGCTGCAGCCACGGGCTGGTGGCGTCCACCGGGTCGTCGTCCACCACGAGCCGCACCGGCAGCGGCGCGGGCGGGGGGAGCGGCTGCAGCTCGACCTCGACGTCGCCGGAGCGGGCCAGCAGCACGCGCACCCGGGCGGCCACGGTGCGCCCGGCGACCGCCTGCCGCACGGCGGCCAGCACCCGGGCCCGGTCGAAGCGCACGTCGGCCCAGTCCGCCGAGTCGGCCATCCGGGCCAGGTGGCCCTCGAGGTTGCGGAGCCCCTCGCCGGGCAGGAAGGCCAGGGTCTCCAGCAGCCGGTGGTCGGTGACGTCGTGGGCGAGGACGGCGGCCTTGGCGTGCAGCTCGGCGCGCTCGGCCGCGGCCTCCGAGCCCCAGGTGATCCCACCGCCGGCGCCGTACACGGCCTCACCGGTGGCGCGGTCGACGACGGCGGTGCGGATGGCCACGTTGAACCGGGCGCGGACCGGCGCCGAGGGCGGGCCGACCAGGCCGACGGCGCCGCAGTAGACACCGCGCGGCGTCGGCTCGAGGGAGTCGATCAGCTGCATGGTCCGGCGCTTGGGCGCCCCGGTCACCGACCCGCAGGGGAAGAGTGCGCGGAACAGGTCGAGCAGGCCGGTGCCCGGCCGCAGCCGGGCGCTGACCTGCGAGGTCAGCTGCCAGACGGTGGGGTAGCGCTCGAGGGAGAACAGCTCGTCGACGACCACGCTGCCGACCTCGGCGAGCCGGCCGAGGTCGTTGCGGAGCAGGTCGACGATCATCAGGTTCTCGGCCTGCTCCTTGCTGCTGGCCCGCAGCCGGCCGCTCTGCTCCTGGTCCTCCGCGGTGGTCCGGCCGCGCGGGGCCGTGCCCTTCATCGGCTGGGTCCGGACGACGTCGCCGGACCACTCGAAGAACAGCTCCGGGCTGGCGCTGGCCACCACGTGCCGGCCCAGGTCGAGGTAGGCGTTGTAGGCGCCGCGCTGGGCCAGTGCCAGCCGGGTGTAGAGCTCCTCGACGTCCCCGGTCACGGTGGAGCGCAGCCGGTCGGTGAGGTTGCACTGGTAGGTCTCGCCGGCCGCGATGTGCTCCCGGACGGTGCCGACCGCGCGGGCGTGCCCGTCGTCGGTCCAGTCCGGCAGCCACGGGGTGGCCGGTGTCGCTGCGGCGGCCGGGGCCGGCGGCGGCACCGGGACCGGCTCCTCGCACAGCCCGAACCAGACCAGCGGCGGCTCCCCGGGGGCGGTCGACCCGCCCGGCAGCTGCGGGTCCAGCCCCGCCGCCGCCTCGTAGGCGACGTACCCGTAGGCCCAGCTGCCGGCCTCGGTGGCGTCGTGCACCTGCTGCAGCACGCCGGGCACCTCGGCCGGCGTGCTGGCGGTGAGCACCCGGTACGGCGGCGGGCAGCGCAGCGACCCGCCGGTGCGCAGGTCGTCGAACCGCGCCCACGGCCGGCCCCACGACGGTGCCCCCGACGGCGCCCCGGACCGGGTCATCAGCTGGCTCGGCCCTGCTGCACCTCGGCCGCCCGCAGCGTGTTCGCCAGCAGCATGGCGATGGTCATCGGGCCGACCCCGCCGGGCACCGGGGTGAGCGCCCCGGCGACCTCGGCGACGGCATCGAAGTCGACGTCCCCGCGCAGGCCGTCCTCACCGCGGTGGATGCCGACGTCGATGACGGTCGCGCCCGGCTTGACCGCCTCCGCCCCGACCAGCCCGGGGATGCCCGCGGCGACCACGAGCACGTCGGCGCGCCGGCAGACCTCGGCGAGGTCCTTGGTGCGGGAGTGCGCGATCGTCACCGTGGCGTTCTTCGCCAGCAGCAGCTGGGCCATCGGCTTGCCGACCAGCACCGACCGGCCGACCACGACCGCCTCGGTCCCGGACAGCTCGACGTCGTACTCCGCCAGCAGCTCCATCACGCCGGCCGGCGTGCACGGCCGCAGCCCCGGCCGGCCCTGCGCGAGCAGCCCGGCGTTGGCGGTGGTCAGCCCGTCGACGTCCTTGGACGCCGGGATGCGGGCGATCAGCGCCTCGGAGTCCAGGTGCGCCGGCGCCGGCAGCTGCAGCAGGATCCCGGACACCGCCGGGTCCTCGGCCAGCTCGTCGAGCAGCGCGGCCACCGTCTCCTGGTCGACGTCCCCGGGCAGGTGGCGGTGCAGGTCGGCCATGCCGGCGGCCACGCAGAGCCGGCGCTTGTTGCGGACGTAGACCTCCGAGGCGGGGTCCTCGCCGATCAGCACGGTGGCCAGTCCCGGGGCGGTGCCACCCGCGGCGACGAGGGCGGCCACGCCGCGGCCGACCTCCTCGCGCACCCGTCGTGCCACGGCCGTGCCGTCGATCACCCGTGCGGTCACCAGGTACTCCTCGTCAGGGGTCGGGAGGTCGGGGTCGCGCCGGGCGGTGTGCCCGTCGCGAGGGGGTCGGCCGGGCTCAGCCCAGGTCGCGCAGCAGCTGCTGGCGCCAGGCCGTGGTCGGCTCCAGGTCGTTGAAGGTGAAGACGTGGAAGCCCTCGAGGTGGTTGTCCGGCTTGCCGATGTGCGGGGCCAGGCCCTTGATGATCTTGTCAGGGCTGTAGCCACCCGGGATGAAGAAGCGCCAGAACAGGTTCGACTGCTTCTTGAGGAACTTCGCCGACTCACCGATGCCGAGCCCGCCGGAGACCCGCATCAGCTTCTGCCGGGTGACGGCGCCGGGCACGCCGACGTGCACCGGCAGGTCGATGCCGCGGTTCTTCAGCTCGCGCGACCAGGCCAGGATGACCTTGGGGTCGAACACGATCTGGGTCTTGATGTGGGTGGCCAGCGGCGCCTTGTCCTTGAGCGCCTGGAACAGCAGCTCGGTGGAGGCGGTGGGGTGGCCCTCGGGGTGGCCGCCGATGCCGATGTCGGTGAAGCCGTGGTCCAGCTCGTGCAGGGCGACCAGCAGCTCGTGGGCGTTGTTGAAGCCGGTGGGCTCCTCGGTCGGGTCGCCGCCGACGACGAAGACGTCGGTGATGCCGGCCTCGCGGCAGCGGGCCACGATCTCGGCCAGGTGCGCGCGGTCGCGGACCTGCTGCGCGGACAGGTGCGGGGCCACCTTGTAGCCGTGGCCGGCGAGGGCGACGGTGAGGTCGATGGTGGCGTCCTGGCCCTTGGCGGGGGAGGCGGTCACCGTCAGCCGGATGTCCTTGGGGACGTACTGGAGGACGTTCTGCTCGGTCTTCTTGAAGGGGATGACCTCGAACCCGAGGTCGTTGATCGCCCGCTTGAGCGACTCCCGCGTGGCTCCGTCACGAACCGTCAGCGAGCGCTTCACGTGGTGTCTCCCTCTGCACTTGTCGGGCGAGTTCCCGCTCCTCGGAGGTCGTCGACGGCCTCCGGCCGCAGACGTCCGTCCACTGCCCACCATCGTGACCTGGACCACGCGCCGTCCGGCACGGTGACATGACGGCACCTGGTCCACCGGATCGGTCGCCGGCCCTAGGTCAATCGTCGCGGTGCGGCGACGGCTGCGCTCTCCGACTTCCGCACACGGGAACGCCCGCTCCCCCCGGGGATCCGGGAGGAGCGGGCGCGTCCGGTGCGGCCGAGGTCAGAAGTCCGGGTTGGTCTCCTCGGCCTGGTACTGCGGGGCGACCGCGCTGAGCCCGTAGGGGGTCGCCGGGTCGTACTCGTAGATGGTCGTCGCCTGCGGCAGCACCCGGTCCTCGGGCTCGCCGAGGGTCAGGTCGCCGTTGAGCCCCTGGAAGTCGATCTTGTCCATCGTGGTCAGGGCCTCACGCAGGCCGGGACCGCTGAGGTCGCCCTCCTCGACGGCCTTCTCCAGCAGCGTGGTGACGGCGACGGCCTGGATGTAGCCGTAGACGTGCTGCAGGGTCAGGTCGGTGTCACCGAGGGAGTCCTTGAGCACCTTGATGCCCTCGATGGACGTGTCGGACAGGTCGGCGCCCGGGCCGGTGAAGAGCACGTTCTCCTGCAGGTACTGGGCGATCGGCGTCCCGGAGAACGCGGTGGAGTTGGCGATGAACTCGGCGATCCACTGCGGCTTGAAGTCCAGCTGGGTGGCCGCGGCCACCATCGCCGGGGTGTTGTTCACCGCGCCGCTGAAGGCGACGACCTCGCACCCGGCCTGCTTGAGCTCCTGCACCTGGGCGGTGACCGAGGTGTCCAGCGGCGCGTACCGCTGCACCGAGGTGACGGTGGTGCCCAGCTGCTCGGTGGCGAAGGTCAGGCCCTCCTCCACGGCGTCGCCCCACTCGCTGTCGTAGCCCAGCTCGCAGTACACGGCGTCCTTCAGCGAGGGGTCCTGCTCGTTGAGGTAGGCGACGGCGTTGACCACGTTGGTCTGGTAGGAGGGGAAGACCGGCAGCAGCGCCGGCTCGTCCCGCAGCTCGGCGGCCTGGTTGCTGGGGACGCCGACGGCCTCGTCCCGGTTCAGGATCGGCACCAGCGCCTTGACCGAGGGGGTGCCGAGGATGCCGGAGAGCATCACGACCTGGTCCTTGATCTGCTGGTAGGCCTGCACCGTCACCTGGGCGTCGTACTGGTTGTCCGCGGTGATCAGCTCGATCTGGTACTCGCCCGCGATGCCGCCGTCGGCGTTGACCTTGTCGAACCAGGCCTGCTGGCCGAGCAGCTGCTCGCGCGCCGTGGCGGAGATCGGGCCGCTCAGCGCGACCAGGTTGCCCACCGCGATGGTGCCGGCATCGGGGTCGAACCCGGGCACGGCGGAGAGCTCGCCGCCGCCGGACCCGCCGTCGCCGCTGTCGCTGGTGCTGCTCTGCGCGCCGCAGGCCGTCACGGCCAGGGCGGTGCACAGGAGCAGGGCGGGGATCGGCAGGCCGAGCCCCCGGGAACGGTGCCTCATGCGGTGTCCTCTCGGTGGGTGGTGCGGGGAGGTCGGCCGGTCTGACCGGCGGACGGCAGGACGGCGCGGCGGAGGCGCCCCAGCGTGGCGACCAGCCCCTTGGGCTCGGCCAGCAGGAAGACCACGATCATCGCGCCGTAGAGGATGAGGCTGAGGTCGGTGGTGGTGAGGCCGGCGTTCCCGCCCTGGGCCATGAACGGCAGGCTGGTCGAGAACTGGTCGACGAACACCGGCACCAGGGTCACGAACACCGCACCGAGCACCGGGCCCCACAGCGAGGCGAGCCCGCCGATGACGATGATCGCCAGGTACTGGACCGACAGGTCGATGTTGAAGCTGTCCGGGCGGATGTACTCGAGGTTCACCGCGAGCAGCCCGCCGGCGATCCCGCCCAGGGCCGAGGCCAGCACGAAGGCGTTGGTCTGGGTCCGCATCATCCGCACGCCGAGCACCTCGGCGGCGACGTCGTGGTCGCGGACGGCCTGCATGGCCCGGCCGCCCCGGGTGCGCATCACGTTCGCCACGACCAGCAGGACCAGGCCCAGGGTCGCCCAGATGAGGATGAACAGCCCCTGCTCGCGGGCGAACACCAGCGTGCCCAGGGTGAGCTCCTCGAAGTCGATCGGCCCCAGCGTCGCCCGGGCCTCGACGATCGTGCCCTCGTTGCCACCGGTGATCGACTTCAGGTTGCGGGCGACGTAGATGCCGATGAAGACCAGCGCCAGCGACACGATCATCAGGTAGGGCCCGCGCAGCCGGAGGGCGAAGGGGGCGACGGCGGCACCGACCAGGGCCGCCGCGATCCCGGCCGCGGGCAGCCAGAGGAGCATCGGCAGGCCGTGGATGCCGCCCACCCACTGGGCGACGAAGGCACCCAGGCCGACGAAGAAGGCGTGGCCCAGGGAGAGCTGGCCGGCGTACCCGGTCAGCACGTTGAGCCCGACGGCGGCGATCGCCGCCACCCCTGCGGCGTTGAGGATGCCGAGCCAGTAGGTGCTGGTCATGTTCAGCGGGACGGCGATGACCAGCACGACGAACAGCAGGATGCCCAGCCGGCCGCCGCGGGAGCCCACCAGCCGCAGCGGCGGCACCTTCCGTTCCGGGGCGGCCCGGGTCGAGCCCGTGGGGGTGGAGACGTCGGTGGCCATCAGATCCGCCTGACCTTCTTGGTCCCGAAGAAGCCCTCGGGACGCACGAGCATGACCACGAGCATGAGGAGGTAGGGGACGACCTCGTAGAAGCCGGCGCCGAAGGACTCGGGCACCCGGACGACCGCGAACTGCTGGACGATGCCGACGAACAGCCCGCCGATCACCGCACCCAGCGGGGACTCCAGACCGCCCAGGATGATCACCGGGATGGCCAGCAGGGCGTACTGCTCCAGCCCGGGACCGAGCCCGGCGCCCGCGGTGGTGGCCAGCATCGTCCCGCCGAAGGCCCCGAGGGCGCCGGCGATGCCCCAGGAGAGCCGGTGGACCGTCCGGTCGCTGACGCCCTGGGCCAGCGCGGCCTCCGGGTCGAGGGCCGTCGCCTGCATGGCCAGGCCCATCCGGGAGAACCGGAAGAAGGCGCCGAACGCGGCGAGCAGCACGAAGGTGGAGATGATCACCGCGAGGTCGCGGTGGGTGATGGTCAGGTCGCCCACCCGGAGGACCTTCAGGCCCCACGGGTCGCCCAGGTTCTTCTGGTCGGGCCCCCAGATCCCGGCCGCGACCGGCGGGATGATGATGAGCAGGCCGAAGGTGACCAGGATCGGCGTGAACAGGTTGGTCGTCGCGATCCGGTGGACGATGGTGGCCTCGAGGAACACCGCCAGCGCGGCGACCAGCACGATCGACAGCAGGACCGCCAGGACGAAGGGCAGCCCCCACGTCTGGTGGGCGGTGTAGCTCAGGTAGCCGCCCAGCACGACGAAGCCGCCCTGGGTGAGGTTGAAGACCCCGGTGGACTTGGCCACGACGACGAAGCCGAGGGCCAGCAGGGCCAGCACGCAGCCCAGCGAGATGCCGGAGATCAGGATCTGCAGGTTGGCGGTCACGCGCGTGCTCCGTGGTCGGGGTCGGGCTCGGCGTCGGCGGTGGGGGTCTGCAGGCCGGCCGTGGCCCGCTCGACCAGGGTGTCGCCGCTGCCGCCCAGGTAGGCGCGGATGACCCGGGGGTCGGTGACGGCGACGTCCGGGGTGTCGCAGCAGATGACCTCGCCGAAGTCGAGGACCAGCACCCGGTCGGCGACCTTGGTGACCAGCGCCATGTCGTGCTCGATCATCACCACGGTGAGGTCGAGCTCCTGCTTGGCGGTGAGCACCCAGCGGGCCAGCTCGTTGGTCTCC
This sequence comes from Modestobacter versicolor, assembly GCF_041028285.1. GTDB lineage: Bacteria > Actinomycetota > Actinomycetes > Mycobacteriales > Geodermatophilaceae > Modestobacter > Modestobacter versicolor_A. The sequence continues at coordinate 602,946 of NZ_JABGDB010000002.1, read as the reverse complement.
TGGGCGTTCATCCCGGCCACCGGCTCGTCCAGCAGCAGCAGCGTGGGCTGCATGGCCAGGGCGCGGGCGAGCTCGATCCGCTTCTTCACGCCGTAGGGCAGGTCGTGCACCACCTCGCCGCTGATCTCGTCCAGGCCCATGAGCTCCAGCAGCGGCAGGCAGTCGCGCCGCGCCTCGTGCTCCTCGCGGCGGGCCCGGCCGAACCAGACGGCGCCGGAGAGCAGGCCGGCCTTCATCAGGTGGTGCCGGCCGAGCACCACGTTGTCCAGCACCGTCATCTCCTCGAAGAGGGCGAGGTTCTGGAAGGTGCGGGAGATGCCCAGCGAGGCGATCTGGGCCGGCTTGCGGCCCAGCAGCGACTCGCCCTGGAAGGTGACCGACCCCGAGCTCGGGCGGTAGACGCCGTTGAGCACGTTGAGCAGGGAGGTCTTGCCGGCCCCGTTGGGGCCGATGACGGCGAAGAACTCGCCCTGCTGGACGGCGAAGGAGACGTCGCTGATCGCGGTGATGCCGCCGAAGGTCAGCCGGACGTGCTCGGCCTGCAGCAGCGGCTGCGCCACGGCGGTCACGCCGGGGTCCCGTCGCCGGCCGGGGCGTGCTCGCCCGCGGCCTCGTCGAGCCCGAGGTAGAAGGACTGGATGTCCGGGTCGTCGAGCAGCTCCCGCGACGGCGCGTGCCGGGTGACCGACCCGTGGGACAGGATGTAGCCGTGGTCGGAGACGGCCAGCGCCATCATCGCGTTCTGCTCGATCAGCAGCACGCTCGTGCCGGCGTCCCGGATGGTCAGGATCGTCTCCCGGATCTGGTCCACGATGATCGGTGCCAGGCCCAGCGAGGGCTCGTCGAGCACCAGCAGCTGCGGCGACTGCATCAGCGCGCGGCCGACCGCGAGCATCTGCTGCTCACCGCCGGAGAGGTAGCCGGCGCGCTGCTCCAGCCGCTCCCGCAGCTTGGGGAACAGCTCCAGCACCCAGTCGCGGCGGTCCTTGAGGGTCTGGTCGTTCCGCTTGCTGATCCCGCCGACCCCGAGGTTCTGGTCGACGGTGAGCTCGGCGAAGATCCGCCGTCCCTCGAGCGTCTGGCTGACCCCGGCGCGGACGATCTGGCCGGGCTTGCGGCCCAGCAGCGACTGCCCGTGCCAGGAGATGTCGCCCTCGACGACCGTCCCGGAGTGGAAGGGCAGCATGCCGGTGACGGCGCGGGCCAGCGTGGTCTTGCCGGCGCCGTTGACGCCCATCAGGGCGACGACGCTGCCCTGCGGCACCTCGAGGTCGACCTGGCGGAGGACCGTGATGGCGCGGCCGTAGCGGACGGTGAGGTCCCGGACGACGAGCCCTCCCGAGCCCGCTGCCTCCGGTGGCTGACGGGTCACCCACACTCCTCGGTCCAGGACGACCGGCGTTGGTCGTCGGGCGAACCGTAGTGACGGGAGTCATCCCCGACCGAGAGTCCTATGACGTGTGTCACCCACCAAGTGTGCCGGTGGTCATACGTCATCTGTCCTGTGGCACGCCGGGGGCCGCTGGCTAGCCTGGACCGACGGTCGTGCCGTCGTCCGCCTGTGGGGCCGGTCCGCTGCGGAGCCCGACCGGCCGACGAGGGAGCAGGACGTGCACCACTACACCGCAGATCTCCGGGACCTGCAGTTCGACCTCTTCGAGTTCCTGGACGCGACCCGCTTCGGGTCCGGCCCGTTCGAGCAGGTCGACGCCGAGACCGCCGCCGGGGTGCTGACCGAGGTCCGCCGGCTGGCCGAGGGCCCGGTCGCCGCGTCCTACGTCGACGCCGACCGCAACCCGCCGGTGTTCGACCCGGCCACGCACGCGGTGACCATGCCGGCGTCCTTCGCCGCCTCCTACCGGGCCTGGCGGGAGGGGGAGTGGTTCCGCCTCGACCTGCCCGAGGAGCACGGCGGCTTCGGTGCCCCGGCGGTGCTCCGCTGGGCGGCGACCGAGATGCTGCTGGGCGCCAACCCGGCGCTGGTCATGTACGGCACCGCGACCACGATGAGCACGGTCCTGCAGGCGCTGGGCACCGCCGACCAGCGCCGGCTGGCCGAGCTGATGGTCGAGCGGGGCTGGGGCGCCACGATGGCGCTGACCGAGCCCGACGCCGGGTCCGACGTCGGGGCGGGACGCACCTCGGCCGCGCAGCAGCCCGACGGCTCGTGGCACCTGTCCGGGGTGAAGCGCTTCATCACCGGCGCCGAGCACGACCTCAGCGACAACATCGTCCACCTGGTGCTGGCCCGGCCGGAGGGGGCGGGGCCGGGGACCAAGGGGCTGTCGCTGTTCGCCGTCCCCAAGTTCCACGTCGACCTGGCATCCGGCGTGCTGGGGGAGCGCAACGGCGTCCACGTCACCGGCGTGGAGAAGAAGATGGGCCTGAAGGTCTCCACCACCTGCGAGCTGACCTTCGGCGCCACCGACGTCCCGGCGCAGGGCTGGCTGATCGGCGACGTGCACGACGGCATCGCCCAGATGTTCAAGATCATCGAGTACGCCCGGATGGTGGTCGGGGCCAAGGCCGTGGCCACGCTGTCCGCCGGCTACCGGGTCGCCCTCGGCTACGCCAAGGAGCGGGTGCAGGGCGCCGACCTCACCGCCACGACCAAGGACGCCCCGCGGGTCACGATCACCCACCACCCCGACGTCCGCCGCTCGCTGATGCTGCAGAAGGCCTACACCGAGGGCATGCGGGCGCTGTACCTCTACACCGCGAGCCTGCGCGACCAGGTCACCGAGGCCGCGGCGGCCGGGGACGGCGAGGGGGAGGCGGCGACGCTGGCCGCCCGGGTCAACGACCTGCTGCTCCCGGTCGTGAAGGGCTTCTGCTCGGAGCGGGCCAGCCAGCTGCTCACCGCCGAGACCCTGCAGACCCTCGGCGGCTCGGGGTACCTGCAGGACTACCCGGTCGAGCAGTACGTCCGGGACTCCAAGATCGACACCCTCTACGAGGGGACGACGGCGATCCAGGGCCAGGACCTCTTCTTCCGCAAGGTGGTCCGGGACGGCGGGGTGGCGATGACCTGGCTGGCCGAGCAGGTGGCGGCGACCGGCGCCCCGGCGGGGGAGCAGGACCGGCTGGCCGTCGAGCGGCGCCGGCTCTCCGCGGCGCTGGCCGACCTGCAGGGGATGCTGGCCGCGCTGTCCGGCTTCCACGCCGAGGCCGTGCAGGACCGCACCGCGCTGTACAAGGTCGGCCTGAACACCACCCGGCTGCTGATGGCCACCGGCGACCTGGTCACCGGGTGGTTGCTGGTCCGCCAGGCCGAGGTCGCGCTGACCGCGCTGGCCGGTGAGGTGTCCGCGGCCGACCGGCTGTTCTACGAGGGCAAGCTCGCCGCCGCGCGGTTCTTCACCACGCAGGTGCTGCCGCGGCTGGCGGCCGACCGGGCCGTCGTCGAGGACACCGACGGCTCGCTCATGCAGGTCGCCGAGGGGTCCTTCTGACCGCGACCGCCGGACCGCTCCTCCGGGTGACCCGGGCGGGGTCCCCGCGCACCGGACGTGCCCGGCTGCCAAGATCTGCCCGGGGTGGGCAGGCGCACCCTGGGGAGGACGCGGCGACGACGCCGCGCAGGGAGGTGGACCCGGTGGACGCAGCTCGACCGACCGACGTCGGCACGACGACGACCGCTCCGGTGATCTCACCCGGTGACCTGGTGCGGCACGCCCCGGACGGGCTGGCGGTCATCGACGCCGAGGCGCGGTTCGTGGAGGCGAACCCGGCCGCCGTCGCGCTGTGCGGCCTCACCCCGGACCAGGTGGCCGGCGCACCCTCGCCGTTCCCCGCGCCGGACGACGCCTCCGCCGCCGCCAAGGCCGGCGAGCTGACCGTCGCCTGGGAGCCGGCGCCCGGCCAGCGGCGCGAGTTCGCCTACGTGTTGTCCCCGGTGCCCGGTCACCAGCGGTGGGTGGTCTCCTTCCGCGACGTCACGCTGAGCCGGCTGCGCGAGCGGCGGCTGGCCGCGATCGCCAAGGCCGCCTCCGACGTCGCGTCCAAGCGGTCCCTGGTCGGCACCCTGGAGGCGCTGGCCCAGGAGGTGGCGCGCACCAACGCCCTGGCCGGCGTCCAGGTGCTCACCGTGAACTCGACCGGTGACCGGCTGCACGTCATCGGCGCCTCCGGCTTCGGCCGCGCCGCGGACTTCTTCGACAAGCTGATGGAGTGCCGGGCCCTCGGCGCGCGGATGATGATGCTGGAGGCGCTGGAGACCCGGCAGCCGATCGTCGCGGCGAACCGGTACGACGCGGTGATGCGCGACCCGGCCTGGGCGCCGCTGAAGCAGCTGATGCGCCACCCCCGCTGGGACTGGTTCGTCAGCGTCCCGCTGCTGGCCCGCGGCGAGCCGGTGGGCATCCTCAACGCCTTCTTCGCCCCCGGCCAGGTCGTCGGCGACACCGAGCTGGAGTTCCTGCTGGCGATGGCCGAGCAGGCCGCGATGGCCGTGGACCACGCCGCGCTGCTGGAGTGGGAGCGCGACGTCGCCCGGCGCGAGGAGCGGCAGAAGCTGGCCCGCGACCTGCACGACTCGGTCGTCCAGCAGGTGTTCTCGATGATGATGCAGGCCCGCTCGCTGGGCGTGCTGGTCGCGCGCGGGCTGCCGCCCACGCCGGAGAAGGTCGCCCAGGTCGCCGACGACCTGAGCTCCAGCGCCGAGGACGTGCTGGCCGACCTGCGCGGCATGGTCGTCGAGCTGCGGCCGGCCGCGGCCACCGCCGGCGGGCTGGCCCCCGCGGTGCGGTCGCTGGTGGACACCACCGCCGCCCGCACCGGCATCCCGGTGTCGCTGGCCGTCGAGGACGACGCCGCCGAGCTCGCCACCCTGGACGCCGCCCTGCTCGAGGACGTGTACCGGATCGTCGCCGAGGCGCTGCACAACAGCGTCAAGCACGCCGACGCCGGCCGCATCCACGTGCGGGTGGCGGTGGCCCCGCACGGCCGGCGCCGGCGGCTGGTCGCCGAGGTCGTCGACGACGGCCGCGGCCTGGCCGCACCCAGCGACGCCGCCGACGCCGGCGAGTGCGCCTCCAGCGGCTTCGGCATGACCGTGATGCGCGAGCGCGCGGCCCGCTGGGGCGGCGCCGTCCGGGTGCGGCAGCCCGCCGCCGGCGGGACCAGCGTGTTCCTGAGCCTGCCGCTGCCCACGTCGCTGCCCGCGACCGACGAGGAGGTCGCCCCGTGACCGCACCGGACCCGATCCGCGTCCTGGTCGTCGACGACCACGCCGTCGTCCGCCGGGGGGTCGTCGCCTACCTCGAGGCGCTGGAGGACGTCGAGGTGGCCGACGAGGCCGGCGACGGGCAGGCCGCGCTGGACCGGCTGGCCCGGGCGGCGGCGCACGGCGAGCTGCCCGACGTCGTGCTGATGGACCTGCAGATGCCCGGCATGGACGGGGTGACCGCGACTGCGGAGGTGCTGCGCCGCTGGCCGCAGCTGAAGGTGGTCATCCTGACCAGCTTCGGGGAGACCGAGCGGGTGCACGCGGCGCTCGAGAGCGGGGCGTCCGGGTACCTGCTCAAGGACGCCGGCCCCGGCGAGGTGGACGCCGCGCTGCGCGCCGCCGTCCGGGACGAGGTGTTCCTGGACGCCGCGGTCACCCGCCGGCTCACCCAGGAGATCCGCGCCCCGCGCACCGGGCTCGGCGTGCTCACCGCCCGGGAGAAGGAGGTGCTCGTGCTGGTGGCCGAGGGCCGGTCCAACAAGGACATCGCCGAGCACCTGGTCATCAGCGAGCGGACCGCGCGCACCCACGTGAGCCACCTGCTGGCGAAGATGGGCCTCACCTCCCGGACCCAGGCGGCGCTGCTCGCGGTCAAGGAAGGGCTCGTCCAGCCCCGCTGAGGACCGGTGCCGTCATTTGTCGCGGCACCCGCGCGACAGCGACTGCTCCCGGTGACCGTCAAGCGGGTGATCCGCCGTGCGGCCGGCCCTCCTAGCGTGGTCCCCGGTCGGGCACCCGGTGCCCCCGTCCCGCGGCCCGACCGCTCGTGGAGGGAGGTGGCGTGACCGCCCTCCCCGAGCCTGCCGCCGGTGCCTGCCCGCTGCGCGTGCACTGCGCGGCCGCCGGCATCTCGGTCCCCGTCCCGGCCGGCACGTCGGTGCTGGACGCCGTCCGGGCGGTCGGCCTCGAGGTCCCGGCGGCCTGCCCCGACGGACGCTGCGGGGTCTGCGAGACCCGGGTGCTCGAGGGCACCCCCGAGCACCGGGACGGCGTGCTCGACGCCGAGGAGCGGGCGTTCGGGGAGACCATGATGATCTGCGTGTCCCGGGCGACGACGCCCTGGCTGGTGCTGGACCTCTGACCTCCCGGCCACCCCGGGCGGGGGAGCAGCACGACGGATGACGTAGGGGCGTCCTGCCGCATCGGTGGCGACGTCGTGACATCGGACCGATCACGCCCGCGCGGACTGTGCCTACCGTCACCGTGGAGGCGCAGCAGCGCCCACCCCGACCCCGGAGGAGACGACAAGATGGCCACGTTCGTCCTCGTGCACGGGGCATGGCACGGCGGCTGGTGCTGGGACCGGGTCGCGCCGCGGCTGCGCGCCGCCGGCCACGAGGTGCATGCGCCGACGCTCACCGGGCTGTCCGAGCGCGCCCACCTGCTCACCCCGCTCGTCGGGCTGGACACGCACGTCGAGGACGTCGTCCGGCTGATCGACGTCCTCGGGCTCACCGACGTCGTGCTCGTGGGGCACAGCTACGCCGGGCAGGTCGTGACCGCCGTGGCCGACCGGCGGCCCGCCGCGATCGCCCAGCGGGTCTACCTCGACGCCTTCGTCGGCGAGGACGGCGAGGCCGCCCGCGACCTGCTGCCGGAGACCGTCGAGCACCACTGGGCGGAGTCCGCGGCCGAGCAGGGGTTCGGCTGGCTGGTGGCGGTGCGCAAGCTGTCGGTGCTGGGCGTGACCGAGCAGGCCGACCTGGACTGGCTCACCCCCAAGCTCACCCCGCACCCCTGGAAGACCTACACCGACCCGCTCCGGCTGACCGGCGCCGTCGACGCGGTGCCCGCCGCCTTCGTCGAGTGCGTCAGCTGGATGCGCGTCTTCGCCGGCCAGGCCGAGCGCGCCCGCGCCCGGCAGTGGCCGGTGCACGAGCTCGAGACCGGCCACGAGGCCATGGTCACCGCCCCCGAGGAGCTGGCCCGCGTGCTGGCCGACCTCGCCGGCCGTCTGCCGACCCCGTCGGCGCAGGGAGGGATCTGAGATGGAGTTCCTGGTCCGGTCCGAGAACCGGCTGCCGGCCGACACCCCCGCCGAGCGGCGCGCGGAGCTGCGGGCGGGTGAGCGTGCCCGCGCCGTGGAGCTGCGCGCCGAGGGCGTCCTGAAGCGGCTGTGGCGCGTTCCGGGTCGGAACGCCACCATCGGTCTCTACGAGGCAGCGGACCCGGCGGCGCTGCACGACGCCCTCATGTCGCTGCCGATGTCCCCGTGGCTCGACGTCCACGTGGAGGCGCTCGCCACCCACCCCCAGGAGCAGCAGTCGTGACCGACCTGCTCGAGAGCGCACCGGTTCGGGAGAGAGGACACACGAGGGACATGGGCACAGCTGCAGGAGCCGGCCGTCTCGACCTGCCGGGCACACCGATCTTCGACGGGGACACCAGCCGCCGCGGGTTCCGGATGAACAAGCTCTTCATGAGCCTGCGCGACGCGGCCGCCCGCGAGCGCTTCCTGGCCGACGAGGCCGCCTACTGCCAGGAGTTCGGGCTCACCCCCGAGCAGCAGGAGGCGGTGCTCGGCCGCGACTGGCAGGCCATGATCGACCTCGGGGGCAGCATCTTCTACGTCTACAAGCTGGCGATGATGGACGGCCGGTCGATGCAGTACCTCGGTGGAGTCTTCACCGGCATGGGCGAGGACGACTTCCTCGCCGCGATGCGCGCCGGGGGCCGCCGCGATGGCTGAGGTCCTCTGGGGTCTGGCGACCTCGCACGTGCCCTCGATCGGTGCCGCGATGGACCGCGGCAAGACCGACGACCCGAACTGGAAGGCGCTGTTCGACGGCTACGCCCCGGCGCGGGCGTGGCTGGCCGAGCACCAGCCCGACGTGGCGATCGTCGTCTACAACGACCACGCCAACGGCATCGACCTGGACTTCATCCCGACCTTCGGGCTGGGCACCGCCGACCGGTACGAGGTGGCCGACGAGGGCTTCGGCCGCCGTCCGGTGCCCGACGTGCTCGGTGACCCGGAACTCTCCTTCCACCTGGTCGAGAGCCTGGTGGACGAGGGCTTCGACCTCACGGTCTTCCAGGAGCTGGCCGTCGACCACGGGTTCACCGTGCCGCTGTCGGTCTGGACGCCGGACCCCGGCGACGCCTGGCCGTGCCCGGTGATCCCGCTGCTGGTCAACGTCATCCAGTACCCCCAGCCGACGGCGGCCCGGTGCTACGCGCTGGGCCAGGCGCTGGGCCGGGCGATCCGCAGTTACCCGAAGGACGTCACGGTCGGCGTCCTGGGCACCGGCGGCATGTCCCACCAGCTGGCCGGCACCCGGGCGGGGTTCATCAACCCCGACTTCGACACCATGTGGATGGAGGCGATCCACACCGACCCGGCCAAGCTGGCCGCGCTGTCGCGCGAGGAGCTGATCCGTCAGGCCGGCTCGGAGGGCATCGAGCTGATCATGTGGCTGATCATGCGGGGCGCGATGGACGACCAGGTCACCAAGGTGCACTCGGACTACTTCGTGCCGGCGTCGAACACCGCCGCGGGCATCGCGCTGTTCGACAACAAGGCGCCTGCCTGACCCTGCACCACCTGCCGTCGAGGCCCCGGGGACGCACCGTCCCCGGGGCCTCGTCGCGTCCCGGGGGCCCTGGACGGACCACGACCCGCCCCCGGCGCGGCCGGGGGCGGGTCGTCGTCGGGTCAGCCGGTCACCTGGACCGGTAGCCCTCCCGGGCGAAGTCGACGAACGGGACCGGCGCGACGGTGGCGCGCACCTGCACCTGGCGGTGCTCCTCGACCGCCGGCTTGCGCGAGACGGGGTCCTCGCCCCAGACCACGGTCACCTCGGTGCCGGGCGCGGCGAACTCGTTCTCCACGGTGGCCAGCGAGACCATCGAGCGCTCGTTGGCCAGGTAGCCGCAGTCCAGTGAGATGCCCACCTGCCGGCCGTCCACGAGCACCGCGTCCTCGTGGTGGGTGGCGTACCGGATCTTCGGCAGCTCCATGTACTTGGCGCCGGGGCCGGGCCGGTAGAGCGAGCCGACCGCGGCGGTGACGTCGTCGGCGTTCCAGACCAGGGTCACCTTCTGCCGCGGCGGTGCCTCGGCCAGCCGCTCCAGGGCCCCGCGGCCGATGAACTCGTGGTCGAACTTGACCGTCTTGCCGTAGCCGACGTCGTAGGGCGTCAGGTACCAGTCGCTGATGTCGGTGGCCGGGTGGCTGCCGCCGATGGAACCGACCTTGGTGGCAGGCAGCCACTCGCGGTACTCCTGCATGAGCGGGTCGTCGCCGAACAGCGCGGTCATCGGTGCGGGCGCCCAGCCGGACTCCAGGTTGGCGGTCGAGTAGGCCTTCGCCCCGACCCGGACCAGCCCGTGCGCGGGGTCGGCGCCGAGCAGCGCGCCCAGCACCGCCTCGGCGTCCTCCCAGGGCCCGAAGAGCTCGTAGCCGGGCTGGCCGGCCATGCCGTGCCGCAGGCCGCGGACGCGACGGCCGGCGATGGTGAACTCGGCCATGTGGAAGAACTTGACCTCGGGCAGCGGGGCGCCGGTCACCTCCTCCATCAGCGCGGCGGCCGTCGGTCCCTGCAGCTCGTAGCGGTACAGCTTCGGCGGGCCGGACGCGCGGACGGCGGAGTTGTCGTCCCGCTCCACGGTGGCGTCGTAGGCGCCGCGCTCGAGGTTGAAGGTGACCCAGTCGATGACCATCGGGTGGCCGACCAGGTCGAACAGGTCCTCCTCGAGGTGGAAGAGGATGGCGTCGCCGATGAGGTGGCCGTCGGGGGAGACCGCGACGAACTGCTTGGCCCGGCCGACGCCGAAGTTCGCGAACGTGTTCACCGCGACGTCGCTGAGCAGCTGGAGCGCCCCGGGGCCGGAGATGAACAGGTCGGTCATGTGGTGGGACTGGTCGAGCAGCGCGCAGGACTCCACCCAGGAGCGCTGCTCGGCGCGCCAGTTGGTGAACTCGGGCTGCACCGGGAAGGTGCTGGGCGGGAACGCGAGGTTCCGCAGCAGCTCGACGGGGCTGCCGGCGCGGGCCAGGGCGGCGGCCAGGCTCTCGGAGGTCATGGGTGGGGGCCTCTCGTCGGGGGCGGTCAGGCGGGCGCCTGGCCGGGGTGCTGGCCGGTGGGAGGAGTCCCCCGGCTGGTACCTCGACGGTAGGGACGACGGCTGTGCCCCGGATCACGCGGATGACGTCGATCCGGGGCCGTCCGGTCCCGACCGGGCCGCGACATCTGACCTACCGCCTGCCGGAAAGGGCCTGGACACGGCTGTGGCCGGATGACGAGGTCGTCGTCATCCGGCCACAGCCGGTGAGCTGGTGTGTCAGGCCTTGCCGGCGGTGCGCCAGCCGCCCTGGTAGGTCTCCCGCGCCATGGTGGCGTAGGGGACCGGGCTGACGATGGCGCGCACCTCGAACTGCTCGTGCGGCTCGACGGTGAACTTCTTGCTGCCGCCGTCGGGCTCGCCCCAGACCACCTTGACCTCGGCGCCGTGCGGCACGTCGGGGCTGATGGTGGCCAGCGAGAGGCCCTTCTGCTCGTTGGCCGAGATGCCGGTGAACATCGAGACACCCAGGTCCGTGCCGTCGGCGTCGATGACGCGGTCGAAGTTCGACGACCCGTAGTTGGCGTTCGGCAGGTCGAAGAACTGGTACTTGGCGCCCTCGACCGGGGAGGCCAGCAGCTTGGCCAGGTCCTCGGAGTTCCACTCCAGGGTGACCTTGCGGCGCTGGGCGTCCTTGTCGATCGACTCGAGGGCCTCACGGCCGATGAAGTCGTGGTCGAACTTCACGAAGGAGCCGTAACCGAGCTCCCACGGGTTGGTGTAGTAGTCCTCGATGTTGTCGGACACGAAGCTGCCGGCGATGGCGTTGGTCGCCTCGTAGCTGTCCGCGCCGAGCCACTCGCGGTAGGGGCGCAGCTCCTCGCCGGTGTAGATCGCCGGCAGGGGCGAGGGGATCCAGCCCGACTCGAGGGTGTTGGTGGAGTAGGCGCGCGAGCCGACGGGCTCGATGCCGAACTCCTGGCCCGCCTCGAGGATGGCGTCGCGGACCCGCTCGTGGCCCTCGTAGGGGCCCCAGATCTCCAGGCCCGGCGCACCGGCCATGCCGTGGCGCAGGGTGCGCACGGTCTCGCCGGCGATCTTCATCTCGCCCATCCGGAAGAACTTGAGCTGCTCGACCGTGCCGCCGTTGAGCTTCTCGATGATCGGCCAGGCGTTGGGGCCCTGGATCTGGAAGCGCCACAGGTCACGGGTGACCGGCTTGCCGTAGGGGCGGGACGGCGACCGCGGGTCGTTCCGGATCTCGACGTCGTAGCCGCCGGTCTCGCCCTGGAACTGCAGCCAGCTGGCGCCGGGTGCACGGCCGACGTAGACGTACTCCTCCTCGGCCAGGCGGAAGAGGATGCCGTCGCCGATGACGTTGCCGGCGGGGGTCACGGGGACGAACTGCTTGGCCATGTCGACCGGGAAGTTCGCCACGCTGTTGATGCCGGTGTCCGAGATCAGCTTGATCGCGTCCTTGCCGGTCATGAACAGGTTGAACATGTGGTGCGTCTGGTCGAAGAGCACGGCCGTCTGCTGCCAGGCCTTCTGCTCCCGACGCCAGTTGGTGAACTCGGACGGGACCACCGGGTAGATGTAGGTGCCCAGCTGCGAGTTGCGGAGCAGTCCGACGGTGTCGCCGGTCTCGTCGAGGAGTTGCTGGAGGTTCTTGGCAGTCATGTCCGTCCGTTCTCTTCGGGTGTCACTTCTGCGGGCCGGGGGTCCCGGCCCGTGGCCTGCTGGCCGGTCATCGGTCGGTCAGGGGGATCCTGCCCCGACCCCCGGGATCCGGCGTCGGGGTTCCCGTCGTCCGGAAGCCGGTCACGCCGGTCCACCAGGCCGTGCCGGGGGCCGCAGCACCCGTGACCGCGAGGTCCCGGGGGGTGGGACCGGTCGCAGCGGCGTTCGAGCTGGACACGTTCCCCCTCCCGTGCGCGGACCCGGTGCACTGCCGTTCGGTGTGCCGCGGCGGCCGGGGCGTGCCGGTCCGGTCGCCGTCGCACAGCGTGCGACTCGAGCCTAGGGGGACCGCTGTGCTCCAGCCCACAGTCAACCGTCACCCCCCGTCGGCCGTTGTGGCCGGGGGCACCGCGCCGGATGGTCCGGTCCGCTCCGTCATTTGACGTATCTCCGGGTGGCAGCCGACCGCCGGGCGGGCCGGCGTGGTGCAGTTCGGACGGAGCCGTCCGGTCGAGGTGACCGGTCCGCGACGGAGGGACGAGACAGTGGCGCGCAGACCCGCCCCCGGGGCACGGCCGGCGGACGCGGCCCCGCGGGACCGGACGTCGTGGACCGCCGTGCTGGCGCTGATGGGCGCCGGGGTGGTGGCCGCCGCGCAGATCGGCGGGGCGTCGGCGGCGCTGCCGGTGCTGCAGGACGAGTTCGGGCTGAGCTCGACCACCGCGGCCTGGTACCTGTCCACGGTCAGCGCGCTGAGCGCGGTCGCCGGGGCGCTGCTGGGCTGGCTGGGGCAGACGTTGGGCCTGGCCCGGCAGGTGCGCATCGGGCTGGTCGCGATCGTCCTCGCCGACCTCGGCGGCGCCCTGGTCGACTCCCTCGCCGGGCTGCTGGTGGCGCGGGTGGGGGAGGGCGTCGGGCTGGTGATGGTGATCCTCGCGGCACCGGGCCTGCTGTTCACCGTGGCCACCCCCGGGGACAGGCGGCTGGTCGCCGGCATGTGGGGGGCCTACATGCCGGTGGGCGCCGGGCTGGCCGCGCTGCTGGTGCCGCCGGCGATCTCCGCGGTCGGCTGGGAGGGGGCGTCGGTCCTGGACGCCGTCGTCGCGGTGGCCGTGCTGGGCGCCGTCCTCCGCTGGGTGCCGTCGTCCGCGGCGGCGCGCTGGCCGTCGGACCTGCAGGGGCTGCTCGGCGCGCTCCGCTCGCCGTCGGTCCTGGTCATCACCGGGTGCTTCGCGCTGTACGCCGCGCAGTACCTGGCGGTGGTCGGCCTCTTCCCCGCCGCCCTGGTCGCCGACGAGGGGCTGACCGTCGGCGCCGCCGGGCTGGTGGGCGCGGTCGTGTTCCTGGTCAACGCACCGGCCAACCTGCTCGGGGCCTACCTGCTGCACCGGGGGGCGACGCTGCGCTGGGTGATCCCCGCCGGGTGCGCCGGCATGGCCGTGACCGTGTGGGGGGTGCTCGACCCGTCGCTGCCGCTGGCCCCCCGGGTCGCGTCGGCCATCGCCTTCTCCTTCATCGCCGGCCTGGTCCCCTCGGCGCTGTTCGCCGGGGTGGCCGCGGTGTCGGCCGGGTCCGGCTCGGCCGGCGCGGCCATCGGCCTGCTCACCCAGGGGTCGGGGGTGGGGCAGCTGCTCGGCCCGCCGCTGGTCGTCGCGGTCGGTGCGGCGGCCGGCGCCGGCGCGGCCCAGTCGACCCTGCTGGTGTGCCTGTCCGGGCTGATCGCGCTCGGGGCCGTAGTGCTGCCGCGGGGCGAGCGGATCGGCTGACCGGTCGTCCCGTCCGGTCGTCCCGCGGGTCGCCGGTGCACCCGGCAACCGGCCGCCCGGAGGCGGGGGAGAGGATGCCCCTCCGGTCACCGACCGGGACGACCACGATTGCGCAACGGTCCTGCCGGGGTCGTTGACAGTGCTCACGGACGTACATACGTTCCCGCGGCGGGTCGGGGCCAGGTGCACCGGTGCGACGCGGCAACGGGGAATGAGGTGGACGATGGCGGCTGAGCTGGTGCTGCAGGACGTGGACCTGCAGTTCGGCGGCATCAAGGTGCTGCAAGAGGTGAGCTTCACCGTCGAACCGGGCCAGATCTTCGGGCTCGTCGGGCCCAACGGCGCCGGCAAGACCTCGCTGTTCAACTGCATCAGCGGGCACTACACCCCGACCGCGGGCGCGGTCCGGATCGACGGCACCGAGGTGCAGGGCGCCCGCCCGGCGACGCTGGCCCAGCACGGGCTGGCCCGGACCTTCCAGCACCCCGCGCTGCAGCTGCACGAGACGGTCCTGGAGAACGTGCTGCTCGGTGGGCACTCCCGGCTGCCCGGCAGCCCGCTGGCGTGGGCGGTGCGCACCCCGGGCACCCGCCGCGCGGAGAGGGACCTGCGGGCCGAGGCGCTGGAGCTGCTGGAGCGCAACGGCCTGGGCTGGGCCGCGCACCTGCCGGCCGACGAGCTGTCGCACGGCCTGCACAAGGGCGTCGAGCTGTGCCGCGCCCTGCTCATGAAGCCGCGGCTGCTGCTCCTCGACGAGCCGGCCGCGGGCCTGCCGCACGCGGAGGTGGAGCAGCTCATCACGACGGTCCGGCGGCTGCGCTCCGAGGACGACATCACCGTCGTCATCGTCGAGCACCACATGGGCCTCATCGCCGCGCTCACCGACCGCGTCGTCGTGCTCGACCACGGACGCAAGCTCATGGAGGGGACTGCTGCCGAGGCGCAGTCCGACCCCCGGGTCATCGAGGCCTACATCGGGAAGGACGCCGCGGATGACGCTGCTTGAGCTCGAGGACGTCACCGCGTCCTACGGCCCGGTGCAGGTGCTGGAGGGCGTGTCGCTGAGCGTCCCGGAGAACGGGGCGGTCGGCATCCTCGGTGCCAACGGCGCCGGCAAGACCACCACCCTCCGCGCGATCAGCGGCACCGTGCGGGTGGGCGGCAAGGTCACCTTCGACGGCAAGGACATCCGCGGACTGCGGCCCGACCAGGTCGCCGCCCTCGGCATCGCGCACGTGCCGGAGGGTCGCGGCACGCTCGGTGACCTGAGCGTCCGGGACAACCTGCGGGTCGGCGCGTACCTGCGCAAGGACCGCAAGGGCATCGCCGAGGACATCGACTTCTGCCTCGACCTGTTCCCGAACCTGCAGGACCGGATCTCCTCCAACGCCTCCGCGCTGTCCGGCGGCGAGCAGCAGATGCTCGCCGTGGGCCGGGCGATCATGAGCAAGCCGCGGCTGCTGCTGCTCGACGAGGCGTCGCTCGGCCTGGCGCCGAGCACCGCCCGGAACGTCTACGACGCGATCCGCAAGCTCCGGCTGACCTCGGGCATCGCGATGCTCGTGGTGGAGCAGAACGCCAACCTCGCCTTCACCCTCGTCGACAGCGCCACCGTCCTGGAGACCGGCCGGAGCGTGCTCACCGGCACGTCCGCCGAGCTCAAGGGCATGGACGAGATCCGACGCGCCTACCTGGGAGGTTGACCATGGGCACATTCGTCCAGCTCGTCGTCGACGGCCTGTCGACCGGCTCGGTCTACGCCGCGATCGCCCTGGCCATCGTGCTGGTGCACCAGGCGACCGGCCTGATCAACTTCGCGCAGGGCGGCATGGCCGTCCTGTCGGTCTACATCGCGTGGTGGCTGACCACCAAGGACGTGCCGCTGATCCTGGCGATCCTGGTGTCGATCGTGTTCTCGATCGCCTTCGGGGCGGTCGTGGAGCGGTGGCTGATGCGGCGCTTCGAGCGCGGCGACCCGGACACCGCGGTGGTCGTCACGATCGGTCTGCTGACGCTGATCACCGGTGTCGCGGGGTGGCTGTGGACCTACAACAACCAGCAGTTCCCCTCGCTGTTCTCCCTGGACACGGTGTCCTTCCTCGGGGTCTCGGTCAGCCAGCGGTCGCTCGGCACCACGGCCGTGATCATCGTGGTGATGGTCCTGCTGCAGGCGCTGTTCGTCGGCACCAAGCTCGGCCTGGCGCTGCGGGCGGTCGCGAACAACCCGGAGTCCGCGGCCTTCTCCGGGCTCCCGGTCGGCCGCCTGCTGATGGTCGGCTGGGGCCTGGCGGCGGCGCTCGGCGCCGTCGCCGGCGCGCTGGTCGCCCCGCAGCTCACGCTGACCCCCGGGATGCTCGACAACGCCCTGGTCTACGCGCTGGCGGCGGTCATCCTCGGCGGGCTCACCAGCCCGGTCGGCGTCGTCGTCGCCGCGTGGCTGATCGGCGTCCTGGAGAACCTGGCCGCGGTGTACGTGCCGTTCATCGGCTACGACCTCAAGGTCGCCGTGCCGTTCATCCTGATCTTCGTCGTGCTGCTCGTCCGACCCCAGGGCCTGTTCGGCCGGAAACTCGTGGTGCGCGTCTGATGGCCAGTGCAATGGACACCTCCGCCCCCTCCCTGCGGCAGCGGCCGTGGGTCCGCTGGGGAGCCCCGCTGCTGCTGGTGGCCGTGCTCGCCGTGCTGCCCCTGGTCCTGACCGAGAACACCAACGAGACCCTCGCCCGGATCGGCGTCTTCGCCGTCGCGGTGCTCGGGCTCAACGTGGTCATGGGCTACACCGGCCAGGTCTCGCTCGGCCAGATCTTCTTCCTCGGCCTCGGTGCCTACATCACCGGCTACGGGGTGCAGCAGGGCTGGAACGTCGTGCTGGTCTTCCTGCTGGCCTGCCTGGGCGCCGCCCTCGCCGGCCTGGTCGTCGCCCTGGCGGCGGCCCGGCTGGGCGGGCTCGCGATCGCGATGGTCACGATCGCGCTGCCCATCGTCGGCGTCCCGCTGGCCAAGCGGCTCAGCGACGTGACGGGCGGCTCGCAGGGCCTGTCCGCCCGGTTCTCCGACGCCCCGGAGGCGACCGGCCTCTACGACGACCAGTGGCAGCTCTACGTCGTCCTCGTCATCGGGGGCATCGTCTTCCTGCTGACCCGCGCGCTGGTCCGCGGCAAGTACGGCCGGGCGTTCGCCATCGTCAAGGGCAACGAGGCCGTGGCCTCCTCGATGGGCATCTCGCCGTACCGCTACAAGGTGCTGGCGTTCACCATCGCCTCGCTCATCGGCGGCATCAGCGGCTTCCTCTACATGTTCGTCATCCAGTACACGTCGCCGGAGACGATGAGCTTCGGGCACTCCATCGAGCTGCTCGCCGCGATGGTCATCGGCGGTGCCGGCAGCATCGTGGGGTCGCTGCTCGGTGGCGCGTACTACGTGCTCGTCCCGGAGCTGACGAACCAGGTCGACTCGAGCCTCACGGCCCTGCTGCAGGGCGTGATCCTGCTGGCCGTGCTGTTCGTGCTCCCCGGCGGCCTCGCGTCGCTGCTCCGCAGGCTCACCCGCGGCCGGCGGCGCTCCGGCGCCGGGCCCGGTGCCGCGGCCACCACCCCGACCACCCCGTCGTCGACCGTGGGAACGGGCGCCGCGGCGGGGGAAACAGGAAAAGAGAGGCAAGGACACGCATGAACATGCACTCTCGACCGCGGAGGGCGCTCGGCATCGCCGTGGCGTCGGCGCTCGCGCTCTCGGTCTCGGCCTGCGGCCGTGACGGGGGAGACGGCGGCGACCGGGACTCCGGCGGGTCGGCCAGCCCCGGGATCACCGACTCGACGGTCACGCTCGGCATCTCCACCCCGCTCAGCGGGTCGACGGCCGGGCCGGGCACCTGCACCGTCGCCGGCGTCACCGCGTACTTCGGCGCGAAGAACGCCGAGGGCGGCATCGAGTTCGGCGACGGGAAGACCCGGACGGTCGAGATCGAGGCCCTGGACGACGCCTACGACCCGCAGCAGGCGAAGGCCAACTACGACCAGCTCAAGGACGACGTCTTCGCGATGACCGCGGGGCTCGGCACGCCGACCAACCGCGCCTGGCGCGACGCGGCGATCGCCGACGAGGTGCCGCAGGCCCTGATCATGACCGGCGACCCGCTGTTCTCCGACCCGGACGAGAGCCCCTGGCAGCTCGGCTTCGTGCCGATCTACCAGAACGAGGGCGAGGCCTTCGGCGAGCTGCTGGCGAGCTCGGGCCAGGACCACAAGGTCGCGATCCTGTCGCAGAACGACGACTACGGCGAGGGCTACGTCGAGGGCTTCAAGTCCGCCGTCGAGGGTGCGGACAACATCGAGATCGTCGAGGAGCTCACCTACGAGGCGACCGACACGTCGGTCGACGCGCAGCTGACCGAGCTGGCCGCCAGCGACGCCGACATCATGTTCAACGCGATGTCCCTGGTCCCGCTCGCGGTCTCGGCCCTGCAGAAGGCGCAGCAGCTGAACTGGTCGCCGAGCTGGTTCCTGCCCTCGAACACCTCCAGCCCGGGCGGGGTCCTCGGGCCCGGCGGCGGCGCGGCGTTCCCGGGCGTCTACTCCGTGGCCTTCTCCAAGGCGCCGGCCGGCCCGGCCGCGTCGGAGCCGGACGTCCAGGAGTACCTGGCCGCGCTGAAGCAGTACGGCGACTACCCGGACGCGCCTGCGTTCCCGCACTGCCAGTGGAGCTGGATGGTCGGCGCGACCCTGGAGCAGGCGTTCGCGGAGATGACCGAGCCGACGCGGGAGAACTTCATGGAGGCGCTGCGCTCGATCAGCGGCTTCGAGGCCCCGCTGATGCTGCCCGACACCTCGGTGGACACCACCGAGGCCGGTCAGCCTGCGGTGTCGTCGGTGGTCGTGCAGAAGTACAACGGCACCGGCTACGAGACGGTGACCACCTTCGAGTGACACCTGCGTGACCACGGAGGGGCGGTTCGTCTGCGGACGGGCCGCCCCTTCGTCGTCCCCGGGGCACCCGCGGATCGTCCACAGGATTGTTGGCAATCGCGGCCCGGTGGTCTAGCGTTCCGCCATGGCGTCCACGGCGGAGGAGACGGCAGAGGCCTTCCTCCGCGGCGCCGTCTCCCGCGGTGACCTGCCCCCCGGGCACCGCCTGGTCGAGGCCGAGGTCGTCGCGCTGACCGGGGTCAGCCGCAGCGCCGTCCGGCGGGCCATCGACGCGCTGGCCGGGGAGGGCCTGGTCGAGCGGGTGCACAACAAGGGCGCGCGGGTGCGGGTGGTGTCGGTGGCCGAGGCCGTCGAGATCACCGAGTGCCGGCTGCCGCTGGAGGCGCTGCTCGCCCGCAAGGCCGCCGAACGACTGACGGACGCCGACGCCGACCAGCTGCGCGCGCACTTGCGCACGATGACCGCCGCCGTCGGCGCCGGCGACCTGCTCCGCTACGGCGAGCTCATCCAGCAGCTGCACGCCCTGGTGGCCACCACGGCCCGGCACGCGGTCGCCGCCGACCTGGTCGGGCGGCTGCAGGCGCAGCTGGTCCGGCACCAGTTCCGGCTCTCGCTGCGGCCCGGGCGCCCCCGCGTCAGCCTCGCCGAGCTCACCGAGCTGGTCGAGGCGATCACCGACCACGACCCGGACCGGGCCGAGGCGGCCGCGGCCGCCCACTTCCGCAGCGTCATCGCGGCGCTGTCCGAGTCGTCCCCCGAGCCGGCTCCCGAGCCCGGCCGACCGGCACGACCCACGAGCACGACCGAGGAGGAACGGTGAGCTACGACGACACCGGGGTGCGCTGCACGATGCTGCGGGGCGGCACCTCCCGCGGGCTGTACTTCGAGGCGGGCGACCTGCCCGCCGACGCCGCCGAGCGCGACGACCTGCTGCTGCGGCTGATGGGCACGCCCGACCCCCGGCAGATCGACGGGCTCGGCGGGTCCACCACGCTGACCAGCAAGGTCGGCATCGTCTCGCCGTCGGCGGACCCCGAGGTCGACGTCGACTACCTCTTCCTGCAGCTGGGGGTGGACGAGGCCACCGTCAGCGACCGGCAGAACTGCGGCAACATCCTGGCCGGCGTCGGGCCCTTCGCCGTCGAGCGCGGGCTGGTGCCGGCCGGGGACACCGAGACCAGCGTGCGGATCCGGATGGTCAACTCCGACAGCGTCGCCGTCGCCACCTTCCCGACCCCCGGTGGGCGGGTCGAGTACCGCGGGGACGTCGCGATCGCCGGGGTCCCGGGGACGGCGGCGCCGGTCGTGCTGGCCTTCGCCGACACCGAGGGGTCGGCCACCGGCGCCCTGCTGCCGACCGGCCACGTGCGCGACACCGTCGAGGGCATCGACGTCACCTGCGTCGACAACGGCATGCCGGTGGTGCTGGCCGCGGCCGCGTCGTTCGGGCTGACCGGGTACGAGACCCACGAGCAGCTGGCCGCCGACACCGGGCTGCTGGCCCGGGTGGACGCCTTCCGCCGCAAGGCCGCGGAGCTGATGGGGATGGGCGACGTCTCCAGCGCCTCGGTGCCCAAGACCGTGCTCGTCGCCGCCCCCCGGGACGGCGGGCACGTCAGCACAAGGTCGTTCATCCCGGTGCAGCCGCACACCTCGATCGGCGTGCTGGGCGCGGTCAGCGTCGTCACCGGCATGCTGCTGCCCGGCGCCGTCGGCCACGAGCTGACCGCCGACTGGCCGGCCGGTACCTCCCAGGTCGACGTCGAGCACCCGACCGGGCACCTCCTCGTCGACGTGGTCGTCGACGCCGACGCCACGCCGCCGCGCGTCCTGCGCTCCGGCGTGGTGCGCACCGCCCGCAAGCTCTTCGACGGGACCGCCTTCCCGCGCTGACGAAGGACCCTCCTGCCCCCCACCACTCGCGAGCTCGCGGTGGGCCCCTGCAGGAGGGCCGGAAGTACCACCCACTCAAAGGAGAGAACCGTGCCGCCGCTCCACGACATCGCCCACCTCGCCCACGTCGAGGTCCTCACCGACAAGCCCGAGGAGTGCCTCGACTTCTACGTGCGGTACCTCGGCATGACCGAGAACGGGTCCTCCGGCGACTCGGTGTACCTCCGGGCCTGGGACGACTACGAGAACACCACCATCAAGCTCACCGCGGCGCCGCAGCCCGGCGTCGGCCGGACCAACTTCCGGGCCAGCACGCCCGAGGCGCTGGAGCGCCGGGTGGCCGCCATCGAGGCCAGCGGCCTGGGCCGGGGCTGGCAGGACGGCGACAACGGCTACGGCCCGGTCTACGTCTTCGCCGACCCCGACGGCCACGAGATGGGCGTCTACTACGAGACCGAGTGGTACCGGCCCGAGGGCGACCTGAAGCCGGCGCTGAAGAACCAGGCGCAGGCCTACCCCGGCCGCGGCGTCAGCGTCCGCCGGATCGACCACATCAACTACCTCGGCGTGGACCCGGTCGCCAACCGCGACTTCGCCGTCGACGTGCTCGGCGGGATGGTCACCGAGCAGATCGTGCTCGACGACGGTGTGGCCGGCAGTTGGACCACGTTCACCAACAAGGGCTACGACGCGGTCTGGACGCGGGACAACACCGGCACCGCCGGCCGGCTGCACCACCTGTCCTTCGCCGTGGACAGCCGGGACGACGTCATCCGGGCCGCCGACCTGGCGCTCGAGCACGGCATCCACATCGAGACCGGGCCGCACAAGCACACCATCCAGCAGAGCTTCTTCCTCTACATCTGGGACCCGGCGGGCAACCGGATCGAGCTGGACAACCCCGGCGCCCGGCTGGTCATGGCGCCGGACTGGAAGCCGATCGACTGGTCGGCGGCCGAGCGGGCCAAGGGCCAGGCCTGGGGCCTGCAGACCATCTCGACGTTCCACACCCACGGCACGCCACCGGTGGGGGAGCAGCAGGCGTGAGCACCCGGGTCGCCGTGCTCGGCCTGGGGGAGGCCGGGTCGCTGCTCGCCGGTGACCTGGTCGCCGCCGGGGCCGACGTCCGCGGCTACGACCCGAAGGGCATCCGGGTGGACGGCGTCCAGCCCCGGGACGACGAGGCGGCGGCGGTCGCCGACGCCGACCTGGTGCTGAGCGTCAACAGCTCGCACGACGCCCGGCCGGCGCTGCAGGCGGCGCTGGCCGGGCTGCGCCCCGGCACGCTGTGGGCCGACCTGAACACGGCCAGCCCCGGGCTCAAGGCGGGCCTGGCCGAGCTCGCCGCCGGGCACGGCGTCGACGTGGTCGACGTGGCGCTGATGTCACCGGTCCCCGGCAAGGGGCTGCGCACGCCGATGCTGGTGTCCGGCGGGGCAGCGGAGCGGTACGCGGGGCTGCTGGCCGAGCTGGGCGCCGACGTGCAGGTGCAGCCCGGGCCGGTGGGGACCGCCATCTCCCGCAAGCTGCTGCGCAGCGTCTTCTACAAGGGGCTGGCCGCGGCCGTCGTGGAGGCGCTGCGCGGCGCCGAGGCGGCCGGCTGCGCCGACTGGCTGCGCGGCAACATCGCCGCCGAGCTGGCCGGCTTCGACGAGCGCACGGTCGACCGGCTGGTCGAGGGGACGGCCACGCACGCCCGGCGGCGGGCCGACGAGATGACGGCGGCCACCGAGCAGCTGCAGGAGCTCGGCGTGCCGTCCCGGGTGGCTGCCGCGGCCCGCGACCTGCTCGTGGAGCTGCGCGACCAGCCGGCCGCGCCGGCCTGACCGACCTGCCCCCGGCCCGGCGCTGCGCCGGGCCGGGGGCAGGCGTCAGATCGTCTCGGGGACCCGCAGGTGCGCGATCGGCACGTCGAACTCGGCGGTGTCGACGACCTCGATGCCCATCGTCGGCGCGAAGGCGTCGCGGAACTCGCGCGCGCCCTCGGCCGCCGCCTCCGCGTGCGCCTGGCTGTCGTAGGAGATGGCCGCCACGGCGAGGCCCTCCGCGCGCCGCACCATGATGCTGACGCTGCAGAAGCCGGGCAGGTCGTCGAGCTTGGGCATCAGCGACAGCCGGACGGCGTCCACGGCGCGGTGCACGGCGTCGGGCTCGGTGCGCAGCCAGGTGACCCGGGAGCGGGCCGCCTGCTGGGACTCCAGCACGCGGTGCATCGCGGCGATCTCCCACTCCTCGAGCTGCGGCTCGCCGCCGAGCACGTCGGCGGTGCGCGCGGCGTAGGCCGCGACGCCCTCCCGGCTGGCCCGCATCGCGTCCTCGTCCTGCCAGGAGGTGGTGACGATGCAGCGGCCCGACCCGCCGTCGGCCAGCATCGACAGGCCGACGCAGCCGGGCATGTCGCGGACGGCGGGCATCACCTCGTCGCGCACGAAGGCCGTCGCCGCGGCCACCGACCCCGGGTCGCCGTGCAGCGTGGTCGAGCGGGCGTGCATCGGGGTCATTCGTCCTCCTGGTGCGGCAGGGCTGGTGCGGCAGGGCTCGGCGGCAGGGCACGCCTGTGGCGCTCGGCACACCCTGCCGCCCGCCCGGGCCACCGGCAACCGGCGGGCTGCCCTTCCCGTCTACGTCGATTGTCGCGGCCTGGGTCACACTCGGTGCAGCTGCGGTGGGGACATCTGCGGTATCCGTCCGGGTGCCGGGCTGCGTAGGTTCACGAACGGCACGTGCACTGAACAGTCGTCGGACCACGGGGACGGCGGCACCACCCTGCCGGGGCCGGCGACGGCCTCGGGCACCGAACCGGAAGGGGAGTCGCGATGACGCGGCCTGCCGACGCTCAGCACGGAGTCCTGGTGTTGAGCTGCCAGGATGCCCCCGGCATCGTCCACGCGGTGTCCGGCCTGCTGGTGCAGGAGAAGTGCACCATCGTGGAGAGCCACCAGTTCGACAGCCCGGTGACCGGGATGTTCTTCATGCGCGTGGAGTTCGCGCGCGTCGACGGCGCCCCGCTGGACCTCGACGCGCTGCGCTCGGCGTTCGGCGAGATCGCCGGGCGCTTCGACATGGAGTGGCGCCTGGCCGACGCGGCCGAGCGGCAGCGGGTGCTGATCATGGTCAGCCAGTACGCCCACTGCCTCAACGACCTGCTGTTCCGCAACTCCGTCGGCGAGCTGAACATCGACGTCGTCGCGATCGTGTCCAACCACCCCGACCTGAAGGGGATCGCCGACTTCTACGGCATCCCGTTCCGCCACGTCCCGGTCACCAAGGACACCAAGCCCGAGGCCGAGGCGGCGCTGCTGGAGATCGTCCGCGCCGAGCGGGTCGAGCTCGTGGTGCTCGCCCGCTACATGCAGATCCTGTCCGACGGGCTGTGCCGCGAGCTGGCCGGCCGGGCGATCAACATCCACCACTCGATGCTGCCCAGCTTCAAGGGCGCCCGCCCGTACCACCAGGCGCACGCCCGCGGCGTGAAGTTCATCGGGGCGACGGCGCACTACGTCACCGCCGACCTCGACGAGGGCCCGATCATCGAGCAGGAGATGCTCCGGGTGGACCACGCGCTGAGCCCCGAGCAGCTCGCCGCCCGCGGCCGCGAGGCGGAGACCCGTGCACTGGCCCACGCCGTCCGCTGGCACACCGAGAACCGCGTCGTCGTCCGCGGGAGCCGGACCGTCGTCTTCGAGTGAGCCGGCCTGTGGTTGGCTCCCCGGCGGGCAGCGGGTGCTGCCCGCCGGCGTCCCGCCGGTGACGACGCAGGAGGCACACCATCCCGGCTGACCAGGTCCTGGAGACCGCGACCCGGATCACCGAGGAGCTGCTGGACGTCCAGACCCGGGTGAACGCGCAGATCGACCGGACGCTGGCCGAGCTGCTGCCCGGCGTGCAGGACCGGCTCGGGGTGCCGCGCACCGGCGCGCCCGACCTGACCGGGCTGGTCAACGCCCGGATCACCGGCCTCAGCGTCGTCGTCACCCCGGCGGCGGTCGCGGCGGCCGTCCCGCTGTCGCCGGCGTCGGTCGCCACCACCACGGCGGCCCGCCGCGCCGTCACCGACGTGCTGGCCGGCCGGGACGACCGGCTGGTGGTCATCGCCGGCCCCTGCTCGGTGCACGACCCGGCCGCCGCGCTGGAGTACGCCGCCTTCCTCGCCCGGATGCGCGAGCGGCACGGCGCGGACCTCGAGCTCCTGATGCGCACCTACACGGAGAAGCCGCGGACCGAGGTCGACTGGAAGGGCTTCGCCTACGACCCGTTCCTGGACGGGTCCAGCCGGATCAGCGTCGGCCTCGTCGCCACCCGGATGCTGATGGCCGCGATCACCGCCCTCGGGGTGCCGGTGGCGGCCGAGCCGCTGAACGCGCTCACGCCGCAGTACGTCGACGGGCTGGTCACCTACAACGGCGTGGGCGCCCGCAACGTCACCGACCAGACCGCCCGCGAGCGGGTCTCCGGGTTCTCCTCCGTCGTCGGGTTCAAGAACTCGCCGGAGGGCGGCGTGGACACCGCGATCCAGGCGGTGGTGACCGCCCGGGCACCGCACGAGTTCCTCGGCGTCGACGGCCACGGGGTCAGCGCCCAGCTGTCCACCACCGGCAACGACACCGGTCACGTCATCCTGCGCGGCACCAAGGACGGCCCCAACCACTCCGCCGCGCACGTCGCCGAGCTGAAGCGGGCGCTGGCCGCCCGCGGGCTGCCCCAGGTGGTCGTGGTCGACGCCTCGCACGGCAACAGCCAGAAGGACCACCGCCGCCAGGCCGGCGTCGTGCGCGACCTCGCCGGCCAGGTCGCCGGGGGCGAGCGGGCCCTCCGCGGCGTGATGCTGGAGAGCAACCTCGTCGCGGGCCGGCAGGACCTCGACCAGCGGCACCCGGAGGCGCTGGAGTACGGCAAGAGCGTCACCGACGCCTGCGTCGACCTGCCCACGACCGAGGCGCTGCTGGCCGAGCTGGCCGCGGCGGTCCGGGAGCGGCGCTCGGCCTGAGCGCCGCCCCCGGGGGTCAGGCGGTGAGCGCGATGTACTTCTCCTCGAGGAACTCCAGGATCCCCTCGGAGCTGCCCTCCCGGCCCAGCCCGCTCTGCTTCACCCCGCCGAACGGCGCGGCCGGGTCGCTCACCACGCCGCGGTTGACCGCGACCATGCCCGCCTCCAGCCGGCGGGCGACGGCCATCGCGGCCCGCTCCTCGCCGAACACGTAGGCCATCAGCCCGTAGACGGTGTCGTTGGCCATCGCGACCGCGTCGTCGACGTCGTCGAAGCGGACGACCGCGGTGACCGGCCCGAAGATCTCGGTCTCGGTGATCTGCCAGCCGTGCTGCACGCCGGTGAGCAGGGTGGCGTCGTAGAACGCGCCCCGGGTGGAGGACGAGCCACCCCGGACGACGGTCGCGCCCGCGGCCACCGCGCCGTCGACCAGCGCCGCCACCTTGTCCCGCTCGGCCACCGAGACGAGCGCGCCGAGGTCGTTGGTGCGGTCGAGCCCCGGCCCGACGGCCACCTCGCCCAGCGCGGCGTCCATCCGGGCGACGAACTCGTCGTGCAGCGAGCTGTGCACGTAGAACCGGTTGGCCGCGGTGCACGCCGAGCCGCCGTTGCGCATCTTGGCCAGCAGCGCCCCGGCGACCGCGACGTCCAGGTCGGCCCCGGGCAGCACGACCAGCGGGGCGTTGCCACCGAGCTCCATCGAGGCGCTGACCACGCTGTCGGCGCAGGCGTGCAGCAGCTCCCGGCCGACCTCGGTCGACCCGGTGAAGGACAGCTTGCGCACCTCGGGCCGGTCGACCATCGCCTTCACCAGCGGACCGGTGGGCACCGGCGTCACCAGGTTCACCACGCCGCGCGGCACCCCGACCCGGTGCAGCACGTCGACCACGTAGGCGGCGGTCAGCGGGGTCTCCCGGGCCGGCTTGAGGATCGTGGTGCAGCCCGCGGCCAGCGCGGGGGCGAGCTTGCGGGTGGCCATCGCGGCCGGGAAGTTCCACGGCGTGATGAGCAGCGAGACCCCGATGGGCTGCCGGTCCACCACGATCCGCTTGTCGCCGGCGGGGGAGAGCCGGTAGTCCCCGGGCACCCGCACGGCCTCCTCGGCGAACCAGCGGAAGAACTCCTTGGCGTAGGTGGCCTCGCCGATCGCGTCGGACCAGGACTTGCCGTTCTCCCGCACCATCAGCTCGGCGAACTGCTCGACCTCGGCGGTGAGCACGTCGTAGGCGGCGCGCAGCAGCTCGCTGCGCTCCCGCGGGGCGGTCGCCGCCCACGTCTCCTGGGCGGTGGCGGCCGCGTCGACCGCGGCGTGGCAGTCGGCCTCGGTGGCGATCGCGAACCGGGCGACCACCGAGCCGTCGGAGGGGTCGGTGACGTCGAACCGGCCGCCGTCGCCCCCCGGCCGCCACTGCCCGTCGATGAACAGGTCGGTCTGCAGGTTCACGTGGCGCTCCGATCGGTCAGGGTCCCGGCGTGGGCGCGCTCGAGGAGGTCGAGCAGCAGGTCGCGGGTCGGGTCGACCGGCGCGATGGCGAGCAGCCGGGCCGACCGCAGGGCGAGGTCCGCCACGTGCGGCAGCTGGTCGCGGTCCAGGCCG
The DNA here is from genome assembly GCF_041028285.1 of Modestobacter versicolor. Classification (GTDB taxonomy): domain Bacteria; phylum Actinomycetota; class Actinomycetes; order Mycobacteriales; family Geodermatophilaceae; genus Modestobacter; species Modestobacter versicolor_A. Next base: position 575,867 of record NZ_JABGDB010000002.1, on the reverse strand, counting down.
ATCGCGGCCAGGTCGGCCGGGACGCCGATCTCCGCGTTGATCGCGACCACCCGGTCGAGGGTGCGCTCGGCCGAGGCGTCCTCCGGGGCGATGCCCTCGAGGGCCGCGCCCAGCGCGGCGATCCGGCCGGCGACCTCGGCGTCCTGACGCAGCAGGTCGAGCACGTACGGCAGCACCAGCCCGGTGCCCAGCCCGTGCGGGGTCTTCGTCAGCGCGCCGATCGGGTACTGCAGCGCGTGGCACAGGTGCGTGCCGGTCGAGCCGAAGGCGATCCCGCCCAGCAGGGCCCCCAGCGCGACCTCGTGCCGGGCGCGCCGGTTGCCCGGCTCCCGGACGGCGACCGGCAGCCACGGCCCCAGGTGCCCGGCCGCCTGCAGGGCGATGGGCTCGGTGAGCACGTTGCGCCCGGTGAACACCGGCTGCGGCGCCGACCAGTCGGTCGCCAGCGGTCGCGCGGTGTAGGACTCGACCGCGTGCACGAGGGCGTCGATGCCGGAGAACGCGGTCACCGACGCCGGCGCGCCGAGGGTGAGCTCGGGGTCGACGACCGCCGCGACCGGCACCAGGAAGGGGCTGGAGACCCCGACCTTCAGCTCCCGCTCGGGGTCGGACACCACCGCGACCGGGGTGACCTCCGAGCCGGTGCCGGCCGTCGTGGGCACCGCCACGATCGGCAGGACCGGCCCGGGCACCAGGTTCTCGCCGTAGTAGCGGGACAGCGGACCGTCGTAGCGCGACAGCAGCGCCACGACCTTGGCCGCGTCGAGCGCGCTGCCGCCGCCGATGGCCAGGACGACGTCGGCACCGTGCTCGCGGGCCACCTCGGCGGCCGCGGTCAGCGTGTCGACCGGCAGCTCGGGGGTGATATCGGCGTGCACCCGCACGTCGAGGCCGGCGGCGGTGAGCTGGTCGACGACCTCGGCGAGCACCGGGGTGCCCACCAGGAAGGGGTCGACCACGGCCAGCACCCGCCGGCCGTGCCGCGCGACGATCCCGGGCAGCTGGGCGCGGGCCCCGTAGCCGACGTGCACCCGGGCGGGCAGCCGCAGCGTGCCGATCGGCAGGGCCGGGGCGTCAGGCAACGAAACCACCGTCCACCGGCAGCACCACGCCGGACAGGTGGCTGGCGCGGTCGCTGACCAGGAAGGACACCACGTGCCCGACCTCCGGGCCGGTGCCGGCCTTCCGCAGCGGCGTCGCGGCGATCCGGGCCTCGACGCCGCCGGGGATCGCCCGCCGGGTCTGCTCCAGCATCGGCGTCTCGGTCGGGCCGGGGGCGATCACGTTGACCCGGATGCCCAGCGGGCCGACGTCGTGCGCCGCGGTGCGGGTGAGCCCGATGACCGCGTGCTTGCTGGCCTGGTAGGCGCCCATGCCCGAGCTGCCGCGCAGCCCGCCGATGCTGCTCACGTTCACGATCGAGCCGGAGCCCTGCTGCTCCATCACCCGCACCTCCTCGCGGAGGCAGAGCCAGGTGCCCTTCACGTTCACGGCCATGATCCGGTCGAAGTCCTCCTCCGGGACGCGGTCCAGCCGGCCGGCCTGGGTCATCGCGGCGTTGTTGAACGCGCCGTCGAGCCGGCCGAAGCGGGCGACGGTCGCGTCGACGAACCGGGTGACGTCGGCGGCGGAGGAGACGTCGCCGGTCGTGCAGGCCACGTCGTGGCCGGCCGCGGCGAGCTCCTCGGTGAGCGCCGCGAGCGGCCCCTCGGTGCGGGCGACGAGCATCAGGCTCGCGCCGTCGGCGGCCAGCACCCGCGCGGTGTCCGCGCCGATGCCGGCGCTCGCACCGACGACGAGCACCACCGTCCCGGCCAGTGGCCCGGTCATCTGTCCTCCTGTCATCGCGAGGTCACCGCCCGGCCCGCCTCGACCGCGGCCCGGGCCGCGGTGCCGAGGAGGGTGGCGTCGTTGCTGAGCATGGTGAAGGTGAAACCGGCGTCGAGGGCCGCGCGCACGGCCTCCGCGGTGGCCGCACCGGCGTTGCCGACCGGCACCCCGGCCGCGCGGCCCTGCGCGACGGCGGAGGCGATGAGCGCGACGACGTCCGGGTCGGTCTGGGCCTTCCCCTCGCCCACCGCGAGGTCGGCCGCGCCGACGAGCAGCGCGTCCACCCCCTCGACGGCCGCGATCGCCCCGGCGTTGGCGACCCCGAGGGCGCTCTCGACCTGGGCGATGAGCACGACCTCCTGCTGGCCGTAGCGGAGGTACTCCGCCAGCGGCAGCGCGCCCCACGCGCCGGCCCGGCTGGTGGCCCCCACGCCCCGGGAGCCCAGCGGCGGGAAGCGCACCGCGTCCGCCGCCGCCCGCGCCTGCTCGACGGTGTCCACGTGCGGCACCATCAGGCCCTCGGCACCGGCGTCGAGCACCCGCTGCACCAGGCCGGGGTGCAGGTCGGGCACCCGGACGACGGGGGAGACGCCGGTGTGCAGCGCCGTGCCGATCAGCCGGAACGCCGACTCGAGGTCGATCGGCGAGTGCTCCAGGTCGATGACGACGAAGTCGAAGCCGGCCAGCGCGACCAGCTCGACGACCTCGGTCGCCGGGATCTTCACCCAGGTGCCCAGCGCGGGTCCGCGGCCGTCGGCCAGGGCGGCGCGGAGCAGGCTCGTCCTCGGCGCGGTCACCGGGCCGGGTAGTCGTCGGCGTTGAGCACCCAGCCGGAGGCCGAGAAGTCCACCCGCGGCGGGGAGAAGAGGTCGATCAGCTGCTGGTGGTCGCCCACGCCCTGGGTGGTGTGCACCGTCGGCGGGGGGATCACGCAGATCGACGGTGTCGGGATCTCCCGGCTCTCGTCCGGCCGCCACTGCGACGAGTCCGGCCCCCACGGGTACCGGATGTGGTGCACGAACCGGCCCTTGACGGCGAGTGACACCTGCTCGAAGTCGTCGTGGTGGTGCGGGGACAGCTTCTGCGCGTTGCGCGGCGCCGGCTCCTCGGCCAGGAAGTTCACCATCACGTTCGTCGTCCGGAAGATCCGGCCGAACCGGCCCTCGGCGATCGGGGTGTCGGCCAGCCGGTAGACCCGCAGCCGGAACCCGCCGACCGGGTCCGGCCACGGCACCAGCGGCGCGGCCCGCGGGTCGGGCTCGGCGTAGACGTCGGCGTTGACGGCGCTCGCGGCCAGGTCCTCGGCGCGGGGGGAGAACAGCCGGATCAGCACGCCGTCGGCGTCCACCCGCACCTCGCTGTCCCCGGGCGGGACGACGACGAAGGCCTCCTCGGCGACGGACTCGGTGCGGCCGCCGGCGGTGACGGTCACCGGTGCGCTGTCGGAGTACAGCAGCACCGAGTACTCGTCGGGCTGGCCGGTGCGGGGGAAGACGTCGCCGGCCCGGGCCTCGGTCCAGGCGATGACCAGGTTGGCCGCGCGGGCGACCCAGGTGCGGCTGCCGTGCGCTGCGGTCTCGGTCGGCGGCTGCTCGAGGAAGGCGATCCACTGCGACGGCCGGATCGGCGTGCTGGGGTCGACGGTCTGCACCGGCGCGGCGGTGGCCAGCGCGGAGCGGATGTCGTCGGCGGCGTAGGTGGTCATGCGAGCGCACTGCCCTTCGATGAGGTGGTGTCCCGGCCGCGCAGCGCGAGCATCGCGCGGGCGTCGTCCGGTGTGGCGATCTGCTTGCCGAGGTCCTCGACGACGCCACGGATCTTGGTGACCTGCTCGGCGTTGGTCTCCGCGAGGCGGCCCTTGCCCAGCCACAGGCTGTCCTCCAGCCCGACCCGGACGTGCCCGCCGAGCCAGGCGCTGTGGGTGGCGAACTGCATCTGGTCCCGCCCCGCGGCGAAGGCGGAGAAGGAGTAGTCGTCGCCGAAGAGCTTGTCGGCGATCCGCACCATGTGCTCGAGGTTCTCGTGGTCGGCGCCGATGCCGCCGAGGATGCCGAACACGCCCTGGACCAGCAGCGGCGTCGGGGCCAGGCCCTTGTCGACGAAGTAGGCAAGCGAGTACAGGTGGCCGATGTCGTAGCACTCGTACTCGAAGCGGGTGCCGGTCTCGCCCAGCGTGCGCAGGGTGTGCTCGATCCGGTCGAAGCTGTTGACGAAGGGGTGCGAGTACGTGTTGAGCACGTACGGGCGCTCCCAGTCGTGCTGCCAGTCGGTCACCCGGTCGGCGATCCCCGAGTACACGAAGTTCATCGAGCCCATGTTCATCGAGGCCAGCTCCGGCTGGAACCGGGTGGCGCCGGCCAGCCGCTGCTCCATGGTCATCGCCGACGAGCCGCCGGTGGTGATGTTGATGACCGCGTCGGTGGCCTCGGTGATCCGCGGGACGATCTGCTCGAACACCTCCGGCTCCCACGCCGGCCGGCCGTCGGGGTGCCGGGCGTGCAGGTGGACGACGGCCGAACCCGCCTCGATCGCCCCGAGCGCGGCCTCGACCACCTGGTCGGCGCTCAGCGGCAGGTACGGGCTCTGCGACGGGACGTTGACCGACCCGGTGACCGCGGTGGTGATGACGACCTTCTCGGCCTTGCGCATCAGTTGGTCTCCTCCAGCCCCAGCAGGAAGGCGGTGTTCCGGCAGATCATCTGGCGGATGTCGGCCTCGGCGATGCCGTGGTCGAGCAGCTGCTGGACGACGAGCAGGTAGGCGTCGACCGGCAGCGGGTTGCCCACCTGGCCGAGGTCGGAGTCGATGACCGTGCGCTCCGGCCCGATCTTGTGGATCCAGTCCACGAGCTGCTCGATCGGCCAGTCCGGTGCGGTCACCCGCGGGTCGTACATGGACAGCTCGTGCTCCACGAAGGCGCCCAGGGAGAGCATCTTCTCGATCGCCTGGTCCGAGGCCTTGATGATGTAGTCCGGGTGGTGGACGAGCATCCGGGTCACCCCGTTGCGGCGGGCCGTCTCGAAGAAGGCCACCATCGAGTCGCCGTCCAGGTGCCCGCCGGTGAGCAGGATGCCGGCGTCGCCGACCAGCCGGGTGACCAGGTCGGTCTGCTCGGACACCTCACCGGCGGCGTCGAAGACCGACACCTCCTGCTCGTAGAGGTTGCCGGTGTTGTGCGGGAAGCCGTCGTCGTGGCGGTGCGCCTCGATGTGCTGCGCCGCGGAGACCGTCGGCCCCCAGACGCAGCGGCCGCCCATGTTGATCGCCACCGCGACCGCCGACGGGTTCATGCCGCCGACCTCGGAGTTGAGGGCGACACCGCCGTACATCGGCGTCGGCGCCTCGGCCAGCCGCGGGCCCATGGCCAGCAGGTCCATCACCGTGTTGTGGTGGTGGGACTTCACCAGCGCGGCGCGCATGCCGATCCGGGCGCCCTCCCAGGACGCCTCGACGTGGTCCAGGCGCCGCGGGAACGGGCTGGGGCCGGAGTGGCAGTGCAGGTCGACGGTGCCGTCCAGGACCTTCAGCAGTGCCGGCGACGGCGTGACGTCTGTGCCTGCGGTGACCATCCGTGACCTCCTCGTGTTCGGGACCCGTGTTCGGGATGCGTTCGTCGTGTTCAGCCTATGCACACGGCTCGAGAGGTGTCCAGCACCGGTGAGGCGCATTGTTCATCATGCGGATCTGGTGATTGCATCCTGAACGAACGGCTGCTTGACTCTGTGACGCAGAGCGCACCGGGCGCTCAGGGGAGGAGTCGCACATGGAGGTCGCCGTCCGCGGCCAGGCCCCGCCGGCGCCGCCGCCGGGCCGGGCACCGGTGGGTGCCGACCCGGAGCGGGCGCTGATCCAGGCGATCGACCGGGCGGCCAACGTGCTCGCCCTGCTCGACCAGGACACCCGCCGGCTCACCGCGCCGCTGGTCGCCGAGCGGCTCGGCCTCAACCGCACCACCGCGCACCGCTACCTGCAGTCGCTGCAGCAGGCCGGCTTCCTCAGCGCCACCGCCGGCCCCGGGCCGCTGCTCGACCAGCTCTCCGCGCTGGTCTCGGTGCGCCAGCAGCTGATCACCCTGGCCCCGGCGATCATGCGCCAGCTGGCCGACACCACCGGCCTCACCAGCGTGCTCAGCTTCCTGGGCCGCACCGGCGCGGTCGTCACGCTGGTCGAGGAGCCGCAGCAGACCACCATCCTGCTGACCGTCCGGGTCGGCACGGTGCTCGAGGTCAAGGCGGCCCAGACGCGGGTCCTGCTGGCCTTCCAGTCCGACCCGCGCGCGGTCACCCGGGCCCACGCCACGCTGACCGAGGCCCAGGCGGCCGTCGAGCGGCAGGCCCTGCACGACGTCCGGCGGCACCGGCTGGCCTGGGCCGACCTCGACCGGGTCGGGCTGGCCTCGGTCGCCGTCCCGGTGCTGGCCACCTACGACGTCCAGGCCGCGATGGCGCTGATCGGCACCAGCACGATGCTCAACCCCGCCGACTCCGCGGAGCGCGTCGCCGCGCTCCAGGAGGCGGCGTCCACGCTCGGCTCCATGGTCGCCGGCTGAGTCGGAAAGGGCTCCCCATGACAACGCTCGACAGGACACCGCCCGACAGGACACCGCCCGACACCGCCGCACCGACGAGGCGCCCGGCGCGGACCGACGGTCCCGCCCGCCGGGTGCCGCGGCCGCACTGGCTGCTGCTCGTCCCGGCGCTCGCGCTGCTCGGGGTGGTGCTGCTCCTCCCGCTGGCGCAGAGCTTCCTGCGCAGCGTCGGGGCGCCGGACCTCACCGATGAGCACTACCGGACGCTGTTCACCGACGGCGTGACGATGCGGGTGCTGCTGCGCACGGTGCAGACGGCGCTGCTGGTCACCGTGATCGCCTTCGTCCTCGGCTACCCCTACGCCTACGTGATGACGCGGGTCGGACCGCGGATGCGGGCGGTGCTGCTGGTCATCGTGCTGGTGCCGTTCTGGACCTCGGTGATGGCCCGCAACTTCGCCTGGATCCTCATCCTGCAGCGCGGCGGCCCGGTCGACCGGTTCTTCCAGCTCTTCGGCCTCGACGTCGTCCTCTACGGCAACGTCTCCGGCGTCGCGATCGCGATGAGCCAGGTGCTGCTGCCGTTCATGGTGCTGCCGCTGTACAGCGCGCTCGGCGGCATCGACCGGCGGCTGCTGCTGGCCGCCCGCGGCCTCGGCTCCTCGCCGGTGGTCGCCTTCTGGAAGATCTACTGGCCGCTGTCCCGAGCCGGCGTCACGGCTGGGCTGATCCTGGTCTTCACCCTGAGCCTCGGCTTCTACGTCACCCCGGCGCTGCTCGGCACGCCGCAGGAGTCGCTGATCGCGCAGCTGCTCGCCCAGCGCACCACCCAGCTCCTGGACTTCGAGGGCGCCGGCGCGCTCGGCCTCGTCGTCCTGGTCATCACCCTGGTCCTGGTGGCCTGGGCCAACCGCATCGGCGGCACCGTCTCGGCCATCGGCGTCGTCGCCACCTCCGGAACGAAGGACCCGCGATGACCGCGACCGGCAGCGCCCCGCGCACCGACGTCCCCGACGCACCGCCGGCCCGCCCGGTCCGGCGCCGCTCCCGCGGGGTGGACGCCGTCCCGTGGTGGCTGCGGTTGGTGGTCGCCGTGGTGGGGCTCTACTTCGTGCTCCCCACCCTGTTCGTCATCCCGATGAGCTTCAGCGAGTCCACCACCTTCAGCTTCCCGCCGGAGGGCTTCTCGCTGCAGCTGTACCGGAACTTCTTCACCGACCCGGTGTGGCTCACCTCGCTGCGCAACTCCTTCGTCGTCGCGCTGGTCGCCGCCCTGCTGGCCACCGTGGTCGGCACCGCCGCGGCGGTCGGGCTGCACCACCTCACCGGCCGGCTGGCCCGGCTGGCCCGCACGGTGCTGATGATCTCGATCGTCACGCCGGGCATCGTGATCGCGGTCGTCGTCTACATCTCCTTTCTGAAGTGGCACCTGGTCGGCAGCTTCACCGGCTACGTGCTCGCCCACGCCGCGATCGGCATGCCGTTCGTGCTGGTCTCGGTGACCAGCGCGCTGTCCGGCTTCGACTCGAAGCTGCTGCGGGCGTCGGCGTCCCTGGGGGCGACCCCGCTGCGGACCTTCGTCCGGGTGACCATGCCGCTGATCAGCCGGGGCATCGTCACCGGCGCCGTCTTCGCCTTCGTGACCTCCTTCGACGAGGTCGTCATCGCGCTCTTCCTGCGCTCCCCGACCTTCCAGACGCTGCCCGTCCAGATGTTCAACAGCGTCACCTTCGAGGTCGACCCGACCATCGCCGCGACGTCCTCCCTGGTGGTCACCGCGGTCACCGTTGTCTGCCTCGTCCCGCTGCTGCTGGGCACCCGGCGCAAGAACCGACAGGAGTCGTAATGCCCGCCACCTCCACCTCCACCGCCCGGCCGCCCGTCGCCCCCGTGGTGGCCCGCGCCGGGACGCAGATCCGGCTGACCGACGTCGTCAAGGACTACGGCCTGGCCGTCCCCGCCGTCGACGGGGTCTCCCTGACCATCGAGCCGGGGGAGTTCATGACGCTGCTCGGCCCGTCGGGCTCGGGCAAGACGACGACGCTGAACCTCATCGCCGGCTTCGAGACGCTCACCTCCGGGCACATCTCCTTCGACGGGGACGACGTCAGCAGCCTGCCGCCGCACAAGCGCAACCTCGGGATGCTGTTCCAGAACTACGCGCTGTTCCCGCACATGACGGTGGCGCAGAACGTCGCCTACCCGCTGCGGGAGCGGAAGGTGCCCAAGGCCGAGATCACCCGCCGGGTGGCCGAGGTGCTGGAGCTGGTGCAGCTCACCGGCCGCGACGACAACGTGCCCGCCCAGCTGTCCGGCGGGCAGCAGCAGCGGGTCGCGCTGGCCCGGGCCATCGTGTTCGGCCCCACCGCGCTGCTGCTCGACGAGCCGCTCGGTGCGCTGGACCGCAACCTGCGCGGCGCGCTCCAGGCGGAGATCCAGCGCATCCACCGGGAGGTCGGGTCGACGTTCGTCTTCGTCACCCACGACCAGGAGGAGGCGATGAGCCTGTCCGACCGGATCGCGCTGTTCAACAACGGCAAGATCGAGCAGGTCGGGTCGCCCGAGGCGCTGTACAAGGCGCCGGAGACGCTGTTCACCGCCCGCTTCCTCGGCGACTCGAACGTCTTCGAGCTCGCCTCGGCGCCGGGCAGCACCGTGGCATGGCAGGACCGCAGCTGGACCGTCGACCCGGGGACGGTGTCCGACCGGGCCCGCGCGGCGGCCCAGGCGGCGCTGGTGGTGCGGCCGGAGGACGTGCACATCGCCCCCTCCGACGACGCCGTCCCGCCGGGGGTCCCGTCGGTGCCGGCGACCGTCACCGACGTCCAGTACCTCGGGTCCTACCGCACCGTGGTGCTGTCCTACGCCGGCGGCGTGGCCGGCCGGGCGCGACTGGACGCGTCGGAGACCCAGCTGGCCGTCGGGCAGGCCGTGACGGCCTGGTGGCGGGTGGAGCGGCAGCGGGTCGTCTCCCGCTGACGGCGTCCGGCGGTGCCGCGCGGGAGCTCCGTTCGGCACCGCCGGCACGTCTGCGCCCGGGCTGTGCCGACCGCCGGGACAGGGCTGTCACCTGCACGTTCACGATGCGGACCGATGCGTCACGGCGCGGGCGACTTTCTCGGATGGCGTGCCGCGCATGCTTGCCGCGCGGGTTCCCTCGGGGCTAGCGTTCACATCGCGAAGGCATACATCACATGCCGAACAACTCGCCCGAGGCCTTCGGGCCCGCAACTCAAAGGGAAGTGACAACGGTGCCACGATCCAAGCGCGCGTTCGGAGCCCTCGGTGCGATGGTCCTGGCGGCCTCGCTGGCCGCGTGCGGGAGCGACGACGGCGGTGGCGACACCGCGGCGGCGACCTCCGCCGGCGGCAGCCCCGCCGCCGACGAGGCCCAGCTGACCTTCGTCGGGTACGGCGGTGACGGCCAGGACGCGATGATCAAGGACTGGCAGGAGCCGTACACGGCCGAGAACCCCGGCATCACCTTCGTCAACACCTCCCCGCCGGACGTCGCCCAGGTCAAGGCCCAGGTGGAGGCGGGCGCGGTGGCCTGGGACGTCGTCGCGGTCGCCCCCGCGGCGGCGCAGCAGAACTGCGGCACGCTGTTCGAGGAGATCGACTACAGCGGCGTGGACGAGGCCGAGCTGGTCGACCAGGCGGTCGGTGACTGCTACGTCGGCGGGTTCATCAACTCCACCCCGCTGGCGTACCGCACCGAGGCCTTCCCCGACCCGGCCGAGGCGCCGAAGACGGTGGCGGACTTCTTCGACACGGAGAAGTACCCCGGTCAGCGCGGCATCCTGACCAACCTGCAGAACGGCATCCTCGAGTACCCGCTGCTGGCCGACGGCGTCGCGCCCGACAAGCTGTACCCGCTGGACGTCGACCGGGCGCTGGAGAAGCTGGACACCATCCGCGACGAGACGACCTTCGCCCCGAACGTCGGCGCGCTGCAGCAGGCGGTCGGCTCCGGCCAGGTCGACATGTTCTTCCTGTCCGACTCGCGGCTGGTGCCGCTGCTCGACCAGGGCGTCGACCTCACCATCGTGTGGGACCAGACGGTCACCACGCTGAGCGCCTTCGCCGTGCCGAAGGACGCCCCGAACGCGGCGGCGGCCGGGCGCTTCGTCTCCTCGCTCACCGGCCCGGCCGCATCGGCGGCGATCTCCGAGGACCTCGGCACCGCGCCGGTCAACACCACCGCGACGCCGGCCCTGTCGGACAACCAGAAGAAGCTCGAGGTCTACGGCCCGGTGAACGAGGGCGAGACGGTCATGCAGGACGTCGACTGGTACGCCGAGAACTACAACGGCGTCACCGCGCAGCTCACCAACTGGCTGGCCGGCTGACCTCCTCCGGGTGGGTGGCGTCGCGTCCTCAGGTCCTCCTGGCGAACTAGTCTTCTCGCATGGTGAACTCCGAGGACGCGACGTCGACGGCCGACATCCGGGCGGTGGCCCGGGTCGGCCAGGTCTGCGCGTTGTTCGGCCCCGGGGTGGTGGAGCTGTCCGCGGCCGACATCGCCGAGGCCACCGGGCTGAACCGGACGACGGCCTACCGCTACTGCGCCTCGATGGCCGCGGCGGGGATCCTGGAGCGCGGGGAGCGGCGGGGCACGTTCGCCCTCGGCCCGCTGATGCTGGAACTGGGCATCCAGGCACTGGGCCGGCGGCGGATCGTGGAGATCGCCGGCCCGCACCTGCAGCGGCTGCGGTCGGCGGTGCGGATGACCGCGGTGCTCAGCGTCAAGGGCGCCTCAGGCCCGGTGGTGGCGCTGGCGGAGGAGGACACCAGCCGGGTCGTGGTGATCACCGTGCACCCGGGCACGAAGCTGGACCCGACGGCGGCGCAGTCGCAGCTGATGCTGGCCTACGGCGACGCCGCGGAGATGGCGGCGGTGACCGCCGGGATGCCGGCGGCGCAGCGCGCCCGGCTGGAGACCGACGTCTACTCCGCGAGGCGGCAGGGCTACAGCGTGGTCTGGAACGACAGCACCGTGGCGGTGGCCGCGCCGGTGTTCGACGACAAGGGGCTGGCCGCCACCATCGCGCTGCTCGGCGCCGGCGAGCTCGACCTGGCCCCCACGCTGGAGGCGCTGCAGGCCACCGCCGCCGAGCTGGGCGCCGAACTGGGACATGGGTGACCGCAGTCGCCCGCACGAGGAGACGGAGCGACGGTCGATGACCACGCAGTCAGCAGGGACCGGGTCCGCGGCCGACCGGCAGGAGCTGTTCGACCTCGTCCGGCTGGAGCGCTTCGCCCGTGACCAGCGGCGCTTCGACGTCATGGCCGACTGCTTCCACGAGGCCGCCTGGGTGCGCACCACCTGGTACGACGGCACCGGCGGGCCGGCCTACGTCGCGGCGACCCGGGAGCTGCTGGGCGACGCGCCGGCCGGCCCGTACTCCGGCAAGCACTGGGTCTTCCCCGCCGCCGCCGAGGTGGCCGGGGACCGCGCGACCGTCGAGAGCCCGGCGAAGATCTTCCTCCGGCAGGAGCTCGGCGGCATCGAGGTGGACCTGCACACCTACTGCCGGTTCTCCTCCCGGGCGGTCCGGCAGGACGGCCGGTGGCGCCTGCTGACCTTCCACGTGCTGTTCGAGTGGGACGAGCTGCGGCCGGTGACCGCCGGCGAGGTGCCCGACCTGGACCGCGAGCTGCTGGCCACCCTCCGCCCCTCCTACCGGTTCCTCGGCTACGCCCAGCTCCAGCGCGGGGTGCAGCTCGACCTCGACCTGCTCGGTGACGACCGGTGGTCCGAGCTGGTCGCCTTCCACGCCCGCGAGGACGCCTGGCTGGCCGGCCAGGGGGCGATCGACGACCCGAGGTGACGGCGCTCCCCGGGTCGGCGCTCCTCGGGCTCGGCGGTCAGGCCGGGACGGCCAGCGCGGTCGGCGTGGTGACGTCGACGGAGAGCACGCTGGGCAGCCGGTCCAGCCGGGAGGTCACCAGGTCGAGCTGGTGCTCGGTGACCAGCAGGTCCAGCGTGACCGTCCACCTCTCGCCGCCGGCCTCCTCGGCCTCGAGCCGGGTGAAGGCGTGCTGGCGGCCCAGCAGCATGGTCACCACCCGCTGCAGGCCGACCTCGTCGGTGACGAGGACCCGGACCCGGGCCGGGGCTGTGGCCGTGGCTGAGGCCGTGGCTGAGGCCGCGGCCGGGCTCGGCGCGGCGGGGAGTGCGGTGGGGCGGGCGGGGTGCGTGGGCATGGGTGCCTCCGGGCCGGACGGCCCTGGTCAGCGGGGGAGCGACCTCGACGGGCATGCCCTCGGACCCGCCGGCGCGAGGTCAGTCGCCGACGAGCCCGCACCGAATCAGCTGCCCTACCATGCCGAGCACGGTAACCAGGCCGCGGTCGGGGGACAAGCGGCACCGGCGTCCCGCCCCGCGGAGCTGGGGTGGGCAGGAGGTGCCTGCGGGTGGTAGTCACGCACTGGCCAGCATCGTGCAACACCGCGTGGACGACCGAGGTGCCGACGTGACCCCCATCCGACCCGCTGGTGGCACGCCCCGGTGCGCCCGGTGACCGGTGCGGCGCCCGGCCTGCCCGGGCAGCTGGACCCGGACGCGGTGGTCCCGGTCTTCTTCCTCTCCGACAGCACCGGCATCAGCGCCGAGACGATGGGCAACGCGCTGCTCATCCAGTTCCCCGACGTGCACTTCGAGCGCACGCTCATCCCGTTCATCTCCACCGTCGAGATGGCCCGGGAGGTCGTCGCCCAGCTCGACGAGGCGATGGCTGGACCGGTGACGCCGCTGGTGTTCACCACCGCCGCGGTCGACGAGGTCCGCGAGGAGCTGCTGCGCACCAAGGCGCCGATCATCGACTTCTTCGGCATCCACATGTCCCGGGTCGAGGAGCAGCTCGGCGCCCGCGGCCTGCGCGAGGCCCGCCGGCTGCACGGCGTGGGCGACGTCCGGCGGTACAACGACCGGATGGCCGCCATCGAGTTCGCCATCGAGCACGACGACGGGCTGAGCCCGCGCGGGCTGGACCGGGCCGACGTCGTCCTGCTCGCCCCCTCTCGCTGCGGCAAGACGCCGACGGCGATGTACCTGGCGCTGCAGCACGGCTTGTTCGTGGCCAACTACCCGCTGGTCGACGAGGACCTCGAGACGACCGACCTGCCCCAGCCGGTCGCGCAGCTGCGCGACCGCTGCTTCGGGCTCACCACCACCGTTGCCCGGCTCAGCCGGGTCCGGCAGGAACGCCGGCCGGACTCCCGGTACGCCTCCGAGGAGCAGTGCCGGTTCGAGCTGCGCCGCGCGACGGCGATGTACGAGACCCACCACCTGCCCACGGTGGACACCTCGGCGGCCTCCGTCGAGGAGATCGCCGCCGTGGTGATCCAGACCCTGGCCCGGCAACGGCGCGGCTCCGGCGGCCGTAGTCTGCCCGGCCGAGACCCCCGACGACGAGGGAACGCCTGATGAGCAGCGACACCGGCACCGCGACCCGCCAGCCCGACGACGACAACGTGCGGTGGTTCGCCGACCTGGGGCTGGCCGACCTCGAGGTGGTCGGCGGCAAGAACGCCTCGCTGGGCGAGATGATCTCCAACCTCGCCGACGCCGGGGTGCGCGTCCCCGACGGGTTCGCCACCACCGCCTCGGCCTACCAGCGCTTCCTGGGCGACACCGGGCTGGCCCAGCGGATCGTCGACCGGCTCCGCGAGCTGGACACCGACGACGTCCAGGCGCTGGCCGTCGCCGGCCGGGAGATCCGCGGCTGGGTGGTCGGCCAGTCCTTCCCGCCCGCGCTGGAGGCCGACGTCCGGACCGCCTACGCCCGGCTCGCCGGGGACGACGCCGAGGCGTCCTTCGCGGTGCGGTCGTCGGCCACCGCCGAGGACCTGCCCGACGCCTCCTTCGCCGGGCAGCAGGAGACCTTCCTCAACGTGCGCGGCATCGACGCGGTGCTGCAGGCCGTCCGGGAGGTCTACGCCTCGCTCTACAACGACCGGGCGATCGCCTACCGGGTGCACCACGGCTTCGAGCACGAGGCGGTGTCGCTGTCGGCCGGCGTCCAGCGGATGGTGCGCTCGGACGTCGGAGCCTCGGGCGTCATGTTCACCATGGACACCGAGTCCGGCTTCCCCGACGCGGTGTTCATCACCTCGGCCTACGGCCTGGGCGAGGGCGTCGTCCAGGGGGCGGTCAACCCCGACGAGTTCTACGTCTACAAGCCCGCGCTGCGCGCCGGGCGCCCCGCCGTGCTCAAGCGCGGGGTGGGGGAGAAGGCCACCAAGATGGTCTACACCGACTCGACCGAGGTGGGCCGGACGACGGAGTTCGTCGGCGTCGACGCCGACGACCGGCGCCGGCTGTCCCTCACCGACGCCGAGGTCACCGAGCTGGCCCGGCAGGCGCTCAAGATCGAGGAGCACTACGGGCGCCCGATGGACATCGAGTGGGGCAAGGACGGCCTCGACGGCGAGCTCTACGTGCTGCAGGCGCGCCCGGAGACCGTCGTGTCGCGCAGCGGCAGCTCGTCGGAGCGCTACCGGATGGGCGCCACCGGCCCGGTGCTGACCGAGGGGCGGGCGATCGGGCAGAAGATCGGCGCCGGCGCGGTCAAGGTGCTCAGCGACGTCGACCAGATGCACGAGTTCAGCGCCGGCGACGTGCTGGTGGCCGACATGACCGACCCCGACTGGGAGCCGATCATGAAGCGGGCCTCGGCGATCGTCACGAACCGCGGCGGGCGCACCTGCCACGCGGCGATCATCGCCCGCGAGCTCGGCATCCCGGCCGTCGTCGGCACCGGGGACGCCACCCGGGTGCTCACCGACGGCCGCGAGGTCACCGTCTCCTGCGCCGAGGGCGACACCGGCAACGTCTACGAGGGGCTGCTGGAGTTCTCGGTGGAGGAGACCCGGCTGGACGCGATGCCGGAGATCCCCACCAAGATCATGATGAACGTCGGGACGCCGGAGCAGGCCTTCGCCTTCTCCCGGCTGCCGCACGCCGGGGTCGGGCTGGCCCGGCTGGAGTTCATCATCAACCGGCAGATCGGCATCCACCCCCGGGCGCTGCTGGAGCTGGACTCGCTGGACGCGCCGCTCAAGGCGCAGATCGAGGAGCGGATCGTCGCCTACCCCTCGGCCCGGGACTTCTTCGTCCAGCGGGTCGCCGAGGGGATCTCGATGATCGCCGCCGCGTTCGCACCGGAGCCGGTGATCGTGCGGATGAGCGACTTCAAGTCCAACGAGTACGCCAACCTGCTCGGCGGCGAGGCCTACGAGCCGCACGAGGAGAACCCGATGCTGGGCTACCGGGGTGCCTCCCGGTACCTGTCGGCCGACTTCGCCGAGTGCTTCGCGATGGAGTGCGAGGCGCTGCGGTACGTCCGGGACGATATGGGCCTGACCAACGTCAAGATCATGATCCCGTTCGTCCGGACGGTGGCCGAGATCGAGGGCGTGGTCGCGCTGCTGGGCACCCACGGGCTGCGCCGCGGGGAGAACGACCTCTCCGTGGTGATGATGTGCGAGCTGCCGTCCAACGCGCTGCTGGCCGGGGACTTCCTGGAGCACGTCGACGGCTTCTCCATCGGCTCCAACGACATGACCCAGCTGGTGCTCGGCCTGGACCGCGACTCCAGCCTGGTCGCCGGCAGCTTCGACGAGCGCAACCCCGCCGTCCTCGCCGTGCTGGAGATGGCGATCCGGGCCTGCCTGGAGCGCGGGAAGTACGTCGGCATCTGCGGCCAGGGCCCCAGCGACCACCCGGACCTGGCCGAGTGGCTGGTCGGGCAGGGCATCGAGTCGATGTCGCTGAACCCGGACACGGTCGTGGACACCTGGCTGCACCTGGCCAAGATGCAGGGCCGACCGGCCTGACGGGCCGCCCCGGCACCGGTGGGCAGGTGCCCGGGGGTGCGGCCGGACGCCACCGGATAGGTTCTCCGGGACGGAATGCGGCACGGATGAGGTGGGCTCGTGGGCAGGTCGGTGCTGGTGACCGGGGGCAACCGGGGGATCGGGCTGGCCATCGCCCGGTCCTTCGCGGAGGCGGGCGACCAGGTCGCGGTCACCCACCGCGGCAGCGGGGCCCCGGAGGGGTTGTTCGGCGTCCAGTGCGACGTCACCGACTCCGCGGCCGTCGACCGGGCGTTCACCGAGGTCGAGGAGCACCAGGGCCCGGTCGAGGTGCTGGTCAGCAACGCGGGCATCACCCGCGACGGGCTGCTGCTCCGGATGGGCGAGGACGCCTTCACCGACGTCATCGACGCCAACCTCACCGCCGCCTACCGGGTGGCCAAGCGGGCGGCGCCGAAGATGGTGCGCGCCCGCGGCGGCCGGATGGTCTTCATCAGCTCGGTGGTCGGCCTGCTCGGCTCGGCCGGGCAGGTCAACTACGCGGCGAGCAAGTCCGGGCTGGTCGGGCTGGCCCGCTCCATCGCCCGCGAGCTGGGCAGCCGCGGCATCACCGCCAACGTAGTGGCCCCGGGGTTCGTGTCGACCGACATGACCGCCGAGCTGCCGGAGAAGCGGCAGCAGGAGATCCTCGGGCAGGTGCCGCTGGGGCGGCTCGCCGAGGCAGACGAGATCGCCGGCGTCGTCCGTTTCCTGGCGAGCGACGCGGCGGGTTACATCACCGGGGCCGTCGTCCCGGTCGACGGCGGACTGGGGATGGGGCACTGACGATGGGCATTCTCGAGGGCAAGAAGATCCTGGTCGCCGGGGTGCTGACCGAGCAGTCGATCGCGTTCTCGGTCGCCCGGCTCGCGCAGGAGCAGGGCGCCACCGTCGTGCTGTCGAACTTCGGCCGCGCGCTGTCGCTGTGCCAGCGGATCGCCAAGCGGCTGCCGCACGAGGCGGCGGTGATCGAGCTCGACGTCACGAACACCGAGCACCTGTCCACGCTGGCCGACCGGCTGCGCGAGCACCTCGGCGGCGACGACGCCCGGCTGGACGGCGTCGTCCACTCGATCGGCTTCGCGCCGCAGGAGGCGATGGGCGACGGGTTCACCGAGGTCGCCTGGGAGCACGCCGCCACCGCCTTCCAGGTCTCCACCTGGTCGCTGGCCTCGCTCACCCAGGCCTGCCGCCCGCTGTTCGGCGACACCGCCTCGGTGGTCGGCCTGACCTTCGACGCCACCGTCGCCTGGCCGGTGTACGGCTGGATGGGTGCGGCCAAGGCGGCGCTGGAGTCCACCTCCCGCTACCTGGCCCGCGAGCTGGGCCCCGAGGGCGTCCGGGTCAACCTGGTCGCCGCCGGCCCGCTGCGCACCATGGCGATGAAGTCGATCCCGGGCAGCGCGCAGTTCGAGGAGGCGTGGGAGGGGCGTGCCCCGCTGGGCTGGTCGGTCACCGACACCGAGCCCGCCGGCAAGGCCGTCACCGCCCTGCTGTCGGACTGGTTCCCCGCCACCACCGGTGAGATCGTTCACGTCGACGGTGGGTTCCACGCCGTCGGGGTATGACGGTCCGGTGACCGACCTCGCACGTCCCCGGCACCCCCTCCCTGCTGGCACCTCCATCACCCCGCCCGACCAGCAGCCGGACCAGTCGCCGTCGCTCGCCGTCCGCAACAACGGCGGGGTCGAGCCCTCGCGTGCACCGGCGCCGGCCGGCCGCCGGGAGGCGCTGCTGGTGCTCGGCTTCGGGGGGCCCGAGGGCACCGACGACGTGATGCCCTTCCTGGAGAACGTCACCCGCGGTCGCGGCATCCCGCGGGAGCGGCTCGAGGCGGTCGCCGAGCACTACCACCACTTCGGCGGGGTCAGCCCGATCAACGAGCAGAACAAGGCGCTGGTCGCCGCGCTGGAGGCCGAGCTGGCCGCCGCCGGCATCGACCTGCCGGTGTACTGGGGCAACCGGAACTGGGCGCCCTACGTCGAGGACGTCTGGCGGCAGATGGCCGAGGACGGCGTCGAGCACGCCTACGTGCTCGCGACCTCGGCCTACGCGTCGTTCTCCGGCTGCCGCCAGTACCACGAGGACGTCGCCCGGGCCCGGGTCGCGCTGGAGTCCGACCCGTCGGCACCGGCCGGGCCGACCGCGGAGAAGCTGCCGCACTACTTCGACGCCCCGGGCTTCGTGCAGGCCAACGCCGAGGCGCTGGCCGCCGCGATCGCCGCGCTGCCCGCCGGCGTCCGGGACACCGCCCGGCTGGTGGCCACCGCGCACAGCATCCCGAACGCCATGGCCTCGGTCGCCGGGCCGCAGGGCGGTGCCTACGAGGCGGAGCTGCTGCAGGCCGCCCAGCTCGCGGTGGACGCCGCCGCGCCGGGCCGGCCGTTCGACCTGGTCTGGCAGAGCCGCAGCGGGCCGCCGTCGGTGCCCTGGCTGGAGCCCGACGTCAACGACCACCTGAAGGCGCTGGCCGAGCAGGGCGAGAAGGCGGTCGTGGTGTTCCCGGTCGGCTTCATCAGCGACCACCTCGAGGTCATCTGGGACCTGGACAACGAGGCCGAGGAGACCGCGGGCGAGCTCGGCCTGGCGTTCGTCCGCGCCGGCACGGCCGGCACCCACCCGGCGTTCGTCGCCTCGCTCCGGGAGCTGCTCGCCGAGCGCCGCGCCGGCGGCGAGCCGCGGCTGGGCACCAACTGCCCGGCACACTGCTGCTTCGTCGCGCGTCCAGCGGGTCGCCCCGCCGCCGGCTGATCCTCGCGTTGCACGCGTTCCGTGCGCGTTGCCCGCGCTGCAGTCAGGGCAACGCGCACCGAACGCGTGCGATGCGACACCCAGGCACCGTGGGGAGCGGGCGCTAGCGCGGCACCCAGTTGTACGACGCCACGGTGGCGTGCCGGACGGCGTCGGCGAGCGGGCGCAGCGCGTCGTCGCGGGCCGCGGCCTGCTGGTGGGTGACCGCGGCGCCGGGCGCGTCGGCCATCGCCAGGTCGAGCACCCGGGACAGCCGCTGCGCCCGGCCCAGCACCGACAGCGCCAGCGGCTCGTGGCCGTCGGGCAGGCCCGGCGCCCGGGTGGTCTTCGCCAGGCCGGCCAGCAGCCCCGGCACCTCGGGGTTCCACCGCGCCAGGTCCAGCGACACCAGGGTGCGGGCCGCGTCGCCGACGGCCAGGTCCAGCTCGCCGGAGACCGCCCGCAGGTTGCCCTCCACCGGGGGCGGGAGCGGGGGAGCGCCGGCCAGGTCGAACGCCGTCCAGGACACCGCCTCGGGGCCGAGCTCCTCGGGCACCAGCGCGACCCGGTCGCCGACCACGGCCTGCCCGGACTCCAGCGCCGCCGCGACCAGCGCCGGCACCGGTGGCAGCCCGCGGACGTCGCCGGGCACCGGCAGCACCAGCCGGAGCCGGCGCTCGCCGAGGCCGCGCAGCGCGCTCAGCGCCCAGCCCAGCGGGACGGCCTCCTCGGTGTCGGGCAGCCCGACCACGCGGTGGGCGGTGTCGCCCAGCAGGGCGTCGAGAGCGGCGTCGTAGGAGGCGCGTCCGGTGAGCCACGCGGTGGCCCAGACGGCCACCCGGCCGGCGGCGATGTCGTGCACGACTGACGAGGCTACGACCCCGACGCCACCCCGGCAGCAGGCACCGTGACTCCCGCTGATCCGGACGGCCACGTGCCAGACTGCGGATCGTGGCTGCCTGGTTGCTCTGGTTGATCGCCGCCGGCCTGTTCGCCGGCGGCGAGATGGCGAGCCTCGACCTCGTGCTGCTGATGTTCGCCGGCGGTGCGCTCGGCGGCATGACCGTCGCGCTGCTGGGTCTGTCGGTGCCGATCCAGCTGCTCGCGTTCGTGATCGTCTCCGCCGGCCTGCTGCTCGTCGTCCGGCCGGTGGCCAAGCGGCACCTCGTCGACCGCACGCCCGAGCAGCTCGACGGCGTGGCCAGCTACGTGGGCCGCACCGCGGTGGTCAGCCAGCGCGTCGACAACGCCGCCGGACGCGTCCGGCTCGGCGACGACGAGTGGACGGCGCGCACCCAGCTCGACGACGAGGTCTACGAGGTCGGCCACGAGGTGCGGATCGTGCAGATCGAGGGCCCGATCGCCTACGTCAGCCACCTCTGACCCCGCCTGCGGGTGAGCCGGCCCGCGGTGGGATGCCCTCGCACCACCGGACGGTGTTGACTCGGGAGCACGCACCGCCTCCTAGGAACGGAGCCCCCCTTCGTGGAACCCGCCCTGATCGCGCTGATCGTGATCGTGCTGTTCGTGGTCGTCGTGCTGGCCAAGAGCGTGACGATCGTGCCGCAGGCCCAGGCCAAGGTCGTCGAGCGCCTCGGCCGCTACAGCCGCACGCTCTCGCCCGGCCTCGCCCTCCTGGTCCCGTTCGTCGACCGGGTGCGCGCGACCATCGACCTGCGCGAGCAGGTCATCTCCTTCCCGCCGCAGCCGGTGATCACCGCCGACAACTTGCAGGTGGGCATCGACACCGTCGTCTACTTCCAGGTCACCGACCCGCGGCTGGCCGTCTACGGCATCGCGAACTACATCACCGGCATGGAGCAGCTGACCACGACGACGCTGCGCAACGTCGTGGGTGGGCTGAACCTCGAGGGTGCGCTGACCGGCCGGGACGGCATCAACTCCCAGCTGCGCACCGTCCTCGACGGCACCACGGGCCCCTGGGGGCTGCGGGTGGCCCGGGTGGAGATCAAGGCGATCGACCCGCCGCCGTCGATCCAGGACTCGATGGAGAAGCAGATGCGCGCCGACCGCGACAAGCGCGCGGTCATCCTCACCGCCGAGGGGCAGCGGCACGCCGCCATCACCACGGCCGAGGGGCAGAAGGCAGCGGCCATCCTCTCCGCGGAGGGCAAGAAGCAGGCGGCCATCCTGGACGCGGAGGCCGAGCGGCAGAGCCGGATCCTGCGCGCCGAGGGTGAGCGCGCGGCGCTGTTCCTGCAGGCGCAGGGTCAGGCGAAGTCCATCGAGACGGTCTTCCAGGCCATCCACGACGGCAAGCCCGACCAGGGGCTGCTGGCCTACCAGTACCTGCAGACCCTGCCGAAGATCGCCCAGGGCGACGCCAACAAGATGTGGATCGTCCCCAGCGAGTTCAGCAAGGCGCTGGAGGGCCTGTCCCGGCTCGGCGGCTCGGACGGCGAGAGCCGCAGCTGGCTGGACGTCGACGGCCCGGGCAACGGCTCTGACGGCGCCTCCGCGGCCCCGACGGCGCCGGCGCAGAAGCTGGACACCAGCAGCTGGTTCGACTCGAACCTGCCGGCGGCCGCCGACCAGCCCGAGGCGAAGATCTCGCTGTCCAGCATCGGCGTGGAGCCGGGCCTGCCCAGCGCGGAGCCGCCGCGCCCGTCGCTGGCCGCGGCCACCGAGGAGGTCCGCAACACGCCGCCGCAGATCGGCCCGCCCGACCAGCAGTGAGACGACGAACGGCCGGTACCGCAGCTGCGGTACCGGCCGTTCGTCGTTCGGCCTCCCTTCAGGGGCCCACCCTGAGCGTGCGAAGGGTGGGGGGAAGGGAGGTCCTTAGTCCTTGAGGAGGCCCTCGCGGAGCTTCGCCAGGGTCTGGCTGAGCAGCCGCGAGACGTGCATCTGCGAGATGCCGATGTCCGCGGCGATCTGCGACTGGGTCATGTTGCCGAAGAACCGCAGGATCAGGATCCGCCGCTCGCGGGCCGGGATCGTGGCCAGCAGCGGCTGCAGCGACTCGCGGTACTCCACGCCCTCCAGCGCGGCGTCCTCCTCGCCCAGCGTCGCCGCCAGGGTGGGGGAGTCCTCCTCACCGGAGAGCCGCTCGTCCAGGGAGCTGCTGCGGTAGGCGTTGGCCACCGCCAGCCCCTCGAGGACCTCGGCGCGCGGGATGCCCAGGTGCTCGGCCAGCTCCGACGGGGTCGGGGCGTGGCCGTTCTTCTGGGAGAGCTCGCTGACCGCGGCGTTGAGCGACAGGTGCAGCTCCTGCAGCCGCCGCGGCACCCGCACCGACCAACCCTGGTCGCGGAAGTGCCGCTTGATCTCACCGGTGATCGTCGGCACGGCGAAGGAGAGGAACT
Organism: Modestobacter versicolor; assembly: GCF_041028285.1. Lineage (GTDB taxonomy): Bacteria > Actinomycetota > Actinomycetes > Mycobacteriales > Geodermatophilaceae > Modestobacter > Modestobacter versicolor_A. The sequence goes on along the minus strand of NZ_JABGDB010000002.1, from coordinate 553,595 downwards.
CCACGCCACGCGTCGGGTCGAACCGGTCGATGGCCGCGATCAGGCCGAGGGTGCCGACCTGCAGCAGGTCGTCGAAGGGCTCGCCGCGGTTGCTGAACCGCCGCGCGAAGTGCCGCACCAGCGGCAGGTGCTCCTCGACCAGGATCTCCCGCAGCCGCTCCCGGCGGGGGTCGCCCTTCTCCAGCGTCGCCAGCTCGGCGAACAGCGGCGCGGTGCGCATCTGCCGGCTGCGGTTCTCCGACACCGGCACCGGGATCTCCGCCACCGTCTCCGGTGCGACGACGTCGGCGCCGTCGCCGACGGGGACCGTGAGCGGCTGGGTGGGCTCGTCGGCGGGCGACCGGGGGCGGGTGACCTCGCCGGCCTCGTGGACGGCGTCGTCGGCGGCCGGGGAGTCCGTGGCAGCCGACCGGGTCACTGCATGACCGGCACGTCGGCGTCGACGAGGACGTCGCTCGTGCTGTAGCGCCGCAGCTTCTTCACCAGGGAGATGCGTGCGGCGGGGGTCGCGTCACCGTTGCCGGCGGCCACCGCCGACTGGTCGCTCGGGCCGGCGTCCACGGTGTCGACCAGGGTGTGCAGCACTGCCCAGCCGAAGCCGTCGCGGGGCACGTCGACACCGGGGGCCGTGGGCACCCAGGCGTCGATGCGGAGGCCCTCGCGGAACGCCTCGAACACCACGGTCAGCGGCGAGTCGCCCTCGGCGATGGCGGCCAGCGTGGCGCAGGCCTCGTCGACGGCCAGGCGGAGGTCCTCGACGGCGTCCAGGTCGAAGTCCATCCGCATCGCCAGGTCACCGGCCATCGCCCGCACCGCGGGCAGCTGGGTGGGCGAGGTCGGGACCCGCAGTTCCAGTCGCTCGGCGCGCCGCTCGCCCGTGGGGGCGGCGCCCGTCGTGTCGACCATGCGTCGTGTGCTCCTTCGTCGTCCCCACGCCCCCGGGACGGGAGCGCGGCAGTCATCATCGCGCACCCGGCCGCGGCTCCTGGCGGAGCGCGGACGACCCAGCGATCGCGTCGCAGGTGCCCGGCGCGATCCGGGACCCCCCACGGTAGACCGCTGGGCGGCCCTGCCCACGACCCCGGGACGGCAAACACCACCTCGGCGGGATGACCGTGCTCCCGAGAGGGTTTGAGCCGACCCGGTCGTGCCCATCCCAACGGCGTGAGACTGCGCCGTAGTGACGTGCACCGCCCCGGCTGGACCAGACGCCGGGCGGGACGGGGGTTCGCCTACTACGACGTCGACGGCTCCCTGATCCGGGACGAGCGGGTCGACCGGGTCAAGCAGCTCGCCATCCCGCCGGCGTGGAAGGACGTCTGGATCTGCCCCTGGCCCAACGGCCACATCCAGGCGGTGGGCACCGACGCCGCGGGCCGCCGGCAGTACCGCTACCACGAGCAGTGGCGGCTCAAGCGGGACGCCGCCAAGCACGAGCGGGTGGTGGAGATCGCCCACCAGCTGCCCGACGTCCGGGACCAGGTGGTCGCGGCCCTGCGGACCCGGGGCCTGAACCGCGAGCGGGTGCTGGCCTGCGCCGTCCGGCTGCTGGACCTGGGCGCGTTCCGGGTCGGCAGCGAGCAGTACGCCGAGGACAACGGCACGTACGGGCTGGCCACGCTGCGCCGCGAGCACGTGTCGGTGCGCGGCGAGCGGGTGTACTTCCACTACACCGCCAAGGGCGGCCTGGACCGGGAGGTGGAGCTGCTCGACCAGCCCACCGCGACCGTCCTGCGGCAGCTGCTGGAGCGGCCGGCCGAGCTGGGGCAGGAGCTGCTCGGCTACCCGCTGGCCGACGGCAGCTGGCACGACGTCACCAGCGACGAGATCAACGCCTACCTCAAGGAGGTCAGCGGTGCCGAGATCACCGCCAAGGACTTCCGCACCTGGACGGCGACGGTGCTGATGGCGGCCTCACTGGCGGAGGCGCCCAAGCCGACGAGCAAGACCGCCCGGAACAAGGTGGTCAAGGAGGCCTACGTGAAGGTCTCCGAGCAGCTGGGCAACACCCCGACGGTGGCCAAGAACAGCTACGTGGACCCGCGGGTCGTCGACCGGTGGGAACACGGCGAGACGGTGGCCGAGGCGCTGGCCGACGCCGCGCAGGCGCCGGACGACCGGAGCGCCCAGCGCACCATCGAGCAGGCGGTCTGCCAGTTGCTCACCGCCTGACCCGACGACGACGGGCGCCCCTCCCGGAGGAGGAGCGCCCGTCGTGGTGGTACGGGAGCCTGGGTCAGGCCTTCTCGGCGATCGTGAAGAGGTCGATGAGGCCGGTGACCTCCAGCGGACGGGTCACGGCGCGGGTGTTGGCCACCAGCCGCAGCCCGACGTCGCGGGAGCGCGCCGACTTCTGGGTCTCGACGAGCACGGCCAGGCCGGCCGAGCCGAGGAACTGGACGCCGCACAGGTCGATGACCAGCGCGGACGGCTGCTGCTCGAGCTGGGTGTCCAGCGACGCCCGCAGGACGGGCGCGGTGAAGGTGTCGACCTCGCCGACGACAGTCACGGTGACCGTGCCGTCGTCGTCGGTGGACGTCGCCAGGGTGATCACGTCGTCGAAGGGCGCTTCGTTCGAGTCAGCCGGGGCCGACACGTCGCGCGAGCCCTCGGCGGATGAGTCGGATGAGGTCACGGACTGCAGCTCCTCTCAGCGGCGATGCCCTGCGGGCACGCCTTCGCCCGGACAATGTACTGCGGTACACCGTCCGGCCCGACGTGGCCCGGGACATGCGGGGGTTCCGGCCACCCGACCGGGGGACCGGGCAGGCGACGGCTGGCTGCTCAACCGTGGCGCCCAACGTAGTCGTGCCACATGCGGGGCACCAATCCGGCCCGGGGCCGTGCGCGACCGGGTGCGGACCGGGGCTCGCCGCCCCGTCCCGCGCCCCGGTCGGCGGCACCGCTCAGCCGTCGGTGACGTGCATGGCCCGCTCCTCGGGGCCCTCCCCGCCGACGGCCTCGTCGTCCTGGGCGAGGACGTCGTCGCTGACGCTGTCGGTGAACGAGTCGGCCCGGTCGGAGACGCCGTCCTGGCTCAGCTGCGGCACCGTCCGGTCGTGGGTCTCGGCCGCCCGGACGTCGTCGGCGGCGTCGAGGTCGACGTCGGGGACCTCCCGGTCCAGCCGGCCGGACAGCGACTCGCCCTCGGCCTGCTCGCGGGCGGTGGTGCCCACGTCGATGCTGGCGCCGGCCCGCTCACCGGGGACCGGGGCGAACTCCGGGTCCTCGGCCATCGCCTCCGAGGGGTGGTCGTCGTCGGCGATGTCCGGCACGCCGTCGTCCTCGTAGGAGACGTCGCGGGCGGTCTGGCCTTCCGGGTCGGTGCCGGAGGTGACGGCGTCCGTCGTCCCGGTGAGGCCGCGCTCGTCGTCGGGGAACTCGGCGTCGTTCAGCGCGGAGTCCCGCGCCGCCTGCTCGGTGTCCAGGTCGGCGGTGGAGTCGTGGGCCTCGGTCATGGGGGAGCTCCTCCGTTCTGCGTGCCGCAGGTGCGCACGCTCGTCCGTCCCGCGGGACGGGGGAGCCGGTCGGGTGACCGGCGTCGTGCAGTCGCCCTACCCGCCCGCCCCGGTGCCATGCGTGAGCCGGCTCGCCCCGGACGGCATGGCCGCCCGGGGACGGGGGTACCGGCGGGGCATGGCGATCACTGACGAGGTCCAGCGGCTCGGGGCACCGGTCCGCCGGTGGGCCCGCACCCAGCAGGAGGAGTACACGAACGGCGAGGTGCGCCCGCTGGGGGCGGACCTCGGGGCGATGGGCGTGTACCTGTCCCTGGTGGGCGCCGCGGCGACCGCCATCCGGGTGTCCGGCCGGGAGCTGCCCACCCGCATCCCGGTCGGCGACGCCGTCCTGCTCACCGTGGGCACGTTCCGGCTGGCCCGGCGGATCGCCAAGGACCCGGTCACCGCCCCCGTCCGGGCACCGTTCGTCAGCTACACCGGCACCTCCGGCGAGGCCGAGGTGGCCGAGGAGGTGCGCGAGCACGGTGGCGTCAAGCACGCCGTGGGCGAGCTGCTCACCTGCCCGTTCTGCATGGCGCAGTGGGTGGGCACGGCGTTCGTGCTGGGGTACGTCACCGCGCCCCGGGCCACCCGGCTCGCCGCGCTGACGATGACCATGGTCGCCGGCTCCGACGTGCTGCAGTTCGCCTACGACGCCATCCAGAACGGAGCCCTCGAGCCGGCCGGTCCGGACGACGCCGGCAGCCTCACCGGCCAGGAGGTCTGAGCACCCGGCCGCTCACGCAGCGTGGCCACCGGCGACGGGCCGGGCCCGCTGCCCGGGTCACCCCTCGGGGTGGCTGACCACGCAGCGTGGCCGTTCGCGCTGCCGGAGCGGCCCGGCTGCGCCTATCCTGCGATCTTGACGAGACGGGGTCGCGGGACCCCTGGGCCAGGAGGTGCGGCGTGCGGTCGATCTGGAAGGGCGCGGTCTCCTTCGGCCTGGTGAGCATCGGGGTGAAGCTGTACTCGGCGACCGAGGACCACGACATCCGCTTCCACCAGGTGCACAAGACCGACGGTGGCCGGGTGAAGTACAAGCGGGTCTGCTCGGTGGACGGCGAGGAGGTCGAGTACAACGACATCGCCAAGGGCTACGAGCTGCCCGACGGCCAGCTGGTCGTGCTGACCGACGAGGACTTTGACCTGCTCCCGCTGGGCACCACGCACGAGATCGAGGTGCTCCAGTTCGTCGACCAGGAGCAGATCGACCCGATCCACTTCGAGAAGACCTACTACCTGGAGCCCGACGGGGTGGCCACCCGCCCCTACGTGCTGCTGCGCACCGCGCTGGAGAACGCCGGCCAGGTCGCGATCACCAAGATCGCCATGCGGCAACGTGAGTCGCTGGCCGCGCTGCGGGTGCGCGAGGGCGTGCTGGTGCTGCACACCATGCGCTGGCCCGACGAGATCCGGCGCCCCGGCTTCGGCTTCCTCGACGAGGACGTGCCGGTCAAGCCCGCCGAGCTCGCCATGGCCGAGTCGCTGATCTCCACGATGGCCGGCGACTTCGACGCCTCGGCGTTCACCGACGACTACCGCGAGGCGATGCAGGCGCTGCTGGAGGCCAAGCAGAGCGGCGGTGAGGTGCAGCAGGCCCCCGAGGCCGCCGACGACGGTGGCGGCGCGGTGGTCGACCTGATGAGCGCGCTGCGGCGCAGCGTCGAGCGGGCCGGCGGCAGCGCGTCCGCGCCGTCCGGCGGCGCCGGCGACGGCGACGGTGCGGACGGCGGCGCCGACGAGGCCCCGCCGGCGAAGAAGACCGCCCGCAAGCCGGCGGCGAAGGCGGCCACCCCGGCGAAGAAGGCACCGGCCCGGAAGGCCGCGCCGAAGAAGGCCGCCGCGGACGCCGACGAGCCGGCCAAGCCCGCCAAGCGCGCCTCGCGGGCACGCAAGACCGCCTGACCGGCGGTGGCGACCTCCGACCCGCTGGCGACCTACCGCGCCCGCCGGGACCCGGCCCGCACGGCCGAGCCGGTGCCGCCGGCGGACCGGCCGCTGCCGACCGGGGACGACGACACCTTCGTCGTCCACGAGCACCACACGCCCCGCGGCCGCACCGGCGAACGGGTGCACTGGGACCTCCGCCTGGAACGCCACGGGGTGCTGAAGAGCTGGGCGGTGCCCAAGGGCCCGCCCACCCAGCCGGGGCTCAACCGGCTCGCCGTCCCCACTGAGGACCACCCGCTGGAGTACGCCTCCTTCGCCGGCCGCATCACCGCCGGTGAGTACGGCGGCGGTGAGGTGGCCATCTGGGACGCCGGCCGGTACGCGACCGAGAAGTGGGACGACGACCACGTGACCGTCTCCTTCGCCGGCTCGCGGCTGAGCGGCCGGTACGTGCTGTTCCGGCTGCCCGACGGCACCTGGAACGTGCGCAAGCTGGACGCCGACCCGGTGGTCGACGAGCCGGTGGCCGGCGTGCCGGAGGACCTGCCGCCCATGCTGGCCGCCATCGGCGAGCTGCCCCGCCCCGACGACCTGCGCTGGGGATACGAGTTCAAGTGGGACGGCGTCCGCGCGCTGGCCCACGTGCGCGGGGGCCGGGTGCGGCTGCGGGCGCGCAGCGGCAACGACGTCACGGCCAGCTACCCGGAGCTGCACCGGCTGCCCGAGGCGCTGGGCGGGCACGACGCCGTGCTGGACGGCGAGGTCGTCGCCCTCGACGCCCGCGGCCGCCCGGACTTCGGCCTGCTGCAGGGCCGCATGCACCGCACCGGCCCGGAGGTCGCCCGGATGGCCGCGGCGGCCCCGGTCAGCTACCTGGTTTTCGACCTCCTGGCGCTGGACGGCGAGAGCCTGCTCGGGCTGCCGTACCCCGAGCGCCGGGAGCGGCTGGACGCGCTGGCGCCGGTCTCCGACCGCTGGGTGGTCACGCCGTGGTTCCGCGGCGACGTGCCCGGGGTGGGGGACCAGGTGCAGGCGGCGAGCCTGGAGAACGGGCTGGAGGGCGTGGTCGCCAAGCGGCTGGACTCGGCGTACCGGCCCGGCGGCCGCGGCCCGGACTGGCGCAAGGTCAAGAACATCCGCGCCCAGTCGGTCGTCGTCGGGGGCTGGCGTCCCGGGGCCGGACGGCGGGCGGGCGGCATCGGCTCGCTGCTGCTGGGCGTGCACGACGACACCGGCCGGCTGGTGTTCGCCGGGCACGTCGGCACCGGCTTCACCGCGAAGGCGCTGGCCCAGCTGGAGCCGCTGCTCACCGCCCGGCCGACGGCCCCGTTCGCCGACGCGCTGCCGCGCGAGGTCACCCGCGACGCGCACTGGGTCGAGCCGCTGCTGGTCGGGGAGGTCGCCTTCACCGAGTGGACCCGCGAGGGCCGGCTCCGGCACCCGTCCTGGCGAGGGCTGCGCGGGGACCTGGCGCCGGCCGACGTGGTGGTGGAGCCGTGAGCGAGCTGGCGAGCGATCACGTGGTCGTGGAGCCGTGAGACAACGGGTGCACATCGAGGGCCGCCAGCTCGAGGTCTCCAACCTGGACAAGGTGCTGTTCCCGGAGGTGTCGTTCACCAAGGCGCAGGTGATCGACTACTACGTCCGGATCGCGCCGGTGCTGCTGCCGCACGTGGCGCACCGGCCGGTCACCTTCACCCGCTGGCCCAACGGCGTCGACGGCCAGGCGTTCTTCGAGAAGAACAACGCCCGGCACGCGCCGGAGTGGGTGCGCACCGTGACCGTGCCGTCGCCGGGGAGCTCACGGGGCCGGGAGACGTTGGACATGGTGCTGCTGTCCGCCGTCCCGGACCTGGTGTGGTCGGCCAACCTGGCCGCGCTGGAGGTGCACGTGCCGCAGTGGCAGGTGGACGACGACGGCGCGGCCCGGCTGCCCGACCTGCTGGTGCTCGACCTCGACCCGGGGCCGGGCACCGGGGTGGTGGAGTGCGCCGCGGTGGCCCACCGGCTGCGCGAGCGGCTGGTCGCCGACGGCCTGGACCCGGTGGTGAAGACCTCGGGGTCCAAGGGGCTGCAGGTCTACGCGCCGATCAGCTGCGCCGACCGGGACCACCCCAGCCGGTACGCGAAGGCGCTGGCCCAGGCGCTCACCGGCGAGACCCCGGACGACGTCGTCTGGCGGATGGAGAAGGCGCTGCGGCCGGGCAAGGTGCTGGTCGACTGGAGCCAGAACAACACCGCCAAGACGACGGTCGCCCCGTACTCGCTGCGCGCCCGCCCGCTGGCCACGGTGTCCACGCCGCTGCGGTGGGCCGAGGTCGACGAGCTGCGCGCGGGCGGCGACCCGGAGTCGGTGCGGTTCCGGACCGACGACGTGCTGGCCCGGGTCGAGGAGCACGGCGACCTCTTCGACGTCGACGCCCGCCCCCGCGCCGCCCTCCCCGACTGACCCCTCCGGCCCTCAGGGCGAACATGGCCATCTTCGCCAGCCAGGGCAGGGCGAACATGGCCATCTTCGCCGCCCAAGAGAGGGCGGAGATGGCCATCTCCGGCCTGGCAGGTCGCGTGTTCACGTGGTGTTGACTTGACCCAGTCAAGACAACGGCGTTGAGTGGACCTGCGCCGAGGGTCCTCGCCGCGCACCCCCACGTGGACGCCGAGACCACCCCGGCCGCGCGCAGCACCAGCAGTTCGATCCGAAGAGGAGCGTGAGCATGACCGACGTCGCATCGCAGGGCCCCGCAGCCGGTGAGGCCGACCGCGCCGTCCTGACCGACCGTCAGGGCCACCCGGTCTACGACAACCAGAACCAGCGCACCGTCGGGGCCCGTGGGCCCGCGACGCTGGAGAACTACCAGTTCCTCGAGAAGATCAGCCACTTCGACCGGGAGCGCATCCCGGAGCGGGTGGTGCACGCCCGCGGCGCCACCGCGTTCGGCGTCTTCGTCGCCGACGGCACCGTCGGTGACGAGCCGGTCTCCGAGTACACCCGCGCGAAGCTGTTCCAGGAGAAGGGCAAGGAGACCGAGGTCGCCCTGCGGTTCTCCACCGTCGCCGGTGGGCGGGACTCCTCCGAGGCGGCGCGCGACCCGCGCGGCTTCGCGGTGAAGTTCTACACCGAGGACGGCAACTGGGACCTGGTCGGCAACAACCTCGGCGTCTTCTTCATCCGGGACGCCATCAAGTTCCCCGACTTCATCCACTCGCAGAAGCCCGACCCGGTGACCTTCGACCGCCAGGTCGCCAACCGGGTCTTCGACTTCTGGTCGCAGTCGCCCGAGGCGCTGCACATGATGACGCTGGTGCTCAGCCCGCGCGGCCTGCCGGCGAGCTACCGGTTCATGCAGGGCTTCGGAGTGAACACCTACAAGTGGGTCAACGCCGCCGGTGAGACCAAGCTGGTCAAGTACCACTGGCTGCCCAAGCAGGGCGTGAGGTCCTGGACCGAGGCCGACGCCGCCGTCGCGCAGAGCAAGGAGCTCGGCGTGCACACGAAGGACCTCTACGAGGCCATCGAGCGCGGCGACTTCCCCTCCTGGGACCTGCACGTGCAGCTGATGGACGACCACGAGCACCCGGAGCTGGACTTCGACCCGCTCGACGACACCAAGACGTGGCCGGAGAACGACTTCCCGCTGCGCAAGGTCGGCACGATGACGCTCAACCGGGCGCCGCGGAACTTCTTCGCCGAGAGCGAGCAGATCGCCTTCGGCACCGGTGTGCTCGTCGACGGGCTGGACTTCTCCGACGACAAGATGCTGGTCGGCCGGACGTTCTCCTACTCCGACACCCAGCGCTACCGGGTGGGCCCGAACTACCTGCAGCTGCCGGTGAACCAGGCCAAGAACGCCCGGGTCGCCACCAACCAGCGCGACGGCCAGATGGCCTACGCCGTCGACCTCGGCGAGGGCCAGAACCCGCACGTCAACTACGAGCCGTCGATCCTCGGCGGCCTGCGTGAGGCCCAGCACCCCACGCACGACGAGCAGGGCCCGGAGATCACCGGCCGGCTCACCCGCAAGCGGATCCCGCGCACCGACGACTACACGCAGGCGGGCCAGCGCTACCTGCTGTCGGAGCAGTGGGAGAAGGACGACCTCATCGCCAACCTGATCGCCAACCTGTCGCAGTGCGACCGGCCGATCCAGGAGCGGATGACGTGGCACCTCTTCATGGCCGAGGACGAGCTGGGCCAGCGGGTCGGCGACGGCCTCGGCATCTGCGCGGACGACGTCCGGGGCATGGCGCCGCTGCAGAGCCAGACGCTCACCGAGGCCGAGCTGCAGCGCGCAGCCAACCTGGGCAAGAACGGCCCGCGCGACGTCACCGGCCTGGTCATGACGCACTGCGTGCCGAACGAGCGCGTCGTCCTGGCCGACTGAGCCGGCGGGGCCGACGCCCACCCGCTGCGGGCCACGACCGGACTCCGGTCGTGGCCCGCAGTGCCGTGCGGCCAGACTCGGGGCCATGGACGACGCCGCACTGCTGTCCGCCGCCGCCGACCGGCTCGAGGAGCTGGCCGCCCGCACCACCGGGGGCACCTGGACCCTCCGTGGGCTGCTGGCCAGCCGGCCGGAGGTCGTCGCCGTGGCCGCCGACGGCAGCACCGAGCACGTCGCCGAGGCCCGCGTCCGGACGGCGGGGTGGATCAGCACGCTGAGCCCGGCACTGGCCGGTCCGCTCGCCGGCTGGCTGCGCAGCGCAGCGCCGACGGACCGGCACGCCGTCGCGGTGGCCCGGCAGCTGGTGGCCTCGGCGTCGCGGCGGGCGCTGACCGCGGGTCAGCCCGTCGAGCCTCCCGCGGCCGATCGGTAGCGTCCCGGCCATGGACCGCGTGGCCCCGCTCTACGACGCCTTCAACGCCCGGGACATCGACGCCGTGGTCGCCTGCTTCGCCCCGGACGTCGACTGGCCCGACGCGATGCACGGCGGCAGGGTGCTGGGCGCGGACGCCGTCCGGGCCTACTGGCTGGACCAGTGGGAGGTGGTCGACTGGCACGTCGTCCCCCGCCGCGTGCGCGAGCTGCCCGACGGGCGGGTGGAGGTGCTGGTCGAGCAGACCGTCCGCGACCGGGACGGCGACCTGCTCAGCCACGCCGCCGTCCTGCACACGCACACCTACACCGGGTCGCTGATCAGCCGGACGGACGTCGGCGACCCGCAGGCCTGAGAGGACGGCACGCCCGTGGAGACACCCGTGGAGGACGTCTGGTCCCTGGCCCGTGAGCTGGCCGCGACCGCGGCGGTGGCAGACGACGGCCGGGCGGCGCGCATCGTCGCCGGAGGCCACCCGGCGACCCTGCGGCAGACCGTGGTCGCGCTGCGCGCCGGTACCGGCCTGGCCGAGCACGAGGACCCCGGCGAGGCGACGGTGCTGGTCCTCCAGGGCCGGGTCCGGCTCAGCTGGACCGGCGGCGAGCAGCAGGCCGCCCCGGGCGAGCTGCTCGTCGTCCCGGCCGGGCGGCACGCCCTCGGGGCGCTGCAGGACGCCGTGGTGCTGCTGACGGTCGCGGTGCTCGCCGGCTGATCCGCGGGGCTCACTCGCCGGGGCGGTCGCCGTCCTGCTCGGCGAGGAACTGCTCGATCTGCGCGCCGAGCTCCTCGCCGGTCGGCATCTCCCCGCCGAAGCCGAGCAGCCCGGTGTCGTCGCGGGCGGCGGTGAAGGAGTCGAACTGCTCCTCCAGCGCGGCGACGACGGCGGTGTTCTCGGTGCTCCGGCCGATCTGCTCGTCGACGTCGGTGCGGTTCGCCTCGGCGGCCTCCCGCAGCACCTCCGTCGGCACGTGCAGCCCGGTCAGCTTCTCCAGGTGCTCGAGCAGGGTGAGCGAGGCGGCCGGGTAGGTGGCCTGGGCGAGGTAGTGCGGCACGTGCGCGGCCACGCCGAGCGCGTCGACGCCGGCCTCGCCGAGCCGCAGCTCCAGCAGCGCCCCGACGCTGCCCGGGATGCGCATCTCGCCCCAGTACACCGGGTAGGACTCGATCAGCTCGCGCCGCGTGGCGTGCGCGGTGACGGTGACCGGCCGGGTGTGCGGCACCGGCATCGGGATGGCGTGCAGCGCGACGACCCGGGTGACCCCCAGCCGCTCGACCAGCTGGAGCACCGCGGCGATGAACCGCTCCCAGGCGTGGTCGGGCTCGGCGCCGTGCAGCAGCAGGAACGGCTCGCCGGCGTCGTCCTCCAGCGCGTAGATGCCGATCTCCGGCGCGGAGACCGACTCGTAGCGGTCGCCGGAGAACACCATCCGCGGCCGGTGCCCGCGGTAGTCGACCAGGGCGTCGACGTCGAAGCGGGCGATCAGCTGCGCGGGCAGTGCGTCGAGCAGGTGGGCGCCGGCCAGCGAGCCCGCGTGCGCGGCGTCGAACTCACCGCTCAGGTCGTGCACGAGCACCAGGCCCCGCCGCTCCTCGGGGGAGGAGACCGCCGCCTCGCGGGCGAGCAGGGGCTCCGCCTCGGGGAGGAGCTCGACGAGGTCCTCCGGTCGCTGCAGCACGGTGGTCCTCCTGTGGTCCGGGGTCGTGGGGTCGGAGCGGTCGGCTCCTGGCCCTCTCAGCGGTGAAGGCGCAGCAGCTTGCGGGCATTCCCGAGCCGGCTCACCCGGCCCGCGCCCTCGGGCACCGCGCCGGCCGGCTCGGCGTCGTCGGAGTCGGGGTTGACCGACGGCTCCAGCTCCGCCTGCCGCCGCACGAGCTGCGAGCCGGAGGAGTCGCCGGTGAGCTGCCGGGTGGTGCCGTCCGCGGCCACCTCGGGCGTGAGCCCGTCGAGCACGTCCCGGCCGTAGCGGTAGAAGACGGCGATCAGGGCCACGACCGGCACGGCCAGGAAGGCGCCGATGATGCCGAACAGGCTGCTGCCGGCGGTGACCGCGAGGATGACGACGGCGGCGTGCAGGTTGAGCCCGCGGCCCTGGATGATCGGCTGCAGCACGTTGCCCTCGAGCTGCTGCACGGCGACGACGATCGCCAGCACGATGAGCGCGGTGGTGAAGCCGTTGCTGACCAGGGCGATCAGCACGGCGAAGGCGCCGGCGACGAAGGCACCGATGATCGGCACGAAGGCGCCGAAGAAGGTCAGCACCGTCAGCGGGAGCACCAGCGGGACGTCGAGGACCCACAGGCCCACGCCGATGAAGAAGGCGTCGACGAAGCCGACCAGGGCCTGCTGCCGGATGAACTCCGACAGCGTCGACCAGGTCTTCTCCGACAGCGCGGCGACGTGCGGGGCGGCCCGGGGACCGGTCTGCGCGGCGAGCCACGGCACCCACTTGGGGCCGTCCTTGAGGAAGAAGAAGCACAGCAGCAGGGCGAGGACCAGGTTGATCAGGACGTTGCCGATGGTGGTGGCGGTGGTGACGGCGTAACCGGCGATGTTCTGCGCGTTGGACTGCACCGAGTTGATCACCGAGTCGACGGCGTTGCCGACCTGGTCGTCGTCGAGGTTGAGCGGTGGCCCGGCGACCCAGTCCTGGATCTCCTGCAGGCCGCCGCTGAACTGGTCGGCGAGGTCCTCGACCTGCCCGACGACCTGCGGCGCGATGGCGGCGATGATCCCGCCGAAGGCGCCGAGGAACAGCAGCACCGTGGTCGCGGCGGCGAGCGCCGGCGGCCACGAGTGCTTGCGCAGGAACCGGGCGAGCGGCCACATCACCGTGCTGAACAGCAGCCCGAGGACGACGGGCAGCAGCACGACCCACAGCCGGCCGAAGACGAAGCCCAGGATGATGAGGCCCGCGGTGATCAGGATGAGCTCACCGGAGGCGATCGCGACCCGGCGGGTGGCCGCGTGCATGCGCTCGGTGCGCTGCGGCCCGGGCGCCGGCGCCCGGGTCGGGACCATCGTGGGCTCCTGGTCCTCCTCCGTCGTCACGGCGGAGGCACCCGAGTCGGCCGGGGTGGCCGGGGCTGCGGGGTCGGGGGAGGACTCGTCGGGCATGCGCTGATCCCAGCACACCCCGGCCCGCGGGACCCGTTGTACGGCCGGTGTCACACCGCCGTCGTAGGTTCGGTCCATGCCGAGAACCGCCACCGCCGACCGGGTCGACCGCGACGGGCTGCTGTCCTTCCTGCGCCCCCGGCACAAGGCCCTGCTGCTCACCCGCCGCGCCGACGGGTCGCCGCAGCTGTCCCCGGTCAGCTGCGGCGTCGACGACGAGGGCCGGGTGGTCGTGTCCACCTACCCGCAGCGCGCCAAGGCGGTCAACGCCCGCCGCGACCCGCAGGTGTCCCTCTGCGTGCTCTCCGACGACTTCGACGGGCCGTGGGTCCAGGTCGACGGCCGGGCCGAGGTGCTGCACCTGCCCGAGGCCCTCGAGCCGCTGGTCGACTACTACCGCGCCATCAGCGGCGAGCACCCCGACTGGGCGGAGTACCGCGCCGCGATGCAGCGCCAGGGCAAGGCGCTGCTGCGGGTGACCGTCGAGCGCTGGGGGCCGGTGGCGACCGGCGGCTTCCCGCCCGAGCTGGCGTCCTCCTGACATCGGCAACGTGAGAGCCTTGCTTTTCTCGCCGCAAGCTGGTGGACTTGCGCGGTGCCGTTCGTGCTGACCGTTGACCAGCGCGGGAGCCGGCGCAGCGCCGACCGGGTGCCTGCCGCGCTCTCCGCGCTCTCCGGCGTGCCCACGGTGCTGCGGTTCGAGCGCACCGCCGGTGACGAGTTCCAGGGCGTGCTCGACGACCCCGCCGTGGTGGTCGACGTGGTGCGCCGGCTGGTCCGCGCCGGCACCTGGAGCATCGGGATCGGCGCCGGGCCGGTGCAGACCCCGCTCCCGGGCAGCACGCGGGCCGGGGCGGGGCCCGCGTTCATCGCCGCCCGCAGCGCGGTGGACGCGGCCAAGCGCCGTCCGGTGCGGGTGGCCGTGCGGGGCGCGGTGACCGAGGCGGCTTCCGACGCCCAGGCGGTGCTGACCGCGCTGGCCGCCCTGGTCGAGCGGCGCAGCGACCAGGCGTGGGAGGCGATCGCCCTGGTGGAGGACGGCCGCACCCAGGCGCAGGCCGCCGCCGAGCTGGGCGTCACCCGGCAGGCGGTCGGCCAGCGGCTGTCGGCCGGGCTGTGGGAGGTCGAGCGGGACCTGTGGCCCACCGCGGCCCGGCTGCTGGCGCGGGCGGTGGGATGAGCGTCGCCGCCCTGGTCGTGCTGGCCGGCCTGGTCGCCGCCGGTGCCGCGCTCACCCCGCGCAGCGACACCCGCCGCAGCGGGCTGAGCGCCGTCCTGCTGGTGGCCGGGCTGGCGCTGGCCGCCGCCCTGGCGCTGGCCGCCGGCCGGGTGGGCGACTGGGTCGAGACCGCCGGCGTGCTGCTCGCGGTGGCCGCGGCCGCCCTCGGTGGCGGACCGGTCGCGACCGCGGTGCTGCGCGCGGCCGACCCCGACCGCGGCCCGTCCCGCCGCCGCGCCTCCGACCCGGAGGTGCTGCGCGGCGGCACCTGGATCGGCGTGCTGGAGCGCACCGCGATCGCCGTCACCGTGCTGGCCGGCTTCGAGGAGGGGCTCGCCGTGCTGATCGCGGTCAAGGGGCTCGGCCGGTTCAACGAGCTCAAGGCCCCGGTCGCGTCGGAGCGGTTCATCATCGGCACCCTGGCCAGCGGGCTGTGGGCGCTGGGCTGCGTCGGGGTCGCCGTCCTGCTCCGCCGCTGAGGCCGGTGCGCGGGCGGCCCGCCCCGCCGGGCAGCATCCGGGGCATGACCGAGAGCAGGACGGCGCTGGTCACCGGCGCGAACAAGGGCATCGGGTACGCCATCGCCGCCGGGCTGGGCGCGCTCGGGTACCGGGTCGGGGTCGGCGCACGGGACGACGCACGCCGCGAGGCCGCGGTCGGGCAGCTGCGGGCCGCCGGGGTCGACGCGTTCGGGGTGCCGCTCGACGTGACCCGGGACGACAGCGTCGCCGCCGCGGCCGAGCTGCTCGAGCGGGAGGTCGGCCACCTCGACGCCCTGGTCAACAACGCCGGCATCTCGGGGGAGCTGGGCCCCGGCTGGGTCCAGGACCCGACCGCGCTGGACGTCGACGCCGTCCGGACGGTCGTGGACACCAACGTCCTGGGCGTGGTCCGGGTGACCAACGCGGTGCTGCCGCTGCTGCAGCGCGCGCCGCTCCCGCGGGTCGTCAACGTCTCCAGCCGGGTCGGGTCGGTGACCTGGCAGGCGGACCCGGACGTGGACCTGGGCGCGGTGATGGCGCTCTACGCGCCCACGAAGTCCTACCTGAACGCGATCACGGTGCAGTACGCCCGGCACTTCCGCGGCACGGACCTGCTGGTCAACGCCGCCTGCCCCGGCCTGGTCGCCAGCGACTTCACCGGCTTCCGCGGCTCGCGCACCCCGGAGCAGGGCGCGGCCGTCGTCGTCCGGCTCGCCACCCTGCCGGCCGGCGGCCCGACCGGCGGCTTCTTCGACGAGTCCGGCACCGTCCCCTGGTGACCCCACCTCCGAAGATGGCCATCTTCGCCGCGATCCCGGGGGCGAAGATGGCCATCTTCGCCCTTCGTCAGAAGACCTCGATCTGGGCGCCCATCTCGACCAGGCGCTCGTAGAGCTGCTCGTAGCCGCGGGCGATGATGTCGACGTTGCGCAGCACCGAGTCGCCCTTGGCCGCGAGCATCGCCAGCAGGATGACCACCGCCGGGCGCAGCGCCGGCGGGCAGACGATCTCCGCGCCCGACCAGCGGGTCGGGCCGGACACCAGCACCCGGTGCGGGTCGAGCAGCCGGACGTCGGCGCCCAGCCGGGTCAGGTCGGACAGGTGGATCGCCCGGTTGTCGTACACCCAGTCGTGGATGACGGTCTCGCCGGTGGCGGTCGCGGCGATGACGGCGAAGAACGGCAGGTTGTCGATGTTGAGCCCCGGGAACGGCATCGGGTGCACCTTGTCGATCGGCGCCCGCAGCTCCGAGGGGTGGATCGTGACGTCGACCAGCCGGGTGCGGCCGTTGTCGGCGGCGTACTCGGGGGAGAGGTCGAACCGCAGCCCCATCTCAGCCAGGATCGCCAGCTCGATCTCCAGGAACTCGATCGGCGCCCGCCGCACGGTCAGCTCCGAGCCGGTCACGATCCCCGCGGTCAGCAGGCTCATCGCCTCGACCGGGTCCTCGCTGAGCGGGTAGTCGACGTCGGCGTCGAGCACCGGCTGCCCGGTGACGACGAGCGTCGTCGTCCCGAAGCCCTCGATGCGGACGCCGAGCTTCTCCAGGTACAGGCACAGGTCCTGGACCATGTAGTTCGGGCTGGCGTTGCGGATCGTCGTGGTGCCGTCGTGCCGGGCGGCGGCCAGCAGCGCGTTCTCGGTGACGGTGTCGCCGCGCTCGGTCAGCACGATGCTGCGGTCCTGGCCGGTGACCGGGGTGACGGTCGCGTGGTACTCCCCGGCGCGCGCCTCGACCTCCAGGCCGAACGGGCGCAGCGCGATCATGTGCGGCTGGACGGTGCGGGTGCCGAGGTTGCAGCCGCCGGCGTAGGGCAGCTCGAAGACGTCGGCCCGGTGCAGCAGCGGCCCGAGGAACATGATGATGCTGCGGGTCCGGCGCGCGGCGTCGGCGTCGATGGCGGTGAGGTCGAGCTCCTCCGGGACGACGATCGTCAGGTCGCGGCCGGCGTCGTCCCAGGTCGCCGAGACGCCGATGGAGATCAGCACGTCGAGGATGCGGTCGACCTCGACGATGCGGGAGACGTTCCGCAGCGTCGTCCGGCCCCGGTTGAGCAGCGAGGCGCACAGCAGCGCGACCGCGGCGTTCTTCGACGACTTGACCGTCACGCTGCCGTGCAGGGGCGTGCCGCCGCTGACCCGCAGGTGGGTGGGGCCGGCCCGGCCGACGGTGATCAGCTCGCTGTCCAGGGCCGCGGAGAGCCGGCCGAGGAGCTCGAGGGTGAGGTTCTGGTTGCCCTGCTCGATCCGGGCGATCGCGCTCTGGCTGGTGCCGAGCCGTTCGGCGAGCTGGGTCTGGGTGAGGCCGTGGTGCCGCCGGGCGTCGCGGACCAGGGTGCCGATCTGGCGCAGCGACTGCTCGGTGGTCTCGTCGGTGAGCGTCATCGGCGACGAAGCTAGCTCACAGATGAGATGCGGCGGTGCCGGGCGTCCCGGAACGGGTGCGTCACCGTGCTGCACGGCCTGGACGTGGCTCGTCGTGCTGCCGGAACAGCCGCTGAGGCGGCGCACCGGGCCGCGGGGGATGATCACCGGGACAGCTCGGGGCTGCGGCCCCGGCACCTGCTCGCGAGGAGACCCACCGTGTCCCAGACCCCTGCACCGACCGGCGCCGTCGCCCACCCCGAGCTGCTGGCCGTGTACCTCAACGACCACATCGCCGCGGCCGCCGGCGGCATCGAGCTGGTCACCCGGATGATCGGCGTCCACAAGGGCACCCGCTGGGAGGACGGCCTGCGCCAGCTGCTCGACGAGCTGCGCCAGGAGAAGTCCGACCTCACCGCCACCGCGCGCTCCCTCGACCTGCCCGTGCGCCAGTACAAGCAGGTGGCCGTCTGGGTGGCGGAGAAGGCCAGCCGGCTCAAGCTCAACGGCCACGTGCTCAGCCGGTCCCCGCTCAGCTCGCTGATCGAGTTCGAGTTCCTCGCCTCCGCGGTCCGGGGCAAGCGCAGCGGGTTCGAGACGCTGCGGATCGCCGCCGAGATCGACCCGCGGATCGACAAGGTGCTCCTCGACTCCCTCATCGACCAGGCCAACCGGCAGTTCGAGTGGGCCACCGACGTCCGCCGCGAGGTCGCCGCGGAGCTGTTCGGCGGCGACGCGGCCGCCGTCGCGGACGCCGACACCGACGCCTGAGCGGGCGGACCGCGGGCGGCGCCGGTAGACACGGGGCATGTGCCACGACCACGACAGCCGCCCGCCCGCACCACCCCGGTCCGGGGACGTCGCAGAGCGCGGCACCCTCACGCTGACCGCTGCTGACGGCACCGAGTTCTCCGCGGCCTACGCCGCACCGGCCACGACCCCGCGGGCCGGGGTCGTCGTCCTGCCCGACATCCGGGGGCTGCACCCCTACTACGTCGCCCTCGCCGAGCGGTTCGCCGAGGCGGGCCTGGCCGCGGTCGCCGTCGACTACTTCGGCCGCAGCGCCGGGCCGGCCGAGACCGGGTCCCGCGAGGAGGACTTCGACTGGCAGGCGCACATCCCGCAGACCGCGCCGGCCGGCGTCGACGCCGACACCACCGCGGCGATCGACTACCTGCGGTCGCGCACCGAGCCGGGGCTGCCGGTGGTCACGGTCGGGTTCTGCTTCGGCGGCAGCCACGCCTGGCGTCAGTCCGCCGGCGACCTCGACCTCGCCGGCAGCGCCGGGTTCTACGGCCGGCCCGGCATGGTCGGGGGGGCTGCCGCGGCGGCCCGGAAGCCGGTCGTGATGATCATCGCCGGCGCCGACTCGGCGACCCCGGTCGAGGAGCAGCTGGAGCTGGCCGCCACCATGCGCGCGGCCGGCGCCGAGGTCGACGACGTCGTCTACCAGGGCGCGCCGCACTCCTTCTTCGACCGCGCCTTCGGTGAGTGGTCCGAGGCCTGCCAGGACGCCTGGGAGCACGTGCTCGCGCTCACCGACCGGGTGTCGGTGCGCTGAGCCGACCTAGGCTGGCCGCGTGGGCGAACCGATCGAGCAGGGCGTCATCGACCTAGCGGTCCGGGTCTTCGGCCTGGCCCGGGCCGGCGAGACCGAGGAGCTGGCGGCCTACGTCGACGCCGGCGTGCCGGTCGACCTGACCAACGAGAAGGGCGACACCCTGCTCCTGCTGGCCGCCTACCACGGGCACCGGGACACGGTGGCCGCCCTGCTCGAGCGCGGCGCCGACCACTCCCGGGCCAACGACCGCGGGCAGACCGCGCTGGCCGCCGCCGTGTTCAAGCAGTCCGCCGACACCGTCCGCACGCTGCTCGCCGCCGGGGCCGACCCGGACGGCGGGCAGCCCAGCGCCCGGGCGACCGCTCTGTTCTTCGAGCTGCCGGCGATGACCGCCCTGCTCGAGGGCTGACCGCCGGTCAGCGGGGGCTGGCCGACCGGGTGCGCAGCGAGACGGTCAGCAGGGCCAGCAGGACGCACGCGCCCACCCCGATCAGCCCGATCGCCTGGTAGCCCTCGGTGCCCGGGGAGCCGGCGCCGGGCGCGGTGGCCGCCTCCAGCACGGTGGCGCTGGCCGCGCTGCCGATGGCGAAGCCGATGTAGCGCATGACCTGGTTGAGGCCCATCGCGCTGCCCATCTCCTCGGGCGGGACGGCGGCGACGATCAGCGCCGGGAGGGCCGCGAAGACGGTGCCCACCCCGAGCCCGGCGACGGCGGTGGCCACGAACAGCTGCCAGAGGTCCTCGCGCACGTAGCCGAACAGCACCTCGCCGGCCAGCAGGACGACGGCGCCCACCGGCATCACCCACCGCGCCCCGACCAGCCGCTGCAGCCGCGGGGTGAGCCGGCTGGCCAGGAAGCTGGCCGCGGAGAACGGCAGCAGCGCCAGCCCGGCGACCACGATGGAGGAGCCGAAGCCGTAGCCGGTCGACTCCGGTTCCTGGGCCAACCGGGGCACCGAGGACAGCAGCAGGTAGTTGGCCAGCCCGACCAGGAGCGCGGCGCCGTGCGCGGTGGCGGCGGTGCGCCCGCGGGCCAGCCGCAGGTCGACCAGCGGCGCCCGGGCGCGCAGCTGCCAGCGGGCCCAGGCGACGAGCGTGACGACCGACAGCGCGGTCAGCCCGAGCACGGCGGCCGACGTCCACCCCCACCGCTCCGCCTCACCGAGCGCCAGCAGCCCCGCGGCGAGCCCGGTGCCCAGCAGCAGGGCGCCGGCGACGTCCAGCCGGCGGGGCGGCACGTCGGGGGAGCGGGGGTAGACCAGGGCGGCGGCGACGATCGCCACCGCGCTGGCGGCCGCGCCGAACCAGAACGCGGCGTGCACCCCGCCGACCTCGGCGATGGCCCCGGTGATCGGGTAGCCCAGGCCCACGCCGGCGGCCACGGTGACCGACAGCGCGGCGACGGTGGAGCGGGACCGGTCGCCGGCCAGGGTGGTGCGCGCGGTGGCGATGGCCAGCGGGGTGACGCCGAGCCCGAGCCCCTGCAGCCCGCGGCCGGCGACCAGCCAGCCCAGCCCCAGCGGGAGCGCGGCCAGGACGCTGCCGGCCAGCACGATGCCCAGCACCACCAGGACGACGGTGCGCCGGTGCCGGCCGTCGCCGAGCCGCCCGATCACCGGGGTGGCCACCGCGCCGACGACGAGGGTGATGGTGAGCGACCACTGCGCGCTGGTGACCGAGACGTCGTTGGCCGCCGCGATCGCCGGGACGAGCGGGGCGCCGAGGCTGCTGATGATCGCGACCAGCATGGCCAGGTAGACCAGCACGGGCACCAGCGCCGGGCTGGTGGCCGGGGGAGCGGTGCCGGTCGCCGGTGGGGTCACGACGTCCGACGGTAGTTGTGCCGTGCGCCTGAGCTGGACCCGCACTTCCGCCCAGCGGTGCCCTCGAGGGCGAAGATGGCCATGTCCGCCCTCGAGGGAGGGCGGAGATGGCCATGTTCGGGCTCTGGGGGTGGGGTCGGGCGGACGGCGGGGGCGCCGTAGCGTCGGGGGCCTTGCCGGGCGGGGACCAGGGGGAGTCATGCCGGAGTGGGTGCAGGACGCGGTCTGGTGGCACGTCTACCCGCTCGGGTTCGTCGGCGCGGAGCGCGAGCTGCCCGCCGACGGCGCCGTCACCCCGCGCCTGCGCCGGTTGACCGGCTGGCTGGACTACGCCGTCGAGCTCGGCGCCAACGGGCTGGCGCTCGGGCCGGTGTTCGCGGCCAGCACGCACGGCTACGACACCGTCGACCACCGGCGGATCGACCCGCGGCTGGGCACCGACGCCGACTTCGACGCGCTGGTGGCCGCCGCCCACGACCGCGGCCTCCGGGTGCTGCTGGACGGCGTCTTCAACCACGTCGGCCGCGAGCACCCGGCCTTCCGAGCCGTCCGCGAGCAGGGACCGTCGGCGCCGACCGCGGCGTGGTTCCGGCTGCGCTGGCCGCACGGCCCGGACGGCGAGCCGGAGTACGACACCTTCGAGGGGCACGGCCAGCTGGTCGCCCTGGACCACTCGTCGCCGGCCGTCGTCGACTGGGTGACCGAGGTGATGACGCACTGGCTGGACCGCGGCGCCGACGGCTGGCGGCTGGACGCCGCCTACGCCGTCCCGACGTCGTTCTGGGCCACCGTGCTGCCGCGGGTGCGTGCGCGGCACCCGGACGCCTACGTCGTCGGTGAGGTGATCCACGGCGACTACGCCCGGGTGGTCCGCGAGTCGGGCATGGACGCGGTCACCCAGTACGAGCTGTGGAAGGCGATCTGGAGCTCGGTCGACGACGGCAACCTGCACGAGCTCGCCCACGCCCTCGGCCGGCACGACGGGTTCCTGGACACGTTCGTCCCGCTGACCTTCGTCGGCAACCACGACGTCACCCGGATCGCCAGCCGGCTCACCGACGTCCGGCACCTGCCGCACGCGCTGGCCGTGCTGTTCACCGTCGGCGGCACGCCCTCGGTCTACGCCGGCGACGAGCAGGCGTTCACCGGCGTCAAGGAGGACCGGGCCGGTGGGGACGACGCGGTCCGGCCGGCGTTCCCGGACGGCCCGGACGACCTCGCGCCCTACGGCTGGGAGACCTACCGGCTGCACCAGCAGCTGATCGGGCTGCGCCGGCGGCACCGCTGGCTGCACCAGGCCAGGACGACGCCGCTGCACCGGGACAACCGCCGGTTCAGCTACGCGGTGGCCGCGGACGGCGGGCGGCTGGTCGTGGCGCTGAACCTGGCCGACGACAGCGCCGCGCTGCCGGCCGCCGGCGCGGGTGAGGTGCTGGCCGGGGCGGGCACCGTGCGGCAGCCGGGCACCGACCGGGCGGTGGTCGAGCTGGCCGGGCACGGGTGGGCCGTCCTCGCCGGGTGAGCAACCGCACAGCGCGCCGGGGGAATGGACGCACGGCGCGTCGGCGTCGTCCCTGCACGTGACCTCACCAGCGACCGACCGCGCCCCGCGCCGCGCCTACGTCGTCTGGCTGATCGCCCTGGTGGCCTACGCGGTCGCGGTGTTCCACCGCGGCTCGCTCGGTGTCGCCGGGATCGAGGCGCAGGAGCGGTTCTCCGCCGGCGCCTCGGCGATCTCGCTGTTCCTGGTGCTCCAGCTGGTCGTGTACGCCGGCCTGCAGGTGCCGGTCGGCGTCGCCCTGGACCGGTTCGGCTCCCGGCGGATGATCGTCGCCGGCGCCGCGACCATGGCGGTCGGCCAGCTGGTCCTGGCCCTCGCCCACGACGTGCCGACCGCCGTGCTCGCCCGGGTGCTGGTCGGCGCGGGCGACGCGATGACCTTCATCAGCGTGCTCCGGCTGGTGCCGCTGTGGTTCCCCGGCCGCACCGTCCCGGTGATCACCCAGCTGACCGGCCTGCTGGGGCAGTTCGGCCAGATCGTCGCGGCCTACCCGCTGGTCGCGCTGCTGCACTCGGCCGGCTGGACGCCGACGTTCGTCGGCGCGGCCGCGGTCGGCGTGCTGGTCGGCGTGCTGGTGCTGGTGACGCTCACCGACGCCCCGCCGGGGACCGCCGTCCCGGTGCCGGCCGGCCTGGCCGAGGTGCGCAGCAACCTCGTCGCCACCTGGCGGGAGCCCGGCACCCGGATCGGTCTGTTCACCCACCTGGTCACCCAGTTCTCCGGCACCGTCTTCGCGCTGCTGTGGGGCTTCCCGTTCCTCACCACCGGGCAGGGGATGTCCGCCGGCGGGGCCGCGACCCTGCTGACCCTGCTGGTGGTCGTCGGCATGGGCTTCGGCCCGCTGGTCGGCCGGCTGGTCGGGCGCTGGCCGCTGCGCCGCTCGGACCTGGTGTTCGGCATCCTCGCGATCACCGCCACGATCTGGACGGTCGTGCTGCTGTGGCCCGGCCGAGCCCCGCTGTGGCTGCTGGTGGTGCTGGTCGTCGTGCTGGGCACCAACGGGCCGGGCTCGATGATCGGCTTCGACTTCGCCCGCACCGAGAACCCGGTCGAGCGCTCCGGCAGCGCCAGCGGCCTGGTCAACGTCGGCGGCTTCCTGGCCTCGCTGCTCACCGTGCTGGCCATCGGCTTCGTGCTCGACGTGCTGACCCCCGGCAGCTCCACCGACTACTCGCTGGACGCGTTCCGGGCCGCGTTCGCGGTGCAGTACGTGTTCTGGGCGATCGGGCTGGTCGGGGTGCTCACCCACCGCCGCCAGCTGCGGGCCCGGATGGCCCGGGACGGCGTGGTGATCGCGCCGCTGGTGGTCGCCGCCCGCGCCCGGCTGCGCGGCGGCTCCGCCTACCGCCCGCGCGACGACGGCTGAGCGGTCCGGGCCAGCACCACCGCGTAGTCGAAGCGCCGCCGGTCGCGCTCGACCGGCAGCACCAGGTGCTCGACGCCGGCGGTGTGCGGCAGCGCCCGGAGCCGCGCGGCGAGCTCGGGCACCGGGTCGCTGGACCAGATCGCCAGCACACCGCCCGGGCGCAGCGCGGCGAGCGCGGTGGCCAGCCCGGCCGCCGCGTAGAGCCGTGCGTTCGACCCGTGCACCAGGAACCCCGGGCCGTTGTCCACGTCGAGCAGGACGGCGTCGTACCGGCCGGGGGCAGCGACCAGGGCTTCCGCGACGTCGGTGACGTGCAGCGCCAGGCGCGGGTCGTCGAGGGGCAGCGCCGGCAGCAGGCCCCGGCGGGCCCAGCCGACCAGCGGGGCCTGCAGCTCGGCGACGTCGACGGCGGCCACCCGCGGGTCGGCCAGCGCCGTGGCCGCCGTCCAGCCGAGGCCGAGCCCGCCGACCAGCACCCGCAGCCGGTCGCCGGTGCAGCGGGCCAGCGCCTCGGTGGCCAGCGCCCGCTCGGTGGAGGTGTCCACGTCGTCCATCGCGAAGACGCCGTCGACCACCAGCTCGGTGACCGCGCCGCGCCGGCGGAGCACCACCTCGCCGTGCGCTCCGGATGCCCGCCCCAGCTCCTGCAGCTCGTCGTGCCCGTTCATCCCCTCCAGTCTGCGACAGCCCGCTGCCGCGGCACGGGCCGGACCGGCCGGACCCGCCGCCAGCCGGCGAGGACGGCGGCCGCCAGCGCGACCTGGACGGCCAGCTGGAGCAGGTACGGCGGCCACGGTTCACCACCGCCGGGCAGGGGGACGGCGAACAGGCTGGTCGTCGCGTGCAGCACCACCGCCGTCAGCGCGCTGCCGCCGGTGCCCCGGAACACCCAGGTGTGCAGCACGGCGAGCGCCGGGAGCTGCAGCAGGAGCAGCCAGATCGCGGTGCCCTCCAGCGTCGCCCCGTCGGTCCAGGCCAGCGGTGCGTGCCAGACCGCCCACACGACGCCGAGCAGCAGGCTCGCGGTCGCCGGGCCGGCGTCGCGCAGCCACTCCGGCAGGGCGAACCCGCGCCAGCCCACCTCCTCGCCCAGCCCGTCGGTGAGCAGCAGCAGTGGCAGCAGCGCCAGCACCCCGAGCGGGCCGGCGTCCAGCACCTGCGGTGCCGCACCCAGCTCGCCGGTCGCTGCGAGGTGCGCCCCGGCGGCGGTCAGCCAGACCCCGACCGGCCCGGCGAGCACGAGCAGCCACCACTGCCGCCCCACCCGCCAGCGGACCAGCCGCCTGCCGAGCGCCCGCAGCGCCGGCCGCCCGCCGGTCAGCGCCGCGGTGAGGACGGCGGCCGCCGCCGGACCGTAGGTGGACAGCGGGGCGAGCGCGCCGGTCCAGCCGGGGTCGTCGCCGGCCAGCGCCCGGGGCACCCACACGCCCCAGGTCAGCGCGAAGGCGAGCAGCAGGAAGACCGTCGTCGGGCGGTTCACGCCAGCCACCCGCGCAGCTGGGCGGCGGTCCAGGCCGGGTCCTCCAGCGCGAGCAGGTGGCCCACGCCGGCCCGCACCTCGAACGGCCAGTCCGGCCGGGTGGCGGCCAGGGCGGCAGCGTCGGCGGGGTCGGCCAGCGGGTCGTCGCCGCCCTGCAGCCACAGCGTGGGGACGGTGATGCCGGCGAGCGTCTCCCGCCAGGCACCGGCGCGGCCGAGCAGCGCCATGGTGTCCAGGATCCCGGCCCACTGGACGGCCTGGGCGCGGTCGGCGTCCGGCCGCGCCTGCCGCAGCCGGGTCTCGGCGACCGAGGCGGCGACCGCGTCGGCGGGCAGCCGGGCGGCGTGCGGGGTGGCCTGCCGCAGCTGCCGGTCGACGACCTGCTCGGCGGTCAGCCGGCGCAGCTGGCGGCGCACCGCGGCGGCCACCCCGGGCAGCCGGAGGAACGCGCGCCGGGCCAGCATGGCCCGGTCGGTGCCGGTGGTGGTGCCGGGCACCGGTGGGCTGAGCACGGCCAGCCGGGTGACGGTGTCCGGGTGCGCGGCGGCGTACCGCAGCGCCAGCACGCCGCCCATCGAGTGGCCGAGCAGCACGGCCGGCCCGCCGACCACCTCGGTGAGGAAGCGGTGCAGCAGCCCGAGGTCCGCGGCGAGGCCGCCGCGGCCGGCCGGCACGCCGCTGCGGCCGTGGCCGGGCAGGTCCAGCGCGAGCACCCGGTGGGCGCCGGTGAGCAGCGGCGCGAGCAGTCCCCAGTTCAGCGCCGAGCCGCCGAGGCCGTGCACGGCCAGCACCACGGGGGCACCGGGCGGGCCGCCGAGGTCGAGGTGGTGCACCGGCCCGTCGAGGTCGGTGACGTGCGAGGTGGCGCCGGCCGGCCAGTCGAGCCGGGCGGGGGACGGGCTGAGGTCGGTCACGGGAGCTCCTGGTCCGGGGGTGGTGCCCCGCACCGTGCCGCCCGGCGGGGTGGGCGCGCACCACCCACCCGGCCGGCCCACCCGGGGTGGGTCAGCCCAGCCCGAGCTCGGCCGCGCGGGCGACGGCGTCCGCCCGGGAGTCCACCCCGAGCTTGCGGTACAGCGCGGCGGTGTACCCCTTCACCGTGTTGACCGACAGGTGCAGCTCGGCGGCGACCTGCCGGCGGCTGAGCGGACCGCGCAGCAGCCGGAGCACCGTCACCTCCCGCTCGGTCAGCGGCTCGGCCAGCACGGCGCGGCTGGACCGGGCGACCCGGCTGCCCGCCTCGCTGCCCAGCGCCGCGACCCGGGCGGCCAGCTCGGGCGCCGGCGGCGCGTCCCGCGCGGCCTCCCGGGCCTGGTCCAGCAGCGCCAGCGCGGCGCGCGGCTCACCGCAGCGGAGCGCGGTGTCGGCGGCGTCGACCAGCACCAGCACGGCGACCGCCGGGTGCGCCTGGACGGCGACCAGGTCGGCGGCGCGGGCGGACCGGCGGCGGGCCGACGGCAGGTCCCCGTCGAGGCCGGCCAGCCGGGCGGCGACGGCGTGCAGCAGGGCGACCGCGCCGGCCGCCGCGTCGCCCAGCGCCGCCTCCAGCCCGGCGACCTCGGCCGCCGTCGTGCGCACCAGCTCCCGGGCCCGCGCCGGGTCGCCGGCCTCCAGCAGGCACCAGCCGAGGAGGCCGGCGACCTCGAGGCGGTTCGGGACCGGCAGCACGGCCGTGGCCGGGGCAGCCCAGGCCCGGTCGAGCACCGGCAGGGCGGCGGCGGGGTCCCCGCCGCCGAGCAGCGCCCCGCCCAGCGCGACGTGGGCGGCCACCCAGCCCGGCAGGCCGGGGTCGGTCTCGGCCGCGACCGCGGCCTCCGCTGCCGTCCGGGCCGCGCCGCGGTCGGCGGTCGGCGGCGTGCCGTACACCGAGCGCAGCGAGGCGAGGACGCCGACGGTGGTCGCGAAGCCGGGGTGGCCGGGGTCGGGTGCCCCCTCCCGCAGCAGCCGTTCGGCGCGGTCCAGCAGCGCGGGCACCCGGTCGAGCCGGCCGGTGACGCCGGCCGCCCAGGCCAGGGACGCCAGCAGCGGCACCGACCGGGTCGCCGTCGGCTCCAGCAGCGCACCGAGCTGGGCGAACTCGCCCACCCGGCCGGTGCCGAGGAAGACGCCGGTGGAGGCGACGAGCACGTCGGCGGCGGCCGGGTGGTCTCCGGCCGCCAGCAGCGCGCGGACGGCGTCCTCGGGCAGCCCGGCGGCGACCGACCAGCGGGCCGCGCGGGTGAGCAGCTCCGCCGTCCGGGCCGGGTCGGCCTCGCGCCGCAGGGCGGCCCGGGTGAGCTCGTGCATCCGGTACCACTCGCCGTCGGCGGTGCCGACGAACGTGCCGGTGCGCTCGAGGGCGGCCAGCTCGGCCGCCGAGCCGCGGCGGTCGAGCACCGCGTCCAGCAGCGGACCGCTGGCCCGGTCCAGCACCGCGACCGCGGTGAGCAGCTCGCGGCGGCCGGCGGGCTGACCGGCGAGCACCTCCGCGGCCAGGTACTCCAGCGCGTGCTCCCGACCGGGCGGACCGGGGCGCACCGCGTGCCCGGCGGCGGCGTCCCGCAGGGCCAGCGCACCGAGCGCCAGGCCGGCGGCCCACCCCTCGGACCGGGACACCACACCGGTGACCGCGTCCTCGTCGTCCTCCCGGACCGCCCCGGCCAGCAGCGCGCGGGCCTCGGCCTCGGTGAAGCGCAGGTCCTCGTGACCGACCTCGACGAGCCGGCCGCGGGCGCGCAGCCGAGCCAGGCCGGGGACCGGGACGCCGCGGCCGGCGAGCACCACGCGCAGCGCCGGCGGCTGGTGCTCCAGCAGCAGCTCCAGGCCCGCGGCGACCCGACCGTCGGCGACCTCGTGCAGGTCGTCGAGCACCAGCAGCACCGGCGCGGTGCGCTCGGCGAGGCCGTTGAGCAGCACCGGCAGGGCGACGTCCAGCGGGTCGACCGACGGCACCCCCAGCGCGGCCAGCGCCGGTGCGGTGGACTCCGGCGCCGGCCCCGACAGCGCGGTCACGACCAGCGTCCAGAACCGGGCCGGGTCGTCGTCCGCCGCGCCCACCGTCACCCAGGCGACGGGCAGCCGCGCGCTGCGCACCCAGCCGGCCAGCAACGTCGTCTTGCCCCACCCGGCGCCCCCGGTGACGACCGCGACCGGTACCTGCGACAGGGCGTCCAGCCGGGCGGTGAGCCGGGTGCGGGGCACCAGGGTGCGGGGCACCGGTGGCACCCGCAGCTGGGCGGTCAGCACGGGGCGGGCACCGTCCACCGGAGGAGTGTCGGTCACCCGGGCGTCGCGCGGAAGCGCAGCACCTGTCCCGGCTGCAGCTGGGCGCAGCGGTCGACGTCGGCGTCGACGACGTAGCCGACCACCGGGTAGCCGCCGGTCACCGGGTGGTCGGCGAGGAAGAGCACCGGCGTGCCGGACGGCGGCACCTGCAGGGCGCCGCGGACCATGCCCTCGCTGGGCAGCTCACCCTCCCGCTCGCGCTCCAGCGGGTCGCCGTCCAGCCGCAGCCCGACCCGGTTGCTCTCGCTGCTCACCGTCCACGGCTGCCCGGTCAGCCCGCGCCAGCCGCTGTCGCCGAACCAGTCCGCGCGCGGGCCGGGCAGCACCGCCACGGTCACCTCGCCGGTGGGCGGGTCGGCGACCGGCGCGAGGTCGACGCCGGGCAGCGGCCCGGCGGGCTCGCCGACGGGCAGCACGTCGCCGGCCGCGACGACGGCCGGCCCGAGCCCGGCCAGCACGTCGGTGCTGCGGGAGCCGAGCACCGGCGGGACGTCGATGCCGCCGCGGACGGCGAGGTAGCTGCGCAGCCCACCGGCCGGCGGACCCAGCCGCAGCTCCTGTCCGCGGCGCAGCACGGTGGGTGCCGCGTGCGGGGAGCCGGGGCACCGGGCGCCGCTGGTGACCACCAGCAGGTCGGCCTCCGCGCGCACGGCCAGCCCGCCGAACGTCACCTCGAGCAGTGCGGCCCCGACCGGGTTGCCGACCAGCCGGTTGGCCAGCTCCGCCGACGCGCGGTCGCACGCCCCGGACCGGCCGATCCCCAGCGCGGCCTGCCCCGGCCGGCCGTCGTCCTGCACGGTGGTGAGCGGGCCGGTCGCCAGCACCGTGAGGGCCCGGCTCACCCCGCCTCCACGAAGCGCACCCGGGTGCCGGGCCGGAGCAGCGCGGCCGGCTCCCGGTCGAGGTCGAAGACGGCGACGTCGGTGCGGCCGACCAGCTGCCAGCCGCCGGGGGACTCGCGCGGGTAGACCCCGCTGAACTCCCCGGCCAGCGCCACCGAACCCGGCGGCACCCTGGTCCGCGGCGTCGACCGGCGGGGCACGTCCCAGCCCCCGCCGTCCTGGGTGAGGTAGCCGAAGCCCGGTGCGAAGCCGCAGAACGCGACGGTCCACTCCCGGCCGGTGTGCCGCGCGACCAGCTCCCCGGGGGTCAGCGACAGCAGCGCGGCGGCGTCGGCGAGGTCGGCGCCGTCGTAGTGCACCGGCAGCTCGACGGTGTCGCCGTCCGGCCGGGCGCCCGGGCGCGGGGGAGTGCGGCGGACCGCGTCGGCCACCGCGGCCAGCGTGGTGCGCGCCGGGTCGGTCACCAGCAGCACGGTCCGGGCGGCCGGCACCACGTCGACCACACCGGCGGGCGGTGCGTCGGCCAGCGCGGCGTAGAGGGCCAGCACGTCGTCCAGCGCGTCCAGCTCGACCAGCAGGGCCGTGCTGCCGCTGGGGAGCAGCCGCATCAGCCGGCGAAGGGGGCCAGCGCGACCCCCGCCTCGGTGAGGGCCGCGCGCACCTGCCCCGCGATCTGCACCGCGCCCGGGGTGTCGCCGTGCACGCAGATCGACCCGGGCTGCAGCGTCAGCTCGCCGCCCTCGACGTCCCGGATCGGTTCGCCGGCGGCCATCGCCACGCAGCGCGCCGCGATCTCGGCCGGGTCGTGCAGCACCGCGCCGGGCAGCCGGCGGGACACCAGCGTGCCCTCCGGCGTGTAGGCGCGGTCGGCGAAGGCCTCGTGGACGACGGTGAGCCCGGCCTCGGCCGCCAGCCGCAGCCACGCCGACCCGGGGAGCCCGAGCACCGGCAGCGTCCGGTCGTACGCCACCACCGCGGCGACCACGGCGGCCGCCTGCTCCTCGTGGTGCACGATGGCGTTGTAGAGCGCGCCGTGCGGCTTCACGTAGCGCACCCGGTCACCGGCGATCCTGGCGAAGGCCTCCAGCGCGCCGACCTGGTAGACGACGTCGGCGGTGAGCGCCTCGGGTTCCATGTCGATGAACCGCCGGCCGAAACCGGGCAGGTCGCGGTAGCCGACCTGCGCGCCGATCGCGACGCCGGACTCCACCGCCTTCGCGCACACCCGCCGCATGATCGTGGCGTCACCGGCGTGGAAGCCGCAGGCCACGTTGGCGCTGGTGACCACGCCGAGCAGCGCGTCGTCGTCCCCGAGGGTCCACTGGCCGAGGCCCTCGCCGAGGTCGGAGTTCAGGTCCACCGCTGCAGCCTCCCTCACGAGAACAGCTCGATCACCGGGCGGACCGAGTTGACCGCCAGGTACAGGGTGAGCAGCCAGGCGACCCAGCCGACGACGAGCAG
The DNA here is from genome assembly GCF_041028285.1 of Modestobacter versicolor. GTDB lineage: Bacteria > Actinomycetota > Actinomycetes > Mycobacteriales > Geodermatophilaceae > Modestobacter > Modestobacter versicolor_A. Next base: position 522,852 of record NZ_JABGDB010000002.1, on the reverse strand, counting down.
CCAGCGCGGGTAGCGGTAGCCGCGCAGCAGGTCGGTGCGGCGGGTGGCGACGTACAGCAGCACGGCGATGCCGATGGGCAGCAGCAGGCCGTTGAAGGCGCCGGCGAAGACCAGCAGCGTGGTCGGTGCGGTGCCGATCAGCAGGTAGGCCAGCGTGGTGACGGCGATGAACCCGACCACCAGCAGGGTGCGGGTCCGGTCGCTGGTCCTCGTCCGGGAGGTGATGAAGGAGACCGACGTGTACGAGGCCCCGATGACGCTGGTGATGGCCGCGGCCCACAGCACGATGCCGAACACCCGCAGGCCCACCTCGCCGGCGGCCTGCTCGAAGGCTGACGCCGCCTGGTTGTCCGGGTCCAGCGCAGCGCCCCCGGTGACCACCCCGAGGATGGCCAGGAAGAGCACGACCCGCATGACGGCGGTGATCAGGATGCCGGTGATCGAGCCGCGGGTGATGTCCCGGACGTGCTCGGGGCCGGTGACGCCGGAGTCGAGCAGCCGGTGCGCGCCGGCGTAGACGATGTAGCCGCCGATGGTGCCGCCGACCAGGGTGGTGATCGCCAGGATCTCGACCTGCTCGGGCAGGACGACGTTGCGCAGCGCCTCGCCGACCGGCGGGCCGGAGGTGATCGCGATGTAGGTGGTCAGCGCGATCATCGCCAGGCCCAGGACGACGACGATCCGGTCGACCGCCACCCCCGCCTTCCTGCTCAGGAAGATGCCGATCGCGATGAGCGCGGACAGGGCGCCGCCGAGCTTCGGGTCCAGGCCCAGCATCGCGTCCAGGCCCAACCCGGAACCGGCGACGTTGCCGATGTTGAACACCAGCCCGCCGATGACCAGGAAGCCGGCCATCACCCAGCCCAGGCCGGGCGCGACCAGGTTGCCCAGCTCCTGCGCCCGCCGTCCGCTGACCCCGATGACCCGCCAGACGTTCAGCTGCAGCGCGATGTCGACGAGGATCGAGATGACGATCGCGAAGGCGAACGCCGCCCCCAGCTGCACGGTGAAGGTGGTGGTCTGGGTGATGAAGCCCGGGCCGATGGCCGAGGTGGCCATCAGGAACATGGCGCCGAGCAGCGTGGAGCGGGTGCTGCTGGCCAGCCGGGTCGAGACGGGGGCGCCGGGGTCGGCGTCGGTGGGCTCGGTGCTGGACGGCGGGCGGTCCGGTGTGGATGCCATGGCTGCTCCCGGTCGGTTCGGTGGCCGGACCCGCGTCGCGGGGCCGTGCGGGCGACCTGTGAGGCTGGACACTAGGGAGTCGTTCAACAATCCTTCAAGAGGATTCGACGACATTTCACTTCCCGGACACACGACGACGGGGGAGGATGGCCGCATGCCCGACCCCGCGGACGCCGGCTGGCTGCGCACCGTCGCCGACGAGGTGCGCTCCTTCGACCGGTCCAGCACCGCCGAGCGGGTCGCTGAGCTGCTCCGGCACCGGGTGATCGAGGGCGACCTCCCGCCGGGCACCCGGTTGTCGGAGGAGCAGCTGGTCGAGGTGCTCCGGGTCTCCCGCAACACGCTGCGGGAGGCGTTCCGGCTGCTCACCCACGAGGGCCTGCTGGTGCACCGGCTGCACCGCGGGGTGTTCGTGCCCGAGCTGGACGAGGACGACCTGGTCGACCTGTACCGGCTGCGGCGGACCATCGAGTGCGACGTCGTCCGTCGGCTGGAGCGGCTGGACCCGGTCCGGCTGCGCCCGCTGCACGACGACGTGGCCGCCGGTGCCGACGCCGCCCGCCGGGGCGACTGGCCGGCCGTCGGCACCGCGAACATGCGCTTCCACCAACACCTCGTCGCGTTGGCCGGCAGCCGGCGCATCGACGAGACCGCCGCCCGGCTGCTCGCCGAGCTGCGGCTGGCCTTCTCCGCCGTCGCCGAGCCGCGGCGGCTGTACGAGCCCTACGTCAGCCGCAACCGCGGGCTGCTCGACCTGCTGGTCGCCGGTGAGGGCGAGCGGGCGGCCAAGGAGCTCGAGGACTACCTGCACGACTCGGAGGCCGAGCTGCTGGCCGCCATCCGCGACCGGCCGGGGAGCTGACCATGACGACCCTGACCCCGGCCGCCGACCCGGCCGCCGCCCGGGAGCGGTTCCGGGCCGGGCTCGCCGTCCCCTCCTCGGGCTGGGCGCCCGGGTACACCCAGGCCAACCTGGTGGTGCTGCCGCGGGACTGGGCCTGGGACATGCTGCTGTTCGGCCAGCGCAACCCCCAGCCGGTGCCGCTGCTGGACGTCACCGACCCCGGCGCCGTCGGTACCGCGCTGGCCGAGGGCGCCGACCTGCGCACCGACCTGCCGCGGTACCGGGTCTGGCGGGACGGCGAGCTGGCCGACGAGCCGACCGACGTCACCGACCTGTGGCGCGAGGACCTGGTCGCCTTCCTGGTGGGCTGCAGCTTCAGCTTCGAGACAGCGCTCCTGGACGCCGGCGTGCCGGTGCGCAACATCGAGCAGGGCCGCAACGTGTCGATGTACCGCACCGACCGGCGGTGCCGCCCGGCCGGCCGGTTGTCCGGGCCGCTGGTGGTGTCCATGCGCCCGGTGCCCGCGGCGCTGGTCGCCACCGCGGTGCAGGTCACCGCCCGGATGCCGCAGGTGCACGGGGCGCCGGTGCACGTCGGCTCGCCGGCCGACCTGGGCATCGCCGACCTCGACCGGCCGGACTTCGGCGACCCGGTGGAGTTCGCCGTCGGTGACGTCCCGGTGTTCTGGGCCTGCGGGGTCACGCCGCAGGCGGCGCTGATGGCCTCCCGGCCGCCGTTCGCGATCACCCACGCACCGGGGCACATGTTCGTCACCGACGTCCCGGACGCCGTCTACCGGCAGCTGTGAGCGACGCGGTGGTCGCCCGGCTGCGGGCGGCCGGGTGCGTGTTCGCCGAGGACGAGGCGGCGCTGCTCGAGGAGGCCGCCGCCGGGACGGCGCTGGAGGCGCTGGTGGCGCGGCGGGTCGCCGGCGAGCCGCTGGAGCAGGTGCTCGGCTGGGCGGAGTTCTGCGGCATCCGGTTCGTCGTCGAGCCCGGCGTGTTCGTGCCGCGGCAGCGCACCCGGCTGCTGGTCCGGGAGGCGGTGGCGCTGGCCGCACCGGGCGCCGTCGTGCTGGACGTGTGCTGCGGCACCGGGGCGGTGGGGGCGGCGGTCGCCGCGGCCGTGGGCGGGGTGGAGCTGCACGCGGCCGACATCGACCCGGCGGCGGTGCGGTGCGCGCGGGTCAACGTGCCGGGCGCGGTGCACGCCGGCGACCTGTTCGACGCGCTGCCGGCGTCGCTGCGCGGCCGGGTCGACGTGCTGGTCGCCAACGCGCCCTACGTGCCGACCGCGGCGATCGCGCTGATGCCGCCCGAGGCCCGCGACCACGAGGCCCGTGCGGCGCTGGACGGCGGGACGGACGGGCTGGACGTGCAGCGGCGGGTGGCCACGGGTGCGCCGGACTGGCTGGCGCCCGGTGGGGTGCTGCTGATCGAGACCAGCGCCGGCCAGGCACCGGCGACGGCGGCCGCGGTGGCCGCCGCCGGGCTGGTGCCACGGGTGGTCGGGGACGAGGAGCTGGCCGGCACGGTGGTCGTCGGCCAGCTCCCCTGAGCGTCCCCGGTCAGCTGGGCTGGACCCCGAACGCGGTGGCGAGCTTCTCGATCTTGCGGGCCCGGCCGAGCCGGGGCAGGTCGCTGCCGTCGCGGATGACCTGGCCGCGGGCGTCGAAGTCGGCCAGGAAGTCCCGCGCCCAGGCGACGTCGGACGGCGCGGGGCTGATGACCTCGTTGATGACCGGCAGCTGGTCCATGTCCAGGCACAGCTTGCCGGTGAGGCCGAGCGACACGGTCAGCGCCGACTGCTCGCGGAGCACCGGGTGGCTGGAGCTGACCGTCGGGCCGTCGATCGGGCCGGGCAGCCCGCCGACCCGGCTGGCGACCACCAGGCGGGAGCGCGGGTAGGCCATCGCCAGGTCGTCGGCGCTGGTGCCGGTGTCGCGGCGGTAGTCGCCGCTGCCGAAGGCGAGCCGGAAGGCGCCGCGGGCCTTCGCGATGTGCACGGCCTCCTCGATGCCCAGCGCGGACTCGACAAGCGCGAGCACCGGGGTGCCGCCGCCGAGCCGGTCGAAGGTCTCGGTGACGTGCTCGGCGGCCTCGGTCTTGGCCAGCATCACGCCGGCCAGGCCCGGCTTGCCGGCGAGCGCGTCGACGTCGTCGGACCAGAACTCGGTCGACCGGTCGTTGATCCGCACCCAGGCGCGCTTGTCACCGGAGGCCAGGTACTCCACGACGTCGGCGCGGGCGGCCGGCTTGCGGGCCGGGTCCACCGCGTCCTCGATGTCGAGCACGATCTGGTCGGCTCGGGAGTCGTGGGCGCTGTCGAAGAGCTCGGTGCGGGCGCCGTTCACCAGCAGCCACGAGCGGGCGATCCCGGGGTCTACGTTCCGTCCGATGTGCACCCGGCCATTCTGCTGGCCGGGGCGGGACGGTCGGCGCTCGGGGTCAGGCGGCCGGGCTGCTGCGCAACCGGTCGAGCAGGCCGACGTGCCAGTCGACGTCCACCCGCCGCCCGGTCGAGCCGCGGGGGCGCACCAGGTCCAGCCGCACCAGCTCCGGGTCGCTGCCCGGGGTGCGGGCGTCGGCCCACAGCAGCGCCAGGTGGTCGCGGCGTCCGGGGTCGCCCGGGACGGCGTCCAGTGCGAGCTGCAGGTGCAGCTGCGCGGTGGGCCCCTGGGCGTAGAAGTCGCGCAGCCCCTGGGTCTCGGCGGCGGGCAGCTCGCCGTCGTCGGAGTGCCAGACCCGCAGCACCTCGGTGGGGGTGCGCAGGATCAGCCCGCTCATCGGCAGGCCGAGGTTCTCGTTGGCCGGCTCGAGGAGCTCCAGCTGGGTGCCGAAGGGGTGGTCGTGGTGCTCGGCGTAGGGCCGCAGCCGCTCCATCGCCTCGCGGCGGACCAGCTGGTGGTCCAGGTGCCGGTCGGCGCCGGGCTGCCAGCCGTGCTCGGCGTGGATGGCCCGGCTGACGGCGAGACCGCGGACCAGGGCGTCGCGCACCTCGACCAGCAGCGGGTGCAGCCGGCGTACGACGGCGTCCGAGGGGTGCTCCACGCGGGCGAGTCTGCCCGGCGGGTGTGACGGTCCGCGCGGGAGGATGCGGGGGTGACCCCGCGCCCGCTGACCTTGGTGACCGGCGGCAGCCGCGGCATCGGCGCCGCCACCGTCCTGCACCTCGCCGGGCAGGGCCACGACGTCGTCGTCGGCTGGTCGACCGGTCGGGAGGAGGCGGCCGAGGTGGTGACCGCCGCCCAGTCGCGCGGGGTGCGGGCGGTCGCCGTCCGGGCCGACGTGTCCGACCCCGACGAGGTCGACGCGCTGTTCGCCGCGGCCGGCGAGCTGGGCCCGGTGACCGGGCTGGTGGCCAACGCCGGGCTGACCGCGCACCTGGGCGACCTCGCCGACACCCCGGTCGACGTCGTCCGGCAGGTGGTGGACGTGAACCTGCTCGGCGTCGTCTGGTGCGTGCGCCGTGCCGCGCAGCTGATGTCGCGCCGCCGCGGCGGGGGAGGGGGCGCGATCGTCGCGGTCTCCTCGAGCGCGGCGACGCTCGGTGCGCCGCACGAGTACGTGCACTACGCGGCGGCCAAGGCCGGGGTGGACGCGCTGGTCGTCGGGCTGGCCAAGGAGCTCGCGGACGACGGCGTCCGGGTCAACGCCGTCGCGCCGGGGCTGGTGCGCACCGGCATCCACGCCGGCGCCGGGGACGCCGGGCGGCTGGGGCGGGCCACCGGCCGGGTGCCGATGGGCCGGCCGGGTGAGCCGGACGAGATCGCCCCGGCCATCGCCTGGCTGCTCGGCGAGGAGGCCGCCTACTGCACCGGGACCGTGCTGCGGGTGGCCGGCGGCCTCTAGCCCGTCGTCCCCGCCAGCGCGGCGGTGAGCACCTCGACCAGCCGGCGGAGCAGGACGCCGTCCGGGTCGTGGTCGGGGGCCACCTCGGTGACCACCACCCCGGCGAGGGCGTCGCTGCCGCAGAGGACGGCGAGCGCGTCGGCGAGCTCGGCCAGGGTCAGCCCGGCGGGGTGCGGGAAGTTGGCCAGCGGGAAGTCGTCGGTGCCGAGCACGTCGACGTCCAGGTGCACCAGGACGGCGCCCGCGGCTGCCTCCAGCCGCCGGAGCGCCGCCGCGGCGTGCCCGGCCGGGTCGGTGCGGACGACGGGCGCCGGTGTCGCCGACAGCCGGTGCCCGACGAGCCGGGTCCACTGGCCGGTGTCGAGCTCCGCCGGGTCGAAGCCGAAGAGCTCGAGGTGGTCGGCGGCGAGCAGCGGCCGGCGGGGACCGACGCCGGCGAGTGCCGGGGCGCCGTCCCCGAGGAGGTGGGTGACGCCCATCGTGTCCAGCACCCCCGACGTGCTGGTGGCCGGCGTGCTGAGGTCCGCGTCCCCGTCGACGTAGGCCAGGCCGACGTCGCCCTGCCGGGCCAGGCCGGCGACCACGCCGAGGGTGACCGTGCAGTCGCCGCCGAGCACGAGCGGCAGCCGGCCGGTGGCCGCGATCGCCGCCACCCGGTCGGCGACCTCCCCGACGACCTCGACGACGCGGTCCAGGGCGCGGACGCCGTCGACCGGCGGGCTCGGCCGGTGCCTGCGGACGGCGAGGTCGCCGGTGTCCTCGACGCTCAGCCCTGCCGCGGCGAGCGCCTCGACCAGGCCGGCGGCGCGGAACGCGGCCGGCGCCTTCTCCTGGCCGGCGTGGTGCGAGCCGGCAGAGGTGGGGACGCCGAGGAGGGCGAGGTCGCGGGCCACGGCACGCAGCCTGGCAGCTGCCCTCGACAGCGTCGACCGGTGCTGCCGCGTGCTCGTGCCGGCGGCTGTGCGGCCTGAGTCGTCGGGGACCTGAGCCCGGGACCTGAGCCTCCCCGGCGCCGGTGGAGCCGCGTCACGGCACGGCTCGACGGTCGTCGGCGCGGCTCCGGCCACGGCACATCCCCGGCCACGCGGCCCGACGCCCGCGGGCTCGACGGCGGTAGGGCACCGGCCGACCTGACGCCGATCCGCTGCCGCTCCAGGAGCCGTGCTGAGGAGCGCTGCCTGCGACCCGTGGTGCTCGTGTGACCGGAGTGCCCGGCGGGGCGAGGAAGACGGAGATCGCCTCCCGTGGAGGGCTGTTCGAGTCACAGCAGGGACGGCGTGGGCCGATAGGGAACTCGTGATCCGCCATCACCTCGGGGACAGCTCGCAGAAGAGCCCTCAGTGGTTCGACTCCGCGCACCAGGCCGACATCCTCGCGGCCTTCGACACCGTGCTCGCCGCCGGCTGGCACGGCCACGACCGCAACCACGCCCACGGTCACGGTCACGCGCACTCGGGGCCCCGTCCCGAGCGGGTCCGGGAACTCGGTCAGCTGGCCGCCGCCAGCGCGCTGCCCGCCCGGGCCGCGCTGCTGCGCTGGGGTGCACTGCCGGCCTCGGTCCGCACCCAGCTGCTCAGCAGCTGGTACGGCAACCACCAGCGCACCAGCACCGCCGCCTGACGGCGACGTGCCCGGCTACGGCCGTGGCACGTCGCGAGTCGGTACAGCCGCTGCACCAGGTGCGTGGGGCCTCCCCGGTCGCTGCGGAGGCGCCGCCCCGCTCGTGGACTGACGTCCACCCACTCGGTGCCGTCGCTGTGCCGGGCGCCTGTCACGACCGAGCCGAGGCCGGCCCTTGCGTCCCCGTGGCGGCACAGATGTCAGGGGACCTCCCAGGCCTCCCCGCACGCCGCGCACCGGCCGGACGGCAGCCGCTCGCCCAGCCGCCCGCAGGCGGGGCAGACCTGGTCCACCCAGCAGACCGGGTCGCCACCCTCGGGCTCAGGTCGAGGTCGAGGGTCGGGCCGCGGCTCGTCGGCCACCGGTGCTCAGTCCTCGTCGGGCGGAGCGAACCGCGCGAGCGCGTCGATCGAGGGACACGTGTAGTACGCGCCGGTCAGCGGCCGGAGGTAGCTGGTCAGGCCGTCCCGGACGCCGTCGGTCGCCCCGGCCATCCGGCGCAGCATCTCGTGCAGCCGCCACCGGTCCTGCGCGAAGCCGACGAACGCCGTCCCGTGGTCGGTGACGCCGCCGTAGGCGACGTTGCGGCGGAAGACCTGCTTCTCCTCGCCGTCCACCACGAGTGTCGTGCGGGCGACGTGGGCGCTGGGCAGCATCACGTCCTCGGGCAGCTCCACGCTGTCCGGCTTGGTGCGGCCCATGTTCATCTCCTGGCCGTACGTCCCCAGCGACTCCCAGGTCGCGCTGTCGTGCCGCCACAGCTGGTACAGCACGACGCTCGCCCCGGCGCCGGGCTGCCCGGCCGGCACGGCGGCGACCTCGGCCGCGGTCAGCAGGGACGGGTTCTCGGTGCCGTCGATGAACCCGGTCAGGTCGCGGTCGTGCTGGTACAGCCAGCCGGTGACCTCCCCGGCCACCACCGCGACCCCCTGCAGCGAGGCGAGCACCGCCCGGGCGTTGTCGAAGACCGCGGTCCGGTTGCCGCCGGCGACCCACACCCACGCGTCGTGCTGGGTGGCCGGCATCCGGTAGCGCCCGGCGCCCACGACGTCCTCGGTGAACCCGGCCGCGTCGGCAGGGGCGTCGTCCGGGGCGACCGCGGCCCACAGCTCCGGCCGGAAGCCGACGACCAGGTTGACCCCTCCGGTCGAGGACAGCGGACCGGTGAGCCCGGCCACGCCGCGGACGAGGTCCTCCGCGGAACGGCCGGGCTCCAGGTCGAGCTCGAGGTAGCAGTGCTCGGGGGTGCCGAGCGCGAAGATGCCGGGCTGGGTCGTCACACCCGACACCCTCTCAACCGCGTCAGTCGGTCGGCGGCTCGTCCTTGCCGGCCTCCTCGAGCGCGTCCGCCTCCTCCTTGGTCTTGTGCACCGCCTTGTCGGCGTGCTCGGCCGGCCCGTAGACGGTGTAGAGCACCAGCGGGTTCACGCCGGTGTTGAGGAAGTTGTGCTTCTTGCCGGCCGGGACGACGACCAGGTCGCCCTGGGCGACGTTCTTCTCCTGCCCGCCGACCTTGGCCTTCCCGGTGCCGCTGACGAAGGTGAGGATCTGGTCCACGTCGTGCACCTCCTCGCCGATCTCGCCGCCCACCGGGATGGTCATGATGACCAGCTGGGTGTGCTCGCCGGTCCACAGCACGCGACGGAAGTCGGCGCTCTGCTCGGCGACGGTGGCGATGGTGAAGTGCTCCATGGCGGCCGTTCCTCTCGATGGTCCGTTGTGCTGCCGGCGCCTGCCGGCTCAAGATCAGTCAAGACCAGAGCGGCCGACCGCGCGATCCGAGGGTGCTGGTGGCGGCGCCGTCCGGGGAGGCAGACTCGGCAGCCGACCAGGACGACGGAGGGACCCCCATGCGCATCGACGGCACCGACCCGCGGATCACCGACACCGTGTCCGACAGCCTCTCCGGGGACGTCGACGACGACCAGGCCGGCTACTCGCCCGCCGACCGCCCGTGGGCCTCGGAGGACTGGGGCACCACCGAGCGCGAGGAGGAGGCGGGCGAGGGGCTCGACGGCCGGCTGGCCCGCGAGCTCCCCGACGGCGTGACCGAGGAGGGCGACGGGCTCGGCGACGCCTCCGACACCGACGGCGAGCTGCTGGACGACGAGGTGGGCGGCGACCGCGCCGGCCGGCTCGCCGAGCCCGGCGACGACGGGGTGGTCGACCGCGAGGGCGAGCTGTACGCCGAGGACCAGGGCATCGACGGGGCCGGCGCGTCCGCCGAGGAGGCCGCCGTCCACGTCGTCCGGGACTGACCCGGGCACTCCTGCCCTGCCGCGGCCGGCGGGGATGCGGGAGGCTGTGCGGGCCGGCGGTGTTCCGCGGGCGCACAAGCAGTGCCCGGGCACCGGCCCGGCGGGACGCAGGGAGACGGCGATGACGGAGCAGACACGGGAAGCGGCGCTCGCGGCCGAGCGCGACGAGGCGGCGACCGAGCTGGCCGGCGCCGAGGCGGAGGTCATCGTCCGGGTCGAGCCCGAGGGCGGCGGCGTCGTCGTCGGCCACGACGGCTCTGGCTGCGCCCAGGAGGCGCTGACCTGGGCGGCGGGCCTGGCGGACCGGGCGAACTGGCCGCTGCACGTGGTGCGGGCCTGGCGGATCGCCACCGCGCCGCAGCCCACCAGCTGGGAGCCGGGGTACGTGCCGCCGATGGCCGACTACGAGAAGGCGGTCCAGGCCGACCTGGAGGCCGACGTCGCCGCGGTGCTCGGCGCCGAGCGCGCCGCCACCGCGACCTGCCACGTGGTGCACGCCCCGGCGGTCAAGGCGCTCATCCAGGCGGCGGCGGACGCCGACCTCCTCGTCGTCGGCGCCCGCGGCCGCGGCGGCTTCGCCGGCCTGCTGCTGGGCTCGGTGAGCGACCAGGTCACCCGGCACGCGCCGTGCCCGGTCACCGTGGTGCGCAGCGACCGCAAGGACTGAGGGGTGCCCGAGGTCTCCCCGCAGTTCCTGCGCGCGCACACCCGTACGGCCCGGCCGACGCTCGTCCCCGAGGTGCAGCTGCACGTCGCCGACGACGTCGTCGGGCTGTGGGAGGCGATGGAGACCGAGGGCGGGGGAGCCGGGGAGGAGCCGCCGTTCTGGGCGGCGGCCTGGCCCGGCGGCCAGGCGCTGGCCCGCTACGTGCTCGACCACCCCGAGGTCGTCGCCGGCCGCCGCGTGCTCGACCTGGGCGCCGGCAGCGGCCTGGTCGCCGTCGCGGCGCTGCAGGCCGGGGCGACCGCGGTGCTGGCCAGCGACCCCGACCCGTACTCGCACACCGCGATCGCGGTGAACGCCGAGCTCAACGGCGTCGCGGGCATCGAGGTGGCGGGCGACCTGCTGGACGACGACCCCCCGGACGTCGACGTCGTCCTGGCCGGCGACGTCTGCTACGACCGGGAGATGACCGGCCGGGTGCTGCCCTTCCTCGGTGCCGCCTGGCTCGGCGGTGCGGCGGTGTTCCTCGGCGACCCGGGGCGGGCGTACGTGCCGAAGGAGGGGCTGCTGGAGCAGGCCGCCTACGACGTCGTGGACGCCGACGGCGGCCCGGCCCGGCGCACCACGGTGTGGCGACTGCCCTGATCAGCGGCCTGCGGCGCCCGCTGGATGTGTGCGTTCACACCCCACATGTGCTGCAGGGGCGTGGCACATCACCACGAAATGTCGGGTGCGGCATTGTCACGATCGGGTGACGGCATCTAGGTTGGGTGCGTCCGGTCGGACGTCAGGTCCCCATCCGGGGAGCCCGGCCGGATGCCGCCGAGTCGCTCATCGCAGCGAGCCGGGGACCCACCGCAGCACTGGGGTGAATCCCGACCTGGGCACGTCCGGGTCGGGTAGGGCGACTTCCAGCCCGAATCCGTCAGCTAACTCGGTAGGCGGCAGCGGAAGACCCACGGAGCCCTCCTCTTCATGTCCCGTCGCACCACCGAGCACACGTCGACCGAGCAGGCACTGCCCACCGAGGTCCTCGAGCAGGTCGCCGAGGCGACCGCCGAGCCCACCGCGGCCGCCGCCGTCGACCCCAGCCCGCACCGCCCGACCGCTCGTCGCCGGCCGCCCGCAGGCCTCCGCCGGCCGGCCTTCTTCCTGGCCGCCGCAGCCGCCGGCGGGATCATGGTGAACGTCCTGGTCGCCGGTCAGCCCGACGCCGCCGCCGAGGCGGAGCCGGTCAGCGTCGCCAGCCAGCTCGGTCTCAGCGCGCAGGACACCGCCACCGTCCTCAGCGACGGCGCCGTGGGTGACCGGCTCGGCGCGCTGGCCGCCAACCGCAGCCAGCGCGAGGCCGAGCAGGCCGCCGCCGCGCAGACCCAGGCCGCCGCCGACCAGGCCGCGCGCGACGCGATCGCCGCCGCCGAGGCGAAGGCCGCCGCCGAGGCGAAGGCCGCCGCGGAGGCCGCCGCCCGCGCCGCCGCGGAGCAGGCCGCCGCCGAGCAGGCAGCTGCCGAGCAGGCCGCTGCCGAGGCCGCCGCCGCTGCCGAGCCCGCCGCCGCGCCGGCCGCGTCGTCCGGGTCGTCGTCCCGGTCGGGCTCCTACCAGGACTATGCACTGGGCCAGCTCGGCGGCAACGCGAGTGAGTTCTCCTGCCTCGAGAGCCTGTGGGGCAAGGAGAGCGGCTGGAACCCCAACGCGCAGAACCCGACCAGCACCGCCTACGGCATCCCGCAGTTCCTGAACTCCACCTGGGCGGGCACCGGCATCGCCAAGACGTCGGACCCCTACCGGCAGATCGACGCCGGCCTCATCTACATCGACTCGCGCTACGGCTCGCCGTGCGGCGCGTGGTCGCACTCGAAGTCCACCGGCTGGTACTGAGCCCGGTCGCCACGTCGCACGCAGGAGGGGTCGCCCGGTCGGGGTGGCCCCTCCGGCGCGTGCGGGGTGCGACGATCGGTCACCATGGTCGGGTTGACCATCCAGACGAGGAGTGCTGACCCCGTGGGCAGACACCGCGCACCCCAGGGCGCCGCGACCGACTTCGACGCCGCGACCAGCGCGCTCGCCGACGTCACCGGGAACTACACCGTCGACGTCGCGCACACCCGCATCGGCATCCGCGCCCGGCACGCCATGGTGACCACCGTCCGCGGTGCCTTCACCGAGTTCTCCGGCACCGCGCACCTGGACACCGCGTCGCCGGCCGCCAGCAGCGTCACGCTGCGGATCGCGACCGCCAGCATCGACACCGGCACCCCTGACCGGGACGCGCACCTGCGGTCGCCGGACTTCCTCGACGTCGAGCGGTACCCGGAGATGGTCTTCCGCTCCACCGAGGTCGAGCAGGTCGACGACGACGTCTACCGGGTCACCGGCGACCTCACGATCAAGGACGTCACCCGGTCCGTGGGCATCGACTTCACGCTGACCGGCTCGGCGCTGGACCCCTTCGGCAACACCCGGGTCGGCTTCGAGGGGGCGCTGGCGATCAAGCGCAGCGACTGGGAGCTGACCTGGAACACCGTGCTGGACACCGGCGGCGTCCTCGTCAGCGACCGGATCCAGGTGGAGTTCGACGTCTCGGCGATCAAGCAGCAGTGACCCCACGGGGGCTCGCCACCCGCTAGGGTGGCACTCAGTGCCACCCGCCGCTGGCGGTGCGCACTCCCGCGGGACGACGGCGTCCCGCGTGGACGGCCGATCCCCAGGAGGTCCGCAGGTGGCGAACGCGTGGTTCGAGTCGGTGGCCGAGGCACAGCGACGGGCGAAGAGGCGGCTGCCCAAGGGCGTCTACGGCGCCCTGGTGGCGGGGTCGGAGCGTGGCCTGACCGTCGATGACAACATCGCGGCCTTCGCCGAGCTGGGGTTCGCCCCGCACACCGCCGGGCTGAGCAACGACAAGCAGATGGCCACCCGGGTCATGGGCCAGGACATCGCGCTGCCGGTGCTGATCAGCCCGACCGGCGTGCAGGCCGTGCACCCTGACGGCGAGGTCGCCGTCGCCCGGGCCGCCGCTGCGCGCGGCACCGCGATCGGGCTGTCCTCCATGGCGAGCAAGCCGATGGAGGAGGTCATCGCGGCCAACCCGAAGACGTTCTTCCAGCTGTACTGGGTCGGCGACCGCGACGTGATGGCCGCCAAGGTCGAGCGGGCCCGCAACGCCGGCGCCGCCGGGCTCATCGCCACCCTGGACTGGTCGTTCTCCTACGGCCGCGACTGGGGCAGCCCGTTCATCCCGGAGCGGATCAACCTCGAGGCGGTCCGCCGGTACGCCCCCCAGGTGGCCCTCAAGCCCAGCTGGCTGTGGACGTTCGCGAAGACCAAGAAGCTGCCCGACCTCACCGTGCCGAACATGGTCGCCACCCCCGGCGCCAAGGCGCCGACGTTCTTCGAGGCCTACGGCCAGTGGATGCAGTCGCCGATGCCCACCTGGGAGGACGTCGCCTGGCTGCGCGAGCTGTGGGGCGACAAGCCGTTCATGCTCAAGGGCGTCATGCGGGTCGACGACGCCAAGCGGGCCGTGGACGCCGGTTGCACCGCGATCTCGGTGTCCAACCACGGCGGCAACAACCTCGACGGCACCCCGGCCGCCATCCGCGCGCTCCCGGCGGTCGCCGAGGCCGTCGGTGACCAGGTCGAGGTGCTGCTGGACGGCGGCATCCGGCGCGGCGGCGACGTGGCCAAGGCGCTGGCGCTGGGCGCCAAGGCCGTGATGCTCGGCCGCGCCTACCTGTGGGGTCTGGCGGCCAACGGCCAGGCCGGCGTGGAGAACGTGCTGGACCTGATGCGCGACGGGCTGGGCTCGGCGCTGATCGGCCTCGGGCACGAGTCGATCCACCAGTTCACCCCCGACGACCTGGTCATCCCGGCCGGCTTCGAGCGCCGGCTCGGCGGCGAGGTCGTCCAGGAGGCGGTCGAGCAGGCGGCGAACGTCGGCCCCGCGGCGGCGCGGAAGACCACCGCCGGCTGACCCACCGATGAGTTCTCCGCGGCGGCGGGGTCTGCAGCAGTGCCGACCCCGTCGTCGCAGGAGGCTCGCGCCATGCCGCACCCGTCCCGGTTCGTGACCGCGTGGTCGATGCTGCAGGCGCAGGTGGCCGCCGGGCGGCTCCCCGGGTACGCGGCGGCCCTCCGCCACCGCGGTGAGGTCGAGGTGCGCACCGGCGGCTGCCTCGAACTGGGCGGGCGCACCCCGGTGCGGCCGGACTCGCTGTTCCGGCTTGCGTCGCTGTCCAAGCCGTTCGCCGGCGTGCTCGCGCTGGCGCTGGTCGAGGACGGGCTGCTCGGGCTGGACGACCCGGTCGACCGCTGGCTCCCGGAGCTGACCGGGCTGCGGGTGCTGGTCGACCGGGCCGGCGCGCTGGACGACACCGTCCCCGCGGAGCGGCCGGTCACCGTGCGCCACCTGCTGACCAGCACGCCCGGTTTCGGCGGGCTCTGGGACGGCTCGCCGCTCGACCGGGCCGTGCACGCCGCCGGTCTCGGGCCGGGCCCGCTGCCGCCGGAGCTGACGCCGGCGGAGTACCTGGCCCGGCTGGGGGAGCTGCCGCTGGCCGCCCAGCCCGGCGCCAGCTGGCTCTACCACCTCAGCACCGACGTGCTCTCGGTGCTGCTGGCCCGGGTCGCCGGTCGCCCGCTGCACGAGCTGCTGCACGACCGGGTGACCGGCCCGCTGGGGATGGCGGACACCGGCTTCTGGGCGGTCGACCCCGCCCGGCTCGGCCCGGCGTACCTGCCCACCGGCACCGGGTTCGAGCTGCTCGACCCGGCGGCCGGCCGGTCGTCGGTGCCGCCGGTGTTCGAGGGGCTGGCGGCCGGGCTGGTCGCCAGCGCGCCGGACGTGCTCACCTTCCTGTGCGCGCTCGCCGACGGGGGGAGCCCGCTCCTGCGGCCGGGCTCGGTGGCGGCGATGAGGACGGGAGCGCTCACCGGGGCGCAGCGGGCCGAGGTCGCCGACTTCCTCGGCCCCGGCCGGTCCTGGGGCCTGCAGGTCGGGGTGCAGGTCGAGCCGGGGGAGGAGCCGTGGGAGCGGCCGGGCCGGTGGGGCTGGGACGGCGGCACCGGCACGACCGGGTACGCAGACCCGGACTCCGGGCTGGTCGCGGTGCTGCTGACCGCGCGCGGCGCCTCCCCGGAGGACACCTTCCTGGCGGACTTCTGGCGGGCGCTGCACCGCTGCCTGTGACGGGGGCGGTCAGCCGCGGCGCAGCCGGCCGAGCAGTCCGCCGGTGGTGCCCAGGGTGCGGGCGGCCAGCTGCAGGATCGGCCCGCCGGGGATGCCCGGCGCCGACTGCACGATCGGCGCCAGCTCGAGCAGCCCGGCGAGCTGGTGCACCCGCAGCCGCCGGCGGGCCAGCGCGACCACCGGGTTGACCCGCCCGGACGCGGCGTCCAGCAGCAGGTCGGCCGGCGCCTCGACCGCGGTGCCCGGCGCCTCCCCGGGCGCGAGCCGGCGCACCGTCCACCCGGCGCCGTCGGCGGCGAACGCCCAGCCGCCGTCCGGGGTGACCAGGGCCGCCCCGGCCGTGATGCCGCCGGCGGCGGCCAGCGCGCCGGTGACGTCGGCGAGGGCGGCGAGCCCGGACTGCAGCACCTCCGCCGGCGGTGCCGGGGCGCCGGCGGAGACCAGGTCCAGGCCGTGCACGGCCAGCTCGTAGGCCTGGCCGAGCACCACGCTGAGCACCGGCAGCCGGCCGACGGTGGAGACCGTCGGTGCGGTGTCCAGCCACGCCGGCTCCTCGGCCAGGTACCGCTGGGTGGCGAGCCGGGCCGCCCGCAGCGCGGCGAGCACCTCCGCACGGGAGGCGTCCCGGTGCGCGGCGGTGACCCGGGCGTTCACCGCGTCGGGGTCGGCGGCCGGGCCGCGGCCACCGGCGTGCGCGTCCGCCACCAGCCCGGCGAGCGCGGCGTGGTCGGGCCAGACGCCGAGGTGCACGCACACCTCCTGGGCCCGCCAGCCGGGCAGCCGGGTGCCGCGGCGCAGGTCGACGGCGGCGGCCTGGTCGAGGAAGGCGTCCCAGGCGGCGAGCACCCGGCGGCCCACCTCGTCCCGGCCGGCGTCGGCCATCCCGCGGGGCACGGTCACCGGGCCGGGCTGCCCAGCGCCAGCAGGGTGCGCAGGGTGGCGACCAGGGCGAGCGGCTGGTCGAGCATCGGGTGGTGGCCGGCGTCGGGGAGCTCGACCACCGGCATCGGCCCGCGCACCAGGCCGGCCATCTCGGCGGCCATCGCGGCCGACACCAGCCCGTGCTCGCAGCGCAGCAGGGTCAGCGGCACGGTCACGCCGGGCAGCAGGTCGCGCAGCAGCAGCCGGGTGCCGAAGAAGTCCGGGTCGAACGCCCAGGTCCAGCCGCCCTCGACCGGGCGGAGCGAGCCGCGGGCGACGTGCTCGCGCACGTAGGGCAGCAGCACCTCCTGCGGCGGCAGCGTGCGGAACCGGGTCATGGCCTCCTCGACCGAGGCGTACACCCGGTGCGGACGGCGGCGCTCCCGCAGCCGCTCCTCGTCCGGCGGCCGGTCGTTGAGCGGGGAGTCCACGACCACCAGGGCTGAGACCTCGGCGGCGTGCTCGACCCCCACGCTCACCGCGACCCAGCCGCCCATGCTGTGGCCGACGACCACTGGCCGGTCCAGCTCCTCCGCGGCGGCCACGGCGACGACCTCGCGGGCCCACAGCAGGGGGTCGTACCGGTCCCGGCGGTCGCTGGCGCCGTGCCCGGTGAGGTCGAGCGCCACCACCCGCCGTCCGGGCAGCAGCGGCGCCACGTGGTCCCACCAGCCGGAGTGGGCGGCCCCGCCGTGCACCAGCACGACCCCAGGGGCCCCGGCCGGCCCCCAGACCCGGTACGCGACCCGGGCACCGGCGACGACGACGTCCCGGTGCTCCGGCGGCTGGGCGAGGGCCTGGGCGAACCACGTCGGGACGGTCATCCCCGGATCCTGCCCGACGGCCTCAGCGGCCCTTCAGCAGCTCCTCGAAGGAGGTCTCCGGGTCGGCGAAGGGGTCGGCCGGCCGGACGGCGGCCGGCCGCCCGGCGAGGACGTCGGCCAGCTCGCCGGCGGCCCGGTCGACCCGGGACGCCAGCGAGGAGGAGCCGCCGCCGGCCCAGTCCTCGGACGCCGCGAACACCCCGGTCGGCACCGGCACCGCCCGCAGGTAGGCGAACAGCGGCCGCATCGCGAACTCCACGACCAGCGAGTGCCGCGCCGTCCCCGCGGTGGCGCCGAGGAGCACCGGGGTGCCGGTCAGCGCGTCCTTGTCCAGGACGTCGAAGAAGGTCTTGAACAGGCCGCTGTAGGAGGCGGAGAAGACCGGGGTCACCGCGATGACCGCGTCGGCGCCGACCACCGTGTCGATGGCGGCCTGCAGCGACTCGCCGGCGAACCCGCTGGTCAGGTTGTCGGCGAGGTCCCGGGCGTGCCCGCGGAGCTCGACCACCTCGACGGTGGCGTCGTCCCCGCGGGCGCGCAGCGCCGCGACCGTGGCCGCGCTGAGCCGGTCGGCCAGCAGCCGGGTGGAGCTGGGGTTGCCCAGCCCGGCGCTGACCACCGCGATCGTCCGGGTGGTCATGCCTGCGCCACCTCGACGGTGCGCCCGGTGACGTCGTCGGCGGGGGCGTGGACGGTGACGTCCTTCGCCCCGCCGGCGGCGGCGACCAGGCTGGCGTGGGTCGGCGCGTCCGGCACGTGCGCCGGCTTGAGCGCGGCGAACTCGCGGCGGAGCACCGGCACGACCTCCTCGCCCAGGATGTCCAGCTGCTCGAGCACCGTCTTCAGCGGCAGCCCGGCGTGGTCGAGGAGGAACAGCTGGCGCTGGTAGTCACCCACGTAGTCGCGGAAGCCCAGGGTCCGCTCGATGACCTGCTCGGGGGAGCCGACGGTCAGCGGCGTCTGCGTGCTGAACTCCTCCAGCGAGGGGCCACCGCCGTAGACCGGGGCGGCGTCGAAGTAGGGGCGGAACTCGCGGACGGCGTCCTGGCTGTTCTTCCGCATGAACACCTGCCCACCGAGGCCGACGATCGCCTGGTCGGCGCTGCCGTGGCCGTAGTGCTCGAAGCGGCGGCGGTAGAACTCGACCATTCGCTGGGTGTGCTCCGGCGGCCAGAAGATGTGGTTGTGGAAGAAGCCGTCGCCGTAGTAGGCGGCCTGCTCGGCGATCTGCGGGCTGCGGATCGAGCCGTGCCAGACGAACGGCGGGACGCCGTCCAGCGGGCGGGGCGTGGAGGTGAAGCCCTGCAGCGGGGTCCGGAACTGGCCGGTCCAGTCGACGACGTCCTCGCGCCACAGCCGGCGCAGCAGCTGGTAGTTCTCCACTGCCAGCGGGATGCCGTCGCGGATGTCACGCCCGAACCACGGGTAGACCGGCCCGGTGTTGCCGCGGCCCATCATGAGGTCGACCCGGCCGTCGGCCACGTGCTGGAGCGTGGCGAAGTCCTCGGCGATCTTCACCGGGTCGGTGGTGGTGATCAGCGTCGTGGACGTCGACAGGACGATCTTCTCGGTCTTCGCCGCGATGTAGCCCAGCGTCGTGGTGGGGGAGGAGACGACGAACGGCGGGTTGTGGTGCTGGCCCTGCGCGAAGACGTCCAGTCCCACCTCCTCGGCCTTGAGCGCGATCGCGATCATCGCCTTGAGCCGCTCGGCCTCGGTGGGCGTGCGGCCGGTGGTCGGGTCGGCCGTGACGTCGCCGACGGTGAAGATCCCGAACTGCATCTCGTGCTCCAAGTGATTGAGAGTGCAACTACTGTCTGGGGGAACCGGCGGGGGACCCCGGGCATTCCCGCCTCCGGACGCGACAGCGCCCCCGGTCCGCGGGGACCGGGGGCGCTGCGCGGGTGGGGCGTCAGTCGAGCGGGTCGACCGCCTCGTGGGCGTCGACGGACCCGGCGAGCCGGGCCAGCGCCCAGTCGCCGTCACCGAGCAGGTGGTCGATCGCGGTGAGCCGGCTGGTGTAGTGGCCCACCTTGTACTCGGCGGTGACGCCGATCCCGCCGTGCAGCTGGATCGCCTCCTTGCCGATGTGCCGCGACGCCCGGCTGGCCTGCAGCCGTGCCCGGTCGGCGGCGGCCACCACGTCACCGTCGGCGTCCACCACCAGCGTCGCCCACATGACCGTGCTGCGGGCCAGCTCCAGGGAGACGTACATGTCGGCCGCCCGGAAGGTGAGCGCCTGGAACTTGCTCAGCGGCACGCCGAACTGCTTGCGCGCCTTGAGGTACTCCGCGGTGGTGGTCAGCGCGGTCTCCATGGCCCCGAGCGCCTCGTGGCCGTAGGCCACCCGGGCCCGGGCCAGCGCCTTCTCCACCACGGCCGTCTGGTCGCCGGTGCCCTCGCCCAGCGGCTCGGCGGGGGTGCCGGCGAAGGCGACCTTCGCCGACCGGGTGCCGTCGTGGTTGCGGTGGCCGGACCGGGTGAGGCCCTCGGCGTCGCCCTGCACGAGGAACAGCCGGGTCCCGCCGTCCACGGCGGCGCTGACCACCAGCACGTCGGCGCGGGCCCCGTTCGGCACCGGCTCCTTGACCCCGGACAGCCGCCAGGAGCCGCCGTCGGAGGTGGCCGTGACCGCGCGGGCCGCCGGGTCCCAGCGGGAGCCGGTCTCGGTGTGCGCGAACGCCGGCACCAGCGAGCCCTCGGCGAGAGCCCCCAGCACCTCGGCCCGCTGGGCCGCGGTGCCCAGGTCGGCCACCAGCCCGCCGGCGAGGACCACGGCCTCGACGAACGGCTCGGGCGCCAGCACCCGGCCGATCTCCTCGGCCACGATGGACACCTCCACCGGGCCGGCGCCCATCCCGCCGTCGGCCTCGGCGAAGGGGAGACCGAGCACCCCCATCTCGGCCAGCCGGCTCCAGGTCTTCTCGTCGAAGCCCGGGTCGGTGGCGACCACCGCCCGGCGCTGCTCGCTGTCGCCGTAGGCGCGGGCGAGCAGGGCGCTCACCGCCTCGCGGAGGCCGTTCTGCTCGTCGTCGTAGCTGAAGTCCATGGTCAGGTCACAACCCCAGGATCGAGCCGGCGATGATGGTGCGCTGCACTTCGTTCGAGCCGCCGTAGATGGACACCTTGCGGTAGTTCAGGTAGTTCGGCGCAGCGACCTGCGCCCACTCCGGCACGTCGGAGTCCCCGTCGTCGGAGAACGAGGGCAGCGACAGCGGGCCGGCGATGTCGACCAGCAGCTCGGTCGCCGCCTGCTGCAGCTCCGAGCCGCGCAGCTTGAGCACCGAGGACGCCGGGTGCGGCCGGCCGCCGGCGGAGTTCGCGACCACCCGCAGCGCGGTGAGCTCCAGGGCGAGCAGGTCGTTCTCGATCTCGGCGATCCGGGCCCGCAGGTACGGGTCGTCCAGCAGCGGGGCGCCCCCGGAGGTGATCTCCCGGGCGTGCTGCTTGGCCTCGATGAGCATCCGCTTGGTGGAGCCGATCCGGGCGATGCCGACCCGCTCGTTGCCGAGCAGGAACTTGGCGTAGTCCCAGCCGTGGTTCTCCTCGCCGACGAGGTTCTCCGCGGGCACCCGGACGTCCTCGAAGAAGACCTCGTTGACCTCGAAACCGCCGTCGAGCAGCTCGATCGGCCGCAGCGTGATGCCGGGGGAGTCCATCGGGAACAGCAGCAGCGAGATGCCGCGCTGCTTCTTGTCCGCGGTGGGGTCGGTGCGGACCAGGCAGAAGATCCAGTCGGCGTGCTGGCCCAGCGTCGTCCAGGTCTTCTGGCCGTTGACCACCCAGTCGTCGCCGTCCCGGACGGCGGTGGTGCGGAGCGAGGCCAGGTCGGAGCCGGCGTCGGGCTCGGAGAAGCCCTGGCACCACCAGATGTCCAGGCTGGCCGTCGCCGGCAGGAAGCGCTCCTTCTGCTCCTGCGAGCCGAAGGTCGCGATGACCGGGCCGATCATGCTGGCGTTGAAGGCGAGCGGCTCGGGCACGTTGGCCAGCTGCATCTCCTCGCGCCAGATGTGGCGCTGCAGCGGCGTCCAGTCCTTGCCGCCCCACTCGACCGGCCAGTGCGGCACGGCCAGGCCCGCGGCGTTGAGCACCTGCTGGGCCTCGACGAACTGTTCCTTGGTCAGCTCCCGGTGGGCCGCGACCGCGTCCCGGATCGGCTGCGGCACCGCGGTGGTGAAGAAGGTGCGCATCTCGTCCCGGAAGGCCTGGTCCTCCGGCGACAGGTGCAAGCGCATGGGACCTCATTTCCCGACGGCAGCTCTGCCGTCTCGACGTGGAGGGGTCGAACATCCCACATGACCTACCGCCCGGTAACTCCGGGTCGACCGCGGTCACCCGGTGTGGCCACCGGCGCGGCCACCCGCCCCGTTGGGGGGAACTCGGCGGCTCCTGCTGGAGAGCCCGGCGCCGCACGCCGACGGTGGTACGACGTGGGCAGCGCGCCCGCGACGGGGCAGGGGAGACGGGTTGGCAGCCAGCACACGCCGGGTGGAGGCCCACCCCGCGTCGCCGGAGACCGTGGCGGCGGTGTTCCACGCGGTCAGCGTCAGCGACGCGATGGCCGTGCTCGTGGTCGAGCCCGTCGCCGGGGTGCTGCGCGTCAGCTGGACCAACGAGAAGGCCGTCGCCCTGCTCGGCTACGCCGCCGAGGACCTGCGCGCCCTGCCGGTGGAGCAGCTGCTGCCCAGCCTGGCCGGCGGCGAGCTGCGGCTGCTGCTGCGCCGGGAGCGCGCCGTCCGGATGGCCCTGCCCGTCCGCAGCGCCTCCGGTGCCCTGCTCGACTGCGCCGTCTCCGCGGTCCCCGCACCCGCCGGCCGGCGCTGGACGGTCCGGTTCACCTCGTCGGCGAGCGAGACCGAGCGGACGCTGCGGGCCACCGCGGACGCCCACGAGCGGCGGTTCTCCACCCTCACCGAGCGGTCGCCGGTGCCGACCCTGCTGTCCGAGCAGGGCCTGCGGCTGGCGCACGTCAACGACGCGTGCTGCGCCCTGGTCGGCCGGCAGGCCGAGGAGCTGCTGGGCACCGGCTGGCTCGACGTCGTCCACCCCGACGACCTGGACGCCGTCGTGGAGACCGCCGCGGCGGTCCTCGGCGCCGGGGGCGAGGCCGAGGACGGCGAGGTGACCGCCCGGCTGGTCCGCGCCGACGGCACCGGGCGCAGCACGGTCGTCCGCTTCTCCCACCTCTTCACCCCCGGGGTGGGGGCCGGTTTCGTGGCCACGATCGAGGACATCACCGAGCGGCTGGCCTTCGAGGCGCGGCTGGCCCACCAGGCCAACCACGACCCGCTCACCGGCCTGCCCAACCGGACGCTGCTCGCCGCGCACGTCGCGGAGCGGTTCCACCCCGGCGAGGGCCGGCTGGCGTGCATCTTCCTCGACCTGGACAACTTCAAGGTGGTCAACGACTCCCTCGGGCACGCCGCGGGCGACCGGCTGCTGGTCGAGCTGGCCCGCCGGCTGCGGGTCACCGTGCGCCCCGGTGACCTGGTCGCCCGGTTCGGCGGGGACGAGTTCGTCGTGGTCTGCCAGGACGTCGGCGAGGACGCCGCGGTGGCGCTGGCCGAGCGGATCCGCACGGCGCTGCGCCAGCCGGTCGCCCTCGGCGGGGTGGAGCTCCACCCCGCCGCCAGCGTCGGCGTCACCGTGCAGACCAGCGAGCACACCGCGCCCGAGGAGCTCATCCGCGACTGCGACACCGCCATGTACCAGGCCAAGGCGCTCGGCAAGGGCCGGATCACCGTGCTGGACTCCCAGGCCCGGGCCGGGGCGCGGGACAAGCTGCGGCTGGTCGCCGACCTGCGCGAGGCCATCGAGCGGCGCGAGGTCACGCTGGTGTACCAGCCGATCTTCAGCACCGCGGAGGGGACCGCCGTGGCGGTGGAGGCGCTGGCCCGCTGGCAGCACCCGGTGCGCGGGGCGATCCCGCCGAGCACGTTCGTGCCGCTGGCCGAGGAGAGCGGCCTCGTCGGCGGCCTGGGGCTGCTGGTGCTCGACGAGACCTGCCGCCAGGTCGCCGCCTGGGACGCCGAGCTGGGCGACGCCGCCCCGGCCCGGGCCAACGTGAACGTCTCCGCACTCCAGCTGGACGCCAACCTGCACGGCTCCGTCGCGCAGGCGCTGCAGCGGCACGGGCTGCACCCGAGCCGGCTGTCGATCGAGATCACCGAGTCGGCGCTGGTGAAGGACCCGGCGGCCGCCCGGGCGGTGCTGCTCGACCTCCGCGACCTCGGTGTCCAGGTGTCCATCGACGACTTCGGCACCGGCTACTCCTCGCTGGCCTACCTGCGGCACCTGCCGGTCGACTGCCTCAAGGTCGACCGCTCGTTCGTCGCCGAGCTCGCCGAGGGCCACGCCGAGATCGCCTCCGCGGTGATCGCGCTGGCCGGCAGCCTCGGCCTGTGCACGGTCGCCGAGGGCGTCGAGACCCTCGAGCAGGCCGAGCTGCTGGCCGGGCTGGGCGCCACCCACCTGCAGGGGTTCTGCCTCGCCGAGCCGCTCACCGGGGCCGCCGCCGCCACCTGGTTCGCCGACCAGGCAACCGACTGGCTCGACGACCACGTCGACCGGTACCTGTGGCCGTGACCGCCCGGCCGCACGCCGTCCCGCACCCCGCCCCGGCCCTGCACCCCGCCCCGACCCCCGCCCCGGCCCTGCACCCCGCCCCGACCCCCGCCCTGGAGACGACGTGACCGCGTCCGCCGCCCCGTCCCTGGCCGTAGCGCCGACCTTCGACCTGGAGCGGGTGCTCGCCAGCATCGACAGCATGGCCGCGCAGCGCCCGGTGGCCGCCCAGATCGTGTCGGTCGCCAACACCGACGAGGCCAGCGCCAAGGAGCTGGCCCGGCTGCTCGCCTCCGACGTCGCGCTGGCCGGCCGGGTGATGAAGCTGGCCAACTCCGCGTTCTACGGGATGCGCGGCCGGGTGACCTCGCTGCAGTTCGCGGTGACCGTCGTCGGGTTCGCCACGGTGCGGACGATGGCCACCGTCGCGCTCACCGACCTGGACGACGAGGCGCGGCTGCCGGTGGACTTCTGGGAGGTGAGCACCAGCCTCGCGCTGGCCGCCTCGACGCTGGCGCCGCGGTTCGCCGAGCGCCCGCAGGACGCGCTCTGCCTGGGCCTGCTCGCTCAGCTCGGTGCCGCCCTGCTGCTCCAGCACGACCGGGACGGGTACGCCGACCTCTGGCTCGAGCAGCGGTCGCACGCCGACCGGCGGTCGGCCGAGGTGCAGCGGTACGGCATCTCCGCGCTGCGGCTGTCCTCGGTGGCGCTGGAGCAGTGGTCCTTCCCGGCCGGCATGGTGCTGCCGCTCCAGCAGGCCGAGGACCTGTCCTCCTTCCGGGGCGCCCTGCTCCGGTCGGCCTTCGAGGTCGCCGGCCGGCTGACCGACGCCGACCACGAGGAGGTCCCGATCGAGCGGGTCAGCTGCGGTCAGCTGCGCGAGCGCGACCTGCCGCCGGTGCTGGACCAGGTCCGGGCCGACGCCGGCGAGCTGCGCCGCGCCATGACCGGATGAAGGACCTCCTCTCCCCCCACGCTTCGCCAGCTCAGCGCGGGCCCCTGAGAGGAGGCCGTCCCACCCGAAGAAGCGCCCGTTCCACCCGCCGTCAGGTGCCCGGCTCCGGGTTGCTGGGCTGCGGGTCGGCGCCCACGGTGGGCAGGTACCCCGGTGCCTCGCGGGCCGCGGCCTGGTCCTCGAAGTCGGCGGCCAGGTCCAGCAGCTCGGCGTCGGCCCAGCGCGCCCCGAAGATCGAGATGCCCACCGGCAGCGCCCCGCGCGGCCCGGCGAACCCGGCCGGCACCGTGACGTTGGGGTAGCCGGCGACGGCGGCCGGGGTCGAGGTGCTGTAGACGAACGCGTCGGCCTGCCCGTCCAGGTACTGGTACCGGGTCTGCCAGGCCGGGGTGTTGGTCAACCCGACGATCGCGGCCAGGTCGTCCTCCGGACCGGCGCCCTGCGCGAGCACCTCGTCGATCGAGGCGCGGGCCAGCTGGCGGATCCGGTCCCGCGTCGCCTGCACGGCCGGGTCGTCGGCCGGGACGGCGGTCGCCTGCGCCTGCTCGAACAGCTCCTGCCCGAAGTACGCCAGCTCCACCGGGTCCTGCGCGTTGAAGGCGATCAGCCCGGCCAGGTCGGCCGGGTGGTCGCCGGGGGTGGCCGCCAGGTAGGCGTCGAGGTCCCGCTTGAACTCGGCCAGCAGCGCCGGCGTCTCACCGGCGCCGATCTCCTGCTGGTAGGCCAGCTGCACCGGCACCGGGGTGGCACCGGCCGCCTCCAGCTGCTTGACCGCGGCGGCGAACACCGCCTCGGTCGCGTCGTCGACCTGCGCGGACTCCTCCGGCGTCAGCGTCCAGACGCCGACCCGCGCGCCCTGCAGCGCGTCGAGGTCCAGCTCGGCCGCGACGGGCAGCTCGGCCGGGGCCTCCGCGGTGGCCGCGTCGGCGTCGTCCCGGCCGGCGATCACGTCGAGCACCAGCGCCGCGTCCACCGCGTGCCGGGCCATCGGACCGGCGGTGTCCTGCTCGGCGGAGATGGGCACGATGCCGTCCCGGCTGACCAGCCCGAGGGTCGGCTTGAGGCCGACGACCCCGTTCTGGCCGGCGGGGCAGACGATCGAGCCGTCGGTCTCGGTGCCGATCGACACCTGGGCGAGCGAGGCGGCCACGCCGACGGCCGAGCCGGAGGACGAGCCGCACGGGTTGCGGTCGAGCACGTAGGGGCTCGCGGTCTGCCCGCCCACGCCGCTCCACCCGCTGGTCGAGTCGGCGCCGCGGAAGTTCGCCCACTCCGACAGGTTGGCCTTGCCGATCACGACGGCGCCGGCCTCGCGCAGCCGCCGGGTGGTCGTGGCGTCGTCCGGCTCGCTGTCCAGCAGCGCGCGCGACCCGGCGGTCGTGGGCAGCTGCTCGGTGTCCACGTTGTCCTTGAGCAGCACCGGGATGCCCTCCAGCGGGCTGCGCGGGCCCCCGTCGGCGCGGGCCCGGTCGCTGGCCGCCGCGTCCTCCCGGGCGTCCGGGGAGACGCTCAGCACCGCGCCCAGCTCGCCGTCCAGCGCGGCGATCCGCGCCAGGTAGGCCTCGGTGAGCGCGGCCGAGCTGAGCCGCCCGTCGTCCATCCGGTCCTGCAGCTCCGGGATGGTGAGCGCGTCGAGGTCCAGGTCGCGCAGCGGGAGGGTGCCCGAGCCGGCCGCGCCGGGGGCCGGGCCCGCGTCGCCGGGGGCGGCCGACACCGCGCCGGCCGGGACGAGCAGGGCGGCGGTGACCGCGGCGATCAGTGCGGCCCTCCGGCGCAGGGGACGGGTCTCGGCGCGCATGGGCTCCTCCGTGGATGCCGTCGGGTTGCCGCGGTGCCCCGCACGCTATGCCCGCAGCCGCGGTCCCGCCGGGTCGCAGCCCGGCACGCGGGACGCCGACGGGGGATGGTGGAGGGGTGTTCGACAGCGACTTCGGCCCCGACCCCCTGGCCCTGCTGGCCCGTGACCTGCTGCGCGAGCGCACCGCCGCGCTGATCGCCGAGGCCTGCGCGTGGGCGGTGGGCCTGTCCGACCAGCCGCACCACCTGCGCGTCCGCGGCCGGGTGGTGCCCACCGGGCTGACCGTGGGTGCCCGCGCGGCCACCGGGCAGCTGCTCAGCGGCGAGGAGGACGGCCGGCTCGAGCTCGGCGACGCCCGCCCGGGCAGCTTCCAGGACGTGCTGAACTCGG
This sequence comes from Modestobacter versicolor, assembly GCF_041028285.1. Classification (GTDB taxonomy): domain Bacteria; phylum Actinomycetota; class Actinomycetes; order Mycobacteriales; family Geodermatophilaceae; genus Modestobacter; species Modestobacter versicolor_A. The sequence continues at coordinate 495,795 of NZ_JABGDB010000002.1, read as the reverse complement.
TCACCGCCGACGGCACGCTGGTGGCCGAGCACTTCGACCGGGAGGTGGTGGAGCCCTTCGTGCTCGACACCTGCGTGCAGGCCGCCCGACGGGCGCGGGACACCCGGGCCGCGGACTGGTCCGAGCTGCTCGACGAGCTGGGGGAGGACGGCAGCGACCTGGTCGAGGTGGTGCGGGTGGCTGAGTGGGAGGCGCCGCTGCGGATCGACGCCGAGCACCTGGTGCTCGCCGCGCTGGGGACGGCGCCGCTGGTCGAGGTGGAGGCCGAGGGGCTGCCGCTGTCGCTGGTGCGGGCCGCGGAGGCGGTGACCCGGGCGGCCGCGCCCGCACCGCCGCGGCCGTCGGGCGGCGGGCCGGACGAGCTCGCCGGGGCGCTGTTCCTGGCCGAGGCCGCCCTGCAGGGGTCCGGCCTGACCCTGCCGGTGCCGCCGGCCGAGGCCGACCGCCTGCTGGACGTGCTGCTGGCGGAGGGCGTGCTGCCCGAGGAGGTGCCCGCCCTGCTGGCGCACCTGCCGGTCGAGCCGCGCACCGCCGCGGAGGTCCGCGCCACCCTGGCCACCCTCGGCCCCGGGCGCTGAGCCGGGTCAGCCGCGCCCGCCGTCGTCGTGCGGGCCGTCGCCGGGCAGGCCGTCGCCGGGCAGCAGGACGACGTCCGCGGTGACGCCGTGCGCGTGCAGCCGCTCCGGTGCCGGGCTGTCGTAGACCACCAGCAGCCGGTCGTCGTCCAGCAGCCCGATGCCCTCGGCGTGGTCGACACCGACGCCGAAGGGCAGGTCCAGCTCCCGGGTGAGCAGCTCGTCGCGGACCACCTGCGGGGTGTCGGCGACGAGCGCCCCGTGCCAGCGGAAGACGTGCACCGGGCCGTCGAGGTCCATCGTCGGGCCGGCCAGCACCAGCAGGTCGTCCCCGTGCGGGCAGAGGTCGCGGACGCCGAGCCCGGACATCCGCAGCACGTGCTTCCGGTACGGGCGGCCGTCGTCGAACGGCTGCAGCACCAGCCGTGCCGGGTCGGCCGGGTCGACGGCGGGGCGCAGCTCGAGCACCACCGCCCAGCCGCGCAGCACCGGTCCGCGCAGGCCCAGGTACACCCGCTCCCCGGCGACCGCGATGCCCTCGACGTCCAGGCCGTTGTCCTTGCCGGGGATGGGCAGGAACGGCGCCAGGTGCTCGTCGTCGGCGAGCAGGTCGCGCAGGTCCGGGCCGGTGCTGCCGAACACCGCCGCGGCGTGCGTGTCCCCGTCGACGGTCAGCTCCCGGACGAGGGTGGGCAACCCGTCGACCTCGGCGACCGGCAGCCGCACCAGCACCTGCCGGTTGGCCTGGCCGCTGACCCGGGCCAGCCGGCGCAGCGCCTTCTCGCCGCTGTGCCGGGCCTTGACCTGCCGCCTCCGCAGGCTGTGCGAGCCGACCGCCCAGAGGAACGGGCCCTGCCGGGCCAGTCCCTCGACGTCGGCCTCCTCGTCGGCGTCCTCCCCGGGCAGCGGCACCAGGTCGGCGAGCCGGTAGCTGGTCTGCCCGGCGTACTCCGCGGGCCGGTGCGGGTCGTCGGCGACCAGCCGCTCGATCGTCGCGGTCTCGTCACCGGCGACCCAGAGCACCGGGCCGTCGCTGCGCACGGCGGAGAGGTTGGTGTGGGTGCCCGCGGCACGGGCCCCGACGGAGAACGACAGCCGCACGGTGCGCTCGATGGTCACCCCGACACCCTGGCACGGTCGCGCGCCGGGACCCCTTCCGCGAGGCGGCCGGCGGGGTCACCATGGAGGCGTCCGCATGCCCCCGGAGGGAGCGCGCCATGAGCAGCTCTGCGACCCCGGGCCCGGCCGACCGGCGCCACCGGACCACCCCGGACCCGCTCACCATGACCCCGGCCGAGAAGCTGATCGCCGAGTGGGAGGCGCGCCACGACGTGGCCGCCCGGGGCTCCCGGGCCACGCCCGGTGCCCTGCAGCACTACCTGGCGGAGAGCCGGTCCCGGGAGCGTTGCGAGGAGGCCGCGCGGGGCCGGCGGGGCGACCGGCACTGACCGGCGGGGAACCGCCCGGCCCCGGCCGCCGTTGGCCGCGCATGGACCTGGTCTGCCCGAAGTGTCAGGGGACGATGCGCACGTACGAGCGCAACGGCGTCCACGTCGACCAGTGCGCGGACTGCCGCGGCATCTTCCTCGACCGCGGTGAGCTCGAGCGCCTGGTCGACGCGGAGGACGCCTGGCACGGCGGTGCCGCCGGCGCGCCGCCGGCGGCTGCCGCGCCGCAGCGGTCGAGCCACCAGCAGCCGTTCTCGCACCCGCAGGCGCACCAGCAGGCGGCGCCCGCCGCCTCGCTCGGTGCGGTGGTGAGCGAGGTGCTCGGCCAGGTGCGGAGCAGCTCGGGCTCGTCGCACGGCTCGCACGGCGGCAAGCCGCGGAAGAAGTCGCTGATCAGCGAGCTGTTCGGCTGACCCGGGCGGCCCGCATCGCCCGGTGGTGCGGGTTGGTCATCACGCCGAGCACGTTGCCGAACGGGTCGACGACCGACGCGGTCGCGAAGCCCTCGCCGTCCCCGCGCTCGGTCAACGGCTCGTGCGCGGTGGCGCCCAGCTCCAGCAGCCGCGCGACGGTGGCCGCCAGGTCGTCGACGTCCCAGTACACGGGGGTGTCCGGCGGCGTGGCAGGTGCCGGCGTCCGCCGGTAGCGGGCGTCGATGATGCCGAGCTCGTCCTCGCTCTCGCCGACCCGGAACTCCAGGTAGCCGGGCACCGAGTAGTAGGGCTCGACGCCCAGCAGCTCGGTGTACCAGCGCCCGGCCGCGGCCAGGTCGTCGGCGTAGAAGGAGACGGTCGCCAGTTCTCGCAGCATCGCGGTGCCTCTCGTCGGGGCGGCGGGGGAGCCGCCTGGGTGTCGAGGTCCACGATCCGCGCTGAAGTGCTCACCTCCTGAGCACGTTGCGCAGCATGATCGGTGCATGCGGGCGGACCGGTTGGTGGCAGTGCTGCTGCTGATGCAGCTCCGCGGCCGGGTGACGGCCGCGGAGCTGGCCGCCGAGCTGGAGGTCTCGGTGGCCACCGCCCGCCGCGACCTCGAGGCGCTGTCGGCCGCGGGGGTGCCGGTGTACCCGCAGCCGGGCCGGGGTGGTGGCTGGTCGCTGGTGGGCGGTGCCCGCACCGACCTGACCGGGCTGACCGAGCCCGAGGCGCAGGCGGTCTTCGCCCTGCTCGGGACGGCGGAGGGAGCCGCCCCCGAGGTCCGGACGGCGCTGCGCAAGCTGCTGCGCGCGCTGCCCGGGACGTTCCGGGCCGGCGCCCAGGCGGCCGCCGAGGCGGTGGTGGTCGACCCCGCCGGGTGGGGGGCGGGCGACCGCCGCCGTCCCGAGCTGGTCGACGTGCTCCAGGCCGCCGTCGTCCGGCGCCGCCGGGTGCGGCTCACCTACCGCGGCCGGGACCGGTCGCCGGCCCCGCGACTGGTCGACCCGTGGGGTCTGGTCGACAAGGACGACCGCTGGTACCTGGTGGCCGGCACCCCCGACGGCCGGCGGACCTTCCGGGTGGACCGGGTGGTCGCCGCCGAGGTCACCGACGAGCCCGCCGACCGGCCGGCGGAGCTGAGGCTGGCGGACGTCTGGGACGACGTGGTGGCCGAGATGGAGGGCCGCCGCTCGGCGGTGGCCGCCACGGTGCTGGCGCCGGCCGGCGTGCTGCCGGTGCTCCGCCGGGTGTTCGGCCGGCACTGCACCGGCGGGGAGCCGGCGCCCGGTGGACGGGTCCGGGTGCAGGTGGCGGCGCACACCGCGCGGTCGGTCGCCGAGCAGCTGGCCGGGTTCGGCGGATCGGTGGAGGTGGTCGGGCCCCCGGAGGTGCGCGCCGAGCTGGTGCGGATCGGGGCCGAACTGGTCGAGCGCCACAGCAGCTGACCGGTTCGCCGCGCGGTCCGTGGGCATGGGCCGGGAGACGCAACGGCGAGCGAGGAGTGGCAGTGGCAGCGGAGCAGGGCAGCGTGCTGGTGACCGGGGCCGGCGGGGTGATCGGGGCGCACGCCGCCGCCGAGTACGCCGCGCGGCCGGGCTGGCGGGTGCGCGGGCTGAGCCGCCGCGCACCGCGGGAGGCCGGCTGGGAGCACCTGGCGGTCGACCTGCGGGACGCCGACGCCGCCCGAGCGGGGCTGGCCGACGCCGGCGACGTGACGCACCTGGTGGTCGGCGCCTACGCCGAGCGGCCCACCGCCCGGGAGCTGTCGGAGGTCAACGTGGCGCTGCTGCGCAACAGCCTGGACGGGCTGGCCGCGGCCGGGGCGCCGCTGGAGCACGTGACCCTGTACCAGGGCGGCAAGGCCTACGGCGCGCACATGGGGTTCTTCAACACCCCGGCCAAGGAGCGCGACCCGCGGATCGTCCAGCCGAACTTCTACTACGACCAGGAGGACCTGCTCCGCGAGGTGGCCGCCGAGCGCGGCTTCCGGCTCACCGTGTTCCGGCCCGAGGGCGTGATCGGCTACGCCGTCGGCAATCCGATGAACCTGCTGATGGTCCTCGCCGTCTACGCCTCGATCAGCAAGGAGCTGGGCCAGCCGCTGCGCTTCCCCGGCACCCTGGCCGCCTACGACGCCCTCTACCAGGTCACCGACGCCGAGCTGCTGGCCCGGGCGACCGTGTGGGCCGGGGGAGAGCCGGCCGCCGACGGCGAGGTCTACAACGTCACCAACGGCGACCAGGTGCGCTGGCGGCACCTGTTCCCGGCCTTCGCGCGGGCCTTCGGCATGGAGCACGCCGAGCCGCAACCGGTGCCGCTGGCCGAGGCGATGGCCGACCGGCGCGACGTCTGGGAACGGCTGGCCGCCCGGCACGACCTCGTCCCGACGCCGTACGAGGACCTGGTCGGCTGGGAGTTCGGCGAGTTCATCCTCACCTCCGGCTTCGACAACGTCAGCTCCACGATCAAGCTGCGCCAGGCCGGCTTCGCCGACTGCCTGGACACCGAGGACCGGTTCCTGGAGCTGTTCGCCCAGCTGGCGGCGCGCCGCGTCGTCCCCCCGCTGGGCTGACCGGCCGGCGCGCGCAGGAGGTCGGTGCCCCGGTCGTCGAGGTCGCCCGCCCGAGCTCAGTCGGTCCCGGCCTCCGCGGACGCCGCCGCGCGGAGCCCGGCACGGTCGACGCCGAGGCCGGCCAGGGCGCGGGGGAGGGTCCCGGCGTCCAGCCGGGACGCCGCGACGACGACGTGCGCGCCCCGCAGCCGCGACGGCCTGGTCGACTTCGACAGGGCGACGGCCTCCTGGAAGACCTGCTGCGCCTGGGGGGTCGACCGGAGCGGCCCGGTCGCCGGACCGCGCAGGTCGGCCGCGGCTCCGGCGAGCGGGTCGGCCCCGATCCCCAGCGGGGCGAGCGCGTCGGCGTGCACCCGGTCGATCGCCTGCCGCAGCTGCTCGGCGTCCACCCCGACCTGCCGCAGGGCGCGGGCCGCCGTGCCGTCGGGCAGCGCGGTCGCGGCGAGCAGCAGGTGCTCCGGCCCGGGCACCTGCTCGCCCCGGCTGCGCGCCTCGGCCTCGGCGCCGGTCATCAACGCCTTGATGGTGCGCATGTCCCGTACTGCGTCGGCGAGCCCCATCGACTGTTCCTCCTGGTCATCGGCCGCGCTGCGCGCGGACCTCGGGTGCGAACTTCTTGTGCGCGGCCTGGGCGCTGATGCCGAGGGCCTCGCCGACCTGGGCCCACGTCCAGCCCTGGCCGATCGCCTCGACCACCGCGGCCACCTCCAGCCGCCCGGCCAGCCTGCGCAGGGCGACCACGGCGGCCAGTGCCGCCTCCGGGCGCTCCGGCCCGGGCAGGGCGTCGAGGCTGCTCACGTCCATCAACCTAGGTTGATGCGCGCTCGCTGTCAACCCTGGTTGATGACCCCTCGGTGACCGACCGTCCAGCGGAAGCCGGGCCGCGGCCGTCCGCGTGCGTGGGCAGACTGCGGGAGCGCCCCGGTCCGGGCGCCCGGCGGGTCCGCGGGCACCGCGCGGCCGCCGGTCGTACAGCCGGTGCAGGAGCGCACATGCGGATCACCGCCGCCGTCGTCGAGCAGGCGCACGAGCCCTTCGCCGTCCGCGACCTGGAGCTGGACGACCCCGGTCCGGGGGAGGTGCTGGTGCAGGTGGCCGCCGCCGGCTTCTGCCACACCGACGGGCTCGCCCGCGACGGCGAGATGCCGTTCCCGCTGCCCGGCGTGCTCGGCCACGAGGGGGCCGGCACCGTCGTCGCCGTCGGTGACGGGGTCACCTCCGTGCGCGAGGGCCAGGCCGTCGTCATGGGCTGGCCCTGGTGCGGGGAGTGCCGCAACTGCCTGGACGGCGAGCCGCGGTACTGCCTCCAGCTCGGCGCGCTGTGCTTCAGCGGGCAGCGGCCGATCGGCAGCTCCGGCCTGCGCACCGCCGGCGGGGACCAGCTGGCCGGGGCGTTCTTCGGCCAGTCCTCCTTCGCCACCCACTCCCTGGCCACCGCCACCTCGCTGGTGCCTGTCCCGGACGGGCTGCCGGTGGACCTGATGGGGCCGCTGGCCTGCGGGCTGGCCACCGGCGCCGGGGCCGTCTTCCACACCGCCCGGCCGCTGCCCGGCTCCTCGGTGGTCGTCTACGGCGCGGGCACCGTCGGCCTGGCCGCCGTCATGGCCGCCACGAACTCCGCCGCCAGCACGATCATCGCCGTCGACCGGCACGCGTCCCGGCTGCAGCTGGCCCGGGAGCTCGGGGCCACCGAGGTCGTCGACGCCACCGACACCGATGCGGTGCAGGCCGTCAACGACATCTGCGGCGGCCCGGCGGACTTCGCGATCGAGTGCACCGGCATCATCTCCGTCGTCCGGCAGGCCATCGACTCGGTCGGCATGCGCGGCCAGGCGATCCTCATCGGCGGCGCCCCGGCCGGCGCGGAGTTCAGCGCCGACCACATGAGCACGCTGTGGGGGAAGTCGATCACCGGCACCCTGGGGGGCAGCGGCCGCAGCCAGCGGTTGATCGGCGCGCTGATGGACCTCTACGCCGCCGGCCGGTTCCCGATCGACCGGCTGGTCGAACGGTTCCCGCTGGAGCGGATCGGCGACGCCATGGAGGCCTCCTACAGCGGGGCCGTCGTCAAGCCGATCATCACGATGCCGCAGGGCTGATCCCTGCCGGTGCGGCCGGCGCGGGTCACCCGCGCCGGCCGCACCACCGGGGTCACGAGGCGGCCACCGCCGCGCCCGGGGCGGGCTCGCCGAGCAGGTCGGCCGCCCAGAGGTCAGGCCCGAACACCTCGTACTGCACGTCTCGGGCCGGCACGCCGCGGTCGAGCAGCTCGGTGCGCAGCGCCTGCATGAACGGGATCGGGCCGCACAGGTAGTACAGCGCGTCGTCCGGCAGCGACACCTCGTCCAGGTCGACCAGCCCCTCGAAGACGCCGTCCAGCGGCAGCGCGGTCTCCGCGCCCCGCTCGTACCAGACGTACATCCGGGCGTCGTCCAGCGCGCGGACGTCGTAGAGCACCTGCTGCCGCAGCGCGAAGGCGGACTCCTCCACGTCGGCGTGCAGCACCGTGATCGGCAGGTGCGACCCGGCGGCGGCGAGGTGGGAGAGCATGCCGGCCATCGGGGTGATGCCGATGCCGGCGCTGAGGAACACCACCGGCCGACCGGCGTCGTCGAGCACCACGTCGCCGAAGGGCAGCGACATCGTCAGGGTGTCGCCGACGTCCACCGCGGAGAACAGCAGGTTCGAGACCTCGCCGTCCGGCCGGCCGCCGCCGTGCACCCGCTTCACCGAGAACTGCCGGTGCCGGCCGTCGTCGGCCCGGGTGAGGCTGTACTGCCGCGGCTGGCGCACGCCGTCGGGCATCGGCACCTGCACGGTGACGTACTGGCCGGGCAGGGAGGTCTTGACCAGCCGGTCGTCGACCCGCACCACCCGGAAGGTGACGACGTCGTCGGTCTCCGGCACCTTCTCCACCACCCGCCAGTCCCGCCAGACCGTCTCCGGCCGGACGCCGCGGGCGCTGTACAGGCCGCGCTCCTGGTTGATCAGCGCGTAGGCCATCAGCCAGTAGACCTCGTCCCAGGCGGCGGCCACCGCCGGTGTCACGGCGTCGCCCAGCACGTCGGCCATCGCCCAGAACAGGTGCTCGTGGACGACGTCGTACTGGTCGGGCCGGATGCCCAGCGAGACGTGCTTGTGCGCGATCCGGGCCAGCAGGTGCTCGGGCAGCTCCTCGGGGTCCTTCACCAGCGAGCCGGCGAACGCGGCCACCGAGCCGGCCAGGGCGACCTGCTGGTGGCCCTGCGCCTGGTTCCCGCGGTTGAACACCCCGTCGAACAGCTCGGGGTGGGCGGCGAACAGGTGGTCGTAGAAGCGCCGGGCGATCTCCCGGACGTTGTCGGCGACCACCGGGAGGGTCGCCTCGATCACCGGGCGGGAACGGTCGGAGAGCACGCTGGTCTCCTTCGGCGGAAGGCGGGTGGCGCTGCTGGCCGTGGGGTCAGGCTAGCCACGACCGGCACCCGCCGCTCGGTCGCCGGGGGGTCCCGCTGCCCGTGGCCGACGGGCCGGCGGTCGTTTCGGCCGTCGGCCAGCGGGCACGGGAGACGGCGCAGGCGAGCCCGGACGGACCGCCCGAGACGACGGAGGACCCATGGCCATCGCCACCACCAACCCCGCCACCGGCGAGGTGCTGAAGACCTACGAGCCGCTCACCGACGAGGCGCTCGAGGAGCGGGTCGCCCGCGCCGCAGCCGCCTTCCGCAGCTACCGGCTGACGTCGGTCGAGGACCGGGTCGGCTGGCTGCGCGCCGCCGCCGACGTGCTGGACGCCGACACCGACGTGGTCGCCGAGCTGATGACCACCGAGATGGGCAAGACGCTGGCCTCGGCGAAGGCGGAGGTCGCCAAGTGCGCCACCGCGCTGCGGTACTACGCCGACCACGGCCCGGCGATGCTCGAGCCGCAGCACCTGGACGCCGACGCGGTGGGCGCGCGCCAGGCCTACGTCTCGTACCAGCCGCTCGGCGTCGTCCTGGCCGTCATGCCGTGGAACTTCCCGCTGTGGCAGGCGATGCGCTTCGCCGCCCCGGCGCTGATGGCCGGCAACGTCGGGCTGCTGAAGCACGCCAGCAACGTGCCGCAGACCGCGCTGTACCTGGAGGAGCTCTTCCGCAAGGCGGGGTTCCCGGCCGACGTGTTCCAGACCCTGCTCATCGGTTCGGGCACCATCGAACGGGTGCTCCGCGACGACCGCGTGGTCGCCGCCACGCTCACCGGGAGCGCACCGGCGGGGCAGTCGGTGGCCGCGATCGCCGGGGACGCCCTCAAGCCGACCGTGCTCGAGCTCGGGGGCTCGGACCCGTTCATCGTGATGCCCTCGGCCGACCTCGCCGCCGCGGCGGCCGTCGCGGTGACCAGCCGGAACCAGAACAACGGGCAGAGCTGCATCGCCGCCAAGCGGTTCTTCGTGCACGCCGACGTCGCCGAGGAGTTCACCCGGCTGTTCGCCGAGCGGATCGGCGCGCTGACGGTCGGCGACCCGATGGACCCCGACACCGAGGTCGGCCCGCTGGCCACCGAGTCCGGGCTGCAGGACGTCGTCGGCTACGTGGACGACGCCGTGGCCAAGGGCGCCACCGCGGTCGTCGGCGGGAAGCGCGTCGACCGGCCGGGCTGGTTCTACGAGCCGACCCTGCTCACCGGCGTCACCCCGGAGATGGCGGTGCACGCCGAGGAGGTGTTCGGCCCGGTCGCCGCGCTCTACACGGTCCAGGACCTGGACGAGGCGATCAGCATCGCCAACAGCCACCCCTACGGGCTGGGCTCGAACCTGTGGAGCGAGGACGAGGCCGAGCGCGCGCAGTTCGTCCGCGACATCGAGTCCGGCATGGCGTTCGTCAACGGCATGACCACCAGCTACCCGGAGCTGCCCTTCGGCGGGGTCAAGCAGAGCGGCTACGGCCGCGAGCTGACCGAGCTGGGCATGCGCGCGTTCATGAACGCCAAGACGGTGTGGGTCGGCGCGCCCAGCAGCGAGCAGGAGCAGGGCGCGTCGGCCGGCTCCGCCAACGAGTAGCCGCCCCCGCCTGACATGGCCATCTCCGCCCTGAGGGACCCGGCGAAGATGGCCATCTCCGCCCTGGCCAGGCGGGACGGTGGACCCCGAGCGGAGCGGCGGGTCCGGGCTGCCGGCGCGGTGGACGAGTGCTCCGCCGCCGGAATCAGCGCCGGCGGCGCCCGGTTGGGGCCGGCATGAGCCGTGTCGTCGTCGCCACCGCCTTCGGTGGTCCCGAGGTCCTCGCCGTGGTCGAGCAGCCCACCCGGTCGCCGGGGCCGGGCGAGGTGCTGCTCGAGGTGCGGGCGGCCGGGGTCAACCCGTCGGACTGGAAGACCCACACCGGGGCCTTCGGCGCCGACCCGGCGCGGCTGCCGCTGCGGCTGGGCTCCGAGGCGTCCGGCGTGGTCGCGGCGGTCGGCCCGGACGCGGTCGGCCCGGCCGGCCCGCTGTCGGTCGGCGACGAGGTCATCGGGTTCCGGCTGCGGGGTGCCTACGCCGCCGAGCTCGTCGTCCCGGGCCGGGCGCTGGTGCCCAAGCCCGCGACGCTGGACTTCGACCAGGCGGCCGGCCTGATGCTCACCGGCGCGACCGCGGTGCACGCGCTGACCGCCGTGGGCGCCGGGGCCGGGGACACCGTCCTGGTGCACGGCGCGGCCGGCGGCGTCGGCCAGATGCTGGTCCAGCTCGCGGTCGCGGCCGGCGCCCGGGTGATCGGCACGGCCGGCCCGTCCGGCGCCGACGTCGTCCGCCGGCTGGGCGGGGAGCCGGTGGGCTACGGCGACGGCCTGGCCGAGCGCGTGCGGGCCATGGCGCCGGGCGGCGTGACGGCTGCCGTCGACGCGGTCGGCACCGACGAGGCGCTGGACACCTCGCTCAAGCTGGTCGCCGACCGGCAGCGGATCGCCACCATCGCCGCCTTCGAGCGCGGCGCGCAGGCCGGCGTCCGCGTGCTGGGCAACGGCCCGGGCGCCGACCCCGGCACCGCGCTGCGGGACGCCGCCCGGCTGCGCCTGGCCGAGCTCGCCGCCGCCGGCCGGCTCGAGGTGCTCGTCGCCGGCCGGTACGCGCTGGACGACGTCGCCGCCGCGCACCGCGAGGGGATGGCCGGCCACAGCCACGGCAAGCTCGTCCTGGTGCCCTGACCCACAGCGCGGAGATGGCCATGTTCGCCCTCGATTACCGGGCGGACATGGCCATCTCCGCCCCGGGGGGCGGCGGTCAGGTCAGAGGGTGCCCTCGCGGGCGGCGCGCCAGATGTCGATGCCGGCGTCCACGGCGTGCTGGTCGATCGCGGTCAGCTCGTCGGCGGAGAACTCCAGGTTCGCGGTCGCGGCCACGTTCTGCTCCAGCTGCCGCACGCTGCTGGCGCCGATCAGCACCGAGGTGACCCGCCGGTCGCGCAGCGCCCAGGAGAGCGCGAGCTGGGCCAGGCTCTGCCCGCGGGCCTGCGCGATGCCGTTGAGGGCGCGCACGTGGGTCAGGTAGGCGTCGGTGATCATGCCCTGGTCCAGCGACTTGCCCTGGGTGGCCCGGGAGCCCTCCGGCACGCCGTCGAGGTACTTGTCGGTGAGCATGCCCTGGGCTAGCGGGGAGAAGGCGATGCACCCGGCGCCCACCTCGGCGAGGGTGTCCAGCAGCCCCTCGGTCTCGATCCAACGGTTCAGCATGGAGTACGAGGGCTGGTGGATCAGCAGCGGCGTGCCCAGCTCGCGCAGGATCCGCGCCGCCTCCGCCGTCATCGCCGGGGAGTAGGAGGAGATGCCGGCGTAGAGCGCCTTGCCCGACTGCACGGCCGTGTGCAGCGCGCCCATCGTCTCCTCGAGCGGCGTGGTCGGGTCCGGCCGGTGGCTGTAGAAGACGTCGACGTACTCCAGCCCCATCCGCGCCAGCGACTGGTCGAGGCTGGCCAGCACGTACTTGCGGCCGCCCCCGCCCTGCCCGTAGGGCCCCGGCCACATGTCCCAGCCGGCCTTGGAGGAGATGACCAGCTCGTCCCGGTAGGGGCGGAAGTCGTCGGCCAGGTGCCGGCCGAAGTTGGTCTCCGCCGAGCCGTAGGGCGGGCCGTAGTTGTTCGCCAGGTCGAAGTGGGTCACGCCGAGGTCGAAGGCGCGGCGCAGGATGTCGCGCTGTCGGTCGAAGGGGACGTCGTCGCCGAAGTTGTGCCAGAGCCCGAGGCTGACCGCGGGGAGGTCGAGGCCGCTGGCGCCGGTCCGGCGGTAGGGCATGGAGTCGTAGCGGGTGCTGTCTGCGCTGTAGGCCACGGGCAGATCCTGCCGTGCGGGTCCGGTCGCCGCCGACCGTGGTCCCACCGGCTCACCGACGCCGCCGGTCGAGCGGGGGGCGGCTCCAGTGGGCCGGCCGGGTCAGCGCCGGCGGCAGCACCGTGCCGGCGTCCCCGACGGCCGCGGTCAGCTGCGGCTGGGTGAGGAACAGGGCGCCGGTGAGGTCGGCGCCCCGCAGGTCGGCGGCCCGCAGGTCGGTGCCGAGCAGGTCCGCCCGGCGCAGGTCGGCGCCCCGCAGGTCGGCGCCGATGAGGTAGGCCCCCCGCAGCGAGGCGCCGTGCAGCGAGGCACCGCGCAGGTCCGCCCCCATCAGGTCGGCGCCGGCGCGGTCCCGGGCGCGCCCGGGCACGTCGGCGCGCGCCTGCGCGCTGACCCGGCCGAGCAGCTCGCCGGCCGCCCGCCGCAGCGCGCCCACGTCGAGGGCGGCGAGCTCGTCGGGGGAGGCCGCGGCGTGCGCGGTGGTGCGGGCCAGCAGGTCCACCACCGACCTGCGCAGGGCACCGGCGGGCACCAGCGTGCGCGCCTCGGTCAGGTGCCACAGCAGCTCGGTCAGCTGCCGCATCACCGGGAAGGTGGCGGCCATCGCCCGCGCGGTCGCCGGGTCGTCCCGCCAGCTGCGCCCGCCGAAGGTCTCCTGGGTGAGCCGCTGCCCGGCGCCCAGGCAGTCGAAGACGACGCAGCCGGGGAAGCCGCGGTCCCGCAGCTGGTCGTGGACGCCGCAGCGGTCGTCGGCGAGCAGGTTCGGGCACGGGGCGCCGGCCGGCTTGTCGATCGCGAAGTCGGCGGAGGCGGCGAAGGCGGGCAGCACGCAGCACAGGGCGGCGCAGCGGCTGCAGTCGGCGGTCAGCTCCCGCCGGGCGGCGACGAGCGGCAGGTCGGCGGGCACGGGGTGATCCTCCTCGCCGGTCCGCCCGGTACCGCCTCCACCCGCCCGGCTACCGGCTGCCACGGCTCGCGAGTGCGCCGGAGATCGTCGTTGAGGCCGGACCCCGTCGGCGAGGACCCTCGCCGTCGTCCACAGCACGTCCACGGAGAGCACGTCCAGGAGAGCAGATGAAGCGCTTCAGGAGGACCGCGGTCGCCGTCGCCGGCGCCGCACTGGTGGTGGGACCGGCCACGTCGGCGAGCGCCGGCGGCCCCGGCGGCCACCACGACGGCCACCACGGCGGTGACGACGCGGTCACCACGATCGCGACCGGGCTCGACGGCCCGCGGCAGCTCAGCGAGTACCCCGGCGACCGGCTGCTGGTCGCGGAGTCCGACAGCGGCGAGGTCTCCGCGGTGGCGCAGTCCACCGGCGTGGTCGAGACGCTGCTGTCCGGCCTGTACTCCCCGCAGGGCGTCGACCACGCCGACGGCCGGCTCTACGTCGCGGTCGGCGGGCCACCGCCGCCGGACGCCGGTGGCCCGCCGCCCCCGCCCGGGGCCGCCTTCGCCTCGCTGCTGGTCGCCGAACCCGGCGGCGGCGTGCTGGAGACGATCGACCTCGAGGCCCACGAGCTGGCCGACAACCCCGACGGCCAGGTCCAGTTCGTCGACGGCGTGCCGGTCGACACGCTGTCCAACCCGTTCGCGGTGCTCGCCCAGGAGGGCCGGGTGCTGGTGGCGGACGCCGGGGCCAACGCCGTGCTCTCGGTGGACCCGCACACCGGTGAGGTCAGCACGTTCTTCGTGCCGCCGGTGGTCACCCCGGACGAGGTCGCCGCGTGCGGTGACGGCTTCAACAACCCCGGCACCGTGGGCTGCGACCCGGTCCCGACCGGCATCGCCGAGGGCCCGGACGGCCTGCTCTACGTGAGCACACTGGGCTCGGAGGTGCCCGGCGCCGCCCGGGTGTACGTGCTCGACTGGTACGGCGACGTCGTCGACGTGATCGAGGGCCTGACCTCGGCGACCGGCGTGGCGGTGGACGAGCACGGCACGGTGTACGTGTCCGACGTGGTCGAGGGCGCCCCGATGGGCGAGGGCCCGCCGCCGGCCGGCTTCGACCCGGCGACGGTCGGCGAGATCACCCGGATCGACAGCGACGGGTCGCGGAGCACCTCGCAGGTGACGATGCCGACCGGGCTGGTCGTCGAGGACGGTGACCTCTACGCCTCGGCGTGGAGCATCGCCGGCTTCCTCGGCATCCCGGGGGCGGGCGAGGTCGTCCGGGTCGGCGAGGGCACCTTCACCCCGACCGACTGAGCCGTCCGGCCCAGGGGGCCGGGGCCGCGGGGGCCGGGGCGGTCAGCCGACCCGGCAGACGCAGCCCCGGCCCTCATCGGCGCTCAGCGCCGTCGCCTGGCAGTAGCGGGCGCCGATCCGGTCGTGCGCGGTCATCGGGTGCGGGCACGACGGGCAGCGCTCCTCGGCGCCGACGGCGTCGGACGGCTTGGTTCCGGCGACGGTTCCGGGGGAGTACGTGGGGGCGGTCATGGCGTCGGCCTGACTCCGCCGACGGCTCGGCGGTGGTGGGCGTCGTCCCCGGCGGGGTGCCGGGGAGGGACGTGGGGAGGACCGTGCCCCGACGCTACGCCGGTGCCGGGCACCGGGCCGGGCGGGCCGGACGGCTCAGCCCAGCTGGGCGGCGAGCAGCTCCCGCAGGGCGGTGACCACGAGCCGGTGGTCCTCGACCTGCGGGAGACCGGACACCACGACGACCCCGACCGGGCCGACGTCCCGGACCAGCAGGGGGAAGCCCCCGCCGTGGGCGACGTACCGCTGCGGGTCCAGCCCGAACTGCTCCTCGAAGGTGGTGCCCTCCTCCCGCGAGCGCTGCCCGACGAACAGCGAGCTGTGCCCGAAGCGGTGCACGGTGGCCGCCTTGCGGGCGATCCAGGTGTCGTTGTCCGGGGTCGCCCCGTCGAGCGCCGCGTGGAAGAGCTGGTGGGAGTGCCGGGACACCTCGATCGCGATCGGCAGCCCGCCGTCGCGGCCGCGGGCCACCAGCGCGGACCCCAGCGCCCACGCGTCGTCGTTGGTGAAGCGGGCGAGCTGCAGCTCGTGTTCCTCGGCGGCCAGCTCGGCCAGGGTGGGGAAGTCGCTCACGGTCGGACCTCGGTGACGTCGAAGGTGCGGGTGGGGGAGGTGTACTCGTCCTGCGCGGCGACGAGCAGGATCTCCCGGGACGACGCCTCCGCGGTCATCCGCAGCAGCCCGAACACCGAGGCGGCCGCCCGGCCGAGCGCCGTCCCGGCGGACCGGGTGTCCAGCCAGTGCGCGAGGAACAGCGCGGCGATGGCGTCGCCGGCGCCGTTCACCGACAGGTCCAGCCGAGGAGTGCGCACCCGGAAGTGCTGGCCGCCCTCGGACGCCAGCAGGTCGACCGAGTCGGCCGGGGTGTCCTCGGCCACCAGCGAGGTGGTGAGCACGACCCGCGGCCCGGTCTCCTGCAGCGCGGCGACGGCGTCGGTGACCGACGCCAGCGACCCGGTCGGCTGCCCGGTGAGCAGCTCGAGCTCGAAGTGGTTCGGCGTCACGATGTCGGCGGCCGGGACGGCGACCTCGCGGAGGAACTCGGGGATGCCGGGTCGGACGAACACCCCGCGGCCCACGTCGCCGATCACCGGGTCGCAGCACCAGACGGCGGCCGGGTTCGCGGCCCGCACCTTGGCCACCGACCCGAGCACCGCGTGGCCGATGTCGGCCGAGCCGAGGTAGCCGGACAGGACGGCGTCGCAGCTGCCGAGCACGCCGCGGTCCTCGATGCCCTGGACGACCTCGTCGACGGCCTGCCCGTCGAACACCCGGCCGGTCCACGCGCCGTAGCCGGTGTGGTTGGAGAACTGGACGGTGTGCACCGGCCAGACCTCGATGCCCAGCCGCTGCAGGGGGAACACCGCCGAGGCGTTGCCGGCGTGGCCGTAGGCCACGTGCGACTGGATGGACAGGACGTTCACCATGGGAGGACCGTTCCACACCGCCCGGCGGGCCCGTGCGTCAGGCGGTGGCCGGGCCGGCCGCCGGGGCCGCCACCGGGGCCGCCACCGGGGCGGGGCTGCGGGGCACCGTCAGGTGCGGCCGGGACTGCCACAGCGCCCACTCGGCGCTGACCTCGCCGGCGGTGCGCAGCAGCCGCGGCAGGTGCTCGGAGACCAGCTGCTCGGCGGAGGTCTCGGCGGCGTGCACGGTCACGTTCATCGCCGCCCGGACGACGCCCGCGCCGTCCCGGACCGGGACCGCGACCGAGCGGACGCCCGGGGCCAGCTCCTCGTCGGCCAGCGCCCAGCCGCGGGCCCGGATGCCGGTCAGCTCCGCGGCCAGCTGCTCGGCGGTGCGGCCGATGTAGGGCGGGAGCCCCGACCGGCTCGGGGTGCCGAGGGCCTCGTCGAGCTCGTCGGGGGAGAGGGCGGCCAGCAGCACCTTGCCCTGCGAGGTCTGCGCGGCCGGGAACCGGGTGCCGATCTCCACCCGCAGGGTGATCAGCTTCGGCACCGCCACCCGGGCGACGTAGACGATGTCGGAGCCGTCGAGCTGGGCCATCGAGGAGGACTCGCCGGTGGCCGCGACCAGGTCGGCCAGGTGCGGCCGGGCGATGTCCCACAGGCCGAGCGCGCCGACGTAGGCCATGCCGAGGCTCAGCACCCGCGGGGTGAGCCGGAACTGGCCGGCGGCGCTGCGGACGAACCCGAGCTCCTCCAGGGTCAGCAGGAGCCGGCGGGCCGTCGGCCGGGCGAGCCCGACCTGGGCGGCCACCTCGCTGAGCGACATCGCCGGGCGTTCGGCGCTGAAGCACGCGAGCACGTCCAGCCCGCGGGCCAGCGCCTCGACGAAGTCCGGTCCCCGACCCCGGCCTGCCACGGAGGACCCCCCGCTCAGCGGCCGGCGGCGTCGTCGCCGAAGACGCTGCCCCGGGCGTCGTGCGTGCTGGCCGACTTGTACTCGGTGTAGGTGTACGGGTTGTCGAGCACCTCGTCGCCGGGCAGCGCCGGGTTCATCCCCTGGGCCCAGGTCTCCTCGCCCATCGTCGACCGCAGGTGCTCGACGGTCGCGTCGACCGCGGAGCGCACCGCGGGGAGGTCGGCACCGACCAGCCGGTGCGCGCTCTTCACCACCCGGCCGTCGACCAGCACGGTGTGCACGTCGCCGCGCTGGGCCTGGAAGGCCAGGTGACCGTAGGGGTTGAGCAGCGGGAACGACACCGGCGAGTCGTCGTTCTTGACCAGCACGACGTCGGCCCGCTTGCCCGGCTCCAGGCTGCCGAGGTCGTCGCGGCCCAGCGCGCGGGCACCGCCCCGGGTGGCCCAGTCGACGACGTGCTCGGCACGCAGGTGCACCTGGGTGACGGTCTCGCCGCGGGCGTGCGCCTCCAGGTGCTCCCGCGACCGGTCCGCGCCCAGCGTGGTGCGCATCGCGGAGAACAGGTCGCTGCTCCACCAGACGCTGGTGTCCATCGACAGCGACACCGGGATGCCGTGCCGCCGCACCTGCCAGGTGGGCGGGTACCCCTGACCGGCGCTCTGCTCGGACTCCGTGGAGACCGAGATCGAGCCGCCGGTGGCCGCGATCCGGTGGTAGGAGTCGGTGTCCAGTGTGGCGGCGTGGACGTAGACCGTCTCCGGGGTCATGAAGCCGTGCTCGTGCATGAGCTGGATGCCCGCGTCGTTGGTGGCGCCCCACACGCCGGCGTGCGTGGTGACCGGGAGGCCCAGCTCGCGGGCCGCCTCGAACGCCGCCTTCTCCGGGAAGGCCGGGTCGCCGGTGACGTCGAAGGCCAGCTGCAGCCCCAGCCGGCCCTCGTCCCGGCGGCGCTGCAGGAAGCCCTGCACGGCGGGGTCGGTCGCCCACTCCCACGGACCCGCCTGGATGTTGCCGTAGGCGAGGACGAACCGGCCGGGGACGGCGAGCAGCGCGTCCGCGGCGGCTTCCGCGTGGTCGACGGTCTGCAGGCCGTGCGACCAGTCGACGGTCGTGGTGACGCCGGCCTCCAGGGCGTCCCAGGCCGACAGCAGGTTGCCGGCGTGCACGTCCTCGGGGCGGAAGGCCTTCCCGTGCTCGAGGTAGTACCAGACGAAGTACTGGGTGAGCGTCCAGTCGGCACCGTAGCCGCGCATCGCCGTCTGCCACATGTGCCGGTGGGTGTCGATCATCCCGGGCATCACGATCCCGCCCCGCGCGTCGACCTCCGCGGTGCCCGGCGGCACCTCCAGGGCGGACCCGACCGCGGCGATCCGCCCGTCGACGACCAGCACGTCGCCGTCCGGGACGACCGTGTGGGCGTCGTCCATGGTCAGCACCGTCCCGCCGCGCAGCACGACGGGCTGGCCGTCCGCCGGGGTCACGACGGCGGCGTCGGGGTGGGACATGGGGGCTCCTCCTGGACGACGGGCTCGCACTCCCCGGCACCGGCTCCACGGACCCGCGTCCGCTTGCCGGTCCGGACAGGCGGCCATCAGCCTCCACAGGACCCAGGTCACGTGTCAAGGCCTGGCCCGGCGTCGTCAGGCGGACGCCAGCACGGGGCTTGACAGTGCTCGACTGGTCCGCCGAGATTGGAAACGGACGATCGTCCGCATCACGACAAGCCAGCTGAGGGGACTCCGTACGACGATGACCGCAGACCTCGCCGGCGCTGCCGGGCCGCGCGGCACCGGACCCCTCGCCGGCGTGCTGGTCGCCGACTTCTCCCGCATCCTCGCCGGCCCGTACGCCACCATGCTGCTGGCCGACATGGGGGCCGAGGTGGTCAAGGTCGAGTCCCCGCAGGGCGACGACACCCGCAGCTGGAGCCCGCCGCTGCGGGACGGGGTGTCCACCTACTACCTCGGGGTCAACCGCAACAAGCGGTCGATCGCCCTGGACCTCCGCGACCCGGACGACGCCGCCGCCGCGCGCGAGCTGGCCCGCCGGGCCGACGTGGTCGTCGAGAACTTCAGGACCGGCGGCCTGGCCCGGTTCGGCCTCGACTACGAGACCGTCGCCGCGGGCAACCCGGGGGTCGTCTACGCCTCGATCACCGGCTTCGGCAGCCAGCCCGACGGCGCGGCGCTGCCCGGCTACGACTTGATCGTGCAGGCGATCTCGGGGCTGATGAGCCTCACCGGCGACCCGGCCGGCGAGCCGTTCCGGGCCGGCATCTCGGTCTTCGACGTGATGGCCGGGCTGCACGCCACGGTCGGGGTGCTGTCGGCGCTGAACCTGCGGCACGGGACCGGCCGGGGCCAGCACGTGGAGGTCAACCTGCTCTCCTCGGCGCTGTCCGGGCTGGTCAACCACGCCAGCGCGGCCGTCGCCGGCGGCGTCGTCCCGTTCCGGATGGGCAACAGCCACCCCAGCCTGTTCCCCTACGAGCCGCTGCCCTGCGCGGACGGCGACCTGATCGTCACCGCGGGGAACAACCGCCAGTTCCGCAAGCTGGTGGAGGTGCTCGGCGTGCCCGAGCTGGCCGACGACCCGCGGTTCGCCCGCAACGAGGACCGCACGGCCAACCGGGACGAACTGCGGCCGCTGCTGGTCGAGCGGCTGCGGACCCGGTCGAAGGCCGAGTGGTTCACCGACGTCATCGCCGCCGGGGTGCCGTGCGGCCCGATCAACACCGTCGACCAGGGCGTCGCCTTCGCCACGTCGATCGGCCTGGACCCGGTGGTGACGGTGGGGGAGGGCGGCGCGGCGGTGCCCTCGGTGCGCAACCCGGTCACCTTCTCCGAGACCCCGCCGGACTACCGGCTGCCGCCGCCGGCGCTGGACGAGCACGGCGCGGAGCTGCGGCGCTGGCTGTCCGCGCCGGCCGGCGTCCCGGTGGGGGAGGCGGGCGCGTGACCACCCCGGAGCGGCCGGTCTACCCCACGGCCCTGGGCGCCTCGAGCCGGGAGACCATCACCCTGCTGGGCACCGACCTGGCCCGCGACGTGATGGGCACCGTCGGCTTCGGGGAGCTGGCCTTCTGGCTGGCCACCCAGCGCCGGCCCAGCCCGGGGGAGACCCGGGTCTTCGAGGCGGTGCTGGCCGCGCTGGCCGACCACGGGTTCACCCCGACGGCGATCGTCGCCCGGCTGACCTACCTGTCCGCGCCGGACTCGGTGCAGGGCGCGCTGGCCGCCGGGCTGCTCGGCGGCGGCTCCCGCTTCCTGGGGGTCACCGAGGACTGCGGCCGGTTCCTGCACGACGTGCTCACCGGCGTCGACGGCGCCCTGCCCACCGACGACGCCGGCTGGGACGCCCTGGCGCTGGAGACCGTCGCCGCGCAGCGGGCGGCCCGCCGGTTCGTCCCGGGCCTGGGCCACCACGTGCACAAGGACGGCGACCCGCGCACCCCGCGGCTGCTGCAGATCGCGGCCGAGGAGGGGCTGGTCGGGCCGCACCTGTCGCTGTTCGCCGCGATCGGCCGGGTGCACCCCCAGGTGCTCGGGAAGACCCTGCCGCTCAACGGCGCCGGGGTGTGCGGGGCGGCGCTGGCCGACCTCGGCCTGCCGCTGGAGCTGCTGCGCGGCTTCGCGCTGCTCGCCCGCACCGCCGGCCTGATCGGCCAGCTGGCGGAGGAGCTGCGGCACCCGGTCGCCAACGACGTCTTCCTGTCCGTCGACCTCGCCAACCGGTCGGTCGACCCGGACCCCTTCGTGCCGGAGCCCCTTCCGGCAGACTCGGCCCGCACCCCGGGCCCCACCTCGGACACTGGCACCAACGGAGGTCGTCATGGCTGAACTGGCCGCGGTCATCGCGTCCACGCACCACCCCTTCTACTACCGCGCGAGCACGTCCACCGGCGCCGACCGGCCGCCGTTCGCCGACGAGTGGGTGGCGAAGATCGAGCGGTTCCGCGAGACGCTCACCGCCGCCGAGCCCGACGTGCTGGTGATGGTGGGCAGTGACCACTTCCACCAGCTGTGGCTGGACAACATGCCGCAGTTCCTGGTGGGCAAGGCGCCGTTCTTCGACGCCAACTGGCACAACGAGGAGCGCGAGTTCGGGCTGCCGAAGATGACGCTGCGCGGCGAGGAGGACCTGGCGGCGCACATCCTGCGCGACGGGCTGGACCGCGACTTCGACCTGGCGTTCAGCAACGAGCTGCGGATCGACCACAGCATCACCTGCCCGATCATCACGCTGCGGCCCGAGGCCGACCTGCCGATCGTGCCGGTCTACACCAACATCTTCGCGCCGCCGATGCCGCAGCCCAAGCGCTTCGTGCAGCTGGGCCGGGCGCTCCGGGAGATGGTGGAGTCCTGGGAGAGCGACAAGCGGGTGGCCATCATCGGCACCGGCCACCTCTCGCTGGAGCTCGGCGGTCCCCGCCAGTTCGGCGAGCACGGGCCCGACCCCGAGTTCGACCGCAAGGCGGTGGAGTGGATCGCGAGCGGCAACATCGAGGGCTGCCTGGCCGAGGTGACGCTGGAGAGCCTGCACCACCCGGGCAACGCCACCCACGGGTTCATGGACTTCATGCTCATGATGGGCGCGGCCGGCGAGGGCCAGCAGGCCGACCACGTCGACACCCTGGACCTGTTCCACACCATGGAGGCCTACTTCACCTGGTACCCGAACGGGCTCCCGGCGAAGGCGGCGACGGCGACGACGACGGCGGCGACGACCCGGGCGGAGGCGCAGGCATGAGCCGGTACCTGCTGGACAAGTTCCTGTACACCGTCGACCGCGACCCCGAGCTCACCGAGCGGTACCGCGAGGACCCGGCCGGCACCGTCGAGTGGTGGGAGGCCGAGATGGCCGGCTCGCTGCTCAACAGCACCTCCGCCGAGCGGACGACGTGGCTGGCGTTTGACGACGAGGAGCGCCGGGCGCTGCGCGAGCACGACCACGTCGCGCTGTTCCAGCTGGGTGCGCACCCCTTCCTCACCCTGACGCTCTTCATCGCCGTGTTCGAGCGCGACCACGGGCCGCTGGAGTACCAGCGCGCCTACGGCAGGGCCCTGGCGCACCTCTCGATGCCCTACCCCGACATCACCACCTGACCGGGCCCGACCAGCCCCGGTACCGCCGCCGGTACCGGGGCTGCCGGCTGTCCCGGGTGGGTGTGCGAGCCGGCCCCCGGGGTCGCAGAGTGGTCCTTGACACACTCTGCGGGCGTCCGGCAGTGTCCGCCGCGTCCGCTGCACGGACATCCGTCCACTGCGGACCGGACCCTGCGTGGATCCCAGTGTCGAGAGGACCCCGGACATGACGAGCACCGCCGCCGTGCCGACCTACCAGGCGGACATCTACACCGACGAGGCGCTGCTGGAGCCCTACGAGCACTACCGCGCCCTGCGCGACCTGGGCCCCGCGGTGTGGCTGGAGGCGCACGGCGCCTTCGCCGTCGCCCGGTACGCCGACGCGCGCGCGGTGCTCGCGAACACCGAGGACTTCCACTCCGCCAACGGCATCGCGCTCAACGAGCCGGCGAACTCCGCGATCCTCGGGTGCACGCTGGCCAGCGACGGCGAGCTGCACGCGCACCTGCGCCAGGTGGTGGCCCACCGGCTCACCCCCCGCTCGCTCCGCCCGATGCGGGAGACCGTCACCGCGCGCGCCGACGAGCTGGTCGCCGGGCTCGTGGAGCGCGGCTCGTTCGACGCGGTCGCCGACCTCGCCCGGGCGCTGCCGCTGTCGATCGTGCCGGACTTCATCGGCTGGCCGCAGGAGGGGCGCGAGCACCTGCTGCGCTGGGCGGGCGCCAACTTCGACTCCTTCGGGCCGATGAACGCCCGCGCTGAGCGGGCCCTGCCCCAGTGCGGCGAGATGGCCGGCTTCGGGGCGGAGATCGTCCGCACCGGCAACGTGCTGCCCGGCAGCCTCGGCGCCAGCGTGCTCGAGTCCCGGGACCGGGGCGACATCACCACCGAGCAGACGATGATGCTGATGCTGGACTACCTGGCGCCGTCGCTGGACACCACGATCAGCGCTGTCGGCAGCGCGATCTGGCTGTTCGGCCGGTTCCCGGAGCAGTGGGACCTCGTCCGCCGCGACCCGGGCCTGATCCCGAACGCGGTCAACGAGGTCGTCCGGTACGAGTCGCCGATCCGGGCCTTCGGCCGGCTCGCGGTGCACGACACCGAGATCGACGGCGTCCCCGTCCCGGCGGGCTCCCGGGTGCTGGTCGTCTACGCCGCCGCCAACCGCGACGAGCGCAAGTTCCCCGACCCCGACGTCTTCGACGTCACCCGCGCCGACGCCGTCCAGCAGCTCGGGTTCGGCTACGGCGAGCACGGCTGCGCCGGCCAGGCGCTGGCCCGGATGGAGACCGAGTCGCTGCTGGCCGCGCTGGCCAGAAGCGTCACCCGGTTCGAGCTCGGCGAGCCCGAGCGGGCGCTGAACAACCTCATCCGGGCGCTGGGGTCCCTGCCGGTCACCGTCCACACCGGGGCCTGACGTGCAGATCTCCGTCGACTACGCGCGCTGCGAGGGCCACGGGCTCTGCGAGGACCAGGCCCCCGACGTCTTCACCCTCGACGACGAGGGCGACCTGCACTACCGGTTCGAGGGCCAGGACGTGCCCGCGGAGCACGCCGTCGCGGCCGGCCGGGGGGCGGCGTCCTGCCCGGTGGCCGCCCTGAAGGTGGTGCCGTGAGCCCTGGTGCCGTGACGACAGGTGCGGTGACGCCGGTGCCCCCGGACGGGCGGGTGCTCGTCGTCGGCGGCTCGATCGCCGCCGCGACCGCCGCCCGGGCGCTGCGCGGCCGCGGGCACACCGGGCCGGTGACGCTGGTCAGCGGCGAACGGCACCCGCCCTACGCCCGCCCGCCGCTGTCCAAGGGCGTGCTCACCGGCACCGAGGAGCCCGGCTCGGCGCAGCTGCCCGACCTGGCCGACGTCGAGCTGCGGCTGGGGGTGCCGGCCGCCGGCCTGGACGTCGCCGCGCGCCGGGTCACCCTGGCCGACGGGACGACGCTGGACTGGGACGGGCTGGTCGTCGCCACCGGCGCCCGGGCCCGCACCATCCCCGGGGCCGAGGCCGCCGGCGCCCGCACGCTGCGCGACCTCGACGACGCCCGGGAGCTCGGCGCGCTCGTCCGCGGCGCGCGCTCGGTGGTCGTGGTGGGCGGCGGACCGCTGGGCATGGAGGTCGCCTCGGTGGCCCGCGACCTCGGTGCCCGGGTGACGCTGGTCAGCGACGTCCCGCCGCTGCGCGCCCTGATGGGCGACCACGTGAGCCGGCTGCTCGTCGCCGCGGCCGAGGCCGCCGGCGTCACGGTGGTCACCGAGCCGGTCCGCGAGCTCCTCGCCCGGGACGGCGGCGGCACGACCGCGGTGCTCGCCTCGGGTCACCGCGTCGAGGGCGACGCCGTCCTCGTCGCGGTCGGGTGCCGGCCCAACGTCGAGTGGCTGGCGGGCAGCGGTCTGGACGTCGGACCGGGGGGACTGGTCGTCGACGAGTTCCTGCGCGCCGGGCCCGGGGTGGTCGCCGCCGGGGACGTCGTCGCGCACCCGCACCCGGTCGGCGCGCTGCGCACGCCCTACTGGTCCAACGCGGTCGACCAGGCGATGGCCGCCGTCGACGCGCTGGTGGAGGCGGAGCCCGCGCCGTTCCGGGCCCGTCCCTACTTCTGGACCGAGCAGTTCGGGCACAGCGTCAAGCTCGTCGGCGCGCTGCCCGACGTGGGGGAGCCGGAGGAGGTGGCGTCGGCGGCCGGCACGGTGCTGCGCTGGCGCGGTCCGGACGGCGTCCCGACCGGGGTGGCCGCGATCGACTGCCCGCTGTCGGTCCCGCGGCTGCGCCGGCTCCTCGCCGCCGGCTGACCCGGGGCGCAGGATGTGACGCACTTGACACTCCCAGCGCCCCACTCGACACTTGCTCCGGTCACTCGTCCGGCTGGCGGACAGGCAGTCCCGACCCGACCGGCGCCTGGAGCACTGACGCGGGGACACCGTGCGGCTCCGCCCCTGCACCCGTCCTCAGTCCCGATCCACCGTCGACACAGGAGCCACCATGACGACCACCGCCCCCGCCGCGACCACCGGCGCGCGCACCCCCGCCGACCTCGTCGCCAGCGCCCGTGCCCTCCAGCCGCTGGTGCAGGACAACGCCGCGGCCAACGAGGCCGGCGGCCAGCTGACCGACGCGGTGGCTGACGCCCTGCACGAGCACGGGCTGTTCGGCATGTGGACCCCGGCGGAGCTCGGCGGCAGCGAGGCCGACCCGGTCGCCTCGCTGGAGATCGTCGAGGCGCTCGCCTACGCCGACCCGTCGACGGCGTGGGTGACCATGGCCGCCGCGCTGGCGACCGGCACCGGCGGTGCCTACCTCGCCGAGGAGGCCGCGCAGCAGGTGTTCGCCGGCGACCGGTTCCCGGTGGTGGCCGGCCAGGGCACCCGGCCGGGGCGGGCCGTCCGGGACGGCGACGGCTACCGCCTCTCCGGCGAGTGGGGCTTCGCGTCCGGCATCAAGCACGCGCAGTGGATCCACACCCTGGGCATCGTGGAGGACACCGGCCAGCCGCTGATCTTCGTGCTCCCGGTCGACCAGGCCCAGCTCGCCGACAACTGGGACGTGATGGGCCTCAGGGCGACCGGCAGCATCGACTACTCGATCACCGACGTGTACGTCCCGGCGACCTTCACCCACGAGGGCACCACGGAGGAAGGCGTCCGCGGCGGGTCGCTGTTCAACCTCGGGATCATGCACTTCGCGATCATCGGGCACTCGGCCTGGGCGCTGGGCCTGTCCCGCCGGATGCTCGACGAGCTGGCCGCGCAGGTGCGCTCGAAGGCCGGCCGGCCGGGCACCCTCGCCGACAGCAGCGCCTTCCAGGCCGCGTACGGCGAGAACGAGGCCAAGTGGCACGCCGCCCGGGCGCTGGTGCACTCCGCCTGGACCGACGTCACCGCGACCATCGAGGCCGGCGGGAAGCTCACCCACGAGCAGCGCACCATGGTCCGGCTGGCCCTCTACAACGCCACCTGGACGGCGGAGGCGATCGCCAACTCGGTCTACAAGTCCGGTGGCACCGCGGCGCTGCGCTCTGGCACGCTGCAGCAGTTCTTCCGCGACATGCACGCCGGCACGCAGCACGTCACGTCCGGCCCGCAGGTGATCGAGGGTGCCGGGCGGGCGCTGGCCGGGCTCGCACCGGACCACGCGTGGGTCTACATGAACCTGGTGCCGTCGAACTGAGCCGGTGACGCGGACACGGCCCCCGGGCCGTGTCCGCGTCCGGCGATCCGGCGTCCGGCAGGGTCAGGCGGTCTCCGCGGACACCGACCCGGCCTCGGCCTCGGCGAGCGAGTCCTCGACCTGCAGCTCCGGCGCCCGGGCGAGGAGCCGGCGCAGCAGCTCGTTGAGCCGGGTCACCTCCTCGTCGCTGAGGTCGCCCAGGATGATCTCCTGGCCGCGCAGCGAGACCGGCAGCATCGCGTCGTGCATCTCGGCGCCCTCGGGCGTCAGGAACAGCTGCCGGGAGCGGCCGGTGTCCTCCAGCTGCACGATCAGCCGCCGGTCGGAGAGCACCCCGACGCTCTTGGAGATGATCGCCTTGTTCATCGCCACGAAGTCGGAGATCTCGCTGGCCGTGACGCCCGGGCGGATGGCCAGGACGGAGAGCACGCGCCAGTCGTTGGTCCCGAGCCCGAACCGGGCGCGGAGGATGCGCGACTCCCGCCAGACGAGGCTGTTGGACAGCAGCGAGATCAGCCGCGGGGTGAAGTCGTTGGTGTCGATCCCGGTCGGCAGCGGCCCGGTCACCGCATCAGGTGGCAGCTCCACTCGTCATCTCCCCCTCTGCGGTGGCACACGCGCCGCCCGGTGCTGACGAGATGTGACTCCCTGTGCGGCCGTCGAGCGTAGCCAGGCGTGGTCCCGGGCCGGCGGGGGACCACCCCGCCGGCCCAGCACCCTGCGTCAGTGCGCGGCTCCGGCCTGTTCCGTCTCGTCCGCCGTGTGGGCGATCGAGCGGGTGTCCTGGAACGCGCGGACGCCCTCGATGCCCTGCTCGCGGCCCATGCCGGAGGCCTTCATGCCGCCGAACGGGGCGCGCAGGTCCAGGCGCGCGGCGCCGTGGTCGTTGACCCACACGTAGCCGCACTCCAGCTGCGCGCCGATCCGGTTGGCCTGGTCGGTGTCGGCGGTCCAGACCGAGGCGCACAGGCCGGCCCAGGTGTCGTTGGCCTGCCGGACGGCCTCGGCGTCGTCGTCGTAGGGGATCACCGGGATGACCGGGCCGAACTGCTCCTGGGTGACCACCCGGAGCGAGGGGTCGGGGTCCACGACGACGGCCGGGCGGAGGAAGTTGCCCTCGGCGAACTCGCCGCCGGGCAGCTCGCCGAACTCGAGCACGGTCGCCCCGGAGGCCTTGGCCTCCTCGATGATGTCGGTGACGAAGGCCTTCTGCGCCGACTGGTGCAGCGGGCCCATCGTGGTGCCCTCGGCCAGGCCGTGGCCGAGGACGACCTTCTCCAGCCGCGCGGTGAGCCCGGCGACGAGCTCGTCCATCCGGGACCGGTGCACGTAGAGCCGCTTGGCGTTCATGCAGATCTGGCCGGTGGTGTCGTAGACGGCGCCGAACAGCCGGTCGAGGTGGTCGTCGTCCAGGACGGCGTCCGCCCGGATGATCGCCGGGTCGTTGCCGCCGAGCTCCAGGGTGACCCGGGTGAGGCTGCGCGAGGCCATCTCCATGATCTTCTTGCCGCCGTTGACGCTGCCGGTGAAGCACACCTTCGCGACGTCGGGGTTGTCGATCAGGCCGGCCATCTCGCTGTCCTTGCCGGTGACCACGTTCAGCACGCCCGGGGGCAGCTTCTCGGCGACCCGCTGCACCAGGCGGGTGGTGGCCAGCGGCGTGGACGGCGGCGGCTTGACGATCGCGGTGTTGCCGGCCAGCAGCGCGTGGGGGAGCGCCGCGGCGAGGATGGCGATCGGCCAGTTGAAGGGGACGATCAGCGTCACCACGCCGATCGACTGGTAGGCGATGGTGGTCTGGACCGGGATCCCGGGCGCCGGGGGCAGCACCTTGGTGGTGTCGACCTCCTCGGCCAGGGACAGCGCCAGCTGCCACCGGATCTCGAAGACCAGCGCGTCGACCCACGCCTCGTGGACGATCTTGCCGTTCTCCAGGGACAGCACCCGGGCGTCCTCGTCGCGCTCGTCGGCGAGGCCCTCGATGGCGGCGGCCATCTGGGCGGCGCGCTCGGTGGCCGGCAGCGCCGACCAGGCCGGGTAGGCCGCCTTGGCCGCGGCCACGGCGTCGGCCACGTCCGCCTGCGTCGCGGCGGCCGCGTGGCCGACGACGACGCCGGGCCGGGCGGGGTCGACGACGTCGAGGACGTCCGCGGTGCTCCGCTCCTGGCCGCCGATGTACAGCCCCGTCGTGACGGGGGTCGTCGTGCTCGTGGTGCTCGTCATGCCGATCACCTTCCCTTGGGTGTCCTGACAGGCGCCGGGCGGTCCACCGAGATGTCTCCGACGGCCCTGTTTACATGTGAACGATAGCGGTTTACTGTGGCCCGCACCACATGGTTCACAAGTAAACCAAGCGCTGCTACTGTGACCCAGGTCACTGGTGCAGGCCCGCCAGGGCACCGGCCCGCAGGCCTGGCCGACCGCAGCTGCCACGAGCGCGATCGACGGTCATCGACGAGGGGATCCGAGGATGAGAGACGACTCTGCCTGGCTGGAGGGTGAGCGGCCGTCCGTGGCCGAGCTGGAGGACCGCGCCTTCGAGCTGCGGTCCAAGCTGCTCCACCTGTGCGGCACGTACGAGGGCGCGGTGCACATCGGCGGCGACCTGTCCGCCGCGGACATCTTCACGTCGCTGTTCCACTACGGCCTGCGCGTCGACCCGCACGACATCAGCAACCCGCGGCGCGACCGCTTCCTGCTGAGCAAGGGGCACGCGGCCGTCTGCATGTACATCGCGATGTCGATGCGCGGCTTCTTCTCCTACGACGGCATCGTCGAGACCTACGGGAAGCTCGACAGCGCCTACGGCATGCACCCGTGCAAGGTGCAGCTGCCCGGCGTCGAGGCGTCGACGGGCTCGCTCGGCCACGGCCTCCCGCTCGCGGTGGGCATGGCGCTGTCCGGCCGGCACCGCGGCGAGGCCCACCGCGTGGTCTGCCTGCTCGGTGACGGCGAGACCGGTGAGGGCTCCGTCTGGGAGGCCGCGATGGCCGCCCGCAGCAACAACCTGGGCAACCTGGTCGCCTTCGTCGACCGCAACCGCCAGCTGATGACCAGCCACGCGGAGGAGCGGGTCGCCTTCGAGCCCTACCCCGACAAGTGGCGGGCCTTCGGCTGGGACGTCGTCGAGGTCGACGGCCACGACATGGCGTCCCTGGTCAAGGCGATCGACGACCTGCCGGCGCCGGACAGCACGACCCCCACGGTCGTCATCTGCGAGACGGTCAAGGGCAAGGGCGTGGACTTCATGGAGCGCAACCTCGCGTGGCACGCCGGCTCCCTCGGCGCCGAGGACCTCGAGCGAGCACTGGCCGCCCTCGAGGCGTCCCGGAAGAAGGAGACGGTCTGATGCCGGTCACGTTCACGTTCGGCGAGATGCTGTCGGCCCGGTCGGTGATCGGGTCCACCCTCGCCGAGCTCGGGAAGACCCACGACAACCTCTGGGTGCTGACCCCCGACATCGGCGCGACGCTGGTGGAGTTCCAGGAGACGTTCCCGGACCGCTTCGTCGACGTCGGGCTCGCGGAGCAGGTCTGCGTCGGCATCGCCGCCGGCCTCGCCTACGACGGCAACATCCCCGTCGTCTCGGGGATGCTCCCCTTCCTGAGCATGCGGGCGCTCGAGCAGATCCGCACCGACGTCTGCTACCCCAACCTGCCGGTCAAGATCATCGGCACGCACGGCGGCCTGGTCGGCAACGGCGGGTCGACCCACTACGCGGTCGAGGACCTCGCTCTGATGTGCGCGCTGACCAACATGACCGTCACCTCGATCGGCGACCCGGCCATGGTGGGGGAGATCCTGCGCCAGTCGATGACGATGCCGGGCCCGATCTACATCCGGCTCGCCGTCGGCAAGAAGGACAAGGTGCTCTACGCCGAGGGCGAGCACGACGTGCGCATCGGCAAGGGGATCATCGCCCGGGACGGCACCGACGCCACGATCTTCACCCACGGGACGACGGTGGCCCAGGCGCTGCAGGCGGCCGAGGACCTCGCCGAGGACGGCCGGTCGGTGCGGGTGGTCGACATGTTCACCCTCAAGCCGATCGACGAGGCGCTCATCGCCCAGTGCGCCGACGAGACCGGCGGCCGGTTCGTCGTCCTCGAGGACCACCTGGCCTACGGCGGCCTCGCCTCGCGCATCGCCGACGTCGTCGCCGACCGGGGCATCCGGCTCAGCGGCTTCGAGCGGCTCGGCATCCCCCAGGTCTACGCCGGCTTCGGCGACGACGAGGAGCTGCGCGACAAGCACGGCTACGGCCTCGCCGCGACGGTCGCGGCCACCCGCCGGGTCAT
This sequence comes from Modestobacter versicolor, assembly GCF_041028285.1. GTDB lineage: Bacteria > Actinomycetota > Actinomycetes > Mycobacteriales > Geodermatophilaceae > Modestobacter > Modestobacter versicolor_A. The sequence goes on along the minus strand of NZ_JABGDB010000002.1, from coordinate 465,176 downwards.
CGCGCAGCCGTCCTGGCCCACCTCCCACTGACCTGCGACCGACGGAGACACCCATGAGGACAGTCGCGGTCACCAAGATCGGCAGCCTGCGCGACCCGGACGAGACCACCCGCGGCCGGATCGGCATCGTCGACATGCCCGACCAGCCGCTCGGCCCGGAGGACGTGCGGATCCGCGTCGCCTACTCGGCGATCTGCGGGTCCGACCCGCACCTGGCCGAGGGCTTCTTCGGCACCGACGTGCCCATCGGCCTCGGCCACGAGCTCTCCGGCGTGGTCGAGGCGGTGGGCGACGGCGTCCGCACCGGCATCCGGGTGGGCGACCGGGTCGCCGGCAACTTCCTGCGGTTCTGCGGCACCTGCTGGCCGTGCCGGGACGGCCGCCAGCAGTTCTGCGAGAACATCGGCGACTACAACCGCCCCGGCATGGCCGAGACGGTGACCTGGCACGAGTCCCAGGTGTACGTGCTGCCGGACTCGGTGAGCCTGCGGCAGGGCGCGCTGCTGGAGCCCACCTCGGTCGCCGTCCGGATCGCGGACAAGACCCGGATGCGCGTCGGTGACCGGGTGGCGATCTGCGGTGGCGGCCCGATCGGGCAGCTGGCGCTGCAGGTGATGCGGCTGCACGGGGCCACCTCGCTGACCCTCATCGAGCCGATCGCCGAGCGCCGCGAGATGGCCCTGGCCACCGGTGCCGAGCACGTGATCGACCCGCTCACCGAGGACCAGCAGGCACGGACGGCGGAGATCACCGGCGGCCGTGGGTACGACGTGGTGATCGACGCCTCGGGGTCGACCCGGGCGGTGCGCGGGCTGCTGGACCTGGCGGCGAAGGGCGGCACCGTCGTCTACGGGGCGATGTACCCGCACGACTTCGAGATGCCGCTGAACCTGTCCGACGCGCTGTACCTCAAGGAGCTGACCCTCACCGGGGTCTTCGTCTCGCCGTACGCGTTCCCGCGGGCCGTGCAGCTGCTGCCGCTGCTGGACCTGGACGCGCTGACCGCCACGGCGTTCCCGCTCGACGAGGCGGTCGAGGCGTTCGCCGCGCACGTCAGCGGCCGGCACGCGAAGGTCCTCATCCGCTGCAACGACCTCGACGAGGGACCCGCGGCATGAGCACGGCGACGGCCGCTGCCGCGGCGCCGGCCCTGGAGGCCGTCGGCATCTCCAAGCACTTCGACGGGGTGTTCGCGCTCAACGGCGCCCACCTGTCGGTCCGGCCCGGCGAGATCCACGCGCTCCTCGGGGAGAACGGCGCCGGGAAGTCGACGCTGGTCAAGGTGCTCACCGGCGTCTACCACCCCGACGCCGGGCAGGTGCTGCGGTCCGGCGAGGAGCTCGAGCTCGCCAACGTGCGCGTCGCCAACCGGGCCGGCATCGTCGCGCTCTACCAGGAGCTCTCGATCATCCCCACGATCAGCGTGGCCGAGAACATCCTGCTCGGGGAGCGGATCCCCAGCCGCGGCGGCATCGTCCAGTGGTCGACGCTGCGCCGGCGGGCCAAGGAGCAGCTCGACCGGCTGCACCAGAAGATCCCGCTGCGCCAGCTGGCCGGCGAGCTGTCCCCGGTCCAGCAGACGATGGTCTCCTTCGCCCGGGCGCTGGCCAACGACGCCCAGATCCTCATCCTGGACGAGCCGACCGCCTCGCTCACCGACACCGAGATCACCGAGCTGTTCGCCGTGCTCCGCGCGCTGCGCGCCGACGGCGTGGCGATCGTCTACGTGTCGCACCGGCTCGAGGAGGTCTTCGAGCTCTGCGACCGGCTCACCATCATGCGCAACGGCGAGACGGTGCTGACCAAGGACGTCGCCGACTCGACCATCGACGAGGTCATCTCCACGATGGTGGGCCGCTCGCCCGGCGAGCTGTTCCCCGACCGGGGCACGGCGACCTCGACGGTCTCGCTCACCGTCAGCGAGCTCACCGGGCGCCGGGTCCAGGACGTCTCGTTCACCGTGCACCGCGGCGAGGTCCTCGGGATCGGGGGCCTGGCCGGGTCCGGGCGCAGCGAGCTGCTGCGCATCCTGGCCGGCGCCCAGAAGCACGTGTCCGGGACGATCACGATCAACGGCACCGAGCTGCCCCACTCCGCCGGCGTCGCGAAGACGCTGGACGCGGGCATGGCGCTGGTCCCCGAGGAGCGGCGCAGCCAGGGGGTCATCCTCAGCGCGTCGATCCAGGACAACGTCGCGCTGGCCAACATCGCCACGGTCAGCTCGCTGGGCATGGTGAACGGCGGGCGGATCGCCGACATCACCCGGCGCGGGATGTCCGACCTGCAGGTCAAGGCGCGCAGCCCGCGCCAGCCGGTCGGCGAGCTGTCCGGTGGCAACCAGCAGAAGGTGGTGCTGGCGAAGATGCTGGCCCGCGACCCCGCGGTCCTGCTGATGGACGAGCCGACCCGGGGCATCGACGTGGGCACCAAGGCGGAGATCTACCGGCTCATCCGACGCCTGGCCGCGAACGGCACGACCGTGATCGCGGTCAGCTCGGAGCTGCCGGAGCTGATCGGGATGAGCGACCGGGTGCTGATCATGCACGAGGGCCGGATCTCGGGCGAGGCCCGTTCCGAGGACGCCGACGAGGAACTGCTGCTCAACTACTGCTACGGGAAGACTGCCCGATGACGACCACAGAGACCACGACGACGACGACGGTGGCCGAGGTCCCCGCCCGGCAGCGCACCTCGATCGGGAAGTTCCTCGTGCAGGGCGGGACGACGATCGCGCTCCTGCTGCTCATCGTCTTCTTCTTCGCGATGCGCCCGGACGTGTTCCTGACCTTCACCAACGTCCGGAACATCCTCTTCCAGGTCTCGATCCTGGCGATCATCGCCGGGGCCCAGACCCTGGTCATGGTGGTCGGCGACTTCGACCTGTCCCTCGCCGCGACCTCCAGCCTGGCCGGCGCCGTCGCCGCCTCGCTGATGCTGGACGGGCGGCCGACCTGGCCGGCCATCCTCGCCGCGCTCGTCGTCGGCCTGCTCATCGGCATCGCCAACGGCGCCCTGGTCGCCTACCTCAACCTGTCGGCCTTCGTCGCGACGCTGGCGACGATGACGTCGGTGACCGGCCTGGCCTACCTGGTCACCGAGGGCACGACGCTGTTCAACCTGCCGGCGGGGTTCAACTCGCTCGGGCAGGGGCGGGCGCTGAACATCCCGGTGCCGGTGTACGTGGCGATCGGCCTCGGGATCATCCTGTGGGCGCTGCTGCGGTTCACCACGACCGGCCGGAAGTGGTACGCGATCGGCGGCAACGTCGAGGTCTCGCGCCTCTCCGGGATCAACGTGCAGCGGGGCCGGCTGCTGGCCTTCGCCGCCGCGGGGCTCATCGCCGCGGTCGCCGGCATCCTGCTGGCCGCCCGCCTGGGCAGCGCCAGCGCCGTCCAGGGCAGCGACAACCTGCTGTTCTCGGTGGCCGCGGTGTTCCTGGGCATGACCGTCATCCGGTCGGGCCGGGCGAACCTCGTCGGGACGATGGTCGGTGTCGCGATCATCGGCGTGATGAGCAACGGGCTCAACATCCTCGGCGTGAACTCCTACGTGCAGCAGGTGGTCACGGGTCTGATCATCATCGCCGCCGTGACCCTGTCGTCCGTGAGGACCCGCGAGAGGTGACCCGGGGCGGCCGCCCCCGGTCCCGCACAGCACACCCACCACTCGGCCGGCAACGGCAGGCCGCACGTCCTACAAGGGAGTAGATCATGCGCAGATCGATCGGACTGGGCGCGAGCGTCGCAGTCCTCACCATGGTGCTGGCCGGCTGTTCCTCCGGTGACGGGGGAGGGGGCGGCGGTGGTGGCGGCGGCGGCAGCGACGACCCGTTCCGGGTGATCGCCTTCACCTCGGGCAACCAGACCCCGATCGGTGCCTGGTGGGTCAAGGCCGTCGAGGCCAAGGCCGACGAGCTCGGCTGGGACCTCACCATGATCCAGGGCGACTTCGACTTCCAGAAGATGAACCCGCAGGTGGAGAGCGCGATCGGCCAGGGCGCCGACGTGATCCTGGACGGCTACACCGACGTCGCGGCGATCGGCTCGATCGTCACCGCCGCGCGGGACGCCGAGATCCCGATCTTCGCGATGGACGCGGCGACCGAGGCCACGGACGCGTTCGCGGTCAACATCACCACCGACCAGCAGGGCATCGTGGACGGCACGCTGGAGGCGCTGACGGCGTCGCTCGGCGGCTCGCTGGAGGGCAAGAACGTCATGGTCATCGGCCACGACCCGCACCCCGGCATCCGGATGCGCGCCGAGCTGGCGCTCGAGGACCTGGAGGCCGCCGGTGCCACCATCGCCGGCGGTGACGTGCAGAAGGTGAAGTCCCCGGCAACCGGGCGCACCGAGGCGCTGGCCCTGGTCACCGACTACCTGACCGCCAACCCCAACGGCCTCGACGCCGTCTGGGTCGGCTGGGACGACGCGGCGCTGGGTGCGTCGCAGGCGATCACCGAGGCCGGCTCGCAGGCGAAGGTGACCGGGTCGGACGCCACCAGCGAGGCCATCGCGCAGATCCAGTCCGGCAGCACGTTCGTGGCCACCGCCAACCAGCCGTGGCCCGAGGTGCTGGACACGGTGATCGAGGAGATCACCACCTACCAGGAGACCGGCGACCTGCCGTCGGAGAACTACGAGGCGGTCGACACCACCATCGTCACCGCCGAGAACGCCTCCACCATCACGCCGTCGGACAAGTTGGGGTAGCCAGGCCCGCCCCGGTCGGGGCCGGGAGAGTCCTCCCGGCCCCGACCGGCCCCGTTCCTGCCGCACTCCCGGGCCTCCCGGCCCGCCCCCCGAACGACACGAGGAAGGCAGTACCCATGCGTCTGGAAGGCAAGGTCGCCATCATCACCGGCGGTGCCAGCGGCATCGGCCACGCGACGGTGCAGAAGTTCGTCCGCGAGGGCGCCAAGGTCGTCGTGGCCGACATCGACCTGGAGCGGGCGGAGAAGGTCGTCGCCGAGCTCGAGGCCGACGGCCACCAGGGCGCCGCCGTGGCCGCGCAGGTCGACGTCTCGGTCTACAGCCAGGTCGAGGCGGTCGTCCAGCGGGCGGTCGACGCCTTCGGCAAGCTCGACGTGATCTTCAACAACGCCGGCATCGCCGGTGGCAAGGCCCTGCTCGACCACGACCCGGCGGTCGACTACGAGCCGATGATCCGGGTCGACCAGGACGGCGTCTACTACGGCATCCTCGCCGCCGGCCGGCAGTTCCGGTCGCAGGGCACCGGCGGCGTCATCATCAGCACCTCGTCCATCTACGGCGAGCAGGCCGCCGAGCTGGCGTTCAGCTACAGCGCCGCCAAGGCCGCCGTCATCTCCTTCACCCGGTCGGCGGCCTACGAGCTGGCCCAGTACGGCATCCGCGCGGTCGCGATCACCCCCGGCCGGGTCGGCACCCCGATCATCAACCAGTTCAGCGAGGAGCTGCGGACGACGTTCGCGTCCGAGCAGCTGCGGAACAAGCTCACCGAGCCGCACGAGATCGCCGACGTGGTGGCGTTCCTCGCCTCCGACGAGGCCAACGTCATCAACGGCACCGTCGTGCACGTCGACGACGGGTACTCGGTGTTCAAGAAGCGCCTCGACCTCCCCACCTTCTGAGGGGGCGACGTGCCGATCGAGGTCGCCTGCCACCTCAACGTCGTCGTCCCCGACCTCGCGGAGCCGGCGCTGAGCCGGTCGCTCGCCGCGCTGGCCGGGCTGGGCTACTCCCACGTCGTCCTCCCCCCGATCGACCCGGACACCGCTCCGCTCAGCGAGCTGGCCGCGGTGTTCCGGGACCACGGACTCGCGCCGATCACCCTCGGCGGCCAGGCGCCGGGCGCGGACGTGTCCTCCGCCGACCCCGACGAGCGGGAGCAGGGCGCCGCGGCCCTGCGCCGGCTGGTGGCGGCCACCGTGGCGCTGGGCGGCGACCAGATGAACGGCGTCTCCTACGGGCTGTTCGGCCGGGCGGAGACCGTCCCGACCCCGGAGGCCGTCGAGCGGGCGGCGCAGGCCGTCGGCCAGGTCGCCGAGCACGCCCACGCCGAGGGCGTGGCGATGACCTTCGAGGTGCTCAACCGGTACGAGACCGCGATGCTCAACACCGCCGAGCAGGCGCTGGCCTTCATCGCGGCCAGCGGCTCGGAGCACCTGCAGGTGCACCTCGACACCTTCCACATGGCGGTCGAGGAGAGCGACATGCTCGGCGCCGTCCGGTCGGCGGTGCCGGTGCTGGGCTACCTGGAGCTGGGTCAGTCCGGCCGCGGCCCGTTGTCCACCGGCGTGGTCGACACCGGCGCCGTGGTGCAGGAGGCGCTCCGGGCCGGGTACCGGGGCAGGGTGGGCGTGGAGGCGTTCTCGCGGTCGGTATTGTCCAGCGTCGCCGGTGACGTGCTCGCCATCTGGCGGGCGCCCTACACCGACGGCCTGGCGCTGGCCGCGGAGGCGATCGACGTCGTCCGGGCGGCGGAGGCGGCCGTGGGGTCGCCCGACGGCGCGACCCGTTGACCGGTCGCGCACGGGGGGCGCCGCCCCCGTGCGCGACCGCGCTCAGCGCCCGGCCGGCACCGGCGGGGAGAGGAAGGCGATGACCTCGTCGGCGACGACGTCGGGCTTCTCCTGGTAGAGCGCGTGGCCGATCTCGGTCAGCACGTGCAGCTCGGCGCCGGCGATCTGCGCGGCGTAGGCCTCGCTGTGCGCGCGGGGGACGATGTCGTCCACCTCCGCGGTGAGCACCAGCGTCCGCGAGGTGATCCGCGCCAGCCGCGGCGGCAGCTCCGGGTTGTGCAGCAGCACCGGCCCGGAGGCGGCGAAGCGGCCGAACGCGGCACCGTCCCGGGCGCCCTGGGCGGCGGCCTCGGGGCTGGGCGGTGCCGACAGCGCGGCGTCGGCGATCGCGCCGTCCCAGAACAGCGCGCGGACCAGCTGCTCCTGGCTCATCGACGGCAGGTTCGCCGGCGGGGCCTCGGGCAGGTGCAGCCCGGCGGGGGCCATCAGCACGAGCCGCTCGACCCGCTCGGGCACGGTGCTGGCGACCTCGGCGGCGAGCCAGCCGCCGAAGGAGGCGCCGACCAGGTCGAACCGGTCCAGGCCCAGGACGTCGAACAGGGCGACGTAGTGCTGCACGAGGTCGGCCATGGTGGCCACCTCGGGGAGCTCGTCGCTCAGCCCGAAGCCGGGGTGGTCGGGGGCGATGACGTCGAAGTGGGCGGACAGCCGCTCGAGGTAGGGGTTCCAGGCGCCGGCGCCGCCGGCGGCGTGCAGCACCACGACGGGGCGCCCCGTGCCCTGCCGGAAGAGGTTGACCTCCCCGGACCCCAGGGGAACGCGGGTGGGTGCGGGACCCGTGCCGGGAAGGCTCACGCCAGACTCCGTCCGTCGGTGCGGACAGCTGTCCGCGGGGAGCCCACCGTGTCGGACGCCACAACGGGTGTCAACGGACCTTCCGATTCGGCGACTTTCCTCCCCATGACCGGCGGGAGTGGGGGACTGTGACCGTTGACACAACAGAGCCGCTGCCGGTACGTCTGAGCTGCCGCGATGCGGACCCCTGTACGGACTCGACGACGAGGAACCCATGACCGACGCCGCCCCCGCCCCCGCTGCCGCCCCCGCCGACCTGAGAGACTTCGACACCGACGTGCTGGTGGTCGGCTCCGGCCCGGCCGGCGCGGCCGCCGCGCTGTTCCTGGCCACCTACGGCACCCGCACCCTGCTGGTGACCAAGTACGCCCGGCTGTCGGACACCCCGCGGGCGCACATCACCAACCAGCGCACCATGGAGACGCTCCGGGACGCCGGCATCGAGCAGCGGCTGATGCGCGAGGCGACGCCCTGGGAGTACATGGGCAACACGACCTTCTGCACCAGCCTGGCCGGTGCGGAGCTCGGCCGGATCCCGTCCTGGGGCACCGACACCGTGCGGCACGCCGACTATGAGCTGCAGAGCCCCTGCACGATGCTCGACGCCCCGCAGACGATCACCGAGCCGATCCTGGTGCAGGCGGCGCAGGAGCGGGGTGCCCGGATCCGCTTCGACACCGAGTACCTCGGCCACGAGCAGGACGCCGACGGCGTGACCACCACCGTCCGGGACCGGCTCACCGGCGTCGAGCACACCATCCGCTCGCAGTACCTGGTCGGTGCCGACGGCGCCCGCAGCAAGGTCGCCGCCGACCTCGACCTGCCCTTCGAGGGCCCGGGGGCGGTGGCCGGGGCGATGAGCATCGTCTTCGAGGCCGACCTGTCCCACCTGGTCGCGCACCGCCCGTCGGTCCTCTACTGGATGCTCCAGCCGGGCGCGGAGAAGGAGGGCGTCGGCCTGGGCGTGCTGCGGATGATCAAGCCGTGGACCGAGTGGATGCTGATGTGGGGCTACGAGGTGGCCGCCGGCCCGCCCACCTTCACCGACGAGGTCGTCCGCGAGCTGGCCGTGGCGCTGGTCGGCACCGACGACTTCGAGATGCGGGTGAAGTCCGCGTCGCCGTGGACGGTCAACCACCACTTCGCCACCACGATCGCCCGCGGCCGGGTCTTCTGCGCCGGTGACGCGGTGCACCGGCACCCGCCGACGAACGGGCTGGGCTCGAACACCTCGATCCAGGACTCCTACAACCTGGCGTGGAAGCTGGCCCACGTCGTCGCCGGCACCGCCGACCCGTCGCTGCTGGACAGCTACGACGCCGAGCGGGCGCCGATCGCCCGGCAGATCGTGGAGCGGGCGAACCAGAGCATCGCCGACACCGGCCGCATCCTGCAGGCGCTGGACCTCGAGCACACCGAGGCCGACGCGCTCGAGCGCCAGCTCGCGCTGTGGAAGGCACCCGGGGCCCAGGGGGAGAAGATCCGGACGGCGCTGCGCGAGGCCATCGCCTACAAGGCGCACGAGTTCGACGCGCACGGGGTCGAGCACAACCAGCGGTACGCCTCCTCGGCGGTGGTGCCCGACGGCACCCCGATGCCTGAGTACCGCCGGGACCCCGAGCTCTACGCCCAGCCGACCACCTGGCCCGGGGCCAAGCTGCCGCACACCTGGGTCACCCGCGACGGGCACCGGGTCTCCACCCTCGACCTGGTCGGCAAGGGGCACTTCAGCGTGGTCACCGGCATCGGCGGCGAGGCCTGGCTGCAGGCCGCGGCCGAGCTCGCGGCCGAGCGTGGGCTGACCCTCACCCCGGTCTCCATCGGACCGGGCCAGCCGGTCGAGGACCCGTACGGCACCTGGGCCGACCTGCGCGAGATCGGGGACGCCGGGGTGCTGCTGGTCCGCCCGGACCTGTACGTGGCCGGCCGGCACCTGGGGGCGCCGGCCTCGGCGGCGGAGGCGCGGAGCTGGCTGGCCGACGTGCTCGGCACGGTGCTCGGACGCTGACGGGAGGCGCGGACGTGACGCTGGTGGAGGAGAAGGCGGCGCCGACGGCGCGGGAGCTGGTGGACCGGGTCCGGGCGCTGCGGCCGATGCTGCGCGCGCAGCAGGACGACGCCGAGCAGCGCGGGCACTACGGCGAGGAGGTGCACCGGGCGCTGGTCGACGCCGACCTCTACCGGCTGCTCACCCCGCGGCGGTACGGCGGCCTCGAGGTCGACCTGTCCACCTACGCCCGGCTGGTCATCGAGGTGTCCCGGGGCGACCCGTCCACGGGCTGGTGCTACGGCCTGGGGCACAACCACAACCTGACCACCGCCTCCCACTGGGGCCGGGAGGCGCAGGACGAGGTGTTCGCCGCGCCGGGCGGGTACTACCGGGCCTCGCACAGCATCGCCGGCGCCGGCCGGGCGGTCCGGGTCGACGGCGGCTACCGGGTGAGCGCCCGGTCGCCGTACCAGTCCGGCGTCCCCTGGTCGACCCACTCGACGGTGAACGCGGTCGTGGAGGGGGAGACCCGCCCGGACGGCTCCCCGCTGCTGATCGCCGCGATCGTGCCGCACGCCGAGGTCACCGTCCTCGACGACTGGGGCGGCGACCGCACGCTGGGCCTGCGGGGGAGCGGCTCGAACACCGTCGTGGTCTCCGACGTCGTCGTCCCGGAACACCGGGTCTGCCGCTTCGACTGGATCACCCACGACTACACCGGCCCCTCGGTCGGCACCGAGCTGCACGGCAACCCGCTGTACCTCGGCCCGGTCGCCGGCTTCCTGCACATGTCGCTGGCCAGTCCGGTGGTGGGGGCGGCGAAGGCGGCGCTGGACGAGTACGAGCAGATCATCGACAGCCGCACCTCGCCGTTCCCCCCGTTCCAGCCGCGCCGCGAGGACCCGCTGCACCAGCTCGACCTGGGCACCGCGATGACCATGGTCGACGCGGCGGAGGCCATCGTCGTCCGGTGCGGTGACCTGTACATGGAGTACGCGGCGGACGCCGTGGAGCGCGGTGTGCCGTTCACGCTGGAGATGGACGCCCGGCTGTACGGCATGGCGCAGCGGGCCTCGGAGCTGGCCAGCGAGGCCGTCGGGGTGCTGTTCCGCTCCGCCGGGTCCTCGGCGGCGATGGCCGGGCACCCGATGCAGCGGTACTACCGCGACGTCGCCATGGTGCGGACCCACCTGTCCTCCCAGTACTCCTGGACGGCGATGAAGATCGCCCAGGTGCACCTGGGGCTGCGGGTGGGCCCGTACTGAGCCGGCTCCGGCCCCGCGTCAGCCGCGGGGCCGGACCTCGCCCATCGGTCCCCAGCCGGCGAGGTCGGGGGAGTCGACGTACATGATCGACGGGGTGGCCGAGACCCAGTCGGGCATCTCGCCGGTCGCCTTCCGGAAGTGGTCGGACGCGGTGTGCACCGCGCCGGCCTCGGCGTCCCGGAAGCCCTCGACGAGCACCCAGGTGTGCGGCTCGTCGACGCTGCGCGACCACTCGAAGAAGACGTTGCCGGGCTCGGCGCGGACGGCCTCGGTGAACTCGCCGACCAGCTCGGGCCAGCGGTCGTCGAACTCGGGGCGGACCGGCCACTTCACCACGATGAGGATCACCCGGCCAGCCTAGGACGGTCGCCGCCGGGCGGCGGCGACCTGCGGACCGGCGGCGACCAGCCAGTCGTCGAGCGCGCCGGGGGAGTCCCACGCCTTGTCCAGCAGGTACAGCCCGCGGGTGGGGGTGGTGGCGCCGAGCTCGACCAGCACCGGCTTGAGCAGCAGGTCCGGGGCCATCGCGTGCCCCGGGCCGGCGCCCAGCATCAGCGGGACGGCGACCACGCCGACCAGGTCACCGGTGCCGACCTGGTCCAGGAACAGCTTGAGCAGGCCGGTGTAGGTGGCCTTGTAGGTGGGGCTGGCGACGACGGCGACCTCGGCCTCGCGCAGGGCGCCCACCGCGTCGGCGACCGCGGGGTCGCCCCAGCCGAGCAGGCCGGCGCCCAGGTCGACGACGTCGACGACCCGGTCCGGCGGGGCACCGGTCAGCCGCTCCACCACCAGCTCGGCGGCGGCGCGGGTGCGGGAGCGGGGCTTGGGGTTGCCGACCACGGCGATCGTGCTCACGACACAAAGTCCACCATGTCGATGGAGTTTGACGTCTTTGGGGGTCGTCTGCCACCCTCGTGGCAGGTCACGAGTGCCAGCGACAAGCCCCGGCTCGCTGGCCGGCAACCCTCCTCCGCGAGCGGGTGCCCCGGGTGACGACCTGGCGGCTGCAGTTGCGCAGCCGCAATAGCGCGGACCCGTGCCCCGGGTCCCCGGCCCGAAGGAGCACCTCCATGTCCAGCGCCGTCCTCTGCGCCCCCGTCACCGACTCCGCCCCAGCCACCTCGGCCCCCGCTGCCGGCGCCGTCCCGCTGCTGCCGGTGGTCGGGGCCGACACCCTGGTGCCGCTGGTCGCCGGCGGCACCGCCCGCTACGTCGACCTGGACACCGCGGCGAGCAGCCGGGCGCTGGAGTCCGTCGCCGCCCGGGTCGCCGAGGCGCTGCCGCTGTACGCGAGCGTGCACCGCGGCGCCGGCTACCTCTCCCAGGTCTCGACGGCGCTCTACGAGGACGCCCGGGCCACCGTGGCCGGCTTCGTGGGAGCCCGCGCCGACGACGTCTGCGTGCTGGTGCGGCACACCACCGACGCGCTGAACCTGCTGGCCGGCTGCGTGCCCGACGGCGGCGCCGTGCTGGTGCTGGACTGCGAGCACCACGCCGACCTGCTGCCCTGGCAGCAGCGCGGACCGGTCACCGTGCTGCCGACCGCGCCGACCGTGGTCGAGACGCTGCGGGCGCTGGGCGCCGAGCTGGTCGCCGCCCGCTACGCGCTGGTCGCGGTCACCGGCGCCTCCAACGTCACCGGCGAGGCGCTGCCGCTGGACGAGGTGGTGCAGCTCGCGCACGCGGCCGGCGCCCGGGTGCTGGTGGACGGCGCGCAGCTGGTGCCGCACCGGCGGTTCTCGCTGGCCGCCTCCGGCGCGGACTACGTCGCCTTCTCCGGGCACAAGACTCACGCGCCCTTCGGCTCCGGCGCGCTGGTCGGCCGGCGCGACTGGCTGGACGCCGCGCCCGCGTACCTGGCCGGCGGTGGCGCGGTCCAGGAGGTGACGGTGGAGGAGACCAGCTGGGCCGCCGCCCCGCACCGGCACGAGGGCGGCTCACCGAACGTGCTGGGCGCCGTCGCGCTGGCGGCGGCCTGCGAGGCGCTCGCCGCGCTGCCCGCCGGCGCGCTGGCCGACCACGAGCGGGCGCTCCGCGAGCGGCTGGTCGCCGGGCTGGGCGCCCTGCCCGGCGTCCGGGTGCTCCGCATCTGGGCGGACTCGGCCGAGCCGACCGGCGTGGTGTCGTTCACCGTGGCCGGCGCCGACCCCGGCCTGGTGGCCGCGTACCTGTCGGCCGAGCACGGCATCGGGGTGCGCGACGGCCGGTTCTGCGCCCACCCGCTGCTGGCCCGGCTCGGCGTGCCCGCCGGCGCCCTGCGGGCCAGCGTCGGGGTGGGCTGCACCCTGGACGACGTCGACCGGCTGCTCACCGCGCTGGACGCCTTCCTCTCCGCCGGCCCGCAGGTGGCCTACGCCCGGGTGGAAGGGCGGTGGCAGCCGGCCGACGACCCGCGGGCCGCCGAGCTGGCCGCCGCCGTCCGGGGTGCCGGCTGCGGGCCCGCGGAGCGGTGAGCGGCCGCTCAGTGCGCCAGCAGCACCGTGCGCAGCTCGTGGGCGCCGTCGGCCCGGGTCGCCTCGTAGAACCAGCGGGCGCCGCCGCCGGGCAGCGCGACGACGTCGGCGTAGCGCAGGCCGCCGGGCGGGTGCGGGCTCTGCAGCAGCGGGCCGCCGTCCGCCGCGGTGAAGGTGCCGGCGCCGTCCTGCACGGCCAGCCCGGTGCGCTCCTCCCAGTTCTCCGCCGCGGTGGCCCGGCCGTCGTAGAGCGCCCAGCTCCGGTCGCCGTCGAGCACCACGGTCGCGATGCGGACGCCGCGGGCGTCCCAGCTGCCCGGGGTGCCGGCCAGCGCGGTGCCCTGCCAGGTCCAGTCCACGCCGTCCGGGCTGGTGGCGTGCTCGGTGGTCATCCGGTCGGTGGCCGCGGGGTCGTCGAGCGGGTGCACCGAGGCCCACAGGTGCCACTGCGCGCCGTCGTGCCGCAGCACCGGGTCCTGGGCACCTACGGCGCCCAGCTGCGGGGCCTCTACGTCCAGGTGCCGCGGGAGCGGGTGTTCCTCCTGCGGTACCGGCAGCTGGTCGACACCCCGGGGCAGACGCTGGACCGGGTGAGCGAGTTCCTCGGCGTGCCGCCCGGGGTGGCGCACACGGTGGCCCCGGAGAACGTCAAGCCGTTCGTCGCCGACACCCCGCGGTACCGGCTGCTGGCCCGGCTCGCCCGGGCCGGCGCGGCGCTGGGCGCGTACGCGCCGCCGCAGGTGTGGCGGCAGGCCGGCCGGCCGCTGGTCGCCGCGCTGCACGCCGGCCGCGCGCCCCGGCCGACGCTGCCGGTGGAGGTGCGCCGCGAGGTGCTCAGCACCCTGTTGCCCGACATCGAGCTGCTCGAGGAGCTCACCGGCGAGAGCTTCGCCGACTGGAAGGGCGACACCGGACGCGGGGACTTCCGCTCCCGCAGCGCCGCCCGCACCTGACCTGCGCCCACACCTGACCCCGCCGACACCGAGGAGAGACCCGTGACCGTCACCGACACCGACACGTTCGCCGCCGACTGGGCGGCCTGGCACGAGCAGCACGAGGCCCGGCGGGCCGACCCGCACGGGTTCCTGGCGATCACCGGCCTGCACTGGCTGACCGGCGAGCCGCAGCGGGTGCCCGGCGCACCGGGGGAGTGGTCGACCGGGCCGGACGGCGTCGTCGTGCGGCTCGGCGAGGGCGAGGAGCTCGTCGTCGACGGGGCGCCGGTGCACGGCGAGCACTCGTTCGGCGTGCTCCCCGAGCGCGGCGGCGTCAGCCCGGTGCACGGCGACGCCGTCGTCGAGGTGGCCCGCCGGGGCGGCTCGGACGTGGTCCGGCCGCGGCATCCCTCGAACCCGGTGCTCGTCGGGTACCCGGGGACGCCGGCCTACCCGGCGGACCCGCGGTGGGCGGTGACCGGGCGGTACGTGGCCTTCGACGAGCCGCGGCCGACGACGGTCGGCGCCGTGGTCGAGGGGCTGCAGCACGTCTACGACGCCCCCGGCCGGATCGAGTTCGAGCTCGACGGGCAGCCGCTGTCGCTCACCGCCTTCAACGGGCCCACCCCGGGCAGCTTGTTCGTGCTGTTCACCGACCGGACGTCCGGCGTGACCACGTACGCGGCGAACCGGTCGGTGGCGGTGGACGCACCGGCACCCGACGGCACGGTGACCCTGGACTTCAACCGGGCCACGAACCTGCCCTGCGCCTACACCGAGTTCGCCACCTGCCCGCTGGCGCCGGCGGAGAACCACCTGCCGGTCGCGGTGGAGGCGGGGGAGAAGAAGCCGCTCGGCTGACGGCGGTCACCCGGTGGTCGACGGCCACCGGGGACCGCACCTCTCAGAACGGTGGCGGGTCGTCGTCCGGTGGCGGGTCGTCCGGTGGATCGGTGCCCGGCGGGGAGAGGCCGTCGCTCCCGTCGGTCAGGCCGCCGGGGTGGGTCGTCACCTCGTACCCGGTGGGGGTGGTGAAGCGCAGGCCGCCGCCGGCCACCGCGTCCAGCCGCCAGCCGGGTGCCTGGTGGACCAGCCGGTGGTGGTGCCGGCACAGGCAGCACAGGTTGCCGGCCGACGTCGGCCCTTCCGGGAAGCGCACGACGTGGTGCAGGTCCGAGCGGGTGCCCGGGCGCCGGCAGCCCGGGAAGCGGCAGCGGCGGTCGCGGAGCTGGACGTGCCGGCGCAGTGCCCCGGTGGGCGCGTAGGCCGCGGTGGGTGGTGGACCCAGGGCCGAGCCGGCGCGCAGCCCGGCGGCGTCGGTCAGCCCCAGCAGCTGCCCGGTGAGCTCGTCGACCAGCGCGATCTGCGGCCGGTCGGCGAGCGCGGTACCGGAGAGGTTGCGGGTGGCGAGCAGGCCGGCCAGGCCGGACCGGGCAGTGTCGGTCGCGTCGGCGGCGTCGGTCGGGTCCTCGGGTGGTGCTGACCGGGTGGGTCGCTCGGTGGGGAGCAGGCCGAGAGCACGGGCGAGCGCCCGGAGCATCTCCGCGGGCACGACGTCGCCGGCCACCTCGCCCGGGTCGTCCCCGCCGAGCAGTGTGCGCACGGTGGCGATGATCGTGAGCTGCGCCTGCACCGGGGCCAGCCCGTGTTCGCCGGGACGCAGCACCAGGTCGACCAGGCAGTCGGCCATCCGCTGCTGGCGGGTCCGGCCGTCGTCCGGGGTTGCTGCCGCGTCCGCGTACTGCCGCAGCGCGTCCTCCATCGCGCGCACGACCGGCAGCGGCAGGTCGGTGACCGACAGCGTGCCCAGCCCGTCACCCGTCGGGTGCACCGTGATGCCGCGTTCGCGCAGCGCCGCGGTCACCCGGCGGCCGATGGCCTGGCCGTCGAGGCGCTGCACGACCCGGTGGGCTGCGGCGCGCAGCTGCGGAGGGGTCTTGTGCCCCAGCCTGGCGAGCAGCCGGGCCTCGGCATCCGCGCGGATCTCGTCGTCGAGCGGGGCGACCACGTCGCACAGGACCGTGGCGTGCTCCCACGTCAGCCGACCCTCGGCGAGCGCCTCCAGGGTGGCGGGCAGCAGGTGGACCAGCTGGAGCGACTGCACCATCCAGGACTCGGCGCGGGCAGCGGTGAGGCAGAGGGCGGTGGCGACCTCGTCGACCGCCCACTCGCTGACGCTCACGAGCACGGACGACCGAGCGGCACGGGTGGCCGCTGCCGCGGCGCCGACCTCGGTGTCCGGTCGGTCGCCGGACGCCGGCCGGGCGCGGCAGAAGTCGGCGATCCAGCGTGCCCGGTAGGCCTGCGACGTGCCGATGACCTGCTGCTCCTCGCGGAGGAGGTCGAGCGCGAGGTGGCCGTTCTCCAGTTCTGCCCGCAGCGGAGCGAACGCCTCGTCGGCCCAGCCGTCGGTCGGCCGGTCCAGCACGCTCGTCGAGTCGAACACGTGTTCGATCATACCGGCTCGACGCGTCGCTCACCAGCGAGGACGACGGCCTGTGGACAGGTGACTGCGCTGGTCAGGCGAGCAGCGCGTGTGCCGCCAAGCCGAACGGCGCGGCGTCGACCGGGGCACCGACGGCCAGGTCGGCCAGCACCCGGCCGACCGCCGTGGCGGACTTGAACCCGTGCCCGCTGAACCCCGCGGCCACCACCACCGGCCCGACCCGGTCGAGCACGAACTCCCCGGTCGGCGTGCTGGTGTAGGTGCACGACACCGGCTCCGGCGTGTCGGCGTCCAGCCCGGGCAGCCACCGGCGCACGTACTCCTGCAGCTGCGCCAGCCGGCCGGGCTCGGGCAGGTGGTCCCGCCGGTCCGGGTGCACCTCCGGCCCGGTGCCGTGGAAGCCGACCTTCACGCCCTCGCCCGGGCTGGCCAGCCCGTACACCCCGCTGGGCCAGCCCTCGGCCGGGTCGGGGTCGGCGGTGAACGCCGGCCACCCGGCCGTGGGGTCCAGCGGCCGGAAGTGCGCCGGCTGCTCCTGGGTCACCCGCAGCGGCGGCAGCCGCAGCCCGGGCAGCACGTCGGCGGTCCACGCGCCGGCCGCGACGACGGCGGTGCGCGCCCGGACGACCGCGCCGGCCGCCGAGCGCACCAGCACGCCGGCGCCGTCGGCCTCGACCGCGGTGACCCGCCGGTGGTGCCGGACCACCGCCCCGTGCGCGGCGGCCGCCGACTGCAGCGCGGTCACCGCGGTGTCGGCGTCCACCCGGCCGGCGGTCTCCGGCTCGTGCAGCACCGGCCCGGGGAAGCGCATCCCGGGCCAGCGCTGCTCGGCCTCGGCCGCGGCCAGCCACTCGTGCGGCACGCCGGCGGCCGCCATCTCGCGGAGCCGGCCCAGACCCGCCGGAGCCGCGGTGGCGACGCCCGGAGCCGGTGCAGCACCCGGACGCCGGCCTCCGCCTCGAGCTCGCCCCACAGCGCCCGGGCCTCGGCCACCAGCGACTGGTGGTGCGGCTGGGCGTAGCTGCTGCGGTAGATCCGGGCACGGCCGTGCGAGGCGCCGTGCGCGTGGCCGGGACCGAACCGCTCCAGCAGGACGACGTCCACGCCGCGCCGGGCCAGCGCCCACGCGGTGGCCGACCCCATCACCCCGCCGCCGACCACCACCACGTCGGTACGACGCGGGGTGGCCGGGCCGGCCGTGGTCAGGACGCCACCGTCGGGTTGACGACGGGCTCCTCGACGGCCTCGTCGGTGAGCCCCCAGCGCTCCAGGGTCTCGGTGTAGCTGCCGTCGTCGAAGGCGTGCTGCAGGCCGGCCTGCACGGCCGCGGCGAGCCCGTTGCCCTTGAGCGTGGTCGCCGCGACGTAGGTGGTGTTCGGCCACCCGGCGTTGACGGTGCCGACGACAGCCACCTGCTCCTTGCTCTCCTGGTACACCGCGTTCGGGTTCGGCCCGAGGTAGGCGTCGACCCGCCCGGACTTGATCGCCAGCAGCGCGTCGGCGGCGTTGGCGTAGTAGTCCAGGGTGGCGGCCTCCAGCCCGGCCGCCTCGTTCTCCGCGTTCCAGTCCAGCAGGATGCGCTCCTGGTTGGTGCCCGAACCGACCGCGAGGGTCAGCCCCGCGATGTCCGCAGCCTCGGCGATCGACAGGTCGCTGTCCGGGGCGGCGGTGAAGGCCATGATCCCCTGGCGGTAGGTGGCGAAGTCGAACAGCTGCAGCCGCTCGGCGTTCACGCCCACGTTGCTGAACACCGCCTCGACGTCGCTGCTCTGCACCGACAGCGGCCACTGCTCCCAGGAGATGTTGCGGACCTCGAGCTCCAGGCCGAGCGACTCGGCGACCAGCGAGGCGATGTCGACCTCGCTGCCGACGACGGTGCTGTTGTCGTCGGAGAGGAAGGCCAGCGGCGGGTCGCCGGCGCCCACGATGCCGACGGTGAACCGGCCGTCCTCGGCGATCGCGTCGGGCACCAGCGCCGCGGCGTCGGGGTCCTCGTCGGTGGTGGCGCGGTCGGCCTGCTCCGGGCTGGTGTCCACGGTGAGCTGCTGGGTGGCGCCGGCCTCGGCCTGCGCCTCCGCCTCGATGTCGGCCGAGCTGCTGCACGCCGACAGCAGGGTGACCGTGGACAGCAGCAGGGCGCTGGTGACGGGGAGGGCCGGGCGGGGACGGGTCCTGCGGGTGCGGGTCATCGGGGGTGCCTCTCGGGGGTCAGGGTGGTCAGGCGGCCTTGGGCGCGTGCCATCGCCGGACGGCGCGGGTGCGCCGTCCGAGGTGTGCGGAGTGGGAGTGGGGGGCTACAACACCCGGGCCAGGAAGGCGCGGGTGCGGTCGTGCTGCGGGGCGTCGAGGACCTGCTCGGGCGGGCCCTGCTCGACCACCCGGCCCTCGTCCATGAAGACGACCTGGTCGGCGACCCGGCGGGCGAAGCCGATCTCGTGGGTGACGACGATCATCGTGGTGCCGGTGCTGGCCAGGCCCTCGATCACCGCGAGCACCTCACCGACCAGCTCCGGGTCCAGCGCCGACGTCGGCTCGTCGAACAGCAGGACGGCCGGGCGCATAGCCAGCGCCCGGGCGATCGCCACCCGCTGCTGCTGCCCGCCGGACAGCTGCCGGGGGTAGGCGCCGGCCCGGTCGCCCAGGCCGACCCGGGTGAGCAGCTCGCGGGCCTCGGCCTCCACCTCGCTGCGGCGGCGGCCCTGCGCGGACACCGGCGCCTCGACGACGTTGTCCAGCGCGGTGAGGTGCGGGAAGAGGTTGAAGGACTGGAACACGAACCCGAACCGGGTCCGCTGCCGCAGCACGTCCTTCTCGTGCAGCTCGTAGAGCTTGTCGCCCTTGCGGCGGTAGCCGACCAGCTCGCCGTCCAGGGCGATGAATCCGCGGTCGACCTTCTCCAGGTGGTTGATGCTGCGCAGCAGCGTCGACTTCCCCGAGCCCGAGGGGCCCAGGGCGACGGTCACCGTGCCCGGCTCGACCACCAGGTCGACCCCGTGCAGCACCTCCACGCCCGCGTAGGACTTGTGCACGCCGTGCACTTCGACCCGCCCTGGGCGGGCGGTCACCGCGGTCATCGGGTGGCCCCGCGCGGGGCGCCGAAGCGGGAGAGGACGGCGCGCAGCTCGGCGCGCACCCGCTGGACCGGGGTGGGGGGCAGCGTGCGGACCGCGCCCCGGGCGTAGTGCCGTTCGACGTGGTACTGGACCACCGTGACCACCGTGGTGAGCACGATGTACCAGATCGCGGCGACGACCAGCATCGGGAGCACCCGCTGCGTGCGGCCGTAGATGACGCTGACGGTGTAGAACAGCTCGCCCAGGGCCAGCACGTAGACGATCGAGGTGCCCTTGAACAGGCCGATCACCTCGTTGACCGCGGTCGGCACGATGGTGCGCATCGCCTGCGGGAGCACGATCCGGGTGGTCTGCCGGCGCCGCGGGATGCCCAGCGAGGCAGCGGCCTCGTGCTGGCCCTGGTCGACCGAGAGGATCCCGGCGCGGACGATCTCCGCCGAGTAGGCGGCCTGGTGCAGCCCCAGCCCGAGCACGGCGGCGCCGAACTTGTCGATCAGCGAGAGCGTCTCGACGCTGGCGAAGGACGGGCCGAACGGGATGCCCAGGTCCAGGTTCTGGTAGAGGTAGGCGAGGTTGTACCAGAGCAGCAGCTGCAGGATCAGCGGCACCGAGCGGAACACCCAGGTGTAGCCCCAGCTGACCGCCTGCAGCAGCGGCGACCGACTCAGCCGCATCAGCGCCAGCACCGTGCCCAGCGCGAAGCCGAGCACCGCGGTGATCGCGGTCAGCTGGACGGTGGTGAGCACGCCGCGGACGATCGACTCCTCGGTGAGGTAGGCGCCGACGACGTCCCACTCCCACCGCGGGTTGGTGACCAGGCTGTTGAGCACCATCGCCAGCAGCACGGCGACGACGGCGGTGGCGACCCAGCGGCCGGGGTGCCGGGCCGGCACCACCTCGAGCTGGTCGTACGGCGTGCCGCCCGGCGGCGCGGCCGCCGCGGGTCGGGTCTCCAGGGTGGTCATCGCGGGTCTCCCGGGAGCTGCTTGTCGAAGGCGTAGAGGCGCTGGGCGACCGGCAGGGCGCGCAGCGTCTCGGTGTCGGTGGGGCGGGGGACGGCCGGGTCGAACAGCGGCGTCCAGCCCGCGGCGAGGTAGAGGTCGCGCGCCTCGGGCTGGCGCGGGCCGGTGGTGAGGTACATCCGCCGGTAGCCGTGGGCGGCGGCCCGCTGCTCCAGCTCGGCGAGCACCCGGCGGGCCAGCCCGCGGCGGCGGTGCGACGCGGCGGTCCACATCCGCTTCACCTCCGCCGTCCCGGGGTCGGGGTGCCGCATGAAGGCGCCGCCGGCCACGGCCACGCCGCCGTCGGTCAGCAGCACGAAGTCGCCGTCCGGGGGCCGGAAGGTGCTGGCGGGGTAGCGGGTGAGCTCCTCGGCGGCGCCGCCGAACAGGTCGCCGTAGCGGGTGTCGTACTCGACGGCGAGCTCGGCGAAGAGCGGCGCCGCGAGCGGGTCGTCGGGGGAGACGCTCAGCACCCGGAACTGGTCCAGGGGCGGACGGGACAGGGACGTGGACATGCGGGAGGGACTCCTGGGCGGAGGAGGGCGCGCCGGCGGTCGCCGCGGACGGCGACGGGGTGCGGGGGAGGGAGGAGGGGTGTGCCGCGGTCAGCGACAGAGCGCGCTGTCGGTGCGCAGGAGGTCGACGGTCGGCCGGCCGACCAGGTGGACCGAGACGACGCTGTCGACGGAGACGGCGCGCACCGAGCGCGTGCTGGTCTCTCTCACGGGTGTGGCTCCTCGTTCGTCCCCTCGGGAGGGGGCCGCTGCTTGCCGGGCGCGGATGCGCACGGCCAGGTCGTCACCCGGGGCACCCCGTCGCAGGGAGGGTTGCCGGCCAGCGAGCCGGGGCTTGGTGCTGGCGCTCAGGACCTGCGGCGGACAGTAGAGCCCCACCCCACCTGCCGTCAAACACGATCGACTTGGTAGACATATCCCTGCACCGACACGCCGGACCGGGAACACCCGGGCCCGCACCGTCGGTTCCCCGAGTGGACAGCCCCGCAGAGAGGAGACGCCCGTGCCCGGCACCGCCCTGGTCAGCCGCCGCCACGTCGACCTCCTGCGGACGGCGAGCGCGCAGTGTCGGCCCGGACCCGCCGACCCGCGTCCCTGACCGCCCCCTCTCCGGGAGCCCCGCTTGTCCCTGCCCGACCCCGCACACCACGCCCGCCGCGCCGGCCCCTCGATCGTCGTCGTGGGTGCCGGCCCCACCGCCATCGGCCTGCTCGAGCGGCTGGTCGCGAGCGCGCCCGAGTTCACCGACGGCACCCGCCTGCAGGTGCACCTCGTCGACCCGCACCCGCCCGGCGGGGGCCGTGTGTGGCGCGCAGCCCAGCCCGCGCTCCTGTGGGCCAACTCCCTGACCGCCGACGTCACCGTGCTGCCCGACGCGTCGGTGACCGTCGAGGGCCCGGTGGGCGAGGGCACCACGCTCTGGCAGTGGGTCGAGGCGGTCGGCCGCGCGCTGCCCGCCGACGACCCGGTGGGCGAGGAGGCGCGGCGGGTGACGCCGACGTCGTTCCCGTCCCGGCCGCTGGTCAACGCCTACCTGGGCTGGGTGCTCGCCGAGGTGGTCGCCGCGGCCCGCCCGTGGGCCGACGTGCACCTGCACGAGACGAGGGTCGTCGACGTCGACGTGCGGCCGGACGGGGTGGCCGTCGAGCTCGCCGACGGCCGGGTGCTGCGCAGCGACCTCGCCGTCCTGGCGCAGGGCCACCTCGACGCGCACGCCACCCCGGCCGAGCGCGAGGTGCTGCGGCTGGCCGACGACGCCGGGCTGGTCTACGTGCCCACCGGCTACACCGCCGACCTCGACCTGGCCGGGCTGGCCCCGGGCGAGGACGTGCTGGTGCGCGGCGCCGGGCTGGCCTTCGTCGACCTGATGGTGCTGCTCACCAGCGGCCGGGGCGGCCGGTTCGAGCCCGACGGCGACCGGCTGCGCTACCTGCCCTCGGGCCAGGAGCCGGTGCTGCACGTGGGGTCGCGGCGGGGCGTGCCGTACCAGGCCAAGCTCGGCTACGCCTGGCCCGGCCCCCCGGTGCCGCTGCGCTTCTTCACCCCCGAGGCGCTCGACGCCGCCTTCGGTCCCGACCGGCCGCTGGACCTGCGCACCGACCTGGCCCCGGTGATCGCCCGCGAGCTCGGGTGGGCGCACTACACCGAGCTGTTCGCCGCCCACCCGGAGCGGATCGCGCTGCCCTGGGCGGAGTTCGCCGCGGGGTACGCCACCACCGACGACCCGGCGGCGGTCGGCGACCTGGTGGCCCGCGCCGTGCCGGACCCGGCCGACCGGTTCGACCTGGCCGCCCGCGACCGGCCGCTGGCCGGCGCGCGCTTCGACACCGCCGACGAGCTGCAGGACGCGGTGCGCGCGCTGGTGCGCGCCGACCTGACCCGGTCCGCCGACCCGGCGCACAGCACCGACGCCGCCGTCTTCACCGCCCTGCTGTTCTGCCACGGCACGATCGCGGGGCTCGTCGGCGCCGGCCGGCTGACCCCGCGGTCGGAGGCCGAGGACGTCGCCGGCTGGTGGATGAACCTGTTCAGCTACCTGGCCAGCGGCCCGCCCGCGCCGCGGCTGGCCGAGCTGCTGGCGCTGTCCGAGGCCGGCGTCGTCCGCTTCCTGGGCGCCGACTCCCGCTTCGAGCTCGACGCCGACGCCGGGGTGTTCCGCGCCCGGTCGGTGTCGGTCGACGCCGTCGTCACCGCCCGGGCGATGGTGGAGGCCCGGGTGCCCGCCCCGGCGGTGCAGGCGACCCCCGACCCGCTGGTCACCGCCCTGGTCACCCGCGGCGTCGCCGCGGAGAAGACGGTCGCCGGGGGCCTCGGCACGGGCCGGCTGGCGGTCGACACCGGGCAGCGGGTGGTCAGCGCGACCGGGCAGGCGCAGGACCGGCTGTTCGCGGTCGGTTTCTGGACCTCCGGTGCGCAGGTGGCCGCCTTCGCCCGGCCCCGCACCAACGCGCCGTTCTTCCGCCAGAACGACGCCCTGGCCCGCCGGCTGTGGCAGTCGCTCGTCCCCGCCGCGGTCGCCGTCGCCGCGTCCGCCGCCTGAACCCCCGGAGACGTCCATGAGCACCCACCTGCACCTCGCCGTCGCCCTCGACGGCGCCGGCTGGCACCCCGCCGCCTGGCGCGAGCCCGACGCCCGCCCGGCCGAGCTCCTCACCCCCGCCTACTGGGTCGACCTGGTCCGCGAGGCGGAGGCCGGCCTGCTGGACCTGGTCACCCTCGAGGACGGGCTGTCCCTGCAGTCCGCCGACCGGTACCGCCCCGACGACCGCACCGACCAGGTGCGCGGCCGGCTCGACGCCGTCCAGGTCGCCGCCCGGGTGGCCCCGCTGACCCGCTCGATCGGGCTCGTGCCGACCGCCGTGGTCACCCACACCGAGCCCTTCCACCTGTCCAAGGCGATCGCCACCCTGGACTACGTGAGCACCGGCCGGGCCGGCGTCCGGGTCAAGGTGGGCGCCAGCCCGGCCGAGGCCGCCCACCTCGGCCGCCGCCGGCTGCCCGACGTCGGCACCCTCGCCGAGGACGACGCCGCCGGCCGGGCCGCCGTCCGCGAGCTGTTCGACGAGGCCGCCGACTGGGTCGAGGTGCTCCGCCGGCTCTGGGACAGCTGGGAGGACGACGCCGAGATCCGGGACGTGGCGACCGGCCGGTTCGTCGACCGGGAGAAGCTGCACTACATCGACTTCGAGGGCCGGCACTTCTCGGTCAAGGGCCCCTCGATCACCCCGCGGCCGCCGCAGGGGCAGCCGCTGGTGACCGCCCTGGCCCACCAGCAGGTGCCCTTCGAGCTGGTCGGCCGCAGCGCCGACGTCGGCTTCGTCACCCCGACCGACACCGCCGACGCCCGCCGCATCGTCGGGGCCGTCCGGTCGGCGCAGGCCGCCGCCGGGCGCGCGGCGGAGACGGTGCACGTCTTCGGCGACGTCGTGGTGTTCCTCGACGACGACGCCGCGACCGCCCGCGCCCGGCGGGACCGGCTCGACGAGCGCGCCGGGGCGCCGTACGAGAGCGACGCGCAGGTCTTCGCCGGCACCCCCGCCGAGCTGGCCGACCTGCTCACCGACCGGGCGGAGGCCGGGCTCACCGGCTTCCGGCTGCGGCCGGCGACGCTGCCGCACGACCTCCGCCAGGTCACCACCGGGCTGGTGCCCGAGCTGCAGCGCCGCGGCCTGTTCCGCACCGCCTACGAGGCGACCACCCTGCGCGGCCTGCTCGGGCTCCCGCGCCCCGCCAACCGCTACGCGACCGTCTGAGAGCCGATCATGCCCAAGCAGGTGCACCTCGCCGCCCACTTCCCCGGCGTCAACAACACCACCGTGTGGAGCGACCCGGCGGCCGGCAGCCACATCGAGTTCAGCTCCTTCGTCCGCTTCGCCCAGGCCGCCGAGCGCGGGAAGTTCGACTTCCTGTTCCTCGCCGAGGGGCTGCGGCTGCGTGAGCAGAACGGCGCGATCTACGACCTGGACGTCGTCGGCCGGCCGGACACCTTCACGGTGCTGTCCGCCCTCGCCGCGGTCACCGAGCACCTCGGGCTGGCCGGGACGATCAACTCCACCTTCAACGAGCCCTACGAGGTGGCCCGCCAGTTCGCCACCCTTGACCACCTCTCCGGTGGCCGGGCGGCGTGGAACGTCGTCACCTCCTGGGACGCGTTCACCGGGGAGAACTTCCGCCGCGGCGGCTTCCTGGCCCAGGACCAGCGGTACGAGCGGGCCCGCACCTTCCTGCAGACGGTGACCGAGCTGCTGGACTCCTGGCACGGCGACGAGGTGGTGGCGGACAAGGAGTCCGGCGTCTTCCTCGCCGACCCGGCGGCCGGGTCGTTCGCGCACGCCGACGCGCACTTCGACATCGCCGGCCGTTTCGACGTGCCGCGCAGCCCGCAGGGCCGGCCGGTCGTGTTCCAGGCCGGCGACTCCGAGGAGGGCCGCGAGTTCGCCGCCTCAGCGGCCGACGCGATCTTCAGCCGGCACGCCACGTCGGAGGCCGGGCAGGCGTTCTACAGCGACGTCAAGGGCCGGCTGCCCAGGTACGGCCGGCGCAAGGAGGACCTGCTGATCCTCCCGGCCGCCACCTTCGTCATCGGCGACACCGACGCGGAGGCCGCCGACCTCGCCGCCGAGGTGCGCAAGCAGCAGGTGTCCGGCTCCACGGCCCTGCGCAAGCTGGAGGAGGTCTGGAACCGCGACCTGTCCGGCTACGACCCCGACGGCCCGCTGCCCGACGTCGACCCGGTCATCGGGGAGCACACCGTGGCCCGCGGTCGGGCCAGCGTGCGGATGAACCGCGACCCGATGGCGGTGGCGGCGGCCTGGCGGGAGCAGGCGGAGGCCAAGGGCCTGTCGATCCGCGAGCTGATGATCCAGATCAGCAGTCGGCAGGACTTCGTCGGCAGCGCGGCGACCGTGGCCGCGCAGATGGACGACCTGGTGCAGTCCGATGCCAGCGACGGCTTCATCCTGGTCCCGCACATCACCCCCGGCGGGCTGGACCCGCTGGTCGACCAGGTGGTGCCGCTGCTGCAGGAGCGCGGCGTGTACCGCACCGACTACGAGGGGACGACGCTGCGGGACAACCTGGGGCTGCCGCCGCTGGGCTGACCGCCCCGCCCGGCCGCCACCGGGCCCGGGTGCTGGGCTGCCGGGCTCCGGTGACCTAGCGGCCGCGGGCCGGCAGCAGGCCCTCCTCGTGGTCCAGCTCCCGCTCCAGGATCCGCAGCCCCTCGTCGGGCAGCCGGGCGGCGTCCCGCCAGCGCAGCAGCTCCTCGCGCTGGGCGCCGATCACGGCCCGGCGCAGCCGCAGCGCGGCCTCGTAGGTGGGCGACAGCGGGATGTCGCCGCCCTCGGCGGCGTTCAGCACGTCCAGGCGGGTGCGGTACCGGTCGAGCCGGGTGCGCAGCTGGGCCCGCAACGTGACCAGCGCCTGCTCGTCGACGTCGTCGTGCTCCTCGGACTGCATGACCTCCAGCCGGGCCAGGCCGGCCTCGGCGGCCGCGATCCGCGCCTGGTTGCGCAGCCGCGCCTCGTCGGCCTGGTCGGCGTAGCAGCCCAGCGCCCGCACCAGCGGGGCGAAGGTGATGCCCTGGCCGACCAGGGTCACCAGCACGGCGAGGAAGGCGCAGAACAGCAGCAGGTCGCGGTCGGGGAACGGCGCCCCGCTGTCGGTCACGACCGGCAGGGTGAAGATCGCGGCCAGGCTGATCACCCCGCGGGTGCCGGCCCAGCTGAGCACCACGATCTCGCGGATCGTCAGCCGGTCGCTCTCCGCCGGTTCCACGCCTCCCTCGCGCACGTCCTGACCACCCAGCCGGGTGTGCAGCGACCGGGGCAGCGACTCGGTGAGCAGCAACCACAGCGGGCGGACGACGAGCATCACGCCCACGGTGATCGACGCGGCGACGACGATGGTCGAGGTGTCGTACTGGCCCAGCCCGCGGATGACGGTGGGCAGCTGCTGGCCGATGAGCAGGAAGACGATGCCCTCGAGCAGGAAGTCGACCAGCCGCCAGACGGCGTCGGTCTGCAGCCGGCTCGCCCCCGACGTCCAGTACGGGGCGTTGTGCCCGATGACCAGCCCGGCGACGACGACGGCGAGCACGCCGGAGACGTGCACCGCCTCGCCGAGCAGGTAGGCGACGAACGGGGTGGCCAGCGAGATCGCGTTGGACGACAGCGGGTCGCGCCGCAGCCGGCGCAGCGGCCGGACGCCGTAGGCGACCACCAGCCCGGCCACGACCCCACCGGCGGCGGCGATGACGAACTCGCCGACGGCGGCCGGCGTGGAGAACCCCTCGCCCTGCGCGGCGCCGACCGCGACGGTGAGCAGGGTGAGCGCGGTGGCGTCGTTGAGCAGCCCCTCGCCCTGGATCAGGGTGATCAGCCGCGGGGGCAGGCCGACCCGCCGGCCCACCGACAGCGCGGCCACCGGGTCCGGGGGCGCGACGGCCGCACCGAGGGCGATGCCGGCCGCCAGCGTGGCGCCGGTGACGAAGAGGGCGAAGCCGGCGCCGATGAGCACGGCGGTGACCAGCACGAGCAGCACCGACAGGCTGACCACGGTGCGCAGGTTCCGCCGGATCGCACCCAGCGAGGCGTCCAGGGCGGCGCTGTAGAGCAGCGGGGGGAGCACCAGGGTGAGCACCAGGTGCGGGTCGAGGCTCACGTTCGGCCCGGGCAGCAGCGCGTAGGCGATGCCGAGCAGGGTGAGCAGCGCGGCGGCCGGCAGCCCGGTGTGCTCGGCGACCCAGCGCACCGCGACGATCACCGCCACCGCGCCGAGGACCAGCAGCAGCATCGTCTCGGCGCTCACCGCACCAGTCTTCCCGACCCTGCTGCCGGTCCCGGGGTGGGCCCGGGTCAGGCGCGGGCGGCCTCGAGCTCGGCGGCGGTGGGCGGGTCGGCGCCCGGGCGGGTGCAGGCCAGCGCCGCGGCCAGGGCGGCGTCGTCCAGCAGTGCGGCGAGCTCGTCGTCCGGCAGACCGGCGAGCGCGTCGTGCGCGAGCGTGCCGGTGCGCACCAGGCCGGCGAACAGCGCCGCGGCCAGCGTGTCGCCGGCGCCGACGGTGTCGACCACGGTGACCGCCGGGGGCTGCCGGCGCACCAGCGGCCGGCCCGGCCGGGCGGCGCGCAGCGCGCCCCCGCCGTCGGTGACGACGACCAGCGCCGGGCCCTCGGCGGCCCAGCGGACGGCCGCCTCGTCGAGGTCGGCGCCGGGCTCCAGCCACGCCAGGTCCTCGGCGCTGACCTTGACCAGGTCCGCCGTGCGGCGCAGCTCACCGATCCGCGCCCGGACGGCGTCCGCGTCGGCGACCAGCGAGGCGCGGACGTTCGGGTCGAAGCTCACCAGCGCGCTGCCCTCGGCCCGGACCCGGCGCACCAGGTCGGCGATGGCGTCGGACCCCGGCGGCGTCCAGCTGGAGATCGAGCCGACGTGCACGATCCGCGTGCCGGCCGGCCAGTCCCGGGCCAGCTCGGCCGGGGTCCACTGCCAGTCGGCGGCGCCGACGGTGTGGAAGGAGTAGCCGGCCGACCCGTCGTCGCGCAGCTCCACCACCGCCAGGCTCACCGGCTCGGGGGCGTCGACCATGGCGTCGGTGGCCACCCCGTTGCGAGCGGCGTGTGCGCGCAGCAGCGTGCCGAACGGCCCGGGCCCGACCCGGGACATCAGGTGCACCTCGGTGCCCAGCCGGGCCGCGGCGACGGCCACGTTGAGCGCGTTGCCGCCGGGGAAGGCGGTGTACTGCGGGGCCCCCGTGCTCCCGGCGCCGGCCACCGGGATCAGGTCGACCACGAGCTCGCCGCACACGGTGATCACCGCCACACCGTAGCTGCGGCCCGGTGGCGCCGCCGGGGACGGTCAGCGTTCGTCGTTCGGGTACACGACCCCCAGCTGGGCCCGGACGCCGTCGAGCAGCCGCATGGTGGCCAGCGAGTGCTCCAGCGGCACGACCGGGCTCTCGGTGAGCCCCTCCTGCAGGCAGCGGGTGACCTCGCGCAGCTCGTGCACGTAGCCGGAGCCGATCAGCGCGAACTCCTCGGTGCGCGGCTCCGCGTCGCCCACCTGCACGTCGAGGCGGGTCGGCCGGTACACCGAGTCCGGCCCGGTGCTGCGGACCCAGCCCTCGCTGCCGCAGACCAGCGCGGTGTGCGGCGAGCGGGCCAGCAGCGAGGTGGTCAGCTGCGCCTGCGCGCCGGAGTCCCAGCGCAGCGTCAGGGCGTTCTGCGCGTCCACGCCCTCGGCGTTCAGCGTCCCCACCGCGGTGACCTCGTCGGGCAGCCCCAGGGTGCCCCACGCCCACAGCAGCGGGTAGACGGCGAGGTCGAGCAGCGCGCCGCCACCGTCGGCGCGTGCCCAGATCCGGGCCGTCGGGTCCTGCGGCGCGGGGAAGGCGACCTCGGCGGCCACCCAGTGCACGGTGCCGATCTCACCGGACGCGGCGATCTCCAGCGCCCGCTGGTAGGCCGGCAGGAAGCGGGTCCAGACCGCCTCCATCAGGAACAGCCCCCGCTCGCGGGCCAGGTCGACCAGCTCCTGCGCCTCCCGGGCGTTGACGGTCACCGGCTTCTCCACCAGCACCGACTTGCCGGCGGTCAGTGCCGCGCGGACCACCTCGGCGTGCTGGGCGTGCGGGGTGGCGACGTAGACCACCTCGACGTCCGGGTCGGCCAGCAGGGCCTCGTAGCCCAGGCGCTCGTCGGTGTCGGAGTACGACGTGGCGAAGCCGAACTGCCCGGCGAAGGCCGCGGCGCGGTCCGCCCGGCGCGAGCTGACCGCGTGCAGGACGGCGTCGGACAGCAGGGCGAGGTCGGCGGTCACCGTGGCGGCGATCGCGCCGGTGGCCACGACGCCCCAGCGGACCGGCCGCCCGGTGGCGGTGCGCGGGTCGGCGTCGAGCAGCTCGGGGCGGGCGATGAAGGGAGTGGTCACGCTCCCACGCTAGGGCAGCCGGTCCTGGCAGCATGGCCCGCATGACCGATGCACCGAAGGGGCCGGCCAGCTACTTCCCGGCCATCGAGGCGAAGTACGGCCGCCCCGTCAGCTAGTGGCAGGACCTCATCCGGGCCTCGCCGCTGACGAAGCACATGGAGCTGGTCAGCTGGCTCAAGACCGAGCACGGCATGGGCCACGGGCACGCCAACGCGCTGGTCGCCGCGACCCTCGCCGAGGGCTGAGCACGGCTCCGCCGAGCGGGCTCACCGCCCCCGGCGGACCTCGTTGCCGACCACGGTGTTGCGCAGCACGCCGAGCCGCTCGACCTCGACCTCCACGACGTCGCCGGGCTGCATCAGCCACGGGGGCGTGCGCGAGTAGCCGACACCGGAGGGCGTGCCGGTGGCGAGCAGGTCGCCGGGCCGCAGGGTGAACGTGCGCGAGATCAGCGAGAGGGTGTCGCCGACGGTGTAGACCATCTCGTCGGTCCGTCCGTCCTGCACGGTCTCGCCGTTGACCCGGGTCTGCACGCGCAGCCCGTCGCGCAGGTCGCCGACCTCGGCGGCCGGGACCATCGGCCCGAGCGGGCCGGAGCGGTCGCCGTTCTTGCCGAGGGTCCACTGGCTGGTGAGCTTCTGCGCCCGCCGTGCGGTCAGGTCGTTGAAGGTGGAGTAGCCGACGACGGCGGCCAGCGCCTCGTCAGGCGTGGCGTCGACCAGGGTCTGCCCGACCCAGGCGACCACCTCGCCCTCCCAGTCCAGGCCGTCCTCGTCGACCGGGACGGGCACCTCGGCGCCGTCGACGGTGAGCGAGGCGGTCCAGCGGGCGAACAGCGTCGGGTACGGCGGCACGCCCTCGGCGGCGTAGGACCCCTCGGCGACGTGCTTGAGGTAGTTCAGCCCGATGCAGACGACGCGGGCGCCGGGCAGCACCGGCGGCACGAACTCGACCTCGGCGGCGGCGACCGCCGCCCCGGCCGGCTCGCGGTCCACGTGCGCGGCGGGTGCGGCCCAGAAGTCCTCGAGCGGGGCCAGCACGGTCACGGCCGTGCCGTCCTCGGACAGCGTGGCGACCTGTACGCCGTCGCCCCGCCGGATGCCGACGATCCTCATGCCCGGTCTCCCTCCGCGGGGTGCGCCGGGGGCACCTCGCGTCGGTCATCGTGCCTGCTCGCCGCCGGGGCAGCGCGACCGGTCACCTACCGTGCCGGCATGGACGACGACCTGCGGGTGCAGCCCTGGCACGGGGGCGACTGGACGGTGCCCCCGGCCGACGTCGCCGAGGACGGACCGGACCTCCTGGTCACCGCGATCGAGGGCAGCGACGCCTGGCGGCACACCAGCTACGGGTTCGTGCACGACGACGCCCATGCGCTGCTGGCCCCCCTGCCGTCCCCCGCGGCGGTGGAGGTCACCTTCGACCTGGGGTGGGACCGCCAGTTCGACCAGGCCGGGCTGGTGCTGCGTGCCGGCGCCGACACCTGGCTCAAGGCCGGCGTCGAGGTCTCCGACGGCGTCCCGCAGGTCGGTGCGGTCGTCACCCTCGGCCGCTCGGACTGGTCGGTGGCGCCGGTGCCGGAGTGGGCCGGCCGCCGGGTCACCGTGCGCGCCAGCCGCAGCGCGGACGCGGTGACCGTCCGGGCGCGGGTGGACGACGAGCCGTTCCGGCTCGTCCGGCTCGCCCCGTTCCCGGCCGACGCCGTCGTCGGGGCCGGGCCCTACTGCTGCGCACCCACCCGCGCCGGCCTGGTCGTCCGGTTCCGCCACTGGGCGACCGGCCCCGCGGACGCGACGCTGCACTGACGCCCCGGGCCGGGCGATGATCGTCCGGTGGACGACACCGTGACCCTCGGCATCACCGGATCCACCGGCCACCTCGGGAGCCGGATCGCGCGACGGCTGGCCGCCGCCGGCGTCGCCCAGCGGTTGCTGGTGCGCGACCCGGCACGGGCGCCGCAGCTGCCCGCCAGCACGGTGGCCGTCGCGGCGTACGACGACGCGGCGGCGCTGCGGGCGGCGCTGGCCGGGCTGTCGACCGTGCTGATGGTGTCCGCCGCCGAGCACCCCGACCGGGTCGGTCAGCACCGCACCTTCGTCGACGCCGCGGCCGACGCGGGGGTGCAGCACCTGGTCTACACGTCGTTCCTCGGCGCGGCCCCGGACGCCACCTTCACCCTGGCCCGCGACCACTGGGCCACCGAGGAGCACGTCCGGGCGCGCGGGCTGCGGGCGACCTTCCTTCGCGACTCGCTCTACGCCGACTTCTTCCCGGCCCTCACCGGCGAGGACGGCGTCATCCGCGGTCCGGCCGGCGACGGGCGGGTGGCCGCCGTGGCGCAGGACGACGTCGCCGACGCCGCGGTCGCGGTGCTCCGGGACCCCGTCCCGCACGCCGGCGCGACCTACGACCTGACCGGCCCGACGGCGCTCAGCATGGCCGAGGTGGCGGAGACGATCACCGCCGTCACCGGGCGGCCCGTGCGGTACGCCGAGGAGACGCTCGAGGAGGCGTACGCGTCGCGAGCCCCCTACGGCGCGCCGCCCTGGCAGGTGGACGCCTGGGTGTCGACCTACACCGCCATCGCGGCGGGGGAGCTGGCCACCGTGTCCACCGCCGTCGCAGACCTGACCGGGCACCCCGCCCGCACGCTCGCCGAGGTGCTCCGGCCGGCCTGAGACCGCGCTGCGGGCGCGCCACGCCCCGGCAGCGCTTGACGGTGCGGGCACCCAGGAACATGCTCGGTGTGCGACATTCCACCAGTTGTTCAGATATCGCACAACGGAGCCCGAGCGGGCCCCGGGTCTGGGAGCCGTCCGTGCACACCTCACCGTCCCCGCACCCCGAGCCGCGGGGCGTCCCGTCGTCCTGCCCGGGACCCCGGCGGTGACCGCGCTGGCGGGCACCGGTGCGCCCGGCGAGGTGGACGTCGACATCGACGACGTCCGCCGGGCCCTCGAGCACTACGCGACCAAGGGCTGGAGCGACGGCCTGCCGGTCATGCCGGTGACCGAGAGCTACCTGGCGGAGTTCCTGGCCACCACCGACCAGGACCCCTCGGACGTCGTGTTCGAGATGCCGCACCTGCGCCGCACCTGCACGGTGCGGGCGGCGGCGATCAACGCGGCCATGGCCGGCTGCCTGCCCGAGTACTTCCCGGTGGTCCTCGCCGCCTGGGCGGCGCTGACCGTCGACGGCTACCCGGTGCGCGGCATCTGGCAGAGCACCACCGGCACCGCCCCGCTGCTCATCGTCAACGGGCCGGTGCGCGACCGGATCGGGCTCAACAGCCGGGGCAACGTCTTCGGCTCCGGCTTCCGGGCCAACGCCACGATCGGCCGGGCCATCCGGCTGACCGCGATCAACGTCTTCGGCCTGCGTCCGCACGAGCTGGACCAGGCCACCCAGGGGACGCCGGCGAAGTACACCGCCTGCATCGCGGAGAACGAGGAGCTGAGCCCCTGGGCCCCGCTGCACGTCGAGCACGGCATGGACCCGGCCGACAGCGCGGTCACCGGCATGGTGGTGCGCTCCGTGCTGCACATCGAGGCCCGGCACACCGTCGTCCCCGAGCAGCTGGCGCTGGACCTGGCCGGCACGCTGTCCCGCACCGGCGCGCTGATCCACGAGACGATCAGCGGCTGCCTGGTGCTCGGTCCCGAGCACGCCCAGCTCTTCGCCAGCCACGGCTGGAGCAAGGCCGACGTCCGGCAGGCGGTGCACGAGCGGGCCTGGAACAGCCGCGCCGACCTGGTCGCCGTCGGCAAGGACGCGGTCTCCCGCAGCACCCGCTGGCGGGTGCCCGCCGAGCACCCCGACGCCGTCCCGGACCGCGCGGCGGAGGCCGGCAGCGACCGGGTGCACGTCCTCAACTCGCCCGACGCACTGCTGGTGGTCGTCGCCGGCGCCAACAACGCCGGCGTCTCCGCCGTCGTCGAGACCTTCGGCCCGCGCGGCGACGCACCCGCGATCGCCCGCGTGGCCGCACCCCGTCCCTGAACCGCCCACCCGAGAGGAAACCCCGCGATGAGCACCGTGGACACCACCGGAGCGCCGCCGGCGGCCGGCGACGACCAGGCCGTGGACGACGCGCTGCAGGGCCTGCGGGCCGTGCTGGCCGCCGACGGCTACGAGCTGGGCTGGACCCGGCAGGGCGGCACCGACCTCGTCGTCCGGGTCGTGGCCGGCGACGGCGCCTGCGAGGACTGCCTGGTCCCGGAGGCCGTGATGCAGTCGATCCTCACCGACGCGCTGACGTCGACGCCGTACACGGTGGCCCGGGTCGAGCTGCCGGCCGGGGCGAAGTGACATGACCCGCGAACTCCTGCTCGACCCCACCGGCAGCGGTGACGGGGCCGGCGACACCGGGCTGGCCCCGCGCCGGCGCAGCCTGCGCGGCGCCCGCATCGGCCTGCTCGACAACACCAAGCCGAACGCGTCGGTCGTGCTCGCCGAGGTGGCCCGCCAGCTGCGCCGCGACCACGACATCGGCGAGGTGACCACGTACGTCAAGGGCTACTTCGGCACGCCGGTCGAGGAGAGCCAGATCCAGCAGATGCTGAAGAACTGCGACTTCGTCGTCGCCGGGATCGGCGATTAGGGCTCCTGCAGCGCGGCCAGTGTGGCCGACGGAGTCCTGCTGGAGCGGGCCGGGATGCCCGCAGTCAGCATCTGCACCGACGCGTTCCAGATCCCGGGCGAGGCGATGGCCAAGGCCTACGGCTTCCCCGGCTACCAGTTCGTCACGGTCCCGCACCCGCTGGCGAGCCTGTCCGAGCAGCAGATCAGCGAGCGGATCTCCGCGGTGCTGCCGCGGCTCGTGGGCATCCTCGCCGCCGGCTGAGCGGCGCGCAGGGACCTCCCCCCGGCACCGGCCGGTGCCGGGGGGAGGATCCTGGGCCGTGATGCCCGACCACCGGCCGACGAGGTGACCGACACGGACGAGGACGAGCCCCGGGAGCCCGGGGACCACTTCGCCAAGACCTTCGCCCGCGGGCTGGAGACGATCCGGGCGTTCAGCCCGGAGCAGCCCGAGCTGTCGGTCAGCGACGTCGCCCGCACGACCGGCATGCCGCGGGCCGCGGCGCGGCGCTTCCTGCTGACCCTGCTCGACCTCGGCTACGTCGGGGTCACCGCCGACCGGCGGTTCTTCCTCCGGCCGGCGGTGCTCGAGCTGGGCTTCACCTACCTGTCCACGTTGTCGCTGCCGGAGCTGGCCCGGCCGCGGCTGGTCGAGCTGACCGCCGAGCTGGGGGAGACCACCAGCCTGGGTGTGCTGGACGGCGACGACATCGTCTACGTCGCGCACGTGCCGGTCCGCCGCACGTTCAGCGCCGGCATCGCCGTCGGCACCCGCGGGGCGGCCCACCTGAGCTCGCACGGGCGGGTGCTGCTCGGCGCGCTGCCGCCGGCCGAGCTGGAGTCCTTCCTCGCGCGGGTGCGCCTCGAGCCTCGGACCCGGCACACGGTGCCCGACCGGGAGGCGCTGCGGCAGCGGATCGAGGAGGCCCGCGACCAGGGCTGGTGCGCCGTCGACGAGGAGCTCGAGGACGGCGTCACCTCCATCGCCGTCCCGGTGCACGGGCCGGACGGCGACGTCGTCGCCTCGCTCAACCTGGCCAGCCACAGCAACCGCGAGTCGGTGCGGGCCCGGCGCGCGCAGAGCATCGCCGCGCTGCAGCGGACCGCGGCCGCGCTGACCGGGGAGCTCCGGCTGGTGGGCGGGGCCGCAGGCACCCGCAACCGCCTGTGAGCCCCCGGCCACGGCAGGATGGCCCGGTGACCAGCGTGCCGGCCCCGGCGTCCGCCCCCCACCTGGCGTCCCGGCTGCAGGGCTTCGGGACGACGGTGTTCGCCGAGATGAGCGCGCTGGCGGTGGCGACCGGCTCGATAAACCTCGGGCAGGGCTTCCCGGACCGGCCCGGGCCGGCCGAGGTGCTCGACGTCGCCCGCGCCGCGATCGGCACCGCCCACGACCAGTACCCGCCCGGCCCGGGGCAGCCCGACCTGCGGGCGGCGATCGCCGAGCACCACCAGCGGTTCACCGGGCTGGTCTACGACCCGGCCGATGAGGTGCTGGTGACCGCCGGCGCCACCGAGGCGCTGACCGCCGCGCTGCTGGCCCTGCTCGAGCCCGGCGACGAGGTCGTGCTGTTCGAGCCGATGTACGACAGCTACGCCGCCGCGGTGGCGATGGCCGGCGGCGTGCTGCGCCCGGTGCCGCTGCGCCCGCCGCCGGTCGCCGCCGGCGAGGTCAGCAGCGCGCCGTGGACCTTCGACGAGGCCGAGCTGCGCGCGGCGGTGACCCCGCGGGCCCGGCTGCTGCTGCTCAACACCCCGCACAACCCGACCGGCAAGGTGTTCACCCGGGACGAGCTGGCGGTGCTGGCCGACGTGGCCGAGCGCGCCGACCTGGTGGTGCTCACCGACGAGGTCTACGAGCACCTGGTGTTCACCGGCGCCAGGCACGTCCCGCTCGCCACCCTGCCCGGCATGCGGGACCGCTCGCTGGTCGTCGGCAGCGGAGGCAAGACCTTCAGCACCACCGGCTGGAAGATCGGCTGGGTCTGCGGCCCCGCGCCGCTGGTGTCCGCCGTCCGGACCGCGAAGCAGTTCCTCACCTACGTCAACGGCGGGCCGTTCCAGCCGGCGATCGCCGCCGGCCTCCGGCTGCCCGACGCCTTCTTCCGGCACGTGGCGCACGACCTGGAGCAGCACCGCGACCTGCTGGTCACCGGGCTGGCCGAGGCCGGGCTGCCGGTGGTCAGCCCCGAGGCCACCTACTTCGCCACGGTCGACGTCCGGCCGGTGCAGCCCGACGGCGACGGGCTGGCGTTCTGCCGCGCGCTGCCCGCGCGCGCCGGCGTGGTCGCCGTCCCGGCCGGGGTGTTCTACGCAGCCGAGCACGCCGGGCTGGGCCGGCACCTGGTGCGGTTCGCGTTCTGCAAGACCGAGGAGGTCCTCGGGGAGGCCGTGGCGCGGTTGAGGAGGATGGCGTGAGGATCGCGGCGGTGCAGCACGACATCGTGTGGGAGGACCGGGCGGCCAACTTCGACCGGCTCGCCCCGCAGGTCGCCCGGGCCGTGGGCGCCGGCGCGGAGCTGGTGCTGCTCAGCGAGACCTTCTCCACCGGGTTCTCGATGACGCCGGGCATCGGCGAGCCCGAGGGCGGGTTGTCGGCGCAGTTCCTGGCCGGCCAGGCCGCCCAGCACGGGGTGTGGGTGGCCGGCACCTGCCCGGAGGTGGGCCCCGACGGCGGGCTGCCGTACAACTCCTTCGTGCTGGCCGGGCCGGACGGCAGCACCCACCGGTACCGGAAGCTGCACCCCTTCGCGTCCGAGCGGGACCGCTTCCGCTCCGGCGAGGGCCCGGTGACCGTGCAGGTCGGCGACCTGCGGGTCACCCCGTTCATCTGCTACGACCTGCGGTTCGCCAACGTGTTCTGGGCGGCCGGCCCGGGCACCGACGTCTTCCTGGTGCCGGCGAACTGGCCGGCGGCGCGGCGGCACCACTGGACGTCGCTGCTGCAGGCCCGGGCGATCGAGAACCAGGCCTACGTGGTCGGCTGCAACCGGGTGGGCGTGGCCGGCGACGGCACCGACCACGCCGGCGACAGCCGCGTCGTCTCGCCGATGGGGGAGCTGCTGGCCACCGCGTCGGGAGTGGAGACGATCGTGCTGGCCGACGTCGACCCCGCCGAGGTCGCCGCCACCCGCGACCGCTTCCGCTTCCTCGCCGACCGCCGCCCCTGACCCCACCCGGCCCCGGAGATGGCCATCTCCGGGCTGCTGTGCACGCCGAAGATGGCCATCTTCGGCCCCGGGGTCCTTCGTCAGAAGTTGCCGCGGGCGGCCTGTTCGCGCTCGATGGCCTGGAACAGCGCCTTGAAGTTGCCGATGCCGAAGCCCAGCGAGCCGTGCCGCTCGATCAGCTCGAAGAACACCGTCGGCCGGTCGCCGAGCGGCTTGGTGAAGATCTGCAGCAGGTAGCCGTCCTCGTCCCGGTCGACCAGGATGCCGCGCTGCTGCAGCTCCTCGACCGGCACCCGCACCTCGCCGATCCGGGCCCGCAGCGCGGGGTCGGAGTAGTAGGAGTCCGGGGTGCCGAGGAAGACGACGCCCTCGGCCCGCAGCGCGTCGACCGTCCCGACGATGTCGGAGGTGGCCAGCGCGACGTGCTGCGCGCCCGGGCCGCCGTAGAACTCCAGGTACTCGTCGATCTGCGACTTCTTCCGGCCCACCGCCGGCTCGTTGAGCGGGAACTTGACCCGGTGGTTGCCGTTGGCCACCACCTTGCTCATCAGCGCGGAGTAGTCGGTGGCGATGTCGGCCCCGACGAACTCGGCCATGTCGGTGAAGCCCATGACCCGGTTGTAGAAGTCGACCCAGCGGTCCATGGCGCCCAGCTCGACGTTGCCGACGACGTGGTCGATCGCCTGGAACAGCCGGCGCGGTGCCCCGGGCCGCCGCTGGAACGACGACGAGCGGGCGACGAAGCCGGGCAGGTACGGCCCGGAGTACCGGGACCGGTCGACCAGGGTGTGCCGGGTGTCGCCGTAGGTGGCGATCGCGGCCAGCCGCACCGTGCCGTGGTCATCGGTGAGGTCGTGCGGCTCGCTGAGCACCGTGGCGCCGCTGGCCCGGGCGTGAGCGATGCAGGCGTCGACGTCCGGCACGCCCAGTGCGATGTCGGCGATGCCGTCGCCGTGCCGCCGGTGGTGGTCGGCCAGCGGGCTGGCCGGGTCGTAGGCGCCGGTGACGACGAAGCGCGCCGCGCCGCTGGTCAGCACGTAGGCGTGGTGGTCGCGGTTGCCGGTCTCCGGGCCCGAGTACGCCACCAGCTCCATGCCGTACGCGGACTGGAAGAAGTGCGCGGTCTGGGTGGCGTTGCCGACGACCCAGACCAGCGCGTCCCAGCCGCTGACCGGGAAGGGGTCCCGCGAGGCGTCGTAGTCGACCAGGCCGACCAGCTGCTGCAGCTCCTCGAGGCTCAGGGAGGCCAGCCGCTCGTCGTCGGTGAGGGTCTGCTCGAGGGTCACGGCTGCTCCTCGGATCGGGGTGGACCGGTGCAGGCAGAGCACACCGCGGCAGCCCGGGGCTGCGCAATCAGCCCGGCAGCAGCTGGTCGGCCGGTACATCCGCACCCCCTGGACGGCCGTCCTACTGTGCAAGGAGGCCGGTTGTGACGGCGATCACCGGGAGGACACCGCGATGGCGACGCTGGACACCCTCGACGTGGCCCTGCTGCGGGCGCTGACCGAGCACCCGCGGGCCGGTGCGCTGGAGCTGTCCCGCCGGCTGGGGGTCGCCCGGGGCACGGTGCAGGCCCGGCTGCAGCGGCTGGAGGACTCCGGCGTCGTCACCGGCTACGGCCCGGACGTCGACCTCGCCGAGGCGGGCTTCGGCGTGCAGGCCTTCGTCACCCTGGAGATCGCCCAGGGCGCGCTGGACGACGTCGCCGCCGACCTCACCGCGATGCCCGGGGTGCTGGAGGCGCACGCGACCACCGGCTCCGGCGACGTGCTGTGCCGGGTCGCCGCCCGGTCGCACGGGGAGCTGCAGCAGACGCTGCTGCAGCTGGGCCGGTCCGGCTCCGTCGTCCGGTCGACCAGCGTCGTGGCGCTGTCGGAACTGGTGCCCCGGCGGGTGCTGCCGCTGCTGGCCGCCGCGGGCGCGCCCCCGGCCCGGGCCCCCGGTCACCGCGGCGGCTGACCCGCCGCCGGGCACGGACGGCACGCGGGCTGGGAGGATGGTGCGCATCGGTGCCGCCACGGGGCCGACGACGTCGAGATGTGCAGGAGCAGCAAGATGCCGCAGGGCACGGTCAAGTGGTTCAACGCCGAGAAGGGCTTCGGGTTCATCGAGCCCGACGACGGCGGGCAGGACGTCTTCGCGCACTTCTCCGCGATCGCCGACGACGGCGGCTACCGCAGCCTTGACGAGGGCCAGCGGGTCGAGTACACGGCCAGCCCCGGTGACCGCGGGATGCAGGCCGACTCCATCCAGCCGCTGGGTGGCGGCGGCCGTCCGCCGGCGCGCGAGGAGCGCGGCCACCGCGACGACCCGCGCCAGGTGCGCGCGCCCCGGGCCCCGCGGGGCGGCGGCGGTGGCAGCGAGGGCACCGTGCGCTGGTTCAACGCCGAGAAGGGGTTCGGGTTCATCGAGCCCGACGAGGGCGGCGACGACGTGTTCGTGCACTTCTCCGCGATCGCCGACGACGGCGGCTACCGCAGCCTGGACGAGGGCCAGCGCGTCTCCTACACCGCCAGCCCCGGCCAGCGCGGGCTGCAGGCCGACTCGGTCCAGCCGCTCGGCGGCGGCCGGGCGCCCTCCCGCGACGACCGGCGGGACGACCGGCGCGACGACCGGCGGCCGAGCGCCCCCCGGGGCGGCGCGTCCCGCGGCGGCGGCGGTGCCGAGGGCACCGTGCGCTGGTTCAACGCCGAGAAGGGCTTCGGGTTCATCGAGCCCGACGGCGGCGGCGAGGACGTCTTCGTGCACTTCTCCGCGATCGCCGACGACGGCGGCTACCGCAGCCTGGAGGAGGGCCAGCGGGTGGAGTTCTCCGCCAGCCCCGGCCAGCGCGGCATGCAGGCCGACCACGTCCAGCCCCTCGGCGGCGGCGGCCGGCCGCCGGCCCGCGACGACCGGCGCGACGACCGCCGGCCTGCGGCCCCGCGCGACCGGGGCGCCCGCGCACCCCGCGGCGGCGGCGCCACCGGCCAGGGCACGGTGCGCTTCTTCAACGCCGAGAAGGGCTTCGGGTTCATCGAGCCCGACGACGGCGGCGACGACGTGTTCGTGCACTTCTCCGCGATCGCCGACCGGGGCGGCTACCGCAGCCTGGACGAGGGCCAGCGGGTCGAGTACTCCGCCAGCCAGGGCGACCGCGGCATGCAGGCCGACTCGGTGGACCCGCTCTGACCTGAGCGGGCGGCCGGGATGGCGGTGCACGTCGGGACGTCGGGGTGGAGCTACGACCACTGGGACGGCGTCCTGTACCCGCCCGGCACCCGGCCGGCCGACCGGCTCGCGCACTACGTCCGGCGGTTCGACACCGTCGAGCTCAACGCCAGCTTCTACCGCTGGCCCCGGACGACGGCGTTCGCGAGCTGGCGGCGCCGGCTGCCCCCGGGCTTCCAGCTCTCGGTCAAGGCCCCGCGCGGCCTGACCCACGCCAAGCGGTTGTACGCGCCCGAGGCGTGGGTCGACCGGCTGGTCGCCAGCTGGCACGAGCTGGGCGACCGCCGCGCCGTCCTGCTGGTGCAGCTGCACCCCGCGCACGAGCGGGACGACGCCCGGCTCGACTTCCTCCTCGGGCGGCTGCCGCACTGGATGCGGGTGGCGGTCGAGTTCCGGCACCCGAGCTGGCAGGACGAGGCGGTGTACGCGCTGCTCGAGCGGCACGGCGCGGCCTACGTGGTGACCAGCGGCGCCGGGCTGCCCTGCGTGCTGCGGGCGACGGCGCCCTTCGTCTACGTGCGGCTGCACGGCCCGGACCCGGTGCACCTCTACGCCGGGTCGTACCCCTCCGACGACCTGCGCTGGTGGGCCGACCGGGTGCGGGAGTGGGCCGGCAGCGGCCGGGACGTGTTCGCCTACTTCAACAACGACGGGCACGGGCACGCGGTGCGCAACGCCGAGGAGCTGCGCGGCCTGCTCGGCTGACCGGTCAGCGGGCCGGGCCGGTGCCGAAGTCGCCGAAGGGGCCGGGGGGTGGCGGCGCGACCGGCGTCTCCCGGAGCTCCCGGCCGGCGGCGTCGCGGGTGCGCAGCGTCCGGGCCCCCTCCGGCACGGAGGCCACCGCGCTGCCGTCGGTGAGCCGCAGCTCGTCCAGCAGCCGGCCGGCGCCGTCGAGCACCTCCGCGGAGAAGGCCTCCGGCGGGGCGGTCACCACCAGCCAGCGGCCGTCGTCGGTCTGGCCGAGCCCGGGCAGCGCCACGTCGCAGACCCGGGCGATGGTCAGCGAGGCGACCTCCGTCGTCCCGGCCGGGGTCTGGGTGCCGCAGGTGACGCCGCTGCCGCCCACGCCGGCCCGGGTGGTGACCACCAGCGCGCCGCCCGGGCTGCGCGCGACCAGCACGGCGACCGTCCCGGTGCCGCGGGTGAGCGGCAGCCCGGCCGACCACAGCAGCTCCGGCTGCAGGGCGGCCGGTTCGACGCCGAGCGGCACCGCGAGGTCGGTGAGCGCCGCCGCGACCACCTGGGGGTCGGGCGTGCCCGGTCCCGGCCGCACCGAGGACAGCTCGGGCACCGAGGCGGCGGCGGGGTCCGCGCCACGCCAGTCGACGCCGGAGCGGTACACCTCGCGGCCCTCCCGGGTGACCCGGACCGACAGCGCCGGGCCCAGCCGGGTCGTCGTCGCCGGCACCACCGCGAGGCCGTCCGCGGTGCCGACGGGCGTGTAGGTGCGCCCGACCGTCCCGCGCGGCCCGGTCATCAGCCGCGGTGACACCGCGATGACGTCGCCCGGCGCGGTGACCACGACGAGGGTCGCGGCGCCGGGGCCGCCGAGCAGCAGGCTCACCGGCCGGCCCCGGCCCAGCTGGCGCGGGACCTGGGGCACGAGCTCCTCGGGCCGCGCGCCCACCGGGCCGGTCAGCCACACGCCGCGGAAGTCCTCCAGCACCGTGCCGACGACGAGGGCGACCCGGCCGTGGGGGGTGTCCGCGGCCAGCACCACCTCCCGCTCGGCGGGCGGCGGCGCCTCGAGCGACCCCCAGCCGACGGTGCGCAGCGCGGCCAGCAGCGGCTCGTCGCCGGCCAGCGAGCCGCGGGCCGGGCCGGTGAGCACCGGCACGGCGGGCAGCGCCGGCTCCACCGGCCGCGGCGCGGCGACGGCCGGGACGGCGAGGGTGGCCGGCTCGGCCGGCGGGTCGGGCGCCCAGCGGGCCAGCGGGACGGCCACCCCGGCCAGGCACGCCGCGGCGACGGCACCGGCGGCCAGCCGGCGGCGGGCACCGGTGCGGCGGACGGCCAGGTCGGTGAGGGACTCCTCGGCGGTGAGCCGCCACCGGCCGGAGGCCGCGGCGAGCCGGGCCAGCTCCCCGGCCAGCCGCTCCTCCAGCGGCCGCTCGGCCCCGGCGCGCTCGAACACGCTGGGTGCCAGGGCCGCGCGCAGCTGGGCCAGGCCCCGCGCCGCCTCGGCGGCCACCTCGGGAACCGTGCGGTGCAGCAGGGCGGCGGTCCGCTCCTCGCCCAGCCCCTCGTGCCAGCGCAGCACGACCACCGCCCGGGTGACCGGCGCCAGCCCGCGCAGCGCCGTCGCCAGGTCGGGGCCGGCCGGCCCGGGGACGGCGGCCGCGGGGAACTCCTCGATGACCTGCTCGGCGCGGGCCAGCCGGCCCCACCGGCTCGTCGCACCCGCGGCCAGGCTGCGGAGCACGGCGGTGTCCCGGTCCGCGGGGGAGCAGCGGCGGGCCCGGCGGAGCGCGCGCTGGACCAGCTCCTCGGCTGCGGCCCGGTCGCCGGTCAGCAGCAGCGCGGTGCCCAGCAGGTCCGGCCGCCGGGCGGTCACGAACGCGCGGAAGGCAGCGTCGACGTCGTCCACCTGCCGCTCCTCTCGCCGTCCGTGCCCGGTCTTCGTACCCGGTCGGCGGCCGGTTCACCGCACCCTTGACCACCGACCGCTGTAACGGTGTAATCGTGGTGCCGAGGGCAGGAGCCGACATGGTCGTCGAGTACGTCCGCTACCGCATCGCCGAAGACCGGTGGGAGCAGTTCCTGGCCAGCTACGGCCGGGCCGCCGCCGTGCTGGCCCGGGCGCCCCAGTGCGTCGACTACGAGCTCAGCCGCTGCGTCGAGGAGCCCGCCGCCGTCGTCCTGCGGATCACCTGGACGTCGGCCGCCGACCACCTGCAGGGCTTCCGCGGCGGCGAGCTGTTCGGGGGGTTCCTGGCCGCGGTGCGCCCCTGGGTGGGCGACATCGAGGAGATGCGGCACTACGCCCGCACCCCGGTGCGCGGGGCCGGGGCGTCGGTGCCCTCGCTGCACGACTGGGCCGGCGGCACCGCGGCGCTGGAGCGGCTGACGACGGTCTTCTACCGGCACGTGATCGCCGACGACGTGGTCGG
Organism: Modestobacter versicolor; assembly: GCF_041028285.1. GTDB lineage: Bacteria > Actinomycetota > Actinomycetes > Mycobacteriales > Geodermatophilaceae > Modestobacter > Modestobacter versicolor_A. The sequence continues at coordinate 421,145 of NZ_JABGDB010000002.1, read as the reverse complement.
CCCGCTGTTCGCCGGGATGGACGACGAGCACCCGCGGCACGTGGCGATGTGGCTGGCCGAGGTGCTCGGCGGGCCGGACCGGTACACCCGCGAGCGCGGCGGCTACCCGGCGATGCTCGGCCACCACCTCGGCAAGGGGATCACCGAGGCGCAGCGCCGCCGCTGGGTGTCGCTGCTGCCGGACGCCCTGGACGAGGCCGGCCTGCCCGACGACCCGGAGTTCCGGGCGGCGTTCGTCGGCTACGTCGAGTGGGGCACCCGGCTGGCGCTGACCAACTCGCAGCCGGGCGCCGCGGTGGTGACCGACGCGCCGGTGCCGCACTGGGGCTGGGGCGTGGCCCCGCCCTGGCAGGGCTGAGCGCTCAGGAGGCGCTGGCGAGCCGGGCGAAGCCCTCGTCCAGCGGGACGCGGGGCGACCAGCCCAGCGCCGCCCGGGTGCGGCGCTGGTCGAACCAGTGCGCGGTGGCCAGCTGCTCGGCGAGGAACCGGGTGAGCGGCGGGGTGTCCCGGCGCCGGGTCGCCGCCCACACGCCCTCGACCACCGCGCCGGCCGCCCAGGCGAGCGGGAACGGCACGTGCCGGGTGGGCACCGGCACGCCCGCCGCCCGGCACAGCCGGGCGATCACCTCGGCCACCGGCCGCGGTTCGCCGTTGGAGACGACCAGCGCCTCGCCGTGCACCGGTCCGCAGGCGTCGACCGCTGCGACGAGCGCGTCGGCGGCGTTGTCGACGTACGTGGTGTCGATCAGCGCCGCACCGGAGCCGATCAGCGGCAGCCGCCCGGACCGGGCCCGGTCGACGATCCGCGCGACCAGCTGGGTGTCACCCGGGCCCCACACCAGGTGCGGCCGGACCGCCAGCACGGCCAGCGACGCGGAGTCCGCGGCCAGCGCGACGAGCTCGGCGACGGCCTTGGAGCGGGAGTAGTGCCCGCGGGCGCGGGCCGGGTCGGCGGGTCCGGCCCCCGCACCGACCAGCGCCGAGCCGCCGTGCGCGACCGAGGGGGAGGAGACGTGCACCAGCCGGCCGACCCCGGCCCGCCGGCAGGCGTCGAGCACGGTGCGGGTGCCGGCGACGTTGGCCCGCTCGTACTCGGCCCAGCGGCCGGTGACGTCGACCTTCGCGGCGAGGTGCAGCACCGCGTCCTGGCCCGCGACCGCCCGAGCGACGGCGCCGTCGTCGGCGACGTCGCCGAGCACCTCGCGGAACGGCAGGCCCGCGCTGCGGCGCTGCAGCACGGTGACCTCGTCGCCGCGCCGGGCCAGCGCGGTCGCGGCGGCCCGGCCCAGCATCCCGCTGGCCCCGGTCACGAGCACCCTCATCGGCCGGCCAGCACCCGCGCCGCCCGCCGGGCCACCTCGCGCCGGTCGATCTTCGACTGGTGCCGGATGTCGACCGGCAGCGCACCGGTGACCAGCACCGCCGCCACCTCGACCCCGGCGGCGGCGCGCACCGCGTCGGCCAGGTCCGGGTCGGCCGGCGCGGGCCGCCGCGGCCCACCGGCGGCCGGGACGACGACCACGACGACCGCCTGGGTGCCCGCAGGGCCGACGCCCACGACCGCGGCGGACGCGACGCCGGCCAGCGACTCCACCCGCTGCTCGACGCCGACCGGCGTGACGACCCCGGCCGCGGTGGTGACCACGTGCGGCAGCCGGCCCTCGATCCACAGCCGGCCGTCGGCGTCGAGGTGCCCGACGTCGCCGGTGCGGTGCCAGCCGGGGTCGCGGGAGGACGCGCGCTCGGTGGCCCACAGGGCGTCGTAGCGGTCCTTGACGTGCGCGGCCCGGACGCAGACCTCACCGGTGGTGCCCGGCTCGGCGGTCAGCGCGCCGTCGGCGTCGCCCGCGGGCGACAGCGGGCTGACCCGCACCTCCACCCCGGCCAGCGGCCGGCCGACGCAGACGCCGTCCCCGGGCCCGGCCGCCGCGATCTCGGTGGCGGAGACGTCGGTGACCGGCAGCGCCTCGGTCATCCCGTACGGGGTGTGCGCCTCCGCGGCCGGCAGCACCTCGCGCAGCTGCTGCAGCAGGGCCAGCGGCACCGGGGCGCCCGCGGACATCAGCAGCCGCACCCGGCCCAGCGCCGCCCGCTGGTCGCCGGTCAGCGCGCCGGCGGTGGCCACCACCCGGCGCAGCGCGGCGGGGGAGGCGAAGACGACGGTGCCGCCGACCGCGGCCGCCGCGTCGGCCAGCTTCGCCGCCGTCAGCGAGCCCGGGGTGGTCACGTCGACGTCCGGGACGGCCGAGCCGATGCCCAGGGCCGGGCCGAGGATGGCGAACGGCGCGAAGGCGGCCACCAGCCGGTCGTCGGGCCCCAGCCGGTAGGTGCTGCGGACCAGCTGCAGCTGGGCCTGGGCCTGCCGCCGGGTGTAGACGACGCCCTTGGCCGGCCCGGTCGCGCCGGAGGTGAACAGCACGGCGCAGTCGGCGTCGGCCGGGCCCTCGGCCGGTGCCGGCGCGGTGCGGCCGCGCTCCTCCAGCTCGGCGAGCGTGTGCGTGGCGCCGAGCGCGCGGGCGGCCCGCGGCGAGGTGCCCGCCGCGATCCGCAGCCCGGGCAGCCGCATGGCGCGGGCCGCGGCCAGGCCGGGCGCGCCGCCGATGACCGCGTCGACGCCGGCGCTGCGCAGCGCCCGGCGCATGCCGCGCAGGCCGAGCCCCTTGTCCGCGACGACGACGACCCCGCCGGCCCGCCAGACGGCGTAGACCGAGGCGGTCAGGTCGGCCGAGGGCTCGACGAGCAGCCCGACCCGGTGCCCGGGCGCGACGCCGACGGCGGCCAGCCCGGCAGCCAGGTGCTCGACCCGGCGGTGCAGCTGCGCCCAGCTGACCGTGCCGCCGCCGACCTCGACCACGGCGGGGGAGCCGTCGTCCGCGCGCTCGGCCAGCGCGCCCCACGGGGTGCCGGGCGGGGCACCGGCGGGGGCGGGCGCCGGCCGGCTGGCGTCCAGGTCGGTGACCCAGGTGGCGATCGCCGCCGCGTACTGCGGTGCGTCCTCGGGCAGCAGGTGCGAGGCGCCCTCGTACCGGTGCAGCGAGGCGTGCGGCAGCCGCTCGCGCAGGTCGGCCAGGTACCGCTCGCCGAACACCGGGTCGCGCGGGCCCCACAGCAGCAGCGCCGGGACGTCGAGGTCGCGGATCCCCTCGGCGATCGCCTCCTGGGCCGCCCGCGAGGGGTGGTCGCGGGAGAAGGGGATGTCGGCGACGAAGTCACCCACCGCGCGGCGGCGGGCCGGCGACCCGTAGGGCGCGGCGAAGGCGTCCCGGACGGCGGCGGGCAGCGGCGGCCAGGACAGCGCGGTGGTGGCCCGGACGAACACCGGCGTGCCGACGGTGACCGCGGCGCGCACGCCGGGGGCGTGCGCCAGCCGGATGAGCGCGGGGCCGAGGTCGCCCTCGGGCATGGCGACGGCGGTGTTGCCCAGCACGACGCCGCGCAGCTGGTCGCGGTGCTGCAGCGCCCAGCCCAGCGAGATGACCCCGCCCCAGTCGTGGCCGACGGTGACGACCGGGCCGGTGAGGCCGAGGGCGGCGGTGAGGTCGCCGAGGTCGGCGACCCGTTCGGCCAGCGACCGCGGCGCGTCCAGCCGCTCGGAGAACCCCATGCCCAGCTGGTCGACCGCGACGACCCGCCAGCCGGCCGGGGCGGCGTCGAGCAGGCGGCGCCACAGGTAGGACCAGGTCGGGTTGCCGTGCACGCACAGCAGGGTGCCGACCGGGTCGGGGACGCCGTTGTCCAGCAGGTGCCAGTCGTGCGTCGTCCCGGTCGCGTCGGTGACCGGGACGTGCCGGGACCAGGCGGGGTCGAGCCCGGGGAGGTCGGCGGGGAGGGTGGTGGCGGCCCTCACCAGGCGATCTCGAGGCAGGAGGCGTTCAGGCCCGAGCCGATGCCCATCAGCAGCACCCGGTCGCCGTCGACCAGGGAGTCCTGCTCGCCGGCGAGGGTGAACGGCACCGACGCAGGGCCGAGGTTGCCGCGGGTCGGGAACGTCCGGGGCACCCGGGACTCGTCGATGCCGAACCGCTTGCACATGGCCGCGGTGTGCACCTTGGAGACCTGGTGGATGACGTAGCGGTCCATGCCGCCGGCCCAGTCGAACTCGGCGGCGGCCTCGGTCCACATGTCCATCGACAGCTCGAGCCCGGCGTCCAGCAGGCCCTTGAGGTCGGTGCGCATCATCTCGTTGTCGCCCACGCACAGCTCGTGGTGCTCGGTGGCGGCGCGGCTGACGGACCCGACCATCCGGTGGCCCTCGGGGTGCCGGTCGGTGCGGCCCAGCACCATGGCGGCCGCGCCGGCGCCCAGGGTGAGCGTGGCGAACTCGGCGAGCACGTCCTTGCTCGTGGTGCCCGGGCCGTTGAGCCGGGCGATGGTGTTCTCCTGGGCGGTCTGCGGGTCCTCGCCGTTGACGATCAGCGCGTGGTCGATCATCCCGGAGTCGATCATCGCGGCGGCCAGCTCCATGCCGTTGACGAAGCCCAGGCAGGCGTTGGTGACGTCGAAGTTCTGCGCGGAGCGCGGCAGGCCGAGCGCGGAGTGGACGGCGACGGCGGTCGAGGGCTCCAGGTGCTTGCGGCTCACCGAGGTGTTGATCATCAGGCCGATGTCAGCCGGGTCGACGCCGCTCTCGCTGATGGCCTTGGCACCGGCCATGGCCGCGCCGTCGACGAAGGTGACCCCCTCGGCCCACCAGCGGCGCTCGGTGATCCCGCACAGCCGCTCGAGCAGGCCGGGGCGCAGGCCGACCCGCTGGTAGGTCTCCAGCAGGCGGTCGTCGAGGGCGTCGGAGGTGACGACCTGCGAGGCGTCGGCCGTCTGGACGGTCAGGATGCTGGTGTTGCGGAAGTGGTGCGTGGCATTGCCACTCATGGGCAGGGTCCAGTCGTCGGGAGGGCCGACTCTTCCACGTACGCCGCCCTGTTCCGTCAGCCAGTACCCGGGCCCGCCACCGGTATGCCACCCGGTGGCCACCTGCCTGTCTGCTGCGTCACGTCCCGGACGCGCGGCGCCCGCCCGGGTCCGGTGCGGTGGCCGGACCCGGGCGGACCGGCTCAGCGGCGCGGAGCCCGCACGTCGAGGTCCTGGTCGACCCGGACGACCGCGTACTCGTTGTCGTCGGGCACCCCGGCGGTGCGCCCGGCGGATCCCGGGAAGTTGTTGTCGTTGCCCACGACGATGGTGTGGTCGTCGAGCACGGCCAGCTGCTCGATCGTGACGAAGGGGAAGGTGAGGAAGGAGCCCGGAGCCCCGGCGATGCCCGCCGGGTCGGGGATGGCCAGCAGGTTCACCAGCAGCTGCTTGTCGGCGAAGCCGTCCCGGTCGCGGTCGCGGGTGTCGATCAGGTAGACGGCCTTGAGCCGGGCCTCCGGGCCCTGCGCGTTGTCCCGCTCGATCACCAGGAAGCGGTGGTCGTCCAGCGCGACGAGGTCGCCGATGGCGTCACCGGGGCTCTCCAGCCGGAACTGGGCCTTGATCCCGGTGTACTCCTCCTTGCGGGTGTCGAAGGAGTAGATGCGCAGCGTCTGCGGGTCGTCACCGGCCACCGCGCCCTCGAGCATCGGGTACAGGGTGCGGCCGTCCGGGGAGAGCGCCATGCCCTCGAAGCCCTTGCTGGACCCGATCGTCGGCTGCCCGCCGGCCAGGTCGGGGGCGTCGGGGGAGCGGACGCCGGACGGGGCGACGGGAGCCGACAGCACCCGGCCCTCGGCGTCGGTGTGCACCAGCGAGGGGCCGAACTCCTCGCCGAACCAGAACGTGCCGTCGGGCAGCTGCTGGAAGGACTCCGGGTCGAGGTCGGCGCCGGTCAGCCGGCGGTCCGCGCGGGTGAGGGGCTGCGGGAGCAGGTGGTCCGGGTCGGACAGGCCGAACCCGCCCACCACGGCGACCTCGCCGCCGACCGGGTCGATGCGCAGCCGGTTGACCCGCAGCAGGTAGTCGCCGCTGTTGGCCTTGGTGCCGTAGCCGTTGTCGGACAGCACGAGCGCCTCACCGTCGCCCTGCGGCAGCAGCCCGGAGAAGCCCTGGACGGGCTGGGCGGCGAACGGCGCGTCGACGCCGTTCGCGTCGGCCACCAGCGACCCGGAGGGGACCTCCTCGCCGAAGGTGAGGGCCGGCAGCACGGCGCGGCCGACCAGCTCGGCCTGCTGGACGCCGGAGCCGGCGGGCTCCGGCGCGGGCGGACCGGCGAGCGCCGGGACGGCGAGGCCGCCGACGAGGAGCCCGACCAGCGCGGTGGCGCCGGCGAGGGGGAGGGGGCGGGGACGACGCACGGGAGGACCTCCAGGGGGTGCACGGCGGACGTCCAGGACGCTGCACGGCGGGGGCGGACGCCGGACGGCGGGCGCGTGCACGCTCCGCGACGCAGCCGTGAACGCCGTGCGTGTGGCCCCGCGGTCGCCGCGGGTAGGCGCGGGACGAGACCGCGCCCGACGGGCGTGGCGCCACCCCGTGGAGGTCCCGTGAGCACCGTGCCCGAACCCGCCGTCGACGAGACCCTCGGAGAGCTGGAGGTCGTGCACCTCTTCACCGGTGCGATGCCGACCGGGGTGAGCGTCTCCGACAGCGGCCGGGTCTTCGTCTGCTACCCGAAGTGGGGCGACGAGGTGGTCTTCACCGTCGGGGAGCTGCGCGACGGCGAGGTCGTCGCGTACCCGACCCAGGAGCTCAACGACGCCCGCTCGGACGCCGACCCGGAGCGGCTGGTGTCGGTGCAGAGCATCGTCGTCGACCCGGCCGACCGGCTGTGGCTGCTGGACACCGGCAGCCCCGTGTTCCAGCCGACCGAGCACGGCGGCCCGAAGCTGGTCTGCGTCGACCTGGCCACCGACGCGGTCGTGCAGACGATCCTGTTCCCGACCGACGTCGCGCTGCCCACCACCTACCTCAACGACGTCCGGTTCGACCTGCGCCGGGGCGAGGCCGGCACGGCCTACGTCACCGACTCCTCCGACCAGGGCCCCAACGGCGTCGTCGTGGTCGACCTGGCGTCGGGGGAGAGCTGGCGGCGGCTGCACGAGCACCCGGCGACCAAGGCGGTGACCCCACCGGACCTGCGGATGGTGGTCGAGGGCCAGGAGTTCATCGAGCGGGCCGGGGACGGCAGCACCTCGCCGATCCGGATGGGCGCCGACGGCATCGCGATCACCGCCGACGGCAGCCGGCTGTTCTGGTGCCCGATGGCCGGCCGGCGCTGGTACAGCGTCTCCGTCGACGCGCTCACCGACCGCTCGCTGGACGACGACGCCGTGGCGGCGACGGTCGTCGACGAGGGCGACAAGGGCTGCGTCAGCGACGGCCTGGAGACCGACGACCATGGCCGGCTGTACGTGACCGACGGCGAGCACGACGCGGTCCACCGCCGGCTGCCCGACGGGACGTGGGAGACCGTCGTCCACGACCCGCGGCTGCTCTGGCCGGACACCATGTCCGTCGCGGCGGACGGGCACCTGTACGTGACGGCGAACCAGCTGTACCGGCAGGACAAGTACCGCGGTGGGGCGGACCAGCGCCGCCCGCCGTACGTGCTCTTCCGGACGCCGATCGACGCAGGTCCGGTCCGGTTGCGCTGAGGTCGGCCCGTGGCCGGGCGGCTCAGAAGGTGACGGGCAGCTCGTCGATGCCGAACACGAAGGAGAGCTGGCGGAAGCTCAGCTCCTCCTGCGGCACGGCCAGGGCGAGGTCCGGGAACCGGCGCAGCAGCGCGGGCAGCACGATGCGCAGCTCCATCCGGGCCAGCTCGGCCCCGATGCAGCGGTGGATGCCGTGGCCGAAGGCCAGGTGCCCGCTGGCCGGGACCCGGGTCGGGTCGAAGGACTCCGGGTCCGGGCCGGCCGACGCCGGGTCGCGGTTCGCGCCGCTGAGCGAGGCGATGACGACGTCGCCGGCGCGCAGCTGGTGGCCGGCGATCTCCAGGTCGTGCTTGGCGAAGCGGGGGAAGGCCACCTGCACGACCGACAGGTAGCGCAGCAGCTCCTCCACCACCCGGTCGACGTCCTTGCGGGTGCCGGTGCGCACCAGCTCGGCGTGCGCCGGGTCGCGCAGCAGCACCATCGTCGACAGCGAGATCATCCCGGCCGTCGTCTCGTAGCCGCCGGTGAAGACGCCGTCGGCCAGGCCGGCCAGGTCGACGTCGGAGATCAGGTCGCCCTCGTCCCGGATGATCTGGCCGATCAGCCCGGGGCCGGGCTCCTTGCGCTGCCGGGCGACGGCGTCGAAGAGGAACTCCCGCTGCTCGGAGACGGCCCCGAAGGCGCCCGCGGCGCCGCCGGTGGCGTCGAAGCGCTGCACGCCGAGGCGGGCGAACGCGTCGCGGTCGTCCAGGTCGAGGCCGAGCAGCGCGCAGATCGTCTGGAACGGGACCGGGAAGGACAGCAGCCTGGCCAGGTCCGCGCCCGGGCCGGCCGCCTCGAGCTCGTCGAGCTGCTGCTCGACGAAACGCTCGATCATCGGCTCCAGCCGGGCCAGCCGGCGCATCGTGAACTCCGGCGTCACGATCTTGCGCAGCCGGGTGTGCACCGGGGCGTCGGTGAAGCCCAGGCCGCCGACGTCGTCGGCGGTGGTCGGGCCGGTGCCGGGCAGCAGGTGCCGGATGTCGTTGCTGTAGCTGTCCCGGTCGGCGAGCACGGCGCGCACCTGGGAGTGGCCGGTGACCAGGTGCACCCGGAAGTCGAAGGGCAGCTTGAGCCGGTGCACCGGGTCGGTGGCGCGCAGCTGGGCGAGCCGGGGGACCGGGTCGGTGCCGACCCGCTGCAACGGCACCTTGGCCCGCTCCGGGATGAACGTGAGCGCCGACAGGTCGATGCCCTTGCGCTGGATGCGGCGGGCGAGGACGCGGCCGGCCCAGGCGCGGGCGCGGGACCTCACCGCGGGCGCGACGCGGCGGCCCCGCAGCCGACGGCGGGCCGTGGGGGAGGTGCGCTGGCGGTGCAACCGGTCCGGGGTGCCGAACACGTGGCCCCTTCCGGGATGTCGAGGTCGATGGTGTCTGCTTACTCCAGCACGGCGACGGTGATCAAGGCCGCCACGCCCTCGCGGGCGGGCGCACGTCACTGGCGCCCCATCCGGAACGCCCGCCGGCCGGTTCGGGCGCGCGGCCGGTGGCTACCGGGGGGAGGTGACCACCCGCCTGCGCTTCGACGGCTGGATCCTCGGGCTCGGCACCACGTCGGGCACCCGGGTGGTGCTGGGCCACTGGCCGCGCTCGCCACTGGGCCCGATGTCGGACGTGATGGTGCAGCGGCCCGACGGCACCCGGGTGCTGCTCGCGCCCACCGCCGAGGTGGCCGACTTCGTCGCCGCCACCTACACCTTCGACGAGGTGCGGCTGACGCCGGTGACCGTCGACCGGCCCGACGACCGCACCTGGACCGTGGCCGCCGGACCGCTGCGGCTGCGGGTGCGCACCGGCGGCCGACCGGTGCTCGGCCGGCTGCTGCGGGCGGTGCCGCCCCGGCTGGCCCGCAGCCCGGCCTGGGTCGGCCTGCTCGACCGGCCCGCCCGGCTGACCACCGGCCTGCGCACCCGCGGCTCGGCCGGCGGCGGCCGCACCGAGTGGTACGGCGTCCAGGACCTGCACGTCCTGGACGGGGTGCAGGCGAGCTGGGACGGCGAACCGCTCGGCGCGCTCACCGACGTTCGGCCGCCGGTCACCTTCGGCTTCGGCTCGGTGCCGCCCCGGCCCAGCGTCGTCCGGGTGACCACGACGGTGCAGGTGCCCTGAGCAGGTCAGCCGACGACCACGTCCCACTCCCGGACCGTCCAGCCGGTGACCAGGCCGTGCGCGACGTAGGGGTCGGCCGCGGCGAACCGCTCGACCACCTCGCGCGGGGCGGTCCACACCAGCAGGGCCCGGTCGTGCGGGTGCGGCAGCGCGCCGCCGAGCAGCAGCTCACCGCGGTCGTGGGCGGCGCGGGCCAGGGCCAGGTGCTCCTCGCGCAGCGCGGCCCGCCGCTCCAGGTAGTCGTCGGCCAGGGCGTACTCGAGGACCAGGTGCATGCCCCCGACCCTCACACACGGCCGGGCGGAACGGCGCCACCCGGTTTCCCCGGCGGCGGTCCGGGCACTGGCCAGCCCACGAGCTGTCCCACCAGGAGGCACCATGCGCGCGATGACGTACCGCGGCCCGTACAAGCTGCGGGTCGAGGAGAAGGACAGGCCCCGGATCGAGCACCCCAACGACGCCGTCGTGAAGGTGCAGCTGGCCGCCATCTGCGGCTCCGACCTGCACCTCTACCACGGGATGATGCCGGACACCCGGGTCGGCCACACGTTCGGCCACGAGTTCATCGGCGTGGTCGACGAGATCGGGCCGTCGGTGGAGGACCTGCAGGTCGGCGACCGGGTGATGGTGCCGTTCAACATCTTCTGCGGGTCGTGCTGGTTCTGCGCCCGCGGCCTGTACTCCAACTGCCACAACGTGAACCCGAACGCCACGGCGGTGGGCGGCATCTACGGCTACTCGCACACCACCGGCGGCTACGACGGCGGGCAGGCGGAGTACGTGCGGGTGCCCTTCGCCGACGTCGGCCCGGTGAAGATCCCCGACTGGATGCACGACGAGGACGCCGTCCTGCTCACCGACGCCGCGGCAACCGGCTACTTCGGCGCCCAGCTGGGCGAGATCGCCGAGGGGGACACGGTCGTCGTCCTGGGAGCCGGACCGGTCGGCCTGATCGCCGCGCAGTCGTCGTGGTTGATGGGCGCCGGCCGGGTGATCGTCGTCGACCACCTGCCCGAGCGGCTGGAGAAGGCCCGCACGATGGCCCACGCCGAGACCCTCGACTACGACGAGCACGACGACGTCGTGGTGGAGCTGAAGAAGCAGACCGACTTCCTCGGCGCGGACGTCGTCATCGAGGCGGTGGGCGCGGAGGCCGACGGCAACTTCCTGCAGCACGTGGCCGGCACCAAGCTCAAGCTGCAGGGCGGTTCCCCGGTCGCGCTCAACTGGGCCATCGACGGCGTCCGCAAGGGCGGCACCGTCTCGGTGGTCGGGGCCTACGGGCCGATCCCGAACGCGGTGAAGTTCGGCGACGCGCTGAACAAGGGCCTCACGCTGCGGATGAACCAGACACCGGTCAAGCGGCAGTGGCCGCGGATGTTCGAGCACGTCCGCAACGGCCACCTGACGCCGCGGGACATGGTCACCCACCGGTTCCCGCTGGAGGACATCTCCGAGGCCTACCACGTCTTCTCGGCCAAGCTCGACGGCTGCATCAAGCCGCTGATCCTGCCCAGTGCGTCCTGAGGGAGCGACCACCATGACCGAGTCCAGCACCAGCACCGGCGACGGCGTCCCCAGCGCCTACGTCCGGGACAAGCGCACGCCGCCGCCGAGCCGGGAGGAGCTGCGGGCGCGCATCCCCGGCTGGGGCGCCGACCTCGACCCCGCCGACCGGCCCTCGTACCCGAAGCTGCAGTACCCGGCGCAGACCGGCGCCCACTGGGACTTCCCGGACCGGCAGCCCGGGGCCGAGGGGCGGGAGCGCTCGATCGAGCACGCCTTCGTCACCCCGGCGTTCGGCACCGCGCAGCCGCTGCACGGGGTGTCCGGGGCCATCCGGCGGTTCGCCTACGAGCGCTTCAGCGAGGCCCGCAACGCGCACTGGCTGCTGCTCATCGCCGGCGACCGGGTCGACGCGTGGGGGAGCCACCTGCGCTCCTTCGCCTCCCTGCACCCGGACAACCCGGTCACCGAGACCGGCGTGCTCAGCGAGCTGTCGGCGAGCGGCTCGGCCCGCAGCGGCCGGTCCGACCGCCGGCACCACCTCCTCGACCCGCTCGTGGTGGGCGGTCCGTGGGTGGCCGGCGCCGGGGTGGCTTTCCTCGGGGTGCGGAAGGCGGTCCGGGCGCTGCGCGGCTGACCCGGTCGCACCGCCGCCGGGAGAGGACGCTGACCCGATGGACATCACCACCGTCAACGACCGGCACCTGTACTCGGCCACCGTCCGGGTGCACGACCCCGAGCGGCCGGGGAGCTCGGTCGAGCTGCCCGGCCGCGTCGTGCGGTTCGGTCCGCCCGGCTGGCTGACCGTGGCCGACGGGACGGGGGAGGGGGCCGACGTCCGGCTCGTGCCGACCGGGCAGGTGCTGGCCGTCAGCGCGCTGGGGGAGGTCGACCCGCCGCCGCGGGAGCACGGTGCGTCGTGACCCCGGCGGTTGCGCGTAGCGTCCACCCCGACGTCGTCCGGCGTTCAGCCCCTCCGCTGGCGGAGGGAGATCGGCGGTCCCCTGGTGGGCCCCACTTCTGCGCACCTGTCCGGCACCGGTCCCGAGGACCGGTCATGACCGCACCCGACGGCCCGCCCGCACCCCGGCGGCCCGACCCCCGGGACATGCCCCGGCGCTCCGAGCTCGTCGCCCGCCCGGTGGGCGCCGACGCCCCGGTCGACGGTGGCGAGGACGCCCAGCGGGACGCGCCCGCCCCGGACAGCGGGCAGTGAGCCCGGGGGACCGACGCCCGGACGACGCACCGTGCTGAGCTCGCCCGTCGTCCTGCCCTGCGGCACCCCCGACGTGCCGGGACCGGCGACGGCGGGTGCCGACCTGCCCGTGGTCCCCGAGCCGGTGACCGACGGCGGCGGCGACCGCCTGGTGGTCGTCGGCGCCACGCCGGCAGCGGACCGGCCGTCGGCGACCCTGCTGGCCGCCAAGCAGCTCTCCGACGAGGCCGACCGTCGCGGCCACCGCGTCCGCGGCCGGGACAGCTCCGCCGGGGACCGCCGGCTGCGGCACCGGAACGAACTGCTCGCCCAGCGCCGCGCCGACCGGTGCCGCGTGCCCGAACGCTGAGCCGCCGTCAGCCGCGGTGCGCCGGCACGGCGCGGCCCGGTCGCCGGGGCGGCGCCACCGACGTGCGGCGCAGCAGCTCCGCGTAGAGCCGCTCGTAGCCGTCGGCCATGACGGCGGGGGCGAACCGGCGCCGCGCCGCCGCCGCGCACGCTGCCGGGTCCAGCTCGTCCAGCCGGGCCAGCGCCGCGGTGAACGCCGCCTCGTCCGCCGCGACGAACCCGGTCACGCCGTCGTCGACCAGGGACGGCAGGCAGCCCATCGCCGTCGCGACCACCGGGGTGCCGGCGGCCAGCGCCTCGCAGACCGCGGTGCCGCCCGGCTCCGGCCAGCGGACCGGGGTCAGCAGGGCGCGGGCGCGGCGCAGCAGGTCGTCCTTCGCCGCCCCGGACACCGTCCCGACCCAGCGGACCCGGTCCCCGTCGACGGACGGCGCGACGTGCTCGGCGAACCACCGGACGTCGGGGTGGTCGCGTCCCGGGTGGTCCGGGTCGGCCAGCGCCGCGTCGAGGGACGCCTGGTCGCGGAAGGGGCCCACGGGGCCGGCCAGCACCAGCGGGAGCCCGGCGGCCAGGCAGGCGCGCACCGCGGTGTCCGCGCCCTTGAGGGCGCACAGCCGGCCCAGCACCAGCACGTGGCCGGCGCGCTCGTCCCGGGGCAGCGGTGGCCCGGCCGGGATCGGGACGGCCAGCGGGACCGTCCCCAGGGTCTGCCGCCGCAGCGCCGCCGGTCCGCGGGCCACCTGGGAGTCCGAGACGCCGGCGAAGAAGACCCGGTCGCGGCCGTCGAAGGCGGCGTAGAACTCCGCGTTGCGGTGCAGGTCCCAGTGCAGCGTGTGCAGCACCGGCGGGGCCGCGGGGCCGAGCGCGGCCAGCACGGCCGGGCCGAGCACCTGCAGGTGGGTGTGCACCAGGTCGAACGGCGTGCCGGCGGCGGCCTGCCGCCGCACCTCGTCGGCGACGGCCAGGGCGTGCGTGGCGCCGATGCCGGCGGCGTCGGCGTACGGCGCGGCCAGCGCCGGGAACTGCCCGGAGGCGAAGGCGCTGACCCGGCCGTCGGTGGGCAGCGTGCTCTCCCCGACCGTGCCGAGCACGACGTGGTGCCCGCGCCGGCGCAGCTCGGTGGTCAGCGTGGCGACGACGTTCTCCAGCCCGCCGTACCCCTCCGGCGGCACCGCCAGCCACGGTCCGGCGTCCATGAGCAGCCGCAGGCCGCGGCGGGAGGCGGTCGGTGCCGTCCCCAGGACGGGCCGGGGCCGGGCCGGGCGGGTGCGGTCGGTCGTCCGGTGCGGGGCGCCTGGGCGCATGGCGGAGTCCTTCCGTCGTGCTCGGTGGCGCCCCCCGCGCCCGTGGGCGTCACAGTGACCGATCGGGCCGCGGAACGCACGGCGACGGGAGGCGGTGCCGCCGGGCGGACCCCGGCCACGGCGGGCCGTCCGGCAGCGGGCGGGGCAGGATGCGCAGCGTGACGGATGCGACGGCCCGGGCGCCGGGTGGACGACGGTGACGCTGCGGGTGGGCCTGGTCGGGGCCGGCGGGGTGGGGGCGCGGCACGCCCGCACCCTGGCCGGCTTCGAGGACGTCGAGCTGGTCGGCGTCTGCGACCAGGTGGCCGGGAGCCGGGAGGCGCTGGCGGCGGAGGTGGGGGCGCCGGCGGTCGCGGACCTCGACGCGCTGCTGGCGGCGCGGCCGGACGCCGTCTGGCTCTGCGTGCCGCCGTTCGCCCACGGTGAGCCCGAGCGCGCGGTGCTGCGGGCCGGCTTGCCGTTCTTCGTGGAGAAGCCGCTGGCCGCCGACCTGGCGACCGCCGAGGAGCTGGCCCGGGCGGTGGCCGGCAGCGGGGTGCCGACGGCGACCGGCTACCACTGGCGGCACCTGGACACCGTCGCGGCGGCGCGCTCGGCCCTCGACGGCGGCACGGTCCGGCTGGTCCAGGCCCGCTGGTGGGGCACGACACCGCCGCCGGCGTGGTGGGGGCGGGCCGACCGCTCGGGCGGGCAGGTCGTCGAGCAGGCCACCCACGTGCTCGACCTGCTCCGGCTGCTGGCCGGCGAGGTGGCCGAGGTGACCGGCCTGGCGGCGGCGTCCGGCCGGGAGGGGCGGGACGTGCCCGATGCCACGGCGGCGGTCCTCCGGCTGGAGTCCGGCGCCGTGGGCACGGTCAGCACCTCCTGCGTGCTGCCGGCCCTGACTGCGGCGGGCCTGGACGTGGTGGCCGACGGCCGCGTCGTCCACCTCACCGAGTCCTCGGTGCAGATCACGACCCGGGAGGGCGGGTCGACGGCCGAGCCGACCGTCGACGCGCGCACCGCCGTCGACCGGGCGTTCGTGGACCTGCTGGCCGGCCGGCCGGCCGCGCCGGGGCTGGTCGACGTGGCCGAGGCGCTGCGGACGCACCGGCTGGCCTGGGCGGTGGCCGAGGCCGCCCGCACCGGCGCGACCGTGCGGGTGGCGGGCCGGTGACGCGGCCGCCGGTGCGCACCCTCGTCGTCCCGGAGGCCGGGGTGCTGGCCGTCGACGAGTCGCCCGAGCCGCCGCTGGCGGAGGGCCGGTTCCGCGGCGAGACCGTCTACACCGGGTTGTCGGCCGGCACCGAGCTCACCTGGTACCGCGGCACCAGCCCGTACCTGGCCACCGGCTGGGACGCCGAGCTGGGGCTGTTCGGCGCCGGGGAGCGGCAGTCGTTCCCGGTCCGGCGGCTGGGCTACATGGAGGTCGCGCGGGTGACCGACAGCCGCACGTCCGCCGTCGCCGAGGGTGCGCTGGTCGCGATGGCGTACGGCCACTCCACCGTGGTGCACGGCGACCCGGTCGGCCAGCACGTGGTGGTCCTGCCGGCCGGCCTGGACCCGGTGCTCGGCGTCTACGCCGCCCACCTCGGGCCGATCTGCGCCAACGGGCTGCTGCACGCCGCCGCCGACGTCGGGGGCGCCGACCTCGCCGCCGGGGTCCGCGGCCGGCTGGTCGTGGTGACCGGCGGCGGGGCGATCGGGCTGCTCGTGGGGCTGCTCGCCCGGGTGCACGGCGCCGACGAGGTGGTGGTCGTCGACCCGACGCCCAGCCGCCGGGCGGCCGCGACCGGGCTCGGCCTGACCGCCGTCGACGACACCCCGGACGTCGCCCGCGAGCTCAAGACCCGCTGGCGGCACGGTGCGGCCGACCACGGGGCCGACGTCGTCTTCCAGTGCCGGGGGACCGCGGCGGCGCTGGCGACCGCGCTGCGCTGCCTGCGCCCGCAGGGCACCGTCGTCGACCTGGCGTTCTACACCGGCGGCGCGGACGACGTCGGGCTGGGCGAGGAGTTCCACCACAACGGGCTGTCGGTCCGGGCCGCCCAGATCGGCCGGGTGCCCCGCGGCCTCGGCCCGTCCTGGGACCGGCGGCGGCTGTCGGCCGAGACGCTGTCCCTGCTGCAGGACCACGGCGCTGCCGTGCGCGCGCACCTGCTGACCGACGTCGTCCCGTTCGACGACGCACCACAGCTGTTCGCCGACCTCAGCGCGCGGCGGCGGCACGTCCTCTCGGCGGCCTTCGAGGTCGGCTGAGGGCAGCGAGCCGGCCGGCCGGCCCGCCCGGGGTCAGGGGGCGGGTCGGTCAGCGGGGTGCACAGCCGGCGGAGCGGGCCCGGGCGGCCCGGCGGGCCGCCTGCTCGGCGCGGCGGTGCCACCGGCGGGCGGCGATCAGCCGCCGGGTGCGGGCCTCGTCGTCGGCGGCGGGCAGCGGTCCGGCCCACCGCTGCGGGACGCCGAGGGGGTGCGGGGTCACGGGGTCCCCTCCTGGGGGTCGGGCGGGCGCGGTCCGGGCAGGACCGCGGCGGCGTCGGGCGGGGGACCGGGGGGCAGGGGACCGGGAGGCAGGGGGTCCGCCGCCACCGGGTCGGCCGGGAGCAGGCCGAACAGCGCCTCGAGGGAGTCGCCGTCGGCACCGGGGGCCACGGCGTCAGGCCTCGACGTAGCTGACGGTGCCGTCCTCGGCGACCGTCGCCACGACCGCCAGGCTGTCGGCGGCGTCGTCGACGTTGGTGACCGTGCACGGCACCGGGTCGCCGACGGCGTCGACGAGGACGCTGCGGCCGCCGGTCTCGCAGCTGGCGGTCACGTCCACCGCGTAGTCGGCCGCCACCTGCTCGGCGACCGAGGACTCGACCACCGACACGACGACGAACGGGGTGTCGAGGTCGAAGCGGACGTTGCCCTCGTCGTCGGTCTGCTCGACGGTGAAGGACACCGGCTGGCCCTCCAGCTCCGCGGTGCAGCCGAACGTGGCGCCGGCGGCGACCTCGACGTCGGCCGGGCACTCCAGCGCGGTCGGGGCCACCCCGGACTGCTGCTGCGTCGCCTCGGCGATCCGGTCGGTGAGCTCGTCGGTGTCCAGCGTCGCCGTGCCGAACAGCAGCAGCGCGCCGGTGCCCAGCCCGGCGACGGCGACGAGACCGCCGGCGATCGCGCCGACCAGCCGGCCGCGGCTGCGCCGGGGCGGGGCCGGCGCCGGGGGCGGCGGGTACTGCGGCGACAGCCAGCCGGGCAGGGCCGGGGGCGGGTACGCACCGGCGGGCGCGGTGCCGTTCGCGGGGACGTGGGTCTGCGGGCTGGACGGGTGCATCTGCTGGGTCACGGTGTCTTCCCTCCGGTGTGGACGGGCACCACCGTGACGCAGCGTCCTTGCCGTCTCCTTGCCGACGGCTTGCCTCGGCGCGGGACGCCTCAGTCCGGGGCGGTCAGCCGCCGCCAGCCGTGCGGCACCCGCCCGGTCGCCGGGTCGAACGCGTACCAGCTGCCCTGGCCCGGCTGGTCGTGCCGCCGGTCGATCGGGACGCCGAGCAGGTGGCACAGCAGCAGCGTGCCGACGCCGCCGTGGCAGACGACTGCGACGTCGCCCGTCGCCCCGGCCGCCGCCCGGCCGACCGCGGCCACGATCCGCCGCTGGGCGTCCCGGGCGGTCTCCCACCCCCGGACGCTCTCGTCGGGGGAGCCGAAGAACCGGTCGGCGAGCGCCTCGAACTCGGCCGCGGGCAGGTAGCCGGTGGCCGACCGGTCGTTCTCGCCGAGCTCGGCGTCCCGGGCGACCGGCAGGCCCACCGCGGCGGCGAGCGCCTCGGCCGTCTCGACCGCCTTCCTCTCGGTGCTGGACACCACCCGGGTCAGGCCGGGCACCCACGGCTGCGCCAGCAGCGCGGCGAGCCGGGCCCGGCCCGCCGCCGACAGCCCCCACTGCGGGACGGCGACGTCCGGCTGCACCTCGACCTCGGGGTGGGTGACCACGACGACCTGCACCGTCAGCCACCCACCTCGTCGCGCCAGGAGTGCTGCGGCTCGTACCCCAGCACCCGGCGGGCCTTGTCGATCGACAGCAGCGTCTCGTGCGGGCCGAGCTCCCGGGTGCGCGGCACGTCCGGGAACTCGGCGGCGAGCAGCTCGTCGTCGGTCCGGGCCGACACGGTGTCGGCGTTGGCCACGATGAACACGTCGGCGCCG
Source organism: Modestobacter versicolor (assembly GCF_041028285.1). Taxonomy (GTDB): domain Bacteria; phylum Actinomycetota; class Actinomycetes; order Mycobacteriales; family Geodermatophilaceae; genus Modestobacter; species Modestobacter versicolor_A. The sequence continues at coordinate 402,886 of NZ_JABGDB010000002.1, read as the reverse complement.
GGCTCGGTGTGCTCCAGCGCGCGGCGGACCGCCTGGGCGCCGTCCCGGGCGTCGATGTAGCCCCACAGGTTCCAGCGGCGCAGCGCGGGGTCGGCGTCCCAGCCGGGGAAGTCGGCGTAGTCATCGGGGTACATGACGTTGCTGAACCGCAGCCCGGTCATCGACAGGTCCGGGTGCCACCGGCACAGCTGCCGGGCCAGCTCCTCCTCCAGCGTCTTGACCAGCGAGTACGTCGTCGTCGGCTGCGGCGGGTGCTCCTCGTCGACCGGGACGTACGGGGGCGGGGTGTCGAAGGGCAGCCCGAGCACGGTCTCGCTGGAGGCCCAGACGACCTTCCGGACGCCGGCCCGGAGCGCCGCGCTGTAGACGTTGTAGGACGCGGTCATGTTGTTCGCGAACGTCGCGGCGTTCGGCAGCAGCCCGGGCGCCGGGACCGCGGCCAGGTGCACCAGCGCGTCCACCCCGCTGTGCCGGTCGTCGATCCCGCCCAGCGCCTCCACCGCCTGGCCGAAGTCGGTCAGGTCGACCACCGAGGACACCACGTCGGAGCGCGGGCTCGGCACCCGGTCCAGCGCGACGACGTCCCAGCCGTGCCCGAGCAGGTGGTCGACCACCGCCCGGCCGAGCTTGCCGCTGCTGCCGGTGACCGCCACCCGTGCCATGTGCTGCTCTCCCTGCCGTCTCGCTCGCTGTGCCGTCGTCCGCTGTGCCGTCGTTCGGTGTGCCGTCGTCCGCTGTGCCGGGGTCAGCCTGCCCGGTCCGCGCGCCGCACGCAGGTCAGCGCAGCGGCGGCGGGGCGGCCGTGCCGGCGGGGTGCCCCAGCAGCGGCACGGTGCCGGCCGCCCAGGCCGCCAGGACCGGCTCGACGACCCGCCACGCCTCCTCGGCCTCCGGCCCGCTGACCGAGGTGACGCTGCCGCCGGCCAGCACGTCGGTGAGCACCCGGCAGTAGGCGGCGAGCTCACCGGGGGCGGCCCCGGTGCCGCGCTCCGGCTCCTCGAGGGGGGTCCACCGCGGCGGCCCCGCCGTGCGGGGGTGCACCGCCACGCCCTTCCGGGACGCCGGCATGGCCTTGCCGGTGCGCAGCCGGAACCGGGTGCCGGCCCAGCGGGGCGTGTCCACCGCCAGCAGCACCTCGGCGTACGTCTCGGTGCCGCGGGCCGGGTCGACCCCGTCCTCGTCGGCGTAGCCGGGCACCGCGGCCGAGGCCCCGCCCGCCGCCAGCGTGCCGGCGGTGTACCGGGCCCGGCGGGTGCACGCGGCGGGGTCGGTGGGGTCGGCCAGCCGCAGCGACCGCAGCAGGTCGAGCTTGGCCGCGTGCAGCGCCTGCTCGCCGCCGTCGGCGGGCTGCTCCATCGCCAGCAGCACCAGCACCTGGAGGAGGTGGTTCTGCAGCACGTCGCGCAGCGCCCCGGTTCGGTCGTAGAAGTCCGCGCGGCCCTCCAGGCCCAGCGTCTCCTCCCAGACCACCTCGACCTCCTCGACCGACCGGCTGTCCCACCCGGTGGCCAGGTCCCACCCGGTCGTGAGGTCCCCGCCGGCCGCGTGCCGCCCGAGCAGCTCCTGGACGACGGACATGCCGAGGAAGTGGTCGACCCGGGTCACCGCGCGCTCGTCGCCGGCCACCTCGGCCAGCAGCGCGTCCAGGGCGACCGCGCCGGCCAGGTCGGCGCCGAACGGCTTCTCCACCGCGATCCGGCTGCCCGGTGGCAGGCCCGCGGCCCCCAGCGCCCGGAGGGTGGCGGGGAACAGCGCCGGCGGCAGGGCGAGGTAGGCGGCGACGGGGCCGTCCCCGGGGAGGGCCGCGACGGCCGCGGCCACGGTCGCGGGGTCGCCGGCGTCGAACCGGCGGTACCGCAGCCGGGCCAGCAGCGCCCGGCCGGCGTCGTCCGGCAGCTCCCCGGCGGCCGCCGACCGGCCGGCCACGTGCGCCCGGAACGTCTCGTCGTCCCAGTCCTGCGCGGCGGCCCCGACGACCTGCAGGTCGTCAGGGACCCGGCCCGCCGCGGTGAGCCAGGCCAGCGCCGGGAGGAGGAACCGGCCGGCCAGGTCGCCGGTGGCCCCGAGCAGCAGCAACCGGTCGATCACGGCTGACCGAGCACGGCGTCGAGGTCGAGCACGCCGCCGGCGGCCGCGAACTCGGCCTGCGCCGCGGCCAGCACGGCCGGGTCGGCGAGCACGTCGAGGGCGGTCAGGGCCAGCCCCACGGCGCCGTCGAGCACTGCGGTGTCGCCGGCGGGGGAGACGGCGGCGGCGGCGAAGCCGGTGGTGTGCATCGAGGTGTCCGGGCCGGCGATGGCGATCATCGGGTGGATCGCCGGCACCCGCACGCTCACGTTGCCCAGGTCGGTGGAGCCGGCCAGCGACGCCGGCGTCACGCCCGGGGGCAGCGCGGTGCGGCCGCGCCGCGCCTGGTGCCGGGTCCAGCGGGCGGCCAGCTCCAGGTTCGCCCGGATCGGCAGGTAGGCCGGCAGCTCGTCCCAGTGCAGCTCGTACCCGCAGCCGGTCATCGCCGCGGCACCGGCCATCACCGCCTCCATCCGCCGGGAGAGGTCGGCCAGCGTCTCCGGGGTCGCCGAGCGCACGTAGTACAGCGCCTCGGCGGTCTCCGGGACGACGTTGGGCCGCTGCCCGCCGTCGCTGATCACCCCGTGCACCCGGTCGGTGTCCGGGACGTGCTGGCGCAGCATCGCCACGCCCTGGTACCCGGCGACCACGGCGTCCAGCGCGTTGCGGCCCATGAACGGCTGCGCGGAGGCGTGCGCGGCGATGCCCCGGTAGGTGACCCGCAGCTGCCGGCGGCCGAGGAACGGCTGCACCGCGGCGTCGTAGCCGAAGGGGTGCAGCATCACCACCGCGTCCACCCCGGCGAAGGCGCCGTCCCGGGCCATCAGCTCCTTGCCGCCGCCGCCCTCCTCGGCCGGGGTGCCCAGCAGCACCGCCGTCCCGGGCAGGTCGCCGCCGGCCAGCGCGGCGTGCAGGCCGAGGAAGGCGCCGACCGCCGAGGAGCAGATGACGTTGTGGCCGCAGCCGTGCCCGATGCCCGGCAGCGCGTCGTACTCGGCGAGCACGGCCACGGTCGGGCCGCCGCTGCCGGTGCTCGCCCGCAGCGCGGTGTCCAGCCCGTGCACGCCCACCTGCGCCTCGATGCCGTGCGCCGCCAGCAGGTCGGCGACGGCCCGCACCGACCGGTGCTCGGCGTAGCCCTCCTCCGGGTGGGCGTGCAGGTCGTGGCTGAGCCCGAGCAGCTCCGCGCCGGCGGCCTCGATCGCCTGCTCGGCCCGGGCGAGCAGCTCCTCGGCGGCCCCCGCGTGCGCGGACGCGAGCGGGTCGGCGGTCGCCGCGGCCCGCTCGGTCGCGGCCCGGAGCTGGTCGAGGTGGGCGCGGTCGGCGGGCTGCGGCGTGCGGGGGTCCCCGGCGTCCTGGCTCATGGCGCGTCCTGGCTCATGGCCAGGTGTCTACCCGGTGCCCGACGGCCTAGCCTGCCCGGCATGGCGGCGATGCTGGCGGGACGGCGGGCGATGGTGACCGGAGGGGCGTCCGGGATCGGGCGGGCCTGCGCCGAGCGGCTGGCGGCCGAGGGCGCGCACGTGGTCGTCGTCGACCGCGACCTGGCCGGCGCCCGGGCCGTCGCCGATGCCGTCGGCGGCAGCGCGGTCGGGGTCGACCTGGCCGACCTCGACGCCGTCGACGCGCTGGACGTCGACGTCGACGTGCTGGTCAACAACGCCGGGCTGCAGCACGTGGCGCCGGTGCACGAGTTCCCGGTGGACCGGTTCGGCCTGATCCTGCAGCTGATGGTGGAGACGCCGTTCCGGCTGGTGCGCGCCGCGCTGCCGCACATGTACGGGCGCGGCTGGGGGCGGGTGGTGAACGTCAGCTCGGTGCACGGGCTGCGGGCCTCGCCCTACAAGGTCGCCTACGTCGCCGCCAAGCACGGCCTGGAGGGGCTGTCCAAGGTGGTCGCGCTGGAGGGCGCGGCGCACGGCGTGACCAGCAACTGCGTCGCCCCCGGCTACGTGCGCACCGCGCTGGTCGAGGGCCAGGTCGCCGACCAGGCCCGGGCGCACGGGATGAGCGAGGACGACGTGCTGGCCCAGGTGCTGCTGGCGCCGGCGGCGCTCAAGCGGCTGCTGGAGCCGGCCGAGGTCGCCGACGCCGTGGCGTGGCTGTGCTCGCCGGCGGCGCTGTCGGTCACCGGCACGTCGCTGGTGATGGACGGCGGCTGGACCGCGCACTGAACGCCGTGCCCGCGAAGCCGCTGCCCGACGTGGTCGCCGACGGCCTGGACGTGCTGTTCTGCGGCATCAACCCCTCGCTGCTGTCGGCCGAGCGCGGGCACCACTTCGCCCGCCCGGGCAACCGGTTCTGGCCCGCGCTGCACCTGGCCGGCCTCACCCCGCGCCGGCTGACCCCGGACGAGGACCGGGAGCTGCTCCGGTACGGCCTCGGGGTGACCAACGTGGTGGCCCGGCCGACCCGGACCGCGGCGGAGCTGACCCGCGAGGAGCTCCGGGCCGGGGGCGCCGAACTGGCCCGGCTGGTCGCCCGGCACCGCCCGCGGGTGCTCGCCGTCCTGGGCGTCACCGCCTGGCGGACGGCCTTCGACCGGCCGCGCGCCGTGCTGGGGGAGCAGCCGGACCGGGTGGGCGGGGTGCCGACCTGGGTGGCGCCGAACCCGAGCGGCCTCAACGCCCACCACCAGCTGCCCGACCTGGCCCGGCTGTACCGGGTGGTGCGTGACGCCGCCCGTGCGGGAGGGTGAGCGGCCCGCCACCGACCAGCGAGGAGCACCCGATGCCGGGGTTCGAGGGGTTCGAGCTGTCCTCCGTCGACGTCGGGGAGGTGACCCTGCGGGTGCGCGTGGGCGGGGCCGGCCCGCCGTTGCTGCTGCTGCACGGCTACCCGGAGACCCACGAGATGTGGCGGCCGGTCGCGGCCGACCTGGCCCGCGACCACACCGTCGTCGCCCCGGACCTGCGCGGGTACGGCGGCAGCTCGCAGCCGGCCCCGCTGCCCGGACACGAGGCGATGGGCAAGCGCGCGATGGCCGCCGACAACGTCGCGCTGATGCGCTCGCTGGGCTTCGGCGCCTTCGACGTCGCCGGGCACGACCGCGGCGCCCGGGTCGGCTACCGGATGGCCCTGGACACCCCGGACGCCGTCCGGCGGCTGACCGTGATGGACGTCGTCCCGACCGGTGAGGTGTGGGCGCGGGCCGACGCCCGCTTCGTGCTCGGCTACTGGCACTGGGCGTTCCTCGCCCAGCCCGAGCCGCTGCCCGAGCGGCTGATCGGCGCCGACCCGGAGTTCTTCTTCCTCGACGGCCAGTTCGGCGGGCTGCTGCGCGGCGTGGCGCCCGAGGCGCTGGCCGACTACCGGCGGGCGCTGGCCGACCCGGCCGTCGTGCACGCCATGTGCGAGGACTACCGCGCCGGGGCGACCTGCGACCGGCGGCTGGACGACGAGGACCGGGCCGCCGGCCGCACCCTCTCCTGCCCGGTGCAGGTGCTCTGGGGGGCGCGGGGTGCGCTGCCGGCCTGGTACGACCCGCTCGAGGTGTGGCGGCCGTGGGCCGGCGACGTCACCGGCGGGCCGGTCGACAGCGGGCACTTCCTGGTCGAGGAGCAGCCCGGGCCGACCCTGGCGGCGTTGCGGGCGTTCCACACGGCGGGCCGGTGACCTCCGGCGTTAGGGTCCGACGGTGCTGATCACCGAGCTGTCGCGGGGAGCCGGATGAACCTCGAGAAGGTGGTCTTCGGGTTCTTCGTCACCCTCGCCGCGACGCTGAACTTCGGGTTCTTCATCGGCGACATCTCCGACCCGGAGCTGCACAACGAGTACGAGCTGTTCGCCGCCGTGGTGGTGAACCTGATCGCCACCGTGCTGAAGTTCGGCGACCGCACCCAGATCGGCGCGGTGCACCTGTCCACCAGCCTGGTCGCGGACCTGCAGCTGATCGCGGCGACCGTCGCCTGGGCGTTCGCGGCGCACGTCTCCGAGGCCGGCCTGACCGCCGGGGCCACCGCCAGCATCGTCTCGCTGTCCGGCGGCGCCCTGGTGGCGAACGTCGTCTCGCTGGTGCTGCTGGTGGTCGAGACCAGCTCGTTCCGCCGCTCCTGACCGGCGGCCGGAGATGACCAGGGCACCGGGGACCGGACGACGTCCCGCCGTCGACGGGCCGGCGCCGCCCGGTCACCGGCGGCTGCCGGCCGGCGTGGTGGCCGGCGTGCAGGCCTCGGCGCCGATCTTCCTGGTGCTGCGGCGGATGCGGGCCCCGCTGATCACGCTGATCCTGATCTTCGCGGTCAGCGTGCTGGGGCTGAGCCTGATGCCGGGCGTGGACGACGCCGGCGAGCCGTACCGGATGAGCATCTTCGACTCGTTCTACGTGATGAGCTACACCGCCACCACGATCGGCTTCGGCGAGATCCCCTACGCCTTCACCGGTGCCCAGCGGCTGTGGGTCACCGGCACGATCTACCTGTCGGTCGTCGGCTGGGCCTACGCGATCAGCGCGCTGCTGTCGCTGCTGCAGGACCGGGCCTTCCGGTCGGCGCTGGCGCTGCAGCACTTCAGCCGCAAGGTCACCCGGCTCCGCGAGCCCTTCCTGCTCATCGCCGGGTACGGGCAGACCGGCGAGCTGCTCGGCCGCTCCTTCGACGAGCTGGGCCGGCGGTTCACCGTCGTCGACCTGCGCGAGGCGCGGATCGACGCCCTCGAGCTGGACACCCTCCGCGCCGACGTCCCGGGTCTGGTCGGCGACGCCCGCAACCCGCGCGACCTGCAGGTCGCGGGGCTCAGCCACCCCTGCTGCGAGGGCGTGCTCGCGCTCACCGACGACGACGAGGCGAACCTGGCCGTGGCGATGACCGCCGCGCTGCTGCGCCCGGAGCTGACCGTGGTCACCCGGACGACGTCGGCGGTGGTCGCCGAGCGGATGTCCTCCTTCGGCGACCCGACGGTGATCAACCCGTTCGACCGGTTCGGCGACCACCTGCGGTTGGCGCTGCACTCGCCGGCGGCCTACCAGCTGATGACCTGGCTGGAGAGCGGGCCGGGCGCGCAGCTGCCCGAGCGGTCCGCCGCCCCCGCGCCGGGCCGGTGGGTGGTCTGCGGGTACGGCCGGTTCGGCCGGCACTTCGCCGCCGACCTGCGCAGCGAGGGGCTGGAGGTCACCGTCGTCGAACCGAAGGCGGTGCCCGACCCCGACCCCGACCACGGGCTGCACCTGGTGGTCGGCGACGAGTCCGACCCCGAGGTGATGGCCGCGACCGACCTGCGCAACGCGGTGGCGTTCGTGGCCGGCACCGACAACGACACCACCAACCTCTCGCTGGTGGCCGCGGCCCGCCGGGTCAACCCGGACCTGTTCGTGGCGGCCCGGCAGAACGCGCCGACCAGCGCGGCGCTGTTCGTCGCGATGGAGGTCGACGCGCTGCTGGTGCCCACCGAGGTCATCGCGCACGAGATCTACGCCCGGCTGAGCACCCCGCTGCTGTGGCGGTTCGTCCGCGAGCTGCCCGGCCAGGACGACGCCTGGGCCGAGGCGCTCACCCAGCGGCTGGTCGAGGAGTGCGGGCACCACCTCGGGGCGCTGTGGAAGGTGCGGCTCACCGACGAGGAGGCGCCCTCGCTCGGCGGGTGGCTCGAGCGCGGCGAGCTGCACCTGGGCGACCTGCTGCGCAACCCCGACGAGCGCGACCAGTCGCTGCCCGCGGTGCCGCTGCTGCTGCTGCGCGACGGCGACGAGTGCCTGCTCGCGCCGGACGACGGCACGGTGCTGCAGCCCGGCGACGAGCTGCTGCTGGCCGGGCGCCCGCTGGCCCGCCGGGCGCTGGAGAAGACGCTGATGGTCGACGCGGTGCCCGAGTACCTGGTCACCGGGCGGCGGGTGCCCGCGAGCTGGTTCTGGCGCCGGGTCACCGGCTACCCGCGGCGCTGACCGCGGTCGCCGCCGGGAACCGGACCTGGACGGCCAGCCCGCCGCCCTCGTTGGCCCGGGCCTCCACCACCGCGCCGTGCGCCGCGGCGAGGGACCGGACGATGGTCAGCCCCAGCCCGACGCCCCCGCCGTGCTCCAGCCGCTCACCGGTCATCCGCCGGAACGGCTCGAACAGCCCGGCGACCTGCTCGGGGGGCACGGCCGGGCCGGTGTTGCCGACCGTCAGCCGGCCGGCGGCGTCCACGGTCACCGCCACCGAGCCGCCCGGCTCGTTGTACTTGACCGCGTTGGACAGCAGGTTGCCGACCAGCCGTTCCAGCAGCGGCCGCTCACCGACCACCGTCACCGGCGCCAGCGTGGCGTGCAGCTGCAGGCCGGCCCGCTCGGCGGCCGGGCGGTGCTCGGCCACCACCGCGGCGACGACGCCGTCCAGCGGCAGCGCGCTGCGGACGAGCACCCCGCGGTCGCTCTCGGCCAGCGTGAGCAGCCCGTCGACCAGCCGCTCGTTGCGCTCGTTGGTGGCCAGCAGCTGCCGGGACAGCAGCTCCAGCTGCTCGGGGGTGAGCGCCGACCCGAGGCTCACCTCGATCAGCGCCCGCTGGGTGGCCAGCGGGGTCCGCAGCTCGTGGGAGGCGTTGGCGGCGAACCGGCGCTGCGCCTCGTAGCCCTCGGCCAGCCGGTCGAGCATGGTGTCGATCCCGTCGGCGAGCTGCCGGGTCTCGTCCGCCGGCCCGCCGGCCCGCAGCCGCAGGGCCAGGCTGTTGGGGCCGAACCGGCCGACGGTGGCGGCCATGTCGCGCACCGGGTAGAGCACCCAGCGCGACAGCAGCACCGCGACGGCGACGGCCAGCGCGGTGGCCGCCAGCAGCTCGACGACCGCCAGCGTCGGGCTGAACGAGGCGCAGCTGTTGAACAACCGGGGCCAGCCGCCGCCGCAGGAGATGAACCCGCTCCGCAGGTAGTAGAGCAGCGCCCGGACGGTGTACAGCGCCCAGTCGCACCAGGCCCAGGCGAAGGGGAACACCACCAGGACGGCGATGACCGCCCGCCGGCGCGGGGTGAGCACCACCGGTCAGCTGCCGAACCGGTAGCCGACGCGCGGCACGGTGTGCACGATCGGTGGGTCGCCGAGCTTGCGGCGCAGCGTCATCACCGCCACCCGGACGGCGTTGGTGAACGGGTCGGTGTGCTCGTCCCAGGCCTTCTCCAGCAGCTCCTCCGCGCCCACCACCGCGCCCGCGGACTGCATGAGCACGGTGAGCACGGCGAACTCCTTGGGCGTGAGCTCCAGCAGCCGGCCGTCGCGGAACGCCTGGTGCCGCGGCACGTCGAGCACCACGCCGTCCCGGTCGATCACCGGCGGCGTGCCCACCGGCGGCCGGCGGGCCAGCGCCTGCACCCGGGCCGCCAGCTCGGCGAACGCGAAGGGCTTGGTCAGGTAGTCGTCGGCCCCCAGGCCCAGCCCGTCGACCCGGTCCCGGATCCCGCTGGCGGCGGTGAGGATCAGGATCCGGGTGCCGATGCCCCGGTCCACCATCCACCGGCAGACCTCGTCACCGGTGGCCTCCGGCATGTCCCGGTCCAGCACGGCCACGTCGTAGCGGTTCACCGCCAGCCGTTCCATCGCGGCCGCGCCGTCGTGGCAGACGTCGACGGCCATGGCGAGCCGGCGCAGCCCGGCGGCCACGGTGTCGGCCAGGAGGCGCTCGTCGTCGGCGAGCAGGATGCGCACGGTCAGCGGACTCCGGGGGAGGGCCGGGCAGGGGACCCCGGCAGTGGAACACACCCGGTGGTAAGGGCGGCATAAGGAGCCGCCGAACGCCGGCCCGACGGGGTGCTGGGCACGCTGGTCCCCATGATCGAGGAGTCCCTGGGCCGGATGGTCCTGACCGGCAGCGGGGGAGCGGTGCTGGCGACGACCGGCCTGCTCGCCGTGCTGGCGCTGGCCGGAGCGGCCCTGACCCCGCCGTCCCGGTCGCCGTCGGTGCGGCTGCTGGTCGCCGGCACGGGGCTGTCGCTGGCGGTGGTGCTCGGGCTGACGGTCGTGCCCACCGGCGGCTGGCAGCGGTTCGGCGTCGCCCCCGGGGCGCTGGACAGCATCGCGCGGAACCTGCGGCCGCTGCCCGGGGACCTGACCGCCTGGACGCACACGTCCGACGGCCCGCCGAACGTGGCGCTGTTCGTCCCGCTGGGCCTCTTCCTGGCGCTGCTGCTCCGCCGGCCGCTCGCCGCCGCCGCGGCCGCCGTCGTGCTGTCGGCCGCGATCGAGTGCTACCAGGCCGCGCTGACCACCCGGGTCGGGGCTTTCGCCGACGTCGTCGCGAACGGGCTGGGCGGCCTCCTCGGCGCGGCGCTGGCCGGGGTGCTGCTCCTGCTGCTGCCCCGGGACCGGGGCGACGGGCACGCCGGTCGCGCCGGGCGACGGGCCGCGGTCGGGACCCTGCGCGGCTGACCGGCACCGCCGTCCGGGTGGCGTCCCGGCCGGTGCGGTGCGCCACCCGCCCGGTGCCTCGGGCGACCGACCGGGGAACCGGTGCATGACCGCTCGACGGCTCGGGTAGGGGCGGTGTGCACGTCACCCCAGACCCGGTGACCTCCCAGTTCCCGTCGGGTCAGGTGGTCTCTGTGCTCTCCGTCGTCGGCACCCCCGCACGCCGCCGGGACGGCCGGCTCGTCCCGGTCCCGGGTCCGCTGCCGCAGACGGCCCGCGCGTACTGCGGGCCGGCCCACCAGACGGCATGGCGCTCGGCCGAGTGGCCCCCGCCGGAGTCCGCCGAGGTGGCCACCGCCACCGGTACCGAGTGCTACCGGCTGGTCCACTGCCCGCTCACCGGGGTCCCGGCCCGGGACCGGCGCGGCGCGCTGGTCTACGTGCCGGCCGGTCCCTGAGCGGACGGCGACCGACCCCCACGAACCCGCCGCCCCGGGTGACCGCCGGTCCCCGGGGCGGCGTGTCACCCGCCCGCCGCCCCGGTCGCCGTCCCGCCGGCCTCGGCCACCGCGCCGGAGGCAAGCAGGGCGTCGACGTCCCCGATGCCCCAGTCGGCCAGCGCCGCCCGGGTGTGCGCGCCCGCGGCGGCCGGCGGCCGGCCGAGCGCGGCCGGCGTCCGGGAGAACCGCGGGGCCGGCGCCGGCTGCACGACGCCGTGGTGCTCGACGTAGGTCTGCCGGGCGGCCAGGTGCGGGTGCTCGCGGGCCTCGGCGAAGGACAGCACGGGGGCGACGCAGGCGTCGCTGCCGGCGAAGACCGTCACCCACTCGTCCCGGGTGCGCCGGCGGATCGTGGCGGCGAACAGCGCGCGCAGCTCCGCCGGGTCGGCGCCGGCCCGGTCCGGTGCCACGCCGGTGAGCCCGAGCCGGTCGACGAGCTGGGCGTAGAACTGCGGCTCCAGGGCGCCGACCGCCAGGTGCCCGCCGTCGGCGGTCTCGTAGACGTCGTACCAGGGGGTGCCGGAGTCGAGCAGGTTCACCCCGCGGGTGTCCTGCCAGGCGCCGCCGGCGAGCATCCCGAGCACCATCGTGGCGAGGTGCGCGGTGCCGTCGACGATGGCGGCGTCCACCACCTGGCCGCGGCCGCTGACCCGGGCCTCCAGCAGCGCGGCTAGCACCCCGACGACCAGGTAGAGCGCCCCGCCGCCGAAGTCGCCGACCAGGTTCAGCGGCACCTGCGGCGGGCCGCCGGCCCGGCCGATGGCGTGCAGCGTCCCGGTGACGGCGATGTAGCCGACGTCGTGGCCGGCGGTCGCGGCCAGCGGACCGTCCTGGCCCCAGCCGGTCATCCGGCCGTAGACCAGCCGGGGGTTGCGGGCCAGGCAGTCCGCCGGCCCGACGCCCAGCCGCTCGGCGACCCCGGGCCGGAAACCCTCCAGCAGCACGTCGGCCTGCGCGGCCAGCCGGCGGACCACCTCGCCGCCGTCGGGGTGCTTGAGGTCGACCGCCACCGACCGGCGGCCCCGGGCCAGCAGGTCGTGCTCGGTGTCACCGGTGAACGGCCGGGCCCCGGGCCGGTCGACCCGCAGGACGTCGGCGCCGAGGTCGGCCAGCAGCATCGCGGCGAACGGGCCCGGGCCGAGGCCGGCCAGCTCGACCACGCGGAGTCCGGCGAGCGGTCCGGTGGGGGGTCGGGTGGCGTCTCCGGCGGGGGGGCCTGGGGTCATGCCGGCGACAGGACCGCACCGGCGGGCCGGGCGTCAAGCGCCGGCCCGCCGGACGGGGTCGCGGTGCGCCCCGCGGTGGGGGTGCTCCGGGACCAGGGCACTCCCGTGGAGACTCGGGACGGCACCGGTGCCCACGACGACCGACGGGGGGAGTGCGATGACCGAGGTCGACGACGTCCCCGGTGAGGGGCTGCGGGAGCGCCGCCGGGCGCACAGCCGGGCGACCACGGTCGACGTGGCGATGCAGCTGTTCGCCGAGCGCGGCTTCGACGCGGTCACCGTCGCCGACATCTGTGCCGCGGCGCAGATCGCGCCGCGCACCTTCTTCCGCTACTTCCCGTCCAAGGACGACGTGCTCGCCGAGCCGGCGCGAGTGCTCGCCGTCCGGCTCACCGCGGCCATCGCCGCGGCGCCGGCCGGCCTGGACGACCGCCAGGTGCTCACCCGGGCGCTGCGCGAGCTGGGGGAGCACGTGGTGGCCGACCGGGCCCGGCTGGCGGTCTTCTTCCGGGTGGCCGAGGCAGCGGCGGCCAGCCGCAGCAACCCGTTCCTGCACCTGTCCGGCCGGGAGCGCCAGCTGACCGAGCAGCTCGCCGCGCGCCGTCCGGGCCCGGCCGACTGGCGCACCCGCCTGCTGGTGGCGCAGTCGGTGGCCGCCTTCCGGGTCTGGCTGGACGACGTGGTCGCGGGCACCGGCCGCGACCTGCTGGCCCACCTCGACGAGGTGCTCACCGCACCCTGACGCGCCGGCCGGCGCCGCGGGCCGGTCAGGCCGGGACGACCCGGTCGGCCCGGTAGCGCTCGAACAGCCGGACGAAGGCGTCCTCGGTGCGGACGTACCGGGTGAACCCGGCCAGCCGGCTCCGGGACATGTCGGCCAGCACCTCGACCTCGCGGCCGAGGTCGGAGTCGGTGTGCCACCACGAGGCGACCCGGGAGAGGTCGGGCTCGACCAGGTCGTGGGCGGCGGCCAGGCGGGCCCAGACCGGCTCGGCGCCGGCCATCTGCTGCTCGAGCGGGCGGGGCCGGCCGTTCGGGCCCTCGGACTCGACGCCGAGGTGGGCGGCGAGCCTCGGCCACATCCGCCGCCAGCGGAAGACGTCGCCGTTGACCACGTTGAACGCCTGGTCGGCGGCCGCCGGGGTGGTGGCGGCCCAGACCATGTGGTCGGCGAGCAGCCCGGCGTCGGTCATGTCGACCAGCCCGTCCCACTGGGTCTGCGAGCCCGGGAACACGAACGGCCGGTCGGTGGCCCGGCAGATGGCGGCCTGCGCGGCCAGCGTGAGCCCCATGTTCATCGCGTTGCCGACCGCGTGGCCGAGGACGGTGTGCGACCGGTGCACGCTCCAGGTGGCGCCCTGCTCGGCGGTGGCCGCCCAGAGCGCGTCCTCCTGGTCGTAGTAGAAGTTCGGCACCGGCAGCCGCTCGGCGTCCTCGAGGAACGGGGTGTCGGGGAGGTCGCCCTGCCCGTAGGCCTCGAAGGGGCCGAGGTAGTGCTTGAGGCCGGTGACCAGGGCGACGTGCCGGACGCTGCGGCCCGGCGCCAGGGCGGCCAGCAGGTCGGCGACCATCGCGCGGTTGACCGCGATGTTCCCCGCCTCCGTCTGCTGGCGCGACCACGCGCAGAAGAAGACGTGGGTGGGGCGCAGGTCGCGCAGGGCATCGGCGAGCGAACCGGCCGAGCGCAGGTCGGCGGCCACGTGCCGGGCGGGCGAGCCGGGCACCGGGCGACGGGACAGGCCGGCGACCGGCCACCCGCCGGCGGTCAGCCGGTCGACGAGCGCGGTGCCGGTGATGCCGCTGGCGCCGACGACGAGCGCGGAGGCGTCGGGGCTGGGCGGCGGGGTGGCGGGCTGGTGCGGTGCGGCGGGCACGGAGCGGCCTCCGGGGCGGTCGGTGGTGCGGCAGGCAGGACAGGAGGGCAGCACCGGGACGCCCGCCGCTGTTCCACCCCGGCGTGTCCCAGGCCGACCCGCACGCCGGGGTCCGTCCGCACGCCCGGGCGCCGCCGGGGCCGGCTCCGTCCTCCCGCGTGCCACCATGTCGCCGTGGCCCACTCCTCCGCCTCCGCGAGCGCACTGCTGCACCACGTGCGCACCGGCCGGGCCCGGAGCCGGGCGGAGCTGGTCGCCCTCACCGGCGCCTCGCGCAACACGGTGAGCGCGCGGGTCGACCAGCTCATCGCGGCGAACCTGCTCGAGGAGGGTGGCCGCGGCTGGAGCACCGGTGGCCGGCCGCCGACGCTGCTGCGGTTCAACAGCCGGGCCGGCTGCGTGCTCGCCGTCGACCTCGGGGTCACCAGCGTCGACGTCGCGGTCACCGACCTGTCCGCCGAGGTGCTGGCGACCATCGGTCACCCGATCGACATCGCCGACGGGCCGGGCCCGGTGCTGGCCGAGGTCGACCGGCTGGCCCAGCTGGTGCTCGCCGAGGCCGGGCTGACCCCGGCCGACGTCTGCGCCGTCGGGATCGGCGTGCCCGGGCCGGTGGAGTTCTCCACCGGTCGGCCGGTGCACCCGCCGATCATGCCGGGCTGGCACGACCACCCGATCCCGGACGCGTTCGCCCGCTACGGGTGCCCGGTCTTCGCCGACAACGACGTCAACGTGATGGCCCTGGGTGAGATGGGCGTCGCCGGCTCCGCGGAGGACGTGCTGGTGATCAAGGTCGGCACCGGCATCGGCTGCGGGATCATCGTCGACGGCCAGGTCTACCGCGGGGCGCAGGGCAGCGCCGGCGACATCGGGCACATCTCCGTGCCGCCGCCGGACGGCCGCACCGTGGTCTGCCGGTGCGGCAACGAGAACTGCCTGGAGGCCCTCGCCGGGGGCGGCGCCCTGCTGCGCGACGCCGTCGCGGCCGGGCTGCCGGTCACCACGACGCGCGAGCTCGTCCGGCTGGCCGCGCACGGCGACGGTGCGGCGCTGGAGCTGGTCCGCGACGCCGGCCGCACCATCGGCACCGTGCTGGCCAGCCTGGTCAACTTCTTCAACCCGCACCGGATCGTGATGACCGGCGGCGTCGCGCAGGCGGGCAACCCGCTGCTGGCCGGGATCCGGGAGGCCGTCTACGGCCGCTCGCTGCCGCTGGCCGCGCGGGCGCTGGACATCACCGTCAGCGACGCGCCCGGCATGTCCGGCCGGCTGGGCGCTGCGCTGATGGCGATCGAGGGGTACCTCGACGAGGACTCCGTGCACCGGGCCGCGGCCGCCTCGGGGCTGCCGGCCGGCGGTCGGCCGGACGCCTCCGCGCGCTGACCCGCGCTCCCGCCCCACCCCTCCGGCGCCGCCCGCGCCCCTGCCCGTGGCTGTCCGCGGCCCCTGCCGTGGACGGTTGCGGTTCGGTAACGCCCGCCGAGTCCCTTGACCCTTCTGTGACGCCCGACATAGTGTCCGGCCTCAACGTACTTCTGTTCACTGTTGAGCAAAAGTCTGGAGAGGATGGCCATGGCCAGGGTGCTCGGATGACGGCACCGCTGCTGCAGATGCGCGGCATCGTCAAGCAGTTCCCCGGCGTCCGCGCGCTCGACGGCGTCGACCTCGACGTCCGGGCGGGCGAGGTGCACTGCCTGCTCGGCCAGAACGGCGCCGGCAAGTCCACGCTGATCAAGGTCCTCGCCGGCGCGCACCAGCCGGACCAGGGCGAGATCTCCTGGGAGGGCAGCCCGGTCACCCTGGGCGACCCGCAGGCGGCGATGAGCCTGGGCATCGCGACGATCTACCAGGAGCTCGACCTCGTCTCCGGGCTCACCGTGGCCGACAACGTCTTCCTCGGCCGGGAGCGCTCCCGGTTCGGGCTGTCCCGCCCGGCGCACGCCAACCGGGCCGCGGCCGCGCTGCTCGCCCGGCTGGGGCACCCGGAGATCCGGCCCACCGCCGAGGTGAGCTCGCTGTCGGCCGCCTCGCAGCAGATGGTCAGCATGGCCCGGGCGCTGTCCCAGGACGCCCGGCTGATCGTCATGGACGAGCCGTCGGCGGTGCTCGACAGCGAGGAGGTCGAGCACCTGTTCCAGGTGATCCGCGACCTCACCGCCGAGGGCGTCGCGGTCGTCTACATCTCCCACCGGCTGGAGGAGATCCGCTCGGTCGGCGACCGGATCACCGTCCTCAAGGACGGCCGGACCGTCGCCACCGGCCTGCCGGCCCGCGAGACCGGCACCCGCGAGGTCATCACGCTGATGACCGGCCGGACCATCGAGTACGTCTTCCCGCCCCGCCGGGAGCTCGCCGACCCCTCCGCCGCCCCGCTGCTGGAGGTCTCGGACCTCTCGCTGGCGGGCCGGTTCTCCGGGGTGTCCTTCGCCGTCCGCCCGGGCGAGGTGCTCGGCCTGGCCGGCCTGGTGGGCTCGGGCCGGTCGGAGATCCTGGAGACGGTCTTCGGCGCCCGCAAGGCGACGACCGGCACGGTCACCGTCGCCGGGAAGCGGCTCCGCCACGGGGACGTCGCCGCCGCCGTCGCCGCCGGGGTGGGGCTGGCGCCGGAGGAGCGCAAGAGCCAGGGCCTGCTGCTCGGCGAGCCGATCTACCGCAACATCACCGTCTCCAGCCTGGCCCGGTTCGCCCGCGCCGGGTTCCTGTCCGCCGCCGCGGAGCGGCAGGCGGCCCGGGAGCAGACGGACGCCCTGGACCTCCGCCCGGTCGACGTCGACCGGGAGGTCCGCACGCTGTCCGGCGGCAACCAGCAGAAGGTCGTGCTGGCCCGCTGGCTGCTGCGCGACTGCAAGGTGCTGCTGCTGGACGAACCGACCCGCGGCGTCGACGTCGGCGCCCGCTCGGAGATCTACGCGCTGGTCCGCGCGCTGGCAGACCGCGGTGTGGCCGTGGTGGTGGTCTCCAGCGAGATCCCGGAGGTGCTGGGACTGGCCGACCAGGTGCTGGTGGTGGCCGACGGGGCCATCGTCGCCAGCGCCGGGGCCGGAGAACTCGACGAGCACCGCGTGCTCGACCTCGTGATGCAGGGCGCGGCACCCGCCGCCGGACAGGGAGACGTTGCATGACCACGACGACGACGCGGGCACCCGAGCCCGCCGGGGGCGCCTCCGCCTCCCGGCCGCCCCGCAGCCGCGAGAGCCTGATGGCCGGCCCGGTGGGGCGCAACCTCGGCCTGGTGGTCGCCCTGGTGCTCCTCTGCATCGCCGGGGTCGCCACCGCCGGGGACCGGTTCGCCGACATCGACAACGTGCTGACGATCCTCCGGCTGGCCTCGGTCATCGGCGTGGTCAGCATCGGGATGACCTTCGTGATCATCGGCGGTGGCATCGACCTGTCGGTCGGGGCGCTGGTCGCGCTCTCGTCGGTCTGGGCGACCACGCTGGCGACCCAGCAGATGGCCGAGGACACCCACTGGATCGTCATGGTGTTCACCGCGCTGGTGGTCGGCTCGGTGGCCGGGCTGGTCAACGGCGTGGTGATCGCCTACGGCAAGCTGGTCGCCTTCATCGCCACCCTGGCGATGCTCGCCGCCGCCCGCGGCCTGGCCGAGATCATCGCCAACCGGCGCACCCAGATCGTGCAGGACCGCGACTTCGTCCGGTTCTTCTCCGGTGACGTGCTCGGCATCCCGACCCTGGTGATCGTCTTCGCCCTGGTCGCGCTCGCCGGCTGGGTGCTGCTCAACCGGACGACGTTCGGCCGCCGCACCTTCGCCGTCGGCGGCAACGCCGAGGCCGCCCGGCTCGCCGGCATCCGGGTGCAGCGGCACACCGTGCTGCTGTACGTGCTCTCCGGCTTCACCTGCGGCATCGCCGCGGTGATGATCATGGCCCGGACGACGACCGGCAGCTCGACGCACGGCACCCTCTACGAGCTCGACGCCATCGCGGCCGTCGTCATCGGCGGGACGCTGCTCATCGGCGGCCGCGGCACCATCGTCGGCACCGTGCTCGGCGTGCTGATCTTCACCACGCTGGGCAACGTCTTCACCCTCAACGACCTGTCCAGCTCCGCCCAGGCGGTCGCCCGCGGCGTCATCATCGTCGCCGCCGTGCTGCTCCAGCAGCGGCTGGTCACCGGGTCCGCGCGGATGCGCACCCCGCGGTCGATGTCACCGACGGCGGGCGGGCCGGGCGGTCCGGCCGGTGCGGTCTCCGGCGCCTCCTCGGTGTCCGGTGGCCCCGCCGGCGGCGACTCCGGCGCCTCCTGACCCTGGCCGGCGCCCGCCCGGGCGCCGGCCAGCACCACCTCCGCCGGCCGGTGGCCGCCGGGGCGCAGCACCCCTCATGTCCGACCGACACCCGTTTCCCTGGCCCTGTCTCCTGGCACGGCCAGCCGGCTCGATGCAAGGAGAGACCGATGTCTGCAACGCCGCAGCGGCCGTTCTGGCGCCTGCTGTCCACCACCGTCTGCCTGGTGGGAGCCAGCGCACTCGTGGTGGGCTGTACCAGCAACTCCACCGAGGACGAGTCGTCCTCCGACGGTGGCGGCAGCAACGCCGCCAGCGCCAACGACGACACCGGTGACACCGTCACCATCGGCTTCTCGGCACCGGCGGCCGACCACGGCTGGATGGCCGGCATCACCGAGGCCGCGCGGGCCGAGGCCGACCGGTACGAGGACGTCGAGCTGCGCGTCGCCGAGGGCACCAACGACGTCAGCACCCAGATCAGCCAGGTCGAGACGTTCATCAACGACGGCGTCGACGCGATCGTCCTGCTGCCCTTCGACGGCGCGGCGCTGACCCCGGTCGCGCTCGAGGCGATGGAGGCCGGCATCCCGGTCATCAACGTCGACCGCGAGTTCGACAGCCCGTTCGCCGCCCGCGCCACCGTGCTGGGTGACAACTACGGCATGGGCGTCTCGGCCGGCACGTACGTCTGCTCGCAGCTGTCGGACAAGCCGGACGCGGTGGTCGCCGAGATCGCCGGCATCGACTCGCTGCCGCTGACCCAGGACCGCAGCCAGGGCTTCGCCGACGCGCTGGCCGACTGCGGCCTCGAGGTCAGCAACCGGGTCGCCGCGGAGTTCACCGTGGAGTCCGGTGAGGAGGCGGCCTCGAACCTGCTGCAGGCCGCCCCGCAGATCGACGCCATCTGGAACCACGACGACGACCAGGGCGTCGGCGTCCTGGCCGCGATCGACAACGCCGGCCGCGACGAGTTCTTCATGGTCGGTGGCGCCGGTTCGGCCAACGCGATGCGCGCCATCCAGGAGGGTGACTCGGTCCTGAAGGCCACGGTCATCTACCCGTCGACCCAGGCGGCCGACGGTGTCCGGCTGGCCCGTCTGCTGGCCCAGGACAAGGCGCTGTCCGACCTCGTCGAGGTGGAGATCCCGCGGCAGATCGTGCTCAACGCCCCGGTCGTCACCGAGGAGAACGTCGACCAGTACATCGACTCGGCGTTCGAGTCCTGACCGGCGCGCCGGGTGCCGCCGCCTGCGGGCGGCGGCACCCGGCACCACTCCTGGAGTCCCGATGACCTCTGCACCACGGCCGCCGCTGCGCGTCGGCCTCCTCGGCTACGCCTTCATGGGCGCGGCCCACTCCCAGGCCTGGCGCACCGCGCCGCACTTCTTCGACCTGCCGCTCCTCCCCGAGCTCACCGTGCTGGCCGGCCGGGACGCCGCGGCCGTCGGCGCGGCGGCCACCCGGCTCGGCTGGGCCGGCACCGAGACGGACTGGCGCCGCGTCGTCGAGCGCGACGACGTCGACCTGGTCGACATCTGCACCCCCGGCGACACCCACGCCGAGATCGCCATCGCCGCCCTGGACGCCGGCAAGCACGTGCTGTGCGAGAAGCCGCTGGCCAACTCGGTCGCCGAGGCCGAGGCGATGACCGCTGCGGCCGAGCGGGCCGCCGCCCGCGGCGTGCGCGCCATGGTCGGCTTCACCTACCGCCGGGTGCCCGCGGTGGCCCTGGCCCGCCAGCTGGTCGCCGAGGGCCGGATCGGGCAGGTCCGGCACGTCCGCGCCCAGTACCTGCAGGACTGGATCGCCGACCCGGCGGCTCCGCTGTCCTGGCGGCTGCAGAAGGAGCGGGCCGGCTCGGGTGCGCTCGGCGACATCGGCGCGCACATCGTCGACCTCACCCAGTTCATCACCGGCGAGACCGTCACCGGGGTGAGCGCGGTCCTGGAGACCTTCGTCCGCAAGCGCCCGCTGCCGGCGAGCACCGGCGCGCTCGGCGGGGTCGGCGGCGAGGGGATGGGCGAGGTCACCGTCGACGACGCCGCGGTCTTCCTCGGCCGGTTCTCCGGCGGTGCGCTGGCCACCTTCGAGGCGACCCGGTTCGCGCTGGGCCGCAAGAACGCCATCCGCATCGAGGTCAACGGGTCGGCCGGCAGCCTGGCCTTCGACTTCGAGGACATGAACGTGCTCGAGTTCTTCGACGGCGCGGAGCCGGCGGAGACCGCAGGCTTCCGCCGGATCGTCGTCACCGAGCCCGGGCACCCCTACGTCGCCGCCTGGTGGCCCGCGGGCCACGGGCTGGGCTACGAGCACGCCTTCACCCACCAGGTCGTCGACCTGGTCGGAGCGCTCGCGGCCGGGGAGCAGCCGACGCCGTCCTTCGCCGACGGGCTGCAGGTCCAGCGGGTGCTGGACGCCGTCGAGCGCAGCGCCGCCGACCGATCGACCTGGACCGAGACCACCCGAGAGGACCCGTCCTGATGCCCCGTCCCGTCACGCTGTTCACCGGCCAGTGGGCCGACCTGCCGTTCGAGGAGGTCTGCCGGCTCGCCTCGGGCTGGGGCTACGACGGCCTGGAGATCGCCTGCTGGGGCGACCACCTGGACGTCGTCCGCGCCGCTGAGGACGACGCCTACGCCAAGGGCCGGCTGGACCTGCTGGAGCAGCACGGCCTGCAGGTGTTCGCGATCTCCAACCACCTCAACGGCCAGGCCGTCTGCGACGACCCGATCGACGAGCGGCACCGCGGCATGGTGCACCCGCGGGTCTGGGGCGACGGCGACCCCGAGGGCGTCCGGCAGCGGGCCGCCGAGGAGATGAAGGCGACCGCCCGGGCCGCCCGCGCGCTGGGCGTCGACGTCGTCGTCGGGTTCACCGGCTCGTCGATCTGGAAGACGGTGGCGATGTTCCCGCCGGTGCCCGAGTCGATGGTGGACGCCGGGTACGCCGACTTCGCCGACCGGTGGAACCCGGTGCTCGACGTCTTCGACGAGGTGGGCGTGAAGTTCGCCCACGAGGTCCACCCGTCGGAGATCGCCTACGACTACTGGACGACGGTGCGCACCCTGGAGGCCATCGGCCACCGCGAGGCCTTCGGGCTGAACTGGGACCCGAGCCACTTCGTCTGGCAGGACCTGGACCCGGTCGGGTTCCTCTGGGACTTCAAGGACCGGATCTACCACGTCGACTGCAAGGACGCGAAGAAGCAGGTCGGCAACGGCCGCAACGGCCGGATGGGCTCGCACCTGCCCTGGGCGGACCCGCGGCGCGGCTGGGACTTCGTCTCCACCGGCCACGGCGACGTCCCGTGGGAGGCGTGCTTCCGGATGCTGAACACCATCGGCTACTCCGGGCCGATCTCGGTGGAGTGGGAGGACGCCGGGATGGACCGGCTGGTCGGTGCCCCGGAGGCGCTGGAGTTCGTCCGCCGGCTGGCCTTCGACCCGCCGGCAGCCGCCTTCGACGCCGCCTTCTCCAGCGGTAGCTGAGCCGCCCGGCTGCGGGGCCACCGGGCCCCGCAGCCGGCAGCCCCGCGGTTGCCCCCCGTCGACCGGGGCGTGATGCTCGTCACATGACCACCCCGCCGCTCCCGTCGTCGTCGGTCGAGGAGGCGCCCCGGTCCACCGGCAAGGTCGACGGCAAGTACTACGACACGGAACTGGCCCGGCTGCAGGTGGAGCTGGTCAAGCAGCAGGAGCACATCCGGGCACGGGGTCTGCGCGTCGTCGTCCTCTTCGAGGGCCGGGACGCTGCCGGGAAGGGCGGCGCCATCCAGCGGATCACCGAGAGCCTGAACCCCCGGCACGCGCGCGTCGTGGCACTCGCCGCGCCGACCGAACGCGAGAAGGGGCAGTGGTACTTCCAACGGTACGTCGCGCACCTGCCCGGCCCCGGGGAGATGGTCCTGTTCGACCGGTCCTGGTACAACCGCGCCGGGGTCGAGCGGGTCATGGGCTTCTGCACCGACGAGGAGTACGAGGAGTTCCTGCGCTCCTGCCCGGAGTTCGAGCGGATGCTGGTGCGCAGCGGGATCACGGTGCTCAAGTACTGGTTCTCGGTCAGCGACACCGAGCAGGAGGCGCGCTTCCAGAAGCGGCTGAAGGACCCCGCCAAGCGCTGGAAGTTGAGCCCCATGGACCTGGAGGCCCGCAACCGCTGGGTGGACTTCTCCCGCGCCAAGGACGCGATGTTCGCCGCCACCGACATCCCCGAGGCGCCCTGGTGGGTGGTCGAGGCGGAGGTGAAGAAGCGGGCCCGGCTCAACGTGATGGCCCACCTGCTCGGCCAGGTGCCCTACGAGGACCTCACCCCGCCGGCGCCGGAGCTGCCACCCCGGCCGCCGGTCCACGACGACTACGTGCGCCCGCCCAAGGAGAGCCAGCACATCGTCCCCGACGTCGTCCCCTGAGGTCGGCGGCCCGCCCGGTCGGGCGGGGATGGGGAGTTCGCCCGATGCGGCGGCGCGGCAGCCGCGAGCACCCTCGGTCCACCCACCACCCGACCGAGGGGACCGACACGATGACCAGCACCACCACCGCCGCGGACACCGAGCTCAAGGCCCGCCACGCCAAGATGTGGGCCTCCGGGGACTACCCGCTGATGGTCGACACCTTCCTGACCCCGCTGGGCCCGCGGCTGGTCGAGGCCGCCGGCGTGCGCGCCGGGCAGCGCGTGCTCGACGTCGCGGCCGGCACCGGCAACGCCTCGCTGCCCGCCGCGGCGACCGGGGCGCAGGTGACCGCCAGCGACCTGACCCCCGAGCTGCTCGCCGACGGCCGCCGCCGGGCCGACGCCGCGGGGCTGCAGCTGGAGTGGGTCGAGGCCGACGCCGAGCACCTGCCGTTCGCCGCGGCCGACTACGACGTCGTGCTCTCCTGCATCGGCGTCATGTTCGCCCCGCACCACCAGGAGGCCGCCGACGAGGTGGTCCGGGTGTGCCGTCCCGGGGGCACGATCGCGCTGCTGAGCTGGACGCCCGAGGGCATGCTCGGTGCGCTGTTCCGCACCATGAAGCCGTTCATGGCGCCCCCGCCGCCCGGCGCGCAGCCGGCTCCGCTCTGGGGCAGCGAGGAGCACCTGCAGGGGCTGTTCGGCGGGCGGGTCGACTGGGCGACCCTGTCCCGGGCGACGCTGGAGATCACCGCGTTCGCGCAGCCCGGCGACTACGCCCGGCACTTCATCGCCAGCTACGGGCCGGCCATCGCAGCCCGGGCGAACGCCGCCAAGGACGGTCGCGAGCACGACTTCGACGCCGCGCTGGGGGCGTTCTGCGTCGAGTGGGACCGCGGCACACCGGAGCGGGCCCGGTTCGAGATGGAGTACCTGGTCGCGGTCGGCACCCGCCGCTGAGCGCCGAAGGGCTCCTCATCGGGCCCGCTGGGTGGCACCCTCGACCCGTGCACGGACCCGACGGGGTCGCGCTGCTCCCCACCGGCTGGCGCGCGCTCGAGCGGGCGGACTGGGAGTCCGCCCGCTCGGCGTTCACCGCTGCCCTCGCCGCCGGGGGTGGAGCGGAGTCCCGGGACGGCCTGGCGCAGGTGTTGTGGTTCCTGGGCCGGGTCCCGGAGGCCGTCGCGCTGCGGGAGCAGGCGTTCGCCGAGCACGCCCGCGCCGGCCGCTGCGCCGAGGCGGCGCGGTGCGCGGTGTGGGTGGCCCACCAGCACGAGCTGGGCGGCCGCAGCTCCGCGGCGCGGGGCTGGCTGGCCCGGGCCGAGCGGGTCCTCGCGGACGCACCCACCTGCGCCGGGCACGGCTGGGTCGCCGTCGAGCACGCCCGGCAGGCGGCGACGGTGGCCGAGCAGGCGGCCGCGGCCGCCGACGCGCTGGCGGTCGCCCGCACGACCGGCGACCCCGACCTGGAGGTGCTGGCGATCAGCCTGCTCGGCCGGGCCGAGGTGCGCGCCGGGCGGCGGGAGCCCGGGCTGCGGTTGCTGGAGGAGGCGATGGCGGCCGCGACGGCGGGCCGGGCCGCGGACGTGCACACGCTCGGCGAGGCCTACTGCAACCTGGTGCTGGGCTGCTCGGGGGCGGGGGAGTGGACCCGTGCCGCGGAGTGGTGTGAGCACGTCGAGTCCTTCGCGCGCACCCGGTCGATCGCCCCGCTGTTCGGCGCCTGCCGGACGGTGCACGCCGAGCTGCTGATCGCCGGGGGCCGGTGGGTCGAGGCGGAGGCGGCGCTGCAGGACGCGCTGGCCACGCACGTGCGGGACCTGCCCGAGCTGAGCGCGCCGACCCTGGCCTCGCTGGCCGAGCTGCGGGTCCAGCAGGGCCGGCTGGACGAGGCCGAGCGGCTGCTCGCCGGCCGGGAGGAGCACCCGGCGGTGCTGCGGGCGCTGGCGCTGCTGCGGCTGGCCGACGGCCGGGCGCGGCAGGCCGTCGGCCTGCTGGAGCGCGGGCTGCGGGCGGCGTCCGACGACGCGGTGGCGACCGGGGGGCTGCTGTCCCCGCTGGTGCACGCCCGGCTGGCCGTCGGCGACGTGGCGGGTGCCGGGGCAGCCGCGGGTGCGCTCGCGGCGCTGGCGGCGGCGACCGGCATCCGGCTGCTCACCGCCCGCGCGGAACTGGCCGACGCGTCGGTGTCCCTCGCTGCAGGCCGCCCGGGCGCGGCGGCCGAGCCGGCGCGGTGCGCCCTGCGCGACTTCACCGGGCTGCTGATGCCGTTCGAGTCCGCGCACGCCCGGCTGGCGCTGGCCCGGGCGGTGGCCGGCGACGACCGGGAGACCGCGGCGGAGGAGGCCGGCACCGCGCTGGCCGCCTTCCGCCGGCTGGGTGCCGCGCGGGCGGCGGACACCGCGGCCGCGGTGCTGCGCGGGTGCGGCGTCCCGGCGGCCCGGCGGGCGCGGGGCGGCGGTGAGCTGTCCGCGCGGGAGGAGGAGGTGCTGGCGCTGGTCGCCCGCGGGCTGTCCAACGCCGGCATCGCCCGCGCGCTGGTGATCAGCGAGAAGACCGCCGGGCACCACGTGAGCCACATCCTGGCCAAGCTCGGCGTCCGCAACCGGGCCGAGGCGGCCGCGCACGCCGTCCGGCGCCGGTCGGGGACCGGTCAGCGACCGAGGACGTAGGTCTCCAGCCAGTCGTTGCGGAACGCCCCGCGGGGGTCCAGCCGTTCGACCAGCCGGACGAAGTCGGCGTGCCGGGGGTACCGCGGGGCCAGCGTGGCGGCGTCGGCGAGGAAGACCTTGCCCCAGTGCGGGCGCGCGCCCAGCGGCAGCAGCGCCGCCTCCAGGTCGACCAGCACCTCCTCGACCTGCTGCTGGGCCGGCACCCAGGTGAAGTGCAGCGCGATCGAGTCCTGCTCGTGGGCGGTGCTCAGCCACAGGTCGTCGGCGGCGATCGTGCGGATCTCGCAGGTCTGCAGCAGCGGCCGGATCCGCGGGCCCAGCCGGAGCAGCGCCTGCAGCGCCGGCACGGCGTCCGCGCGGGGGAGCAGGTACTCGGTCTGGACCTCGTCGCCGTTGCTGGGCGTGAAGCCCATCCGGAAGTGCGG
The DNA here is from genome assembly GCF_041028285.1 of Modestobacter versicolor. Taxonomy (GTDB): domain Bacteria; phylum Actinomycetota; class Actinomycetes; order Mycobacteriales; family Geodermatophilaceae; genus Modestobacter; species Modestobacter versicolor_A. The sequence continues at coordinate 377,175 of NZ_JABGDB010000002.1, read as the reverse complement.
CAGCCGGTCCGACCACCGGCCGGGGACGCCGAGCTGCTCCGTCGTCGGCGTCGGGTCGATGCCGGGGATCGGGTGCCGCTCGCCGTCGGCCTCCCGCGCGCCGAACAGCTCGCCGGCCGGGGCGCCGGGGGCGTCGGTGCGGGCCTTGACCCAGACCATGTCGACGTCCCCGCCGAGCAGGGTGAACAGGCTGACGCTGTAGGCGGCCGACAGCACCTCGTCCACGTGGTCGAACAGGGTGTCCCAGGCGAGGTGCTCGAACACCCGCTGCTGGACGTCGAACTCCGGCTCGACGTCCAGGGTGACCCGGGTGACCGCGCCCAGCGCGCCGAGGCCGACGACCGTCCCGGCGAAGTCGGCGTCGCCGCGGACGGTCCGGACCAGGTCCCCGGCCGAGGTGACCAGCTCCAGGCCGGCCACGGCGGTCGCCAGGTTGCCGTTGCCCACGCCGGACCCGTGGGTGGCGGTGGCGACCGCGCCGGCCACGGAGATGTGCGGGAGGGAGGCCAGGTTGTGCAGCGCCAGGCCCTCGCGGTGCAGGGCGGCGGCCAGCTCGCCGTAGCGCAGACCGGCGTCCACGGTGACCGTGCGCCGGTCGGCCGCCACGTCGACGACGTCGCTGGTCATGGCCTCGAGGGTGACCAGCTCGGCGGAGTCGGCCACCGAGGTGAAGGAGTGCCGGGAGCCGAGCACCCGCACCCGCGGCGTGCCGGCGATCAGCTCCTGCAGCTCCGGCAGGCTGCCCGGCCGGTGCAGCGCGGTCGCGCCGTACCGGTAGTTGCCCGCCCAGTTGCTGCCCGCCCACTGCACTGCCACGTCGGTCACGCCCCAGTGTCCCTCGGTGGACCGGCGGGGTGGCGGACCCCTTGCCGGGCATAAGTTGTCACTTATACAATCGCGCCGTGCACGCCCTCGACGTCCTCGGCGACCCGGTGCGACGTCGGTTGCTCGAGCTGCTCGCCGAGGGGGAGCAGCCGGCCGGCCGGCTGGCCGCCGCGCTGCGCGACGAGTTCGGCATCTCCCAGCCGGCCACCTCCCAGCACCTCAAGGTGCTGCGGGAGAACGGCTTCGCGCGCGTGCGCGCCGAGGGCACCCGGCGGCTCTACGCCGTGGACACGGCTGCGCTGCGCGAGGTCGATGCCTGGCTCGAGGGCTTCCGGCGGTTCTGGGACCAGCGGCTCGACGCGCTGGCCACCGAGCTGGCCCGGGGGAAGCGGTCCACCGCTGCGGGCAACGCGCCCGCGGCGCCTGCGGAGGAGGGGACATGAGAGACCTGGTCGAGGAGATCGTCGCGGCCCATCGGGACGTCGTCCGGCGCGGCGAGGGGGACGGCGAGCTGATCGCCGTCACCGTCCGGCGCCGCTACGACGCCGCCGTCGCCGACGTGTGGGACGCGGTGACCGACCCCGAGCGGCTGGCCCGCTGGTTCGCGCCGGTCAGCGGCGACCTGCGGGAGGGGGGCTCCTTCCAGGTGGAGGGCAACGCCGGCGGCGAGGTGCTCGAGTGCCGGCCGCCGTCGGCCTTCGCGGTCAGCTGGGGTGGTCCGGAGAGCGTCGTCCGGCTGCGGCTGACGCCGGACGGCGCGGCCACCGAGCTGGCGCTGGAGCACTCGGTGCCGGTCGCCTTCGCGGGCAGCGGCGCCGGTGCGCTGTACGTCGGGCCGGGCTGGGACGTCGGCGTCCTGGGGCTGGGCCTGTTCCTCAGCGGCGAGGCCGTCGGCGACCCGGTGGCGTGGGAGGCGTCGCCGGAGGTGCTCCGGGCCAACGCCGCCTCGATCGAGGCGTGGGCCGACGTCGTCCGGGCCAGCGGCACAGCGGGGAGCGACGAGGTCGAGGGAGCCGTCGCGGCCGCCAGAGCCCAGTTCACGCCCGGGCTGGACGCCGAGGGGCAGGCGGCCGAGGCGTGAGGCGAGCGCACCGGCGGTGTGCGCGCGGGCTGCGCGCAGACCGCCGGTGGGTCACTTCACCGGTGCGGGGTTGACGCCCGGCAGCAGCATGTGGCCCGCGTCGACCGGGATGGTGACGCCGGTGACCGCGGCGGCCAGCTCGGAGTTGAGGTAGAGCGCGGTGTCCGCGATGACCTGCGGCGAGAGGAAGGTGCGGCCCTTGAGTGCGTGGAAGTGGTAGCCGCCCTCGATCAGGTCGGCCTCGGTGCCGCCCTCGTGGCCGGCGAACATGTCCCACGCACCCTGGTGGTCGGTCATCGGCGTCTTGATCGCCCCCGGGTTGATCGAGTTGCACCGCACTCCGTGCGGCGCCAGCTCGAGGGCGATGTTCTTCATCAGCCCGATGACCCCGTGCTTGGCCGCCACGTAGTGGGCGTAGTTCATCCCGGGCTCGAGGCCGTTGACCGACGAGGTGATCACGATCGACCCGCTCTGCCGCTCGATCATGTGCGGCGCGACGGCCTTCGCCGACTTCCACACGCCGGTGAGGTTGACCCCGATCATCTCGTCCCAGGACTGCTCCGACAGCTCCCAGAACGGCCCCTGGGTCCAGATCCCGGCATTGGCGATGAGGATGTCGATCTGGCCGAACTCGGCGATGCCGCGGCGTACCGCCTCGTCGAGCTGGCCCTGGTCGCGGACGTCGGCGGTGACCGCCAGGGCCCGCCGGTCGAGCGCCTCCACCTGGCGCACCGTCTCGGCGAGGTCGTCGGCCGTCGCCATCGCGTAGGGCACGGTCTCCAGCTGGTCGGCGATGTCGACCAGGACCACGTCGGCGCCCTCGCGCGCCGAGGTCAGGGCGTGCGCCCGCCCCTGGCCGCGGGCGCCACCGGTGATCAGTGCGACCTTGCCGTCGAGCAGTCCCATGTCGTTCTCCTCTGCAGTGGTCGGGACGGCGGGAGCTGCACACCGACGTCCGTGTGATGTACGTCGCACGTTATGGCACCCGGTGCCAGAAAGTGAAGGGCCCTGGCGGGGTGACCCCGACCGCCCGTCGGACCGGCATGCTGGGCCTGCTCCTGCCCGTCCAGCCCCGCCGCCGCTGACCCGTTCTGGTTCACTGGTGGTTGAGCGTTTGACGGGATCGGTCCGTCGACGCCGGTGATCCACGGGAGGACCCCATGCACGTCGGTGTCGACAGCTTCGTCTCGGCGGTGACCGACCCCTCGACCGAGCGCGTGATCGGGCCCGAGGAGCGGATGGAGCACCTGCTCGAGGAGATCGCCCTGGCCGACGAGTCGGGGCTGTACTCCTTCGGGATCGGCGAGCACCACCGGCCCGAGTACTACGACTCGGCCCCGGCGGTCATCCTCGCGGCGGCGGCGGCGCGCACCTCCCGGATCCGGCTGGGCAGCGCGGTGAACGTGCTCAGCGCCGCCGACCCGGTGCGGGTGTTCCAGGAGTTCGCCACCCTCGACCTCATCTCCAAGGGCCGGGTCGACCTGGTCGTCGGGCGTGGCTCGTTCACCGAGGCCTTCCCGCTGTTCGGGCTGTCGCTGGCCGACTACGACACCCTGTTCACCGAGAAGCTCGACCTGCTGCTGCGGATCCGCGAGTCGACCGAGGTCACCTGGTCCGGCCGGCACCGGCCCTCGCTCACCGGCCAGGGCGTCTACCCGCGGCCGCTGCAGGACCCGCTGCCGATCTGGGTCGGCGTCGGCGGCTCGCCGGAGTCCTTCGCGCGTGCCGGGCTGCTCGGGCTGCCGCTGATGGTGGCGATCATCGGCGGCGAGCCGCGCCAGTTCGGGCCGCTCATCGACCTGTACCGGCGGGCGGGGGCCCAGGCCGGGCACGCGCCGGAGGCCCTGCAGGTCGGCCTGCACGTGTTCGGCTTCGTCGCCGACAGCACCCAGGCCGCCGCGGACACCATCTACCCGGGCTGGCACGAGATGTTCACCAAGGTCTCCCGCGAGCGCGGCTTCGCGGCGCCGTCGCGGGCGCAGTTCGACGCGACGAGCGGCCCGAACGGCGCCTTCTTCATGGGCGACCCGGAGACGGTGGCCGAGAAGCTGGTGCGGATCTCCGGGCAGCTCGGCGGGGTGGACCGGATCTCGCTGCAGATGACCAACCCCCGGCTGGCGCACGCCGACCTGCTGCGCGGCATCGAGCTGCTCGGCACCGAGGTCGCCCCGCGGGTCGCCGACGCCTGAGCCGTCGTCCCGGCTGCTCCCTCGTTCCAGCTGCTCTCTCGTCCCGGTCAGCGCCGGACGCGGAAGCGCAGGTGGGTGACCCGGTCGCCCTGGACCGTCGTGACCGGGTCGCCGAGCAGCGCGTGCGTGCCGCCGGTGAAGTAGGGCCGGCCGGCACCGAGCACCACCGGCACCAGGTCGATGGCCACCTCGTCGAGCAGGCCGAGCTCCAGCGCCTGGCTGGCGACGGTGCCGGCAGCGAGGCCGACGGCGGCGTCGCCGGCGAGCTGCTGGGCCCGGGCGACCGCGGACGCGACGTCGCCGGCGAACTCGGTCGACGGTCCGGCGTGCGCCCAGTCGGTGGGCGGGGAGTGCGTCACCACGACCACCGGCACGCCCAGTGGGTGGCGGCCGCCCCAGCCGTCGGTGAGGTCGAACAGCCGGCGGCCGACGACGAGGGCGCCCAGCTCGGCGAGCCACGCCGTCCAGTGGTCGGCGCTCTGCGGGGTCAGGTGGAAGGTCAGCTCGGGCAGCGTCGTGCGCACCTCGACGTCGCCGGAGTCGTACCAGTCGAACAGCGCGCCCGGGGTGTCGTCGAGGTGGGCGACGAAGCCGTCCAACGACATCGACGCGGAGGACACGACCGTGCCCATGGGCCTCTCCTTCGCTCGCGGACGGACCGGCTGACCGCCCCCGCAGTCCAGACCCGCTGCCGCCGCCGGACTCATCGCCGTCGATCGCGGGACCGTGCGTGGGAAGGCGCGCGGGACCGTGCGTGGGAAGGCGCGCGAATCCGCGCGTGGGAAGGCGCGCGAAACCGCGCGTGGGAAGGCGCGCGAAACCGCGGGGTGTGGGGAGGCGCGCGCGACTCGGCTGCTTGGTTGCGGCGCGCGGTGGACCGGCCGGAGCACGGCTCGCAGGACACCAGCGGTGTGCGGCACCCGCCACCTCCGGTGGACTCCCCGCTGCGGGCGAACGACCAAGAACCCGTCGAAGAACGTGCTGCTCAGAGGCCAGGAACGCGCCGGAAGTGTCGTACCCCCTGGCTAGGTTCCGGGTGTGTTCGAGGCGGCGGGTTACGGGGTGGCGCTGACGGTCGCGCCTGTCTCCGGCCCGCCGGATCGGCGGATGTCGCCGCCTCCGCCGGGGGTGACGCGGCGGCGATCGCGGTTGACCGACGTGCTGGACCCCGACGGGTTCGACGACGCCGGGTGGGCGCGGGAGATGTCGGCGCTGGCGGTGGGTGCGGCGAAGCTGGCTGCCTACGAGGCGGCGATGGTGGCGAGCATGGCCGCGCGCCGGCCAGCGTCGGCGGACCGGAGCCCCGACCAGCCCGGTCATCGGGTGGCGGGGTGGGCGCCGGGGGAGCCGCCGCCGGTGCAGGTGTCGGAGTTCTTCGTCGACGAGCTCGCCTTGGCCCGGGGGATCTCGGTGACGGCGGCATCGCGGCTGCTGGAGCGATCGCTGGTGTGGGTGCACGAGCTGCCCGACACCTGGGGTGCGCTGGCCGATGGGTTGGTGGACCCGCCGCGGGCGGCGGCGATCGCCAAGGCCCTGGGCGGTCAGTCCGTGGACGCCGGCGGCAAGGTCGCCGCAGCAGTGGTGGCCGAGGTCGAGGCGCAGGCGCTGGAGTGGGCGCTGGCGGGAGAGACGCCGCGCCGGTTGCAGGAGCGCACCGCAGCGGCGTTGATCGCGCTGGACGAGGCGGCGGCCGATCGGCGGCGGAAGAAGGCCGAGGCCAACGCCGACGTCGTCACCCGGGCCACCGCCGACGGGATGGGTCAGCTCATCGCGGACCTGCCGATGCCGGTCGCGGTCGCCTGCCGGGAGGCGGTGGACGGGTACGCGCGGATGGCCAAGGCCGACGGGGACACCCGGCCGATCGGTCAGCTGCGGACGCAGATCATGGCTGACCTCATCCTCCGGCCGTGGGACACCTCGCGGGAGCCGGTGACGGCGCATCTGCGGGTGATCGCCCCGCTCCCGGTGCTCGGCGCCCCGCCTGCCCGACCGCACGACGGCGACCGGGTGCCCACCGACGCGGACGCCGCGAGCGTGGACGGCGCTCCGATCACCGCCGGCCAGCTCCGCGCACTGCTCGAGCAGCTCGATGCGCTGTGCCCCGGCGGACTACAGGCACCGGCCGGCGGCAGCCTGGGTATCGACCTCACCGACCCGGCCACCGGTGCGCTGCGGGCCACGGTGAGCCGCCCGGAACTGGAACGCCTGGTCCGCCGCGGCTGCCGAGACCACCCGGTCAGGGACTGCGGCTGCCCAGCGCTCACTGCCCCTCCGCCGGTCGGCCGCTACACCCCGACGCCGGCGCAGCAACGGTTCGTCAAGGCCCGCGACCGCACCTGCCGACATCCCGGGTGCCGACGACCGGCCCGGTGGACCGACACCGACCACGTCCACCCGCACGCCGACGGCGGGGCCACCGACTGCGGCAACCTGTGCTCGTTGTGCCGCCGGCACCACCGGCTCAAGACCCACGCCCCGGGCTGGCGGTTCACCATGACCGACGACGGCACGCTGACGGTCACCACACCCTCGGGCGTCACCCGCACCACCCGACCACCGGGCTGGCGGCTTCCCGACGCGTACCAGATTCCAGGCAGCGGAGGGCCAGCCGACCCGGACGATGACCCTCCACCGTTCTGAGTCGTCACGACGTCGTGTCACCGAGCTCCCGTGTCGAGAAGTCGCCCAGTCCCCGTGTCGCCCAGTCCCCGTGTCGCCGGATGACCATGTCGACATGTCGCCATGTCCACCGGCGGCGCCGTCCCCAGCGGTGGGGCCATGTCGGGGCGGCGCCTCGTCGAGTGGCAGAGGTCAGGTCGCGTGGCCGTCCTCGGCGTCGGCGTCGTCCGGCAGGTCCTGGGGCACGCCTTCGGACGGGGCCCGGTGGCGTTCGGGGTCCAGCTGCTCCGCGAGGCGCCGCTCCACGTCCGGCGTCTGCTCGGGCTCGGTCATCGCGCGCCTCCTCGATCGGCGCCGGCCCACCTCCGTCGGCAGACCGGTCGTACCCACCGTGCCCAGCGCCGGCGCGGTCCATGTGCCGGATCGTGCGCTCAGCCGCCGGCGAGCAGGGCGCAGACGGCGTCGAGGTCGTCGGCGTCCGCGGCCGTCTTGTCCGGCCGGTACCGCAGCACCCGGGCGAACCGCAGCGCCACCCCGCCCGGGTAGCGCGGACTCCGCTGGGCGCCGTCCAGCGCGATCTCCACGACCAGCTCCGGCCGCAGCAGCACGCCCCACTCCGGCTGCTCCTGCGCCAGCCCCGGGAAGGTCGCCGTCTGCCACTCGAGCAGCTCGTCGGTCATCCCCTTGAACGTCTTCCCGACCATCACCGGCTCGCCGCCGTCCGGGTCCCGCGCGCCCAGGTGGATGTTCGACAGCTTCCCGGAGCGCCGGCCGTACCCCCACTCCGCGCCCAGCACCACCAGGTCCAGCGTGTGCACCGGCTTGACCTTCTGCCACGCCTTCCCCCGCCGCCCGGCCGCGTACGGCGCGTCCAGCGCCTTCACCACCACGCCCTCGTGCCCGGCCGACAACGCGCCGTCCAGCACCTCGGCGGCCTGCTCCGGCGACGGCCGCCGCACCCCCGGCATCCGCAGCGGCGCGTGCCGGTCGTCGGCGAGCAGCCCGGCCAGCGCGTCCAGCCGCACCTCCAGCGGCTCGTCGAGCAGGTCCCGGCCGTCCAGGTGCAGCACGTCGAACAGGAACGGCGACAGCAGCACCCCCGCCTCGGCCGTGTCGCTGCCGAACCGGCTCATCGTGTCCTGGAACGCCCGCGGCCGGCCGTCGTCGTCCAGCGCGAGCGTCTCCCCGTCCAGCACCGCCGTGCGGCACGGCAGGGCCCGCACCCGCTCCACCAGCTCCGGCACCCCGTCGGTCACCTCCCGCAACGTGCGGGTCCACACCCGGACGACGTCACCGTCCCGGTGCACCTGGATCCGGGCACCGTCGAGCTTGAACTCCACCGTGACGTCGGCACCGAGGTCGTCGAGCGCCGCGTCCAGCGACGAGCCGGGGCTGGCCAGCATCGGGCGCACCGGCCGCCCCACCTCCAGCCGCACCGCGTCCAGCTCCGCCACCCCGCCGGACAGCGCCGCGGCCGCCGTCCCGGGCAGCCGGCCGGAGAGCATGAACGCCCGGCGCACGCTCGCCGCCGGCACCTCGGCGGCCAGCGCCACCGCGTCCAGCACGACCCCCTCCAGCGCTCCCTGCCGCAGCTCGCCGGTGAGCAGCCGGACCAGGAACTGCTGCTCGTCCGCGGTCGCCGCCTGCAGCAGCCCGCCGGCGGTCGCGTCCCGCCGCGCCGTCGACCCCGGCCCGGACGTCGTGGCCAGCTCGGCCAGCGCGCCGTCCACGGCGGCCACGGTCAGCCCCGCCTCCGCCGCCGGCTCGCCGGTCAGCCGGGACAGCGTCCGCCAGCCCAGGCCGAGCCGCCCCTGCTGCGGCTCGCCGGACAGCCACGCGGTCACCGGCTCCACCTCGGCCGGCTCCGCCCGGCGCAGCAGCTCCGCGATGGCCTGCGCCTTCGCCGTCCGGGAGCGGGTGGCGGTGACCGCGGCGGAGGCGGCGAGCACGTCGGCGAGGAGCACGGCGCCATGCTCCCAGCCCCGCGCGCGGGAGGATCGTCCCGTGCCCGCCACCCGTCGTCCCGTCCGCGCGCGGGCACAGGGGAGCATGGGCCCGTGAGCGGCGACGGGACGACGGAGCTCCCGGTGACCGGCCCGCGGGGGTGGAGCCGCTGGCAGCTGCTGGTCCGCGCCGCCGTGGTGCTCGCCGTCGCCGTGCTGGTCGTCGTCTCCCGGCACCGCATCGCCGAGTGGTGGGACGGCCTGGTCGGCGTCGCCTGGGGCTGGGTGGCGCTGGCCGCCGTCGTCCAGCTGGTCTCGATGCAGTGCCTGGTCCAGCAGCTGCGGGTGCTGCTGCGCGCCGGGGGCGGCGCCGTGCCGTGGCCGGCCGCCACCAGCACCCTCTACGCCGGCAACGCCATCTCCGCCGGCCTGCCCTTCGCCGGCGCCGCCGCCAGCACCGCCTACACCTACCGCCGGCTGCACGCGCTGGGCAACGGCGCGGCCCTGGTGGGCTGGGCGCTGGCGGTCTCCGGCATCGCGTCCACCGCCACCCTCGCGCTCGTGCTCGCCTTCGGCTCGGCGATGACCGGGTCGGTCGCCGGGGCCTTCGGCGCCTTCGTGGCCACCGCCGCCGGCGTCCTGCCGGTGCTCGGCATCGTGCTGGCCTTCCGGCACGCCCGCACCCGGGCCGCACTGGTCCGGGTCTTCAGCCGTGGCGCCCGGCTGCTCGGCCGGTGGGTGCCCGCCCTCCGCGACGGCCCGGTCGAGGAGCGGGTCGAGGGTTTCCTCACCTCGCTCGGCTCGTTCCGGTTGAGCGTCCCGGCCGCCGCCGGCACGGGCCTGTACGCCCTGGCCAACTGGGTGCTCGACGCGGCCTGCCTCGCCCTCGCGCTGCAGGCGGTCGGCGCCCCGGTGCCCTGGCAGGGCCTGGTGCTGGTCTGGGCCGCGGGCACGCTGGTCTCCTCCGCCCGGCTCACCCCCGGCGGCATCGGGGTGGTCGAGGCCGCCCTGGTGGCCGCCCTGGTGGCCAGCGGTCTGCCGGCCAGCCAGGCCGTGCCCGCCGTGCTGGTGTACCGGCTGGCGAGCCTCTGGCTGCTGGTCTCGATCGGTGCGGTCTTCCTCGTCCTCGGGTCCGGCGCCGGCCGCCGCACGGCCGAGGAGCCGCTCAGCCCCTGAGCGCCGGGTCGGCCAGCAGCTGCGCCAGGTGCACCGCGCGCCGGCCCTCGAGCTGGTCCAGCTGGGTGCGGCAGGAGAACCCGTCGGCCAGCACGACGGCGTCGGGTCCGGCCGCGCGGACGGCGGGCAGCAGGTCGTGCTCGGCGATCCGCACCGAGACGTCGTGGTGCCCGCGCTCGACGCCCCAGTTGCCGGCCAGCCCGCAGCAGCCGCCGACCCGGGTCAGCGTCGCCCCGGCGGCGCGCAGAAGGCGCTCGTCGGCGTCCCAGCCGAGCACGGCGTGGTGGTGGCAGTGCGGCTGGGCGACCACCTCGACCCCGGCCAGCGACGGCGGCGCCCAGCCCGGGGTCTCGGCGAGCAGCTCGGCCAGCGTGCGGGTCGCGGCGGCGACCCACGCGGTGACCGGTTCGTCGACGAGCTCGGCGGCCTCGCCGCGGAGCACCGCCGTGCACGAGGGCTCCACGCCGACGATCGGCATCCCGGCGTCGGCGTAGCCGGCCAGCGTGCCCAGGGTGCTGCGGAGGATGCGCCGCGCGGCGTCCAGCTGGCCGGTGGTGATCCAGGTCAGCGCGCAGCAGGTGTCGGCCGGCGGCACCTCCACCCGGTAGCCGGCCTGCTCGAGCACCGCGACCGTCGCCGCCGCGGCCTCCGGCGCGAAGTGGTCGGTGAAGGAGTCGACCCACAGCGCCACCGCGGGGCGGTCGTCGGCCGGCCGCGCCGTCCAGCCGGCCCGGAACGTCTGCTCGGTGAACGCCGGCAGCGGCCGCCGCTGGTCGACCCCGGCGCCCCACTTCGCGACGGCGCCACCCAGCCGGGACGCCGTCAGCCGGTTGACCAGCCGCGGCGCCCGGGCCACCAGGTCCGACCAGCGCGGCAGCTGCCCGAGCGCGTAGTGCGACCGGGGCCGCAGCCGCCGACGGTAGGACTGGTGCAGCACCTCGGTCTTGTAGGCGGCCATGTCCACGCCGGTCGGGCAGTCGCGCGAGCAGCCCTTGCAGGACAGGCAGAGGTCGAGCGCCTCGTGCACCTCCGGGGACCGCCAGCCCTGCACCGGTCCGCCCGGTGCGAGCATCTCCTGCAGCACCCGGGCCCGGCCGCGGGTGGAGTCCTTCTCCTCGCGGGTGGCCGGGAACGACGGGCACATCACCGCCCCGGTGCCGGTCAGGTCCGCCCGGCACTTGCCGACGCCGGTGCACCGGTGCACCGCCGCGGTCAGGTCGCCGCCGTCGTGCCGGTAGGCCAGCGCCAGCTGCTGCCGGCGGGGCGCCACCTGGGCGACCCGCACGTCGGCGTCGAACGCCGCCGGGCGCACCAGCACGCCGCGGTTCAGCACGTCGTCCGGGTCGAGCACGCCCTTGACCTGCTCGAACAGCGCGATCGCGGCGGGGGAGTACATGTGCGGCAGCAGCTCGCTGCGGGCCCGGCCGTCACCGTGCTCGCCGGACACCGACCCGCCGTAGCGGGCCACCAGGCGGGCGGCGTCGGTGATGAAGGCCCGGTAGCGCCCGCGGCCGCCGTCGGCGTGCTGGGCGCCGAACGGGAAGTCGATCCGGACGTGCACGCAGCCGTCGCCGAAGTGCCCGTAGGGCAGCCCTTGCAGATCGTGCTCCACCAGCAGCGCCTCGAACTCGCGCAGGTAGTCGCCCAGCTGCTCCACCGGGACGGCGGCGTCCTCCCAGCCCGCGTGCGCCGGGCGGCCGTCGCTGGTGCGCCCGGCGAGCCCGGCGCCGTCCTCCCGGATCCGCCAGATCGCCGCCGCCTCGGCCGGGTCGTCCACCACCAGGGTGTCGACCGCCCCGGACGCGGCCGCCATCCGCCGCGCGCGGTCGGCGACCTCGGCGGCGTCGTCCCCGGTCAGCTCCACGATCAACCAGCCCTGGCCGCGCGGCAGCTCGGGGACGACGGCGGCCGGCACGTCGAGCAGCCGCTGCACGATCCGCGAGTCCAGCCCCTCGACCGCAGTGGGGGAGTACGCCAGCAGCGGCGGGGTGGCGTCGGCGGCGTCCGGCATCGACGGGTAGCCCAGCACGACGAGCGCGCGGACGGCCGGCTCGGGCACCAGCCGGACGGTGGCGCCCAGCGTCAGCGCCAGCGTCCCCTCGCTGCCGACCAGGGCGCGGGTCAGGTCGCCACCGCGCTCGGGCAGCAGGTGCTCGAGCGCGTAGCCGGACACCTGGCGGGCGAAGCGGCCGAGCTCGGTGCGGATGGTGGCCAGGTGCGCGTCCACCAGCGCCTGCAGGTCGGCGGGCAGCGTGCCCGGGCCGGCCGGCTGCAGGCGCACGCCGGCACCGGTGACGACGTCCAGCGCCGCGACGTTGTCCGACGTCCGGCCGTAGCCCAGGGCCCGCGACCCGCACGCGTTGTTGCCGATCATCCCGCCGATCGTGCAGCGGTTGTGCGTGCTCGGGTCGGGGCCGAAGCGCAGCCCGTACGGCCGGGCCGCGGCCTGCAGCGACGCCTGGACGACGCCGGGGTCGACCACCGCCGTCCGGGCCTCGGGGTCGATCGACCGCACCCGCGACAGGTGCCGGCTGGTGTCCAGCACGACGCCGGCACCGACCGCGTTGCCGGCGATCGACGTGCCCGCCCCGCGCGCGGTCAGCGGGACGCCGAGCTCGCGGCACACCGCCAGAGTGGCGACCACCTCGTCGGGGTGCCGCGGCCGCACGACCGCCCGGGGCAGCACCCGGTATAGCGAGCCGTCGGTCGAGTACAGCGCCCGGGCCAGCCCGGAGCCGTCGACGTCGGCCACCCCCGCGCGGCGCAGCCCGGCGAGCAGCTCGGCGTCGTCGGACATCGCGTCTCCCCGGGGCAGCACGGCAGGAGCGCCCATCGTGCCCCCGCCGGTCGATCGGGTGCGCGCCGGGTCGTCAGCAGGATCGTTGACAATCCTGCTGACGGTCGGCCAGGGTGGGCCCGTGGACGGGAACCCGGCGTGATCATCGACTGCCACGGGCACTACACGACGGCGCCGGCGGCGCACACCGCCTGGCGCGAGGAGCAGGTGCGCGCCTGGGAGGCCGGGGTCGCCCCGGAGCCCTACCCGGTCATCAGCGACGACGAGATCCGCGAGACGATCGAGACCAGCCAGCTGCGGCTGATGGACGAGCGCGGCATCGACCTCACCGTCTTCTCCCCGCGCGCCTCGGCGATGGCCCACCACGTGGGCGACGCGGCGGTCAGCCTGGAGTGGGCCCGCCGGTGCAACGACCTCATCGCCCGGGTGGTCTCCCTCTACCCGGACCGGTTCATCGGCGTCGCCCAGCTGCCGCAGTCCCCGGGCACCGGCCTGGAGAACTCGATCGCCGAGCTGCGGCGCTGCGTCGAGGAGCTCGGCTTCGTCGGCGCCAACCTCAACCCCGACCCCAGCGGCGGGCACTGGACGTCGCCGCCGCTCACCGACCGGGCCTGGTACCCGTTCTACGAGGCGATGGTCTCCCTCGACGTCCCGGCGATGGTGCACGTCTCGGCCTCCGCCGTCCCGGCCTTCCACGCCACCGGCGCCTACTACATCAACGCCGACACCACCGCCTTCATGCAGCTGCTGCAGGGGAGCCTGTTCACCGACCTGCCCGACCTGCGGCTGGTCATCCCGCACGGCGGCGGCGCGGTGCCCTACCACTGGGGCCGGTACCGCGGCCTGGCCGACATGCTCAAGCAGCCGCCGGTCGAGACCAACGTGATGGGCAACGTCTTCTTCGACACCTGCGTCTACCACCAGCCGGGCATCGACCTGCTGCTCGACGTGATCGACACCCCCAACGTGCTGTTCGGCTCGGAGATGGTCGGTGCGGTCCGCGGCATCGACCCGACCACCGGGCACCACTTCGACGACACCCGCCGGTACGTCGAGGCCTCCGCCCTGGACGACGTGGCGCGGACCGCCGTCTACGAGGGCAACGTCCGCCGGGTCTACCCGCGGCTGGACGCGGCGCTGCGCCGTGCAGGCCGCTGAGCTGACCCGGCCGCTCCCGCTGGAGGCGCCCGGCGGGCGCACCGTGGCCGAGCAGCGGCTGCGCGACGCCATCGCCGACGGCGAGATGGCGCCCGGGCACCGGCTCGTGGAGGCCGACCTGGTCGCCCAGCTCGGGGTGAGCCGCAGCCACGTCCGGCTGGCCATCGACGCGCTCGCCGCCGAGGGGCTGGTGGAGCGGATCCCGAACCGCGGCGCCCGGGTGCGGGTCGTCTCGGTCGAGGAGGCGGTCGCCACCACCGAGTGCCGGATGGCCCTCGAGGCGCTCATCGCCCGCAAGGCCGCCGAGCGGGTCACCCCCCGGGAGATCGGCCAGCTGCGCGCCCACCTGGGCCGGATGCACGCCGCCGTCGACGCGGGCGACGTGGTCGGCTACTCCGCGCTCATCCAGCAGCTGCACGGCGCCCTGCACGCCGCCGGCCGGCAGCCGGTGGCCACCCGGCTCGTCGACCGGCTGCAGGCCCAGCTGGTGCGCCACCAGTTCCGGCTCTCGCTGCGGCCGGGGCGTTCCCGGGTCAGCCTGGCCGAGCTCACCGCGCTCGTCGACGCGGTCGCCGACCGGGACGGCGACCGCGCCGAGGCGGCCTCCGTCGCCCACTTCCGCAGCGTCATCGCCGCACTCCGAGAGGACCGCTCATGAAGAACGTCGTCGTCACCGACCCGCCCCGGGCCGACGCCCAGGACGCCGCCACCCTCGGCGGCTTCGGCGTCGCCACCGTGCACGAGGCGCTGGGCCGGGTGGGCTACCTGGGCCCGGAGTACCGGCCGGCCTGGGCCGGGGCGCGGATGGGCGGCACCGCCGTCACGGTCGTCTGCTGGCCGGGGGACAACCTGATGATCCACGTCGCGGTCGAGCAGTGCCGCCCCGGCGACGTCCTCGTGGTGACCACCAACTCGCCGTCCACCGACGGGCTGTTCGGCGAGCTGTTCGCCACCGCGCTGGCCCACCGCGGCGTGCGCGGCGTGGTGCTCGCCAGCGGCATCCGGGACGTCTCCGAGCTGCGCGAGATGGGCTTCCCGGCGTGGTCGCGGGCGGTCAGCGCGCAGGGCTCGGTGAAGAACACCGCCGGCGCGGTCAACGTGCCGGTCGTGCTCGGCGGGCAGCTGGTCCACCCCGGCGACGTCGTGCTCGGCGACGACGACGGCGTGATGGTGGTGCCCCGTGCCGACGTGCCCCGCGCGCTCACCGCGGGTCAGGCGCGGCTGGACAAGGAGGCCGCTGCCCGGGCCGCCTTCCAGCAGGGCGAGCTGGGCCTGGACCGCTACGGCCTGCGCGAGCGGCTCCCCGAGTTCGGCATCGAGTACGTGAGCTGGGCCGACCACCAGCGCGACGCCGGCTGAGCGACGCCGGCTGGGCTAGGCCGGCACCGGCGCCTGCCCCTCCGCGACCGTCGGGACGGGTGGGCGCCGGGCCGGCCGGGCGACGGCCGCGGCGTTGGCCAGCACGACCACCGCGATGCCGGCCCACTCGTGCAGCGCGAGCACCTGGCCGAGCACCACCAGCCCGACGACCGCTGCCAGCACCGGGTGCACGCTCATGAACACCCCGAACGACCGGGCCGGCACGTACCGGAGCGCGGTGAGGTCGGCGGCGTACGGGACGACGGAGGACAGCACCCCGGCGGTCACCGAGAACGCCACCGCCGTCCCGGTGAGCCGGCCCTGCGCGGCGAGCAGGACGAGCACCGGCGCGTAGGCCAGCGCGCACAGCCCAGCGGCGACGGCGGGTGCCTGCAGCCCCGGCAGCCGCGCGCCGGCCAGTCGGTTGAGCAGGATGTACGCCGCCCAGCAGGCGCCGCCGGCCACCCCGACGGCGAGGCCCAGCCCGTCGCTGGACGGCCCGGGCAGCACCAGCACGTAGACGCCGGCCGCCACGGCTGCGGCGATCAGCAGGTCGCGCCGGGAGCGGGACGTCGCCAGCGCGACCCCCAGCGGGCCGAGGAACTCCAGCGTCACCGCCAGGCCCAGCCCGATCCGGTCGATCGCGGTGTAGAGCGCCAGGTTCATGCAGCCGAACACCACGGCCAGCAGCAGCACCGGCCACCACTGCGGCCAGGTCATCCGGCTCAGCGGCGGGCGGGCCACCGGCAGCAGCACCACCGCGGCGACCACCTGGCGCACCGCCACGACGCCGGGCGGGCCGATCGCGCCGAACGCGTGCGCGCCCATCGCGGCGCCGACCTGGTTGCTCAGCGCGCTGCCCAGCATCGTGGTGATCCCGCGCAGGGGGTGGGGCTCGGTGGGCACCTGGCCGAGTATCAGCACGCCGGGCGGCTGAGGGAAATGTCCGGGCCGCAGCATCGATACGCTGCGTGCATGGATCCGGAGGTGCGCCAGCTGCGGGCGCTGCTCGCCGTCGTCGAGGCGGGCACCTTCACCGGAGCGGCGTCCCTGCTCGGGGTCTCGCAGGCGTCGGTGTCCCGCACGGTGGTCGCGCTGGAGCGCGCCCTGGACGCCCGGGTGCTGCAGCGCACGACGCGGGCGGTGTCGCTCACCCCGGTCGGGGAGCGGGTCGTCGCGCACGCCCGGCGGGTGCTCGAGGAGGTCGCCGCGATGCGCCGCACGGCCGGTGAGCACCGGGGCGACCTGCGGATCGGCTTCGCCTGGGCCGCGCTGGGGCGGCACACCGTCGCGGTGCAGCGGTCGTGGTCGCGCGCCCGCCCGGGGACGACGCTGGTGTTCGTCCAGTCGATCACCCCGACGGCCGGGCTGGTCGAGGGGCTGGCCGACGTCAGCGTGCTGCGCCGTCCGGTGGACGACCGCCGGCTGCGCAGCGCGGTGGTGGGGGAGGAACGCCGCTACGCCGCCCTGGCCACCGACGACGCGCTGGCCCGCCGGCGCAGCCTGCGGCTGGCCGACCTCGACGGCCGGGTGCTCGCCGTCGACCGGGTCACCGGCTCGACCACCGAGGAGGTCTGGTCCGCGGCCGGGTCGCCCGCTGCGGTCCGCACCGTCCGGGGCGTCGAGGAGTGGCTCACCGCCATCGCCGCCGGTCAGGCGGTCGGCGTCACCGCCGCGGCGACGGCCGCGCAGCACCCCCGCCCCGGCGTGGTCTACCGGCCGCTGCGGGACGCCCCGCCGGTGCAGGTGCAGCTCACCTGGTGGGCCGACAGCCCGCCGGAGGGGCTGGAGGCGCTCCGCACGCTGGTCGCGGCGCAGTACGACCGCGGTCAGGCGTCGTAGTCGACCGTCACCGCGTCCGAGCGCGGCAGGCTCTGGCAGGTCAGCACGTAGCCGGCGTCGACCTCGCCGGGGTCGAGGGCGTAGTTGCGGCGCATCTCCACCTCGCCGTCGGTGACCCGGGCCCGGCAGGTGCCGCACACCCCGCCCTTGCAGGCGAAGGGCAGGTCGCCGCGCACCCGCTGGGCGGCGTCCAGCACCGGGACGTCGCGGGGCAGCGCCAGCGTCGTCGACCGGCCGTCGAGCACGACCGTCACCGACGAGCTGGGGCCGCTGACGGTCTCCTCGTCGCCGCGCACCGGCTCCGGCGGGACGTCGTCGACGAAGAACAGCTCCTGGTGCACCCGCGGGGCCGGCACGTCCAGCTCCGCCAGCAGCGCCCGGGCCTCGGTGACCATGCCGTGCGGCCCGCACAGCCACCAGTGGTCGACCTCCGGAAGGTCGACCAGCGCGCCGACCAGGGCGCGCAGCCGGTCGCCGTCCAGCCGGCCGCTGGTCAGCTCGGCGTCCCGCGGCTCCCGGGAGAGCACGTGCACCAGCTGCAGCCGGGTGCCGTACCGGTCCTTGAGGTCGGCCAGCTCGTCGGCGAACATGACCGTGTTGGTGCGCCGGTTGCCGTAGAAGACGGTGACCGTCGAGCGCCCGTCCCGGAGCACGGTCGAGGCCAGCGACAGCGCCGGGGTGATCCCGGAGCCGGCGACGACGAACACGTGGTCGCCGGGCACCGACAGGTCGGCGGTGAAGGTGCCCGACGGCGGGAGCACCTCGATCCGGTCGCCCGGCCGCACCTCGTGCACCAGCCAGGACGAGAAGAAACCGCCGGGGACCTCGCGGACGCCGACCCGCGGTGCGGCGCCGACCGGGGCGCAGATCGAGTACGAGCGGCGCTCGTCCCGGTCGCCGTCCACCCGGCGCAGGGTGAGCGCCTGGCCGGGGGAGAAGGCGTAGTCCTCGGCCAGCTCGGCCGGCACGTCGAAGGTCACCGCCACCGCGTCGTCGGTGAGCCGCTCGACGTCGGCCACCCGCAACGGGTGGAACCGTGGCCTGCGACGGGCAGCGGCGGTCACGTCGACATCGGTGCCGCTCCGCGGTCGTTCCGCTCCTCGCTCGCTGGCGCTCGCTGCGATGCTCGCTCCCTGTCGCGGCACTAGATCTCCTTCACGTGCTCGAACGGCTCGAGGCAGGCCCGGCAGCGGCGCATCGCCTTGCACGCGGTGCCGCTGAACTCGCTGACCTCCTCGGTGTCCGGCGACCCGCACTGCGGGCAGGTCGCCGTCCGCCGGGACGGGCCCAGCTGCAGCGGCACCGGGCCGGAGGTGCGCGCCGGCGCGCGGCCGGGCGGGGCGATGCCGCCGGCGGCGAGCTTGCGCCGGCCCTCGGCGCTGATCCAGTCGGTGGACCAGGCCGGCGACAGCACGGTGCGCACGTCGACGTCGGCGAAGCCCGCCCGGTGCAGCGCGTGCACCAGGTCCGCGCGCATGACGCCCATCGCCGGGCAGCCGGAGTAGGTCGGGGTGATCTCGACGACCACGGTGCCCTGCTCGTCGCGGACGTCCCGCAGCACCCCGAGGTCGGCCAGCGTCAGCATCGGCAGCTCCGGGTCGGTGACCGTCTCCGCCACCACCCGCGCGTCCCCCACCGCCCGAAGATGGCCATCTTCGGGGTCGTGGGCGCCCCGAAGATGGCCATCCTCGTCGCTGCGGAGGGGGCGGACTTGGCCATGTCCGCCCTGGACGGTGGTCACCAGGTGGCCGCGGGGTGCTCGCGGGCGAGGCCCTGGAGGTCGGCCAGCAGCTCGGCCAGCTCGGGTCCGTGATCGCCGGCGCGGCCGGGGCTGGGGTGCTCGGCCGGCCAGTCCGGGACGGTGAGCGTGGCCCGCTCGAGCACGAGGGTGAGCACGTCGCGCACCTCGTCGCGCAGCTCGGCCGGGTCGACGGCGACGCCGGCGGCGGTCAGCCGGGCCTCGACGTCGGTGGCGGTGAACAGGTCGGCCAGCAGCGGCCAGACGGCGTCCACCCCGGCCTGGGTGCGGCGGTGCGACTCCGCCGTCCCGTCGCCGAGCCGCAGTACCCAGCGGGCGGCGTGGTCCCGGTGGTAGGTCAGCTCGGGCACCCCCTTGGCGGCGATCGCGGCGAGCACCGGGTCGCGTGACTCCCGCAGCCGGGTGAACAGCGCCAGCCGCCAGGCCGACGCCGCCAGCAGCCGGACGACGGTCTGGCCGAAGTCGCCGTTGGGGGCCTCGACCAGCGCGGAGTGGCGGAACTCGTCGGCGTCCCGGAAGTAGGCCAGCGCGTCCTCGTCGGGGATGCTCGCCGTGGCCAGCTGCCGCGACCGGCCGAGCACGCCGACCGAGCCGGCCCGGGCCAGCAGCAGCCGCGCCTGGCCGAGCAGGTCGAGCCCGCAGTTGGCGAGGG
Organism: Modestobacter versicolor; assembly: GCF_041028285.1. Lineage (GTDB taxonomy): Bacteria > Actinomycetota > Actinomycetes > Mycobacteriales > Geodermatophilaceae > Modestobacter > Modestobacter versicolor_A. Next base: position 357,775 of record NZ_JABGDB010000002.1, on the reverse strand, counting down.
CGACCTCCTCCTCGAGCGCGGGCGCCCGGGTCACCCACTGGGTGAGCCGCTGGCACAGCACGAGCGCGTCGTCGCCCAGCGTCAGGCAGTAGACGCCGAGGTCGGTGGGGTCGATGCCGTCAGGGACGGTGGTGTCCACCCCGGCCAGCGGCTCGTCGAACCCGGTGCCGAACGCCCACTGGCCCTCGCCGCCGTGCGCGTGGTCCAGCGCGTCGTACACGGTCTCTTCGTGCATGGGAGTTCGCTCCGCTCACATGTGGGGGACGTCGGCCGGGATCTCGTAGAACGTCGGGTGCCGGTAGACCTTGTCCCCGCTGGGGGCGAACATCGGGTCCTTCTCGTCCGGGCTGGACGCGGTGATGTCCGCGGCCCGGACCACCCAGATGCTCACGCCCTCGTTGCGCCGGGTGTAGAGGTCGCGGGCGGCGTGCACCGCCATCTCGTCGTCCGGGGCGTGCAGCGAGCCGACGTGCACGTGGTTGAGGCCGCGCTTGCCGCGGACGAACACCTCGTACAGCGGCCAGTCCCGGCGCGCGGTCGACGCCTTGGGCTCGACCGGGATCTCCGGCCCGGTCGGGACGGCGCCGTGCCCGCCCTCCGCGGTGACGTCGCTCATCGGCCGTGCTTCGCGGCGTTGGATGGCTCGACTCCGGGCTCGTTCCGCTCCTCGGTCGCTGGCGCTCCCTGCGATGCTCTTTCGCCCGTCCTCTTCGCGGCGTACGCCATGGCCGCCTCGGTCACCCAGGCGTTGTCGTCGCGGGCGGCGCGGCGGCGGGCGATGCGCTCGTCGTTGCACGGGCCGTTGCCGGCGATGACCTGCTTGAACTCCGTCCAGTCGATCGCGCCGAAGCGGTACCGGCCGGTGCCGGGGTCCAGCGCGAGCTCCGGGTCGGGCAGCGTCACGCCGAGGACGGCGGCCTGCGGCACGGTCATGTCGACGAAGCGCTGCCGCAGCTCGTCGTTGCCGTGCCGCTTGACGCCCCACCTCATCGACTGCGCCGAGTTCGGGCTGTCGTCGTCCGGCGGGCCGAACATCATCAGCGAGGGCCACCACCAGCGGTCGACGGCGTCCTGCACCATCGCCCGCTGGGCGTCGGTGCCGCGCATCATCGTCAGCAGCAGCTCGTAGCCCTGCCGCTGGTGGAACGACTCCTCCTTGCAGACCCGGATCATCGCCCGGGCGTAGGGCCCGTAGCTGGACCGGCACAACGGCACCTGGTTGCAGATCGCCGCACCGTCGACCAGCCAGCCGATGACGCCGACGTCGGCGTAGGTCAGCGTCGGGTAGTTGAAGATCGAGCTGTACTTCTGCTTCCGCTCGATGAGCTTGTCGGTGAGGTCGGCCCGGTCGGCGCCGAGGGTCTCCGCGGCCGAGTACAGGTACATGCCGTGGCCGGCCTCGTCCTGCACCTTGGCCAGCAGGACGGCCTTGCGCCGCAGGCTGGGCGCGGCCAGCAGCCAGTCGCCCTCGGGCTGCATGCCGATGATCTCCGAGTGCGCGTGCTGGGCGATCTGCCGCACCAGACCCGCGCGGTAGGCGTCCGGCATCCAGTCGCGCGGCTCGATCCGGTGGTCGGCGGCGATGACGGCGTCGAAGCGCGCCTGCAGCTCGGCCGTGTCGTCGGTGCCGTCGAGGGGGCGGTCCAGTGCGGGGGCGGACATCGCATCTCCTGGCGCAGTGGGCGGTCCGGGATTTACCGACCGGGCGTTCAGTAATAGTGTGGCCCGGGACACCGCGGTCCACAAGCGCCGGCGCGGACCCGTCCCGGCGCGCTGCTGAGGGGACGTCGACGATGACGACGACCGAGGACACCCGACGGCTGGGCACGGCGCCCGACCCGGCGCTGCTCGACCCGGCCGAACGGCTGGGCGTCGACGAGCTGCGCGCCCTGCAGCTGGAGCGGCTGCGGGCGTCGCTGCGGCACGCCTACGACCACGTGCCGCACTACCGGGCCGCCTTCGACGCCGCCGCCGTGCACCCCGACGACTGCCGCGACCTGGCCGACCTGGCCCGCTTCCCGACCACCAGCAAGGCCGACCTGCGCGACAACTACCCGTTCGGCATGTTCGCCGTCCCGCGCGAGCAGGTGCGCCGGGTGCACGCGTCGTCCGGCACCACCGGACGGCCGACCGTCGTCGGCTACACCCAGCGCGACCTCGCCACCTGGGCCACCGTGATGGCCCGCTCCATCCGCGCCGCCGGGGGCCGGGCCGGCGACGTGCTGCACAACGCCTACGGCTACGGGCTGTTCACCGGCGGGCTCGGCGCGCACTACGGCGCGGAGGCGCTGGGCTGCACGGTCGTCCCGGTCTCCGGGGGGATGACGCCGCGCCAGGTGCAGCTGATCACCGACTTCCGGCCGCGGGTGGTCATGGTGACGCCGAGCTACATGCTCACCGTCATCGACGAGTTCGAGAAGCAGGGCCTGGACCCCCGCGCCAGCTCGCTGGAGATCGGCATCTTCGGCGCGGAGCCGTGGACCGAGCAGATGCGGCAGGAGATGGAGGAGCGGCTGGACCTGCACGCCGTCGACATCTACGGGCTGTCGGAGGTGATGGGCCCCGGCGTCGCGCAGGAGTGCGTGGAGACCAAGGACGGCCTGCACGTCTGGGAGGACCACTTCTACCCGGAGGTCGTCGACCCGGTCACCGGCGCGGTGCTGCCCGAGGGCGAGGTCGGCGAGCTGGTCTTCACCTCGCTCACCAAGGAGGCGATGCCGGTCGTCCGGTACCGCACCCGCGACCTCACCCGGCTGCTCCCGGGCACCGCCCGGCCGGGCATGCGCCGGATGGAGAAGGTGACCGGCCGGACCGACGACATGATCATCCTGCGCGGCGTGAACCTGTTCCCGACGCAGATCGAGGAGGTCGTCCTGCGGACGGCGGGGCTGTCGCCGCACTTCTCCCTGGAGCTGTCCACCCGCGGTCGGCTGGACCACCTCACGGTGCACGTCGAGGCCCGTCCGGACTGCCCGGCCGACCGCCGCGGACCCGCCGCCCGCGAGGTGGAGCAGGCGGTCAAGGACACCGTCGGCACCAGCGTCGAGGTGCAGGTGGTCGACCCGGAGACGCTGGCCCGGTCGATGGGGAAGCTGCAGCGGCTGACCGACCGGCGGGGGGTGCGGTGAGCGTCGTCCCGGTGCGGCGGGGGAGGCCCGGGCACTCGCTGGACTCGCTGCTGGACGTCGCCGTGGCGGTCTTCAACGAGCGCGGGTACGAGGCGACCAGCATGGACGAGCTGGCCGGCCGGCTCGGCGTCACCAAGTCCGCGATCTACCACCACGTGCCCAGCAAGGGCGAGCTGCTGCGGCTGGCCCTGGACCGGGCGCTGGACGCGCTGTTCGCCGTCCTCGACGAACCCGGTGCGACGTCCGGGCCGGCGATCGACCGGCTCGAGCACGTCGTCCGCGGCTCGGTCCGGGTGCTGACCGGTCAGCTGCCCTTCGTCACCCTGCTGCTCCGGGTGCGCGGCAACACCGAGGTGGAGACCCGGGCCCTGCAGCGGCGGCGGGAGTTCGACCGGGTCGTCACCGACCTGGTCCGGGCGGCGGAGGAGCAGGGCGACGTCCGGCCGGACGTCGACCCGGCGGTGACCAGCCGGCTGCTGTTCGGCACCGTCAACTCGCTCACCGAGTGGTACCGGCCCGGTCGCGGGCTGGACGCCGACGCGCTCGCCGACGCCCTGGTGACCACCACGTTCAGCGGTCTGCGGACGTCCGCCCCGCGAGCAGCCGCTCGACCAGCGGGGAGCGCCGCACGGTGACCGGCCGCCCGGCGAGCTCAGCCGCGTCGAGGTGGTCGAGCACCAGGTCCAGCGCCGGGGCCGACATCGAGGTGACCGAGCCGGTGTCGATGCCCTCGACCCGCGCCGGCTCGCGGCCGTAGCGCTGCAGGAAGGAGTCGACGGCCGCGCCGTCGACCTCGCCGGCCAGGCAGAGCACCCGTCCGCCGGCGGTGTTGAACAGCCGGACGACGCCCCGGACGTCGGCGTTCGCGCTGGGCTGGGTCACCGTCCCAGTCTGGCGTGGTGGCGGGAGCGCTGCCACCGCCGGGCCGACTGCAAGCACCGTCACCCGACGAAATGTGGTCCGGTCGATTGTCACGAATCGACAACGCCGTTACGTTGGCTGGGTCGGTCCGGTCACCACGTCCCCGTCGGGGCAGCCGGGCGGACGCCGCCGAGTCGCCCTCCGGGGCGAGCCGGGGACCCACCGAACCACTGGGGTGAATCCCGCTCCTGGACGCCTGTCCGGAGGGGGTAGGGCTGCTTCCGGCCCGAACCCGTCAGCTGACCTGGTAGGCGGCACCTGGAAGAAGTGGAGAGCCGCCGGATGGCGTGCCCCTGGACCGCGCTGCCTGCGCTGCCCTGCTCGACCCCGCGCACGAGGACGTGCCCGCGCACCTGATCGCCGCTGCCGGCGGTGGCCGCCTCCCTGGCGCCCCGGCCGGCACCCGCGCCCGCTGCCCGCACGACCACCGCTGCCAGCCGCCCTCCGGGGCGCCGCTGCGGCGCCTGCACCCCTCGGAGCACCTCACCCCATGGCACCCCGCACCACCACCGGCCGCTCGGCCGACCGCGCCTCCGCCCGCCGCCGCCCGCCTGCCGGTGTCCGTCGTCCCGGCGTCCTGCTCGGCGCTGCCGCCGCCGGCGCCGTCCTGGTCCACGTGCTGGTGGGCGCCGAGCCCACGGCGCAGGCCGAGGCGGCGGCGTCGGAGCCGATGAGCGTCGCCGAGCAGCTGGGCCTGACGGCGCAGACCGGCGAGGCCCCGGACCTGGCGCCGCTGGAGGACCTGGCCACCAGCCGCAGCAGCCGGGAGGCTGCGGCGACCGCGGCCCAGCAGTCGCAGGCCGCCGCCGACCAGGCCGTGCTCGACCAGCAGGCCGCCGCCGCTGCCGCCGCTGCGGAGGCCGAGCGCGTCGCCGCCGAGGCCGCCGCCGCTGCAGAGGCCGCGGCTGCTGCGGCCGCCGCCGAGGCTGCTGCCGCCCAGGCCGCCGCGTCGTCCTCCGCCGCCCAGCGCGCCCCGAAGCCGGCGACCGCCACGTCGAGCGCGGCAGCGGCCGTGTCCGCCGTCGCGCGGATCAGCAACAGCTCCGGCAGCGTCAAGCCCGTGGTGCAGGCGGCGGCCAACGTGGTCGTCTCCGCAGTGCCCGGCGCCGCCGGCATCACCCTCGGCGGCACCCGGCCCAGCGCGGCCGACCCCGGCGGGCACCCCTCGGGGCTGGCGCTGGACTACATGGTGATGGGCGACGCCGCCCTCGGTGACGCCATCGCGGCGTACCACATCGCCCACTGGGACGAGCTCGGCGTGGAGTACGTCATCTGGGAGCAGCGGATGCTCAGCTCGCCGGGTGGCTCGTGGAAGCCGATGGAGGACCGCGGCGGTGCCACCGCGAACCACTTCGACCACGTGCACGTGAACTACCGCGGCTGACCCAGCGAAGCGGCCGCCGAAGGCGTGCCGCGACCCCGGTCGGCTCGTCGGTGGCGACTCGCGGCCGAACGCCTGAGCAACACCGACGTCCAGACGGGCCTTGCTCCTCTAGCGTGCGGGTGTGGCCAGGCGCGGGTTGATCGACGACGTCACGATGAACCCGGCGTTCATGCTGCTCCAGACCCTGCTCGTGGTCATGACCACCGGCTTGCTGATCCGTGACCTCCGGGCCGACGAACCGAACACGGTCGATGTCGTGGTGCGGATCCTGACGGTGCTCTGCTGTCTCGTCCTGCTGGTGGCTGGGCTGGTCGGCCGCCGCCGACGGCGTCGCGAGCCGGGTGCCGCCGTGCCGGCCGAGGAGACTCGACGCTCAACGGGGCCGCAGGCCTGACACCGCCTGGGGGACTCCGGCGTGGCTGAGGCGGGTGAGCGTCATCGCCGCGTCGTGCCGGATGGGGGAGAGGGCCTGAGCGGGGTGGGGCTCTGCTCCTTCACCGGTCCCAGCCGCAGCATGGTGGTGGCCCGGCGGGCGCCGATGCGGGGGAGAGCCCGGAGGACCTCCTGCAGCTCGGCGGTGCCGGAGGCCGCCACGTGCAGGAGCACGTCGTCGGCACCGCTGACCGCGTCGGCGCGCAGCACCTGCGGCATCTGCTCCACGGCCTGAGCGAAGCGCCGCTCGCTGTCCTCGTCGTGCTCGTCGAGCACCACCAGCACGAACGCCTGCAGACCAGCACCCACCCGCTCGGGGTCGACCCGGGCGTGCACTCCGAGGATCACCCCGTCGGCGCGCAGCCGCGCCACCCGCCGCAGCGTCGCCGCCGGGGACAGCCCCACGGCGCGGGCCAGATCGACGTTCGGGATGTCGCCCCGCTGCTGCAGCAGGTCGACGATGGCGCAATCAAGAGCATCCAATCCGGTGTTCGGCACAACGTCATTGTGCAACGTATGGGCACGGATCCACGCACTTGCGTCCTGGACCACCCTCGCCGCACCGTGCAGTCATGCCCTCACCTCGTCACAGCCGGAGTACTGAGCCCTCCACCCGGGAGGCCACGGTGCTCGACGCCATCGACGCGCAGTGGGCCGTCGACCGGTTGGTCGCGCTGGTCGCGGTCCCGTCACTCGGCGGTACGGCCGCCGAGTCCGAGGCGCAGCACCTCGTGGCCGGCTGGCTGGACGAGCTCGGCACCGACGTCGACCGCTGGGCCATCGACCTCGCAGAGGCGGCGGCCGCCCCGGACGCGCCCGGCCAGGAGGTCGAGCGGAGCGAGGCGTGGGGCGTCGTCGGCACTCTCCCGGGCGCGGACGGCGGACAGCCGGCGCTGGTCCTCTGCGGGCACACCGACGTCGTCCCGGCCGGTGACCCGGCGCTGTGGCCCGGGGACCCGTTCACGCCTCGGGTCGACCACGGCGCCGTGCACGGCCGAGGCACCTGCGACATGAAGGGCGGGCTGGTCGCCGCGCTGACCGCCGTCCGGGCCATCCGGACGGCGGGCGTGCCGTTGGCCCGGCCGCTGGCGGTGCACAGCGTCATGGGCGAGGAGGACGGCGGGCTCGGCGCGTGGGCCACCCTCCGGCGGGGGCACCGCGGCGATGCCTGCGTCATCCCCGAGCCGACCGCAGGAGCGGTGATGACCGCGCACGCCGGCGCGTTGACCTTCCGGCTCACCCTCACCGGGCTGGCCGCGCACGCGGCCAACCGGCACCTCGGGGTCAGCGCCATCGAGCTGTTCGAGCACGTGCACGCAGCGCTCCGGGCGCTGGAGTCCGGCCGTCAGCCCGCCGACCGCTCCCGGTTCGGTGACCACCCGTTCCCCTACGGGATCTCGATCGGCCGGCTGCAGGCCGGCGACTGGGCGAGCACCGTGCCCGACCGGCTGGCCGCCGAGGGACGGTTCGGCGTGCGGCTGGACGAGCCGGTGGAGGCGGCCCGGGCGGCGTTCGAGGCATGTGTGGCGGCGGCGTGCGCGGCACATCCCTGGCTGGCCGACCACCCGGCGCAGGTCGAGTGGGTCGGCGGCACGTACGCCAGCAGCCGACTCCCTATCGGCTCGCCGCTGCTCCCGGCCGTCCAGCAGGCGGTCACCGACGCCGGCGGCGCCCGGCCACCGGAGCGGGCGCTCACCGCCGGTACCGACCTGCGGTTCTACACGGCAGCGGGCATCCCCGCGCTGCACCACGGCCCGGGCGACCTGCGGCTGGCGCACGGCCCGGCCGAGCAGGTGCCGGTCGACGACCTGCTGCTGTCGGCCCGCAGTCTGGCGCTGCTCGCCCTCCGCACCTGCGGGGTGGCGTGAGGCCGTCGACCTCCCGATACAGGGGCGCCGGCACGTGGTTCAGCGCCCTCAGCTCGACGTGGTCATGGACCGGGACGAGATGATCTGGATGGTGATCATCGCCTTCGCATCCCTCTCTGGTGCGGCCTCTGCCTTGTCCGTGACCTTCTAGACCCCCGACCTAGACGCCGGGCTGGGGTATCGAGCGGCCTCCGCCGGAGCGCGATGCGAGCTCGCACGACTGGCGGGCTGCTCCTGCGGTTGCGGCGTCGATGATCATCAAAGCCGTGGAGCTGCCCGGTCGTCCTGCAAGATCACCGCGTGGCCGACGTGGGGCGTGAGCGGAGACCGTTCCTCGTCGCCATCGCACTCAGTGCTTACGGCCTCACGGTGGCCCAGACGTTCGCCGCCGGGAAGTCACTGGGGACTGGTGACGGCTGGGACTGGGGGCGGTTCTGGGGCATCTTCTTCCTGGTGCTGTCCAGCTCCGCGGTGTCCAGCGGGATGCAAGCACTGGTGCGCCGCGGCATTTTCGGCTCGGTCAGCGCCCAAGCCCGGCGCCAGTACGACGACGAGGAAGAGTCCGCCGAAGCAGTCCGTACCGGACTGCTCCCGCCCAATGGTGACGCCGACCGATGGCGAATCCGCATCCGGAGTCACGTCCGGCGAGGCATCGTGTTGTGGACGTGTTGGGCAGCTCTCTGCGCGGCGGCGGCGATGTCGACGGCCGCAGCGGCGCACTGGAACAACTCCGACGACCCGGTGCTCTGGACGCTGGCCGCCCTCGCGCTACTGCTCGTGATAGCGCTGCTGGGGTTGGTGCGCCGGGACCGTCGCAGAGGACAGCGCCTGTTGATGCACCTCTGACCTGGCCAACGGCGCTGCAAAATGGGTCGCGCCCACCCCCTCGACGTCACCCGTCGGCGGGTGTGTTCGAGCCCGGCCGCCCGTGGATCGGCATCCCGAGCGACCCACCATGAACGCGCTCGGTCGGGCATTGCCCAGGGCCAACTCATGGGGGCCGGCTGTGAGTCGATGTAGGCCATGCCGGTTCGCGACGCTCAGCCAGGGCCGACCGTGTCGGCACCTCCGAGAGGCCGCCCGATCCTGGCCCGGTGAAGGAGATCGACGGTCAGCTCGACCACCCGACCGGCGGGACCGGTGACTGCGGACAGTCGGCGAGCGGCACGGTCGGCTGTCCGCGTCTACAGATCGCCGACGAGGCAGCCAAGAAGCCCGCTGTCGCGGTCAAGGCGCTCACTGTGGACTGTGCTCGTCAAACCCCGGGGGAGAGATCGAGGCGCTGCTCAGACGGACGTTGCGTCCGTCCCTCCACTCCGCGGGACGTCCTCTGAGGGCCCTTTGAGGGACCGGGCGAGCTGCAGGACTGCCGTCCCGACGGATGTGGCCACCAGCGTGACGAGCCAGGCGGCCGCTGCCCCAGCACCGAACGGCAGCCGGCGCCTTCCCGACGAGCGGGCGGCCGCAGCCGTCAACAGAGTGGCCAGCAGTGCGACGACCGCGACGGCTCCATGGAACATGCGCGCCTCGACCCGGTTGCCTCCATCCGTGCCGCCCGCCGGGGTCCATGCCCACCTGACGGTGCGCGCCACCGCGCGGATGCCCATCCACAGCAGCCGAAGTGATCGTGTGCCTCGTGGCGCCGTGCCGGCCGCCACGAGCTCGGCCCAACGCCCCATGCCGGGAGGCGGCGCCTCCCCGTGACGCGCGTAGACGGAGCGGAGCCTGCTCTCGACCTCGCGTGCCGTCACGCGCCCCTCCCGCTGGACGCCCGCCAGCACCTCGGTCACTTCCGCGCGCCGGTTCATCATCAGCGCGCGACGCTCCCTCCCCGCCGCTGCGCCGGGACACGTGCACTCCTGGTCCCAGAGATGGCGGGTCACCGTGCCCCGGCCCACCAGCGCGCATCCGCCGTGGCAGTCGCAGGTGCACACGGTCAGGACGTGCTCCGCCTCGGGCCGACGTCGACGCAGGCCGCCGAAGTCGACGCCGGCGGTGTGCGGGCACCGCTCGTGTTCGCCCCTGAGGCAGTGCCCCGAACGCGGTACCTCAGGCGCGGACACCAGCGGAGCGTAGGGCGCACCGCAGGTCTGAGGCTCGTCCGGCCGCTCGGCTGACGATCCATCTGCGCGGGCTGCGCTCCTGGCCTGGCGCGCCGTGTCGTGCTGCCTTCCGGGCGGGATCGGCGACTCCTAGCGTCGGTGCATGACTCGGAAGCCCTTGCGGTGCCGGTTCGGGTTCCACTCCTACGTCCAGCGACACCCGGACGGCGACCGACCCTCGGGCCCGGACGACAAGGTCTGTGGCCGGTGCGGGAAGCGCACGGGCACCCCGTTCGGGAAGGCGCCGTGGGTCCTCCCTGGCTGAGGGCGGTGGCGGGCGGGCCGCCCGACGAGTCGGTCCAGGCTCGTGCTCCCGAGCGCCCCGGTAGGGCGGCTGCCCTCGCAGACTCCGGTCTCCCTCGGCCGGGCGAGGGGATGGCGGGGGCAGTCCGGCCATGTCAGCGTGCGCACATGTCCCGTGCCCTCCGACCTCGTGCGAGACGGCTGCCCTCCCCGCCGGTGGTGGCGATCGCGGTGCTCAGCCTGTGCGCGGCGGTCGTCGGCCTGCAGTCGTGGCCGCGGCCGGCGCTGACCGGGTCCGGCTGGCAGGTCGCGGAGGTCTCCGGCCCGCTCTGGGCTCTCCTCGTCGGGACGACGATCGCGTGTGCGGGGACAGCACTCGTGGTCAGCGCAGGCGCCGCAGGACTACGGGCGGGTGACCCGTTGACCTGGGCATGGGTGGTGCTCGTCCTGGTTGCCGCGGCACCTCTGGTCGCGAACGGCCTCTACTCGGCAGCCATGTCCGCGACGGAGCCCGGCCCCCTCATCCCCGTCTTCCACTGGCTGTTCACCTTCGTCCCCGCGCTCCTGGCCGGCTGGCTGTTCAGCCGTCGTGGTCGGCTCGCCCGCAGCGCAGCCGCCCTGGGCACCGGTGTGGTCACCGTGCCGCTCCTCGCCCTGTCCTGGTCGTTGCTGGACTCCTCTGGCCTTTCTCTCGCCGAAGTGGGCCGCACGCTGTGGCGCACCGCCTTCTTCGGTGTCGCTCCGTTGGCCTTGGCCGTGGTCCTCGCCGGCGGGGGTCGGACAGCGAGATCGGATCTCTAGGACCTGCGTCGGGGCTCGACGCCGCCTGTCAGCAGCAGCCCTCACCAGCCCGCTGCCACGGTCTCGCAGGCTGCCTTCAGAGCTTGCGGGTCAGCCGACGGAGAGCAGCGCCCAGACGCACTTGCGGCCGTCCTCGCTGCACCAGCCGTAGCCGGCGGACAGGTCCGCGACCATCCGCAGGCCCAGCCCGCCCAGCGCGGGGTCCCGGTCGTGCGCGGGGTGCGGCGGGGTGTCGGCGGCGGCGTCGGAGACGACCAGCAGCCAGGCCGAATCGGTGCGCCGGACGGCGCCGACCACCGGCGCGTCGCCGTGCCGCAGCGCGTTGGACAGCAGCTCGTCCATCAGCAGGACCAGCCGCTCGTGCAGCTCGTCGTCCACCTCGGTGCAGGGGCCGGCGTGGTCGGCGGGGAGGGCGCGGCGCAGGTCGCGCCGGATGTGCGGCAGCTCGGCGAGCAGCTGCGGGCTCCAGGACCAGCGGTCCTCGCCGGCCGGCGGGGGGCCGAGCGGCCAGCGGGAGGGGATCGACGTCTTCAACATGGTGTGGTGCCTCGCTGCGAGCCCGGCCAGCGTCTGCCCACGGCGACTCTGGGGCCGTTGCTCGGCCGGGTGACCGCTCCGGTGGCTTTCCGGAACGGAGTCATCTCCCTGTGTAGTCCCTCGGGCGGGGCGGTGCCACCCCGGCTCGCCTCAGGTGCCGCAGAAGGTCCGGTAGGCGCCGAAGTCCGCGGGTGCAGCCGCGGCGTAGCGCTCCAGCCCGGGGCGCTCGTCGAACGGCGCGGAGACCGCCTCGAGCAACCGGTGCAGCGGCGCGAGGTCCCCGTCCGTGGCCGCGGTCAGCGCCTCCTCTACCAGGTGGTTGCGCGGGATGTAGACCGGGTTGACCCGGTCCATCGCGTCGGCGTCGGGCGCGAGCGCCCGCCAGCGGGCCAGCCAGCCGTCGATGCCGGCCAGGTCGAGGAAGAGCAACCGCACCGGCTCGACGTCGCCGCGGGCCGCCGCACCCAGCGCGCGGTGGAAGATGGTGCCGTCGACGTGGTCGGTCTGGAGCAGGACGAGCAGGTCGTCGACCAGCGCGGTGGACACCTCGTCGTCCGGCCCGTCGGGCAGGCCCAGCTTGGCGCGCATGCCGGCCGACCACGCGGCGCTGTACTGCCCGCGGAACCGGCCCAGCGCCTCGACCGCGAGCTCGACGGCCCGCTCCTGCTCCTCGTCGATCAGCGGCAGCAGCGCCTCGGCCAGCCGGGCCAGGTTCCACTCGGCCACCACCGGCTGGTTGCCGTAGGCGTAGCGGCCGCCGGTGTCGATCGAGCTGTACACCGTCGCCGGGTCGAACGCGTCGAGGAAGGCGCACGGGCCGTAGTCGATCGTCTCGCCGGAGATGGTGGTGTTGTCGGTGTTCATCACCCCGTGCACGAAGCCCACGAGCATCCAGCGGGCCACCAGCGACGCCTGGGCGGCGAGCACCGCCTCGAACAACGCCAGCGCGGGCACGTCGGCGTCCGCGGCGGCCGGGTGGTGCCGGGCGATGGCGACGTCGGTGAGCCGGCGCAGCAGGTCGACGTCCCCGGTCGCCCGGGCGTACTGGAAGCTGCCCACCCGCAGGTGGCTGCTGGCGACCCGGGCGAGCACCGCGCCGGGCAGCAGCGTCTCCCGGCGCACCGGGCGCCCGGTCGCCACCACGGCCAGCGAGCGGGTGGTCGGGATGCCGAGGGCGTGCATCGCCTCGCTCACCACGTACTCGCGCAGCATCGGGCCGACCGCGGCCAGGCCGTCTCCGCCGCGGGCGAACGGCGTGCGCCCGGAGCCCTTGAGGTGCAGGTCGCGCAGCCGGCCCGCGCCGTCGACGAGCTCGCCGAGCAGCAGCGCGCGGCCGTCGCCGAGCCGGGGGTTGAAGCCGCCGAACTGGTGGCCGGCGTAGGCCTGCGCCACCGGGGTGGCGCCGTCGGGCACGGCGGTGCCGACCAGCAGCCGCAGCCCGGCGTCGGTGCGCAGCGCGGCCGGGTCGAGACCCAGCTCGGCGGCCAGCGGCTCGTTCAGCACGAGGAGCTCGGGAGCGGGTGCCTCGGCCGCCTGCCAGGGGACGGCCATCTCGGGCAGCTCGCGGGCGAAACGGCCCTGCAGGGCGACGGTCGGTGCCGGTGCGACGCTCACCCCGTCCAGGCTACGTCGGCGGGCCGCGGCGGGCAGGCCGTGCCGCGGCGGCGTCAGAGCAGCGGACGCAGGTGCTCGACGGCCCACGACCGCAGGGTGGTGGGCGTGGTCGTCAGCAGCGAGCGCGGGTCCTCCGCGGTGAAGTCGTCCCGGATCCCGCTCGACATCAGCACGAAGCCCTCCACCTGCGGCTCCGACATGCCTGCTGCCCGCAGGACGGCCCGCAGGTCGTCGTCGCCGATCTGCCGGGCCGCGACCGCACGCCCGGTCACCTCGCCGACGACCGAGGCGACCTGGCTGAAGCTCAGGTCGGCGGGCCCGTGGACGGCGAGCACCCGGCGACCGGACCAGCCGGCGGAGAGCAGGTTGGCCACGGCCACCTCGCCGACGTCGCGCGGGTCGACCCAGGGGAGTGCCCGGTCGGTGGGCATCGTCGTGGTCAGCGTCCCGGCCCGCAGCGCGTCGAGGTCGTACAGCAGGTTGGTGAAGAAGTACCCGCAGCGCAGGTGCAGCACGTCCGCGCCGGTCTGCTCCAGCAGCTCCTCGGTGCGGGCCAGGCCGTCGATCCGCCCGACCCCGACGCGCTTCTCGGCGCCCACGCTGCTCTGGAAGACCACCCGCGGGACGCCGTTCTCCCGCACCGCCCGGGCGGCGACGGCGCCCATCCGGGCGGAGCCGGCCACCGGGTCGCCGTCCGGGCTGGGTGGGTCGACCCAGTAGAGCGCGTCGGCGCCGGCGGTCGCCCGCAGCACGGCAGCCGGGTCGCCCTGGTCGCCGGTGACGAGGTCGACCCGCTGCCGCGTCCCCGGGTCGACGCGGGCGGGGTCGCGCGCCAGCAGGGTGGGACGCAGCCCCGCCTGCAGCAGCAACCGGACCACGCGTGAGCCCACGTGACCGGTGGGGGTGGTGACGACGACCTTCATGACGGGCCTCCCGGGGTGCCGGACCTGTGCGGCTGGCATGCCAGCACACGGGTCCGACAGTCCCGGGGCGTCAGCGGGCGCCGACCGGCTCCCGGTCGTCGTCCCGCGCGGGTGCGGTCTCGAGGGCGGCGCCCTCCACGTCGAGCCGGGGCAGCCAGCGCAGCCACCGCGGCAGCCACCAGGCCCGCTCGCCGAGCAGGGCCAGCGCGGCCGGCACCAGCACCATCCGGACCACGAAGGCGTCGAAGAGGATGCCGGTGGCCAGCGCGAACGCGATCGACTTGATGGTCGCCTCGTCGCCGGTGAAGAAGCCGGCGAACACCGCGAACATGATCAGCGCGGCGGCGACCACGACCGGGGCCGCCTGGCCGAACCCGCGCCGGACGGCGTCCAGCGCGGCGGCGCCGGAGCTGTGCGCCTCGTGCATCCGGGAGACCAGGAAGATCTGGTAGTCCATCGCCAGCCCGAACAGGATGCCGATGACCAGGATCGGCGTGAGGCTGATCAGCGGACCGGTGCTGGGCACGCCGAGCAGGTCGCCCAGCCAGCCCCACTGGAACACCGCGACGGTGGCGCCGAGCGAGGCGCCGATGGTGAGCAGGAAGCCCAGCACGCCGACCAGCGGCACCAGCAGCGAGCGGAAGACCAGCACCAGCAGCACGAGCGCCAGGCCGACCACCAGCACCAGGTAGACCGGCAGGGCGGCGTCCAGCGACCGGGCGACGTCGACGCTCACCGCGGTGGTGCCGGTGACGTAGGTGTCCACGCCGTCGAGGCCGGCCAGCTCGTCGCGCAGGTCGGCGACCAGCTGCTCGGTGTCCTGGCTGGTGGGCCCGGACTCCGGGACGACGGTGAGCAGCGCCGCGCTGCCGTCGGCGTTCGGCACCGGCGGGGTGACCGCGACGACGTCGGGAAGACCGCCGATCGCGGCGCTGGCCGAGCCGGCGACCGCAGCGGCGCCGTCGCCCTCGAACAGCACGGTGAGCGGGCCGTTGACGCCCTCGCCGAAGCCGGCGGCGAGCAGCCGTTCGGCCCGGGCCTGGGTGCTGTCCTCGGCCTGGGTCTGCACCAGCGTGGTCTGCATCGAGGCGAAGGGGACGGCGATGACGCCGAGCACGGCCACCGACAGCAGCAGCGACACCACCCGGTGCCGGGTGACGGTGCCGACCCAGCGGGCGAGGAACCCGCTGCCGGGGGCGGCGTGGCTGGCCGCGGCGGGCGCGGTGCGCTGCCGGCGGGGGAGCACCCGGGTGCCCAGGAGGGCGAGCACCGCGGGGACGAGGGTGAGCGCGACGAGCACGGCGACGACGATGGTGCCCGCGGCGGCGATGCCCATCTGGCTGAGGAAGGGGATGCCGACGACGGTCAGCCCGACCAGCGCGATGACGACGGTCAGCGCCGCGGTGACCACCGCGGAGCCCGCGGTGCCGGTGGCGGTGGCGGTGGCGGTGCCCACGTCGGACCCGCGGCGGAGCTCCTGCCGGTGCCGGCTGACGATGAACAGCGCGTAGTCGATGCCCACCGCCAG
The DNA here is from genome assembly GCF_041028285.1 of Modestobacter versicolor. Taxonomy (GTDB): domain Bacteria; phylum Actinomycetota; class Actinomycetes; order Mycobacteriales; family Geodermatophilaceae; genus Modestobacter; species Modestobacter versicolor_A. The sequence continues at coordinate 342,294 of NZ_JABGDB010000002.1, read as the reverse complement.
GCCGAGCATGCCGGCCAGCGCCGAGGTGGTGGAGGACAGCTCCAGGAAGCCGGTGGCGATGGTGATGCCCAGGACGCCGGTGCCGACGCCGATGACCGCGGTGAGCAGGTTCATCCCGGCGGTGACCAGTGAGCCGTAAGTGACGGTGAGCACCAGCAGGGCCAGCAGCACGCCGGCGATCTCACCGGGCCCGCCGACCTCGGGGGTCTCGTTGAGCGCCTCGCCACCGACCTCGACGGTGAGCCCGGCGTCGCGGGCCTCCTCGACCGCCTCGAGCAGGGCGTCCTGCTCGGCGACGGTGACCCCGCCGGCGCCGGCCGTGTAGGTGACCGTGCTGTAGGCGGTGGTCCGGTCGGCGTTGACCGCCGGGGCGGCGGGGTCCAGCGGGTCGGTGGCCGAGGCGACGCCGGGCAGCTCGCCCAGCTCGGCGACCAGGGAGGCCAGCGCGGCGGCGTCCGGACCGCTGGTGAGGGTCCCGCCGTCCGGGGCCTGAACGACCACCCGGGCGGTCACGCCACCGCCGGCGCCGAACTCCTCGGTGATCCGGTCCAGGGCGACCGTGGACTCCTGGCCGGGGATGGAGAAGGTGCTGGTGGTCTCGCCGCCGAGGGTGGCGGCGCCGACGCCGCCACCGACCAGGACGGCGAGCCAGACCAGGACGACGGCGACCCGGTGCCGGTGCGAGAAGGCGCCGAGACGGGACAGCAGCAGGGCCATGGGTCAGGCCTCTCGGGTGGAGGGACGGGACGAGGGGCTGCCGGGGTGGCGGTGGCCCAGCGCATCGGAGCAGGTGGCGAGCACGAGGGGTCGCCAGGCGGTGGTGTGACCGTGCTCGTGGGCGGCGAGGGTCAGCACGGCCAGACCGGCCAGCGCGCCGATGACCCGGACCACCCGTTCGGGGTCGGCGGTCTCCGGGTCGACCCCGAAGGCCTCCAGCGCGGCGGCGCCGGCACCGGCGGCCTCGGCGCGCATGCCCTGGGTGACCGGCGCCAGCATGAAGGCGACCATGCCGGGGTGGGCGAGGGCGACGTCGACCATCCCCTCCAGCGCGCGCCGGTCCCGGTCCGGGCCGGCCGGGAGGTGCGCGACCTCCCGGACGACGCCCTCGCTGAAGCGGGCGGACTCGGCCAGCACCCCGGCGTGCAGCGCGTCCTTGCTGGGGAAGTGGTGCAGCAGCCCGGCCTTGGACAGCCCGACGGCGTCGGCGACCGCCTGCACCGAGGTGTGCTCGACGCCGTGCCGGGCGAACAGCGCCGCGGCCCGGTCGAGGATCTGCTCGTCGGCCTGCTGCCGGAACGCCCGTGTCACAGCAGCGACGGTAACGCCGGACCGACCGGATCGGTCGGTCCACCGACCAGATCGGTCGGTGCGATCGGTCACAGACCGACATGGTCGGTGCCCTGGGCGAGACTGTGCCGGTGAGTGACCTCCCCGCCCCGACCCGACCGCGCCGCTCCGCCCGGAGCCCCCGGTGACCCCGTCGCTGTCGGCGGTGGTGCTGCCCGACCGGCACCCGGTCGCGGACTTCCTGGCCGACGTCCGCGAGGCCGAGCAGCTGGGCGTGCGCGCCGTCTACACCTACGACCACCTCACCTGGCCGCTGCTGGCCGACAACCCCTGGTACGGCGCCGTGCCGCTGCTCGCCGCCGCCGCGACGGCCACCGAGCGGGTGTGGCTGGGCACCCAGGTCGCCTCGCCCAACTTCCGGCACCCGGTGCCCTTCGCCAAGGAGCTGATGACGCTCGACCAGCTCAGCGGCGGGCGGCTGGAGCTCGGCGTGGGCGCCGGCACCGAGGGCCCGGACGCGCTGGTCCTCGGGGACCCGCCGATCCCGCTCCGCGAGCGGATCGGGCGGTTCGAGGAGTGGCTGACCCTGCTCGACCAGCTGCTGCGCGAGCCGGTGACGACGGTGCGCGGCGAGCGGTACAGCGCGGTCGACGCCCACCAGCTGCCCGGCTGCGTCCAGCGCCCGCGGCTGCCGTTCACCGTCGCCGCCACCGGGCCGCGGGCGCTGCGGCTGGCCGCCCGCTTCGGGCAGGCCTGGGTCACCTACGGGCCCTACGGCGCTGCGGTCCCGCCCGCGGAGTGGTCGGCCGCGGTGGCCGACCAGTCCCAGCGGCTCACCGACGCGCTGGCCGAGGCCGGTCGGGCGCCCGGCGACGTCCGGCGCAGCGTCCAGCTCGGCGTCGAGACGTACTGGCCCTTCGAGAGCCCCGAGCGGTACGCCGACACCCTGGGCGGGCTGGCCGAGGCCGCCATCGACGAGGTGTGCGTGCACTGGCCGCGGCCCGACGGCCGGGGCGTGCCGTCGGCGGCCCTGGAGATGGTCGCCGCCGCCCACGGGCTCTGAGCGGGGGACCATGGCGGGGTGCAGCGCGTGCGCCGGGCCGCGGTCGTCGTCGTGTTGGTGGTCGCGGTGCTGACCGGGCTGCTCTGGGCGGTGCAGCGCCGGCTGGTGTACCTGCCCGACGCCGGTCCGGTGCCGGCCGCCGCGGCCGTGCTGCCCGGTGCCCGGGACGTCGAGCTGACCACCAGCGACGGCCTGGTCCTCGGTGCCTGGTTCGTGCCCGGGCCCACCGCGGACGCGCCGACCGTGCTGGTGGCCAACGGCAACGGGGGGCACCGGGGGGCGCGGGCCCCGCTGGCCCGGGCGCTGGCCGCCGAGGGGCTGGCCGTGCTGCTGTTCGACTACCGCGGTTACGGCGGCAACCCCGGCAGCCCGTCGGAGGAGGGGCTGGCCCGCGACGTCCGGGCGGCCCGCAGCTGGCTGCTCGAGGACGCCGGGGTGCGCCTCGACCGGCTGCTCTACCTCGGGGAGAGCCTGGGCTGCGCGGTGGTCACCGAGCTGGCGGTCGAGCACCCGCCGGCCGCCCTGGTGCTCCGCTCGCCGTTCGTCGACCTGGCTGCGGTCGGCAGCGAGCACTACCCGTTCCTGCCCGTCCGGCTGCTGCTGCGCGACCGCTACCCGGTCGCCGAGCAGCTCGCCCGGGTGCAGGCGCCGACGACGGTGGTGCACGGCGGCTCGGACTCGATCGTGCCGGCGGCGCAGAGCCGGCGGGTGGCCGACGCGGCCGGCCGGCTGCACCGGCGGGTCGAGGTGCCCGGCGCGGACCACAACGACGCCGCCCTGGGCTCGGGGGCGCCGCTCGTCGCCGCCGTCGTGGAGCTCGCCGAGCGCACCGGCTGACCTGCCCGCGCGCTGCGCAACGGTCGGTGCAGTGCTCCTCGCGGAGCGTGGCCGCGGCCCGTTGACACCGTTCCGCCGGGCTTCCTACGGTCCAGGGGCGTTGTGTTACCGCTCACAATCCGGCTCCGCACCCGTGTCCGGGGCCGGGTCCTCCGCCACCGTGCCACGAGCAGGTGGACCGTTCCGGACATCGGAGTCCCCATGCGCGAACGCCCGACCCTCCCGCTGTTCACCGCCCCGGCCCTGCGCAGGCGCTGGCCCCTCGTCGCCGTGGTCAGCGTCGGCGTGCTGGCCGGGGGCGCCGCCGTCCCCGCCGCGGCCGGGGACGACTCCGGCGGCGGCTCCGGAAGCGACGCCTCGACCACGGTCGAGCCCTTCGGCACCGCTCCCGACGGCACCCCGGTCGAGCGCTGGACCCTGGCCAACGGCGACATGACCATCCGGGTCCTCACCTACGGCGGGGTCATCCAGACCCTCGAGGTGCCCGACCAGCACGGGGAGGTGGACAACGTCGTCCTCGGCTTCGCCGACGTGGCCGGCTACGCCTCCGACGCCGACCCGTACTTCGGCTCGCTGATCGGCCGGTACGGCAACCGGATCGCCGGCGGGCAGTTCGAGCTGGACGGCACCACCTACCAGCTGCCGCTCAACGACGGCCCGAACACCCTGCACGGCGGCCCGGTCGGCTTCGACGACCAGGTGTGGACGGCCACCCCGGTGGGCGACGAGGACGTCGCGGCGCTGCGGCTGGAGCTGGTCAGCCCGGCCGGCGACCAGGGCTTCCCGGGCACGCTGAGCACCGCGGTGACCTACACCCTGGACGACGAGCGGCGGCTGAGCGTGCACTACGAGGCGACGACCGACGCCCCGACCGTGGTCAACCTGACCCAGCACACCTACTGGAACCTCTCCGGCGAGGGCACCGGCACCATCAACGACCACCACCTGCGGATCGACGCCAGCGCGTACACCCCGGTCGACGAGACCCTCATCCCCACCGGCGAGATCGCCCCGGTGGAGGGCACGCCGTTCGACTTCCGCGAGTCGACGGCGATCGGCGAGCGGATCCGCGAGTCCGACCAGCAGCTGCTGTACGGGCAGGGCTACGACCACAACTGGGTGCTCGACCGGGACGACGACGGCGCGCGCCCCGGCTCGGACGCCGAGGACCCGCTGGAGGAGGCGGCCGAGCTGCACGACCCGGAGAGCGGCCGGACCCTGACCATCTGGACGACCGAGCCGGGCCTGCAGTTCTACTCGGGCAACTTCCTGGACGGCACGATCGTGGGGACCAGCGGCCGCACGTACCGCCAGGGCGACGGGCTGGCGCTGGAGACCCAGCACTTCCCGGACTCCCCGAACCAGCCCGGCTTCCCCTCCACGGAGCTGCGCCCGGGTGAGGTCTACGACAGCACCACCGTCTTCGAGCTCGGCGACTGACCGGACCGGCCGGACGGCGGTGGCGCACCCGGCCCACCGCCGCCCGGCCGTTTCGCCGCGGTCCCCGGGGGAACGACCCGGTCGTGGCCCACCCGTCCCCGCGCGCCTCCGTCCCGCCCACCCTGGTCGACGCGAACCGGCTGTGGGTCGACTCGCGCCTCCGGGCCCTGGTCCAGCGCCGGGTCGAGGCGCCGCTGCTGCTGGAGCTGGGCGGGCCGACCCACGGTGGGCGGGCGCTCGAGCTGGGCACCGGCCGGCGCGGCACCGGCCTCCGGCTGGCGCTCGACCTCTTCCGAGCGGCCGCCGTGGACGGCGTCGAGCTGCACGAGCCCAGCGTCACCGCCTGCCGGGCAGCCGTGCGCGACCTGGGCGACCGGGTCGACGTGCAGCGCGGCGACGCGACGGCGCTGACCGCCGCGACCGGCTCCTACGACGCCGTCTTCGGCTACCACGTGCTGCACCACGCCGACGCGTGGCGGGACGCCGTCGCGGAGGCGGCCCGGGTGCTGCGCCCCGGCGGGCGGGTCTACTCCTGCGAGATGACCGCCCGGATCGTCGACAGCCGGCCGCTGCGTGCCGTGTCCCGGCACCCGGCCGACGGCGACCGGCCCACCCCGGCCGGCCTGGCCGCCGCGTGCACCGACGCCGGGCTGACCCTGGTCGGCCAGCAGACCCGGGTCGCCGGCTGCTGGACCGCGCTGGTGGCGACCCGGCGGTGAGCACCCCCGCGGTACTGCGGTCGGCGGTGGCGCTGCTCCGCCGGCACTGGCAGGCGGCGTACCTCGTCTCGCTCACGGCCACGCTGGTCAACACGGTGCCCGACGTGCTGCGCCAGGTGCTCGTCTGGGACGACCCGCGGGTGCTCTCCGCGCTCGCCGTGGACGTCGTCGGTTTCGGGACGGCGCTGGTCGCCCAGCTGTGGGTCACCGGCGCGGTGGCCGGTCTCGCCGACGGCGGGCGCCCGACCCGGTCCGGCGCGCTGCGGCGGGGCGCCGACCTCGCGGTGCGCGCGGTCCGGCGCGCGCCGGGCACCGTGCTCGCCGGCGTGGTGTGCGGCGGGGCGGTGTCGGCGGTGCTGACCATCCCGGTGTCGGTCGCCGCGCTGGGCTGGCACCGGGTGCTGGGGCCGCTGGACGCACCCGGTGTCGGTGCATTCGCCGTCGCGAGCGTCAGCGACCTGGTGGCCAGCGCCGTCACGCTGCCGTTCCTGGCGTTCGTGCTGGTGCTCGCCGCGACCGGCCGCCGGTTGACCAGCACCCCGGCCGGGCAATAGGCGTCCATGGCCAGGGACTGGGACCTCACCCGCAAGAGCATCGGGACGCTGTCGATCTGGTTGGGCACCGGTGCGCTGTTCGCGCCGCGGGCGATCACCAGCGTGCTCGGCGTCGACGGCTCCGCTGCCCGCACCGACACCGCCCTGCCGCTGCTGGTCCGGCTGATCGCGGCCCGCAACATCGCCATGGGCGCCGCGCTGCTGGTCACCCCGGCGCCGCAGGCCCGCCGCACCACCGAGGTCACGATGCTGCTCACCCTGCTCGACGCGGCCGCGGTCCTGGTCGCCCGCCGCGGCGGCGACGTGGCCGACCGCAGCGCCGGGCTGTCGCTGGTCGTGCTGGGCACCGCGGCGGCCGGCGCGGTCCGCTGGCACCGCCGCTGAGCTGACCGGTCCCCGCGGGGACCGATGAGAAACCGGTGTCGATCCCGTCAGACCAGGAGGATGCTCTCCCCGGTCGACGGAAGGACCGCGATGACCGCACAGTCACCGCTCGCCATCGAGGCGAGCGGGCTCAGGAAGTCCTTCGGCAGCACTCGCGCCGTCGACGGCGTCGACCTCGCCGTCCCGGCCGGCTCCGTGTACGGGGTGCTCGGCCCCAACGGGGCGGGGAAGACCACCACGATCCGCATGCTGGCCACGCTCATCGCCCCGGACGCCGGCAGCGCCGCGGTGCTCGGCCACGACATCGTGGCCGAGGCGGACACGGTCCGCGGGCTGGTCAGCCTCACCGGGCAGCTGGCCTCGGTCGACGAGGAGCTCACCGGCCGGGAGAACCTGGTCCTGCTGAGCCGGCTGCTCGGCTACTCCCGCCCCGCCGCCCGGGCCCGCGCCGACGAGCTGCTCGAGGCCTTCGACATCGCCGAGGCCGCGGGCCGGCTGGTCAAGCACTTCTCCGGCGGCATGCGCCGGCGGCTCGACATCGCCGCGAGCCTCGTGGTGACCCCGCAGCTGATGTTCCTCGACGAGCCGACCACCGGGCTCGACCCGCGGTCCCGCAACCAGGTCTGGGAGATCGCCCGGGCCCTGGTGGCCGAGGGGACGACGATCCTGCTCTGCACCCAGTACCTGGAGGAGGCCGACCAGCTCGCCGACGGCATCGCGGTCATCGACCGGGGCCGGGTCATCGCCGAGGGCACCCCTGGGCACCTCAAGGCCTCGGTGGGCACCGGGGCGCTGCGCGTGCGGCTGCTCGACCCGGGACGTCGCGCGGAGGCGGCCCAGTTGCTGGGGCGCGCGGTCGGGCCGGTGACGCTGGAGGCCGAGCCGGCCGCGCTGTCCGCCGCCGGGGCGGACCCCGCGCGAGCCGCGACCGCCGTCGCCGAGCTGGCCCGGGCCGGCATCCCGCTCGCCGACTTCGCCCTCGAGCAGCCCAGCCTGGACGAGGTCTTCCTCGCCCTCACCGGCCACGCCGCCGAGGAGACGACGGCGCCCTCCGACACCCTCCAGGAGCACCTGTCATGACCGCCACCACCGGAGCCGCCACCACCGGGGCCGCCGACACCGCCGCCGTGCGCCGCGCCATCTCCTCGACCGCCCGGCCGCCCCGGCCCAGCGCGCTGTCCACGGCGCTCACCTTCGGCTGGCGCGGCATGCTCAAGGTCAAGCACGTGCCCGAGCAGCTGCTGGACGTGACCGTCACGCCGGTGATGTTCGTGCTGCTGTTCACCTACCTGTTCGGCGGCGCCATCGCCGGCTCCACCGGCGCCTACCTGGACTTCATCCTGCCCGGCATGCTGGTCATGTCGGTGCTGTTCACCACCGTCTACTCCGGGGTCTCGTTGAACACCGACCTCACCAAGGGCGTCGTCGACCGGTTCCGCTCGCTGCCGATCTGGCGGCCGGCGCCGCTGCTCGGCTCGCTTCTGGGCGACAGCGTCCGGTACGTGGTGGCGGGCACGGTGATCATCGTGCTGGGGGTCGCACTGGGCTTCCGGCCCGACGGCGGGGTGCTCGGCTGCGTCTCCGCGCTGGCCCTGGTGGTCGTGTTCTCGTTCGGGCTGTCCTGGGTCTTCTCGGTCCTCGGCCTGCTGATGCGCTCCCCGAACGCGGTCATGAACTCCGGGTTCATGGCGATCTTCCCGCTCACCTTCCTGTCCAACGTCTTCGTCGACCCGGCCACGCTGCCCGGCCCGCTGGAGGCCTTCGTCCAGGTCAACCCGATCTCGGTGCTCGCCACCGCGTCCCGGTCGCTGATGGCCGGCGAGCCCGACGGCACGGCGATCGTCGTCTCGCTGGCCGTGGCCGCCGGGCTGGCGGCGGTGTTCCTCCCGCTGACGACGCGGCTGTACCGCAGCCGCTGAGCCGGGGCGGTCAGCCCAGCTGCGCCCGCGCGTGCTCGCCGAACTGGCGCATCGGGGCGACCGGCCCGATCTCCAGGAACGTGGTGTCCTCGTCCATCACGGCGGTGTGCCCGGCCGGCCAGTGGTAGACCTCACCGGCCCGCGTGACGGTCTCACTGCCGTCCGCAGCGGTCACCCGGACCGCGCCGGTGAACACCACGCCCCAGTGCGGGCTGGGGCACCGGTCGCCGGGCAGGCCAACGAGCACGGGGCCCATGTCCGTCCCCGCGGGCACCGTGGCGTGGCGCAGGGCCATCTCGCCCCACTCCGCGTAGCGGGTGACCAGGTCGCCGGCCTGGAGCTCGATCGGCAGGTCGTCGGGTGCGACGTTCATGGTGGTGTCCTCTCGTCGGTCCGGTCCGGTGTCGGGCCGGTCACCGGGGAGGCGGGACAAACCCTGTCCCGGTGGGGAGGCGCGGTCCTAGACTCGGCCGCCTCGGTGGCGGAGGTGCCATGGCGGTGCAGCAGGCGGACCCCGTGGTCGCGGCCGGCCCCGCCGCCGCGCTGGCGGCGGGCGACTGGACGACGGCCTTCGCCCTGCTGCGCGCCGAGCACGGACGCCGCCCGCTCGACCCGGCCGGGCTGGACGCGCTGGCCCGGGCCGCCTACGGCGCCGGGGAGTTCGAGGCGGCGATCACCGCCTGGGAGGAGCTGCACGCGCGCTGCCTGCAGGCCGGTGACGACGTGGGGGCGGCGGCCGCCGCGGCGACGGTCGCGGTGTACCTGATGATGGACACCGGGCTGATGGCGCCGGTGCGGGCCTGGATCGGTCGCGCGGAGCGGCTGCTGGGGGACCGGGCGGAGTCGCCGACGCACGCGCTGGTCGCGATGACCCGGACCTACGAGCGCTTCCTGAGCGGCGACATGGTGCAGGCCCGCAGCTGGGGTGGACGGTCGGTCGCGGCAGGCACGAGACAGGGCGTCGCCGTCGCCGCCGCGCTCGGGCGGGTGGCCGTCGCGCGGGTCACCATCCTGGACGGCGCCGTCGAGGAGGGCCTGGCGCTGCTGGACGAGGCGGCGGTCAGCGTCGTGTCCGGCGAGCTCGACCCGCTCGCCACCGGGATGGTCTTCTGCGAGCTCATCTGCGCGCTGCAGGGGCTCGCCGAGCACGACCGGGCCGAGCAGTGGACCCAGGCGATGGACCGGTGGCGGAGCGGGACGGCGTTCGGCGGCATCAACGGCCGGTGCCGGGTGCACCGCGCCGAGGTCCTCCGGCTGCGCGGCTCCTGCGCGGCGGCCGAGGAGGAGGCGCTGGAGGCCTGCCGGGAGCTGCGGCCGTGGCTGCGTCGCGAGTTCGGCTGGCCGCTGACCGAGCTGGGCACGATCCGGCTCCGCCGCGGCGACCTGCCGGGCGCCGAGGAGGCGTTCCTCGAGGCCCTCGAGCACGGCTGGGACCCGGAGCCGGGGCTCGCCCTGCTCCGGTTGGCGCAGGGCCGGGCCGACACGGCCGCAGCACTGGTCGCCGACGCCCTGGCGCACCCGTGCGCCGTCCCGTCGAAGGAGTGGCCGCCCCACGGCGCCCTGCGGCGGGCCCCGTTGCTGGCCGCCCAGGCGGAGATCGCCCTCGCCGCCGGCGACCTGCCGACCGCCCGCGCGGCCGCCGACGAGCTGACCGGCATCGCCGCCGCCCACCGCAGCGCGGCCCTGGCGACGGCCGCGGCGCTGGCGCGGGGCCGGGTCGCCCTGGCCGCCGGCGACGCCGCGGTCGCCGTGGGGGAGTGCGAGCGGGCGGTGGCGGGCTGGGGCGAGGTCGGCGCCCCGTACGAGACGGCCGTCGCCCGGCTGGTGCTCGCCGACGCGCACCGGCGGGTCGGGCGGGAGGTGCGGGCGGACCTCGAGGAGCGCGCGGCCCGGGCCGCGCTCGACCGGCTGGGGGTGCGTCCGCCCGCCGGCCCGTTGCCCCCGCGCCCGGACGGTCCGCGGGCCGCGTTCCGGCTGGCCGGGGACGTCCGCACGGTCTGCTTCGCCGGCTTCACGGTGCTGCTCGCCGACCTCAAGGGCATGCACTACCTGGCCCGCCTGCTGGCCGAGCCCGACCGGGAGTTCCACGTCCTGGACCTGCTGGGCGCGGAGCACGGGATGCCGGCGTCGGCCGGCCGGGACGACTCCGGGCCGGTCCTGGACGAGCAGGCGCGCGCGGCCTACCGGCGCCGGCTCGCCGAGATCGACGAGGACCTGGCCGAGGCCGAGGCGCTCGGGGACGGCGGGCGGTCGGACCGGGCCCGGGCCGACCGCGACTACCTGGTGCGCGAGCTCGCCGGCGCCTTCGGGCTCGGCGGCCGGCGGCGCGCCCTGCAGTCGCCGTCGGAACGGGCGCGCGCCAGCGTGGGCCGCACCCTGCGCTACACCGTCGCGCGGATCGCCGAGCACCACCCGGCGCTCGCCGACCACCTGCACCGGACGGTCCGGACCGGCACGTACTGCAGCTACCGGCCCGACCCCGGGCTGCAGCTGCGCTGGGAGCTGTAGCGGCGGGCGGCGGCGGCACCACCGGGAGAGGATGCCGGGATGGCAGCCGACGAGCGCGCGCACGACCTGGTCGTCTACGGCGCGAGCGGGTTCGTGGGCCGGCTGCTCGCCGCCCACCTCGCCACCGCCGCCCCGGCCGGCACCCGGGTCGCGCTGGCCGGCCGCTCCCGCGAGCGGCTCGAGGCGGTGCGCAGCGGGCTGCCCGGTGCGGCGCGGAGCTGGCCGGTGCTGGTCGCCGACACCGGCGACGACGCCGCCCTGGCGGCGCTGGCGGCGCGCACCCGGGTGCTGGCGACCACGGTCGGGCCCTACCTCCGCTACGGGCTGCCGGTGGTGGCGGCCTGCGCCCGCGCCGGCACCCACTACGCCGACCTCAGCGGCGAGGTGCTCTTCGTCCGCCAGGCGATCGACCGCTGCGACGCCGTCGCCCGGGACACCGGCGCCCGGCTCGTGCACGCCGCCGGCTACGACTCGGTCCCCTCCGACCTGGCGGCCCTGCTGCTCGCCGACCGGGCGGCCGCCGACGGCGCGGGCGGGCTGGTCGACGTGCAGCTGGTCGCGACGGCCCGCGGCGGCTTCAGCGGGGGGACGATCGACTCCGCCCGCGCCCAGGCCGAGGCCGTCGGCCGGGACCGGTCGCTGCGCCGGCTGCTGGCCGACCCGTTCGCGCTGAGCCCCGACCGGGCCGCCGAGCCGGACACCCCGCAGCCGTCGACGGCCGCCCCGCCGGGCCGGCTGCCGGACGGCCGGTGGACCGCGCCGTTCGTGATGGCGTCGTTCAACACCCGCGTCGTCCGGCGCAGCAACGCGCTGCAGGACTGGCGGTACGGGCGGGCGCTGCGCTACGGCGAGGTGATGGGCACCGGCCGCGGGCTCTCCGGCGCTGCGACCGCCGTGGGCGTCACCGCCGCGCTGGCCGGGGCCTTCGGGGCGATGTCCTTCCCGCCGACCCGCGCCGTCCTGGACCGGGTGCTGCCCGCGCCGGGGACGGGCCCGGACGAGCGGGCGCGGGAGCGCGGCTGGTTCCGGTCGGTCGTCGACGCCGGCGCCGAGGACGGCCGCCGCTACCGGGCCACCGTCGCCGGCCCGGGCGACCCGGGGTACGCCGCGACGGCGGTGATGCTCGGCCAGGCGGCGCTGGCCCTGGCGCTGGACGGCGACCGGCTGCCCGGGCGCGCCGGGTCGCTCACCCCGGCCACCGCGCTCGGCGGGGTCCTGGTGGACCGGCTGCGCGCCGCCGGGCACACCTACGAGGTCGGCGCGGCCTGACGCGGCCGGACGGACCCCGGACATGCCGGAGGGCCGTGACGCACAGCGTCACGGCCCTCCGTCGATCACGTCAGAGGACGCGGACGTTCTCGGCCTGCGGGCCCTTCTGGCCCTGCGTGACGTCGAACTCGACCTGCTGGCCCTCGTCGAGGGACTTGTAGCCGTCGCCGCCGATGGCGGAGTAGTGGCAGAAGACGTCAGCGCCGCCGCCGTCCTGGGCGATGAAGCCGAAGCCCTTCTCCGCGTTGAACCACTTCACAGTGCCCTGAGCCATGTTGATCTTCTTCCGTGCTGGGGGTGTCGGGACCGGAGAGAGACCGGAACCGGGTCGCCGCACCGACCGGCAGGACCGAGAGGAACGTCAGGCAGTACGACTGCGGACGTCCGTGAACGAGGCAGAGGCGCAACAGCGACCGGTTCAGACCCTACCCTGTCCGGCGCCCGGCGTGGTGGTCCGGCACCGCACCACCGGTCAGGACGACGAGCCGGCCGGTCGTCCGGGTCATCGCGACGTACCGGTCGACGGCCCCCTCGATGCCATCGCCCCAGGTCTGCGGGTCGACCAGCACCACCAGGTCGAACTCCAGGCCCTTGGCCAGCGCCGGGGTCAGCGACCGGACCCGGGGCGTGTCCGGGTACGCCGGGGCGCCGATGACGCAGGCGGTGCCCTCGTCGTGCTCGGCGAGCCAGCCGGCCACCACCACGCCCAGCTCCTCGACCCGGCCGGAGCCGACCGGGACACCGCTGCCGCGGATCGAGCTGGGCACGTTGGCGTCGGGCAGCACGGCCCGGATCACCGGTTCCGCGGCGGCCATCACCTCGGCCGGCGTCCGGTAGTTGACCGTCAGCGTGGCGACGGTGACCCGGTCCAGTCCGACCCGGCCCAGCCGGTCGGTCCAGGACCCGGTGAACCCTTGCCGGGCCTGCGCGCGGTCGCCGACGACGGTGAAGCTCCCCGACGGGCAGCGCAGCCGCAGCACCTGCCACTCCGCGTCGGTGAGCTCCTGCGCCTCGTCCACCACGACGTGCGCGAACGGCCCGGCCAGCACGTCCCGCTCGGCGGACGGCAGCGCGTCGCCGTCGACCAGGGCGTCCCGCAGGTCCGCGTGCCGGAGGCTGGTCATCAGCAGCAGCTCGGAGTCGTCGGTGGCGACCAGCTCGTCGATGACGTCGGCCATCCGAGCCCGCTCGCCGGCCGCCACCGCCTCCTGGCGGCGCCGCCGGCGGGACGCCCCCGCGTCCCCGAGCCGCTGCCGGGCGACGTCCAGGAACGGCAGGTCGGACACCGTCCAGGCCCGCGGGTCGGCGCGCTGCAGCGCCCGGACCTCGACGGGGGTGAGCCCCGGGGCGCAGCGGCGGAGGTAGGCCGGCACCGACCAGAGGTCCCCGACCAGGTCGGTCGCGTCGAGGAGCGGCCAGGCCCGGTCCAGCGCGGCCCGCAGCTCCCGGTCCTGTGCCAGCGCCGTCCGCAGCTGGTCGGCCGGGACCTCCTGGTCGCAGGCGTCCGCGACGATCTCGCTCAGCGCCGTCCAGACCTGGTCCCGGGCCTCGTTGTGCGGGGTCCCCGGCTCGACGGCGGCGAAGGCCTCGGCCCAGTCGTCGGGGCCGAGCTCCACCTCGGCCCAGGGGATGCCGACCGTCGTGCCGGTGGTCGGTGGCTCCTCGTGGAACCGGACGGCGGCCTCGACCACCGCCACCACGTCCGCGGACCCCTTGAGCCGGGCGACCACTCGGTCGGCCTCCTCGACCGCGCCGGCGCCCTCGGCGACGAGGTCGCGCAGCGTGCAGGTGCGCACCCCGTCCTCGCCGAGGCTGGGCAGCACGTCGGAGACGTAGGCCAGGTACGGCTGGTGCGGGCCGACGAACAGCACCCCGCCGCGCCGTGGGTCCAACCGCGGGTCGGCGTGCAGCAGGTAGGCGGTCCGGTGCAGCGCGACGACGGTCTTGCCGGTCCCCGGCCCGCCGTCGACGACCAGCACGCCGTCGGAGCCGGCCCGGATGACGGCGTCCTGGTCGGCCTGGATGGTGGCCAGCACGTCGCGCATCCGGGCCGACCGGCTGGCGCCCAGACCGGCGAGGAACGCGGACTGGTCGTCCAGCGCGGCCCGCCCTTGCAGTGCGTCGAGGTCGAACACCTCGTCCCAGTAGTCGGTGACCCGGCCATTGGTCCAGGAGTAGCGCCGCCGGCTGGCCAGGCCCATCGGGTCGCCGTGGGTGGCGCCGAAGAAGGGCGCCGCCGCCGGTGAGCGCCAGTCGACCAGCAGCCGGCGCCCCGTCCGGTCGGTCAGGCCCAGCCGGCCGACGTAGAGCGGCTCGCGGTCGGCGGCACCGACCACGTGCCCGAGGCACAGGTCCAGCCCGAAGCGCTGCAGGGTGCGCAGCCGGGCGGTGAGCCGGTGCACCTCGAGGTCCCGGTCCAGGGCCGCCTGGCCGGTGCCGCCGCGGGCCCGGCGTTCGGCGTCCAGCCGGGCGGTGAGGTCGGCGACGGACTGCCGGAGGGTCTCGGCGATGGCGGCGAAGTGCTGCTCGTCGCCGCCGATCAGGGCCGGGTCGGCCTTGGCGGCGAGGCGGGCAGGCAGGTCGAACGCACTGGTGGTCGAACGGGTCACGGTCACGTCTCCGCAGGTCAGGGCCACGGACGACGAGTCTGGGGCGCACCCGGGGGCTTGCCGCAAGCCCCCGGGTGCGCTATACGTTCGAGTGGGAGGAAGAGCCGTGGGCCAGCGCCACCGCCTCGGCCACCCCCGCCGCGTACGCCTCGGGTTGCTCCCAGGCCGCGAAGTGCCCACCCGCCGGGAGCTCGTGCCAGGCCCGGACGTCGAACACCCGCTCGGCGAACTCCCGCGGCGCGTTCACCAGGTCCCCGGGGAAGACGGTGACCACGGTGGGCGCCTGCGGGCGGCGCGCCGGCACCGCGCTCTTCGCGTACGGGGTGAACGAGGTGCCGATCGTGCCGGTCACCCAGTAGGCGGTGATCCACGTCAGCAGGTCGTCGCGGGAGAACACCGACGCGAGCCGGCCGGGCGCGTCGGTCCACGACGTGTACTTCTCCAGCAGCCACGCGGCGAGCCCGGCGGGGGAGTCGCCGAGCCCGACCGCGAGGGTCCGCGGCTTGGTCGCCTGCTCGTGCATGTAGCCGCCCTCGGTCGCCTGCCACCGCCGGCCGCGCTCGACGTAGGCCCGCTCGACGTCGGACAGGTCGTCGGGCAGCGCCTGGAGGAAGTGGTACTGGGAGACGTCGGTCAGGTGGAGGGCGGCCACCGCGTCCGGGTGCGCGGCGGCCAGCGCCTCGGCCACGTCGCAGCCGACGTCCCCGGCGGACACCACGTAGCGGCGGTACCCGAGGGCCGCCATCGCCTCGGCGACGACGTCGGCCATCGTGGCGGCGTCCAGGCCGCCGTCCAGCACCGGGGCCGCGAAGGGGAAGCCGGGCAGCGCCGGGACGACGAGGTGCTGGCCGGTGAGCAGCGGGAGCACCCGCTCGAACCGCAGCACCGAGTCCGGCCAGCCGTGCAGCAGCAGCACCGGCACCGCGTCGGGCGCGGCGGACCGCTGGTGCACCAGCCGCAGCGGCCCGCGGTCGGTCTCGGCGAGCTCCCAGGGCCAGGCCCGGACCCGGTCCTCGTGCGGCCGCCAGTCGTAGCCGTCGGCCCAGTGGCCGAGCAGGTCGGCGAGCGCGGCCGGGTCGACGCCGTGCCCGGCGTCCAGGGTCGCGGCCACCGGCACCGGGCGGAAGCGACGCAGGCGGTCGCGCAGGTCGGCGAGGACGTCGTCCGGAACCCGGTCCGGTGGGCTGCTCAGCATGACGGCATCGTGCCGCCTCCCCGGCCGGCCGCACACGGCACGCGCCGGGAGCGCCTTGCCGGTGGCAGGGTCGTGGACGTGACCGGACCGTGGTTCACCGACCGGGCCGACGCCGGGCGGCAGCTGGCCGGGCGGTTGGCGCACCTGCGCGGCCCCGCCGTGCTGGTGCTCGGCCTCCCGCGGGGCGGGGTGCCGGTGGCCGCCGAGGTGGCCGCCGTCCTGGGGGCGCCGCTGGACGTGGTCGTCGTGCGCAAGCTCGGCGTGCCCGGGCAGCCGGAGCTGGCGATGGGCGCGGTCGGTGAGGACGGCGTGCTGGTGGTGAACGGGGCGGTGCTCACCGCCGCCGGCGTCGACCGCGGGCAGCTCTCCGCCGTGGCGGCGCGGGAGCGCACGGAGGTGGATCAGCGCGCGTGGCGCTTCCGTCCCGGTCGGCCGAGGCAGCCCGTCCTCGGCCGGACGGCGGTCGTCGTCGACGACGGGATCGCCACGGGCGCCACGGCGCGAGCGGCCTGCCAGGTGGTGCGGGCGCAGGGCGCGGCCCGGGTGGTCCTGGCGGTGCCGGTGTGCGCGCCGGGAGCCGTGCCGCTGCTCGCTGCCGAGGTGGAGGAGCTCGTCGTCGTCGAGATCCCGGACCGCTTCCGCGCGGTGGGGCAGGCCTACGCCGACTTCCGCCAGGTCGGCGACGAGGAGGTCGTGGCGCTGCTGCGCTGACCGCGCCGACCCGGTCGGGCCGGTCCGCGACCGGCTCCCTACCGTGGCCCGGTGCGAGCAGGGTGCGGGGACGGGACGACGCGGTGACCGAGGTGCTCGCGCTGGACCTGCTGCCACCGGGCCTGGAGCCCGGCACCCTGCTGCTCGTGCTGCTGGCCGGGCTGGCCGCCGGCTTCGTCGACGCCGTGGTGGGCGGCGGCGGGCTGGTCCAGCTGCCGGCGCTGCTGCTGGTGCCCGGCCTCAGCCCGGTCCAGGCGCTGGCCACCAACAAGCTGGGGTCGATCCTCGGCACCACCACCAGCGCGGTCACCTACCACCGCCGCGTGCGGCCCGACCTCCCGACGACGGTGCGGATGGCCGCCGTGGCGCTGGTCGGCAGCTTCGCCGGCGCCTCGATCGCCGCGCTGCTGCCGGCGGCGGTGTTCAAGCCGGTCATCGTCGTCGCCCTGGTCGGGATCGGTGCGTTCACACTGCTCAGGCCGTCGCTGGGTGAGGTGGCCGCGCTGCGGCACACCGGCCGGCGGCACCACGGCGTCGCCGCGGGGATCGGCGCGGTCATCGGCTTCTACGACGGCATCCTCGGCCCGGGCACCGGCTCGTTCCTGGTCTTCGCCATGGTGTCGCTGCTGGGCTACGACTTCCTCGGTGCCAGCGCCCGGGCGAAGGTGGTCAACTGCGCCACGAACCTCGGCGCGCTGCTGTTCTTCGTGCCGCACGGCTCGGTGTTCTGGGGGCTGGGGCTGCTGCTGGGCGCGGCCAACATGGTCGGCGGCTACCTCGGCGCGCGGACGGCGACCTCGCGGGGCAGCCGGTTCATCCGGGTCGCCTTCCTGGTGGTGGTCACCGCGCTGATCGCCCGGCTGGGCTGGGACGTGTGGACCGAGGAGCTCCGCCCCCGCTGGTGACCGGCGCTCAGCCGATCCAGCGGCGCGCCTCCCCGGCCAGGACCCGGCCGAACTGCAGCTCCGGGAAGTGCGCCCCCGCGCCCCAGGTGTGCTCGCCCTCGAGCTCGCGGAACAGCCGTTCGCGGACCCGGCGCGCCAGGTCGGGGTCGACGTCGCCGATGGACTGCCAGTCCGGCTCGTCGAGCTGCACCGGGCAGATGATGGCGTCGCCCAGCAGCAGCGCCCGGGAGACGCCGGAGGACACGACCACCGACAGGTGACCGGGGGTGTGCCCGGGCGTCATCGTCAGGTCGACACCGGGGACGACGGTGGTGTCCGCCTCGACCAGGTGCAGCCGGCCGCCGTCGGCGCTCTGCAGGCCGTGCCGGGTGTGGTCGAACATCGTGCTCTGCGGGTCGAGCACGAACTTCGGCCAGTCGGCGGCGCCGAACCAGATGTCGGCCCGCGGGAACACGGGTTGCCCGGCGAGGTCGAACAGCCAGCCGCAGTGGTCGGTGTGCAGGTGGGTGAGGACCACCGCGTCGACGTCCGCGGGGCGCACCCCGATCGCGCGCAGGCCGGCCATCAGCTGGCCACCGACCAGCATCCGCGGCCCGTCGTCGCGCATGGCCGGGCCCATCCCGGTGTCGACCAGGACGACGTGCGAGCCGGTGCGCACCAGGAAGCAGCCGATCGGCAACCAGGCGTGGCCGTGGCGGCTGAAGAAGTCCTCGTGGCCGTGCGCGGTGACGTGGTCGCCGAAGTAGCTCGGGGACGCCCGGAACGTGCCGTCGGCGATCGGGTGGACGTCGATGTCGCCGACCAGCACGGGCCGATCACCTCGTTCTCGCTCGGGGACGCTGCGCCCTCCAGTGTGCGGTCGGCCCCGGGGTCAGCGCGCGGCCGGGCTCCCCGGGGACAGGTGCCGGCCGAACCAGTCCAGCAGCAATTCCAGCCGCTGCAGGCGGTGCACCGGGCTGCCGCTGCGGGTCAGCTCGTGGCCCTCGCCGGGGAACCGGACGAACTCCGCCTCGCGGTCCAGCAGCTTGAGCGCCATGAACAGCTCCTCGGCCTGGCCGATGGAGCAGCGCCGGTCCTCCTCGGAGTGCACGATGGCCAGCGGGGCGGTGATCTGCTCGACCAGCCGCAGCGGTGAGGCCTGCCAGTACGAGCCGGGGTCGGCCAGGTGCGAGCCGCCGAGGTAGGCCTCGAAGAACCACGGCGCCTCGTCCTTGGTGCCGGCGTCGCTGATCAGGTGGTAGGGCCCGCGCTCGGCCCAGCCGGCCCGGAACAGGTCGGTGCGGGCGAGCAGGAAGGTGGTCAGCAGCCCGCCGTAGGAACCGCCCATCACCCCGACCCGGGCCGGGTCGAGCTGCGGGTGAACCTGCAGGGTCGCCCGGACGACGGCCGCGACGTCGTCCACGTCCACGCTGCCCCAGCCCGTGCCGGGCGTGGCCGCCCGCGGGCCGGAGACCGTGCGCATCCACGCCGTGCCGTAGCCGGCCGACCCGCGCGGGTTCAGGTAGAGCACGGCGTGGCCGGCCGCCACCAGCAGCTGCAGCTCGTGGGAGAACTGCCAGCCGTACTGGGTGCCCCCGCCCTGCAGCCAGACCACCAGCGGGTGCCGGCCCGGGGCGGTGTCCTCGTCGGGCAGCACCAGCCAGGAGTCGACCGCCACCCCGGGCGCGACCGGCACCGCGGTGTGCCGCGGTCCGCGCAGCGTGCGCCCGGCGGCCAGCTTCGCGGTCGGAGCGTGCCGCACCCGCTCGCCGCCGTCCGCGGTGAGCACCGCGACCGCGGGCGGGTCGACCGGCCCGGAGGTGACCAGGGCGGTCCGCCCAGCGCGGACGTCGAACGCGGTGACCCGCCGGGGGCCGCCGGCCAGGACGCGGGTGGACCCCGGGTGCGCGGTGTCGAAGGCGTGCACGGTCATCGCGCCGGCGTCCTCCACGACGGCCGCGACGGTGGCGGGGCCGGTCCACACGACCGAGCCGCCGGAGCAGTCGCGGTCGAGCTCGGCGGTCAGGTCGGTCACCTCGCCGGTCGCCGGGTCGAGCACGGCCAGGTGGGTCGCGGCCGGGTAGCGCGCGGCGTCCAGCGTCGTCACGACCAGCCGCGTGCCGTCGGGGGAGGGCACCGGGGCGCCGAAGGCCCGCGAGGTGTCGGTCAGCCGCCGGGGCGGCCCGGCCAGCGGCTGCTCGAAGACGTCGTTGAGCACCGTGCGGTCGGCCCGGTCGTGCCGCTGGGACACGAAGAACACCGACCGGCCGTCGGGGTGCCAGCTGAACTCGGCGTCGTCGAACCCGCCGGTGCTGAGCCTGCGCGGCGCGGCCCCGGCGGCCACGTCGACCAGGTACGCCTGCCGCGGGCGCCCGACCAGCCAGCCGATGCCGTCCTCGCGGTAGCGCAGCGAGGTCAGCCGCAGCGGCGGCCGGCCGTCCTCGGGCATCTGCTCCCGCTCCCGGTCCACCGGTTCGCGGACCACGAACAGCAGCCGGCGGCCGTCGGGCGACCAGCTCAGCTCCTCGACCGGGTCCGGCCACCCAGCCACCACCTTCGTCGCGGCCGCACCGGCGGGTTCGCCGGGGTCGGTGACGAGCACGGAGCACCCGTCCGGGCCGTCGGCCACCACGGCCAGCCGGTCGTCGGTGGGCGACCACCGCGGCAGCCGGGTGGACCCGGCCGGGAACGCACCGAGCGGGGCGGGCGCGGCCGGCCCCGCCGGGTCGGCCGGCCCGACGACGACGTCGCGCCGGTACCGGTTGCCCGCCACCTCCGGCACCGAGACCGCGGCGGCCAGCAGCCGGCCGTCGGCGGACAGCCGCACCTCGGCGATCTCGGCGCACCGGTCCAGGTCCTCCGGGAGCACTGCCGTCCGTTCCATGCCACCTCGATGTCCGCGCGGGTCAGTCGTCCTGCGTGATCATCGCTGGCGTGCTCCCGGGTCCTGCACCGGCCTCAGCTCCGGGCGGAGGCCCCCTGACCGCTCGGCACCTGCGGCGCGCTCCCGACGGTCGGGTCCGGGACGTCCCGGCGCTGGGCCAGCGCGCTGGGCCACCACATGTGCCGCCCGAGGTCGAGGGTCAGCGCCGTCACCAGCACCGACCGCACGACCACCGTGTCCAGCAGCACCCCGAGGGCGACGGCGATGCCCAGCTGGGTCAGGAACGTCAGCGGCAAGCTGCCGAGCACCGCGAAGGTCGCCGCCAGCACCAGGCCGGCCGAGGTGATGACGCCGCCGGTGGCCGCCAGCCCGATGAGGGCCGCCCGCCGGGTGCCGTGGTCGACCGCCTCCTCCCGCACCCGGGTCATCAGGAAGATGTTGTAGTCGATGCCGAGCGCGACGAGGAAGACGAAGACGAACAGCGGGAACGAGCTGTCGGTCGCGGTGACCCCGATCGTCCAGTCGAACACCAGGGCGCTGAGCCCCAGGGCCGCGCCGTAGGAGAGCACCACGGTGGCGATGAGGAGCACCGGGGCGACCAGGGCCCGCAGCAGCAGGCCGAGCACGACCAGGACGACCAGCATGATCAGCGGGATGACCACCAGGTTGTCCCGCTGCGAGGCGTCCTGGACGTCGAGGTTGAGCGCGGTGTTCCCGCCGACCAGCGCCCGGCCGTCACCCGCGTCGTCCAGCGCCGTCCGGAGCCGTTCGATCGTCGCGTAGGCGGCGGGGCTGTCGAACCGGTCGGCCAGCGAGGCCTCGAGCAGCGCCCGGTCGCCGACGACCTGCGGCTCCCCGGCCTGGGCGATGCCGTCGGTCGCGGCCACGGTGTCGGTCACCTCGGCGGCCGAGCCGGCCGACGTCACGACGTAGACGGAGTTGCCCGCCACCGCCGGGAAGTGCCGGGCGGCGACCTCCTCGCCCTCGATCGACTCGGGTGTGCCCCGGAAGGCCTCCGCCTGGGTGAGGCCGGTGGGGGACAGCAGGAACACCCCGGCGCAGGCCACCAGCAGCAGCACGCTGGTGACCACCCAGGTCGCCCGCGGGCGCGGCTTGATCCGGGCACCCACCCGGGCCCAGATGCCGGTCGCGCTCGGCTCGGCGCTGCCGAAGGTGGGGCGCACCGGCCAGAACACCCAGCGGCCGCAGATCACCAGCAGCGCGGGGAGCAGCGTCATCAGCACCATCAGGGTGACCGCGACGCCGATCGCGGCGACCGGGCCGAGCCCGGCGGTGGAGTTCATCTCGGCGAAGGACAGGCACAGCATGCCCAGCACCACGGTGCCGCCGCTGGCCAGCACGGCCGGGCCGGCCCGGTGCACGGCCTCGGTCATGGCCTCGTGCCGGTCGGTGTGCAGCCGCAGCTCCTCCCGGTACCGGGCGACCAGCAGCAGGGCGTAGTCGGTGCCGGCGCCGACGACCAGCACGGTGAGGATGCTCGCGCTCTGGGCGTTGACGGTGAGGTCGGCGTAGCGGGCCAGCAGGTAGATGACGGCCTGCGAGGTGAACAGCGCGATGACCGCGGAGAAGATCGGCAGCACCCACAGCACCGGGCTGCGGTAGGTGATCAGCAGGATCACGATGACCACCCCGAGGGCGGCGAACAGCAGCGTGCCGTCGATGCCCTCGAACGCCTCCGTCTGGTCGGCGGCGCTGCCGGCCGGCCCGGTCACGTAGGCCGACAGGCCCTCCGGTCCGTCCGCAGCCTCGGCGCGGATGCCGTCGACGACCGGGGCGATCTGCTCCCAGCCGTCGGCGCCGACGTTGAGCGGCACGATCAGCTGCACCGCCTCGCCGTCCTCGGCGGGGACAGGGCCGGTCACGGCGCCGTCGAGCGCGTCGAGCTGCCCGAAGGCGCGGACGTCGTCCTCGACCGCCGCGGTGTCCGCCGCGGTCAGCCCGCCGGACCGCTCGTAGACCACGACCGCCGGGATCAGGTCGGGGTCCGAGCCCAGCTCGGTCTGCAGCTCCAGGGCGCGCGTGGACTCCGCGTCCGACGGCAGCCACGCCGCGATGTCGTTCTCCTGCTCGTCGGTCAGCCCGCCGGCCAGCGGCGCCGACGCGGCGGCCACCACCAGCCAGAAGACGAGGACCACCCACTTGAGGCGTGGATGGCTGACGCGGGACGCGAACGACCTGCCCATGGGGGCCCCTCGGGGGAGTGCCGGGCCGACCGACCCGGACGCGATCAGTGCGGCGCGGACGCTATCGAGACCCGGGGGTCCGCGTCACCGCCTTTTCGCTGGCAGTAGAGCGCTCTCACGGGCGCCACCGCAGGGCGGGCCTCGCCGTGCACGTCCGCTTGCTCCCTGTCACCGACGGCCGGACCCCGGGACGCGGGGGCACCCGCACGTGCCGGGACGGTCCTACGGTGCGGAGGTCCCGGCGGTCTGCCGGACGAGCGGGCCTGCGACGGACGGGGAGACGACATGGGCGTGCCGCGCCGGAGCCGGTCCCGCAGACCTCCTCCCGAGCTCCGCCCGGGGTGGCGGGACCTCCACCTCGCCGTCCTCACCGCGGCCACCGCCTGGTCGACGGCGCTGGGGTGGCAGGCGCAGCTGGTGTCCCACCCCCTGTTCCGGGCGGTGCGGGAGGAGGACTTCAGTGCCTACCACCGGCAGTACGACCGGACCATCCCGGTCGTCGTCATCGTGCCCGGGATCGCGTCGTTCCTCGCCGGCTGCGCGTTCTGGTGGACGCGTCCGGTCGACGTCCCCCGGCCCGTCGCGGCGGTGGTCGCTGCGGCCGGGGCCGTGTCGCTCGGGTCGACGGCCCTGTGGGCGGTGCCGATGCACGACCGGCTGGACCGGGTCGGGCGCTCGGAGGCCACGATCGACAGCCTGCTGCGCGCCAACCTGCTGCGCAGCGCCGCGCTGACGGTCAGCACGGCGACCCTGGTGGGGACGGTGTGGCGCCGGAGCGCGACCCGCTCGCCGGCGGGAGCCGGCCGGCCCCCGACGTCCGTCGGGCGGACGAGGTCGCCGGCGGCGGTGTAGCCGTGCCGGGCGTGGGCCCGGCCCGTTCCCTCACCGCGCGCGTCGGACGGCCCGCACCCCGACGGCGACGGCGCCGAGGACGAGCAGCGCGCCGATGCCCTGCAGCCCGGGCGAGTCGTCGGCACCGCCGAGCAGCACGGCGGCCACACCGAGGACGGCGACCGCGACGGCGAGCAGGACGGTGAGGCCGACGGGCACGCGCTCCATGCTGGGTCCTCCGGCGGTCAGGGGACGGCGGTCAGGGCGGGCCGGCGTCGGCCGGTGCCGGGACCCGGCCGGCTCCGTCCCGGCGGCGGCGGGCCGCGACGGTGAGGTACCCGCTCACCGCGAGGTAGTAGCCGAGGTAGGCCAGCGACAGCGCCACGACCCACGGGTCGACGGTCGGGTAGTCGAGCAGGAGGAGCGCGTAGGTGCCGACCCAGACCGCGGTGAGCACGAGGCTGAGGGTCCGGAACGCCTGGGTGCGCGAGGGGTACAGGTAGCGGACCGGTACGAACACCAGCACCGAGCAGACGACCAGGATCGTGGCGACCGTGCCCCGGTCGAGGTCCAGCACGATGACGTAGAAGGCGACGACGTTCCAGTAGCTGGGGAAGCCGAGGAAGGTGTGGTCGTCGGTCTTCGCGTCCACCCGGCAGAACTGGTAGCTGGAGGAGAGCAGCGGCAGGGCGGCCAGCACCCACCCGGCCGCCCCCTCCGGCAGGGCGCCGGTCGTCCAGAGCAGCACCACCGGGGCGAAGACGTAGGTGAGGTAGTCGACGATGTCGTCGAGCCGGGCGCCGTCGAACCAGGGGATCGTCTCCTTGACCCGGGCGCTGCGGGCGAGCATGCCGTCGGTGCCGTCGACGACCAGCGCCACCAGGCCGATCCAGAGGGCGGCGACCACGTTGCCGTCGAACGCGGCGAGCACGATCAGCAGCGCGAGCACGGAGCCGCTCGCGGTGTAGAGGTGGACGGCCATGCCGGCCAGTCGCCGGCTCACGGAGAACACCTTCTGCCTACCGCCTAGGTTTCGAGGGACGCGGAACAGCTGGCGGCCCCGGGGGCGGGTGCCGTGCGCGGCACCCCAGACCTTCCCACGTCGAGCGCCGGTCGGCCGACCGAGGGGAGCGCGAGTGGCGCCGGTACGGCGCGCAGAGCAGAGTGACCCGACTCCTTTCCCCTCACACGCAGGCCGGCCGGTGGACACGACGAACGTGCAGAGCAGTGACGAGCACCTGGCCGAGTTCGGCTACAAGCAGGAACTGGACCGCCGGATCGGCAGGTTCGCCAGCTTCGCGGCTGGTGTGAGCTACATCTCGATCCTGACGGGCACCTTCCAGCTCTTCTACTTCGGGTTCGGCGCCGGCGGCCCGGCCTACGTCTGGTCCTGGCCGCTGGTGTTCGTCGGCCAGCTGATGGTGGCGCTCTGCTTCGCCGAGCTGGCCGCCCGCTACCCGATCGCCGGCTCCCTCTACAACTGGACCAAGCGGCTGGGCAGCCGGACCACGGCCTGGATGGCCGGCTGGATGATGCTCACGGCGTCGATCGTCACCCTCTCGGCCACCGTGCTCGCCTACCAGATCACGCTGCCGCAGCTGTGGTCGGGGTTCCAGCTGGTGGGCGACGGCACCGGCACCTACGACGTGGCCGTGAACGCCGTCGTCCTGGGCAGCGCGCTGATCGCGTTCACCACCCTGGTCAACGCCTACGGCGTGCGTCTCATGGCGCGGATCAACAGCACCGGGGTGTTCATCGAGCTCGTCGCGGCCGTGCTGATCATCGTGATCCTCGCCCTGCACGCGACCCGCGGTCCGCAGGAGGTGCTCACCGACACCGCCGGCCGGGGGGAGGGGCAGGACCTGGGCTACCTCGGCGCCTTCCTGATCGCCGCGCTGGCCTCCGGCTACGTCATGTACGGCTTCGACACCGCCAGCTCGATGGGGGAGGAGACCGTCGACGCGCGGCGCACCGCCCCGCGGGCGATCATCCGCGCGATCAGCGCGTCCTTCCTGCTGGGCGGGCTCATCCTGCTGTTCGGCCTGATGGCGGTGGACGACCTCGGCGACCCGCAGCTGTCCTCCTCCGGCGGGGGGCTGCAGTACGTGCTGCTCCAGGCGTCCGGCAGCGGGCTGGGCAAGGCCTTCCTGCTGTGCATCGTCGTCGCCATCACGGTGTGCTGCCTGGCGGTGCACACGGCCACGATCCGGATGATGTTCGCGATGGCCCGGGACAACAACCTGCCCTTCGCCGCGCGGCTGGCCCGGGTGGACCCCCGGCGGAAGACCCCGGTCGTCCCCGCCGTCCTCATCGGCGTGCTGTCGATCGCCATCCTGGTGGTCAACATCCGGCAGCCGCAGATCTTCACGACCATCACCAGCATCGCGGTCGTGATGATCTACCTGGCCTACCTGCTGGTCACGGTGCCGATGCTGGTCAGCCGGCTGCGCGGTCGCTGGCCGCTGCCGGCCGAGCAGGACGGCGCCCGGCACTTCTCGCTGGGGCGGTGGGGGCTGCCGGTGAACGTGCTGGCCGTCCTGTGGGGGGCCGGGATGGCCCTCAACCTGGCCTGGCCGCGCCGCGAGGTCTACAACGCCACCGCGCCGTACCACTGGTACCTGCAGTGGGGCGCGTTCGTGTTCATCGGCGCGATCGCCGCGATCGGGCTGGCGTACTACCTGCTCCGCCAGCGCCACCGGTCCGGGGTGCTGGCCGAGCACGCCGCCTGAGCGTCGCCGCACAGCTCCGGCCTGCTCGGGCCCAGCCCCGGATCGAGGACGTCCACGGCGGGACGGAAGTGGTCTGGCGTGCCACGCGCGGGTAGGTGAGTGTGGGCAGTCGGTGATCGGACGAAGAGGTGGGGACGGATGACGGTCGAGGCACACGGGTTCGGGAAGGAGACGCCGGGGGAGTACCACCCCGGGCGGGAGGAGGGGTACTCGACCGACGGTGCCCTGGTCCCGGACGGGCCTCCGACCCCGGTGGACCTCGGCACGGTGCACGAGCCGGCCCGGGACACCGTGGTCTACTCCGAGACCGACGTCCTCGTCGTCGGCGGCGGGCCGGCCGGCTGCGCCGCCGCGATCGCCGCCCGCCGGGCCGGCGCCCGGGTCACGCTGGTCGAGCGGTACAACCACCTCGGTGGGCTCTCCACCGGTGGACTGGTGATCTGGATCGACCGGATGACCGACTGGTCGGGCTTCCCGGTGATCTCCGGGTTCGCCACCGAGATCCTCGACCGGCTCCCCGCCGACGCGGTCGCCGGTGCGCCGCGCGAGCTGTGGGGCTCCACCGACCCCGAGCACGTCGAGCACTGGCGCGAGCGCCTCGGCGCGGCCCGGGAGACCGTCACCTGGTCCCCGATGATCGACCCCGAGTGGCTGAAGACGGTCTCCGCCGAGCTGGTGCACCAGGAGGGCGTCACACTGCTGCTGCACTCCTGGGTGGTCGGCACCCTCCGCGAGGGCCGCACCGTGCGCGGCGTGCTCTTCGAGAGCAAGGAGGGCCGGCGCGCCATCATGGCGAAGGTCGTCATCGACACCACCGGCGACCTCGACGTCTGCGCCGGCGCGGGGGTGCCCTTCGAGTCCGACGTCGACGCCGACGAGAGCCCGGTGGCGCACTGCCTGAACACCAGCTGGATGTGGGCCGGGGTGGACTTCGGCCGCTGGCTGGAGTTCCGCCGCACCGACCCCCGCGGGCACACGGCGCTGATGGCGTCGGCGCGCGAGACGCTGGGCTACGTCGAGCGGCCCTTCGTCGGCTGGCGCGACGACGTGGCGGTCTTCCTCGGGCCCCGGCTGTCCGGGTACAGCGGGCTCAAGGTCGCCGACCTCACCGCCGTCGAGCTCGAGTCGCGGCGGCGGATGCTGGCGCACCTGGAGTTCTTCCGCGCGCACGCGCCGGGCTTCGAGCGCGCCTGGCTGATGCTGTCCGCGCCGCAGCTGGGCATCCGGCACACCCGCCGGCTCATCGGGCTGCACAAGATGAGCCGGGCGGAGTGGATGGAGGGCATGGTCCACCCGGACGAGGTGGGCGTCTCCCCGTCACCGTCGCAGAAGTACGCCAACATCTCGGTGCCCTACGGCGCGCTGGTCGCCCGGGACCTGGACAACGTCCTGGCCGCCGGCCGGCACGTCGCCAGCGACCCCGCCACCCAGGCCTTCATGCGCGAGATCCCGCAGTGCTGGCTGACCGGGCAGGCCGCCGGCGTCGCCGCCGCGCTCGCCGTCGAGACCGGGACGACGACCGCGGACGTCGACATCGCCCTGGTGCAGCGCGAGCTGCTGCGCCAGGGGGCCCACCTGCGACCGGCGCCCGAGCGCGTCGCGGCGGGCTGACGGGCCGGGACCGGCCGCCGGCCGGTCCGGCTCAGTCGAAGTAGGCGAAGGTGCGGAACTCGATGCTGTGCCGCGGCACGCCGCCCTGCCCGGCGGGGTCGGGGAAGGCGGTGTGCGGCGCGGGCCCGGCCGCTCCGCGGTCGGTGTCGCCCAGCTTGATCAGCAGCACCTCGTCGCGGGTCATGCCGGGGAACCACCACCACGCGTGACCGGGTTCGTGGCGGACCTTCCAGCTGCTGCCGACCGGCTTGAGGTGGTCGACCGGCCCGAACGGGTCCGCCGGCAGCTCGTCGACGAAGTACGTGGTGATCGGCGCACCGGCGTCCGGGCTGATCGTGCGGGAGTCGCACAGCGCCAGCGGCCAGTCCTGCGGCGGCGGGCTGAAGACCCGCCAGGTGCTCGTGACGACCGCCCGCCGGAAGCCGGGGGCGTCGGGGAAGGCCCGGGCGTGGGCGCGCGCGACCATGCCCGGCACGTGGTCCGGTGCGTAGTCGACGTGCACCCCGCCGGCCGGCGGCTGCGCGCCGTGCGCGGCCGGGTCGACCGACCGGCGCAGCTCCCACCCGCGGGAGAGAACCCGGTCGGCGCCCAGCTGCTCCTGCACGAAGCGGCAGACCTCGGCGACGTAGACCTGCTCCAGCTGGGCCGGGTCGGTGAAGTCGGTGACCGCGCTGCGGTGGTCGACGAGCGCGAAGCCCTGGACGTCGAGGGCGAAGGAGCCGCGGACCGGCCGGCCGTCGCGGACGGTCACCGGGTGCCGCGTCACGACCTCCGTGGCGACCCGCGCGCCACGGGCGATGAACTGCCGGCCGAGCGTCGTCCGCGGGTCCAGGTAGGCGAGCTCGGCCCGGACCTCCTGCTGCGCGTCCTCTGACACCGGGGTTCCGCCCTCCGTCCGGGGCCGCCGGCCGGCCCCGCTCCCCGGACCGTAGCCCGGCGGTGCCGGACGGTTCAGCCGTGGCCCGGCCGGTCGGCGTCGCCCGCCACGGCCGAGGCGGGCAGGAACCCGACGCAGGTGACGAGCCGGCAGACCCGGCAGAGGGTGACGCCGTCGTGGGCGCACGCCTCCGCCTCCAGCCGTCGCTCCAGCGCGGCCACCAGGTGCCGGCTCCACCGGTCGTGCCACCACCTCCAGCGGTGCCGCGGCGCGGTGCCGGGGGTGCTCACCGGTCGAAGTCCACGGTCACCGACGGGCCGACCGGCCGGGTCCGGCAGGTGAGCACCGAGCCCGCGGCCACCTCGGCCGCGCTGAGCTGGTGGTTGGCCACCATGTCGACCTCCCCCTCCACGACGCGGGCCCGGCAGGCCCCGCACATGCCGCCAAGGCAGGAGAACGGCACGTCGGTGCCCTGGGCGCGCGCGGCGTCCAGCAGCCAGGTGGACCGGGGGACCGTCGTCGTCGTGACCGCGCCGCGGGACAGCACCCGCACCGTGCTCGTCCCCTCGACCGGGGGCACGGTCGGCGGGGCTGCGTCGAAGAGCTCGGTGTGCACCCGCCGGTGCGGCACCCCGAGGGAGGCCAGCACCGGGCGCAGCCGGTCCACCAGGCCCTCGGGCCCGCACAGCCACACGCCGGTGAGCCCGGACAGCGGACCGCCCGCCGCGAGCAGACCGCGCCACCCGTCGGGCGACGGGCGGGCGGCTCCCGGCGTCCGGGTCCAGACGGAGGTGAGGGAGAAGCGGTCGGCGTGCGCGGCGTGCAGCCGGTCGACCTCCTCGGCGAACATCCGGCTCGCCGGCTCCCGGTCGACCTGGACGAGCCGGATCCGGGCCCGCGGGTCGCGCAGCCGGGTCGCGACCACCGACAGCACCGGGGTGATCCCCGCCCCGGCCGCCACGAACAGCGCCGGCCCACCCGGCTGCCCGGCGCCGAAGGTCCCGGCCGGCTCGCCGACCTCGACCCGGTCGCCGGCCGCGAGCCCGCGCACCAGCCAGGAGGACACCCGCCCGCCGCCCGGGCGCTCGCGGACGCCGATGCGCAGCGGGCCACCGGCGGGCGAGCAGACCGAGTACGACCGGCGCAGCTCCTGAGCGCCGACCCGCGTCCGCACGGTCACCCACTGGCCGGCCCGGAAGGCGTAGCGGTCACGGACGGCAGCCGCCACCTCGAAGGTGACGGCTGCCGCGTCGCGCCCCAGTCGCTCCACGCGGGCGACCGGCAGGGTGGAGAAGGTCAGGAGAGGCCCCAGACCTGCCGGTACACGTCGGTGTAGGTGTCCCCGCCCCACAGCGACTCGTCGTCGAAGCTCGACTGGTCGACCTCGACCGAGTCGATGTTCGAGGAGTCGAAGGCGCGGGCCGGGCCGATGGAGGTCTCCAGCGGCTCGGCGCCGGTCAGCATCCGCAGCACCTGGTCGGTGATCGCCCACCCGGCCCAGCGGTTGCTGCCGAGGGCGTCGTAGGCCTGCTGGCCCGAGGCGACGCGCTCGAGCGACGCGATGTCGCCGATGGCGCTGACCACCTTGACGTCCTCGCCGGTGGGCGCGTTCTGCAGGCCCTGCAGGATGTAGCTGACGTTGGCGTCGAACTCCGAGACGACGTAGTCGATGTCCGGGTCCTGCAGCAGGGCGGCGCTCACCTGGGTGCCGAGCTGCGAGAGCTGGGACGCGGTCGTGGTGGTCACCGTCGTCGTGCAGTCGGGGCACACCTCCTCGAACCGCGGGATCAGCCCCTCGGAGATGTAGGCCTCCTGGCGCGGGCTGTCCGCCTGCGCCACGACCAGCACGTTGGCCTTGCCCCCGGAGTCGACGGTCACCCAGTCGGCCATCGAGGTGATGATCTCGGCACCTCCGGTGTCGAGGTAGGCCAGCTCGGCGGTGCCGGGTGCCGGCTCCTGACCGCTGACCAGGATGGAGATGCCGGCCGCCTGGAGCTGGGCGACGCCCTGCGCGGCGAGGCCGAGCGGGACCTGGTCGAGCACCACGACGTCGACGTCCTGGGCGAGGGCCTGGTTGATGCAGGCGGCGACGCCGGCCGGGTTGAACTTGCCGTCGCAGGAGCTGACCTCCATGCCGACCTCGCCGGTGGCCTCCTGCACCGCCGCGTAGACCGACTGGAACGCCGGGATCTGCAGCGAGATGGGGATGTAGAGCACCTTCTTGCCCGCCACCTGGTCCACGCCCTCCAGCGCCGGGCCGGGGGCGCTGAACGGCTCCGGCTCGGCGAGGTCCGACTCGACCGCGGCCAGGGCGTCGGCGTTGACGTCGGCCGCGGCGCTGCCCCCGCCGGTGCCGGCTTCCGCGGTGTCCGCCTCGTCGGCCGACGAGCAGGCGGCCGCCAGCAGCAGGGTGCCGGCGCAGGCGAGGGCGGTGAGGCCTCGGACCACGGCGGTGTGGCGAGGAGGTGTCGACATGGGTGTCCCTTTCAGAGGAGGTGCGGGGTGGGGGAGCGGGTCAGAACCGGGACCGGCGGCGGCGCAGCAGCGTCGACACCGTCACCGCGACGACGAGGGAGCCGCCGAAGAACACGTCGCTGATCCAGCCGGTGAGGCCGAGCAGCTGCAGGCCGACGATCCCGGTCGCGAGGAAGAACACCGCGATCCAGGTGCCGAGCGGGTTGAAGCGGCCGGGGAAGAGGATCGCCGTGCCGAGGAAGGTGGCCGCCAGCGCGGGGAGCAGCTGGATGCCGGAGCTGGTCGGGTCGAAGCCGCCGATGTTGGCCGCCAGCAGCACCCCGGCGAGCCCCGCGACGGTGCCGGCGAAGGTGAAGGCGCCGAAGCGCATCCGGTTGACCCGGATCCCGGCCAGCCGGGCGACCTCGCGGTTCGCGCCGACGAAGGCCATGTGCCGGCCCAGCGGCGTGACGTGCAGGACGTAGGCGAAGGCCAGGGTGAGCGCCAGCCCGTACCAGAAGAACAGCGGCATCCCCAGGACGCGGTCGGTGACGACCCGGCCGAAGGACACCGGCAGGCCGGTCACCGTGCTCATCCCGGAGATCCACAGCGCGACGCCCTGCAGGGCGGTGGCCACGCCGAGGGTGGTGATGATCGGGTCGACGCCGAGGACGACGACGATGAACCCGTTCAGCGCACCGGCCAGCGCGCCCAGGGCCAGCGCGAAGGCGACCGCCGCCGGGAGGCTCCAGCCCTGCTGGGCGTACATGACGGTGACCGTCACGCCGGTCATGCCCATCACGCCGGCCACCGAGAAGTCGAACTCGCCGACGCAGAACGGGGCCAGCACGGCCATGCAGAGGAAGACCAGCTGGCCGTTCGCGCCGAAGATGATGTTGAACGTGCCCTCGCGGAGGAACAGGTCGGGGTTGGCCAGCGCGAAGGCCGCGGCCATGGCGACCCAGAGCAGGACCACCGCCCACCGCCGCAGCAGGTCGCCGCCGGACAGCCGGCGGCCGGGTCGCACCGGGGGTCGGGGCGCGCCCGCGGCGGGGGCGCCCGGGTGCTCGACGGGTGGCTGCTCCGGGGTGCCGGAGCGGTCGGCGGCGGAGACGGACGTGCTCATGCGGACTGCCCTTCGGTCGTGGTCTCGTGGCGGAAGACGGCGTCGAGGACCTGGTCGGCGGTCAGCGGGGTGCGCAGCTCCCCGGTCACCGCCCCGCCGTCCAGGACGAGGACGCGGTCGCAGACGCTGGCGAGGTCCTCGTTGTCGATGGAGCAGACGAGGACCGCGGCGCCGGCGGCGGCGGCCTCGCGGATGCTGCGCAGGATGTCCCGCCGGGCGCCGACGTCGACGGCCTGCGTGGGCTCGTGGAGGACCAGCACGCGGGGGCGGGCGACCAGCCACTTGCCGAGCAGCAGCTTCTGCTGGTTGCCCCCGCTCAGCGCGGCCACCGGCAGGTCGCCCTGCGGTGGCGTGATGCCGAGGTGGTCAACGACCCAGCCGAACTCGTCGCGCTGCCAGTCCTGGGTCACCCGCCAGCGGCCGCTGCGGGCACGCACCCGGGGCAGGCACAGGTTGTCCTGCGCGCTCATCGAGATCGCGAGCCCCTGCTGCGCCCGGTCCTGGGGGACCAGCGCCACCCCCGCGTCCAGCAGCGTCCGGGGGCCGGCGGCGGCCAGGTCGACCTCCGCGCCCTCGACCCGGACGCTGCCCCGGCCGGGGCTGACGCCGGCCAGCACGTAGGGCAGCTCGTCGTGCCCGGCCCCGGTCGTGCCGGTCACGCCGACCACCTCGCCGGCCCGGACGGTCAGGTCCAGCCCGTGCAGCGTCGGTGCGGTGACCCCCCGCAGGACCAGGGCGTCGGCACCGGGCCGGGTGGGGACGGCGTCGTGCAGCGCCTGGGTGTCGGCGTCGGCGCCGAGCATCAGCCGGGTGATCTCCCGGCGGCTGGTCTGCGCGGTGGGGATGCCCGCGGCGGCCACCCGGCCGTCCTTGAGCACCGTGACCCGGTCGGTGAGGGCGACGACCTCGTCGAGCTGGTGGCTGACCAGCAGGATCGCGCAGCCGGCGGCCGCGAGCTCCCGCACCGTCGCGTAGAAGCCGGTGAGGACCTCGCGGGGGAGGGACTGGGTGGCCTCGTCGAAGACCAGCACGCCGCCGTCCCCGCTGTTCTGCAGCGCCCGGGCGATGGCCACCAGCGCCCGGTCCGCGGGCTGCAGCGTGGCGACCACGGCGTGCGGGTCGATGTCGGAGCCCAGCCGGGCGAGCGACGCGCGGACGACGTCGGCCTCGAGGTCGCGGCGCACCCGGCGGCTGAACCGGCCCCGCCGGTAGCGGCCGACCCGGACGTTGTCCAGCACGCTCTGGCTCTCGACCAGGCCGAGGTCCTGGTGCACGAAGGCGACCCCGAGGGCGTCGAGCTGCGCGACGCTCAGCGGCAGCGGGTGGCTCTCCCCGCCGCTGACGACGGAGCCGGCGTCGGCCCGGTGCAGCCCGGACAGCACCTTGATCAGCGTCGACTTGCCCGAGCCGTTCTGGCCGACCAGGCCGTGCACCTCGCCGGGGTGCAGCGCGAGGCCGACGTCGTCGAGCACCCGCGCCGGGCCGAAGCTCTTCGACACCGAGACCATCGCCAGCGTCGGCTCCGCGCGGGGGGTGCCGGTCGGCCCGGGAGCGGGCCGGGCGCCGGGGTGGACCGGTGCGGACGGCGTCGTGGGCACCTGCGACCTCGATTCGGGGGAGGGGACGGGGACCGGCCGGCGGGCGGTCCACCCGGGCCGGGGGACCCGGCGCCGGTGTGACCCGGGCTACACCGGGGTGGGGAAGAGCATGGGAGCACCGGGGTGCCCGGCGGAAACGCCGTTCGCGTATGGCCGACCATCAGGCCGGCGGATGCCCGGGCCGGCGTCCCGCGGGCAGCACCGGGGGACCGGCAGCCGTCGGGGCGGCTGCCGGTCTCGAGGGTGCGGGGGTCAGGTGAGGTGTGTCAGGCGAGGTGCGTCAGGCGAGGCAGGTCAGCGGACGGCCGTCGTTGAAGGCGACCATCTCCTGCAGCGCGGCCATCACGTCGACCGGCCGGCCGCGCTGCTCGGGCGGGCCGGAGAGGTCGGCGTAGGCGCGGTGCAGGTTGCCCACGATCCGCTCCGGGTCGCTGAGCTCGGCGAACCGGCCCAGGTCGGTGGCCCGGGCCAGCTCCAGCGGCGTGACCCCCGCCGCCAGCCCCTCGCGCGCCAGGGACTCGACGAAGCGCAGGTAGGCCAGCACGTCGTCGATCACCTCCGGGCCGGTGACCGGGCCGTGGCCGGGCACGATCGTCCGCGCGCCCAGCGGCCGGACGAAGCGCTCGAGGACGTCGATCGCCCCCAGCACCGACCCGGAGAGCAGGAACGGGGTGCCGCCGTTGAACAGCAGGTCGCCGGCGAAGAGCACCGACCGGTCGGGGATCCACACCACCACGTCGTTGGTGGTGTGCGCGGGCCCGCCGCAGTGCACCACCTGGCACTCCAGGTCGTCCGACCAGAGGGTGACCCGGTCGGTGAAGGTCAGGAACGGTGGCGCCAGCGGCACGTCGCCGAAGTCGATCGGCGTCCAGATCGGGCCGTTGCCCACCTGGCCCAGCGCGAGCATCTCCCGCCGGGCGTCCTCGTGGGCCACGATCGTCGCGCCGGTGAACAGGCCGTTCCCGCCGGTGTGGTCCGGGTGGCTGTGGGTGTTCACCAGGGTGCGCACCGGCGACGGGCTGTGCGCCGCGACGGCGGCCAGCAGGTCGCGGGTGCGCCGCTCGGTGGAGGCCGCGTCGACGACGCTCACCCCGGTGCTGCCGACGATGAAGCCGGCGTTGTTGATCATCCAGCTGCCGTCGGGCTGGACGAAGGCGAAGACGCCGTCGGCGACCTCGTCGGCGCGGCCGGGCCCGAGGGCGAGCCGGTCGATCGCGTGGTGGGCGCTCACGCGGTCCGCCAGGGGGCGATCGGGTGCCGGTCGGCGCCGGGGACGATGCGGTTGCGGGTGCCGCCCAGGCCCTCGACGGTCGTCGTCACCACGTCGCCGGGTTGCAAGGGCGGGTACCCGTCCCGGCCGTACCGGCCCCAGAGCTCGGCGAGGCAGCCGTTCTGGCAGGTGCCGGACCCGAGCAGGTCGCCCGGCCGGACGTCGGCGCCCCGGGAGGCGTAGGCCACCAGCGCCTCGAACGTCCAGGACATGTTGGCCAGGGTGTCCCCGCCGATGAGCTCGTCGTTGACCCGGACCTCCATCCGCAAGTCGTAGGAGGGCCCCGAGCGGTGCGGGGCCAGCTCGTCCGGGGTGACGAAGAACTGCCCGAGCGTGGTGCTGCCGTCCTTGCCCTTGGCCGGGCCGAGCCGCATCCGCATCTCGTGGAACTGCACGTCGCGGGCGGAGAAGTCGTTGAGCACGACGAACCCGGCGATGTGGTCGGCCGCGTCCTCCACTGCGACGTCCCGGCCGGCGGTGCCGATCACCGCGCCCACCTCGAGCTCGAAGTCGAACAGCTCGCAGCCCGGCGGCACCGGCACGTCGGCGTGCGGACCGGTGATCGCGTAGGGGTTGGAGAAGTAGAAGGTGGGGATCTCGAAGAACTCCGGGGCCACCCCGCCCGCGGGGCTGCCGTTGCGGGAGATGCCGTTGGCGTGCTCGTAGAAGGTGGAGAAGTCGCGGAAGGTCGGCGGGGAGAGCGGCGCGAGCAGCTCGGCGCCCGACAGCGGGACGACGTCCGCCCGGAACTGCAGCGCTGCGTCGGCGGCGGCGGCCAGCCGGCCCGGCGTGCCGATCAGCTCCGGCAGCTCGACCCCGGCGTCCAGGCCGACCAGCTCGTCGCCGTCGACGACGGCCAGCCGGGTCCGGCCACCGGTGGCGTGCCTGGCGATCCTCATCGTGCTCCTCCTGCTCCCTCGGGGACGGTGACCGGTGCGTCGAGGCCGAGCAGCCGGGCGGCGTTGCCGCCGCGGACGGCCTCGGTGGTGGCGGCGTCCAGCCCGGCCGCCTCGAGCCGGTCGACGGGGTCCTCGACCCCCATGTCGAAGGGGTAGTCGCTGCCCAGCGTCACCTGACCTGCGCCCATCACCGCGACGAGGTGCCGCAGCTGCTCGGGCTCGTAGACCAGCGAGTCGACCCAGGTGCGGCGCAGCAGCTCGCTCGGCGGCGCCTCGGTGGTCCGGGCGTCACCCCGCGCCCGCCAGGCGTGGTCGGCCCGGACGGCGTAGCTGCCCAGGTAGCCGCCGCCGTGCGCCGACCAGATCCGCAGCTGCGGGTGCCGCTCCAGCACGCCGGAGAAGACGATCCGGGACAGCGCCAGCGCCGTCTCGGTCGGGTTGCCGACGGTGTTGAACAGGTAGTAGGCGTCCAGCCGTTCGCCGAGCGTGCAGCCCCAGGGGTGCACCAGCACGGCTGCGCCGAGCTCCTCGGCCGCGGCCCAGAACCCCGCCAGCGACGGGTGGTCCAGCTCCCGGCCGGGGCCGGCGGAGGTGGAGACCTGCACGCCGCGCAGCCCGAGGTCCCGCATGCCGGTGCGCAGCTGCTCGACCGCCAGGTCCGGCTCGTGCAGCGACACCGTGCCGATCGGCAGCAGCCGGTCGGGGGCCTGGTCGCAGTAGGCGCGCACGCCCTCGTTCGTCGTCGTGACGAACCGGTCGGCCAGCTCGCGGTCGGCCCAGTGGGCCGGCGCCGGCATGGGGCTGACCACCTGCAGGTCGACCCGGGCGGCGTCCATCGCGGCCAGCCGCAGGTCGAGGCCGGTCAGGCGGGGCATCAGCTGGGCGAGCTGGCCGATGTTGTGCTGCAGGGACGCCGGTCCCAGGGTCGCGGCGTCGGTGCGCCGCTGGTCGGCCAGGCCGGGCAGGCCGTCGAGCAGGGCGTCGGCCTGGGGCAGGGCGACGTGCGCGTGCACGTCGATGGTGGGTGGGGACGTCGGCACTGACTCTCCTCGGGGGTGGTGGACGGGGGCGGCGGGCGGAGGCCGGTCAGGCCGGCTGCGCGGTCACCGCCTGGACCCGCCCCATCAGCCCGGGGACGTCGCCCTGCACGCGCTCCAGCTGCCACGTCGCCAGGGTCACCGACCCGTCGACGACGGTCTGGACACGGGGGAGCCGGCGGGCGTGGAACTGGTCCCACAGCTCGTCGTCGACGGCCGGCGCCGCCTGCAGCAGCTCGGCGAGGACCATCGCGTCCTCCAGCGCCATCGCCGCACCCTGCGCGAAGGTCGGCGGGCAGACGTGCGTGGCGTCACCGATGAGCACCACCCGGCCGCGGTTCCAGGGCGCCGGGAGCAGGTGCTCCTCGAACTGCGTGTAGTGGATGGCGTCGGGGTCCACGATCGACTCGCGGATCTCGTCCCACGGGCCGGAGTAGTGC
This sequence comes from Modestobacter versicolor, assembly GCF_041028285.1. Taxonomy (GTDB): domain Bacteria; phylum Actinomycetota; class Actinomycetes; order Mycobacteriales; family Geodermatophilaceae; genus Modestobacter; species Modestobacter versicolor_A. The sequence goes on along the minus strand of NZ_JABGDB010000002.1, from coordinate 304,955 downwards.
GAGGCCAGCTCGCGCACGATCGCGACCTTCTCCGCCGGCGTCACCTGCGAGCGGTCCTGGGCGTCCTCCACGAGGAAGGCGTAGAGCCGGTCGGCGGACGTGGGCGTGTAGCCGGCGATGTAGCAGTGGCCGCCGTAGTACAGCTCCCCGGTGGGGACGTCGGCCGGTCGCGGGGCGAACACCCGCCAGATGCCCATCCCGAGCGGGCGGGTCTCCAGCTCGATGCCGAGCAGCGCGCGGGTGGCCGAGCGGACGCCGTCGGCGCCCACCACCAGGTCGTACCGGTGCGTGCTGCCGTCGCTGAGCGTCACGTCGACGCCGTCGTCGTCCTGCGCCAGCCGCTGCACCGTGGTGCTGAACCGGAACCGGACGCCCACCTCGAGCGCCCGGGCGGTGAGCAGGGCGGCCAGGGCCGGCCGGTACATGCCGATCGCGTTGGGCAGGTCGCCGGCGCCGCGGTTCTCCCCGCCCATCGTCACCAGCACCGTCGCCTGCGGGTCGGGGGCCCGCAGCCGCAGCTGCGTCGAGTCGGCGCCCTCGACCAGGCACTGGTCGAGCACCCCCACCGCGCGCAGCACCTTCAGGGCGTTCGCCTGCAGGGTGATGCCCGAGCCGAGCGCGGACACCTCCGGCTTGGCCTCCACCAGGTCCACCTGCACCCCGGCGTCGGCCAGCAGCGTCGCAGCGGCCAGGCCGGCGGCGCCGGCGCCGATCACGAGGACCTCCCGCACTGCGGTCATCTCAGCTCCTCCGGTCCTGCTCAGACGGGGGGCGCGACGTACACGCCGGGGTCGGGGTCGTTGAAGCTCGCCGTGCCGACGAGCTCGTCGAACGGGTTCGCCGTGCCCCACTGGTCCTGCACCTCGAGGTCGGTGACGTCGTAGAGGCTCGGGTGCCAGGTGTCCTCGTCGAGCTGCTCGAGCTCGGTCGTGTACTCCATCGTGTTGCCGTGCGGGTCGATGAAGTAGCTGAAGGTGTTGTCGCCCGCCAGGTGCCGGCCCGGGCCCCAGATCATCTTCGTGCCGGCGCGCAGCAGCCGGCCGGTGCCGCGCATGTACTCGTCCAGGCCGCGCATCTCGAAGGAGACGTGGTGCAGCGAGGCGTGCGGGGCCTTGGCGACGGCGAAGCTGTGGTGCTGCGGGTTGCAGCGCATGAAGGTCATCAGGTCGCCGACGAAGGGGTGGGTGAGCTTGTCGGAGGTGGCGAAGCCGAGGTGAGACTCGTAGAAGGCCGTGGTGCGCGCGGTGTCGGGGGAGTTGACGACCACGTGCGACAGCCGCACCGGGATGGCCTCCCGCTCCTCGATCCGGCGGTGCACCCGGTCCTCCACGTCGGTGGAGACCTCGACGGTGCGGCCGTCGCAGTCGAAGAACCGGAAGCCGTAGCCACCGCCGAGGGTCTGCAGCACGTCGGGCTCGCTGACCAGCTGCACGCCGGCCGTGCCCAGCCGTGCGGCCATCGTGTCGACGTCCGCGCGGGAGGCCGCGCCGTAGGCGATCAGGTCCAGCCGCTTGTCGGCGTCCTTGCGCAGCCGGACGACGTACTGCTCCGGCGAGCCCTCCGCGGCGAGGTAGACCAGGCCGCCGTCCTCCGCGACCGGGGTGAGGCCCCACAGCTCGGTGTAGAACTCGCGCTGCCGGGTGTAGTCGGGCACGGCGATGTCGACGTGCCGCAGGTGGGTGATGAGACGGTCGCTCATGACTGCCTTCTCTCGATCGGGTCGGTGGCCGGTCAGCGCTCGTCGACGCAGCGGTTCGCCTGCGCGCCGAGGCCGGTGATGGTGGAGTCCATGACGTCGCCTGCGCGGAGCAGCCGGCCGTGGGCCAGGCCGTTGCCCGCGGGACTGCCGGTCAGCACGAGGTCGCCGGGCTCGAGCGTCGCGACCTCGGAGCACCAGGACACGATCCGGGCGACGTCGTGGACCATGTCCTTCGTCGACTCGTCCTGCATCACGGCGCCGTTGAGGCGCAGCGTGATCCGCAGGTCGCCCGGGTCGGGCAGCGCCTCGCGGGGCACCAGCACGGGCCCGGTCGGCAGGAACGTCGGGGAGTTCTTCCCGGCCAGCCAGTCGGCGCCCAGGGCGGCGGAGTCCTTGCGGAACAGCTTGTCGCGCAGGGTGAGGTCGTTGACGATCGTCCAGCCGGCGACGACGTCCAGCGCCTCGTCGACCGGCACCCGCCGCGCCCGCCGGCCGATGACCGCGGCCAGCTCCAGCTCCCAGTCGGGCTGGGTGCCGCCGCGCGGCAGGACGACGTCGTCGTGCGCGCCGCAGATCGCGCTGGGCAGGCCCTGGAAGACGAACGGCGGGAGCGCCAGGCGCTCGTCCATGTGCGCGGCGGCGTCCGCGCGCACCTGCTCCGGGGTGCGGCCGTCCGCGCCGTCGTGGTGGGCCACGACCAGGTCCAGGACGTGGGTGCGGTAGTTCGCGCCGGCCTGGAACACCTGCCGCGGCGTGACCGGGCTGAGCAGCGTCAGCCCGGCCAGCGGGGCCCAGCCGTCCGTGCCGGCCGCCAGTGCGCGCAGCACCGGCAGCACGTCGTCCCAGCCGTCCAGCAGCGGCGCGGTGCCGTCCGGGCGGCCGAGCTCGTCGCGGTCGGACAGGTCGAGGACGCGGTCCCGGCTCACGAGGGCCGGGAACACCCGGCCGGTGCCGTCCTGCAGCCGGGCGAGGGCCCAGCTCCCCGCGTGGTCGATCTCCGGCACGCCGGCTCCGTCGTCCATGTGGGTGGGCCCCTCACGTCTGTCTGGTCGGTGGACGCCGTCCCGGACGAGGTCGTCCGGGAGGCGGGCCCAGCATCTGCGACAGGGGTCACACAGCGGAAACGCCGCTTGGGTATGGCCGGTCATCCGCGCCGCGGATGACGCAGGTCACTGCGGCCGCCCCGACCCGCCCGGACGGGGGAGACGCGGGCCCGTGCACCACGCGGGGCCGCCGGCGGCTCTACGCTCCCGCCGCACACCGGTCACCGACGACCGGGAGGAGGAGAGCGCATGGAGCTGCCCAGCCTGGACGTGAACCTGGTGATCGTCCTGCACGCGCTGCTCGAGGAGCGGAACGTGACCCGGGCCGGGGAACGGGTGGGCCTGAGCCAGCCCGGCACCAGCGCGGCCCTGGCCCGGCTGCGCCGGCACTTCGACGACCCGCTGCTCGAGCGCACCGGGTCCACCTACGAGCTCACGCCGCTGGCCCACGCCCTGCGGAGCCAGGTCGGCGACACCATCCGGCGGCTGGAGCTGCTGCTCAACGCCCGGCCGGACTTCGACCCGGCGACGTCCGAGCGCCAGTGGGTCATCCAGTGCTCGGACTCGGTGCAGACGCTGCTGGGGCCCGGCATCGTGCGCGAGGTGATGTCCGAGGCGCCGCACGTGAGCCTGGACTTCCAGCCGCTCGACCCGCGGTTCGCCGTCGACCCGCTGACGTCGGCGCGCGACATCGACGTCATGATCGCGCCCCGCGGGCTGTTCACCGCCCCGACCCTGACCCAGGTCGAGCTGTACCGCGACCACTGGACCTGCGTCGCGTCGGCGGCCAACACGTCGGTGGGGGACAGCCTCAGCGCCCAGGAGATCAGCGACGCGCGGTGGGTGGTCGCCTTCCGGGACCCGCCGATGAACTCCCCGGTGGACGCCGCGCTCGCCGGTCTCGGCATCGACCGGCGGAGCGCGGTCAAGGTGCAGAACCTGACGCTGCTGCACCGGCTGGTCGCCGGCACCGACCTGCTCGTCCTGGCCCACGAGCTGGTCGCCGGTGACCTCGCGGCGCAGGGCCTGCGGCGCGTCGAGCTGCCCGTCGCGCTGCCGCCGGTGATCGAGACCGCCTGGTCGCACCCGAGCCGCCAGCTCGACCCCGGTCACCACTGGCTGCTGGCCACCCTGCAGCGGGTGGCGGCCGGCATCACCCGCCCGGCCTGAGGCGAGCGGGGGACGGCGACGTGCAGACCTACGACGTGAAGAAGGCGCGGCGGGACCTGTACGCGCCGCGGCCGGGCCGGTTCGACCTCGTCGACGTGCCCGAGATGGGCTTCCTGGCGGTCGACGGGCACGGCGACCCGAACACCTCGGCGGCCTACCGGGAGGCGGTCGAGGCGCTGTACGTGACCTCCTACGCGGTCCGCGCGGTGGTCCGCGAGGCGCTGGGCAGGGTGCACACGGTCGCGCCGCTGGAGGGGCTGTGGTCGGCCGCGGACTGGACGGTCTTCCGCACCCGCGAGAAGGCCGCCTGGGACTGGACCATGATGATCGGCCAGCCCGACTGGGTCACGGCCGCGACGGTCGACGAGGCGCTGGCCCGGGACCGGGCGAGGCAGCTGCCCGCGCTCGGGCTGGTCCGCCTCGAGCGGTTCACCGAGGGGCGCAGCGCGCAGGTGCTGCACGTCGGGCCCTACGACGACGAGGGGCCGGTGCTGCAGCGGCTGCACGAGGAGTTCCTGCCGGCGCACGGACTCGTCCCGGTCGGCCGGCACCACGAGGTCTACCTCTCCGACGCCCGCCGGACCGCACCGGCGAGGCTGCGGACCGTGCTCCGCCAGCCGGTCGCGCCGGCTCCCTGACCGCCCGGGGTGGCGCGTCCCGCTCGCCTGGTGTGCGATCGGGGCACGCAGGTCCACCACGCCAGGGAGGGCGTCATGGCCCGTCGACGTTCCACGCTCGTGACGATCGGCGGTCTCACGGCCGCCCTGGTGGTGGCCGGCGGTCCGGCCGCGGCCACGCCGGGGGAGCCGCCGCCGGCCGGTGCGCCGCCGGCCGCCGCGCCGCTGGAGAAGGCGCCGCTGGCCGTGGGCACCGGGGGCGCGGTCGCCACGGTCGACCCGGACGCGACCCGGGTCGGGCTGGAGGTGCTCGCCGCGGGGGGCAACGCCGCCGACGCCGCCGTGGCCGCCGCCGCGGCTCTGGGGGTCACCGAGCCGTACTCCGCCGGCGTGGGCGGTGGCGGCTTCTTCCTCTGGTACGACGCCGCGACCGGCGAGGTCAGCTCGATCGACGGCCGGGAGACCGCCCCGCAGGCGATGGGCGTGGACGCCTTCCGGGCCGCCGACGGCACGCCGCTGCCGCTGCAGGAGGCGGTGCAGAGCGGGCTGTCGGTCGGGACACCGGGCACCCCGCTCACCTGGCAGCGGGCCCTGGAGGACTTCGGCACCATGCCGCTGGCCGAGGTGCTGCAGGGCGGCATCCGGCTGGCCGACGAGGGCTTCGTCGTGGACGGGACGTTCCGGCAGCAGACCGCGGACAACGAGGCCAAGTTCCGCCGGTTCGCCGCCTCGGCCGAGCTGTTCCTCCCCGGCGGCCGGTTGCCGGAGGTCGGCGACGTGCTGCAGAACTCCGACCTCGCGGACACCTACCGGCTGCTCGCCGCCGAGGGCGCGGCGCCGTTCTACACCGGTGCGGTCGCCGAGGACGTCGTCGCCACGGTGCAGGACCCGCCCGAGGCCGCCGGGGCCGCCGAGGTGCGGCCCGGGCTGCTGGCGGCGGTCGACCTGGCGCTGTTCGACGCCCCCCGCCGCGAGCCGACCCGCGTCGAGCACCGCGGGCTCGAGGTCTACGGCATGGCACCGCCGTCCAGCGGTGGGTCGACCGTCGGCGAGGCCCTCTCCGTCCTGGGGCAGCTGCCGGTGGAGGAGCCGGCCGGGGTACCGGCGCTGCACGCCTACCTGGAGGCGTCCGCCGTGGCCTTCGCCGACCGCAACCGCCACGTCGGCGACCCCGCCCACACCTCCGTGCCGCTGGCCGAGCTGCTGTCCGCGGGGTTCGCCGCCGAGCGGGCCTGCGCGATCGACCCGACCCGGGCGGCGCCGAAGCCGGTGCCGGCCGGCGTGCCCGACGGCGGGTACGGCGCCTGCCCCGCACCGGGCGCGGCGACCGGCGCCGCCGGGGCCGAGGGCCCCTCGACCACCCACCTCACGGTCGCCGACGCGGCGGGCAACGTGGCCAGCTACACGCTGACCATCGAGCAGACCGGCGGCAGCGGCATCACCGTGCCGGGTCGCGGCTTCCTGCTCAACAACGAGCTGACCGACTTCACCTTCGCCGCGGCCGACCCGACGGTGCCCGAGCCCAACCTGCCGGCGCCCGGCAAGCGGCCGCGCAGCAGCATGGCGCCGACGATCGTGCTGGCCGACGGCGCACCGGTGCTGGCCCTCGGCTCTCCGGGCGGCGCCACGATCATCACCACCGTGCTGCAGACGCTGGTGAACCGCGTCGAAGGGGGCCTGGACCTGGCCGACGCGATCGCCGCCCCCCGCGCCAGCCAGCGCAACACCGCGTCGGCCGACGCCGAGCCGGCCTTCCTCGCGCAGTACGGGGAGCAGCTGCGGGCCCTCGGGCACGGGTTCACCGAGGTCCAGGAGATCGGCGCGGCCACCGGCATCGAGTTCCTGCCCGGCGGGCTGGTCCTCGCCGCCGCCGAACCCGAGCGGCGCGGCGGCGGCAGTGCCGGCGTCGTCCACCCGGTCGACCCGGGCACCGTGCCCGACCTCGCACCGGACCTCGGGGACCGGGGCTAGCCGGGGGCGTCGGGGCGGTCGGTGGTGCGCGCGTAGCGGCCGGCGACGTCGGTCATGTCCCGCAGGAAACGGGCCACCAGCGCCAGCTCCTCGTCGCTGTAGCCCGCCATGCCCGCGGCCAGGTCCCGCTGCAGGCCGCCGAAGTGCTCGGCGCCGGCGGCCATGGTCGGCTCCGACATCTCCAGCACCACCCGGCGGCGGTCCTCCTCGTCGCGGACCCGGCGCAGGTGGCCGACCCGCTCGAGGCGGTCCAGCAGCGCGGTGGTCGAGGCCGAGGCGAGCTCCACCGCCTCGCCCAGCCGCCCGGCGGTGAGCGGCTCCCCGCTGCGCGCCGCGTCCATGATCGCCACGAGCGCGCGGACGTCGGTCCGGTTGAGGCCCTGCGCGCGGGCGAACCGCTGGCCGACCGCGTCCAGCTCGACGGTGAGCCGGCGCAGGAGCAGGGAGACGTCCACCTGCGCGCGGTCCCTCTGCTCGGACACGGGCCACCTCCGTTCGCCTGGGGACGTCGAGCGTCGTACGGTGAGATCTCTCGACGATCGAGACGAATCACCCCTGAGGAACATGATGCCCCGGCGCCGCACCACCGTCCTCCGCTGGCTGCTCCCGGCGGTGGTCGCCCTGCTCTGGCTGGGCCTGGCCGGCCCGCTCGGCTCCTTCAGCGGCCGGCTCGCCGAGGTCTCGGAGAACGACTCCGCCGCGTTCCTGCCCGACAGCGCGGAGTCCACCCGGGTCACCGAGCTGCAGGCCGGCTTCCGCACCGAGCGCACCCTCCCGGTGATCGTGCTGTGGGAGAGCGAGGACGGCGCCCTCGACCGGGCCGCGCTCGGCGAGGTGGCCGAGCGGGTCGACGACGCGGTCGCGGTCGCCGACGAGGCGGGCGCCCTGGTGGGGGAGGCGTCCCCGCCGGTCCCGTCGCGGGACGGGCAGGCGGTGCAGGCGGTCCTCCCGTTCGACCCCGACCTCGGCGACACCCTCGGCGAGGTCGTCGCCGAGCTGCGCGCCCTGCCGGGGGTCGAGGGCACCACCGCCCACGTCACCGGGCCCGGCGCGGTCTTCTCCGACTTCGCCGAGGGCTTCTCCGGCATCGACGGGCTGCTGCTGGTCGCGGCCTTCGGCGTGGTGCTGCTCATCCTGCTGGTGGTCTACCGGAGCCCGCTGCTCCCGCTGCTGGTGATCGGCACCGCGGGCATGGCGCTGGTGGTCTCGCTCGCGGTCGTCTACCTCCTCGCCGACCGGGGCTGGATCGCGGTGAACGGGCAGAGCCAGGGCATCGCCTCGATCCTCGTGGTCGGCGCGGCGACCGACTACGGGCTGCTGCTGGTGGCCCGGTACCGGGAGGAGCTACGGCTCGAGCAGTCCCGGTTCGCCGCGATGCGGGTGGCCCTCCGGCAGTCGTGGGAGCCGATCGTGGCCAGCGGGGGCACCGTGGTCCTGGGCGTCCTGTGCCTGCTGTTCTCCGACCTCGGCTCGAACCGCGGCCTCGGCCCGATCTCCGCGGTCTGCATCGCCTTCGCGATGCTCGCGGCGCTCACCTTCCTGCCCGCCGTCCTCGTGCTGTTCGGCCGGGCGGCGTTCTGGCCGTTCCGGCCGCGGTACGGCGACGAGCAGCGGCACGGCCGCGGCTGGGAGCGGGTGGCCGGCGCGGTCGGCCGCCGTCCGGCGCGGGTGCTGGTCTGGACGCTGGTCGGGCTGTTCGCCCTCGCGGCGTTCCTGCCCACCTTCGACGACAGCGGCATCCCGCTGTCCGAGGCGGTGCGCGGCGGGTCGCCGTCCGCGGCGGGGCAGGAGGCCCTGGCGCGGCACTACGACGCGGGCACCGCCACCCCGGCCAGCATCCTCACCCCGGTCGACGGCTGGGAGGACGTCGCGGCCGCCGCAGCCGAGGTCGACGGGGTGGTCGACGTCGTGCCCTTCACCGGCGAGGCAGGGCCGCCCGGGGCCGCGGACGCCGAGCCCGTCGAGGTCGACGGGCTGGTCCGGCTCGACGCCACGCTCGGCGACGCACCCGACAGCGCGGCCGCGCAGGCCACCGTCGCGGACCTGCGGACGACGCTGCAGGACGTCGACCCCGGGACGCTCGTCGGCGGCTCGACCGCGCAGGACCTGGACACCCAGGAGACCGCCGCCCGCGACCTGCTCGTGATCGTGCCCCTGGTGCTGCTGGTGATCACCGTCGTGCTGGCGCTGCTGCTGCGGGCGGTCGTGGCACCGCTGCTGCTGGTCGCCACCGTGGCGCTGAGCACCGCCGCGACGGTCGGCGTCGGCGCGCTGGCCTTCGAGCACCTCTTCGACTTCCCGGGCAGCGACCCGCAGGTGCTGCTGATCGGCTTCGTGTTCCTGGTGGCGCTCGGGATCGACTACAACATCTTCCTGATGACCCGGGCCCGTGAGGAGTCGATGCGGCACGGGACGCGGGCGGGGATGACCAGGGCGCTGACCGTCACCGGCGGGGTCATCACCAGCGCCGGCCTGGTGCTCGCCGCCACGTTCGGGGCGCTCACCGTGCTGCCGCTGGTCCTGCTGATCCAGCTCGGCTTCCTGGTCGGGGTGGGGGTGCTGGTGGACACGTTCGTCGTCCGGTCGCTGCTCGTGCCGGCCGCGGTCGACCTGGTCGGCGACCGGGTCTGGTGGCCGAGCCGGCTCGCCCAGGGGCCGACCGCACCCGAACCGGAGCCGGAGCACGCGTCGGTCCACGGCTGAACCGTCCGGCAGGCGGGAACCACCGCGGCTCGGCGCACCGGGTGTGGCAGGGTCGGGGTGCCCCGTCCGTCCGGAGGTGGCGCTGGAGGGTCGGGCGCCCCGGTACGGGCGCCGGGCGAGGGGGGCCATGAGCGGGGAGACCGTCCGGGACGTCGACGCACAGCGCGGCGGGCCCGCACCGCCGCCGGTGCCGACGGCACCGGCGGAGCCCCCGGCGGCCCTGGGCGCGATGGCGATCCTGCGCATCGGCGGCTTCCTGGTCCTCTACCTCAACGCCGCGGCGGTCTTCCTGGGCGTCATGGCGCAGGCGATCGCCCGCAGCTGGCTGGCCTTCGAGCTGACCGGGTCGAACGCCGCCCTGGGCGGGGTGCTGCTGGCGTTCGGGGTGGCCCTGCTGGTCGCGACCCCGTGGGGCGGGGTCGCCGCCGACCGGTTGCCCAAGCGGCTGGTGCTGCAGATCTCGGTGCTGCTGCTGGCGACGTCGAGCGCCTGGATCGGGCTGGCGGTCGTCTTCGACGTCGTCGCCTACTGGATGCTGCTCGGCGCCGGCGTGCTGCAGGCGGTGGGCTTCGCGCTGTTCAACCCGGCCCGGATGGCCTTCCTCACCGAGCTGGTGCCCCGCGGCTCCGTGCCGCAGGCGGTCTCCCTGCTGCTCGTGAACGCCGAGGTGAACCGGGTGGTCGGCCCCGCGCTGGCCGGCGTCGTCATCGGCGCGGTCACCTGGGGCGTCGAGGCGGTCTTCCTGGCCAGCGCGGTCCTGGCAGCCGTCGGCCTGCTGCTCACCGCCGCCCTCCCCGCGGGGCGGCGGCGCGGGGAGGCCTCCGGCCGGTCGCCGCTGGGGGAGCTCGCCGACGGGGTGCGCTACGTCCGGCGGCACCCCGAGCTGAGCGCCCTGGTGTGGTGCGGCATCGGCGTCACGATGATGGGGATGCCGTACCTGGCCTTCATGCCGACCATCTCCAGCGACCTGTTCGGCCTCGGCTCGGTGGGCTACGGGGTGCTGTCGGCGACGTCCGCGGTCGGCGGGGTCACCGCGGGCCTGCTGCTGGGGCGGCGCAGCTCGTGGGTGCGGCAGACCCGGGTGCTCGTCGCCGCCGGCGCGGTCTTCGGCGTGGCCGTCTGCGCCTTGGCGATCGCCCCCAACGCCTACACCGCGGTCGTCGTGCTGCTCGCCGTCGGCGGGTCGATGCTCGCCTTCCAGACCACCAACCAGTCGCAGCTCATCGCGCTGTCCGACATGGAGTACCACGGCCGCGTGCAGGGCCTGATCATGCTCAGCTTCGGCGCCTTCGGCATCGCCGCGCTGCCGCTCGGCCTGCTCGCCGACGTCATCGGCCTGCGCTGGACGCTGATCGGCATGGGCGTCGGCGTGCTGGCCTTCGTCGCGCTGTACGCGGTGGTCAGCCGGCGGCGGATGGCCACCGCGCACCGGCTGCGCGACCTGGGCTGAGCCCCCGACGCACGGCGGGCGGGGTCAGCGCCAGTCGACGCCGGGCAGGGTGGCGCTCCACGACTCGGCGATCTGGCCGCCGGCGACCCGGTGCACGACCAGCCAGGTGACGACCGAGGTCTGCCCGGTGTCGAGGTTGACGCCGGTGGTCGTGGCCCGGGTCCAGACCCGGTCGTCGGTGGTCACCTGGTCGTCGACGGTGGTCGCCGGGTCGTGCAGCAGCTGCCAGGACTCCCGGACCTCCCGGGTGAACTGGGCCCGGGTCAGCGACCGGGTGCCGGTCGAGGAGTGCCGCACGTAGGGCTCGGCGATGAGCTCGTCGATCACCGTCAGGTCGCGCCGGTTCCACAGCCCGTCCCAGTAGCGCTGGACGATGGCGGTCACTGCCTGCTGGTCCACGAGGCGGGATCCTAGGGTCGCGGCGCGGCCGACCGGCGCGCGGTGGTCCTCACCGCGCCGACGGGTCCGTCCCGCCGGTGTCCTGGCTGCCGGTGTCCTGGCTGCCCGTGTCCTGGCTGCCCGTGTCCTGGCTGCCCGGGTCCGTCTCGCCCGGCTCCGCGTCGCCCGCGGGCCGCTGCTGCGACGACTGCCCGTCCAGGCGCTCGAACCGCTGACGGATCGCGGCGACGTCGAGCGCCAGGTCCTCGAGCGCCTCCACCGCACGGGTGGCGAGGGCGAAGGTGAGGTTCTCCCGCTGCTGCTGGGCGCTGGGCTCCCGGGCCGGGCGCTCACCCGCCGGTCGGGTCGCCGCGTCCCACGGCTCGGTGCCCCCCGCCGCACCGCCGAACAGCTCGCGCATCATCTGCTGCGCCCGCTCGAAGAACTCGCCGGGGTCGGGCCGGTTGCTGGACATCGCGGTTCCTCTCGATCTGCCGGCCCGGCGGTCGCCAGGCCGGGTCAGGTCTGGACGGCCGTGCCGCAGATGCCGCAGACCTCGAGCCGGCGTCGTCCCCACCGGGCGACCGGGACGAAGAAGACGGTGAGCTGCCTGGCCGTCTGCACCCGCGCCCAGGTGGTCGTGTTGCCGCAGTTCGGGCAGGTGCGCACCTCTCCGGGCCCCAGGTGGCGCTCCTTGGTGCCGAAGCCGAAGAGGAAGAACACCCCACCACCGTAGGCACCGGACCCGGCCGTCGCGCGGTGAGCGGTGCCCGGTGGGCGCGGGCGAGCCGGTCCCCGGTGCGCGCTCGACACGTGGCCGTCATCACAGTCCCGTAGCGTCCTCCCGCATGACCACCCCCGCCGCAGCGGAGAGCACCGAGCGCAGCGGGCTGAAGCGCTCGATCACGGGCACGCAGCTGTACTTCTACGTGGTCGGTGACGTCCTCGGGTCCGGCATCTACGTCCTCATCGGCCTGGTGGCCGCGGCCGTGGGCGGGGCGTTCTGGATGGCGTTCCTGGCCGGCGTCGCGGTGGCCGCCGTCACCGGTCTCGCCTACGCCGAGCTGGTCACCAAGTACCCGCAGGCCGCCGGCGCCTCGCTGTACGTCAACAAGGCGTTCCGGAGGCCGGTCCTCACCTTCTTCATCACGATCTGCATGCTGTCGGCCAACATGGCCGCCGTCGGGTCGCTGGCGTCGGGCTTCGTCCGGTACTTCGCCGGGGTCGTCGGGATGTCCGAGGACGCGGTGGTCCCGACGCTGTTGATCGCGCTGGCCTTCCTGACGGTGATCACGTTCATCAACCTGATCGGCATCAGCGAGTCGGTCGTGGTGAACGTCGTGATGACGTTCATCGAGATCAGCGGCCTGCTGATCATCATGGCCATCGGCGTGATCGCGCTCTTCCAGGGCATCTCCGACCCCGACGTGCTCCTGGAGTTCACCGGCGAGGGCAGCAAGGCCATCGCCGTCGTCTCCGGCGTCTCCCTCGCGTTCTTCGCCATGACCGGGTTCGAGAACGCGGCCAACGTGGCCGAGGAGACGATCGACCCGTCCCGGGCCTTCCCGCGGGCGCTGATCGGCGGCATGCTCACCGCCGGCGTGGTCTACGTGCTGGTGTCCGTCGCGGCGGCGCTGGCGGTGCCGATCGACACCCTGTCGGGCAACACGCTGCTGACGGTGATCGAGGCCGACCTCCTGCCGATCTCGGTGAGCGTGATGCTGGTCGTCTTCGGCCTGATCGCCATGGTCGCGATCAGCAACACCGCACTGGTCACCGTGGTCGCCCAGTCCCGGATCCTGTACGGGATGGCCCGCGAGGACGTCGTCCCCGGCGTGTTCGCCACGGTCCACCCGACCCGCCGGAGCCCGTACGTCGCGCTGCTGTTCGGTGCCGCGGTGGTGACGACGCTGCTGGTGATCGGTGCGGTCTTCCAGCTCACCGGGTCCGACCTCGACATCGTCGACCGGCTGGCCACGATCACCGTGGTGTTCCTGCTCTTCATCTACGCGCTGGTGATCGTTGCCTGCCTGAAGCTGCGCGGCAGCGACGAGACCCCGGACACCTACCGGGCGAACACCCCGCTGCTGGTCCTCGGGATCATCGGCAACCTGGTGGTGCTGGTCTACACCGTGGTCGACGACCCGGAGGCGTTGCTGTGGGTGGCCGGCCTGCTGGCGGTCGGCCTGGTCCTGTACCTGGCGGAGTGGTCGAGCAAGAAGCGGGCCCGGCCGACCGGCGGGGACCCGGACGCCCAGGCAGCCGACGCAGCGCCGACCGACAGGGGACTCTGAGCCATGCACGTCATCGTCGCCACCGACGGGTCCCAGGCCTCGCTGGCCGGGGCCCGGCAGTTCCAGTGGATCGCCGACTCCCGGGAGATCACCGAGGTGACCGTGGTGGCCGTGGTCAGCCCCTACGCCGCGGTCCCCTTCGCCAACGAGCTCACCGAGCGCCGCAACGTCGAGCCGACCGAGTTCAGCTTCCAGGCCGAGGCCGCGGCGGCCGTGGACCTGGTCGCCGGCATCTTCGACGGCTGGGGCCCGACGATCCACCGGCAGGTGCGCAGCGGCTCGCCCGCCGCGGAGATCGTCCGGGCGGCCCAGGAGGTCGGCGCCGGGCTCATCTCGCTGGCGTCGGGCGGCCGCGGGCTCACCGCGACGATCCTGCTGGGCACCACCGCCGCGCGGGTGCAGCACTCCGCGCCCTGCCCGGTGCTGGTGTGCCGGCCGACCCGCACCGGCGACGAGCCCGGCCGCTGATCCTCCGCGCGCTCCGGACACCGCGGGGCGGTCCGGCTCCCGTGCTCGGCCGGGGCGCCCCGGTACGGTCGCTGCATGAGGTCCGGCGGCGCGCTCCGCACGCTCGTGACCGTGGTGCTCGCCCTGGCAGTCAACCTGGTCCTCGACGTCGCGTTCGACCTGACCGTGCCGGCCCGCTGGGCCGTGGTCGTGGGCGTCGTGCTCGTCGCCGACCTGGCCGTCCAGGCCGTCCGCCGGCGCGGTGCCGGACCGGAGCGTGCCCGGGACGGGACGTCGGGCGGTGCGCACGGTCGGAGCGCGACCCGGTCGGTCGACGTCGGCCCGCTCAGCGCGGCGCAGCCCCCGGGACAGGCGGCTCCGGAGCGCCAGGGAGGACCGGGGGAGCGGTGAGCTCCTGGTAGGCGGCGGTGTGGGCGCGCAGCGCGCTGACCGCGTCGGCGACGTCGGTGGCCGGGCGGGCGCCGGACCACGCCGCCTGCTCGGCCTGGTGCACCGCGTCGCAGACGTCGGCGAGCGTGGCGACGTACGTCCGCACCTCCGGCTCCGGGTCGGGCAGGTCGCCGGCGTCGGCGGCGAGCGCCCGCTGCCGAAGTCGCTGCTCGAGCCGGCTGCCCTCCGCCTCCAACGACGGCAGCAGACCCGGCACGTCGCCGAGGTGCGCTCCGGCCGCCTGCGCGCCCGCCACCTGCTGGCGCAGCCGGTCGCGGGACCGGCGGACCTCCAGCCGGAGCTCCGCCGCCGAGCGGCGGTGGCCCGGCGGCAGGCGGCGCGCGGCGACGGCGGTCGCCCCGTGGGCCCCCAGCTCCCGGCCGCGCGCGGCGAGCTCCCGGCTCCTGGTCACCAGCGGGCTGCGCCGGACCCGTCGGAGCACCAGCCACCCGACGAGGGCGGTGACCAGCAGCAGCACGACCAGCACGCCGCTGAGGACGGCGACCACCGCGGGGTCCAGCGACAGCAGCCAGGACGGCTCGGCGTCGTCGTCCACGTCGAGGGCGGCGACGGGAGCGCTCGTCATCAGCGGGGTGGGCATGCGGCTCCTCCTCGAGGAACGGTGCGGGCCCTCGGGGAACGCACCGGCTCCTCTGCCGGTGCCCGGCCCGCGCCCAGGAGGAGCAGCGGGACGGGGATGGTCACGAGCCCCCTCGTCAGGGTCTACTCCTCCGGTGTCGACGAGCGCAGGACGAGGAGCAGCCGTGCAGGTGACCGTGACCGATGCCGCGGAGCAGCGCCGGTACGAAGGGCACGTCGACGGGGAACTGGCGGCGATCGCGGAGTACATCAAGACCCCGGAACTGGTGGTCTTCACCCACACCGAGGTGCTGAGCGGCCACGAGGGGCGCGGGATCGCCTCCCAGCTCGTCCGGCAGGCCCTGGACGACGTGCGACGGCAGCAGCTGAAGGTGCTGCCGCTGTGCCCGTTCGTCGCCGGCTGGATGGCCCGGCACCCGGACAGCCACGGCGACCTGGAGTACCGCTCCCGCACGACCCTCACCGACGCGACCGCCTGAGCGCCGGACCGGTGGCGCAGCGGTCCGGCGCACCGGTCCACCCGCTCGTTCCCTGCCCACCGGCCCGGCGGACGGCGGGGCCGCCGTCGGTGACAGCCAGGCCGGGACGGCGCATCATGCCGGGCACCGATGGTGGGAGGAGGGACCATGATCCGGCCCAGGGAACCCCTCGAGCTCCGACCGGGACTCGTGGTGCTGTCGTCCTCGGGGCCCATCTGGGAGCGTCGCGTTCCCGAGACCCCCGCCCACCGCGTGTTCGTCAACGTGGGCCGGCCCTACCGCCTGGTGGAGACCCTGGGCTCGGACGAGCACGCCACGGCCGGCCTGCCCGGGGACACCGCCGTCGTCCCGGCCGGGCTGGACTTCGCCGTCCGCAGCCGCGACGCCACGCCCCAGCACGTCTCCTCGCTGGTGGTCGCCGTGGCCCCCGAGGTGGTCGACGAGGCGTTCGCGGCCGGCGGGGGTCACGGCACGGCTGAGCTGGTCCCGGTGGTCGGCACCCGTTCCCCAGCGGTCGCTGCGCTCGCGGCCCTGCTCCTGACCGGCCTGGCCGACACCAGCGGCCACGGTCGGCTGGCGTTGGAGTCCCAGGGGACGGCGCTGGTGGCCGCTCTCGTCCGGGACCACACGGGACGCCGGTCGGACGCCACCAGGGAGCCGGCCGAGCTGTCCCGCGGCCAGCTGGCTCGGGTGGTCCGGCACGTGGAGGACCACCTGGCCGGCAGGCTGACCGTCGGCGACCTGGCCGCGTTGGTCCGCGTGAGCGAGTACCACTTCAGCCGGCTGTTCCGTGCCGCCACCGGCTCCAGCCCGCACCAGTACGTGCTGGGGCGTCGGCTGGCGCGCGCGCACGAGTTGCTGGTCGGGACCGACCTGCCGGTCGCGGCCGTCGCTGCCCGGTGCGGCTTCGCCGACCAGAGCCACCTGACCCGCCACGTGCGGCGGGCGTTCGGCGCCACACCGGCGGTGGTGCGCTCGGCCGCGCGGGGCCGCTGAGCAGGAACGTCCTCCGGCAGCGCAGGAACGTCCACGCGCGCGGCCGCTCGTCGGCGCGACCCTCGGTCCACCGACGGACCGGAGGAGGACGCAGATGGGACCCGCAGAGCAGGACCTGGCGCTCGTGCAGGAGGTGTACGACGCGTTCGCACGTGCCGACGTCCCGCGGATCATGGCGCTGTTCGCCGACGACGGGACGGTCAGCCAGTCCCCGGAACTGCCCTGGGGCGGCACCCACACCGGCCACAGCGGCCTGGGGCACTTCCTCGCCACGTTGACCGGCCACCTCGACTCGCACCCGGTGACCGAGCGGCTGATCGCGGACGGGGCCGGGCACGTCGTCCAGGTGGGGCGGACGCGCGGGGTGGTCCGTGCGACCGGCTCACCGTTCGACGTCCCCGAGGTGCACGTCTTCACCCTCCGCGGCGGGCGCGTGCACCGCTTCGAGGCCTACCTGGACACCGCGGCGATGCGCGCCGCGCTCGACGCGCCGGTCGCGGTGACCGCCCAGGCCCCGGGGGAGGACCCGTGAGCACGATCGAGGTGCAGGCGACCGTGGAGGTCGACCGGCCCAGCGACGACGTGTGGCGGCTGGTCGCCGACTACGGCCGGGACCCGGAGTGGCGCCGAGGGGTCGCGACCATGGCCCCGAGCACGGTGGGGCCGGTCGTCGCCGGCACGACCACCGCCGAGCGGCTGCGGATGGCCGGTCGGACCTTCGAGAACACCGGGGTGGTCACCGCGGTCGAACCAGGGCGGTGGTTCACCTGGTGCACCACCAGCGGCGCGCCGGCGCACGGGGGACGCACGGTCACGCCGCTGACCGGTGGCCGCAGCCGGGTGGACCTCGAGCTGGTCGTCACGCTGGCGGGCCTCCAGCGGGCCGCCCGCCCGGTCCTGGCGGCCGTGCTGCGCCGCGGCCTCGCCGCGGACGCGGCGCGGCTGACCCGCCTGCTGGAGAACGCGCCCCGGTGACGAGGCGTCGCAGGTGGTGACCGACGAGCTGCTCGGCCGGAGGGGTCGACGGCACGGCGTGCCCGCCCGGACGCACGCCCGGCTCAGCCGGCAGCGCCGCCCGCCCGCCCGAGGACGGCGTCGCCGCTCGCGATCGGCAGCCGTACCCGGAACACGGTCAGGCCTGGTCGGCTGTCGACGCTGATGTCCCCGTTGTGCTGCTCGACGATGCGGCGCGAGATGTCCAGACCCAGACCGGTGCCCTCACCCACGCCCTTCGTCGTGTAGAAGGGATCGAAGGCGTGCTGCCTGGTCTCGGCGGACATGCCCGGGCCGGTGTCGGCGACCTCCACGAAGACCGCGCCCCTGCCGACGCGCGTGGACACCCGCAGCGTCCCCGGGCCGGCCATCGCCTCCAGCGCGTTGGTGACGAGGTTGGTCCACACCTGGTTGAGCTCCGCGGCGCGCGCCTGGATGCGGGGCACGTCGGCCCCGTAGTCGCGGACCACGGTCACCTCTGCCGGAGTGCGGTGCGCGAGCATGACGAGGGTGCTCTCCAGCCCCTCGACGAGGTCGGTGACCTGCATGGAGGCCCGGTCCAGCTGTGAGTAGGACTTGACGGCCGAGACCAGGTCGGAGATGCGTCGGGTGGACTCCTTGACCTCGCCGAGCAGGCCGTTCGCGGCGACGGTGTGCGCCACCCACTCCAGCGCCGGCTCGAGGGCGGGCTCGTCC
The DNA here is from genome assembly GCF_041028285.1 of Modestobacter versicolor. Taxonomy (GTDB): domain Bacteria; phylum Actinomycetota; class Actinomycetes; order Mycobacteriales; family Geodermatophilaceae; genus Modestobacter; species Modestobacter versicolor_A. The sequence continues at coordinate 286,969 of NZ_JABGDB010000002.1, read as the reverse complement.
ATCGCCTCCGCGACCCGTTCGCACCAGCCGACGTCGGCTCCCGCACCGGCCAGGACCGGGGCGAGCACCCATTCCCGTGGCACGCCTCGGTCGGTCAGCCAGTCGGAGAGCTCGTCCTCCCGGTCCGCCGAGCCCATCGGACCGGTGACGGGTGCCTGCGGTCCGAGTTCTCGCCGCAACGAGTCGATCCGGGCGAACTGCGCGGCGCTGATCGGCAGCGCGGCGAGTCGCTGCAGGGCGGAGAGCATCCCCTCGTAGGAGTCACCCAGGGAGTCGACCGCCCGCGTGGCGGCGGCGGCGGGGTTGTTCAGCTCGTGGGCCAGCCCGGCCGCCAGGGTGCCGAGGGCGGCGAGCGCCTCCCGCTGTCGTGCCATCGACTCGTAGTTGCGAGCGGACCGGGAGACGCCCTCGATGAGCTGGACGCCGAGGGGGAACCGGGTCGCCCAGAGCTCCCGCAGGTCCTCGGCGGGCACGCGGAGGACGCATCCGGCCGTCGCCGCCCGTCCGGTCGCGAGGTAGGCGCCGTGCTCGTCCCAGGCGCGGAACCCGCCGGCCCACCGGCCGGGCACGTCCAGGACCCCGAGCTGGGTCTCACCGCCCCCCACGTGGCGCAGGAGGTCGATGCTGCCGTCCAGGAGGACCCACCAGGACGTCGCAGGGTGGTCCTCCTGGAACAGCACGTCACCGCGCTCGAACGTGACCGTGGTGCCTGCCTCGAGCAGCGCCAGCAACTGGTCGTCGGCGGTGCCGGCGAACAGGCCCATCCGGCGGAGGTCGTGGAGTTCCATCACGTCGTCGCCAGGTAGCGGTGGACCAGGTACACCGACATGGCTCCCTCTCCCACGGCCGAGGCCACCCGCTTCATCGACTCCAGCCGGACGTCCCCCGCGGCGAAGACGCCCGGGACGCTGGTCTCCAGCGTGAACGGCGGCCGTGTCTCGCTCCACGCGGTGGGGGACCAGGCCAGCAGGTCCGGTCCGGTGACGACGAACCCCTTGGCGTCCCGGACGACGTCGTCACCCAGCCAGTCGGTCCGCGGTGCGGCGCCGATGAAGACGAACAACCAGTTGACCGCGATGTCCTCCTGCGTGCCGGAGTCCCGGTCGGCGAGCGTGAGGGCCTCCAGGTGGCCGTTCCCTCGAGCTCCGGCCACCTCGGTGCCGAGCCGGACCTCGATGTTGGCGGCGGCGTGGACCCGTGACACGAGGTAGAGCGACATGCTGTCCTCCAGCGATCGCCCGCGCACGACCAGCACGACGCGCTTGGCGTACCGGGCGAGGTTCAGGGCGGCCTGACCGGCCGAGTTGGCGGCCCCGACGACCACCACGTCGTCGTCCCGGCACTGGGCGGCATCGCTGGCGTTGGCGCCGTAGTAGACGCCGCGACCGGTGAGCGCGGCCAGACCCGGTGCCTCCAGGCGCCGGTAGGAGACCCCGGTGGCCACGAGGACGGCGCGCGCCTCCAGCTCGCCGGCTCCGAAACAGACCGCACGCACCGGCCCCCGGCTCTGCAACGACGTCACGTCGCGGGCCAGGAGCATCTCGGCACCGAAGCGGCCTGCCTGGGTCACGGCCCGATGGGTGAGATCTGCACCGGACAACCCCTTGGGGAAGCCGAGGTAGTTCTCGATCGAGGCGCTCTGCCCCGCCTGACCCCCCGGTGCCTCGCGCTCCACGACCACCGTGCGCAGGCCCTCGGAGGCGCCGTAGACGGCGGCGGCGAGCCCGGCTGGGCCGGCACCGACGATGCAGAGGTCGTAGAGCGGCTGCAGCGCTCGGGTGCGCAGGCCGAGCGCGCCGGCCACGTCGAGCGTCGACGGCGCCCGCAGCACCTCCTTGTCCGGCACGAAGACCAACGGCAGGTCCTCTGCCCCGGCCCGGGCCAGCGTCTGCAGTCGCCGGCCCTCGGCCTCCCGGTCCACGTCGACCCACTGGTGGGGGACGTAGTTGCGGGTGAGGAAGGTCTTGATCTCGTGACTCCGGTCCGACCAGCGGTGCCCGACCACCCGGACGTCGCCGGTCTCCAGCGGGTGCGCCCGCTGCCAGTCGGCGAGCAGGTCGTCGATGACGGGGTGGAGCCGCTCTGCGGGCGGGTCCCACGGCTTGACCAGGTAGTGGTCCAGCCCGATGTCGTTGATCGCCGTGATGGCGACGTCGGTGTCGGCGTAGGCGGTCAACAGCAGGAGCTTGGCGTCCGGGGCGTGGCGCCGGGCCTGCTGGAGCATCTCGGTCCCGGTCATGCCCGGCATCCGCTGGTCCGTCGCGATGAGCGCGACCGGGCGCAGCCGCAGTGCCAGTTCCTCCAGTGCGGCGAGGGCCTCGGCGCCGGACGGTGCACCGACGATCCGGTAGTCCGACCCGTACCGGGCCCGGAGGTCGCGGGTGAGTGCGCGCAGGACCATGGGGTCGTCGTCCACCGACAGGATGGTCGCCTTGCTCATGCCGGAGACCTCCTGGAGGCAGCCCGTCCCGGCCTTCCGGAGACGGTGCGGTGATCATGGCGCAGAGTGTTCGGCCTCGGAAGGGTCCGTGGCGCCCGTCGGGCGAACCCCCGCCGACCCCTGGGTCGTGGGGCCGCCCCGCTCGGTCGTGGCCGCCTCAGGTCCCGTCCGTGGGCAGGTCCGCGGTGCGGACGACGCCCAGCCCGGCGAGGAGCTCGTCGACGGAGGACCGGCGGCCCTCCGCCTCGACCGCCGCGAACCGGCTGCCCAGCGTCCCCCGCAGGCGCCCGCGCCACGGGTCGAGGTGGCGTTCCTGGGCGGGGCTGCGGGGGAGCCCGCCCTCGCTGCGGAGCTGGTCGGCGCGTCCCAGCAGTCGCGTGGCGACGACTGCCCCGTCCTCGGCGGCGCACGCCTCGGCGAGCAGCTCCAGCCCCTCGACCACGCCGGCCAGGTGCCCGAGGCGCACGGCGTTCCCCGTGGCACGGAGACAGAAGACCCGGGCACCTCGCGGGTCGCCCAGCGCGAGACGGACCCGGCCGAGGGTCTGCAGGGCTGCTCCGATGCCCTCGGCGTAGCCCACCTGCTCGAACAGGACCAGGCCCTCCCCGGCCAGCGCCCCGGCATCGTCGAGGTCGCCCTCGGCGAGGCCCACCCGGGCGAGCTGCTCCAGCCGCAGCGCCTCCAGGTGCTGGTCGCCCGACCGTCGGACCACCGGCCGGGCCTCGAGCAGGAACTCCCGCGCGCCGGCCGGGTCCCCGGCGTCCAGCGCGGTCCGGGCACGCAGCACCAGCCCCAGCCCGGCGCCGCTGTCGTGCCGCTGGGCCCGGAACAGGGCGACCGAGCGGTCCTGGGCCGCGGCGGCCTCGGCCAGCAGGCCCCGGGCCCACCGGACGGTGCCCAGGTGCAGCAGGCTCCGCGCCTCCCCGCGCGCGTCGGCGATGCCGGCGAAGCCCGCCGCAGCCTCGGTGCACTCGCGCTCCGCCGCGTCCAGGTCGCCCACCGACTCGGCGTGCATGCCGGCGGCGAGGTGCAGCCACGCCGACGTCCGGGGCTCGTACGGCCCGGCGGCGGTGGCCTCGGCCACCCAGCCGCGTGCCTCGGTGAAGGCGCCTTCGAAGGACCAGAACCAGGACAGCGAGCAGACCAGCGCCGCGCCGAGCGCCGGCTGGGCCGGGACGCCGTGGAAGCAGTGGCGCAGCGCCGCGCGGAGGTCGGCCGGGACGGTGCGCAGCTCGGCCAGCCAGCCGGCCTGGTCGGCACCGCGGATGCTGCGATCGGCGTCCTCGGCGAAGTGCCGGAACCACCGGGCGTGCCGGTCGCGGGTGGCGCGCTCGTCCGCGGGCCGCGAGCCCAGCCGTGCCGACGCGTAGGTCCGGATGGTGTCCAGCAGCCGGAAGTGGTCGTCCTCGACGACGGACACCAGCGACTGGCGGACCAGGCTCATCAGCAGGGCCAGACCGTCCTCGGTGAGTCCGGCCCCGGCCACCTCGACGGCGGCCTCGACGACGAACGGCCCCGCGAAGGTCGAGAGCCGGTCCAGGAAGCGCGCCTCGTCGTCGGACAGCAGGCCGTAGCTCCAGTCGACGGTGGCCCGCAGCCCCGCGTGCCGGCCACGCCGGTCGTCGGCGGCGTCGACCAGCCGGAGCCGGTCCCGCAGCAGCTCGGCCGTCTTGGCCGGGCTCAGCGCCGCCGCGTGGGCGGCAGCGAGCTCGATCGCCAGCGGCAGGCCGTCGAGCAGCCGGCACACCTCGCCCACCGCCGGGGCGTTGCCGGCGTCCAGGGTGAACCCGGGCCGGACCGCGGCGGCGCGTTCGCAGAAGAGCTGGACGGCCGACGACCGCCCGACGGTGGCCACGTCCGCGTCGGCCGCGTCGGGCAGGGTCAGCGGCGGCACCGGCCACGTCAGCCCACCGACGACCCCGAGCGGCCGCCGGCTCGTGGCCAGCACCCGCAGGCCCGGGCACCCGCTGACCAGCGCCGTCACCAGCTCGTCGACGTGCGCGACCACGTGCTCGCAGGTGTCGAGGACCAGCAGCAGCCCCCGGTCGCCGATCGACCGGCGCAGGGCGTCGACCGGGTCGCGGCCCGGGGTCAGGGTCGCGCCGGTCGCCGCCGCGACCACCGTGGCGACACCCGGGCGGTCGGTCACCGCCGACAGGTCTGCCCAGGACACCGGGCCTCCCCACCGGCGCGCCGACTCCTCGCCGAGCCGGGTCTTCCCGGCGCCCCCGGGGCCGGTCAGGGTCACCACCCGGCTGCGCGCCAGCAGGCCGGCGACCGCGGCCAGCTGGTTGTCCCGGCCGACCAGCGCCGTCAGCGAGGCCGGCACCCCGGCGCCCGCGGGCGGCAGCCCCGTCGCCGCCCCGCGCGGCCGCTCGCTCGGGCCGGCTGCCGTGCGGTCGCCGCCCGGGAGGGCGACCGGCGCAGGAGTCGGCGCGTCGTGCCCGGCCGCCGGCGCGTCGAGCACGGGGTCCTGGCGGAGGATGCGCTGCGTCAGCTCCTGCAGGTCCGGGGCGAGGTCGAGGCCCAGCTCGTCGGCCAGCGTCGTCCGGGCCGTCTCCAGGGCCGCCAGTGCGTCCGCCTGCCGGCCGGACCGGTACAGCGCCAGCGCCAGCTGGGCCACGAGGCGTTCCCGGAACGGGTGCTCGCGGACCAGCCGGCCCAGGTCCGGGAGCGCCTCGGCATGCCGGCCCAGGGCGAGCTGTGCCTCGGCGCGGAGCTCCTCGGCGAGCAGCCGGAGCTCGGCCAGCCGGCTGATCTCGCCCTGGGCGAAGGCGTCGTCCGCCGCCTCGCTGAGCGCCGGTCCACGCCACAGCGCCAGCGCCTCGGTGAGCAGGGCCGACCGGCGGGCCGGCGGGACGTCGACCTGGCCGGCGGACCGGACGAGCTCCTCGAACCGGTGCATGTCCACCTGGTCGGCCGGCACGACCAGGCGGTAACCGGCGGCCGTCGTCTCGATCCCCGGGTGCCCGCCGAGGGCCTTGCGCAGGTAGGACACCAGGATCTGCAGCGCGTTGCCGGCGTTGACCGGCGGCTCGTCGCCCCAGAGCTGGTCGACCAGCGTCTCCGGCGGGACGGCGAGCCCGCGCTGCAGGAGCAGGGACAGCAGCAGCCGGCGCGGCCTGCCCCGTCGGACGGGCACGCTCCGGCCGTCGCGCCGGACCTCGAGGGGCCCGAGCACCAGGACCTCCACCACCGGGCCTCGCGTTCGACGGGACGACGGGACGACGGGACGCTACCGCCGCGGACCACGGCAGACCGGCGACAGCGCCGCGACAGCGCGCGCGGACACCGTCGGGTGCCGCGCGGCACCGGGCCGCGCGCCGAGCACCCCGGAGTCCCGATGTCCCGCCTGCTGCACGTCTCCGCGTCCCCCCGTGGCGCCCGCTCCGAGTCCCTCGCCCTCGCCGGGTCGTTCCTCCAGACCTACCGCGAGCTGCACCCCTGGCACACCGTCGACACCTACGACCTGTGGGACGGCACCCTGCCCGACTTCGGGCCGGCCGCCGCCGCGGCGAAGACGGCCGTCTTCAGCGGGGCCGCCCCCAGCGGTGCGGAGGGCGAGGCCTGGGCGCGAGCGGTCGCCACCTTCGAGCGCTTCGACTCCTACGACCGCCACCTGTTCAGCGTCCCCATGTGGAACGCCGGGATCCCGTACGTCCTCAAGCAGTTCATCGACGTCGTCAGCCAGCCCGGGCTGGCGTTCGGCTTCGACCCGGTCACCGGGTACACCGGCCTGCTGACCGGCAAGAAGGCGGCGCTGGTGCTCACCAGCGGGGTCTACGGTCCGGGCCGCCCGACGTCCTTCGGGGCGGACTTCCAGGCCCCCTACCTGCGGGACTGGCTGCAGTGGGCCGGGGTCGCCGACGTCGGGGAGGTCCACTTCCGGCCCACCCTCGCCACCGCGGACCCCGACGCCGCGCGGACCCTGGCCCACGCGGCGGCGCGCCAGCTGGCGACGACGTTCTGACCGGCGCCCCGCGTCCCGCGACAGCGCCGTGACAGCGCGGTCGGGCCCACTGGCACCCGACGGCGACCACCGCCGCGGTCCCGGAACAGGAGCCAGGATGTCCAACACCCCGGGCGTCGCCCGCCCCGGCCGGCGCACCGTGCAGCAGGTCGAGGTCCTCCGGTACGCCGCCTTCAGCACCGACCCCACGAAGGTCAACCCCGCCGGCGTGGTCCTCGACGCGACGGGTCTCACGCCGGAGCAGATGCGCGCGGTCGCAGCCGAGGTCGGCTGCTCGGAGACCGCCTCCCTGTTGCCGGGGGACGACCCCGGCCCGGCGCGGGTGCGGTACTGGAGCCCGCTGGCCGAGGTCAGCTCCCCCTTCCCGCCCGGCGGCGTGGTCGAGGACCCGGCGACCGGTGCCGCGGTCGCTGCCCTCGGCGGGTACCTCCGCGAGGGAGGACACGTGGCGCTCCCCGCGGTCGTCACCGTGCTGCAGGGCGCGGACATGGGCCGGCCCAGCGTCCTGACCGTCGGCATCCCAGGCGACCCCGCCGAGGGCATCGGGGTGACCGGGCACGCCGTCGCGCTGCCGGTGGCGCCGTGACGGGTCGGGCGGACCCGGTCGCCGCCCGGTCCGGTCCGGCCGTCCCCGCCGGCACCCGGCGGCCGTCGTCGCCGCGCCGGCTGCTGGTGCTCGCGGTGCTGCTCACCGCGCTGAACCTCCGCACGGCCGCCTCGGGCATCGGCCCGCTGCTGGCCGAGGTCCGGGACGGGGTGGGGATGTCCCCGGCGCTGGCGGGCGTGCTCACCGGTCTGCCGCTGCTGTGCTTCGCCGCCGCGGGGCCGCTGGCGCCGGCGCTGGCCCGGCGGGCGGGTCTCGACCGGGCCCTGGTCCTCGCGCTGCTGCTGGTGACCGCCGGGTCGTCGCTGCGCGCGGTCGCCGGGACCGCTGCGCCGTTCCTGGTGTGCAGCGCACTGGCGTTCGTCGGCGTGGCGCTGGGCAACGTGCTGCTGCCCGTCGTGGTGACGACCCACTTCCCCGACCGGGTCGGGCTGGTGACGGCTGCGTACGCCACGGCGCTGGCCCTCGGCGCGAGCCTGGCCGCGGCCGGTGCCGTCCCGCTGGCCCGGCTGGCGGGGGGCGGGGACGCCGCCTCGGGCTGGCGGGCCGCCCTCGCCGCCTGGGCGGTCCCGGCGGCGCTCGGCGTCGTCGCGTGGCAGCTCGTGCGGCAGCAGCGACGGCGCAGACGGGACACCGCCCTGACCCCGCGGCCCGTCCCGACGGCACCCGTCCGACTGGACCCGCGCCTGCGCTGGGGCCTGGCCGTCTTCTTCGGGGCCCAGGCGCTGCAGGCCTTCGTCGGCATGGGCTGGTTCGCGCAGTTCTTCCGGGACGCCGGGGCGTCGGCGCAGCAGGCGGGCGCCCTGGTCGCCCTCGTCGCCGCGCTGTCCGTCCCGGTGTCGATGGCCGTGCCGGTGCTCGCAGCCCGGCTGCCCTCACCCCGGCCGCTCGTCGTCGGCGTCGTGGCGGCCTCGCTCGCCGCCTACGCCGGGATGCTGGTCGCCCCCTCGGGGGGTGCCTGGGTGTGGGCCGGCCTGCTCGGCCTGGGCTCGGGGGCGTTCCCCCTGGCGCTGTTCCTGGTGGGGCTGCGGTCGGCCACCCCGGCGGAGACGGCAGCGCTGTCGTCGTCGACCCAGGGCCTCGGCTACGCCCTCGCCTCGGTCGGGCCGGTGCTGGTCGGCCGGCTGCACGGCACAGGGGGGTCGTCGTCCCTGCTGGTCGTCCTGGTGGCTGCCGCTGCCGTGCAGCTGGGCGCCGGTCTCCTCGTCTGCCGGCCGGTGCGCGGCTGAGCCCTGCGGACGACGGACCGGCGCGTGCAAGCGGCGTCACAGGGCCGTGAAAGTGCCGGTGGACACGCTCCAGGCGTCCTCCCCACCCGACACCGGAGAGAGCCCGCCATGCACGCCACGCTCCCCACCGTCGATCCCACCCCGGCCCGCGTCCGCGGGCTCACCGGGTGGATCGCGCGGCACCCCCTCGCCGCCTTCCTCGCCTGGCTGTACACCGTCGGCCAGGCCATCGCGTTCGTCCCCGTCCTCACCGACCCACCGGTCCCGGACCAGCTCTTCCTCGTCGCCACGTCCGTGGTCGGCGTCTTCCTGCCCGCGCTCGCGGTCACCTGGGTCGCCGACGGCCGGGACGCCGCGCTCCGGTTCCTGCGCAGCCTCCTCCGGTGGCACGTCGCCCTGCGCTGGTACCTCGTCGCGATCGCCGTCGTCCCCCTCGTCGCGGTCGGGCTGGCGGTGCTGCTGCTCGGTGCCCCGCCCGCCTCGTCGGCGTCCGTGCTGCTCGACGCCCTGCTGGCCGGGTTCGCGCTGTCGTTCCTGCTGACCCTGGTGCCGAACAACTGGGTGGAGGAGGCGGCGTGGACCGGGTTCGCCCAGGCCCGGCTGCAGCGCACCCACGCGCCGGCGGTGGCCGCGCTGGCGATCGCACCGCTGTTCGCGCTGCAGCACGTGTCGCTGGCCGTCGGCAACTGGGCAGCCCTCGTGCTGCTCGCCGTCCTGGCCGTCCCGTTCCGGATGGTCACCGGCTGGCTCTGGAACAGCACCGGCAGCCTGCTCCTGCTGGGCCTCCTGCACGCGGCCGGCAACGCCGCCGGCCCGGGCAGCGGCTTCACCGACGGCTTCCTGCGCCGGCTGTACCCCGACGACGCGAGCACCGCCGGCCTCCTGCACCTGCTGGCCTTCGCGCTGGTCGGGCTGGTCGTCCTCGTCGCCACCCGGGGCCGCCTCGGTCACCCCACGGCGCGACCACCGCGGTCGACGACCTGAGCGTGACCGTGCGGCCGGGGTCGGTCTGCTCCTCCCGGCCCGCTTGGATGGGCCCATGACCTCCGCAGCCGGGACGACGACGCTGGTGTTCGACGTGCTGGGCACCCTCCTCGACGAGGACGCCGGGCACCTGCGCGCCGTGCGGGAGCTGGGCGCGGAGGTCGACGCCACCGCCTTCGTGCAGCGGTGGCAGGAGCTGTTCCGGGACGCCGTGGCGGAGGTGCGCGCCGGACGTCGTCCCTATGCCACGACCGAGGCCCTGCACGCCGAGGCGGTCGCCGTGGTGGGGGCCGAGGCGGGGGTCCCGCTGACCGACGGGCAGGTGGAGCGGATCGCGACCGCCGGCCGCCGGCTCGACCCCTTCCCGGAGGTGGTGGCGACCCTCGGCGAGCTGAGCCGGTCCGTCGCCCTCGTCGCGCTCACCAACGCCGGTACCGCGCAGGCCTTCGCGATGTCGGCGCACGCGGGGCTCCGCTGGACGACGCTGGTCTCCGGCGAGGCGGTGCAGGCGTTCAAGCCCGACCCACGGATGTACCGGCACGCGCTGACCACGCTCGAGCTGGACCCGGCCGAGTGCCTGTTCGTCGCCGCCCACCCGTGGGACCTGGACGCGGCCGCGGCGCACGGGATGCGCACCGGCTACGTCGACCGCACCGGCAGCGCGCCCGCGGAGCTGGCCGACCTCGCCCGGCGCTTCGACCTCGTCGCCACCGACCTGGCCGACCTGGCGGTGCAGCTGGCGGGCTGACCGGGGCCCGCCGGTCAGCCGCCGGTGGGGGACCGGCGGACCGTCTCCGCCGGGTCGACGACCTCCCCGCAGGCCCGGCAGGTGACCTCCGGGACCAGCTGGTGACCGCAGTGGTGGTCGAGCACCAGGGGTGGGCCGTCGGGACCGGCGAGGTGCTCGTCGCCCCAGCGGAGCAGGGTGAGGACGACCGGGTAGAGCTCACGCCCGGCCGCGGTGAGCTCGTACTCGAAGCGCTGCGGGTGGTCGCTGTACCGGGACCGCTGCAGGACGCCGGCGTCGACCAGGGTGCGGAGCCGGGCAGCCAGCGTGTCCCGCGGGGCACCGGTGCGCCGCACCATCCCGTCGAACCGGCGGTTGCCGAGGAACACCTCGCGGACGACCAGCAGCGCCCACTTCTCGCCCACGACGTCGAGGGTGCGCGCGATGGAGCAGGCGCGGGGACCCTCCGGTGCGGCCATGCCCCCACCCTAGCCGGGTGGGTCCGACATCTGGACGGACCCGGTCGCGCGAGGCTACGGTGCGTCCAGCATCCGGACCGACCCGTGGGGGCCGTGCATGGCGGTTGACGAGCGGTCGCCGTCCCCGGTCGTCCCCGGGGCCGGCCCGGGCGGGGGGACGGCGGCGGTCGTCGGGGTGCTGTCCATCGCGGTCTTCATGTCCAGCCTGGACCTGTTCATCGTCAACCTGGCCTTCCCCTCCATCGGGGAGGAGTACGCCGGCGCCGAGCTGGGCGCGCTGTCCTGGGTCCTCAACGCCTACACGATCGTGTTCGCCGCGGTGCTGGTCCCGGCCGGGCGGTGGGCCGACCGGGTCGGCCGCCGGCGCGCGCTCGTCGCCGGGCTGGCCGTGTTCACCGTCGGCTCGCTGCTCTGCGGCACGGCGCCCGGGGTGGGCTGGCTCGTGGCGGCCCGGGCGGTGCAGGCGGTCGGCGCGGGCGTCATGGTGCCGGCGTCCCTGTCGCTGCTGCTGGCCGTGGTCCCACCGGAGCGCCGCGCCCGCGCGCTGGGGTCGTGGTCGGCGCTCGGCGCCCTGGGTGCGGCGCTCGGGCCGGTGATCGGCGGGGCGCTGGTCGAGATCGGCTGGCGCTGGGTCTTCTGGGTGAACCTGCCGGTGGGGGTGGTGGCGGTCGTCCTGGCCCTGCGCCTGGTACCGGAGAGCCGGGACCTGACGCGGAGGAGCCGGCCCGACCTGTTCGGTGCGCTGCTCCTCGCCCTCGCCGTCGGCCTGGTCGCCGCGGCGCTGGTCGAGGCGCCCGACTGGGGCTGGACGTCGCGCGGGACGCTGGGCCTGCTGGTCGCCGCGGTCCTGTGCGCCGCAGCGCTCGTGGTGCGCTCGGCCGGCCACCCCGCCCCGGTGCTCGCGCCCGGCCTGTTACGTTCCCGGTCCTTCTCCGGGGCCGGTGCGGCGTCGGTGCTCTACTACGCGGCCTTCGGCGCGTTCCTGCTCAACACCGTCGAGTTCCTCACCCAGGTCTGGCGGTTCACGCCGCTGGAGGCGGGGCTGGCCATCGCCCCGGGACCGCTGATGGTGCTGCCGTTCGCCCGGCTGGTGGCACCCCGGCTGATCCCGCTGCTGGGTGGGGTGGGGCGCGTCGCCGCCCTGGGCTGTGGCCTCGGCGCCGTCGGGCAGGGGGTGTGGCTGCTGCTCCTCCAGGCGGAGCCGGCCTACGCGACCCACCTGCTGCCGGCCCAGCTGATCGGCGGGGCCGGGGTGGGGCTGGCGATCCCGTCGCTGCTGGGAGCCGGCAGCGCGGGCCTGCCCGCCGCGGACCTGGGCACCGGCAGCGGCGTCCTCAACATGGCCAGGCAGGTGGGCACCGTGCTGGGCGTGGCCGCGCTCGTCGCGGCGCTGACGGTCCCGGCGCCGGACCCGCTCACCGCGCTCCGGCACGGGATCGCCCTGACGATCGCCTTCTTCGCCGCGGCGGCGGTCGTCTGCCTCGCCGTCCTGGTCCGGCCCGCCCGGCCGCCCGTCCGCCGGTGAGGGCGTTCGTCGTCGAGCGGTACGGCTGAGCTGCCCGGACGCCGGACCCGGGCCCATGGAGCGACCGCGGATGCGCAGTGCTGAGGAGGACGAAGAAGCTCCCTCGTTCCAGACCAGCAGGAACGAGGGACCTTCGTGGTGTTCGAGGGGCGACACGCACACGCACACGGTTGCGGCCGGTCAGGCCGCGCAGTCGATGATCACGTCAGCCGTGCACGTCACATCTGTGGGAGATGCGGCGACGTGGACCAGGGACTCGGCCGGCTGGAACCGGCTGGGAACGCTGGCGTCCATCTTCCGAGACGGGGAGGACTGACCGGTCACGTCACGTGCTGCCGCGGCAGTCCCGTGCGGGTCAAGTCGACACGGCTGGGAAGGATGAGCGCGTGGGCGTTCGAGTAGGGCTGTGTGGTTGGACCGTCTCGCAGTCGGCGTATGTCCGCCGCTTCCCGGTCGTCGAGGTACAGCAGACGTTCTACGACCCGCCAGCGCTCGCCGTGCTGGCGCGTTGGCGGACTCAGGTGCCGACCAGCTTCGAGTTCACCATCAAGGCCTGGCAGGTCGTGACACACGAGTCCAACAGCCCCACCTACCGGCGGCTGAAGCGCCCGCTGCCCGAGAGCGCGCTCGGCCAGATCGGTGGCTTCCGGACGACGGCTCCGGTCCTGGCGGGCTGGCAGCGCACCCTGGAGTGCGCCCGCGTGCTGCGGGCCACCGCCGTTCTGCTCCAGTGCCCGGCGAGCTTCCGCCCGTCGGAGGAGAACGTCGGACGGCTGCGCAAGTTCGTATCGCAGGTCGACCGGCCGGCCGGTCGGCTCTTGTGGGAGCCGCGTGGTCCGTGGCCTACGCCTCTGCTCACGGAGCTCTGTGCCGAGTTGGACCTCGTCCACGTGGTCGACCCGATGCAGACCGAGACCGTGACGCCGGGGCGGACCTACTACCGGCTGCACGGCACCACAGGATCGCGACACGTCCACACCGATGACGAGCTGCGCCGGCTGCGAGACCTGGTCGACGGCCGGCCGTCCCCGTACGTCATGTTCAACAACCTGCCCCGCGCAGGCGACGCAGCGCGGTTCCGCGACCTGCTCGAGCTGTGAAGCCTCGAAGGCTGGCCCGTTGACACCGTCCTCTCGGACGCTGAGCCGGACACCATCCCCGCTGACGAGGCGGCGACGCCCGTCACATCGGTGTGACGGGCCCCTTGTGGCCTTCGAGCGAAACGCCCCGCTCTGACCTGGAGGGACGCTGGGGTGATGCTGTGTCCGAGGGGGACCTCACCCGACTGCCCGACTGCGACCACCGTTGAGGTCGACGCCGCTGAGGCTCACTACAAGCGGGCGCTGCTCACCCGGCAGTACGGCCTCAGCCGGAACCAGCAGGCAGTGCTCCGGTGGATCGTCGCGATGGACCGGAGCTCCGCCCACCGCGAGAACCGCCCGACGCGCACTGCCCGACAGCCCCAGGGCACGGCCCGATGCCGAGCCGGGCTGCCAAGAGGTGTGGCGCGCTGCAGCCGATCCTGAACGACAGAGCCCCCACGGTCAGTGACCGTGGGGGCGCTCTGCTGTGTCCGAGGGGGGACTTGAACCCCCACGCCCGATAAAGGGCACTAGCACCTCAAGCTAGCGCGTCTGCCATTCCGCCACCCGGACGAGGTGTGCCGCCCTCCGCGGAGGGCCGTGGACGAGCATAACCGAGGCTCCCGGCGGCCCGGGACAGGGGCCGGTGGCAGGATCGGTGGCATGTCGCAGCCCAGCCCCACCCCGCTCGCCGGTGCCCAGGCCGAGGTCGCCGAACTGCTGTCGGACCTCATCCGGATCGACACCACGAACACCGGCGACACGGCCACCAGCGCCGGGGAGCGGGTCGCGGCGGAGTGGGTCGCCGGCAAGCTCGACGAGGTCGGGATCAGCAGCGTCATCCACGAGTCCGAGCCCGGCCGCGCCAGCCTGGTCGCCCGGATCGAGGGCACCGACCGGGACCGGCCCGCGCTGCTCGTGCACGGCCACCTGGACGTCGTCCCCGCCGACCCGGCCGAGTGGAGCGTGCACCCCTTCAGCGGCGAGGAGCGCGACGGCTACGTCTGGGGCCGTGGCGCCGTCGACATGAAGGACATGGACGCGATGACCCTGGCGCTGGTCCGCGACTGGGCCCGCACCGGCGTCAAGCCGGCCCGGGACATCGTGCTGGCCTTCGTCGCCGACGAGGAGGCCGGCGGCCGCAAGGGCGCCCACTTCCTGGTCGACTCCCACGCCGACCTCTTCGAGGGCTGCACCGAGGCGATCAGCGAGGTCGGCGGGTTCAGCATCACCGTCCGCGACGACCTGCGCCTCTACCTGGTGCAGACCGCCGAGAAGGGCCTGGCCTGGATGAAGCTGACCGCCGCCGGCCGGCCCGGCCACGGCTCGTTCGTGCACGACGACAACGCGGTCACCCGGCTGGCCCAGGCGGTCTCCCGGATCGGCTCCAGCCGGATGCCCACCGTGCTCACCCCGCCGATGCGCCAGTTCCTCGCCGAGGTGGGCGACGCCTACGGCATCGAGATCGACCCGGACGAGCCGGAGGCCGCGCTCGCCCGGCTGGGCAGCATCAGCCGGATGATCGGCGCGGCGCTGCGCAACACCGCCAACCCCACGATGCTCGACGCCGGCTACAAGGCCAACGTCATCCCCGGCACCGCCAGCGCCACCATCGACGGCCGCTTCCTGTACGGCCAGGAGGCCGAGTTCGAGAAGCAGCTCGACGAGCTGGTGGGGGAGGGCGTCACCCGCGAGTGGATCACTTACGACCAGGCGGTCGAGACGACGTTCGACGGGCCGACGGTCGACCTCATGGTCGAGGCGCTGAAGGCCGAGGACCCCGGTGCCCGCGCCGTCCCGTTCACCATGAGCGGGGGCACCGACGCCAAGAGCTTCGAGACCCTCGGCATGCGCTGCTTCGGCTTCTCCCCGCTGCGGCTGCCGGCCGACCTGGACTTCGCCTCGCTCTTCCACGGCATCGACGAGCGGATCGCCGTCGACTCGCTGCACTTCGGCATCCGGGTGCTCGACCGGTTCCTGCGCCAGGCCTGAGCGGGGCGTGGTGTGATGCCGGGGTGGCCATCACCCCGGGCAGCGTCGCCCTGATCACCGGCGGGGCCGGCGGCTTCGGCCGAGCCCTCGCCACCCTGCTGCGCGGCCGGGAGGTGACCGTCGTCCTCGCCGACCTCGACACCCCCGCCAACCGGGACGTGGCCGCGGGGCTGGGCGCGCACTTCGCCGGCCTCGACGTCACCGACCGGGCGGCCAACGCCGCCGTCGTCGCCGGGGTCGAGGCCGACCACGGCCGGCTGGACGTCGCCTTCCTCAACGCCGGCATCGCCGGGAACAGCCGCGACGCCCTGGACGTGGACGAGTTCCTGCGGGTCGTCGACGTCGACCTCTTCGGCGTCGTCTACGGCACCGAGGCCGCGCTGCCGGCCCTGCGCCGGGCCGGGGGTGGCTCGATCGTGGTGACGGCGTCGCTGGCCGGGCTCGCACCGGTGGCCACCGACCCCGGCTACAGCGTGGCCAAGGGCGGTGCCATCGCCCTGGTCCGCTCGCTGGCCCCGCGGCTGGTCGGCGACGGGATCACGATGAGCGCGATCTGCCCGGGCTTCGCCGACACCGCGATCATCGACCCGCTGCGCGCGGAGTTCGCCGCCGCCGACTTCCCGGTGCTGTCGGCCACGGAGGTCGCCGAGGCGATGCTGGCGGCCTGGGACGGTGCGGAGCCGGGCGCGGCCTACGTCGTGCAGCCCGGCGTCGGCGCGGTCCCGTACCGGTTCAAGGGCGTGCCGGCCGCCCGGACGGCGAGCGGCGAGACCGCCGTCGTCCCGCAGGCGCTGCTGCCCCCGCCGGCCGGCTGACGGTCAGGAGTCGAGCGCCCCGGTGTGCACGATGGCGTCGGCCAGCGTGATCACCTTCCGGTTGGTGTGCTGACTGGTCTCGGTGAGCCACTGCCCGGCCTGCTGCTCGGTCCGGTCGGTCCGGGCCATGACGATGCCGATCGCCGTGGTGATGGTGCGGTTGGTGACCAGGGCGCGTTCCAGGTGGGCGGCCCGGTCCTCCGCCGCGGTGCGGGCGGACACCGCGGCGTCCACCGCGGCCGCGTCCCGATCCCGGGCCGCGGCGACGGTGACCAGGTCGGCGGCGAGCCCGAGGACGAACAGCTCCGGCTGCTCGAAGGCCGGCCGGGTGCGGCTGCCCACCGACAACGTGCCGAGCACCCGGTCGCGGGTGCCCAGCGGGAAGCTGGCGTAGGCGGTGACCCCCAGCTCACGGGCGTGGGAGAGCCGCTCGTCGGGGTCGGCGTCCACCCGGGCATGGACCTCGGGGCGGGCACGCTCAACGACCCGGCCGCAGACCGCCGCACCGACCGGCAGCTGCAGCAGCGTGGGCCAGCCCGAACGGCCGGGACAGCTCCTCGACCAGCCCGGTGACCAGGGCCGTGGAGTCGGCGCCGCGCGCCAGGTTGGTGCCGAGGCGGCGGACGGTGTCGAGGGCCGGGACGCCGGCGGTGGAGCTCACGGGCAAGGCCCCCGGGACGTGCGGGTGCCGTCCTGCCGGCGTCCGTCGTGCCCGGTGCGACCCGCGACGGGCGCTCCGTTGTCCCACCACCCGGGTGACCCGCGTCACCGTCCCTCTGGCACTGTCCAGGGCATGCGCGCATGGCGAGTCCACTCCCTCGGCAACCCGGCCGAGGTCATGTCCCTCGACGAGGTCGACGAGCCGACGCCGGACGACGGCCAGCTGCTGGTGCAGGTGCGGGCCGCGGGGCTGAACTTCCCCGACGTGCTGATGACCCTGGGCCAGTACCAGGAGAAGCCGCCGCTGCCGTTCACCCCCGGCGTCGAGCTGTGCGGCACGGTCGTGGAGACCGGCCAGCGGGTGCTCGGCTCGCCGTCCGGTGGCCCGGGCGCCTTCGCCGAGTACGCGCTGGTCGACGCGGACGCCGCCTGGCCGGTGCCCGACAGCATGTCCGACGAGCAGGCCGCGTCGCTCTACCTGACCTACCAGACCGGGCACGTCGGGCTGCACCGGCGGGCGGCGCTGCAGGCGGGGGAGTGGCTGCTGGTGCACGCCGGGGCCGGGGGCGTGGGGTCGGCGGCGATCCAGCTCGGCAAGGCGGCCGGTGCGAAGGTGATCGCCACCGCCGGCGGGGAGCGGAAGACCGCCGTCTGCCGCGACCTCGGCGCCGACCACGTCATCGACTACACCGCGCAGGACTTCGTGCCGCTGGTCAAGGAGATCACCGGGGGCCACGGCGCCGACGTCGTCTACGACCCGGTGGGCGGCGAGGTGTTCGACAAGTCGCGCCGGTGCGTCGCCTTCGAGGGGCGGATCGTCGTCGTCGGCTTCACCAGCGGCACCATCCCGCAGGCGCCGGCCAACCACGCGCTGGTGAAGAACTACAGCATCGTCGGGCTGCACTGGGGGCTGTACCGCAAGCACGAGCCCGCGCTGATCGGGCAGGTGCACGCCGAGCTGTGCCGGCTGTTCGAAGCCGGGGCCATCTCCCCGCTCGTGGGGTCGACGATGCCGCTGCCCCAGCTGCCCGCCGCGATGGCGGCAATCGCCGACCGCAGCACCGTCGGCAAGGTCGTGTTGACTCCTTGAGTGGGCGGGAGTGCGCAGTCGACGGGGTGTCCTGACGGCGGACACCCCGTCGACTGCGCAATGACAGCGGCCTGTGGACGACGCCGGCGCCGGACCGCCGCGGTCGGGCACGGTGCTGCGGTGCCTCCGCCGCCCGCCACACCCGCCGCGCTGCGAACCGGCGTCTTCCGCGGCTCGGCCGCCGTCCGGGCCGGCCTGCTGACCCGGGACCAGCTGCGCAGCTCGCCCTGGCGGGCCCTCTACCGCGACGCCTACGTGCACCGCGACGTCCACGTCGACCACCGGGTGCGCACCGAGGCGGCCGCGCTGCTGGTGCCCGGCGCGGTGGTCACCGGCGGGAGCGCGGCCGTGCTCTGGGGCGTGCCGCTGGTCGGTGAGGCGGACCCGGTGGAGCTGACCCTGCCGCCCGGCTCGGGGCAGGTGCGCATCGCCGGCGTCCGGGTGCGCCGGCGCACACTGCTCGCCGCCGACGTGGTCGACCGCCCACGGCTCCGGCTGACCACCCCGGAGGCGACCGCGGTCGACCTGGCCGCGGCCCTGCCGGGCGACGAGGGCGTCGTCGCCGTCGACCGGTTGATCGGCACGGGCCGGACGGACCTGGCGCTCGTGTGTGCGACCGCCGCCGGCCGGACCGGCCCGGGGTCCCGACGGGCGCGGACCGTCTGCGCGCTGGCCGACGGCCTGGCCGGGTCGCCGCAGGAGACCCGGCTGCGGCTGGTGCTCGTCCGCAGCAGGCTGCCGGCCCCGGTCGCGCAGCACCGGGTCACCGTCGGTGGGCGGTTCGTGGCCCGGGTCGACTTCGGCTGGCCCGCGCAGCGGCTGGCGCTGGAGTACGACGGGCTGTGGCACGCCGAGCACGGCCAGTTCGTGCGGGACCGGGAGCGGCTCAACCGGCTCACCGCGGCCGGCTGGCGGGTGGTCTTCGCGACCGCCGCCGACGTGCACCGGCCCGGCCGTCTGCTGGCGCAGCTGGCCGCCGAGCTGGCCCGGTGACCGGCACTGCGCAGTCCGCGGGGTGACCTTGCTACCGGACGCCCCGACGAGTGCGCAGCGGCTGCCTCAGACCGAGGGGCGGGGGAGGTAGGACAGCCGTAGCCGGCGCCGCATGAGGATCTTGCGGGTGCCGTCGGCGTGCAGCTGCAGGCGGGCCAGCTCCCAGCCGCCGGCATCGGACTGCATGCTCATCAGCTGCGCGGCCGCCGAGCGCGAGGTGCCGACGGGGATGCGCAACGGGGCGTACTCGTACTCGCCGGCTGCTGACACGCGCTCGATTGTGCCCGCCGGACGCCGTCCGGTCACGTGCTGGCCGTCATCTCGTCACCGTCGGGGGTGTCAGCGGCCGGGTACCGGGGCAGGCTGGGACTGACCGGGAACCCGGCGCAGCACCGAGGAGGAGCACCCCGTGACCGAAGCGAGCGACGCCGACCGCCAGGAACAGCAGCGGCTGGCCACCCCGCCCGTCCCCGAACTGGCCGACGAGGCCGACCCGCCGGCCGACGACGTCCCCGAGGCCGACGGCATCGAGCAGCAGCTGTCCGCGGTCCCGGGCAGCACCGGTGGCCTCCGCGCCGGCTCGCCGGAGGCCGACGAGGCCGACGTGCTGGAGCAGCAGGCCGCGGTGCCCGCCGACGAGGACGACGTCCGGGACTGACCGCTCAGGGGTCGACGAGCTGCAGCTGCCCGGTGGTGCGGCTGCCGACGAAGACCCGGCCGGTGCCCGGGTCGACCGCGACCGTGTTGGGCTGGCGGACCGTCGGCAGCCGGGCGACCTCGGTGAGCTGCTCGCACGCCGTGGACAGCGCGACCACCTCGTTGGTGCCGGTCAGCGTCACCCACAGCAGCTGGTCGGTGCCGTCGTAGGTCAGGCCGTAGGGCTGTCCGGCCAGCGGCAGGGACGCCACCTGCTCCAGCGGGTCGGCGCTGAAGGCGAGCACGGCGTCGCCCCGGGTGTCGGCGACCAGGAAGCGACCCCGGCCGTCGGCCACCAGGTGGGTGGGCCCGTCGCCGGCGTCCACGACGTCGAGCAGCTCGCCGGCCGGCACGTCGTAGGTGGTCAGGCTGAATGCGCCGACGTCGACCACGCCTGCGACGTCGCCGACGACCGCGACGCCGCCCGGCTGGGTCTGGCTGGTCAGGGTCGTGGTCACCTCGCCGTCCTCGACGACCGACAGCGTGCCGCCCATCTCGTCGCCGACGAGCACCTGGCCGCTGGCGACCCGGGCGGCGTCGTGCGGGTAGTCGCCGACCGGGGTCTCCCGCACCGCGCCGTCGGGCAGGAACACCTCGACCAGGCTGTTGGAGTCCTCCGCGGGCACCAGCACCGGCCCACCGGGGGCGGCCAGCTGCAGGTGCCGGGCGTGCCCGGGCAGCGGGACCTCGCGCACGGTCGCGCCGTCCCGGTCGAGCAGCAGCAACCGGTCAGGGTCGCGGACCGCGACGGCCAGCAGCCCGGTGACCGGGTCGAACACCATGCCCTCGGCGTCGGGGTCCAGCGGGACGACGCTGCCGGCCGGGTCCGTGGTCAGCTCGGGGGAGTCGGCCGGTTCGGCCGCCTTCGCCGGCGCCGGGTCGGCGGGTGGTCCGGTGGACGAGCAACCGGCCAGCGCCAGGGACAGGGGCAGCAGGACGGCGGCGCACCGAGCACGGGACATGCCTCGATGGTCGGCCACACCCGGTCTTCGTGCCGGGGGCCGCGATCGGATGGGTCGCGCTCCGACCGGACGGCGATCATGATCATCGGCGTGTCCGCCGCCTGGGTCGTGATCGCAGTGCTGCTGGTCGGCCTGCCGTTGGCCGCCTGGTGGGTCGGCGGCCGCAGCGCCTTCTGGAGCCGGGCCGAGGCGCGTCAGGTCCCCGACGTGCACCGGGAGATGGTCCGCCGGCACGCGTTGCGCCCAGCGGAGGCCGCCCGGGTCGAGGCAGCGGTCACCTGGGGCCGAGAGCTGGAGGAGCCGCGGCTGCGGGCCGCGGTCGTCGACTGGGCGGAGGCACGCCGCGCCGAGCTCGTCCGGTGGAGCCTCGACCACCCTCGGGCGGCGGCCCTGCGGGTGTGGGTCCTCGGCCTGTGGGCCACGCTCACCGTGGCCGCCCTCGTGTTCGCTGTCGTCGGCAACCGGTGGGGCGACGTCCCGTGGGTGGGCGCCGTCTGGTGGTGCGCCGGACCGGTCGCCGGGCTCTTCCAGCGTCGAGCGCTGCGGCGTGCGGTGGAGCTCAACAGCGACCCGGTCCCCCCGGCCTGAGCGGCTCCTGCGGTGGTCCGCACGCTCCCGCGGTGCTGCACGGGCGCAGGAGCGCGGGCAGCACCGCAGGAGCGGGGCGGGTCAGCGGGAGTAGTACTCCACGACCAGCTGCTCCTCGCAGATCACCGGCACCTCGTCGCGCCGCGGCCGCCGGGCCACGACGCAGCGCAGGTCGGCCAGCCGCACCTCGAGGTACGCCGGCGCTGCGGCGTGCGCGCCCGAGGCGGCCACCTGGAACGGCGGCTTGGCCTTGCTGCGCTCGGCGATCTCGACGACGTCGTAGGGCTGCACCTGGTAGCTGGGCCGGTCGACCCGCTTGCCGTTCACCGTGACGTGCTGGTGGCTCACCACCTGGCGGGCCTGGTAGATGGTCCGGGCGAACCCGGCGCGCAGCACCGTCGCGTCCAGCCGCGCCTCGAGCTGGTGGGTGATCAGCTCCTCGCCGGTCTTCCCGCCGCTGCGCCGGGCCCGGTCGAAGGCGGACCGCAGCTGCGTCTCGCTGATGTCGTACTGCGCGCGCAGCCGCTGCTTCTCCATCAGCCGCGTCTTGTAGTCGCTGGTGTTCTTGCGCTTGCGACCGTGCTCACCGGGCGGGTACGGGCGCCGCTCGAAGTAGCGGACGTCCTTGGGGGTGAGCGGGATGCCCAGCGCGCGACTGCGCCGGACCTTGGGGCGGGAGTTGTTCACACGGTCCTCCGGGTTCGGTTAGGCTCACCTTACCCGTCCCCGCGACGCCCTGACCACGAGGTGCCCCATGACACGTCCGTCCCGCCCCGCCGTCCCCGGGCCCCCCGCCGACGCCGTCCGGCCGTCGTCCGCCGAGCGGGCGCGCACCGTGGCCGCCCGCCCCGCGGCCGCCGTCTGCGCCGCCGGCATCGACGGCAGCCGGGTGCTCGGGCACGCGACGACGGACGACGGGCAGGTGCTGCTGGTCGTCCCCACCGACGGCGAGGTGTGCACCGCCGTCAGGCACTCCGCCGACGGCGACCTGGCCGCGCTGCTGATGGTCACCGACCACGCGCCGGTGCAGCTGCGCGAGCCCGTCCGCGCCCAGGCGTGGCTGTCCGGCTGGCTCACCCCGGTGCGCCCGGAGCACGAGCGGGCCGCCGCGCTCGCCTTCGCCGACGTGGCGCCGGTCGCGGCCCTGCTCGACCTGGGGGAGGGGACGACGCTGCTGCGGCTGGACCTGGCCGAGGTGGTGCTGGGGGAGTGCGGCACGGTCACCGAGGTGACGCCGGAGGACTACGTGGCGGCCCGGCCCGACCCGCTCGCCGCGGTGGAGGCGCACGCCCTGCAGCACCTGGACGAGGCGCACCCGGAGGAGCTGGCGCTGCTGCGCTCGCGGGTGCCCCGCCGCTGGCTGGCCGACGGCGGCGTGGTGCGACCGCTGGGGCTGGACCGCTGCGGCTTCCGGCTGCGCATCGAGCAGCGGTCCGGTCACCGCGACGTCCGGGTGCCCTTCCCCGAGCCGGTGTCGACCGCCGACGAGCTCGGCCGGGCCGTGCACCAGGTGATGTGTGCCGTCAGGCAGGACTGCCCGGGGCGCTGACCGGTCAGGTCGGCGCCCCGGGCAGGGGGAGTGCTGTGGTCAGCTGGTCAGCGGACCGAGCGCCGCCGGCCACCGGAGGCGCCCTCGGCGACACCGATGAGCAGCACGGCCGCGATGATCGCGACGACGGCGCCCAGGATGTTCAGCTCGAAGAAGTCACCCGTGCCGAAGAACTTGGCGACGACGCCACCGATCAGCGAGCCGACGACACCGAGCAGCAGGGTGGCCACCAGGCTGAGGTTCTGCTTGCCGGGCTTGATGAGGCGCGCGAGCGCCCCGACGACGAGGCCGAAGACGAGGAATCCGATGATGCCCATGGCAGCGTCGTTTCCCTCAAGATCAACCGCTCAAACGCCGCTCCCCAGGACGGGTCAGTCCGCCAGCTCCGACAGCAGTCCGGCGAGCCGGGTGCGCCGCGGCCGGACGTCGACCTCTCGCACGGCGCGGGCCAGCGCGGCGCCGCTGGCGTGCACGATCGACAGGTGCCGCTGCGCGCGGGTCAACGCGGTGTAGACCAGCGGCCGGGACAGCATCCCGCCCGCCTCCGGCGGCAGCACCACCACGACGCCGGGCCACTCCGACCCCTGGGCCCGGTGCACGGTGATCGCCCAGCCGTGCCGCAGGTCCGACAGCGCCTTGCCGTTGACGTTGACCGGGCCGGAGCTGAAGTCGATGGTCAGCGAGCCCTCGCCGGTGCCGGTGACCACGCCGACCTCGCCGTTGGCGAACCCGATCGGCTCGATGTCCAGGTGGTTGGCGGTGGCCACCACCCGGTCGCCGACGTCGAAGCCGAAGACCGTGCCGTCCCCGGGGTTCAGCTGCGCCTTGAGCGCCTTGTTCAGCTCGATGGTGCCGGCCGGGCCGCGGTGCACCGGGGTGACGACCTGCACCGTGGCCGGGTCGATGCCCAGCGCCCGCGGGATCGAGTCGGTGACCAGCTGGACGACGCGCCTGGCCGCCTCCGCGCTGCCGGTGGCCGGCACGATGACCACCTCGCGGTCGGGGGACTCGACGTGCACCAGCTCCCCGCCGCGCACCCCCGTCGCCAGCCGGGCGATCGCGCCACCGGCGGCCTGCCGGTGCAGCGTGGTCAGCTCGGTCACCGGCACCACGCCGGAGTCGATCAGGTCGCCCAGCACGTGGCCGGGGCCGATCGAGGGCAGCTGGGCCGGATCGCCGACGAGCAGCAGGTGGGTGCCGTCCTTGCACGCCTCCAGCAGCGCCGCGGCCAACTCGACGTCGAGCATCGAGGCCTCGTCGACCACCACGACGTCGGCGTCCAGCGGCCACTCCTCGTTGCGGGAGAAGCCGCCGGTCATCCCCTGCGCGCCGAGCAGCCGGTGCACCGTCACCGCGGGGTGGTCGGTGAGCTCCTCCAGCCGCTTGGCCGCCCGGCCGGTGGGGGCGGCCAGCGCCACCTCGGTGCCCTTGGTCTCCAGCAGCTTCACCAGCGAGGCGACCGTCCGGCTCTTGCCGGTGCCCGGCCCGCCGGTGAGCAGCGAGATCCCCGAGCCCAGCACCTGCGCGACCGCGGCGGTCTGGGCGGGGTCGAGCCCCTTGGCCACCGACCGCACCGACGCGGGGTCGGCGATCCGCCCGCTGGTCGCCGCCAGACGGTGCACGTTCTCCGCGACGGCCTCCTCGGCCATCCCGTAGCGGGCCAGCGACAGAGTCCGCAGCGCCGGGTCGGGCTCGGGGAGCTCGTCGGCGTCCTCGTCCGGCTCGACGAACGGCGGCTCGTGCTCCAGCACCTCACCGGACTCGACCGCCGCCACGACCGCGGCCGCCGGGTCGGTGATCCCCTCGGCGCGCAGCGCGGCGACCACCAGGTCGGCCGGCAGCACGGTGTGCCCGTCCCGGGTGGCGGTGCGCAGCGTCATGCCGACGATCGCCCGGCCGCGGCGGGTGTCCTGCCGGTCGGCCCCGGAGAGCACGGTGATCGCCAGCCGGTCGGCGTCGCCGAGGCTGACGCCGGTGAGGCTGAGCAGCGCCCACGGGTCGTCGCGCAGCCGGCGGGCGGCGTCCGGCCCGAGCAGGTCGGCGGAGCTGACCGCCAGCCGGGCGTTCAGACCGGCGCCGACCAGCAGCTCGACGACGTCGTAGGTCGGCCGGGCCGCCAGGAACGAGCTGAACAGCCGCTCGGCGCGCTGCCGGCCCACCCGGGGCAGCTTCTGCAGCCGGTCGGCCGAGACGTCGTCCGGGCCGGTGATGCCCGCGGCGGGCAGGTCGGCGGCGGTCCGCTTGCCCAGGCCGGGCCACAGGCCGGCGGCGCAGAAGGCGGCGAAGACCGGGTCGCCGGTCACCGGGGCGGTCATGCCCGTGCCCCCGGCCGGCTCTCGGGGTAGGAGAACGGCGGGGAGGAGACGTCGTCCAGCGCGGTGACGATCGCCGGGGGCAGACGCACCCCGTCGGCGTCCAGCGCGGCCTGCAGCTGCTGGGCGGTGCGGGCGCCGACGACCGGGGCGACCACCCCGGGGCGGTCCTTCAGCCAGGCGAGCGCCACGCCGAGCGGCGTCGTCCCGAGACCCTCGGCGGCGGTGATCACCGCCTCCACGACCCGGTCGGCGGTGGCCGAGCGGAGCCCGTCGATGAAGCCGGCCCACTGCGGCGATGCGCCCCGGGAGTCGCTCGGGGTGCTGTGCCGGTACTTGCCGGTGAGCAGCCCCCGGCCCAGCGGCGACCAGGCGAGGACGCCCAGCCCCAGCGCCTCGGCGGCGGGCACCACCTCCCGCTCGACCCCCCGCTGCAGCAGCGAGTACTCGACCTGGGTGCTCACGATCGGCGTCCGGCCCGGCCAGGCGCGCTGCCAGGTCGCGGCCTGCGCGGTCTGCCAGCCGGAGAAGTTGCTGACCCCGACGTACCGCGCCCGCCCCGAGGAGACGGCGAGGTCGCAGGCGGCCAGCGTCTCCTCCAGCGGCGTGGCGTCGTCCCAGGAGTGCAGCTGCCACAGGTCGACGTGGTCCAGCCCGAGCCGCTCCAGCGAGGCGTCCAGGGCGGCCAGCAGGTGGCCGCGCGACGCGCCCCGGCCCATCGGCCCCGGCCCGGTCCGGCCCACGGCCTTGGTGGCGACCAGCACGTCGTCCCGCGGGACGACGTCGGCCAGCAGCCGGCCCAGCGTCCGCTCGCCCTCCCCGTCGGCGTAGACGTCGGCGGTGTCGACCAGCGTGCCGCCGGCGTCGACGAAGGCGGTGAGCTGCATGGCCGCCTCGTCCTCGTCGGTGTCCCGGCCCCAGGTCATGGTGCCCAGACCGAGCCGGGAGACCACCAGGCCGCTGCGCCCGAGCGCCCGCTGTTCCACGACCGGTGAACCTACCGGGGACGTCGGTGTGTCCTGGGCAACGCCGGCTCACCGGACGGTCGTCCCGGGATCGGCAGGCGCGGGCCCTAGGGTGCCTGCCGTGCAGTCGATCCCCGCGTGCCCTGACCTCGTGCCGGCCACCCCGCGGGAGGCCTGACCGTGGGCTGGCTCGAAGCCGTCGTCCTCGGCCTGGTGCAGGGGCTCACCGAGTTCCTGCCGATCTCCTCCAGCGCCCACCTGCGGATCTTCGGCGAGGCGTTCGGCTGGGGTGACCCGGGCGCGGCGTTCACCGCGATCACCCAGATCGGCACCGAGTTCGCCGTCCTCGTGTACTACCGCAGGAAGATCGGCGCGATCATCGCCACCTGGCTGCGGTCGCTGCGCGACCCGGCGCTGCGCCGCGAGCCGGACGCCCGGATGGGCTGGCTGATCATCATCGGCAGCATCCCGATCGTGGTCCTCGGCCTGCTGCTGCAGGACCGGATCGAGTCCACCTTCCGGGACCTGCGGATCGTGGCGATCGCCCTGGTCGTGTTCTCCCTGGTCCTGTTCTGGGCCGACCGGGTGGGCGGCACGCAGCGCGAGCTGCCCGACCTGACCGTGAAGCACGGCCTCTACTTCGGCCTCGCCCAGGCGATGGCGCTGATCCCGGGCGTCTCCCGCTCCGGCGGCACCATCACCGCCGGCCGGTTCCTCGGCTACTCCCGCTCGGCGGCCGCCGACTACTCCTTCCTGCTCGCCGTCCCCGCAGTGCTCGGGTCGGGCTTCTTCCAGGTCGCCAAGTCCCTCGACGGCGGCATCGACTGGGGCCCGACCCTGCTGGCCACCGTGATCGCGGCCGGCGTCGGGTTCGTCGTCATCTCCTGGCTGCTGCGCTACCTGTCCCGCGGCAGCTTCACCCCGTTCGTCGTCTACCGGGTGGTCCTCGGGCTGGCGCTGCTCGCGCTGGTCGGCGCCGGGGTGCTCGACCCCTCCTGACCGGGCCGCCGCCTACCCTCGGCCCCGTGCGGAAGGACCCCCGAGCCCCCCGCCGCTCGCACGCTCGCGCCGGGCCCCTGCTCGGGAGCCGATCCAGGAGGCAAGCCCATGACAACGGTCGTACTGCTGCGCCACGGCCGGACGACGGCCAACACCGCGGGCGTCCTCGCCGGCTGGACGCCCGGGGTGCGGCTGGACGACACCGGGCAGGCGCAGGTGGCGGCGGTGGCCCAGCGGTTGTCCGGGGTGCCGCTGGCCGCGGTGGTCAGCAGCCCGCTCGAGCGCTGCCAGCAGACCGCCGGTGCCGTCGTCGAGGGCCGCGACCTGGAGCTGCGCACCGACGACCGGCTCGGCGAGGCCCGCTACGGCGACTGGACCGGCCGGCCGATCAAGGAGCTGGTCAAGGACCCGCTGTGGAAGGTCGTGCAGCAGCACCCCTCGGCCGCGGTGTTCCCCGGCCCGGAAGGGGAGGGGCTGGCGCAGACCCAGGCCCGCGCGGTCGCCGCCGTCCGGCAGTGGAACGCCGAGCTCGGCCCGGACGCCGTCTGGGTCGCCTGCAGCCACGGTGACGTGATCAAGGCGGTGCTGGCCGACGCGTTCGGCATGCACCTGGACGCCTTCCAGCGGATCGTCGTCGACCCCGCCTCGATCTCGGTGGTCACCTACACCGACACCCGGCCCTTCGTCGTCCGGGTCAACGACACCGGTGGCGACGTGAGCGCACTGATCCCGCCGAAGAAGAAGCGCGGCCGCCGCAAGCCCTCCTCCGACGCCGTCGTCGGCGGCGGCGCGGGCAGCGGCGCCGCGTAACCTGATCTCCGTGCCCCGTCAGGTCTTCCTCTTCGACCGTCCCACCCGGTTCGTCGCCGGCACGGTCGGCCAGCCCGGCGACCGCACCTTCTACCTGCAGGCCTCCGACGAGGCCGGCCGCACGATCAGCGTGGCGCTGGAGAAGTCGCAGGTCCAGGTGCTCGCCGACCGGATGAGCGAGCTGCTCGACGAGGTCGCCACCCGCGCGACCGCCGTCGTCCCGCCCGACGCCGACGTCGACGACCTCGACCCGCTGACCGCCCCCGTGGACGAGGAGTTCCGGGTCGCCGCGATGGGCCTGGCCTGGGACGGCGAGGAGGACGCGGTCGTCGTCGAGGCCGTCGCCGCCGGCGAGGAGCCGATCGAGGAGGACGCGATCCTCTCCGACGCCGACGAGGGCCCCGACGCGCTGCGGGTGACCATCACCCCCGCCGCCGCCCGTGCCTTCGTCGCCCGCGCCCGCCGGGTGATCGCCGCGGGCCGGCCGTCCTGCCCGCTGTGCTCGATGCCGCTGGACCCGGCCGGCCACGTCTGCCCGCGGCAGAACGGCTACCGGCGCTGAGCCGGTCACCTCGGCCATGAGCTCCGCAGACCCCGGCGCACGACCCGACGACGAGCTCCTCGACGACGAGCTGACCGACGACCTCGAGTACGAGGACGACGACGAGGACGGCGACGTCGTCGAGCTGGACGTCACCGCCTTCGACCACGGCGACCGGCGGCCACCGGCGGGCCGCGAGGAGATCGACACCCTGCTGCGCGACGGCGAGCTGGACATGGAGGGGCGGCTGCTGGACGCCAGCAACGTCACCCTCGTCGGCGGCATCCGCACCGACACCCTGGGCGCCACCTGCGTCTACAAGCCGGTCGCGGGGGAGCGGCCGCTGTGGGACTTCCCCGACGGCACGCTGGCCGGCCGGGAGATCAGCGCCCACCTGGTGTCCGAGGCCACCGGCTGGTCGATCGTGCCGCCGACGGTGCTGCGCGACGGCCCGTACGGCCGCGGCATGGTGCAGCTGTGGATGGACGCCGACCCCGCGGTGGAGCTGACCGACTTCGTCCGCCGCGACGTGCCCGAGCTGCGCCGGATGGCCGTCTTCGACGCGGTGGTCAACAACGCCGACCGCAAGGGCGGCCACATCATCCCGATGGTCGGCGGCCACGTGTACGGCGTCGACCACGGCATCTGCTTCTCCGTCGACCCCAAGCTGCGCACCCTGCTCTGGCGCTGGGCCGGCAAGCCGCTGCTGCTGGAGCACCTCGCGGTGCTGGAGCGGCTGGCCGAGCAGCTGCGCGGCGAGCTGGGGGAGCAGCTGCACGAACACCTGACCCGACGCGAGGTACGCCGCACCCAGCAGCGGGTCGACGAGCTGCTGCGCACGAAGCTGCACCCGCAGCCCAGCGGCGACTGGCCCGCCCTGCCCTGGCCGCCGTTCTGAGGCCCCGGGATCAGGTGACCTGATCCCGGGTGCTCCAGGCTCACGGTGTGCGCTGAGCCAGGAGCACGCGCGGTGAGCCAGGACGCCGAACCGGACGCCGGGCGGGACGGCGAACGGGACGTCGACGTGCTGGTGGACTGTCGGCGGTGGCTGGCAGGGTGACCGCATGCCGCACCGCAGCCGCCTGTCGATCCTGCTGCTGGACCTGCCACCCGAGCACCACGACGCCGGCCGGGACTTCTGGTCCGCCGCCACCGGCCACCCCGCCGCACCCGACACGACCGACGAGGCCTGGTCGTCGCTCGGCTCCTTCGCCGACGGCTTCCACCTGGAGGTGCAGCGGACCGGGGAGGGCACCCCGCCGCGCTGGCACGTCGACGTGGAGACCGACGACGTCGAGGCCGAGGTCGCCCGGCTCGAGGAACTCGGCGCACGCCGGCTGGCCGACATGGGCCGGTTCTGGCAGCTGACCGACCCGGCGGGGATGGTGTTCTGCGTGGTCGGCGTCCAGACCGGCGAGGAGTTCGACCGGCACGCCACCAGCTGGCCCTGACCCTCACCCTGTGGTGGAGGGTGAGGAACCGCAGACAGCGGGTGGCGTGCCGCTCCGTCGGTGCCCGGAACTAGGCTCGCGACGTGCACTCCTGGCCCGCTCCGCTCCTCCCGACCCTGCCCGGGTCCGGACCCGCCCTGCGGCTGTACGACACCGCCCGCGGTGAGGTCGTCACGACCACGCCGGACCGCACGGCGCGGATGTACGTCTGCGGGATCACCCCCTACGACGCGACCCACCTCGGGCACGCAGCCACGTACCTGGCCTTCGACCTGGTCAACCGCGTCTGGCGGGACGCCCGGCACGCCGTGCACTACGTGCAGAACGTGACCGACGTCGACGACCCGCTGTTCGAGCGCGCCGACCGGGACGGCGAGGACTGGATCGTGCTCGGCATGCGCGAGACGGCGCTGTTCCGGGAGGACATGACCGCGCTGCGGGTGCTCCCGCCGGAGGACTACGTCGGCGCGGTCGAGGCGATCCCGGCGATCGTCGCCAAGGTCGAGGACCTCTGGGACGCCGGGTTGGCCTACCCCCTCGACGACGGCACCGGCGACGTCTACCACGACGTCGCGCAGGCGCCCGGCTTCGGCACCGAGTCCGGCTACGACGAGGCGACGATGCTGCGGCTGTCCGCCGAGCGGGGCGGCGACCCCGACCGGCCGGGCAAGCGGCACCCGCTCGACCCGCTGCTGTGGAAGGGCGCCCGCGACGGCGAGCCCAGCTGGCCCGGCCCCCGCGGGGTCGCCGGCCGGCCCGGCTGGCACGTCGAGTGCGCCTCCATCGCGCTGGACACCCTGGGCACCGGCTTCGACGTCCAGGGCGGCGGCAGCGACCTGGTCTTCCCGCACCACGAGTACTCCGCCGTGCACGCGGAGGCGCTCACCGCCACCAAGCCGTTCGCCCAGGCCTACGTGCACGCGGCGATGATCGGCCTGGACGGCGAGAAGATGAGCAAGAGCCGGGGCAACCTGGTGTTCGTCTCCCGCCTGCGCGGCGAGGGCGTCGACCCGATGGCGATCCGGCTGGCCCTGCTGTCCGGCCACTACCGCACCGACCGGGCCTGGACGCCGGACCTGCTCGACGCCGCGGTGCAGCGGATGGCGACCTGGCAGCGGGCCGTCGACCTGCCGCTGGGTGCGCCCGCCGGCCCGGTGCTCGCCGCCGTCCGCGAGCGGCTGGCCGACGACCTCGACACCCCGGGCGCGATCGCCGCCGTCGACGCCTGGGCCGCCGCCAGCCTGGCCGAGGCGGCCTCCGGCAACGGCACGCCGGCCGCGCAGGCGACCGACGACTGGGACGAGCAGTCCACGGCAGTCGTGCGCGACCTGGTCGACGCGCTGCTGGGGATCGCGCTCACGCCGTGACCGGCCCGTTCCGGCTCGCCGACCGGGTGGCCCGGGAGCGCGCCGAGGAGGAGCTGGCGCCCGCGGCCGCCCGGGCCGTGCGCACCCGCGGCCGGGCCCGGCCCGAGCCCGAGGACGACCTGCGCACCGCCTACGAGCGGGACCGCGACCGGATCCTGCACGCTAAGGCCTTCCGCCGGCTCAAGCACAAGACGCAGGTGTTCCTGCACCCGGACGGCGACCACTTCGTCACCCGGCTCACCCACACGCTGCAGGTGACCCAGGTGGCCCGGTCGCTGGCCGCCGCGCTGTCGCTGAACGAGACCCTCGCCGAGGCGATCGCGCTGGGCCACGACGTCGGGCACTCGCCGTTCGGGCACATCGGCGAGGAGGCGCTGGACCCCTACGTGGCAGGCGGCTGGCACCACGCCGCGCAGGGCGTGCGGATCGTGGAGGTGCTGGAGGACCTCAACCTCACCTGGGAGGTCCGCGACGGCGTCCGGGCGCACAGCTGGAAGATCACCCCGCCGCCGGCCACCCGCGAGGGCGAGTGCGTGCGGTACGCCGACCGGATCGGCTACCTGTCCCACGACGCGCTGGACGCCGTCCGGGCCGGGGTGCTGCGGCCCGGCGACCTGCCGGCGCGCACCCGGCAGGTGTTCGGCGAGCCCGGCAGCGCGATGGTCGGCTCGATGATCGAGGCGGTCGTCGCCGGCAGCCTGTCGGCGGCGAACACCACCGGCGCGGTCGTGATGGACCCCGACGCGCTCGAGGCGATGCAGGAGCTGCGGGTCTTCATGTTCGAGCGGGTGTACGAGTCCGACACCGCGGCCGGGCAGAAGAACGTGGCCATCGACGTGATCCGCCGGCTGGTCGACTTCCACCTGGCCCACCCGGAGCTGATCCCGGCCAGCTACCGGGACACCGAGGCCGACGCGGTCACCCAGGTCGTCGACTACGTCACCGGGATGACCGACCGCTTCGCCCTCGCCGCGCACGACCGGCTGTTCGACGACACCGCCGCGCTGCGGATGCGCCCGCTCCTCGTCGTCCCCTGAGCCGGCCGTGGCCGTCGTGCTGGTGACCGGCATGTCCGGGGTGGGGAAGTCGACGGTGCTGGGCGAGCTCGCCCGGCGGGGTCACGCCGTGGTGGACACCGACGGCGGCGGCTGGATCGAGCTGGTGCCCGAGCCGCTGTGGCGGGAGGACCGGGTCACCGCGTTGCTCGACGGGCACACCGCCGGCCACCTGTTCCTGGCGGGCACGGTGGCCAACCAGGGCCGCCTCTACCCGCGCTTCGACGCGGTGGTGCTGCTCAGCGCGCCGGTCGAGGTGCTGCTCGAGCGGGTCGCGGCGCGCACGACGAACGACTTCGGCAAGGCCGCCGACGAGCGCCGGCGGATCGTCGCGGACACCGAGCAGGTGGAGCCGCTGCTGCGGGCGCGGGCCACGGTGGAGGTGGACACCCGCCGTCCGCTGGCCGACGTGGTGGACGTGGTCCTGCGCGCCGCCACCGACCCGCGCTGACCACCTGCGCCCACGACGACGACCCGCGGGGTGCTGCTGTCCGATCCGGATGACAGCACTCAGCGCGTGGTGATCGACGGGGCCGGGGTCAGCTGCCGGTGCCGCCGCGGCGGCGGAGGTAGCGCTCGAACTCCTTGGCGATCTGCTCGCCGTTGGCCTGGGACAGGTCGCTGGCCGTCGCCCGCTCCTCCAGGGAGCGCACGTACTCGACGACCTCGTCGTCCTCGTTGGCCATCTCGTCGACGGTCTTCACCCAGTCCTCGGCCTGCTGGGGGAGTGCACCCAGCGGCACGGTCAGCTCGAGGACCTCCTCGACCCGCTGCAGCAGGGCGACGGTGGCCCGGGGGGACGGCGGCTGGGAGACGTAGTGCGGCACCGCAGCCCAGAAGCTCACCGCCGGCAGCCCGGCCTGCACGCAGGCGTCCTGGAACACGCCGAGGATCCCGGTCGGGCCCTCGTAGCGCGAGGTCTCCAGGCCCCAGTTGGCCGCGGACTCGGCGTCGTACGCCGAGCCGGTGACCGGGGTGGGCCGGGTGTGCGGGGTGTCGGCCAGCAGCGCGCCGAGCGAGACGACGGTGGTCGCCCCGAGCTCCTGCAGCAGCTCGATGAGCTCGTCGCAGAAGCCGCGCCAGCGCATGTTCGGCTCGATGCCCCGGATGAGGACGACGTGCCGGTCGCTGCCCGGCGGCTTGGCCACCGACACGCGGGTGGTCGGCCACTCGATGCGGCGGCTCACGCCGTCGACCAGCGAGACGGTGGGCCGGTTGACCTGGAAGTCGTAGTAGTCCTCGGGGTCCAGGGCCGCCAGCAGGTCGGCGTCCCAGATCAGCTCCAGGTGCTCCACCGCCCCGGTGGCGGCGTCCCCGGCGTCGTTCCACCCCTCGAACGCGACCACGACCACGGGGTCGTCCAGCTCGGGCAGGTCGTCTGCGGCGGACTTCGGATCGATCACCCTTCGAGCCTACGTCGGTCCCGCCAACGGTCCGTGGTCCTGATGGGGTGCCTGGGGCGGTCCGGACGGACGGATCCGCACCACTGCTGTCCTCCGGCCCCGACAAGTGGGACCATGGGCGGGCTGTTCGAGGACGACGAGGTCGTGCACCCGTCGGAGTTGCCAGGGCCCTGGCACCGGACGTCTCTGTGACCGTGTCCGACCGATCCCGAGGACTGCCCCCGTGTCCGAGTCCCCTGCCCCTGCCACGTCCGCGCTCCGCCCGGACGCCACCGCAGCGCTGACCGCCCTGCTCCAGCAGCGGATCCTGGTGCTCGACGGTGCCATGGGCACCGCCATCCAGCGCGACCGGCCCGACGAGGCCGGCTACCGCGGCGAGCGCTTCGCCGACTGGCCCAGCGACGTCCAGGGCAACAACGACCTGCTCAGCATCACCGCACCGTCGATCATCGCCGACATCCACCGCGAGTACCTCGAGGCCGGCGCCGACCTGATCGAGACCAACACTTTCAACGCCACCCGGATCTCGCTGTCCGACTACGGCATGTCCGAGCTGGCCTACGAGCTCAACCTCGCCTCGGCCCAGCTCGCCCGCGCCGCGTGCGACGCGATGACCGCGCAGACCCCGGACAAGCCGCGGTTCGTCGTCGGCGCCATCGGCCCGACCAGCCGGACGGCGTCCATCTCGCCCGACGTCAACGACCCCGGCGCGCGCAACGTCACCTACGACGAGCTGGTCGAGGCCTACATGGAGCAGGCCGACGGGCTGGTCGACGGCGGCTCCGACGTGCTCCTGGTCGAGACCATCTTCGACACCCTCAACGCCAAGGCGGCGATCTTCGCGCTGGAGACGCTGTTCGAGCAGCGCGGCCGCCGCTGGCCGGTGATGATCTCCGGAACCATCACCGACGCCTCCGGCCGCACGCTGTCCGGGCAGGTCACCGAGGCCTTCTGGCACTCGGTCCGGCACGTCGACCCGCTGCTGGTGGGGCTCAACTGCGCGCTGGGCGCCAAGGAGATGCGGCCCTACATCGCCGAGGTCGCCCGGGTCGCCGACACGTTCGTCTCCTGCTACCCGAACGCCGGGCTGCCCAACGCGTTCGGCGAGTACGACGAGGCGCCGGAGGAGACCGCGGCGATCCTCGAGGAGTTCGCCACCGCCGGCTTCGTGAACCTGGTCGGTGGCTGCTGCGGCACGACCCCGGCGCACATCGCCGCGATCGCCCGCGCGGTGGGGGACAAGGCGCCGCGCACCCCGGTCGAGGTCGCCCCGGCGCTGCGGCTGTCCGGCCTGGAGCCGGTCACCATCGACGGGGACTCGCTGTTCGTCAACGTCGGCGAGCGCACCAACATCACCGGCTCCGCCCGCTTCCGGAACCTGATCAAGGCCGGTGACTACCCGGCCGCGCTGGCCGTCGCCCGCCAGCAGGTCGAGGCCGGCGCGCAGGTCATCGACATCAACATGGACGAGGGGATGATCGACGGGGTCGAGGCGATGGACCGCTTCACCAAGCTGATCGCCTCCGAGCCGGACATCTCCCGGGTCCCGACGATGATCGACTCCTCGAAGTGGGACGTGATCGAGGCCGGCCTGAAGAACGTCCAGGGCAAGGCGATCGTGAACTCCATCTCGATGAAGAACGGCGAGGAGGAGTTCGTCCGGGAGGCCCGGCTGTGCCGCAAGTACGGCGCCGCCGTGGTCGTCATGGCCTTCGACGAGCAGGGCCAGGGCGACACCCTGGAGCGCCGCACCCGGATCTGCCGGCGCGCCTACGACATCCTCGTGGACGAGGTCGGCTTCCCGGCCGAGGACATCA
Organism: Modestobacter versicolor; assembly: GCF_041028285.1. GTDB lineage: Bacteria > Actinomycetota > Actinomycetes > Mycobacteriales > Geodermatophilaceae > Modestobacter > Modestobacter versicolor_A. Next base: position 251,864 of record NZ_JABGDB010000002.1, on the reverse strand, counting down.
TCTTCGACCCGAACATCTTCGCCGTGGCCACCGGCATCGAGGAGCACGCGAACTACGGCCTCGACTTCATCGAGGCCACCCGGTGGATCAAGCAGAACCTGCCCGGGGCCCTGGTCTCCGGTGGCGTCTCGAACGTGTCGTTCTCCTTCCGCGGCAACAACGCGGTCCGCGAGGCCATCCACTCGGTCTTCCTCTACCACGCCATCGCGGCCGGGCTGGACATGGCGATCGTCAACGCCGGGCAGCTGGAGGTCTACAGCGAGGTGCCCGAGCAGCTGCGCGAGCGGATCGAGGACGTCGTCCTCAACCGCCGCCCGGACAGCACCGAGCGGCTGCTGGAGATCGCCGGGGACTTCGCCGGCGACGGCACGGTGAAGGAGGTCGCCACCGAGGAGTGGCGGTCGCTCCCGGTCGCAGAGCGGATCACCCACGCGCTGGTCAAGGGCATCGACGCCTTCGTCGAGGACGACACCGAGGAGCTGCGCCAGGACATCAGCGCCCGCGGTGGCCGGCCGATCGAGGTGATCGAGGGCCCGCTGATGGACGGCATGAACGTCGTCGGCGACCTCTTCGGCGCCGGCAAGATGTTCCTGCCGCAGGTGGTCAAGTCCGCCCGGGTGATGAAGAAGGCCGTCGCGCACCTCATCCCGTACATCGAGGCGGAGAAGCAGCCCGGGGACGTCGAGCGGAGCAACGGCAAGGTCGTCATGGCCACCGTGAAGGGCGACGTGCACGACATCGGCAAGAACATCGTCGGCGTCGTCCTGCAGTGCAACAACTACGACGTCGTGGACCTGGGCGTCATGGTGCCGGCGCAGAAGATCCTGGACGCCGCCAAGGCGGAGGGCGCCGACATCATCGGGCTGTCCGGGCTGATCACCCCGTCGTTGGACGAGATGGTCAACCTGGCCTCGGAGATGGAGCGGCAGGGCTTCGACATCCCGCTGATGATCGGCGGGGCCACCACGTCCCGGGCGCACACCGCGGTCAAGGTGGCGCACAAGTACCACGGGCCGGTGATCTGGGTGAAGGACGCCTCCCGGTCGGTGCCGGTGGTCGCCGCCCTGCTGTCGGACGAGCAGCGGCCCACGCTGCTGGCCGAGACCGCCGCCGACTACGAGGTGCTGCGGGAGCGGCACGCCGCCCGCACCGACACCCGGTCGTTGCTGCCACTGGCCACGGCGCGCGCCCAGGCGCCGGAGATCGACTGGAGCGACTACCACCCGCCGCGGCCGCGGATGCTGCTGCAGCAGGACCGCGACGTCTGCTCGGGACCGGTCTGCGACCACCCCGCCGGGCACGCCACCCAGTTCGTCCGGACCTTCCCCGACTACCCGCTCGACGAGCTGCGCGCCTACATCGACTGGCAGCCGTTCTTCAACGCGTGGGAGATGCGCGGCCGGTTCCCCGACATCCTCAACAACCCCGCCAGCGGTGAGGCCGCGCGCCGGCTCTACGACGACGCGCAGGCGATGCTCGACCAGCTGATCGAGGAGAAGTGGCTGCGCGCGGCCGGGGTGTTCGGGCTGTTCCCGGCCAACCAGGTGGACGGCGAGGACATCGCGGTCTACACCGACGACACGCGCACCGCCGTCCGGGCCACGCTGCACCAGCTGCGCCAGCAGACCGAGGGCCGCGACGGCTCGGCCCGCAAGTCGCTGGCCGACTTCGTGGCGCCGCGGTCCACCGGGCTGCGTGACCACGTCGGCGCGTTCGCCGTCACCGCCGGGCTCGGCTCGGCGGAGAAGGTCGCCGAGTTTAAGAAGGACAACGACGACTACAACGCGATCCTGCTCGAGTCGCTGGCCGACCGGCTCGCCGAGGCGTTCGCCGAGCGGCTGCACGAGCGGGTGCGCAAGGAGTTCTGGGCCTACGTCCCCGACGAGCACCTGGACGCCGACGGGCTGATCGCCGAGAAGTACTCCGGCATCCGGCCGGCCCCGGGCTACCCAGCGTGCCCCGAGCACACCGAGAAGCAGACGATCTGGGAGCTGCTGGACGTCGAGTCGCGCACCGGCATCGAGCTGACCGAGAGCATGGCGATGTGGCCGGGCGCCGCGGTGAGCGGGTTGTACTTCTCCCACCCGCAGTCGCAGTACTTCGTGCTGGGCCGGCTGGGCCGCGACCAGATCGAGGACTACGCGCGCCGCAAGGGCTGGACGGTCGACGAGGCGGAGAAGTGGCTCTCCCCGAACCTCGGCTACCGCACCGAGAACGAATGAAGGACCCCGCTGCCCCCCACCACTCGCAGGCTCGCGGCGGGCCCCTGCAGCGGGGCCGTTCCAGCCCGTTGCGAGCGGTGCTGTTCGACATGGACGGGACGTTGGTCGAGACCGAGGAGCTGTGGGGCGAGGCCATGGGCGCCCTCGCCCGGCAGCTCGGCGGTGCGTTCTCCGAGGAGGCGCGCGAGCGCACCGTCGGCACGTCGATGACGGTCGCCATGGGGATCCTCTACGCCGACCTCGGGGTGCAGCGCACCGCCGAGCAGCTCGGGGACGACGCCCGGTGGGTCGAGGACGAGACAGCGGCGCTGATGGCCAGCCGCGGTATGCCGTGGCGACCCGGGGCCCGCGAGCTGCTCACCGCCGTGCGGTCGGCAGGCGTGCCGACCGCGCTGGTGACGACGACGCCCCGCCGGATCGCGGCGATCGTGCTGGACCGGATCGCCGCGGAGTTCGGTGGCTCGCCGTTCGACGTCACGGTGTGCGGCGATGAAGTACCGGCGCGCAAGCCGGACCCGTCGCCCTACCTCCAGGCGATGGCCGTCCTGGGGGTCGAGCCGGGGTCGAGTGTCGTCATCGAGGACTCGCTGGTCGGCGTCACCGCAGGCCTGGCGGCCGGGGCCGCCGTGCTGGGCGTGCCGTCGTTACAGCCGCTGGAACCACGGGCCGGCGTGGTGCTCGCCGACACGCTGGCCGGGCTGTCGGTGGCCGACCTGGCCGACCTGGTGCCCGACGAGGCGCGGGTGGAGGCCTCCGCCTGAGCCGCCGGCGGCCGATCAGCCTCGGTCGACCATCCCGCTTGGCCCGACCTCGCGGCCGCGGGAGACGACCGTGCGCACCGAGCGCAGCGCGGTCACGTCGGTGAGCGGGTCGCCGTCGACCACCAGCAGGTCGGCATCCAGCCCGGCCGTCAGGCGTCCCGTCCGCGAGTCGAGCCGGCAGGCTCGGGCAGCTGCGCTGGTGGCGCTGGTCAAGGCGCCGGCGGGGGAGAGCCCGCAGTCGACGAGGTCGATGACGGCCTCGGGGAGCACGCCGTGCGGCTTGCCCGGACTGATGCCCGAGTCGGCGCCGCTGACCATGCGGACCCCGGCGCTGACCAGTTCGGCGACCTGGGCCAGACGGCCCTCCCAGGTGGTGCCGGTGCGGGCCATCATCGCCACGACCTGGGGCGGGGCGACCGTGCCGAACCCGCGGCCCAGGGTGGGGCACACCGCGGTACCGGCGGCGGCGAGGGCGGCGGCCAGCGCCGGTGGCGTGGCGAACCCGTGGTCGGTGAGGCAGGAACAGTGCTCGATCCCGTCCATCCCGGCAGCGAGGCAGCGCTCCACCGCCAGCACCCCGTGCGCGTGCCCGGTCACCGGCAGACCGAGCGAGTGGGCCTCGTCCACGACCGCGCGCAGCTCGTCCAGGCTGAACTGACAGGCCAGCACATCGGTGCCCGGCGACATGACCCCGCCGCTGGTCATCACCTTCACGACATCGGCACCGCGGTCGGCCCGCTCCCGGACCGCCCGGCGCAGCGCCGCCTCGCCGGCCACCTCCCCGCCCAACCACCAGCAGTGGCCGCCGACAGAGGTGATCGGGGGCCCCGATGCCACCACGGTGGGGCCAGGACCCGCGCCGCGGTGCCGATCGACGACCGCCCATGCCACGTCGCCCAGGTCGCGGACCGCAGTGACCCCCGCCGCCAGCTGAGCGGCCAGTGACGTCCGGACGATGGCGTCGATCTCCGCAGTCCCGAGGTCGGCCAGCTGGTCCAGGGCCCGGGGACCACCGTCGGCGCACAGGTGGGCGTGGGCGTCGATGAGACCGGGGAGCAGCGTCGCCTCGTGGTACCCGGTGACCGGACAGTCAGCCGGGGCGCTCGCCGCTGCCGGTTCGACGCCGACGATCGTGCTCCCCTCGACGAGCACCAGCAGCCCGCCCGGCACAGCGCGCTGGCCGTCGAAGGCCCTCTCCGCCCGATAGCCGTGCACCGCCGCCTCCTGGCCTGCTCCCGGCCCCGCTGCCGAGACCGTAGACCTCTCAGCGGGGTCGCCGGCCACGTCGGAGCTGCCGGCCCCCAGGCGGCGGGTCGATCAGACCGGGGTGACGGCCACGGTGGTGCGCCAGCCGGCAGCTGCGGCGGCCTCGGCCGGGAACGGTGGGGGAGTGCCGCCGAACGCGGGGCAGAGCGCCTGGTGGTCGCACCAGCTGCACAGCCTGCTCTTGTTCGCCCGGAAGTCGCCGGTCGCCACCGCCCGCTCGATCGCCGCCCAGATGGCCTGCAGGGTGCGCTCGAAGCGCAGCAGCTCCGCCTCGTCGGGGGAGTAGGTGAGCGCGTCGCCGTCCTTGAGGTAGAGCAGCTTGAGCTGGGCGGCGACCACACCCCGGGTGCGCCAGAGGACCAGCGCGTAGAACTTCATCTGGAACAGCGCCTTGGCCTCGAACGCCTCCCGTGGCACCGCGCCGGTCTTGTAGTCGACGACCCGCAGCGCGCCGGTGGGCGCGACGTCCAGCCGGTCGACGTAGCCGCGCAGCAGCAGGCCGTCGGGGAGGGTGACCTCGACCAGCTCCTCGCGGCCGTGCGGCTGGATGCGGGTCGGGTCCTCCAGCCGGAAGTAGGTCTCCACCAGCTCCCCGGCCGAGGCCAGCCACGCCTCGAGCCCGTCCTTCGCCGCCGGCGGCTCCTCGCCGGCCGGGGTCTCGAAGAGCTCGGCGATGCCCGGCTCCTCGCGCAGCTCCGCCCAGGCCGGCTCCACCAGCGTCTGCGCCGCGGCCACGGTGCGCTCGGCCGGCGGCAGGTCGTAGAGCTTCTCCAGCACCGCGTGCACCAGCGTGCCCCGGACGGCGGCGCGGGACTTCTTCTCCGGCAGCCGGTCGATGGTGCGGAAGCGGTACAGCAGCGGGCAGGACTTGAAGTCCGCGGCGCGGGAGGGCGACAGCGAGGGACGGCGGGGAGCGGCGTCCGCGGCCGTCGTGCGCTCCGTCGTGCGCTCCGTCGTGCGCTCCGTCGTGCGCTCCGTCGTGCCCGTCTCGCCGGGCCGGCCGGTCTGCAGCGTCGCCGTCATGGACCCGAGGCTAGGTGGCTCCTCCGACAGTTCCGAGTGTGCGCGCCGGAGAGCCGGCGACGGGCCGTCCGTACCCTCGTCCCACGTGGACGTACAGCAGCAGCAACCGGCCGACGCGACCCCGACCGCCGCCGAGGTGCTCGCCGACGTGCCCCTCGAGCCCGTGGTCGTCGAGGGCGACACCCCGGTCGAACCGGCCGAGCCGGTCGAAGGCGCCTTCCGGGTCGGCGACCGGGTGCAGCTCACCGACCCGAAGGGCCGGCACCACACCGTCGTCCTCGAGCCGGGCAAGGAGTTCCACACCCACCGGGGCGCGATCAGCCACGACGCGCTGATCGGCGCGCCGGAGGGCTCCGTCGTCCACTCGACGGCCAACACCGGCTACCTGGCCCTGCGCCCGCTGCTGGCCGACTTCGTGCTCTCCATGCCCCGCGGCGCGCAGGTCATCTACCCCAAGGACGCCGCCCAGATCGTCGGGTTCGGCGACATCGGTCCCGGGATGCGGGTGCTCGAGGCCGGCGCCGGCTCCGGCGCGCTGAGCTGCTCGCTGCTGCGCGCGGTGGGGGAGCACGGCACGTTGACCAGCTACGAGCGGCGCGAGGACTTCGCCGACGTGGCCCGCGGCAACGTCGGCGCCTTCTTCGGCGAGGTGCCGGCCAACTGGTCGCTGCGGCTGGGCGACCTGGACCAGCACCCGGCCACCGAGGTCGTCGACCGCGTGGTGCTGGACATGCTCGAGCCGTGGGCGGTGCTGCCCACGGTCGCCGCGGCGCTGCGCCCGGGTGGGGTGCTCGTCGGCTACGTCGCCACCACCACCCAGCTGTCGGTGTACGTCGAGGCGCTGCGCGCGCAGGGGGTGTGGACCGAGCCGTACGCCTGGGAGACGCTGCTGCGCCCGTGGCACGCCGAGGGCCTGGCGGTCCGGCCCGAACACCGGATGGTCGCCCACACCGCCTTCCTGGTCACCGCCCGCCGGCTCGCCGAGGGCGCCGTCGCACCGATGCGGCAGCGGCGCAAGAAGCTCGCCTGAGCGCCGTCGCGGGCCACCTGCACGTGTCCGGCAGATGACGCCTCGACCCACCCCGCGCAGCTGCTCCTGAGGTGCGGCACGGTCGGTGTCCGCGTGTATAGATTGGCTTCCTGGCCCCCGATGGTGTGCGGAGGTGCGCGATGACCGTGGGTCCCGACGAGTTCCGAGCGCGACGTGAGCGTGACGTCGCCTCGCTGGTGAGCCAGATCTCCTACCTCGAGGAGGAGATCGGCCTCCTTCGACGCAAGGTGTCCGACAGCCCGCGCCAGGTGCGCGCGTTGGAGGAGCGGCTCGCCGAGGCGGAGGGCCGCGCGGCCTTCCTCTCCGAGCGCAACGACAAGCTCGCCGGCACGCTGCGCGAGGCGCGCGAGCAGCTGGTGACGCTCAAGGAGGAGGTCGAGCGGCTGGGGCAGCCGCCGTCGGGTTACGGCGTCTTCCTCGAGCGCTTCGAGGACGGCACGGTCGACGTCTTCACCAGCGGCCGCAAGCTGCGGGTGGCGGTGTCCCCGGCGCTGGAGGTCGAGGAGCTGCAGCACGGCCAGGAGGTCATGCTCAACGAGGCGATGAACGTCGTGGCCGCGCGGGGATTCGAGCGGGCCGGCGACGTCGTCATGCTCAAGGAGCTGCTCGAGCCGCTGCCCGGCGTCCCCCGCCGTGCCCTGGTCATCGGGCACACCGACGAGGAGCGGGTCGTCTACCTCGCCGACTCCCTCGAGGGGCAGCCGCTGCGCAGCGGCGACTCGCTGCTGCTGGAGTCGCGCTCGGGCTACGTCTACGAGCGGATCCCGAAGAGCGAGGTCGAGGAGCTCATCCTCGAAGAGGTCCCGGACATCGACTACGAGGACATCGGTGGTCTGTCCCGGCAGATCGAGCAGATCCGGGACGCCGTGGAGCTGCCGTTCCTGCACGCGGACCTGTTCCGCGAGTACGAGCTGCGCCCGCCGAAGGGCATCCTGCTGTACGGCCCGCCCGGCTGCGGGAAGACGCTGATCGCCAAGGCCGTGGCCAACTCGCTGGCCAAGAAGGTCGCCGAGCTCAACGGCGACTCCGACCGGAGCCAGGGGAAGTCCTTCTTCCTCAACATCAAGGGCCCCGAGCTGCTGAACAAGTACGTCGGGGAGACCGAGCGGCACATCCGGCTGGTCTTCCAGCGGGCCCGGGAGAAGGCCAGCGAGGGCACGCCGGTCATCGTCTTCTTCGACGAGATGGACTCGATCTTCCGCACCCGCGGGTCCGGGGTGTCCTCGGACGTGGAGAGCACGATCGTCCCGCAGCTGCTCAGCGAGATCGACGGCGTGGAGGGGCTGGAGAACGTCATCGTCATCGGCGCCTCCAACCGCGAGGACATGATCGACCCGGCCATCCTGCGGCCCGGCCGGCTCGACGTGAAGATCAAGATCGAGCGCCCGGACGCCGAGGCGGCCCGGGACATCTTCAGCAAGTACCTGACGACGACGCTGCCCATCCACACCGACGACCTGGCCGAGCACGGCGGCAGCCGCGAGGCCACCATCGCCGGGATGATCCAGAGCACCGTCGAGCGGATGTACACCGAGACCGAGGAGAACCGTTTCCTGGAGGTCACCTACGCCAACGGTGACAAGGAGGTCCTGTACTTCAAGGACTTCAACTCCGGCGCGATGCTGCAGAACATCGTCGACCGGGCCAAGAAGATGGCGATCAAGGACCGGCTGGAGACCGGCGTCGGCGGCCTGCGGGTCGGTCACCTGATGGCGGCGTGCGTGGACGAGTTCAAGGAGAACGAGGACCTGCCCAACACGACCAACCCCGACGACTGGGCGCGGATCTCGGGCAAGAAGGGCGAGCGGATCGTCTACATCCGCACGCTCATCAGCGGCAAGGGCGCCGAGAGCGGCCGGGCCATCGACACCGCGACCAACACCGGCCAGTACCTCTGACCGCGCACACCGGCGGCCCGGGCTCCTCCGGGGGCCCGGGCCGCCGGTGTCACGCCAGCCGTTCGGCGAGCGCGCGCAGGTGGGCGCCGCCCGCGACCGCGTAGCCGGCCCCGGGGACGACGCGCACCGGGTAGGGCCGCTCGAGCGGGGGCAGCGGGCCGACGTCGACGTGCGTGACGCCGGCGCCGAGCGCGTGCAGGTGGTCAGCCATCGCGTAGTCCGACCGCGAGTCGCCGACGGTGTGCCAGGCGGGAGGCAGCGCACCGTCCGCACGCAGCAGGTCCAGCGCGCGGACCGCCCCCAGCGCCTTGCCCGACCGGACCGACTCCACGTCGGTGGCGATCACCGACGGGTCGATCCGCCACGGCGTCCGGCCGTGGGCGTCGGGGAGCAACTGGTCGCCCAGCAGCACGCCCAGCCCGGCGGCCGACAGGCGCTCCGCCAGGTCGGCGTCGAAGTGCCGCTGCCGCGCGGCGAAGGTCGAGGCGGGTACGTCGGTGCGCGCCTCGACCGTGGCCATCGTCCGCTTGCCGGCGTCGACGAACAGCACGTCGCCGTACCCGTCGGCGACCAGCTCGGCCAGGACGGCGTGGCACACGTCGGGGACGGCGAGCTCCGGGTCGACGTGCACCTCGGGAGCGCCGGCCGTCGTCCACAGACCGCCCTTCTCGCAGACGGCGTGCAGCCGCGCGCCGGCGGGCAGCCCGGCGGCGACGAGCGGGCCCAGCAGCCGCTCGGCGACGAAGTCGACCGACCGGCCGGTGTTCAGCACGACCGGGATGCCCGCGGCCAGCAGGCGGCGCAGGTCCGCGAGCAGGGCGGGGTCGACGGTGCGTGTCCCCGGGTCGGCCAGCGGGCCGTCGACGTCCAGCAGGAGACCCAGGGGCGGCGTGCTCACCGGCCCATCCTCCCGGCGTCGCGCCGCGGCCTAGGGTTGGGGGCATGAGCGTGCGCCGGGTCATGGGGACCGAGCTCGAGTACGGGATCTCCGTGCCCGGCCAGCCGGGGGCCAACCCGACGACGCTGTCGAGCCAGGTGGTCAACGCCTGGTCGGTGGCCGAGGCGCCGACGCCGCGCCGGCCGCGGTGGGACTTCGAGGAGGAGTCGCCGCTGCGCGACGCCCGCGGGTTCGACCTGTCGCCGGCGAGCGCGCTGGACCACGCCGACCTCGACGAGGACGCCGGGATGGCCAACGTCATCCTCACCAACGGTGCCCGGCTCTACGTCGACCACGCGCACCCGGAGTACTCCACGCCGGAGGTCACCAACCCGCGCGACGTCGTCCTGTGGGACAAGGCGGGGGAGCGGATCATGGCCGAGGCCGCCCGCCGCGCGGCCCGCGTGCCCGGCACGCAGCCCATCCAGCTGTACAAGAACAACACCGACGGCAAGGGCGCCTCCTACGGTGCCCACGAGAACTACCTGATGAGCCGCTCGACGCCCTTCCTGGACATCATCCGCGGGCTGATCCCGTTCTTCGTGACCCGGCAGGTCTTCGCCGGGGCCGGCCGGGTGGGGATCGGCACCGAGGGGCGCACCGACGGCTTCCAGCTGTCCCAGCGGGCCGACTTCTTCGAGGTCGAGGTGGGCCTGGAGACGACGCTGAAGCGGCCGATCATCAACACCCGCGACGAGCCGCACGCCGACGCCGACAAGTACCGCCGGCTGCACGTGATCATCGGGGACGCCAACATCGCCGAGCTGTCCACCTACCTCAAGGTCGGGACGGCGTCGCTGGTGCTGGCGATGATCGAGGCCCGGGCGCTGACCCAGGACCTGACCATCGAGGAGCCGGTCGAGGCGCTGCAGGCGATCAGCCACGACCCGTCGCTGACCCACCAGGTGCGGCTGCGCGACGGCCGGCGGCTCACCGCGCTGGAGGTGCAGCAGGAGTACCTGGCGATGGCCCGGAAGTTCGTGGCCGAGCGCGGGGACGACGACGAGCAGACCCACGACGTGCTGCGCCGCTGGGCCGAGGTGCTCGACGAGCTGGCGATCGACCCGATGCGGCTGGCCGACCGGCTGGACTGGCCGGCGAAGCTCCGGCTGCTCGAGGGGTACCGGTCCCGGGACGGGCTGGCGTGGGGCGACGCCCGGCTCAAGCTCGTCGACCTGCAGTACTCCGACGTGCGACCGGACAAGGGGCTCTACCACCGGCTGGTCGCCCGCGGCTCGATGCAGCGGCTGGTCACCGACGACGAGGTGACCCGGGCGATGACGGCCCCGCCGTCCGACACCCGGGCCTACTTCCGGGGCGAGTGCCTGCGCCGCTACCCCGCCCAGGTGGCGGCCGCGTCGTGGGACTCGGTGGTGTTCGACGTCGGCCGGGAGAACCTGGTGCGGATCCCCACCATGGAGCCGCTGCGCGGCACCCGCGAGCACGTCGGTGCCCTGTTCGAGTCGACGTCCACGGCGGCCGAGCTGGTCGACACCATCACCGGCGCGTGAGCTGCGTTCGCCGTCCTGTCACATCCCGCGGGTAACTTCGCCCGCAGCACCACCCAGCAGCGAGCTCGCGGAGGTTCAGATGGCCACGAAGGACACCGGTGGACAGCAGCGGTCCACCCGTTCGCGCGAGGAGTCCGAGGAGGTCGAGGCGTCGGTCGACACCTCCGCCTCGGAGCGGACCAAGGAGGTCACCGACGACGTCGACTCCCTCCTGGACGAGATCGACGGGGTCCTCGAGGAGAACGCGGAGGAGTTTGTTCGCTCGTACGTGCAGAAGGGCGGAGAGTAGTCGGTCCGCTACGCTAAGTCATCGTCATGAAAGTCTGCCCGGATTGCGGCGAACAGAAGGAGTTCACGGCCTTCGGTCGCAACCGTTCGCGGCCGGACGGACTGTCGTTCTACTGCCTCGCGTGCAACCGCAGGCGTCAGGGCGCTTGGTACAAGCAATCGCGAGCTGCCCAGGGCCATGATGTCCGCGATCACTCCTGGATCCCCGAGGGCTTCCGTTGGTGCCCGTCCTGCCGGCAGGCAGTGGCACACGAGCACTTCTCCCGGAACGCCCGCCAGCGGTCGGGCTTCGGCAGCATGTGCCTCCCGTGCAAGCGGCGAGCGAGCAACAGCGCCTACTGGCTCCGCAGCTACGGTCTGACCAAGGCAGAGGTCGACCGGATCCGGCAGTCTCAGGGAGATCGGTGCGCCATCTGCGCTGAGCCCGGTCCGGAGCACCTGGATCACGACCACGAGACCGGTGCAGTCCGGTCGCTGCTCTGCCAGCGATGCAACTTCGGGCTGGGTCTGTACCGCGACGACCCGACGCTGCTACGGGTGGCTGCGCGGTACGTCGAGGCCCATCGCGCGGGGCAGGCCGCCGGGCCGCTGCCCGGGCAGGCATGAGGCGTCCGGCCCAGCGGTGGACCCGCCGGTAGGGTCGGACCGACGTCCGCCGGTGACCCGGCGGACGGTGCTGAGCAGCCGCGGAGCGGCAGGAGAGGCGGGCGCGTGAGCGAACAGTCGACTGGCCGGAGCGGGTTCACGCCCGCGTACCTGGACCGGGTGGGCTCCTCGTTCACCGACTTCCTGGGCACCACCGCCCCCGACCTGCTGCCCGGGCGCCGCACCCTGCCCGCCGTGCCGGTGGGTGAGCTCTCCCCGCACGCCACCACGATCGTGTCGGTCACCTTCGACGGCGGCGTGCTGATGGGCGGCGACCGGCGGGCCACCATGGGCAACCTGATCTCCAGCCGGGACATCGAGAAGGTCTACGCCGCCGACTCCTGGTCGGTCATCGGGATCGCCGGCGCCGCCGGGATCGCGATCGAGATGGTGCGGCTCTACCAGGTCGAGCTCGAGCACTACGAGAAGATCGAGGGGATGACGATGTCCCTCGACGGCAAGGCCAACCGCCTCGCCGGCATGATCCGCGGCAACCTCGGCGCGGCGATGCAGGGGCTGGCCGTCGTCCCGCTCTTCGCCGGCTACGACCTCGACGCCGCCGAGGGCGCGAGCCCCGGCCGCATCTTCAGCTACGACGTCACCGGCGGGAACTACGAGGAGCGCGGCTACGCCTCGGTCGGCTCCGGCTCGCTCTTCGCCAAGAACTCGCTGAAGAAGACCTGGCGCCCCGGCCTGTCCGGCGACGCCGCCACCCGCACCGTCGTCGAGGCCCTCTACGACGCCGCGGACGACGACAGCGCCACCGGCGGCCCGGACACCGTCCGCCGGCTCTTCCCGATCGTCTACCGGGTCGACGCCGAGGGCGCCGTCCGGCTGCCCGACGCCGAGGTGGCCGCCGTCGCCGACGCGATCGTGGCCGACCGGTCCGCCGCCGAGAACCGGGAGGGCTGACCCATGACCATGCCGTACTACGCCTCGGCCGAGCAGGTCATGCGCGACCGCTCGGAGTACGCCCGCAAGGGCATCTCCCGCGGCCGCAGCGTCGCCGTCCTCACCTACGACGACGGCGTCCTGTTCATCGCGGAGAACCCCAGCTCCACGCTGCACAAGGTCAGCGAGCTCTACGACCGGGTCGGGTTCGCCGCGGTCGGCCGCTACTCGGAGTTCGAGAGCCTGCGGGTCGCCGGCATCCGGCTGGCCGACGTCCGCGGCTACTCCTACAACCGGCGCGACGTCACCGGCCGGGTCATCGCCAACGCCTACGCGCAGACCCTCGGCGAGGTCTTCACGCAGCAGATGAAGCCCTTCGAGGTCGAGCTCTGCGTCGCCGAGGTGGGCGACACCCCGGAGTCCGACCAGCTCTACCGGCTGACCTTCGACGGGTCGATCGTCGACGAGCCCGACTTCGTCGTCATGGGCGGCCAGGCCGACGCCGTCACCGCCAACCTGCGCCAGCACTTCAGCCACGGCCTGAGCCTCACCGAGGCGCTGCGGGTCGGCGTCCAGGCGCTGTCCGCGGTCAGCCCGGTCACCGCGGCCAACGGCGGCGGGCAGCTGCCGGCCGAGCAGCTCGAGGTCGCCGTCCTGGACCGCCGGCGCCCCAAGCGGGCGTTCCGGCGGGTCGTCGGCGCCCCGCTGCGTGCCCTGCTGGCCGACGAGCCCGCGCCCGCCGAGGAGCCCGGCACGACCGCCACGCACGCCCCGAGCGCGCCCGCCCCCGGCACCCCGCCGGGGCTGGGCGACCCGGCCGCGGTCGACACCGCCGGCGGCACCGAGCCCGCGTCGGCCCAGCCGGCCACGCAGGACGGTGCCGGTGGCGGCACCGAGGGCACGACTCCGGACGGCGACGCCCCGGGCACGCAGCAGTGAGCGGCGCGGCGCACTCGGGACACGAGCCGCGTGCGCCGCGGACGCCTACGCTCGGCGAGGTGGAACGACGGATCTTCGGCATCGAGACCGAGTACGGCGTCACGTGCACCTTCAAGGGGCAGCGCCGCCTCTCACCTGACGAGGTCGCCCGCTACCTGTTCCGCCGGGTGGTGTCCTGGGGACGCAGCTCCAACGTCTTCCTGCGCAACGGCTCCCGGCTCTACCTGGACGTCGGCAGCCACCCCGAGTACGCCACCGCCGAGTGCGACGACCTCACCGAGCTCGTCGTCCACGACAAGGCCGGCGAGCGCATCCTCGAGGGCCTGATGGTCGACGCCGAGCAGCGCCTGAACGAAGAGGGCGTCACCGGGGACATCTACTTGTTCAAGAACAACACCGACTCGGCCGGCAACAGCTACGGCTGCCACGAGAACTACCTCGTCGGCCGGCACGGCGAGTTCAGCCGGCTCGCCGACGTGCTCATCCCGTTCCTGGTGAGCCGGCAGGTCGTCGTCGGCGCCGGAAAGGTGCTGCAGACCCCGCGCGGCGCCGTCTTCTGCGTCAGCCAGCGCGCCGAGCACATCTGGGAGGGCGTCTCCAGCGCCACCACCCGGTCCCGGCCGATCATCAACACCCGCGACGAGCCGCACGCCGACGCGGAGAAGTACCGCCGGCTGCACGTCATCGTCGGCGACTCCAACATGAGCGAGACGACGACGCTGCTCAAGGTCACCATCACCGACCTGGTGCTGCGGATGATCGAGACCGGCGTGGTGCTCCGGGACATGACGCTGGAGAACCCGATCCGGGCCATCCGGGAGATCAGCCACGACATCACCGGACGGCGCAAGGTGCGGCTGGCCAACGGCCGGGAGATGTCGGCCCTGGAGATCCAGCAGGAGTACCACGACCGCGCCGCCGAGTTCGTCGACCGCGAGGGCTACGGCCCGGTGCACCGGCAGATGCTCGAGCTGTGGGGCCGCACGCTCAAGGCCGTCGACAGCGGGGACCTGTCGCTCATCGACCGCGAGATCGACTGGGCCATCAAGCACCAGCTCATCGAGCGGTACCGGGCCAAGCGCGACCTGCCGCTGTCCAGCCCGCGGGTCGCCCAGCTCGACCTCGCCTACCACGACATCCGGCGCGACCGCGGCCTGTACTACCTGTTGGAGAAGGCCGGCCAGGTCGAGCGGGTCACCCACGACCCGGCCGTCTTCGAGGCCAAGAACGTGCCGCCGCAGACCACCCGGGCCAAGCTGCGCGGCGAGTTCATCCGCCGCGCGCAGGAGAAGCGCCGGGACTTCACCGTCGACTGGGTGCACCTCAAGCTCAACGACCAGGCCCAGCGCACCGTGCTGTGCAAGGACCCGTTCAAGTCCGTCGACGACCGCGTCGAGAAGCTGATCGCCAGCATGTGACGGCGGAATCCGGTCGCCGCCCGGGCGGCCGGACCCGCAGACTGCGCCGGTGGGCACCGCACTCGTCACCGGGGTCAGCCGTCGCAGCAGCATCGGCGCCGCCGTCGCCCGACGGCTGCTCGCCCGTGGCGACCGCGTCGTCGTCTCCTCCTGGGCCCCGCACGACGCCGAGCAGCCCTGGGGCGGCGACGACCTGGCCGCGGTGCTGGCCGAGCTCGGCGACCCGCCGCACGTCAGCACCGACCTCGCCGACCCGGCCGCACCGGCAGAGCTGGTGGCGGCCGCCGAGGCGGCGATCGGTCCGCTGACCACGCTGGTGGCCACCCACGCCCGCAGCGCCGTGGGCCGGCTCGCCGACGTCACCGCCGCCGAGGTCGACCTGTGCTTCGCCGTCAACGCCCGGGGCAGCCTGCTGCTCACCCAGGCGTTCGCGGCCCGGTACGACCTGGCTGCCGGGCCGGGCGCCGTCGTCCTGTTCACCTCCGGCCAGCACCTCGGCCCGATGCCCACCGAGCTGCCCTACGCGATCAGCAAGGGCGCCGTCCAGGCGATGACGCTGTCGCTGGCAGACGAGCTCATCGACCGGGACGTCACCGTCAACTGCGTCAACCCGGGCCCGACCGACACCGGCTGGGCGTCGGGGGTCACCCAGGACGTCGTGGCCCGCGCCATGCCCCGCGGCCGCTGGAACAGCCCGGCCGAGGCGGCCGCCGTCGTCGCCTGGCTCACCGGGCCCGACGCCCGCTCGGTCACCGGCCGGACGATCGACGCCGAGGGCGGCTTCCGCCGCTGACCCGCGCGCCGCGTTGCCCGCGTTGCGTCTGCACTGCACGCGCTGCAGCACGGGCAACGCGCCCGAAGGGCGTGCAACGCCGGACGGACGGCGGCGTCAGCCGGGCAGCGGGCCGAACAGGGTGAGCTGCGCGGCGTACCGGCCGGCGGCGGCCGCGGCCAGGAAGTAGGCGCGGTCCTCGGCCAGGCCCCGGCCCATGGTCGACAGCCGCACCGGCAGCGCCTCCAGCGCCGTCTCCAGGCCCTCGGTGTCCACCCACTCGACCCGGTTGCGCTGGGGCTGGCCGGCCAGGTCCTCCTCGACCTGGCTGCCCAGGTCCGAGCCCAGCCCGCGCGGCGCCACCAGGGCCACCCCGCCCAGCGCGACCCGGCCGAACGCGGTCAGCGAGTGGTGCGAGACGCCGCGGTGCCGGGGGCGCGGGTCGGCGTCGGAGATCCGCAGCGCCCCGACGGTCTGCCCACCGAGCACGTGCACCGCGTTGCAGGCCTCCCCGGCGGCGACGCCGGAGAACCCCCACGGCGTCCCGGTGCCCAGGTTGCCCGGGCCCTGGGTGACCACGGTGACGTCGGCCCGCAGCACGTGCCGGGCGGCCAGCAGCCCGGTGTGCACGGTGACCGCCTCCAGGTCGCCGCCGAAGGACTGGCCGACGGTGACCACCCCGGCCAGCGACCCGGCGAGGGCGTCCAGCGTGCGGGAGAACGCGGCCGGCAGCGCCCCGCCGTCGGTCATCACGTAGGCGACCCGCAGCGCCGGGTCGGTGGCCTGCACCCCGGCCAGCACCGCGGGCAGCGCCGAGTGCAGGTCGGCCACGACCACCGGCATCCCACCGAGGTCCTCGGCGTCGGCGATCGCCCGGTGGTGCTCGGTCTCCTGCTCGTCCACGCCCTGCACCGTCACCTGCAGCGGCGTGTAGCGGCCCTTGACCAGGTGCCCCGGCCCGGTCGGGTCAGCCGGCAGCCGGTCAGGGACGGCGACCACCAGCGCGTACCCGCCGGTGCCCAGCCGCTGCGCCCACGCGGTGGTGTTGAGCAGCACCTCGTCGCCGACCTCCGGGGAGCCGACGACCGAGGGGTGCGCCAGCGCCTTCAGCGTCCCGTCGCCGGCCACCTCGACGGTCATCTCCTGGGCGTCGCGCCAGGACCGGCCGAGCGCGACGACCCGGCCGCGCCGCCAGCGGATGCGGGAACCAGGGACGGGGGAGGGGGCACCGGTCACCGGGAGAGGGTAAGCAGCCGGGGGCACTAGCCTGTGCGCGTGGCAGCCAAGCGGGCGGAACGACTGGTCAACCTGGTCATCGCCCTGCTGGGCACCCGGCAGTACGTGTCGGCGGCCAAGATCCGCGCCACGGTGCCCGGGTACGAGCCCGACGACGGCACCGAGCGGGCCGACGAGGCGTTCAAGCGGATGTTCGAGCGGGACAAGGCCGAGCTGCGCGAGATCGGCGTCCCGCTGGAGACCGGCCGCACCAGCGCCTTCGACACCGAGGACGGCTACCGCATCGCGCGGGCCGACTACGAGCTGCCCGAGATCACCCTCACCGGCGAGGAGGCCGCCGCCGTCGGCCTGGCGCTGCGGCTGTGGCAGTCCGCCCAGCTGGCCGGCGCCGCGCAGAGCGCACTGGTCAAGCTCCGGGCCGCCGGGGTGGAGGTCGACCAGTCCCGCGGCATCCCGATCCAGCCGCGCCTGGACGCCGGGGAGCCCGCCTTCGAGCCCTGCTACGCGGCAGCCCGCGACCGGCGGGTGCTCGCCTTCGACTACCGCCGTCCGGACGCCGACAAGGCCAGCCGCCGCCGGGTGCAGCCGTGGGGCGTGGTCGCCTGGCACGGCCGCTGGTACCTCGTCGGGCACGACCTGGACCGCGCCGCCCCCCGGGTGTTCCGGCTGTCCCGGGTCACCGGCACGCCGCGGGCCAGCGGGCCGTCCGGCGCCTTCACCCCGCCCGCCGACCTGGACCTGGCCGCGGTGGTGGCCGGCCAGGAGGCGCGGGAGGAGCACCTGGTGATCGTCCGCGCCCGGCCCGGCACGGCCATCGGGCTGCGCCGGCACGCCGAGCCGCTGGGCCCCGCCGACGACGGCGACGACCGGCTGCAGCTGCGCACCACCGAGCCCTGGTCGTTGGCCGACCAGCTCGCCGCCTACGGTCGCGACGTGCTGGTCGAGGCGCCGCAGCGGATGCGGGAGGCGGTCGTGGAGCGGCTCACCCGGCTCGCCGCGCTGGACGGCCGGGCATGACCGCGCCGAGCACCGCCGAGCGGATGACCCGGCTGCTGGCCCTGGTGCCCTACCTGCAGGCCCGCCCGGACGGCGTCCGGCTGGCCGACGCCGCCGCCGACTTCGGCGTCACCGAGGCCCAGCTGCGCCGCGACCTGGACCTGCTGTGGGTCTGCGGGCTGCCCGGGCACGGGCCCGGCGACCTCATCGACCTCGCCTTCGAGGGCGACCGGGTCCGGGTCACCTTCACCGCGGGCATGGTCCGGCCGCTCAAGCTGTCCACCGACGAGGCGGTCGCGCTCATCGTCGCGCTGCGCACCCTGCTCGAGCTGCCGGGCCTGGCCGAGGGCGAGGCGGTGAGCCGGGCGCTGGCCAAGGTGTCCGCGGCCGCTGGGCACCCCGCCGAGGCCTCAGCGCCGGTGGTGGTCAGCGTCGATGCCCGGGAGCAGTCGCTGGCCGTCGTCCGGGCCGGGCTGGAGCGGCACCGGGCGCTGCACCTGCACTACTACGTGCCCAGCCGGGACGAGCGCACCGAGCGCACCGTCGACCCGATGCGGCTGCTGCTGGTCGACGGGCACTGGTACCTGGAGGCGTGGTGCCGCAACGTCGAGGGCACCCGGCTGTTCCGGCTGGACCGCATCGACGACGTCACGGTGCTCGACGAGCCGGCCGCACCGCCGCCGGAGGCGCACGAGCGCGACCTGGACGACGGGCTCTACCAGCCGCCGGCCGAGGCGCCGCTGGTGCGGCTGCGGCTGGCCCGCACCGCCCGCTGGATCGCCGACTACTACCCCGTGGAGGAGCAGGCCGAGGTGACCGACCCGCCCGGCGGCCTCGCCGTGGCGGTGCGCACCTCCGACCTCGCCTGGGCCCGCCGGCTGGTCGCCTCCCTCGGCGGCGCCGCCACCGTGGACGAGCCGGCGGAGCTGGCCGCCCAGGTGGCCGGGGAGGCCCGAGCTGCGCTGGCGCGGTACGCGGACTGACGGCGCGGCGGCCCCGCACCCGCGGCGGTTAGGGTCGTCCCCGTGGTGCTGATCGTGTGGATCGTCGTGGCCGTGCTCGCGCTGCTGGTGCTCGGCGTGCTGGCCTACAGCCTGCTCGGCGCCGCCGGGCGGCTCAGCCGTGAGCTGCGCGGACTCGAGCGCGACGTGGCGCCGCTGCTGGCCGAGGCCCAGGCCGCGGCCGACCGGGCCGCCGCCCAGCGCGCCCTCCGGTCGGAGACCGACGACTGAACCCCAGGTGGACGGCGTGCGTACAGCCGTGCGCGGCCCTGGACCCCTGGTGTCCCCGGCGTAGAGTCAGCCCGGCACGCCCCCCACGACTCGGAGGAGTCCGATGAACCTCGGTCCCATGGAGATCGGCCTCATCATCCTGGCCGTCCTGCTGCTCTTCGGTTACAAGAAGCTGCCCGACGCCTCCCGCTCGATGGGGCGCTCGATGCGCATCTTCAAGAGCGAGATGAAGGGCATGAAGGACGACGACGTCCGCGCCAAGGACGAGGCCCGCACCGCTCCGGTGACCGGTCAGCTCGTCCCCCCGGCTGCGGCCCAGGCCCCGGCTCCGGCGCCGGCCGTCGTCGACTACGAGGCCGAGGCCCGTGCCGCCGAGGCGCGTGCCGCCCAGGCCCGCGCGGCCGCCGAGCAGGCCCGCGCGTCGGCCGTCGCCGACAGCGCCCGCTGACCCGCTCTCCCGTCTGCCGCCCGTGACCTTGGCAGGGCGAACGCGCGACCGTCGACCGCGGCGTCCCGAACGGGACGCCGCGGCGACGATGAGCCTCATCGGCCATCTCCGCGAGTTGCGCAACCGGATCGGCATCGCGCTGCTGTTCGTGCTGATCGGCACCGCGGTCGCGTTCTGGTGGTACGAGCACGGCCTGGGTGACTTCATCAGGGCGCCGTACTGCAACCTCCCGTACGACCTGCGCTACAACGACGCCGACGGCAGCTGCGGCCTGCTGGTGACCAACGTCTTCGGCGGCGCGCTGATCCGGCTGAAGATCAGCTTCATCGCCGGCGTCGTCCTGTCGGCCCCCTTCTGGCTGTACCAGCTCTGGGCGTTCCTCACCCCGGGGCTGAAGCGGAGCGAGAAGCGCTACGGCGTGGGCTTCGTCGCCGTCTCCTCCCTGCTGTTCGCCCTCGGTGCCGCGCTGGCCTACCTCTCGCTGTCCGCGGGCCTGCGGCTGCTGCTGGGGCTGGCCGGTGAGGGCGTGGTCGTGGCGCTCACCGCCGAGGAGTACATCGGCTTCGTCATCTCGCTGCTGGTCGCCTTCGGCGTCAGCTTCGAGCTGCCGCTGATCGCGGTGGCGCTCAACCTCATCGGGGTGCTGTCGCACGAGGCGCTGTCCAAGGGGCGCCGCTGGATCTACTTCCTCACCATCGTCTTCGCCGCCTTCATCACCCCGACGCAGGACCCG
Organism: Modestobacter versicolor; assembly: GCF_041028285.1. GTDB lineage: Bacteria > Actinomycetota > Actinomycetes > Mycobacteriales > Geodermatophilaceae > Modestobacter > Modestobacter versicolor_A. Next base: position 231,597 of record NZ_JABGDB010000002.1, on the reverse strand, counting down.
TTCACGATGCTGCTGATGGCCGGCCCGATGTGCGTGCTGTTCGAGATCGCCATCCAGATCGCCCGGTTCGTGGACAAGCGGCGGGCGAAGAAGGCCGCTGCCGAGGGCCTGGCCGACCTGGACGACGGCGAGGCCTCACCGCTGGTCGAGGGACCGAGCGCGCTGGACACGACGCCCAGCCCGCTGGACACCACGCCCAGCCCGCTGGACGAGCCGGCGACCACCCAGCGCTGACCGCCCCGCGGTGAGCATGTCCAGGGCACCTGAGGTCGCCGTGCTGGTCAACGCCGCGGCGGGCCGGGGGCGGGGCGCCCGCGCCGTCCCTGCCGTGACGGCGGCGCTGGCCGGCGCCGGGGTGACCCCGGTGCTGCTGACCGCCACGAGCCGGGCCGACGCCGAGCGGCTGGCCGCGGCCGCGGTGGCCGACGGGGTGGCGGCGGTCGCCGCCCTCGGTGGGGACGGCGCCGCGCACGCGGTCCTCCAGGCGGTGGCGGGGACGACGACCGCGCTGGCTCTGCTGCCCTCCGGCACCGGCAACGACCTGGCGCACGCCCTGGGTGTCCCGGCCGACCCGGTCGCGGCGGCCCGGGCGGTGGCCGTGGACGTGCTCTCCGGCGTCCGTCGTCGGGTGGACGCCGCCCGCACCGGTGACCGCTGGTGGGGCACGGTGCTGTGCTGCGGGTTCGACTCGGCGGTCACCGACCGGGCGAACCGGCTGCCCTGGCCGCGCGGTCCACGGCGCTACGACGTCGCCGTCCTCGCCGAGCTGGCCCGGCTGCGACCGCGCGAGCTGGCGCTGACCGTGGACGGGGTCGGGCAGCAGCTGCTCGTCACGATGATCTCGGTCGCGAACACCGCCTGGTACGGCGGCGGGCTGCAGATCGCCCCGGGCGCCGACCCGGCCGACGGACTGCTGGACGTCGTCGTCGTCGGGCCGGTCAGCCGGCGCGAGCTGGCGCGCACCCGGCCCCGGCTGGCCGCCGGCACCCACGTCCAGCACCCGGCGGTCACCGTGCTGCGCGGCCGTGAGGTGCGGCTGGACGGCGACGGCCCGACCACCTACGCCGACGGTGAGTCGGTGTCCGCGCTGCCGGCGGTGTCGGTGTGCGTGCCGGGCGCCGTCGCCGTCGTCGGCACCGGTCGCCGTCCCCCCTCCCACGAAGATGGCCATCTTCGGCGCTGACCCGGGGGACGAAGATGGCCGTCTTCGTGGCCGCCGGGGGACGGCGGGGTGCGGACACCGGGTTCAGCCGGCGGCGTCGGCGAGCTGGGGCGGGCAGGTGCCGCCCGGTCCGGTCGCCAGCTCGTAGTGCCACAGCTCGTTGGCGTAGGTCTGGCACAGGCCGAACTCGTCGCCGTGCTGGCTCAGCCAGCTCGCGGCGTCGGCGGAGGCGACGTCGACCGCCCGGCCGGACACGTGCGTCGACCGCTCCGGCGTGTTCACCCAGCGCCGGGCCTCCTCGGTGCTGCCGTAGCGGCGTACCGCGGCCGCCAGCAGGTCCGCCTGCAGGGCGGCGCTGCGCCAGCCTGAGCTGATCCGGATCTCGACCCCGGCCGCTGCCGCCTCCTGGGCGGCCTGCTGCACCGCGGTCAGCAGCGCCGGGTCCAACCGGGCCAGCGCGGGGGAGGCGGTGTCGTCGGGGTCCAGGCTCTGCCCCTCGGGCAGCCACCCGTCCGCCGCCGTGATCGGCCCCCGCTGGTCGGGCGCGTCCCGGGGCGGGGTGCCGACGTCGTCGGCGACCGCGCCGGGCACGGGACCCGGGACGCTGCTGGAAGCGCTGCTGGGCGCGGGACCGGCTGACGCGCTGTCGGCGGCCGGTGCGCACGCCGCGACGAGGGCGACGGCGAGTGCGCCGGCCGACAGACCGGCGGCGAGGGTGGCGCGGATCCGCGTCACGGGGGGCTCCCTCCTGGGCACCCGGCGGGTCCGGGCGACTGGGAGGAGTGCACGCCAGGCGGTGTAGCGCCGACGTAAGGAGCCGCCGGGACGGCGGGACCTGTGGGTTCGGGACGACCTGGGGCCGGAGCGGCCGACCGCGCATACGGTGGGGGCATGTCCAGCCCGGCCGAGCGGTACGCAGCTGCCCGCCGGCGCACCGCACACCCCACCCTCGCGGACTTCACCGCCGAGCTCGGCTTCTCCCTGGACCCGTTCCAGGTGGAGGCGTGCGAGGCCCTGGAGGAGGGTTCGGGTGTGCTCGTGTGCGCCCCGACCGGCGCCGGGAAGACCGTCGTCGGCGAGTTCGCCGTCCACAAGGCGTTGCAGGAGGGCCGCAAGGCCTTCTACACCACGCCGATCAAGGCGCTGTCCAACCAGAAGTACAGCGACCTGTGCGACCGGTACGGCGCCGAGCGGGTCGGTCTGCTCACCGGGGACAACGCCGTCAACGGCGACGCCCCGGTGGTGGTGATGACCACCGAGGTGCTGCGCAACATGCTCTACGTCGACTCCCCGACGCTGACCGACCTCGGCTACGTGGTGATGGACGAGGTGCACTACCTCGCCGACCGGTTCCGCGGCGCGGTCTGGGAGGAGGTGATCATCCACCTGCCCGAGCACGTCCGGCTGGTGTCGCTGTCGGCGACGGTGAGCAACGCCGAGGAGTTCGCCGACTGGCTGGTCACCGTGCGCGGGGACACCGCAGTCGTGGTCAGCGAGGTCCGGCCGATCCCGCTGTGGCAGCACATGCTCGTCGGCGGCCGGGTGTTCGACCTGTTCGCGCTGCGGCCGGCCGCGCACGCGGGGGAGTGGGAGCAGACCCCGCGGGGGCTGTCCACCCGGGAGCGCGGCCGGGCGGTCGTCGACCCGGAGCTGGTGCGCTACGTCCACGAGCAGGACCGGCGGTACGACTCCTGGCACGGCGGTGGGGGCGGCGGCCTGCGGGGGAGCTCCGGCGGCAGCGGGCACCGGCCGCGGTACCGGCCGCCGTCCCGCCCGGAGGTGGTCGAGCGGCTGGACCGCGCCGGGCTGCTGCCGGCCATCACCTTCGTGTTCAGCCGCGCCGGCTGCGACGCCGCCGTCCACCAGTGCCTGGGCTCGGGGATGCGGCTCACCGACGAGAGCGAGCGGGCCGCGATCGCCGAGGTCATCGACCGGCGCACCGGCTCGCTGCCGGAGGAGGACCTGCACGTCCTCGGCTTCTGGGAGTGGCGGGAGGGCCTGCTGGCCGGGGTCGCCGCCCACCACGCCGGGCTGGTGCCCGCGTTCAAGGAGACCGTCGAGGAGTGCTTCGTCCGCGGCCTGGTCAAGGCGGTGTTCGCCACCGAGACGCTGGCCCTGGGCATCAACATGCCGGCCCGCACCGTCGTCCTGGAGAAGCTGGTCAAGTGGAACGGCGAGGCGCACGCCGACGTGACGCCGGGGGAGTACACCCAGCTCACCGGTCGGGCCGGGCGCCGCGGCATCGACGTCGAGGGGCACGCGGTCGTCGTCTGGGCGCCGGGGGTCGACCCGGCGGTGGTCGCCGGGCTGGCCAGCACCCGCACCTACCCGCTGCGCTCGTCGTTCCGGCCCAGCTACAACATGGCGGTCAACCTGGTCGGTGCGTTCGGCCGGGAACGCGCCCGGGAGCTGCTCGCCGCCTCCTTCGCCCAGTTCCAGGCCGACCGCTCGGTGGTCGGCCTGGCCCGGTCCGCGGCCCGGCACGAGGAGGACGCCGCCCGGCTGCTCAAGGAGATGAACGGCGGGCTCTCGAACGCCGCGCTGGACGTCGCCGGGTACGCCCGGCTGCGGCTGGAGATCACCGAGCGCGAGAAGGCGCTGTCCCGCGACTCGCAGGCCAAGCGCCGGCTGGACGCCGCCGAGTCGCTGGCCGCGCTGCGCGCCGGTGACGTGATCCGGGTGCCCAGCGGACGACGTCAGGGCCTGGCCGTCGTGCTGGACCCGGGCACCACGGAGCTGTCCGACCCGCGGCCGCTGGTGCTCACCGAGGACAAGTGGGCCGGCCGGCTGGGTTCGGTCGACTTCCCGTCGCCGGTGACGGCGCTGGCCCGGGTGCGGGTGCCGAAGAACTTCAACCACCGCAGCCCGCACGCGCGCCGGGACCTCGCCGCCACGCTGCGCACCGCCCGGATGGAGAACGACCTGGGCGCCCGGCGCACCCGGGGCCGCTCGGCCGCGGCCGACGACCCGGTGCTGGCCGACCTGCGGCACGCGCTGCGCGCCCATCCGGTGCACGCGCTGCCCGACCGCGAGGAGCGGGTGCGCGCCGCCGACCGCTGGCTGCGCGAGCTGCGGGACGCCGAACGGCTGCGCCGGCAGATCGCCGACCGGACCGGGTCGCTGACCCGGCAGTTCGACCACACCTGCGACGTGCTGCAGGAGCTGGGCTACCTGCACCCGGTGGCCGAGCTGCCGGTCGAGCCGCCCGAGGACGGCGTGCCGCCGGAGGAGTCGCCGGTGGTCACCGACGACGGCCGGCGGCTGAGCCGGATCTGGTCGGAGACCGACCTGCTCACCGCCGAGTGCCTGCGGGCCGGGGTGTTCCGCGGGCTCACCCCCGCCGAGCTCGCCGGCTGCGTGTCGGCGCTGGTCTTCGAGGCGCGCCGGGAGGGGCCGGGCTCGCCGTCGGTGCCGGCCGGCAAGGTCACCGCGGCGCTGGCGGGGATGCGCCGGGTGCACGACCGGCTGGCCGACGTGGAGCGCGAGCACGAGGTGCCGGTGACCCGCGAGCTGGACCTCGGCTTCGTCTGGGCCGCCTACCGCTGGGCCGACGGGCAGAGCCTGGACCGGGTGCTGGCCGGGGCCGAGCAGGCCGGCACCGAGCTCTCCGGCGGGGACTTCGTGCGCTGGGCGCGGCAGCTGGTCGACCTGCTCGACCAGCTGGCCAAGGTGGCCGACCAGCCGCTCGCCGGCATCGCCCGGTCGGCGGTCGGCCGGGTGCGCCGCGGGGTCGTGGCCGTCGCGGTCAGCGGCTGAGCGCGCCGCAGCCGGTGTGCCGGGCCACCGCGGTCGCGGTACGACAGAATCGGGCGCCCCGCCGCATGCCGCCGTGCCCGGGAGCGCGACGTCCGACCGAGGAGCGACGATGAGCCAGCCGCCGCAGGGCGAGGAGCCGCAGGACCCCCGCCCGCCTGCGCCCGGCTGGGGACCGCCGTCCGGGCAGCAGCCGCCGGGGCAACAGCCCTCGGGACAGCAGCCGTCGGGGTACCAGCAGCCTGCTCCGGACCAGGGCTGGGGGCCGCCGTCCGGGTACGGGAACCGGTACGGCCAGCCGTCGTCCGGGCAGCCGCCGTACGGCCAGCCAAAGTACGGGCAGCCGCAGTACGGGCAGCCGCAGTACGGGCAGCCGCAGTACGGGCAGCCGCAGTACGGGCAGCCGGGCCACGGGCAGTCTCCGCACGGCCAGCCCCCGTACGGGCAACCGCAGTACGGCCAACCGCAGTACGGCCAACCCGGCTACGGGCAGCCGCAGTACGGTCAGCCTGCCTACGGCCAACCGCAGTACGGGCAGCCCGGCTACGGGCAACCCCAGTACGGCCAGCCGCCGTACGGGCAACCCCGGTACGGCCAGCCGGGGCAGCACGGCACCCCCTACGGCCAGTACGGCGCCTGGGGGCAGCCTGAGCAGCCCGCGCGGCGGTCCCGGAGGCCCAAGGTCCTCGGTCTGGTGCTCCTCGCCGTCCTGGTGGTCGGCCTGGCCATCACCCTGCCGGTCGTCCTCGGCTCCACCCGGCTGGACCCGCAGGCCGTGCAGCGCGACGTCGCCGCCCAGTTCGAGCAGCGCGAGGGCGTGGGCCTGGAGCTGGACTGCGCGCAGGAGATGCCGGTCGAGACCGGTGCCAGCTACGAGTGCGACGGCACCACGGCCGACGGCGACCCGATGACCATCACCATCACGATCACCAGCGACGACGGGGACTACACCTGGTCCGACGGCTGAGGCCGGTCAGTCCCGTTCCCAGCCCAGCGCGGCGCCGAGCCGGCGCACCGAGGACTCCAGCCCGTGCTGCGCGGCCAGCGCGGCGAGCGCGTCCGGGTCGGCCGGCCGGCGGGGGAGGTCGCCGTCCACCGGTGGCAGGTCGATGGTGGTGACGACGGCGACCACCTCGGGGGCGGCGTCGAGGTAGCCCGCCGCGGCGTGCAGCTTCTTCAGCACCGCGGCGGTCAGCGGCGGCCTCGGGACGACGGCGCAGTCGGCGGCCTGCCGGATGCCGGCCAGCGAGCCGAACTCGTTGATCAGCGCGGCCGCCGTCTTCGCGCCGACGCCCACGACACCGGGCAGCCCGTCGCTGGGGTCGCCGCGCAGCACCGCGAAGTCGGCGTAGGCCCGCCCGGGGATGCCGTACTTGGCCGCCACCGCCGCCTCGTCGACGAACTCCAGGTCGTTGATGCCGCGGTTGGTGTAGAGCACCCGGACGCCGCGGGCGTCGTCGACCAGCTGGAACAGGTCGCGGTCGCCGGTGACCACGTCGACCGGCCCGCGGGCCCGGGTGGCCAGCGTGCCGATGACGTCGTCGGCCTCGTAGCCGGGCGCACCGACCCGGGCCAGCCCGGCGGCGGCGAGCACCTCGACCAGCACCGGCACCTGCGGGCCGAGCTCGTCGGGCACCTCCTCACCGCCCTCGGCAGCGACCCGGTGCGCCTTGTAGGTGGGCAGCGCGGCCACCCGGAACGCCGGCCGCCAGTCGTCGTCCCAGCAGGCCACCCAGCGGTCGGGACGGTGGGCGGTGACCAGCCGTGAGGTCATGTCCAGGAAGCCGCGCACCGCGTTGATCGGGCGGCCGTCGGGCGTGGTGACGGTGGTCGGCACGCCGTAGAAGGCGCGGAAGTAGAGGCTGGCGGCGTCCAGCAGCATCGTCGTCACGGACGGCACCGTAACGGTGCGGTGACGGCGGCCGGGGCCGTCCGGGCCGCTGGTTAGTCTGCGCACGTGGCCGCCGTCCCCTCCTCCTCGTCCCCGCTCGTGCCCGTCGACCGGGTGCACGCCGCCCGCGCGGTCGCCGACGGGCTCGGCATCGACGTCCTCGTGGTCACCCCCGGCTCCGACCTGCGGTACCTCACCGGCTACCACGCCCACGCGATGGAGCGGCTGACCGCCCTGGTGGTGCCGCGCCGCGGCGAGCCGCTGCTGGTGGTGCCCCGGCTGGAGGCGCCGATGGTGGACGCCTCGCCGGCCGGTGCGCTGGGCCTGGAGGTGCTGGCCTGGGACGAGACCGAGGACCCGTTCGCCCGGCTGGCCGAGGCGGTCACCGCCCGGCTGGGGAGCGCGCCCACCCGGGTCTCGGTCGGCAACCGGACCTGGGCCGAGCACGCCCTCGGCGTCCAGCGGGCGCTTCCCGGTGCGGCGCTCGAGCTCGGCAGCCCCGTCGTCGACCGGCTGCGCATGGTCAAGACCCCCGCCGAGGTGACCGAGCTGGCGCTCGCCGCCGCCGCGATCGACCGCGTGCACGCCCGGATGGGGGAGTGGCTGCGGGTCGGCCGCACCGAGGCCGAGGTCGGCGCCGACATCGCCGCGGCGATCCTGGCCGAGGGCCACGTCTCGGTGGACTTCACCATCGTCGGGTCGGGCCCGAACGGGGCCAGCCCGCACCACGAGCTGTCCGACCGGGTCGTCGTGGGCGGCGACGTGGTGGTGGTGGACATCGGCGGTGAGACGGCCACCGGCTACCGGTCCGACTGCACCCGCACCTACCTCGTCGGCGGGGTCGCCGCCCGCAGCCTGAAGGACTGGTACGGCGTGCTGCAGCGGGCCCAGGCGGCGGCCGTCGCGGCGGTGCGCCCCGGCGTCACCTGCGCCCAGGTCGACGCCGTCGCCCGCCAGGTGATCACCGACGCCGGCTGGGGCGAGCAGTTCATCCACCGCACCGGGCACGGCATCGGGCTGGACAGCCACGAGGCGCCCTACATCGTCGAGGGCAACGACCTGCCGATCGAGCCGGGGATGGCCTTCTCCGTCGAGCCGGGCATCTACCTGCCCGGCCGGTACGGCGCCCGCATCGAGGACATCGTCGTCTGCACCGACGACGGCGTGCGGAACCTGAACGGGGGCACCCGTGAGCTCGTCGAACTCCCCGGCTGACCCGCCGACCGTCGCCCCGGACGTCGACCGGGCGCTGCTGAGCGCGCTCGCCCGGGACGGCCGGGCGAGCTACACCGACCTGGCCGAGCTGGTCGGGCTGTCGGTGTCGGCGGTGCACCAGCGGGTGCGCCGGCTCGAGCAGCGCGGGCTGATCACCGGGTACGCCGCGCAGCTGGACGCCAAGGCGCTCGGCCTGCCGCTGACGGCGTTCGTCTCGATCACGCCGATCGACGTCGGCCAGCCCGACGACGCCCCGGCCCGGCTGGCGCACCTGACCGCGATCGAGGCCTGCCACTCGGTCGCCGGCGTGGAGAGCTACATCCTCAAGGTGCGGGTCGCGTCCCCGGACGCGCTCGAGGGGCTGCTGCACGAGATCCGGTCCTCGGCCAACGTCAGCACCCGGACGACGGTCGTGCTCTCCACGTTCTACGAGGACCGCCCGCCCGTCTGACGCGCACGCACCCCTGTCCGGGCGGGGGCCGCCGCAGTAGCGTCCGACGATGGACCTCGACCCGGTGACCACCAACCCCGACGTCTACCGGGTGCTGTTCGAGAACCCCCGCGTCCGGGTGCTCGAGTACACCGACGCCCCCGGCCACCGGACCACGCCCCACCACCACCCGGACAGCGTCATGGTCACGCTGTCGTCGTTCCGCCGGCGGCTGTCCGCCGGCGGCCGGGACGTGGACGTCGAAATGCCGCAGGGGGTCGCGCGCTGGCTCGACGCGCAGGAGCACTCCGGTGAGAACACCGGTGAGACCCCGACGCACACCGTCTTCGTGGAGCTGAAGGAGCCTGGTCCGCCGGGGGACGGCGCGCTCGGTCCCCGCTGACCTCGGCGCGCGGCCGCTGGACACCGCTTCGAACGTGTGTTCGGATGGCGGCATGCGATGGGACGCCCAACGGCTCGACCTGGCCGAGCCCGAGGTGCTGCCCGGGCTGCCCACGGTGCGCGGTCTGCTGCGCAGCGTCGAGGTGCCCGAGTTCCCCGGGCTGACCTTCCACGAGGTGCGGGCGAAGAGCGCGCTGAACGCCGTGCCGGCGGGCTCCGCGATGCCGTTCGCCTACACGGTCAACACCTTCCGGGGATGCTCACATGCCTGTGTCTACTGCTATGCCCGCAGCACGCACGAGTGGCTGGAGCTGGACAGCGGCACGGACTTCGACCAGCAGATCGTGGTCAAGACCAACGTCGTCGAGGTGCTGCGGCGCGAGCTGGCCCGGCCGAGCTGGAAGCGCGAGCACGTGGCGCTGGGCACCAACACCGACCCCTACCAGCGGGCCGAGGGCCGGTACCGGCTGATGCCCGGCGTCATCGACGCCCTGGCCCGCTCGGGCACGCCGTTCTCCGTCCTCACCAAGGGCACGCTGGCCCGGCGCGACGTGCCCCGGCTGGCCGCCGCCTCGCGCGACGTCCCGATCGGGATGGGCGTCTCGATGGCCATCTGGGACGACGACCTGCACGCCGCCCTGGAGCCCGGTGTCCCGACGCCGCGCGCCCGGCTGGACCTGGTGCGGGCGATCACCGACGCCGGACTGCCCTGCGGGGTGTTCCTCGCCCCGGTGCTGCCCGGGCTGACCGACCGGCTGGAGCACCTCGAGGCGGCGATCGGGGCCATCGCCGCGGCCGGCGCCACCGGGGTCACCGTGGTGCCGCTGCACCTGCGTCCGGGCGCCCGGGAGTGGTTCACCGCCTGGCTGGCCCGCGAGCACCCGGGCCTGGTCGGCAGGTACCGCCAGCTCTACGGCCGCGGCGCTTACGTCCCGGCCGAGTACCGCGCCTGGCTGGCCGGCCGCGTCGCCCCGCTGCTGGCCCGGCACGGCCTGGACCGGCAGAGCAGCGGCACCGCCCGAGGGACGGCCGGGGAACCCGCCGGGCCGGACACCGGCCTGCCCGGGGACGAGTCGGTGGGCTTCCCGGCCGGCAGCCTGCCGGTCCGGCCGGTGGGCCACGTCCCCGTCGTGCCGCCGGAGCCGGAGCAGCTCGCGCTGTGCTGACTCAGCCGGCCTGCCGGGCCGCCCGGTGCACGCTGCGCAGCGCGCGCACCGCCCCGCGCGGGCCCACCGGAGCCGCACCGCCGGCCAGCGCCAGTCGCCGGTAGGAGTCGTAGGAGAGGGTCAGGTAGTCCGCCGCCAGCGCCTCGACGTGCTCGCGCTGGCCCGGGGCGGCGGTGGCGCGCATGGCCGTCGCCGTCCGGACGGCGTGCTTGGCGAAGGTCACCTGCAGCGCCTGGGTCGACAGCCGGCCACCGACGTGCGAGTCGATGCCCGGGCCACGGCGCAGCGCCGGCAGCACCCACGGGCTGGCCGCCAGGGCGGGGAACCGGTTGCGCACCGCCTCCCAGGCGTGCCAGGCCGTCAGCGCTCCCGGCACCGCCCACTCGCCGTCGTCGGTGGAGATCAGCAGCCGCCGGGCGGTGGTCCGCACCTGGTCCCGTCGCAGCGAGCGGAACTGCCCCACGGTGCCGGGCCAGCCCAGGGCGATCGCGCACCAGGCCACCGACCGCAGGTGCTCCGGCGCCTCGCTGCGCACCCGGGTCAGCTCCCGCAGGTCGAGCACCGGGGGATCGGGCTCCGGGGTCCTCGGCTGCGGGACGTCGATCCCGCCGTACCGCGCGACCTTGCTGTAGAGCGCGACGGTGGCCGGCTTCCAGTCCCGTGCCGCGGCCAGCGGGTCGAGCCCGGTCTCGGCGAGCGCGTCCGGGCCGAGGTCCAGCTCCAGGGCGGCCTCCACCAGCCGCCGCCACTGCGGCTCGTAACCGAGGGGCGGCGTGAGCCGCGCCCAGGCGCGGACCGGGGGAGGAGCCGGCATGTCGGGCAGCGGAGGCTGCCACCCACCTCGCATGCGCAAATACTACCGTTATCCCCAACAATGTCGCGCCTTTTCGTTGTGGTCACCTGCCGAAGGCAACGCTCGGCGCCCTCCGGGCGCCATGGCGCCCTCCGGGCGCCATGGCGCCAATCGGTGAATGGCGGCCGACGACGGTGCGGGACCAGGAGGAGCCGGGACCGCAGGTCCCGGTCCATTCTCGAATGAGCACTTGGGCATAACGGCCCACCCATGTGGGTGGGCCGTCAGAGGGCCCACTGTGCAGATCGGCGGGCGTGGACGTGATCATGACTCGTGCGCACCGTCGGGGTAGAAGAAGAACTGCTCGTCGTCGACCCCTCGGGCACGCCCGTCCCGCTCGCGCCGGAGGCCCTCGCCACGGCCGCCCGCCACGGGGAGGGCGAGACCGTGGAAGAGCACGCCCGGGCGGAGCAGGAGGCACCTCCACCCGGTGACCTCGGTGGCGCCCGGCTGGTCCCCGAGCTGAAGCAGCAGCAGATCGAGCTGGGCACCCGGGTGTGCCGGACCCTGACCGAGGTCGCCGCCGAGCTGCGGCACTGGCGGTCCCGGGCCGATGCGGCAGCCGCCTCCGTCGGGGCCCGGGTCGCCGCGCTGGCGACGTCGCCGGTGCTCGTCGAGCCGGTGCCCACGCAGGGGGACCGCTACCAGCGGATGCTCGAGACCTTCGGCCTGACCGCGCTGGAGCCGCTCACCTGCGGCTGCCACGTGCACGTCTCGGTCGCCGACGACGAGGAGGGCGTCGCCGTCCTCGACCACATCCGGGTCTGGCTGCCGGTGCTGACCGCGCTCACCGCCAACTCGCCCTTCTGGCAGGGCACGGACTCCGAGTACGCCAGCTTCCGGTCGCAGGTGTGGACCCGCTGGCCCTCGGCCGGCCCCACCGGCCGTTTCGGCTCGCCGGCCACCTACCACCGGGTCGTCGAGGACCTGCTCGCCAGCGGCACGGTCCTCGACGACGGGATGGTCTACTTCGACGCCCGGCTGTCGGCGACCTGGCCCACCGTCGAGGTCCGGGTCGCCGACGTCGCTCTGCTGGTCGAGGACGCCGTCCTGCTGGCCGGCCTCGTCCGCGGGCTGGTCGAGACCGCGGCCCGCGACTGGCGGGCCGGCCGGCCCGCACCCGACGTCCGCACCGAGGTCCTCCGGGTCGCCGCCTGGCGCGCGGGCCGGTCGGGGGTGTCCGGTGCGCTCGTCCACCCCCGCACCGGGCGGCCCGCGCCGGCGGCGGAGGTGGTCGCCGCCCTGGTCGACCACGTCCGCGCCGCACTGGCCGACAGCGGCGACCTGGCGCTGGTCGAGCGCGGGGTGGCCGACGTCCTGCGCCGGGGCACCGGCGCCGACCTGCAACGACGCGTGCACGCGACGAGCGGCGACCTGGCCGCCGTGGTCCGCGCCGCGGTCGCCGCCACCCACGGCGACTGAGCCGCCGAGCGGTCGCCCGGACCGACCGGCCGCGGGTTGGTTAGGGTCCGCCCATGTACACCGCCAGCTGGGGCGACGTCGTCCGCCGTGACCTCTTCGGGCCGCACCCGGACCGACGCGACCGGCCGTACCGCATCGTCATCCGGCTGGCGCTGGTCGTCTTCCGCCTCTTCGGCTTCCGCTTCGACGTCCGCGGCCAGGAGCACGTGCCCACCTCCGGCGGGGCGATCATCTGCAGCAACCACGTCAGCTTCTTCGACTTCACCTTCCTCGGGCTCGCCGCCCTCCCGCAGCACCGGCTGGTGCGGTTCATGGCCAAGTCGGCGGTGTTCACCCACCGCTTCTCCGGGCCCTTCATGCGGGCGATGCAGCACATCCCGGTCGACCGCAAGGCGGGGGCGGCGGCGTTCGACTCGGCGGTCCGCGCGCTGAAGGACGGTCAGGTCGTCGGCATCTTCCCCGAGGCGACGATCAGCAGCTCGTTCACCGTCAAGGACCTCAAGGCCGGTGCCGCCCGGATGGCGATCGACGCCGGCGTCCCGGTCCTGCCCGCCGCCGTGTGGGGCGGGCACCGCATCGCCACCAAGGGGCACGACGTCGTGCTGCGCCGGGGCGTGGCGGTGACGGTGCTCATCGGTGAGCCGCTGGTCCCCGAGCCGGGGGAGAAGGTGCAGTCCCTGCTGCGCCGCACCCGCGCGGCGATGGAGGCCCTGCTCGACGAGGCCCAGCAGTCCTACCCCGACCAGCCCGCCGGCGACGACGACCGCTGGTGGCTGCCGGCCCACCTCGGGGGCACCGCCCCGACGCCGGAGGAGGCCAAGGAGAAGGACGCCGCCTACGCCGCCGGCCACAAGGTGGCGAAGACCCGCCGGCCGCCGGTGCAGCGGCTGAAGACGCTCGTCGCCCGCGCCCGCCGCTGACCCCGACCCGCCCCCGGAGCGCCGCATGACCCCGACGCTCGCCCTCCTGGCGCTGCTCCTGGTGGGCGTCGCCGGCACGCTGCTCGTCGTCAGCGGACGGCGCGAGTGGCGCCCGTCCCTGCTCGACGCCCTGCTCGTCGCGCTCGCCTTCCGGGTGGCCCTGTTCGTGATCGCCAAGGACGTGGCCCCCTACGACCTGCTCAACGACTTCCGGATCGCCGGCGAGAACGTCCTCGCCCACCAGGACCCGACGCTCAACAGCCGGCCCCGCGGGTGGAGCTACCTGCCCACCTACGCCTTCCTGCTGGCCGGGATGGTGGCGTTCGAGGAGTGGACCGGGCTGCCGTGGCTGTCGGTCGCCCGGGTCCTGCCGATCTGCTTCGACCTGGGCGTCGTCGTCCTGGTCTGGACGCTGGGGGGCCGGGAGAAGGGCGGGCTGCGCGCCTTCCAGTACGCCTGCACCCCGATCGCCTTCTTCGTCAGCGCCGTGCACGGCCAGATGGAGCCGTTGTGCCTGCTGTTCGCCCTGGCCGCCTTCCTGGCCGCGCGGCCCGGCACCGGACGCCGCGCGCTCGCGGCCGGCGCGCTCCTCGGGCTGGCCGTCTCGGTGAAGACCTGGCCGCTGCTGTTCCTGCCGGCGCTGCTGATCGGCCTGCCGACCTGGCGGGCCCGCGGGCAGCTGCTGCTCGGCGGCCTGGCGGTCGGGCTCACCCTGCTGCTGACCATGCCGCTCACCGTGGGCACGCCGTTCCGGTCGCTGCCCGAGATCGTCTCCACGATCGTCGGCTACAACTCCGCGGGCGGGACGTGGGGGTGGTCGGCGATCGTCTTCCTCGTCGAGCCGTACACCTACGAGAGCTTCGAGACGTCGACGTTCTGGGCGACGGTCGGCCGGATCGGCTCGCTGGCCACGCTCGCCGCCATCGTCGCCGCCGTCTGGTGGTGGCGGCGGGCGCACCCCGTCGTGCTGGCCGGCGTGACCGCCTCGGTGTTCCAGGTGACCACCGCCGGGCACGGCGCCCAGTACCTCGCCTGGCCCGCCCCGTTCACCGTGCTCGCCCCGACCCGGCTGCTGCCGCTGCTGCAGGTGGCCATCGGCGTGTGGGCCTGGTGGGCCTACATCGGCCTGGGCTCGGGCCTCGCCCCGGCCGCCTGGGACGGCTGGGTGTACCGGGTCGCCCCGCTGAGCAGCCTGGTCCTCGTCGCGCTCATCGTGCTGGCCCTGCCGTGGCGGCAACGGCGGGCGGCGGACGCCGAGCCGGCCCCACCGGCGGACGAGCCCGAGGCGGCCCCGGCCCGGGCCTGACGGCGGCGCGGCCGGTTCAGGGCGCCCCGACGTCCTCCGCCGTCGTCGGGCCGACCAGCTGCCGCTCGTAGCTGCGGTGCCACCAGGCGCCGGTCTCCCGCCGTTCGGCCCGGGTGGTGAACCGGTAGCGGTAGACCAGGACCCGCACCGCGGCCGGGCGGCGCTGACCGAACGGGGCGGAGCGGAGCAGCCGCAGGGTGGCCGGGTCGGCAGCCAGCAGCTTGCGGAGGAACGTGCTGAGCCACGGCCGGCCGTAGGCGGGGGAGAGGGCGACGAACCACATGAGCCAGTCCAGCCGCAGGTGGTAGGGCGCCCACTGCGGCGGCCGGCGGCGCACGTCGCCGGGCTTGCCGCGGAACTCGTACTCCCGCCACTCCGCGTCCGGTCCGAGCTCGTCGGTCGCCTCCACCACCAGCTCGCGGCGCACCCGGGTGACCGAGCCGAACGCGCCGTAGCTGTTGACCAGCCGCAGCGGGTCGAAGCTGGTGTTCATCCGCTGCTGCGGTGACAGCAGGTTGCGCACCGGGCCGATGCTCAGCACGGCCACCAGGACCGTCAGCGCCACGCTCAGGCCGCCGAACCAGGCCGGGGTGCCGAGCTCGGCCGGGCGGTCGACCGGCAGGACCGCATCCAGCCAGCGCCCGTCGAGCACCGACAGCCCCAGCACGAGGGTGAGCGCGTTGAGCCAGGCGAAGTTGCCGCTGACCAGCAGGTAGCCCTGGGTGACCACCACGACGGCGGCGGCCACCCCGGCGACCGGCTGGGGCAGCAGCAGGCCGAAGACGACGACCAGCTGGGTGACGTGGTTGGCCAGCGTCTCGACCCGGTGCAGCCGCGGGCTCAGCCGGTGGAACCACCAGCTCAGCGGATTGGGCATCGGCTGGGTCTCGTGGTGGTAGGCCAGGCAGGTCAGGTCCCGCCAGCAGCGGTCGCCGCGCATCTTGATCAGCCCGGCGCCGATCTCCAGCCGGAACAGCAGCCAGCGCAGCAGCCACATCACCAGCAGCGGCGGGGCGACGTGGGCCGGGCCCAGGAAGACGGTGAGGAAGCCCGCCTCGAGCAGCAGCGTCTCCCAGCCGAACCCGTACCAGATCTGGCCGACGTCGACGATCGACAGGTACAGCGCCCAGAGCGTCAGCCACAGCGCCATCCAGCCGGCGACCGGCAGCCGGTCGGCGACCCCTCCCAGGGCGAGCAGCGCCAGCACGATGCCGGTCCAGCAGCAGCCGCGGAAGAAGCGGTCCGACCAGTGCCAGTGGAAGACGCTCGGCGACCGGCGGAACGACGTGTGCTGCAGGTACCGGGGGACCGGGGTGAGGCCGGAGGTGCCGATGAGCGCCGGGCCCTGCCGCAGCGCCGCGACGAAGGCGACCAGGTAGACCAGCGCGATGCCCCGGGTGAACACCCACCGGGCCGCCCAGGCGCCGGGGTCGGCCAGCCACTCGGTCATGGCAGCGGCGGGGCCTCGAGCCGGAAGGCCTCCAGCTCCCGGTGGTACCAGCGGGTGGTGCGGCCCAGCGGCTGCATGCCCAGCCGGCGGCAGACCGCCAGGGACGCCTCGTTGCCGGGCCGGACGACGGCGAACACCTCCAGCAGCCCGTCGCCGAAGGCCCGGTCGACCACCGCCCGGGCCGCCTCGGTGGCGTAGCCGCGGCCCCAGCTGTCCGGGTGCAGGTGCCAGCCCACCTCCACCTCGCCCACGCCGTCCGGGAGTGGCTTGAGCAGCACCGTGCCCGCCGCGGCGCCGCCGTCCAGCGGCTCGACCGCCCAGCAGCCGTGCGCCGGGTCCAGCTCGTGCACCAGCCGCCACCGCTCCACCAGCTCGGCCGGCGGCACCGTGGGCGGCCCGCCCAGCCAGCGGGTCACCTCGTCCCGGCCGTAGAGGTCCGCGAGCCGGTCGAGGTCGGCGCCGGACGTCGTCCAGGCGCGCAACCGCAACCGGCCGGTGCAGAGCAGTTCCACCCCGGGGGAGCTACCGCCGTCCGCGCCGGTGGAAACCAGACGGGGTCAGGTCAGCGCGAGAGCCAGGCAGACGGCGGTGAGCGCCGCGGCCACCGGCGTCATGACCAGCCTCTCCGGTCGGCTGCGGGACACCAGGTTGAGCACCGTGCCCAGGGCGAAGTACCCGGTGAGGAACCAGGTGAGGCCGCGGCTGAGACCGTCGGGCAGGACGTCGACCGCCCCGGCCCGGTCGAGCAGGACCAGGCCGATGACCGCGTACAGCACCACCGAGACGGCGCTGCCGACGCGCAACCGGGCGGGCAGGACGGTGTGCTGCCCGCCCCACGCGAACCGGCCGAGCGGTGCCCCGCCGGCGAGCACCAGCTGGAACACGGCCAGGGCCGCGAGCAGAGCGGCACCGACGGCCGCGACCATGATCACGACGCGGACGGTAGCGGGCCCGGGATCAGGCCGGCTCGAGCACCGGCACCCGCTGGGCGGCCCACCACTCGCGGCCCGCGGCGGGCAGGGAGTGGATCGGGTCGTAGTAGGCGTAGCGGCGGTCCAGCGCGGCCGCGTCGGCGCGCTCGATGCCGATCCGGTAGTTCTTCGTCCAGTAGCTGATGCCGCGCTCGCGGTCGTACTCGGCGACCTGGTGCACCCAGCGCTTGCCGACGTAGGGCACGTCGCAGACGATCCGCGGCGTCGCGAACCCCGGCAGGTAGCCCATGACGTCGTGCTGCAGCGTCTGCGCGGTGGCCAGCGGGACCCGCCAGTGCTCGGCGCTGGGGATCATGTCGCACATGTAGAAGTAGTAGGGCGTGATCGAGGCGCCGTCGAGGAGCGCGAAGCACAGGTCGAGCAGCTGCCCGGCGGTCGCGTTCACGCCGTCGAGCAGCACGCCCTGGTTGCGCACGTCGCGCACGCCGACCTCGAGCAGGGCCCGCGCCGCCTCGGCGACCAGCGGGGTCACCGACTGCGCGGCGTTGACGTGGGTGTGCACGGCCAGCGAGACGCCCCGCTGCTGCGCGGTGGCGGCGAGCCGGCCCATGCCCTCGACCACCTCGGGCTGCAGCCAGTGCTGGGGGAGGCCCATCAGCGCCTTGGAGGCCAGCCGGATGTCGCGGACCGAGTCGATGTCCAGCAGCCCGGCGACGAACGCCTCCAGGTTCTTGAACGGCAGGTTGGCCACGTCGCCGCCGGAGACCACGACGTCCCGGACGCCGGGGGTGTCCCGCAGGTACTGCAGCATCGCCCCCTGCCGGTCGACCGGCTTCAGCTCGAACTTGAGCTTGGGGACGGCCGGGGTCGAGTTGCCCACCAGGTCCATCCGGGTGCAGTGACCGCAGTACTGCGGGCAGGTCGACAGCAGCTCGGCGAGCACCTTGGTCGGGTACCGGTGGGTGAGCCCCTCGACGGCCCACATCTCGTGCTCGTGCAACGAGTCGCGGGCGGCGTACGGGTGGCTGCCGGCGTCGCCGGGGAGCCGGTCGGAGGCGACCGGCAGCATGTAGCGGCGCACCGGGTCGGCGAGCATCGCCGCCGTCGTCGGCGCCGCCGCCGGCACCATGGTGTTGAGCATCTGCGGCGGCAGCAGCAGCGACATCGTCGCCCGCCCGGCCTGGTCGGCCTCGACGTCGGCGTAGAAGGCCTCGTCGAGCAGGTCGCCGTACACCCCGCGCAGCTGCCGGACGTTCTTCACGCAGTGCGCGCGCTGCCACTGGGCGCTGCGCCACTCGGCGTCGGAGACGTCGGCGAAGCCGGGCAGCCGACGCCAGTCGGGCTCGACGAGCTCCCGCGCGGTGTACTCGTAGGGCTGCTCCAGCACCGGTGCTCCATCCCACGGACGACGACGACACGGCGACCCTACGGGAAGAAATGCGGCGGATCGAGCAGATGACGATAGGTTCTCCCGTGTCGGGCGGCCTGTGACGGAAGGGACGACGGTGGCGACGAGCGCACTGCAGCGCAGCCTCGGGGTGCACCGGGTGCTGGAACCGGTCGGCGTGCTGCCCCAGGCCGCGACCCGGCTGGACCCCGACCCGCGGCTGGGCCCGGACGAGGTGCGGATCGCGGTGCGCCGGCTCAACCTGGACGCCGCCTCCTTCCGGCAGCTGTCCGAGGCGCACGGCGGCGACGGCGACGCGGTCCGGGCCGAGGTGCTGGGCATCGTCGAGCGCCGCGGCAAGATGCACAACCCGGTCACCGGCTCCGGCGGGATGCTGATCGGCGTCGTCGACGAGGTCGGCCCGGACTCACCGCTGGGCCTGGAGCCGGGCCAGCGGGTCGCCACGCTCGTGTCGCTCACGCTCACCCCGCTGCTCCTCACCGACGGGCTCGCCGGGTGGGACGGCCTCAGCGAGCAGGTCCCGGCGTCGGGCAGCGCCGTGCTGTTCTCCCGGTCGATCGCCGCGGTGCTGCCCGACGACCTGCCCGAGCAGGTGGCGCTGGCGGTGCTGGACGTGTGCGGCGCGCCGGCGGCCACCGAGCGCGTCGTGCACCGGCGCCGGCGTCGGCTCGGGCACCGGTCCTCGGTCGCCGTCCTGGGCGCGGCCGGCAAGTCCGGGTGCCTGAGCCTGGCCGCTGCGCGGGACGCCCACGCCGGCCGGCTCGTCGGCGTCGTCCGCGACGAGCGGGAGGCGGACGCCCTGCGTGCGGCCCGGCTGGCCGACGAGGTCGTCGTCGCTGACGCCACCGACCCGCTCGCGGTCGCCGCGGCGGTGGGGGAGCCGGTCGACGTCACCGTGGTCTGCGTCGACGTGCCCGGCGCCGAGCACGGGGCGGTCCTCGCGACGGCCGACGGCGGCACCGTGGTCTTCTTCTCCATGGCCACGTCCTTCTCGGCGGCGGCCCTGGGCGCGGAGGGGATGGCGGCGGACGTGACCATGCTGGTGGGCAACGGCTACACGCCGGGGCACGCGGCCCTGGCCCTGGACCTGTACCGGCGGACGCCGGGCGTGCGGTCGCTGATCGACCCGCGGGTGCGGGCATGACCTCGGTGGTCGTCCGGGACGTGACCGTGGGGGACCGGGCCGGCCGGGCGGTGCACGTGGTGGACGGGCGGATCGCCTGGCTCGGCGCGGACGCCGACGCCCTCCCGGCCGACCGCACGGTCGACGGCGGGGGAGCACTGCTCACCCCGGCGTTCGTCGACGCCCACGTGCACGCCACCGCCACCGGCCTCTCGCTCACCGGCCTGGCCCTGCACGGCGCCGGCAGCCTGCGGGCCGCCGTCGCCAGGGTCGCCGAGCACTCCGGCCGCGCGCCGACCGGCACGGTGCTGGGCACCGGCTGGGACGAGACGGCCTGGCCCGAGGGCCGCGGCCTCACCCGGCACGACCTGGACGCGGTGGTGGGGGAGCGGCCGGCCTACCTGGCCCGCGTCGACGTCCACTCCGCGACCGTCTCCACCGCGCTGCTGGACCGGGTGCCCGGCATCACCGGCCTGCCCGGGTACAGCCCCGACGGCCGGCTGCGGCTCGACGCGCACCACGCCGTCCGGCAGGCCGCCTACGGGTCGGTGCCGGCCGACCAGCGCCGCGCCGCGCAGCGGGCCACCCTGGCCGCCGCGGCCGAGCTGGGCATCGGCACCGTGCACGAGATGGGCGGCCCGGAGGTGTCCAGCGCCGAGGACCTCGCCGGCCTGCTCGAGCTCGCCGGCCAGGCCCCCGGACCGCGGGTGGTCGGCTACTGGGGCGAGCTGTCCGCGCGCGGCGGGCTCGCGGTGGTCCGCGAGCTCGGCCTCGCCGGCGCCGGCGGCGACCTGTTCTGCGACGGCGCCTTCGGCTCGCACACCGCGGCGCTCTCGGCCCCCTACGTCGACCGGCCCGACACCAGCGGCAACCTCCGGTTCGAGACCGCCGAGCTGGTCGAGCACCTGCGGGCCTGCACCGCCGCGGGCGTCCAGGCCGGCTTCCACGTCATCGGGGACGCCGCCGTCGACCAGGTGCTCACCGCGGTCGCCGCCGTCGTCGCCGAGCTCGGCCGGGACGCGGTCCGGGCCTGCCGGCACCGGCTCGAGCACGTGGAGATGCTGGGCGCCGACGCGGTCGACCAGCTGCGGCAGTGGGGGATGGTCGCCAGCGTCCAGCCGGCCTTCGACGCCGCGTGGGGCGGCGCGGCCGGCATGTACGCCGAGCGGCTGGGCGTCGAGCGGGCGGCCGCCTGCAACCCGCTGGCCGACCTGGTCGACGCCGGCGTGGCCGTGGCGCTGGGCAGCGACGCCCCGGTGACCCCGCTGGACCCCTGGGGCGGGGTGCACGCCGCGGTGGACCACCGCACGCCCGGCTCGGGGATGCGCCCGTTCGACGCCTTCGACGCCGCCACCCACGGCGGCTGGGTGGCCACCCGGTCCGAGCACGCCGAGGGCCCGCTGTCGGTCGGCGCACCGGCGGACCTCGCACTGTGGGAGACGACCGGCACGCTGTCCGCCGTCCTCGCCGGGCGGCTGCGCCCCGCCTGCCGCCGGCTGCTCATCGCCGGCACCCCGATCGGAGACCCCCGATGACCCACCCCCACGCCCCCGCGCACGGTTTCGCGCGTCTTCCCACGCGTGGTTTCGCGCGTGGTTTCGCGCGTCTTCCCACGCGTGGTTTCGCGCGTCTCTGCGCAGAGGGGACGGCGCGATGAGCGGGCTGGAGCTGGACGGCGAGCTGGTCCGCCGGGCGCGGGAGCTGGCCACACGCGCCGCGGCGCCGGTGGTCGACCTCGCGCGGACGCACACCACCGTCTCCGTCGAGCGCGCCACGCTGCGGCTGGCCGGGCTCACCGGCACCGACCCGGTGCTCGGCGACGGCGAGGTGCCGTGGGTCAACCGGGTCGTGGACGCGGTGCAGGAGCAGGTGGGCCTCGCGCACGGGGTGTCGCTGCCGGTGTGGCACGCCCTCACCTCCGGGACGGCGCCGGACCTGGCGGCGCTGGCCGAGCAGGTGGGCGCCGGCACGGCCCGGTTCGCGCTGCCCGACGACCCGGAGCCGGCGCGGGAGGCGGCGCGGGCTGCGGTCGGCGCCGGCCTGGCCCGCATCGACGCCAACCGGGCCCGCCGCGAGGACCTGGTGGCCACCCACGGCGACCCGCCCCGCCGTCCGTGGATCTACCTGATCGTGGCCACCGGGGACATCTACGAGGACATCCCGCAGGCGCAGGCCGCCGCGCGGGCCGGGGCCGACGTCATCGCGGTGATCCGCTCGACCGGGCAGTCGCTGCTGGACTACGTGCCCGAGGGGGCGACCCGCACCGGGTACGCCGGCACGTACGCCACCCAGGAGAACTTCCGGCTGATGCGGGCCGCGCTGGACGACGTCAGCGCGGAGCTGGGCCGCTACGTCCGGCTGACCAACTACGCCTCCGGGCTGTGCATGCCCGAGATCGCGGTGCTCGCCGGCCTGGAGCGGCTGGACATGATGCTCAACGACGCGATGTACGGGATCCTCTTCCGCGACATCAACCCGCGGCGCACCTTCGTCGACCAGCGGTTCAGCCGGATGGTGCACGCCCGCGCCGGGATCATCATCAACACCGGCGAGGACAACTACCTCACCACCGCCGACGCCGTCGACGAGGCGCACACCGTCACCGTCAGCCAGCTGCTCAACGAGACCCTGGCGCACGAGGCCGGGCTCGCGGACTGGCAGCTCGGTCTCGGGCACGCCTTCGAGATCGACCCGGCGGTGCCCGAGTCGTTCCGGCTGGAGCTGGCGCACGCGCTGCTGGCCCGCGGGCTGTTCCCCGACGCCCCGCTCAAGTGGATGCCGCCGACCAAGCACATGACCGGCGACGTCTTCGGCGGCTACCTGCTCGACGGGTTCTTCAACCTGGCGGGGGCGCTCACCGGCCAGGGCATCCTCCTGGTCGGGATGATGACCGAGGCCGTGGTCACCCCGTGGCTGTCCGACCGGGACCTGGCGCTGCGCAACGTGCGCTACGTGCTGTCGGCCGCCGGCAACCTGCACGAGGACTTCGCGCCCCGGCCGGGCGGCTTCATCGACCGCCGCGCGCACAGCGTGCTCACCGACGCGGTGCAGCTGCTGGAACGGATCGCCGACCACGAGCAGGGGCTGATCCAGGCCATCGCCGACGGCACCTTCGGCATCACCAAGCGGTCCCCGGACGGCGGCAAGGGCAGGGACGGCGTGTTTCGCACCGCGGCCGGCGCCTACAACCCGGCGTTGGAACTGATGGAGGGTGTCCGTGTCTGACGACAGCCGCGGGAGCATCGCAGCGAGCGCCAGCGAGCGAGGAGCGGACCGCGGCGCGGAGTCGGGCCGTTCGACGGTGTCTGAGGGGAGCGTGGTCCGGCCCTACGGCGACACCACCGGCGACGGCATGGTGCAGACGTCGTTCACCCTGCCGGTGCCGCCCGGCCCGAAGGCGGAGGGCGCGGCCCTGCAGCTGGCGCACAAGATGGGCATCGAGCCGGCGATGGTGGTGCACAGCCACGGCATCGGCGAGGGGTTCACCTTCTTCGTCGTCTACGGCAGCGTGCGGCACCTGGTCGACCTGGACGCCGTCCACGTCGAGGAGCGGCCCTACCCCCTGCTGTCGCCCAGCGAGGTCAACGCCGCGGTGAAGGCCCGGCTCCGGCGCAGCCTCGTCGTCCTCGGCGCCTGCATCGGCACCGACGCGCACACCGTGGGCATCGACGCCATCCTCAACCTCAAGGGCTTCGCGGGGGAGAAGGGCCTGGAGTACTACCGAGAGCTGCAGGTGGCCAACCTCGGCGCCCAGGTGAGCGTGCCGGAGCTGGTGCACGCCGCCCGGGCCCGGAAGGCCGACGCCGTCCTCGTCTCCCAGGTCGTCACCCAGAAGGACGCCCACCTGCGCAACACCCGCGAGCTCGCCGGCGCCTTCCGCGAGGCGATGGGGGAGTCCCGCCCGCTGCTGGTCGTCGGCGGGCCCCGCTTCGACCCGGCGATGGCCGCCGAGCTCGGCGTGGACAAGGTCTTCGGCCGGGGGACGACGCCCGGCGAGGTCGCCAGCTACCTGGTGCACGCACTCGTCCCCGAGGAGGCAACGCCGTGACCGACCCCCGGGTGGGACTCACCGTCACCCACCGCCGCTACGTCCCGTACGCCCACGCCCACTACGGCGGCGACCTCGTCGACGGCGCGTACACCCTCGGCCTCTTCGGTGACGTCGCCACCGAGGTGGCGATCCGCGCCGACGGCGACGAGGGCCTGCTCGCCGGCTACTCCGAGGTCCGCTTCCTGGCGCCGGTGCAGGCCGGCGACGTGCTGGAGGCCTCCTGCGAGGTGGTCCGGGTCGGCCGGCGCAGCCGCGAGCTGCGCTGCTGGGCCGAGGTCGTGGCCCGCGCGGAGCCCGGCCGCGGCGCCTCGGCGGCCCGGGTGCTCGACCCGCCGCTGCGGGTCGTCGAGGCGGTGGCGACCCTCGTCGTCCCCGCCCCGCCCGCCGACGCCTGACCCCGGCGACCCCGGCGAGAGTCCTCACAGGTGACGCTCCGCCGGGACGGCGGCCCGGGGTGGGATGCTGGGTGCTGCCACGGCGGGGTGCCGCGGCACCGGGCCCGGCGGACGCCGGGCCACGACCTCCCGGCTGCTGCCCGGGACCGGACGGGAGGCAGGGGTGCCGGCAGTGGTGGCGACCGGCACGGTGGTGGCGGGACCGGGCGCGGCCCCGTCCCCGGACGCCCCGGCCCGACGACGCCTGCCCTGGCGCACCGCCCTGGCCGTCCTCGGTGGCCTGGCCCTGCTCCTGGCCTTCCCCGGGTACGGCCTGTCATGGCTGGCGGTGCTCGGCCCGGCCGCTCTGGCCCTCGCCGTCCGCGGTCAGCGGGTGCGCAGCGGCGCCTGGCTCGGGCTGGTGCTCGGGCTGGCCTTCATGGTGCCGCTGCTGTCCTGGACCGGCGTCTACGTCGGCCCACTGCCCTGGCTGGCCCTGGCGGTCACCGAGGCGCTCTACTTCGCCGTCCTGGGCGCGGCCGCGGCGGCCACCTCGCGGCTGCCGCTGTGGCCGGTGTGGGCCGCTGCCCTGTGGGTCGCCGACGAGGCGCTGCGCGGTCGCTGGCCGCTGGGCGGGTTCCCCTGGGGACGGCTCGGGTTCAGCCAGGTCGACGGGCCCTTCACCGCCCTGGCCGCCTACGGCGGGGTCCCGCTGGTGAGCTTCGCGGTGGCGCTGACCGGCACGCTGCTGGCCGCCGCCGTCCCCGCGGTGGTCCGGGTCGTCCGCCGCCGGGCCGGGGTGCGCACCGCGGTGCCGGCGGTGGTCGCCCTCCTCGCCGTCCCGCTGGTCGGTGCGGTGGCCTGGTTGCCGCTGGCCGGTCCGTCGCTCACCGAGGGCGGGCCCACCCGCACCGTGGCGGTCATCCAGGGCAACGTGCCCCGCGCCGGGCTGGACTTCAACGCCCAGCGGCGCGCGGTGCTGGACAACCACGCCGGCCGCACCCAGGAGCTCGCGGCCGCCGTCGCCCGCGGCGAGGCCGACCAGCCCGACCTCGTCGTCTGGCCGGAGAACAGCTCCGACATCGACCCCTACGCCAACGCCGACGCCGCCCGGGTGATCAGCCGGGCCGCCGAGGCGATCGGTGCGCCGATCCTCGTCGGGGCCGTGGTCGACGGACCCGGCCGGTTCATCTCCAACACCGGCATCGTCTGGGACCCGGTCACCGGCCCGGGGGAGACCTACGTGAAGCGCCACCCGGTGCCGCTGGCGGAGTACGTGCCGGCCCGGCCGTTCTTCCGGTTCTTCAGCCCGCTGGTCGACCGGGTCACCGACTTCGCGCACGGCACCCAGGACGGGAACCTCACCATCGCCGGGGCGAACGTCGGCGACGTCATCTGCTTCGAGGTCGCCTACGACGGGCTGGTGTCCGACGTCGTCGACGGCGGTGCCGGGATGGTCGTCGTGCAGACCAACAACGCCACCTTCGGCTTCACCGACGAGAGCGAGCAGCAGCTGGCGATGAGCCGGCTGCGGGCGGTCGAGTTCGGCCGCACGGTGGTCGTGTCGGCGACCAGCGGCATCAGCGCCATCGTCGCCCCGGACGGCTCGCTGGCCGAACGCTCGGAGCTGTTCACCGCCGACACGTTCGTGCAGCAGATCGCGCAACGGGACTCCCGCACCGTCGCCGAGCGGCTGGACGCCGGACCGGAGTGGGTGCTCACCGCGCTGGGCGTCGGCGCCGTCCTCGCCGTCGCCGTCCCCGGGTCCGTCCGCCGGCGGACGGCCCGCCGGGCCGACCGGTGACCGGCACGGCGGAGCCCCTCGGCCCGGTGCTCGTGGTGATCCCCACCTACGACGAGGTCGACAACCTCGGGGCGGTGCTGGACCGGCTGCACGCCGCGGTGCCCACGGCAGACGCGCTGGTCGTCGACGACAACTCACCCGACGGCACCGGCGCCCTCGCCGACGCCCGGGCCGCCGCCGACGAGCGGGTGCACGTGCTGCACCGGGCGACCAAGGCCGGCCTCGGCCCGGCCTACGTCGCCGGGTTCACCTGGGCGGCCGAGCACGGTTACGCGGTGGTCGTGGAGATGGACGCCGACGGCTCGCACCCCCCGGAGCGGCTGCCTGCGCTGCTGACCGCGTTGGAGGACGCCGACCTGGTGCTGGGCTCGCGCTACGTGCCCGGCGGTGAGGTCGTGGACTGGCCCCCGCACCGGCTGGCGCTGTCCCGGGCCGGCAACCTCTACACCCGCTGGGCGCTGCGGCTCCCGCTGGCCGACGCCACCGGCGGTTTCCGGGCCGCGCGGGTCGAGCTGGTGGGCGCGCTGCCCTTCGACGAGGTGGCCAGCCAGGGGTACTGCTTCCAGGTCGACTGGGCCTGGCGGGCGGTCCGCGCGGGGGCCCGGGTGGTCGAGGTGCCGATCGCCTTCAGCGAACGCACCGCCGGGCGGAGCAAGATGAGCGGTTCGATCGTTGGAGAGGCACTGGCACGGGTGACCTGGTGGGGAGTCCTGGACCGGCTGGCCGATCGGCTGCCCGGACGGGTGACCCGTCCCGTGCCGGGACGCGCCCGAGGTGGGTGGCGGACGAAGGTGCTCCGGTAGGGGGCACCCGCCGCCCGCCGGGCAGAGGAGGAGCGCACATGGCCACCGGCTACCCGGCGCCACACCCGTCGCGTCGGCCGTCGTCGCGGCTCCGGACGGCGATCGGGCTGGGGGCGCTGGCCGAGGTCGTCGTCTACGTCCTCGTCGCCTCCTGGATCGGTCTCGGCTGGACGATCCTGGCGACCCTGGCGACCAGCGCGCTGGGCTGGGTGCTGCTCGCCAAGCAGGGCACCAAGGCCCTGGGCGAACTGCGCCAGCGGGCCGAGGAGCACCGCGCACCCGGGCGGGCCCTCGGCGACGCCGGCCTGGTCGCCCTCGGCGGCCTGCTGATGGTGCTGCCCGGCTTCCTCGGCGACCTGCTGGGGCTGCTGTGCCTGCTGCCGGTCACCCGCGGGCTGCCCCGGGCGCTGATCGCCCGGCTGGTGGTCAGCCGGCTGCCGGTCGCGATGCGGGGCCCGGTGCGGGTGCGGTCGGTGCGCGCCGAGCCGGTCGCCGGCCCGGTCGAGGAGCCCTTCCGCGCCGGCCCGGCCACCCGCGTCATCGACGGCGAGGTCGACCCCGACCCCCGCCGCTGAAGAAGGACCCCGCTGCCCCCCGCCCCTCGCACGCTCGCGGCGGGACCCTGCAGCGGGGCCAAGACGAAGATGGCCATCTTCGCCCCCCGTGAGGAGGGCGAAGATGGCCATCTTCGCGTGGTGCTGGGTTCAGCTGGCGCGGGTGCGCCGTCCGCGCAGTACCTCGAGGCGCTCGGCGAGGACCTCTTCCAGGTCGTCGACCGAGCGGCGCTCCAGGAGCATGTCCCAGTGCGTGCGCGGGGGCTTGACCTTCTTGGGGGCCGGCTCGGCGCCGCCCACGAGCTTGGCAGCCGATCCGTCGTACTTGCACTCCCACGTGTCGGGGAGTTCCGCGTCGTCGGCGAAGGGCACCGTCACGAGGTGGCCCTGAGGGCACCGGTACTCGGCGTACTGCCGCTCGATGGGCGCGGTGTTGCGCTCGGTCTCGTAGCTCACGCTGCCCAGTCGGCTCCCGCGCAGGGATCGCTCGCCCATGGCACACCGTCCTCTCGTGCTGATTCGGTCAGTCCTGGATGCCCGGGCAACCGCATGCTCACGCATCCGGTGCGGGGTGTCGCAGGGGTCAACGACAGGTGAAGGGAAAAGATTTCCGTGTCGTCAGCGCTCGATCATCCCACATGATGAGAGATCGACCTGGGGCCACCCCCAGCGGGTGAGCCCGGCGGACCTCAGCGCAGCGCGAGCTGGCCCGGTCCGGTCGGCTGCGGACCCAGCTGGCCACGGGTGTGGTGCCGCCGGCACAACACCTGGTACCGGACGACGTCACCGGCCTCCGGCCCGCCGTCGGCCCCCACCGGGTCCTGCGGCACGGTGTCGGCCACCACCACGGTCTCGCCCTCGCGCACCATCACCCCGCCGACGACGCGGGCGTTGAGCACCCCCGGCAGCCCGCACCAGCACAGCACCTCGACCTGCACCCGCTGGACGTCGTCGGCGAGCTCGAACAGCCGCTGGGTGCCGGTGAACAGGCGGGTGCGGAAGTCGGTGGTGAGGCCGAAGGCGTAGACGTCGACGTGGGAGGTGTCGACCAGCTCGGCCAGCTGCTCGACCTGCTCGCCGGTGAGGAACTGCGCCTCGTCGACGATCAGGTAGTCGACCCGGTGCCCGGTGGCCCAGCGGTCCCGGACGAGCAGCCGCACGTCGGTGTCCGGCGCGAACTCGACGGCTTCGCGGCTGAGCCCCACCCGGGAGCTGATCTGCGGGGCCCCGGAGCGGTCGCCCTGGGTCAGCAGCATGCCGTGCCGGCCCTGCCGGCGGTGGTTGTGGTCGACCTGCAGCGCCAGGGTGGACTTCCCGCAGTCCATCGGACCGTGGAAGAACACCAGGTGCGCCGGGGCCGGGTGCCGCCGGCGGTCGCCGGAGGCGGGCACCGAGTCGGGGGCGGACAGGGGGGAGGGGCTCACAGTCGCTCCGGAGGGGTGTTGCCGGCCTCGACGATCGCCTGCCGGAGGTCCAGCTTCGCCAGCAGGACACCACCCACGACGAAGAAGACCACCAGGCTGACGATGGCGTAGCGGTAGGAGTCGGTCAGCTGGAAGGTCAGCGCGAACAGGAAGGTGCCCAGCCAGCTCGTCCCGCGGTCGGAGATCGTGTAGAAGCCGAAGTACTCGGCCTCCTTGCCGGCCGGGATGAGCTGGCTGAACAGCGAGCGGGACAGCGCCTGGGTGCCGCCGAGGACGAAGCCGATGACCACGGCGAGCAGGTAGAACTGCACGGCCGCGCCGGCGGTGAGGAAGCAGGCGGCCACCAGCACACCGACCCAGACCACCAGCGAGCCGAGCACGGTGCGCCGGGCGCCGATGCGCTCCGCGATCGCGCCCATGGCCCGGGCGCCGACGAAGGCCACCACCTGCACCAGCAGGATCGCCGACACCAGGGTGGTCTGGGACAGGTCGAGCTCCTCGGAGCCGAACTGCGCCGACACGGTGATGACCGTCTGGACGCCGTCGTTGAACAGCAGGTAGGCGCCGAGGAACCACAGCGTGAGCCGGTACTGCCGCATGTCGCGCAGGGTGGCCCGCAGCTGGCGGACCGACGTGCGCAGCGCCTGCCGGGTGGTCGGCGGCCGGCCCCCGCCGCCGGGCCGGCGGTTGCGCAGCAGCGCGATGCTGACCACCGCGAACGCCGCCCACCACACCCCGGCCGACGACAGGCAGATCCGCACCGCCTGCGACTCGGTCACCCCGAGCGACTCGTACTGGGTGTACAGCACCAGGTTCGCCGCCAGCAGCAGGGCGCCGCCCAGGTAGCCCAGCGCCCACCCGCGGCTGGAGACGGCGTCCCGCTCGTCGGGGCCGGCCAGGTCGGGCAGCCAGGAGTAGTAGACGACGGTGGCCGCGCCGAAGGCGATGTTGGCCGCGATGAACAGCCCGGAGCCCAGCAGGTAGCCGTCGCCGGCGAGGAAGAACAGCGCCATGGTGCACAGCGACCCGACCAGCGTGAAGGCCGCCAGCAGCTCCCGCTTGCGGCCGGAGCTGTCGGCGACGGCCCCGGCCAGCGGGAGCACCAGCACCTGCAGCACCACCGACAGCGAGACGACGTACCCGAACAGGCTGCCCGGCGGGATGCTGATGCCCAGCGGGTGGATCCGGCCGTCGGCGTCGGCCGCGGCCTCGGCCACCGAGGTCAGGTAGGGCGCCAGGAAGACGCTGACGACCGTCGTGTTGAACGCCGACATCGCCCAGTCGTAGGAGTACCAGCCGAACCGTTCCCGGCGGAGCGCGGGGTCGGGGACGGCCGGCGGGGACGTCGTCCCGGCGGGGACAGCGTGCTCGGTCACGGGCGGAGGGTGTCAGCCGTCGGCGGCCGGGTCCAGCGACGGGCCGTCACGGCACGTCGTCCGGCACGACGCCGCCGGGGAAGGCGGCGACCGCGGTGGTCGGCCGGGTGGGGTCGGGGAAGGCGATCCGGTCGGCCGGTTCCCCGGCGCGCAGCGGCGCCAGCCCGCGGGTGAGCGCGGCGGCGATCCGGGTGCGGGCCCGGTGGGCGTCACCGACCCGGCCGGGCACCAGGTCCGCGAGGGCCACCGGCGGGCCGAGGTGCACCTGCAGCGTCGGGCGCCGCCACAGCGCGCTGACCAGCGTGCGCAGCTTCCCGAGGTCGGTGCGGTACTGCAGCACCTCGTGGGCACCCCACTGGCTCACCGGGACCACCGGCACCCCGGCGGCCAGCGCCGTCCGGGCCAGCCCGGTGCGGCCACGCTCGGGCCAGCCGTCCGGGGTCAGCCCGACCCGGCCCTCGGGGTAGGCGACGACGTGACCGCCCGCGGCCAGCGCGGCCCGGGTGACCCGCACCGCGTGCGCGGCCAGGTCGGTGCCCCGCTCCACCCGGATGCCGCCGCAGCGCTCCAGCAGCGGGCCGACGACGGGGACGTCGAGGACGCCGCTCTTCACCAGGAACCGGGGCCGCAGCCCGGCGCGGTGCAGCGCGACGCCGATGACGAAGACGTCGAAGTCGCCGATGTGGTTGACCGCCAGCAGCAGCGGGCCCTCCCGCAGCGCCGGGTCGATGCCCCCGGTGACCTCGATGCGACCGAAGAGCCCCGGCACCCAGCCGAGCCGGCGGAGCACCGCGCCCCACACCCACCACTGCGGCGCCACGGCGATGGCCAGCTCGCGGGCGAACCAGTCGGGGTCGTCGGGCCGCACCTCGTCGGCGAGGTGCGGCGGCAGCGGGGGAGCGGGTGGGCGCCAGTCGCGCAGCCTCACCGGCCGGTCCACTGGCCGCGGGACACCAGCAGGTCACGCAGCATCGCCGGCCGGTCGGTCATCACCCCGTCGACGCCCAGGTCGAGCATCTCCGCGGCCGCGACCTCGGTGTCGACGGTCCAGACGTGCACCTGGAGGCTGCGGGCGTGCGCGGCCTCGATGAACCGCTCGTCGACCAGCGGCCGGCCACCGAGGTGCAGCGGCACCTGGGCGCACCCGGCCTGGATCCGCACCAGGCCGGCCGCCCGCGGTGAGTAGGAGGACAGCCGCAGCGCCGCCACCCCGCGGGGGCCCAGCGAGGTGCAGACGTCGGGGCCGAACAGCCGGCGGGCCGCGGCGACCCGGGCGTCGGAGAACGACCCCAGGCAGATCCGGTGCTCGACCCCCAGCCGGCGGACCAGCCGCACCAGCGGCGCCAGCACGCCGGCGGCCTTGATGTCGAGGTTGAACCGGACGTCGGGCCAGGCGCCGAGCAGGTCCTCCAGCCGCAGCACGGGCTCGCGACCGCCGATCAGCGCCCCCTGCACCTCCCGCCACGGCAGGGACTCCACCCGGCCGCTGCGGTCGGTGACCCGGTCCAGCGTCGGGTCGTGGAAGACCACCAGCTGGCCGTCGACGGTGACCCGCACGTCGGTCTCCAGATAGCCGTAGCCCAACGCCACGCACGCCTCGAACGCCGGCATGGTGTTCTCCAGGTGCTCGATGGCGCCGCCACGGTGGGCCATCGCGACGGGGGTCGGCCCGTCGAGGAAGGCGTAGCGCGAGCCCGGCACGCCCCCACGCTAGTGCGGAGGTCAGACCGCGTGTCGAGCGGTGCCGTGCCGGGGCCGTCGGGTCACTGGCGTGTCCACCCGGTCCTGTCGGTACCTGCGTCTACCGTCGCTGGCGTGGCGGTGGACCGGGCCGAGCAGGCCGAACGCAGGGCCGAACGCAGGGCCGAACATCCGGCCGAGCACGGGCTGCGGGCCCGCCCGGCGGCACGGAACCGGCGGGCGGACGGCGAGGAACGACGCTGCGGCTGGTGCCGCACCGTCCTGCCCGCGCAGGAGTCGGTGGGCCGCCCGCGGCTGTACTGCGGCCAGGCCTGCCGGCAGCGGGCCTACGAGCAGCGGTCGGCGACGGCGAAGGCCGGGCTGTCCGCCGACGTCGTGCTGGTGACCCGCGCCGAGCTCGACGGCCTGCAGGACCGGCTGTACCAACTGCGCTGCGCCATCGAGGACGTGCAGACCCTGCTGACCGAGAAGCCCACCAAGGCCGAGCTCGAGCGGTCGCTGGCCGACCTGGTCCGGTCGACCGGCCGGCTGGACCGGTTGTGGCTCAACGGCAAGGCAGCCGGCTGACGGCAGTCTTACCGTCACTGTGACGCAACGAGGCCGGGGGAGCCAGGTCCGCAGGGGAGGGGCACCGACCGTGCCCCTCCGTTGGACTCAGTTGTTGTCGCCGTCCTGGTTGTTGTCCCGGTCCTCGTTGCCGGTGGTGTTCGTGTCGTCGTTGTCCGGCAGGTTGCCCTGCGACGTGCCGCCGGGGTTCGCACCGGAGGTGTTGGTCCCGTCGTCGTCGGTGGTCCCGTCGTTGCGCTCCTGGCCGCCGCCGGCCGGACTGCAGGCAGTCAACGTGGCCGGTCCGCCGACCAGAGCCAGTGCGATGAAGACGGCAGCTGCCGGGCGTCGGATGTTCATGGCTCGACCTTATGAAGGGTTCGCCGCAGCCGCCCGTCGGAACGCCAGATCGCCCGTCGTTTCGTCAGAGTGACGTATTCAGCGGGGTGTACGGGGACGGGGGGAGCACGGCCCAGGAGCGGGCCTGGGCCGTGCGGGTGATCGTGGGCACGGTGCCTGACCAGCGGAGCCACCCCCCAAGATCAACATCCGGGGGAGTTGACCATGGGCCAGCGAGCCCACGTGGTCGCCCGGAGCTGGAGAGGTCGCACGCCGCGGCAACGACGACGCACGCCGGCGGACGACGACGTCGACGGGCGGTGGGTGGTCGACGGAGCCGACGGCTGGTCTGGGTCCTCGACACCACGGCGGGCGACCGCCGACAACGCAGCGGGCGACCAGGCCGTCAGCCGCTTCCGGCGCCCTTGGCAAGTCCGCCGATAATCGACATTATGTCAAGTAGAGGAGATGAGGACCGCCCCGGCAGGTCGGCCGGTCACTCCCCGCGGTCCTGGTGCGGGACGGCGCGCACCTCGAGGTCGTCGATGCCGGCGAAGTCCTCCGGATCGCAGGTGTACAGCGGCACGCCCGCCGCGATGGCCGCCGCCGCGATCAGGGCGTCGTAGGCGCGGGCGGCCGGCTTCCGACCTGCCGACCGCAGCGACGCCGCCACCCGGCCGAAGGCCCGCGCCGCCTGGGCGTCGAAGGTGATCGACCCGAAGTCGGACTCCGCCTGCTGCAGGTGCGCTTGGCGGGCGCCCCGCTCCTTCGCCGTGCGGGCGACCAGCGGGCCGACCGACAGCTCCGCGAGGGTGACGGCGCTGACCACCATCGCGTCCGGCAGGTCCGCTGCGTCCGGCAGCTGCCCCAGCGGGATGACCGTCGAGGTGTCGAGCATCCCCCGGCCGGCCGGTGCGGTCACAGGCCCGGGTCCAGCACCGCGTCGACGTCGCGTCGCAGCGCGTCCGGGTCCAGCCTCGGCAGGTGCCGCCGACGGGCGACGAGGTCGGCGGACGACGGGCTGCGACGTCCGCGGGGCCGCAGCTCGGCCACCTCGGCCCCGTCCCGGGTGACGACCAGCGAGGCGCCCCGAGCGACGCGGTCGAGGACCTCTCCCCCGCGGTTGCGCAACTCGCGCACCGACACCGTCTCCACGGCGACGAGCGTATCGCCGGTGAGACACGACGGTGCCGTGCCGAGGAGCGTCGTCATCCGGGGAACGCGACGTCCTCGGTGTCGACCACGCCGGCGGTGCGGCCGGGCGCGGTCTGGAAGCGCCAGTACAGGTTGGTGTGCGCGATGACCTGCTCCACCGGCGGCGCACCCCAGGCGCTCTTGTCCCCGGCGGTGTGCGCGTCGCCGACGAGCGTGACGTCGTAGCCGCGGGTGAAGGCGCCGTGGATGGTCGACCGGATGCAGGCGTCGGACTCGGCGCCGGCGACCACCAGGTGGCCGACGCCCGCTCCGGCGAGCACCTGCTCCAGGTCGGTGCCCTCGAACGAGTCGCCGTGCGACTTGTGCACCAGCGGCTCGGAGTCCGCGCGCACCAGCTCCGGCACGTACTGCCAGGCGTCGCTCCCCTGCTGCATCTCGTCGTCGGAGTGCTGCACCCAGACCACGGGCACCTGCT
Source organism: Modestobacter versicolor (assembly GCF_041028285.1). GTDB lineage: Bacteria > Actinomycetota > Actinomycetes > Mycobacteriales > Geodermatophilaceae > Modestobacter > Modestobacter versicolor_A. The sequence goes on along the minus strand of NZ_JABGDB010000002.1, from coordinate 197,562 downwards.
GCTCCCGCGCCCGGTCGACCAGGCTGCCGATGTTGGCCACCACGTCGTCCCGGCGGGGTGCCTCGTCGACCACCACCTGCTGGACGTCGATGACGACGAGGGCGGTGTGCGGGCGGTCGGGCAGCGTGGTCATCGCGGTCTCCTCGGCTGGTCGGCTCGGAGTCACGCTAGGCCCGACCACCGACAGTCCGGGAGCCCCGCCGGCCGCGCGGCCGACGGAGCTCCCAGCCGCCGGCTCAGTGCCAGTCGCTGATCGGCACGTCCCGGGGTGCCGGAGCCCCGGAGCCGGTCTCCAGCAGCGACTTCAGGCTCAGCAGGAACGACGCCCACTTGGTGCTGCAGTGGTGCATGAACTCCACCGGCTCCCGCCAGCCCGCGTGGGTGAACAGCACGATCGTCCAGTCGCCGTCCTGGCGGAGCCGCCACTCCACCGTCGTCCCGACCCACTCCGCCGGACCCTCGACGACCCGCCAGGTCACCCGCTCCCCCGGGACGGTCTCGAGCACCTCCATGTCGAAGCCGCCGACCGGCGGGAAGCGGAACTCCAGGACGCCACCCGGCTCGCCGCTCCCCCGGGCGTCGCCGGTCCACCAGCCGGCGAGGCCGTCGACCGTCGTCAGCGCCTCGTACACACGCTCCGGCGTCGGGGTCTGGACCCCGACCCGGTGCAGGATGTCCACCATCTCGCTCTCCTCCGTCTCGTCAGTCCTGCTGGGTGCGCTGGACCGCCTCGGCGATCCGCTTGATCCGCCGGAGCCGGGCGTCCCACGCCGACCCGACCGTCGAGAGCTGGGCCACCGCGCGGGCCAGTTGCTCGTCGTCCACCCGGTAGCGCCGCTCCCGGCCCGCGGGCGTCGACCGGACCAGACCGACCCGGTCCAGCACGGTCAGGTGCTTGGCGACGGCCTGGCGGCTGACCGGCAGCTGCTGGCCGAGGGTGGTCGCGGTGCCGTCACCGGCCACGAGCAGCAGGTCGAGCATCCGCCGCCGGGTCGGGTCGCCGATCGCGGACCAGAGGGCGTCGTCGACGTCGGCCCCGGCGCTGCTCACGGCAGCGCCGGCTGGCCGGCCAGCGTCGCGACGTAGGGCGCCAGGCGGGGCAGGAAGTGGTCCCAGCCGGCGACGTGGTCACGGTACTGCTCCTCGAGGACGGCGACCTCCCACCCGCGCTCGCGGAACCCGGTCTCGGTCATCGTCAGCCGGGTCCCGCTGCCGGACGGGGTCAGCTCGAAGGTGACCAGCAGGGAGTTGTGCTCGTCGGCGGCCTCGCCCGCCGGGTGGGTCCAGCGGAAGGAGAACGACCGCGGCGGCCGCACGTCGACGACGGTGAACGACGCGACGTGGCCCCCGTCGGCGGGGTCGCCGAAGACGACCTCCCCCGCGGACCCCGGGACGGCCTCGTACCGCGCCTCGTCGGGCCACCACCCCCGGAGGTGCTCGGGGCTGCTGACCACCTCGAACACGACCTCGGGTGACGCGTCGATGTGGATCTCGCGCTCGATGGTGCCGAACTCCATGCCGACCTCCTGCAACTGGTTGTTGCACGTGAAGGTAGCCGGACGCGGACGCCTGACGCAACCCCTGGTTGCGTCAGCCGTCGTCGCGGACGAGGCAGAACGGGTGGCCGGCCGGGTCGAGCAGCACCCGGACGTGCTCCTGCGGCTGGTGGTCGGCGAGCGTGGCGCCCAGCGCGACCGCCTCGGCCACCGCGTCGTCGAGGTCGCCCACCTGGACGTCGAGGTGCATCATCGGCCGCTGCTCCCCCGCGACCGGCGGCCAGACCGGCGGCTGGTGGCCGTCCGCCTGCTGGAACACCACGAACGACGAGCCGCCGGGGGCGGCCAGCACCGTGGTGCCGGTCTCCTCGTGGCCGACCGGCCACTCCAGCAGCGCGGCGTAGAACCGGGCGAGCGCCGCCGGGTCCGGCGCCTCGACCGCCACGCCCCACCACATGCCGGCCCGCCGGGATCGCATCCGCCCACCCTGGCCCGGCCCGGGCGTGCGCGTCCAGGCCTCAGCCGGCCGCCCGGGCCTCGGCGCGCATCCGCAGGGCGTCGCGGCCGGGCGGGAGGCCGAAGAGCCGGCGGTACTCGCGGCTGAACTGGGAGGCGCTCTCGTACCCGACGCTGTGCCCGATGCCGGCGACGTCGGCAGGGTCGGCGAGCAGCCGCAGCCGCGCCTCCTGCAGCCGGATCCGCTTCTGGAACTGGATGGGGCTCATGGCGGTGACCGCGGCGAAGCTGCGGTGGAACGCCGACGGGCTCATCGCCGCGATCGCGGCGAGGTCGTCGACCCGCACCGGCTGCGCGTAGTGCTCGCGCAGCCAGCGGACCGCCCGCCCGACGCTGGACAGGCTGCTGTCGGAGAGGCCGAGCTGGCGGACCGTCTCGCCCTGCGGCCCGGTCATCAGCAGCCACAGCACCTCCCGCTCGAGCATCGGCTGGAGCACCGCCCGGTCGCGGGGCCGGTCGGCCAGCCGCACCATCCGGACGACGGCGTCGACGAGCTCGGCCGGCGCCGTGCTGACCGCCAGCGCGGGGGGCGCCGACGCACCGCGGCCGTGCCGGGCGAAGTCCCGGGCCGAGGGGTGCAGCAGGAGCTCGGCCACCACCGACGGCCGCAGCCGGAGCCCGAAGCCGAGCGCGGGCTCGGCCCGGCTGGCCCGGGTGAACTGACCGGTGACCGGCAGGTCCAGCGAGGCCACCAGGTACTGGCCGGGGCCGTAGCGCAGCTCCCGGTCGCCGAGCACCAGCGTCTTCTCCCCCGCGGCGATGAGCGCGAACACCACCCCGGTCATGGCCGACTCCGGGGCTCCCGGCGACGCCACCCGGGCCACCTGCGCGCCGTCGAACAGGTCGGTGGTGCCCCGGTCGGCGTGCCGGGTCACCAGCCGGGCCAGCTCGCCGAGCGTCATGGCAGGGAGTCAACCAGCTCACGGCGGTCCGGCACCCCTCCCCGGGCAGGATCGTGCACCCACCGGGCAGGTCTCGCCTAGGAGACCCGGCGGTCACCGGGTGGACTGGCTCCTGCGGCGCCCGGTACGGGCAGCGCCCCCCCCCCACCACCTGACCGAGGAGCCCCATGTCCGTCGTCCTGATCACCGGTGCGAGTTCCGGCATCGGCCGCAGCACCGCCGTCGAGGTGGCCCGGCAGGGCGCCGGGGTGCTGCTGACCTACCGCGGCAACCCCCAGGGTGCGGAGGACGACCGTCGCCGCGGTCGAGGCGCTCGGTGGCACGGCGGTCGCCCTCCCCCTCGACACCGGCCGCCTGGAGACCTTCCCGGACTTCGTCGCGCAGGTGGACCGGGCGCTGTCCGACACCTGGCGGACCGGGACGCTGACCGGGCTGGTCAACAACGCCGGCCTCTCCCGCAGCGCGCCGGTCACCGAGACCACCGAGGCGGTGTTCGACGAGCTGCTCGACGCGTTGTTCAAGGGCCCGTACTTCCTCACCCAGGCGCTGCTCCCCCGGCTCGCGGACGGCGGGGCGATCGTCAACGTCGGCAGCACGTCCGCCCACCCCGGCGGCATCTCCAGCGGCTACTCGGTCTACGGGGCGGCCAAGGGTGCGGTCGAGGTGTGGACCCGCTACCTCGCCAAGGAGCTCGGCCCGCGCGGGATCCGGGTGAACTCCGTGGCGCCGGGCCCGACCCGCACCCGCCTCGGGGACGACGGGTTCGACCGGTACCCGGAGCTGGTCGCACCGCTGGCGGCCAGCACCGCGCTCGGCCGGATCGGCGAGGGCGCCGACGTCGGCCGGGTCATCGCCTTCCTGCTGTCCGAGGGCGGGAGCTGGATCACCGGCGAGGACGTCACGGCGTCCGGCGGGTTCGGCCTCTGAGCCCAGGGGGTCGACGGGCAGCTTGTTGCGACTTCGGTGCAACAACTAGGTTGTTGCGAAGTGCTGGCAACAAGCCCACCGCCGTCCGCTGATCGGAGCGCCGTTGCCCTCGCCGTGTGCCCGCCCCGTCGTCCCGGGGCTCGCCCTGGCCGCGCTGGTCGCCCTGACCGCCTGCTCCGCACCCGGCGCCGGCCCGGCGGGGTCGGCTGACCCGTCGCGCCGGCTGGTGCTCGCCGACGCCTACGAGCCCGAGCCGCTCAACCCGGTCGGCGGGCACGGCGAGACCGGCGCCTCGCGGGTCTACGACGGCCTGGTCCGGCTGGCCGGCGGCGACGGCCTGCCCGAGCTGGAGCCGGCCCTGGCGGCCGAGCTGCCCACGCCCGACGCCGACGGCACCACCTGGACGGTCCGGCTGCGCGACGACGTCCGCTTCACCGACGGCACCGCGTTCGGCGCCGAGGACGTCGTGGCCACCTACCGGGCCGTGCTCGACCCGGTCTCGGCCTCCCCCATCGCCACCAGCTACGCGATGGTCAGCGAGGTCAGCGCCCCCGACGAGCACACCGTCCGGTTCCGGCTGGCGTACCCCTACGCGCCGTTCGCCACCAAGCTGCTGCTGGGGATCGCGCCGGCCGAGGCGCTCACGACCCCCGGCCCGGCGGAGGAGAGCCCGCTCAACACCGAGCCCGTCGGCACCGGCCCCTACCTGCTCACCGAGCGGCGCGGCGACCGGACGGTCTTCACCGCCAACCCCGACTACTGGGACGGCGCCCCGCAGGTCGAGGAGCTGGTCGTCGAGCACGTGCCCGACGACAACACCCGCGCGCAGCGGATGGCCGCCGGCGAGTTCGACGGGACGACGCTGCCCCCGCTGCTGGCCGACACGCTCGCCGACGCCGAGGGGCTGACGGTGGTCGGCCACCCCAGCGCCGACACGCGGTCGGTGTCGCTGCCCGCCGGCGACCCGGTGACCGCCGACCCCGCCGTCCGGCTGGCGCTCAACCACGCCGTCGACCGGGCGGCGATGGTCGAGTCGATCCTCGGCGGCCACGGCGTGCCCGCGTACACCCCGGTCCCGGAGGTGCTCGGCGACGCGTTCGAGCCCACGGCCACCTTCGACCACGACCCCGACCGCGCCCGGCAGCTGCTCGACGACGCCGGCTGGGTGCCCGGGGACGACGGCGTCCGGGTGCGGGACGGCGTCCGGGCGGAGTTCACGCTGATGTACTTCCCGGAGGAGACGCTGCGCCGCGACCTGGCGCAGGCCTTCGCCTCCGACGCCCTGCAGGTCGGGGTGGAGGTCGACCTGGAGGCGGTCGACCGGCCGCAGTTCCGCCCGCGCATCCCGGTCGACGCCGGCCTGCTCGGTGGTGGCGACGTGCCCTACGACCCGGACACCCTGCTCTACGCCGGCCTGCACTCGGTCTACACGCAGGACGGCGTGGGCGGTCCGTTCGACAACCCCAGCGACCACGTCGACCCGGCCGTCGACGCCGCCCTGGACGAGGGCCGGCGCAGCGACGACCCGGCGGTCCGGACGGCGGCCTACCGCACCGTGCAGCGCGCGTTCGTCGCCGCACCGCCGGCGGTGGTGCTGGTCTTCCTCGAGCACGTCTACGTGATGCGGGACGGCGACTGGACCGGCACCGAGCCGGTGCTCGAGCCGCACTCCCACGGCGTCAGCTGGGGCCCGTGGTGGAACCTGCGCGAGTGGCGGCTGCCCGGGTGACCACCGCTCCCCCGCTGCTGCGGCCCCCGGCGGGCCCCCGGCCCGCCGCGGCGCCGGCCGGGCGCCCACGCCGGGTCGCCGCCGCGCGGATGGTCGGCCGGCGGCTGCTGGCCGCGGTGCCGGTGGTGCTGGCCGTGTCCCTGGGGGTCTTCGCCGCCGCCGCGGCGTCGCCGTTCGACCCGCTGGCCGGCTACCTGGGCGACCGCTACCTCACCGCCAGCCAGACGACGCAGGACGAGATCGCCGCGCAGCTGGGCACCGACCGCCCCTGGCCGGTGCAGTACCTCGGCTGGCTGGGCGACCTGGCCACCGGCGACCTCGGCACCTCGCGCGCGTTCGGGCAGCCGGTGGCCGACGTGCTCGCCGAACGGCTGCCCTGGACGCTGCTGCTGGTCGCGGTATCGCTGGCGGTGGCCGTCGTCCTCGCCCTGGTGCTGGGCACCTGGACGGCGACCCGGCGCGGCGGGTGGGTCGACCGGCTGGTGACCCCGGGCTGCCTGCTGCTGCAGGGCCTCCCGCCGTTCGTGGTCGCGCTGGGCGCGGTCGCCGTCTTCGGTGTCGGGCTCGCGTGGCTGCCGGTGGCCGGCCTGACCGACGCCGGCGCCGCGCTCTCGGCCGGTCAGGTCGCCCGCCACCTGGTGCTCCCGGCGCTGGTGCTCGCGCTGTCCCAGCTGCCGTGGCTGCTGCTCACCGTGCGGCAGTCGATGCTGCGGTCGCTGGCCGAGGACCACGTGGCCGGCGCCCGCGCCCGCGGGCTGGCCGAGCGGACGGTCGTGCTGCGGCACGCGCTGCCCACCGCGCTGCTGCCGTTCGTCACGCTCCTGGGCGCCCGGCTGCCCGAGCTGGTCGTCGGTGCGGTGCTGGTCGAGGAGGTGTTCAGCTGGCCCGGCCTGGCCCAGGCGGTGGTCACCTCGGCCACCGAGCTGGACTTCGCGCTGCTGGCCTTCCTCACCCTGCTCAGCACGGTCGCGGTCCTGCTCGGCTCGCTGCTGGCCGACGTGGCCACCGTGCTGCTGGACCCCCGGGTGGCCGCGGATGGCTGACCGCCGGCTCGGGGTCGGCCTGGCCGTGCTCGCCGGGCTGACCGCCTACGCGCTGCTGGTGCCCTGGGTGGCCGGCGTGGACGACCGGGTGGCCGACTTCGCCGCGGCCCGGCAGGCACCGTCGGCCACCCACCTGTTCGGCACCGACTCCGCCGGCCGGGACCTGTTCGTGCGCACCGCCGCCGGGCTGCGCGTCTCGCTGCTCGTCGCGACCGTCTGCGCCCTGCTGTCCACCGTCATCGGCGCGGTGGTCGGCGCACTGTCGGCCGTCGCCGGCGGCCGCGTCGACCGGCTGGTGATGCGGGTGGTCGACGGGGTCAACGCGGTGCCGCACCTGCTGCTGGGCATCGTGCTGGTGGCGCTGTTCCGGGGCAGCCTGGTCGCGATCATCGCCTCCATCGCACTCACCCACTGGACCCAGGTGGCCAGGATCGTCCGGTCGGAGGTGCTCTCGCTGCGCGACCGGCCGCTCGTCGACGCCGCGGTGCTCGGCGGGGCCGCCCGCTGGCGGGTCGTGCACCGGCACCTGCTCCCCGCCGCCCTGCCCCAGGCGCTGGTGGCGGCGGTGCTGCTGCTGCCGCACGCGGTCTGGCACGAGTCGACGCTGAGCTTCCTCGGTCTCGGCCTGCCGCCGCACCGCGCCAGCCTGGGCACGCTGCTGGAGGAGGCGCGCAGCTCGCTGCTGCTGGGCGGCTGGTGGACCCTGGTGTTCCCGGCGCTGGGCCTGGTGCTGGCCACCCTGGCGGCGGCCGCGGTGGGCGCCGCGCTCCGCGACCGGGTCGCGCTGCCGCGCCGCACGGAGGTGCGCCGGTGACCCCGGCCCTGTCGGTGCGCGACCTGAGTGTCCGGTTCCCGCTGGCTCCCCGGCGCAGGCGCGGCCCGACCCCCGTGGTGCACGCTGCCACCGACGTCTCCTTCGACCTGCACGCGGGCCGGGTGCTGGCGCTGGTCGGCGAGAGCGGCTGCGGCAAGTCGGTGCTCGCCTCGGCGCTGGTGCGGCTGCTGCCCGGCACGGCGGCCGTCCGCGGCTCGGCCGTGCTGGCCGACGGCACCGACCTGCTCGGTGCCGACGAGCGGGTGCTCGCCCGGCAGGTGCGCGGACGACGGGTCGCGCTGGTGCCGCAGTCGGCGGCGACCTCGCTCACCCCGGTGCGCACCGCCCGCAGCCAGCTGGAGGAGACGGTGCGGGAGCTGGTGCCCGGCGCCGACCCGCGGGCCCGGGCCGACGGCCTGGCAGAGCGGGTCGGGCTGGCCGCCCGCGACCTGGACCGCCACCCCCACGAGCTGTCCGGCGGGATGGCCCAGCGGGTGGTGACGGCCCTCGCGCTGGCTGGCGACCCGGAGGTCGTGCTGGCCGACGAGCCGACCGCCGGGCTGGACCGGCCGCTGGTCGACCGGACGCTGAGGCTGCTGCGCCACGCCGCCGACGCCGGTTGCGCCGTCCTGCTCATCACCCACGACCTCGGTGCGCTGCTCCGGACGCCAGGGGTCGCCGACGACCTCGCCGTCATGTACGCCAGCCGGCTGCTGGAGACCGGCCCCGCCGGTGCGGTGCTCGCCGACCCGGCGCACGACTACACCCGGGACCTGCTCGGCGCGCTGCCCGCGGGCGGCCTGGTGCCGATCCCGGGCAGCCCGCCGGAGCTGACCGACCTGCCCCCGGGCTGCGCCTACCACCGGCGCCGACCGGCCGCCGGCCCGTGCGACGGCGGGCGGTGGCACGCCGGCGGCGGCCGCGCCACCCGCTGCCGCCCGCTGCCCACCGGGGACGGGGGCGGCCGGTGCTGACCGCGCGCGGTGTCGTCGTCGGGCACCGGCCGGGCGAGCCGGTGCTGCACGGGGTGGACCTGGACGTCGCGCCCGGCGAGGTGGTGGGGCTGGCCGGTCCGAGCGGCAGCGGCAAGTCGACGCTGGCCCGGGTGCTCGCCCTGCTGACGGCCCCGTGGGAGGGCACCGTCACCGTCGACGGGGCCGCAGCCCCGGGGGTGCGCCACCGGGTGCCGGCGCCGCTGCGCACGAGGGTCGGCATGGTGTTCCAGTCGCCCCGGCTGTCGGCCGACCCGCGGCTGACGCTGGCGGCGGTGGTCGCCGAGCCGCTGCGGGTGCGGGGCACGCCGACCGCCGGCCGGGCCGGTGCACCTGCGCGGGAGCACCGGGTGCGGGAGTTGGCCGAGCGGGTCGGGCTGACCGGTGACCTGCTCGCCCGCCGTCCGCACGAGGTGAGCGACGGCCAGCTGCAGCGGGCCTGCCTCGCCCGGGCGCTGGCGCAGCGGCCGCGCTACCTGCTCTGCGACGAGATGACCGCGATGCTGGACGCCTCCACCGCGGCGGCCCTGGTCGCCACCGTCGCCGAGGCCGTCACCGCCGGCGAGCTCGGGGTGCTGGCGGTCAGCCACGACGAGGACCTGCTCGCGGTGTGGGCCGACCGGACCGTCCGGCTGGCGGGCGCCACGGACGGCCACCGGGGCTGACCTCCCGACGGGAGGTCAGCCCCGGCAGGGACCGGTCAGGCGATCTCGGACCGCTCGATCCGCAGCCACCCGATCACCATCGGCAGCACGATCCACAGCGCCGCCGAGGTGGCCAGCTGCGCCCAGCCCTGCCCGTCGAGCTCGCCCTCGAACATCGGCTGCGTCACGGTGCCCAGGTCCAGCCAGTCCCGCACCCAGTCCAGCGCGCTGACCAGGTTGACCACGATGGTGAACACCGTCGGCAGCACGAAGTAGGTGACGATCGCCAGCGGCGAGCTGAGCAGCAGCATGCCGAAGGCGACGCCGGACAGCACGTACACCACCTGCACGAGGAGCACCTGCCCGGCCTGGGCGGCCGACAGCGACCAGTCCATCGGCTGGTCGGTGAACACCGGGGTGAGGACCGTGGCCAGGCCGGAGGCGACCGCGGCCGCCAGCACGCCCAGCACGCCCAGCACCGCGGCGGCCAGCACCTTGGCGGTCAGCACCCGCGACCGCCGGGGCACCAGGGTGAACGTCGTCATCGCGGTGCGCTGGGACCACTCGCTGGTGACCAGCAGGATGCCGAGCACCGGCAGCAGGATGCCCACCGGCAACTGGGTGAAGGAGAAGTAGTCGGCGAAGGTCTTCGGCGCGTCGTCGACGAACAGCGAGATGGCGACGACGGCCAGCGCGGCGAGCCCGATGGTGACCAGCAGCCACCGCCCGGCCCGGGTGTCGTAGGACTTCCGCAGCTCCACCCGGACCAGCGTGAGCAGGCTGGGCGGGGTGACCCCGGTGACGGGGCGCGGCTGGTCCACGGGGAGGGTCGAGGTGCTCATGCCAGCACCTCCTGGACCTGCTGGCCGGTGCCGGCGGAGCCGGTGAGGGACCGGAAGAGCTCCTCGAGCCCCTCTCCCCCGGCGGGTCGCAGTTCGGTGAGCACGACGCCGGCCGCGGCCACCGCCTGCCCGACGGCGAGCGCCTCGGCGTCGGCGAGGAGCGCGTCCTCCGGGCCCGGCGAGACCGGGATGCCGGCAGCGTCCAGGGCCCGGTGCAGGAGGGCGCGGTCCGGGCCGCGGACGAGCGTGCCCCGTCCGGCGAGCAGCTCCTGCTTGCTGCCCTGCGCCACGATCCGGCCACCGGCGATGACGACCAGCTGGTCGGCCACCGCCTCGATCTCGTGCAGCAGGTGCGAGGAGAGCAGCACCGTGCCGCCCCGGTCGGCGAAGCCGCGCAGCAGCCCGCGCATCCAGAAGATGCCCTCCGGGTCCAGCCCGTTGGCCGGCTCGTCGAGCACCAGCACCTGCGGGTCGCCGAGCAGCGCGGTGGCCAGGCCCAGCCGTTGCCGCATGCCCAGGGAGTAGTTGCCCAGCCGCTTGGCCGCGGGGCGGCCGGCCAGGCCGACCAGGGTCAGCACGTCGTCCACGCGCTGCGGGCCGACCCCGAGCACCATGGCGGACAGGCTGAGCACCTCCCGGCCGGTGCGGCCGGCGTGCTGGGCGCCGGCGTCGAGCAGCACGCCGACCTGACGGCCGGCGTTGGGCAGGTCGGTGTACCGCCGGCCGGCGATGGTGGCCGTGCCGCTGGTCGGGGTGGCCAGCCCGACGAGGGACCGCAGCGTCGTGGACTTGCCGGCACCGTTGGGGCCCAGGAAGCCGGTGACCGTGCCCGGCTGGCAGCTGAAGGAGACGTCGGAGACGGCGACCTGCGCGCCGTACCGTTTGGTGAGGTGATCGATCGTGATCATGGGGTGAGCCTGGCCCACCCGGCCGGTCACGCGCATCGGCCGGGAGTAGTACATCGGGACGGCGACCGGGCCGGAAGACGCACCCCGGTCGGGCAGGTACCTACCTCGGTCGGTTCCGGTGGACCGCCGCCGTCCGTAGCCTCCGGGGGGTGACCGTGACCGCCGGAGCGGCGTCCGCCCCGGACCCCGTCGTCGACCACCCCTCCCTGGTCCCGGCCCAGCTGCTCGCCGACCCGGGGGCGCCCCCGGAGCGCGGCCCGGACGGCGCGGGCAGCACGGGCGGACGGCGCCGGGTGCACCGTTCGGTCCGCGACTGGGCCGTCGACGTCCTCTGCTTCGTGGTGGCCGTCCTGGGCGGCGCGGTGCTCGTCTACTCCGCAGCGAGCGGGAGCGAGCCGGCGCCCGACTGGCTGGTGCTCGCCGACGTCGTCGCCGGCCTGGCCGGCTGCCTGCTGCTGTGGGGCCGACGCCGCTGGCCGGTCGCCGTCGCCGTGCTGATGCTCCCCATCGGCGCCTTCTCCGACATGGTCGGCGTGGCGGCCATGATCGCGCTGTTCACCGTCGCGGTGCACCGCCGGCTGCCCACGCTGCTGGTGCTGTCCGCGCTCAACCTGGCCGGCTACGCCGTCTACACGGTCGTGCGGCCGACGCACGACGTGCCGTACTCGGTCGTGCTGGGCTTCGGCGTGGTGCTGGTCTCGGGGGTCGCCGCCTGGGGCATGTTCGTGCGCGCCCGCCGGCAGCTGGTGCTGTCGCTGCGCGACCGGGCGGTGCGCGCGGAGAGCGAGCAGCTGCTGCGGGTCGAGCAGGCCCGGCACCTCGAGCGGACCCGGATCGCCCGGGAGATGCACGACGTGCTGGCCCACCGGCTCTCGCTGCTGAGCATGCACGCCGGGGCCCTGGAGTTCCGCCCGGACGCCTCCCCCGCCGAGGTCGCGCAGGCCGCCGGTGTCGTGCGGGCCAGCGCCCGGCAGGCGCTGGAGGACCTCCGCGAGGTGATCGGCGTGCTCCGCGAGGGCCCGGACGGCGGCTCGGCCACCCGGCCCCAGCCCACCCTCGCCGACCTCCCCGCGCTGGTCGAGGAGTGCCGGCGGGCCGGCGTGCGGGTGCGCGCCGAGTACCGGGTGCCCGACCTCGGTTCCGCTCCCCCGGCCACCGGCCGCGCCGCCTACCGCGTCGTCCAGGAGGCGCTGACCAACGTGCGCAAGCACGCCCCGGGCACCGTGGCCTCGGTGCGGGTGGAGGGCGGCCCGGGCACCGGGCTGGCCGTCGAGGTCCGCAACCCCTCCCCGGCCGGCACGGAGCTGCAGGCGCCGCTGCCCAGTGCCGGCACGGGCCTGGTCGGTCTGCTCGAGCGGATCAGCCTGGCCGCCGGGCACCTGGAGCACGGCTGGACGCCGGACGGCGAGTTCCGGCTGCTGGCCACGCTGCCCTGGCCGGCCGGACCCGCCGCGCCGGACCGGCCGTGAGGGAGCCGGTGCGGGTGCTCGTCGTCGACGACGACCCGCTGGTCCGCGCGGCGCTGGCGATGGTGCTCGGCGGCGCCGAGGGGCTCGAGCTCGCCGGGGAGGCGACCGACGGCGACGAGGTGGCCGGCGCGGTCGAGCGGTGCGCGCCCGACGTCGTGCTGATGGACATCCGGATGCCGCGCACCGACGGCCTGACCGCCACCGAGCAGCTGCTGGCCCGCCGGGACGCCCCCGAGGTGATCGTGCTGACCACCTTCGACGCCGACGACCAGGTGCTGCGGGCGCTGCGGGCGGGCGCGAGCGGTTTCCTGGTCAAGGACACCCCGCCGGCGGCGATCGTCGAGGCGGTGCGCCGGGTCGCGGCCGGTGAGCCGATGCTCTCCCCCACCGTCACCCGGCAGCTGATCGCGCACGTGGCCGCCGCGGCACCGGCCGGGTCGGGCGACGGCCGCGCCGACCGCGCCCGGGCCCGGCTCGCCCAGCTCAGCGACCGCGAGCAGGAGGTGGCGCTGGCGGTGGGCCGCGGGCTGTCCAACGCGCAGATCGGCAGCGAGCTGTTCCTCAGCGTGCCCACCGTCAAGGCGCACGTGTCCCGGCTGCTGGTGAAGCTGGACGTGGCCAACCGGGTGCAGGTCGCGCTGCTGGTGCACGACGCCGAGCTCGTCTGACGGCAGAGGAAGGGCCGTCCCCGCCCGCGCGGCGTGGGGCCGCCGCACAGCCGGGCTGGCGATGATCGCGGGATGGAGGTCCTCGAGCGGTCCTGGTCGCGTGTCTCGGCCACCTCTCCCCCGCTGCCGGGCTGGCTGCTGGCGCTGAGCGCGGCGCTGGCGCTGCTGCTGGTCGCCTCGCCCGCGGTGTGGCAGCGGGCCCGGCACGCGGTGACCATCGCGCACGAGGGGTCGCACGGGCTGGCGGCCCTGGTCACCGGACGGCGGCTGTCGGGCATCCGGCTGCACTCGGACACCTCGGGCGTCACCGTCTCCGCCGGCCGCCCGTCCGGGGCCGGCATGGTGCTCACCCTCGCCGCGGGCTACACCGGGCCCGGGCTGTTCGGGCTGGGGGCGGCCGCGCTGCTGGCGGCCGGCTACGCCGTCGGGCTGCTGTGGGCGCTGCTGGGGCTGCTGGCGCTGCTGCTGGTGCAGATCCGCAACTGGTACGGGCTGTGGTCGGTGCTGGTGACCGGCACGCTGGTGCTGGCCGCCACCTGGTGGCTGCCGGCCGAGGGGCAGGCCGCCTTCGCGCACGCGGTCACCTGGTTCCTGCTGCTGGCGGCGCCGCGCACCGTCCTGGAGCTGCAGGCCACCCGCCGCCGGGGCCGGGGTGCGCCCGACTCCGACGCCGACCAGCTGGCCCGGCTCACCCACCTGCCCGGCCTGCTGTGGGTCGGCGTCTTCCTCCTCGTCGACGCCGGCGCCCTCCTCCTCGGCACCTGGTGGCTCGTGCGCTGAGCGGTGCCCGTCGGCCGTCGGCCCCGTCCAGAGGCTCGTCCCGAGCTTGCGAGGGATGAGGGGGACGGGGTCCTTAATCGCTGGTCGGCCGGTTCCGCCGGCGCGGGGCGGCGTGCGGGGGCTGCCGCACCGGCTCCACCGGTGGCGCAGCCGGGATCTCCAGCTCCGTGGGCTCGTGCGAGACGGTGAACAGCTTCCCGTGGTGGCCGATCTCGAGCGGCTCGTCGCCGTAGACCAGCCGGTAGGTGGCCCGCTGCCCGGTCACCGTCACCGCCAGGCACCGGCCGCGGAAGACCACCCGGAACGCCAGCCGGCGGACCCGGGGCGGCAGCCGCGGCGCGAAGGTCAGCTGCCCGCCGTGGTCGCGCATGCCGCCGAACCCGGCGACGGCGACCGTCCAGCCTCCGGCCAGCGAGGCGATGTGCAGCCCGTGCCCGCTGTTGCCGTGCAGGTTCTGCAGGTCGGTCAGCGCCGCCTCGCCCCAGTAGTCGTGGGCCAGCTGCAGGTGCCCGGTCTCGGCCGCCACCACCGCCTGCTGGGCCGCCGACAGCGAGGAGTCCCGCACCGTCCGGGCCTCGTAGTAGGCGAAGTCGGCGATCTTCTGCTCGGGGGTGAACGCGTCACCGCGCAGGTGCAGCGCCATCACCAGGTCGGCCTGCTTGACCACCTGCTTGCGGTAGATGTCGAAGTACGGGAAGTGCAGCAGCAGCGGGTACTTGTCCGGGTCGGTGCCGGCGAAGTCCCACTCCTCGTGGTGGGTGAACCCCTCGGACTGCTCGTGCACGCCCAGCACCTCGTTGAACGGGATGCGCATGGCGTCGGCCGCCCGGGTCCACAGCTCGACCTCGTCCCGGCTGACCAGCAGCCGGCCCGCCGTCTCCGGCTGGCGGTCGACCGCGGCGACGGCCTCGCGCAGGTTCCGCTGCGCCATCAGGTTCGTGTAGACGTTGTTGTCCACGATCGCGTCGTACTCGTCGGGGCCGGTGACGCCGTCGATCCGGAACCCGCGGCCGTCGTCGAAGTGGCCCAGCGAGGCCCACAGCCGGGCCGTCTCGACCAGCAGCTCGGTGCCGTAGTCGCGGTCGAACTCCTGGTCCTCGGTGGCTGCCACGTACCGGGACACCGCGTCGGCGATGTCGGCGTTGATGTGGAAGGCCGCCGTCCCGGCCGGCCAGTAGCCCGAGGTCTCCTCGCCGCGGATGGTGCGCCACGGGAAGGCCGCGCCGTCGTGGCCGAGCACCCGGGCCCGCTCGCGGGCGAGGTCCAGGGTGGAGTGCCGCCAGAGCAGCGCGTCCCGGGCCGCGGCCGGCACGGTGTAGGTGAGCACCGGCAGCACGTAGGTCTCGGTGTCCCAGAAGGTGTGCCCGTCGTAGCCGTCGCCGGTGAGCCCCTTGGCCGGGATCGGCTGCCGCTCGGCGCGCAGCCCCGCCTGCAGGACGTGGAACATGCCCACCCGCACGGCCTGCTGCAGCTCGTCGTCGCCCTCGATCTCGACGTCGGCCTCGTCCCAGTGGCGGTCCAGCAGCTCGCGCTGCTCGCGGACCAGCCGGGTCCAGCCGGCCAGCTTGGCGGTGGCCAGGGCACCCTCGACCTGGTCGCGGACGGCCGCCGCGGACCGCCGGCTCGACCAGCCGTAGGCCAGGTACTTCACCAGCCGCACCTTGGACCCGGCCGGCAGCCGGGCGGCCAGGGTGTAGCGCGCCAGGTCCGGCGAGGTCTCCAGGTCCTCGCTGGCGGAGTCGGGGACGTCGACCTCGTGGTCCATGCCCGCGGCCATCCGCAGCCGGCTCCGCTTGGTCTGGTGCACCAGCACGGCGTGCCGGCCGCGGCCCACGTGCAGGTCGGAGGCGAGCGGGCGGTTCATCGCCGAGGCGGCCCGCGGGTCGTCGGTCGCGGCGGTGTTGCGCACCTCGTTGGCCAGCAGGTCCGACTGCAGGGCGATGTAGAGGTCGCCCTGGTCGTCGGTGCACTCGACCTGGTACTCGATCGCGGCGATGGACCGGCGGGTGAGCGAGACGAGCCGGGTGCTGGTGACCTTGACCTGGCGGCCGCTGGGCGAGCGCCACTCGGTGCTCCGGCGCAGCAGCCCGTTGCGCAGGTCCAGGGTGCGGCGGTGCGAGATGATGTCGCCGTACTGGAGGTCCAGCGGGGTGTCGCCGACCAGCAGCCGGACCAGCTTGCCGTCGGTCACGTTCACCACGGTCTGGCCCTGCTCCGGGAAGCCGTAGCCGGCCTCGGCGTAGGGCAGCGGCCGCTCCTCGAAGAAGCCGTTGAGGTAGGTGCCCGGGACGACGACCGGCTCCCCCTCGTCCAGCGTGCCGCGCATGCCGATGTGCCCGTTGGCCAGCGCGAAGACCGACTCGTTGACCCCGAGGGCGGCCAGGTCGATGCCGACCTCGGTCAGCGACCACGGCTCGACCAGGAAGTGCGCGCGCCCCTCCGTCACCGGTCGTCCCCGAGCAGCTCGTCGAGGTCCTGCACGACGACGTCCGCGCCGTGCTCGCGCAGCTGGTCGGCCTGGCCGACCCGGTCGACGCCGACGACGAGGCCGAAGTCCCCGGCCCGCCCGGCCGCCACGCCGGCCAGCGCGTCCTCGTACACCGCGCAGTGCGCCGGCTCCACGCCCAGCGCCCGAGCACCTGCCAGGAAGCCGTCGGGCGCGGGCTTGCCGCGCAGCCCGTCGCGCTTGGCCACCACCCCGTCCACGCGGGCGTCGATGAGGTCGGCGAAGCCACCGGCGGCCACGACCTGCTCCCCGTTGGCCGAGGCGGTCACCACCGCGGTGGCCAGGCCGGCGTCCCGCGCCGCGCGCAGGTACCGCATCGACCCCTCGTAGACCTGCACCCCGTGCTCGTCGAGCTCGCGCAGCAGCAGCTCGTTCTTGCGGGTGGCCACGCCGCGCACCGTGGCGGCGTCGGCCGGGTCGCCGTCGGTGCCCTCGGGCAGGGTGATCTGCCGGCTGGCCAGGAAGTCGCGGACGCCGTCCTCGCGCGGCTTGCCGTCGACGAACCGGTTGTAGTCGTCCTGGCTGAACTCGGCCGCGGCGGGGTCGTGCCCGCGCAGGAACTCGTCGAAGGTGCGCTTCCAGGCGGCCTGGTGCACCTTCGCGGTCTGCGTCAACACCCCGTCGAGGTCGAACAGGCAGGCCCTGATGTCGTCGGGGAGTCCCAGCACACCGCCACGCTACGGGGAGATGATCGCCGCGACCTGTCGAATCCGCCCGGGTCGCACGTCGGAGTGGTGTCCACCGGGACGGCCGGTGGCGAGCGAGGAGGCAGACCGTGCCGCAGTACCTGTTCATGCTCTACGACCGCGAGGACCTCTACGCCGAGGGCGGCGAGGAGCTGTTCGAGACGACGATGCAGGCCCACCGCGTCTTCACCGCCGCGGTGGAGGCCGCCGACGGTGCCCGGGTGCTCGGCGGGGAGGCGCTGCGGGACCAGGCCACCGCGACCACCGTCCGGCGCGACCCCGCCGGCGAGCCGCTGGTCACCGACGGCCCGTTCCTGGAGGCCAAGGAGGCCTTCGGCGGGTACTACCTGATCGAGGCCCGCGACCTGGACCAGGCGCTGGACCTGGCGAAGCAGTGCCCGGTGCTGGCCGGCGGGGTCGAGGTGCGGCCGGTCTGGGATATGGGCGAGGAAGGGTGACCCCCGCCGGGGACGCCGTCGCCACTGCTGTCGAGGCCGCGCACCGGGAGCACTGGCCGGTGCTGTTGGCCACCACGGTGCGGCTGCTGCGCGACCTGGACGCGGCCGAGGACTGCGTGCAGGACGCGTTCGCCGCCGCGGTGCGCACCTGGCGCAGCGACGGCGTCCCCGGCAACCCCGCCGCCTGGCTGACCACCGCGACCCGCCACCGGGCGCTGGACCGGCTGCGCCGCTCGGCGACGGAGCGCCGGGCGCTCCCGGGGCTGATCGCCGAGACCGAACGGGTGACCCGGGACGGCCCCGGCCGGGCGCCGCGGGACGACGCCAGGGACGACGGCGAGGACCTGCTCCGGCTGGTGCTGCTGTGCGCCCACCCCGCGCTGGCCGCGGAGTCCCGGGTGGCGCTGACGCTGCGCGCGGTCTGCGGGGTGCCGACCGCGGCGGTCGCCCGGGCGATGCTGGTCAGCGAGCCGACCCTGGCCGCCCGGCTGACCCGGGCCAAGAAGAAGATCGCCGCCGCCGGCATCCCGCTGCGGCTGCCGGCGGCCGCGGACCGGGCCCGCCGGGTGGCCGGCGCCCTGGACGTCGTCCACCTGGTGCTCACCTGCGCCCACGACGACCCGGCCGCCGACGACGGGCTGGCCGCCCGGGCCGTGCTGCTCGCCCGGGCGCTGGTGCGGGTCGCGCCCGGGGAGACCGAGGCCCGGGGTCTGCTCGCCCTCGCGCTGCTGACCGGCGCGCGGGCACCGGCCCGCCGGGACGACGCCGGCGCGGTGGTGCTGCTGGCCGAGCAGGACCGCTCGCGCTGGGACGCGGCGGCGGTCGCCGAGGGGCTCGCCCTGGTGCGCGGCCTCCTCCCCCACCCCGCCGGCCGGTTCACCCTGCAGGCCGCGATCGCCGCCGAGCACGCCCGGGCCGCCACCGCCGCGGACACCGACTGGCGGCAGGTGCTGCGGCTCTACGACGCGCTGCTGGCCGAGTGGCCGACCCCGGTGGTGGCGCTCAACCGCGCCGTCGCGCTGGCCGAGGTGGACGGCCCCTCGGCGGCGCTGCAGGCACTGCGCGCGGTGGCCGACGACCCGGTGCTGGCCCGGTACCCGTGGCTGCCGGCCACCCGGGCGGAGCTGCACCGCCGGTCCGGGCGCCCGCTGGCCGCCGCCGACGAGTACCGGGCCGCGCTGGCCCTGCCGGTCTCCCCCGCCGACGCGGCGTTCCTGCGGGCCCGGCTGGCCGCGGTCACCGGTGGCGGCTGACCGGGGCCATTGCTGCGTCGTGGTCGGCGTCCGGGTCGGGAGGGACGCCGGGTGGCCGGGGACGACGGGCTCGACATCGCGCGCGGTGTTGGGGATAACGGTAGTTGGTGGCGGGCGCGTCGGGCACCGGCGCGCGGACCTGCCTAGGGTCGGCAGCAGCCGCGGCACCTGCCGCACCCCGGTGTCGCCGGGGCCCCACGACCGAGAGGACCCGGCATGGCCGACCGGCCCACCGTGCCCGACCCCTACGACTTCCTCCCCCAGGTGCCCTCGTTCGAGGTCACCAGCACCGACATCAGCTCCGGCGAGGCCCTCACCACGCCGCAGGTCAGCGGGATCCTGGGGGCCGGTGGCGACGACGTCTCACCGCAGCTGTCCTGGTCCGGCTTCCCGGACGGGACCCGGGGCTTCGCGGTCACCGTCTACGACCCCGACGCCCCGACCGGCAGCGGCTTCTGGCACTGGGCGGTCGCCGGCATCCCCGCCTCGGTGACCGAGCTGCCCACGGGCGCCGGCGACGAGCAGGGGTCCGGGCTCCCGGACGGCGCGGTCCAGCTGCGCAACGACGCCGGGCTGGCCCGGTACGTGGGCGCGGCGCCGCCGGCCGGTCACGGCGCCCACCACTACCACGTGGTGGTGCACGCGCTGGACACCGACGACCTGGGCGTCCCGGCCGAGGCGACCCCGGCCTACCTCGGGTTCAACCTGTTCAGCCACACCCTCGCCCGCGGCCGGATCGTCGCGACGTACGAGGTCGGCTGACCGTCCCGCGCTGACCGTCCCGCGCTGACCGGCCCGCCGGGCTCCGCCGAGGAGCGGAGCTCAGTGGGTCGGGCGCTCGGCCAGGCAGCTGGTGGCCACCCAGGCGAAGCCGGCCCGCTCGTACACCCGGGCGACGTCGTCGTCACCCGCGGCGAGGAACACCAGGTCGGCGGTCTGCCGGGCGTGCTCGACCAGCGCCGAGGTCAGCCCGGCGCCCAGGCCGCGGCCGCGGAAGCGGGGCAGCGTGGCCACCCCGACGACCTCGCTGACCTCCGTGCCGTCGACGTCCACCGGCTGGTGGGAGCCGATCGCCACCGGCTGGCCGTCGTCGACGGCGACCATCATGACCGTGCGCCCGGTCGCCACCCGCTCCCGCAGCACCTCGGTGGGCGGCAGCTCGGTCGGCCCGGGGTCGTCCAGCGCCACGTCCGGGACGCCGCGGCCGGCGCCGGCCGGCACCGCGACGGCCGGTCGCGGGTTCGCGAACGCCAGCTCGGCCAGCCGCTGGTAGAGGCCGAGCCGCGGGTCGTCGGCGCCGACCAGGTAGAGCCGGACCTCCGCGGGCAGCAGCACCTCGACCGGGTCGTCGGCGACCAGCAGGGGCAGCTCGTCGACGACGAGCCCGGCCTGCCGCGCGACCTGGGCCAGGCCGCGGCAGTGGTCGCCGAGCCACTCCAGGGCGACCGGCAGCCCGGCCTGCTCCTGCAGCGCGATGGCCGCCCGCACGTCGGCGAGGGAGACCTCGGCCTCCCGGCCGGGCTCCGGGCGGGCCGGGTAGGGCCACTCCGCCGAGCCGATCGGCACCCGCAGCGGCCCGGCGGTGTGCACCCGGGCGTCCGCCAGCGGCGCGAGGGTGAAGTAGCGCTCGATCCGGTCGAGCAGCCGGGGCGCGGACACGCCCAGGACCCTAGACGCCCCCGTGCCCGCGGTGACCGCCGCGCGCCCGCCGGACCACCCGGTCGGGGGGCTCCGGGGGCCCGACCGGCACGATGGGCGCCGTGACGGTCGGTCAACGCGCGCAGGTCTCGCCCTTCACGGCGTTCGACCGGGAGTCCTGGCGCGCCCTGGCAGCGGGCTCGGAGCTGCCGCTGGACGCCGCCGACGTCCGGGCGCTGGCCAGCCTCGGCGACCGGATCGACCTGGACGAGGTCGCCACCGTCTACCTGCCGCTGGCCCGGCTGCTGCACCTGCACGTCACCGCCAGCCGCCGGTTGTGGGCCGCGCAGACCCAGTTCCTGGGCGCCCGCACCGAGAAGGTGCCGTTCGTGATCGCGGTCGCCGGCAGCGTCGCGGTCGGCAAGAGCACCACCGCCCGGCTGCTGCAGGCCCTGCTGGCCGCGGCCCCGGACACCCCGCGGGTCGACCTGGTGACCACCGACGGGTTCCTGCTGCCCAACGCCGTCCTGGAGGCGCGCGGCCTGCTGGGCCGCAAGGGCTTCCCGGAGAGCTACGACCGGCGCGCCCTGCTGCGCTTCCTGGCCGACGTCAAGAGCGGCCGGCCGGCGGTCAGCGCCCCGCTGTACTCGCACCTGTCCTATGACGTGCTGCCCGGCGAGCGGCAGCTCGTCGACTCCCCGGACGTCCTGGTGCTCGAGGGCCTCAACGTGCTGCAGGCCGGTGGCCGACCGGACGGCCGGGTGCCGGAGGTGTTCCTGTCGGACTTCTTCGACTTCTCCGTCTACGTCGACGCCACCGAGCAGGACATCTCGCGGTGGTACGTCGAGCGCTTCCTCGCGCTGCGCCGCACCGCGTTCTCCGACACCGCGGCGTACTTCCACCGGTTCGCCGACCTGACCGACGACGAGGCGACGACGACCGCGCGGGGCATCTGGACGGCGGTCAACGAGCCGAACCTGCGCCTGAACATCGCCCCGACCCGCTCCCGGGCGCGGCTGGTGCTGCAGAAGGCCGCCGACCACTCGGTCCGCCGGGTGCTGCTCCGCAAGCTCTGAGCCGGCGGACACACTCTGCCAACCCCGGCGGGTGACCTCGTCAGCTCGCGCCCGGTGCACCGGACGTGACCGCGCGCACACTCGGTCCACCGCACGGATGCGGCCCGACCCGTCCCCGCTCGCCGGGGCCGACCAGGAGTTGACCAGGATGTGTGCTCACCTGCTGCCCTGTCCCACCGCGGACACCGACGACCGTGTCCTCGCCGTCCCGGTGAGCCGGCACCCCGAGCAGGGCTGGACCCTGCTCTGCAACGGGGTGGTCCTCTTCGACGACGACGGTGAACTGCTCCCCGACGGGCAGGTCGTGCTGAGCCGCCCCTGGACGCTGGCGGTCTCCGCCTAGGACCTCGGCGGGCGCGCTACTGCGCGCCCACCACGTCCCGCGTCGTCCCGAGGTCGTCCGGCGCGCCCTGCGCGCGGGTCGGCTGGGCCGGCACCGGCGGGCGCGCCTCGTGCTGCTCCTCGAACGCCTCCGGGGACGGGCAGGAGCAGACCAGGTTGCGGTCGCCGTAGGCGCCGTCGATCCGCCGGACCGGGGCCAGGTAGCCGCGGCCGTGCAGCCGCGCCACCGGGTACACCGCGACGTCGCGCGGGTAGGGGTGGTCCCACTCCCCCGCCAGCATCTCCAGCGTGTGCGGGGCGTTGCGCAGCGGGTTGTCGGTGGCGTCGTACTCCCCGGTGGCGACCTTCTCGACCTCCTCGCGGATCGCCACCATCGCCTCGACGAACCGGTCGAGCTCGGCCTTGTCCTCGCTCTCGGTCGGCTCCACCATCAGCGTGCCGGCGACCGGGAAGCTCATCGTCGGGGCGTGGAAGCCCAGGTCGATCAGCCGCTTGGCGATGTCGTCGTTGGTGATGCCGGTGGCCTTGGTCAGCGGCCGGATGTCGAGGATGCACTCGTGCGCCACCAGGCCGGTGGCGCCGGTGTAGAGCACCGGGTAGTGCGGGCGCAGCCGCTCGGCCAGGTAGTTGGCGGCCAGGATGGCGTGCTCGGTGGCCCGCAGCAGGCCGTCGGGGCCCATCAGCCGCAGGTAGGCCCAGGAGATCGGCAGGATGCCGGCGGAGCCGAACGGGGCGCCGGAGACCGCCGGGCCCTGCCCGCCGGTCTCCACCAGCGGGTGGCCGGGCAGGAACGGCACCAGGTGCTCCCGGACGCCGATCGGGCCGACGCCGGGACCGCCGCCACCGTGCGGGATGCAGAAGGTCTTGTGCAGGTTGAGGTGGCTGACGTCGGAGCCGAACCGGCCCGGCCGGGCCAGGCCGACCAGCGCGTTGAGGTTGGCGCCGTCGACGTAGACCTGGCCGCCGGCGTCGTGCACCGCGGCGCAGATCTCCTGCACCTCGACCTCGAACACCCCGTGCGTCGACGGGTAGGTGATCATGATCGCGGCGAGCCGGTCGGCGTGCGCGTCCACCTTCGCCCGCAGGTCGGCGAGGTCGACGTTGCCGGCGTCGTCGCAGGCCACCACCACCACGCGCATGCCGGCCATGACCGCGCTGGCGGCGTTGGTGCCGTGCGCGGACGACGGGATCAGGCAGACGTCGCGGCGGTCCTCCCCGCGGCTGCGGTGGTACCCGCGGATGGCCAGCAGCCCGGCGAACTCCCCCTGCGACCCGGCGTTGGGCTGCACGCTGACCGCCGCGTAGCCGGTGACCTCGGCCAGCCCCGCGCACAGCTCGTCGATCAGCTGCCGGTAGCCGCGGGCCTGCTCGGCCGGGGCGAAGGGGTGCAGCCCGGCGAACTCCGGCCAGGTGACGGCGGCCATCTCGGTGGCGGCGTTGAGCTTCATCGTGCACGAGCCGAGCGGGATCATCGTGCGGTCCAGCGCCAGGTCCTTGTCCGACAGCCGCCGCAGGTAGCGCAGCATCGCCGTCTCCGAGCGGTGCTCGGCGAAGACCGGGTGGGTGAGGAACGGCGTGCGCCGGCGCAGGGCGGGCGGCAGGGCGTCGGCGCCGGCGTCGTCCAGCGCCGCGTCGTCCGGGGTGACGCCGAACGCCTCGGCCACCAGCCGCAGGACGGCGGGGGTGGTGGTCTCGTCGCAGGCGACCGCCACCGTGTCGGCGTCCACCAGCCGCAGGTTCACCCGGCGCGCCGCGGCGGCGGCCACCACCTCGGCGGCCCGGCCGGGCACCGCGACCGACAGCGTGTCGAAGAAGTGCTCGTGCACCAGCTGCAGGCCGCCGGCGCGCAGCCAGCCGGCCAGCGCCTGCGCGCTGCGGTGCACCCGGGCGGCGATGGCGGTGAGCCCCTCGGGGCCGTGGTAGACCGCGTAGGCGCCGGCCATCACGGCCAGCAGCACCTGCGCGGTGCAGATGTTGCTGGTCGCCTTCTCCCGGCGGATGTGCTGCTCGCGGGTCTGCAGCGCCAGCCGGTAGGCGACGGCGCCGTCGGCGTCGACCGAGACGCCGACCAGCCGGCCGGGCAGCTGGCGGGCCAGCCCCTCGCGCACCGACAGGTAGCCGGCGTGCGGACCGCCGTAGCCCAGCGGGACGCCGAAGCGCTGGGTGGTGCCGCAGGCGACGTCGGCGCCCCACTCCCCCGGCGCCTCCAGCAGGGTGAGCGCGAGCAGGTCCGCGGCGACCACGACCGATGCCCCGGCCTCGTGCGCGACCGCGGCCAGCGCCCGGTGGTCGCGGACCGCGCCCCCGGCGCCCGGGAGGGCCAGCAGCACGCCGAAGGCGCCGGCCGCCGGCAGGTCGGTGGGCCAGCCGGCGGAGAGGTCGGCGACGTGCAGGCCGATGCCCAGCGGCTCGGCGCGGGTGCGCAGCACGGCGAGGGTCTGCGGCAGGGTGTCGGCGTCGACGACGAAGACCGCGTCAGCCTTCGCCCGGCCCGCGCGGCGGACCAGGGTCATCGCCTCGGCGGCGGCGGTGGCCTCGTCGAGCATGGAGGCCCCGGCGACCGGCAGCCCGGTGAGATCGGCGACCGTCGTCTGGAAGTTGATCAGCGCCTCGAGCCGGCCCTGGCTGATCTCGGGCTGGTAGGGCGTGTAGGCGGTGTACCAGGCCGGGTTCTCCAGGATGTTCCGCTGGATGACCGCCGGGGTGACCGTGCCGCTGTAGCCCAGGCCGATCATCGAGGTGAACACCTCGTTGGCCGCGGCGCGCTCGCGCAGCTCGGCCAGCACGGTGGCCTCGTCGGCGGCGGCGGGCAGGTCCAGCGGGGTGCGGTCGCGAACGCCCTCGGGGACGCAGGCGTCGGCCAGCGAGGCCAGCGAGGGGTGCCCCACCACCTCGAGCATGGCCGCGGTCTCACCGCCCCGCGGCCCGATGTGCCGGCCGGCGAAGGACCCGGCGGTGGAGAGGTCGGACAGGGACGGCAGCGCCCCGGTCAGGACGGGGGAACCAGCGCCAGGGAGTCGATCGGCCACTGCATCGACGCTACCAGCGCCGCAAGGGCCGTTCCGTCAGGCAGAAGCCGCGCGGCGGCGGCGGCGCTGGGAGAGCTCGTCGTCGGCGTGCGGACCACCGTCGAGGCGCTCGGCCGGCAGCTCGGCCAGCTCACCGGAGAGCTCGCGGAGCGCACCGGAGACGGCGATGCCGAAGACGCCCTGGCCGCCGGCGAGCAGGTCGACGACCTCCTCGGCGGACGTGCACTCGTAGACGGTGGCGCCGTCGGACAGCAGCGTGATGTTGGCCAGGTCGCGGACCCCGCGGGTACGCAGGTGGTCGACGGCCTTGCGGATGTTCTGCAGCGAGACGCCGGTGTCCAGCAGCCGCTTGACCACCTTGAGCACCAGGATGTCGCGGAAGGAGTAGAGGCGCTGCGTGCCGGACCCCGTCGCGGTGCGGACGGAGGGGGCGACCAGACCGGTGCGGGCCCAGTAGTCCAGCTGCCGGTAGGTGATCCCGGCGGCGGCGCAGGCCGTGGGGCCGCGGTAGCCGACCGACTCGCTGTCGGCCTCGTCGTAGGAGGGTGCGCCCACGGCGGCGTCGCTGAACAGCTGACCCTGCGAACCGTCGTCCTGGTCGCTCATCCAGCGCCTCCTCGTTCTCGGCACCCAGCAGCTGGGCCGCCTCCGGCGATGGCCGGTGGGGTCACCTGGACGTGGCTCAGGGAGTCACACGCGGGTGATTCGCTGACGGTAGGCCCGGGCCGGGACCCGGTCAACCGAGACGCGCGGTCGCCGCCCCCCGGCACCCCCGACGGGTGATCAGGAGGGTGCGCCGCCGGAGCCGGAGCCGGCGCCGAAGTCCTCCGGGCTGATGTTGTCGAGGAACTCGCGGAACTTCTCCACCTCGTCCTCCTGCTCGTCGGGGATCTCGATCCCCACCTCGTCGAGCAGGGACTCGGCGCCGTAGATCGGCGCCCCGGTGCGCACGGCCAGGGCGACGGCGTCCGACGGGCGGGCGCTGACCGTGCGCTCGTCGCCGAAGAGCAGCTCGGCGATGTAGATGCCGTCGCGCATCTCGGTGATGTGCACGGCCTCCAGGCTGGCGCCCAGGGCGCTCACCACCTCGCGCAGCAGGTCGTGCGTCATCGGGCGGGCCGGGCGGACGCCCTGCTGCTCGAACGCGATGGCGGCCGCCTCGACCGCCCCGATCCAGATCGGCAGGTAGCGCTCCCCCTGGGCCTCCTTGAGCAGCAGGATGGGCTGGTTGCCGGGCAGTTCCACCCGGACGCCGACGACTCTGAGCTCCTGCACGTCTGGCTCCCCTCCGCTGAGGCCCCCGTTGGGTCCCGCTGGTGCGCGCTGCTGGTGCCTGCTGCGGTCGCCCCGGCCGCGGCCGCCGGGGCTCCGGGCGGTGCACCCGGGGGTACCCGCTCCCCCGCAACGTTACGCCAGCCCTCAGCCCCCGAGGACCTCGCGGAGCCGGGCCTCCAGCAGCGCCCCGTGCAGCTGGGCGGAGAGCCCGGCGAGCTCCTGGAGCTGCTCGGTCGCCCGGGCGCGGGCCTCCTCGGACCGGGACCGCAGCGCCGGGGTGACCAGCTGCTCCAGCAGCGCCGCCTCGCGCTCGGCGGCGGTCCGGTGCAGCCGCAGGTGCCGCGGCTCGATGCCGTGCCGGGCCAGCCCGGCGGCGGCCCGGGCCACCGGCAGGTCGACCGGCCGGTGCCGGCCCTGCGCGTCAGGGGTGAGCAGGCCGAAGTGCACGCAGTCGGCGAGCTGCTCGTCGGTCAGCCCGGCGGCGCGGGCGAAGGCCTCGGCCGGCAGCGGCGCTGTGCCCACCACGTCACCTGCCACGTCACCGGCCACGTCGTCCGCCACGTCGCCGGCCGTGGTCCCGGCCGGGGCCGGCTCCGTCGCCGCGGTCCGCTCGGCGTCGGCCCGGCCGGGGAGCTCCTCGCCGCGGTCGAGGGCGTCGAGGTGCTCCTTGATCACCCGCAGCGGCAGGTACTGGTCGCGCTGGGCGGCCAGCACGTACCGCAGCCGGGTGACGTCGGCGGCGGAGAACTTCCGGTAGCCCGACGGGGTGCGCTGCGGGTGGACCAGCTCCTCGGACTCGAGGTAGCGGATCTTGCTGATGGTCACGTCGGGGAAGTCCCCGCGCAGCGCGCCGAGGACCTGCCCGATCGTGAACCGCGGTGCCGTGTCGTCGGTGTCCCGGTCCGCGCTTCCGCTGGGCTGGGGCACCGCGCTCACTGCTCTCGCCCGCTCGCGTGCCGGGCCGGGCTGACCGCGGCGGTCATGCGCCGGCCGGCTCGCCCGTCCGCGGCCCGGTCAGGTACACCAGGCGGAACTTGCCGATCTGGACCTCGTCGCCGCCGGCGAGGGAGGCCACGTCGACCGGCTCGCGGTTGACGTAGGTGCCGTTGAGGCTGCCGACGTCGTGCACGGTGAAGCCGCCGCCCTCGCGGTGGAACTCCACGTGCCGGCGGCTGACGGTGACGTCGTCGAGGAAGATGTCGCTGTCGGGGTGCCGGCCGGCGGTGGTGACCTCCTGGTCGAGGAGGAAGCGGCTGCCCGCGTTGGGGCCGCGCTTGACCACCAGCAGCGCGGAGCCGGCCGGGAGGGACTCGACGGCGCCGGCGTGGGCGTCGGCCGGGGACTCGGAGACCTCGGCCTGCTCGCCGGAGTCCTCGCCGCCGACCTTGGGGATGATGCTCGTCGACTCACCGACCCGCTCGGGGCTCAGGGCTGACCCGCACTGGGCGCAGAATCGGCTGCCCTCGGGGTTCTGGTGGCCACATCGAGTGCAGAGCACGTGGGTCTCCTCCGGTGCAGGTGGCACCGCCGCGGGCCTGGTGGAACGGCCGCGGTCGGCCGGCGGACGACGGGCCGGGTGGCCCGCCGTAGGTCGGCCACCGCAGGGTCGCGGTCGGGCCGGGGGTCATGGAACCAGCGGCTGACCCGAGGGTCAACCGGACGTACAGGTCGAGGGTCGGGGCTCCCGCAGGGCTCACGGGCCGACCTCGCGATGATGATAGTGATCTCTGCTCCCCCCGCGGGGACGGCGGGGGGTCGGGTCGCGCGCGGATGCCGCGGAGGTGCCCGCGGGAGCTCAGGAGGCGTCGACGAGGGCCTGGTACGCGGCGGCGTCGAGCAGCTCCGCCGTCGGGTCGCCGCCGTCGCCGGACACCCGGATCTCGACCAGCCAGCCGGCCCCGTAGGGGTCGGCGTTGACCGTCTCGGGGGTGTCGGCGAGGGCGTCGTTGACCGCGGCCACCACCCCGGTGACCGGTGCGTACACGTCGGACACCGACTTGGTGGACTCCACCTCGCCGATCGGGTCGGCCGGGCCGACCTCGGCGCCGACCTCGGGCAGCTGGACGAAGACGATGTCGCCGAGCGCGTCCTGCGCGTGGTCGGTGATCCCGACCCGCACCACCGTCTCGGCGCCCACCGCGCCCTGCACCAGCGCCCACTCGTGCTGCTCGGTGTACCGCCGGT
Source organism: Modestobacter versicolor (assembly GCF_041028285.1). Classification (GTDB taxonomy): domain Bacteria; phylum Actinomycetota; class Actinomycetes; order Mycobacteriales; family Geodermatophilaceae; genus Modestobacter; species Modestobacter versicolor_A. The sequence continues at coordinate 169,385 of NZ_JABGDB010000002.1, read as the reverse complement.
CGTCGGGCGTGGCCATCTCAGTTCTCCCAGCAGAGGTGTCGGTGCGGGTACGGCCTCGCTGGAGGGGCCCGGCGCGAGCGGAGCGAGGGTCGGGGGGCAGCGAGGTCCTTCGTCAGTCCCCGTCGTCGGGGTCAGCGTATTGAGGCTCGTCCAGCGGTCGCAACGCGTCCACGACCACCTGGTCGGACTGGACGATGTCGACGCTGCCGCCGCGCCCGCCGACCCGGCTGACCACCCCGCCGGGGATGCTCATCGCGGTCGCCATGTCCTGCGCGGAGCCGATCGCGACGAAGACGTAGGGCGCCTGGAGCGCCTGCCCGTCGATGCGCAGCTCGCCGGGGCTGCCGGTGACCGCGCTGCTGACCCCGATCCGGACGTCGTCGACCTGCACGGTCTCCGCACCGGCCCCGCGCAGCTCCTGGATGGCGGTGAGCAGCACCGCCGAGGTGATCGACCGTTCCGGGTCCCGGACGGTCATGGTGATGCCCGGGCCCTGCGCGGCGATGGTGCCGTTGAGGATGCCCAGCGCCTCGGCCCGGTCGCGGGCCTCCTGCAGCGCGGCGGCGGCCTGGCTGTCGGAGTTGCCCAGCTGCTCCAGCGCCGCCCGCTGGTCGGCGATCTCCTGCCGGAGCCGGTCCTCCTGCGCGGTCAGGTCGTCGAGGATGCGGACCAGGTCCTCCTCGCGGGCGCCGGCCAGCTGCTCGTCGGTGTCGGTGCTGCGCACCTGGACGGCGAAGGCGAACCCGAGCAGCAGGGTGAGCACGCCGATGAGGACGGCGGCCAGCGGGTCGCGCCGCCGGGCGCGGGCAGGTGCCGCGACCGGCGCGGCGTCGTCCGCGGTGGTGTCCGGCGGAGCGTCCGGGGTGGCGTCCGGGGTGGCGTCCGGGGGCGCGTCCTGCGGGGCGGCGTCGGCCGGGGACCGCGGGGCGTCCCCGCCGGCGGCCCGGCCGGTGTCCGGCTCCCCGCTCATGCCCGGAACAGGTGGCGCCGGATCGCCGCCGCGTTGCCGAAGATCCGGATGCCGAGCACGACGACGACGGCGGTGGACAGCTGCGCGCCGACGCCGAGCTGGTCGCCCAGGAAGACGATCAGCGCCGCGACCACCACGTTGGACACGAAGGACACCACGAACACCTTGGCGTCGAAGATGCCGTCGAACCGGGCGCGGATGCCACCGAAGACGGCGTCGAGGGCGGCGACCACGGCGATCGGCAGGTAGGGCTGCAGCCACAACGGGACGCTGGGGTCCAGCAGCAGGCCGAGCACCACGCCGACCGCGAGTCCGAGGATCGGGATCACGGGTCAGTCTCCGTCGCTGGTCGGGTCGGGGGTGTCCGGGACGGCCCCGGGGGTCGTGCCGCTCCCACGCGCGGGCGCGGTGGCCGCCAGCGGAGCGGCGTGCCGCAGCTCGGCGGCGGTGGCGGCCGGCAGCTCCAGGTCGTCGGCCCGGCCGACCTCGAAGACCACACCGTAGTCGGGGGTCAGCTGGCCGAGGTCCCGGGCCTCCGGGGTGGTCAGGAAGGCGTTCTGCAGGCCCTGCGGGTCGCCGACGGCGGAGAGGACGTAGGGCGCGGCCACCGGCCGGAGGTCGACCAGGATCGCGCCGCCGGCCTGCCGGATGGTGGTCGTCGCGCCGATCCGCTGCCCGTTGAGGGAGATCGCCTCCGCACCGGCCGCCCACAGCCCGTTGACCAGCCGCCGCAGGTCGTTGTCCTGGACGATGCCGGGCTCGGCGACCTCCGCGGAGCCGCCCACCGGGTCGCTGTCGGCCTCCGGCGGGGCGTTGTCCATGGTCACCCGCAGCCCGGGCCCGGAGACGGCGACGGTGGCGGCGCCCTGCTCGGCGGCGGCCAGCTCGTCGAGCGCCCGCTGGCCGACGCTGCTGGCCTCCAGCGCCCGCTGCCGGGTGCTCGTCACCTCCGCGGTGAGCTCCTCCAGCTGGACGACCAGTTCGTCGGCGTTGTCCGACTCCGTCCGGATGTCCTCCCGGAGCGCCTGGCGGGCCTGCTCGCGGCCCTCGGCCCCGGCGGCCGCCTCGCTGTAGGTGATCGACGCCAGCAGCCCGGCGATCAGCAGGGTGAGCGCGACCAGCAGCTGGCCGCGGTGCCGGCGCAGCCACGGGGGCCGGCCGGGAGCCGCACCGCGGTCGGGGTCGGGGTCGGGACGGAGGTCGGCGGCGCGGGCCGCGCGGGCGGCGGCGGCCTGGGCGTAGGCGGGGTCGAGGGTCTCGGCGAGCACCTGGTCCAGCAGCGAGGCGCCCAGGGACCGCTGCCGGCCCGGCGGTGCGCTCACGGCCGGGCCCCGGCGCGGCGGCTCCCGGCCAGCAGGCCGACGGCCTGCCCGACGTAGAGGACGCCGGCCAGCAGGTACAGCGCCGCGCCCCAGACGGTGAGCGCGTAGGCGATCGGCTGGGCGACGGCCGCGACCGGGTTGTCGCCGTCGGCGAGGAGCAGCAGCGGGAAGGCGTAGAGCAGCAGGAAGGTCGCCGCCTTGCCCAGGTAGTGCACCTGCAGGGGCGGCCAGCCGGCCCGGCGGAGCACCAGCAGGGTCACCCCCAGCACGAGCTCGCGGACCAGCAGCAGGACGACGACCCACAGCGGGATGACGTCGCGCAGCACGAAGGCGACGAGCGTGGCGACGATGTAGAGCCGGTCAGCCGCCGGGTCGAGCAGCGCGCCCAGCCGGCTGGACTGGCCCAGCGCGCGGGCGAGCTTCCCGTCGGCCCAGTCGGTGGCCCCGGCGACCGCCAGCACCACGATCGCCCAGCCGTCGGCGTGCGGGCCCAGCAGCAGCCACAGGAACAGCGGCACCCCGAGCAGCCGCAGCACCGACAGCAGGTTGGGCAGCGTCAGCACCCGGTCGCCGAGGGCGTCCCGGTCGGCCAGCCGGTCCGCCGGCCGCGGTGCACGCGCCGCGGGGGTGCCCTCCGGAGCGCCGGTCGCCCGGTCGTCCGCCGTCGTCATCGCCGCTCCACCTCGCCGTCCACCGGGGGTCAGGCTAGTGCCCGGGGACGACGGGTCCGGTCGCGACCGGCCCGGCAGCGACGGCTCCGCGATCACGCGCCGGTGGCCCCGGTGGCCTCCGGCCGAACGGACGGCGCCGCCGGGGACGCGGTGGGGAGCCCGTGGTGACGCGGTGGTGACGGCGGGCTGACGGGGGCGGCCGACCGTGTGCCCCGGCAGGCCGCGGCCCGGCGGGCCCGGGGTGCGGCACCGGGTTCCGACGACGGGACGACCCATGACCCTCACCGACCTCTCCGTGCCGCCCGGCACCCCGGACGACGTCCGCGCCCAGGCCGCCCGCGGCGAACCGCGGGAGCCCTGCTCCGACCCGACGCTGGGGGTGCCGGTCCCCCGCACCGGCCGCCGCGGGGTGCCGCCGCACCGGCTCGTCGTCCTCGGCGACTCCCTCAGCCACGGCTTCCAGAGCGGCGCGGTCTACAACACCGACCTGTCGTGGCCGGCGATCGTGGCCCACGAGCTCGGCTGGCTCGACCGGTTCCGGTACCCGGTGTACGGCGGGCCGGGCGGGCTGCCGCTGAACCTCGAGCTGCTGCTGCGCCGGCTGGAGGAGCGGTTCGGCCGCCGGCTCAGCCTGTGGGAGACGCCGCTGGCGCTGTTCGAGGCCCGGGGGTTCCTGGACGAGGTGGAGGACCACTGGGAACGCGGTCCCGGGCACGTCCCGCCCCGCACCGGCCGGGCGCTGCACAACCTGTCGGTCTACGGCTGGGACCTCCGCGACACCCTGTCCCGCACCGCCGGCGACCTGGAGCGCGCCACCGGCCGGGCGGACGACTCCTTCCTCGACCAGGCGGTCCAGGACGCGACCGAGCGGGCGGCGCTGCGGGTGTACCCGCGGTGGGACGACGAGGCCCGGCAGCAGACCCTGGTGGACGCCGCCACCGGGCTGGGCCGCGACCACGGGGAGGCCGAGGCGGGCATCGAGACGCTGGTCGTCTTCCTGGGCGCCAACAACGCCCTGCCCGCGGTGACCGACCTGCGGGTGCGGTGGAGCGACGCGGGCTTCCAGGACCTGCGCCGCAAGGGTGCCTGCACGGTGTGGCGGCCGGAGCACTTCGCCGTCGAGCTCGCCGAGCTGGTCGCCGCCGTCCGCCGGATCGACGCCCGGCACGTCATCTGGTGCACCGTCCCGCACGTGACGATCGCGCCGATCGCCCGCGGCATCGGGGCCAAGGTGCGCGCGGGGTCGCGCTACTACGCCCACTACGCCCGCCCGTGGGTGGACGACGCCCGGTTCGACCCGGCCCGGGACGCGCACCTCACCGAGCACGACGCCCGCGCCGTCGACGCCGCGATCGACCTGTACAACACCGGCATCGAGGCGGCGGTCCGGGACGCCCGCCGCGGGACCGGTGGGACGCCCCGGGACTGGTACCTGCTCGACGTCGCCGGCCTGCTGGACCGGCTGGCCTCCCGGCGCTACGTCACCGACCCGGCGGCCCGCCCCTCCTGGTGGACGCCGTACCCGCTGCCGCCGGCGCTGGCGGCGCTGCAGCCGGCGCTCGACTCGCGGTTCCTGGTCGGCGACGGCCGTGGCGGGCGGGCCGCCGGCGGGCTGTTCTCCCTGGACGGCGTGCACCCCACCACCGTCGGCTACGGCCTCCTCGCCCAGGAGGTGATCACGGTCATGGCCGCGGCCGGCGTGGTCTTCACCGACCGCACGGGCAGGCCGCGCGGGCTGCCGGTCCAGGTCGACTTCGACCGGCTGCTGCGCCGCGACTCGCTCGTGCGGCGCCCGCCCCAGCTGCTGGACTCCGCGCTGGACCTGCTCGGCTGGGCCGACGAGAACCTCCGCTGGGTCAGCCGCACGCTGTCCTGGCGGGTCTGACCCGGCTCCCCGGAGCAGGTACGACCGGTGACGGTCGGGTGACGGCCGGGTGACGCCTCCCCTCCTACGGTCCGCGCACGGGATCGACACAGGAAGGGGTGGCCGGTGGCCACGAAACGCGCACTCCTGGTGGGGATCGACCAGTACCCGGACCCACGGAACAACCTGAACAGCTGCGTGGCCGACACGTTGCGGATCAGGGGCCTGCTGCAGAGCCACTACGGCTTCGCGCCGCAGGACGTCACGCTGCTGCACAACAGCGCCGCGACGCTGGCCGCGGTGCGCCTCCAGCTGTCCCAGCTCCTCACCGGGGTGGGCGACGGCGACCAGGTGGTCTTCTTCGAGTCCTCGCACGGCTACCGCTACGTCAAGGGCTCGACGTTCATCGAGGTGCTCTGCCTCTACGACCAGTTCCTCGAGGACACCGAGCTGGTGCAGCTGAGCCAGCGCGTGCCGCCCGGCACGTTCACCTGCATCGTGGACGCCTGCCACGCCGCCGGCATGGAGAAGCTGTTCTTCGCCCGCGACGGGCTCCACGCGGCCAGGGCGAAGGTGTGGCAGCCGCCGCCGGAGCAGTCCGCCGCCGACGTGGCCCTGCTCGCGCAGGCCACCTCCTTCAAGTCCTTCGGGCGGGCGGCGAGCTCGGACACCGGCGCGGTGGCCAAGCAGTTCTCCCCGGAGGCCTTCGGCGGCCGGGCGGCACCCGCGGCGAAGGCCGGCGAGGGGCAGTCCGAGCTCAACGGCGTGCTGGCCGCGGCCTGCCTCGCCGACCAGACCGCCGCCGCCGGCAGCCCGCCGACCGACGGCCTGTCGGCGTTCACCTGGGCGCTGGGCCTGGAGCTGGAGGCCGGCGGCGTGACCCGGGCGGCCGGGGCGGTGCGCGACGGGGTGGCCGCGCGGCTGGCGGCGCTGAACATGCGGCAGACCCCGGTCGTCGAGGCGCCGATGGCGCACGGCGGCTGGCTCACCCAGCCACTGGTCACCTACGCCGCCGGCGCGGGCCCGTCGTCCCCGTCCCCGTCCTCCGACGGTGCCGGCGCCGGGGGGCTGGACTCGTTCCTGCAGTCACTCGGGATCGGGACGGACGCGAGCAGATGACCACGGGAGGGCGCCACGGGGACGACGGCTCGGCGAGGACGAAGAAGCCCGCCCGCAAGCGTGCGGCGGCACCGGTACCGACCAGCAGATCAGAGAAGGAGAGCGACATGACCATGACCATGAACAGCCCGGCGGGCACCACCGCGACCGCCGACAAGGACTTCTTCGACTTCCTCGGCGGGATCCTGCCCGACGTCGCCCGGCACGCGGCACCGACCCTCGGGATCGACCCGCGGATCGCCGGGCAGACGGTCAGCCAGGTGATGAGCATCTTCGGCATCGGCGGGCCCGGGAAGGCGTTCGCGCCGGCGGTCCCCAAGGAGCAGGCCGTCGCCCAGCTCAAGGAGGTCGTCGGCCCGCACCTCGCCGACCCCGCGTTCGCCAAGGCGCTCGGCCTGTGGATGCAGGCGGCGGTCCAGCCGGTCCAGGCCCAGCAGCAGGGCAAGGCCTACCAGCCCGACCTGAGCAAGAGCTGGCTGTCCGACGCGTGGGACACGGTCAGCGACGCGGTGTCCGGCGTCGACTGGGGCGAGGTCGCCCAGGTCGGCATGCGGGCGCTCCCGCTGGTGCTCGCCGCGCTGTAGACCGGGGAGGAGGTCGGGCCCGTGGACGACGACCGCGCCGTGCGCGAGGCGGTCGCGGCTGCTCTGGCAGCCGGCCAGGAGCCCGACCTCTCCCTCTTCGACGCCGCCCAGGTGCGCGGGGCACTCGCCCGCGCGCTGGGCGGCGTCGTCGTGCGGGCCGAGTTCGCGACCTGGCTCCGCGACCGGGTCCGGACGCTCACCGCCGGGCGGGTGTCGGTCGAGGGACGGCCCCCGGACTTCGCGGGCGGCCCCTGCGGCCGGGCCCCGGAGCTCGCGCTCCGGCGGGTGGTCGCGGGCGAGCCGTTCGCCGAGCCGGTGGTGGTGGGCACCGACGGGCCCGTCGTGCGGTTCCCGATGCGCGGTCGGTGAGCCGGCCTCAGCCCGTCGGGACCGGGCCGGCGCTGCGGGCGGGCTCCCGCAGCGGGCGCCGGAGCCCGCCGACCAGCCGGCACATCTGGTCGGTCGGGCGGACGCCGAGCTCGTCGGCCAGCAGCGCCCGGCACCGGTCGAAGGCGCGCAGCGCCTCGGCCACGTTCCCCTCGTCCAGGTGCACCTGCACGATCACCCGGTGCGCGCTCTCCCGCAGCGGCTCGGCGCGCAGCGCGGCGTAGGCGGCCTGCATCGCCTCGGTGTACCGGCCCGACGCCGCGTACCGGGTCGCCGCGACCTCGAGGGTGTGCACCAGCAGCTGCCGCAGCCGTTCGCGCTCCAGCAGCACCCAGTCGTCGTACCAGCCCGGCAGCAGCTCCCCGGCGAGCACGCCGCCCAGCACCCCGGTCGGCACCTCCACCGGGGGCGCGCCCGGGCGGGAGCCGAGGACCCGCCGCGACCAGTCGCCGAGCTCCTGCACGTCGACCTGCACGTGCGCGCCGAGCGACAGCGTGCCCCCCCGCCGCCTGCACCAGCCCCGGGACCACCCGGTGCAGCCGCCACAGCGCCGACCGCAGGCTGCCGTGCGCGTGGCGCTCGGGGACGTCGGGCCACAGCAGGCCGGCGACCGCCGTCCGCGGTGCCCGACCGGCCAGTCCCAGGTGCGCCACGAGCCGCTGCACCCCGTGCGGCAGGTCGCCCACGGGGGCGGCGCTCCGCCCGGGGTCCAGCGCGAACCCGTCGAGCAGGGTCACGCGCGGACAGTGCACGTCCTCCACGGTCCGTTCCCCCTCACCGCCCATGTCCACCAGAGGTGACTGCCAGGTGCCGTGATGCTGCGATCGTGGCACCTCACCGGCCGCCGTCCCGCCACCACCGCGTGTCGTGGAGGAACGCGTCGAGCCAGTGACGCAAGGCGATCAGCACCTCACCCGGAGACGACGCGACGGCCACCGTGCGGGGCTCGGCGGGCGGGTCGCCGACCGGTGCCTCGACGACCAGCCGGGCCCGGAAGGACCCGGTCCCCTCCTCCCGCCACACCCGGACGAGCAGGACCGCGCTCGGGTCCCCCGTCCGGCCCGCCCCTCCCCCGCTGCGGCGGACCACGCCGGGCCGGCTGCCGACCGGGTGCGCGCACGGCTCCCGCATCTCGGTGCCCCCGGCTCCGCCAGCCCCGTCCGACGCCGGTCCGGCCGTTGCCGGACCGACGGCGCCGCGACCGGCGCTGCACCATGCCACCTGCGCCCCGTCACCGCGCCGTCACGGCCGCGTGATCTCGCCGGCTTTCGACCTGCCGGAAACCGATCTTGGCCGCACCGGGCGACCCGGCCACGATCAGCACCATGACCACCGTCCCCAGCCGACCGGGCTCCGACCTGCCCGGCCGCGTCGCCACCGTCGTCGCCGAGACCATCGCCCCCGCCGCCGTCGCCGTCGACGCGAACGGCACCTTCCCCCGCGAGGGCATCGAGGCGCTGGCCCGCGCCGGCGCGCTGGGCCTGCTCAGCTCCCCCGACGTCGGCGGCGCCGGCGGCTCGCTGGCCGACGTGGCGCAGGTCGTCGAGCAGGTGGCCACCGCCGACGGCTCGACCGGGATGGTCCTGCTCATGCACTACGCGGCCACCGCGGTGCTGGAGGCGCACGGGCCCGAGGACGTCCGCCGGTCCATCGCCCGCGGCGAGCACCTGAGCACCCTGGCGTTCTCCGAGGCCGGCTCGCGGAGCCACTTCTGGGCGCCGCTGAGCACCGCCACCGCCGACGGCGACCGGGTCCGGCTGGACGCCGCCAAGAGCTGGGTCACCTCCGCCGGTGAGGCCGACAGCTACCTGTGGTCCAGCCGGCCGCTGGCCGCCGACGGCCCGATGACCCTCTGGCTGGTGCCGTCGGCCACCCCGGGCGTCGCCGTGGCCGGCGAGTTCGACGGGGTCGGCCTGCGCGGCAACTCCTCCCGGCCGGTGCGCGCCGACGGCGCGTCCGTGCCCGCCTCGGCCCAGCTCGGCCCGGACGGCGCCGGCCTGGACATCGCCCTGGGCACTGCGCTGCCCACGTTCCTGGTCGGGAACGCTGCCTTCTCCCTCGGCCTGATGGAGGCGCTGCTCGCCGACGCCGCCGCCCACCTCACCCGCACCCGGCTCGAGCACCTCGGGCAGACGCTGGCCCAGCAGCCGCTCACCCGCGGCGAGTTCGCCCGGCTGAAGCTGGTCGTCGACGGCGTCCGCGCCTTCCTCGCCGACACGCTGGCCGCGCTCGGCTCCGGCCGGGCGGACGCGACGCTGCGGGTGCTGGAGGTGAAGGCGGTGGCCGCCGAGGCGTCGTCCGAGGTCGCCGACGGGGTGATGAAGCTGTGCGGGGGCGCCGCGTTCCGCAAGGAGCTGGGCGTCGAGCGCCGGTTCCGCGACTCCCTGGCCGCCCGGGTGATGGCCCCGACCACCGCAGCGCTGCACGACTTCGTCGGCCGCATCGCGCTCGGCCAGCCGCTCTTCGACGAGCCGGCCGCCTGATGCCCGGCGACGTGCTGCTGATGGGGGCGGTGGCCTACGACCCCAAGGTGGTCACCATCTGGGAGGGCTTCCGCCGCTGGCTCGCCGACGCCGGGCTGCCCTTCGACTTCGTCCTGTACTCCCACTACGAGCGGCAGGTCGAGGACCTGGTCGCCGGCTCCCTCGACGCCGCCTGGAACTCGCCGCTGGCCTGGGTGCGCTCGGTCCGGCTGGCCGCGGCCGCCGGCCGGACGGTGCGCTCGGCGGTCATGCGGGACACCGACCAGGACCTCACCTCGGTCGTCGTCGTCCGCGCCGACTCCGGCATCGGGACGGTCGCCGACCTGAAGGGCGCGACGGTGGCCACCGGCGCGATCGACTCCCCGCAGGCCACGCTGCTGCCGCTGTCGTTCCTCCGCGCCCAGGGGCTGGACCCCGACGGCGACCTGACCGTGCGGCGGTTCGACGTGGGCGTCGGGCTGCACGGCGACCACGTCGGCGGCGAGCGGGACGCCGCCCGGGCGCTGCTGGCCGGCGAGGTCGACGCCGCCTGCATGATCGACGGCAACCACCTGCTGTTCACCCAGGAGGGCGTGCTGCCGGCCGGGACCACCCGGGTGCTGGCCCAGACGCCGGTGTTCGACCACTGCACCATGACGCTGGTCGACACGGCCCCGCCCGCGCTGGCCGGCCGGTTCGTCGAGCTGCTGCTGTCGATGTCCTACGGCGACCCGGTGGTGCGCCCGCTGCTCGACCTCGAGGGACTGCGGCAGTGGCGGGTGGGGCGGACCAGCGGCTTCGGCCCGCTGACCACCGCCGTCGACGAGACGGGCTTCTACGACGCCGACGGGGGCGTGCGCGCCGCGGGGTACCGGCCGTGACACCGCCCGTGGCCCTGGTCGACCTCGACCGGCTGGGCTTCGACTCCGGCGCGCACCTGCTGGTCCGGCGCGGCCTGCGCGGGGTGCCGATCGGCGGCCGGCTGCGGGTGCGGGGCGACGACCCGGTGCTGGGCGTGCACCTGCGCGGCTGGTGCCGGGCCGAGGGCCACGGGTTCTCCGTCGACCCCGACGGCGGGTACGACGTCGTCCGCGGCGACGCCGAGCAGCTGCGCTGGGCCGGTGCCGAACGGGCCGGTGACCCCTCGCCGCAGGGCATCGTGCGGCGGCCACCGGCGCACTGGGGCCTGGCCGCGCGGGGCGCGCTGGTCGAGGCCGGCGGGCCGTCGCCGGGCTTCGACATCGCCGACCGGGACGTCGTCTGGGCCGACCTGGCGCCGCGGCTCTACGCCCACGCGGCGGCCGCCCAGTGGGACCCGGCGACCGCGGTCGACTGGACCATCCCCGAGCCGCTGCCCGCCGAGATCGAGGCGGCCGTCGTGCAGGTGATGACCTACCTGGTGGAGAACGAGCAGGCCGCGCTGGTCATCCCGGCGCGGTTGCTGGCCCGGGTGCACCCGCACTTCCGCGAGGTGATGCAGCTGCTCGCCGTCCAGGCCGCCGACGAGGCCCGGCACATGGAGGTGTTCACCCGCCGCGCGCTGCTGACCGGCGGGCAGATGGGCACGTCGTCGGCCGGTGGCCGGGAGTCGCTGAACTCGCTGCTCAACGAGGCCGACTTCTCCCTCGCCTCCTTCCTGCTCTCGGTGCTCGGCGAGGGCAGCTTCCTGTCGCTGCTCGGCTTCATCGACGAGCACGCACCCGACCCGGTGACCCGGCAGGTGACCCGGCTGGCCCGGGTCGACGAGGCCCGGCACGTGGCCTTCGGCGTCGCGCACCTCGAGCACGAGGGCCAGCTGGACCCGACCCTGCGGGGCCGGCTGCGGGCGGCGGTCGAGCGCCGGCACGACGTGCTGGTCGACACCGCCGGGCTCAACGCCGACGTGTTCGACTCCCTGGTCGTGCTCGCCGCCGGCGAGTGGACGCCCACGGCCATCGCCCGCGGGTACCGGGCGGTGCAGCAGCTGCACGGCACCATGGACGACGGCCGGCGGCAGCGGCTGCACCGGCTCGGGTTCCCCGACGACGAGGCCGCCGAGCTGTCCGCGCTGCACACCCGCAACTTCATGTAGCCGCGGTCAGGTCCCCCGGGAGCCGCTGCCCGCACCGGGCGCACCGGCGAAGGCCTGGGCGACGTCCAGCCACCGGTCGGCGTCCGGGCCGACGGCGACCAGCGCCAGCGCGGACCGCGGCCGGCGCTGGACGACCCGCAGGCAGAAGTCCAGCAGCGGGCCGGTCACCCGCTGGTCGGCGTCGGCCGGCCCGTCGGTCCAGCGGGAGCCGTCGGTGCGGGTCAGCTCGACCCGGACCGGCGCGGCCGGCGCGGGCAGGCCGTGCGCGGCGAAGGCGAAGCCCCGGGTGCGCACGCCCAGGTGGGCCACGTGGTCCAGCCGCCGGGACTCCCCGACCGGCCGGCCCAGCGCGTCCCGGACGTCGACCCCGTGCGCCCAGGTCTCCATCAGCCGGGCGGTCGCCATCGACGCGACGCTCATCGGCGGGCCGAACCAGGGCAGCCGGGCGCCCTCGGGGGCCGCGGCAAGCGCACCTGCCAGCCGCTCCCGGCCGTCGTGCCACCGGGCCAGCAGCGCGGCGGGCGGGACGGCGTCGGCGCCGGCCGCCCCCCGGTCGCCGGGGTCGGCCGGGTCGCCCGCCAGCAGGGCGGCGAACCCGGGCGGGTCGGTGGTGGCCAGCAGCGCGACCTCGTCGGTCCAGGCCAGGTGCGCCACCTGGGCCGCGACGGTCCACCCTGCCGCCGGGGTGGGCCGGGCCCAGTCGGCGGGGGCGAGCGGCCGGAGCAGCTCCTCCAGCGCCGCGCCCTCGGCGGCCAGGTCGCCCAGCAGCGCCGCCCTCACCCGGGGCCCGCCGCGGCGATCCGGCGCAGCTCGGCCCGTTGCACCTTGGCCGACGCGGTCATCGGCAGGTCGTCGACCACCCGCCACGAGCGGGGCACCTTGAACGGCGACAGCCGGTCCCTGCAGTGCTCGGTCAGCTCGGCCGGGACGGGTTCGCGGCTGCCGGCCGGCACGACGAAGGCCACCACCAGCTCACCCCACCGCGGGTCGGGCACCCCGACCACCGCGGCCCGGGCGACGTCGGGGTGGGCCACCAGCACCTCCTCGACCTCGACCGGCGACACGTTCTCCCCGCCGGTCTTGATCATGTCCTTGAGCCGGCCGACCACCCGGCAGGCGCCCCGGTCGTCCATCTCGGCGAGGTCGCCGGTGTGCAGCCAGCCGTCGGGGTCGATCGCCTCCGCCGTCGCGACCGGGTCGTCGAGGTAGCCGCGGGTGATGCGCTCGCCGCGCACCCACAGCTCCCCCGCCGTCCCCGGGGGGACCGCCGCGCCGTCCGGCCCGGCCACCCGGACCTCGGTGCCGGCCAAGGGGGCGCCGACCGTGCCCCGGCGCACGTCGTCGGGGTCGTCCGGGGAGGTCTGGAGCACCGCACCGCAGGTCTCGGTCATGCCGAAGGTGATCGACAGCCGGGCCCCGAAGACCTGCTCCACCCGGGCGACGAAGGCCGGGGTGACGGTCATCCCGCCGGTGAACAGCACCTGCAGCGCCGACAGGTCGGTGCGGGGCAGGTCGGGGTGGGCGGCCAGCAGGTCGAGCAGGGTGGGCGCGGCCGACAGCGTGGTGACCCGGCGGTCCTCCAGCGCGCGCAGCACCGGTCCCGGGGCGAAGGGGAGCACGACGTGCTCGGCGCGGGCGACCAGCGCGCCCACGACGCCGAGCACGTTGCCGGCGGTGTGGAACAGCGGCATGGGGTTGCACCACACCCGCCCCGCGGTCGGCCCGAGCCGGTCGGCGAACGCCGTGCCGGTCGCGACCATCCCGGCGTGGGTGATCCGCACGCCCTTGGCCCGGCCGGTCGTGCCGGAGGTGAACTGCACCTGGGCGAGGGACTGCGGGTCGACGGCGGGGAGCGCACCCGGCGTCGCCCAGGGCAGGGCGGACCGCCAGTCGTCACCGACGCGCACGACCGCCACCCCGTCGACGGCAGCGCACAGGTCGGCCACCGGGTTGCCGGCGACGTCGTCGGCGGCCAGGGCCAGCGCCGCGCCGGACAGCCGCAGCGCGTGCTCCACCTCGGCGGGCCGGGACCGCGGGTTCACCGGCACCAGGGTCATCCCGGCCAGCGCCACGCCGAGCTGCAGCAGCACCGCGGCCGGGCCGTTGCCCAGGCAGGTGGCCACCCGCGCGCCGGGCGCGTGCCGGTCGAGCAGCCCGGCGGCCAGCGATCCGGCGGCGTCCAGCAGCTCCCGCGCGGTCCAGCTCTCCCCGGTGCCCGGCGTGCTGAGCAGCACCTCGTCGGGCGCGAGCCGGACGGCCCGGCGGAGGACGTCGCCGAGGACGCCGTCGGCCGGCCCGGCCGCCGGCGCCCGCAGCTCGCTGACGACGAGTGCGGTCACCGCTCAGCCGCCGTAGGAGAAGGACTCCGCACTGGGGCCGCTGAGCTCCTCCAGCAGCGCGAGACCGGCCGGCGCGGCCGCGTCCACCTTGGACAGGTAGACCGTCGTCGTCGGCGACTGGCCGACCTCGGAGTAGTCCAGGCCGTCGGGGAGCACGCCCTCGGTGTCGACCGACGTGCTGTCCCGCAGCGCGGCGACGACGCCCTCGGGGGTGAGGTCGCCGGACTCGCACGCCCCGTCCAGCGCCTGCTTGAGCAGCTCGGCCTGCACGTAGGCCAGCGGCACCTCCCAGCCGAGCGCACCGTCGGGGTCGGCGGCGGCGTAGAGCTCGTTGGCGGCCTGCACCCCGGGGGCGTCCGAGGCGTAGGGGGCGACGCTGGTGATGCTGTAGGCGTTGGCCAGCAGCGCGTCGGCCGCGGGCGTGGTCAGCAGCGAGGGGTTGAACGTGGGGTTCATCCCGATCAGCGGGACGTCGGCGCCCTGGGTGGCCAGCACCCCGGCCAGCGAGGCGAGCTGGGTGGGTGCGGCGCCCAGCACCACGCCGGCCACGCCCTCCTGGGCCAGCGCGGAGGCCTGCGCCGAGAGGTCCGTCGTCGCCGAGGTGATCTCCTGGGCGACGATCTCCAGGCCGCGCTCCTCGGCGGCGTGCTCGGCGCCCAGCAGCACGTCCGCGCCGTAGTCCCCGGCGAAGTAGACGACGCCGACCTTGGCGCCCTCGGCCACCCCCAGTTCGTCGACCAGGTAGTCGATCGCGTTGGCCGCCTCGATGGCGTAGGAGGCACCCGGGAGCTGGTTGTTCTCGTACTGCAGCGCCGAGCCGGTCCACCCCACGCCGCCGACGTAGACGTCGTCCTGCTCCGCCAGCGGCAGCACGGCGGCGCTGGTCGGGCCGCCGAGGACCTGCTGGAGGGCGATGACGTCGGGCGCCATGCTGCGGTAGAGGGTCACCGCGCGCTGCGGGTCGTAGCCGTGGTCCTGCACGTCCACGACGACGTCCCGGTCGCAGACCCCACCGTCGGCGTTGACCTGCTCCCAGTAGGCCTGCGTCTCGGTGACCTGGACGGCGGCACCGGCCGCGAAGGGACCGGACAGGTCGGTCAGCATGCCGACGGTGATCTCGCTGTCGGTGACGCCGTTGCCGGTCTCCACCTCGCCCGAGCCGGAGTCCGCGGAGCCGCCGGCGTCGCTGGGGTCGGTCGTGCTGCAGGCCGCCAGGGCCAGCGCGGTGACGGCCGCCAGCGACAGGGCGCGGGCACGGGGCAGGTGCTTCATCGGGTGGTCTCCTTCGACCGTGCGGGGCTGACCGCGGCCGGGTGGCCGCCGTCATCGGTGCTGAGGGGGTCGCGCGGGGAGGGACCCGCCGGCGGCGCGGCGGACGTGCGCGAGGTCCGCTGCCGGAGCCGGCGGGCGGCGCCGGTCAGGCCGCCGCGGAGGAACAGCAGGACGGCGATGATCGCCAGCCCGTAGACCAGCCGGGACGCCGTCGAGGGGTCCAGCCCCCCGGACCCGGGCGCGGCCAGGAAGGGCAGCGAGGAGCTGTACTCGGCCAGCACCAGCGGCAGCGCGGTGACGAACAGCGCGCCGACCACCGCGCCGCCCACCGAGCCGAGGCCGCCGAGCACGATCATCACCAGGAAGTCGACCGACGCGGTGAGGCTGAAGACGTCCGGGGCCACCCGCCCGTAGGCCAGCGCGAGCATCGCCCCGGCGACCCCGGCGTAGGCCGAGGAGACGACGAACACCGACGCCTTGGCCCGGGCGACCCCGATCCCCATCGCCGCGGCGGCGGTCTCGGAGTCCCGGACGTTGGCCCAGGCCCGGCCGGTCCGCCCGGACCGCAGGTTGCCGGCCAGCCAGCAGGCCACCAGGGCCAGCACGAGGAAGAGGTACCAGAGCCGGTGCAGGCCCTCGAACTCCACGCCTCCGACGGCGAGGTAGTCCGGGTCGGAGTTGCTGAAGCTGAACCCGCCGAGGGCGAAGGCCTCCACCGATCGGCCGGTGAAGCCGCCGGTCCACTGGTCCAGGTTGACCAGCAGGTGCCGGACGACGAAGACCAGGCCCAGCGTGGCGAGCCCCAGGTAGATGCCGCGAAGCCGGCCGGCCACCGGGGAGAACGCCGCCCCGACCAGCGCGCTGACCACCGCGGCGAGGACGAGCCCGGCCACCGGGGGCAGCCCGGCCCCGCCGACCGTGGCCGTCGACTCGCCGGTGGACCAGGCGTAGACGTACGCGCCGATCGCGGCGAACGCCGCGTGCCCCAGGGACAGCTGCCCGGCGACGCCGACCAGCAGGGTGAGCCCGACCGCGCCGATGGCGGTCGCCATCACGAACAGGCCGGTCTGCAGCCAGAAGTCCGACAGCACGAGGGGCAGCGCGAGGGCGATCAGCACGAGCAGGAGGCCGGCGGCCCGGCTCGGCCACCGGGAGCCAGGGAGCTCAGACACGGACGGCCTCCTTGCTGCCCAGCAGACCCGAGGGCCGCACGAGCAGGACGACGATCATGACCACGTAGGGCGCGACCTCGCCGAAGCCGGTGCCGACGAACCGCTCGAGGTCGCTCTCGTAGCCGGTGACCAGGGCGCTGGTGAGCCCGATGACCAGTCCGCCGACGACGGCGCCGGGCACGGAGTCGAAACCACCCAGCACCCACGCGGGGATGGCCGCGAACGCGCTGAGGGCGACGGTCGGGGCGACGCCGGGGGCGGGGAACGAGGTGAGGAAGACGCCGGCGACGGCGGCCAGCACCCCCGCCAGCGCCCAGCCGGTCGCCGCGGTGCGGGTGAGCCGGATGCCCATGAGGGAGGCGGTCGGCCCGTCGGCGGCCGCGGCCCGCATGCCCACGCCGAGGTCGGTGCGGGAGAAGAGGTACCAGAGCGCGGCGAAGGCCACCACGGTCACACCGGCGGCGATGACCCGGCCGGTGGGCAGCGAGACGTCGCCGAACCGGACCACCGAGGCGCCCCAGGGGGCACCGAGGGTGAGCACCTGGTTGCCGATCCGCCGGGTGAGCTCGGTGAGCAGCACGATGTCGACGCCGAGCATGAGGATCGCGGCGGTGCCGGCGTTCTGGTCGGCCAGGTGGCGGACCAGCAGGGTGTTGATGAGCACGCCGACCAGCGCCGCCCCCGCCATCGCGACCAGCACCGCGGGCCAGAAGCCGATGCTGTCGTGCAGCACCGCGACGAGGTAGGCGCCCAGCAGGACCACCGCGCCGTGCGCGAAGTTGAGCACGCCTGTGGAGGTGAAGACGATGGCGAAGCCCGCGGCGATCAGGCTCAGCACGAGTCCGAAGGACAGGCCGTTGAGGACCTGCTCGAGGAAGTAGCTCATGCCCTGTCCCCCGCTCCCTGCTCGTTCCGCTCCTCGCTCGCAGAGCTCGCTGCGATGCTCGCTCGCACGTCGCTCATGCCGCAGCCGCCCCCAGGTAGGCGCGGACGACCTCGGGGTCCCGCTGGACCTCCGCGGGGGTGCCCTCGGCGATCTTCCTGCCGAAGTCGAGCACGGTGACCTGCTCGGCCAGGCCCATGACGAAGGGCATGTCGTGCTCCACCAGCACGATCGACAGACCCAGGTCGCGGCGCACCTGGCGGATGGTCTCGGCCATCTCCTGGGACTCCCCGTGGGTCATCCCGGCGACCGGCTCGTCGAGCAGCAGCAGCGACGGGCGGGCGGCCAGCGCCCGGCCCAGCTCCACCCGCTTGCGGTCGCCGTAGGCCAGCGTGTGCACCGGCGTGCGCAGCAGGTGCGCGATGCCGAGCAGCTCGGCGATGCCGGCGACGGTCGCCCGGTGCTCGCGCTCCTCGCGGCGCACCCGCGGCGTCCGCCAGGCCCCCGCCACCACCCCGGCGCGCATCAGCCGGTGCCGGCCGACCAGCAGGTTGTCCTCGACGGTGTCCTCGAGGGCGAGGGAGATGTTCTGGAAGGTGCGGGCCACGCCGAGACCGGCCACCCGGTGCGCCGGCAGCGCGGTGAGCTCCTCGGCCCCGTAGTGGACGGTGCCCTCGGTCGCCCGGTACGCACCGCCCAGGACGTTGACCAGGGTCGACTTCCCGGCGCCGTTCGGCCCGATCAGGGCGTGCACGGTGCCCGGCTCCACGGTGAAGCTGACGTCGGACAGGGCGGTGATGCCGCCGAAGCGGACGGTCAGGCCCTCGACCCGGAGCTGCTGCGGCGGCTCGGCGGTCGGGATCTCCGGCTCGGCGACGACGACCGGCTGGGTGGCCACGACCGGGACGGCGACGCCGAGGTAGCGCTCCTGCACCTCGTCGCTGGCCGCCAGCTCGGCGGCGGAGCCGGCGGCGGTGACCCGGCCGACCTCGAGCACGGAGGCGGCGTCGGCGACCCGCAACCCCATCACCGCGTTCTGCTCGATCAGCAGCACCGCGGTGCCCTGCCGGTTGATCTCGGTGACGATCTCGCCGATCTGGTCGACCAGCAGCGGCGCCAGCCCCAGCGAGGGCTCGTCGAGCAGCAGCAGCCGGGGCGACGTCATCAGCGCCCGGCCCATGGCGAGCATCTGCTGCTGGCCGCCCGACAGCAGCCCGCCGAGCTGGGCGCGCCGCTCGGCCAGGATCGGGAAGAGGTCGAACACCCGGTCCCGCGCCTGCGCCCTGGCCCTGGCGTCGCGCACGGTGTAGCCGCCGGCGCGCAGGTTCTCCTCGACGGTCAGGTCGCGGAAGATCCGTCGTCCCTCGGGCACCTGCACCAGCCCGCGGCGGACCACCGCCGCGGTGTCGAGCCCGGCGAGGTCCTCCCCCGCGAACCGGACGGTGCCACCGGTGACCGCACCGCCGTAGGGGCCCAGCGCCCGGGAGACCGCGCGCAGCAGCGAGGTCTTCCCCGCGCCGTTCGACCCCAGCACCGCCACCACCTGCCCCTCGTCAACGGTGAGCGAGACGTCGGTCAGGGCGGAGATCGTGCCGTCGTAGACGACGTCGAGGTGCTCGACGGACAACAGCGGTGGGGACATCGACGTCCTTCCAGGGCGGCACCAGGACGCTCCAGCGCGGCGCAGTGTGGCCGGAGTCACCAGAAAGCTAGAGAGGATCTCGACGTGCGTCAAGCTGCTGTCTAACGTCACGTCCACGTCTCGGCGGCCGTGCTGAGATCGACACCGGACCGAGGAGGGACATGAGCGCGCTGGCGGCCGAGCTGGTCGACCCCGACCACGAGCCCGAACACGAGCCCGACCACGAGCCCGGACACGAGCCGGGGTCGGCACGGGACGACGCACCCGTGCACCGTCCGCAGTCGCTGCTGCTCGGTTTCCTCGGCGCGGTCGTGCTGTACGACGAGCTGCCCCCGCTGCCGTCGGTGGTGCTGCTGGACCTGCTCGCCGACCTCGGGGTCACGGAGGCAGCAGCCCGGGCGACGCTCAAGCGGATGACCCAGCGGGGCCTCCTGCACCGCGGGCAGGTGGGCCGCAGCGCCGAGTACGGCCTCACCCCGTTGGCCGAGCGGGTGCTCCGCCAGGCCGACGAGCGGGTCAGCTCCCCCGCGCCCTTCACCCACCCCTCCGGCGAGTGGACGCTGCTGAGCTACTCGGTGCCGGAGAGCCGGCGGGACCTGCGGCACAAGGTGCGCTCGCGGCTCACCTGGGCCGGGTTCGGCGGCCTGCGCGACGGGCTGTGGATCGCCCCGGGCACGGTCGACGTCGCCGCGGTGCTCGCGCCGGACGACCTGTCCGAGGCGGTCGAGCTCGCCGACGCCTTCGCCGCCCGGCCGCTCCCGGGCACCGACGTCGACCGGCTCGTCCGCCGGGCCTGGGACGTGGCCGCGCTGCGCCGCGCCCACCTGCGGTTCGTCGCCGACTGGAGCGCGCCACCGCGGGTCAGGGGCTCGCTGGCGCAACGGACCCTGCTGGCCGCGGACTGGCTGGCGCTGCTGCGCGCCGACCCGGGACTGCCGGCCGGCCAGCTCGGCAGCGACCACCCGGCGGCGGCCAGCGCCGCGCTGTACGAGCGGGTGGCCACCGCGCTCCAGCCCGCCGCCCGGGCCGCGCTGCGCCGCGCTCTCCCCTGACCGCGTCGGCCCGGCCCGTCCGGCCCCCGGCCCCGCTGCAGGGCCCCGCGCCGAGCTCGCGAGGCGTGGGGGCAGCGGGGTCCTCCCTCAGCCGGCCGCGGTCCAGACCCGGGTCAGCATGTCCCGCAGCCGCTCCCGCTCGGCGTCGCCGAGCAGGGCCAGCGGCCCCTCGACGGCGGCGTCGGCCGCCTGCCTGGCCGCCTCCCGGACCCGCCGGCCCTCCGCCGTGGCCACCACCAGCCGGGTCCGCCGGTCGGCCGGCGACGGCCGCCGCTCGACCAGGCCGCGCTCGACGAGCTCGTCGACGAGCAGGACCACCTGGGAGGGGTCGAGGCCGAGCACCGTGCCGAGGTCGCGCTGCGAGGTGCCCTCCTCGGACTCGGCCGCGAGCGCCAGCACCGAGTACGGCCGGACCCGGAGCCCGTGCTCGGCCAGGGCCGCGTTGGTCGCCCGCACCACGACGCCGCTGGCCCGGGACATGAGGAAGCCGAGGTCGTCGGCGAAGCTCCACGTCATCTGACTCCCCGATCGTTGACATCCTCCACGATACGCACTTACGTTCGCCGCACCACCAGTCGCTCGCAGAGGAGAACCCGTGGACCTGACCGGCAAGGTCGCCGTCGTCACCGGATCGGGGCGCGGCCTCGGTCTCGCCTACGCCACCGAGCTGTCCCGCCGCGGCGCCGCCGTCGTGGTCAACGACGTCGACGAGGAGGTGGCCACCGCCGCGGTCGCGTCGATCACCGCAGCGGGCGGCACCGCCGTCGCCGAGGTCGTGCCGGTCGGCACCAGCGAGGCCGCCGCGGCCCTCGTCGCGCGGGCGGTGGACGAGTTCGGCCGGCTCGACGTCCTGGTCAACAACGCCGGCATCCTGCGCGACGCGACGCTGTGGAAGATGACCGACGAGCACTTCGACGCCGTGGTCACCACCCACCTGCGCGGCACGTTCACCTGCACCCGCGCCGCGGCGGTGCGGATGCGGGAGCAGGGCGAGGGCGGCCGGGTCATCTGCATCGGCTCCCCCACCGGCCAGGTCGGCAACTTCGGCCAGACCAACTACGCCGCGGCCAAGGCCGGCATCGTCGGCATGGTCCGCACCTGGGCCATGGAGCTGGCCCGGGCGCAGATCACCGTCAACGCCGTCGTCCCGGTCGCGGCCACCGCCATGACCGAGACGGTGCCGTTCGTGCAGCCCTACATCGAGATGCTGAAGGAGGGCGAGCCGCTGCCGGCGTTCGCCCGCCAGGAGCTCGGCTTCGGCACGCCCGAGGACGCCGCCGGCCTGGTCGCCTTCCTCGCCTCCGACGCCGCAGCCGGGATCACCGGCCAGGCGATCGGCATCGGCGGCGACCGGCTCGCGCTCTGGAGCCACCCCACCGAGGTCGTGGTCGAGTTCGCCGACGGCACCGGCTGGTCGGCCGACGCCATCGCCGAGGCCTGGCCGGCCCGGTTCGCCGCCGCCCAGCAGACCGTCGGCCAGCAGCTGCCGCAGGAGCCGGGCAGGTGACCGCCCCGGCTCCCGGGCTGGACCTGGACGCACTGGTCGCCATCGACGTGCACGTCCACGTGCACGCCGACCAGCACGGGCACCTCGCGCTCGACGACGAGCTCAACGCGGCCGCCGCCCAGTACTTCAAGGGCGACCCCTACGACCCGACCGTGCCCGAGATCGCCGCCGACTACCGCGGCAAGAAGATGGCCGCCGTCGTCTTCACCGTGGACGCCGAGGCCGCCACCGGGCAGCCGGCGCTGTCCAACGAGGAGATCGCCGACCTCGCCGCGCAGCACCCCGACGTGCTGATCCCGTTCGGGTCGGTCGACCCGGCCCGCGGCAAGGCGGGGGTCCGGCTGGCGCGGCGGCTGGTGGAGTCCTCCGGTGTCCGCGGCTTCAAGTTCCACCCCAGCCTGCAGGACTTCCTGCCCAACGACCGCGCCGTGTACCCGCTCTACGAAGAGCTGCAGGCCCTGGGCGTCCCGGCGCTGTTCCACACCGGCCAGACCGGCATCGGCGCCGGGCTGCCCGGTGGGCGCGGCATCAGGCTGCGCTACTCCGACCCGATGCTGCTCGACGACGTCGCCGCCGACTTCCCCGGCCTGACGATCATCATGGCCCACCCCTCCGTGCCCTGGCAGGACGCCGCCATCTCGGTGGCCACCCACAAGGCCAACGTCTACATCGACCTGTCCGGCTGGTCGCCGAAGTACTTCCCGCCGCAGCTGGTCCGGGCCACCAACGGGCTGCTGAAGCGCAAGGTGCTGTTCGGCTCGGACTACCCGCTGCTCCGCCCGGAGCGCTGGATCCGCGACTTCGACGCCCTGGAGATCAAGGACGAGGTCAAGCCGCTGGTCATGAAGGAGAACGCGATCCGGGCGCTGGGGCTGCGGTGAGGAACGCCGGCCTGGGTTCCTGGCCCGAGCGGCACCTGCGGAGCTCGCCGCACAAGCCCGCGCTGTGGTTCGAGGGCACCACGACGACGCACGGCGAGTTCGCGCTCCGCGTCCGGCGCGCCGCGTCCGCGCTGGCCGCGCTCGGCGTGCAGCGCGGCGACCGGGTCGCCTGGTTCGGGGCCAACCACCCGGCCGGCCTGGAGACCCTCTACGCCTGCGGCCAGCTCGGCGCGATCTGGGTGCCGGTCAACGCCCGGCTGACCGCGCCGGAGGCGCAGTACGTCCTCGAGCACTCCGGCGCCTCGCTGGTGGTGCACGGCCGGGAGCACGGGACGACGGCGGACGCGCTGCGCACCGCGCTGCCCGCCGTCCGGGTGTGGGTCGCGGCCGAGCCGCCGCTGTCCGGCGGCGCCGGCTCGCTGGACTGGGCCGCACTGCTCGCCGGCGCCGAGCCCGTGCAGCGCGACGAGACGGTCGCCCTCGACGACACCTGCCTCATCATGTACACCTCCGGCACCACCGGCCGGCCCAAGGGCGCGGTGCTGACCCACGGCAACATGACGTGGTCGTGCATGAGCCAGCTGCTCGGCTTCGACTTCGCCCCCGACGAGCGGACCCTCGCGCTCGCGCCGCTGTTCCACATCGGCGGGCTGAACGGGACGCTCAACCCGACCCTGCTGCGCGGCGGCTGCGGCGTGCTCGTCCGCGGGTTCGACGCGGCGGCGACCCTGGCGGTCATCGCCGAGCAGCGGGTGACCTCGTTCTTCGCCGTCCCCACCATGCTCGACGCGCTCAGCCGGCAGCCCGGCTTCCAGACCCTCGACCTGTCCGCGCTGCGCACGATCGGCGCGGCCGGGGCACCGCTCCCCCTGCCGCTCCTGCGCACCTGGCTGGACCGCGGCGTCACCGTGCAGCAGGCCTACGGGATGACCGAGTCGGCACCGGCAGGCACCTCCCTGGACAGCGCGGACGCGGTGAGCCACGTCGGGTCCGCCGGCAAGCCGCAGTTCTTCACCGACGTCCGCGTCGTCCGTCCGGACGGGACCGGGTGCGCCCCGGGCGAGGTCGGCGAGATCGTGCTGTCCGGGCCGAACATCATGGCCGGGTACTGGAACGCCCCCGAGGCGACCGCCGCCGCGATCGTCGACGGCTGGTACCACTCGGGCGACGCCGGCTCCACCGACGCCGACGGCTACCTCTACATCCGGGACCGCTACAAGGACATGATCATCTCCGGCGGGGAGAACGTGTACCCGGCCGAGGTCGAGTCGGTGATGCTCGAACTGCCCGAGGTGCAGGAGGTGGCCGTGATCGGCGTCCCCGACCCGCACTGGGGCGAGGTGGGGCTGGCGATCGTCGTCCCCGCCCCCGGGGCGCCCCGGGACGGCGACGCGCTGCGCGCCGCCCTCCGGGAGCGGCTGGCCGGGTTCAAGGTGCCCAAGCAGGTCCGCTACGTCGACGAGCTGCCCAAGACCGCCACCGGCAAGATCCGCAAACCCGACCTGCGGCAGACGTTCCGGCCGGGCCAGGAGGACACATGAGGACGACCACCACCACCATCGCCGAGCTGCCCGCGCTGGCGGGCACCGAGCTGGGCACCAGCGACTGGTTCGAGGTGACCCAGCAGCGGGTCGACACCTTCGCCGACGCGACCGGCGACCACCAGTGGATCCACGTCGACGTCGAGCGCGCCGCGGCCGAGAGCCCCTTCGGGAGCCCGATCGCGCACGGCTACCTCACGCTGGCGCTGCTGATCCCGATGTGGGCGCAGGTGCTCACCGTGACCGACCAGACCATGGGCGTGAACTACGGCCTGGGCAGGGTGCGCTTCCCCGCCCCCGTGCCGGTCGGCTCGCGGATCCGGCTGACCGCGACCCTCGCGGCGGTCGAGCAGATCGCCGGCGGGGTGCAGCTGACCATCGGCGCGGTCATCGAGCGCGAGGGCGCCGAGAAGCCGGTGTGCATCGCCGAGCCGGTGTTCCGCGCCTACGGCGGCTGACCCCGGCGCGTCAGCTGGTGATGTCGCCGGCCGGCAGGCCGCCGATGATGCCGCGAGCCAGCTCGTCGTCCCGGGGCGGGCCGCCCCACTCGACCAGCAACAGCGAGGCGTCATCGCTGGTCCGGCCGCCCCGGGCGGCCATCAGGGTGTGCGAGAGCAGCCGCACGGTCTCGGCCACGCTCAGCCGGTCGGCGCTGGTCCGCTCGACCAGCTCCCGCAGCCGGACCTCGCCGAACTGCATGCCGTCGGCCAGCCGTTCCTCGACGACGCCGTCGGTGAAGAACAGCACCCGGTCGCCCGGCGACAGCTGCACGGTCTGCACGACGGGCTCGGCGCCGCCGAAGCCGACGGGCCGGCTGATCGGTCCGGTGAGCTCCTCGACGGCCCCGCCGGGCCGGACCAGCAGGGCCGCGGGGTGGCCGGCGTTGACCCAGCTGAGCACCCCGGTCTCGGTGTCCAGCCGGCCGATCTGGGCCGTGGCGAACTTGCCGGGGTGGGTGCTGCCCAGGACGTCGTCCATGTGCACGTAGAGGTCCGGCAGCGAGGCGTCCGAGCGACGGCCGTGCCGGTAGGCGGCGACCACGACGGTGGCCATGATGGCCGCCTCGAGCCCGTGGCCCATGGCGTCGAACACGGCCAGGTGCAGCACGTGCTCGTCGAGTGCGTAGTCGAAGCTGTCCCCGCCCACGTCGTAGGCGGGCTCCAGGATGCCGGCCAGGGCGAGGTCCGGGGTGGTCATCACCAGCGGCGGCAGCGTCTGCCACTGCAGGTGGGCCGACAGGCTCATCGGCGCCGCGGTGCGCACCCGGGCGAAGGTGCCGGTGTAGAGCGACTTGGTGACGACCAGGTCGGCGGTCAGCCCGGCCAGCCGCTGGCCGAGCCGGCGGTCGTCGTCGTCCACCCCGGGCAGGGTGAAGGCGAGCACGCCGACCCGGTCGGACCCGTCGAGCATCGGCAGGTACAGCCGCACCGAGCCGTCGGGCAGCTGCTGCTCGATCCGGGCGTCCTGGGTGAAGGCGCGGCCCGGCCAGCTGCCGTCGATCGGCGCGGGCTCCCCGGTCAGGCCGGGTCCGGTCAGCGGGTTGAGCGTCCGCTGGTCGTAGTCCTGCAGCCAGATGCCCACGTCGGTGCCGCCGACCGAGCCGATCTCCTGGGCCACCAGCGGCCCCACCAGCCGGGCGGGCATGAGGTGGGCGCGGTCCAGGAGCGACCCGAGCACCCGCTCGCCGAGGCTCTCGGTGCGCGACCGCCCCTGCCGGTCGGCGAAGCCCCGGCCCGCCGGGAGGGTCTCCACCGCGACCGCGCTCTGATCAGGTCCGCCGTCCGGCACGTGCTCTCCCCCAGGTCCACCGCATCAGGGGTGACCGGTCGGCGACCCAGGAACCGGCTCGACGCCGGGGAGCACAGCGTGGCGTCCAGGGACCGGCGCGACGACGGCAGCATCCTAGCCGCCGGGGACCGCGGACCGGTGATGGTGCGCGTCCAGCCGGTGCGCGGCTGGGGCGACGCCGGCCCCGCCGGTCCGGTGGACGGGCGGGGCCGGTGGCCGGCAGCGGGTCGGTCAGCCGGTGACGACGGCCATCTCGTTCGGGGTGCCGGACAGCTCACCGGTCGCCACGACCTCGCCGGTGGCCAGGTCGACCGCGTGGACGGCGTCGGCCGCAGGCTCGGTGACGTAGGCGATGCCGTCGTGGACCTTGATCGCCGGGTGCGGGTCCTGCCACTCGGCCGGCCCCTCCCAGGCGTCGATCACCGGGTGGCTGGCGACCAGCTCACCGGTGGTCTCGTCGAGGACGTGCACCGCACCGTCCGTGCCCAGGATCACGGCCTCGTCGCCGGGGCCACGGGCCAGGTCGCGGAAGGTGTACTGGACGCCCGCGGGCAGCGGCACGACCTGCATCCGGTCGGCCGCGGTGTCGATCAGCACGATCGAGGACAGCAGCGAGCCCTCCGCGTCCGGGTCGTCGCGGTAGTCGCCGAGCGCCACGGTCGAGGACTCCGTGGTGAAGATGTTGCCGGTCCGGCCGAACTCGTCCGGGGCGTCGAGCTTGGTGAACTCCCCGTCGTAGAGCAGGACGCCGTCCTCGCAGCCGAAGACCGCCGCCTCACCGGCGACGGTGCCCTCGCCGTGCACCCCCGGGCACTCCTCGAACCGGTCGACCTCCTCGCCGGAGGGATCGAGCACCCGGACGCCGGACCGCGACTCGGAGTCCCCCAGGGTCGACAGCTTCGTGCCGTCCTCGAGCTCGATGGCGACGCCGTGGTGCGCCGCCTCGGACTCCCAGGACTCGGTCTCCGGCAGCCCGTCGGCGTCCAGCAGCGCCGCCGTCTCGAACGAGGTGATGTCGCCGGTGCCGTCGGCGAAGAGCACCGTCCGGTCCCCGTGGACGACGACGTGGCCGGCGGTGTCGGCCTCGAAGACGTCGTCGGTGAGGACCGGGTCCGCGGCGTAGGACTCGCCGCCGTCGGTCCAGACGCCGGTGTCGAGCACCTGGAAGCCCTCCTCGGTGGTGACGAGCACGTGCCGGCCGTCACCGGCCGGGTTGACCCGGAGGAAGCCGTCCATCGGCAGGTCGCCGACCACCTCGAGGGTGTCGGCGTCGAGCACGAGCACGCCGCCGTCGTAGGTGACGGCGATGCGCGGCTGGGCCGCGGAGACGGTCTCCGCGGAGGGCGACGCGGCGTCGGTGCCGGGGTCGGCGGACGCGGAGGAGTCGGAGGAGCACCCGGTCACGAGGAGCGTGGCGACCCCGAGGCCGACCACCCCCACCGGGAAGGAGGAACGAGTTCTGGTCATGCCGCCCACCCTATCGTGAATGATTCTCATTACTAGCAGTGGGTCAGCGGAGACCGGCCACGATGTCCTCGGTGTTGCTCCGCATCATCGCGAGGTAGGTCTCCGCCCCCTCGCCGGGCGCGCTCAGCGACTCGGTGAACAGCGGGGTCACCGCGACGTCCACGGCGGCCTGCTCGGCGAGCACCTGCGCGAGCCGGTCGGGCTGGGCGGAGTCGACGAAGATCGTCGACACCCCCGCGTCGCGGATGCTGGTCGCGAGCTCGTCCAGGTCGCGGGCGCTGGGGGCGGCCAGCGTGGTCCCGCTGGGGATCACCGCGCCGACGACGGTGTAGCCGAAGCGGTCGGCGAGGTAGCCGAAGACGTGGTGGTTGGTCACCAGGTTGCGGCGTTCCACCGGCACCTGCGACAGCTGCTCGGCCATCCAGCCGTCCAGCTCGGTCAGCTGCTCCCGGTAGGCCGCGACGTCGGCGGCCAGCACGTCGGCGTCCACGCCGTCGAGGTGCTCGGCCAGCGCGTCTCCCAGCGCATCGGTCACCGCCAGCATCCGGGCGGGGTCGGTCCAGAAGTGCGGGTCGACACCGGAGGCGTCGTCGCTGACCCACTCGAGCACCGGCACCGCCTCGCCGGCCTCGACGACCGGCACGCCGTCGTCGCGGGCCGCCTCGACCTGCGCGGCCAGCCCCTCCTCCAGACCGAGCCCGTTGGCCACCAGGAGGTCGGCCTCCCGCATCCGCGCGGCCTCCTGGGCCGAGACCTCGAAGGAGTGCGGGTCGGAGCCGGTCGGCATCAGGGTCACCACCTCGGCCTGCGCGCCGACCAGCTCCCCCACGACGTCGCCCAGGACGTCGGTGGTCACCACCACGAGCGGACGGTCCGCGGCGGCGTCGCCGCCGCACCCGGCCAGCGCACCGGTGGCGACGACGGCGGCGGCGAGCGTCCGCAGCACCCGGCTCATCGACCGGTCTCCGCGAGGAACGCCGGCGCCACGACCGTCTCCAGCGACCGGGCGACCCGGGCGCCGTCGACGTAGTCGATCTCGTGCACCACGCCCGCCGAGGCGACGTTGACGTACGCCCGGTCGGCGTCCACCTCGACCGTCGCCGTCGCCAGGTCCTCCGCGCTGCCCACCAGCACGTCCGTCGTGGCCACCACGCCGACGTCCGGTTCGATCACCACCACCCGGCCGGTGGCGTCCAGCGCGACCACCCGGTCCCGGTCGTCGTCCACGGCGACCGCCCGCAGCAGCGGGGTGGGGGTCTCGACCAGCTGCCACTCGGCCGCCCGGGTGTCCAGCAGCCAGACGCCGCGGTCGCCGGCGGGCGCGGCGAGGCCGGGGCGGCCGGGGCGCTGCGCGAACACCGCCGCCCGGTCGCCGTCCGCCACCGCCGTGGGGTACGGGATCGACTCGAACGTGACTGCGCCGTCGGCCTCGGTCGCCAGGACCGCGCCGTCGGCGCAGGAGACGACGACGCCGACCCGGGTCGCGGCTCCCCCGCGCACCCCCGGGCACGCCGCCCCCTCGCCGCCCGCGGGCTCACCCGCGGCGTCCAGCACGCGGACCCGGTCGCCGTCGGTGCCGACCAGCCCGTCGCCCAGCGGCAGCAGCACCCCGTCGTGCGGCTCGGCGCCGACCGTGGCCGTCTGCTCGAGGTCACCACGGCCCAGCGCCTCGCGGTCGAGCACGACGCCGCCGCCGGTGGTGGGCGAGAACAGCGCGGTCACCCGCTCCGAGGACCCGACCCGGACCTCCCCGGCCCAGTCCAGGGTGCCCACCACCCGGGGCTCGGCCCGGTAATAGTGCGTGTGGTCGCCGTGGTCGACCGTCCAGGAGCCGGTGTCGACCACGGTCAGCTGCCCGGCCGGCTCGGAGGAGACGAACAGGAACCGGCCGTCGCTGGCGACCGACCCGGCCGGGCCGACCGCGCCGAGGTCGGTCGTCTCCCCGGTGAGCAGGTCGAGGGCGTGGGCGGCGCCGGACGCGTCCAGGTAGCCGAGCTGGAGCTGCGGCTCGGTCAGCTCCGCAGCGCCGGCGACGTAGCCGTGCGGGGTCGCGGGACCGGCTGCCGGCGTGCTGCCGGAAGCCGCCTCACCGGCGCAGCCGGTGGTGAGCAGGACGAGGCCGACCGCCGAGGCGAGGGCGGGTCGTCGTCGGTCCGCCCGGCGGGGTCGCCGGGCGTGGGTGGAGCGGGTCACGTCGTCTCCTGGGATGGGGTGGGTGGGGGTCAGCGGGGGACGGCGGCGCGCACGGCGGCCGACACGAGGACGAGGGCAACGGCGCAGCCGGCGATCGAGGCGCCGCCGGCGGTGCCGGCGTGCCAGGAGACGAGCAGGCCGATCAGCACGGCGGCGACGCCGAAGGCCGCGCCGAGCGCCATCGTCGGCGGCACCCGGTGCGTCCACTGGCGGGCGGCCGCGGCCGGCGCCAGCAGCAGGGCGAGGACGAGCAGCGTGCCCAGCGCCTGGAACGAGGCGACGACCGCGGCGGTCACCAGCAGCACCATGGCCGCGTTCGCCGCCCGCGGCCGCAGCCCCAGCGTGGCGGCGGTGCGGGGGTCGAAGGACAGCGCCACGAAGGCCCGGTGCAGCACGGCGCAGGCCGCGGCGATGAGCACCAGGGCGACGGCGAGCAGCGTCAGCTGCGGGACGCGGACGGCCAGCACGTCGCCGAAGAGGATCGCGGTCAGGTCGGTGGCGAAGGAGCGCGAGCGGGAGACGATGACGACGCCCAGCGACAGCATGCCTACGAAGAGCAGCCCGGTCGCGGTGTCGTGCGAGAGCCTGGCGCGCCGGGCGACCACGCCGACCCCGACGCTCATCGCCCCGGCGCTCACCGCCGCCCCGAGGACCAGCGGCCACCCGGCGAGCGCGGCGACCGCCACCCCCGGCAGCATCCCGTGCGCCACGGCCTCGCCGAGGAAGGCCAGTCCGCGGACCACGACCCAGGTGCCGACGACCGCGCAGATGACCGCGGCGAGGCTGCCGCCGAGCAGCGCCCGCTGCATGAACGAGACTGCGAGCGGGTCGGTCAGCCAGGTCATGTCCGGCCACGCTACATGGGACTGGTTCTCACTACCGATAGAGTGGGCCGGGTGGACACCCCGCCCGTGCAGCTCCGGTCACTGTCGGTCCGGCGCGGCCCCACCCTCGCCCTGGACGACGTCACCGCCGGCTTCCCGGCGGCCGCGACCACCGTGCTGACCGGCCCGAACGGCTCCGGCAAGTCGACGCTGCTGGACGTGCTGGCCGGCACCCTCGCCCCGACCGGTGGGCAGGTGACCGGCCTGTCGCGCGGCAGCGTCGCCTACGTGCCCCAGCACAGCGCCGTCCCCGAGCAGCTGCCGATCACCGTCGGGGAGGTGGTAGCGATGGGCCGGTGGCGCGAGCGCGGCCTGCTCGGCCGGCTGCGCCCGGCGGACCGGGCCCTCGTCGCGGAGTGCACCGAGCGGATGGGCCTGGCGGACCTGCTCGCGAAGCCGCTGGCCGAGCTCTCCGGCGGTCAGCGGCAGCGGGTGCTGGTCGCGCAGGGGCTGGCCTGCCGGGCGGACGTGCTGCTGGTGGACGAGCCCACGTCAAGCGTGGACGAGGCGACCCGGTCCGCGGTCCTGGACGCGCTGGCCGCGGAGGCCGCGCGGGGCGTCGTCGTCGTGCACGCCACCCACGACGCGGCGGCCGTGGACCGGGCCGACCACGTGCTCGCCCTCCGCGGCGGCCGGGTGGACGCGACCGGCCGGTCCGCGGTGGGCTGACCGGCGGGGGTCAGCGCCCCGCGGTCTCGCCGTCGACCGGCGCGTCCTGGGCCCGGCCGGCCTCGTGGCACGCGGCGCAGGTCCCGAAGATCTCCAGGGTGTGCCGGACGTCGACGAACCCGTGCTCGCCGGCCACCCGGTCGGCCCAGCGCTCGACGGTCGGCCCCTCGACCTCCTCGGTGCGCCCGCACGTGCGGCAGACCAGGTGGTGGTGGTGGCGGGTGCTGCAGCGCCGGTAGATCGCCTCACCGGCGTCGGTGCGGATGGAGTCGAGCTCGCCGTCGTCGACGAGGGCCTGGACGGCCCGGTAGACCGTCGAGAGGCCGATCGTGTCGCCGGCGGCCCGCATCCGGGCGTGCACCTCCTGGGCGCTGTGGAAGCCCTCGAGTTCGTCGAACACCGCGTTCACGGCGGTGCGCTGGCGGGTGTTGCGGATCATCTCGTCGTCCCTTCGTCCACCGGGCAGCCTGCGTCGTCGACGCCCACCGGACCCGCTCGGCCCACCGCGTGCGAGACGTGGTCGAGGGCATCGCGGACGATGTGCCCGACGTGCCGGTCGACCAGCGCGTAGTGCACCTCCCGGTGCCGCCGCTCCCCCACCACCAGCCCGGCGTCCCGGAGCACGCGCAGGTGCTGGGAGACCAGCGGCTGGGGCGCACCCAGCTCGTCGACCAGCTGGTGGACGCACCGGCTGCCGTGCTCGAGCAGCTGGGCCACGATCGACAGCCGCATGGGGGCCGACAGGGCGGCGAGCAGGGAGCTGGCCGCCTGCACCGCCTCCGGCGGGTAGGCCGGCGCGGCCACGCCGGGTCGGGACGGTGCAGCGGTCACCACATCAGCGTAGCGACATGTGAGAACTGTTGTCGACTGCTTCCTCCGCGGGCGCCGGGTGCACGTCCCGGCTGCCCCAGCCCCGCCGGGCCCGCCGGCCCGAGGCGACCCGGCAGACCAGGTAGATGAGGAAGGAGATCGTCGTGACGAACGGGCTGATCGGCACGCTGGTGCCCAGGGCGACCAGGATCCCGCCGACCGCGGACACCACCCCGAACGCCGCGCTCAGCAGCGGGGCGAGGACCGGAGAGGCGGTGACCCGCAACGCGGCGGCCGCCGGGGTCACCAGCAGCGCGAGCACGAGCAGCGCGCCGATCACCTGGACGGCGACCGAGACGGCCAGGGCCAGCAGCAGGGTGAACACCACGGAGAGCGGCCCGGCGGGCATCCCCCGGGCAGCGGCGACCTCGGGGTCGGCGCTGACGAAGGTCAGCGGCCGCCAGATGAGCGCCAGCCCGCCCAGCACGACGACCGACAGCCCGGCCAGCCAGCCGAGCTGGACGGTGCCCACCGAGACGACCTGCCCGGTGAGGAGCCCGAACTTGTTCGCGGCACGCCCGTCGTAGAGGGCGAGGAAGAGCACCCCGAGGCCGAGCCCGAACGGCATCAGCACCCCGATCACCGAGTTGCGGTCGCGGGCGCGCACGCCGAGCAGCCCGATGAGCAGGCCGGCCAGCAGCGACCCCAGCACCGAGCCCAGCGCCACGTTGACGCCCAGCAGGAGGGCGCCGGCGGCGCCGGCGAAGCTGAGCTCGCTGATCCCGTGGACGGCGAACTGCATGTCGCGCATCTGCACGAACACGCCGACCAGACCGCCGATGACGCCCAGCAGCGCCGCGGCGACGAGCGAGCCGTGGACCAGCGCGAGCAGCCGCCCGTAGTCCTCGAAGCTGAACACCTCGGTCACCGGTGCAGCGCGCCGGCGCCGGCCGGCAGGTCGTGGTGCCGGGACGCGGCGAGCGCGTGGTCGGGGGTGCCCACCACGACGATCCGGCCCTGCACGGTCAGCACGTCGACCGGCGTCCCGTAGAGGTCGCTGAGCGACGCGGAGGTGAAGACCTCCGCCGGGGTGCCCAGCCGGTGCCGGCCGCCGGCGATGTAGAGGACCCGGTCGACGAGGTCGAGCACCGGGTTGATCTCGTGGGTGACGAAGACGACGGCGGTGCCGTGCTCCCGTCGCCGGCGGTCGATGACCGCGCTCACCGCCCGCTGGTGGCCGAGGTCGAGGGACAGCAGCGGCTCGTCGCAGAGCAGCAGCTGCGGGTCGCCGACCAGCGCCTGCGCGATCCGCACGCGCTGCTGCTCGCCGCCGGAGAGCAGGCCGATCGGGGCGTCGGCGTACGCCTGCGCCCCGACGGCGGCGAGCGCCTCCTCGATGCGCGCACGCTCGGCCCGGCTGCGCCGGCGCAGGCCGTACCGGCCGCCGTCCACCCCCAGCCCGACCAGGTCGCGGGCCCGCAGCGGCGTGGCCGCACCCATCGACTTCTGCTGGGGCACGTACCCGACGGTGCGGTCCGGCCGGCCCACGGGCCGGCCGAGGACCGACATGCTGCCGGCCGACAGCGGCTGCTGCCCCAGCGCCGCCCGCAGGAACGTCGACTTCCCGGCACCGTTGGGACCGAGCACGGCCAGGAACTCCCCGGCGGCCAGTTCCAGGTCGAGGCCGCCCCACAGCCGGCGGTCACCGAAGGCGACGGCGGCGCCGTGGGCCGCGAGCGGAGCGCTCACCGCCGTCCGCCCGGTCAGGCCGACAGGGCGGTGGCGACGGCGTCGATGTTGCCCTGCATCCAGGAGACGTAGTCCTCGCCCTCGGGCAGCGTCTCGGTCACCGGCACGACCGCGACACCGGCGGCCTCGGCGGCCGCGAGGACCTGCTCGGTCTCCGCCCCCGTCGTCTGCTCGTTGTAGACCAGCGCCTCCACCTGACCGCCGCTGAACAGGTCCAGGGTCTCCTGCAGCACGGACGGGGCGACGTCGCCGCCCTCCTCGATGGCCTCGGAGAACTCCTCCGGGGTGCGGTTCTCCGCACCGAGGGCGTCGAGCAGGTAGCCGGGCACCGGCTCGGTGATCGCGACGCCGGCGCCCTCGGTGCCGGCGCGCGCCTCCTCCTCGGCCGCCATGAGCGCCTGCAGCTGCTCGGTGAAGTCGGCGCCGTTGGCCTCGTAGGTCCCGGCGTTGTCCGGGTCGATGTCGCTGAGCTGGGAGACGAGCTCGTCGGCGAGCTTCTCGACCGTCTCGAGGTCGTACCAGACGTGCTCGTTGAGCTCCTCGCCCGCCTCCTCGGCCTCGGCCTCGCGGCCGGAGAGCTCGACCGCGTTGACGACCGGCGCGTCGGTGTCGCTCGCCGAGACCATGGTGTCGACGAAGTCGTCGTACCCGCCGCCGTTCTCGACGATCAGGTCGGCCTCGGAGACGGCCAGCTGGGTGCGCGTGTTGGCCTCGTAGGAGTGGGGGTCCGCCGACGGGTCGTCGATGATCGCGGTGACCTCGACGTCGTCACCGGCGACGGCCTCGACGATGGCGCCGTAGACGTCGGTGGAGGCGACGACGGAGATCCCGTCGTCCGCGGACGCCGCGGCGGCGTCGTCGTCCGACCCGCAGGCGCTGAGGAGCAGCAGTGCGGACGCGGCGGTGACGGCCACGCCCATCCGGGCGATGCGCATGTGTCTTCTCTTCCTCGGAACGGGAACGGTTACCACTACGGTAACCCCGGTCCGCCGACGGCCGCCGACGGGGTGCCGGGTCCGGGCCGGACCCCACCGCGGGCGCAGCCGCTCGGCCGGACGACCGGCACGGTGCTCCCGGGCCGCCGGACGGTGGGTCCGGTCACTCGTAGGTCTCGGCCGGCGCCTCCACCCGGCGGACCCAGAGCGCGTCGACCGCCGGCTGGGCGAACCCGACCGCCGGGTCGACGACCGGCTCGGTGAACCCGCCGACGACCTCCACCCACTGGTCGGGGGCGAACTCCGCGGACCCGTCCGGGACGGCCACCCGCAGGGCGGTGGCGTCGGCCGCGCAGCAGTTGACCCGCAACCGGGTGAGGTACCAGCCACCCGCCTCCCGCGGGGAGACGAAGCCGACCAGCCGGACCCGCCGGTCCGCCAGTGCCGAGGTGTCC
Source organism: Modestobacter versicolor (assembly GCF_041028285.1). Lineage (GTDB taxonomy): Bacteria > Actinomycetota > Actinomycetes > Mycobacteriales > Geodermatophilaceae > Modestobacter > Modestobacter versicolor_A. Next base: position 134,696 of record NZ_JABGDB010000002.1, on the reverse strand, counting down.
GGTTGCGCGGACCAGATCGTGTACGCGAGCAGCGTCATGGTGCGGTGGTCGGTGCCCGGGTCGTCGGCTCCGATGCCCGGCGGCGGGGAGCCGGCCACCGTGACCGGGGTCGCCGGCAGCCGGTCGGCGCTGTAGGCGCCCAGCGCCGGTGGCGCCACCACGAGCACGACCGCCACCGGAGCGGCGAGCAGCCAGCCGACCGCCGGCCCCGGGTGCTCGTGCCCGGACCGGCTCGCGGGCCGACGGCCCAGCAGGCCCACGACGGCGACCGCGAGGACCACCGCGCCGGCCACCAGCAGGAAGGGCCGGAAGCCGGCCCGCACGTAGTCGAGGTACCGGTCGGAGCCGGCGACCACCAGGGTGACGACCCCCAGCAGCAGGAGGAGCACGTGCTGGGTGGTGCGGTCGGGGCGGGCGCTCACAGCAGCACCTCCCCGACCCCGACGGCGACCAGCACGGCGACCACCAGGGTGACCGGGGCGAAGCGGACGGCGAACCGGCCGCCGAAGGTGCCTGCCTGCAACGCCACCAGCTTCACGTCGACCGCCGGGCCGACGACGAGGAAGACCAGCCTGGAGGTGAGCGAGAAGCTGGTGAGGCTGGCGGCCACGAACGCGTCGGCCTCCGAGCAGATGGCCAGGACGACGGCGAGCCCGGCCAGCACCAGCACCGACAGCAGCGGCGACCCGGCGACGGCGTCCAGCCACCGCCGGGGCACGAGCACCGCCAGGGTGGCGGCGGTGGCCGCACCGACCACGAGGAAGCCTCCGGCGTGGACCAGGTCGTGCTGCATCGCGTCCCCGAAGGCACGGACCCGGGTGGCACCCGGCGCGGTGGCGACCGGCGCCGGGAGGCGGAGCCACCCCGACCGCCCCCACAGGCTCCACAGCCACCCCATCAGCACGGCCACGGCGAGGGAGGCGACGAACCGGGCTCCCACCATCTCCGGCCGGCCGGGGAACGCCACGGCCGTGGCGACCAGGACCACCGGGTTGATCGCCGGCGCGGCCAGCAGGAAGGCGAAGGCGGCAGCCGGGGGGACGCCCCGGCGCACCAGGCTGCCGGCGACCGGCACGGACGCGCACTCGCAGCCGGGCAGCACGACGCCGGCCACGCCCGCGACGGGCACGGCGAGCGCGGGGTGGCGGGGCAGCACCCGGGCGAAGAACGACGGCGGGACGAAGGTGCTGATGGCCGCCGACAGGGCCACGCCCAGGACCAGGAACGGCAGGGCCTGCAGGCAGACCGCGACGAACACCGTGCTCCACGCCAGCACAGCGGGCCGCTCCAGCACGCCGGGTGCGGCGAAGTGGAGGACGACGAGGACGGCGACCAGCGCGCCCAGCAGGTCGGTGCTGCGGAGGCCGGTGGTCCGCCGGGCCCGCGCGGCCGCCGGGTGGACGTCGGTGATCTCCGCCTCCCCCCGTCGCCTTGACCACGGTTCCCGTTACCGTGGCACCCGACGATCTCACGAACTCCCCCCGCCGAGCACCGAGGAGCCACTCCATGGCCGAGTCGAAGAAGAACCGCACCGCCACCGCCGGCCGGGTGCTGCGCAAGGCCGCCGGCACCGTGGCCACCGGCGTGGTCGGCGTCGCCGTCGTGCGCGCCGCCGAGCGCGGCGAGGGCGGCCCGCTGCCGCGGCGGATCGCCGTCACCGCCACCCGCTGGGGCATCCTCGGCACCCGCCGCGCGGAGGTCGCGGTGGAGAAGGCGCGGCTGGCCGCCGGCGACGTGCGGGCGCAGGCCTACGCCGACCTCGGCGAGCAGGCCCCGCCGCCGGCCGACCGGTCCACCGGCGGCCACGACCACAGCCACTGATGGCGGGCGCGACGACGGTCCCGGGCGAGCGACCGCAGCCACCGGTGGTGGTCGCCGACGCCGGTGGGCGGCTGCGGATCAGCGTGCCGGCGGTGGCCGCGTCGTCGCCGCGCGCCGTCCGGCTCGAGGACGCCTTGGACGAGGTGCCCGGTGTGCTCGCGGTCCAGGCCTTCCCGGTCACCGGGCAGGTCGTGGTGTGGCTCGCCGCGGACGCCGACCGGGCAGCGGTGCTCGCGGTCGTCGCCGGGGTGGCCGCGCTGCCGGCCGACGGTGCCGTGGCGCGCCGACCGCGGTCGGCCGACGTCGCCAACACCGAGCTGCTGCGGATCGGCATCGGCGGGGCCGCGCTGGCCCTGCTCGGCATCCGTCGCTACGGCCTCGGCCGTTCGCCGGTGCTGTCCGGCCGCAGCCGGCTGGTGGCCAGCGCCCTCACCCTCTTCACCGGGTACCCGTTCGTGAAGGGGGCCTTCGGCGCGCTCGCCGGCAAGCGGACGGCCGGCACCGACGCCCTGGTCACCGCGGCCACCTTCGCCAGCCTGCTGCTGCGCGAGAACGTCGTCGCCCTCACCGTGCTGTGGCTGCTCAACATCGGCGAGTGGATGCAGACGCTGACCCTGCGCCGCACCCGGCGGGCGATCTCGGCGCTGCTGGCCGGCACCGAGACCACCGCCTGGGTCGTCGTGCCCGGCGAGGGCGGCCAGCCCGACCTGGAGCGCAAGGTCGACCTGGCGCAGCTGCGGGTCGGCGACCTGGTGGTCGTGCACGAGCAGACGACGCTGCCGGTCGACGGCGTGGTCGTCGAGGGCAGCGGGGTGGTCGACCAGGCCGCGATCACCGGCGAGCCGCTGCCGGTCGCGGTCACCTCCGGTGCCGTCGTCCACGCCGGGTCGGTCAACCTGCGCGGCCGGCTCGTCGTCCGCGCGTCGGCCACCGGCTCGGACACCGCGATCGGCCGGATCATCGCGCGGGTCGAGCAGGCGCAGGACGACCGGGCGCCGATCCAGACGGTCGGGGAGAACTTCTCCCGCCGCTTCGTGCCGGCGTCCTTCGCGCTCGCCGGGCTCACCTGGCTGGTCACCCGGGACGTCCGCCGGGCGATGACGATGCTCCTGGTCGCCTGCCCGTGCGCGGTCGGGCTCTCGACACCGACCGCGGTCAGCGCCGCCATCGGCAACGGCGCCTCCCGGGGCGTGCTCATCAAGGGCGGCGCGCACCTGGAGGCGGCCGGCCGGATCGACGCCGTGGTGTTCGACAAGACCGGCACCCTCACCCTGGGCCGGCCGGTGGTCACCAACATCGTCTCCTTCTCCCCCACGTGGACCCCGGAGCAGGTGCTGGGCTACGCGGCCAGCTCGGAGGTGCACTCGCGGCACCCGCTGGCGCAGGCGGTGATCCGCTCCACCGAGGAGCGGCACGTGTACATCCCGCCGCACGAGGAGTGCGAGGTGCTGCTCGGGCTCGGCATGCGCACCCAGGCCGACGGGCGGGTGCTGCTGCTGGGCAGCGAGCCGCTGATGACCGCCGAGGGCGTGACCGTCGACGCGGACGCCGCCGGCTGGCTGGACCGGCTGCGCGCCGCCGCGGAGACCCCGCTGCTGCTGGCGGTCGACGGCGAGCTGGTCGGCCTGGTGAGCCTCCGCGACGAGGTGCGGCCGGAGGCGCGGGACGTGCTCGACGCCCTGCGCGCCACCGGTGTCGAGCGGATCGTGATGCTGACCGGCGACCACGCGTCCACCGCCACGGCGGTCGCGGCGGAACTGGGCATCACCGAGTGGCAGGCCGAGGTGCTGCCCGAGCACAAGCAGGACGTCGTCGCCGCACTGCAGGCCGCGGGGCACACGGTCGCCATGGTCGGCGACGGCACCAACGACGCCCCCGCGCTGGCGGCGGCCGACATCGGGATCGCCATGGGCGTGTCGGGCACCGACGTGGCGGTGGAGACCGCCGACGTCGCCCTGGTCGGCGACGACCTGCGGCACCTGCTGGACCTGCGCGAGCTGGGCGGCCGGACGCTGCAGATCGTCCGGCAGAACTACGGCATGTCGATCGCGGTCAACGGCATCGGGTTGCTGGTCGCCGGCGGTGGAGCCCTCTCCCCCGTGCTGGCGGCGGTGCTGCACAACGCCTCGTCGGTGGCGGTGGCGGGCAACTCCGCCCGGCTGGTGCGCTACCGCGGCGTGCGCCGGGACGACCCGGCGATCGAGCCAGACGGGCTGATCCCGACGCCGTCCGGTGCGGGCGGGTCGCCGACCGTCGCCGTCGGGACGCCGTGAGCAGCGCACCACGACGGCGGGCCGGCGTGTCCACCGGGCCCCGGGTCACCCGGACCCGTCCAGCAGGCGGGCGCCGGTCCGGTGCGCCGGCGGTCTCAGCGAGCGGGCGTCGTGGCGCCGGCCTGCGGCTGCCCGGCGTGGTAGAGCGCCTGGCGGAGCAGCGCGGCGACGTGCGGGTCGGCGAGCTGGTAGTAGACGAAGGCGCCCTCGCGGCGGTTCGTGACCAGGCCGGCCAGCCGGAGCTTGGACAGGTGCTGGCTGACCGCCGTCGGTGAGGTGCCGGCCAGCTCCGCGAGGCAGGTCACCGACGTCTCGCCCTGCATGAGCGCCCACAGCACGTTGATCCGGGTCGGGTCGGCGAGCATGCGCAGCGCGTCGGCGGCGTGCCGCACGGTGTCACCGGCCGGCATGTCGAAGCCGTCGATGCCCTGGTGGACCATGCCGACACCCTAGACCCCGCCTCGACTTGCGAACCTTCGCAGTTGCGCAAGTACCGTGCCCCGGTGACCGCCCTCGACGCCCGGCCCACCTCCACGGACACCCCCGCGCGCCGTTCGCTGCCCGGCTGGACCACCGTGCCGGAGGTCCGCTGGGCGGCCGCTGCCCTGGGGCTGTTCCTCGCCGGTGGCCTGGTCCAGCTGCTCGGCGGCCCGACGCCGCTGGCCTGGGCCCTCCACCTGGGCTGCTACGCCGCCGGCGGCTGGGAGCCGGCCTGGGCCGGGATCACCGCGCTGCGCGAGCGGGTCCTGGACGTCGACATGCTGATGGTGCTGGCCGCGATCGGTGCGCTGGCGCTCGGTCAGGTGCTCGACGGGGCCCTGCTGATCGTCATCTTCGCCACCTCCGGGGCGCTGGAGACCGTGGCCACCCGGCGCACGGCCGAAGCGGTCTCCGGGCTCACCGACCTGGCACCCGAGCGCGCGACGGTGCTGCGCGGGGGCGCCGAGCACCGGCTGGCGGTGGCGGAGCTGGAGGTCGGCGACCTGGTGCTCGTCCGCCCCGGTGAGCAGGTGCCGGCCGACGGCGAGGTCGTCGAGGGCCGCTCCGACGTCGGCCAGGCGTCCATCACCGGCGAACCGCTGCCGGTGGACAAGGCCCCCGGCGACCCGGTCTGGGCCGGGACGGCGAACGGCACCGGCGTGCTGACCGTCCGGGTCGACCGCCCCGCCCAGGACACCGTGCTGGCCCGGATCGGCGCGCTGGTCGCCGAGGCCACCGCGACCAAGGCCCGCACCCAGCTGTTCATCGAAAAGATCGAGCAGCGCTACTCGGTCGGCGTCGTCGTCGCGACGATCGCTGTCTTCGCCGTGCCGCTGCTGGCCGGGGCGACCACGGAGAGCGCGCTGCTGCGGGCGATGACGTTCATGATCGTCGCCTCACCCTGCGCCGTGGTGCTCTCCACCATGCCGCCGATGCTCTCGGCGATCGCCACGGCGAGCCGCAACGGCGTGCTGGTCCGCTCGGCGGTGGTGCTCGAGCAGCTGGGCTCGCTGACCGCGGTCGCGCTGGACAAGACCGGCACGCTGACCGACGGCCGGCCCGCCGTGGTGGCCGTCCGGACGCTGCCCGGGATCGACGGCGACGAGCTGCTGGCGCTGGCCGCCGCGGCCGAGGTGCCCAGCGAGCACCCGGTCGGCCGGGCGATCGTGGCGGCGGCCCGGCGGCCGCTGGCCCCGGCCGAGGGCTTCCGGGCGGCGGTCGGCTCCGGGGTGAGCGCCACCGTCGCCGGCCGGGAGGTCACGGTCGCCGCACCCGGGTCCGGGGACGACGTGGTCGCCGGGATCGTCGCCGAGGAGCAGGCCGCCGGGCGCACGGCCGTGGTCGTCTGCCTCGACGGCCGGGCCGCCGGGGTGCTGGCGCTCGCCGACCGGGCGCGCCCCGAGGCCGCCGCCGCCGTCGCCTCGCTGCGTGGGCTCACCACCGCCGAACCGCTGCTGCTCACCGGCGACAACGCCGGCGCCGCACGGGCGCTGGCCGCCGAGGCCAGGGTGACCGAGGTGCGCGCCGGCCTGCTGCCGCAGGGCAAGGTGGACGCCGTCGTCGCACTGCAGCGGGCCGGCCACCGGGTCGCCGTCGTCGGCGACGGGGTGAACGACGCCCCGGCACTGGCCACCGCCGACGTCGGGGTGGCCATGGGCGGCATCGGCTCGGACCTCGCGCTGCGCAGCGCCGACGTCGTCGTCGTCCGCGACGACCTCGCCGCGCTGCCCGCCGTGATCGCGCTGGCCCGGCGGGCGCACCGGCTGGTGGTGCAGAACCTGGTGATCGCCGGCACGGTGATCACCGCGCTGGTGCTCTGGGACCTGCTGGGCACGCTGCCGCTGCCGCTGGGGGTGGCCGGTCACGAGGGCTCGACGATCCTGGTCGCGCTCAACGGCCTCCGCCTGCTGCGCCACTCCGCCTGGCCGGGCGCGTCAGCCTCGGGCCACGGGTGACCGCCGAGCCCTGTCACTCCAACGGCTTTTGACAATCATTGTCAGATCATCGATCCTGCTCGCATGAGCTCGCGCCGACCCCGACCTCCCCGCACCGGACCCACCGCCCCGCTCGCCCTGACCTGCGCCGGGACGGTGGTGCTGGCGATGGCGCTGGCGGGGTGCTCGTCGGCGAGCGGCACCGAGCCGACGGCGGACGGCGGGGACCGCCTCGACGTCGTCGCCTCCTTCTACCCGCTGGAGTGGCTGAGCCAGCAGGTGGCCGGCGACCTGGCGACCGTCCGCTCGCTCACGCCCCCCGGTGCCGAACCGCACGACCACGAGCTCACCCCCGGCGACGTGGCCGCGGTCGCCGAGGCCGACGTCGTCGTCTACCTCGACGCGCTGCAGCCCTCGGTCGACGCCGCGGTGGACGCGCAGGGCGGCGACCGCGCCTTCGACGCCGGGAGCGCGGCAGACCTCGACCTGGTCTACGTGGCCGGCGAGGACCACGACCACGCCGAGGAGGAGGAGCACGCCGAGGAGGAGAGAGCGCACGCCGAGGAGGAGGGCGCGGTCACCGATCCGCACTTCTGGCACGACCCGGTGCGGATGGCCGCGGTGGGCGAGGCGCTGGCCGTGCAGCTGGGCCGGGCCGACGCCGGGAACGCCGACACGTACACCGCCAACGCAGCCGCCCTGCGCACCGAGCTCGAGGCGCTCGACGACGAGTTCCGCACCGGCCTGGCCGACTGCGCCAGTCGCGACGTCGTCACCAGCCACAGCGCGTTCGGCTACCTCGCCGAGGCCTTCGACCTGCACCAGGTGGGGATCAGCGGGCTGGCCCCGGACGAGGAGCCGACGCCGAGCGCGCTCACCGACGCCACCGCCTTCGTGCGCGAGCACGGGGTGTCCACCATCTACTTCGAGACCCTGGTGAGCCCGGCGATCGCGGAGACGGTGGCCCGGGAGACCGGCGCGCAGACCCGCCAGCTGGACCCGATCGAGGGGCTGACCGACGCCTCGCAGGGCGAGGACTACCTCGAGCTCATGCGGTCGAACCTGGCGAGCCTGCAGGCGGGGCAGCAGTGCTCCTGACCTCCCGGCCCGCCGCCCGGTCGACCGCACCGCCGGCCGCCCGGGCCGGTGCGGTCCTGGAGCTGCGCGGCGCCGCCTTCGGCTACCGACGCCGGCCGGTGCTCTCCGGGGTGGACCTGACGGTGCAGCCCGGCGAGGTGCTGGCCGTCCGCGGACCCAACGGCGCCGGCAAGTCGACGCTGGTCCGCGGCCTGCTCGGGTCGTCGGAGGTGCTGGCCGGCGAGGTGCGGCTGTTCGGTGAGCCGCGGGCCCGCTTCCGCGACTGGCAGCGGGTGGGGTACGTCCCGCAGCGCTCGACCGTGGTCGGCAGCGTCCCGGTGACCGTCCGTGAGCTGGTGTCCTCCGGGCGGCTGAGCCGGGTGGGGCCGTGGCGCCGCTTCGGCGAGGCCGACCACTGCGCCGTCGACTGCGCCCTGGAGGGCGTCGGCCTGGCCGGCTTCGACCGCCGCCCGGTCGCCGAGCTCTCCGGCGGCCAGCAGCGGCGCGCGCTGGTCGCCCGCGCCCTGGCCGGCGACCCGGAGCTGCTGGTGCTCGACGAACCGACCGCCGGCGTCGACGCCGGCAACCAACGCGTGCTGGCCGCCACGCTGGCCGGGCTGGCGGCGACCGGGACCACGGTCGTCGTCGTGGTGCACGAGGTCGGCCCGCTGGCCCCGGTGGTCACCCGCACGGTCGCCGTCGGCAGGACGGCCGGCGACGAGGGGTGCTGAGCTACGGCTTCATGCAGCTGGCGCTGGCCGCCGCCGTGCTGGTCGGGCTCACCGCGCCCACGGTCGGCATCTACCTGGTCCAGCGCAGGCTGTCGCTCGTCGGCGACGGGCTGGGGCACGTCGCGCTGCTCGGCGTGGCCGTGGGGCTCGCGACCCGGACCGCACCGGTGCTGACCGCGCTGCTGGCCACGGTGGCCGGCGCGCTGGTGCTCGAGCTGCTGCGCAGCCGCCGGTCGGCCGGCACCGACGTCGCGCTGGCGATCATGTTCTACGGCGGGATCGCCGGCGGCGTCGTCGTCGTCGCCCGGGCCCCGGCCGGCACGCCGGCCAACCTGGACAGCTACCTGTTCGGGGCGCTGACCACCACGACGCGGGCCGACCTGGTGGTCTTCGCCGTCATGGCCCTCGTCGTGCTGGGCGTCACGCTCGGGCTGAGCCGCTCGCTGTTCACCGTCGCCCTCGACGAGGAGTACGCGGCGGCCAGCGGGCTGCCCGTGCTGCGGCTGAACCTGCTGCTGGCGGTGGTCACCGCCGGCACGGTGACGCTGTCGATGCGGGTGCTCGGGCTGCTGCTGATCAGCGGCCTGATGGTGCTGCCCGCCGGCTGCGCCCAGCTCGTCGCCCGCAGCGCCCGCGCCAGCCTGGCCATCGCGGTGCTGGTCGGCGTGACCGTGGCGATCACCGGGACGGTGGTCTCCTTCTACGCCGACACCCCGTCGGGCGCGACGATCGTGCTGGTCACCATCGCCGCCTTCGCCCTGCTGGCCGGCGCACGGAGCCTCGTGCGCGCCTCGCGGCGCTGGCGCGAGCCGGCACGGGGGGCACCGACCGCGCAGGACGTCGACGGCCCGGTGCGGCTGGGCACCAGCGCCCTGGGATGACCCCGGGGGGCCCGGCGGTCACCGGTGAGCGGGGACGGGCACCGGGGCGGCGGAGCGCCGGGTCAGCACCGCCATGCCGACGGCGGACAGCGCGGGCAGGACGGCGAGCACCAGCCACGGCACCGCCGCGCCGGGTGCGGGCTCGGCGGCCCGGTCCAGCAGCACGCCGACGCCGGTGCTGCCGACCAGCACGGCCGCGCCCCCGGCGGAGGCCAGGAAGCCGAAGTGCGCACCCAGCCGCCGCTCCCCGGCCAGCCGCGGCACCAGGTCCTGCGCCACGGGGACGGCGACCATCTGCCCGGCGTAGAGCAGCAGCACCATGCCGACCGCCGGCGCCAGCGCCCACGGCCCGGGTGGCGGCGGCAGCGGAGCGCAGACCGCGACCAGGACGAACGCGGCCGCCATCAGCGAGAAGCCCAGCGGCAGCGCCCGGCGCGGGCCCAGCCGCCGGGCGAGGGTGGTGACCGGCAGCTGGAACAGCAGCACCGAGACGGCGGCCAGGACGAACAGCCAGCCGAGCGCGCCCTGCCCACCGGTGGCCCGGGTGAGCTCCACGGGCAGGGCGAGGTAGAGCTGGTTGTAGCTGAGCAGGTAGGTGCAGTAGCAGGCGGTGAAGGCCAGGAAGGTGCGGTTGCGCAGCACGTGCCCCCAGCCGGCGACCACGCTCTCCCCCACGGCGCCCTCGACGGCGTCCTCGGTGCGCAGGTCGCGCGGGAGCCAGCGCAGGTGCGCCAGCAGCACCAGCCCGAAGACGGCGGCAGACACCCAGCAGGTGACCGCGAACGGCACCCCGAGCAGCACCGCGCCGAGCACCGGCCCGGTCACCGAGCCGAGCTTGCTCGCGATCGCGTCCAGGCCGAAGACCTCCGCCCGGGTGACCACCCCGGCGGCCTCGAGCCGGCGGCCCTGCCCGGCCAGGGCGGACTCCACGGCCGGTGAGAACAAGGCCGCGGCGAAGCCGACCAGCACCGTCCCGGCGAGCACCCCGGGCAGCGAGGTGGTGACCGCCAGGACGGCGAAGCCGGCGATGCGCACGGTCACCCCGACCACCACGACCGGCTTGACCCCGAACCGGTCGGCCAGCCCGCCGCCGAGGAAGAACAGCCCCTGCTGGCTGAAGGTGCGCACGCCCAGCACCAGCCCGACGACGCCGCCGGCCAGGGCGAGGTCCTCGGTCAGGTGGACGGCGAGGAAGGGCACCACCAGGTAGAAGCCGACGTTGAACGCAAGCTGCGACAGCAGCAGCAGCCGCGCCACCGGCGGCAGCCGGCGGAACAGCACGGCCGGTTGCCAGCTCACGGCACCCCCCGCTCGCCGGCCATGCCGACGACGGGGCCGAGGCGGGTGCCCGGGACGGCGGTCACCCGGCGTCGGCCGGGGCTGCGACGGACCACGGGGACCTCCGGACGGGGCTGCCGCACCTGCCGGTGCGGGGGCACGGCGGGTCCCGGGCCGCGGTCCACGCTATTGCAACCCGGTCGCAGCACGGCGACCGGGACGGGACCGCCCCTGCCCGACCGCGGCCCGGTGGGGGGTGCCGGGCGACGACCTGCCGGTGGCCAGGCTGCTGACAACGGTCAGCGGGTCAAGCACCCGACGACGCCGTCCCCGGAGCAGCCCGCCGCCGTCGGCTGAGGCCCCCGGCGGGGGCACCGGCCGGGTACCTGCAGCCCGGTCGGCCGCGCCCGGGCCGGTGCCGGGTCGGGTGCGCCCGGTGAGCCGCTCAGCGCTTGGCTGCCCGGGCGTCGCGGCGGCGCTCGGCGCGGTTGCGCCGGTCGACCTGGCCGACGGCCGGCACGGCGGATCGATCGGTGGGGGCCGGCGTGCAGCCGTTCGGGGTGCAGCAGTCGGACACGGTTCCTCCTCAGGTCGGGCGGCTCCCGTAGGAGCCAGGTCGTCGAGTGACAGGGCGCCGGGCGGCCGCGCTCGGCGAGGCCGGCCCGGACGCGGGTGCCGCTCCCGCGCCGCGGCGGGTCGCCGGCGAACGAGGTCAGCGACCCTGCGCGGGGTACGGGAGCAGGGCCATCTCCCGGGCGTTCTTGACCGCCCGGGTCACCTGCCGGTGCTGGGTCGGGGTGAGCCCGGTGACCCGGCGGGCACGGATCTTGCCCCGGTCGGAGATGAACGTGCGCAGCTGGGTGACGTCCTTCCAGTCGACCGGGCCGTCGAGGCGGCGCTTGGCGCGCGGGCGTTGCGGCCGCTGCGGCCGCTGCGGCCGCTGGGCCGGGGTCACCAGCTGCTCTTCGTGATGCCCGGCAGCTCACCGGCGTGCGCCATCGCCCGGAAACGGACCCGGGAGAGCCCGAACTCGCGCAGGTGCCCCCGCGGCCGGCCGTCGGCGACGTCCCGGTTGCGCAGCCGGGTCGGGCTGGCGTCCCGGGGCAGCCGCTGCAGCGCCGCCTGCGCGGCGGACCGCTCCTGGGGGGTCGCCGCCGTGCGCGCCGCCTCCTTGAGCTCGGCGCGCCGCTGGGCGTGCCGGGCGACCACCTCCCGCCGCTGGCGGTCCTTGGCGATCATGGACTTCTTGGCCATCTCAGCGCTCCTCGCGGAAGTCGAAGTGCCGGCGGACCTTCGGGTCGTACTTGCGCAGCACGAGCCGGTCGGGGTCGTTGCGGCGGTTCTTGCGGGTGACGTACGTGTGGCCCGTGCCGGCGGTGGACGTGAGCTTGATGATCGGGCGGACGTCGTTGCCGCGGGCCATCAGCCGTTCCCCCGCCCGGCGCCCAGCCGACGACGGGCGTCGGGGTCGGTGGCCCGGATCCGGGCGACCACGGCCTCGATGCCCTGCACGTCGATGGTCTTGATGGCCTTGGTCGAGACGGTGAGCCGGACCCACCGGTTCTCGCTGGGCAGGTAGAAGCGCTTGGACTGCAGGTTGGGGTCGAACCGGCGGTTGGTGCGGCGGTGTGAGTGGCTCACGGACTTGCCGAAGGTCGGCTTGCGTCCGGTCACCTCGCAGTAGGTGGCCATGGTAGAGCGGCTCCCGGGGTCGGACGTCGGGTGGACGACGGGAACTCTAGATGGGAACCGTTCCCGTTATCGTCTAGGGTGGTGGCATGGCTCCGACCCGCACCCCGCTCCTGCTCCTCACCGGCGTGCACCGGCCGCTCACCGCCGCCGCCGCCGACTCCCTGCTGACCGCCCGACCGGGCACCGTGGTCGTGCACCACGACGTCCGCGCCCTCGGGCAGGGCGTCGTCGTCCGGACGCTCCGCGAGCACGGTGCCGCTGGGACGGTCGAGCACCGGTCCGCCGTCGAGCTCGCCCACGGCTGCCTGTCGTGCACGCTGCGGCTGGACGTGCTGCCGCTGCTGCGGTCCCTCGCCGGCCGGGACGACGTCACGCGGATCGTGCTGCAGCTGGACCCCGCCCTGGAGCCGGAGCACCTCTGCTGGGCCATCGCCGAGGTCGCGCTGGACGACGAGCCGGACGGCGAGCCGGAGACGGCGGGCGACTCCGTCGAGGTGGAGGCGGTGATCGCCGTCCTGGACGCCGGGAGCTGGCTCGACGACGCCTCGGGCGAGGAGACGATGGCCGACCGCGGGCTCGCCGCCACCCCCGACGACGAGCGCACGCTCGCCCAGGTGGTCGTCGGACAGACGGCCTTCGCCGACGCCGTCCTGCTGGGCGGCGGGCCGGCCGACCCCTGGACCGGCGCCCGGCGGGACGCCGTGCTGGACCGGCTGGTGCCCGCCGTCCCACGGCTGGACCTCGCGTCCTGGCAGCCCGGCCCGGTCCTCGCCGGCCTCGGGCCCGCGGCGCGCCGCGGCCGGGTGTCCTCCCCGCACGACCCGTTGCTGGCCGGGCAGCCGCCGCTGGGCGAGGACGCCGGGGTGTCGCTGGTCCGCTTCGGCGCCGACCGCCCGTTCCACCCCGAGCGGCTGCACGACGCGCTCGACACGCTGCTCGACGGCGTCGTCTGCAGCCGCGGCCGGCTGTGGCTGGCCACCCGGCAGGACCGGGCGCTGTGGCTGGAGTCCGCGGGAGGGGGCCTGCAGATCGGTGACGCCGGCCCGTGGCTGGCGACGCTGCCCGACGACCCCGAGGTGTGGGCCGAGGTCGACCCGCAGCGGTCGGCCGCGGCGGCCCTGCGCTGGGACCCCCTCTACGGCGACCGGGACAACCAGCTCGTGGTGCTGGTCCTCCGCCAGACGCCGATGGCCGTCACCACCGCGCTGTTCGGGGCGCTGATGACCGACGAGGAGCTCGCGGCCGGACCCGCGGCCTGGGCCTCGCTGGACGACCCGTTCGGCGACTGGCACGAAGACCCCTGCGAGGCGTCCAGCCCCGCCGACGACGACCTGCACGTCCCCGACCGAGAGGACCGCACCCGATGAAGGACGGCATCCACCCCGACTACCGCACGGTGGTGTTCCGGGACACCGCCAGCGGTGCCACCTACCGCACCCGCTCCACGGTGCGCACCGACCAGACGATCGAGCTGGACGGGCAGACGCTGCCGGTGGTCAACGTGGAGATCAGCGCGGCCAGCCACCCGTTCTGGACCGGCAACCAGCGCGTGCTGGACACCGCCGGCCGGGTCGAGCGGTTCAACCAGCGCTACGGCGCCCGGAAGCGGGGCTGACCGGTGGCCGTACCGAAGCGGAGGACGTCCCGGTCGAACACCCGCTCCCGTCGTTCCCAGTGGAAGGCGGCACCGGTCCCACTGGTGCCGGTGACCGTGGACGGCGTCGTCCGGCTGGTGCCGCAGAAGCTGCGCCGGGCCGCCGAGCGGGGACTGCTGCCGTGAGCCGCCGGGACGGCGCACCCGAGGCGGGCGGTCCGCTGGTCGCGCTCTGCGTCGGCCACCGGTGCGCCGCGCTGCGCCGGCTGGCCGGGGCCGGGGACGGCGTGGAGCAGGTGGCCGCCGCGGTCCGCCGGACGTCGGGGGCCGTGCTGGTGACCGCCGGGTGCCTCGGCGGGTGCGACCGGGCGGCCCTGGCCGGGCTCGCCCGCCGGTCGCCGGGGATCGGCGCCCCCGGCCCGGTGCTCTGGCTGTCGGAGATGCAGACGGCCGAGCGCACCGGCGCCCTCGTGCAGTGGGTGGAGGCGGGTGCCCCGGCTGCCGCGGACGACGGCACCGGTCAGCCGGCGGTGGCCGAGCTGCCCGCCTGCCTGCGGACCGCCGTCACCGGGGTCGGCCCCCCGGTCCGCACCACCCGGGCTCAGCCGAGCGAGCGGTAGAGGTCGCCGCGGGCTCCGGCGCCGACGACGTGGTGCGGGTGGCCGGCTTCCGCCGCTCACCGGCCGGGTCGCGTGGCGCGGGGAGCCGGGCCGGGAGAGAGTGGGTCGCCCGTCCCGTTCCCGGCGCGCCCCGCGCAGCCGTGCGGTGGACGCCGGGTGACGACGTCCGACTCACACGGCGGGAGCCATGAGCACTGCACCGACCGGGTGGGCCCGGCAGCCACCGCCCGACTCCAGCCACGCGACGTCGGCGTGGACCTGGGTGCTCACCCGGCCCGGCGACCTCACCGCCGCCCGCGGCCAGCTCCGCGCCGCGTCGACCGGTGACCAGCTCCCCCGCGCCGCGGACGACGACGTCGAGCGGCTGCTGCTGGCCTTCGAGGAGCTGGCGTCCAACGCCCTGCGCCACGGCCGCGCCCCGGTGCAGGTCCGGGTGGCCGCCTGCAGGGAGGGCTGGCTCGTCGACGCGACCGACGGGGACGTGGACCGCTCCCCCGTGCCGGCCGTCGACCGCGACCCGGCGCTCGGCGGGCTGGGCCTGCACCTCATCGCACGGCTGGCCGCACTGGTCGGCTGGGAGGTCGTCGGCGCGCGCAAGCACGTCTGGGCCTGCGTGGTCCCGGCCGGCTGACCCACCGCCCGGCGGGTGCCCGGACCGGTCGGGTCGGCTCACCCCGAGGGCCCGGGAGCGGACGGGACGACACCGGCGTGGGGTCAGGCCGACCAGTCCGGGTCGGTGCGCACCCGGTGGGCGGGGTCCCCGCTGCTGCCGACGCCGGCGGTCCGGCTCCCCTGGCGCGCCCGGCGCAACGCCTCCCGGGAGGTGACCAGCCCGCCGTGCGGGTCGGGCACCATGCCGCGGATCCGGTCGTCGTGGGTCTCCATGCTGTTGGGCAGGCTCATGACCAGGTCGGCGGCGAGCTCGCGCGGCAGCGGCGTCAGCCACGACGCGATGGTGGCGACCAGCCTGGGCGGGACGGGCGGGACGGGCAGCCACAGCCGGCGCAGCCCGGCCTCGGCGGCGTAGGCCCTGATCAGGTCCGCGTAGGTGGGGCGCTCGCCGTTGGACACCTCGTAGGCGCCGGCGGGGAGCTGGTCGCGGTCGGCCGCGGCGACCAGGTAGTGCAGGACGTCGGTGACCGCGATGGGCGACACCGGGTGCTGCATCCACGTGGGCAGCGGGATCACCGGCACCCGGTCGGCGATGTGGCGCACCAGTTCGTAGGACGTCGACCCCCCACCCAGGACGACGGCCGCCCGCAACCACACCAGCTCGACGCCGGCCTCCCCCAGGGCGTCCCCGACGTCGGCGCGGCTCTCCAGGTGCTCCGAGAGCTCCTCCTGCTGGGGCACGAAGCCGCCGAGGTAGACGATGCGGGAGACCCCGGCCTCCCGGGCGGCGGCGGCGAACTGCCGGGCGCTGTCGAGGTCCTGGGCGGCGAAGTCGCCCTCGCCGATGGAGTGCACGAGGAAGTAGGCGACCTCCACGTCCCCCGCCACGGCGAAGGCCTCCCGGCAGGAACCGGCGTCGGAGACGTCCAACGGCACCTCGGCGACCGCGGCGGGCCAGTCGAAGTCGGTCAGCTTGGTGACGTCGCGCGCGGTGGCGACCACCTGGTGGCCGGCCCGCTCGAGCTGCACGACCAGCCGGGACCCGATGTAGCCGGACGAACCTGTCACCAGACAACGAGTCACCGGTGGGTGATGCTCGCCACCGACCTCCGCAAACCGGTTGAGACCGGTCCCTCACCCGGGAGCCGCGGCCCGCGAGCGGCGCCGGACCCGGCTGCTGCTCTTCGCGCGGTACATGTCCCGGTCCGCGAGGGCCATGACGGCACCGGGGTCGTCGCCGGACCGGCCGACCGCCGTGCCCGTGCTCACCCCGGCCCGGACCGCGCCCCCGGCGACGTCCACGGGTTGCGCCATGAGCACCTGCAGCCTGCCTGCCCGGTCCGCGAGCGCCGTCTCGGAGGCGCCGGGGCAGGGCAGCAGGAACTCGTCGCCACCGAGCCGCGCCACCACGTCGTCCGGTCCGGCCAGCTCCCGCAGCCGCCCGGCGACGGCGACGAGCACGCCCTGGCCCTCCGGCTGTGACCGTCCGACCGGCAGTCTGTCCTCGCTCGGCCCCGTCACCCAGAACTGGAGTTCCTGTGACCCCTCCTGACCGCACCGTCCTGGCCGACCAGGTCGGCGGCTACCTGGCCACGCCCGTGGTCACCTCCGACCGGCCGGGGCCGTGGCCGGGCGTGGTGCTCGTGCACGACGCGCTCGGGCTGGGGGACGACATGCGCGAGCAGGCCGACTGGCTGGCCGCAGCCGGGTACCTCGTCGCGGTGCCCGACCTCTACGGGGGCAGGTCCGCCGTCCGCTGCCTCAAGAGCACGTTCACCCAGCTCAGCCGGCGGCAGGGCCCGGCGTTCGACCGGCTGGACGGGGTGCGAGCAACGCTCGCCCGGCACCCGGACTGCACCGGCCGGGTCGGCGTGATCGGGTACTGCATGGGTGGCGGGTTCGCCCTGCTGCTGGCCGGCCGGCCGGGCTGGTCCGCGGCAAGCGTCAACTACGGCCCGGTCCCGGACGACGTCGAGGACGTCCTCAGCGGTGCCTGCCCCGTGGTGGCCAGCTTCGGCGGCCGCGACAGGGCCTTCCCCGGCGCTGCCCAGCGACTCCGCGCCGCCGCGGCGGCCGCCGGGGTGCCGGCGGACGTGGCGGAGTACCCGGACGCCCGGCACAGCTTCATCAACCGCATCAGCGTGGCCTCACCCCTCACGCCGGTGCTCAAGGTGGCCGGGGTCGGCTACGACCACGACGCGGCCGCCGACGCCAAGCGCCGCATCCTGCGCTTCTTCGACGAGCACCTGCGGGTCGCGGTCACCCCCGGCTGAGGACCGTGCGCCCGGCGGCTACGGCCGGCAGCGCACCGCCAGCAGCGCGACGTCGTCGTCGGCGGGGCCGGGCAGGACGCGCGCCAGCAGGTCGTCGCACAACCGCTCCACCGGGACACCGCCGAGCTCGGCCAGCTCCGCACGGAGCCGGCGGACGCCCTCGTCGATGGTGGCCCGGCGGCCGTCGTGGCGCTGCTCGACCAGCCCGTCGGTGTAGAGCAGCACCGTGTCCCCGGGGCGCAGTCCGGCGACGTGGTCGGTGCGCACCGACGGCTCGCCGGTGCCCAGCAGCCGCTCGGGAGGCGTGTCGAGCACCCGCACCCGCCCGTCGGCGGTGAGCAGCATCAGCGGGAGGTGCCCGGCCGAGGACCAGCGGAGCAGCAGCCCACCGGCCGGTGTCCGGTCGAGGAGGGCGACCACGACGGTGGCCAGGGTGCCGAACCCCGTCATGGTGAGCACCGCGTCGGTGCGGGTGAGGGTGTCCGCAGGGCTCCCGGGCCGGTCGCAGGCCAACGTGCGCACGGTGCTGCGCAGTTGCGACATCGCCGCAGCCGCCTCCACCGAGTGCCCGGCGACGTCGCCGACGACCAGCACGGTGGACCCGTCGGCCTGCGTGAAGGCGTCGTAGAAGTCACCGCCGACGAGCGTGTGCCGCCCGGCGGGCCGGTAGCGGACCGCGATCTCCAGCGTCCGGCTCTGCGGCGGCGGGGTGAGCAGGCTGCGCTGCAGCGTCTCGGCGACCTGGAGCTGGCGGGTGTAGAGCCGGGCGTTGTCCAGCGCCAAGGAACCGCGGCGGGCGATCTCCGCGGCGAGGGCGACCTCGGCGTCGGTCAGCGGCGGCCGGACCCCGCTGTTCATCAGCGACAGAGCCCCGATCACCTGCCCGTGCGCGGCCAGCGGCACGATGACCGCCGAGGTCGGGTCCAGCCGGTCGAACGCCGCCTGCACACGCGGACCGGCGGCGTCGCGCGCCACGGCGACGTTCCCATCGGCCAGCCGCAGCGGCTGCCCGGACTGCAGTGCGGCCACCAGCGCCGACTGGCTGCGCACGCCGGCGGTCCGCCCGCCGAGGTAGGCGTCCAGGTCCGCCAGCCGGTCAGCGTCCCGGTGCGCCCGGCCGGTGAGCTGGTCCGCGCCGTCCTCGGCCAGCACGGTGACCGTCGCCCAGTCGGCCAGCCGCGGCACCACCAGCCGTGCCAGGTGATCGGCCGACTGCCCGGTGTCGAGCGTGCGGATGAGCGTGTCGCTGACGTCGGCCAGCAACGACAACCGCGCCCATGCGTCGTCGTCGCGACCCTGTCCGCCGGTGGTCGGGGCAGCGCCGAGCACCGTCGCCACCTCCTCGCCCCGCGCGACCACCGAGCCGGTCTCCGCCCGCCTCAGTCCGTGCCGCGCAACGTAACCGACCGGTGGACGCCGGAGGTGCACCGGCACGTCGGCGCCGGCTCCAGGAGACCGCCGTGCGCCAGAGGGTCGAGGCTTCGCCCTCGGCCGCCGCCAGGGGACCATCGACGACGTCCCCTGGTCGGATCGACGAGGGGCAGACCGGTCGTCCGGAGCTCGGCCGGTCGTGTCCCCGGCTCTGCGTCCACCGGGTGAGGACTCCGGGCTGCAGCCCTCACCCGGGGACACCGTCCACGACTCGAGCTCAGACCCGGGGTCGCCGGTAGGCGTGGCGTGCCCACAGCCAGCCCAGGACGGCGAGGCCCACGCACCAGCCCACGGCGGTCCACGCGGTGGTCGCGCCGATCGGGGTGCCGGCGAGCAGTCCCCGGACGGTCTCGATGACCGGCGTGAACGGCTGGTGCTCGGCGAACAGCCGCACCGGGGTGGGCATCGTGTCCACCGGGACGAAGCCGCTGCCGAAGAAGGGCAGCAGGATCAACAGCATCGGGGTGTTGGAGGCCGACTCCACCGACCGCGCCGCCGCGCCCATCGCGACCGACAGCCAGGTGAGCGCCAGGCCGAAGAGCACGAAGAACCCGGTCACGGCCAGCAGGCCGAGCGCGTCGACGTCCGGTCGGTACCCCAGGGCGACTGCCACCCCCAGGACGAGGACGGCAGCGAGCACGGTCTGCACGACAGCGGCGACCACGTGACCACCGAGCACCGCCACCGGGGCGACGGGCGTGGTCCGCAGCCGGGTGACGATTCCACCGGTCATGTCCATGGCCACGTTGATGGCGGTGGACTGGGCGACGCTGGTCGCGGTCATCACCAGCACGGCGGGGGTGATGTAGGCCAGGTAGACCTCCCGGCCCTGCGCGCCCGGGGTGACACCCGGGGCCACCCCCGCCCCGAACGCGCCGCCGAAGACGTAGACGAACAGCAGCAGGAGCACCACCGGGGTGGCCACGATGATCGTCGTCAGCGAGGGGTAGCGGACCATCCGCAGCAGGCTGCGGCGGGTCATCGTGGTGAGATCGCGGGTGGCGTGCCGGGCGGCTGGCCGGGGCGCCGCAGCGAGGGCGGCCATCAGGCGACGTCCGCGGTGCCGGTGGGGGCGGTCAGGGCGAGGAAGACGTCGTCCAGGGAGCCTGCAGCGTGCGCGGCCTTGAGGCCGGCCGGGGTGTCGTGGGCGACCAGCCGTCCGCCGTGCAGGACGCCGACGGCGTCGGCCAGCCGGTCGGCCTCCTCGAGGTACTGGGTGGTCAGCAGGACGCTCACCCCGTCGGCGACCAGGGCGCGGACCTGGCCCCACAGCTCGTGCCGGGCGCGGGGGTCCAGGCCGGTGGTGGGCTCGTCGAGGAAGACCACCCGGGGTCCGGCGACGAGGGTCATGGCCAGGTCCAGCTTGCGCGTGGTGCCCCCGGACAGCAGCTGGCCCCGCCGCCGGGCGACCTCGCCGAGCCCGAAGCGCTCGACCAGGTCGGCCACCCGGCGGCGGCCCTCGGCGCGGGGCAGGTGGGACAGGTCGGCCATCAGCCGGAGGTTCTCGGTGACGGTGAGCAGCGGGTCGACGGCCGACAGCTGGCCGGTCACGCCGATCAGACCGCGGACGGCCTGCGGGTCGGTGGCGACGTCGTGGCCGAGCACGCGGGCGGTCCCGCCGTCGGCGGCCAGCAGCGTGGACAGGATGGACACGGTGGTGGTCTTGCCGGCCCCGTTGGGGCCGAGCAGGGCCGTCACGGTGCCCGCAGGGACGGTCAGGTCCAGGCCGTCGAGCACGGACTGGTCGCCGTAGCGCTTGTGCAGGCCGACGACCTCGATGGCCGGCGGGAGGGGTGGGACGGGCACGACTGCTCCTCACGAGCGTTGTCGGGGGGACCCCCGACGACGCCGGGAGCCTCAGATGTCGAGGTCCTCGACCTCGGGTGCGGTGGCGTGGACCTCCACCAGTGCCGCCAGCTCGGCCGGCACGGCCTCCTGCAGCGCGGCGAAGGACTCGAAGACGTCGAGGCTCGCGGTCGCGGGGACCTGCCCCCACTGCTGCTCGGGCGAGAAGTGCTTGCGCCAGCCGGTCAGCTGGCCGTCGGGGCCGGCGGAGTGGACGTACTGCTCACCGCGGGCCAGGTGGACGGCGAACTTGCCGGTGCGGGTCCGGTAGACCCGGTAGTGCTCTTGGACGCCGCCCGTGGTCCGGTTCCAGTCGGCCAGCAGGACGCCCTGGAACCGCTGCTTCTTCGCCGCACCGACCCCCACGCCGACCGTGACCTCGGCGAAGCCCTCCAGTCGCCCCTCCTCCACCTCGACCAGCCGGTGGAGCGCCCGGGAGATGGCCGCCGAGAGGTTGCCGCCGACGAGTTCCTGCGCGCGCTGGTAGACGGGCAGGTCGGCGTCGGAGACGTAGATCGTCTTGTTCGGCATGGAGCCATCCTAGGCACGACAGCAGCATACGCACATTTATACGTAGATGGACAGCGGGTCGACGCTGCGCCGCGGGAGTCGTCGTCCATCCCCGTCGATCTGCTGGGCCCGGGTTCCGGTGCAGTGCAGGTGAGCGACCGTTTCTGTAGTCGTACAACCACGGTGAGCAACCGCCGCGTGGCCCGTCATGCTGCGGACACAGGCGACGCCGAGCCTGGTGCCATGGTGGCCAGCTCGTACGTGACCGGGACCCACGTCGCGTCCGTCGAGCGCGACCCGCTCTGCGACGGACGGACCATCAACCGTGTGGTCGACCTGACGCACGCAGTGGCGAGACCGACCGTCGACGGGCTGGACGAAGCGGTGTGCGGCGCCCTGGTCACCACGATCCCGGACCTGGACTGGCAGCTGGCGTGGGGGGCTCCACGGTGCGAGGAGTGCCAGCGGGTCGCCGGCTGATCGACCGCCACCCTCACCAGGCGTCTGGGCCGGAGGTGGTGACCGGGGACCCGTCGCGCAGGACGGCGCGCTCCGCCCCGCCCGCGCTCCGGGCCCCGGCGACCGTCCACCCGCTCGATCGGTTCGCGAGGACGGTTGTGCGCTGCTACGTTGGGCCCACTCGACCGGCGGAGGCCGCAACTCGGGCGACCCAACTCAACGGGTCCCTACTGCACTCGTCGGAGTCGAAGGTGCGCCCCGCCCACGCCATCGACCTCTCAGCTCGACGGCGACTGCTGATCGTCCGGCTCACCGGCGAGATCGACAGCGCCGCCATGCCGGACCTGCGAGCCGCGCTGGCCTCAGCGAGCCGGCTGAGCCCACCGACCTTGTCCCTCGACTTCACCGCGACGACGTACGTCGGGCTCTCCGCCCTCGGCGCCCTCCTGGTCGCCCGAGCGACAGCGATGAGCGCCGACGTCGACGTCCTCACCCCTGGCGCACCCGGCTCGTTCCGGCGGTTGACGGAGTCCACCAGCTGGACCGGGCTCATCGGTCGCCCGGCCGATCCGGCGGCCCGGTCGTGACCCGGGAGCCACAGACGGTGTCCACCACGGTCGTGACGCCCGATGCGGAGTGGATCGCATCTGCACGGAAGCGCGCTGACGTGCGTGCGAGCGCCCGCGCGGCCCTCGCGCGGCTCGTCGAGAGCCGGGGCATGGTCATGACCGGCGAGCCTGCCGAACGGCTCGTGCACGACCGGCTCGGGGTCTACCACCTGGCCCTCTCCGTGACCGTCGATGCGCATCCGACCAGGCCGTAGCGGCGGCGGCAGGATCGACTCCCGCTCCTCGCGCACCGACCCGTCGACGCCCGAGTCGCTCAGCGGCTGGTGGACAGGTGGTGGCTCAGCCAGCCGTCACCCTGCGGGCGCTGCACCTCGAGGCCGACCGGCGGCCTCGAGCCCCCAGCCGCCATGACGCCGCTGTCGGTCGTGAACTCAGAGCTGGAGTCGGCCGCACCAGTCCCCCCGTCACAGCAGGACCATCCCGCGCCGGCGGCCACGTCCAGGTCGTCAGCGGATCGTCTCGGGGCCCGGGCCGTACCGGGCCCCGAGAGGTCCTTCCTCAGTCGTAGACGACGACGCCGCGGATGTTCAGCCCGGCGTGCATGTCGTCGTAGGCCTCCGCGACCTGGTCCAGCGAGTACTCACGGGTGATCAGCTCGTCGAGCTTGAGCTGGCCGGACTGGTACATGCGCAGCAGCTTCGGGATGATGTCGCGCGGGCTGTTCTCGCCGTACAGCGAGCCCTGGATCCGCTTCTGCATCATCGTCAGCTCGAACAGCGACACCGGTGCGCCGACGTCGGTCATCTTGCCGATGCCGGTGACCACCACGGTGCCGGCCTTGCGGATCGCGGCCATCGCCTGGGCGACGTGGTCACCGGTGACGACGCCGATGGTGACGATGGCCGCGTCCGCACCCTGCCCGTTGGTGATCGACTGGGCGTAGGCGGTGGCCTCCTCGATGCCCTCGAAGGCGTGCGTGGCCCCGAACTCCTGGGCCTTCTCGCGCTTGAAGGGCACCGGGTCGACGGCGATGATCGTCGTCGCGCCGGCGTGCTTGGCGCCCTGGACGGCGTTGATGCCGATCCCGCCGATGCCCATGATCACGACGGTGTCGCCGGGCTGCACCTGGGCCGAGTTCACCGCGGCACCCCAGCCGGTGGGCACGCCGCAGCCGATGAGCGCCGCCTGCTTGAGCGGGATCTCCTTGTCGATCTTGACGACCGAGTCGACGTGCGCGGTGGTGTACTCGGCGAAGGTGGAGATGCCGGCCATCTGGCCGACGTCCTCGCCGTCGAGCGTCATCCGGAAGCTCGTCGGGTCGTCAGCACGCGAGCCGACCAGCGTGTTCGCGCCGGTGTCGCAAAGGTTGAACTGGCCACGCGCGCAGGAGGCGCAGCGGCCGCAGGCGGGCAGGAACGAGAAGACGACGTGGTCGCCCACCTCGAAACCCGGGGTGTTCGGGCCGACGGCGGTGACGACTCCGGAGCCCTCGTGGCCGCCGCAGATCGGGTAGTGCCCGACCATGATGTCGCCGGTGGCGACGTGGTCGTCCGAGTGGCACAGGCCCGATGCTGCGAGCTTGACGGTCACCTCGTTCTGGCGTGGGTCGTCGAGCTGGACCTCGACCGTCTCGTACCTGCCGGGGGCCTTGCGCATGATCGAGGCTCGGGTGGTCTGGGGCATCGTCGCTCCGTCCGTCGATGACTGGCACTGCGTGCCAGAACTGGTGGGCGGAGCCTAGGCCCACCGGCCGGCCAGCGTGATGCGGGTCACCCTGGTGCGCGGCGTCCAGCCATGGGCGAGGCTGCCCGACCGTGCCCACTTCACGCGGGTCCCGCCGGCTGCGGTGGCAGGAGGAGCCCGAGTGCGGCCCGGAGCGCGTCCTCGAGCTCGGTGCCGGGGTGGGCGATCCAGTGCTCGTGCGCCGCCAGCGTCGCGGCCAGGACGGCGTGCCCGACGGCGAGGGCGAAGAGCTCGTGGCCGGGGAAGCGCGCTGCTGCGTGGTCCGCTGCTGTGCGGCGCCAGCGCGCGAACACGACCGCCGCGTGGGCCTGCAGCGCCGGTACGGACAGGACCAGCTCCGCCCGCTGGCGCGCCCACAGCTGGTCACCGGGCGGGACGCGCAGCGCCACGACCACCGCCTCGGTGACGGCCTCCCGGTAGTCCCCACCGGCCGGGGCGGAGGACAGCACCCGACGCAGGGTCGCCAGCTCGGCGTCCGACGCCACGAACAGGACGTCGGCCTTGCTGCTGAAGTAGCGGAAGAACGTCCGCCGCCCGATGTGTGCGGCAGCGGCGATGTCCTCGATGCTCGTCTCGTCGAACCCCTGCTGCACGAACAACTCCTGCGCCACCCCGGCGAGAGCGTGCGCCGTGGTGGCCGCGGGGCGGCCGCCCCTGTCCCGGTCTCCTGGTGCCGTCCGTCCGCCCACGGCACCGATCCTGCCCGACCGGTCGGGCGGCGTTGTGGCATCCAGTGTCATAACCTCCTCGACATCCAGGCCGCCCGTGCCCGGGCCGGCCGCGACGAGAGGAGCAGACGATGGCCCGACTCGAGGGCAAGGTCGCCTTCATCACCGGAGCCGCCCGTGGTCAGGGACGCAGCCACGCGGTACGCCTGGCCCAGGAGGGCGCCGACATCATCGCCGTCGACGTCAGCCGCCAGGTCGAGACGGTCCCCTACCCCACCGCCACCGCCGAGGACCTGGCCGAGACCGTCCGCCAGGTCGAGGCGCTGGACCGCCGCATCATCGCGACCGAGGCCGACATCCGGGACCTCGGCGCCCTCACGGCCGCCGTCGACGCGGGCGTCGCCGAGCTCGGCCGGCTCGACATCGTGCTGGCCAACGCCGGCATCTCGACCCCGGCCTCCTCGCTCGAGATGGACGAGGAGACCTGGCAGACGATGATCGACATCAACCTGACCGGGCAGTGGAAGACCATCAAGGCAGCCGTGCCGCACATCATCGCCGGCGGCCGCGGCGGCTCCGTCGTCATCACCAGCTCGCTCGCGGCCATCTACGCCAACCCGGGCACCGCGCACTACGGCGCCGCCAAGGCCGGCCTGGTCATGATGGCCAAGATCCTCGCGAAGGAGCTGGCTCCGCAGTCGATCCGGGTCAACACCATCCACCCGACCACGGTGAACACCGGCATGATCCTCAACGACGCGACCTACCGGCTGTTCCGCCCCGACCTGGAGAACCCGACCCGGGCCGACTTCGAGGAGGCCGCCCGGACGCTCAACAAGCTGCCGATCCCCGCGGTCGAGGTCGAGGACATCTCCAACGCCGTCCTCTACCTCGTGTCCGACGACGGCCGCTACGTCACCGGCACCACCCACGTGGTCGACGCCGGCGGCCAGCTCTGACCTGACGCCGCACGGGCTCGTCCTCGTGGCCGCCGAAGCGGACCTGGCAGACGCCGTCTGCCGGGTCCGCCCAGCGCGCGCTGCGCACCCCGATCGCGGAGAAGCGCGTGTCGCGCCGGGCCACCGGCCCCCGGTGGTGCCCATGCGGGCCGCATGCTCGCCAGACCGGCCTCGGCGACCGGCCTCGGCGATCAGCCCGGTAGCCGCCCGGGTCCCACGTGCGTCCTCGTGACGGCGTCGGGGCGACGCCTGACAGGAAGACCACCCGGCGGCGCATGGCCGTTGCGGCGATCTCACGGGCCGGGGCGTACTCCGCGGCCTCACCCTCGGCGGCCGTGGGCGAGGCGCCGGCCGGCGCGCGCTGGGCATCGTCGCCGATGTGCGCCGCATCCGCACGTGGACGACGCCGCGCGCAGGGAACGCGGAGCCCTGCCAAGTCGACACCCTGGTCGCCCCCGCCCACATCTGGACCCGGGGCCCGCGCGGTCGGGGCGCCGCGCTCTCACCACGGCCAGCGGTGCTCGGCCGTCCAGCGGACCCGCGGCCCGCAGCGGACGGGGTCAGGCGCGGGTCACCTGGCGGTCCCGGTCGGCCGGCCGGGTCCCCAGCTGCGCGAGGGGCACGTGGGCGGTCTCCCGTGCGGTCAGCGCGCAGACGCCGGCCACGGTCGCCGCACCCGCGGTCAGCAGTGCCACCGGCAACCAGCCGTCCGCACCATCGCCGACGATGGCCGCGGCGATGCTCGGGGAGAAGCCGCCGAGGGCGAAGCCGACCTGGGTGCCGATGGCCGTGCCGGAGTACCGCACCTTGGTGTCGAACATCTCGCCGTACATGGCCGGCCAGATGCCGTTCGCGGCCGAGTAGACCAGCCCGGCCAGCAGGATCCCGACGAGGAAGATCAACCCGATCCGGCCGCTCTGCAGCGCCCAGAGGAACGGGAAGGCCACCGCAGCGGAGCCGAACGCACCGATGGCGAACACCGGGCGGCGGCCGATCCGGTCCGACAGCATCGCCCACAGCGGCAGCGCCGCGAGTGCGAGCACGTTCGCCAGGATGACCATCCACAGCAACGTGGTCCGGTCCAGCCCGACGATCTGGGTGCCGTGAGCGAGCGACCAGGTGGCCACGATGGTGCTCACCACCGAGATCAGGGCGCAGAGCACGACCCGCAGCACCGACGACCAGTGGTCGCGGAACAGCACGGCGACCGGGATCTCCGCGACCTCGTCGGTGGCTTCGGCCCGCTGGAACTCCGGGGTCTCGGGCAACGACCGGCGCACCCAGTAGCCCACGGCAACGACGAGCGCGGAGAGGAAGAAGGGCACCCGCCAGCCCCAGCTGAACAGCTGCTCGTCAGGCAGCATCGCGACGGCGAGGAAGACCAGGTTGGCCAGGATCAGGCCGGCCTGGGTGCCCTGCAGCGTGAAGCTGGTGAAGAAGCCGCGCCGGCCTTCGGGCGCGTGCTCCAGCGTCATCGAGTTGGCACCGGCCTGCTCCCCGGCCGCCGAGAGCCCCTGCAGCACACGCAGCAGCACCAGCACGATCGGAGCGGCCACGCCGATGCTCTCGTACGACGGGACCAGCCCGATGGCGAAGGTCGAAACCCCCATCAGGAGCAGGGTCGCCACCAGCATCTTCTTACGGCCCAGCTTGTCGCCGAAGTGGCCGACGACCACCGCGCCGATCGGCCGGGCCACGTACGCGACGCCGAAGCTGGCCAGCGACAGCAACGTCCCGGTCGCCGGGTCGCTGTCGGGGAAGAAGACCTCGGGGAAGACCAGACCGGCGGCCGCCCCGTAGATGAAGAAGTCGTAGTACTCCAGTGCGCTGCCCACGAAGCTGGCCAACGCGGCCTTCCGCGGCACGTTGGCGGTGGTCCCGCCCGGCTCGGTGGCGCTCATCAGTTCTCCTGAGGTCCAACGGCAGGGATCTCAGCCCTGGCGGGTGGCCGCGGTCGCATGGCCCCGGCACGTCAGCGGCGCGGCGTTGCCCTCCTGCGTGCTGCCGGATCTCCCGGACGAGCGCTCTTCTCCTGCAGGGCATGTCGACCGTATGTACCAGGTGGTTACGTACCAGATGGTGAAGTGATGACCGTCACTCCGTCAAGGGGAGGGTGCCCCGCGACCGGAGGCTCCGTGGTGGCGCGCCCGACTGCTCAGCGAGCGGTGAGGTGGGCGACCACGAGGTCGCAGAGCATCCGCCGCTGGTGATCGCGCTGAGCCGGGTCCAGCAGGTCCCGGCCGAAGATCGCTCCGAAGGTGTGCCGGTTCGCCGTCCGGAACACGCAGAACGCGCTGATGACCTGGTGCACGTCGAGGGCGTCGACGTCGTCCCGGAACACCCCGGCCGCCCACCCCCGTTCCAGGATGACGCCGAGCACGTCCAGCGCTGGGGTGGAGAGCCCGGTGAGTGCCGTGGAGCGGGCGATGTGCTCAGCCCGGTGGATGTTCTCGATGCTCACCAGCCGGATGAAGTCCGGATGCGACTCGTGGTGGTCGAACGTGAGCCCGGCGAGCTCGCGGATCGCCTCGACCGGGTCCAGGTGCTCGACGTCGAGCTGCTGCTCCAGGCTGCGGATCCGGCTGTACGCCTGCTCCAGGACGGCGACGTAGAGACCCTCCTTGCCGCCGAAGTAGTAGTAGATCATCCGCTTGGTGGTGCTGGTCTTGTCCGCGATCAGGTTGATCCGCGCACCGGCGTATCCCTGGTCGGCGAACTCGCGGGTCGCCACGGCGAGGATGTCGGCCCGGGTGCGCTCGGCGTCCCTCGTCCGCTCGACGGCCACCTCGACAGGGGGTCCACCGGACGGCGGTGCGACGTCCGACGACTGCGCGCTCACGAGGCCTCCCTGCGGTGCGGATGCATCGAGCGTAGGGCGAGCCCCCGGCTACGCTCGCGCACCGCACCCGGGCGCCGCGCGGCGCAGAGAGGCGGCACACACGTGAACCGCATGGTCGTACACCAGTCCGTCGTCCACCCGCACGATCCGCTGGAGCTGACCGAGCTCCTGCCCGGTACGGGCTGGGACTCCCTCGGCCTGCACGTCGGGGCTGCCGAGGAGGTCGAGCACTGGTGGTCCGGCGGGACCGGCGAGCGCAACCTCGCCCGCCTGGTCGACCTGCTGCTGGTGACCCGGGTGACGGTCCTGGACGTCGGCCGGGTCCGCCTCGACGGACCCCTCCCCCACGATGACGTGCACGCCGCGCACGGCCGGGTGCTCGACCTCGGTGCGCGGTTCGGCGCCCAGTTCGTCACCGCCCGCTTCGGCGCGCCCAGCACTCCCGCCGGCCGCAGCACCGGCGAGCGCGTGGACCTGTTCGGACAGCTCGCCCAGCAGGCCCGCCCCTACCGGCTCCGCCCGCTGCTGGCGCCGATGCCGGCCGAGCGGCTCGACCTGCTCACCGACGCCCTCGCCGTGGTCGCCCCCTCGCGGGGTGGTGTCGTGCTGGACGTCAACCCCTCGTCGACCACGGCGGACCAGGTGGAGGAAGCCGTCGAACTGGCGTGGGAGCACCTCGGTTACGTCCGGGTCAGTGCCCGCCAGGTCGAGTCCGCCGGCGAGTCGGCGGCCGGTCTGCTGCGCACCCTGCCGCCGGACGTGCCGGTGGCGCTGGGAGGCGAGGACTCCCACGGTCTGCTGGCCGGCGACCCGGCGCCCTCGCTGCGGCGCCTGCACGACCTCGTCGACCAGATGCTCGAGCACCCGCGCGCTCGAGCCAGGCGGCTGGGTCACGGGTGAGCTCGGCGGCCCTGGCGCCGCCGCCGCCGGTGTGGTCCTCTAGGGGCGTAACTCACCAGGTGGTTAACAGTCGGAGGCCTCGTGCCCACACTCCCGCGCAGCGTGCTCATGGGCCTGGTGGGCGGCGCCGGGCCCTCGCAGATCCACGGGCGGTACCTCGACGAGGTCGGCCTCCGCACCCGGCCGGCGGGGTCCGGCACCGACGCCCATGTCTCCTGATCTTGCACTCCGGCGCGGCGTCGCCACCGTCTGCCTGTCCGGGACGCTGGAGGACAAGCTGGCCGCGGCCGCCCAGGCCGGCTTCGACGGGGTGGAGGTCTTCGAGCCCGACCTGATCGCCTCCCCCTGGTCACCCCGCGAGCTCGCCGCCCGCTGCGCCGACCTCGGTCTGTCCATCGACCTGTTCCAGCCCTTCCGCGACCTGGACTCCACCGACCCGGCGACCTTCGCCCGCAACCTCCGTCGGGCCGACCGGAAGTTCGACGTGATGGCCGAGCTCGGGGTGGACACCGTGCTGGTCTGCTCGTCGGTGTCCGACGACGCCGTCGCCGACCTCGACCAGCTCGCCGAGCAGCTGGCCACCGCCGCCCGGCGTGCCGGCGAGCGCGGGCTGCGGATCGCCTACGAAGCACTGGCCTGGGGCCGACACGTCTCCACCTGGGACCACTCGTGGCAGGCGGTGCAGCGCGCCGACGTCCCGACGCTCGGCCTGTGCCTGGACAGCTTCCACGTCCTCTCCCGCGGTGGGGACCCGGCCGGCTTCGCCGTCGTCCCCGCGGAGAAGCTCTTCTTCCTGCAGCTCGCCGACGCCCCGCAGCTGCAGATGGACGTCCTGCAGTGGAGCCGGCACCACCGCCTCTTCCCCGGCCAAGGCGCCTTCGACCTGCCCGGCTTCCTGCGCTGCGTGCTGGACGCCGGGTACGCCGGCCCCCTGTCGCTGGAGGTGTTCAACGACGTGTTCCGGCAGTCCGACCCGGTCCGGACGGCGGTGGACGCCATGCGCTCGCTGCGCTGGCTGGAGGACCAGCTGCCCGGCGGCCGGACCCTGCCGCCGGCACCGGCGCTGACCGGCCACTCCTTCACCGAACTGGCCGTCGACGGCGTCTCCGGGCCCGAGGTCGCCGATGTGCTGGGCCGGCTCGGCTTCACCCACACCGGCCAGCACCGTTCCAAGCCGGTGCAGCTGTGGGAGCAGGGCGCGGCACGGGTGCTGCTCAACGCCTCCGTCGTCCGCCCGACCGCGACCGGGGTCGCCGCGGTCTCCGCGCTCGGGCTGGAGAGCGACGACCCGGTGCGCTCGGCCGCCCGCGCGGAGGCGCTGCTGGCCCCTGTCCTCCCCCGCACCCGGGGCAGCGCCGAGGCAGACCTCTCGGCGGTCGCCGCCCCGGACGGCACGCAGGTGTTCTTCACCCGCACCGGGCCGGACGGCTGGCCGGCCGACTTCCTGCCCACGGGCAGCCCGACCGGCCCCGACGCGGGCCTGACGTCGGTCGACCACGTCGGTCTCACCCAGCCCTTCGACTCCTTCGACGAGGCGGGCTTGTTCTACCGCGCGGTGCTCGGGCTGGAGCCCCAGGCGGTGACCGAGGTGGCGGCGCCGTTCGGGCTGGTCCGCAACCGGGCTGTCACCCGCCCCGACCGGGCCGTCCGGCTCAGCCTGAGCGTGGCGGCGCTGCGCCGTGGCGGCTGGTCACCGACCGTGCCGGACCCGCAGTACATCGCCTTCGCCACCGACGACATCGTCGCCACCGCCGGCCGGCTGCGGGCCGCGGGTGCGCCGCTGCTGCCGGTGCCCGCCAACTACGTCGACGACCTGGACGCCCGGCTGGAGCTCCCTGCCGCTCTGCTCGCCGCCATCCGCGAGCACGGCCTGCTCTACGACGTCGACCAGCGCGGCGGCTACCTGCACCTGGTCACCGGCGTGCTCGGGGACCGGGTGTTCCTGGAGGTCGTGCAGCGGTTGGACGGCTACGACGGCTACGGCACCGCCGACGCACCGGTCCGGATGGCCGCCCACCGCCGCGCACGCAGGCACTGACCCCGGCGGGGGACGTCAGCGCCGGCCGTCCTCCGCCGCGAGCTCGACCAGGGCGGTGATGGCGAGCGGGTAGCCCCGGACGCCCAGACCGACGACGACGCCGCGGGCCACCTCGGAGATGTAGGAGTGGTGCCGGAACCCCTCCCGGGCGTGCACGTTCGAGATGTGCACCTCGACGACCGGCAACTGGACACCCTCGATCGCGTCGCGCAGCGCGATCGACGTGTGCGCGTGCGCCCCGGGGTTGTAGACAGCGCCGAGGCACCGACCTGCGCGCACCTCGGGGCCGGCCGCGTGGATCCAGTCGATCAGCTCCCCTTCGTGGTTCGACTGCCGGAACGACAACTCGTGGCCGAGCTCCGTCGTCCGCGCGGCACACAGCCGTTCCACGTCAGCGAGCGATGTCGAGCCGTAGACCTCCGGCTTCCGCTCGCCCAGCAGGTTCAGGTTGGGGCCGTTCAGGACGAGCACCGTGCTCATGGCACCTCCGGTCGGACGGGCGCCGGACATGGTCCGGTTCGAGGACCGGCACACCGTACGGGCGCGCCGGACGGAGCTCAGCCGGCCGCGGTCCCCGTCGAGTTCCGCAGCACCAGCCGGGACGGCAGCACCAGCTGCTGCGGCGCGGTGCCGGTCCGGTTCGGTGAGCTCGCCGCCTCCAGCAGCAGCTCCACCGCTGCGCGGCCCAGGTCGGCGTGCACGCCGCCGAGCGTGGTGAGGCTCGGGGTGCACAGGTCGGCGGCGAAGATGTCGTCGAACCCGCTGACGCTGACGTCCCCCGGCACCTGGACCCCGCGGGCCGCGAGCCGGCGGAGCACCCCGATGGCGAGCAGGTCGTTGTGCGCGATGAAGGCCGTCGCGCCGGTGGTCAGTGCGGCGTCGGCCGCGGCACCACCGTGCGAGACGGTCGGCGTGTAGGGCCCCATCCGGGTCACCGTCAGCCCCAGCTCTTCCGCCGCGTCGCGGATCGCCGCCCACCGGTTGGCCGACGTCCAGGAGTTGCGCGGCCCGGACAGGCACACCAGCTTCGAGTGGCCCAGCGACGCCAGGTGGGCAACCAGTTGCCGGCAGCCTTCCCGCTGGTCGAGGACGACGCTCGGGATGCCCGTGGCCTGGCGGTTGAGCAGGACGAGGGAGTGCGAGGCGGCCAGCTGGCTGAGGCTCTCGTCGGGCAGCCGGCTCGCCGCCAGCAGGAACCCGTCGACGGAACGCATCAGCCGGCTGATCTGCTCTTCCTCGATCCGCGGCGACTCCTCGGCGTTGACCAGCACGAGCGTGTAGGCCGAGGACTTCGCCCGCAGTTCCGCGCCCCGGATGATCTCGAAGAAGTGCGGGTTGGTGATGTCCGATACGACCATCGCCAGCGTCTGGGTCCGGCGCGAGGTCAGGGCACGGGCGTGCGGGTTGGGCTCGTAGCCCAGTTCGCGAGCGACCCGGAGGACGTGTTCCCGGGTCACCGCGCTCACCCGCTTCGGGTTGCTGAACGACCGGGACACCGTCGAGGTCGCCACACCGGCGGACCGTGCCACGTCGTAGATCGTCGGGCTCTGCACGGCGTGATCAGACCGTGATCACCATGATTTGGCAACCCATGGCAACTGCTTGCCAGCGCTGTGGCCAGCTCCCTAACGTGCCTTCCTGCTGTGACACGCAGCACAGCGTCGACCGAAGGAGCGAGGGCCAGTGACGGCTCCGAACGATCCACCCACCCGCTGGTGGTCCCGCCCGGTGCGGGTGATCACCGCCATCGAGATCGGGCTGGCGGCCGCGGCAACGATCGTCATGTTCCTGCTCGTCCTGGTCCAGGCAGGTCAGCGGTACCTGCCCATCGACGGCTTCACCTGGACCGGAGAGCTGGCCCGCTTCTGCCTGGTCTGGCTCGCCTTCGTCGTGACCGGGGTCCTCGTCACCACCGACGGGCACATCGCCCTCGAGGTGGTCGACCTGGTGAAGAACCAGTGGGTGGTGCGGGCCGTCCGCGTCTTCGCGTGCCTCGTCGTCGCCGCCGTCGGCGCCGGGTTCGCCGTGGAGGCGTTCGAGCTGATGCAGTCGCAGGCACGGCTCACGTCGCCCTCGCTCAGGCTGCCGATGCCCTGGCTCTACGTGCTCCCGCTGATCGGCTTCGTGAGCACAGCCGTGCGCGGGCTCGTCGCGGCCGCGGTCATCGCCGTCCGTGGGGTGCCCGCCGGGCACGCACCGATGATGGCCGGTGCCGAGTGACCATCCTCTGGTTGACCCTGGCCATCGCCGGGCTGCTGTGCCTGCGGGTACCCGTCGCGTTCGCCTTCCTGGGCCCCTGCCTGGCCTACATGTGGATCGAGGGACAGTCGATCGGGGCGAGCCTCCGGCTCCTCACCGCCGCCACCGCCAGCTTCCCGTTGCTCGCCGTGCCGCTGTTCATCCTGCTGGGCGTCATCGCCAACAAGGGCGGCATCGCCGACCGGCTGTTCGACTTCGCGCTGGCGCTCTTCGGCCGGGTCCGCGGCAGCCTCGGCTACGTCAGCGTCGGGGTCAGCCTCGGCTTCTCCTGGATGAGCGGCTCCGCTGTCGCCGACGCCGCCGCGCTCGGCAAGGTCGAGATCCCGGCGATGCAACGCAACGGCTACCCGCTCAAGTTCGCGCTCGGCGTGACCGGCGCGGCGTCACTGATCGCCCCGGTCATGCCACCGAGCATCCCGGCGGTCATCTACGCCGGCCTGGCCGCCGTCTCCACCGGAGCGCTCTTCGCCGCCTCGGTCGTCCCCGCCCTGCTCATGGCGTTCGGGCTCTGCATCGTCGTCTTCGTCCTGGTCCGCCGGTACCCCGACATCCAGGTGACCCAGTTCTCCATGCAGCGGGTGCTGCACACCGGCCGCCGGGTCCTCGGCCCGCTGGGCGCGCCGGTGATCATCCTGGGCGGCATCCTCTCCGGCGCCTTCACTCCCACGGAAGCCGCCGCCGTCGGCGTGGCCTACATGATGGTGCTCTGCCTCTGCTACCGGAGCCTCAAGCTCCGCGACCTGCCCGAGGTGTTCAAGGAGACCGTCCTGGTGTCGGCCGCGGTCATGCTGATCGTCTCCTCGGCCTCCCTGCTCGGCTACATCATGGCCCGGGAGCGGGTGCCCCAGACGCTGTCCGAGGCGATCTTCGCGCTGACCGACGACCCCACGATCTTCCTGCTCCTCGTGGCGATCGTCATCCTGATCCTCGGCACCGCCATCGACCCGACGGCGATCCTCGTGCTGACGGTCCCGATCATCCTGCCGATCAGCAACCAGTTCGGCGTGGACCCGATCGCGCTCGGCGTCCTGCTGATCATCTCCAACATGATCGGCCTGCTCACGCCGCCGGTCGGCACGGTGCTCTACGTGCTGAGCTCGATCACCAAGGCGCCCACCGGCGTGGTCTTCCGAGGATCGCTGCCGTTCATGATCCCGCTGCTGGTCATCTGCGGCCTGATCATCCTCTTCCCCGACGCCGTCACCTGGCTCCCCGAGCAGCTCGGCCTGTGACCCGCCGCGGGCGCGTCCACCCCGGCCCGCCCGCACAGTCGTCCCCCGGGTCCACCGGGGGCCGTTCACCGCACACCCGTCCAGCTGCCGGGTGCACCACCGGCGCCTGACGTCCGACGACCAGAACTCTCGAACCCAACGGAGGGACCTCATGAAGACTCGTTCTCGGCGCCAGCGCACAGCGCTCGCCCTCACGATGACCGTG
Organism: Modestobacter versicolor; assembly: GCF_041028285.1. Classification (GTDB taxonomy): domain Bacteria; phylum Actinomycetota; class Actinomycetes; order Mycobacteriales; family Geodermatophilaceae; genus Modestobacter; species Modestobacter versicolor_A. Next base: position 99,773 of record NZ_JABGDB010000002.1, on the reverse strand, counting down.
CCCGTGCTGCTCGCTGCAGCCTGCGGCGGCAGCGACGACAGCGGTGGCGGTGGTGGCGGTGGCGGCTCGGCCAACGAAGAGGTCGAGATCACCCTCGCCCACAGCTACACCGACGACCAGCCGCAGGCCCGCTGCGGCGCCCAGGTCATCGCCGACGAGGTCGCATCCGCCGACGTGGGCGTGACCGTGGAGATCTTCGGCGCCAGCCAGCTGGGTGGCGACGCCGACCGCGTCAACGCCGTGGCGGCCGGCGACCACGACATGGACATCCAGGGCGCCTCCGCGCTGGGCGCCATCTACGAGCCCATCGGCGTGGTCGACGCCGCCTACGCCTTCGACGACGCCGAGCACCTGGCGACCTTCTTCGGCGGTGACGCCTCCTCCACCGTGCGGCAGGACTTCGCCGACTCGACAGGGGTGCAGATCCTCGGTGCCTGGTCCGCCGGCGCCCGCCACTTCACCGCGAGCGAGCCGATCCGCGAGCCCGCCGACCTCGACGGTCTGCGGATGCGCTTCCCCAACTCCCCGCAGTACCTGATGAACGCCGAGGCACTGGGGGCCACGCCGACCGAGGTCGCCTTCGAGGAGCTCTACCTCGCCCTGCAGCAGGGCATCGTCGACGGCCAGGAGAACCCGATCACCAACATCGCGGCGCAGAACTACGCCGAGGTGCAGGACTACATCAGCCTGTCCGCGCACCAGCAGAACTCCAACCTCGTGGTCATCGGCCCGGTCTGGGACGAGCTGTCGGAGGAGCAGCAGGAGGCGCTGTCCGCGGCGGTCGACGCGGCCGTCGAGCAGGTCCCGCAGTGCGTCGAGGAGCTCGAGCAGACCCAGCTCGACGAGTGGGCATCCGGTGGCGACCTCGAGGTGGTGGACGACGTGGACGTCGACGCATTCCGCGAGCAGGCCGAGGGGTACTTCTCGGAGAACTACAGCGGCGACCAGCTGGCGGTCTACGAGGCCATCCGCGGCTCGGCGGAGTGACGGACCCCGGCCCTGGGGTGCGCTGATCCGCCACCCCGGGGCCGGCTCCAGCCCGACACCCCGGCCACCTCCACAGGAGAGACGACCATGCTCAGCGGGACGACCACGCTCATCGCCCATCTCGGCTACCCGACCCACGCCTTCAAGGCACCGATGATCTACAACCCGTGGTTCGAGAAGCACCAGGTCGACGCGGTGGTCGTGCCGATGGGCGTGCGGGCCGAGGACTACCGGGACTTCTTCCCGGCTCTGTTCACCATGACCAACCTCCGTGGCGCGCTGGTGACGATGCCGCACAAGGTGACGACGACCGAGCTGGTCGACGAGCTGTCCCGGGCCGCCATGGTGGCCGGAGCGGCCAACGCGGTGCTCCGGCGGGAGGACGGCCGCCTGGTCGGTGACCAGTTCGACGGGACCGGCTTCGTCCGCGGCGTGCTGCGCAAGGGCTTCGACCCGGCCGGACGGCGGGCGCTGGTGATCGGCAACGGAGGCGTCGGCTCGCCCATCGCGGCGTCGTTGGCCGAGGCCGGGGTCGCCACGCTCGGGCTCTTCGACCCCGGCGCCGGGGTGACCGACCGGCTCTCCGGGCGGCTGCGCGAGCACTTCCCCGAGCTGGACGTGCTGACCGGCTCCGCGGACCCGGCCGGCTTCGACCTGGTCGTGAACGCGTCCCCGCTGGGCATGTCCGACGACGACCCGCTGCCCGTCGACGTCTCCCGCCTGTCGCCCTCCACCCTCGTCGGCGACGTGGTCATGCACCGGGTGATCACGCCGTTCCTGGCCGCCGCCACAGCGCGGGGCTGCCCCGTCCAGGTGGGTGCGGACATGCTCTACGAGCAGATCCCCGCCTACCTGGAGTTCTTCGGCTTCGGCTCCGCGACGCCGGACGAGCTGCGCGCCGTGTCCCGGCTGGACGACTGAGGTGCCGGTCCGTCGCCTCCCGGACGCCGAGGAGCTGGCCCGGCTGCGCCCCACGACGCCAGGGACGTGGCGCGTGCTGGCGATCGCCTACGGCTTCCGGACCGGCCTCCGTGGACAGCACTTCCTCGGCCACGACGAACGGTCCACCGAACCGCACCCCACGGCCTACTACGTGTGGCTGGCGGTGTCCGACCGGCACGTGGTCCTGGTGGACGCCGGCATCGGGCGTGACCGGGCCTCGACGATGGCCGGGATGAGCTACCTGGGCTCACCGGTCGACCTGCTCGGCCAGGTCGGCGTCACCCCCGACCAGGTCGACCGGGTGGTGCTCACCCACCTGCACTACGACCACACCGGCACCGTCGCCGACCTGCCCGCGGCCACCTACGTCGTCCAGCAGACCGAGTGGGACCACTGGACCGGCCCGTGGCCGCAGCGGATCACCCGCGAGCGGTGGCTCTGGTCGCCCGAGGACCTGGCGCACCTGGGCGTCGCCCAGGGACAGGGCCGGCTCCGGACCGTCGACGGGGACGTCGAACTGCTGCCGGGACTCAGCCTGCACCTGGTCGGCGGTCACACCGCCGGGATGCAGGTGGTCCGGCTGCGCACCGAGATCGGTCACGTGGTGCTGGCGTCCGACGCGAGCCACTTCTACGAGAACCTCGGCACCGACCGGCCGGCGCCCCTGCTGCACTGCACGACCGCCGTCCACGGCGCGTTCGACCGGATCAGCGAGCTCGCCGACCGGGTCGAGCTGATCGTGCCCGGCCACGACCCAGCGGTGCTCGGCAGGCATCCGGCTGTGACGCCCGCCCTCACCGGCAGGGTGGTGCAGATCGCCTGACCGGAGCGCACAGCGAGGCACGATGTCCGACGACTGCGCCGCCGAAGCGCGCTTCCGGGGGGCGGCGTCCGTCAATGGTCCGGACAGCACGGGTACCGGTTGCTGTACCGACGCAAGAGGCAGCCACCCGTCTCGGACGACCCGCCTCTGACCTGCGATCTCACTTGCGGGCTGACAGGAATCGGACCTGCGTCCCCTTGACCCCCAACTACGAGCAGTCGTCCGCGACTGTTCGCCGACCTGCGTTCCCGCAAGTCACAGGGACGCGGCGTTCGTGGCCGTGCTCCCACGTGCGTGGTCGTACCCACCGCGTCGCTGTACCGGTTGCTGTAGCGCGGACCCACTGCTCACGCGGAGAGGACCCACGATGAGTCCTCCGCCCGCCCCGCTCGGTCATGAGGACGAGGTAGAACGCGCCATCCGCTACCGCGAGCAGAGAGCTGGCCGGTCGTCAGCGCCACGGGGGTCACTCCGGCGCCGAGGCCGTCGGCTTCTTGCGGGTGGCTCCTCTCAGGCGCAGCGCCGACTCCAGCCGGAAGCGGTCGTCGACGTCCCGCAGGCTGGCCCGCAGCAGCTCCTCGATCTTGGTCACCCGGTAGCGCACGGTGTTGGCGTGCACGTGCAGGGCCGCCGCGGTCCGGTTGAGGTTCCGGTCGTTGCGCAGGTACGCCTCCAGGGTGGGCACGTACTCCGTGCCCCCGGTCGCGTCCGACCGCAGCAGCGGTCCCAGGGCGGCCTCCACCTGACGGCCCGCGGGTTCGCTCGTCCCGTCGCCCAGCCCCCACGTCCCGAGGTCGGAGGCGATGGCGACGTCGGTGCCACCTGCGCTGGAACGCACGAACGCCAGGGCCCGGCCCGCTTCGCGGTAGGCGGCGGCATAGTCGCCGACGGTCTCCACCCGCCCGCCGACGCCGGCAACCCACTGGCCCCGGGCACCCAGCCCGGGGAGCACCTGCGCTTCCATGACCGCGGCGACCGACCGTGCGCCGTCCTCGGTGAACACGATGGCCAGCAGGTCACCTTCCCGGGGGGTGACCACGCTGCCGGGGAAGCGGGCGGCCAGCAGCCCCGTCGCCGCTGCCACGTCCTGCGGCGTGAGGGCACGCTGCGTCAGGTCGTCGCCGGTGCGGCCGGCGACCGCCACGAACGCCGGGCGGCGCAGGTCGAGGCCGAGCAGTGACGCGTCGGCGACGAACTCACGGAGGTCTCCTCCCCTCCCGGCCAGCACCGCGTCGAAGAAGCGGCTGGTCAGCCTCAGCTCCTCGGTCGACCGTTCCTGCGCGCGGGCCATCTGCAGCGTGATCAGCGCCGCGAAGGTCTGCGCCATCGCCGCCTGCGCGTCGCTGAGATCGTGGTCGCCGACCACCGCGAGGGCGTGGCTGTCGCGGGGACCGACGTCCGCCCGCCACCGCACCCGGGACCGCTGCGGCACCCCCTCGGTGACCAGGTGCACCACCCACCCGTCCGCGTCGCGCAGCTCCACGGTCATCTGCAGGTCGTGCGCCAGCAGCTCGATGCCGCGCCGGACGTCCTCGCCCCGGGTGAACGACCGGACCAGGTGCTGGACGGTGCGCAGCGTGCCGCGCATCGCGGCGAGGTCCTGCTCGGCGTCCGCGAGCCGGCGGACCGTCGACTCCACATCGGCGACCACCGTCAGCCGCACGGCCAGGTCCCGCCCGACCTCGGTCACCTCGGCGACCTCGGCCGGGCTCCAGTCGTGCACCTCCCGCCGCGCGCCGTAGAGCACCCCGAGCACCTGGTCGCCCGACAGCAACGGCACGGAGACGAGCGAGCGGATGCCCTCCTCGTCGATCACCCGGGTCATCAGCGGCACCCGCCGCGAGTCGTGCCGGTAGTCCCGGCTGACGCTCGGCCGGCCGTCGGTGGCCACCCGCCCGCCGATCCCCTGGCCGAGCTTGAGCCGCCAGGCCACCGCCATCTCGCTGGACTGCAGCCCGCGGGCCGCGCCCATGACCAGGTATCCGTGCTCGACCGTGCCGACCCAGCTCACGTCGCAGCCGAGTCGTCGGCAGACCTCGTCGGTGGCGACCTGCATCGTCTCCCGCTGGGTCCGGGTGCCGGACAGCCTCCTCAGGTAGTCGGCCTGGGCCGCCAGGGGACCCCCGGCCGTGGCTCCCGCACCGGGCTCGAACCCCTCGACGAGCCGCCAGGGCAGCAGCGTCAGGTCCTGCGGCGTTGTGTCCGTCACACAATGAGCTTGATCACAAGATTGGCAGTTGTCACCTACCGCCGCCCTCGCCCGTGCCGCCACTGTCTCCATCGACGCCGATGACGGCGCCGACCCGGGAGACAGGTGGAGTGGACATGAAGCTGGTGACGCTGCGGGTGGACGGCGCCAACCACGTCGGAGCCCTGATCGACGCCGGGTCTGCCGTGCTGGACCTGACCGCCGCCGCGCCCGAGGCGACGGCGTTCACCTCGATGCGGCACCTCATCAGCTCCGGCGAGGCCGGTCTCGCGCTGGCGGACCGGGTCCTCGACGAGCACCCGATCAGCGCCGTCGTCCCCGTCGAGGACGCGGTGCTGCGCGCGCCGCTCCCGGATCCGGTCCGGATGCGCGACTGCACGCTGTTCACCGCACACCTCGAGCCCGCCTTCCAGGCGCTGGCCCGCCAGCAGGCGGCCGCCGCCGACGACCCGGCGGCCGAGCACGAGCGGCTCATCGCCACCGGCAACTACGGCCTGCCGCCGGTGCTGCGCGAACAGCCGGTCTACTACACCTGCGACCACCTGGCGGTCAGCGGCCCGGACGACGAGATCGTCGCCCCGCCCGACTCGACCCGGCTGGACTACGAGCTCGAGCTGGGCATCGTGCTGGGCCGCACGGCCTCCGACGTCTCCGCCGAGCAGGCCGCTGAACTGGTGTTCGGGTGGACCATCTTCAACGACTGGAGCCTGCGCGACACCCAGGCCCGGGTCATGCAGGGCAACCTCGGCCCGGGTCTGGGCAAGGACCTCCCGGGCGGGACGACCTTGGGCCCGTGCATCGTCACCCGCGACGAGATCGGTGACCCCTACGCGCTGGAGATGACCGCGCGGGTCAACGGCGTGGAGTGGTCGCGGGGCAACTCCTCGACGATCACCCACCGGGTCGAGGACGCCCTCGCACTGTTCAGCCGCGGTCGCACGCTGCACGCCGGCGAGGTGCTGGGATCCGGGACCGTGCTGGGCGGGAGCGGCTTCGAGATCGGCCGTCAGCTCAAGGACGGCGACGTCGTGGAGCTGGAGGTCGCCGGCATCGGCGTACTCCGCAACCGGGTCCGCTACAGCAACCGCGACTGACGTCCGACCCGTCCGCCACCCCCACCCAAGAAGGAGCCGTCCATGCCCCGCCTCGTCGACCTGTCCCGGCTGATGGACCCGGCCAACCGCGACCTCATGCCGCCGGAGCTGGAGTTCCTGAAGACGATCATCGCGCCCGACATCGAGTACCTGAACCCGGCCGACAAGGGTCTGGACCGGGTGATCGGCGCCTTCGGCTGCACCCCCGAGGACCTCCCCGACCACCAGGGCTGGGGGGAGGACTGGATGCACATGATGAACACCCACTGCGGCACCCACGTCGACGCCCCGCTGCACAGCGGCAACACGATCGAGGGCAAGCCGGCCCGGACGATCAGCGACATCCCGCTCGACGAGCTGTACCGGCCCGGGATGGTGCTGGACCTGCGCGAGCACGTGCAGCCGGCGACCGGCATCACGGTGACCGCCCTCGAGGCGGCGATCGCGGCGAACGGCAAGCCGGTCGAGCCCGGCGACGCGGTGCTGCTGCGCACCGGCCAGGAGCGGTACTCCATGTCCGACCCGGAGTTCTTCCAGTACCCGGGGATGACGGGTGAGGGGACCCGGTACCTGACCGGGCTGGGGGCCACCGTGCTCGGCACGGACGCGCTGGCCTGGGACCGGCCCTTCCCGGTGATGCGCAAGGCGTTCGAGGACACCGGGGACAGGAACGAGATCTGGGACGGCCACTTCGCCATCCGTGACCGCGAGGCGTTCATCGTCCAGCAGATGGTCAACCTGGCCGACCTGCCGCCGAACGGCTTCACCGTCGGCTTCTTCCCGATCCACCTCGCCCGGACCAGCGCCGCTCCCGCGCGCGTCGTGGCCTTCCTGCCCGACTGACCTCCGTGGTCGACCTGCACCGCCCCACCCGCCACGCACCCTCGACGAAGGAGTCGAACGTGAACCGAACCCCCGCCGCTGCCGCGGCCGCGCTGTCGGCAGCCCTGCTGCTGACGGCGTGCGGCGGCAGCAGCTCCAGCGACGCCGTGGAGGACCAGGTCGCCGACCTGCCCGAGGCCGAGCTGGTCGCCCCGATCGCCGACATGGAGTGCACCGGCACCGCAGCCACCGGCGAACCGATCGTCGTCGGCGGCTCGCTGAGCCTGACCGGCCCGCTGGCGCCGACCGCCGCCATCCACGAGGCGGTGGCCGAGCTGGTGGTCGACTGGGTGAACGAGTGCGGTGGGGTCGACGGGCGGCCGCTGGAGTGGCAGGTCGTCGACGACCAGTCCACCCCCGGTCAGGCGGCGTCGAACTACGAGCGGCTGATCGCCGACGGGGTGGACGTGGTCATGGGGCCCTACGGCGGGGCCACCACGCTGGCCGGCGCCGGCCCGGTCGGCCGGGCCGGGTACGCCTACCCGACGCACACCAACGGCGCCCCGGACCAGCTGATCGGCGAGTTCCACTTCCCGGCCTGGCAGTTCGGTGACGGCGGCAGCAGCTCGGAGAGCTTCTTCACGCCTGGTGCGGAGGCACTGTGGGGCGCTCTGGAGTCCAGCGGGAACCCGCCCGAGTCGGCGTTCTTCGCCGTGTCCCAGTTCCCCACCACCATCTCGCTTGGTACCGCGGCCAAGCAGGTCTTCGAGTCCAACGGCGTGGAGATCGCCGGGGACGTCTCCTACGAGCTCGGGTCCACCGACTTCAGCTCGATCGCGCTGCGGGTGCAGCAGGCCGACCCGGACTTCATCTACCTGGGTGCGCTCGGCGGGGACCTGACCAACTTCATGGACGCCCTCACCGCGATCGGCTACACCCCGCGCGGGCTCTTCGCCAGCCTCGCGGCCCCGGTGACCTACAGCCAGCTGGGCGCCGAGGCCGAGGGCTTCATGACCCAGTCGATCTGGGAGAACCAGCCGCCGCTGTCGGACACGCCGGTCGCGCAGTACTTCGCCCAGGAGTACGTCGAGCGGGCCGAGGCCGGTGACCTCTTCCCGCTGATCGAGACGCAGGCAGCCGGGAGCTTCGGGGCCTGGCAGATCCTGCTGACCGGCATGGTGAACGCGGGCGTCGACAACGCCGCGATCATCGCCTACCTCAACGGCACCGAGGTCGAGACGCTCGCCGGGGCCGTGGGCTTCGACGGGTTCAACAACTACAACACCGACCTGACGAAGATCACCCAGATCCAGGACGGCGAGCGCCAGGTGGTCTGGCCCGAGGACGTCGCCAGCGCCGACATCCAGTTCCAGCCCTGAGGCGACGCACCGGGGGCCAGTGCCGCCCCCGGTGCCCACCGCCGGCCCGTAGCCACCGACCACCACGGACCGCGCCCCCGCGGGCCCTGCAGCACACAGGAGGGAGCGCTGCCCGTGGACGCCGGGACCATCGCGCTCGTCCAGACCCTGGTCAACGGAGCCCTGCTCGGCTGCCTCTTCGGCTGCATCGCGCTGGGCCTGACGATCAAGTGGGGCCTGCTGGGCGTCGCCGACTTCTCGCACATCTCGCTCACCGTGATCGCCGCCTACCTCACCTACACCGTCGCGGCCGACGTGGGGCTCAGCCCGTTCGCCGCCTTGCTGCTGACGGTCCCGGCCTTCTTCCTGGTCGGGGTGCTCCTGCAGCTGGGGCTGGTGCGCATCAGGGCCGCCGTGTTCACCACGCTGCTGATCACCTTCGGGCTGTTCATCGCCGCGGAGAGCCTGGTCAGCCTGGTCTGGAGCTCGGACCTGCTCAACCTGCGCCCCACCCTCCCCGACGCGCTGCGCCAGCCGCTGCGGCTGCCCGAACCGCTGGACCGGGTCGCCTTCCAGCCGGTCGACCTGCTCAGCCTGGTCGCCGCCCTGGTGATGGTCGGCGGTTCCGCGTACCTGCTGCGGAAGACCCGGCACGGCCGGGCCCTGCACGCGATGCACCAGGACGCCGCCGTCGCCGAGGTGTTCGGGGTGCGGCTGGTGCCCCTCGCCGTGGTGGTCTCCGGGCTCGCCGCTGCCAGCGCGGCGGTGTCGGGCACCCTCGTGGCGCTGAAGCTCTCGCTCACCCCCACCCTGTCCGCCTCGTGGCTGGGCATCGTGGTGGTCAGCTGCCTGCTGGGCGGCCTCGGACGGCCGGTCGGCGCCCTGCTCGCGGCCGTCCTCCTGATGATGGTGCAGAACGCCTGGTCGCTGTACCTCTCCCCCACCTGGGCCCCTGCCATCGCCTATGGGGTGCTCTTCGCCTACCTCGGCGCCGCCCCCCTGTTCCGTGCGGTCAGCACGCGGATGGCCGCCACCCGACCAGCTGCGCCGCGCCTGGCCGCGCCCGCAGCCACGAGGAGCTGACCCGTGCCGACTCGACTGAGGCGCCCCGTGGCGGTGATCGCCGCGTGCACCGTGCTGGGCGCGCTGCTCCCGGTGGTCACCGGTACCGGCTACCCGGTCACGCTGGGCTTCCAGTTCCTGGTCTGGGTGGTGCTCGCCGTCAGCTGGAACGTCTTCAGCGGCTCGGCCGGCTACCCCAGCTTCGGGCACGGGGTGTTCTTCGGGATCGGGATCTACACGACCTCGACCCTGCTGACCCGCACCGACCTGCCGCTGCCGGTGGTCGTCCTGCTCTCCGGTCTGGTGCCCGCGGCGCTGGCGGCCGCCGTCGGCGCCGCGATGTTCGCCTCACCGCGGTTCCGCGGAGACCTGTTCGGCCTGGTCACCCTGGCCCTCGCGTTCATCGTCGCCACCGTCGTGAGCAACGTGGACGTGCTCGACGGGGGTCGCGGCGTCTTCGTCCGGGAGGCAGCAGCGGGCACCTTCCTGGCCAACGACCCGGTGCGCCTGTACCTGCTCGCCCTGGCGATGGCGGTCGGCACCGTGCTCGTGGCCCTGGCCATCGCCCGCAGCCGGTGGGGCACTGCGCTGACCGCCATCCGGGACGACGAGGGCGTGGCCGAGTCGCTGGGGGTGTCCACCTACCGGTACAAGGTCGGCACGTTCGCGGTCAGCGGTGGGCTGGCCGGCCTGGTGGGCTCGCCGCAGGCGGTGTACCTGGGCTACATCGAGGTCGGCGCGGTCTTCGCGCTCAGCATCCCGCTGTTCGTCGTGATCATGGCCATCCTCGGTGGCACGACCACCTGGTACGGGCCGGTGCTCGGTGCCGCGCTCATCGTCGGCGCCCGCGAGCTGCTGCTGGACCTGGGCGACCCCGACCTGGCCCAGATCGTCATCGGCCTGCTCCTGGTAGCCGTCATCGTCGCCCTGCCCGCCGGCATCGGCGGGCTGGCCGGCCGGCGCCGGGTGCTGCGTGACGCCGCCCAGCTCCGCCCGCGGGCGGTGACCCGGTGACCGCTGCGCTGAGCCCGGACGACCGGCCGACGACGCACGCCGGATCGAGCGCCGCGGGTGCGCCGGAGCCGACGGCTCCCCTGCTGGCCTGCCGCGGCGTCTCCAAGCGCTACGGCGGCCTGCTCGCCCTGGACCAGGTGGACCTCGAGGTGCACCCCGGCGAGATCGTCGGCCTGGTCGGCCCCAACGGCTCGGGCAAGACGACGCTGCTCAACCTGATCGGGGGGTCGGTGCCGGTCAGCGGCGGGACCATCACCTTCGAGGGCCGGGACGTCACCCGCGAGCCCGCCCACCGGCGGGCCCACTCGGGGATCTCCCGCACCTTCCAGGTGCCCCGGCCGCTGCCCTCCCTGACCGTCGTGGACAACGTCGCGGTCGCCGCCATGTTCGGCCGGCACCGCAGCAGCCGCGCACAGGCGCTGGACGAGGCGGCCGGCATCCTCGACCGGCTGGGGCTGACCGCCCAGGCCGCGTCGGCGACGAGCAGCCTGACGCTGCACGAGCGCAAGTTCCTGGAGATCGCCCGCGCCCTGGCGCTGCGCCCCCGGCTGCTGCTGCTCGACGAGGTGCTCGGCGGGCTCAACCCCACCGAGGCCGCCGCGGGTGTGGAGATGATCGCGGCGCTGCGCGACTCCGGCGTCTCGATCCTCTACATCGAGCACAACGTCAAGGCGGTCACCACGCTGGCCGACCGGATGTACGTGCTCAACCGCGGCCGCAACCTCGCCAGTGGTGCGCCCGCCGACGTCATCGCCGACCCCGACGTCATCACCGCCTACCTGGGGAGCGCCCGTGCTCGAGATTGAGGCCATCGACGTGGCGTACGGCGAGGCGACCGCGCTGCGCGGGGTCTCCCTGTCCGTGCCCGACGGTGCCACGGTCGCGCTGATCGGTTCCAACGGAGCCGGCAAGACGACCCTGGTCAAGGCGATCATGGGCATGCAGCCGCTGCGCTCGGGCCGCATCGTCTTCGACGGCCACGACCTCAGCGGCGTGTCGGCCCACCAGCGGCCGCGCCACGGCATGGCGCTGGTGCCCGAGGGCCGCCGGCTCTTCCCCACCATGAGCGTCCGGGACAACCTCCGGCTCGGCCTGCACGACCGCGAGTCACGCGCCCGCTCCCGGGGCGGCATGGAGTGGGTGCTCGAGCTGTTCCCGCTGCTCGCGGAGCGGGGCGGGCAGGCGGCCGGGACCCTCAGCGGTGGCGAGCAGCAGATGGTCGCCCTGGGCCGGGCGCTCGTCTCCCGCCCGCGGCTGCTGGTGCTCGACGAGCCCTCCCTCGGCCTGGCGCCGGTGGTGGTGGACACCGTCTTCGACACCTTGCAGGCGATCCGCGGCGAGGGCGTCACGATGCTCATCGCCGAGCAGAACATGCAGGCGGCGCTGTCGATGTCCGACGCGGGGCACGTGCTGGCCGACGGGCAGCTCACGCTCAGCGCCCCGGCCGACGAGTTGCTGGTCATGCCCGAGGTCCGGGCGGCCTACCTGGGGGCGGCGTGAGGCAGGCCGGCCGGCTGCCGTGGCCGGCGCCGGATGAACTGGACGACGCCCAACGGGCCCTGCACCGCGCCCTCGCCGGCGACGACTGGTCGGCCGGTGACAGTGCGGTCCCGGTCACCGACGAGACAGGACGGCTGCTCGGCCCGTTCAACACGATGGTGCTCTCCCCCGCCATCGGTGCGCGGGTGTCCGAGCTCGGCGTGGCGCTGCGGCACCGTTCGTCGCTGACCGGCCGGGAACGCGAGCTGGCCGTCCTCTGCGTGGCTGCCGTGGAACGCAGCGGCTTCGAGTGGGCGGGGCACCTCCGCCCGGCGCTGGCCGCAGGTCTGTCCGAGGGCGAGTTGCGAACCCTGCTGGACGGCCGGGCTCCGGCCTCCGCCACCGCGCGCGAGCAGCAGGTGCACCGGCTGGTCACGTCGCTGGCGCGGCACCGCGACCTCAGCGACGAGGAGTTCCAGGAGGCCGTCCGCACGCTCGGCGTCGTCGTGGTGGTGGAGCTCGTCTGGCTGGTCGGCTACTACGCGCTGATCGCCCTGAGCCTGCGGGTCGGCCGGGCGCCGATGCCCGGAGGCCGGCCCGACCCGTTCGCCCAGCCACCTCCACCGACCACCCATGACGACGCCGCCACCAGCGGGCAGCCGAGGAGCACGACGTGAGCAAGCTGCGGTCCAGTGCTGCGGAGATCGTCACCGAGACCGTGCGTGACGGCATGACCCTGGCCGTCGGCGGTTTCGGCCTCTCCGGCAACCCCTTCGACCTCATCGAGGCGGTCCGCGACAGCGGAGCCGGGGACCTCACCGTGGTCTCCAACAACATGGGCGTCGACGGCACCAGCCTCGGCCTGCTGCTGGAGACGCGACAGGTACGCCGGGTCATCGCCTCCTACGTCGGGGAGAACCGGCTGTTCGCCGCCCAGTACCTCGCCGGGGAGATCGAGATCGAGTTCGCACCGCAGGGCACGCTGGCCGAACGGCTGCGAGCCGGCGGCGCCGGCATCCCGGCCTTCTACACCCCCACCGGCGTCGGCACGGCGGTGGCCGAGGGCAAACCGCACGCCGACTTCGACGGCCGGACGTGCGTGCTCGAGCGCGGGATCGTCGCCGACGTCGCGCTGGTGCACGCCGCCCTGGCTGACGCCGAGGGCAACCTCGTCTTCCGGCGCACGGCCCGCAACTTCAACCCGGTGGTGGCCACCGCCGCGCGGGTGACCATCGCCGAGGCGGAGGTCGTCGCCGACGACTACGTCGATCCAGACCGGGTGCACACCCCCGGCATCTTCGTCGACCACCTGGTGCTGGCCGCCCCCCGCGCGAAGCCCATCGAGCAGCGCACCGTCCGGCCGGCCGCGCCGACGGCCCGGACGGGGGGCTGACGCGATGTGGACCAGGCACGACATGGCAGCCCGCGCGGCGGCCGAGCTGCGGGACGGCGACTACGTCAACCTCGGCATCGGCATCCCGACGCTCGTGGTCGACCACATCCCGGGCGGCGTGCGCGTCACGCTGCACAGCGAGAACGGTCTGCTGGGGATCGGCCCGTTCCCCGTCGAGGGCCAGGAGGACGCCGACCTCATCAACGCCGGCAAGCAGACCGTGACGGCCGCGCCCGGCGCGAGCTACTTCGACTCGGCGACGTCGTTCGCGATGATCCGCGGCGGCCACATCGACGTCGCAGTGCCGGGCGCGATGCAGGTGTCCGCCGGCGGAGACCTGGCCAACTGGGCCATCCCGGGCAGCCTGGTGAAGGGCATGGGCGGCGCGATGGACCTGGTCGCCGGGGCCCGTCGGGTCGTCGTCCTCACCGATCACCAGGCCAAGGACGGCTCGGCCAAGGTCGTCGCCGAGTGCACGCTCCCCCTGACCGGCTCAGGGGTGGTCGACCGCATCATCACCGACCTCGCCGACTTCGACGTCACCGACCGTAGACTGGTGCTGCGCGCCACCGCCCCGGACGTACCGGTCGAGCTGGTGCGGGAGCGGACCGCGGCGGCCTTCACCGTCGAACTCACCATGGAGGACTCGTGACCGACATCCGCGAGCAGGACGTCGTCATCGCCGGCTGGGGCCACTCCCGGTTCGGCAAGCTGACGGAGGAGACGCTCGAGTCCCTCGTCGTCGACGTCGGGCGGGGGGCCCTGGAGTCCGCCGGCCTGGAACCGCGGGACGTCGACGCGGTGTTCCTCGGGCACTTCAACTCCGGCATGTGGCCGCTGGGGTTCGCCTCGTCGCTGGCCCTGCAGCTGTCGCCGGACCTCTTCGGGGTGCCGGCCACCCGGGTGGAGAACGCCTGCGCCTCCGGTTCGGCCGCCCTCCACCAGGGCATCACCGCGATCTTGGCCGGCACCGCCGAGCGGGTGCTGGTGATCGGCGCGGAGAAGATGACGCACGCCCCGGCCGAGGTGGTCGGTGCCGGCCTCCTGGGCGCTGACTACGAGAGCGCCGGTCGGCACTCGGTCACCGGGTTCGCAGGCCTCTTCGCCCGGGTGGCGCTGGCCTACGAGGAGCGGTACGGCCCGGTGGGCGACGTGCTGGGCAGCATCGCGGCCAAGAGCCACCGCAACGCCATGAAGAACCCCTACGCGCACCTGCACAAGGAGTTCGACGAGGAGTTCTGCCGGTCGGTCTCCGAGCGCAACCCGATGGTCGCGGCCCCGCTGCGGCGCACCGACTGCTCTCCGGTCTCCGACGGAGCTGCCGCCGTGGTGCTCAGCCGCGGGGCACTGGCCACGGCCACGGTGGACCCGGTCCGGATCGCCTCGTTCGCCCAGGCCAACGACTTCCTGCCGCAGGACAGCCGCGACCCGGTGGCCTTCGCGGCTGCGGAACTGGCCTGGCAGCGGGCACTGACGTCGGCCGGCGCGGCGCTGGACGACCTGGACTTCGTCGAGCTCCACGACTGCTTCACCATCGCCGAGCTGGTGATGTACGAGGTCATCGGGCTCGCCGAACCAGGCAAGGGCCGGCTGGCCCTGGAGGAGGGCCTCGTCGGACCGGACGGCCGGCTGCCGATCAACGTCTCAGGCGGGTTGAAGTCCAAGGGCCACCCGGTCGGGGCGACCGGCGTCTCGCAGCACGTGCTGGCCGCGATGCAGCTGTCCGGGGTCGCCGGGGCCATGCAGCTGTCCGGGGCCCGCCGGGGCGCGGTGCACAACATGGGCGGCCTGGCCGTCGCCAACCACGTCACGGTCCTGGAGGCGACCGTCTGAGGAGCGGTGCCCGGCCGGTCGGTGCGCCTGGTGGCGTGGCTTGACCGGGCCGGTCCGTGACCTGGGGAGGGCCGGCCGGCTCGCGCAGGAACTCCTGACCGGTACCTGGACCGATCCGGTGGACTCACCCGCTGCGACGAGCCGGCGTGGATGTTCGAGCCCCTCAGCCCCCGCGGTGACACGTCCCCCACCGTCAGCCCGTTCCCGGCGGCAGGCCGCGCGCTCGACGGCGGTCCGCACCAGCGATTCGACCAGTCTGCCGATGCCCCGGTTCGCTCCGGTGACCAGCGCGACCTGTCCTTCGATCCGCACGGGATCATCCTCTGCCGACTGGCTCTGCGGATGGGTTCGTCAGGACGGCGTCGCGACGAACGGGCGGGACCACGCGGCCATGACGGCGCCGAGGACGGCGGCAGCAGGACCGGACGTCCGCGGCGTCACCTGGGTCCGGTCACTGCTCGGTGCCGGTGATGCGCGGGTCGAGTCCGTACTGGTGGGGCACGCCGAGGTTCGCGCGCAAGGTCGTGCCCGGGTACTCGGTGGGGTAGATGCCGCGTTGCTGCAGGATCGGCACGACCTCGTCGACGAAGGCGTCGATGCCGTCCTCGTAGATGTCGGGCGTCACCCAGAAGCCGTCGGCGGCCCCGGCCTCGAACCACTCCTGCAGGTGGTCGGCGTGCAGCTCCCCCGGGCCCACGACCGTGGGGTGGAAGTCGATCACGCCGTGGGCGAGGACGTCGCGCGGGGACCACCCCTCGCGCGCCACCGCCAGGGCGTTCGACGACCGCGGATCCCGCGGCGAGGCGTGCGCGGAGGCCAGCTGCTCCGGCGTGAGGGGTTCGTCGAACCGGTCCGGGTGGATCTGGATCCCGAGGATCGCGCCGAGGTGGGGCAGGCGGGCCTCGATGACGTCGCCGGCGTAGCGCAGGCGCCGGTCGAGGCCCTCACGCACCGTCGGGGCGACGGTGGTCATGATCCCGGGGATGTACTTGACCTCGTCGGGGTCGCGGCCGGCCTCGCGTGCCGCGTCGCGCACGAGCTCGCGCTGGGCGCGCGCCTCCTCGATCGTCCACACCTCGGCGATGAAACCGCTCGCGTAGCGGCCTGCGATCGACAGCAGGTGCGGGCTGGGGCCGCCGGACGTGAAGACGACGGGCTGGCCCTGCTCCGACGGTGGGATCGCCAGGGGGCCTCGCGACGCGACGTACCGGCCCTGCAGGTTGACCGGCTGCAGCTTCGACGGGTCGATGAACCGGTCCGCCGCCTGGTCCTTGACCCACGCGTCCTCCTGCCAGCTCCCCCACAGCGCCTGGACGATCTGGATCGCCTCGTGGGCGCGCTGGTAACGCTCCTCGCGGTCGGCGACGGGTCGCCCGTAGTTGGCGGCGACGGCGGGATCGCTCGTCGTGACGGCGTTCCACCCCGCGCGGCCGTGGCTCAGGACGTCGAGCGCCTTGAACTGGCGTGCCGTGTTGAACGGCTCCTGGAAGGTCGTCGACCCGGTCGCCACGAAGCCGATGTTCGTCGTCTCGCGCGCGACGGCGGCCAACTGGATCAGCGGGTCCATGAGGTTGCTGATCGTCGAGTGCTCGACGTCGCCGCGCACGGCGGGGAAGTCGGGGGTGAAGAGGAAGGTGAACTTGCCACGCTCGGCAGCTCTGGCATGGCGCACGGTGGCGTCGACGTCGGCGTAGGTCCCGGGGTCGACGTGCGGGGCACGCCAGGCGCCGTGCAGGCCCCCGTATCCGTCGATCATCCCCATGCCGAGGAGGAGCTTCTTGTCCGTCATGGTCACCGGGCCGCCTTCGCCCCGACCGCTGCGACGGTGGCGGTCACGTCGGCCACCGTCTCGACGGTGACCGGCGCAACGGCGACCGGCGCGTCGACGACCTCCCCGTCGTCGACCGGACTCGCTGTCCGGCGGATGAAGAAGACGCCGACCAGGACGACCAGGCCGATGACCCAGGCGGTCAGGAAGGCGGCTTGTCCGGCCGACTCGGCCTGGTCCGTGGTGAGCACGCCGGCGTCCCGGGCACCGGAACCGATCGTGTAGGCGGAGATGAACACCGCTCCGAAGGCGGCACCGGCGAGCTGCTGGACGGTGGCGAACGCCGCGGAGCCGTGCGGGAAGAGCTCGGTCCGCAGGGCGCCCATCGCACTCGTCGTGAGCGGCGCCCACATCGTGGCCATCGCGCTGGTGAACACCAGCCAGGCGATGATCAGCGCGACGACGCTCGTGTTCTCGTCGACCCGGCTGAGGAACCACAGGACGGCGAGCCAGACGATCGCAGCCGGGATCACCAGCGGGCGCGGGCCGACGCGGTCGTACACCCGACCGCTCAGCGTCGCCATGATCGAGATCGCCGCCCCGCCGGGGATGAGGAAGAGACCGAGCTGGAGGGTGCTCAGGCCGGTGACGAGGGTCAGCACCAGCGGGACGACGACCAGCAGGCCGATGCCGTTGCCCGCGACGAAGACCATCACCAGGATCGGCAGCGTGTAGGACCTCTGGGCGAAGATCCGCATGTCCAGGAACGCGCTGTCGCGACGTTGCAGCGGGATCTGCCGGAGGACGAACGCCACCAGGCCCACCAGCCCCACGGCGATCGGCAGGTACGGGGAGATCGGGGCGTGCCCGGAGGACGCCTCGCCGAGCAGGGACAGCCCGTAGACCAGGCCGCCGAACCCGACCGCGGACAGCAGCAGCGACGGCAGGTCCAGGGTCACCGGCTCGGGGGTGGTGATGTTGCGCAGCTTCCACGCCCCCAGCACCAGGGCGACGACGGCGATCGGCAGCATCAGGATGAACAGCCAGCGCCAGCTCAGTGCGGACAGCACGAGACCGGACAGCGCCGGGCCGAGAGCCGGCGCCACGGACGGGACGGCCGTCGTGATCGCCATCATCTGGCCGCGGCGACCGGCCGGCACCAGGCGCATGGTCGTGGTCATCAACAGGGGCAGGAAGACGGCGGTGCCGGACGCCTGGACGACCCGACCGACCACCAGGACGCCGAACGTCGGCGCGATCGCCGCGAGCGCCGTCCCGACGATGAAGAGCGACAAGGCGACCAGGAAGATCGTCCGCAGGTGGAACCGCCGCATCACGAAGCTGCTGGCCGGGATCAGCACGGCCATGGTCAGCAGGAAGCCGGTCGTGACCCACTGCCCGGTGCTCGGGCTCACGCCGAACTCCGCGATCAGCGTGGGCAGGGCGACGCCCAGGAGCATCTCGTTGAGGAAGACGATGAACGTGGAGACCATCAGGACCCCGATGACCAGGGCGACGCCCGGAGGGAGCCGGTCGCCGGAGCGGGTCGGCGGTGCTGGAGCCGCTAGGTCAGTGTCCGATGGGGTGGTCATGTGCGTGCTCGCTGTCTCGTGAGGTCCGGAGAGGAAGACCGATCGGTGCGACGTGCGCGACTCGTCGGCGGGCGGAATACAGGTCCAGACCGGACAGGTCGGCACCGGGCGTGCGCAGCTCCCTGACCGACAGTGGCCAGTGGCGGTGCGGCAGGAGCATCCCGGTGTCTCGACGACCCGTGCGGAACGGAGGCAGTCTCCGTTTACCCCTTCAACATACGGAGGCGGCCTCCGGCTTGTCAACGAGGTCTGACGTACGTGACCGAAGCGACAAGGACGCCTGGATGCCGACCACGCGCAGCGCTCCTCGGCCGCTGGGTGCGGGCCTCGGCGGGGTCGTCCCGGGCCGGCGCTACGTGCTGACGTCGCCGTCGCCACCGACCACGCGCAGGCGTCGGGTCAGGACCGCGGAGCGGACTCCGAGGCCCGGGAGGGGTCCTGCCATCCCTCTCGCACGATGGCACGCAGAGCGTCTCCGGACCGTTCGTCGGCCAGCAGCGCACCGCTCACCCATGCCGTCGCCAGCACCGTGAGTACGAGGTCCCGGTCGCGCACCCACGGGCGGGCGCTCCCGGCGGCCTGGGCCGCGGCGAGGAACTCCCCGGTGGCCTCGACGAGCAGTTCACACGTCATGGCCAGCGGCGAGGTGGTGTCGCTCAGAGCTTCCCGGAGGGGGCCGGGCAGGCCGTCGAAGACGGTCACGTAGCCACCCAGCGCGGTCAGCCACAGCTCCAGCGCCTCGAGCGGGTCACCGTGCTCGGCCTCGATCTCGGCTCGACGGGCGTCAAGCTCCTCCCACCGCGCCTTGATGAGCGCCGCGAGCAGGGACTCCCGGGTGGGGAAGTGCCGGTAGAGCGTGCCCGGCCCGAGGCCGGCTCGCTTGGCGATGTCCTGCATGGCGCCGCTCACGCCCTGCTCGGCGAAGAACCCCTCCGCGACGTCGAGGATGTGCAGTCGGTTGCGCTCCGCGTCAGCACGCGACTTCCGCGGCGCCGCCTCCTGGTGGACCACCATCCGACCTCCTCGTGCAGAAACGGAGGACACGTCCATCTCCTTGTACGGGCAGGATAGACGGCTGTTGCGGCCGACTGGCCCGATCGAGCCTGCAGCACCGTCCCGACGGCGCCCGACAGGTCTGCGTAACGCACGAGACGGGCTGTCCGAACTCGGACGACCCGCCGCTGAACTGTCCTGCCGGGCTGACAGGATCCGGACCTGCGACCCCCGCGACCCCAGCCACGCGCAGCCGTCTGGGGACGTGCGCCGACGTGCTGTTCCCGCGGGTCACAGGGGCATCGCGTGCGTGGCCGTCCCTGCAGATGCGTGGTCGTACGCACTGCATTGCTGTGCCGGTTGCTGCAGCGCCGCCGACTCGCCTCGCCTCCTCGCCCGGCTCCCTGCCGTCGGCGCAGCGCGGTGGGCGAAGCCGGACGAAGACGAGCAGCCCACCTGACGCCGGGGCGGACCCGCTAGACCGCCAGGCCGATCAGGACGAGGACGACGCCCTGCATGCGCAGCACCCACAGCAGCACGGGATGCGCCGACACGGGAAGCGGTGGGGACGGCTCCCCGGACAGCACGGCACTCGACAGCTCGCCGACGCGCGCCAGCGGCCGCGCGGTCAGCACCAGGGCCAGTCCGACGACGACCGACCAGCCCGAGGTGCTCACCCCTGCCCACCGCCGACACCCATCGTCTCGGTCAGCGCCAGCAGCGTGCGGGCACCGAAACCGGTCCCGCCGTCCCCCGATGAGTCGCCTCTCCAGGCCGGGCCGGTCATGTCGCAGTGCGCCCACGGGACGTCGCGCGGGACGAACTCGCCCAGGAACAGAGCGGCGGTGAGCGCCCGGCCGGTGTCCTGCAGCGGGTGGTTGCGCACCCCGGACGGGGTGCGCACCTGGTCGGCGTAGCGGGCGGCCCAGGGCAGCCGCGCCATGGGCTCGCCGGCCGTGCGCGCCGCCGCGAGCACCTGCTCGACGGCGGCGTCGTCCCGGCCCAGCACGGCGGCGATCTCCGGGCCCAGCGCGATCTCCGCCTGGTAGGTCAACGTGGCCAGGTCGACCAGCAGGTCCGGCCGCTCGGCGGCGGCGAGGGCCAGGGCGTCCGCCAGCACCACCCGCCCCTCGAAGTCCAGGTCGAGCAGCTGTATCTCGGTCCCGTTCCAGGCCGTGACCACGTCGCCCGGGCGCATCGCCCCGGGGCCGGGCAGGTTCTCCGCGAAGGGCAGCACCGCCTGCACGCTCACCTGGCAGCCGGCCGCGCGCAGCCCGGCCATCACCGCGAGCACGGTGGCCGCCCCGGCGACATCCAGCCGCATCGACTGCATCGCCGCCGGCGACTTCAGCGACAGCCCACCGCTGTCGAAGGTGATGCCCTTCCCGACCAGCCCCAGCACCGGCCCGTCGCCCGGGGCCGAGTACCACAGCCGGACCAGCCTCGGTCCGTTCGCCGAGCCCGCCCCGATCGCGGCGAGCCCGCCGAACCCCTGGGCGGTGACCTCCTCCGGCTCCAGGACCACGCAGTCCAACCCGGCCCGGCCGGCGACCTCCGCGGCCCACTCGGCAGCCGTCTCCGGGGTGAGCAGGTCTGCCGGCGCGCTGACCAGTGCCGCGGCAAGCCCGGCGACGGCGGCTGCCAGGAGCCCCCGCCGGGCCTCGGGCAGCTGGTCGGCCGGCAGCAGCAGGCGCACCGGACCCGTGGCCGGGCAGCCGGTCGCCAGCCCGTCGACCAGCGCCGCGACCAGGTCGGTCCCGCCGTCGGGCACCACCACCTCGACGTCCCCGCCGGTCAGGCACGCCCCGGCCGCCGCCGCAGCGGCGCGGGCCGACTCGACCGCCGAGGGGGCACCGGGCTCGGCCGCGGACCGGGGGCCGAGCCCCACCCGCAGGGTGTCCCCGGCGGCCGCCAGCTCCCCGGCCCGGCCGGTGAACGGCAGCCAGCCCTCGGCCCCAGCCGGCGGCAGCGCGTGCTCGAAGCGCACCCGCCGGGTCGCCGTGCCGGTGCCGACGGTCACCATGCCCGCACCGGTGACGGCGTCGATCGCGGCGTCGATCTCCGCGGCCCGGTCCCGGCTCCCGGCGCGCCCGGGCGCTGCTGCGTCGTACGGCGGCACGGCGCCTCCTCGGCATCTGCCCGGACGGTCGCCCGGGCGGGCCGCATCCTGCCGGTGGACCCGCCACCGCCGCCGTGCGCGTCGCACGGACCGCTCGCCGCCCCGCTGTGCCGCGCGCACAGTCCCGGCCCGGCGGCGGCTCGTAGCTTGCGACTGCCTCGCTGGACCGCCCAGCAGCGAAGGGAGTCTCCATGACCCGGTACCGAGTCTCGATGGACATCGGGGGCACGTTCACCGACGTCGTCACCTACGACGACGTGGCCGGGGTGTTCGCCGCCACGAAGGCCTCGACGACACCCGGCAACCTCAGCGAGGGGGTGCTCGCCGGGCTCGACTCGGTCGTGGAGCAGCCCTCCGACATCGACTTCCTCGTGCACGGCACGACCCAGGGGCTCAACGCCTTCCTGGAGCGCCGCGGCGTGCCGGTGATGCTGCTGGGCACCGCCGGGGTGGAGGACAGCTACCACATCGCCCGCGGTCCGCGGACCCGGCTGTACGACCTGCACTACCGCAAGCCCACCCCGCTGGTGCCACGCCGGGACGTGCTGGGCATCGGCGGCCGGATCGCCGCCGACGGCAGTGAGCTGGAGCCGCTGGACGAGGACGCCGTGCGGGCCGCCGCCGGCACGGTCCGCGAGCGCGGGCTGGGCGCCGTCGCCGTCGCCTTCCTGTTCAGCTACAAGAACCCGGCCCACGAGCTGCGGGCGCGCGAGATCCTGCTGGCGGAGCTCGGCGACGGGTTCACCGTCTCCGTCTCGCACGAGTCCGCCAAGGAGTGGCGGGAGTACGAGCGCACCTCCTCCGCGGTCATCGAGGCCTACACCGGCCCGGTGGTGCGCCGGTACCTGGAGGAGCTGGAGAAGCGCCTCGCCGACCGGGGCCTGGGCGTGCCGCTGCACGTCATGCAGTCCTCGGGCGGGATCCTCACCGCGGAGTCGGCGCGCCGGCGCCCGTTGCAGACCCTGCTGTCCGGACCGGTCGGTGGCGCGATCGCCTGCGCCCAGCTCTCCCGCCAGACCGGGCGGCCGAACCTCATCGGCGTCGACATGGGCGGCACGTCCTTCGACGTCTCCCTCGTCGTGGACGGCGAGCCCGACGTCTCGGCGGAGGCCAAGCTCGAGGGCCTGCCGATGCTGATGAGCATCGTCAACATCCACACCGTCGGCGCCGGCGGTGGCTCGGTGGCCTGGGCGGAGGCCGGGGGCCTGCGCGTGGGCCCGCGCTCGGCGGGCGCCCGGCCCGGCCCGGCCTGCTACGGGCGCGGGGGCACCGAGCCGACCGTCACCGACGCGAACCTGGTGCTCGGCCGGATCGACCCGAAGGGCTTCGCCGGTGGTCAGCTGACGCTGGACGTGGCCGCCGCCGAGGCGGCCATGACCGGGCTGGCGGCCGGGTTCGGGCTCTCCCCGGTCGGCATGGCCGAGGGCATCTGCGACGTGGCGAACTCCAAGATGGCGCAGGCCATCCGGACCATCACCGTCTCCCGCGGCATCGACCCGCGCGAGTCCGCGCTGGTCGCGTTCGGCGGGGCCGGCCCGATGCACGCGGTCTTCCTCGCCCGGGAGCTGGGCATCGCCGAGACGATCGTGCCGCGCTTCCCGGGGGCGTTCTCCGCCTGGGGCATGCTGCAGACCCGGATCCGGCAGGACTACACCGAGCCGTACTTCTTCCTCGACGAGGACCTCGACGGATCGGACATGTCCGCCGCCCTGCACCGGATGGAGGCCACCGGGCTCGACTCCCTGGCGCACGAGGGGGTGCCGGACGACGCCCGGGTCGCCACCCACGCGGTCGACATCCGCTACGCCGCGCAGGAGTACACGCTCACCGTCCCGCTCACCGACGCCGACGAGCCGACCAGCCCGGACTTCGTGACCACGGTGGCCCGGCGCTTCGCCGAGCTGCACGAGTCGCGGTACGGGCACGCGAACCTGGGTGCGCCGGTCGAGTTCGTCACCCTGCGGACCACCGCCTTCGGCGACCTCGGCCAGCCGGCACCGCAGGAGTGGCCGGTGGCGGACTCGACGTCCTTCCCCCACGAGCTGCGCGACGTCGTCTTCGGCGGCGAGAGCCGGGAGGCGCTGGTGGTGCGGCGCGACGACCTGCTCGTCGGCCACACCTTCGACGGCCCCGCGGTGGTCCTGGAGGACACCGCCACCACGGTCGTGCCCCCCGACCACACCGTGAGCGTGGACTCGATCGGCTCGCTCATCATCCGAGAGAAGGACGTCAAGTGACCGCGACCCTGGGCATCGACCCCGTCACCGTCGAGATCCTGCGCAACGCGCTGAACTCCGCGGCCGAGGACATGAACGCGACGCTGATCCGATCGGCGTACACGCCGATCATCTACGAGGGCGGCGACTGCGTCGTCGCGCTGCTGGACGCCCAGCACCAGGTCCTGGGGCAGTCTGCCGGGCTGCCGATCTTCCTGGGCAACCTGGAGGCGTGCACGCGGGCCACCGAGGAGCGCTTCGGCCGTGAGGTGTGGCAGCCCGGCGACGTCTGGATCCTCAACGACAGCTACCTGGGCGGCACGCACCTCAACGACGTCACGATCTTCGGACCGGTCTTCGTGGGGCAGACGCTGGTCGGCTTCACCGCGTCCCGTGCCCACTGGATCGACGTCGGGTCCAAGGACCCCGGCGGCTCGATGGACTCGGTCACCATCTTCCAGGAGGGCCTGCGCCTCGGCCCCCAGAAGCTGGTGGCCGGCGGGGTGGACGAGCGCGCCGTCATCGACACCATCTCCACCAACGTCCGCTTCCCCTACCCGACGACCGGGGACATGCACGCCATGATCGCCTGCATCACCATGGGCGAGAAGCGGTTGCAGGAGCTGGTCGAGCGGTTCGGGCTGGAGACCCTCGAGCTGGCCCGGGACGAGATCTTCCGGCAGACCGAGCTGCTCGAGCGGGCGATGATCGCGCAGATCCCGGACGGCGTGTACACCGCCGAGGGCGTGCTGGACAACGACGGGATCGACCTGGACACCCCGGTCCCGATCCGGCTGAAGATCACCGTGACCGGCGAGGAGATCGACTTCGACGTCACCGAGTCGGCCGACCAGACCGTCGGCCCGGTGAACTGCGGGGTCTCCCAGGCCGTGTCGGCGCTGCGGGTCGGCTACAAGCTGCTGGTCAGCCCGGACCTGCCCGGCAACGGCGGCTCGTTCCGATCGATGACCACCCAGGTCCGGGAGGGGTCCGTGCTCGGCGCGCGCTCCCCCGCGGCCTGCCAGTGGTACTTCTCCCACCTGGGCCTGCTCATCGACATGGTGGCCCGCGCGCTCGCGCCGGCGCTGCCCGACCACGTCGCCGGCGCCAGCCACGGCGACTCGATGATCATCCTGACCGCCGGGGTCGACCCGCGGGTGGAGCGGGAGTTCGTCAGCCTGGAGGCCACGGTCGGTGGCTGGGGCGCCTGGAACGGCTCCGACGGCGAGAGCGCGCTGATCAACAACGTCAACGGCTCCCTCAAGGACATCCCGATCGAGGTGCACGAGACCCGTTACCCGTGGCGGATCACCGAGTACCGGATCCGGCCGGACTCCGGGGGCGCCGGCCGCTGGCGGGGCGGCAACGGCGTCGTCCGGACGTACGAGGCGCAGACCGACCTGTCGGTGTCGCTGTGGTTCGAGCGCTCCCGGCAGCCGGCCTGGGGGCTGTTCGGCGGTGACGACGCCATCGGACCGGAGGTGGTCGTCAACCCGGGCCGGGACGACGAGCGGCGGCTGCTCAAGGCGAACGGCATGCGGCTGCGCAAGGGCGACGTGGTGCGGTGCGCCACCGGCGGAGGTGGTGGCTACGGCGACGCCGTCGGGCGCTCGGCCGCCGATGTCCGGGCCGACGTGCTGGACCGCAACATCACCGCCGGGACGGCGCTGACCCGGTACGGGATCGGCGAGGAGTGACCAGCTGCTGACCGGGAGGGCCGGGCGCACCCGGCCCTCCCGGTCGGCCGCGGCGGCTCAGCCCGGCCCGTCGCCGGACCTTCCGGGGTCGTCGGACAGCGACGCGAGGGCGTGGCACAGCACGTGCAGCGCCAGCCGCTGGCCGGGGTCCTCGAAGTCCAGTCCCAGCTGCCGGGCCCGGGCCACCCGGGTCAGCACCGTGTTGCGGTGCACGCCCAGCCGCTGGGACGCCTGGCTGAGCGATCCGCCGCAGTCGAGCACGGCCAGCACGGTGTCGACGAGCGTGCTGCGGTCCTTGGCGGCCATCAGGTCCTGCAGGCACAGGTCGGCCACCTGGGCGATCTCCGCAGTCGGCAGCCAGGCCAGCGCCGCCCCCGGGCCGACCTGGTCGAACCACTGCACCGCACCGGGACCGGAGTCGCGGGCGACGTGGGCCGCCAGCCGGGCCTCGGCGACCGAGCGCATCAGCCCCGGCACGCCGCGCTCGGGCCGGCCGACGCCGACCACCAGACCGTGCGCGGCCGCGGTCTCCCGGAAGCCGGCCAGCGTGCCGCGCAGCAGCGAGACGTCCTCGGCGTCGCTGGTGCTGCACCAGGAGATCCAGCCGTCGTCCTCGGCGACCAGCGGCCAGGTCGGCCGGGCGCGCAGCCACGCGGCCCGGACCAGTTCGGTGAGCTGCTCCGGCGGCGCGGCCACCGGACGCGCCGGGGCCAGCCACACCGCCCGGTTGAACCCGTCGACGTGCCAGCCCAGGTCGCTGGTCCAGGCGGGTGCCTCGACCGCGGTGCCGACCCGGTCGGTCGACGGCGACTCGACGGCCAGCTGGCGGAGCAGCCCGAAGGCCGCCTGCTCGTGCGTCGCGCGCTGGGCGCTGTTGAGCCGGGCCTGCGCCAGCGAGGCGAGCAGCGCCGGACGGGCCAGCCGGAGGAGCGCCTCGACGTGCTGCGCCGCGCCGGGGACCCGCGCCGGGACGGCGGCGACCAGCCGCGCCCACGGGCGTTCCCCCGGCGCCTTGACGTCCACCTCCACCTGCTCGGCGTCCGCGCCCTCGGTCAGGGCGGCAGCACGCCCGGCGAGCACCGCGTCACCGACCACCAGGGCGACCGGCACGGGGGCCAGCTCGCCGTTCAGCGCGCTCAGCACCGCCCGGGTGCTGCTCTCCTCGGCCAGCCGCTCGGCGAACAGCGCCTGGCGCAGGGCCCGGGCGGCGTCCGGGGCGCTGACCTGACCGGCGAGCTGGAGGGCGACCTCGACCGGCTGCTCGTCGATGACCACCAGCGTCATGTTCAGCCGCTGGGCGAGTGCGGCGCTGGAGGGCCCGGCCACCGAGCGGGCGACCACGACCGCCGAGGCGTTGCGCTCCCAGGCCAGGTGCAGCGCGGCCGCCAGCGACCAGCCGCCGGCCGCGGCATCGGCGTGCAGCACCACCAGGGAGTGCGGCGAGCTCCGCCGCAGCCGGTCGATCGTCTCGGCGACGACGACCTGCTCCACCGGCCGGGCGGGGTCGGCCAGGTGCAGGACCTCGCCGGCAGCGAGCGGCGCGATGCGCACCAGCTCGGCCAGCGTGATCGGCAGCGTCACCGGCAGCGCGGCGCCGCGGGGCCGGCTCATCGGCGCCGGGGGTGGTCGAGGCCGATGCCGTGCGAGCCCAGGCCCACCATGGCCATCCCCTCCGCGGAGTACCACACGGCGTCCGCCGGGGTCACCAGGACGTCGAGGAGGTCGCCCGGCTCGAGGCTGTCCAGGCTGGCGATCTCGCCCCGCGAGACGTCGAACAGCGACAGCAGGTCCGGTGCGGCGGCGACCAGCCGGCCGTCGGCGAACACGGCGACGATCTCGCTCCGCAGCTCCAGCCGCAGCTGCCGCCGCTGGCCGTCGCTCTCCTCGAGCACCAGGCTGGAGGGATGGCCGGGCACCGTCACGTCGTTGGGCCGGCTGAGGTGTTCCAGCTCCACGATCCGCCCGCGCCCGATCCGGCTGCACCCGTTGATCGCCGCCAGCCGTGCCACCAGCACGTCGGGGGTGGGGCGCTCCAGGAGCAGGCGGCCGACGTTGAGCAGCCGGGAGACGGTGCCCGGGAGCGCGGCCCGGCGGAGCGCGCCGGCCGTGGTCGGGTAGGCGGCGAGCGCGGCCCACCCGCCGAGGGTGTCCACGTTGGCCCGCAGCAGCCGGTCGGCGCGCGGACCGATGGTCACCTCGATGAGCACGCTCTCCCCGGTCGGGCCGTGCGCGACCAGCGGTGCCGGCGACAGGCCGGCCAGGTACATCGAGGTGTGGTGGATCAGGGCGTAGGTGCGGCCCATCCCGTCGGCGTCCAGCAGCGGCACGCCCAGCTGGGCGGCCGCCACCACCGGCACCAGGGCGCTCACCGTCGCGGCGGCCAGCGGGTAGACCGCACCGAAGGGCTGCCCCTGCAGCTGCTCGATCCGCTGCACGGCGAGCTGGAACTCGTCCCCGGACGGCGGCAGGTCGGCCATCGCCGAGCCCGAGCCGATGACGCACAGCGACACGCACCGGGTGTCCGGCGGCATCGCCTCCGGTCGCCGCAGGGCCACCGGGCCGTTGCGGTCCAGCAGCCCGGCGAGCCAGGCGGTGAGCGCGGACTTGTCGGCCTCGCCGACCGCCGGGGAGTAGAACTTGGCGCCCTGGTAGAGCGCGGGCACGTCGTCGGCGGAGATCGAGCTGATCGCGCCGAGGTAGCCACCGGTCGTCCCCGCCTGCGCGGTGCTCACGCCGCCGACCCGGCCGGCTCCGGGACCGCGGCTGCCGGGACCTCCGAGGCCCCGGCGACGCGCACCCGGATGCGCACCGTCCCCGACGGGCTGTAGGGCACCGCGACGATCGAGGACTCGATCAGGTACGACGTGCCCGGGGCGGCCCCGTTGGCGGTGACCATGGCCGCGGCCCGCTCCTCGGCCTCCCGGCGGGCGCCGGCGAGGTGCTCCGCCGACTCGATGTAGGCGATCTCGTCCACCCACCCGGTCGGCTGGCTCGTCGCGGCCCCCACGCAGACCCGCTCGAACGGCGGGCCGTCGACGACGACGAGCGGCACGTCGGTGACCCGGAGGACCTCGCCGCCGTCCGCGCCGCCGGGCTCCGGGGCCAGCACCGCGGTCGGGACGACGAGGGCCGTGCCGAGCTCGACCAGCTGGGCCGACCGCACGACGGGCAGGCCGCGCCGCACGTCCCCGGCGACCTGGCCGTCCGGCCGCCGCAGCAGCACCCGGCAGTCCTCGTGCCGGGCCACGTGCGCGGCGCCGCGGAGCTCGGCGGCGTCCGCAGCACCGAGGGTGACCGAAGGCAGCGCGCGCACCCGGGAGGGCGTGCTGAACCCGCCGTCACCCCGCGCGACCCGCAGCGGGACCCCGGGCGCGTGCTGGTCCAGTGCGGCCTCCCAGGTGGTGAGCAGGGCGTCGGTGAGCTGGCCGAGGGTGCAGTCGAGCACGACGGTGGCCTCCCGGGCGATGAGACCCTGGCCACCGAAGTCGCTGGCGGCGGAGATGCGGGCCCCCGGCACCGCTGCCTGCACCGCGTCGGCGACGGCCCGCTCGTGCTCCGGACGGCCCTGGGAGCCGGCGGCGACGACGGCCAGGTGCCGCACGTCGGTCGCCACCAGCTCCGCGCAGACCGCGACCAGGCACGCCTCGTCCAGCGGCCGCAGCTCGTTGCCCAGCAGGTCGTGCCCGCCGGCCACGGTCCAGCGGTGGCTGATCAGCCGCTCCACGAGCCGGGCCGGGGACCGGGCCAGCTCCGGGTCGCCCGCCGGGCGCGGGACGATCCGCACGACGGCCACCTCCGGCAGCGACGTCTCGGCCCGCACCACGGCGTCCAGCAGCATCGCGGAGACGTCGACCGTGACCGCCCGCAGCGCGTCCGGGCCGACCCTGTCGGCCGCGGTGCCGACGACCGCGGCCACCACCGCCGGCACGTCGTGCGTGGGCGGCACGTCCACCGGGAGGACCGTCCCGTCGTCGACCACCAGCACGGCCCGCGCGCCGTCGGGGCACATGCTGACCCCGGCGCTCGCGGACCGCGCGGCAGCCGTGATCACGACCGCAGGCTAACCGCGGGTCACCGGCTGCGGCGGCGCAGCCAGCGGTCGATGCCGACCGCCAGCAGGATCAGCACGCCCTGCACCACCTGCTGGTAGGTGGTGTCCCAGCCCAGCAGGTTGAACCCGTTGCCGATCAGGGTCAGGATCAGCGCGCCGACGACCCCGCGCCAGACCGCCCCCTCGCCGCCCAGGATGCTGGTGCCGCCGATGACGGCGGCGGCGATCGCGGTGAGCTCGACACCGGTGGCCATGCTCGACTGCGCCGACCCGGCCCGGGAGGCCAGGATGAGGCCGGCCAGCGCCGAGCAGACCCCGCTGATCATGTAGGCCGACACGTGCACCGAGCCCACCCGGATCCCCGACAGCCGGGCCGCCTCGGCGTTCCCGCCGACCGCGTAGACCCGCCGGCCGAACGTGGTGGCGGCGATGACGACGCCGATGACCACCACCACGACCACGAAGACGACCGTGGCCGAGGTGAGGCTGAACAGCGACGGCCAGGTCAGCATGCCGAACTGCTCGGCCTGGTCGGCCAGCGGGTAGAGGATCGCCCCGCCGGTCACGACGACGGCCAGGCCGCGGTAGATGATGCTGGTGGCCAGGGTGGCGATGAACGAGTTCACCCCGCTGCGGACGACGATGGTGCCGGTGACCAGGCCCAGCAGCGCCCCGGCCACGATCGCGGCGACGAAGCCGACGAGCACGTTGGTGTGCTGCACCACCTGCACGCCGATGATCGCCGACAGCGCCAGCGTCGCGCTGGCGGTGAGGTCGAAGACCCCGCTGATGATGCAGACCGTGGCGCCGGTGGCCAGCAGACCCACCACGGCGACCTGGTCGAGCAGGTTCACCAGGTTGCCCGAGGTCAGGAACGTGTCGGTGCTGAGCGACAGCGCGACGACGATCGCGACCAGGGCGGCCAGGATGCCGTAGTCGCGGACCCGGATCCCCCTGCGTTGCGCGACCTCCCCCCTGGACGGTGCAGGGGTCCCGGTGGCGGGTGCGGCTTCGACGGTCACGCGTTGTCTCCTTCGTCTCCGAACGCGGCGCTGATGACGACCTCGGGGTCGACCCCGCGCGGGAAGTTGCCGACCGGGCGGCCGTGGCGCAGCACCAGCACCCGGTGGGAGAGGGCGAGCAGCTCCTCGATCTCGGAGGAGACGCAGACGACGGCCATGCCGTCGGCCGCGAGCTCGGTGATGAGGTGGTGGATCTGGGACTTGGCGGCGACGTCGACGCCCCGGGTCGGCTCGTCGACGAGCAGCACCTTCGGCGAGCGGGCCAGCCACTTGGCGAACAGCGACTTCTGCTGGTTGCCGCCGGACAGGGTCTCGACGGCGGCGTCAGTACGGGCCGCCCGGATGTCGACCGACCGGGACACCTCCTCGACCGCGGAGCGTTCCGCCGCCGGGCGGACGAACGGGCCGGCCCGCCGGGACCCGAGGGAGGCCAGCGCGACGTTCTCGCGCACCGACCGCATCATGACCAGCCCCTGCTCCTTGCGGGACTCGGGCACCAGCGCGACGCCGGCGTCCATAGCCCGCCGGGGCGAGAGCCGGGTGAGCTCCTGCCCGTCGACCGAGACGACGCCGGCGTCGGCCTGGTCGGCGCCGAAGAGCAGCCGCAGCGTCTCGGTCCGCCCGCTGCCGACCAGGCCGGCGATCCCGAGCACCTCGCCGGCCCGCACCTCCAGGTCGACGCCGGAGACGATGCCCCGGCTGAGCCCGCGTGCCGACAGCCGGACCGGGGCGTCCGCCGGCACGGGGGCCGGCTCCGGGTAGAGGACGTCGAGCTCCCGGCCGACCATGTGGCGGACCAGCGACCCGGGCGTGTGCTCGGCGGCATCACCGGTGAGCACCAGCTCGCCGTCGCGCAGCACGGTGACCCGGTCGGCGACGCTGAGCACCTCGTCCAGGAAGTGGGACACCAGCAGCACCGTCGTGCCGCCGGCGGCCAGCCGGCGGATCAGCGCGAGCAGGTTGGCCTTCTCGTGCTCCGCGAGCACGGCGGTGGGCTCGTCCAGGGCGAGCACCCGCGCACCGCGGGCGAGGGAGCGCAGGACCTCCACCTGCTGCTGGGTGCCGATGGGCAGCCCGTCGACGCGCGCTCCCGGGTCGACGTCGAAGCCGGTGAGCTCGAGGAGCTCGTCGAACCGGCGGCGGTCGGACCTGCCGCGGACCACCCCGGCCCGGTGCGACCACCGGGCGAGGAAGACGTTGTCCAGCACGGGGAGGGCCGGTACCAGCGCGCCCTCCTGGGAGATGAGCGCGATGCCGTGCGCGATGGCGTCACGCGGGTTGCCGATCGCCACCCGCTCGCCGTCGAAGCTCAGCGTCCCCTCGTCGGCGCGGATGGCCCCGCCCAGGATCTTGAGCAGCGTGCTCTTCCCGGCTCCGTTCTCCCCGACCAGGCTGTGCACCTCGCCGGGGGAGATGTCCAGGTCGATGTCGCGCAGCACGCTGACGCCGCTGTAGCTCTTGCCGACCCCGCGCACCGCGATGGCCGGTGCGGGCAGAGGCGTGTGTGTCATGGCCTGAGCTCCTGTCGGTGCGGGCACTGCTGCCCGGGCGTCGGGGTGCGACGCCCGGGCAGCGGTGCCGGGGGTCAGTCGGAGTAGTCGGCGGTCTGCCCGGCCAGGGCGTCCTTGGTGCCCAGGCAGGCGTAGTCGGTGAGCTCCTCGCAGGCCACCGTGGAGTCCGGGACGTCCTCGCCCCGCGCGGCGGCCAGGCCCAGCTCAGCGGCCTTGGCCCCGGAGGCCTTCTCCGGCAGGGCGTACGTGCCGTACCAGGTGCCGGCCTCCACGTACTCGTACGCCTGGGTCGAGGCCCCGTTGCCGACGAAGGTGATCTCCTTGCCCTCGGCCAGCGGCGTCGCGCCGCCGATCGCCTGCGAGGAGCCGATCACCACGTTCACCTCGGGGTGCGCCTGCAGCAGGTTCTGCATGGCGGTGCGGCCGCTGTCGGCGGTGTAGCCACCGACCAGGTTGGAGATCACCGTGACGCCCCCGGCCTCCAGGGCGTCGACGGCCGCCTCGGTGCGGGCGGCGTCCAGCGGGTAGTTCTCGAAACCCTGCAGGTAGGCGACGGTGCACTCGCCCTGGGTCACGGTCGGGCAGGCGTCCAGCGCCATCTGCGCCAGGCCCTCGCCGTTGACCGTGGGCGGGTCGATGATGTTGATCGTGCCGTCCACCTGCGGCTCGGCGGTGCTGTAGTCACCGCCGACGGGGGTGAACTCCACGACCACGGTGATGCCGGCCTCCACCGCCTGCCGGACCGGGTTGACCATCGCCGTGCCGTCGTTGGCCTGCACGATCACGACGTCGTAGGCCTTGGAGGTGACCGCGTCCTGCAGCTGGTTGACCTGGGTGGGGCCGTCGAAGTTGGAGTCGAGGAAGGTCGCCGTCGCGTTGTTCGCCTCGGCGTACTCCTGGATGCCGGCCCAGGTGGCCTGGGCGAAGCTGTTCGCCTTGGCGAACCCGAAGAAGCCGATGCTCAGCTCCTCGTCGGCGCCGGCCGCGGAGGGGGCCGCCGAGCCGCTCTCGGAGTCCGACGAGGGGTTGCTGCAGGCCGCGAGGGAGACGGCGACGGCCGCCGTCATCCCGATCGTCGCGAGGCGGGGCGTTCTCTTCACTGACTGCTCCTCTGGCTGGGGGTGGGGTCGGGGGGACCGGGGGTGCGGGCGACCGTCACCGGGCCGGGACGAGCTCGAACACGCCGCCAACGACGAGCTCGTCCTGCTCGGCGTCCAACAGGTCGGCGAGCTGCCGGGACACGGCAGCCCGCCACGGGTCCTCGACCCACCGCCGGTAGTCCTCGGGCCCGTCCCAGTCAGCGATGACCAGGTGCGTGACGGGCCCACCGTCGATGGCCCTGAGCAGGACCGCGTCCCGGCAACCGGGGAACCCGCGGGCGCGCTCGAGGATCCGCTGCTGCGCGTAGAAGGCCTCCAGCGCGCCGGTGTCGCCACCGGCCGCACGGAGGGAAAGGACGCTGCGGACCACGTGCACTCCCTGGGTCAGGTCGTCGGGTGGAGGAATGCTGGCGGTGCCGGACACGCCCCGGTTGTGCGCTCCGCACACCGGTCGGCGGCGCGACTGTGCACGCCCGCGGAGCCGGAACGACAGCGTCCGGAGGGGCCCGCTGACCCGGTTGACACCCCGTCCGGCGCTGTGTCAGCGTGACCGCGCTCGGCCGTGCCAACCGGCCGCGCTCGATCGCCGACTCCCCCGCGCGGACCGCTCCCGGTCCGTGGGACAGCGGGACCTGGACCGGCTGCACTCCTGCACGTCCAGCACGACTGCGCGGGCCGGGCCACGCCGTCGTCTGCCGACCTGCCGGGTGCCCACTCCCCCGCAACCGGTCGTGCGCGCCCTGCGCCGACCGGCCGGCCTCCACCCGCGCGTCCTGCACCCGGGCCGCGGCAGGCACGAAAGGCGAACCCACATGTCCCGCTCCAGCCGCGTCGCCATCGACGTCGGCGGCACCTTCACCGACGTGGTGGAACTGCTGCCCGACACCGGCGAACTGCGCTTCGACAAGGTCCCCACCACGCCGGCGGAGCCGACCGCGGGCGTGCTCGACGCCTTCGGGGTGACCGAGTCCGAGCTGTCGGACGTCACGATGTTCACCCACGGCACCACGCTCGGGCTCAACGCGCTGCTGACCCGGACCGGTGCGCGGACGGCGGTCATCGGCACCCTGGGGTTCCGGGACGTCTACCTGCTCGGCCGCACCGACCGCCGGACGATGTACGACATCACCTACCGGCCGCCGACCCCGCTGCTGGAGCGGTACGACACCTTCGAGGTGCCCGAGCGGAGCCTGTTCGACGGCTCGGTGCACCGCCCGCTCGACGTGGCGGCGGCGCGCGAGGTCGCCGCCACGGTGGCCGAGCGGGGGTACGACTCGGTGGCCGTGGCCTTCCTGCACGCCTACGCCAACCCCGAGCACGAGCTGCAGATGCGCGAGGTCCTCGCCGAGGTCGCCCCGCAGGTCGTCGTGACCCTGTCGCACGAGCTCTCCCGGGAGTACCGCGAGTACGAGCGGACCAGCACCGCGGTCCTCGACGCCTACGTCAAGCCGATCGTCCGGCGCTACCTGCAGACCCTCGAAGGTGAGCTGGAGTCCGGCGGCTTCACCGGGCGGTTCCTGATGACCCGCTCCGGTGGCGGGGCGATGACGGCCAGCTCTGCCCGTGAGCAACCGGTGAGCCTCATCCTGTCCGGCCCGGCCGGGGGCGTCATCGGGGCCGCGGCGTTCGCCGAGCTGATCGGTGAGCCGAACCTGATCACCATCGACATGGGCGGCACCAGCCTCGACGCGTCGCTGATCGTGGACGGCGCCCCGGTGCTGCACCAGGGCGCGGAGTTCGAGGGCATGCCGATCAACACGCCGTCGCTGTACATCCACACCATCGGCGCCGGCGGTGGCTCGATCGGCTGGCTCGACGGCGCCGGTGCGCTGCAGGTGGGGCCGCAGAGCGCCGGGGCGTCCCCCGGCCCGGCCTCCTACGGCCGCGGCGGCACGCAGCCGACGTTCACCGACGCCGCGCTGGCGGTCGGCTACCTGGGCGCCGGCACTCCGCTGGGCGGCCGGCTGACCCTGGACGAGGGACTGGCCACGGCCGCGCTGAGCCCGATCGCGGCGGAGCTGGGCCTGGCACCCACGGCGCTGGCGCGGGGCATCGTGCGCATCTCGACCACCAAGATCATGGGCGCGGTCCGCGCGATCACGGTCGAGGTCGGTCGCGACCCGAAGGACTTCGCGCTGCTGTCCTTCGGCGGCGGCGGCGGTCTGGTCGCGGTGGACGTCGCCCACGAGCTGGGCATCCCCACCGTGATCGTGCCGCCCGGGCAGGGCGCCTTCTCCGCCTTCGGGATGCTGATGGCCGAGGTCCAGCACGACTTCTCCCGCACCGCGGTCGCCCCGCTGGCCGACCTGGACACGGCCCGGCTGGAGTCGGCGTTCGGGCCGATGACGGAGGAGGCCCGCCGGGTCCTGGACGCCGAGGGCTTCGCGGTCGAGCGCCAGGTGCTCACCCGCAGCATCGACGTCCGGTACAGCGGCCAGGAGCACAGCGTGACGGTCACCATCCCCGACGGCGTCGCGGACGTGGCCGCTGCGGTCGAGAAGGACTTCGCCGCGCTGCACGAGCGGCAGTACGGGCACGTCATGGACGACCCGATCGAGACCACCACGATGCGGCTGCGGGCGACGGGCGGGGTGGACCGTCCCACCCTGCCGCTGCTGCCCGTGCGGGAGGAGGGCGCTCCCCAGCCCGACGGGCACCGCGCCGTCTGGGTCTCCGACGCCCGGCCCGCCGTCCCGTACGCGCTGTACACCCGGGAGCAGCTGCTCGCCGGCGACGAGATCGCCGGGCCGGCCGTCATCTCCGAGCACACCGCGACCACCGTCATCCACGCGGCCGACGCCCTGCGGGTCGGCCCGCACGGCGAGCTGGTCATCACCGTCGGCACCGAGGGAAAGGCCTGACCCCCATGAGCGTCCCGAGCCCCACCGCCACACCACCGATCGACGCGATCACCACCGAGATCATCCGGCACGGCCTGCTGGCCAGCGCCGAGGAGATGGCCCGCAACCTCTGCCGGACCGCCTACAACACCGTCGTCTACGAGATCCACGACTACGGCATCTGCATCCACGACGCGCACGGCGACGTCGTCGCCGACGCGCCGGGGATCGCGGTGTTCACCCGCGGCAACGACCACGGCATCAAGGAGGCGGTGGACTTCCTCGGGGTCGACAAGATGCACCCCGGGGACGTCTTCCTGCTCAACTTTCCCTACTGGTCCTCGGCGCACACCCTGGACCCGCTGATGTTCGCCCCCATCCACGTCGACGGGGAGCTGATCGGCTTCGCCTCCTGCCGGATCCACGTGCTGGACCTCAAGCAGAAGGACCCCGGGTACGTCCTGGACTCCACGGACATG
The DNA here is from genome assembly GCF_041028285.1 of Modestobacter versicolor. Classification (GTDB taxonomy): domain Bacteria; phylum Actinomycetota; class Actinomycetes; order Mycobacteriales; family Geodermatophilaceae; genus Modestobacter; species Modestobacter versicolor_A. The sequence continues at coordinate 63,369 of NZ_JABGDB010000002.1, read as the reverse complement.
TCCCAGGAGGGCATCTTCTTCCCGGCCACCAAGCTGTACCGGGCCGGCGAGCCGAACGAGGACGTCTTCAACATCATCCGGTTCAACAGCCGGCTGCCGGAGCGGACGATCGGCGACATGCAGGCCCAGGTGTCCGCCTGCGTGACCGGCGTGCGCCGGACCCAGGAGATCGCGGCCAAGTACGGCACCGGGACGCTGGTGGCGGCCATGGAGGCCATCAACGACCACGGCGAGAAGCTCGCCCGGCTGGCTCTGGCGAAGATGCCCAAGGGCACCTGGACGGCGTACGACTTCGTCGACTCCGACGGCGTCGAGCTGGACCGCATGATCAAGATGAACGTCACGGTGACCATCACCGACGACGAGATGATCATCGACTGGACCGGCAGCGACCGGGACGTGCGCGGTCCGATCAACCTCCCGGTGGGCCAGACCGAGGCGTTCTGCAGCCTGATCTTCAAGGCGCTGACCACGCCGGACTCCTCGGTGGTGGCGGGGAACTTCCGCCCGCTGCGGGTCATCACCGAGCCCGGCTCGGTCATGCACGCCGTCCCGCCGATGCCCACCTTCACCCTGTGGACCGCGCTGATCGGCGGCGAGGTGGTCCTCAAGGCGCTGGCCCAGGGCATGCCCGACGTCGTCCCCGCCTGCTCCGGCGGCGACGTCTGCTCGATGATGGGCCTGGGCGTGAACCCGCGGAACGGCGAGAGCTGGCTGGAGGCCACCAACGAGGCGGTCGGCTTCGGCGGGCACGCCGGCGGTGACGGGGCGGACGGGATCATGCACCTGTCCGAACCCGGCTGCCGGAACAACCCGGTGGAGGTCCTGGAGACCAAGTCGCCGATGTTCATCGAGTCCTACGGCTACCGGCCCGACACCGGTGGGGCCGGCCGGTACCGGGGCGGCGTCGGGGTGAGCCGGGTGTACCGGTTCACCGCACCGACCACCGGCATCTGCCTGGTCTACAAGACCAAGACCAAGCCGTGGCCGGTCGCCGGCGGTCGTGAGGGCGACAACAACCACGTCGTGCTCAACCCGGGCACCCCGCGTGAGGTCGTGCAGGGCGGCAGCTACAACCACCTGGAGACTGGCGACGTGCTGGCCAACAACACCGGCGGGGGTGGCGGGTACGGCAACCCGCTCGACCGCGAGCCGGAGCTGATCGCCCGCGACGTCCGCAACGGCTTCGTCTCGGTCGCCGCGGCCGAGCGGGAGTACGGCGTGGTCGTCGACCCGGCCACCTTCGCCGTCGACGCCGACGCGACCGCCCGGCTGCGGACGGTCGACGCGTGACGTCGCTGTCCATCGTCAACGGCCGGGTCTTCGACGGGGTGTCCGACGACCTCGTCGAGGGCCCGGTGCACGTCGTCGACGGGCGGATCACCGCCGTCGGCGGGGATCCGCAGCCGGCCGACCGGGTGCTCGACGCACGCGGCCGGACGGTGCTGCCCGGGCTGATCGACGCGCACTGCCACGCCTACGGCATCTCGCTGGACATGATGGCCATCGAGAGCCGGCCGCTGAGCTACGTCGCGCTCGCCGCCGCCCGCCGGCTGGCCGCGGCACTGGCCCGGGGCTTCACCACGATCCGCGACCCGTCCGGCGGCGACGCAGGGCTGGCCCGGGCGATCAGCGAGGGGCTCCTCCCCTCCCCCCGGTACCTGTGGACCGGGGCCGCGCTGAGCCAGACCGGCGGGCACGGCGACCTGCGGGGGCCGGACTCCGACGTGCGCTGCTGCGGGGCGCACACCATCGAGGTCGTCGACGGCGTGGACCCGCTGCGCCGGGCGGTGCGGGACAGGTTCCGCCGCGGTGCGCACGCGATCAAGGTGATGGCCTCGGGCGGGGTGGTGTCGCTGACCGACCCCATCCGGATCCCGCAGTACTCGGCCGAGGAGCTGCGGGCGGTCAGCGAGGAGGCCGGCCGGCGGGGCAGCTACGTCGCCGCCCACGCCTACTCCCCCGAGGCCATCCGGCACGCGGTGGACAACGGGGTGCGCAGCATCGAGCACGGCAACCTGCTCGACGCGGCGACGGCGGAGGTGATGGCCGCCGCCGGCGCCTTCCTGGTGCCCACCCTCGGCACCTACGAGGCGATGGAGCGCCGGGGCGGCGAGCTGGGCATGGCCGCCGTCTCCCGGGCGAAGAACCGGGAGGTGCTGGAGGCCGGCCGGACGGCGGTGGAGCTGGCCCGGGCCGCCGGCGTCCGGGTGGGCTTCGGCACCGACCTGATGGGGGTGCTGGAGGACGAGCAGCTGACCGGCCTGCGGGTGCAGGTCGAGGTCGACGGCCCGCTGCTGGCGCTGCAGTCGGCGACCTCGGTCAACGCCGACCTGCTGGGCCGGCCCGACCTGGGGCGGGTGCAGGCAGGTGCGGTCGCCGACCTGCTCGTCGTCGACGGCGACCCGCTGACCGACCCCGCCGTGCTGTGGGGTCCGCCGTCCGGGCGCACCGTCGTCCAGGCCGGCACGGTGCGCTGAGCGCCTGACGGGGGTCCCGGCGCGCCGGGACCCCCGTCAGGAGCCGTGCGCCGCGGTGACGACCGGCAGGGCCGCCGCCGGCACCCCGCGGCCGTCGGGTCGCGGCCAGTGCACCGTCACCTCGTCGAAGTCGAGCTCCGCGAGCCGCCCGAGGGTGTCGGCGTAGCGGGCGGCGCTCTCGAAGGGCCAGTGCACCTCCAGCCCGAACTGGGCGGTGCGGTGCAGCGCGTCCGGCGCCCGGCCCTGCTCGGCCAGCACGTCGGTGAGGCGCTGCGACTGCTCGGCGAGCGCGGCGAACCAGTCCTCCGGCGCCACCTGCGGGCCGTACGGGCCGTAGGTCACCCACGCCTGCCCGAACCGGGCCGCCAGGCCCAGCGCCCGGGGGCCGGAGGCGGCGACGGTGAACGGCAGCCGCGGCTGCTGCACGCAGCCCGGGAGCTGGTGGGCGTCGACCGCGTTGAACCGCTCGCCGTGCACCGTGGTCACCGGCTCGCGCAGCAGCGTGTCCAGCAGCTGCAGCCACTCGGCGAACCGGTCGGACCGCTCGCGCAGCGTGCGCCGGGGCTCGCCGAGCACCAGGGCGTCCGGCCCCTCGGTACCGGCGCCCAGCCCCACCTCGAGCCGGCCACCGGTGAGCTGGTCCAGCGTCATGAGCTCCTTGGCGAAGGGCACCGGGTGGCGGAAGTTCGGGGTCGCGACCTGGGTGCCCAGCCGCACCCGCTGCGTCCGCACGGCGGCGGCCGCCAGCAGCGGGACGGCGCCGTACCAGGGGCCGTCGGCCAGCAGCGGCCAGGTCAGGTGGTCGTAGGTCCACACCGTGCGCACGCCGGCGTCCTCCGCAGCCCGCACGTCGTCGAGGAAGGAGGCGATCGGGTGCCGGTCCGGGAGGACCAGCGCCGACAGGTGCAGTGCCGTGCTCATCGCGGCGTCCCTTCCGTGCGGCCGGCCCAGCTGCCCCGGACGTGGCCGATGTGCTGGCGCACCAGCCGCTCGAGCTGCGCGCCGTCGCCGGCCTCGATCAACCGCAGCATCTCCAGGTGCTCCTCCGCCGAGGTCGCCAGCTCGCCGCTCTCGGCCAGCGGGGCCAGCCCGAGCAGCCGGGTGCGGGCCCGCAGCTCGGCGACGATCGTGACCAGCTGCTCGTTGCCCGCCAGCGCGAGCAGGGCCAGGTGGAACCGGCGGTCGGCCTCGACGTAGTCGATGAGGTCCCCGGCCCGGGCCAGGTCGACGATGCGCTGGGCCATCGGCCGCAGCCGCGCCAGGTCGTCGGCGCTCGCGCGGCCCACCACGTCGACCGTGGTCGGCACCTCGAGCAGCAGCCGGACCCCGGTGATCTCGTCGAGCTCGCGGTCGGAGAGGTCGCGCACCCGGAAGCCCTTGTTGGGCACGGTGAGGACCTGCCCCTCCCGGACCAGCTCGAGCATCGCCTCGCGGACAGGGGTGGCGGAGACCCCGAGGCTGGCGGCCAGGGCAGGGGCCGAGTACACCTCGCCCGGCACCATCTGCCCGGTGACCAGCGCCGCCCGCAGAGCGTGGATGACCTGGCTGCGGACGCTGCGGCGCACCTCAAGCGAGGGCAGCTCCAGCGGTCCGCTCACCGGTCGACCGCCGCGAACACCGCAGCCGCCACCACGAGATCTTCCCAGCCCATGCCGACAGTCTTGACCAGCCGGGGGCGGGTGGCCGACTCGCCGCGCACGAGCCGGGCCAGCGGCACCAGGTCCGCGGCCGTGACCGCCCCCTCCGCCCGGGCCAGGACGACGTCCCCTGCCTCCCGGCAGGCAGCGGTCACCGACTCGACGACCACGCCGCAGCGCCGCACGGTCTCGCTGTCGACCTCACGGGCGTCCTTCTCGTGCGAGCCGCAGGCCACCACGACGGCGGTGCCGCTGAGCAGCCGGCCGTCGAAGAGGGGCCGGCGGGCGGTGGTGCAGCAGGCGACGACGTCGGCGTCGGCCACGTCCGCCGCGGTCGCCACCGCTGCGTCGACGCCGTCGGCGCGGAGGCGGTCCACGAAGGCCGCGGTCCGCTCGGGCACCCGGCCGACCACGCCGACCGACCCCAGCGGCCGCACCGCGCGCAGCGCTGCCACGTGCCCCGCGGCCTGCGGGCCGGTGCCGAAGACCAGCAGCCGGTCCGCGGCGGCGGGGGCGACCAGGTCGACCGCGAGCGCTGAGACCGCCGGCGTCCGCAGGGCGGTCAGCGCCACCCCGTCGAGCACCGCGACCGGGGCCAGGGTCACCGCGTCGAAGAGCACGCAGACGGCGTTGACCCGGGGCAGCCCGGACCCCGGGACGTCCGGCGTGACCGTGGCCAGCTTGACCGCGGCCAGCGTCCCGCCGCCGGCGTCCGACGGCATCACCAGCAGCTCGCCGGCGCCGAAGGGCCGGCCGGTCCTGGGCAGCTCGGTCTCCGGGTCGAGCCCCTCGAGCAGCGCCCGGCGCAGCGCTTCGACGGCGTCGGTCCAGCCGATGGCGCCGGTCACCGCCGCGGCATCCAGGATGCGCACGCCGGTCACCGGCCCGTCGGAGCGACGGTCACCGTGTGCAGGGAGGTGTAGAAGTCCTGCGCGGCCTTGCCCTGCTCCCGCGCGCCGTAGCTGGAGTCCCGCTGCCCGCCGAAGGGCAGGTGGAAGTCGACGCCGGTGGTCGGTGCGTTCACCTTGACCTGGCCGGCGGCGAGACCGTCGACCACCTGCAGCGCGGCGTCCAGGTCGCCGGTGTAGACCGCGGCGGTCAGCCCGTACCGGACGGCGTTGGCCCGGCGCACGGCGTCGGCCACCGAGTCCGCCGCCACCACCGCGCAGATCGGCCCGAACGTCTCCTCCCGCAACAGCTCGGCGTCCTCGGGCAGCCCGTCGACGACGGTCGGCCCGACGTACCAGCCGCCGTCCCCGGTCGCCGTCCCACCGGTGAGCACGCGGCCACCGGCCGACCGGGCGCCGGTGGCGGCGGCGACCACCCGGTCCCGGGCGGACTCCTCCACCACCGGGCCGACGAGGGTCGCCGCGTCGGCCGGGTCGCCGAACGGCAGGGCCCGGGCTGCGGCGACCAGCGCCTCGGTGAACTCCTCCACCCGGCCGAGCACGACCACGCGCTTGGTGGCCGTGCACTTCTGGCCGGCGAAGCCGAACGCGGCCGCGGCGATCTGACCGGCGGCGCGCTCGAGGTCGGCGTCGGGCAGCACGACGGCGGGGTTCTGCCCGCCCATCTCGCACTGCACCGGCACGCCGCGGCGGGTCGCGGCGACGGCGATGCCCGCGCCGACGGCGGCCGAGCCGGTGAAGGAGACGACGTCGGCGGCGTCGACGACGGCCGCGCCGGCCTCGGCTCCACCGGGCAGCACGGCCAGCAGCCCGCCGGGCAGGTGGGGCGTGAGCAGTTCGGCCAGCCGCAGGGCGCACGCGGTGGCCTGCGGCGCGGGCTTGAGCAGCACGGCGTTGCCGAAGGCGAGCGCGGGCGCGGCCTTCCACAGCGGGATGGCCAGCGGGAAGTTCCACGGCGTGATCAGCCCGGCCACCCCGCGCGCCCGCCGCCGGGTGAACGACAGCCCGGTGCCGCCGCTGCTGGGCGCGTGCACCGCGCCCTGCGGGTCGTACACCTGCTGGGCGTGGTAGCGGAGGATGGCCACCGCCCGGCCGACCTCCCCGGCGGCCTCGCCCCGGGGCTTGCCGACCTCGCGGACGACCAGGTCGGTCAGCTCGGCAGCAGCGCCCTCGACCGCGTCGGCGGCTCCGCCGAGGGCAGCGGCCCGGACGGCCGGGGGCGCTGCTGCCCAGCCTGACTGGGCCCCCCGGGCAGCGTCCGCGGCCGCGGCCACGTCGGCCGCGGTGGCTGCCTGCAGGGTGACGACGACGTCGTCGGGGCGCTGGGGCGAGGTGGAGCGCAGCTCGGTCATGGTTCTCCTCGCGGGTCTCAGAGCTGGAAGCCGGCCGGGAACGGGTCGGTCGGGTCGAGCAGGTACTGGCCCATCCCGGTGATCCAGGCCCGTCCGGTGATGGTGGGGAGCACGGCGGGCAGGCCGCCGACGGTCGTGGTGCCGAGCAGCCGCCCGACGAAGGAGCTGCCGATGACCGACTCGTTGGTGAAGTCGGTGTCCAGCGCCAGCTCGCCGCGGGCGTGCAGCTGGGCCATCCGGGCCGAGGTGCCGGTGCCGCACGGGGACCGGTCGAACCAGCCGGGGTGGATGGCCATCGCGTGCCGGGAGTGCACCGCCGTCGACCCCGGGGCGGCCAGGTAGACGTGGTGGCAGCCGGCCATCTCCGGCTGCTCCGGGTGCACCGGCGCGAGCTGCTCGGTGACCGCGTCCATGATCGCCAGGCCCGCGTCGAGCAGCCGCTGCCGCACCGCCGGGTCGGCCGGGGTGAACGGGATGCCCAGCGCCGCGAGCTCGGTGATCGCGTAGAAGTTGCCGCCGAAGGCGACGTCGACCGCCACCGCACCCACCCCGGGCACGTCGACGGTCGCACCCAGGTGGGTGGCGAAGGAGGCCACGTTCCGCAGCGTCACCGAGGTGGCCGCCCCGTCGCGCACCTGCACCTCGGCCACCACCAGGCCGGCCGGCGTCTCCAGCCGGATCTCGGTGACCGGCTCGGTGACCGTGACCATGCCCGTCTCCACCAGCACGGTGGCCACCCCGATGGTGCCGTGGCCGCACATCGGCAGGCAGCCGCTCACCTCGATGAACAGCACGCCCCAGTCGGCGTCGGGCCGGGTGGGCGGCTGCAGGATCGCCCCGCTCATCGCGCCGTGGCCCCGCGGCTCGTACATCAGCAGGGTGCGGACGTCGTCCAGGTGGGCCATGAAGTACTGCCGGCGCTCGGCCATGCTGGCGCCGGGGATGACGCCGACCCCGCCGGTGACCACCCGGGTGGGCATGCCCTCGGTGTGCGAGTCGACCGCGGCGAAGACCCGCGAGCTGCGCATCGTCGGCCCCCGGTCAGCGGTAGCCGGCGGCGGCCAGCTTCTCGGTGTGCTCGCGCACCGTCGCCGCGGCCTCGTCCAGCAGCGGCACCCGCGGCGGGCGGCACGGGCCGCCGGCCCGGCCGACGACGTCCATGGACAGCTTGATCGCCTGGACGAACTCGACCTGGGAGTCCCAGCGCAGCAGCGGGTGCAGGTCGCGGTACAGCGGCAACGCGGTGTCCAGGTCCCCGGCCCGGACGGCGGCGAAGAGCTCGACGCAGGCACGGGGGAAGGCGTTGGGGTAGCCCGACACCCAGCCCGGCGCGCCGGCCACGCCGAGCTCCAGCACGACGTCGTCCGCGCCGACCAGCACGTCGAGGTCGGGGGCCAGCTCGGTGATCCGGTAGCTGCGGCGGACGTCGCCGGAGAACTCCTTGACCGCCACGATGAGACCCTCGCCGTGCAGCCGGGCGAGCAGCTCGGGGGTCAGGTCGACCTTGGTGTCGATCGGGTTGTTGTAGGCGACGACCGGCACGCCCACGGCGGCGACGGCGCGGTAGTGCTCGACGACGGCGCGCTCGTCGGCGCGGTAGGCGTTGGGCGGGAGCAGCATGACCGCGGGGCAGCCTGCCTCGGCGGCGTCCGCGGCCCACTGCGCAGCCTCCCGGGACCCGTAGGCGGCCACCCCGGGCATGACCGTGAAGCCCTCCGGCGCGGCGGCGACCGCGGTGCGCACCACGGCGGAGCGCTCCTCGGGCGTCAGGGTCTGGTACTCCCCCAGCGAGCCGTTCGGCGTCACGCCGTCGCATCCCTCGGCGGCCAGCCAGGCGACGTGCTCGGCGTACCCGTCGAGGTCCACGGACAGGTCCGGTCGCAGCGGCAGGGCGGTGGCGACGAGGACGCCGTGCCAGGGGGTGCGGGCAGAGGTCATGGGGTACTCCGATCAACGGGGGCGGCTCGGGGAGCGCGGGGCCGCCGGGCCGTTCCGGACCGCGGCGTCGATCAGTACAATTTCACATTGCACCGTCGGAGACAATGAGCACCCAACTGGACGACGAGACGAGGACCTGCCCGTGACGACGACCGGCCGACCCGGCCCCCGGGAGATCTGGCTCGCCTACGACGCAGCCGCGAACCGGGGCGACCACGACGCAGCCGCCGCCTTCGTCGCACCCGACCTCGCCGTGCTGGTCAACGGCAGCCCGGCGGTCTCCTCGGCGGCCGAGGACCGGGCCGTGCAGACCGAGCTCATCCGCTGCTACCCCGACTACGCGCGCAGCTTCGTCGGCGCGCTGGAGGACGGCGACTCCGCGGTCATCGAGTGGCGCATGCGGGGCACGCCGGCAGCCGGGACCGACCTGCCGCCGCTGGACGTGCCCGGCTGCTCGGTGGTGCGGTGCGCGGACGGCCGGATCGTCGAGGCGCGGCTCTACCACCCCACGGGCACGCTGGACCGGATCGCCGACCGCGCGCTCGGTCGGGGATGACCGGCGGCGAGCACCACCCCGACGTCGTCGTCATCGGGGCGGGGGTGATCGGGGCTGCCTGCGCCCACGCCGCCGCCTCGGCCGGGCTGTCGGTGGTCGTGGTCGACCGCGGCCCGATCGCCGGCGGCACGACGGGAGCCGGCGAGGGCAACCTGCTGGTCTCGGACAAGGAACCGGGCGCCGAGCTGGACCTGGCCCTGCTGTCGCACCGGGTGTGGCGGGAGCTCGGCGCACTGCCGTTGCGGGGTCGCACCCTCGGCGCGTGGGTCGAGCTCGAGGAGAAGGGTGGCCTGGTGGTCGCCTCCTCCGCCGCGACGATGACCTCCCTGACCGAGCTGGCCGGGCACCAGCGGGCAGCCGGTGTCACGTCGGTCGCGGTGCCGGCCGACGAGCTGCCCGAGCACGAGCCCAACCTCGCCCGCGACCTGGCCGGCGGCCACCTCTACCCGCAGGACATGCAGCTGCAGCCGATGCTCACCGCGGCCGCGCTCCTCCGGCTGGCCCGCGACGCCGGGGCCACCGTGCTGACCGGCGAGGAGGTGACCGCCCTGCTGCGCGACGGCGACCGGGTCACCGGCGTGCGGACCGCGGTCCGCGACCTGCCCGCCGGCGCCGTGGTGAACGCGGCCGGCACGTGGGCCGGGCAGGTCGCGGCGCTGGCGGACGTCGCCGTCCCGGTCGCCCCGCGGCGGGGGTTCGTGCTGGTCACCGAGCCGCTGCCCACCGTGGTGCGGCACAAGGTCTACTACGCCGACTACGTCGCCGACGTCGCCAGCGACTCAGCGGGGCTGCAGAGCTCGCCGGTCGTGGAAGGCACCCGCGCGGGCACCGTGCTGATCGGCGCCACCCGGGAGCGGGTCGGCTTCGACCGCAGCTGGTCACCCGACGCGGTCCGCGTGCTCGCCGACGGCGCGCGGCGGCTGTTCCCGTTCCTCGCCGACGTCTCGGTGCTCCGCGGCTACCGCGGCTTCCGGCCCTACTGCCCCGACCACCTGCCGGTGATCGGCCCCGACCCGCGGGCTCCGGGGCTGTGGCACGCCTGCGGCCACGAGGGCGCCGGGATCGGGCTGGCCGCGGCCACCGGGCTGCTCGTCGGGCAGAGCCTGTGCGACCGGCCGACCGAGCTCCCCCTGCACCCGTTCCGTCCCGAGCGCTTCGAGGAGCTGCCCGCATGACCAGCGAGGACACCTTCACCTTCGACGGGGCGCCGATCGCCTTCCGCCAGGGCTGGTCGGTGGGGGCCGCGCTCACCGCCGCCGGCATCCGGTCGTGGCGGACCACCCGGCACGAGGGCCGCCCGCGGGGGCTGTTCTGCGGGATCGGCGTCTGCTTCGACTGCCTGGTGACCGTGGACGGCGAGACGTCGCTGCGCGCCTGCCTGCTGCCGGCCGCCGCCGGTGCCGCCGTCACCACCCAGCACGGGACGGGGCACGATGACCGCACCTGCTGACCGGGTCGACGTGCTGGTGGTCGGGGGCGGCCCGGCCGGTCTGGCGGCGGCTGCCGCCGCGGCCGAGACGGGTGCCACCGTCGCACTCGTCGATGCCGGTCCCGGGCCGGGCGGGCAGTACTGGCGCAATGCCGAGCAGGGATCGGGCGCCGGCCTGCACCACGACCGCGACCGGTTCGTGGCGCTGCTGCGCCGGATCCGGGCCGCTGCGGTGGTCTGCCTGGTCGAGCACACCGTGCAGACGGTCGCCGCCGACGCGGACGGCTGGGTGGTGCACTGCGTGGTGGGCCGCGAGCCGCGGGCCGGCGGCGGTGCGGCGGTCGTCCGCGGCCGCCGCCTGGTGCTGGCTCCCGGCGCCTACGACCGGCAGCTGCCCTTCCCCGGCTGGGACCTGCCCGGCGTGCTGGCCGCCGGCGGGGTCCAGGCGCTGCTCAAGCAGCACGGCGTCGCGGCCGGCCGGCGCGCGGTCGTCGCCGGCACCGGGCCGTTCCTGCTCCCGGTGGCCGACGGCCTGCTGCGCAGCGGCGCGACGGTGGCCGCGGTCGTGGAGGCGAACTCACCGGCCGGCTTCGTCCGCCACCCCAGGGCGGTCCTCGGCGCACGCGGCAAGCTGGGCGAGGCGGCCGGCTACCTGCTCCGGCTGGCCCGCACCCGGACCCGGTACCGGCGGCGCTCGGTCGTCGTCCGGGCGCTGGGCACCGACCAGCTGGAGGCGGTGGAGGTCGCCCGGCTGGACCGGGCCGGCCGCCCGGTGCCCGGTGGGGTGTCGACCGTGCCGTGCGACCTGCTCGCGGTCGGCTGGGGCTTCACCCCGCATCTGGAGCTGCACCTGCAGCTGGGGTGCGCGACGGAGCTGGGCGCCGACGGCAGCCTGGTGGTGACAGCGGACGACGCCGGGCGGACCAGCGTCCCGGGGGTCTGGGCGGCCGGCGAGTGCACCGGCATCGGCGGATCGGAGCTCGCCGTCGTCGAGGGCGAGATCGCCGGCCGCTCGGCGGTGGACGCCGGCGTTCCCGCCCGCCTGCTGAGGCGGCGTGCGGCCCTGCGCCGCTTCGCCGCCGCGCTCCACGCCGTGCACCCGGTGCCACCGGAGGTGCTCGACGCGCTGCCGGACGAGACCCTGCTGTGCCGATGCGAGGAGGTGCCGGTCGGCGCCGTCCGGGACGCCGTCGGCGAGTGGGGCGCCACCGACGCCCGCACCGTCAAGCTGCTGACCCGCACCGGCATGGGCTGGTGCCAGGGCCGGGTCTGCGGCTCGGCCACCGCGCTGCTCACCGCCCGGGCCTGCGGCCGGGAGTGCGAGGTCGCCGACCTGCGGGCGTTCGCTGAACGCCCACTCACCGTCCCGCTCCCGCTGAGGGTCCTCGCCGACTGAGCCGCGGGGCACGTCGGCCTCCATCACTCCGTCGGGCAGGACGGGAGTCGTGGCGGTGGAGGTCGACCCACGTGCCGGCCGGCGGGTCCCGGAGCCCGGAGCGTCCGGTTGCCGTCTCCGCGTTGCTGCACCTGCTGCACCTGCTGCACCTGCTGCACCTGCTGCTGCAGAGCGTCAGTCCTCGACGATCCTGGGTTCCGACGACCCACACCACTCTCATCTGGGCTCTCCTGCGGCGACCCGCCCCGCGGCCGAGCGACTGCCGCTTCGCGGCAGCGGTCGGGTCCCGGCATCGCGGCAGGAGACCGACTCCTCACGCGTGCTGCAGGCACGGTCGTCGACATCGCTGAGCCGTTGACCTGGGTTCCCGTCGTGCTCAGCCTTTGAAGGACAGCGACCCATCGACCGGGTCTCGGGAGCGCAGGTGGCGGGCCGCCCGATTCCGGACGACCCGCCTCTGACCTGCGGTCTCCCTGTCGAGCTGACAGGTCGTCGAACCTGCGCCCCCTTGACCCCAGTCACGTGCAGACTTCCGTGGACGTCCGCTGACGTGCCGTTCTCGCAGGTCACGAGGACCCGCCGTCTGTTGCCGTACGCCTGCGCCAGCCGTCGTCCATGACCGCGTTGCTGTACCGGTTGCTGTCCTCGTCGTGTGAGCGACAGGTCTCTCGGACTGCGCTGCGGGAAGGGGTCGGCCCTGGACGCGCGTCACGTCCCGGATGGTGAGGGGATGGTCGGGACCTTGGTGAGCGCTCGTGGCAGCGGCCTCGGACGCGGGTAGCGGCCGGTCGTGACAACGGCGGGGACGGCCAGGCAACGCACGCGACGACCAGGTCGCGGGGCATGCGCGCCAAGGCGCGCGCCGCTCGAGGTGAGCAGGTCCCGACTGAAGACCGCGCCGGACGATCTCCCGCGCGGTACGGGGTCAAGGCCGACTTGCCCGGGAGTGACGTTCCAGGAAGCGGTACGCCTCGGTGGTGTCCACACCCGGTGAGGACGACGAGCCGCCGGTGGTCACGCTGGGCACGGTCGGGAGCGTGGCGAACAGCGTGGCGTTCAACCGCGGCGTCGGCAGTGCCCGGCTGGCCCAGCGCTCCGCGAGCGCCGGCGGTGGCGTACGGCAGCAGCTCTCGTCCGGGCACGTCGAGGTGAACCGCTGGTCGGCGTCCATGCCGCGGAACCACTTCGCATGGGCGAACGACGTCCCCACCGACAGCGAGAAGGCCCCCCGGCCGGTGGCCTGGATGCTCGAGGTGCACCAGTACGTCCCGCCGGGCTTGTCGGTGAGCTGGTGGTACGGGCTGAACCGGTCCTCGACGGCGAACACCCGCCGGGCCGCCCACCAGCGGCACACCAGCTGGCCCTCGACGGTGCCGAGCGGGTCGGTCGGGAACTGGACGTCGTCGTTCTCGTAGGCCTTGGCGATGGCGCCGGACTCATGGGCCTTCAGGAAGTGCACCGGGATGCCCAGGTGCTCGGTGGCCAGGTTGGTGAACCGGTGGGCGGCGGTCTCGTAGGTCACGGCGTAGGCGTCGCGCAGGTCCTCCACCGACAGCTCGCGGCGGTCCTTCGCCGCCTTCAGCAGCGGCACCGCGGTCGCCGCGGGCACCAGGAGGGCGCCGGCGAGGTAGTTGCTCTCCACCCGCTGTCGGAGGAAGGACTCGTAGTCTTCCGGCGGGCTGTGCCCCAGAACGGCACCCGCCAGGGCCTGCAGGAGGGTCGAGCGGGGGTCCCGGCCGGCCTCGGTCGAGCGCGGCAGGTAGATCCGGCGGCCTTCCAGGTCGGTCAGGCTGCGGGTGGAGGCGGGCAGGTCGCCGACGTGGTGGATGGTGAACCCGAGGTGGCCGGCGAGGTCGGCGGCAACCCGCTGGGACAGTGGCCCGCCGGTGTGGTCGACCGCTGCGAGCAGGGTGGCCGCGGTCGTCTCCAGCTCGGCGAGGTGGTTGCCCCGCCGGCGCATCTCCGCCCGTAGCGCGGTGTTGGCCCGGCGCGCCTCCTCCGGCGTCGCCGCCCGTTGCTCGTGCACCCGTTCCAGCTCGCTGAGCAGCGCGAGCACCGTCTCGATGGCCTGGTCGGGCAGCGTCTTGCGCACCGACAGGGGGGCCAGCCCGAGCGAGCCGAACAGCGGGCTGCGCTGGGCCCGCTCCAGGGCGATCTCCAGCTGCGCGCGCCGGGACTGCGGCGCCTGCGACAGCAGGTCCGCCACCTCCACCCCGAGCACGCCGGCCACGGTGTGCAGCTCCCCGACCCGGAGTTCCCGCTTCCCGTTCTCAACCATCGACAGGTGCGACGGCGCGCGACCCAGCCGGCTCGCGAACTCACCCAGGGTCAGGCCGGCGGCGCTGCGCAGCTCCCGGATCCGGCGTCCTACGACGAGCGGGTCGTGACCATCCATCATCCGCAGGATCTTCCGGATGCGGGAAGAAACCGTCAAGTTCTCGGGTGAAACCCCACCGCGACGTCCTGGTCGCCCCGCAGGCTCATCCGTGCAACCCCGTTCCCCCGATCCACCTCGAGGAGCACTCCGATGAGCCCGCAGACCCCCCGACCCGGCGATGCCGTCCAGACCGCGACCGACCTCGCCTTCGAGTGGCAGACCGACCCGCGGTGGGCCGGCATCCGGCGCGACCACACCGCCGAGGACGTCGTGGCGCTGCGGGGCCCGGTGGTGGAGGAGCACACCCTCGCCCGCCGGGGCGCGCAGCGGCTCTTCGAGCTGGTGGAGTCCAGCAACGGCCGGGAGTGGGTGTCCGCCCTCGGCGCGCTCACCGGCAACCAGGCCGTCCAGCAGGTCCGGGCCGGCTTGAAGGCCATCTACCTCTCCGGCTGGCAGGTCGCCGCCGACGCCAACACCGCCGGGCAGACCTACCCCGACCAGAGCCTCTACCCGGTCGACTCGGTGCCCACGGTCGTCCGCCGGATCAACAACGCGCTGCTGCGCGCCGGGCAGATCGAGGGCTCGGACGGCGGTGACGGGCGGGACTGGCTGGTGCCGATCGTCGCCGACGCCGAGGCCGGCTTCGGTGGCCCGCTCAACGCCTACGAGCTGATGCGCTCGATGATCACCGCAGGTGCCGCCGGCGTGCACTGGGAGGACCAGCTGGCGTCGGAGAAGAAGTGCGGTCACATGGGGGGCAAGGTCCTGGTGCCCACCGGCCAGCACATCCGGACGCTGAACGCCGCGCGGCTGGCCGCCGACGTCGCCGGCGTCCCGTCCCTGGTCATCGCCCGCACCGACGCCCTCGCCGCGACCCTGCTGACGAGCGACCACGACGAGCGCGACCGTCCGTTCCTCACCGGCGAGCGGACGGCGGAGGGCTTCTACACCGTGCGCAACGGCTTCGACCCGGTCATCGCCCGGGGACTGGCCTACGCCCCGTACGCCGACCTGATCTGGGTCGAGTCCGCGACCCCTGACCTCGAGCTCGCCCGCCGCTTCGCCGAGGCGGTGCACGCCGAGTTCCCCGACCAGAAGCTGGCCTACAACTGCTCGCCGTCGTTCAACTGGAAGAGCCACCTGGACGACGACCAGATCGCCGGGTTCCAGCGCGAGCTGGCCGCGATGGGCTACGCGTTCCAGTTCATCACCCTGGCCGGCTTCCACTCCCTCAACCACTCGATGTTCAGCCTCGCGCAGGGCTACGCCGAGCGGCAGATGAGCGCCTACGTGGAGCTGCAGGAGGCCGAGTTCGCCTCCGAGCCCGACGGCTACACCGCCACGCGGCACCAGCGGGAGGTCGGCACCGGCTACTTCGACCGGATCGCCACCGCGCTCAACCCGGCCAGCTCGACCCTCGCCCTCGTCGGGTCGACGGAGTCCGAGCAGTTCCACTGACCCTCCCCCGCTCCCCCCGCTGCCAAGGAGAACTGCCATGACGACGCTCGCCCCACCCGCCGCCCCTTCCGCTCCCATGCCGATCCGGCCCGGACCGGAGCCGACCGCCGGACGGATCACCACGCACGGGCCGGCCCTGCCCCGCGACGAGGACGTCCTCACCCCCGACGCCCTGGCCTTCCTCGCACACCTGCACACCCGTTTCGCCTCCCGGCGGGCCGAGCTGCTGGGCGAACGCGCCAGCCGCCGCACGCACATCTCCAACGGCCGCGACCTGGGCTTCCGACCAGGGACCGCCGCGCTCCGCGCCGACCCCAGCTGGCGGGTGGCCGGCCCCGGACCGGGTCTCGCGGACCGACGGGTCGAGATCACCAGCCCGCTCGACCCCGCGTCGGCCGTCGCCGCGCTGACCTCCGGGGCGCAGACCTGGGTGGCCGACCTGGAGGACGCCACCAGCCCCACCTGGGGCAACGTCATCGAGGGGCAGGTCCTCCTCACCGACGTCGTCCGCCGGCGCCTGGGCGGTCCGGTCGAGTGGGAGACCGCGCCGACCCTGATCGTCCGTCCGCGGGGCTGGCACCTGGTCGAGAAGCACCTGTGCTGGACCGATCCCAGCGGGCGCCGGACCGCCGCTGTGGCGTCACTGGTCGACTTCGGCCTGCACGCGTTCCACAACGCCGCAGAGCTCGTCGCCCGGGGCAGCGGGCCGTACTTCTACCTGCCGAAGATCGAGACCGCCGCCGAGGCCCGCCTCTGGGACGACGTCTTCACCGAGACCGAGCGCTGCCTGGGGCTGTCCCACGGGACCATCCGCGCGACCGTCCTCATCGAGACCATCACCGCGGCCTTCGAGATGGAGGAGGTCCTCCACGAGCTGCGCGACCACTGCGCGGGGCTCAACGCCGGACGGTGGGACTACCTGTTCAGCATCATCAAGAAGTTCCGCGGACGGGGACCGTCCTGGGTCCTGCCCGACCGGTCGGCCTTGACGATGACGACGCCGTTCATGCAGGCCTACACCGACCTGCTGGTGGCCACCTGCCACCGCCGCGGCGCACACGCCATCGGTGGGATGAGCACCGCCATCCCCGACGGCGACGACCCGCAGGCCACCGAGCGCGCCCTGGCCGCCGTCGCCGCGGACAAGCGCCGCGAGGCGAGCCAGGGGTTCGACGGTACCTGGACGGCCCATCCGGGGCTGGTCACGACCGCGCGCGCCGCGTTCGACGCCGTCCTCGGCGGAGCCACCGACCAGCGGGGGCGCCGGCCGGAGAGCAGGACGGTCCAGGCTGCGGACCTGCTCGACACCCGCGGGGTGACCGGCGACGTCACCGATGCCGGCGTGCGCACCAACGTCACCGTGGCCCTGCGGTACCTGGAGGGGTGGCTCCGCGGGGTCGGCGCCGTCGCCATCGACGGGCACGTGGAGGACGCCGCGACCGCGGAGATCAGCCGCGCGCAGCTGTGGCAGTGGATCCACCACGGGACTGTCACCGCCGAGGGCACGGAGGTGACCCGCGGTCACGTCGAGGAGCTCCTGGACGAGACCCTCGCCGCCCAGCGGCGCACAGCGGATGACCGGTTCGACGAGGCCGCACGCATGTTCCGGGCGGTCACCCTGGACGAGGACTTCCCGACGTTCCTCACCGTCCCCGGGTACGTCGAGCACCTCGTGGAGCTGACCCACCGCTGACCCACCACCACCTCCGGACGCCGAGACGGTTCTGCTGGGCTGCCCCTTCCACACCAGCCCAGCAGAGCCGTCCCTCGCGTCCACCGGACGGTGCACCCGGCGCGCTCGTGCTCGCCTTCGTCCTCGGCTTCCTGCTGGGGACTCGCTGCGCCGATCGCTGCTGACCTTCGACGGCGATGCCACCGGCTTCTCCACCCGCCCATCTCCGGCGTCCTGCTCGCCGTCTTCGTGCGGGTGGCCTGCTGCCGCCGGTGCCGGCGGCGCTGACCCGCCGGCGCACGACCGATGTGACCGTCCTCGTCGGGTTCGTGCCCACCTCCGAGGGGTGCGCCGCCTTCGCCGCCTGGCCCGAGGAGGCCCGCCGCCGCGGCGAGGACCTCCTGGTGCTGGACACCCCTCGGGGCGGCGCGGCCGTCAGTGCCGACGTCGCGCCACCTGAACTCGTCGAGGACATGACCGGCCGTGCTCGCGGCGCCGGCGTCGAGCCGGACGTACGGCAGACCCCGCACTGCGGCGACCTGGCCGACGCCGTCCCCACGGCCGCGGAGGACGCCACCCCGTCGGTCATCGCCATCGGCCTGCGCAAGCGCTCCCCGGTCGGCGGGCTGCTCATGGGCAGCACCGCACGGCGAATCCTGCTCGACGCCGACCGGCCGGTGCTCGCCGTGCAGGCCTGACCCGGCATCCGACCCCGCGCTACGGGTGGTCCGGCGCGGCATCGACGGCGGCGACCCGATACGTTCCGCTGACCGGGCCGGACGGCCCACCGACCGACTCGTTCCATCCCCACGGGAAGCAGGTGAGTTCGTGAGCGCCGTCGACGCCGTTCTCGATCGAGCAGGACTGACCAACAGCCGGGTCCGCGAGTACGTGCGGCACTGGTTCGAGCTGACCGGCGCCGAACGGCTCGAGGTGGTCAACGCCGCCGACGACGGGCGGCTCATCGAGGAGGCCCTGGCCGCCGGCGAGCTCTCCCCCGCCGGCGAGGGCCGCTACTACTCCCGCAGCCACCCGAAGGACACCGCGCGCTCCGAGGAACGCACCGTGGTGGCCACCAGCGACCCCACCGACGCCGGGGTCTACAACAACTGGCGCCCGGCCTCGGAGATGAAACCGCTGCTCGAGAGCCGGATGCGGGGCGCCTCGGCCGGCAAGACCATGTACGTCGTCCCCTACCTGATGGCCCCACCCGGCTCGCCGCTGGCGGGCTTCGCCACCGGCGTCGAACTCACGGACGCCCGGACCGTGGTGTTGCACATGATCCGGATGGGCAGGGTCGGCGTCGAGCACGTGAACGACCTCGCCGACCCGGGCAGCTTCGTCCGCGGCGTGCACGTCACCGGCGACCTGGAGAAGCTGGGCCAGGGGACGCCGGCCGACGAGCGCTACTTCGTCACGGTCGCCGACGAGCGGACGATCCTGCACTACGGGTCCTCCTACGGCGGCAACGCGCTGCTGGGCAAGATCGCGCACGGTCTGCGGCAGGCGGCCTACGACGGCTGGGTCTCCGGCGAGTTCCTCGCCGAGCAGTTCCTGCTGCTGGGCATCACCGACAAGGAGACCGGCCGCACGTACCACGTGTGCGGCGGCATGCCGAGCGCCTCGGGCAAGACCAACCTGGCCATGACGCTGCCCCCGGACGTCCTCGGCGACCGCTATCGCGTCGACTTCTACGGCGACGACATCGCCTGGCTGCGCGTCGATCCGCAGGACGGCCGCGTCTACGCGATCAACCCCGAGTTCGGGGTCTTCGGGGTCGCCAAGGACACCAACGAGGACACCAACCCCACCGCGGTCGCGGCGATCGCCCCCGGCACCGGCACGATCTTCACCAACGTCGCCTACAACGCCGACACCCAGGACGTGTGGTGGGAGGGGAAGACGCCGCAACCACCGGCCGACGTCACCGGCTGGCGGGACTGGACAGGTGCGCTGGTCTCCGACCGGCCGGAGGGCGCCGAGTCCTCCCCCTGGGCTCACCCGAACAGCCGGTTCACCACCACCCTGGCCAACGTGCCCAACATCGCGCCGGACTACGAGAAGCCGCAGGGCGTGCCGATCGACGCGATCATCTTCGGCGGGCGCACGCGTGACCGGGAGCCGCTCGTCCGCGCGATCACCGACCTGGCCGAGGGGGTCTACGACGGCCTCACGCTGGGCGCCGAGGCGACCTTCGCCGCAGAGGGCACCGAGGGCGTGCTGCGGTACGACCCGATGTCGATGCGCCCGTTCATGGCCGTCCCGGAAGGGCGCTACGCCGCGCTGTGGCTGAAGATCATCGGCTCGGCGACCAAGCAGCCGCTGTTCGCCCACGTCAACTGGTTCCAGCGTGACCCCGAGGACGGCCACTTCCTGTGGCCCGGGTACCGGGACAACCTGCGGGCCCTGCTCTGGCTGATGCAGCTGCGGGACGGCGAGGTGACCGGCACCAGCACGCCGGTCGGCATCGTGCCCACCCCCGACGAGCTCGACCTGCGTGGCATGGAGCTGCCGCCGGGCGACCTCGAGCGGTTGCTGACCATCGACACCGCCCGCTGGCAGCAGGAGATGACCCACCGCGAAGAACACCTGAACCTCTTCGAGGGGCTGCCCGAAGAGATCTGGACAGCACACCACCGCGTCACCAAGGCCCTCCGGTCCGCCGATGCCGGCGGCTGAGGCACCGGGACGTTCGCGGCACTGGGCGGGAGGTGAGCGCCGCGCGCACGGCAGCTGCCTCCCGGAGCCATACGAGTGCTGCGCTCGGCAGCCCGCCGGACGTCGTGGTGCCCGCGACCGGCTCGACGAGGCTGTCGAGGGGTGGGCGCAGTCAGGCGCGTCGCCGTACCGGTTGTCGTACTGACGCCAGAGGCGGGCCGTCCACGCCGGACGACCCGCCTCTGGCCCGCTGTCCCACTGTCGGGCTGACAGGACTTGAACCTGCGACCCCTTGACCCCCAGCCACGAGCAGTCGTCCGTGAGCGTCCACCGACGTGCCGTTTTCGCAGGTCACATCGGCGCGACGTCCGCGACCATCCGCCCGGATCCGTGGTCGTACGCACCCCGTTGCTGTACCGGTTGCTGTACCAGCCCACCGGCCTGGCACAGCCGCGAACGGCTCGGCCGGCACGGCTGGCCGAGGTGTCGAACGTCCAGCCCGCTGCGCGCGCATCGGTCCGGTCATGTGCCTGGCGAATCTCGACCGCATTGGGTGCCAACCCCATCTGCACCGCTGCTACCGACAGCTCCTGCGGGATCACCCTGCTGCAGCTCGACCCGGCAGCAGGCTGGTCAGCCCTCAGCGACCACGGACGTCGGTGTCGGCGCACTGGCAGGAGATGCTCTTGATGCCCCTGATCACGCGATGTTGAGACGGCTGGCGAGCTCGCGCAGGGCGGTGGCGTCTTGGCCCTCTGCTTGGGCGCGCTGGCGGGCGTCGTCGAGGAAGTCGAGGTCCTGACGGTTCACCTTGCCACCGTGGTGGTAGGCGAAGAAGGCGGCCAAGTCGAGTGGCGTGGCCTGCTGAGTCATGTGCCGGAACATCTGCAGGACGCTCTGAGAGGTGGTCTGCTTGGCCGCAGCTTGGCCGGCGGCGCCGAAGACGGCCAACTGCTGGATCTCGCGCATGCTGTTCGCGCCGAGCTGCCAGGCCTCGTTCGTTGCGTCAACGTCGTCGAGGGACTGCCAGTCGAGGAGTCCCCAGGCGAGGATCGGGGCGAGGATGGCAAGACCGATCGCCGTCTCGCTGGCGGACGCGGTGCTCGCGGCGGGGATCCCGTTGCCGGTGTAGACGGCGGTGAAGGCCTCGGCGAGCTGTGGGGAGCTGTCGTCGATGAGGAACCCTGCCGGGCCGAGGTGCTTGACGGCGTAGTCCGCCTGGCCGAGCAGGTCCGCGTCGACGCTCGGATCGAGGGGCAGGTCCGCGGCGGCGACTTCGTGGATCAGGGCGTTGGTGCTGCCCATGGCGACCTGGTCCTCGGACAGGCCGGACTCGGCGAGGAACCAGGACACGACCCCGATGCCGACGGCGTTGAGGATGACGCCGGTGTTCGTGCCGCGGAACGCGCGTCCGATCTCCTTGACCGAGGTCAGGCCGGCTTCGGCGCGGAGAGAGGCGTTGTCGAGGGTGACGATGAGGAAGTCCAGCTGCTGGTCGGACAGGGCGGCTGGGTCGGTGATGACGTCGTAGCCGGAGAACCGGTCGAGGGTGTGGTCGTCGTAGGAGTACATGGCCTGTGGACGAGAGAGCTGTTCCTGGCGGTGCGGGCGGACGAGGAAGGTGACCTCGGCGCCGGCGCGCATGAGGTCGTAGGCGGCGTTGACGCCGACCGCTCCGGCCCCGACGATGCCGATGGAGGGGATGTTGTCCGTCATGAGCGTGGTCTTTCGTGTCGGGCTGGGCTTGGACATCCAGTGGGATTCGGCGGCCCGCAGGGGGTCAGTCGTCGCTGACGGAGATGGTGACCTCGATGTTGCCGCGGGTGGCATTGGAGTAGGGGCAGACCTGGTGGGCTGCGTCCGCGAGGGCCTGTGCTCGGTCGTGGTCCACGTCCGGGATGACGACTTCGAGGTCGACGGCCAGCACGAATCCACCCTGTCCGTCGGGCCCGATGTGGACTCGGCTACCGACGGAGGAGTGTGCGATCGGCACCTTCTGGGTCCGGGCGACCATCTGCAGTGCGGAGTGGAAGCATGCCGCGTACCCGGCCGCGAACAGCTCTTCCGGGTTCGCTCCGCCGCCCGCACCCCCCATCTCCTTCGGGACCGCCAGGTCCATGTCGAGGGTTCCTGTGGTGGTGGCGACGTGGCCGCTTCGGCCGGCGCCGGTGGCAAGAGCTTCAGCGGTGTAGCTGGCGTCCATGACGAGACCTTTCGAGGGTGGGACAGCTCGGCGAGGGGGTCGGAGCACTTCGTGATGGGGGAGGCCGCCGACGATGCGGGCAGCGGACGTTGCCCGCTGCCGGTGTTGCTGGAGGTCGGCAGCGGGAGGGACGTCTGCGATCAGGAGGGTCCGTCGCCCGTGCAGGACGGCTGAACACCTCCAGCTCCTGACGAGCCGGATCAGCGTTCTTTGTCTGCGGTCAGTCGCGGGTCCAGGCCGATCTGCTCCGGCAGGCCCAGGTGGTCGCGCAGCGTCGCTCCCTCGTAGTCGTCGGGGCGGAGACCGCGCCGACGCAGGACGGGCACGACCTGGTCCACGAAGGCGTCCATCCCGTCGTGCAGGTCGTCGATGATCACGGAGAAGCCATCGGCGGCACCGGCCTGCACCCACTCCTGCAGCACGTCGGCGATCTGCTCGGCCGTTCCCACCAGGGACGGAGCCTGGTCGAGGACTCCGTGACCGAGGATCTCGTGCGGTGTCCGCCCCTGACGGGCGAGCTCCAGGGCGTAGCCGGCTTGGGCGGCGCCGGGGTGCGGGCGGAGGGCCCCGATCTGGGCGCTGGTGAGCGGCTTGTCCCGATCCGCCGGGTCCAGGCGCAGCCCGAGGACGGCCGACAGGCGCATCAGCCGTCCCTCGATCCCGGCAGCCTCCTCCAGCACCATGCGTCGCTGGACCGCCTCCTGGAGGGTGGTACCGACGGTGAGGGCGAAGAAGTTGAGGAACTTCACCTCATCCGCGTCCCGACCGGCATCCACGGTCATCGAGCGCATCATGGCGCGTTGGGCCTTGGCCTCCTCCATGGAGGTGGCGTGAGCGATGATGCCGTTGGCGTACATGGCGGCGGCCTGCACACCGAGGCCACTGGCGAAGGGCATGAAGATCACCGGCTGCCCCTGCTCGGAGGGCGGGATCTGCAGTGGCCCACGCGAGGCGACGTGACGGCCCTGCAGGTTGACGGGGCGGATCTGTGTGGTGTCGGCGAACCGTCCGGTGGCCTTGTCGGGGGTGCCTGCGGCTCTGCCCCAGCTCCCCCACAGCGCCTGGGTGATCTGGATGGCCTCGTTGAAGCGTTCGTACTTCTCCTCGCGCGGCGGAACGGGCAGCCCGTAGTTGGCGAAGGCCTCCGGTTCGTAGCTGGGGATGGCCTGCCAGCCGGCGCGGCCATGACTCATCACGTCCAGCGCCCTGAGTTGACGGGCCAGTGTGTAGGGCGGGACGAAGGAGGTCGACAGCGTGGTGACCAGGCCGATCCGCCGGGTGGCGGGGGCGATCGCGGCCAGTGTCAAGGTCGGCTCCATCGTCACGATGGGCGGTCGCGACTCCAGGTCCCCCCAGATGAAGACCCGGTCGGGGAAGAAGAGGTAGTCCAGTCCGCCACGCTCGGCGATCTGGGCGGCGCGCACCCAGGCCGTCACGTCGCTGTAGGCGTTCGGATCAGCCGACGGCATCCGCCACGCTCCGGGGTGGTTGCCGTGCATCTCTCCCAGTACTGCTCCGAGCAGGAACGAGCTGTTGCTCATGTGACCGTCATGTCCTCGTGTCGTAGGTGGTTGACCCAGCGGGTCAGCGGGCGTGCGCTGGCAGGTCCACTGCGGTCCTGCCTGTCGTCTCCTTGGCCTGCTGCAGGCCAGGAGGTGGTGGTTCGGTACCGCCGGAGTCGGCGGTGCCGGGGTCGGTGAGCCGGCTGTTCAGTGCATGGACACGGGCACGGCCGCGGTGGCCCCTCGCTGCACGCGGGGTAGGAACAGGGCACCGACCGCAGCCACGGCGGTGAGCAGAGCGGCGGCGATGAAGGTCGCCCGCATGCCGTGCAGGGAGGCCACCGCTGTGGCCTCGGCGGACTCCGAGCCGCTGACCAGGGTCAGCACGGCGATCAGGACTGCGATGCCGGCGGCCCCGCCCAGCTGCTGCAGGGTGTTGAGCACGGCACTGCCGTGGGGGTAGAGGTCCTCGGGCAGGGAGGCCATGGCCAGGGTGAACAGCGGTGTCCACATGAACGCCATGCCGATGGAGATCAGCAGGTGCATGGCCAGGACGACGGCGATGTGGGTGTCGGTGTCCACGGTGGACAGGAACCCCCACGCGGCGGTGGCCAGGACCGCGCCGAAGACGACCAGCGTCCGCGGGCCCACCGGCTCGTACAGCCGGCCCACGACGGCCGCGGTGAGGGCGATGGCCGCACCGCCGGGGATGAGCAGCAGACCGGTCTCCAGGACACCGAAGCCCAGGGCGTCCTGCAGGACCAGGGGCAGGACCACGTTGACCCCGAAGGCGGTCATCACCAGGAAGATGAAGAGGGCGGCGGAGAGGCTGAACCCGCGGTGGGCGAACACCCGCATGTCCAGCACTGCCGCGTCCCGGTGCTGCAGCTGCCGCTGGCGCAGCACGAACGCCGCGATCCCCGCCACGCCCACCACGAAGACGACGCCGGAGACGACCAGCGCCCGGCCGCCGCCGGACTCCGCCGCCGTCGACAGGCCGTAGAGCAGGGAACCGAAGCCGATCGCCGCCAGCACCAGCGACCCGATGTCGATCTGGACCGGCTTGGGGGTGGTGAGGTTGCGCATCTTCCACGCCCCCACCGCCAGGCCGAGCACGGCCAGCGGCAGGACCAGCAGGAAGATCCAACGCCAGCTCAGCTGCGCCACCACCACACCGGAGATGGCCGGGCCGATCGCCCCGGCCAGGGCGGGCACGGCGGTGGTCACCGCCATCATCTGCCCGCGGCGCCCCGCCGGCGCCAGCCCGAAGGCCGTCGTCATGAGCAGCGGCAGCAGGATCGCCGTCCCCACAGCCTGGATCACGCGCCCGGCCAGCAGCAGCTCGAAGCCGGGAGCCACGGCCGCGATCGCCGTCCCGAGGGTGAACAGGACCATCGTCGCGATGAACAGCGGACGGGTGGCGAAGCGCTGCATCAGGAAGCCGGTCGCCGGGATGACGACGGCCATGGTCAGCGCGTAGGCCGTTGTCAGCCACTGCCCGGTGCTGGCGGTGATCGCCAGCTCCGCCATCACCTGCGGCAGGGCGACGCCCATGACCAGCTCGTTCAGGACCGTGATGAAGGCCGCCCCCGCCAGCACGGTGACGACGATGACCTCATCGGGGGTCAGGCGGGTCTTCAGGTCGGCCGCTGGTGCAGGAGGCGAGGTCGGCAGGTCGGTTTGCTGGGTCATGCAGGAAGTCCTCGCCAGGTCTCGACAGCTCGCGAAGACTGCCTCCGCTGCCGACTTAAAGTACATGTGTCCGGAAAATAATCCCGTCCGCCGTACGAAGTGCCGGAGCGTTCATCCGAGCGGCCGATCCACACCCACCCACGACCAGCGGCGCGGCAGGCCGCACCGCCCACGAGGCGACACGAGCGCAATCGCTCTCACCTGCTGGACGTCGACGAGGACTTCTCCAGCCGATGGGCGTTGGCGCTTCCCTGGACACCATCGCCGAGCGACCGGCGCGTGCCCCCGCACGCTCCGATGGCCTTCCGACCCCGCAACGCGCTGATCGCACCCTCATCAGGCCCGCTACGACGAGCTGTTCGCTCGCTCCGACCCACCCAGCGCGAGGTCGAGGACCCCGGCGTGGCCCGAGCAGTGGCCGCGCGCGCTGACCCAGTACCTGACCGCCTCGGACGGCCTTCCCCGTCCCCTCGAGATCGCGCTCGGAGATCTTCCCGCTGGCGTTCACCTGCCAGACCGTCACCACCGCCACCGACGACGTCCCGACGGCGACAGTTCCGGCGAGGCGGGGTCGAGGGCTGTCCGACTTCTCTCAGACGCGTTCGATGATCGTGGCGTTGGCCAGCCCACCGGCCTCGCACATCGTCTGCAGGCCGTACCGGCCGTCGGTGTCCTCGAGGTGGTGCAGCATCGTCGTGAGCAGGCGGGTGCCCGAGGAGCCCAGCGCGTGGCCGAGGGCGATGGCGCCTCCCCGCGGGTTCAGCCGCTCAGGGTCGGCCTTCAGCTCGTGCGCCCAGGCGAGCGGCACCGGCGCGAACGCCTCGTTGACCTCGTAGGTGTCGATGTCATCGATGGTGAGCCCGACCCTGGCCAGCGCCCGCTCGGTGGCCGGGATCGGCGCAGTCAGCATCAGCAAGGGGTCGTCGCCGGCCAGCGCGAAGGAGTGGAAGCGCGCTCGTGGACGGAGTCCGAGGGCCTTGGCCGTGTCCTCGCCCATGATGAGGACTGCGGACGCGCCGTCGGTCAACGGGGAGGAGTTCCCCGGTGTGATGCGCCAGTCCACATGTGGGAACCGCTCGCGGGCGGCCGGTGTGGCGAACGACGTCGGCAACCCGGCGAGCTTCTCAGGAGTCGTGGCCGCCCGGACAGTCTGGTCGGACGTGTGCTCACCGCCCTCGACGGACACCGGGACGATCTCCCGGTCGAACGCCCCTGCCTGACCTGCCGCTCCGGCCAACCGGTGCGACCGCGCCGCGAAGGCATCGAGCTCCTCGCGCGAGATTGACCACTTGTCGGCGATCAGCTCAGCGGAGATGCCCTGGTTCACCAGACCCTCGGGGAACCGTCGCGACATCGCCGGACCGTAGGGGTCCTCCCCCATGCCCGGTGTGCCCATCGGAACCCGACTCATCGACTCCACCCCGCAGGCCACCACGATGTCGTACGCGCCTGCCATCACGCCCTGAGCCGCGAAGTGGGCAGCCTGCTGACTGGAACCGCACTGGCGGTCCACCGTGGTCGCCGGAACCGACACCGGCCATCCTGCGGCCAGCACGGCCTGCCGCCCGATGTTGAGCGACTGCTCGCCTGCCTGGCCCACGCAGCCGGCGATCACGTCGTCGATGCGGCCGGGATCGAGGTCGTTGCGCTCGGCCAGCTGCCGCAGCACTGCGGCGAGGAGGTCTACGGGGTGCACACCGGACAGCACGCCACCAGGCTTTCCTCGCCCCGAACCAGTACGGACCGCATCGACGATGACGGCATCTCTCACGATGTTCCTCCCGGAGACCGACGGCCCGCTATTTAGCGTTCGCTAGATAAGTATCGATCGTCATCTGCGAGTCGTCAAGGTCGGCCGGGTGCACGGCCGACCAGGTCACCGCCGAATGCTGCGCCTGCTGCCTGGCGTGACGCCTGACCGGTCGGCGGGCTGCTCCTGCCGGACGTGCCCTGGCCCGAGTGCCCGAGCTCAGAGGCCATCGCCGGCCGCGGACCGCCACCGCTGTTGCAGACAGCCCCCCGTGCCCGAGGGAGTCGATCGGACCGGGTCTACTGCGCTCCGCCGCGCGCGACGAGGCGGACAGCGCTCCGGGCGTACCTGTCAGCGATCTCCGTGGCACTCAAGGGACCGGAGGAGTGGTACCAGTCCACGATCCCGTTGCACATGCCGAGCACGAGCCGTGAGCTGAAGTGAGCGTCATCGGTCTCGAAGGCACCCTCGGCGACGCCGTCCTCCAGCAGGCCGACCAGCGTCTCGTCCACGACCGACCGCTTGGCCACGTACTGCGCGCGGAGGTCGCTCGTCAGGAACCGGAACTCGTCGTGGAGTGTCGCGAGATCGCGCTCGAGCGTGTTGTGCAGGACGACCGCGGTGACGAAGTTCGTGAACCGCGCCTCGGTGTCCTGACCGGCCTCCTCGAGACCGTCACGGATCCGGGCCAGGAGGTCGTCCATCGCGATGTCGAGCAGGGCGAAGAGGATGCCCTCCTTGTTGCCGTAGTGGTAGTACAACGCCGGCATGGTGAGGCCCACGCCTGAGGCGATCCCCCGCACGGTCGTCCCGTGGTAGCCGAGTTCCTGGAGGTTGGCGAGGGCGGCCGCCAGGATGGGCGGCAGCGGCTCACCCTCCCGCGTCCGCCACGAGCCGTCGGAACCGGATGTCGACGTGCCCACTGCCACCTCGGCCCCGTTCGACGATCCTGCCCCCGGGTCAAGCCCAGACCTCCGCCCAACCTATCCGAAGCCGACGGCGCCGGCTGCAGATCCCGCCTCGCGCGTCGAGTCCGCCGACCTGGCTGGTCGGGCTGCAGCCTGCCGTGTGGCAGCCGGCGGTCACGGGATGCTGTCGGCCCAGGCGTTGAGGACCTTCTTGTCGTACTTGCCCGTGCTCGTCCTGGCGATCTCGTCGACTGTCTGGAAGTGCTCCGGGACCCACCACCGAGCCACCCGGCCCCTCAGGAACTCCTTGAGGTCATCATGACTGGCTGGAGCACGCAGCACGACGAAGGCGAGTGGTCGTTCACCCCACCGCTCGTCGGGAACGCCGATCACCGCCGCTTCGCGTACTGCCGGGTGAGCCATCAAGGCCACCTCCAGGTCCTGCGAGGAGATCCACTCGCCCCCGGACTTGATGACGTTCTTCGCCCGATCGGTGATCCGCAGGTACCCGGCGCTGTCGATGGTGCCGACGTCACCAGTGCGGAGCCACCCGTCGTGGACGGCCTCCGCGGTGGCCGCCGGAGCGTTGAAGTACGCACCGGTGACGGCGGGGCCACGGACCTCGATGTCACCGACCGTGGCCCCGTCGTGCGGCAGGACGTCGCCCACCGGGTCGACGACGCGGAGCTCGTACAGGGGCGAGACGCGACCACCCGTCCTCCGACGTTCCGACTTCACGGACTCCGGGTCACCCGGCTGGTCACGTCCGACGGTGGCGCCGGGGAAGATCTCGGTCATCCCCCAGCCACGGATGACCTCGACCCCGAACTGCTCCTCGTACCGTTCGATGAGGCTGTCCGGAACGGCCGTGCCACCGCACAGGACGGTGTGCAGGCTCGACAGGTCCACGGGTCGGTCGTCGGGCCGGCGGCTGTCGACGTGGTGGAGGAGGTCCAGCCACAGCGTCGGCACGCCTGAGGACCACGTCGCCTGCTGGTCCTCGATGAGCCGGGCGACCACGCCTGGCTTCAGGTGCCGCCCCGGCAGGATGAGGTCACACCCCACCAGGCCGGACACGAACGGCAACCCCCACCCCAGGGCGTGGAACAGCGGGACCAGTGCCAGCACGCGGTCACGACTGGTGATGCCGTAGACGTCGGCTCCCGACATCGCGAGTGCGTGCAGGACGATGGACCGGTGGGAGTACAGCACCCCCTTCGGGTCTCCCGTGGTCCCCGAGGTGTAGCAGAGCGCAGCAGCCGACCGTTCGTCGAACTCCGGCCAGGGGAAGTGCGGGCTCTCCTGCGCCAACAGCTCCTCGTAGTCGAGAGCGTCCGGTAATTCGGCACAGCGCTCCCCTGCGTCGTCGAGCACGATGACGTTCGTGACGGTCTTGAGCTCCGGCCGGACCTCGGCGAACTGGGCGGCGAG
Organism: Modestobacter versicolor; assembly: GCF_041028285.1. Taxonomy (GTDB): domain Bacteria; phylum Actinomycetota; class Actinomycetes; order Mycobacteriales; family Geodermatophilaceae; genus Modestobacter; species Modestobacter versicolor_A. The sequence continues at coordinate 34,022 of NZ_JABGDB010000002.1, read as the reverse complement.
CGAGCTCTCGACGATCACGACGCCGTCCCCGGCGTGGTTCACGGTGTAGGCGAGCTGGTCGTCGGCCAGACGCAGGTTCATCGTGTGCAGCACCGCGCCCATGCACATGACCGCGAGGTACACCTCGAGGTGCTGGGCGTTGTTCCACGCCAGCGTGGCGACCCGGTCACCGGGGCGGACCCCCAGGCGCTGCAGGGCGTGCGCCAGTCGGCCGGCCCGTGCGACCACGTCGCGGAAGTCGCGTTCGACGCACTCGCCCGTCTCCGGGTCGACGAGTGTCACGACCTTCTTGGCTCCGTGGACCCCCGCCATCCGGCGGAGGACGTGCTGGACGGTCAGCGGGAAGTCCATCATGAGGCCGGGGAGGGTCACCGCCTCGTCGTCCACTGCTGCCTGCCTGTGCTGCGTCATTGCGGGCACGTCCTCTTCTGGGTGCTGTGGCGATGATGGGTGACGCGACGGTCCACGGTGACCCGCCGACGCTCCCTCGCGCGGTTGGCGGACGGGACCGCCGTTCCCCTCGATCCGTGGCGCTCGACGGGTCAGCGTCCGGCGCCACCGTCCCTCCGACGTCGGAGGACGGTCAGTACTCGGTGAGGATGTACGGGCCGGTCAGAGCGCTGTGCCCGCCGACGTTGTAGTTCGTCTCGATCACCTCGCGCACCGGCAGGATCGACCAGTCGTCACCCGGGTCGCCGCCGATGAGCCTGAGCACGGCAGATCCCGTCCAGAACACCATGTCGTCCGGGTCGGGAGGGTCGCTGCGTCCGCCGAGCAGGACGTTCTGCTTCCCCGCGTTCTCCCAGGGCGGACGGCGAGCCACCGAGGTGGAGCCGGTGAACCTCCCGACGGGCCGCTCGACCCGCCGCTCCAGCCGGACCTGCAAGCGGGCGAAGTCCTGGCCGTGCCGGCCCGCAGCGATGGTGAGCACGTCGCCGTCCCAGACCATGCTCGCCTCACCCACCTGGAGGGGCATGCCCCACTGCTCACGTCCTGCGGCGGTGCCGGGGAAGCTGGTCTTGATCCCGGTGAGCCGATGCAGCACGGTCTGGCCCTCGAAGACGGCCAGCATGCCGAGGTAGACCCCGACGTAGGGCCCGAACGTGCTGCGCGCGTGGTGCACAGCCGTGACGACGGCCAGAGCCGGCCCGTCGGGGAGTTCGAGGACCGGCGGGAGCAGGGGCTGCAACGCCTCACGGTCGGTGCGGAAGACGACCTGGACCTCCTCGCCCTTGTCGTAGTCCCACGGCAGGTCGTGGTAGGCACGGCCGATCATGTCTTCCATGCGATCTCTCCCTTCGAGAAGGAACCGGGTCATCTGACACAGAGGCGTCCATGTCCGCGCCAGCCACGACGAGACTGGCCGACTGTCCGGCGTGCTGTCGGGGCGTCGAACCGCGACGTCGGCGCCAGGGGGACGAGGACGTGCACCCCGACGGGGGCGGCAGGGATGGTGCGGCCGCCTCCGTCGACGACCCGGCTAGCGGAGCTCGAACTCAGGGAAGCCGGCCGCGGCCGATTCCTCCATGCGCCTCGTGGCCTCCGGGATGCCGCCGGCGTACTGGGTGAAGACCTGCTTCTTGCCGGGGATGTTGCCGCCCGTGTACCAGTTGTGCTTGTACTTCATGATGGCCACGTCGGCCACGAGGTCGAGGGCGTGCTCGACCCATTCGGCGGCAGCGTCGGGAGTCGTCGCGACGGTGTTGCTGCCGATCCGCTCGGCGTATTTGATCAACTCGGTGATGAAGTTGACCTGGGGCTCGGTGCCGCGGGGGACGTTGCCGATGCCCACGTGGGGCCCACCGGTGATGAACAGGTTCGGGAACCCGGGCAACCCGACGCCGAAGACCGTCTGCGGGCCGTCGGCCCAGGCGGCGACCAGCTCGAGACCGTCCTCGCCGCGCACGTTGAGCCGCTCCATCGCCCCGGTGACCGCATCGAAGCCGGTGGCCAGTACCACGATGTCGAAGTCGAAGCTCCGCGCCGTCGTCTCGATCCCGGTGGGGGTGAACTCGACGATCGGCGTCTCGTGCAGGTCGATGAGCTCGACGTTGTCCTGGTTGTAGACCTCGTAGTAGTTGGTCTCCATCGGCGGCCGCTTGGCACCGAACCCGTGGTCCTTGGGGATGAGCTTCTCGGCCACGACGGGGTCCTTCACCCGTGACCTGATCTTGGCCGCGACGAACTCACACCAGGTCTCGTTCGCCTTCGGGTTCGTCGGCATGTCGATGAAGTTGTTGCCCACCTTGGCCAGCCCCTCGTCGCGCCAGAGCCGCTCGAACTTCGCCTGACGCTCCTCCTCCGGGACCTCGAGGGTGTTGCGCTGGTCCGCTTCGTGCGGTCCGCCCAGGGGGTTGACGGCGATCTTGGCCCAGATCTCGTCGTACGACGCCTTGATCTCCGCCATCTCCTCCTCGGAGATCTCGCGGTTGTTCAGCGGGGTGACCCAGTTCGGCGTGCGCTGGAAGACGGTCAGGGACTCGGCGACCTCGGCGACCGCCGGGATGATCTGCACACCGGTCGACCCGGTGCCGATGACGGCCACCTTCTTGCCACGGAAGTCGACAGGCTCCTCTGGCCACAGCGAGGTGTGGTGCAGCGTGCCGGTGAACTTGTCCAGGTTCGGGAAGGGAGGCGTGTACGGCGCCGACAGCATGCCCACGGCAGGGATGAAGTACTTGGTCGTGACGACCTCACCCGTGGAGAGGCTGACGTCCCAGCGACTGGTCGACTCGTCGTAGACGGCGCCTTCCACCTTCGTGTTCAGCTGGATGTGGTCCCGTAGCTGCCAGCGGTCGACGACGTGGTTGAAGTACCGCTCGATCTCGGGCTGAGCCGGGAAGACCTCCGACCAGTTCCACTCGTCCAGCAGGCCCTTGTCGTGGAAGTACCCGTACGAGTAGGCCTCCGAGTCGAACCTGGCCAGCGGGTAGCGGTTCCAGTACCACGTCCCACCCACTCCCCCGCCAGCCTCGAAGAGCCGGACTCTCAGGCCGAGGTCCACGAGGCGCGACAGCTGGTAGATACCGGTGACACCGGCCCCCACCACCACGGCGTCGTAGTGCTCAGCGGTCGAGATCTCGGACTCGTGTGACATGAGGGACCTTCCTTGGCCTGTGCGGTTGGGCGACCCCGTTCACGGCGCCCTGAGACACCCATCACAGAATCTAAGATGTAGCGAGCGTTAAGTCAACCGATTCGATCGACGCCGGTAGGGCCTCGTCAGCGGATGCAACGCGATGCTCCCGGCCCAGTAGACCGTCGTGGGGAGTGACGCCAGGCGCTGGCTCGGCAGTCAGTCCTGGCGGCCGTGGCCCACGGTCGTACGGTCGGGCTTGGGAAGGGCGACCAGGATGTCCTCGACGCGTTCGCGGGCGTCGCCGAAGAGCATCCGGCTGTTGTCCCGGAAGAACAGCGGGTTCTGCACCCCGGCGTAGCCGGTGCTCATCGACCGCTTGAACACGATGACCTGGTCGGCTTCCCACACCTTGAGCACCGGCATGCCGGCGATCGGGCTGGTGGGGTCGTCGGTGGCGGCCGGGTTGACGGTGTCGTTGGCGCCGATCACGAGGACGACGTCGGTGCCGGCGAGGTCGTCGTTAATCTCGTCCATCTCCAGCACGATGTCGTAGGGCACCTTCGCCTCGGCCAGCAGCACGTTCATGTGCCCTGGCAGCCGGCCGGCGACCGGGTGGATGCCGAACCGCACGTCGGTGCCCCGGTCGGTCAGGTGCCGCACGAGTTCGGCGACAGCGCCCTGCGCCTGGGCCACGGCCATGCCGTAGCCGGGGGTGATCACCACCGTGCGGGCGTCGGCGAGCAGGTCGGCGACCTGGTCGGCGCTGACCTCGGTGTGCTCGCCGTAGTCCCGGTCGACCGCGGCGGCGCCCTCGTTGCCGAAGCCGCCGGCGATCACCGACAGGAACGACCGGTTCATCGCGGTGCACATGATGTAGGACAGGTAGGCACCGGAGGAGCCGACCAGTGCGCCGGTGAGGATCAGCAGGTCATTGCCGAGCAGGAAGCCCGACGCGGCAGCGGCCCACCCGGAGTAGCTGTTGAGCATCGACACCACCACGGGCATGTCACCCCCGCCGATCGAGGCGACCAGGTGCCACCCGAGCGCCAGGGCCAGCACCGTGACCGCGATCAGCAGCGGCAGGCTCGGATCGATCACGAACAGCACGGTGAGGACGACGAAGGCGACCAGGGCGCCGAGGTTCAGCATGTTGTGCGCCGGGAGCATCAGCGGGTTGGACTTGATCCGCCCTGAGAGCTTGAGGAAGGCGACGATCGAGCCGGTGACGGTGACCGCGCCGATGAACACCCCGATGACGACCTCGGCCGAGTGGATGCCGAGCAGGTCGCCGGCCACTTCGGTCTGCTCGTCGGCCCGAGCCTCGACCGACAGGTAGCCGTTCCAGCCCACCAGCACCGCCGCGGCGCCGACGAAGCTGTGCAGCATCGCGATCAGCTCGGGCATGCCGGTCATCTCCACCCGACGGGCCCGCCACAGCCCGATCACCGCGCCGACGAGCACGGCCGCGACGAGCAGGACAGCCCCGAGGGCGGAGATGTCGCGGGACGCCGCAAGCCCGACGGTGGCGACCAGGGCGATGGCCATGCCGGCCATCCCGTAGACGTTGCCGGTCTTGGCGGTCTCGTGCTTGGAGAGGCCGGCCAGGCTGAGGATGAACAGCAGGCCGGCGACGATGTAGGCGGCCGAGGCGGCGGTGACGGCGCTCATCGGGCCGGTCCTCTCGTGAACATGGCGAGCATGCGGCGGGTGACGGCGAACCCGCCGAACACGTTGATGCTGGCGAGCAGGATCGCGATCGTGGCCAGCGCGGTGACCACCGACTCGTCGTGGCCGATCTGCAGCAGGGCGCCGACGACGATGATCCCGGAGATCGCGTTGGTCACGCTCATCAGCGGGGTGTGCAGCGCGTGGTGCACGTGCCCGATGACGTAGAACCCGACGACCACGGCGAGGGCGAAGACGGTGAAGTGCCCGATCAGCTCGTTCGGGGAGAACCCGGTGATCAGGAACAGCGCCGCTGCCGCGATGCCGACGACGACGAACTTCCGGGACGGCGGTCGTGGCGCCTTCGGCGCCAGCTCGATCGCCGCAGGGGGAGCCTGCACCGGGGCCGCCGACACCTGCACCGGCGGAGGCGGCCAGGTCGTCTCCCCGTCGCGGACCACGGTGATCGTCCGCTGGACGACGTCCTCGAAGTCCAGCACCAGCTGCCCGTCCTTGGCCGGGGTGAGCAGGGTGAGCAGGCTGACCAGGTTGGTGCCGTACAGCTGCGAGGCCTGCGCAGGCAGCCGGCCGGGCAGGTCGGTGTAGCCGATGATCGACACCCCGTTGTCGGTCACCACCACCTCGTCGGCCACCGATCCGGCCACGTTCCCACCCTGCGCGGCGGCCATGTCCACGATCACGCTGCCCGGCCGCATGGAGGCGACCATCTCCTTGGTGATCAGCAGCGGCGCCGGGCGGCCGGGGATCAGCGCGGTGGTGATGATGATGTCCACCTCAGCCGCCTGATCGGCGTACATCAGCGCGGCGCGGCGGTTGAAGTCCTCGCCCATCTCCCGCGCGTAGCCATCGGAGCTGGCCTCGGTCTCCCCGGCCGGCACCGCCACGTACTCCCCGCCCAGCGACCGCACCTGCTCGGCGACCTCCGGGCGCACATCGGTGGCCCGCACGATCGCACCCAGGCTGGACGCCGCGCCGATCGCAGCCAGCCCGGCCACGCCCGCACCGGCGACCAGCACCTTTGCCGGAGGCACCTTGCCCGCGGCGGTGACCTGCCCGGTGAAGAACCGGCCGAAGGTGTGCGCGGCCTCGATCACCGCCCGGTACCCGGCGATGTTGGCCATCGAGGACAACACGTCCATCGACTGCGCCCGGGAGATGCGCGGGACCGCGTCCACCGCGAGCGCGGTGATCGGCCGGGCCGCCAGCGCCTCGACCAGCGCCGGGTTGAACGCCGGAGCCAGCTGCCCGATCAGCGTCGCGCCGTCCCGCAGCAGCGCGATCTCCTCGACCGACGGCGCGTTCACGCGCAGCACGACGTCCGCGGCCCACGCCTCGGTCGCCGTCCCGATGCGCGCCCCCGCCGCCCCGTAGGCCTCGTCGGGGAAGCTGCTGGACTGCCCCGCCCCGGACTCGACGACCACCTCGTGACCGAGACCCACGAGCTTGGCCACCGTGGCCGGTGTCGCCGCGACTCGCGTCTCGCGGGCCGCGTTCTCGCCAGGTACTCCGATCATCACGCTGGTCTCCTCAGAGCCTGAATTCGTCCGGGTGGGGTCTCGTGCGGACCCCGTGTGCCGAGGCCGTGCGATCCGGTCAGTAGGCAGCGAGTCCGCCGTCGACGGTGAGCGTCGTCCCGGTCACGTAGGACGAGGCCGGGCTGGCCAGGAACAGCAGGGCGGCATCGAGCTCGGCCTGGGTCCCGAAGCGACCCAACATGCTGTGGTCGGCCACCATCGTGGCCAGGACCTCGCGCCCGTCGGCGGTCATCTCGGAGTCGAAGTAGCCCGGGCACAACGCGTTGACGCGGATGCCGCGCCGCTGGGACCACTCACCGGCCAGGTCGCGGGTCAGTCCGATCACCCCGGCCTTCGATGCGGCATAGCCGGCTTGGGGGAACCGCGGCGCGATCAGCCCCAGCACGCTGGCGACGTTGACGATCGATGAGCCCTCCACCATCCGGGGAGCGCATGCCTGCGCCATCCAGAACACGCCGTTGAGGTTGACGTCGACGATCCGGCGGAACCTCTCCGGCGTCTCCTTCAGCGCCCCGCCCACGTGCCCGAGGCCGGCGTTGTTGACCAGGACGTCGATCCGTCCCTGTGACTCCACCGCGGTCGCCGCGACACGTGCGCAGTCCTCAGGACTGCTCACGTCGGCCACGACGGTGTCCACCTTCGCCCCCGACGCGCGGAGCGTGTCGGCCAACGCCGCCAACCGGTCTTCCCGCCGGGCGGCGAGGACGAGGTTCGCACCCACACCGGCCAGTGCCCGGGCGAAGCCCTCCCCCAGACCACTGCTCGCCCCGGTGACGACGACGGTGCGCCCATCCAGTCGGAACAGATCGAGTGTGCTCATCTCGCGGTCCTCACTCCTCTTCCCCGGGGTGGGGTACGTGCGGCACGCGACCCACAGGCGGGGGCGTGACAGATCAGGTGTCCGCGACCCGAGGGCGCGCAGACAGACTCTGCGACACGTGGCGTGTACCGGTTCACCACGCTACTTAGCTATCGCTAGTTCAGCAAGACTCGGTAGAGTCGCCGTATCGAACCGAGAGGAAGTGGACATGGCCTCCACCGCACGACTGGTCGACCTCTACAGCGCTTACGCCGTGGGGCTGGACACGGCCGACACCCGGCTCTTCCTGAGCTGTTTCACCGACGACGCCGTCCTGGAGAGTCCCGCGAGAACGGTTCGGGGACACGAGGAGCTCACCGCCTGGATGTCGCTGTCCCGCCTCGGCGTCGTCCACCACTCGTTCAACGTCCTGGTGCTGGAGGAGTTCGATCAGGGCATCTCGAGTCGAGCGGACTGGGTGACGTACGAGGCGGGCGAGACGCTCTCCACGGGGACGTACCGCGACACGGTCCGCGTGGACGGGCAGGGAGTCCCGCGGTTCAGCCGTCGCGTCATCACGTACACCTGGCGACGCACACCTCCGACGCCGGCGTGACCGCTCGCGCCGACGCGGCCGGGTGGGAGCCGGACCCGTCGGCCCGGGCGGGTCCGGCTCTACGACTCACACCGCCACGGCGCGGTTCACCGTCCGGTCCATGCCGGCGGACGCTTCTCCACGAAGGCCTGGGCACCCTCGCGGGCATCGCGCGACCTTAACAGCCGCGCCATCTCCTGGTCCTGTCGCCGCCACAACGCGCCGCCCCACTCCGGGCCTGCCCCCGCCGCTGCGTGCATCATCGACTTCGTCACGGCCACGGCCAGCGGCGCGTTGGCCGCGATGCGACGGGCGAGTGTCAGCGCCTCGTCCACGACGTCGGACCGCGGGACGACGGCGTTGATCAGACCCCATCGGGCAGCGTCCCCTGCGGTCATCGGGTCACCGGTCAGCCCTGCCTGCAGGGCGACCTTGAGCGGCACCTGCCGCGGCAGGCGGATCGTCCCGCCGGCGGCGGCGTAGAGGCCGCGCGTCACCTCCGGCAGGCCGAACAGGGCGTCCCCGGCCATCACGGCCAGGTCGCAGGCGAGCACGATCTCGGCTCCCCCACCCATCGCGTGCCCGTTGACGGCCGCGATGACGGGCAGCGAGACGGCGTGCTGCACCAGACCGGCGAAGCCCCACTCGGGATGTCCGGGTGCCGTCAGGTCCTCCCCCGCGGCGATCCCCTTCAGGTCCGCACCGGCGCAGAACACCGGCCCGTCACCCGTGACGACGACGGCCCGCACCGCCGGGTCCGCGTCGGCGGCCTCGAGCGCCTCGCCCACCGCCGCGGACAGCTGGGCGTTGACGGCGTTACGGGCGTGCGCCCGGCGGAAGGTGATCAGGGCGACGCCGTCGGAGACGTCGCACGTAGCCAGTGGAGCGTCGGGGCTCATCGCGCGGCCTGCCTGCTGGCGGTGTCGCCCGAACGGGCCGGCGCCCCCGGGAGGACCGCCGGACGGACGCGCTTGAGCTCCTCGCGCGCGATGGTGCGCCGGTGGACGGCGTCCGGACCGTCGACGATGCGGAGGACCCGCGCCCACGCGTAGAAGTAGGCCAGCGGTGTGTCATCGCTGACCCCAGCCCCGCCGAACACCTCGATCGCCCGGTCGATGACGGCCGTCGCCACGGCGGGCGCGGCCACCTTGATGCCGGCGATCTCGCTCCTGGCGCCCCGCGCCCCGACCTGGTCGATGAGCCAGGCGGTCCGGTAGACGTACAGCCGGACCTGGTCGATCTCGATGCGCGACCGTGCGATCAGCTCTTGGACCACCCCCTGCTCGGCGAGCGGCTTGCCGAACGCCACCCGGCTCTGGGCGCGGTCGACCATCAGGGCCAGGGCCCGCTCCGCCATGCCGATCGCTCGCATCGCGTGGTGGATGCGACCGGGACCGAGCCGCGCCTGCGCGATGCGGAACCCGTCGCCCTCCTCGCCGAGCAGGTGGTCGGTGGGGAGCCGGACGTCGTCGAAGACGATCTCCGAGTGCCCGTGCTGGTCCTGGTAGCCGAAGATCGGCAGGTGCCGCTCGATGGTGACACCCGGGGTGTCCCGCGGGACCAGGATCATCGACTGCTGCCGGTGAGCTGCCGCGGTCGGGTCCGACTTGCCCATCACGATGAAGATCTCGCACCGCTCGTCGGCCACCCCGGTGATCCACCACTTGCGGCCGTTGACCACGTAGTCGTCGCCGTCGCGCACGATCGACGTCTGGATGTTGGTGGCGTCCGATGAAGCGACGTCGGGCTCGGTCATGGCGAACGCCGACCGGGACCGTCCCTCGAGCAGCGGCTCCAGCCACCTCGACTTCTGCGCGTCCGTGCCGAAGCCGATCAGCGTCTCCATGTTGCCGGTGTCCGGCGCCTGGCAGTTGATCGCCTCCGGGGCGATCACCGGGGACCACCCGGTGATCTCGGCGACCGCGGCGTACTCGACGTTGGACAGTCCGCCGAGGTCGGGCAGGAAGAGGTTCCACAAGCCGCGGCGACGCGCCGACGCCTTGAGGTCGGCCATGACCGGTGGGTGCGAGTGCGCACCGTGCTCGGCCAACTGCCCGGCCCACACCGGCTCAGCGGCGAACACCTCCTCGTTCATGAAGTCCCACATGCGAGCGCAGGTCTCCTGCGCAGTGCCGGACAGTGCGAAGTCCACGTCAGATCCCTTCCAAGGCGGCCAGTCCGGCCGTGGCTATGCGCTCGATCTCGTCGTCCAGCGGCCCGAAGTCCTGCCCGGCCATCTGTCCTGAGGCGACCCGGGAGGCGATGCCCTGGGCGATGCCGACGAACTTGTGATGTGCCAGCGCCAGGTAGGCCGGCAGATCGGACAGGTCCCAGCTCGAAGCGGCGGCGTACGAAGCGGTGACCGTGGCCCGGGTCGGGAACACGCCGGAGGCCGTGACAGCCGGGGTCAGCACGGGGGCCGGCTCGCCGGGCTCGGGCCAGTAGAAGAGCAGCATGCCGAGGTCGCAGAGCGGGTCGCCGAGCGTGGCCAGCTCCCAGTCCAGCACGCCGGTGATGTGGGGCGGCAGGCCGTCGGAGACCAGGCAGTTGTCCAGGCGGTAGTCGCCGTGGACGATCGAGATCGACTGCTGCTGCCAGGTGTGCGTCTGCAGGCGCTGGTGGAGTTCTTCGACGGCCGGTACGTCGTGGGTCCGGGACGCCTCGTACTGTCGGCGCCAGGTCTTCACCTGACGTGCCGCGAAGCCCTCCCCCCGGCCGAACTCGCCGAGCCCCACCGCTGCAGGTGACACCTCGTGCAGGGCTGCGAGGGTCGCGACGAGGTCGTCGACGAGCGACGCGACGTCGGCCGTCCGGCCGACCCACTCGGGCGGCAGCTCGTGGCTCACCGTCCGTCCGGGCAGCCGGCGCATCACGTAGAACGGCACGCCGAGCAACTCGCCGTCCGGGTCGAACACGACCACGTCGGCCACCGGGACGGCCGAACCGAGCAGCGCGCGCTGGACGGTGACCTCGCGTGCCATGTCGTGTGCTCCACGCAGGAGGGTGCCGGTGGGCGGCCGGCGGAGGACGAGGCTGCCGCCTCCGCTGGTCACCTCGAAGGTAAGGTTCGACTTCCCGCCGGTGATCAGTCGCGCCGTGAGGTCACGCCAGCTGTCGTCGCTCAGCCGGTCGGCGAGCAGCGCCCCGAGTGCCTCGGGGCGGACCAGCGCCTCGAGGTCCGCCTCGGTCGAGTCGACGCTCATCGCGGGGCCATCCGGATGGCCCCGTCGAGCCGGATGACCTCGCCGTTGAGCATCGGGTTGCGGACGATCGCGCTGAGCAGGTCCGCGTACTCCTCCGGCGCACCGAGCCGGGAGGGGAACGGGACCTGGGCGCCGAGCTCGTCGCGGACCTCTTGGGGCAGCTGACCGAGCAGCGGCGTCTCGAACAGGCCGGGGGCGATGGTCACCACGCGGATGGCTGAGGCCGCCAGCTCGCGCGCGATCGGCAAGGTCATGCCGGCGATGCCCGCCTTGGACGCGGCGTAGGAGGCCTGCCCGATCTGGCCGTCGAAAGCGGCGACCGACGCCGTGTTGACGATGACGCCGCGCTCCTCACCCTGGAGGTCGTTGCCGATCATGGCGTGCGCGGCGAGCCGGATCACGTTGAACGTGCCGACCAGGTTGACGCTCAGCACCCGTTCGAACCGCTCGAGGTCCACCGGACCACTCCGGCCGACGACCCGACTCGGGTCGCCGATGCCTGCGCAGTTGACCACGACCGACAAGTCGCCATCCCGATTGGCCTGTGCGACGGCACGAGTCACCGCTTCCGGGTCCCGCACGTCCGCAGTTGCGAACTCCAGCTCCGGCCAGGCCGCCGCCGCACGCAGCACGGATGCCTCCAGGTCGAGCCCCACCACGCGCATGCCGTCGTCCGCGAGCCGCCGGGCCGTAGCGAGGCCCAATCCCGACGCGCCGCCCGTCACGAGTGCTGATCGTCCTTTGACGTCCATGTCCATCTCCTCCTCTTCGGGCACCCACCTCACCGGCGAGCGCTCCCTGTGCTTGATCGGCGCCGAGCGGGCTGCCGGCCCCTCGGTCGTGAGGACGCGGTGTGGACGTCGGTGCCCGCGTCGGGCCGGTGAGGCGACCGCATGTCCAGCAGCCGGATCGGCCGACGACGTCGGCCCACGCTCAGCGATCGGCGCGTACGGGGTCCGCCGGGTCCGGTCGTGCCCCTGCTCGCAACTGGGGGACGACGTCGCGCGCCAGCGTGGCCACCACCCGGTCGCGGTGCTCCGGCGGAGCAGCGATCTGGAAGAGGACACGTCCGGCGCCGGCGTCGGCGTACTGCCGCACCCGGTCGACCACCTGCTCGGGCGTGCCGAGCGCCAGGTAGCGGTCGGCCAGCGGTGCGAAGTCCTGGGCGTAGGTCCTGCTCACGGTGTCCACACCCGTCTTCCTCGCCCAGTCACCGTCCGGGTCGACGCAGGTCCACAGGTAGGCGGCGCCGGAGACGTCGCCGGGTTCCCTCCCCGCCTCGACGGCAGCGACGTCGACGGCGTCCAGCGACCGGCGGAGACCGGACGGCTCGACCATGTACGGCATGAACACGTCGGCGTACCTGCCGGCTCTGCGGATGGCACCCGGCTTGCGGCCGCCCATCCAGATCCTGGGACCGCCCGGGGTCAACGGTGCAGGATCCAGCGTGACGTCGTGGAGGCTGGCGAACTCACCGTCGAAGTCGACCGTCTCGCCGCTGAACAGCCGGTGGAGGATCTCCAGGCCTTCGTCCATCCGGCGGAACCGCGTGGCCGGGTCGACCCCCACGGCGTGGAACTCGGCCGGGTACTCCCCACCAGCACCGACACCCAGCTCGAACCGGCCTCCCGAGACGATGTCGAGCGAGGCGGCCAGCTTCCCGGCCAGTGCGGCCGGGTAGAGCGGCAGCAGCGTGATGGCGCTGACCAGACGGATGCTCGTGGTGGCACCGGCAGCCGCGGCCAGCTGGATGAAGCTGTTCGGCATGGGGCCGTGGAAGAACAGGTGCTCGCCGCAACCCAGGTAGTCGAACCCGAGCCGCTCGGCCACCTGCGCGTCGCGGATCGCCGTGTCGAGACTCGACGTGTTCAGCCCGAGTTCCATCGACGTGGCCTCCTCCTCGAGACGGCGATCTGGCACCGTCCTGCTCGGTGCTCCCGGCCTGTGTCCGGCGGCGGGGTCGTCACGATGCGCGGCGTTCCGTGCCACAGCTGACCAACACGGACACCACCCGTCCCCTCATCCTCACGTCGTGGAGTCCTGGGGCGGCAGGTCGCTGCCCCAGAACGTGACCGGCTCCTCAGTCCTTGCCCCACAGGGCGAGGTACTGCTCTTTGAACCCCTGCGGCCCGGCCCAGTAGTCCACGTCGGCGCCGATGTTGTCCTCGGTGTACAGCTGGAAGGGCCGCACGGCGTGCTCGTCCTGGGCGGCGTCCATCCCGACGTCGAGTCGGGCCATCTGGTCGACCGCGGCGTAGACGGCGTCGTCGTTGCCGTAGGCGGCCCCGATCCCGTAGCTGCCGTCCCGGATGCCCTCGAACTGGTCGGTGGTCGGGTAACCGACGCCGATCTCCACGTCGGTCAGGCCCGCCGCGTCCAGCGCCTCACGCAGGCCCACGCCCGCCAGGCTGATGTCCATCGTCACGTACTTGATCTCCGGGTTCTTCCGGATCTCCGAGACGATGCCGGTCACCATGTCCCCGTTGACCACCTGCGGGGTCGAGAGCTTGAAGATGCTCAGTGAGCACTGCGGGCAGTTCTCCTTGAAGCCCGCCTCGACCTTGGCTCCGGACGCCGCCAGGATGGGGATGTCGGGGTACGTCACGAACAGCACACTGCCGGCGCCCTGGCTGTCGGCGATCGCCCAGTCCATCAGTGCGAGCCCGGACGCAGCGATGTTGTCCACGTTGGCGACGTTGCCGTAGATGCCGTTCGCCTCACCTTCGACCTCGCCCACCGAGGCGTTGAGGACGATGGGGACGCCTGCGGCCTTCGCCGCGTCGAGCCCCGGCCCGATCGCATCGACGCTCGTCGAGTTGATCGTGATGTAGTCGGCGCCGGCCGCGACAGCCTGCTTGATGGCGTTGCTCGTGCCCTGCGGGTCCGCCGCGTCCGTGGCAAGCACTCGGCTCTCCCACCCCAGGGCGCCCACCGCGTCCTTGAACGGCTGCTCCATCGGCTCCGACGTCGAGTTGTTGAACCGGATGAGGTAGGCGACCTTCCCCGCCTCGGGCGCGCTCGTCAGCGGGGTCGTGATGCCGATGTCGGAGATCTCCTCCAGATTGGGCTCCAACCTCTCGGAGGCGGCGGCCGCCGCGTCCTCGTCCACCTTCCCGCCACCGTCGGACGCCCCTCCGGAGGCACTGTCGGAGCCGCCCCCGCACGCCGCGATCGTGGTCAGCGTCGTTGCGAGAGCCGCGACCGCGATGGCCCTCTTGCTCGCCTTGCCGAGTCTGGTGCTCAACACAGCGCTTCCTTTCGGTTGGTGTAGCGAACTCCGGCAGCGGGCGCGCAGGAGGGGACGACGGGATCCCGACTGGGGATCCGGAGAGGAGTTCGACCGGGCGACGAGGCGCGGTGAGGGGCTACGAGGTGCCGGTGGTAGCGCGCCTGGACGCCGCTGTCTCCGACAGCAGTGCACCGTCCGGAGGTGCGACAGCCGGCGGCTCGTCGATCGACGCCTTGCCGTCGCTCGATGCCTTCTCCGACTGACTGGCCTGACGGGCGCTGAAGATGACCGCGAAGATCAGAGCCAGCCCGTTGAAGAGGGGCGTGATCCAGAAGCCGCCGGAGGTGAGCGAGAGCTGCAGGCCCTGCACGCCGAGAGCCAGCGTGATGATGGCCAGGAAGGTGCCCCAGACGTTGGGCCGGTGGTTGAACTGGGTCGCCCCCAGGAAGACCGCCGCGAAGGCCGGGAACAGCAGCGGCGCACCCACCGAGTTGGAGAAGGTGCCGACCTGCGTGGCGTACACGATGCCGGCTGCACCGCTGATCAGACCCGAGGTGACGAACGAGCTGATGATCAGCCCGTCCGTCCGGACGCCGGAGAGGCGGGCTGCCTCGCGGTTCATGCCCGTCGCGAAGAGCTGGCGCCCGAGCTTGGTCCAGTCCAGCACGTACCAGAGGACCAGGCCGACGACGACGGAGCACAGCAGCGGTACGGGGATGCCCGCCAGCTTGGCCTGCCCGAAGTCGCTGAAGCCCGGTGGGAAGGTGCCACGGATCTGCTCGTTGTCGGAGATCTTCAGCGCGATGGCGGCCAGCACCTGACTCATCGCGAGCGTGGCGATGAACGAGTTCAACCGGAGCTTCACCACGAGGAAGCCGTTCACCAGACCGACGAGGCCGGACACCAGCACCGCCACCACGCAGACGGCGAACAGGCTCCGCTCTGGGTGCGCTTGACTCTGCTGGCACACGATCGCCAGTGACAAGGCCATGTTCGTACCGACGGTGATGTCGAACTCGCCGGCGATCAGCGGCAGCATCGCGGCCAGCGCGATCAGGATGACCACGGCCTGGCTGGACGCGACGACCTGCGCCGTCACCGAGGAGAGGAAGAGGTCCGGGATCGTGATGCCGAAGATCAGGACGATCACCCCGAGCAGGTAGATCACACTGATCCGCCGCACGCTCAACAGTGATGCCGTCCGCCGCAGTGCGGTGCCGTCACTCATGGTCAACCAGTCCTCTGCCTCGTGGTGACGGGCTCGCTGAAGCCGTCGCGGACACCGCCAACTGCTCTTCTTCGATGCGCTCTGCCGTGATCTGGGCGCCTTCCAGGACCGTCCCGATGCGCCCCTTCTTCATCACCAGGACCCGGTTGGCCAGGGCCGCGAGCTCGCTCTCGTCGGAGGAGCACACGACGACAGCTGCACCTCCGGCCGCGACCTGCCGGACCAGCTGGTGGATGGCGAGTTTGGCTCCGATGTCCACGCCCTGGGTGGGTTCGTCGAGGACCAGCACCCGGGGGTCCATGCGGAGAAGACGACCGAGGACCACCTTCTGCTGGTTGCCACCGGAGAGCTCGACAGCGGACTTCTCCACCTGCCCGGGCCGGACGTCCAGGACGTCGATCCACTTGCTGGTCTCGGTCCGCTCGAGCTTGCGGACGACGCGCTTGAACCGGCTGACGCTGTCCAGGTTCGAGATCACCGTGTTCTCGCGGATCGAGGCACCGGCGAAGAGTGCGTCGCGACGTCGTTCGGCCGGCAGGTACTGCACTCCTGCGGCCAGCGCCGCCCTCGGACGGCCGGGCTTCACCGCGACGACGTCGACGGTCATCGAGCCCTGACGGTCGATCTGCCCGGCCAGTGCGGGAGCCAGCTCTTCGCGACCTGAACCGGTCAGCCCGGCGATGCCGACGATCTCACCGCTGTAGACCTCGAAGCCGACGCCCTGTGCCGCGGCGGTGCGCAGGTCCTCGACGAGGAGCACGGGGTTACCGTCCCGTCCGCGCGTCGACGCGGACTCGTGCTCGCGCGCCTCGTCGGCGGCAAGGGCACGGCCGAGCATTAGGGCCGCCAGCTCACTGCTGTCCAGGCCGTTCGTGTCACGGGTCACGACGTTGCGTCCGTCCCGCAGGACGGTGACCCGATCGGCGAGTGCCAAGACCTCGTCGAGGTGGTGGGAGATGAAGAGCACCGATCGACCCTTGGCGACCAGCCCCCGCAGCGCCCCGTACATGATCTCGGCGTCGGCATGCGGCAACGACGCCGTCGGCTCGTCGAGGACGAGCAGCTCGGGGTCGCCCACGCCACCGGACACGGCCCGCACGATGGCGACCGCCGTCCTCTCCGCGGAGGTCAGGCTCTCCACTCGACGACCCGGGTCGATGTCGTACCCGAACTCCCGGAGGGCCGCACCTGCGCTCTCGGCCTCCTTCTTCTTCGACAGCGGCACGGTCCACCTGCCCCTGCCGGCAGTCAGGTGGAAGTTGTCCGCGACGGACAGGTCCTCGACGAGACCCAGGTCCTGGTGCACGAAGCGCAGTCCTGCCAGCTCCGCCGCCTTGGCCGCGCCCAGCTGGAAGGGGCGACCGCCGACCAGGGCCGTGCCGGTGTCGGGGTGGTGGTAGCCCCCCAGCACCTTCACCACGGTGGACTTGCCCGATCCGTTCGGTCCCATCAGCGCGTGGATCTCGCCGGACCGGACGTCGAGGTCGACGTGGTCCAGGGCCCGCTGAGCACCGAATGTCTTGCTGATCGAACGCAGTTGGAGTGCGCAGGCCGGCGAAGCGGCGTTCTCCTCGGGTGCAGACACGTGTCCTCCTCTCGTGGTGGACCGGTTGTGGTGCTGGGCGCCGTCGCGACCAGCTGGAAGTGGCCTCGGGACCCGAGGACCACGAGGGCCGTGCCCCCGCTGTCCGCTGCGGGGCGTGTCACCACGCCCCGCAGCGGAGCAGGTGATCAGGCGAAGACCACACCCGGGAAGCCCTTGGCGGCGTCTTCCTCCATGCGTCGCCGGTACTCGGGGACGCCCTCGGAGTACTGCGAGAAGACCCGCACCTTGCCGGGGATGTTGCCGCCGGTGTACCAGTTGTTCTTGTAGTTGAGGTTGCCCCCCAACGCCGCGACCGCATCGAGCACGTGGTCGACGAACGCGCGTGCCGCCTCGTCGGTGACCGCGACGGTGGTGGCGCCCTCGGCCTCCGCCTTGGCGATGGCCGCGATGATGAAGTTCACCTGGTGCTCGGTCGCCCGGGGCACGTTGCCGACGCCGACGTGCGGCCCGCCGGTGATGAACAGGTTCGGGAAGCCGGGCACGAGCGCGCCGAACAGGGTGATCGGGCCCTCGCCCCATGCGTCCCTGAGCTCGAGTCCGTCGACACCGCGGATGTTCAGGTTGAGCTGCGCGCCGGTCACGGCGTCGAACCCGGTGGCCAGCACGATGATGTCGAAGTCGAAGTCGAGCGCCGTCGTCTCGATCCCGGCGGGGGTGAAGGTGACGATCGGCGTCTCGTGCAGGTCGACGAGCGCGACGTTGTCCCGGTTGTAGGCCTCGTAGTAGTTGGTCTCCTGCGGCGGCCGCTTGGCGCCGAACCCGTGGTCCTTGGGGATCAACTTCTCCGCGACGACCGGGTCCTTCACCCGCTCACGGATCTTGTCGGCGATGAACCCGGACCAGGCGGCGTTCGCCTCGGGGTTGCGTGCCATGTCGGCGAAGTTGTCCGAGACCTTGCTCAAGCCACCCTGGCGGTAGAGCTGCTCGTACTTCTTGAGCCGCTCCTCCTCCGACACGTCGAAGGTGTTACGCGGGTCCGGCCCCTCGTGCGGGAAGGCCATCCAGGTCTTGTCGATCTTCGCCCGGATCTCCTCGAAGTTGGCTCGGATCGACGCCATGTCCTCCTTCGTGAGCGGGTGGTTGTTCAGCGGCGTGGCCCAGTTCGGCGTGCGCTGGAAGACGGTCAGCGTCTCCGCGACCTCCGCGATCTTCGGGATGATCTGCACCCCGCTCGCGGCGGTCCCGATGACGGCGACCTTCTTCCCCGTGAAGTCGACCGGCTCGTGCGGCCAGCGCGAGGTGTGGTGGAGCTGGCCCTCGAAGGACTCCATGTTCGGGAACGGAGGCGTGTAGGTCGCCGAGAGCAGGCCCACGGCGGGGACGAAGTACTTGCAACGCACCTCTTCGCCGGTCGACAGGCTGATGTCCCACTCCTTGGTCGCCTCGTTGTAGACGGCGCCCACGACCTTGGTGTCCAGCTGGATGTGCTCGCGCAGGCCCCAGTGGTCGACCGCGTGGTTCAGGTACCGCTCGATCTCCGGTGCGCCGGCGTACTTCTCCGACCAGTCCCAGCTGTCGAGCAGCTCCTGGTCGTGGTAGTAGCCGTACGAGTAGCTCTCCGAGTCGAACCGCGCCCCCGGGTAACGGTTCCAGTGCCAGGTGCCACCCACACCGGAACCGGCCTCGATGAGCTTGACGCTCAGCCCCATGGAGACCAGACGCTCCAGCGCGTAGACGCCCGTGAACCCGGCGCCGACGACGACGGCGTCGAACCGTGGGGCGGAGAGGATCTCACTCGGATGCGACATGCATGACCTCCAGGAAGGGGTTGCCCAGCGCACGGTGCGTCACGGTGCGGGGAGTCTCGGGCCGATCGGCCCGTTATGACGGCGATCACAAAGCTATTGTGTAGCGAGCGTTCAGTCAATAGGACGACGCATACGAATTCCGGGCCATTCCGGACCGCGGGTCCACCCATCGCCCGGGGGGCACGCCGGCCCAGGCGTCCGCGCTGGACCACGCCGAGCCTCGGACTGCGCGGCCGGCTCGCCGCCGCACTGGCGCACGGGGCGCAGGACCCCATCTCGGCGCACGACTTCTCGACGGACCACGTCGTTGCACGAACTCACCCGTTTGGCCACGCCCATGAGCGCACCGGCACACCGGGGTGACACGGCGCCTGCCGGCGGCGCGGGTGCTCAGCCGGCAGGTCGGGTCGACCCACTCCCGTCGCGTCCGGGGACCAGCACCGCGCGACCCCGCACGTCGCCGGCGCGGAGCCGCTCGTAGACCTCCGGGCCAGCCTCCAGCGGATGGACCTCGAACTCGGTGCGGATCAAGCCCGCGCGCGCCAGCTCGACGACCTGCCACAGCTCGGCGAGGGTCCCCCAGAACGGTCTGAGCACCGAGACGCCCATCGGCAGCCGACCGACAGCCACCTCGAGCACCCCCGGGCCGGCTCCGACCAGTGAGATCACGCCCGCTTGGGCAACGACACGACGGCCCAGATCGACGGTGGGCTGGACGCGCACCATGTCCAGCACCACGTCCGCACCCGACCCTGCGGTGAGCTCGAGGACCCGTTCCTCCGCACCAGGTCCCGCGAGGAGCGCATGGTGGGCGCCGACCTCGACGGCGAGGTCCAGTTTGTCCTGCCGCGCGTCGACGGCGATCACCCTGACCCCGGGCGCAACGGCCCGGAGGATCTGGACCGCGAGGTGACCAAGACCCCCGACGCCCAGCACCAGCGCCGTGGACCCGGGCCGCAGCCTCGGCATGCACTCGAGGATCGCGTGGTACGACGTCAGCCCTGCGTCGGTGAGGGCGACCGCGGCGACGGGGTCGAGGTCACCCAGCGGCACCAGGTGGCGTGCAGCGGGGACCAGCAGGTACTCCGCCATGGCTCCGTCGACCTTGATGCCCGGCGGCCGGGGCCCTCCCGGCCGGCGACAGTAGTTCTCACTGCCCGCAGCGCAGGACGCACAGCGCCCACAGCCCCATGGGCCGTAGACCAGGACCGACTCACCGATCGCGACGTTCTCGACCCCGGCGCCGAGCGAGATCACCTCGCCCGCGGCTTCGTGGCCGAGCGTGATCGGGAAGGGCGCTCCGGTTGCAGCCCAGTTCTCGGGCGGGGTGCTCATGATCCACTCGTCGGAATGGCACACCCCCGCGGCTGCGACTCTGAGCAGCACCTGCCCCGGACCGGGCACCGGGACTTCGATGTCCATCACACGCGGCGCCTCCCCGAATGCGTGGAAGCGCAGTGCCCGCATCAGGGAACCCCCGCCGTCAGCGACCGAGTCGGTCCTCACGGTCGAATTCCTACCGGCACGACCTGACCCAAGCGGTCGCGGTCCGCGCCGTCCTCAGGCCGAGGGCTTCGCCCCACTCCCAGGAACACGGTGTCGGCTCTCCTTCACGGTCAGGGCTTGGAACAGCAACATGTCGGCCGTCAATGGCTTCGTCGACCAGGCGCTTCGCCCCCATGACGCGCGTCGGGACAGGCGGGCGATTCATCAGTGACGGATCGCCCGCCCGCCCCCTGGCGCGCATCAGATCGGCCCTCGCCAGGCCTCTTGGACGGCTTCTACTGCGCGGGTCCGCTGTCGCCGTACGGCCAGACGGCCGGCCTGTCCACGGCGGGGTCGAACGGCCGGGGCGGCTCTTCCAGGAGCCGAGCCGGCGGGCCGGGCCACGGGGCGTTCGACATGATGAAGAGGCTCGTGATCTTGTCGTCACGCACGGCGTAGTAGGTCGTGAGCAGCGGCGCCTCCCCGTCCGGGAGCATCGTCCTGTCGAAGGTCCCGTCGAACACTGCGGTGACGATGACATCGCCGAAGTGATCAGCGACGGTCACGACCTCCATGGTGATCTGGTCGCCCACGAACTCCACCTGGAAGAACCGGCGGATCTGATCAGGTCCCCTGATCTCCCGGTTGAAGTCGTTGAGGTAGGCCTCGTCGTGGAAGGTGGCCATGATCCGGTCGACGTCGAAGGCGTTGATCGCGTCGATGTGGTCCTTGACCACGCCCACGAGGCCGGTGCTGGTGAGCGTCATGGTGTCTCCGTTCTCTGGCCCGGTCGCGCAGGGGTACCGGTCCTGGGCATGTGCGACATCAGGCCGTGCCGGCAAGCGACCGTTCGGCGGCTTCGAACAGCGGGACGCCGCGCTCGTCGCCGACGATGGCGTTCTGCATCCGGTTCATGACGTACGCGACTGTCATGCCGGAACCGAGGTCGTTGGTCACGAAGGAACCACCCCATCCGCCCCAGTAGTACGTCGAGTCGTTGACGGGGAGCGGCAGTCCCGGCGACCGCAGGGCGAACCCGATGCCCCACTTCGTGTGCACACCGATCACCCGGTCGACGTTGTCGGCCTGCAGCGGGAAGACGGCCTCGCACGTCTTGCGGGAGAGGAACCGCCGTCCGTCGACCTCACCCCCGGCCGACAGCAGACGCTGCACCATCGCAACCGATCGCGCGTTGCCGTGCCCGCCCGCGGCACCGATCTCCGCACAACGCCACCACTCGGTGTTGGCGGCATCGCCGCCCATGGGCGGGTTCGTCAGAGCACGCACCGCGACGCTGTTGGGGTCTTCGAAGCCGGCGTGCGCCTCGGTGGGAGGCGGCGGTGGGGTGACGGGACTGATCCGGTCGTAGTCGGTCTCGGACGCGACGATCTGGAAGTCAGCACCCAACGGCTCGGCCAGCTCGCGGCGGAAGAACTCGGCGAGCGTCTGGCCGGTCACCCGACGCACGAGCTCACCGATCAGGAACCCGTGGCTGTAGCCGTGGTAGCCCGAACCGTCGCCCGGTGTCCACCAGGGGGCCTGCGCGGCGAGGAGCGACGACAGCCGCTCGAAGTCACCGAGGTCGGCCGGCTGCAGGGGCTCGTCCCAGCCGGCCAGGCCGGAGGTGTGACTCAGGATGTGGCGGACCAGGACGCCGTCCTTGCCCGCGGCGGCGAACTCGGGCCAGTAGCGCGCGACCGGCGCCTCGAGGTCGACGTCGCCCCGGTCGACCAGCAGCAGGACGGACAGCACCGCCATCGTCTTGGTCGTCGACCACACGTTCGTGATCGTGTCCTTCTCCCACGGGCGCCCCGCCTCGTCGGCCAGGCCACCCCAGAGATCGACGACGAGCTGCCCGTCGACGGCCACGGCGACCGAGGCCCCGAGGTCCAGCCCCTTGTCGAAGTTCGCTTGGAAGGCCTCGCGGACTGCCTCGAACTTCGCGTCACACGTTCCCTGGACGTCAGCCACCGAGATCGATCTCCTTCATCTGCTGTTGATCAGCCGACCGCGCGGTCGGACTGGCACACGGGACTACGCCGACGTCATCCACGGAGGGACGCCGACCCTGCGACATCACGGCCCGTTGGGGCTGCGTGCTGGTCTGCGCTCGGAGAGCAGGGAGTCATCAGCGCGCCAGCCAGCCGCCGTCGACGACGAGGTCCGCACCGGTGATGAACCCGGACTCCCGACCGGCGAGGAACGCGATGGCGTTCGCGACCTCCGCTGCGGTCGCCACCCGGCCCAGGGGCGCGTTGGTCGTCATCCACTCGACCCGTGCTGCATCGGCGTTCCGCTCGAGCGACGGAGTTTGGACGAAACCAGGCTGGACCGTGTTGACCCGGACCTGATCCGGGCCCCACAGGACGGCTGCGCTCTTCGTCATGCTGAGCACGGCGCCCTTGGCGGCGTGGTAGGCGAACATGTCACCCTTCCCGCCGGAAGAGCCGAAGATCGACGCCACGTTGACGATCGACCCGGCGCGCTGCTCGACCATGATCGGCCCGACGGCGCGCATGCCGAGCCACACGCCCATCTGGGTGATGCCGATGACCCGGTGCCAGCCGGCCACCATCTCATCGACCGCCGTGGCCATGTTGCCGACCCCGGCGTTGTTGACCAGCACGTCGACCCTGCCTTCGATCGACAGCACGTGTCCGACGACGTCGGCCCAGCTGTCCTCGTCGGCGACGTCGTGGACTAGGCGGTGGTGGGCGGTCGCGAGGACGGCCTCCGTGGCCGCCTCTATGGCGCCCGCGAGGTCCGTCGAGTAGACCGTGAAGCCGTCGGCTGCGAGCCGGGACGCGGTGGCCGCGCCGATGCCGCCGCATCCGCCTGTGACGATCGCTGTCGCGTTCACGAGGTTCCTCCCCTCCAGCTCTGGTCCCCCCTCGGCGGGAGGAAGGCGTCTCGGAACGGCCCGCCTACCGAGCGGCGGTGCTGGTTCCTGATGAGACGTGGCTCACTGACCGTAGGATGTAGCGAGCGTTCAGTCAAGACTCCGTGCAGGCCACTCTTGCGGGTACCCCGGTCGCCACCAGCGGGCGAGGAGGCGACACCTGAGGTCGGGCTACTTCCCCTTGACCTAGCGCTCACTACACGCATACCTTCCCGCCACCGGCACCCCGACCTGCGTCACCTACCTGGGACGGACAGGCTCGCCGGGCATCGAGGACTCGACGGAAGGACTGTGACGACCATGGGCCGTCTCACTGGGCGCACCGCATTGATCACCGGCGGAGCGCGAGGCCAAGGGCGTGCGATCGCTGCGAAGTTCGCGTCGGAGGGCGCCGACATCGTCATCCTCGACGTCTGCGGGCCGATCGAGGGCCTGGACTACGACATGGCCTCGAAGGCCGATCTCGACGAGACCCGCGCACTGATCGAACGGGCGGACCGCCGCTGCCTCGCCGAGGTCGTCGACGTGCGAGACGAAGCGGCGATGGTCGCCGTGGCCGAGCGCACGGTGAACGAGTTCGGGCGCATCGACATCGCGGTCGCCAACGCGGGCATCCACACGTACTCGCCCTTGGTGGAGATGAGTGCGCAGGCATGGCAGGTCGTCATCGACGTCAACCTCACCGGGGTGTTCCACACGATCAAGGCGGTGGCCCCGTCGATGATCGCGGCGAGGAGCGGGAGCATCATCCTGACTGCCTCTGTACAGGGCGTGGAAGGCGGCTACGGCAACATCAGCTACACGGCGTCGAAGCACGGTGTCGTGGGCCTCATGCGACAGGCCGCCCTCGAACTCGGACCGGACAACGTCCGCGTCAACACCCTCCTGCCAGGGCCGGTCTTCGCTCCCATCACGACCAACCCCACGCTGCAGCGGCAGCTGGCCGGTGAGTCGGGGCGCGACCTGACCGATGAGCAGATCGAGCACCAGACCGTCAACGGCCCGCGCAACTGGCACCTGCTGCGCGGTCGGCCGATCCTCCCCGCGTCGGCGATCGCCGATGCGGCGATCTGGCTGGCCTCCGACGAGTCCCAGCACGTGACGGGCATAACCCTGCCGGTCGACGCAGGGCACTTGGTGATGCCGGGCCGCAACCCGGACCCCATCGTGGACGACGAGCTGGGGACCTTCGACTACGAGGGCAACGCGCTCACCGCAAACGCCGGCCAGTAGAGGCACAGCCGCTGGGAGAGCGAGACGACCGCCGGCCCCGTCTCGCCTCGAGCACGGATGCAAGGAGAGGCCACCCAGACCGTGCGCCTGGGTGGCCTCTCCTCGTCGGTCGGTACGTCGCCGAGCGGGCGTTCCGGGCGTCGACCACATCCGGCGGTGTGGCGCATCGTGCACCCTGGCGGAACGGGCGGGGTCTCAGCTCGACGCGTTGACCGTGACCAGGCGAACGGCGCTCTGCGCGTACCGCTCGGCGATTTCCTCCGCAGTCGAGCTGCCGGCCGCGCTGTACCAGTCCACGATGCTGTTGCACATGCCGAGCACGAGCCGGGACGTGAAGTGAGCGTCCTCGGTCTCGAACAAGCCCGCCTCGACGCCCTCGTCCAGCAGACCGATCAACGTGTCGTCGACGACGCTCCGCTTCGCGATGTACTGCTCACGCAGTTCCGGGCCGAGAAAGCGGGACTCGTCGTGCAATTTCGCGAGATCACGCCGGCGCGTGTTGTGCAGCGCGACCGCGGTGACGAAGTTCGCGAGCCTCGCCTCCGTGCCGCTGCCTGCCTCCTCCAGACCATCACGGATCCGGGCGAGCAAGTCGTCCATCGCGATGTCGAGCAGGGCGAAGAGGATGCCCTCCTTGTTGCCGTAGTGGTAGTACAGCGATGGCATCGTGAGGCCCACGCCCGAGGCGATGCCGCGCACCGTCGTCCCGTGGTAACCGTGCTCCTGGAGGTTGGCGAGAGCAGCTGCGAGGATCGGCGGCAGCGGCAGCCCCTCACGTGTGCGCCAACTGCCGTCAGAGACGGACGTCCCCGGTACCGCCACGACGGCTTCGACCACCGATTCCCCCAAATATTATCTATCGCTAGTCAGAGTCTAAGCGAAGATCGTTGTGGGCCGCCGTCCCAGGATCGATGACCTCCCATGTGGTGAGCGAGCCTGCACGGACCTCCGGCCGTCGTTCGAGCTCCGGATCCCAGCTGTGGCGAGTGGCCTCGGGGGTGTCCGACCCGACGTGCGTGGATCAGAAGGTGAGGACCAAGCGGCCTCGAATCCCGCCTCGTTCGAGCATCCGGTGGGCGTCTGACGCCTGCTCGGCGGGGAACGTCTGGGCAACCCGCAAGGTGACGGCGCCGTCTTCAGCCAGATGCCGGAGACGGTCCAGCGCCGCCCGGTCCTGGGAGATCTCCCGCACCAGGCAGGGGAACACCCGTACCGAGCGCTGCTCATCCCCCGCGTACCCGCGCACGGTCGAGACCGCGCCGCCGTCCTTCACCGCAGGGAGGACGAGCGGACCCTGCACCGACCCGTCGGCCAGACCGTCGACGCCGTCGGGGAACTCCGCACGGATGCGGTCGGCCACGTCGTCCCCTCGCCGCACGACGATGTCCGCACCCAGGCTCCGGACGAGCTCCTCGTCGCTCTCGGCGGCGTCGGCGATGACGGTGAGCCCCTCGGTCTTCGCCAACTGCACGACGTAGCCGCCGAACGCGCCGGCCGCCCCGGTCACGGCGAGCACCTGACCGGGACGCAAGCTCATCCGGTTCAGGGCGAGACGGGCAGTGAGCCCGTTCATCGGCAAGGTCGATGCGGCGACGGCGTCCACGCCGGCCGGCGCCTTGACGACAGAAGCACCCGGCAGCACCAACTCCTCGCAGTACGCGCCGTGCGGGACGACGACTGCCATGGCGAGGTCGCCGACGGCGAGGTGGTCGACGCCCTCCCCCACGTCGACGACGTCACCCGCAGCGTCCATACCCGGGATCCACGGTGCCGTCTCGTCCGGGTAGTAAGCCGTGTACGCGCCGGCGCGGTACTGCGTGTCGGTCGGGTTGATGGCCGCCGCCCGCACGCGAAGCCGGACGTGCCCCGGGCTGAGTGGCTGGGGCGGGACATCGACGATGTGCAGGGCCTCTGGCCCACCGAACTCGGTCACTCCGACTGCGCGCACGTGCATCCACCTGTCCTGTCATCTGGTCGTTCGGCCACGGTGGCCGTCATTGCAGCTGCCGGACAGCGGGCACGGTCGAGCCCACCGAGGCGCCCACGATCAGCGGCGCCTCGGTCGCCGCGACGACCTCCTCGACGTCCACCCCCGGCGCGAGCTCGATCAGGACGAGACCCTCGGGGGTCACGTCGATCACCGCCAGGTCCGTGATGACCCGGTCCACGACCGCGCGGCCGGTGAGGGGGAGAGAGCACTCGTTGACGATCTTCGGCGAGCCGTCCTTGGCCACGTGCTCCATGAGCACGATGACGCGGGCGGCACCGTAGACGAGGTCCATCGCTCCACCGGGGCCTTTGACCATCTTGCCCGGGACCATCCAGTTCGCCAGGTCCCCAGCCACGGAGACCTGCATCCCGCCCAGGATGGCAGCCTCGATCTTGCCGCCCCTGATCATCGCGAAGCTCGTCGCCGAATCGGTGATGGAGGCGCCCGGGTTGAGCGTCACGGTCTCCTTGCCCGCGTTGATCAGGTCGGGATCGACCTCCGCCTCGGTCGGGAAGTCGCCGATGCCCAGGACGCCGTTCTCCGACTGGAGGGTGACGGTGATGCCCGCGGGCACGTGGCTGGGCACCAGGGTCGGGAGCCCGATGCCGAGGTTGACGTAGGACCCGTCACGCAGTTCCAGCGCCGCCCTGGCCGCCATCTGGTCGCGGGTGAGGGCCATCTCAGGCTCCTTCCGAGCGGACGACGCGCCGTTCGATGCGCTTCTCGATGTCGGTCCCGACCTCGAGCACCCGGTGTACGTAGACGCCGGGGAGGTGGACGGAGTCAGGATCGAGCTCGCCCGGCTCGACGAGCTCCTCCACCTGGGCGATGCAGATCCGCCCCGCCATCGCGGCGAGGGGGTTGAAGTTCCGGGCGGACCGGTGGAAGACGAGGTTGCCGTGCCGGTCACCACGCCGTGCGTGGACGAGGGAGAAGTCGGTCGCGATCCCCTCCTCCAGGACGAACGTCGCCGGAGAGCCGAAGAGGTCGAAGGTGCGCGTGTCCTTGGCGGGTGATGCCTCGAGCACGTTGCCGTCCCCGTCGTACCGGCGCGGGAGGCCGCCTTCCTGCACCTGGGTGCCCACGCCGGTGCGGGTGAAGAAGCCACCGATGCCGGCGCCGCCGGCGCGCAACCGCTCGGCGAGCGTGCCCTGCGGAGTCAGTTCGACCTCGAGCTCGCCGCTCAGGAACTGCCGCTCGAACTCCTTGTTCTCGCCGACGTAGGACGCCGTCATCTTCCGGATCCGGCGCGCCGCCAGCAGGACGCCCAGACCCCAGTCGTCGACGCCGCAGTTGTTGCTGACGATCGACAGGCCGTCGATGCCACGCGCCAGGATCGCCTCGATCAGGGACATCGGGTTGCCGCAGAGCCCGAAGCCCCCGACCGCGATCGAGGCACCGCTCGGGATGTCGGCGATCGCCTCGGTCGCGCTCGCGGCGGTCTTGTCCATCGTGATCTCGTCACCTCTCAGCTTTGTGGTGCACGGGTGGGGCAGGGGCACCGCGATGCGAGGCCGGCCGGGCCGGGCCGGGCCGGGCCGTTCCCCGGTCACCGGCGACCGCGGGTTCCCTCGACGAACTCCGGGGACTCGTACATCCGCGCGCCCAGCCGCAGCTCCGTCTCCATCGCCGCGGCGAGCGAGTGCGGGGGGTCCGCCAGCATCTCCTTGATGACCGCGTTGGCCGTGCGGGAGCGCGTCGCCATCTCCGCGGCAAGGGCCACGGCTCGTGCGCGCGCTCCGCCGGGCTCCACGAGTTCGTCCATCAGGCCACGTTCGACAGCCTCGGCCGGGTCGATCGACGAGGTGAGGAACGCGAGCCGACGCGCGGCGGCCAGGCCCATCCGGCGTTCGAAGAGGTACAGACCCCCGAGGTCCGGCGCCAGCCCGAGCCGCTCGAAGCCGAGGACGAGACGGGCCGCGGAGGAGACGACGACCATGTCGCAGGCGATCGCCAGCGACAGGCCGCCACCGGCCGCTCCACCCTCCACCGCGGCCACGACCGGGACCGGGAGCCGGGCCACCGCCAGCACGAGAGCCTGCAGGCTCGCGAGGTTGCCCACGGCCTGTTCGGTGCTCAACGCGGCCATCTCTGCGACGTCGGCCCCGGCGGTGAAGTAGCCGTCGGCGCCGGTGAGGACCACCGCGCGACAGCTCGGGTCCGCCGAGAGCGTCTCGAAGACGGCGAGGAAGTCGTCCCGGACGGCTGCGGACAGACAGTTGCGGCGGCGCGGGTCGGAGATCGTCACCACCGCCACGTCGTGCTCGCGCGTCAGCATGCAACCCACGGGAGCCGGCGGGCCCTCAGCCATCAGTGATCAGGCCGCCGAAGGAGACCTCGGCCTGACGGACGACGGCCCGGTGGTTGGAGAGCTCGGCGAAACCGGCCTTGCCCTGGTAGCGGCCCATCCCGCTCTGGCCCACGCCGCCGAAGGGCAGCCGCACGTCCTCGAAGTGCGTCGCCCAGCCGTTCACCGTGACGCCACCGGAGGACGAGGACGCGATCAGGTCCTCGGCCAGCTCGTCGTCCTGGGTGAAGAGGTACATGGCCAGCGGCTTGGGCGAGTTCCGCAGCTGGCGCACGACCTCCGCGCGATCGGTGAACGGGATGATCGGCAGCACGGGCCCGAAGATCTCCTCCTGCATCACCTCGGAGTCCAGCGGTGCGCCCACGAGCGCGACCGGGGCCATGAACATCCCGTCGCTGGGTGTCCCTCCCAGGCTGTGCGCCTCGGCGCCGCGCTCGACGGCATCGGTCACGTAGCCCTGCAGCCGGTCGAGGTTCCGCTGGTTGACGATGCGGGAGCACTTCGACTCGTCCAGCTGGTCGCCGTCGTACAGGTGGCCGCGTACCCACTCCAGGTAGTGCGTGACGAACTCCTCGCGCACGTCGTCATGGACCCACACGTGGTCCGGCGCGAGGCAGACCTGGCCGGAGTTGTGGTGCTTGCCCCGGGCGACCTGCGACGCGGCGCGGGCGACGTCGGTGGTCGAGTCCACGATCGCCGGGCACTTCCCGCCGAGCTCGAGGGTGACGGGGACCAGGTGCTTGGCGGCAGCCGCCATCACGATCCGGCCGACCGCCGGGCTGCCGGTGAAGAAGATGTGGTCGACGGGGAGGTCGAGGAGCTCGTTGGCGACGTCGATCCCGCCCTCGAAGACGGCCACCTCGCTGTCGTCGAACGTCGACCTCAGGATGCGGGCGATCAACGCCGAGGTGGCCGGGGTCATCTCGTTCGGCTTGACCAGCGCGGTGTTTCCCGCGGCCAGGATCGGCACGAGCGGGGCCAGTGTCAGCTGGAACGGGAAGTTCCACGGGCCGAAGAGGGAGACCACGCCCTTGGCCTCGTAGCGGACCAGGGACTCCACGCCGGTGCTGCGGTCGGGCAGCACCTCAGGCTGCATCCACTCGTCGAGGTGGGCCAGCGCGTCATCGACGTAGCTGACCACCCGGGCCACCTCACGCATGAGCGGCCGTTCCCGCGGCTTGCGCAGGTCCTCGTAGAGGGCGTCGGCCGCGTCGTCGGCGTGCGCGAGCACGGCGGCCCGCAGGGCCTGGAGCTTGTCCTTGCGCTCGGCCGCCGACGACCGGGCGGTGGTCCAGCGCTGCTGGGACTGGAGCGCGAACACGTCGGCGAGGGACCTCGTCGCGGGCGTACCGGACTTCACTGACTCAGACACTCATCCTCGATTCGTCGATGCTGTGGTGGTCGGAGCCGGCGCCCATGAGGGAGCCCGCTTTTCGACGAACGCGAGTGCCCCCTCCCGGGCTTCGTCGGACGTCCGCACCTGGTTCGCGATCACTTCCTGGAGCTCGAAGGCCTCCGAGAACGGCAGGCCGCGGGTCACCGTCAACGTCTCCTTGGTGGCGCGCACCGCCTGGGGCCCGTTGGCGGAGATCTCCTCGGCCAGCGCGAGCGCCGTGTCCAGCGACTCGCCGCGCGGGACGAGCCGGTTGACCAGTCCGAAGGCGTGAGCCCGCTCCGCCGACAGGCGTCCGCCGGTGAGCGCCAGCTCCGTCGCGACGTTGCGCGGGCACCGTTCCGGCAGCCGGAGGAGGCCGCCGCCGGCGGCGATCAGCCCGCGCTTGACCTCGGGCAGACCGAAGAACGCGCCTTCACCGGCGGTCACCAGGTCGCAGGTGAGCACGATCTCGAAGCCCCCTGCCACGGCGGCACCCTCGACGGCGGCGATCAGTGGCTTGGCCGGCGGCCGCTCGACCAACCCGGCGAACCCCCGTCCCTCGACGAAGGGGCGTCGGCCCCGCGAGAACTCCTTGAGGTCCATCCCCGAGCAGAAGTGCTTGCCGGCTCCGGTGATCACGCCGACCCGCAGCGACGAGTCCTCGTCGAGCCGGTCCATCGCCGCGGCGACGGCGAGCGCCATCTCCAGGTCCACTGCGTTGCTGACGTGCGGGTGGTTGAGGGTGACGACCAGCGTCGCGCCCTGCTGGTCGACGAGCACCGCGGGATCGCTCACGAGGCGCTCCCCGCTCGGAGAGGCAGCGTTCCGAGCACCTGCTCGGTGTGCTCGCCGACAGCGGGCACGTGGCCGCCACCGCCCGGCGTGAAGCTCGCGTACCGCACCGGCATCCGCACGGCGGTCTGCTCTCCGTGGTCGCTGTCCACGGCGATCGCCAGCTCCGCCTCGCGGAAGGCGTCGGAGGTCACCACGTCTGCCCAGGTCAGCGGGGGTGAGGCCATCACACCCAGCGACGTGAGCAGCCTGCTCCACTCAGCCACCGTCCGCTGACCGAGACTGGCCTCGAGCTCCTCGGTGAGCTCCCCGCGGTGGCGCGTGCGGTGGAACTGGTCGATGAAGCGCGGATCGGTGGCGAGGTCCGCGCGGTCGAGTGCCTCGACCAGCAGCGCCCAGTGCTTGGGGACGTAGGCGAAGAGCATGAGGTACCCGTCCTTCGCGCGGAACGCGCCGGAGGGGGTGACGGCGACCGATCCCCGCCCGTCCGCGGTGAGGTGGGCGTGCTCGGGGGCCGTGTTCAGCTGGCGGGTGACGAACGGCGCCTGGAGGCTGATCGCCACGTCGTACAGCGCCACGTCGACCGTGTCGCCGTGGCCGAAGCGCTCCCGCGCCAGCAACGCCGCCAGCACGCCCTGAGCCAGGGCGTGACCCGAACTGGCATCCACGAACGTCGGCGCCGGCAGGAGGGGGCGCCCCTCCTCCCCCACCAGTCCGGTGAGCAGTCCAGCCTCGGACTGGATGAGGGCGTCGATTCCTGGCCGTTGCCGCTGGGTCCCCGTGCCGCTGTAGGCCGAGAGTGAGGCGTAGATGAGGCGCGGGTTGACCGTCCGCAGCGCATCGGCACCCAGCCCCAGGCGGTCCAGGTAGCCCGGACGGAACCCCTGCATGAAGACGTCGGCAGTCGCCGTGAGGGTGCGGAGCGTCTCGACGCCCTCGGACGTGCGCAGGTCGACCACGACGGACTTCTTGCCCCGGTGGTGCGGCAGGAAGTAGGGCATCAGTTCCTCTTGACCGGGGATGGTCGACCGGATGCGCCGGCCTGCTTCTCCCTCCGGCGGCTCGACCTTGATCACCTCGGCGCCGAGGTCCGCCATCACCTGGCCGGCGAGCGGGCCAGCGACGTTGGAGGTCAGGTCCAGCACGCGCAGCCCGGCCATGGGCCGGCGGTCCGCGCGGGTCTCGCTGCCGTGCGTCACGAGGCGCCTCCGTCGCTCGGCAGGACGGCGACCGGGTAGCTGGCACCCTCGTCCGGATGCGCGAAGCCGATCTCGACCGCCGCCCCCACGCTGAGTGCTGAGGTGGACCCGATCACGCGCAGGTTCAACCACGGGCCCTCTCGGACCTCGACGATCGCCGAGACGATCGGCAGGTCGTCGGCGAAGGCAGGGTGCGGCGCGTTGTGCGCGACCGCCCAGGTCACGAGCTCGCCGGTGCCGGCAGCGGCACGCCACTGGAGTTCCTGCCCGGGGCACTGCGGGCACCAGTCGGTGCCCGGTGCTGCCCACCCGTCGCACGACGAGCACCACCGCAGCATCAAGGTGCCGGCCGCGGCTGCATCGAAGAAGTCCGCGCTGGCGTCGTCCGCGGTCACCGTCGGTCCGTTGATCGTGGTCCGGCCTGCGGAGCTGTGCACCCGGGTCACCACCGCGAACCACCCCGGTGGGGCGACAGGACCAGCGAGGCGTGGTGGTCGAGGACTCCGCCGTTGCCGCTGACCATGGCGACGTCCCGCTTCGCCACCTGGCGGTCGCCCGCCTGTCCCCGCACCTGGATGACGGCTTCGGTCAGGGGCGTCATGCCCCACAGGTAGTAGCTCGACAACTGTCCTCCTCCGGTGTTGACCGGGAGGCTGCCGCCAGGGGCAGTGCGGCCGTCGCTGACGAAGACGCCCCCGTCGCCCTTCTCGCAGAACCCGTAGTCCTCGAGGGTCACCAGGACGGTGTACGTGTAGCAGTCGTAGATCTCGAGGAGGTCCACGTCGTCGACGCTCACGCCCGCCATCCGCAGGGCCGCCGGGCCGGCGATCGCGGCACCGGTCCGCAGGCCGAACTGAGAACTGCGGTCGGTGGCCCCGCCCGGGTGCCCGAAGCCGAATCCGAGGACGTGCACGGGTGGCTGAGCCAGGTCGGCCGCCCGTGCCGCGCTGGTGACGACGACGGCGGCGCCGCCGTTCGACACGAGGCAGCAGTCGTAGAGGTGCAGGGGTTCAGCGACCAGACGGGAGCCCTGGTGGTCTGCCAGCGTCAGCGGCGAGCGCTGTTCGGCCAGCGGGTTCATCATCGCCCACTGTCGTTGGGCGACCGCGATGGCCCCCAGCTGCTCACTGGTCGTGCCGTACGTCTCCATGTGGCGTCGCGCTGCCATCGCGTAGCCCACGGTGGGGTTGGCTCCAGCCATGGTGCGCAGGGCGCCCAGGCCGGCGAGCGGGTAGCGGCGCCGTGCGGCGTACGCGGCCCCGGCCGACTCCTTGGGCCGGCGAGGAGCGTCGGCGAAGACGCAGGCGACCGCCGACGCCACTCCGGTGGACACGGCGAGGGCGGCCTGCGCCACCATCGCGCCGGCTGTGGCGCCGAACGCCTGTACGGAGGCCAGCAGCCGGAGGTCCCGCAGACCGAGCCGCTGCTGCAGGGAGACGTCCACGTCTCCGGTGGTCCCTGTGCTGACGAGCAGGCCATCGAGGTCGCCGAGGCCGAGTCCGGCGTCAGCCACCGCTCGCCGGACCGCATCCGCAGCGAAGTCGGGCGCCGTCCGGCCGTAGACCTTGCCGACATCGGTCAGGCCGAGCCCGACGATCGCCGCGTCCACCGTGACCGGCGACGAGGGTGTGCGGGCGAGCCCGTGTCCGCCGACGAGCAGTTCACCTGTCGACCCGGCTGGTTCCATGAACGGCACCACTCCCCGGCTGTTCGCCCGTGCACTTCTGGGTTCACGACGATGTCTGACAGCTGTCTGCCGATCGCCTTGACTTAGCGTTCGCTAGATCCGAGTATCGATGTCGCCGGATGACTCGTCAAGGTCGACGAGGACCGGGGGTGCGCAGGCGCTCCATCGGACCTCCGTGACGGGTCCTCGGCGGATCAAGGCACACGCGGAGGCTCCGCGGACCACGTCGACGAGGAGATGCAGTGGCGCAGCAACCGATGGCGGTCTTCGGGAGGACGGCGCTGTGAGTGCCGCCGAACTGGAGAGCGCGGGAGAACCCGTCCCCGCCGACATCGACCTGCACACG
>NZ_JABGDB010000027.1:0-635 GCF_041028285.1 Modestobacter versicolor | reverse complement strand
TAATGTAAGGTCTGGATTGACAACAAGCAATCCTGTTGCCGATTTCTTCACTCCACTGTCAGTAATTGGGTCTTTTAACAAGTTCGCTTTAATTGTTTTGCCATTGAATTCAAACTCCGCATATGTTGCCTTGACAGCTATTCCATGTGTGTCCCTTGTGTGGAATTGGTAAGCATATGAACCAACACCGATGATGACATTTTCAGAAGCGTAACCGGCTTTCGCCATTGCTCCATAAAGTTTATCAATTTTCTCTGGTGTCATACCTTCACCTCACAAGAAAGTGATAGGCAACACCTTATAACCTTTGGCATTAATTGTTGAACCGAAGTGTTTCTCAATGATTTTGAATAGTCCAAGTTTGGCATTCTTCTTATCGTTTTTGGTTGTGTTTGGATGTGTCAATTTAAACCCACCAAGCAACACCTCAACAGAGTCGCCACTGTCTGGACGGATAACCAATTTGCCATCGCGGTTAAGAATCTCTTTCTTCAATGAAGGCAAGATTACATCACACACGTCATAGATGTTTCATGTGTCAGACACCAACGACAATACACCTTTTGGGTTGTGTTCAATTCAATGTCTGTATGCCTGTGTTTCGGCAGTAAGGTTGTCAATCTCAATTCCACCAT
>NZ_JABGDB010000026.1:0-637 GCF_041028285.1 Modestobacter versicolor | reverse complement strand
CGTTTAATCCTTTCGTGTCTACCTTGCTGGACGAAATCGCCCCGCTAATGGTTGACGTGCTGGATTGTAGGAAACGTTCCGCCCTCTGAATTTCGGCTAAACGTTCCTGCCCCTCTTTACCCTTCAACGAGAAACGACCCTGAAAACCGTAACGTTTAAATGCTTCGGTAAACTGTAAGCCGTTTTTGACGAGCCTATCCCAACGTTTACGGGCATTGTCCAGTTCGCGGTTAATCTGTTTATTGATAGCCGCAACATCCGAGGCTTTCATCATCGGCTTACTAAGAGCCTCTAATAATTCCCCGATTTTGTTTACGTCTTTTACAATCTTAACTCCACCTCTAGCCATTATTTACATTCTCCAGCTAATACGGTTTTCATAAATATATCAAGCTCACCCTCAGATAATGCGAATTGTGCATACTTGATAAAGTGTCTTACGTTGGTACTACGTCCATTCTCGAAAGCCGATAACGTTTTAATATTATCGTTCATAGCTATGACCTGTAGAGAAGCATTTTTACTCTTCCGGTATTGTTGGCAGTGCTTGCCGATGTGCATAATTTACTACCTCAGTTGTTAATAAATCGAGTTGATATTATATCTCACCTCATGAGAATGTGCAACATAATAATAG
>NZ_JABGDB010000025.1:0-651 GCF_041028285.1 Modestobacter versicolor | reverse complement strand
CTGGTGTGATATATAAAGCATCAAGTTGCTCAGTTGAAGGTAGCATATCCTCACTGTCAATAGTCAATGTTCATTTAACGGTTTCTACAATGTTTCTGAAACCTAAAGCAATATTGATGACTTCTTCTTTTGTAGGAAGTGTGGTTACTTTACCATCCACATATCCGTCAATACGCATGTTGTTAAAATCAACCACTTTGGTTTCATCAACAGTTTGGATACCTTCACCAATAACTGTTCTATTCTTTACTAAAAAAAGTTCTCTTTTCATATAATCTCCTTAAATTGACAATTCTGCAATCAGGTCAATATCTGATGTCTTGCCAATAATCTGAATGTTGCCATTGGCTGTTCTTATGTAGGCGTGTGGGTCAGCAATTCATTCATATTCATCAATTTGGGCATTAGTTAGAAGTACTCAACCAATTGTGCCAAACATGTCTGATGTCATAATTCACGGTGTGTTGTCCACGTTGAAAGTGAATCCACCAACTGCTATGTTAGACCCGTTGAGTCTCTGTCACACGTTGGCATTCAACATTGCATGCTGAACAGCCTCACACACAACATTGACTAGTTGCTCCTGGTCCTCAGTCAGAAGTCATTTAAATGGAATTGATTTTAATTTTCCGTATTTCAACTTCACAATTG
>NZ_JABGDB010000024.1:0-669 GCF_041028285.1 Modestobacter versicolor | reverse complement strand
GGAACATTGAACAAGCTATTGATTATGGCAACAAGAATAAAACGCGCGGTTGGAAAGTATTATCATCCAACAATAAATGATTTCATGAAAGAATGATCTGATGAAATGAAGCAAAAAGCAAAGGTTGGTTTAAGATCAACCGTAGCAACAAGTGCCGGTGGCGGAAGAATTGGTAGAGCTGCCGGATCATTATCTACCGGATCAGCGCCAAGATTAAGAAGAACCGAAGCGCAACGGGCTTACGGCGTATCAAGAAGATACAAAACAAAAGTAAACAAGATAACAAATCTAGTCAAATAGCGATATTTGGCTTTTGCTATAATTAAATAGAAAGTAGGTGCTATGATACAACACGATGCAACAACATGATTTGAAGATAAGTTTCTTGACTTCTTCGAAAAAGATTTCAAAGGAAATACGATGGGAACAATGAAGTTTCCAAAATCAACATTAAAAAACTTTGATGAAAACGATATTACATCAATCAACAAATTGGCAAACAACTTGGCAAACATTTGAATAAGCGCGATCGCAAGGAACAAAAACATTCTTAATCAAACGGAATTCATTTATTTTGAGAAGGATACGCAAGAATCATTGAAACAAGCGGTAGCTGAAGCGGTACAACATGCAATTTACAATCGTGACATTTGAGAAAGAGTTAATGCT
>NZ_JABGDB010000023.1:0-692 GCF_041028285.1 Modestobacter versicolor | reverse complement strand
CGCCGCACGGCCTGGGCAGCCGGCGCGATCGCGGTGGTATCCGGAATAGACGTATGCCACTGAACGGGAAAGAAAATGGTGGATAAAACGACTGCAATCGGTTAATTTCGAGGCGGTTTTTTTATATTTGTTATAATAATTGTGCAAGATGAAAACTTGCTTAAACGTTTAAGGAGCGGAAAACTACTTATGAAAAGATTTACTTACAATCTCGAAGAAAAAGATTCTTATACAAAAGAAGAAATTGCCGAGATGAAAAAACATCTAGAAGCTTATCAAGCATCACTAGAAAAAGATTATGATGGTATGGTTGAAGAAATCAAGCCGTATCGTGAAACAAAAAGAAACGAGAAGTTCAAATCACTATTGCCTACAAACGCAAACGTTGATCTAATGAACGATGTCATCGCTCTGTCTGGCTTAAAAGAAGACGCAACGGATGATGAGATCAAAGAGGCTTTCAAGAAAACTGTAGAAGCGAGAGCTTATCTACAAAAACCGAAAGTCGTTGATCCAAAAGCTCTTGAGCCAAAAAAACCGGTAGTTGCAAGCAACACGGAAAAAGAAGTTCCACTAACAAAAGCTGAGGAACTGGCGAAAAAAAGAGTAAGAAACCTATAAGGAGGCCCAAACGATGGCTAAAGAATTTAACAAGATCGTTGAAGCGATCAAAGAAACAACATATGCACAGA
>NZ_JABGDB010000022.1:0-716 GCF_041028285.1 Modestobacter versicolor | reverse complement strand
TTGCCTTCTTTTTTGTGGCAATCACTTTGGATTCCTCCACCAACTCCTGCCTGATCTTGTCTAACTTTTCTTGTTTTTCCATACCAAAATCATAGCAAAATAGCATAAACATCACCAAAACGTAACCTGTGTAACCTGAGTGTAACCTCTAAAACCCGCATGAATACTACAAAAGTTACAAAGTTACACGGTTACAGTGAAAATATATAAATCCTATAGAGATTGCAAATTTGCATTTCCGTACAGACAGTTTTTTCGTCGTTGTAACCGTAACTTCGTAACCTTTCCATAAAATCAAGCTTGATTATTATCATCATTTCACGAACGAGCGAGTGAAACGAGCGCTGTTTGCGTTTTTAGCCCGTTGGTGAGTGAGAAGAAGACGATGAAGACGTTGAATATCCGCTACACCGTCGTTTTTTACCACCCGGCATATCACATCAACAACGATTTCTAGTGTATCGGCCTCGTATGGCGCATCGAGATCACATTTAACGCACTCAGATACGTGTCGATGCACGATACGCGTTATGTTACCAATCAGTAACATGTCACTTTGCGAGCGTATATCACGGGACGCTGTTATTTATGCATATTACGCACGCCTACGCGTGTGCGCATATGCTCGCTCGCTATGCTCGCTCCGCTAGGCGAAAGGCCGAGACCGAATGGGCGATGGCGTTGAGCGTAGTACTCTCGTACCTATTATTAAATAA
>NZ_JABGDB010000021.1:0-763 GCF_041028285.1 Modestobacter versicolor | reverse complement strand
GAACATTTCGAACACCGCTGTATTATCGTTGTCGCATACCTCTTTCATGTAATTAATGCCGTTCTGTTTCGACAGCCCCGCAACGGTTAATTTTAGTTTCCCGTTTTCCTCCACTAAATAGCGTTTCGCGCCTACAGTTTTAAAGCGCGAATAGTTGCCCTCGAAATCCCATACGCCGAGCGGTTTTTCCACGCCCTTAATAGTTTTCGGGTTTAATAGTGATTCGTCCAGCTTGTAATATTGCATACACCGCCGTAATTTCTCCTGAATATCGGCGTTATATTGTTCTACATATCCGACGTGCTTATCATAATTAAGCATTTTAATAGAGTCCGTGTCGGAATATATGTAATCATTCCCCACTGCCAGAATAGCACTCCACAGGTTACGCCGAGCATAAGCAGTAACCCAAATACCCCACGGGTAATACAGAAAGCGAGATTTTGAGCGGTTATAATCCTGTATGGATTCTTTAACGTCGGTTTCTTCAATTCCCCATCCTTCAACGTCGTCATAAATATGGTCGTCTTTCACAATATCAGTAACACACATACCGTAAATGGGATTGAGCATTCCTTTAGAACGCAGATAATCAACCTCCCGCCCTTTTACGTCTTTTAGCGTGGTCTTATCCTGATACAGCGCCAGAATGGACTGAATAATAGCTTTCGGTAAATAATACTTTTTGAAAGCCCAGACATTTTCCCGGTGTAATTCGTCCCATTCGTAGACTGCGGAAATAATTTCTAAATCCACCTCAACC
>NZ_JABGDB010000020.1:0-765 GCF_041028285.1 Modestobacter versicolor | reverse complement strand
GTGCCTTATAATACTTTCCCTGACGGACAGGCTAAAGAGCTTAAAGTAACTTTCCCGGACACATCTATTTATGAGGTGACGTTCGGCGGTGCTGGCAGTGGTAACTATTCGTTCACTGTAACGCCTCAGATTAAACCCGCGCATGTTGACCCGCTCGCATGGGTATTACATCCAGCGACGGCTAAAATCGGCGTTGCTACGGATTACACATGGACAGGTGGCGATTATCCGTATGACGTTTCTGTTGATACCGGAACGGTGAATCATGACAAGCTGACTATTAATAAGGGCGACCCTATTAAATACACGCTTAATCATCCGACCGCTGAAAATGTTGTTATCACTATTAACGATGCAACAAAGCAAACGCCTATTACTCAGGCGGTAATCGTTGCGGCTCCGCTGACCGTCACGCCGTCGAATACTGTTGCGGTGGTCAATACAAACATTAACGTGTCAATCGCTGGCGGCGTTGCTCCTTACACGGTGAACGTGAACGGGGTAGACCACACGACAAGCGCAAGCCCTTACCCGGTTACGTCTGCGACTCCGGGCGACGTTACTGTTACGGTAACTGATTCGACCGGGGCGGCGGGTTCGACTAAACTCAAGTTCGTTTCCGCGCTCGCGTGGGTTCTCAAACCTGATGATGGTAATACGGGCGTTCCTGCGAAGTTCACATGGGTGGGGGGTGTTGCTCCGTATACTGTAACCGCTGTGAACATGGGGCAGAATAAACCCTCTGTCACTATTCAGGCCGGACAG
>NZ_JABGDB010000001.1:0-1244860 GCF_041028285.1 Modestobacter versicolor | reverse complement strand
CCAGGCCAAGGGGAATTGTTACTTGGCACTGACTTTCGGCACGCTGTTGAGTTCTCAAGGAGCGGACGCGCGAGGAACCAGACCCTCTCAGGTCGTCGTCCACGGCTTGTGTTGTCCTGCTCGGCGCCCGGTCCCGGCCTCGCGGTCGTTCCCGGCGCAGAGAGAAAGTTACGTGGCTGTCGGACCCGTGTCAAACCCGGGTCTCGTGACGCCCGCCACCTGGCCGGAACGTCCCCGTCACCTGCCGTTCACACGCGCCGGCGACCTCAGGGACGTCCCGCAGGGGTGCCCAGCTCAGCTGCCCGGGGCCGCCGCGGGGCAGTGCACGCCGGCCACCGAGCGCTTGCCCTTGCGGAGCACCAGCCACCCGCCGGGCAGCCACTCCCCCGCTGCCGGGACGGCGTCGCCGTCGGTGACCCGCACGTTGTTCAGGTACGCCCCGCCCTCCTTGACGGTGCGCCGGGCCTCGGACAGCGACGACGCCAGCCCGGCCTGCTGGAGCAGCGTCGTCACCGGCACCGCCGGGTCCTCGACCTCCACCGCCCCGGCCTCGGTCAGGGCGGCGGCGAGCGTCGCGGCGTCGAGCTCACCGAGCTCCGCCCGCCCGAAGAGGGCCCGGCCCGCGGCCTCGGCCTGGGCCAGCTCGTCGGCCCCGTGCACCAGCCGGGTCAGCTCCTCCGCGAGCGCCCGCTGCGGCGCCCGGGACGCCGGCCGCTCCACGGACTCCGCCACCAGGGCCGCGACCTCCTCGGCCGGCCGCTCGGAGAACAGCGGCAGCCACGCCCGGGCGTCGACGTCGTCGATGTTCAGCCAGTACTGGAAGAACGCGTACGGACTGGTCAGCTCCGGGTCCAGCCACACGGTGGCGCCCTCGGTCTTGCCGATCTTGGTGCCGTCCGCGGTGGTGATCAGCGGGGTCGACAGCGCGTGCGTGCCGGCCCCCTCGGTGCGCCGGACGAGGTCGACGCCGGCGGTGATGTTGCCCCACTGGTCCGAGCCGCCGCTCTGCAGCGTGCACCCGTGCCGGCGGAACAGCTCGCGGAAGTCGTTGGCCTGCAGCAGCTGGTAGCTGAACTCGGTGTAGCTGATGCCGGCCTCGCTGTTGAGCCGCGCGGACACCGCCTCCTTGGCCAGCATCCGGTTGACCCGGAAGTGCTTGCCGAGGTCGCGGAGGAAGTCCAGCGCGGACAGCTCCCCGGTCCAGTCGAGGTTGTCGACGTAGACCGGAGCCCGCAGCCCCTGCTCCTGCGCCGGGCGGTCCAGGAAGGGCGCCACCCGGCGGCGGATCCGGTCCACCCAGCCCGCCACGGTCGCGGGGTCGTTGAGCACCCGCTCCGACGTCATCCGCGGGTCGCCGATCAGGCCGGTGGCCCCGCCGACGAGCACGATCGGCTGGTGGCCGGCGCGCTGCAGCGCCCGCAGCACCATGAACTGGATCAGGTGCCCGACGTGCAGGCTCTGCGCCGTCGGGTCGAAGCCGCAGTAGTAGGTCACCGGCCCCTCGGCGAGGTGCGCCCGCAGCGCCTCCTCGTCGGTGCTCTGCGCGATCAGCCCGCGGCGCTGCAGCTCGTCGATCACTCCGGTGGCGGGGGGTGTGGTCACGGGTCGATCTTGCCTGACCGGTCGGAGCGTCCCGCTGCGCGCCGTGGCCGGACACCCGCCCGGAACACGCTGACCGACGGCGCCTCGGTCTCCCAGAACCGCCACGGCAGCTCGGTCGCCACGCTGATCCCGACCCGGGGGCCGGCGGAGACCGAGCCGGGCGCGGCGCCCCGGTGCAGCCGCACGGACGACGCCGGGTCGAGCAGGTCGGCGCCGCGGTCGTCCGGGCCGATCGCCAGCGCCTGGGTCAGCCGGGCCGGCCCGCGCGCCAGGTCGCGGGCCACCCGGGCGGCCGGGCGGCGGGACCGGGCCAGCGGCTCCCCCTCCAGCACCTCGCCCGCGCGCATCAGCACCGCCGAGCCGCGGCCGGCCGGGCCGACGACGACGTTGGCGCACCAGTGCACGCCGTAGCTGAAGTACACGTAGAGCCGCCCGGGCGGGCCGAACATGACCTCCGCGCGCGGCGTGGGCCCGCGGTGGGCGTGCGACGCCGGGTCCTCGCCCTGCCCGGAGTACGCCTCGACCTCGGTCAGCCGCAGCGCGACCCGCCCGTCCGGCCGGTCGGTCACCACCCAGCAGCCCAGCAGCGACGCGGCGACGGCGTCGACCGGACCGAGCAGGTCCGCCGCCGTCAGCAGCGGACCCGGCTCGGAGGGCTCGGTCACGGGCTCAGAGGGCTGCCGTCACCGGCGACCACGAGGCCCACTCGGTGTGCTGCCGGGCGAGGTCGGCCAGCGAGGTGAGCTGCTCGGCCACCCGCTCCGGCGCCGTCCCGCCGCGGGCCCGCCGGGCGGCCAGCGCACCGGCGACGTGCAGCACGGACCGCACCTCCGGGGTGAGCCGCTCGTCGATGCCGGCGAGCTGCTCGTCGTCGAGCTCGTCGAGCTCGAGGCCGGCCTGCTCGCAGAAGGACACCATCTCGCCGCTGATCTCGTGGGCCGAGCGGAACGGCACCCCGGAGGACACCAGCCACTCGGCGACGTCGGTCGCCAGCGCGAAGCCCTGCGGGGCGGCGGCCTCCATGACCTCGGGCCGCAGGGTGAGGGTGGCGACCATGCCGGTGACGGCCGGCAGCAGCAGGAGCAGCTGCTCGACGGAGTCGAAGACCGGCTCCTTGTCCTCCTGCAGGTCGCGGTCGTAGGCCAGCGGCAGGCCCTTGAGCATGGTCAGCAGGCCGGTCAGGTTGCCGACGAACCGGCCGGCCTTGCCGCGGGCCAGCTCGGCGATGTCCGGGTTCTTCTTCTGCGGCATGATCGACGACCCGGTCGCCCAGGCGTCGTCGAGCCGGGCCCAGCCGAACTCGGTCGACGTCCAGAGCACGACCTCCTCCCCCAGCCGGGACAGGTGGACGCCGAGCAGGGCGGCGACGAAGCAGAACTCGGCGGCGAAGTCGCGGTCGCTGACCGCGTCGATGCTGTTGTCCGACGCCCGGTCGAAGCCGAGCTCGGCCGCCACGGCGTCGGGGTCCAGCGCCAGCGAGGACCCGGCCAGGGCGCCCGAGCCCAGCGGGCTGACCGCCGCGCGGTCGTCCCAGTCCAGCAGCCGGTCGACGTCGCGGGACAGCGCGTGCGCGTGCGCCAGCAGCTGGTGGGCGATGAGCACCGGCTGCGCGTGCTGCAGGTGGGTCATGCCCGGCGCGGCGACGTCCCGGTAGCGCAGCGCCAGGCCGATCAGCGCGTACTCCAGGGAGGCCAGCTCCCCGACCAGCCGCCGCACGTTGTGCCGCAGGTAGAGCCGCAGGTCGGTGGCCACCTGGTCGTTGCGGCTGCGGCCGGCGCGGAGCTTGCCGCCGAGGGTGCCGAGCTTGTCCAGCAGCCCGCGCTCCAGCGCCTCGTGCACGTCCTCGTCGGCCTCGATCGGCGCGAAGCTGCCGTCGGCAACCTCGGCGGACAGCTCGGTGAGCGCGCCGATCATCCGGGCGAGCTCGTCGACGGTCAGCAGGCCGGCCCGCTGCAGCACCCGGGCGTGGGCGCGGGACCCGGCCAGGTCGTAGGGCGCCAGCCGCCAGTCGACGTCGGTGGACTTGGACAGCGCGGCCATCGCCGGGGACGGGCCACCGCCGAACCGGCCGCCCCACAGTCGGGTCTGGCTCTCGGCGTTGCCCTCGGTCACTCTGCGTCCTCCTCCGGTTCGGCGTGCAGGTCGGTGTGCAGCTCGGGGTCGTCCCCGTGCGCCGGCCGGGCGCGCTCGGCGAGCGCCCGCAGCCGGTCGGCCAGCGCCGGCCCGCCGTCCGGCGCGCGCGAGACGACCAGCAGAGTGTCGTCCCCGGCGATCGTGCCCAGCACGTCGGGGAGGCCGACCTTGTCCAGCCCGGAGGCCAGGAACTGGGCGGCGCCCGGCGGGGTGCGGACGACGGCCAGGTTCGCGCTGCCCTCCGCGGAGGTGAGCAGGTCGGCCAGCAGCCGGGTCAGCCGGGCCGGTGCGGACTGCGCCGGGCGCAGCGGGGCGTTCTCCGGCGGCAGCACGTAGGACGCCGGGGCGCCGTCCGAGCCACGGAGCTTGATCGCGCCCAGCTCCTCCAGGTCCCGGGACAGCGTGGCCTGGGTGACGTCGACGCCGGACTCGGCCAGCAGCCGGGCCAGCTGGGTCTGCGAGGT
Source organism: Modestobacter versicolor (assembly GCF_041028285.1). GTDB lineage: Bacteria > Actinomycetota > Actinomycetes > Mycobacteriales > Geodermatophilaceae > Modestobacter > Modestobacter versicolor_A. The sequence goes on along the minus strand of NZ_JABGDB010000001.1, from coordinate 1,240,661 downwards.
GACGGGTCCGGAGCTGATCAGCTCGGCGATCCGGGCGTGCCGGGCGGAGCGGGTCAGGGCCGTGGTCACCCGGATCGCTCCAGCAACCACAGCAGCAGCGCCTTCTGCGCGTGCAGCCGGTTCTCCGCCTCGTCCCACACCGCGCTCTGCGGCCCGTCGATCACCTCGGCGGCGATCTCCTTGCCGCGGTAGGCCGGCAGGCAGTGCAGGACGACGGCGTCGTCGGCGGCCCGGGCCAGCGCCGGCTCGTCGACGGCGTAGGGCAGGAAGGGCGCGATCCGCGCCTCGTACTCGGCCTCCTGGCCCATCGACACCCAGGTGTCGGTGACCAGGACGTCGGCCCCGTCGGCGGCCGCGGCGGCGTCGCCCGTCCACTGCACGGAGCCGCCGGTGTCCGAGGCGATCGCGGCGGCCCGCCGCAGCACCGCCGGGTCGGGCTGGAAGGACTCCGGCGAGCCGATCCGCACGTGCATCCCGGCGAGCGCCCCGCCCAGCAGGTAGGAGTGCGCCATGTTGTTGGCCCCGTCGCCGAGGTAGCTGAAGGTCAGGCCGGCCAGCTCGCCCTTCCGCTCGGCCACGGTCTGCAGGTCGGCCAGGATCTGGCAGGGGTGGTAGCTGTCGGTGAGCGCGTTGACCACCGGCACCCGGCTGACCGCGGCCATCGCGTCGAGCCGGTCCTGGCCGAAGGTGCGCCAGACGATCGCGGCGACCTGCCGGTCCAGCACCCGGGCGGTGTCCTCGACGGACTCGCCGCGGCCGAGCTGGCTGCTGCCGGAGTCGATGACCAGCGGGGCGCCGCCCAGGTCGGCGATCCCGACGGAGAAGGAGATGCGGGTCCGGGTCGAGGGCTTGTCGAACAGCACCGCGACCGTCCGCGCCGTCCCGTTGGGCGCCCGCAGCGGGGTGGGCGCCCCGGCGGTGTGCCGGCCGGCCTTGAGCTGCGCGGCCAGGGCGAGCACCTCGGCCTGCTCGGCCGGGGTGAGGTCGTCGTCCCGGGTGAAGTGCCGGACGGTCACTGACCGGCCTCCTGCAGGGCGGCGTCGAGCGCACCCGGGAGGGCGGCGACGAAGGCGTCGACCTGCGCGTCGGTGACGACCAGCGAGGGGGCGAGCCGGACGACGTCGGCGGCGACCGCGTTGGTGAGGAAGCCGGCCGTCCGCAGCTGCGCCTCGACCGCGGCGGCGACCGGGGCGGTGAGGACGACGCCCAGCAGCGCGCCCCGCCCCCGGACCCCGCTCACACCGGCGTGGCCGAGCGCCTCGATGCCGGCGGTGAAGCGCTGCTCGATCTCCTTGGCCCGCTCCAGCAGCCCCTCGTCGCGGATGGTGTCCAGCACCGCGAGCGCGGCGGCCGCGGCGATCGGGTTGCCGCCGAAGGTGGAGCCGTGGGCGCCGGCGGTCATCAGGTCCGCGGCGGCGCCGAAGGCCAGCGTGGCGCCCATCGGCAGGCCGCCGCCGAGCGCCTTGGCGAGGGTGACCACGTCGGGCTGCAGCCCCTCGGCCTGGTGGGCGAACCAGTGCCCGGTGCGGCCCATGCCGGTCTGCACCTCGTCGAGGGCGAACAGCGCGCCGGCGTCCCGCGCGGCGCCGGCCGCGGCGGCCAGGTAGCCGGGCGGCGCCGGCAGCACGCCGCCCTCGCCGAGCATCGGCTCGAGCAGGAGCATCGCCGTCCGGTCGGTGAGCTGGAGGGCGTCCGCGTCGCCGTAGGGCACGTGCCGCACCCCGCCGGGCAGCGGGGCGAAGGCCGCGGCCTTGCCCGGCTGGCCGGTGAGCGCGAGGGCGCCCATCGTCCGGCCGTGGAACGAGCCGAGCGCGGTGACGACCTCCGGCCGCCCGGTGAGCCGGCTGATCTTGAACGCCGCCTCGTTGGCCTCGGTGCCGGAGTTGCAGAAGAAGACCCGGCCGGGCCGGCCGGCCAGCTCCAGCAGCCGCTCGGCCAGCAGGACACCGGGCTCGTGCATCGCCAGGTTGGACACGTGCCCCAGCAGCTGGGCCTGGGCGGTGATCGCGTGCACGACCGCCGGGTGCGCGTGGCCCAGGATCGTGGTGGCGATGCCGCCCAGCAGGTCGGTGTACTCGGTGCCGTCGGCGTCCCAGACGGTGGCGCCGGCGCCGCGGACCAGCGCGACCGGCGGCGTCTTGTAGTTGCCCATCATCACGGCCGACCAACGGGTGGCCAGCTCCTCGGTGTGCGTCATGGTGCGGTCACTCCCTCCTGATCGGTCGTGCTCTCGGTGCCGGCCGGGACGACCATCGTCCCGGTGCCCTCGGTGGTGAACATCTCCAGCAGCAGCGCGTGCGGCAGCCGGCCGTCGACGACGGTCGCCCGCTTCACGCCGCCCTCGACCGCCCGCAGGCAGGCGGCCATCTTCGGGATCATCCCGGCGTCCAGGGTGGGCAGGATCCCGGCCAGCTCGGTGGCGTCGATCTGCTCGACCAGCGAGTCGCGGTCGGGCCAGTTGGCGTAGAGCCCCTCGACGTCGGTGAGGACGACGAGCTTCACCGCCCCCAGCGCGACGGCGAGCGCGGCGGCCGCGGTGTCGGCGTTGACGTTGTGCACCTGCCCCTCGGCGTCGGGGGCCACGGTCGCGACGACCGGGATGTGCCCGGCCTCGATCAGCGCGGTCACCGGCGTGGGGTCGACCGCCACCACGTCGCCGACCAGGCCGACGTCGACCGGCTCGCCCTCGACGATCGCGTGGGTGCGCTCGGCGGTGAACAGGCCGCCGTCCTCGCCGGACAGGCCGACCGCCAGCGGGCCGTGCTCGTTGATCAGCCCGACCACCTCCGGGCTGACCTGGCCGGTGAGCACCATCCGGACGACGTCGATGGTCTCCTCGGTGGTGACCCGCAGGCCGCCGCGGAACTCGCTGGTGATGCCCAGCCGGTTCAGCATGGCGCTGATCTGCGGGCCGCCGCCGTGCACGACGACCGGGTAGATGCCGCAGGTGCGGAGGAAGACCATGTCCTCGGCGAAGGCGCGGCGGCAGTCGTCGTCGACCATGGCGTGGCCGCCGTACTTGACCACCACGACGTTGCCGTGGAACTCGCGCAGCCACGGCAGCGCACCGGTGAGGACGGCGACCTTGGCCGCGTCGCCCGCGGGGTCGTTGACCCGCATCACCCGGTGGGTGCCGATGGTCCGGCGCGGTGGGGTCTCGTCGAGGGCGACGTCCGGCGGGGTGGGGTCCTGGGCGTGGGTCATGTCGAGTAGGCCGAGTTCTCGTGCACGTAGGCGAGGGACAGGTCGTTGGTCCAGATGGTGGCCTGCTCGGTGCCGGCCGCCAGGTCGACGTCGATGGAGACGGCGCGGCCGGTGAGGTCGACGCCCTCGCGCGGGTCGCCGATCGCACCGCCCCGGCAGACGGTCACGCCGTTGATCGTGACGTCGACCCGGTCGGCCTCGAACGCGGCGTCGGTGGTGCCGATGGCGGCCAGCACCCGGCCCCAGTTGGGGTCGTTGCCGAACAGCGCCGTCTTGAGCAGGTTGTTGCGGGCGCAGGCCCGGCCGGCGGTCAGCGCGTCGGCGACGCTGGCGGCGCCGCGGACGGTGATCGCGATGTCCTTTGTCGAGCCCTCGGCGTCGGCCAGCAGCTGCATCGCCAGGTCGGTGGCCGCCGCGGTGAGCGCCGCGGTGAACTCCTCGGCCGTGGGCGTGACGCCGCTGGCGCCGTTGGCCAGCACCAGGACGGTGTCGTTGGTGGACAGGCAGCCGTCGGAGTCGACCCGCTCGAAGCTGGCGGCGGAGGCCGCGCGGAGCGCCGGCTCCAGGACCTCGGCGGGGACGACGGCGTCGGTGGTGAGCACGACGAGCATGGTGGCCAGCGACGGCGCGAGCATCCCCGCGCCCTTGGCCATCCCGCCGATCGTCCAGCCGTCGCCGGTCTGCACCGTGGTCTTCGGCACCGAGTCGGTGGTCATGATCGCCCGGGCGGCGTCCGGGCCGCCGTCGGCGGAGAGCGCGCCGGCCGCCGCGGTGGCACCGGCCAGCAGCCGGTCCATCGGCAGCCGGACGCCGATCAGCCCGGTGGAGGCGACCGCGACGTCGATCGCGCCCAGGCCCAGCGCACCGGCGACGTGCTCGGCGGTGGCGTGGGTGTCCTGGAAGCCGCCGGTGCCGGTGCAGGCGTTGGCGCCGCCGGAGTTGAGCACCACGGCCCGGAGCCGGCCGCCGGACAGCACCTGCCGGCTCCACAGCACCGGTGCAGCCGGGAAGCGGTTGGTGGTGAAGACGGCGGCCGCGGCGTCGTCCGGCCCGTCGTTGACGACCAGGGCGACGTCCCGGTCACCGCTGGACTTCAGCCCGGCGGCCACCCCGGCCGCCCGGAACCCCTGGGGGGCGGTGACGGTCACGGCGCGACCCCCACGAGCGGGAGACCGGTCGTCTCGGGCAGGCCCAGCGCCAGGTTGGCGCACTGCAGCGCGCCGCCGGCGGTGCCCTTGGTGAGGTTGTCGACGGCGGCGACGACGACCAGCCGGCCGGCGTCGGGGTCGACGGCGAGCTGCAGCTGCACGGTGTTGGCGCCCAGGACGGCGGCGGTGGTCGGCCACTGCCCCTCGGGCAGCAGCTGCACGAACGGCTCGTCGGCGTAGGCCTGCTCGTAGGCGGCCCGCGCCGAGGCGGCGTCCACGCCCGGGGCCAGCGGCGCGGAGCAGGTGGCGAGGATGCCGCGGCTCATCGGCACCAGGGTGGGGGTGAAGCTCACGGTCACCGGCCCCCCGGCCGCCTGCGACAGGTTCTGCACCATCTCCGGGGTGTGCCGGTGCCCGCCGCCGACGCCGTAGGCGCTGGCCGAGCCCATCACCTCGCTGCCCAGCAGGTGGGTCTTGGCCGACTTTCCGGCGCCCGACGTGCCGCTGGCGGCGACCACGACGACGTCCGGGGTGACGAGCCCGGCGGCCAGCGCGGGGACCATCGCCAGGGTGACCGAGGTCGGGTAGCACCCGGGCACGGCGATCCGCCGCGCCGCGGTCAGCCTCTCCCGCTGGCCGGGCAGCTCGGGCAGGCCGTAGGGCCACGCGCCGGCGTGCTCTCCGCCGTACCAGCGGGCCCAGGCCGCCGGGTCGTCGAGCCGGTGGTCGGCGCCGCAGTCGATGACCAGGACGTCGTCGGGCAGCTGGGCGGCGACCGCGGCCGACTCGCCGTGCGGCAGCGCCAGGACGACGACGTCGTAGCCGGCGAGCTCCTCGGCGCTGCTGCCCTGGACGACCAGGTCGGCGTAGGGCGTGAGGTGCGGCTGCACCTCCCCCAGGCGTCGGCCGGCACTCGACCTGGCGTGCACCCCGGTCAGCCGCAGCTGCGGGTGCCCGGCCAGCAGCCGGCACACCTCACCGCCCGCGTACCCGGTGGCGCCGGTGACCCCGACCGTCCACGTCTGCGCGTTCACGGTGCATGACCATACACAAGCATGCATGGCCGTGCACTCCTGGGGTGGGCGCGCTCGACCGGCGGGCAGGGCAGACTCCGGACGCCGGTCGCGACACCCCGCGCCCCCGCAGACCGAGGAGCCTTCCGCGTGAGCCCGTTCGACCGCATCGTCCTGGTCTTCAACCCGCACAGCACCGGCGACGCCCCGGCCTCGGCGGAGGAGCTGCGGGCCGAGCTGGCGCGCCGGCTGCCCGACGTGCCGCTGGAGCTGCGGCCGACGCAGTACGCCGGCCACGCCCGGGAGATCGCCCGGGAGGTCGCCGCCGCCGGCTCCCCGCTGCTGGTGTCGGTGAGCGGGGACGGCGGCTACAACGAGGTCGTCGACGGCGTCGTGCAGGCCGGCAACGACCGGGCGGTCTGCGCGGTGCGGGCCGCCGGCAACGCCAACGACCACCGGCGGACGACGCGGGAGCACCACCTGGCCGACGCGATCGTGGCCGGCGACGTCCGCCGGATCGACCTGCTGCGGCTCACCCTGGCCGGGGGCGACGCGGACCAGGTGCGGTACGCGCACTCCTACATCGGCGTCGGGCTCACCCCGGTGGTCGCGGTCGACCTGGAGGCCGGCGGCAAGGGCTCCTGGCGGGAGATCGTGTCGGTGGTCCGCGGGTTCGCCCGGTTCCGGCCCTTCCCGATCCGGCTGGAGGACGGCCGGCGCCGCACGATCGACAGCCTGGTGTTCGCCAACATCTCCCAGATGGCCAAGTACGCCACGCTCAGCGAGGGCGCGGCGCCCGACGACGGCCTCTTCGAGGTGGTCACCCAGCAGCGCACCGGCAAGCTGCGGGTGCTGGCGACCGCCGTGCGGGCGGCGACCCGCGGGCTGGGACCGCAGCCCAGCGCCACCCACTACGCGTTCACGACGTTGGCGCCGATGCCGTTGCAGCTGGACGGCGAGCTGGTCGAGCTGGCGGCCGGCACCCGGGTCTCGGTCGACATCGCCCCGCGGGCGCTCGCCACGGTCGTCTGAACCGGCCGCACCGATGAGTCCGGGCGCGGGGACCGGTCCTGTCCGCATGACCCAGATCCAGCCCACCACCCTCACGCACATCGCGGTCGCCATGTTCAGCGTCTCCGACCAGGACGCGGCCCGGGACTTCTACACCGGCGTCCTCGGCTTCGAGGTGCGCGGCGACGAGCGCTTCGGCGCGGACGGCGAGGCCCGCTGGCTGGAGGTCGCCCCGCCCGGGTCGACCGCCCGGCTGGCCCTCAACCCGCCGATGGGCGGCACGCCCGGCGGCGGCGCGATCGGCGTCGAGTGCACCGACGTCCTCGCCGAGCACGCCCGGCTGGCCGCGCGCGGTGACGTCGACGTCGACCCGGAGCCGATGCGGACGCCGGGAGCGCCGCTGATGTTCGCGCTGCGCGACCCCGACGGGAACTCCGTGTGGGTGGTCGAGGCCACCGCCGCGGGCTGAGTGCTCCCAGCAGGTCCACAGCCGACGGCAGCATTCCTGTCAGACCCGTCGGGCACGGTGGGCCCCGTTCCGGCATCCGGTGCCGGGCAGGGGGAGGAACGCCACCATGGACACGTTCGTCGCACCGCTCGACGCACAGCTCACCGGCGTCATCGACCTGGTCGACGAGGCCGGTGGCCCGGTGCTGCGGCTGCGCGGCGACGTGGACACCCTGGTCGTCGACGCCTGGCGGGCCAGCACGCCGCGAGGCTCCCGCGCCCCGGTGGCGGTGGACGTGTCCGGGGCGACGTTCCTGGACTGCCGGGGGCTGCGGCTGCTCGTGCAGGAGACCGAGGGCGCCCGGCGGGCCGGCCGGGTGCCCGAGCTGCGCCGCCCCTCGCGGGGCGTGCAGCGGCTGCTCGAGGTCGCCGGGGCCGCACCGCTGTTCGCCACCGTCGGCTGACGCGCGGCTCTCCGGGCCGGGCCCGGCCGGCCGGCCGGTCAGCCGACGGGGTCGGTGTCCCCGTAGGGCTGCAGCCGCAGCTGGCGGGCCGTGCCCGCCGGCATGGTGGCGCGCAGCGTCGCCACGTCGTCGGCGCCGGCACGCAGGAACCGGCCGGACCACTGGTCCAGCTCCCCCGCGGCGATCGCCACCGCCAGCGCGACCACGTCCTCCGGGCGGGTCCAGTCGGTGCGCCCGGCGTGCATCGGCATGGCCCGGGTCATCCCGGTGTCGATCACCCCGGGCGCCAGGTCGAAGGCCCGCACGCCGTGCGCGGCACCGGCCAGCGCGAGGCCCTCGGTGATCCGCATCTGCGCGCTCTTGCCGGCGGAGTAGGCGCTGTACACGTCGCTCCCCCGGGTGCCCAGGCCGCTGCCCAGCCCGATCACCCGGCCGCCGCCGGCCGCGACCATCCCCGGGACGACGGCGTGCGCCAGCAGGAACGGCCCGCGCACCTGGCTCTCCACCACCTGCCACCACTGCGCCGGGTCCGCCTCCCACAGCGGCACCTCGGCGGCGTCGATCAGCCCGGCGTTGTTGACCAGCAGCGTCACCGGCCCGAGCTCGGCGGTCACCTGGGTGACCGCCGCCCGGACGGCGTCGGGGTGGGTGACGTCGGCCGCGACGGCGAGGGTGCGGGCGCCGGTGGCGTCGGCGACCTCGTCCATCGCGGTCAGCAGCCGGTCGGCGGACCGGGCCAGGCCGGCGACGGCCGCACCCCGCTCGGCGAGCCCCTGCGCCAGGTGCCGGCCGATGCCGGCCGACGCCCCGGTGACCAGCGCGACGGTGCCCGCGAGAACCCTCTTCCGGTGGCCTTCGGCCCCGTCCAGGGGCCCGCCCTGAGCCTGCGAAGGGTGGGGGGGACGGGGTCCCTTCTCGATCACCGCAGCGCCGCCCCGGTGCGCTCGACGGCCAGCGCGGTCGCCGCGTCGCGGGCGGCGTTGGCCTCCTCGCCGGTCAGCGTGCGGTCCGGTGCCCGCAGGGTCAGCGCGTAGGCCAGCGACCGCGACCCGGCCGGCACCGGGGCGCCGGTGTAGACGTCGAAGAGCCGCAGCGCCTCCAGCAGCTCCCCAGCGCCCTCGCGCAGCGCCGCCTCCACGGTGGCCGCCGGGACGTCGTCCGGGACCACCAGCGCGAGGTCGACCAGCACCGGCGGGAAGGTGGACACGTGCGGCCCCACCGGTACCGCGGCCGGCGGCAGCGCGTCGACGTCGAGCTCCATCGCGCAGGTGCGGGCGGGCAGGTCCAGCGCCGCGAGCACCCGGGGGTGCAGCTCCCCGGCGTGGCCGACGACCACGTCCCCGACCAGCAGCTCGGCACAGCGGCCGGGGTGCCAGGGCGCCAGCTCGCCGGCGCGGACGGTGAGCTCGACCCCGGCCGTCGCGGCGACGACCCGGGCGGCCTGCACGGCGTCGGCCCAGTCGACCGGGCGCCCCGCGCCCCACCAGCCGCGCGGCTCGCGGTGCCCGGTCAGCGCGACGGCGACGTGCCAGGGCTGCGCCGGGACCGCACCGAGCAGCGCGGCCAGGGTCTCGTCGTCCGGGCGCCGGTCGACGCCGGGCACCGGCGCCGGGGTGCGGTGGTCGCCGGGGAACACCGAGCCGTGCTCGAAGACGGCCACGTCGCGCTGGCCGCGGGAGAGGTTGCGGGCCAGCGTCGCGAGCAGGCCGGGCAGCAGCGTCGTCCGCAGCGCCGGCTCCTCCTCCGACAGCGGGTTGCGCACCACGACCACCTGGCGGCGGACGTCGTCGGCGGGCAGGCCGAGCGCGTCCAGCGCCGCGGTGCCGACGAACGGGTAGGCCGGCGCCTCCACGTAGCCGGCCTCGGCCAGCGCGCGGCCGATGCTGCGCCGGCGGCGCTGCCGCTCGGTGAGGCCGCGGCCGGGCGGCACGTTGGGCAGCACCGACGGGATGTCGTCGTAGCCGGCGAGCCGGACGACCTCCTCGACCAGGTCGGCGGGGTCGGTGAGGTCGGGGCGCCAGGACGGCGGGGTGACCTGCAGCAGGCTCCCGTCGGCGTCGACCGACGCACCCACGGCCACCAGGGACTCGATGACCTGGGAGACCGGGTACTCGACGCCGGAGACCCGGGACGGGCGGCCGGCGTCCAGCGCGATCGCCGGCCGGGGGCCGCGGGTGTCGGGGTCGACCGGCGACCCGACGACGCGGGCGCCGCCGTACTCGGCGAGCAGCGCGGCCGCCCGGGCCAGCGCCACCACCGTCATCTCCGGGTCGACGCCGCGCTCGTAGCGCTTGGCCGCCTCGCTGGGCAGCTTGTGCCGGCGCACCGTGCGGGCGATGCCGGTGGGCTCCCAGTGCGCCGCCTCCAGCAGCACGGCCGAGGTGCCGTCGCCGATCTCGGTGGACGCCCCGCCCATGACGCCGGCCAGGCCGATCGGCCCGGAGTCGTCGGTGATCAGCACGTCGTCGGGGTCGACGGCGCGGTCGACGCCGTCCAGGGTCGTCACCCGCTCCCCCGCCGACGCCCGCCGGACGACGATCGGGCCGCGCACGGTGTCCCGGTCGAAGGCGTGCATGGGCTGGCCGAGCTCGAGCATCACGTAGTTGGTGACGTCGACGGCCAGCGAGATGGTGCGGATGCCCGACTGGGTGAGCCGGCGGCGCATCCACCAGGGGCTCGGCGCCGTCGGGTCCAGGCCCTCCATGGCGATCATGGAGAACCGGTCGCAGCGGTCGGGGGCGGCGACCTCGACCTGCCAGGCCGGCTCGCCGGACCAGGCCGGCGGGGTGGTCGCGCCGGGGTCGCGCCAGTCGACGGCCAGCCCGGTGCCCATCTCGCGGGCGATGCCGCGCATCGCCAGGCAGTAGCCGCGGTCGGGGGTGACGTTGAGCTCGATGACCACGTCGTCCAGGCCGAGGACGCCGCCGGCCGGCGTGCCCGGCTCGTAGCCGTCCCGCCCGAGCACCAGGATCCCGGCGTGGTCCTCGCCGATGCCCAGCTCGCGGACCGAGCAGATCATCCCGTCGGAGACGTGGTCGTAGGTGGTGCGGGCGGCGATGGCGAACCCGCCGGGCAGCACCGCACCGGGCAGCGCGACGACGACCAGGTCACCGGCGGCGAAGTTGCGGGCGCCGCACACGATGCCGCGCGGCGCCTCCTCCCCGACGTCCACCTGGCAGTACCGGATCGGCTTCTTGAAGCCGGTCAGCTCCTCGACCTCGAGCACCCGGCCGACGACGAGCGGGCCGGTCGTCTCCGGCGCCCGGTGCACCTCCTCGACCTCCAGGCCGAGCCGGACGAAGGCGGTGTCGAGGTCCTCGACCGTCGTGCCCGCGGGCAGGTCGACGTGCTCGGCAAGCCAGCCGATGGGGACGCGCACTACTGCTCAACTCCGAATGCTCGTGTGAAGCGGACGTCGCCCTCGACGATGTCGCGCATGTCGCCCACCTCGTGGCGGAACTGCAGGGCGCGCTCGATGCCGCAGCCGAACGCGAACCCGGTGAACTCCTCCGGGTCGATGCCGCAGGCGGTCAGCACCCGCGGGTTGACCATCCCGCAGCCACCCCACTCGACCCAGCGCGGTCCGTCGCGGTGCTCGGGGAACCAGACGTCGAACTCCGCCGAGGGCTCGGTGAAGGGGAAGTAGGACGGCCGCCAGCGGGTGACCGCGTCGGCGCCGAACAGCTGGCGGGCCAGGTGGTCCAGCGTGCCGCGCAGGTGCGCCATGGTCAGCCCGCGGTCGACCGCCAGGCCCTCGACCTGGTGGAAGACCGGGGTGTGCGTCGCGTCCAGCTCGTCGGTCCGGTACACCCGGCCCGGCGCGATGACGTAGATCGGCGGCCGGCGCTCGAGCATGGTCCGGGCCTGCACCGGGCTGGTGTGCGTGCGCAGCACCAGGCCGGAGTCCTCCGGGGCGACGAAGAAGGTGTCCATCATCGACCGCGCCGGGTGGTCGGTGCTGATGTTGAGCGCGTCGAAGTTCAGCCACTCCGCCTCGAGCTCGGGCCCCTCGGCCACCTCGTAGCCCATCCCGACGAAGACGTCGGCGATCCGGTCGGTCAGCGTGGTGAGCGGGTGCCGCGCGCCGCGCGGGGCACGGTCCCAGGGCAGCGTGACGTCGACCCGCTCCTCGGCCAGCACCCGCTCGTCGCGCTCGGTCTCCAGCGCGGCGAGCCGGGTGGCGTAGGCCTCGGTGACCGCGACCCGGGCCGCGTTCACCCGCTTGCCGGCGTCCGAGCGGGCCGCCGGGGGCAGCGCGCCGAGCTCGCGGCGGGCCAGCAGCACCGGCGCGCGGTCGCCCAGGTGGGCCGGCCGGACGGCGGCCAGCGCCTCCAGGTCACCGGCCGCGGCGAAGGCCTCGGTCGCCGCGCTCACCGCGGCGTCGAGGGCCTCCGCGGACAGCGCGGCGACCTGCTTGGGGTCGTAGGGGTCGTTGGCGCCAGACACGGGAGGCCATTCTGCCCGGCCCGCCGCCCGGGCCGCGCGTGGGTTCCCGTGCGCGGGTCCCGGGCACGGGCCGCCGGGCGGCCGCCTCACCCGCACGGGTGCCCCGGCCCCCGCCAGGGCACGAGCCGGGGGCCGGCGGTGCCGATCACCTGTCCGTGACCTCGCTTGACACCGCCGTCCCGACGATCGAGGACGTGCTCCGCTCTGCCGGTGTGCAGAGCGTCTACCAGCCCATCGTCGAACTGGACTCCGGCCGCGTCGTCGCCTATGAGGCGCTCGCCCGCGGTCCGGTCGGCCCGCTGCACACCCCCGACGCGCTCTTCGCCGCCGCCCGCGCCGCCGGCCGGCTCGCCGAGCTGGACGCACTGTGCCGGGCGGCCGCGCTGCGCGGCGCGGTGGCGGCCCGGCTCGATGCCCCGCTGACGGTCTTCGTCAACGTCGAGCCCCAGGTGCTGGAGTCCGCCCCGCTGGAGGGGCTGCTGGCCATCGCCACCACCGCCCCGGCCGGCCTGCGCGTCGTCGTGGAGATCACCGAGCGGGCGCTGGCCACCCGGCCGGCGGACCTGCTGCGCGCCGTCGAGCGGGTCCGCGAGGTCGGCTGGGGCATCGCCCTGGACGACGTCGGGGCCGAGTCGATGTCGCTGGCCTTCATGCCGCTGCTGCGGCCGGACGTGGTCAAGCTTGACCTGCGGCTGGTGCAGCAGCGGCCCGGCCCTGCCGTCGCCGAGATCATGAACGCGGTCAACGGCTACGCCGAGCGGACCGGTGCGCTGGTGCTGGCCGAGGGCATCGAGGACGAGGCGCACCTGGCGATGGCGCACGCGCTCGGCGCGAGCCTGGGCCAGGGCTGGTTCTTCGGGCGCCCCGGCCCCACCGCGGTGCCCGGCCGCCCGGTGGGCCGCCTGGAGCTGCCCGAGACGGACCGGACCGCCGACACCCAGGCGTCCCCGTTCAGCTGCCTGCCCGCCGGCACCCGGCTGCGGACCGCGCCCAAGGCGCTCCTCATCGAGCTCAGCAAGCACCTGGAGCGGCAGGCGATGCGGCTCGGCGACACCTGCGTCGTCGCCTCGACCTTCCAGGAGGCACGGCACTTCACCCCGGCCACCGCGCTGCGGTACCGCGACCTGGTCGCCCGGACCGGGTTCGTCGCCGCGCTCGGCGAGGACCTGCCGGTCGAGCCGGTGCCCGGCGTGCGTGGTGCGCACCTGGCCCCCACGGACCCCGTCCGCGGCGAGTGGGACGTCGTCGTCCTGAGCCCGCACTTCAGCGCCGCCCTGCTGGCCCGCGACCTCGGCGACGGCGGACCGGACCGGCAGCGCCGCTACGAGTACGCCCTCACCTACGACCGCACCACCGTCGAGCGGGCCGGCGTCGCGCTCGTGGCCCGGGTCGCCGCGCAGCCCGTGCCCGTGCCCGTGCTGCCGGAGGACCCACCCGCGGAGACGCCGCCCGCGGTGCCGCCGACCGTGGGCGCCGACGGCGGGCGGGTCGAGGAGGTGCTGCTGCACCGCGCCCTGGCCGCGACCACCAGCGGCGTGGCGATCGCCGACATGACCGCGCCCGACCAGCCGCTGGTCTACGTCAACGCCGCCTTCGAGCAGCTCGCCGGCCTGCCCGCGAGCGCGATGCTGGGCCGCAACTGCCGCTTCCTGCAGGGCCCGGACACCGACCCCGGGGTCGTCGGGCGGATGCGCGCGGCGATCCGCGAGGGCGCCGAGTTCCGGACGACGCTGCTCAACCACCGCGGCAAGGACCGCGAGCCGTGGTGGAACGAGATCCACCTCGCCCCGGTGCTGGGCGCCGGCGGCCAGGTCGTGCAGTACATCGGCGTGCAGACCGACGTCACCGCGCGGGTGACCGCCGAACGCGAGCTGCTCCAGGAGCGCGACCGCACCCGCCAGCACCTGGCCCAGATCGAGCAGCTGGCGTACACCGACCCGCTGACCGGGCTGCCCAACCGCCGCCGCTTCGAGGAGCGGATGGAGGCCGCGCTGTGGCAGGCCCGGCTGGCCGGCGACGCCGTCGCCCTGTTGTTCCTGGACCTCGACGGCTTCAAGGCGGTCAACGACGCGCTCGGCCACGCCGCCGGCGACGAGCTGCTGCAGGTGGTCGCCGACCGGCTGCGCGGCCGGCTGCGCCGCGGCGACCTGCTGGCCCGGTTGGGCGGCGACGAGTTCCTGGTCGGCCTGCTCGGCCTGGACCCGGCGACCGCCGCCGCGGAGGCGGCCTCGGTCGCCGACCAGCTGCAGGCGGCGCTGACCGAGCCGGTCGTGCTCGGTACCTCGACGGTGCAGGTGCGGGTGAGCGTGGGCGTGGGCGTGCACCCCGAGGACGGCGCCGACTTCGGCCCGCTGCTGCACACCGCCGACGCCCGGATGTACGCCGCCAAGCACCCGACCGCCGTCTGCTGAACCCGCCTACGGCCGAAGATGGCCATCTTCGGCCCCGTCGGGACGCCGAAGATGGCCATCTTCGGGACTGGGGGCGGGGACGGGTGGCCGCGGCGGGTCAGCGTTGGGCGAGCTGGGTGGCGTAGAGGCAGATCGAGGCGGCCACGGAGAGGTTGAGGCTCTCCGCCCGGCCGCGCATCGGGATCCGCACCCGGGCGTCGGCCAGGGCTCCCAGGGCGGGGTCCAGCCCGCGTGCCTCGTTGCCGAACAGCCACAGCACCGGCGCGGCCAGCAGGCCCTCGTCGGCGGCCTCGTCCAGCGGCACCTCTCCCCCACCGTCGGCGGCCAGCACCGTCGTCCCGGCGGCCTGCACGCGCGGCACCAGCTCGGCCAGCGACGCGCTCCGGACGACGTCGACGTGGAACAGGCTGCCGGCGCTGCTGCGCACGACCTTGCCGTTGTAGGGGTCGGTCGACCCGGTGCCGAACACGACCGTGCCGGCGCCGCAGGCGTCCGCGGTGCGCAGCACCGTGCCCGCGTTGCCGGGGTCGGCGAGCTCGGCCAGCGCGACGGCCAGCCGCGGAGGGTCGTCCAGCAGCGTCTCGACGGGGACGTCGCGCAGCGCGCAGACCGCGACCAGCCCCTGCGGGGTGACCGTCTCCGACAGCGACGCCGCGGCCCGGTCGGTGACGACGTGCACCGGCACCCGGGTGGCGGCCAGCAGCTCGCGGTGGGCGACTGCCGCGGCCTCGGTGACGAAGACCTCCAGCACGGCGGCCGGGTCGCTCTGCGCCTCGGCCAGCGCCTCGGTGACCGCCTGCCGCCCCTCGGCGAGGAAGGCGCCGGCGTCGTCCCGGCCGCTGCGGCGGGTCAGCTTGCGGGCAGCGGCGACCCGCGCCGAGCGCTCGGTCAGCTGGTCGGGCACGGGACTCCTCGGGTCAGGGGTGGACAGACGACGACGCCGCCGTGAGCAGGTCCGGGGACCCGCCCACGACGGCGTCGTGAGGTGTTCGGCCCCCTTCAGGGTCCCGCCCTGAGCTTGCGAAGGGTGGGGGGAAGGGGGTCCTTCGTCAGGCGGCTGCGGCGCCGGTCGCCTCGGGGTTCGCGAGGAGGGCGGCGCGGGCCGACTCCACCAGCGAGGTGAAGGCGGCCGGCTCGTTGACGGCGAGCTCGGCGAGGACACGACGGTCCAGCTCGATGCCGGCCAGCTTGAGGCCCTGCATGAAGCGGTTGTAGGTCATGTCGTTCTGCCGGGCCGCGGCGTTGATCCGGGTGATCCACAGCTTGCGGAAGTCACCCTTGCGGACCTTGCGGTCGCGGTAGTTGTAGGTGGCGGAGTGGAGGATCTGCTCCTTGGCCTTGCGGTACAGCCGCGAGCGCTGGCCGCGGTAACCGCTGGCCGCCTCGAGGGTCGTACGACGCTTCTTCTGGGCGTTGACCGCCCGCTTCACGCGTGCCACGTGAGAGCTCCGTTCTGCTCGTGGGGGGAAGGACGGTCAGAGACCGAGGAGCTTCTTCATCCGCGGGGTGTCGGCCTTGGAGATGACCCCGATACCGCTGACCCGGCGCTTGCGGGAGGAGGACTTCGCCTCGAACTTGTGCTGGTTGTTCTGGTGCTCACCCACCAGCTTCCCGGTGCCGGTCACGCGGATGCGCTTGGCCGTGCCCTTGTGGGTCTTGTTCTTCGGCATCTGTGGTCCTGTTCGTGTCTGCCCGGCGCCGCGCAGCCTTCAGCTGCGCGGCGCGGGTACGGGTGGTGCCGGCCTGGTTCAGGCCGGGGGCGCCTGCTGGGCCGGCTCGTCGTTGGCCGCCTGCTTCTCCTGCTTGGCCGATCGCCGCGCCGCGTCCGTCGCCGCCTGGTTCCGGTGCGGGGCGATGACCATGACCATGTTCCGGCCGTCCTGCTTGGGGTTGGACTCGACCACCCCGAGGTCGGCGACGTCGCCGGCCAGCCGCTGCAGCAGCTTGTAGCCCATCTCCGGGCGGGACTGCTCGCGACCGCGGAACATCACGGTGATCTTGACCTTGTCGCCGCCCTTGAGGAAGCGCTCGACGTGGCCCTTCTTGGTCTCGTAGTCGTGCGGGTCGATCTTCAGGCGCAGCCGCATCTCCTTGATGACGGTGAGCGCCTGGTTGCGCCGGGCCTCGCGGGCCTTCTGCGCAGCCTCGTACTTGAACTTGCCGTAGTCCATGAGCTTGACGACGGGCGGCCGGGCCATGGGCGCGACCTCGACGAGGTCGAGTTCGCTGTCCTGGGCCAGGCGCAGTGCCTCGCCGATCGACACGACGCCGACCTGCTCACCCTCGGGCCCGACGAGGCGGACCTCGGGGACGCGGATGCGGTCGTTGATGCGGGGCTCGGTGATGGCCTCTCCTCTGCTGCTGCGGTGAGGAGCCGGTGTCCCACCCGGGTCGCCGACGGAAGAGGCCCCGTGAGCCGGAGCTCACGGGGCCCACTCGCCGGACGCCGACGGCACCCCGGGGCGGGGGTGCCGTGCTGGCCACGCAGGCCGGGTGACCGGTCTGCGCGATCCGGGGACCTGGGTGCCTGTACGGCGCCAGGTGGGAGCGGGCTCCTCTTTGGTAGGTGGCCGTCGGTCTCTGCAGACCGGGGCCACCGTGGTTCACGCGCCTCGATGTAGCGGGGGGAGGCTCGCTCACAGTACAGCGTCCGCCCCCCGTCCGTCATTCCCGGGGGTACAGCAGGTCCTCGCGCGGGACGGCGTGCCGGGCCTGGTGGTCGGCGAGCAGCGCGCGCATGCCCTGGACGGCGTGCAGCGCCCGCTCGCCGTCGGCCGCCTGGACCGCGGAGACGGCCAGCTCGTCGTCGTTGGTGAGCAGCAGCGTCGCCCACGGCGAGTGCCGGTCGAACCGCACCGCGCGCACCGCCGACCACGGGACCTGGTGGTTCATCACCACGTTGCGCACGTGCACGCCGTCGGCGTCGGCCTCCATCCGGGACCTGCCGATCATCAGCACGCCGGCGCCCATGGCCAGCCCGAGCCCGACCATCGCCACCTGGTCGGCGGTCTGGAAGGAGACGACGCCGGTGGTCGAGGACTTGAGCAGCACCGCGACCACGGTCATCACCGCCACCAGCCCGGCGGCGGCCAGGGCGGTGATCAGCCGCAGGCGCTGCGGGACGGCGGACACCGGGGCAGGGGTGGGGTCGGCGGGCACGTCCCCATGGTGCACTGCCGGGTCCGGCGGGGTCGCCCGTCACACGGCCGCAACACCGAGGCAGCACGATGGAGGGGTGACCGACCCCGCGCTCGACCGTCCCGAGGACGGCCCGGCCGGCGGCTCCCCCGCCGGGCCGGCCCCCGAGGTCCCCGCCGACGAGCTGCTGCCGCTGCGCGGCTACACGGTCGCGGTGACCGCCGCCCGCCGCCGCGAGGAGCTCGGCGCCCTGCTCGACCGCCGCGGCGCCCGGGTCGTGTACGCCCCCGCCATCCGGATCGTGCCGCTGTCCGACGACGCCGACCTGGTCGCCGCGACCCGCGAGGTGCTGGCCGCCCCGGTCGACCTGGTGGTGGCGACGACGGGCGTGGGCTTCCGCGGCTGGCTGGAGGCCGCCGAGGCCTGGGACCTGCCGTTGCGCGAGCACCTGCAGACCTCCCGGGTGCTCGCCCGGGGCCCCAAGGCCCGCGGCGCGATCCGCGGCGCCGGGCTGGTGGACGCGTGGTCGCCGGAGTCGGAGAGCTCGGCGGAGGTGCTGGAGCACCTGCTGTCCGGCGCGGAGGGCCCCATCGCCGGCCGGCGGGTGGCGGTGCAGCTGCACGGCGACCCGCTGCCCGACCTGGTCTCCGGCCTGCGCGACGCCGGTGCCGACGTGCTCACCGTCCCGGTGTACCGCTGGGTGCTGCCCGAGGACACCGCGCCGCTGCGCCGGCTGGTCGCCGCCATCGCCGCCCGCGGCGTGGACGCGGTCACCTTCACCAGCGCCCCCGCCGCGGCCAGCCTGCTGCAGGTGGCCGCGGACGAGGGCGTGCGCGCCGCGGTGCTGACCGCCTTCGACGACGCCGTGCTGGCGGTGGCGGTCGGCCCGGTGACCGCCGCCCCGCTGGAGGCGGTCGGCATCCGCACCGTCCAGCCGGAGCGGGCCCGCCTGGGGGCGCTGGCCCGCTCGGTCGTCGCCGAGCTGCCCGCCCGGCACCCGGTGCTCACCTCCGGCCCGCACACGCTGCAGGTGCGGGGGCACGCCGCGGTGCTCGACGGGCGGCTGGTGGAGCTGCCGCCGGGGCCGATGGCCGTGCTGCGGGCGCTGGCCCGCCGTCCCGGCGTCGTCGTCTCGCGG
Source organism: Modestobacter versicolor (assembly GCF_041028285.1). GTDB lineage: Bacteria > Actinomycetota > Actinomycetes > Mycobacteriales > Geodermatophilaceae > Modestobacter > Modestobacter versicolor_A. The sequence continues at coordinate 1,222,241 of NZ_JABGDB010000001.1, read as the reverse complement.
GCCGACCTGCTGGGCGAGCTGTCCGGGGGCGGTGACGCGCACGCCGTCGAGATGGCGGTGACCCGGCTGCGCGCCGCGCTCGGCGCCCCGGTGGTCGAGACGGTCGTCAAGCGGGGCTACCGGCTCGCCGTCTAGGACCCCCGGGCTCGGGTCCGCAGCGTCCCGCGTCCCGCGTCCGGCGGCGGTCCGGGCCAGGGGTCGGGCAGGTCAGCACAGTCGGCCGAGGACCGCCGGCGCCTGCCGCACCAGGTCGAGCGGGTCGGTCGCGTCCACCAGCAGCAGCGGCACGCTGCTGCCCGGCGCCACGTCCCAGCGCCCCAGACCCAGCATCGCCGCAGGTGCCGCGGTGACGGCGTCGAGCAGTCGAGCCTGGCCGGCGGCGTCCCCGATGTGGCAGGCCAGGCTGCTCAGCCAGGCGACGCGCAGCAGGCCACCCCCGGACACCGGGGTGAACGCGTTCTGGTGGTTGTTGCTCGCCAGCGCCACGGGCACCCCGCCGTCGAGCAGCTCCCGGACCGGCGCGAGACCACGGACGCCGGGCCGGGCGCTGGTGCGCCCGGACAGCCAGAGGTCGGTGGTGGGCAGGACCACGACGGACACGGCGAGCTCGCGGAGCCGGTCGATCGTCCGCCGCCGCCGCTGGGGGTCGAAGCCGGACAGCGCGGTCAGGTGGCCCACGGTGGTCCGGCCCTGCAGGCCCGCCCGCTCCACGAGCGTGAGGACCAGGTCGATCTGCGCGTCGGCCACGTCGTCGGTGAGGTCCAGGTGCAGGTCGACGGGCAGACCCCGGTCGGCGGCGAGGCCGAGGACCAGGTCCAGGTGCGCCCGCGGATCGGCGTCGGCGTACGGGCAGCCCCCGACGACCTCGCAGCCGTCGTCCAGGGCGCGCGTCATCCACCGCCGGGCGTCCGGGTCGTGCGAGGTGCCGTTCTGCGGGAACGCGACCAGCTGCAGGCCCACGCCCGGGTGCTCCGCCAGCACCTCGCGGTGCAGGCCGACGACCGCCGGGTCGGTCCCCCGGTCGAGCTCGACGTGGGCCCGGGCGGCGACCGTGCCGTCCCGGGCCAGCTCGGTCAGCAGCCGCTCCATCCCGGGGCGGACGAGCGCCGGCCCGAGCTCGGCGCGCAGTGCCCTGGTGGCCTCGATCGCGGCGGCGATGCCGTCACCAGGCAGTCCGCGCTCCTCCAGCGCTGCGAGGGTGTACGCCTTGTCGAGGTGGACGTGCGCGTCCACGAGGCCGGGCACCACGACCCGCCCGGCCACGTCGAGGTCGGCCGGGTCCGGCACTGCGGTCGGGTCCGCCGGCTGCACCGAGGTCACCGTGCCGACGTCGAGCCGGACGTCGGAGAGCCCGTCGACCCCGACCAGGCGGGTGTGGCGCAGGGTCCGGGACGGCGCTGCCGGACCGGGGACCGGGGAGAAGCCGGACGCGTTCAGGCCGGCACCGCCGTCGGGGACGCGCCCACCGCGGCCAGGTGCGCCCGCCAGCCGCCCAGCTGACCGGCGGCGTCGGACCCGCGCACCCGGCGCGCACCGCCCTGGAGATGGGCAACGCGCGGTAGGACACTGGGCGGATGGAACCGCCCGTCATGGACCTGGTCGGGTTCCTCCTGGCCCGGATGGCCGAGGACGCCCGCACCGCCGCGGACCTCGCGGCCGCGCAGGGCGAGGAGGGCACCGCCGAGCGACTCCGCGCCGACTGCGCCGCCAAGCGGAAGGTGGTGCTGACCTGCCAGGCGGCGGCGCCGGACCTGGACTTCCTCGGGTCCCGGCCGCAGGGCCTGGCCGACTTCCCGATGCCGCCCCGGGACGTCCACCAGCTGGCCGCCGTCACCCTCGCTCTGCTGGCCACGCCCTACGCCGACCACCCCGACTACCAGGAGGTCTGGCGCCCCTGACGAACGACCCCCCTGCCCCCCACCGCTCGCAAGCTCACGGCGGGCCCCTGCAGGGGGGCCATCAAACACCGGCGAGCTTGGTGCCCGGGCGCAGGTAGACGACCCAGGTGACGACGACGCAGACGGCGTAGAAGGCGATGAAGGCCAGATAGGCGCCGTCCCCGCTGCCGGTGGACAGGAACGACTGGCGGAAGGCCAGGTTCACCAGCACGCCGCCGAACGCGCCGATGGCCCCCGCGATGCCGATCAGCGCGCCGGACATCCGCAGCGCGTGCTTGTCCGCGACCGCCGGGTCGGCGCCGCCGGCGACGGCGTCCATGGCGCGGGACCGGAAGATCGCCGGGATCATCTTGTAGGTCGAGCCGTTGCCGATCCCGCTGAACACGAACAGCAGGACGAACCCGAGCAGGAACAGCGGCAGCGACTCGACCCGGCTGGCGGTGAGCACGACCCCCGCGCCTACCGCCATCGCCACGAAGTTCCAGAACGTGATCCGGGCGCCGCCGTAGCGGTCGGCGAGCGACCCGCCGAGCGGCCGGATGAGCGAGCCCAGCAGCGGCCCCAGCCAGGTGAGCTGGGCGGCGGCCAGCGGGGTGGCGAAGTCGTCGGCGAACTGGTTCTGCAGCACCTGGCCGAAGGCGAACCCGAAGCCGATGAACGAGCCGAAGGTGCCGATGTAGAGGAACGACATGATCCAGGTGTGGCCCTCGCGGGTCGCCTCGCGCATGGCCCGCGGCTGGTTGCGCGCCGTCGTCAGGTTGTCCATCAGCAGCGCGGCGCCCACGGCGGCCACGACGATGAACGGCAGGTAGACGAACAGCACGATCCGCGGGTGCTCGGCCCCGGCGGTCGCCAGCACGAGCAGGCCGATCAGCTGGATCACCGGGACGCCGAGGTTGCCCCCGCCGGCGTTCAGGCCGAGCGCCCAGCCCTTGAGCCGGGTCGGGTAGAAGGCGTTGATGTTGGTCATCGAGCTGGCGAAGTTGCCGCCGCCCACGCCGGCCAGGCAGGAGACGACCAGCAGGGTCGTGTACGAGACACCCGGCTCGAGCACGACCGCGGTCGCGATGGTCGGGACGAGCAGGGCCGCGGCGCTGATGATCGTCCAGTTCCGGCCGCCGAACTTGGCCACCGCGAAGGTGTAGGGCAGCCGGACGACGGCACCCAGCGCGGTCGGCAGCGTGGTGAGCAGGAACTTGCCGGCCGGGTCGATGCCGAACACCGGCTCGGGCAGGAACAGCACCATCACCGACCACAGGCTCCAGATCGAGAAGCCGATGTGCTCGGAGAACACCGAGAAGAACAGGTTGCGGCGGGCGACGCCCTTGCCGGTCGTCTCCCAGAAGTCGGGGTCCTCGGGGCGCCAGTCGTCGATCCACCGGCCACCGAGCCGGCCGGGGGCGTGCTGCTGGACGGGGGCGCCGGTCTGGGTGGCTGTGGCCATGGGAGCACCGTGGCGGGCCGGCGTTCCCCGGCCGTTGCCGGGACGGTGAGCTCGTGTTCCGTTGTGCTCACCGCCCCTGCCCCGCTGTGGTGAGGGGACGCGGCCGTCGGGTGCGTGCGAGCGGGCGGCGCGTCATGATCACCGGGTGAGGGACCCCATCGGCGACGAGCGCGCCCCCGGCCGGGACCTGGTGGAGACCGGGGAGCTGGTCGCCGGGTCGATGAGCCGCGCGGTCGCCGGCCTGCTGTTCGCCCCGGAGACCAGCCCGCTGCGGCTCGACGAGCGGCTCGCCTCCTGCCTGCGCGACGCCGCCACCTGCGCCGCCGAGCTGCCGCTGACCTGGGAGCGCGCCCGGGCCGGCGCGGTGCTCGCCTTCACCGCCGAGCTGTCGGTCACCCGCGCCCACCAGGGCCGCGCCGTCCGCACCGACGGGTTCTTCAGCGTCACCACCGCCGCCCGGTCGGCCGCCGAGCGGCTGGTCGAGGACGTCGTCCAGGCGGCGCGGCTGACCACCGAGGAACGGCGGGTGCGGCACCTGGGCTACCTGGTGGCCGAGGTCGCCGTCTCCCCCGACATCGACGTCGCCCTGGCCGCCCGCGCGCTGCAGCTGGCCGAGTCGTGCAGTTGGCGGCAGCTGGTGCTGCTCGCCGCCGTCGGCCGCCGCGACCGCTCGCCGCTGCCGATGGCGCCGCTCGAGGACGACCCCCGGAGCTGGCGGGCGTGGGGCGCCCGCGAGGACGTCGCCGACCTGCAGCGCGCCGGCCTGCTCGACCCGCCGCCGGCTCCGGACCGGCCCGGCACCCGCCCCCGGCTGCGCCCGGCCGACCTGCGGCTCACCCGCCGCGGCGTGCTCGTGCACCGGCTGCTGGCGCTGGACTTCGTGCGCGAGGACGACGTCCAGGCCGCCGTCGCCGACCTGGAGCTCCCGCCCGCCTGATGGCCGGCGCCCCGGCGGCCTTCGATCAGGTCACCTGATCGAAGGCCGTCCTCCCGCAGCGACATCGGTGCAGGAGGACGGCCTCTGGTGCAGGAGGACGGCCGGCGGCTGCACCGGACGGGCGGTCCCGGCAGCGGCTCCCGGCAGTCGCACGGCGGTGCTCGCCGGTCGTGACCACTTCGTGACCACGGCTGTGGGTCCCCGGGGCCGCCCACCGCGTGTAAGAGGTGGGCGACGGCGGGAGGGACCGGGTGGACGGGGCAGGCTTCGAGGACTTCGTGTCCCGGGAGCAGGCTGCCCTGCTGCGCCTGGCCGTGCTGCTGACCGGTGACCGCGGCCACGCCGAGGACCTGGTGCAGACCGCGCTGCTGAAGAGCTACCGGCACTGGGGCCGGATCACCCGCGCCGGCGACCCGACCGCCTACGTCCGGCGGGTGCTCGTCACCACGCACACCAGCTGGCGGCGGCGGCTGTCCAGCACCGAGCAGGTGGTGGGCACGCTGCCCGACGCGGCCGACCCGGCCGCGCCCCGGGAGGACGACGACGACCTGCGGTCCGCGCTCCGCGCCCTGCCCCCGCGCATGCGCACCGCCGTGGTCCTCCGCTACTACGCCGACCTCACCGAGCGGCAGACCGCCGAGGCGATGGGGGGCTCGGCCAGCGCCGTCAACACCCAGACCGCCCGCGGGCTGGCGCGGCTCCGTCAGCTGCTCGCCCCACCCGTGCTGGTAGCTGAGGAGCACCCATGACCGACGACGTCGACCTGCAGCGGCGGCTGACCGGGCTCGCCGAACGCTCCGCTCCCCCGCCGCGCGCCGACCTGGCGGACGTCGTCGTCGCCCGGCACCGCGCCCGCCACCGGCAGGCCCTCGGGGCCGCCGGCCTGGCCGCCGCGGTGGCGGCGCTGGTGGTCGCCTCGACGACGCTGCTGCCCGGGGGGCCGGCCGCCGAGCCCGCCGGCGCGGCGTCGGTCGACCTGCCCGCCGCCGAGCCGGCCCCGGAGCCGCCGGGGGTCGACGTGCTCGCCGGCCCGGCCCGCGGTCCGCTGGCCGGGGACGCGGCCTTCCTCGACGGCGTGCGCCGGCTGCCCTGGGCCGACGCCGGCACGGACGTGCCGCCGGGGAGCAGACGGGTCGTCTTCGCCGGGGACGTCGCGGGCGGCCGGTGGGCGCTGGTCGCCGGGACGGCGAGCGGCACGGACGACACCGCGCTCGCCTGGTTCTCCGGCCCGCCCGGTGCTCCCGCCGAGCAGCTCCGGCCGGCCGGCGTCCCGGTCGTCGTCGACCCCGCCCGGCCCGTCGCGCGGGCAGACAACGGCACCGGTGCGCTCGTGGTGGTCGCCGCCCCGGGCGACGCCGTCGAGCTCTCGAGCCGCCCCGACGTCGCCGCGGACGGCACCAGCAGCCGGGCCTGGCAGCCGGTCGACGCGCCGGACGGCGTGGTGGTGACGACGCTGCCGCCCGGCGCCGCGCCGTACGCCACCGCGGTGCGGTACCGGGTGGTCCGGGACGGCGTCGAGGTGGCCACCGCGGTCCCGGACGGGCACAGCAGCACCGCCGCCGCACCGGCACCGGCGGCCGTCGAGTGGGTGCGCCCGCAGCCGCCGCCTGCGGCCGGTGACGCCGCGGTCGCCGGGGCGGTCGCCGAGGTGCTGGGCGCGACCGGCCTGACGCCGGCCGAGGTGACGGTCGCCGCGCTGTGGGCCGGGGACGTGCCCGGCCCGCACGACCGGCCGGCCCGGGTGACACTGCTGGCGGTGACCCTGCCGTCCGGCGCCGTGTACCTCACCGCACCGTTCGGCTACGGGACGGCGGACGGCTCCGTGCTCGGCGGGTCCTGCGGCTCCGGCGTACAGGCCGCCGGGGTGGCGCCGGCGGACCAGGCCCTCGTCGTCCGGTGCGACGTGCCCGACGGCACCGCCGACGCCGCGACCACCAGCAGCCTGGTGGTGCTCGCCCCGCAGGCGGCCACCGCGCAGGCGGTGGACATGACGGGGGTGGCCCTGACCGCGTTCCCGCTGGTCGACGGGGTCGCGGTGGTCGACGCCCCGGAGCGCACCGCCTCGGTCGCCGCCAGCGCGGACGACGGCCGGTCCTGGCGCCTGCGGCTGCTCGCGACAGCCGACCTCGGGTGACCGGGGCGCCGGTCGAGCCCGCCCCGGTGACCGGGCTACCGGCCGAGCCCGCCCCGGTGACCGGGGCGCCGGCCGAGCCCGCCTCGGTGGTCGCGGCCCGGCAGCTGGCCGAGGAGGCCCGTCTCCGGCGGAGTGCGGTGCGCCGCCGACCGCCGCGCCCCGGCAGCACCGCCGGTGCCGTGAGAGGCCTGTTCGCCTTCGGCGCCGCTCTGGCGGTCGTGCTCACCGCCCTCACCTGGGGCCACGGGAGCGTCGCGTGCCCGGCGATCGGGTGGGGCTCGTCGGTGCGGGTGGAGCTGGCCGGGGACTGGTCGGCCCAGCCGGTGGGGGCGGTGGAGCTGGTGTGCTCGCCCTCGTGCGAGCTCCCACTCGTGCTCGACGAGGTCACCGGCGAGCCAGCGTCGCTGCAGGCCGGCGCGGAGCCGCTGGTCTGGCCGGTGCTCCTCGGGGAGCAGCCGGGGTCGGCGGTCGCCACGGTGCGGGCGACCGACGGGACGGTGCTGGCCCGGGCCGCGTCCGCGTTGGACTTCCAGCGGGTCGGCGGGACCGAGGAGTGCGGTGGGCCGCTGGAGGCGATCGTGAGAGTGCCCGCGCCGTGACAGTGCCTGCACAGGACCTTGACCGGGCCCGCCGGGCGGGCGCACCGTGCCGGTGACAGGAGGTGCCCGTGCCCACCGCCCTCGATGAGCTGCTGCCCCACCCCGACGTGACCGAGCGCCACGAACGGCTGGTGCACGCCGCCCCTCGGGCCGTCGAGGCGGCGTTCCGGGAGCTCACCCTGCGCGACGTGCCCGCGGTGGCGCTGCTGGCGGCGGTGCGCTCGCTGCCCCGGCTGGTCACCGGCGCCGGCCGCGCCGCGGCCGACCGGCCTCTGCTCGACCACGCGCTGGCCGCCGGGTTCACCGTGCTCCACGAGGTGCCCGGCGAGGAGGTCGTGCTGGGCCTGGTCGGCCGGTTCTGGCGGCCGACCGGCGGCGTGCTGCGCCCGCGGGGCCGGGACTGGTTCCTCGACTTCGCCGAGCCGGGGTACGCCAAGGGGGCCATGAGCATCACGCTGACCGCGGAGGACGGCGGCACCCGGGTGGTCACCGAGACCTGGGTGCGGAGCACCGACGCCGGCGCCCGGCAGGCCTTCGCCCGCTACTGGACGGTGGTCAGCCCGTTCAGCGGGCTGATCCGCCGGCTGCTGCTCCGGGCTGTCGCCGCCCGCGCCGAGGCGCGGCCGGCCGAGCGCGCGTAGGCCGCCGGCGTCGTGGCCAGCATCCGGCGGAAGTGCCGGGTCAGGTGCGACTGGTCGACGAACCCGGCGGCGGTGGCCACCTCGGCGGCGGGCATCCCGGCCAGCAGCAGCCGGCGGGCCAGGTCGATCCGCCGGCCGGTGAGGTAGCGGTGCGGCGGCAGCCCGTGCCGCCGGGTGAAGGCGCGGACGACGTGGGTCGGGTGGACGCCGAACAGCGCCGCGGCCTCGGCGAGCGCCAGGCCCTCGGTGACCCGGGCGTCGAGCAGCTCGCGCACCCGGTCGGCCAGCGCGTCGTCCCGGACGGCCGGCGGCGGCGCCACCGCGCGGTCCAGGTGCTGGCCGAGCCGCTCGAGCACGAAGCCCAGCCGGCTCTCCGCCTCCAGCGCGTCGCCGTCCGGGGCCAGCGCCCGGTGCAGCGCCGACAGCCGTGCCCGCAGCGCCGCGTCGTCGACGGCGGGCTGGTCGACCGCCGTCCCGACCCGGTGGGCGCCCAGCGTGCCCGGCTCCAGGTACAGCACCCGCTTGCGGAAGCCGGCCGGGGACTGCGACCGGCCGTCGTGCGGGACGCCGGGCGGCAGCAGGGTGACCAGGCTGCGGGTGGCGCCGTGCGCGTGCCGGTCCAGGTCGTAGCGGACCGCGCCGTCGTCGACCAGCAGCAGCGTCCAGGCGTCGTGGGTGTGCGGCGGGTAGACGTGGTCGGTGAAGGAGGCGTGCAGCACCTCGGTCAGCCCGGGCACCGCGGGGCGCCAGGCGAGCACCTCGCTCACGTCAGGAACGTACAAGACCCGTCGGGGCCGGCGTCCGACGCTGAGCAGCATGGACACCGCCGACGAGCTCCCCCGCTGGGCCACCAAGATCGCCGTCCTGCTGCGCGAGGACCTCGCCCCGTGGCAGGCGCTCAACGTCACGTCGTTCCTGGTCAGCGGGGTCGTCGCCACCGGTCCGGAGCTGGTCGGCGAGCCCTACGAGGACGCAGACGGCACCGGGTACCTGCCGATGATCCGGCAGCCGGTGCTGGTGCTGGCCGGCACCGCGGAGCTGCTGCACACCGCCCGCACCCGGGCGCTGGCCCGCGACGTGACGCCCGCGGTCTTCACCGCCGACCTGTTCCGCACCCCCGGCGACGTGCAGAACCGGGCCGCGGTCAAGGCGGTGGCCGGCGCCGACCTGGACCTCGTCGGCCTCGCCGTCCACGGCCCGAAGAACGCCGTCGACAAGGTGGTCAAGGGCGCCCGCATGCACCCCTGACGGCGAACATGGCCATCTTCGCCGCGTCGGGAGGGGGCGGAGATGGCCATGTTCGCCCTGAGGGTCAGACGGTGACGACGAGGTGGCCGTCCTCCTCGCGGACGGGGTACACCTGCAGCGGGCCGGCGCCGCTGGTCGAGGTGCCGTCGCGCCACCGGTAGGCGAACAGGTGCAGCGGGCAGACCAGCACGTCGGCGTCGGTCTGCCCGTCGGCGAGCGGGCCGCCGGCGTGCGGGCAGGCGGCCTGGGTGGCGTGCAGCGAGCCGTCGCGCAGCCGGAACACCGCCAGCTGGACGCCGCCGGCGACGAAGGCCCGGCCCTCGCCGGGCGGCACGTCCTCGACTCGGCCCACGACGTGCGCGGTCGTCGCCGTGCGGTCCACCACGCTCATCGGACGGGCACCTGGGGCAGGTCGACCAGCGGCAGCGCGGTGCGGAACTGGCCGGGGGTGGCCGGCGTCCGGCCGTCCTGGCCCCACGGGTCGGTGTAGGCGTCGATCGAGCGCTGGATGCCCTCGTCGAGGTGCAGCACGATGCCCTCGCCGTCCTCCAGCAGCACGTCCTTGATCTTCTCCAGCCCGACCCGGGGCACGAAGTCGTAGGTGCGCTCGAGCCAGTTGGCGTTCTCCCGGTAGTACTGCAGGAACCGGCCGGTCAGCTCGATGACCGCGGCCGGGGAGTCGACGGTGGCCAGCAGGTCGCCCTTGCGGATGGTCGCCCCCGCGGCGCCGCCGACGTAGACCTCCCACTTCCCGTTGCCGACCGCGACGACGCCGACGTCCTTGACGTAGGCCTCGGCGCAGTTGCGCGGGCAGCCGACGACGGCGAGCTTCATCTTCGCCGGGCTCTCGATGCCCTGGAACCGCGTCTCGAGGTCGATGCCCAGCTGGGTGGAGTCGCCCAGGCCGAACCGGCAGAAGTCGCTGCCGACGCAGGTCTTCACGGTGCGGAAGCTCTTGCCGTACGCATAGCCCGAGGGCATGCCCAGGTCGGCCCACACCGCCGGGAGGTCCTCCTTGCGGACGCCGAGCAGGTCGATCCGCTGACCCCCGGTGATCTTGACCATCGGCACCGCGTACTTCTCGGCGACGTCGGCGATCGTCCGCAGCTGCGCCGGCGTGGTCACCCCGCCCTTGATCTGCGGGACGACGGAGAACGTGCCGTCGCGCTGGATGTTGGCGTGCACCCGGTCGTTGATGAACTTCGCGTCGTTCTCCTCGACGACGTCGGCGCCCCAGATCATCCGCAGCAGCGAGGTGAGGCCCATCTTCGACTTCGCGTCCTCGGCTCCGCCGGGTGCGAGCGCGGCGAAGACGGCGGAGACGCTGAGCAGCCCCTGCTCGCGGATCGCGGCCATCAGCTCGGGCTTGGCCAGCGGGATGGCCGGCACGTACCAGCTCGCGGCGGCGTCCTCGGTGACGTCGCCGTCGGCGGCCCACTCGACGACCTGCTTCACCAGGCCCTTGCACGACCCGCAGCCCTTGCCGGCCCGGGTGGCGTCCATGACCGCGCCGACGCTGCCGCAGCCGCCGGCGACCGCGTCGCAGATCGCCTGCTTGGACACCCCGTTGCAGTTGCAGACCTGCGAGTCGGCGGGCAGCTCGGCCACCCCGACGTCCGCGGCGCCGTCGGAGAGGTCGACCAGCAGCTTGATCCGCTCCTGCGGCAGCGGTGCGCCGCGGTCGAACGCCTGGGTCAGGAAGGCGACCTTGCGGGTGTCGCCGAGCAGGGTCGCGCCGATCAGCTTGTCGTCCCGGACGACGACGCTCAGGTGCACCCCGCGGCGGGGCTCGGAGATGACCAGGAACTCGTCGCTGTCCCGCTCGGGCCGGTTGACGCCCATCGTGGCCACGTCGACGCCGGCGACCTTGAGCTTCGTCGCGGTCCGGGAGCCGTGGTAGGCGGCGTCCGGGTCGGTGCCGGTGAGCAGGTCGGCGAGCACCCGGGCCTGCTCCCAGACCGGTGCGACCAGGCCGTAGAGCTCGCCGCGGTGCTGGGCGCACTCCCCCACCGCGTAGACGTCGGGGTCGTCGGTGCGCAGCTGGTCGTCGACGACGATGCCGCGCTCGACCTCCAGGCCGCTCAGCAGCGCGACCTCGGTGACCGGCCGGATGCCGGCGGCTATCACCAGCATGTCGGCGTCGACGACCCGGCCGTCGGCCAGCACCACGCCGCGCACCCGGTCGGGCCCGATGACCTCGGTGGTGCGGGTGGCCAGGTGGACGACGATGCCCAGCGCCTCCACCGAGTGCCGGAGGATCGCGCCGCCGTCCGGGTCCAGCTGCTGGTTCATGAGGTGGGTGCCGGCGTGGACGACCTCGACCTGCAGCCCGTGGCCCTGGAGCGCGCGGGCGGCCTCCAGCCCGAGCAGCCCGCCGCCGACGACGACGACCCGCTCGTGCTCGGCGGCCGCGGCCAGCATCGCCCGGGTGTCGTCGATGGTGCGGAACCCGAAGACGCCGGGCAGCAGCTCGCCGTCCCCCTGGTCGGAGCCGCGGTGGAGGCCGGTCATCGGCGGGATGAACGACCGGCTGCCGGTGGCGATGACCAGCTGGTCGTAGCGCGTCGTCGTCCCGTCGGCGGCGTGCACGACCTTGGCGTGGGTGTCGACCCGGTCGACCCGGACGCCGGCCCGCAGCTGCACCCCGTTGTCGGCGTACCAGTCGTGGCTGTTGAGCACGATGTCGTCCTCGTGCTCCTCGCCGGCGAGCACGTGGGACAGCATGATCCGGTTGTAGTTGCCGTGCGGCTCCTCGCCGAACACCGTGATGGCGAACTGCTCGCCGCCGCCGCGCTCGAGCACCTCCTCGACCACCCGGGCGCCGGCCATGCCGTTGCCGATGACGACCAGCTGCTGCCGGGTGTCGAAGCCGTCGGGCTCGTCCATCGCGAAGTGCAGGGTGCTGACGCCGGCCGGGCGCCCGCCCAGGACCGCGGTCACACCTCCACCAGGCCCAGGTCGACGACGACCTCGCCGGTGACGCCCAGCGGCGCGGCGGCGTGCAGCTCGACGACGGTGCCGCCGTCGAGGTCCTCGACCACCCGCAGCGGCACGTGGCAGTCGCCCTTGGCGCCGATCGGGAACCAGCGCATCGGCTCGCCGTCGCGGACCAGCAGCAGGTAGACCAGCTCGTCGGTGGAGTTGCCGCCGCGGAAGTACAGCGCCTGCGCGGTGCGGCCCTGGGGCACCTGGTAGCGCAGCGCCGGGTCGAGCGGGCCGGGCTTGCCCAGCCCCTCGCCGATGATCGGGTAGACGCCGTGCAGGAAGCGGGGGGTGCTCTTCACGCTGGTGGTCCTCCTCCGTGCCGGGGTGTGCGGGGTGTGGGCCGTGGTCGGCTGGTGCGGCCGGGGCTGCGGCTGGTGCTCCGGGGGCGGGATGCGTTCCTCCGGGCCGCCGACCCGCCGGACGGCGACCGCGCAGGCCTTGAACGCCGGCATCCGGCTGGTCGGGTCCAGCGCGGGGTCGGTGAGCGCGTTGGCGCTGGAGCCGCCGCCCCAGTGGAAGGGCGCGAACACCACGTCGGGCCGGACGGCGTCGGTGACCAGCGCGTGGAACCGGGCCCGGCCGCGGCGGGTGGCCAGCTCGACCACGTCGTCCGGGCCGATGCCGAGGGTCCGGGCGAGGTCGGGGTGCAGCTCGGCACGCGGGGTCGGCGCGATCAGCTGCAGGCTGCGCGACCGGCGGGTCTGGGTGCCGGACTGGTACTGGGCGAGCACCCGGCCGGTGGTGAGCACGTAGGGGTAGTCGGCGTCGGGCCGCTCGTGCGCGTCGACCTGCTCGACCCGGACGAACCGCGCCCGGCCGTCCGGGGTGGCGAACCGCTCGGTGAACAGCCGGGGCGTGCCGGGGTGGTCCGGGGACGGGACGGGCCAGAAGAGCCCCTGCTCGGCGTCGATCCGCCGGTAGGTGATGCCGGAGTAGTCCGCGGCGCCGCCGGCGCTGGCCCGGCCCAGCTCGCTGAACACCGTCTCGGCGTCCCCGCTGAACCCGCCGACCCCGAGCCGGCCGGCCAGCTCGGCCAGCAGCTGCAGGTCGTCGCGGACGCCGTCGGGCGGGTCCATCGCCCGGCGGCGGCGGATCACCCGGCCCTCGAGGTTGGTCATCGTCCCCTCCTCCTCCGCCCACATGGCGCTGGGCAGCACCACGTCGGCGAGCTCGGCGGTCTCGGAGAGGAAGAAGTCGCTGACGACGAGGAAGTCCAGGTCGCGCAGCCGGCTGACCACCCGGCGGGCGTCGGGGGCGGAGACGGCGACGTTGGAGGCCATCACCAGCAGCGTGCGGACGCCGCCCGCGGTGCCCAGGGCGTCCAGCAGCTCGAAGGCGCTGCGGCCCGGACCGGGCAGGTCGTCGGGGTCCACGCCCCACACCGCGGCCACGTGCGCCCGGGCGGCCGGGTCGGTGATCTTCCGGTAGCCGGGCAGCTGGTCGGCCTTCTGCCCGTGCTCCCGGCCGCCCTGCCCGTTGCCCTGCCCGGTGACGGTCGCCCAGCCGCTGCCCTCCCGCCCGGGCAGGCCGAGGGCCAGGGCCAGGTTGATCCACGCCTGGGCGGTGTCGGTGCCGCTGCGGTGCTGCTCGGCCCCGCGGGCGGTCAGGATGATCGACCGCTGCCCGCGGGCCAGCGCGAAGACGATCCGGCGCTGCTGCTCGACCGGCACCCCGGTGAGCCGCTCGACCCGGTCGGGCCAGTAGCCGGCGACCCCGGCCCGGACGTCGGCGAACCCGGTGGTGCGCGCCTCGACGTAGGCGGTGTCGACGAGCCCCTCGGCGATGGCGATGTGCAGCAGCCCGTTGGCCAGCGCCAGGTCGGTGGCCGGCAGCGGCTGGACGTGCAGGCTGGCGTTCTTCGCCGTGCTGGTGCGTCGCGGGTCGATGACCACGTGCTCGGCGCCGCGCTCCCGGCCGGTGTCGAAGTACTGCATCGCCGGCGGCATGGTGTCGGCCGGGTTGCTGCCGACCAGCACGACGACGTCGGCCTCGGCGATGTCGGCCAGCGGGAAGGGCATGCCGCGGTCCAGGCCGAAGGCGCGGATCGCCGCCCCCGCGGCCGAGGACATGCAGAACCGGCCGTTGTAGTCGATGGCGCTGGTGCGCAGCGCGACCCGGGCGAACTTGCCGAACTGGTAGGCCTGCTCGTTGGTCAGCCCGCCGCCGCCGAAGCAGCCGACCGCGTCCCGCCCGTGCTCGGCCTGGGTGCGGGTGATCGCCGCGGTGACCCGGTCGAGGGCGACGTCCCAGGTGGACTCGACCAGCGGGCTGGTGCGGTCGGCCGGGTCGGCGCGGACGAGCGGGCGGGTCAGCCGCTCGGGGTGGTCGAGCAGCTCCGGCGCCGACCAGCCCTTCGAGCACAGCCCGCCGCGGTTGGTCGGGAAGTCGGCGGGGACGAGGGTGGCCGGGCGGTCGCCGGCGGTCATCGTGACGCCGCACTGCAGCGAGCAGTACGGGCAGTGCGTCTCGGTGGTGCGCGTGCCGGTGGTCGGGTGCGGCAACGACACGGCAGCGGACACAGCCCGAGGTTCCGGTGGCGCGGTTTCCCGACCGCATCGGTCAGGTCAAGGTCGCGTTCCGTCGACCTCACACCGGCCGTCCGCCGTCCGTGCGCCCCACCTCCCTCGAGCCCGGAGATGGCCATCTCCGGGCCTCCCCCCGCGCCGAAGATGGCCATCTTCGGCCCTGCAGACCGGGGCGGAGATGGCCATCTCCGCCGGTCAGGTGGGGAGCTGGCGGCGGAGGGCGGCGGGGGCGCGGCGGGACCAGGCGTCGGTCAGCAGGTCCTCGAGCAGGGCGGGGTCGACGCCGGCCAGCTGCACCCGGACGCCGGAGAGCTGCTTCCCCCACCACAGCAGCTCGACGCCGGGCTGCGCGGCCGCGGCGTGCGCCAGGTCCTCGCCCACCATCACGTTCAGCACGCCCTCGGCCGGCACGGTGGCCAGCACCTTGGTGCCGGCGACCCGGAACGAACGCCGTCCGTGGTGGTCGGCCTCGGTGACCCCGGGCAGCGCGAGCGCGAGCGCGGCGGCCGCATCGACGTCCATGGCCGCACCGTAGGGGCTGGCGGCCGGACGGCGACCGGGCCAGGCTCTGCGGCGTGGAGCAGCAGACCGAGCAGCGGTTGGTGCAGGTGGCGACGGACGAGATGCGGGTGCCGTTCTGGGTGGTGCTCGCCGGCGTCGGCGTGGGCGCCTTCTGGGCGCTGGCGGGCGTGCTGGTCGGCACCCGGCTGAGCCGCCGGCGCTGAGCGCTCAGTAGCGGGAGATCTCCACCAGGTTCGCGTCCGGGTCGCGCACGTACACGCTGGTCATCTCCCCCAGCGCCCCCTGCTTGGTCACCGGCCCGACCTCGACGGGCACCCCGTGCGCGGCCAGCTCGGCGCGCACCTGGTCCAGCGGGTCCGCGGTCACCAGGCAGAAGTCGGCGGTACCGGTGGCGGCGTGCGCGGCCCGGGGCTCGAACTCCGCGCCCCGCACGTGCAGGTTCACCTTCTGCCGGCCGAACCGCAACGCCGTCCGGCCCTCGCCGAAGGTCTCCACGGTCATGCCGAGCACCTGCGTGTAGAAGGCGACGGTCCGGTCGAGGTCGGCCACGGTCAGCACCAGGTGGTCGATCCGGTCGATGCGCATGCGCTGGTCCTACACCTCACCGGCGTACCGCCACAGCCGCGGGGCCACCAGGAGGAGCAGCAGCGCCAGCGCGGTGATCACCGCCTGACCGACCCGGCCCGGGGTGACACCGCCGGCCGGGTCCAGCGCGTAGGCAGCCCAGCCGTTGGCCGCCGCGTCGGTGGTGAGCACCGCCACGGCCAGCACGATCCCGCTGCGCCGGGCGCGGACCAGCAGCACGGCGGCCAGCGGGTCGAGCACCGTGAGGCTGACGAAGTACCCGGCCAGCCAGCCCGGCAGCCCGGGGTACGGGTCGAGACCGCCGGTGACCAGGTGGAGCAGGTGCACCGCCGTGCCGTAGCCGAGCAGCACCACGAACCCGCGGACGACGGCGCGCAGGGACCGCGGCGCTCCGCCCCACACGCTCAGTCCCAGCTGCCGCGCAGGCGCTTGGTCTGCCCGCGCTCCTTCTTCGCCTTGATCCGCCGCTCCTGCGAGCCGCGGGTCGGCCGGGTCTTCCGCCGGGCCGCCGGGGGCGCGGCGATCGCCGACCGCAGCACCGCGGCCATCCGGGCGCGCGCCGCCTCGCGGTTGCGCAGCTGCTGGCGGTGCTCGCTGGCGGCGATGGTGAGCACCCCGTCGACCAGCCGGTCGCCCAGCCGCTCGACCAGCCGCTGCCGCTGCACGTCGCTGAGCCCGGGCAGCGCCAGCGGGGACACCGAGAGCTCGACCCGGGAGTCGGCGGTGTTCACGCCCTGCCCGCCCGGGCCGGAGGACCGCGAGAAGCGCCAGGTCAGCACGCCTGCCGGCACGACCAGGCGGTCGGTCACCGGCAGGTCGGCGTAGGCGTCGTCCCCGGGCATGCGCGCCAGTCTCCCGGACGGCGGCCCGCACGACGACCGAGTTGCCGACCGCCACGGGCGGCTCGGGTGACGACGGGCCTGCTCCACCGGTGCGGCGGTGCCAGACTCGGCAGGTGACCGTCCGCCGACTCCTGCTCGTCCGGCACGCCCAGGCCGCCGACGCCGCGTCCGACGTCGACCGCCCGCTCACCGCGCACGGCGCCCGCCGCGCGGTGGCGATCGGCGGCTGGCTGGCGCAGCACGACCTGACCCCCGACCGGGCGGTGGTGTCGCCCGCCCGCCGGGCCCTGCAGACCTGGCAGCTGGCCGGTGGGGTGCCGCCGGTCGTCGAGCCGCGGGTCTACGACAACACGGTCGAGGCGCTGCTGGCCGTCGTCCACGAGACCCCGGACGACGTGCAGCGGCTGGTCCTGGTCGGCCACAACCCGTCGATCGGCGAGCTCGCCGCCATCCTGGACGACGGTGCCGGTGACGCGGCCGCGCGGCGCGAGGTGGCCGCCGGCTTCCCCACCGGCGCGGTCGCGGTGTTCGACCTGGACGGCCCGTTCGCCGACCTCGTCCCCGGCGGGGCGCGGTTGCACGCCGTCGCGGTGCCCGGCAGCGACTGAGCGCGCCCAGGCCGCCCGCCGGGAGGCGTCCACCGGCGTGCGGGCAGGCTGTCCCGGGGTCCTCCTCGTGGGTGGCCGGGGTCGACCTGGAGGGTGACGAGCGGCTGCCGTCAGCTCTGGTCGCGCCCCGGGTGACACCCGTTCGCATGGACCGCAACGGTCCACCTGGCCGCGTCCGTCACTGGGTGTGACGCTCAGGGGGTGACGCAGGACGCTCCGCCCCGCCTGCACGTGGTGACCGGCAACCACGTGGCCCCGACCCACGCCCCGGCCAGAGACGTGGCAGGCCCGACCGGGAACGCCGTCATGGCCGACCTGCTGCGTCGCGCCGAGGCGCTGGACGCGCAGGTGGCCGCCGGGCGCGGACCGCGGGACCTCCGGCCGGCCGGCCTGGCCGTCGCCGGCGTCGTGCTGACCGCCGTGCTCGCGCTGCTGGGCCGGCAGGCCTGGGACCTCCCCCAGCGGGACGGCGGCGGCGTCACCGACGTCCCGCAGTCGCTGCTCACCTTCCTCATGCTGTGCGCCGCGCTCTGCGTGTGGACCGCCGGCCGGCTGGTCCGTCCCGCCGACGTGCTGCCCCCGGCCGCCGCCCGGCTGTGGTGGGCGCTGGTCTCGGGGTCGGCGCTGGTGGCGGTGGCCGGCGCGCTGTCGCTGGCCTCCTTCGCCGGCACGGACCGGCCGCTGGAGGACCTGGTGCTGCGCTGCGCGGTCCCGCTCGTCCCCGCGGTGCTGGCCGGGGCGCTGGCCGCGTCCGCGGCGCGGGCCGACCGGGTGCGGACGGCGCTGGGCACCGGACTGGTCACCGTGCCGATGACCGCGGTCGGTTGGGCGCTGCTCTCGTCGTCGGTCTGGTCGACGGCGCACCTCGGCGACGTGCTGGGCATGACCGTGCTCGCCGGGGTCGCGCCGCTGTACGTGGGGGTGGCCCTGGTGGCCGCCGTGCACCGCCGCCGGCGCTGAGCGCACCATCGGGGGCGTGATCCCCCTCGCCGACGCGCTCGCTGCCGGACCGGTCGTGCTGGACGGCGGGCTGTCCACCGAGCTGGAGGCACGCGGCCACGACGTCACCTCGGCGCTGTGGTCGGCCCGGCTGCTGCGGGACGACCCGGCCGCCGTCACCGCCGCGCACGCCGCCTTCGCCGCCGCCGGGGCCCAGGTGGCGACGACGGCCAGCTACCAGGCCAGCTTCCCCGGGTTCGCCGCGGCCGGGATCGACGCCGACGAGGCGGCCCGGCTGATGACCCGCTCGGTGCAGCTGGCGCGGGAGGGAGCCCCGGACGGCTGGGTCGCCGCCTCGGTCGGGCCGTACGGCGCCCACCTCGCCGACGGCTCCGAGTACACCGGCGGCTACGTGACCGACGTCGGCGTCGCGGGGCTGCGGGCGTTCCACCGGCCGCGCCTGCAGGTGCTCGCCGACGCCGGCGCCGACGTGCTCGCCTGCGAGACGCTGCCCGCCGCCGCGGAGGTCGAGGCGTTGCTGGCGGAGCTGGCGGACCTCGGCGTGCCCGCGTGGCTCTCGCTCACCACGGTGCTGGACGGCGACGGCGTCCCGCGCACCCGGCGGGGCGAGCTGCTGGCCGACGTGCTGGCGATGACCCGGGACGTCGACGCGGTGGTCGCCGTCGGCGTCAACTGCACCGCCCCGGCCGGCGTCGCCACCGCGGTGCGGGTCGCCGCGGCGGCCAGCGGCAAGCCGGTGGTCGCCTACCCCAACAGCGGCGAGGAGTGGGACGCCGCCGGCCGCCGGTGGACCGGGCACGCCGGGGTCGGCGACGTCAGCGGCTGGCTCGCTACCGGCGCCCGGCTGGTGGGTGGCTGCTGCCGGGTGCGGCCGGACGACGTCCGCGCGGTGGCGGACGCCGTCCGGTGACGGCCCCGCTGCAGGGCCCCGCCGCGAGCTTGCGAGCGGTGGGGGGCAGCGGGGTCCTTCACCAGGCGGGGACGGGGTCCGCGCCGCGGCGGCCGCCGGGCCGGCAGCGCACCAGCCGTCGCAGGGTGAGCCAGCTGCCCCGCAGCGCACCGTGCCGCTCCAGGGCCTCGACCGCGTACGCCGAGCAGGTCGGGGTGAAGTGGCAGCACGGTGGGCGGCGCGGGCTGACCTCCCGCTGGTAGAGCCGGACCGCGGCGACGAGCCGGTGGACGGCCCGGCCATCCGGGCTGTCGGCCCGGACCCGGCGGACGGTCGAGGGCGCGACCAGCAGCATCTCCATGCCGCAGCCGAGCGCCTGGGCCAGGCAGCAGCCGGTGTTGAGGAAGAACAGGTTGCGCAGGCAGGAGTCGTTGCCGCGGCGGTAGCCGTACCCGGGCCCGAACCCCGGGCCGTAGCCGCCGTAGCCGGGCGGCGGGCCGTAGCCGCGCCGCCCGAAGCCGCGGCGCCGTCGCGGGCCGCCGCCACCCCAGCCCCAGACGAAGACCATCTACAGGATCGGGTTGCCGCCGGTGACCGCCACCCGCGCCCCCGAGACGTAGCTGGCCTCGTCGCTGGCCAGCAGCACGTAGACCGGGGCCAGCTCGGCCGGCTGGGCGGCGCGGCCCATCGGCACCTGGGAGCCGAAGCTGGCGACGTCCTCGGCCGGCATGGTCGCCGGGATCAGCGGCGTCCAGACCGGGCCCGGGGCCACGCTGTTGGCCCGGATCCCCTTGTCGGCGTACATCTGGGCGAGGCTGGCGGTGAAGTTGGCGATGCCGGCCTTGGTCATGGCGTAGGGCGCCAGGGTGGGCTTGGGCATGTCGGAGTTCACCGACGAGGAGTTGATGATCGCCGCACCGGGCTGCATGTGCGGCACGGCGTCCTTGCAGAGGGTGAACATCGCGCTGAGGTTCACCGCGACGGTGTGGTCCCACTCCTCGTCGCTGATCTCGTCCAGGGTCTCGTGGGTCATCTGGAACGCGGCGTTGTTGACCAGCACGTCGATCCCGCCGAGCTCCTCGACGGCCTTCGGGACGATCGTCTTCACGTGGGCGCGGTCGGCGAGGTCACCGGCCACCAGCACGCACTTGCGGCCGGCCTCCTCGACGTACCGGGCGGTGTCCTTCGCGTCGTCGTGCTCGCTGAGGTAGGAGATGAGGACGTCGGCGCCCTCGCGGGCGAAGGCGATCGCGACCGCACGGCCGATGCCGCTGTCGCCGCCGGTGATGACCGCGCGCTTGCCGGTGAGCTTCCCGGAGCCGCGGTAGCTCTCCTCGCCGTGGTCGGGCTTCGGCGTCATCTCCCCCAGCACGCCGGGCGGGGTCTGGGTCTGCTCGGGCTGGGACTCGGGGCGGGGTGACGACATGGGTGTTCCTCCTGCAGTGTCCGGGCGGCGGCACCTCGCGCTCTGCTCACGCAGCCGGCTCCGCGGACGGGCCGGCCTGGTGCGACGTCGTCCCCCGCCTACCCGCGACCTCGCGCGGTGAACCGGCCCCGGACAGCCCGCGACCCGGGAGGTGCCGAGGGCGCTCTGCGGTGAGCTCCTCGGCACCACCCGGGTCGCGGGGTGGGGTGCGGCCTCCTGCAGGGCCCCGCCGCGAGCTCGCCAGCGGTGGGGGCAGGAAGCCCTTCGTCAGGCGGCGCGGGCGGTCCGGGCAGCCGGGGTCACCAGGGCGGTGACGGTGGCCGGCCGGCTCCACTGCATCTCGAGCCGACGACGTCCCGACCCGTCCACGACGGGGACCCACCGGCACTGGGGGCTGAGCTGATCGCGCATCTTCGTTCCACCTCTCGTTCACCTGGTGTTCACCTTGTGTCCAGGAGCTGGCCACCCTACGCCCGACCGGCCCAACCGTTACCGATTCGTGTCGGCGCGTCACCCTTCCGGGCGTCGGTGCGAGCGCCCGCCGTCCATCGGGCACCCTGGGGGGCACGATGACGCTCTCCCCCGCCGGCACGGACACCACCCCGGCCGACTCCCCCGCCACCGCCCTGCCCTCGCCCGACGTGCGGTCGCTGATCGGCGACCCGTCCGACCTCACCGAGCTGCAGTCCCGGGCGGGCGACCCGGACGCGCTGTTCACCCACTTCGCGGAGTGGGCCGAGGCCGCCGGCACGGTGCTCTACCCCGCCCAGGAGGAGGCGCTGATCGAGCTGGTCAGCGGCGCGAACGTCGTCCTGGCGACGCCGACGGGCTCGGGCAAGTCGCTGGTGGCCACCGGCGCGCAGTACGCGGCGCTGGCCAACGACCGGGTGAGCTTCTACACCGCGCCGATCAAGGCGCTGGTCAGCGAGAAGTTCTTCGCGCTGTGCGGGGTGTTCGGCGCGGAGAACGTCGGGATGCTCACCGGGGACGCCAGCGTCAACGCCGACGCCCCGATCATCGCCTGCACCGCCGAGGTGCTGGCCAACATCGCGCTGCGCGAGGGGCCGGACGCCGACATCGGCCTGGTCGTGATGGACGAGTTCCACTTCTACGGCGACCCCGACCGCGGCTGGGCCTGGCAGGTGCCGCTGATCGAGCTGCCGAAGGCCCAGTTCCTGCTGATGAGCGCCACCCTCGGCGACGTCACCGCGCTGCGCGAGGACCTCACCCGGCGCACCGGGCGGCCCACCGCGCTGGTCGCGCACGCCGAGCGCCCGGTGCCGCTGCACCACTACTACGCCACGACGCCGATGCACGAGACGATCGACGAGCTGCTGTCGACGAAGCAGGCACCGGTCTACGTCGTCCACTTCACCCAGGCCTCCGCGCTGGAGCGGGCCCAGGCGCTGATGAGCGTCAACGTGTCGACCAAGGAGGAGAAGCAGGCGATCGCCGACCAGATCGGCGGCTTCCGGTTCTCCTCGGCGTTCGGGACGACGCTGTCCCGGCTGGTGCGGCACGGGATCGGCGTGCACCACGCCGGGATGCTGCCCAAGTACCGGCGGCTGGTCGAGCAGCTCGCCCAGGCGGGTCTGCTGAAGGTCATCTGCGGCACCGACACGCTCGGCGTGGGCATCAACGTGCCGATCCGCACCGTCGTCTTCTCCGCGCTGAGCAAGTACGACGGCACCCGCACCCGGTTGCTCAACGCCCGCGAGTTCCACCAGATCGCCGGCCGCGCGGGCCGGGCCGGCTACGACACCGCCGGCACCGTCGTCGTCCAGGCGCCCGAGCACGAGGTGGAGAACCTCAAGCAGTTCGCCAAGGTGGCCGACGACCCGAAGAAGCGCCGCAAGCTCGTGCGCCGCAAGGTGCCCGAGGGCATGGTGCCGTGGAGCGAGGCGACCCAGCAGCGGCTGATCGCCGCCGACCCCGAGCCGCTCAGCAGCCACTTCCGCGTCTTCACCGGGATGCTGCTCAACGTGCTGGCCCGGCCCGGCGACCCGGTCGCGGCGATGCGCGAGCTGCTCACCGACAACCACGAACCGCGCAAGCGGCAACTCCGGCACATCCGCGAGGCGATCGGCATCGCCCGGTCGCTGATCACCGCCGGGGTCATCGTCCGGCTCGACGAGCCCGAGCCGGACGGGCGTCGCTACCGGCTGACCGTCGACCTGCCGCCGGACTTCCAGCTCAACCAGCCGCTGTCGACCTTCGCGCTGGCCGCGATCGGCCTGCTGGACGCCGAGAGCGACACCTACGCGCTGGACGTCGTCTCGGTGATCGAGGCGACCCTCGACGACCCCCGGCAGATCTTGGCCGCCCAGCTGAACAAGGCCAAGGGCGCGGCGGTGGCGCAGATGAAGGCCGAGGGCATCGAGTACGACGAGCGGATGGAGCTGCTCGAGGAGATCACCTACCCCAAGCCGCTGGAGGAGCTGCTCGCGCACGCCTTCGAGGTCTACGTCTCCGGCAACCCGTGGGCCGCCGACGCGCAGCTGTCGCCGAAGTCCGTGGTGCGGGACATGTGGGAGCAGGCGATGACCTTCCGCGAGCTGGTCAACACCTACTCGCTCACCCGCTCCGAGGGGGCGGTGCTGCGCTACCTGTCCGACGCCTTCAAGGCGCTGCGCTCCGGCGTGCCGGCCGACGCCCGCACCGAGGAGGTCACCGACCTGGTCGAGTGGCTCGGCGAGCTGGTCCGGCAGGTCGACTCCTCGCTGCTGGACGAGTGGGAGCAGCTGACCAGCCCCGACCAGCCGCTGGACGCGCCGGTCGCCGTCCCGGCCCGGCCGCGGCCGCTGACCGGCAACGAGCGGGCGTTCACCGCGATGGTGCGCAACGCGCTGTTCCGCCGGGTCGAGCTGTTCGCGCTGCGCCGCTGGTACGACCTCGGCCAGCTGGACCAGGCCTCGGGCTGGGACGCCGACCGGTGGGGCGAGGTGGTGCAGGCGTACTTCGCCGAGCACGGCGAGCTGAACACCGGCGGCGACGCCCGCGGGCCGGCACTGCTCATCTTCGACAAGGCCGAGCCGCGGGTCTGGCGGGTGCGGCAGATCCTGGACGACCCGGCCGGCGACCACGACTGGGGGTTCGACGTCGAGGTGGACCTGGACGCCTCCGACGAGGAGGGCGTCGTGGTCATGCAGCTGGTCGAGGCCGGCCGCAAGGACTGAGGAGGGACCCCGTCCTCCTCATCCCTCGCTAGCTCGGGACGAGTCTCTGGACGGGGCCGAACGGCGGAAGGTGGGGCCGGGCGGGGGCGGGACGACGGCGGACGGGTCGCGGCGGCGGCGCAGCTCCAGGGCCAGGCTCTCCTCGCCGCGGGCCATCGCCCACCGGTGGTTGGCCTCGAACGCCGGGCGGAGCAGCCAGCTGAGCCGGGCCAGCAGCGGCTTGGCCGCCGTCACCTGCCAGTCGTAGGTGACCACCACCTCGGGGCCGTCCTGGGCGAACGTCCAGCGACCGGTGCCGACCAGGTCGCCGCTGGCAGCCAGCGCGAAGCCGGCGTCGGTCATCGTCTCGGTGATCCGCAGCGTCCAGCGCAGGGTGTACGGCAACCAGCCCTTGGTGGACACCTCGACCGTGCGGCCCACGCCGTCCGGCCCGCCGTCGGCGACCGGGACGACGTCGAGGTAGACCGCCGGCCACCAGCGGGTCAGCGAGGCGCTGTCGCTGAGCACCGCCTGCACCTCGGCGATGGTGCCGGCGACCCGCCAGACGGTGCGGAAGCAGTAGTCGGGCGCGGGTGCGGACACGAGCCGCACTCTCCCCACCGGGGCGCGGGCTGTCCATGCCGGCTCGCCGTCACCTCCGGGGACACGGGTCGGCGCCGGCCGGTCCGACCGCCGTGCGCGGGCTCACAGCGGGCCGCTGTGACACCCTCGCGGCGATGCGGGCATGACGGCGTGGGAGATGGTCGCGGTGGCCCTCGCCGGGCTCGCGGCGGGCTCCATCAACGCCGTCGTCGGGTCGGGCACCCTGGTCACCTTCCCGGTGCTGCTCGCGGTCGGGCTGCCCCCGGTGACCGCCACGATCTCCAACTCGCTGGGCCTGGTGCCGGGCAACCTGACCGGTGCGATCGGCTACCGCCGGGAACTGGCCGGCCAGCGCCGGCTGCTGGTGCGGCTGATGCCGGCCTCCGTGCTCGGCGCGCTCACCGGGTCGTTCCTGCTGCTGCACCTGCCGGCGTCGGCGTTCGAGGCGATCGTGCCCGGGCTGGTCGCCCTCGCCGTCGTGCTGGTCGCGGTCCAGCCGCTGCTGCAGCGCCGGCTGGCCGCCCGCCGGGCCCGTGCCGGGACCACCGACGACGACGCCCCGCTGGGGCGGGGCCGGCTGGCGGCGCTGTTCGCCGGCGCCTACGCCACCGGCACCTACGGCGGCTACTTCGCCGCCAGCCAGGGCGTGCTGCAGATCGGCATCTTCGGCCTGCTGCTGCGCGAGCCGCTGCAGCGGCTCAACGCGATCAAGAACGTGCTCACCCTCGGGGTCAACGCCGTCGCCGCGCTGGCCTACGTCGTCGTCGCCACCGACCGGATCGACTGGCGCGCCGCGGGGCTGGTCGCCGGCGGCTCGCTGGTGGGCGGGTTCGTCGGGTCGACGCTGGGCCGGCGGCTGCCGGCCCCGGTGCTCCGGACGGCGATCGTGCTGCTCGGCCTGGTCGCGATCGCGGTGCTGGTGACCCGGTGAGCACGGTGGAGTTCGTGCTGCTGGTGCTCGCCGGGGTCGCCGCGGGTCTGGTGGGCAGCGTCGCGGGCCTGGCCTCGCTGTTCAGCTACCCCGCGCTGCTGGCCACCGGCATCCCGCCGCTGACGGCCAACGTCACCAACACCGTCGCGCTGGCCTTCTCCAGCATCGGGTCGGTCAGCGCCTCCCGGCCGGAGCTGGCCGGGCAGCGGCGCCGGCTCGTGCCGCTGTGCGTCGCCGCACTGCTGGGCGGGGTCACCGGCGCCGTCCTGCTGCTGCTGACGCCGTCGTCGGCGTTCGAGAAGCTCGTGCCGTTCCTGATCGCCGGGGCGTCGGCGGCGATCCTGGTCCAGCGCCCGCCCCGCGAACTGGCGGCGGAGGGGGTCCGGCACCCGCACCGCGACTCCCGCTGGCTGGTGCTCGGCGCGTTCGTCGTCTCGATCTACGGCGGGTACTTCGGCGCGGCCGCCGGCGTGCTGATGCTGGCGATGCTGCTGCTGGTCACCGGGGAGGGCGTGCCGCGCAGCAACGCGCTGAAGAACGTGGTGCTCGGGGTAGCCAACTCGGTGGCGGCGCTCGGCTACGCCTTCTTCGCCGACGTCGACTGGCTGGCCGCGCTGCCCCTGGCGATCGGCTTCCTGGTCGGCGGCTCGCTGGGCCCGGCGGTGGTGCGCCGGGTGCCGCAGACCCTGTTGCGCCGGATGATCGCCGTCGCCGGCCTCGGGCTCGCCGTGCACCTGGGCCTCGACGCGTTCGGCTGATCAACTCCGGGTGGTGCCGGCCCGCCGGCCGGGGCAGTCTGGTCGGGGTGCCACCGGGGCACGGCGACGACGGGAGACAGATGAGCGGGCCAGGACCGGCGGCAGAGCGTTTCGTGCAGGCGCTGGACCAGCTGCCCCCGCCGGAGCTCCGCGGACCGGAGATGCTCGCCGTCCGGCTGTCCCGGGCGTGCGTCGCCGCGCTGCCGGTCGACGGCGCCGGCCTGAGCATCCACGACATGCACGGCCTGCGGACGCCGATCGGGGCCAGCGACGCGACCGCCTCGCAGGCCGAGCGGCTGCAGTTCACCCACGGCGAGGGCCCCTGCCTGCGGGCCCACGACGACGGCGTGACGATCGCCTTCGACGAGGCGGCCATCGCCCGCAACTGGCCCGACCTGCACGCCTCGCTGATCGGCGACACACCGTTCCACGCCGTCCTCTCCGTGCCGCTGCTGCCGCCGCTGGGCCCGCTGGTGGTGCTGGACCTGTACGTGCGGGACGCCGGCGCGCTGCCCGCCACCGACCGCGAGGACGTCGCCGACGTGACCATCGCGCTCACCCGGGCGATGGTCACCGCGGCGCTCGGTGCGCCGGTGCAGGAGGGCCGCCGCGGCTGGTGGGACGGCCCGGACGCCCTCCGGCGGGCCCGCGTCTGGCAGGCGACCGGCATGGTCAACGTGGCCCTCGGGCTGGACGCCCCGGAAGCGCTCGCGGTGCTCAAGGCGCACGCCTTCGCGACCGGCCAGGTGGTGGACGACGTCGCCGACGACCTGGTCGAGGGACGGATCGGGCTCTCCGAGCTCAGCTCCTCCGACAACTGACCCCATTCGTCAACCAGACGGTTGACAACACCCATCCGGAGGTCCACTCTCGTCATCAACCGCTTGGTTGATGAAGAGAGGAGGACGAGTGGCGGCAGATGCCCTGTCCCGGGTGTTCTCGGCCCTGGCCGACCCCACCCGGCGCGACATGGTGGCCCGGCTCGCCGTCGGCGACGCCACCGTGAACGAGCTCGCCGCGCCCTACGACGTGAGCCTGCAGGCGGTGTCCAAGCACCTCCGGGTGCTCGAGGACGCCGGCCTGGTCAGCCGCAGCCGGGACGCCCAGCGCCGCCCGGTGCACCTGGAAGCGCAGGTCTTCGACCTGATGACGAAGTGGATCGAGCGCTACCGCCGCGAGGCCGAGCAGCGCTACCGCCGGCTCGACGACGTCCTGGCCGCGATGCCGGACGACGTCACCCCCACCCGAGGACAGGAGAGTCCGTCATGACCAGCACCAGCGCCCGCGAGACCCAGATCGTCGCCGACCCCGACGTCCCGCTCGTCCGGATCACCCGGGAGTTCGACGCCCCGCGGGAGAAGGTCTTCCGCGCCCACACCGACCCCGAGCTGGTCGTCCAGTGGCAGGGCCCGAACGGGATGGAGGCGCGGGTCGACCACTACGACTGCCGCACCGGCGGCTCCTACCGCTACGTGCACGTCCAGGACGGCCAGGAGTACGGCTTCCACGGCTGCTTCCACGAGGTCCGCTCCCCCGAGCTGATCGTCCAGACGTTCACCTTCGAGGGGTTCCCGGACGGCGTGGCGCTGGAGCGGCTCGTCCTGGAGGAGCTGCCGGGCGGCCGCACCCGGCTGACCGCCACGTCGCTGGTCGACTCCTTCGAGGGCCGCGACGCCTTCCTGGCCAGCGGCATGGACACCGGCGTCCGCGAGGGCTACCAGCGGCTCGACGCCCTGCTGGCCGGCTGAGCCCGGTGGCCGTCACCGCGGTGCGGCCGGCCCGGTCCCGGACGGTGCTGCTCTGGGCGCTCCGGGCCGGTCTGGCCGGGATGTTCCTGGCCGCCGGGCTGTCCAAGCTGGCCGGTGCCCCGGAGGCCGTCGAGCTCTTCGACGACATCGGGGCCGGGCAGTGGCTCCGGCCCCTCGTCGGGGCGCTCGAGGTGGCCGGCGCGGTCGGGCTGTTCGTCCCTCGGCTGACCCGGTCCGCCGCGCTCGGGCTGGCCGCGCTGATGGCCGGTGCGACCGTGGTCAACGTCGTCGTGCTCGGGGTCAGCCCGCTGCTGACGGTGCTGCTCGCGGCGGCCGCGGTCGCGGCCGCCGCGCTCAGCTCCCCTGGGTCACGTACGCGCTGAGCAGCAGCGAGAACGCGCTGGCGGTGATCAGCAGCCGGGCCGGGGTGAGCCCGTTGAGCAGCCCGGCGATCACCCCGGCACCGGACGCCCGCGCCTCGGCCGCCTGCGCGCCCCGGCGGAGCAGCCGCACCTCGTCGGCCAGCAGGGTGCCGCCGGCGCCGAGCAGCGTCGTCCCGAGGACGACGAAGACCAGCGCGAGCCGCTCGTCGAAGGTCTCCACCGCCGGGGCGAGGAACAGCACCACGACGATGCCGAGCAGCAGCCCGACGGCGGCCCCGGCGACCGGCGCCCACGGGCCCATCCGGATCAGCGGGTCGCGGCGCGGCAGCCGGGGGCGCGGCCGGGAGCCGACGTCGACCGGGGCGGTCGGGTGCTGCGTCGCCGCCGGTCCCGCGGTCGCCGGTCCGGCCGGCTGCCGGGCCGGCGGGTCCTGCGCCGGCGGGTCCTGGGCCGGCGGCTGGGGGGCAGCCTGCTGCTGGACGACCGGCTGCTGGACGACCGGCTGCTGGACGACCGGCTGCTGGGCCGGCGGCGCGGCGACGGCCGCGCCGGCGGTCACCTCCGGCGCCGGCCCGGCCGGGGCACCCTCGGTCCGCTGCCCGGGCACCACCGCCGTCGCCCCTGTCTCACTCCGTCGTCCACCGTGGGGGTCGACCCACCCGGGCGCCTGCACGTCCTGCTCGCTCACTGCGAATCACCTCGGGCCGGACGCTAGGTGGCGGCACCGGCCGGTCCGGGCAGGCGGCCGGGTGTGGCGGGAGGGGCTGCTGTGGCCCCGGCGCGGGCTCACCGAGCGTGCCGCACCGGGACCGGAGAGTCAGACCAGCCGGCGGCTGTCCTCGGCGACCACCCGCAGCCAGCGGTACCCGTAGCCGTCCAGCGTCAGCTCGACCGAGCCGTCGTCGGCCAGCGGCGTGCTGCCCGGCTCGAGCAGGTCCTCCAGCCGGTGGGTCGAGCCGCAGTCGGGCAGCACCAGCGGCACGGTGCGCGGCTCGGCGCCCAGGTTGTGCAGCGCCACCAGCGTGCCGTCGTCCCAGGTGCTGAGGTGGGCGAGCACCTGCGGGTGCGGCTGCCCGAGCACCTCGAAGGTGCCCCAGCCCAGCTCCGGGGACTCCCGGTAGCGGCGGACCAGCAGCTTCATGAACGACAGCAGCGAGTCCGGGTCGCGCCGCTGGTCGGCGACGTTGACGAACTCCGGGGAAAACCCGCCCTCGACCACCGGCCCGGGCAGCTTCGACGGTGCCGCGGTCGAGAAGCCGCCGTTGCGGCCCGACGTCCACTGCATGGGGGTGCGCACCGCCAGCCGCCCCTCGGCGGCCAGGTTCTCCCCCATCCCGATCTCCTCGCCGTAGAACAGCACCGGGGTGCCGGGCAGGGAGAACATCAGGCTGTAGACCATCCGGACCCGCCGCGGGTCGCCGGCCAGCATCGGCGGCAGCCGTCGGGTCAGGCCGCGGTCGTAGACCTGCATGTCCGGGTCGGGGCCGAAGGCGGCGAACACCTCGGCGCGCTCGTCCTCGCTGAGCTTGTCCAGGGTCAGCTCGTCGTGGTTGCGGACGAACATCCCCCACTGGTTGTCCGGGTTCGTCGCCGGCCGGCTGGTGAGCGCGTCGACCAGCGGGGCGACGTCGCAGCGGGCCAGCGACAGGTACATCGCCTGCATCGCGATGAAGTCGAACTGCATGGTCAGCTCGTCGCCGTCGGTGCCGCCGAAGAACTGCTGCTGCTGGTCGTGCGGCAGGTTCACCTCGCCCAGCAGCACGCCGTCACCGGCCCGGCGGTCCACCAGCGAGCGCAGCGCCCGCAGGTACTCGTGCGGGTCGGGGAAGCGCTCGGTCTCCTCCTCGGGGATGCCCGAGGTCTCCAGCAGGAACGGCACGGCGTCGACCCGGAACCCGTCGATGCCCAGCTGCAGCCAGAAGCCCATCACCTTGGCGATCTCGTCCCGCACCGCGGGGTTGGCCACGTTCAGGTCGGGCTGCTCCTTGTAGAACTTGTGCAGGTACCACTCCCCCGTCTTCTCCTCCAGCTGCCAGATGCTGTCCTCCTGGTCGGGGAAGACCACCTCGGCGGAGGTGTCCGGCGGCGGGTCGGCCCGCCAGACGTACCAGTCGCGGTACGGCGAGTCCTTCGACGAGCGCGCCGAGCGGAACCACGGGTGCTTGGCCGAGGTGTGGTTCACGACCAGGTCGACGATCACCCGCATCCCGCGGTCCTTGGCGGTCCGGATGACCTCGACCAGGTCGCCGTGGGTGCCCAGCCGCGGGTCCACGCCGTAGAAGTCGGTGATGTCGTAGCCGTCGTCGCGCTCGGCGGTCGGGTAGAAGGGCATCAGCCACAGGCAGGTGACGCCCAGGTCGGCGAGGTGGTCGATCCGCTGGGCCAGCCCGGCGAAGTCGCCGCAGCCGTCGCCGTCCCAGTCCAGGTAGGTCTCGACGTCCAGGCAGTAGACGACGGCGTTCTTCCACCACAGGTCGGCGGTGTCGGTGATCCGCACGGGTGCTCCTCTCCTCGGAACGGTCGGGATCAGGGCAGGACGGCGGGCTGCGGCTCCTGCCGCGGGCGCAGCGGCTCGGCCGGCCCGGGCGGGTCGATGGCGACCGCCGGCGCGGGGGCGGTGACGTCCAGCTGCGGCAGCACGTGCTCGCCGAAGGCGTCCAGGAACGCGGTCTGCTCCTTGGGCACGTGGTGCAGGTAGACCTGGTCGAAGCCGAGCTCGACGTACTCGGCGATCCAGGCGGCGTGCTGGCCGAGGTCGCTGGAGATGCGCACCGCGTCGTGCATGTCCTCGGGCCGGACGTGCGTGCTGGCCTGGTCGAACGCCTTGGTGGTGTCCAGGTCCCAGCACAGCGGCGGCGGGAAGACGTTGCTGCGCCACTGGTCGTGCGCCAGGGCCAGCGCCCGGTCGGGGTCGGGGTCGTAGGAGACGTGCACCTGGATGGTGAGCGTGCCCTGACCGCCGGCGTCGCGGTAGGCGGCGATCACCTCGCGCAGGGTGTCGTGCGGCTGGTTGATGGTGACCAGCCCGTCGGCCCACTCGGCGTGCCGGGCGGCGGTCTTCGCGGTCACCGCGGGGGCGATGAGCGCCGGCTGCTGCTCCGGCAGCGTCCAGATCCGGGCCCGGTCGACGGTCACCAGGCCCTCGTGGCTGACCTCCTCGCCGGCCAGCAGCGCCCGGATCACGTCGACGCACTCGCGCAGCCGGGCGTCGCGCAGCTCCTTGTTCGGCCAGACGTGCCCGGTGACGTGCTCGTTCATCGCCTCGCCGGAGCCCAGCGCGACCCAGAAGCGGCCCGGGAACATCGACCCGAGGGTGGCGATGGCCTGGGCGATGATCACCGGGTGGTAGCGCTGGCCGGGGGCGTTCACCGCGCCGAAGGGCAGGTCTGTGGTGGCGAGCGCGGCGCCGAGCCAGGACCAGGCGAACCCGGAGTGGCCCTGCCGCTCGTTCCAGGGCTCGAGGTGGTCGGAGCACATGGCCGCGGTGAAGCCGACCTGCTCGGCGTGCTGCACCGCGCGCAGCAGGTCGCTGGGGTGCACCTGCTCGTGGGAGTTGTGGAAGCCGATCACGGTCATGGGCCATGCCTACCGATGATCAGACGCGCCTGCAGGGCGGGTGCAGTCCGCAACCACCGCTGGGCCCTTACCCGGGAGGTCATCGACGCCACGACCGGCGCTGCCCAGGCTGGGTCCGACGGCCCGGCAGGCGGGCCGCACCTCCGAGGAGAGGACACCCCGTGACCGACATCGACACCTCCTTCGACACCCTCGCCCAGCGGTACATCGCCGCCTGGAACGAGACCGACCCCGCGGCCCGCCGGGCAGCGGTCGCCGAGCTGTACGCCGAGGACGCCCGTTACACCGACCCGATGGTCGACGCACAGGGGCGGGAGGCGATCGCCGCGACGATCGGCGCGGTGCAGCAGCAGTTCCCCGGATTCCGGTTCCGGCTCGCCGGGCCGGTCGACGCCCACCACGACCAGGCGCGCTTCAGCTGGGAGCTCGGCCCGGCCGACGCGGCCGAGGCGCCGGTCGTCGGCTTCGACGTCGCCGTGCGGGACGACGCCGGCCGGCTGACCAGCGTGCTCGGCTTCCTGGACCGGGTGCCCGGCTGACCGCCGCCGGGTGGTGCGCAGCTGCGGCGGACCCGCGGCAGCTGCACACCTCCCCCCGGCAGCGCGGTCAGGCGGGCTGCAGCTCGGCCACGACGGCAGCCGGTGCCGGCTCGTGGCCCAGCGGACGGCGGGTGAACCGGCCGGTGCCGTGGGAGACCGACCGCAGCGCCCCGGCGTAGCTGAGCAGCTCCCGCTCGGGCACCTCGGCCTGCACGGTGGTGGCGTCCCGGTCCGGGGCGGCGGCGCTGCCGGTGACCCGGGCCCGCCGTCCGGCGAGGTCGCTGAGCACCGGGCCGACGTGCTCGGCCGGCACCGTCACCTCGACCGCGCACCACGGCTCGAGCACCGTGGTGCCGGCCGCCGCGGCCAGCTCGCGCAGCCCCAGGGCGCCGGCCGACTGGAAGGCGGCGTCGGAGGAGTCGACCGAGTGCGACTTGCCGTCGACCAGGGTCACCTCGACGTCGACCAGCGGCCGCCCCGGCGAGACACCCCGCGCGGCCTGGGCGCGCACCCCCTTCTCCACGCTGCCGTGGAAGGCCGTGGGCACCGCGCCGCCGACCACCCGCTGACCGAAGGTGATGCCCGAGCCGGGCGCCCCCGGCCGAGCCTCCAGGACGACGACGGCGTACTGCCCGTGCCCGCCGGACTGCTTGACGTGCCGCGCGGTCACCGTCGCCGGGCCGGCCAGCGTCTCGACCATCGGCACCTGCACCGGCGGGGTCTGCAGGCTCACCCCGTACCGGCCGCGCAGCCGGTCCAGCAGCACCTCGGCGTGCGCGTCGCCGACGGTCCACAGCAGCAGCTGCCCGGTGTCGGCCCGCCGGTCGACGCGCACGGTCGGGTCCTCGGCGGCCAGCCGGGTGAGCGCGGCGGCGAGCCGGTCCTCGTCGCTGCGCGAGGCGGCCGCCACCGCGACCGGCTGCTGCGGCTCGGGCAGCGGCCAGGGCGTGACGACCAGCGGCCGGGCCGGGTCCGACAGCGTGTCGCCGGTCTCCGCGGTGGTCAGCCGGGCCACCGCGCAGACGTCGCCGGCCGGGCACTCGGCCACCGGGCGCAGCACGCTGCCGAGCACGCCGGAGATGGTGCCGACCCGCTCGTCGGCGTCGTGGTCGGGGTGCTGCTCGCCCCAGCCGTGCCCGGTCCCGTGCCCGCAGACGTGCACCGGGGTGTCCGGGCGCAGCGTGCCGGAGAAGACCCGGACCAGCGAGATCCGGCCGAGGTAGGGGTCGGTCGTGGTCTTGACCACCTCGGCGAGCAGCGGGCCGGCCGGGTCGCAGCCGACGGCGCCCACCGGCGTCCCGTCCGGCCGTGCGACCTCGGGGCACGGCCGCTCCAGCGGCGAGGGGAAGCCGCTGACCAGCAGGTCGAGCAGCTCGGTGACGCCCAGCCCGGTGACCGGCGCGGCGAGCAGCACGGGGTGGAAGGCGCCGCGGGCCACGGCGGTCTCCAGGTCGGGCAC
This sequence comes from Modestobacter versicolor, assembly GCF_041028285.1. Taxonomy (GTDB): domain Bacteria; phylum Actinomycetota; class Actinomycetes; order Mycobacteriales; family Geodermatophilaceae; genus Modestobacter; species Modestobacter versicolor_A. Next base: position 1,188,846 of record NZ_JABGDB010000001.1, on the reverse strand, counting down.
CAGGTCGGGCACCGCCACCGGCTCGCCGGCCAGGTAGCGGTCCATCAGCGACTCGTCCTCGCTCTCGGCGATCACCGCCTCGATCAGCTCGGCGCGCAGCCGGTCGGCGTCCGGGTCGCCCTGCGCCGGCTCCAGCAGCGACCTCAGCGCGCCGTCCGCGACCACCTGCAGCGGGTGGACGCCCAGGCCCAGCTGCTCCTGGCAGGCCTGGACGACGGCGGGGACGTCGGCGCGCGGCCGGTCGACCTGGGTGACGACGACCGCCCGGGGCAGGCCCACCGCGGCGCACTCGTCCCACAGCGCGACCGTGCCCGCGTCGACCCCGGCGACGGCGGAGACGACGAACAGCGCCGCGTCCGCCGCCCGCAGCGCGGCCCGGAGCTCGCCGACGAAGTCCGGCGCCCCGGGGGTGTCCAGCAGGGTGAGCCGGTGGCCGGCGTGCTCGACGGTCGCCGCGTGCAGCGTCACCGAGTGCTGCAGCCGGACCTCGACCTCGTCGGTGTCCAGGCAGGTGGTGCCGTCCTCCACCCGGCCGGCCCGCGGCAGCGCCCCGGTCGCGACCACCAGCGCCTCGGCGAGCGTGGTCTTCCCGGCGCCCGGCCGGCCGACCAGCGCGACGTTGCGCACCCGTTCCGGCGCCCGGGGCGCGGGCGCCCCGGAGGCCTCCTTGCCGTTGTCCCTGTTCCCGTGCGCAGCCACGTGGACCTCCGGTGAGACGTCGTTGTCCCCGAGACGTCCAGCCTGGCCCGGTCGGCGCGTCGGGACAAGGGGCGGCCAGACTCGGCCGCGTGCTGCCACCGCCCAGGACGCCCGGCACCGACCTGCCGGTGCGCTCAGCGCTGGCGGCCCTGGACGCCGCGCTGGACGCCGCCGGCGCCGCGGTGCTGGTCGCCCCGCCGGGCACCGGGAAGACGACGCTGGTGCCGCTCGCGCTGGCCGACCGGGGCCCGGGCCGGGTGCTGGTGGCCGAGCCGCGCCGGGTCGCCACCCGGGCCGCCGCTCGCCGGATGGCCGCCCTGCTCGGCGAGGACGTCGGCCGGTCGGTGGGCTACAGCGTCCGGGGCGACAGCCGGCGCAGCGACGCCACCCGGGTCGAGGTGGTCACCACCGGCCTGCTGGTCCGCCGGCTCCAGGCCGACCCGGAGCTGCCCGGCGTCTCGGCGGTCGTGCTGGACGAGTGCCACGAGCGGCAGCTGGACACCGACCTGGCCCTCGCCTTCACCCTGGACGTCCGCGGGGCGCTGCGGCCGGAGCTGGAGCTGCTGGCCATGTCAGCGACGGCCGAGTCCGGGCGGCTCGCCGAGCTGATGGGGCAGGCGCCCGTGGTCGAGGCGACCGGCGCGCTGCACCACGTCGAGCCGGTGTGGTGCCCGCCCAGCCCGCCGGTCGCCCCGCCGCACGGGCTGCGGGTCGACCCGCGGCTGCTGGCCGCGGTCGCCGACACCGTGCGCCGGGCGCTGGCCGAGACCGCCGGCGACGTGCTGGTCTTCCTGCCCGGCGCGGGCGAGATCGGCCGGGTCGCCGGGCTGCTGACCGGCGTCGACGCCGACGTCCGGCCGCTGCACGGCCGGCTGCCGGCCGCCGACCAGGACGCCGCGCTCAGCCCGGGGCCGCGCCGGCGGGTGGTGCTGTCCACCGACGTCGCCGAGACCAGCCTGACCGTGCCCGGCGTGCGCACCGTGGTCGACGCCGGGCTGGCCCGGGTGCCGCGCTTCGACGTGGCCCGCGGCATGGGCGCGCTGGTGACCGTGCGGGTGTCCCGCTCCTCGGCGGTGCAGCGCGCCGGGCGGGCCGGCCGGGAGGCCCCGGGCCGGGTGTACCGGCTGTGGTCGGCCGCCGAGCACGACCGGCTGGCGGCCTCGGGCGAGCCGGAGGTCAGCGGTGCCGACCTGACCGGGCTGGCCCTGGAGCTGGCCTGCTGGGGTGCGCCGGACGGCGCCGGGCTGGCGCTGCCCGACGCCCCGCCGGCGGCCGCCTTCACCGTCGCGCGGGAGACCCTGCACCGGCTCGGCGCGGTGGACGACGCCGGCCGGGTCACCCCGCGCGGCCGCTCGCTGACCGCCGTCGGCGCCCACCCCCGGCTGGCCCGGGCGCTGCTGGACGGGGCACCGCTGGTCGGCCGGCGCCGGGCCGCGGAGGTGGTCGCCCTGCTGTCGGCCGACGTCCCGAACCGCTCCGACGACCTGGTCGCCGGCTGGCGGGAGCTCCGCCGCACCCGGGACGGCCGGTGGCGCGAGGAGGTCGACCGGCTGACCCGGGCCGCTCCCCCGGCCACCGGGACCACCAGCGACGACCGGACCGAGGACTGGACCGACGACCCGACCGACGACCAGGCCGCGGGGCTCGTCGTCGGTCTGGCGCACCCGGAGTGGCTGGCCCGCCGCCGCCCCCGCGCGGAGCGCACCTACCTGCTGGCCGCCGGCACCGGCGCGGAACTCCCCCCGGGCAGCGCCCTCGCCGGGGCGGAGTGGCTCGCGGTGGCCGCGGCCGACCGGGCCCCGGGCCGCCGCGACGCCCGGGTCCGGGCGGCGGTGGCCGTCGACGAGGGGACGGCGTTGCTGGCCGGCGCGGCTGCCCACACCGACGCGGCGGAGGTGGTCTGGCGGGACGGCGACGTGGCGGCCGCCCGGGTGGAGCGCCTCGGCGCGATCGTCCTCGCCGAGCGACCGCTGCCCCACCCCGACCCGGCGGCGCTGGCCGCCGCGGTGGCCGAGGGGCTGCGCACCGAGGGCCTGGGGCTGCTGACCTGGACGCCGGCCGCGGTCTCGCTGCGCGCGCGGCTCGCCGCCGCGCACGCCGGGCTCGGCGACCCGTGGCCGGCGGTCGACGACGAGGCGCTGCTGGCCGCGCTCGCCGCGGGCCCGGCGCTGGGCGGTGCCCGGCGCCGGCGCGACCTGGCCCGGGTCGACGTGGTGGCGGGGCTGCGCGCGCTGCTGCCCTGGCAGCTGGCCGGGCGGCTGGACGACCTGGTGCCCGAGCGGGTGGAGGTGCCCACCGGGTCCAAGGTGCGGGTCGACTACACCGACCCGGCGGTGCCCACCCTGTCGGTGCGGGTGCAGGAGGTGTTCGGCTGGACGGCGGCGCCCGTCGTCGCGGGCCGGCCGCTGCGCCTGCAGCTGCTGTCCCCGGCCTCCCGGGTGGTCGCCACCACCGCCGACCTGGCCGGCTTCTGGGTCACCGGCTACCCCGCCGTCCGCAGCGAGCTGCGCGGCCGCTACCCCGGCACCCCTGGCCGGAGGACCCCGCGGCCGCGACGCCGACCCGGCGCGCCGCGCCACGCCGGAGCTGATGTGTACAGCCGTACACCCGATGTGTACGGTCGTACACATGGCCGACGACCAGCGTTCGATGCGCGACCGGATGCTCGCCGGTGACCCCTACATCGCCGACGACCCGCAGCTCGCGGCCGACAGCACCCGGGCCCAGTCGCTGACCCACCGGTACAACACCATGGACCCCACCGACGGCGCCGCCCGGCGCGCGCTGCTCGAGGAGCTGCTGGACGCCTTCGGGCCGGGCAGCGAGATCCGGCCGCCCTTCCACTGCGACTACGGGTACCGGACCACGGTCGGCTCCCGCACGTTCGCCAACTTCGGGCTGGTCTGCCTCGACGTCGCCCGGGTCACCATCGGCGACGACGTCCAGCTGGGCCCGCGCGTCCAGCTGCTCACCGCCACGCACCCGGTCGAGCCCGGCCCGCGCCGCGACAAGTGGGAGTCCGCCGAGCCGATCGTCATCGGGGACAACGTCTGGCTCGGCGGCGGCGTCATCGTCTGCCCCGGCGTCACGATCGGCGCGAACACCGTCGTGGGCGCCGGCTCCGTGGTCACCCGCGACCTGCCCGCCGACGTCGTCGCGGTCGGCAGCCCTGCCCGGGTCGTCCGGTCGCTGGGGTGACCACCGCACCCGCCACCCGGCCCGGCGACCGCCCGGCTCGCCGGCACGACCCCGACCGGGCCTCCCGGATCGTCGACGCCACCATCGACGTCCTCGCCGAGCACGGGGTGGCCGGCACCACGCACCGCCTCATCGCCGCGGCCGCCGACGTCCCGCTGGGGTCGCTGACCTACCACTTCACCGGCCTGGACGACCTGCTGGAGAGGGCCTTCACCCGGCACGCCGAGCGGATGGCGGCCGACTACGAGGCCCGCTTCGCCGACGTCCGGAGCACTGAGGACCTCATCGACGCCGTCACCGGGCTCGTGCACGCCGAGGCCGACGCCGACGACCGCGACTGGGCCGTCGCCTACGAGCTCAACCTCGCCGCCGTGCGCAACCCGGCGCTGCGCACGGTCACCGAGTCCTGGATGCGGCGCAGCCGCAGCGTGCTCGAGCGCTTCGTCGACCCGACCACCTCGCGCGGCGTGGACGCGCTGATCGAGGGCCTGGTCATGCACAAGGTCCTCTCGACCGGGCCGGTCTCCCGGGAGCAGACCCGCGAGATCGTCGCCCGCGCCGTCCGGCCCACCGACTCCCCCACCAGCGACCCGACCACCAGCGACTTCCCCACCAGCGACCCCACCACCAGCGACCCCACCACCAGCAGCGAGGACCCCGCGTGACCACCACCCGCGACCCCCAGGCACCGCCCGGCCCCCGGCTGGCGTCGGCGACCCGGGCCACCTACCTGGCGTTCATCGGCGCCGGCTTCGCCTTCGCCAGCTGGGCCTCCCGCATCCCGCAGGTGCGCACCCGGCTGGACCTCGACCCTGCCGCGCTCGGGCTGGTGCTGCTGGCGATCGCGGCCGGCTCGGTGCTGGCGCTGCCGCTGTCCGGCCCGCTGATCGCCCGGTTCGGCTCGCGCCGGACCGTCATGGTGATGGCCGTCGTCCTCGGCGTCTCGCTGCTGGTCGTCGCCGTCGGTTCGGCGACCGGGGTCGCCGTGCTGGTCGCGGGGCTGTTCCTGATGGGGCTGTCCAACGGCGCCTGGGACGTCGGGATGAACGTGCAGGGCGCCGTGGTCGAACGCCAGCTGGAGCGGTCGATCATGAGCCGGTTCCACGCCGGCTTCAGCCTCGGCACGGTGGCCGGCGCGCTGCTCGGGGCGGGGCTGGTCGCCCTCGACGTCCCGGTCGCCGCGCACCTGGTGGGCGTGGCCGTCGTCGTCGGCCTGGGCGTGCCGTTCGCCGTCCGCGGGTTCCTGTCCGACGTGCACCCCACCGACGACGTCCCGGCCGACGGCGGCCCGAGCGCGCTGACCGCCTGGCGCGAGCCGCGGACGCTGCTGATCGGGCTCTTCGTGCTGGCCTTCGCCTTCGCCGAGGGGTCGGCCAACGACTGGATCAGCGTCGCCCTCATCGACGACCACGGCGTCTCCCCCGCCGTCGGCACGCTCGGCTTCGCGGTCTTCCTGGCCGCGATGACCGGTGCGCGCTGGGCCGGGCCGCCGCTGCTGGACCGCTACGGCCGGGTCCCGGTCGTGCGGCTGCTGGCCGTGCTCGCCGTCGCGGGGCTGCTGCTGTTCGTCTTCGGCAACCCGGTGGTGGCCTTCCTGGGCGCCCTGCTGTGGGGCGCCGGCGCCTCCCTCGGCTTCCCGGTCGGGATGAGCGCCGGGGCGGACGACCCCGCGCGGGCCGCCGGCCGGGTCAGCGTCATCGCCTCGCTGGGGTACTGCGCCTTCCTCGGCGGGCCACCGCTGATCGGGCTGCTCGGCCACCAGGTCACGGTGCTCAAGGCGCTGCTGGTGGTCGCCGTCCTGCTGGCCGTGGCCACCGCGATCGCCGGGACGCTGCGGCCGCCGGCGGAGGAGCCGCACCCGGGGGTGTGACCGCCTCCGCACCCTCCCCACCCGGCGAGGCGGGCGGCGACCCACGATCATCGAGGGGTGACCAGCGCCGCCTCCCAGCCGCAGCCCACCCCCGCCGCTCCGACCACGGACGCCTGGGGCATCGACGCCAGCTGGCTCGACGCCCTCGACGAGGTGCACACCGTCGCGCCGGCGACGATCGAACGCCTGCGCGCGGTCATCGGCACCCCACCGGAGGACCTGGCCGAGCGGACGCCGATCGTCGCCCGCCCCGGTGACCCGCTGGAGGTCGACGAGGCCGAGGTCACGTGCGAGGACGGCAGCACCCGGCAGGTCGACGGCGAGCTGCCCGAGGACTTCCCCCTGGGCTACCACTCGCTGCGCACCCCGGACGGCCGCGAGCGCCGGCTGATCGTCTCCCCCGGCCGCTGCTGGCTGCCCGAGGGCTGGCGCGCCTGGGGCTGGGCCGTGCAGCTCTACGCCACCCGCGGCCGGGACAGCTGGGGCATCGGCGACCTCGGCGACCTGCGCACCGTCCGCGAGCTCGCCCAGACCCAGGGGGCCGGCTTCGTGCTGGTCAACCCGCTGCACGCGGTCGCCCCGACCGAGGGCCAGGAGGACAGCCCCTACCTGCCGGCCACCCGCCGGTTCCGCAACCCGGTGTACCTGCGGATCGCCGACGTGCCCGGCGCCGAGGGCGTGGACGTGGAGGACGAGGCCGGGCGGGCGCTCAACGACGGCGCGCTCATCGACCGGGACGCCGTCTGGGCGCTCAAGCGCCGGGTGCTGCAGCGGGTCTTCGACTCCCGGCACGCCGACGACGGTGCCGAGAAGCCCTTCCGCGACTGGTGGTGGCACGAGGGCCAGCCGCTGATGGACTGGGCGACCTGGTGCGCGCTGGCCGACGCGCACGGGCCGGACTGGCACGGTTGGCCGGCCGAGCTGCAGGACCCGCGCGGCGAGGCGGTCGCCGCGTTCGCCGCGGCGCACGACCGCGAGATCGCGTTCCACGCCTGGCTGCAGTGGCTCCTCGACGTCCAGCTGCGGGCGGCCGCCGAGGGCGTCACCGTCATCCAGGACCTGCCGATCGGCGTCGCCGGCGGCGGCGCCGACGCGTGGGCCTGGCAGGACGTGCTGGCGCAGGGCGTGAGCGTGGGCGCCCCGCCGGACGCGTTCAACAGCCTGGGCCAGGACTGGGGCTCACCGCCGCTGGTGCCGTGGCGGCTGCAGGCCGCCGACTACGAGCCGTTCGTGCAGTCCATCCGGGCGACCATGGCCGGCGCCGGCGGGCTGCGGGTGGACCACGTGATGGGGCTGTTCCGGCTGTGGTGGGTGCCGTCGGACGGGACCGCGGCCGAGGGTGCCTACGTCCGCTACCCGCACGAGGACCTGCTCGACATCGTCGCGCTGGAGAGCCACCGGGCGCAGGCGATCGTCGTCGGGGAGGACCTGGGCACCGTCGAGGACGGCGTCCGGGAGGCGATGGCCGAGCACGGGATCCTGTCCTACAAGCTGCTGTGGTTCGAGGACGACGCCCCTGCGCAGTGGCCGGCCGAGGCGATGGCCGCGGTGACCACCCACGACCTGCCGACCGTCCCGGGCCTGTGGACCGGCTCGGACCTGGCCGAGCAGCGCGAGCACGGCCTGGGCACCGACGAGGACCTGGAGCGCGGGCGCAGCTCGCTGCTCGCGCACCTGGGCAAGGTGGCGAAGAAGTCGACCCCGGACCAGGCGGTGCGGGCGGCCTACCGGCGGCTGGCCGGCGCCCCCTGCACGCTGATCTCCGCGACGCTGGACGACGCGCTGGGCGAGGAGCGGCGGCCGAACATGCCCGGCGCGGGCGAGCGGCCGAACTGGTGCCTGCCGCTGCCGGTGCCCACCGAGGAGCTGGCCGGGCACCCCGGCGTCCAGGCGGTCGCCGCGCTGCTGGCCGACGGCCTGCAGCCGAAGAAGACCCAGGCCAAGCGCAAGCCGTCGAAGTCGGGCAACCCCGGGTGAGACCGCGGGGACCGGCCCGGCCGGCCGGTCCCCGCGGCGGGGCTCAGCCCTGCAGGAACGCCAGCAGGTCGGCGTTGATCGTCGCGGCCTCCGTGGTCGGCATGCCGTGCGGGAAGCCGGCGTAGGTCTTCAGCGTCCCGTTCGGCAGCAGCTCGGCCGACAGCGGACCCGAGTCGGCGTAGGGCACGACCTGGTCGTCGTCGCCGTGCATGACCAGCACCGGCACGGTGATCTTCTTCAGGTCGTCGGTGAAGTCGGTCTGGGAGAACGCGACGACGCCGTCGTAGTGGGCCTTGGCGCCGCCGGCCATCCCCTGCCGCCACCAGTTCTGGATCACGGCCTCCTGCGGCTCGACGCCGGGCCGGTTGAAGCCGTAGAACGCCGTGGCGGGCAGGTCGCGGTAGAAGTTCGACCGGTTGGTGGCCACCTGCTCCTGGATGCCGTCGAACACGCTCTTGGGCAGGCCGCCCGGGTTGGCGTCGGTCTGCACCATGATCGGCGGCACCGCGCTGATCAGCACGGCCTTGGCGACCCGGTCCTGCCCGTGCCGGGCGAGGTAGCGGACGACCTCGCCACCGCCGGTGGAGTGCCCGACGTGCACGGCGTCGTGCAGGTCGAGGTGGGCGGTGACCGCGGCGAGGTCGTCGGCGTAGTGGTCCATGTCGTGCCCGTCGCCGACCTGGGTGGAGCGGCCGTGGCCGCGGCGGTCGTGGGCGATCACGCGGTACCCGTGCTGCACGAAGAACATCAGCTGGGCGTCCCAGTCGTCCGACGACAGCGGCCAGCCGTGGCTGAACACGATCGGCTGGCCGGTGCCCCAGTCCTTGTAGAAGATCTCGACACCGTCGGTGGTGGTCACGATGGGCACGCTGGTTCTCCTCTTGTCCTCGTCGTCTGCTGCTCCGGTGAGCGCTCCGGACGCTAGGGCCGCCCCCGCCCCTGCGGGTGTGCCCTCCGTGACGGGGTCCGGACCCTGGCTGCCGGACCTGGTCCGGGCGCGGCCCGGTGAGAGCCTTTACACCGGCCCGCCGGGACGGCGAGGATCTCCCGGTCAGGGCAGCGCTGCCGTGGTCCCCGACCGAGGGAGCACCCGTGGTCACCCTGCTCGACACCGACCGGCTGCCGACCCCCGAGCGCCGGCCCGCCCAGGTGGCCGCCCTGCTCGAGGCGACGATGACCTCGAGGGTCCGCTTCACCGGCGGCCGCGGACCGACCCGGGCCCGGCTGGAGGCCTGGGACCTCGGCGGGCTGCCCGTGCTGCGGGCCGAGCTCACCGGCGAGCCGGTGCTGGGCCGCTCGGTGCGCCAGGTGCGCGACGACGTCCCGCCGACGGTCTCCTTCGCCGTGCAGGAGCAGACCGGGGCGCGGCAGGACCACCTCGGCAGCCAGCGCGCCGTGCCCGCCGACGGCCTGGCGGTCACCGAGGTCTCCACCGTGTACGAGTACCGCTGGGCCGGCCCCGGCGCGTGCCGCGCCCTGCAGGTGCCGGTCAGCCGGCTGGGCCTGCCGGTCGACGTCGTCCGCCGCGCCGTCCCGGTGGCCCACCACAGCCCGCTCTACGGCCTCGTCCGCACCCACCTGGCCCAGGTCACCCGGGACGCCGAGCTGCTGGCCGCCGAGCCGCTGGCCCGTTCGGTGGCCTCGGCCACGGTCGACCTGGCCCGCGCGCTGCTCGCGTCGGCGGCCGGGTCCGGGCGGGCGCTCGCGGACGTCGCGGCGGCGACGATGCTCACCCAGGTGCGCAGCTACGTGCAGCAGCACCTGGCCGACCCGGGGCTGGACGCCGAGCAGGTCGCCGGGGCGCTGGCCGTCTCGGTGCGCCAGCTGTACCGGCTGTGCGCGGCGGCCGGGGTCAGCCTGGAGCAGTGGATCATCGAGCAGCGGCTGGAGGGCGCCCGCGCCGAGCTCGCCGACCCCGGCAGCCGGGACCGGTCGATCGCCGGGGTGGCCCGCCGGTGGGGGTTCACCGACCCCTCCTACTTCAGCCGCCGCTTCCGGCAGGCCTTCGGCGTCGCCCCGCGGGAGTGGCGGCTGGGCGGCCCCCCGCCGCCGGCCGTCGTCCTGCTGCCCGCCGACGGCGTGCGGATCCGCCCGGCGGCGCTGACGCGGATCGACTGACCGCGCGGTCGAACGTGTGTTCGACCGCCGTGAGAGCATCGTGCGGTGGCGGGCGGGATGAACCGGGGGCGGCACGGCCCGTCCCTGGCCGACCGCGCGGCCCGCTCCGGCGTCCCCGCCGCGGCCCCGGCGCCCCCTCCCCCGGCGTCGTCCTCAGCGCCGTCCCCGGCCCGGCGGGCGGGCGCGGACGGGCACGGCCGGCACTGCTGGGTGCACGACCCGCCGGACGCCCCGGGCACCTGGCCGGGGCTGCTGGTCGAGTGGCGGCAGCGCGAGGACGGCTGGCACGGCCGGGTCGCCTACACCGTCCCCGGCGACCACGGCCCGGTGCTGGTCGAGGCGTGGCTGCCGGCCGACCAGCTCAAGCAGGGCTGAGGCGGGGCGCATCGAGGTGCGCCGCACCGCTGGGTCGCCGGCCCGGGACCCCGCAGCGGGCCGCAGCTCGACGCGGTTTCAGCAGGCACCCCGGCGGGATACCGCAGGACCAGGACGCCCGGACCCGCCGGGCCGCAGAGCGGAGGACACCGATGACCAGCCCGCGCGACGAACCGACGCTCGACGACGTGATCATCCCCGAGGAGCAGGCGCCCCGGGACCGCAGCGAGCACGCCAAGGACCCGCACCTGTCCGACGAGGCCCTCGAGCACCGCACCGAGCTGGAGCGGCAGGCCGTCGGCTCGGACGACGCCAAGCCGGCCGGCGCCTACGAGCACGACGCCACCGAGGGCTGACCTGCGACGGCCCCGGGACGCCGTTCAGCGGCGTCCCAGGGACCGTGTCCGGCCCAGCACGAGGCTCAGCAGCAGGGCGGCCAGCGTCGACCCGCCGGCCAGCAGCGCCACCCCGGACCAGCCCGCCTCGGACCAGGCCCGGCCGGCCAGCGTGCCGCCGACCGACGAGCCGACGTAGTACCAGAACGAGTACAGCGAGGCCGCCTGCCCGACCGGCCGCCCGCCGAGCTGGGCCCGCGCCGCCACCCAGCCGTTGGCCACGCCGTGCGCGGCGAAGAAGCCGGTGGTCAGCACGCACACGCCCAGCACCACGCACCACAGCGGGGTGGGCAGGGTCAGCGCGATCCCGGCGCCCATCACCAGCACCGCGCCCGGCACCACCAGCCGGCGGCCGAACCGGTCGGCCAGCGCGCCGGCGGTCGGTGAGCTCACCGAGCCCAGCAGGTAGGCGAGGAACACCAGGCCGGCGAGCGCCGGGGTGAGCCCGTACGGCTCGGACTCCAGCCGGAAGGTGCCGGCGTTGTAGACCGCGACGAAGCCGCTCATCAACAGCGCGGCGACGCCGTACAGCGCGAGCAGCGCCGGGTCGGTGAAGGCCCGGCCCAGCTGCCGGAGCAGCGGCCCCTGCCGGACCAGCGGGGTGAACCGCCGGGAGGGGGGCAGCAGCAGCCGGACGGCGACCGCGCAGCCGACGGCCAGGACCGCGACCCCGCCCAGCGCCGTCCGCCAGCCGCCCAGCTCGGTGAGGAAGCCGCTGAGCACCCGGCCGGTGAGCCCGCCGATCGCGGTGCCGCTGACGTAGAGGCCGACGGCCCGGGAGCTGACCGCGGGGTGCAGCTCCTCGCGCAGGTAGGCGACGGCGACCGCGGGCAGGCCGGCCAGCGCGAAGCCCTGCACGCCGCGCAGCACCAGCAGCACCTCCCAGGAGGGGGCGACGGCGAGGAGGACGGCGAGCAGCGCGACGACCGCCAGGCAGGCGTGCAGGATGCCGGTGCGGCCCCGGCGGTCGGACACCGGGCCGAGCACCAGCAGCCCGACGGCGAGCGCCGCGGTGCCGATCGAGATGGCCAGCGTCGACGCGGCAGGGGTGACGTCGAACGCCCGGCTGAGCTCGGGCAGCAGCGCCTGCGGCGCGTAGAGGGTGGCGAAGACGGCGACGCCGGCCAGGAACACCGCGAGCGCGGCCCGCCGGAACCCCGGTTCGCCGACCCGGTGCCCCGGCCACTCCTCCGTCACGCCCTGCAGCCTGCCCGGACGCGGCGTCGCTCCCCGCGCAGGGGTCAGGAGGCGCGCTCGGTCACCAGGTCGGCGACGGACTCCAGCGCCTCGCGCGCGACCACGGCGTCGTCGAAGGGCACCGGGGCGCCGTCGTCGGTGAGGGTCTGCTCGTGGCCGCGGCCGACCACCAGCACGACGTCCCGCTCGCCGGCGGCCTGCACCGCCTCGGTGATCGCCTCGCGCCGGTCCAGGACGGTGTGCACGGTGGCGCTGCTGCCGATCAGCCCGACCCGCAGCTCCTCGACGATCGCCTCGGGCCGCTCGCCGTGGCTGCCCTCGTTGGTGAGCCGGACGGTGTCGGCGGCCCGCGCCGCGACGCCGAGCCCCTGCCGCTTGTAGCGGTCGCGGCGGCCACGGGCGCCGAGCACCAGGTGCACCCGCCCGCCGGGGCCGGTGAGCTCGCGGGCGGTCGCCAGCGCCTCGGCCAGCGCGCCCGGGGTGTGCGCGTAGTCGACGACGACCAGCGGCCCGCCGGCGCCGCGGAGCAGGGTGTTGCGGCCGGCCGGCGGCGCGGTGGCGGCCAGCCCGGCGGCGACCGCCTCCGGGGGGAGCCCGAGCGAGCGGCCGGTGGCCCAGGCGGCGGCCAGGTTGCCCACGTGCACGCGGCCGACCAGCGGTGAGCAGAGCCAGTGCCGGCCGTCGCCGTCGTCCAGCACGAGGGTGGTGCCGCCGGCCCCGGTGCGCCAGCTCACCACCCGGACGTCGGCGTCGGCGTCGGGCCGGGTGCTGACCCGGGTCACCGGCACCCGGGTCTGGTCGGCCAGCCGCCGTCCCCACGGGTCGTCGACGACGACCACCGCGCTGTCGGACCGCTCGGGGCTGAACAGCAGCGCCTTGCTGGCCCAGTACTGCTCGATGGTGCCGTGGTGGTCGAGGTGGTCCTCCTCGAAGCCGGTGAAGACGGCGACCTGCACGTGCACGCCGTCGACCCGGCCGACGTCCAGCGCGATGGACGACGCCTCGACCACCGCGCTGGTGGCGCCGGCGTCGAGCATCCAGCGCAGCAGACCGTGCAGCTCGGGGGCCTCCGGCGTGGTCAGCCGGGTGCTGCGCTCCAGCCCGCCGACGCGGGCACCGAGGGTGGTGACCACCCCGGCGCACTCGCCGGCGGCCTCCAGCACGCCGCGGACCAGCGTGCTGGTCGTGGTCTTCCCGTTGCTGCCGGTGACGCCGACCAGCCGCAGCTCGTCGGCGGGGTCACCGGCCAGCAGGGCGCCCAGCGGGCCGAGCAGGGCGCGCACCGAGGGCACCTGCAGCTGGGGCACCGTCCCGGGCACCGGCCGGTCGGTGAGCAGCGCCGCGGCGCCGGCGGCGACCGCCGTCCCGGCGAACCGGTGGCCGTCGCTGCTGCCGCCCCGGACGCAGGCGAACAGGGAGCCGGGGGTGACGGCGCGGGAATCGGTGACCAGGCCGGTGAGCAGGAGGTCGTCGGGGCCGCCGGAGCGGACGACGGGGCCGGCGGCGACGGCGCGGGCCCGGTGCTCGACGGCGGACCAGGCGACGGCGGGGAGCGGCACCCCGGCAACGGTAGGGCCGGATCGCCGGTTCGGCAGCGTGAGATCCGGCGGCGCACCACCCATCGCCCGGGGCGCGCTCCCCCGGCGGGGCTGGTTGGCTCGTCGGCGTGGCCCGCCTGACCGTCGAGGACGTCGCCTGCTGGGTGCTCAAGAGCACCCTGCCGCCCGACGGGATCGCGACCGGCTGGCCACCTGGCGGCAGCCGGGAGCTGGAGCGTTGCCTGCGCTCCTCCTACCGGCTGGAGCTGATGGCGGCCGGCCAGCCGTGCCTGCTCTGGGTCAGCGGTCGCACCCGGCCCGGCGTGCACGCGGTCGGCGAGCTGACCGCCGCCCCGGTCGGGAGCGGCGGCGGGCCGGTGGTCGCCGTCCGGCTGACCCGGCTGGCCGAGCCGGTCGACCGGGCCGAGCTGCTGGCTGACCCGGCGGCCCGGGACGCCGAGGTGCTGCGGATGCCGGCGGGCAGCAACCCCTCCTGGCTGTCGGCCGGGCAGTACGCCGCCGTGCGCGCCCACCTCGGCCCGGTCAGGCGGTCCGCGGCGCGTACATGATCAGGGCCACCCCGACCAGGCAGACCAGCGCACCGGCGACGTCCCAGCGGTCGGGCCGGAAGCCGTCGGCGACGGCGGCCCACAGCAGCGACCCGACGATGAACACCCCGCCGTAGGCGGCCAGCACCCGGCCGAAGGCGGCGTCGGGCTGCAGCGTCGCGACCACCCCGTACAGCGCCAGCGCGACCGCGCCCACCCCCACCCAGGCCCAGCCGCGGTGCTCGCGCAGCCCCTGCCAGACCAGCCACGCGCCGCCGATCTCCAGCAGCGCGGCGAGGACGAACAGGGCGATCGAACGGGCGGTCACCGCGCCCACTCTGCCGCCTGCCCGGCAGGAGCTGGGACCATGGCTCCTCGTGACGGACAGCCGGTACCGCTGGGGCGGGCTCGCGTGGGCACTCACGCTGCAGTTCTTCGTCGTCGAGGCGATCGCCGCATCGCGGTTCGGCGGCTTCTCCTACTCGGAGGACGTGATCAGCGACCTGGGGACGGCGGGCTCCGCGGCCCGGGTGCTGATGAACGCCTCGTTCGTCGTCCAGGGGCTGCTCATCGCCGCCGGCGCCCTGCTGCTCGGGCCCGGGCTGGCCGGCACCGGCGGCCGGCTGGCCCGCGTGCTGCTGGTCGTCTCCGGGCTCGGCGTGCTGCTGGTCGGGGTCTTCCCCTCGGACGGCAACGCCACCGCCCACTCCCTCGCCGCCGGCGCGCACCTGCTCGGTGGCGGCGTCGGCCTGATCGCGCTGGCCTACGGGGTGCGGCCGCGCTCGGAGGAGCTCGGGACGGCGCTGGCGGTGCTCGGGCTGGTCGGCGTCATCGGCACGATCTTCTTCGGCTCGGCCGTCTTCCTCGGCCTCGGCGAGGGCGGGATGGAGCGGGTCGCGGCCTACGTGATCCCGATCGGGCTGGTCGCGGCCGGCATCGCGCTGTGGCGGCAGAAGGACGGCTGGCTGGCGCTGACCAACCCCGACGGTACGCCCAGCCGCCGGCAGCTGCGGGAGGACGCCCGGCTCGAGCGGGCGCAGCGCGCCGCCCAGCGGGACGCCGCGCTGGAGGCCGCCGCCCGCCGTCCGGCGGAGCGCCCGGCCCCGGCTGCCCCCGCACCGCGGCCGGCGGACGAGGACGACGACTTCGACCCCGACGACCCCTGGGCCCCCCGCCGCCGCTGACCGTCCCCCGGGATCA
Organism: Modestobacter versicolor; assembly: GCF_041028285.1. Lineage (GTDB taxonomy): Bacteria > Actinomycetota > Actinomycetes > Mycobacteriales > Geodermatophilaceae > Modestobacter > Modestobacter versicolor_A. Next base: position 1,173,731 of record NZ_JABGDB010000001.1, on the reverse strand, counting down.
GGTGACCTGATCCCGGGTGCTCCTGGCTCAGGGTGTGCGGTGAGCCAGGAGCAACGGCGGTGAGCTCGGACGTCGCGGCCCGCGACCGCCGACCCCGTCAGTGCAGCGCGTGGACGACGGCGTGCCCCTTGCCGCGGCCCATCAGCCACCGGTTGACCGGCGTGGTGACGACGAAGGCCACTGCCAGGGCCGCGGCGAGCGCACCCCAGAAGAAGCCGCTGCCCAGGCCGGCGTCCATGGCGCCCGGGATCGTCAGCATCGCGGCGTTGTCGACGACCTCCATGACGGTGATCGACAGGGTGTCCGCGGCCAGCGCGACGCGCAGGGCCCGGCGGAACGGGAGCCCGGCGCGCAGGACGCCGCGCATGGTCAGCGCGTAGCCGAACACGAAGGCCAGCCCGATCGCGAGCGCCACGGTGGCCAGGTCGTGCCAGCCGAGCGAGGTGCCGATCACCATGCCCAGCACCTCGCCGATGGCACAGCCGGTGAGGCAGTGCAGGGTTGCCTGTGCGGCCATGGCCCAGCTGACCGGGCCGCCGTGACCGGCGTGCTGCTGCCCGTCGGGTCCGGGGTGGCCGTCGTGCAGGGCCGGGCCCGCGTGCTGGTGGGTCGAGTGGGCGTCCATCGCGTTCCTCCTGGGTCGATGTAAGTAACGGGATACCCCTAGGGGGTATGCCTGCGCAAGGGGTACCGTGGCGGAGGACGACCGGCGACGACGACTGGAGGGGGCGACGGTGCTCACCGCGACCACGGCCCACCAGCACGCGCTCCGCGCCGGGGTGGGGCTGATCGCCCGCCTGCTGCTGGTGTTCGGGGTGCTCACCGGCCTGTTCGCCATGCACGGCCTGAGCACCGGCCACGGATCGCCGGGCGGGCACGCGGCAACTCCGGTCGAGGCCATGGCCACCACCATGACCACGACCATGACCATGACCGACGACCATCCCGTCGCCCCGGCGACCGGGCACCCGGCCGACGACGCCCCGAGGTCCGACCTCGCCGAGCTGTGCCTCGCCGTCCTCACCGGCGTCGCCGTGCTCGTGCTCCTGCTGCTGCGCCCGCTCCGGGCCCTGCCGGCCACCGCCTTCCACGACCGACCCGCACCCCGGCCCCGGCGCGTCCGGTCCGGGTGGCCACCCCTGAGACCGCCCGACCTCAGCGTTCTCTGCGTCCTGCGGACCTAGGCCGATCGACCCGTTCCCAGCGCTGCCACGCGCCCGGGACCACCGCGATCTACCCATCCCGTCCCAGTTCGAGGAGACCCCCATGTCCGTGCACCGCATCACCGTGGCCGTCACCGGCCTCGCCACCGCCGTCGTCCTCACCGCCTGCGGGAGCGGGGACGGCACCAGCGCACAGTCCGCGTCCTCCGTCGGCGCCGGCTCCTCTGCATCGGTGAGCAGCGCCAACGCCGCCGACGTCACGTTCGCCCAGCAGATGACCGTCCACCACGAGCAGGCCGTCGAGATGGCCCAGCTCGCCGCCGACCGGTCCGGCAGCGCCGAGGTGCGTGACCTCGCCGCCCGGATCGAAGCCGCCCAGGGCCCGGAGATCGAGACGATGGCCGGCTGGCTCGACCGCTGGGGCACCGGCGCCCCGACGTCGGGCACCGGCCACGGCGGGCACGGCTCGGGCGCCATGCCTGGGGGGATGTCCGCCGCGGAGACGGACCGGTTGACCGGCCTGTCCGGCGGCGCGTTCGACCGCGAGTTCCTGACGCTGATGATCGATCACCACGAGGGGGCGGTCGACATGGCCAGGACCGAGCAGGCAGAGGGGCACGACCCCGACGCGGTGGCGCTGGCGGCACGGGTCGTCGCCGACCAGACCGCGGAGATCGCCGAGATGGAGGAGCTGCTCGGGCGGCTCTAGCTCGTCAGGGCGCGCAGCAGGCGTCGGCGCCCTCAGGAGTGAGCGCGGCGAGGGTGGCCAGGGTCTTGACCGGGCCGGCGAGGGCCTCGCAGCACAGCGAGTAGACGTTGCTGCGGCCCTTGGGGGTGATGGTGACCAGACCCTGCTCGCGCAGCGGCGCCAGGTGGTGGCTGACCAGAGTCTGGCTCATCCCGGCGGCGTCGGTGAGCTCCCGGACGGTGCGCGACCCCTCGGCCAGCAGCAGCAGCAGGTGCAGGCGGTTGGGGTCGGAGAGCGCCTTCAGCTGCGGTGCGAGCATCCTCGCGCGATCGGCGGGCGAGGTCAGCTCGTCGACGTCGAGCAGGCGGACGTCCAGGCCCTGGGTCATGCGCCGAGTGTGCCACACCGTCGTTGCTGTCAACAGCGTTCGCTGTTAATGTCCCTCGACGTTGGTAGTCGGCGGACGAGGACGGAGCACGTCATGAGCGCGTACACGACGGACGACCTGCCGGTCGTGGTGATCGGGGCGGGGCCGGTGGGCCTGGCCGCCGCCGCCCACCTGCTCGAGCGGGGCCTGGAGCCGCTCGTGCTCGAGGCCGGGCCGACGCCCGCCGCCGCGGTGCGCGCGTGGGGGCACGTCCGGCTGTTCTCCCCCTGGGAGTACGACGTCGACGCGGCGGCCGCCCGGCTGCTGCAGCCCACCGGCTGGCAGTCCCCCGACCCGGCGCAGCTGCCCACCGGCGCCGAGCTGACCGATCACTACCTGGCCCCGCTGGCCGCCACCCCGCAGCTGGCCGGGCGGATCCGCACCGGCACGCGGGTGGTCGCGGTGTCCCGGGTCGGGGTGGACAAGACCCGCACAGTGGGCCGCGAGGGCCGCGCCTACCTGGTGCGCACCGTCGTCGACGGCCGGGTGTCCGACCTCCGCGCACGGGCGGTGATCGACGCCTCGGGCACCTGGGGCCAGCGCAACCCGCTGGGCGCTGCCGGCCTGGCCGCCGTCGGCGAGGTCGAGGCCGCCCCGTGGCTGACCGGGCCCCTGCCCGACGTGCTCGGCGCCGACCGGGCCCGCTTCGCCGGCAGGCACACCCTCGTGGTCGGCATGGGCCACTCGGCGGCGAACACGCTGCTCGCACTCGTCGAGCTCCAGAAGACCGACCCCGGCACCGCGATCAGCTGGGCCATCCGCGGCCGCTCCCCCGCCCGGCTCTACGGCGGCGGGGACGCCGACGGCCTGCCCGCCCGCGGTCTGCTCGGGTCGCGCCTCAAGGAGGCGGTCCAGGCCGGTGCGGTGACGCTGCACCGCGAGGTCACGGTCACCGCCCTGACGCCGTCCCCCGACGGCCGGCTGCACGTCACCGGCACCTCCCGGGACGGCGGGGCCCTCGAACTCGACGTCGACGCGGTCGCCGCGGCCACCGGCTTCCGCCCCGACCTGGCGATGCTCCGCGAGGTGCGACTGGACCTCGACCCGGCACTGGAGGCCCCCGCGCGGCTGGCGCCGCTGATCGACCCCAACTCCCACTCCTGCGGCACCGTCCCCCCGCACGGCCACCGCGACCTGCAGCACCCCGACGAGGGCTTCCACCTGGTCGGCATGAAGTCCTACGGCCGCGCCCCGACCTTCCTGCTGGCCACCGGCTACGAGCAGGTCCGGTCGATCGCCGCGGCGCTGGCCGGCGACACCGAGGCCGCCGACTCGGTGCAGCTGCACCTGCCGAGCACCGGGGTCTGCAGCACCGACCTGGGTGCCCGGGAGGCGGTGGAGACCTCGGGCGTCGGCTTCTCCACCGGCAGCCAGCACGGCTACTCGGCCGAGGAGCCACCGGCGGCCGGCTGCTGCAGCACCGCTCCCGAGCCGGTGACCATCGGGGCCCCCGCGTCGGGCTGGTGACCGGGCACCCGGCCGCCACGACGGGCACCGCCGGGGCGGACGCCCGCCCGTGTCCGCCCAGGAGGGTGCTGGCCGCGCTGTGCGTCAGCGAGGTGGTCAGCTGGGGCGTTCTCTACTACGCCTTCCCCGTCGCGCTCGCCTCGATCACCGCGGACACCGGCTGGTCCGCGTCGGCGACCACCGCCGCGTTCTCCGGAGGGCTGGTGGTCTCGGCGCTGGCCGGCATCCCGGTGGGCCGGTGGCTGGACCGGGCCGGCCCGCGGCGGGTGATGACCGCCGGTTCGCTGCTGGCCGGGCCGGCCGTCGCCGGGATCGCCCTGGCGCCGACGCTGGCCTGGTTCGTCGCCGCCTGGCTGGTGGCGGGAATGGCCATGGCCGCCACCTTCTACCAGGCCGCGTTCGCCGCGGTCACCCGCTGGTACGGGCCCGGGCGGGTACGGGCGCTGACCACGCTGACCCTGGTGGCCGGGCTCGCGAGCACCGTCTTCGCGCCGCTGACCAGCGTGCTGCTGGACCAGCTGTCCTGGCGGGCCACCTACCTCGTGCTGGCCGTCGTCCTGGTGGTGGTGACGGTCCCGCTGCACGCCCTGGCGCTCACGCCGGCGTGGACCCCGGCACGGGAGCACCCGCACCGGGACGCCGTCCCGGCCTCGGTGCGGTCGATCGTGACCAGCCCCGGCTTCCTGCTGCTGTCCGGGGCGCTCACGCTCACCGCGTTCGGCATGTACTCCGCCAGCCTGACGCTCATCCCGCTGCTCACCGGGCGGGGCATGTCCGCCTCGCTCGCCGCCACCACCCTCGGGCTGCTGGGCGCCGGCCAGCTGCTGGGCCGGATCGGCTACGCCCCGCTGACCGCCCGGACCACCCCGACGACCCGGACCGTGGCGATCGTGGCCGCCTCCGCGTTGGCGATCGGGCTGCTGGCCGCGGTCCCCGGACCGGTCCCGCTGCTGGTCGCGCTGGCCGTGTTCGCCGGCGCCGCACGGGGCGCCGCCACGCTGCTGGCGGCCACCGTCGTCGCCGACCGGTGGGGCAGCGACCGGTACGGCGCGCTGTCCGGCTGGTTCGCCGCCCCGATCACCGCCGCGGCCGCGCTCGCACCCTGGGCCGGCACGGCGCTGGCCGAGACCTTGGGCAGCTACCCGGCGATGCTGACCGGGCTGGCCGGGCTGGCGGCCGTCGCAGCCGTCGCTGCGGCGGCCAGCTCCCGGCTCTAGCGGGCCGGTGCGACCGGTACCTCGAGCTCGGTGAGCAGCCCGCGGATCCGGCCCTCGATCTCGTCCCGGATGGGGCGCACCGACTCGACGCCCTTGCCGGCCGGGTCCTCCAGCGCCCAGTCCAGGTACCGCTTGCCGGGGAAGATCGGGCAGGCGTCGCCGCACCCCATGGTGATCACGACGTCGGAGGCCTCGACCGCGTCGGTGGTGAGCACCTTGGGCTGCTGGTCGGAGATGTCGATGCCGACCTCGGCCATCGCGGCGACCGCCGAGGGGTTCACCTGGTCGCCCGGTACCGACCCGGCGGAGCGGACCTCGACGGCGTCGCCGGCCAGGTGCCGCAGCCAGCCGGCGGCCATCTGCGAGCGGCCCGCGTTGTGCACGCAGACGAACAGGACGCTGGGGCGGTCGGTCACGTCGTTCTCCTTGATCGAGGGGCTCATCCGGCCAGCGCCGGACGTGCTGCGGTGCGGGTCGGGGGTCGGTGTTCCCGGCTCCAGGCCTGGGCGGCCAGCTGGACCGCGTCCCAGGGTGACCCCAGCGGCGGGGTGTAGGCCAGGTCGAGGTCGGCCAGGCCCTCGACGGTCATGGCATGGAACAGGGCGGTGGCGTAGACGTCGGCGCGCTTGGCGACCTCGCTGCCGAGCCGGCCGACCAGCTGGGCGCCGAGCAGCCGACCGGTGTCGGCGTCGGCGGTGACCCGGATCGTGATCGGCTGGGCGCCGGGGCAGTAGCCCTTGTGGTCGTCCGGGCTGGTCTGGGTGGTCACCGGCCGGAAGCCCGCCGCCACCGCCTCGTGCTCGAGCAGGCCGGTGCGGGCGGCGACCAGGTCGAAGACCTTGACCACCTGGGTGCCCACGCTCCCGGCGAAGCGGGCGGTCCCGCCGACGGCGTTGGCACCGGCGACGCGGCCCTGCTTGTGGGCGGTCGTCCCGAGTGGCAGCCAGGTGACGCCCAGCAGGCGGTGGTGGGTGACCACGCAGTCCCCGGCTGCCCAGACGTGCGGCAGACCGGTGGCCATCGTCTCGTCGACGACCACCGCACCGCCGGGGCCGGTGCGTGCGCCGGCCTCGACCAGCAGCTCCACGTCGGGCCGGACGCCGGCGACGACGACCACGAGGTCGAACCGCGTCACCAGCGGCTGCCCGGGCACGGTGATCGCGATCCGGGCGTCTTCGGTGCGGGCCAGCCCGGTGACGGTGGTGCCGGTGAGCACCTCGACCCCGTGCCCCGCCATCTCGGCGTGCACCAGGGCGCCGAGCTCGGCGTCGACGGTGGCCAGCACCTCGGCCGGCCGCTGGGCCACGGTGGTCGCGATGCCGCGCGCGACGAGGGCCTCGGACATCTCCACCCCGATGTAGCCCGCACCCACGATCAGCGCCGAGCGGACGGGGCGGCTGGTGAGACCGGTCATCAGGGCGCGGGCGTCATCGATCGTGTGCAGCAGGTGCACCCCGTCGGCCGGCCCGAGTCCGTCCGGCCCGCCGATCCCGGCGATGGCCGGCACCACCGGGAGGGCGCCGGTGCCGACGACCAGCTCGTCGTAGGCCAGCCGGTCGGTGGCGCCGTCCGGACCGGTCACCACGACGCGCTGCCCGGCCACGTCGATCCCGGTGGCCCGGGTGTCGACCCGCAGGGTCAGCCCGGCCGCCTCCAGGTCGGCGTAGGTGCGGTGCGCCAGCGACTGCCAGGGCTGTACGTCACCGGCGATGTAGTACGGGATGCCGCAGATGGAGAAGTTGGGGTGGGCGTCGGCGACCACGACGGTGACCTCAGCGGCCGGGTCGACTTCCCGGGCGCGCAGCCCGGCGGAGGTGCCGGCGTCGCTGCCGCCGATGACGACCAGCCGGCGGCTCACGCGCCGAGCTCGGCGAGCAGCCCCCGCACGCGGGTCTCGACGTCGACGGCGATCGCCTCGACCTGCGCCGACTCCCGGCCGGCGGGGTCGGCGACGTCCCAGTCCAGGTAGCGCTTTCCCGGGTAGACCGGGCAGGCGTCACCGCAGCCCATGGTGATGACCACGTCGGCGGCCTGGACGACGTCGTCGGTCAGCGGCTTGGGGAACGCGTCGGTGGCGGTCATGCCCCGTGCGCTCAGCACCTCCAGCACGACCGGGTCGACCTCGTCCGCCGGCATGGACCCCGCGGACCGGACGTGCACCCGCCCCTCCGACAGGTGCTCGACTATGGCGGCGGCAAGCTGCGAGCGGCCGGCGTTCTGCACGCAGACGAACAACACCTCCGGTGCCTCCTTGGCCAGCACTCCCTTCGCCTGGGCGAGGGCGGTGAGCCGCTCGGTCGCGAAGCGGCAGGTCAGCACGGGCAGGTGGGTCGTCACGCGGGCGGTCCGGCCCAGCCCGGCGTAGGACTCGAAGACCATCCGCTCGACGGTCTCCGGGTTCACCATCCCGGCGAAGCGGGTGGAGAGGTCCTCCACGTGGCGCCGCAGCACCACGTGCGGGTCCTGCAGCCCCGGGAAGCCACCGGGCTGGTCGGTCTGGGTCATCGCGCTGCTCCCTCGTCGATGCGGGCCGGGACGGTGGGGTCGCCCGGGAACCAGCGCCGGGCGGCCCAGAGCGAGACGTAGACGAGCGCGACCAGCACCGGCACCTCGATCAGCGGGCCGACCACCCCGGCCAGCGCCTGCCCCGAGGTGACGCCGAAGGTGCCGATCGCGACGGCGATGGCGAGCTCGAAGTTGTTGCCGGCGGCGGTGAACGCCAGCGTGGCGGTCTTGGCGTAGCCCAGCCGCAGCCGCATGCCGAGCAGGAACGAGCCGCCGAACATCAGTGCGAAGTAGGCCAGCAGCGGCAGCGCGATCCGGACGACGTCCCAGGGGTTCGACGTGATGGCGTCGCCCTGCAGGGCGAAGAGCATGACGATGGTGAACAGCAGCCCGTACAGGGCGACCGGGCCGATCTTCGGCAGGAACCGGCTCTCGTACCAGTCGCGGCCCCTGCGGTGCTCACCGATCGTGCGGGTGAGGAACCCGGCCAGCAGCGGGATGCCGAGGAAGACCAGCACCGAGACCACGATCGCCCACACGCTGAACTCCGCCGAGGTGGTCGACAGGCCCAGCCAGCCGGGCAGCACCTGCAGGTAGAACCAGCCGAGCGCGGCGAAGGCGACGATCTGGAACACCGAGTTGATCGCGACCAGCACTGCGGCGGCCTCACGGTCGCCGCAGGACAGGTCGTTCCAGATCAGCACCATGGCGATGCAGCGGGCCAGCCCGACGATGACCAGGCCGGTGCGGTACTCGGGCAGGTCGGGCAGCAGCAGCCAGGCCAGGGCGAACATCAGCGCGGGCCCGATCAGCCAGTTCAGCGCCAGGCTCGCGGCCAGCAGCCGGCGGTCGCCGGTCACCCGGTCCAGCTCGGAGTACCGGACCTTGGCCAGCACGGGGTACATCATCAGCAGCAGCCCGACGGCGATCGGCAAGCTCACGTCGCCGACCCGGACGGCGTCCAGCGCGTCGTCGAGCCCGGGCACCAGCCGGCCGAGCAGCAGCCCGGCCGCCATGGCCACGACGATCCAGACCGGCAGGAACCGGTCCAGCGTCGACAGCCGGGCGAGCACCGGGGTCTCGAGGTCGGTGGCCGGCCGAGGTGTCTCGGCGACGGTGTCGCTCATGCGGGGGCTGCTCCTCGTCGTCCATCGACATCGGTCGATGTCCCTCGCGAGGATGCCTGGGGTATCGACAGCCGTCAATGTCCCACCGATACTGGCGTGGTGAACACCGGGCGAACTGCGCTGCCGATGCTCGAGCTGGTCGACGTCGGCTGCTCCCCCGCCGCGCTGTCCGACGCCATGAGCGCGGAGACGGCCACCGAGCTCGCCCGCACGCTCAAGGCCCTCGCCGACCCGGCCCGGCTGCGGGTGCTCTCCCTGGTCGCCGGCAACGACGGCCGCGAGGTCTGCGCGTGCGACCTGACCGACCCGCTCGGGCTCTCCCAGCCGACGGTGTCCCACCACCTCAAGGTGCTGGTCGACGCCGGCTTCCTGCAGCGCGACAAGCGCGGGGTGTGGGCCTACTACTCGCTGGTGCCCGGCGCACTGGAGCGGGTGACCGACGCGCTGCCCGGCGGGCGCTGACTCAGCGCAGCACGGCCCCGCCGCGGAGCACGACCCGCGGTGGCGCGTGCCGGGCCAGCAGGTCGACGGTGCGGGTCGCGTCGTGCACCAGCAGGTCGGCCGGCCCGCCGACGCGCAGCCCGTGGTCGGCGAGCCCCAGCACGCGCGCCGCCGACGTCGTCACCAGGTCGACCAGCACCTCCTGCTGCGGTCCGGTGCGCATGTCGAGCAGGTGGGCGGCCAGGAACGCCACCTCCAGCAGGTTGTGCCGGCCGAACGGGTAGTAGGCGTCCTCGATGTCGTCCTGGCCCAGCGCCACCGCCACGCCCGCCGCCACGGCCCGCTCGACCGGCAGCGCGACCGAGCCGGTGTGCGGGTCGCTGACCAGCCCGAGGCCCACCTCCCGGGCCAGCTGCAGCACCGCGGCCTGCCGGTCGGCGTCGTAGTGCCCCAGCGCGCGGGCGTGGCAGGCGACCCCGCGGCCCTGCAGCCCGTGCCGGCGCATCGCCTCGGCCAGCATCCGGGTGGTGTCGTAGGCAGGGTCGGGGGCGTCGTCGGTGAGCATGGCCACCCGGCGTCCGGACCGGGCCGCCAGCGCGCACGCCCACTCCACGTGCGCCTCCTGGTCGGCGACCGAGGCCTCGATCCACGGGATGCCCCCGACGACGTCGGCGCCGGCGGCCAGCGCCTCCTCGACGAGCTCGGCGGCCCCCGGGTCGCGCAGCACGCCGTCCTGCGGGAAGGCGACGACGGAGACGTCGACCCGGCCGCGGAACTCCTCCCGCGCCGCCAGCACGGCCTGCACGCCGACCAGCCCGGCGGCGGTGTCGACGTCGGCGAACGCCTGGACGTGCAGCACCCCGTGCCGTTCGCCGTCGGCCAGCGCCTGCCGGACCGAGGGCAGCAGCCGCTCGAGCGTGTACTGCTCCTTGACCGCGCGGGCCAGGTCGATGCTGCGCGCCGAGTCGGCCATCCCGTCGCCGGTGTAGGCCTGCAGCGCCGCATCGCCGATCCAGGGCAGCGTGCGCACCTTGTCCAGGTGCAGGTGGGCGTCGACGAACGGCTCGGTGACCAGCCCGCCGTCGGCCTCGACCAGCACCGCGCCCGGCGGCACGGGCAGCTCGCCGGCCGGTGGCAGCGCGGTCACCCGGCCGCCGGCGCAGTGCACGTCGACGACCGCCCCGCCGCGCGCCCGCGCACCGGTGACGACGAGGTCGGCTGGGGAGTCGGTCATGACGCAGTCCTAGCAGGCGCAGATGTCGGACCGGCTACGGCTGGTCAGGGAGCGGACCCGGCCTCCTGCGGCACCGGCACGGGCCGCCGGGGCCGGTCGCGGCGGCGGGACAGCGCCACCCCCGCCAGGCAGACCGCCCCGCCGACGAACGCCAACCCCGGCGGCACCTCGTCCAGCAGCAGCCAGCCCAGCAGGATCACGATCGGCGGCACCAGGTACGTCGTGGCCCCGAGCCGGCCGGCGTCCATCCGGGACAGCGCGTAGGCCCAGGTGCTGAACGCGATCGCGGTCGGCACCACCCCGAGGTAGACCATGCCGGCGATCGAGGACGCCGGCGCCCCGGCGAGCTCGCCGGCCAGCACGCCGGCCCACGGCAGGGTGCAGACCGCGCCGATCGCGCAGGCGGTGAAGGTGACCTGCAGCGCCGGGAGCCGGCGCAGCAGCGGCTTCTGCGCGACCACGCCGGCGGCGTAGGTGACGGCGGCGACCACGCAGAGCGCGACCCCGAGCAGGTCCGCGCCGGAGCTGCGGGTGGCCGCCCCGATCAGCAGCACCCCGCAGAACGCGACGCCCAGCCCGACGACCAGCCAGCGCGGGAAGCCCTCGCCCAGCAGCAGCCCGGCGAAGACCGCGATCAGCACCGGGCCGATGTTCACCAGCATGGCCGTCGTCCCGGCGTCGAGGTGCTGCTCGGCGGCGTTGAGCGCGACGTTGTAGATGCCGAACCAGCCGACCCCGCAGACCACCAGCAGCCGCCACTCCCCGGCCGTGGGGCGCACCCAGCCCCGCGGGGCCAGCAGCAGGCCGAGGACCGCCGTGCCGACGGCGAGCCGGCCCAGCGCCAGCGCCCCCGGGGAGAGGTCCTCCCCCACCGCGCGGATGCCGATGAACGCCGAAGCCCAGGCCAGCAGGGTGACCGCCACGGCCAGCAGGGTCAGCGGGGCACGCGTCGCGGTGGGCACGTGCCCGACCCTAGGGAGGACCACCGACGGGTTCTGGCGGTTCCCGGACGCCGCACCGGCATTGGCCGGGGAGCGTCGGTGTCCGGCGGGAACGCTGCGGTCCGGCGGTCGCCGGAGGGACCCGCCACCCCGAGGGGAGCCACAGGGCACGATGCGGGCATGACGGAGTCCCGGCACCTCACCGTGTCCATCGACCGCCCCGCCGCCGCCGTGTACGCCTACGCCCGCGACCCGGCGCACCTGCCGCGGTGGGCGGCCGGGCTGGCCGACGGCATCCGGCGCGAGCGCGGCGAGTGGGTGGCCGACTCCCCGATGGGCCGGGTGCTGGTGCGGTTCGTCCCGGTCAACGAGTACGGCGTCCTCGACCACGACGTCGTGCTGCCCGACGGGACGACGACGACCAACCCGCTGCGGGTGCTCGCCGACGGCCCGGACCGCAGCGAGGTCGTCTTCACCGTGCGCCGCGCGCCCGGCACCCCCGACGAGGCCTGGGCCGCCGACACCGACGCGATCAGCACCGACCTGCAGACCCTCAAGCGGGTGCTGGAGGCCGGCTGACTCAGCGCTCCTGGTCGGTGGGGCGCACCAGCACCTCGTTGACCGCGACGTGCGGCGGCTGGGTGACCAGGTAGAGCACCGCGCGGGCGATGTCCTCGGCCTGCAGCGTGCGCATGCCCGCCGCCATCTGGGCCGACGCCTCCCGCGCCTCGGGCTGGGTGATGTGGCTGGACAGCTCGGTGGCCACCGCGCCGGGCTCGACCAGGCCGATCCGCACGCCACGGCCGGTGACCTCCTGGCGCAGCGACTCGCTGAAGGCGTTCACCGCCCACTTGCTGGCGTTGTAGACGCCGGCGCCCTTGCGGGCCACCCGGCCGGCCACGCTGGACAGGTTGACCACGTCGCCCGACCCCTGCTCGACCATCCCGTCGATGGCCGCGTGGGTCATGTAGAGCACGCCCATCACGTTGGTCTGCACCATCCGGCGCCAGTCCTCGGTGTCCGCGCCGACGATCGTCCCGAGCAGCATCACCCCGGCGTTGTTGACCAGGACGTCGAGGCCGCCGAGCTCCTCGCGGGTGCGGGCGACGGCAGCGGCGCAGGCCCGTTCGTCGGTGACGTCCAGGTCGAGCTCCAGCACCGTGGCACCGCCCGCCCGCAGCCGGCCGGCCAGCGCCTCGAGCCGGTCGCGCCGGCGGGCCCCGACGGCGACCGCGGCGCCGGCCTCGGCGAGGGCGACCGCGGTCGCCTCCCCGATGCCCGACGACGCCCCGGTCACCAGGGCGACCTTCCCGGCCAGCGGCCTGCTGCTCTCGGTCATGCGCACCTCTCCTCCGGGCCGACCGGCGCGGCCCCCGTCGGAGCCTGTGCCCCGGCGGCCCGGCGGTCACGCACCGACCCCGGCCCGGGCCGGGACGCGCGCCGGCCCGGCTCCCCACGGGAGGAGCCGGGCCGGCGTGGACAGGGGTGCTGCGGTCAGCGCGGGGGGTTGGCCCGGTCGACGTCGGAGGGGTCCGCCCCGCCCGCGTCGGCGCGGTGACCGCCGCCGGCCCGGTGCCCACCGGTCGACCCGAGGGCCGGGCCGGTGCCGCCGGCGAAGCCACCCTCCTCGTACAGCGCCGCCTTCATCTCGGCCGGGGCGAGCGCCCGGGCCAGGTGCCAGCCGGCCACCGCGACGATCGTGCCCAGCGCGATGCCGCCGAGGGAGAAGTTGTCGGTGAAGGTCAGGTTGACGTTGCCGATCCCGATGATGATCCCGGCCGCCAGCGGCACCAGGTTGATCGGGTTGGCGAAGTCGACCCGGTTCTCCTTCCAGATCTTGGCGCCCAGCAGCCCGATCATCCCGTAGAGGACGACGGTGATGCCGCCGAGGACGCCGCCCGGGGTGGCGTTGACGATCGCGCCGAACTTGGGCACCAGGCCCAGCAGGATCGCCACGATCGCCGCGACGTAGTACGCCGCGGTCGAGTACACCCGGGTGGCGGCCATGACGCCGATGTTCTCCGCGTAGGTGGTCGTGGGCGAGCCGCCGACCGAGGTCGCGACCACGGTCCCGACGCCGTCGGCGAACACCGCCCGGCCGAGCACCGGGTCCAGGTTGCGCTTGGTCATCTCGCCGACGGCCTTGACGTGGCCGGCGTTCTCCGCGACCAGCGCGATGACCGCGGGCAGCACGAGGAGGGAGAAGTTGACCGAGAACGACGGCGCGGTGAAGTCCGGCAGCCCGAACCAGTCGGCCTGGCCGACGGCGTCCAGGTTGACCCGGTCGCGGGTGGTGACGTCGCCGACGCCGGCGTCGAAGGAGGTGATCTGGCCGGCCGTGGCGTCCAGCAGCAACGACAACAGGTAGCCGAACACCAGGCCGAGCAGGATCGAGATGCGGGCCCAGAAGCCGCGCAGCGCCAGCGAGCAGACGATGACGAAGGTCATCGTGGCCAGCGCGACCCACTGGTCCTGCGGCCAGTACGTGGCGGCGGCGACCGGGGCCAGGTTGAAGCCGATCAAGAGCACCACGGCGCCGGTGACGGCGGGCGGCAGCACCTTGTTGACCACGACGGTGCCGGCCCGCTGGATGAGCAGGCCGACGAGCGCCAGCACGATGCCGGACACCAGGATCGCGCCGACGACGTCCCCGCTGTCACCGCCCTGGGCCCGTACCGCGGCCACACCCCCGACGAAGGAGGCGCTGGTGCCCAGGTAGGAGGGGACCTTCCCCTGCACGATGAGCAGGAAGATGATCGTCGCGATGCCGCTCATCAGGATCGCGAGGTTCGCGTCCAGGCCCATGATGAGGGGGAAGACGAACGTCGCGCCGAACATGGCGACGACGTGCTGCGCGCCGATGCCGACGGTCAGCGGCCACGACAGCCGCTCGTCGGGCGCCACCGCCTCACCGAGCGGCGGGGTCTTCCCGTCCCCGTAGAGCTTCCAGCCGAACGCCATCAGGTCCTCCTCGAGCGGGCCGCCGAGCGAAGTAGCTCAGCGCTGAGGGATCGCACAATGGCATCCCGATCGCGCCCGCACCAGGGGTCTGCGGACACGTTCGGATCACGGCGTGGCGCGTGTGACCAGCCGTTACCTCCCCGACTTACCCCAGTGACTCGAGCCCGTCGTCCAGGACGACGGAGGCCAGGCTCTCCAGCGGCGGGCGGTGCGGCTGGTCGAGCCCGCGCATCCGCGCCGCGTGCAGCGCCAGCAGCAGGTTCAGCCGCAGCGTCGGGTCAGTGGTGAAGGGCCCGAGCAGGCGCTCGAGCTTGCCGATCCGGTACCGCATCGTGTTGTAGTGGAAGTGCAGCCGGCGGGCCGACTCGGCCACGTTCAGGTTGGTCTCCAGCAGCACCCGCAGGGTGTCGCGGAGGTCGGTCGAGTCGGTGTCGGCGGAGTCGGCCAGCGGACCGAGCACCTCGTCGACGTAGGACCGCAGCTCGTTGCTGTCCGGGATCAGCGACAGCAGCCGGAAGACGCCGAGCTGGTCGAAGTGGGTGACCGCGTGCCCGCCGTGGATCTCCTGGCCGACGACGAGGGCGCGCTGCGCCTGCTGGTAGGCCTCGGACAGCCCCGACAGCGACTCGGCCGGACGCCCGATGCCGGTGCCCAGCAGCCGGCCCACCCGCCGCAGCCGGGCGTTGACCCGGGCGGTGACCGCGGCGACCAGCGCGGACAGCTCCTCGGGGGTGCGCCCGTCCAGCGGCAGCACGGTGACGATCTCGGTGGCCAGACCCGCGACGGCGGCCCCGGCGACCTCGGCGTCCACCGCGGCCCGCCAGCCGTCGGCCAGCCGGTCCAGCACGTCGAGCGCGCGGGTCGGGTCGGCGCTGGCGTCGGCCACCGTCTCGGTGCCGCTCACCAGGACCACGACCGGGCCGTCGAGCCGCCAGCCGAAGGACCGGGTGTAGGCCAGCGTCCGCTCGGTGTGCCCGACCACCCCGCCGACCAGCCGGCGGACCAGGTCGCCCTGGAAGCGCAGCTCGACCGAGTGCACGGCCTGCGAGCGGATCTCCGACAGCGCGGCGATCACCGCGGCCTGCTCGAGCACGGCACCGGCGCCGAGCAGCATCGGCCCGTGCCGGTTGACCGCGACGAGCCAGCCGTGGCGCTGCTCGCCGGCCATGATCGGGGCGACGGCGTACTCCCCCAGCCCACCGGGGAGCTCGTGGTGGCCGGGGACCAGCAGGATGCCGTCGGCCGGGGAGAGGTCGGCGTCGGCGAGCACCTCGGCCGGGGTGACCACGCTCTGGTCGGCGCGGTTGCCCGACAGCCGCCGCGCCGGGGTCAGGTCGCCGAAGGCGTCGTCGGCGGCGGCGTCGAGCAGCCACAGCCAGTCGCGGATCTCGGTGACCTCGTCCGGCGGGCCGGCGCTGGTGGCCACCTCGCGGTCCGGGCCGAGCCCCAGGACCGCGGCACCGGCCAGGAACGTCGAGACCTGGGTGGTGACCTCGGCCAGCCCACCGCCGGACAGCGCGACGTCGATGAACTGGTTGTGCATCCGGTTGGCGAGCGAGAGCGCCTGCGTCTGCTTGTCGATGATCGCGCCGAGCACCTCGGCGACGACCTCGTCCAGCCGGGTCGAGCTGGGCAGCGCGAGCACCGGGAAGCCCCGCCGGTCGGCCTCGGCGAGCACCTCCGCGGGCATCTCCCCCGCCGCGTTGCCGACGCCGGCCTCGGAGCGGTAGGCCAGCGCGCCGTTGCCGCCGCGGTGCAGCCGCTCGATGAGCGCCCGGCTCTGCCCCGGATCGGACCGCGGGAGCTTCGAGCCCAGGATCACCAGCACGTCGGGCCCGCCGGCGAGCGGGTCGGCCGGGTCGTCGACGGCCACGTGCCGGACGATCCGGCGGGTACCGGTGGCCCCACCGACGACGACGGTGCCCTCGAGCCCCGGCAGCTGCAGGAGCTGGTCGACGGTGAGGCCCATGCTGTCCTGCATCGCGGTCCGGTCGGCCGGTGGCAGCTGCGAGAGGACCGGTTCCGGCGAGGCCGGGACAGAACTGAACGTAGCCGACCGATCGCTTTGTGCAGGGTATGTCACGGAAGCTTCACGTTCAGTCACTGTACGTACCCCCACGACGCCCTACCGAGTCAACTCCCCCGAGATTCTGTCAGACGTCTCTGGACGGCAATACCCAGGCTTGGCGAGAATCGCCATACAGGCCCGAGGGACTCGCCACTTAGGTTCGTCTCCCGGACACCTGGTCTCGGCGCGCGGAGGTCGGTCGTCCCGGTATCAGACCGGGGGCCGGTTGCCTCGGTCCGAGGGACAGCACCGGGACGGTCTGCCGCACCAGGCACCGCCGTCGACGCACAGGTGGAGGGCACATGCACACCATCGACGAGAGCACCGGCGGCACCCCCGCGGGAGCTCAGCAGACCACGGCCCGCCGGGGCGCGCACCCCGGGCGGGCGGCCCGCGCCGGCGTGCCCGCCATGCACGTGCCCCGCTCCTCCCCGGAGAACGGCGCCGGTCGCCGCGCGTCGGTCCCGGCCCAGGCCAGCACCGGCGTCGCCGAGCTGCTCCGCGGTCCGGTGCGCCCGGCCCGGGTGCTGCTCAGCGTGCCGGCGGCGGTGTACCTGACCGTGCAGACCCCGCAGGGTGCCGACGTCGTCGGCGTGCTCACCTCCGACGCCGCCCGGCTCCCGCTGGGCTGCATCCTGTTCCGCCCCGCCAACGGCCGCCCGCTGGTGTCGGTGCCCAGCGGCGCCCCGGCCCGGGTGGGCGGCGGCCGGCTGGTGGTCGGTGACCTGACCGTCAGCGCGGCCTCCTGGTGGGACCCGCGGCCCAAGCTGCCGACCGCCCGCCCCGCGCTGCTCCCCGAGGGCGTCCGGCAGCTGCGCGCCGCGCTGTACGGCGAGGGCGTGCCGCACAGCGCGTTCTCGCTGCCCGGGCTGCCCGGCGGCCCGAGCGGTCCGCTGGCCGCGCTCCGCGGTGCGGTGCGCCGCGCCGACCTGGACGCCGCGCTGCGCACCGCGACCCGGCTGATCGGGCTCGGCCCCGGCCTCACCCCGGCCGGTGACGACGTGCTCGCCGGGACGACGGCCGGGCTGGTGCTGCTGGGCCACCCCGCCGCCGAGCGGTTCGGCGCCGGCGTCACCTCGCTGGCCGCCGGCCGCACCACCGAGCTGTCCCGGGCGCTGCTGAAGCACGCCGCCGCCGGTCAGGTCAGCGGTGAGTTCGCCGCCGTGCTGCGCGGCCTGGTGGGCGACGGGGCGCTGGCACCGGCCATCCGGGCGCTGCTGGCCACCGGGTCCACCAGCGGCCGGGCCCTGGCGCTGGGGCTGTGCACCGCCATCGACCTGGTCGACCGCACCGCCCGCCCGCGCTGACCGGTCGCGGTCGGCTCAGCCGGTCGGGAGCAGCGGCGCCAGCCGGGTCCACTGGTCGATCTCGCACCCGTGGGTGCGGGCCAGCTCCAGCCGGACGGCGTCGCCGGCCCAGCGGCCGGTGACCAGCGCCGTCTCCGGTCCGCCGTACTGCTCGGTGCACGCCTGGTCGGCCGGCAGCGGGTCGAACGGCGCCTCGAGCGCGCGCAACTGGTCGCAGGCCGCCGCCGGGTCGGGCAGGTCGCCGTCCGCCGGGTCACCGCAGGTGAGCGTGTGGCGCTCCGGTGCGCTGCCGTCGCCCCGGTCCACGACCACCACCAGCTCGTCCCCGGCCGAGGTCGGTGCCGCGGCCGTGCCGTCGTCCGGGCCGGTGGCGCAACCGGCCAGTGCCAGGATCACCAGGGAGAGGACGGCGCGGCGCACGGGGTGCTCCTAGAGGCGGGAGGCGGTGATGGTGGTGACCAGGATGGCCCGGGCCCCGAGTTCCCAGAGCTCGTCCATCAACCGGTTCGTGTCGTCCTTGAGCACCATCGCCCGCACCGCCGACCAGTTCTCGGTCTGCAGCGGGCTGACCGTCGGGCCCTCCAGCCCGGGGGTGATCGCGGTCGCCCGGGCCAGCAGCTCGTCGGGGCAGTCGTAGTCCAGCATCACGTAGCGCCGGGCGACCAGGACGCCCTGCAGCCGGCGGCGCAGCTGGGCGACCGCGGGCACCTCGTCGGCGCCGGCCCGGCCGACCAGCACGGCCTCGCTGGCCAGCACCGGGTCGCCGATGATCCGCAGGCCGGCCGCCCGCAGCGTCGTCCCGGTCTCCACCACGTCGCAGACGGCGTCGGCGACACCGAGCCGGCAGGCGGTCTCGACCGCGCCGTCGAGCTTGACGACGGAGGCCTTCATCCCGCTCTCGTCCAGGAAGCGCTGCAGCAGCCCCGGGTAGGCGGTGGCGATCCGCCGGCCCTCGAGCTTGGCGACCTCGTCGACCGGGGAGTCGGCGGGGCTGGCGAAGCGGAAGGAGGAGCGGCCGAAGCCCAGCGGCATGACCTCGGCGGCCACCGCGCCCTCCCCGTCGCCGGGGGTGGTCTCCAGCAGCATGTCCCGGCCGGTGATCCCGACGTCCAGCGTGCCGGCCGCGACGTAGATGGCGATGTCGCGCGGGCGCAGGTAGAAGAACTCGGTGTCGTTCTCCGGGTCGTAGACCGCCAGCTCGCTGGTGGTCCGGCGCTGCCGGTACCCGCTCTCGGCGAGCATCGCCGCCGCGGGCTCGCTCAGGACGCCCTTGTTGGGCACGGCGACGCGCAGCACGGTACGAACTCCTAGGTGACGTGATGGAACGGCCTCGTCCCAGGGCCCCGCGGCGTGCGGAGCGCGTCGTGGGGAGGGACGAGGTCCTTCTTCAGAGGTGAGCGTAGACGTCGTCCAGGCTCAGGCCCCGGGCGAGCATCAGCACCTGCACCCGGTAGAGCAGCTGGCTGATCTCCTCGGCGGTGCGCTCGGCGCCCTCGTGCTCCGCGGCCATCCACGACTCGGCCGCCTCCTCGACGACCTTCTTGCCCGCGGCGTGCACCCCGTCCCGGACGGCGGTGACGGTGCCCGACGCGGGGTCACCGGCGGCCACCTTCTCGGTCAGCTCGGCGAAGAGCTGGTCGAACGACTTCACGCGGGGTTCACGCCGAATCCGGTGCTCTGCTTGGGCGTGCGCAGGTCGCGCAGCACCAGCGCGGTCTGCAGGGCGGCGGCGGTGGCCTCCCAGCCCTTGTCCTCGGCGGAGTCGTCCATGCCGGCCCGGTCGCGGGCCTGCTGCTCCCCCTCGGTGGTCAGCACGCCGTTGCCGACGGGCTTGCCGGCGTCCAGCGCGACGCGGGTGAGCCCCTCCGTGAAGGAGTCGCAGACGTACTCGAAGTGCGGGGTGCCGCCGCGGACGACCACGCCGAGCGCCACGACGGCGTCGTGGGTCTGCGCCAGCGCCTGGGCGACGACGGGCAGCTCGATCGCGCCCGGCACCCGGACGACGGTCGGGGAGGTGACCCCCGCGGCGGCGGCGCACGCGAGCGCGCGCTCGAGCAACGAGTCGCTGATCTCGCGGTGCCAGGTGGCGGCGACGATGCCCAGGGTCAGCCCTGCGGCGTCGACCGGCTCCTGCCGCGGCGCTCCCACGCCGCTCATGCCGGCTGCTCGTTCTGGCGCATCGGGATGTCGCTCCCCCCGGCGGCCGCGCGGCCGCCTCGCTCGTCGTCCACCGGCCCGTGGTCGGGCTCGATGATGTCCAGCAGGTGTCCCATCCGGTCGCGCTTGGTGCGCAGGTACCCGACGTTGTCGGCGGTGACGTGCGTGGGCAGGCCCACCCGACCGGTGATCTTGAGGCCGTAGCCCTCCAGCCCGGCCCGCTTCGCCGGGTTGTTGGTCAGCAGCCGCATCGTGTGCACGCCCAGGTCGACCAGGATCTGGGCGCCCGTACCGTAGTCGCGCGCGTCGGCGGGCAGGCCGAGGTCGAGGTTCGCGTCGACCGTGTCGACCCCGGTGTCCTGGAGCTGGTAGGCCTGCAGCTTGTGCAGCAGGCCGATGCCCCGGCCCTCGTGCCCGCGGATGTAGAGCACGACGCCGCGCCCCTCGTGGGCCACCGCGGCGAGGGCGGCGTCCAGCTGCGGGCCGCAGTCGCAGCGCAGCGAGCCGAAGACGTCGCCGGTGAGGCACTCGGAGTGCACCCGGACCAGGACGTCGTCGCCGTCGGCGATGTCGCCGTAGACGAAGGCCACGTGCTCGCGCTCGTCGTAGGAGCTGCGGTAGCCCACCGCGACGAACTCGCCGGCCCGCAGCGGCACCCGGGCCTCGGCGACCCGCTCGACCAGCTTGTCGAACCGCTTGCGGTAGGCGATCAGGTCGGCGATGGAGACCATCACCAGGTCGTGCTCGTCGGCGAAGACCCGCAGCTCCTCGCCCCGCGCCATGCCGGTCGGGTCCTTCTCGCTGACCACCTCGCACAGCGTCCCCGAGGGGCGCAGCCCGGCCAGCACGGCCAGGTCGACGGCGGCCTCGGTGTGGCCGGGCCGGCGCAGCACGCCGCCGTCCCGGGCGCGCAGCGGCACCACGTGCCCGGGGCGCGCCAGGTCGGCGGAGCCGGAGTCGGCCGAGGCCAGCGTGCGGATGGTGTGCGCCCGGTCGGCCGCGGAGATGCCGGTGGTGACGCCCTCGCGGGCGTCGACGGTGACGGTGTAGGCGGTGCCCCGGCGGTCCTGGTTGACCCGGAACATCGGCGGCAGGTCGAGCCGGTCGGCGTCCTCCTCGGTGACGGCCACGCAGATGTAGCCCGAGGTGTAGCGGACCATGAAGGCCACCAGCTCGGGGGTCGCGAGCTCGGAGGCGAAGATGAGGTCGCCCTCGTTCTCCCGGTCCTCGTCGTCGATCACCACGACCGGGCGCCCGCTCTTGACCGCTGCGATCGCGTCCTCGATCGAGTCCAGGTGCAGGGTCATCGTCGTGCTCCCAACAGTCGTTCGACGTACTTGGCGATGACGTCCACCTCCAGGTTGACGGGGTCACCGGGAGCGCGCTCGCCCAGGGTGGTCTCTCGCAGGGTGGTCGGGATGAGGCTGACCTCGAACCACGGCTGGGGCTGGTCCGCCCCCTCGTCGTCGGACAACGCGCTGACCGTCAGCGAGACGCCGTCGACGGTGATCGAGCCCTTCTCCACCACGTAGCGGGCCAGGTCCGCCGGGACGGCGACCCGCACGACCTCCCAGTCGTCGCCGGGCGTGCGGGACAGCACGGTGCCGACGCCGTCGACGTGGCCCTGCACGATGTGCCCGCCGAGGCGGGTGGTCGGGGTGACGGCGCGCTCCAGGTTCACCGGGTCGCCGGTGCCGACCCGGCGCAGGCTGCTGCGCCGCAGCGTCTCGGCCATCACGTCGGTGCTCCAGATGCCGGTGCCGTCGGCGTCCGGCTCCACACCGGTGACGGTGAGGCAGACGCCGTTGACCGAGATGGAGTCGCCGAGCGCGACGCCCTGCAGCGCCGTCCGGGCCCGGATGCGCAGCACCGCGCTGTCCGCGCCGTCCTCGCGCGCGACCAGGGTGCCGAGCTCTTCCACGATGCCGGTGAACACGTCAGCTCCCTCCGCCGGTCGTCCCAGGCCCACCAGTGTGCCGGGTGGGACGCATCCGGATCTGCACGTCCCCGCCCAGGCGGGTGACGTCGGTGACGTGCAGGTGCAGCGCGTCGGTGATCGTGCTGATTCCCAGTGCCCCCACCATGTGGGCACCGGCACCCAGCAGCTGGGGTGCGACGTGCACGACGGCCTCGTCGACCAGCCCGTCGGCCAGGAACGCCGCGGCGAGCGTCGGGCCGCCCTCCAGCAGCACCCGGCGGACGTCGCGGCCGAACAGCTCGGCGAGCAGGGTGGCCGGCGTCGGCGCGGTGCTGACGAGGGTGGGGGCGGCGGCGTCGTGCACGCGGGCGGTGGCCGGCACCCGGCCGCGGCGGTCCAGCACCACCCGCAGGGGCTGCCGCCCGGCGGGGCGGCCGTCGGGGTCGCGCACGGTCAGCTGCGGGTCGTCGGCGAGCGCCGTGCCGGAGCCGACGAGCACGGCGTCGCAGCCGGCCCGCAGCCGGTGCACCTCGGCCCGCGCCTCGGGGCCGGTGATCCAGCGGCTGGTGCCGTCGGCGGCGGCCACCCGGCCGTCGAGGGTGGTGGCCACCTTCCACACCACGTGCGGGCGGTGCTCGCGGACGCCGGTGAGCCAGGCCGCCAGCGCACCCTCGGCCGCCGCTGTCCGCTCCGCGCCGAGCTCGACGTCGACGCCGGCCGCGCGCAGCCGGGTGGCACCGCCGGTGGCCAGGGTGGTCGGCTCGGGCACCGCGACGACGACCCGGGCGATGCCGGCGGCGAGCAGCGCGTCGGCGCAGGGCCCGGTGCGGCCGGTGTGCGCGCACGGCTCCAGGGTGACCACCGCGGTGCCGCCCCGGGCCCGCTCGCCGGCCTGGGCCAGCGCGTGCACCTCGGCGTGCGGGCCGCCGGGCGGGGAGGTGGCGCCCTCGCCCACCACGGCGCCGGCGGCGTCCAGCACCACCGCGCCGACCGGCGGGTTGGGGCTGGTCGTGCCCAGCACCCGCAGCCCGAGCTCGCGGGCCCGGGCCATCGCCGCCTGCTCGGCGGCGTTCACCGGGCGGCCAGCGCCCGGAGCCTGGCGATGGCCGCGGCGGGGTCGTCGGCGCCGAAGACGGCGGAGCCGGCGACGAACACGTCGGCGCCGGCGGTGGCCGCCTGCTCGATGGTGTCGGCGTTGATGCCGCCGTCGACCTCGACGAAGAGCTGCAGGTGCCCGGTCTCGACCAGCCGCCGCGCCTCACGGACCTTGGGCAGCACCTCCGGCATGAACGACTGGCCGCCGAACCCGGGCTCGACGGTCATCACCAGCAGGGTGTCGAACTCGGGCAGCACGTCGAGGTAGGCCTCCAGCGGGGTGCCCGGCTTGAGCGCCAGCCCGGCCAGCGCCCCGGCGGCCTTCAGGTCGCGGGCCACCGCGCGCGGGTCGGTGCAGGCCTCCGCGTGCACGGTCACGTTGCGGGCGCCGGCCTCGGCGTACCCGGGCGCCCAGCGCTCCGGGTCCTCGATCATCAGGTGGCAGTCCAGCGGCACCGGGCTGACCGCCTGGATCGCCTGCACCACCGGCAGGCCCAGGGTCAGGTTCGGCACGAAGTGGGCGTCCATGACGTCGACGTGCACCCAGTCGGCGTCAGCGATGCGCTGCACCTCGTCGGCGAGCCGGGCGAAGTCCGCGGACAGCAGGCTGGGCGCGATCATCGGTTCCCGGGACACGCGTAGATCGTAGGGGGCCTCCTGCGGCCCCTTCTCAGACCTCGAAGGTGCAGCTCAGGCGGGTGGTACCTACGCTCCGGCCATGATCGCTGGAAGCGGGGCGTGATGGCCCAGGTCGAGGCCGAGGTGGTGGTCCCGGTCGAGCCGGCGCTGGCCTTCGCCGTCTCCCAGACCACCGGCGAGGTGCGCTACCGCTGGGACCCCTTCGTGCGCCGGCAGCACTTCCTCGACGGCAGCACGCGGCCGGCCAAGGGCGTGCGCACCGCCACCCGGTCGCGGCACGGCCTGGGCATGGTCAGCGAGTACGTCTCCTACGTGCCGCCGTCGCACGTCGGGATGCACATGACCCAGGGCCCGTGGTTCTTCGGCGTCTTCGCCGGCAGCTGGCGGTTCACCCCGGTGGACGGCGGCACCCGCGCGGTGTGGCGGTACGTCTTCCGCTGCCGCCCGGCCTGGCTGGCCCCGCTGGCCGAGCACATCGGCACCCGGGTGCTGGGCCGCGACATCGAGCGCCGGATCGCTGGGTTCGCCGGTGGCTGCGCGGACCCCGTGGTGCTCGCGGCTGCGCGCCGTGCGCTGGAGGGCAGGTCCTGAGGGCACGGCGGGGGCTGCCGGTCGCAGCGCCGTGGCCGAGGGCGCTGTCGACCGGAGCGCAGTCGGACCGGCGCGGCCGCCGGCCGGAGTCGCTGGCCGCCCGGCTCCTGCCGCTGCACGCCCCGGCGTCGCGACCGTGACGGCGACACGGTCCCGTGCCACCGGGGTGCGGTCCGGAAGGCCCTCTCGTGCGCCGTTGCCCGTGCGTGCCGCCGCTCGAACGTCCAGCTCACGGCCGGTGCCTACGCTGCTGCCATGATCGACTCGGCCCGGGGGTGGCTGCTGCTCCTCGTGGCGTTCCACGCCGCGCTCGGCTGGGCCGTGGTCGTCCTGGCCGGATCAGTGGCGCTGAGCGGGATGGCAGGGTCCTCGGTCGGCTGGGCCGCCGTCCTGGCCTGGCAGCTGCGGACGGCGGACGCCCGGGAGCGCCGTCGGGTGGTCCGGCGGTCCTTGCGTGAGCACGACGACCCGGGGCCGCAGTGGCGACCCGCCGTCGACGCCGAGGTGCGACGCCGCCTCGCGACGACCCGGCGTGAGTGGTGGCTGCTCGGCGCGTTGCTGGGCGCGGTGGTGGGAGCCCCGGCCCTGGCGTGTCTCGTGGCGGCCGTCCCCCGGGACGACTGGACCGCCGCACTCCCGGCCGTGCCGCTGGCCGCGGTCGGGGTGCTGGTCCACCGGTGGGTCCGGCGCCTCGTGGCTGAGGCGCGGCGCTGGTCGGACCACCCACCGGTCCCGGACGGCGCCTGAGGTCCGATCGTCGCCCGGACGTGCCGCTCGGCGCGGTGTGGAGCCCGTGGTCAGCGGTCGAGCTCGGGCAGCGACAGCCACTCGGCCCAGCTGAGGTCGCGGCCGACGTACCGCGGTGCGCGCAGCGGCCACTCGTCGGCCAGCCACCGCGGCACGAACGCGTCGAACGCCCGCTCCACCTCGCTGCCGACCAGGCCGTCGACCACCCACCAGGACACCTCGGCGTCCGCGCCGCCCACGCGCTCCGGGGGGTCGACGTACAGGCAGCCGAGCAGCTCGGACTCGTCGGCGGGGAAGAGCCCGTACAGGAAGCTCTCGTGCGCAGCGGTCTCCCGGGCGTGCCGGGCCAGGTCCTCCCGGTCCTGCTCCTCGGTCATGGTGGCCGGCGGCCAGCCCCACGCCGGGCCGTAGACCGACCACAGCCGCTCCCGCGAGCCCATCACCGCCGGGAAGTCGAGGGCGGTGTCCGCGTCGCCCACCGGCCGCAGGTGGTGACCGGTGGGCAGCTCGGCCCGCAGCGGGTGGACGAAGTCGTCGGGCAGCCAGCTCACGGCCCGGCACGGTAGCGGCCCTCCCCCGGCCGGCGGTACCACCGCGCGGACGGAAGACCGGCTCGTGGGCGGCGACCGCGCGTGCCACGCTGCGCCGACCCCCCGAGAGGACGGAACCGCCCGTGGCAGACCTGGCCGCACTGCGCGCACTGACCCTGCCCGACACCACCGTCGACAGCGTCGAGGAGCACCCCGGCGACGACGCGACGCCGGCCTCGGTGCGGGTGCAGCTGACCATCACCCACCCGGCGGCCGGCGATCCCGTCACCGTCTGGGTGTGGCTGCCCGTCGAGGGCTGGAACGAGCGGTTCCAGGGCACCGGCGGGGGCGGCTTCCTCGGCGGCTCCCCCGACGCGCTGGCCGACCCGCTGCGCGCGGGCTACGCCGCCGCGGCCACCGACGGCGGTCACCCCGGCCCGACGGCGTCCTTCGCGCTGGACGGGCGCGGCCGGCTGGACTGGCCGCGGATCCGCGCGTTCGGCCACGTGGCCGTGCACGAGATGACCGTGGCCGCGAAGGCCGTCGTCACCGCCTGCTACGGCCGCGGGCCCCGGTTCAGCTACTGGAACGGCTGCTCCACCGGCGGGCGGCAGGGGCTGACGGAGGCCCAGCGCCACCCCGGCGACTACGACGGCGTCCTCGCCGGCGCCCCGGTGATCAACTACCCGCAGATGCAGACCGCGCAGCTGTGGGGCCAGGTGGTGATGCGCGAGCGCGGCACCGTGGTCTCGGCGGCGAAGTTCGAGGCGGCGCTGGCCGCGGTCGTCGCGCAGTGCGACACCGCCGGCGACGGGGTCGCCGACGGCGTGGTCGCCGACCCGCTGGGCTGCACCGTGGACCTCGACGCCCTGGTCGGCCTGCCGACGCCGGACGGCCCGCTGACCGAGGCCGACGTCGCGGTGGTCCGGGCGATCGGCGAGGGCCCGCGGCGCCGCACCGGCGAGTTCCTCTGGTACGGCCTGCCCCCGGGCGCGCCCTTCGCCGGGCTGCACGACTCGGAGGTGGTCGACGGCGGGCTGGTCGGCCGGCCGTTCGTGTTCGACCTCTGGTGGTTCGGGCTCTTCCTGGCCCAGGACCCCGACTGGGACTGGCGCACCCTCGGCACCGACCGGTTCGAGGCGTTCTTCGACCAGGCCGTGGAGCAGTACTCGGCGGTGCTGGCCGCCGACGACCCGGACCTGTCCGCGTTCGCCGAGCGTGGCGGCAAGGCGCTGCTCTGGCACGGCGCCGCCGACTTCGGCGTCCCGCTGCAGGGCACGCTCGACTACCACGAACGGGTGCAGCGCCTCCTCGGCGCCGACCGCACCCACGCCTTCCTCCGGCTCTTCGTCGCCCCCGGCGTCGGGCACTGCGGCGGCGGCGTCGGCCCGCAGCCGACCGGTGCGCTCGAGGCCCTGGTCGACTGGGTGGAGCACGGCCGCGCGCCCGAGCAGCTGCTGGCCCGCCAGGTCGACGGGACCGGCGCCGTGGTGGCCACCCGGCCGCTGTTCCCCTACCCGCGGGTGGCCCGCTGGACCGGCACGGGCGACCCCGCCGACGCCGCCTCCTACGCCCCGGTCGAGGGCACCCGGCTGGAGCTGCCGCCGGGCCGCTGAGCCGTCAGCGGGTGCGGCGCAGCAGGGCCATGAACATCGCGTCGGTGCCGTGCCGGTGCGGCCACAGCTGCGCCGCGTCGCCCCGGGCCAGGTCGGGCACCTCGGGGAACAACGGCGCCACGGGCAGCACCTCGACGTCGTCCCGTCCGGCGACCGCGGCGGCGACCACGTCGACGGTCTCGGCGGTGTGCGGCGAGCAGGTCACGTAGGCGACCACCCCACCAGGCCGGACCGAGGCCAGCGCGCTGTCCAGCAGCCGGCGCTGCAGGTCGGCCAGCGGCGCCACGTCGTCGGCCGTGCGCCGCCAGCGCACCTCGGGACGGCGGCGCAGCGCGCCCAGCCCGGTGCACGGCGCGTCCAGCAGCACCCGGTCGAACGAACCGGCCGGCCAGCTGGGCGCGGTGCCGTCGGTGACCAGCACCTCGACGTCGTCCACCCCGGTGAGAGCACCGCGCACCAGCTCGGCGCGGTTCTCGCTGCGGTCGGCGGCGGTCAGCCGCACCCCCTCCGGCCGGACGGCGGCCAGCAGCGCCGCCTTGCCGCCGGGGCCGGCGCACATGTCCAGCCAGGCGGCGTCCGGGCCCTCCAGCGGCGCGCGGACCAGGGCGAGCGCGGCCAGCTGGCTGCCCTCGTCCTGCACGGCCGCGGCACCGGAGCGGACGGCGGAGACCTTGCCGGGGTCGCCGCCGGGCAGCCGGACGGCGTAGGGCGACCAGGGCCCCGGCTCCCCACCGGACTCGGCGGCCAGCTCGTCGCGGTCGACGCGCCGGGCGACCAGGTGCACCACGGGGGCCGCGTCGTCGGCGAGCAGTGCGGCCTCGACCTCGCCGTCCTCGGCCAGCGCGTCGCGCCACGCCTCGACGATCCAGCGCGGGTGGTCGGTGCCCAGCGACAGCCGCTCGTCCTCGTCGCCGGGGGCGAGCGCGGCCAGCCAGGCCGCCCGGTCACCACCCGCGCCGACCTTGCGCAGCACCGCGTTGACCAACCCGGACGCACCGGTGCCGACGATGGCCCGGGTGAGGGCCACCGTGGTGTCGACCGCGGCGTGCGCCGGCACCCGCAGGTCGACCAGCTGGTAGGCGCCCAGCCGCAGCAGGTCGAGCACCTTGGGGTCGAGCTCGGCGAGCGGCCGGGACACCAGCGTGGCGAGGATCGCGTCCAGGGTGCCGGTCGCCCGCAGCGTGCCGTAGGCGAGCTGGGTGGCGAAGGCCGCGTCGCGGGGCTCCAGCTGCCGCTCGCGCAGCAGCTGGGGCAGCAGCAGGTTCGCGTAGGCCTCCCGGCTGGAGACGCCGTCCAGGACGTCGTAGGCGGTCAGCCGGGCGCCGTCGAGCACCGGCCGGTGCCGGCGGGACTGCGGCCGCTGGTTGCCCGTGCCGGGGTCGTTCCGCTTCTTGTGGCCGGCGCGCCGCGCCGGGCCGGTCACGCGGTCACCTGCTCGCCGAGCCGCTCGCCCGGCGCGGGCCGGGCACCGCGGGCCCAGTCCGCGGCGGGGAGCATCTTCTTGCCGGCGGGCTGCACCTCGGTGAGCCGGACGGCGCCGCGGCCGGTGCCGACCAGGACGCCGGTCGGGCCGGGCGACACCTCGCCGGGCTGCAGCGCGAGCGACGAACCCAGCGGCTCCACCGGCGCCAGCCGGAGCCGGGTGCCGCGCCACGTCGTCCAGGCCCCTGGTGCCGGGGTGACGCCTCGGACCCGGCGGTCGACGACGTGGGCCGGCAGCGTCCAGTCCACCTGCGCGTCGGCGGTCTCGATCCGCGGCGCGAGGCTGATGCCCTCGGCCGGCTGGGGTTCGGCGCGCAGCGTCCCGTCGGCGATGCCGTCGAGGGTGGCGACCAGCAGCCCGGCCCCGCTGACCGCGAGCCGCTGCAGCAGGTCGCCGGCGGTGTCCCGCGGGCCGATCGGCTCGGTGACGACGCCGAAGACCGGGCCGGTGTCCAGGCCGGCCTCCAGCTGGAACGTGGCGGCACCGGTGACCTCGTCGCCGGCCATGACCGCGTGCTGCACCGGCGCGGCGCCGCGCCAGGCCGGCAGCAGGGAGAAGTGCAGGTTGACCCAGCCGTGCCGGGGCAGGTCGAGCGCCGCCGGCGGCACCAGGGCGCCGTAGGCGACGACCGGGGCGCAGTCGACGGCGAGGTCGCGCAGGGCGTCCAAGAACTCCGGCTCCCGCGGGGAACGGGGCTGGAGCACCGGGACGCCGGCGGCGTCGGCGCGCTCGGCGACCGGGGAGCGGCTGGTCCGGCGGCCCCGGCCGGACGGCGCATCCGGGCGGGTCAGCACGGCGACCACCTCGTGCCGGGAGCCCAGCAGCGCCTCCAGCGAGACCACCGCCGGCGCCGGGGTGCCGGCGAAGAGGAGCCTCAGTGGGGGCTCACCTTCACGACGGGCGGGAACACCGGCGAGCCGTCGGGCAGCCAGGCCTGCTGGCCCTGCCACGCCGCGTCACCGAGCACCGCCAGCGCGGCCTCCCGCGCCTCGGCGTCCAGCCGGTCGACGAACAGCACGCCGTCCAGGTGGTCGGTCTCGTGCTGGATGGCGCGGGCGAGCTTGTGCGAGCCCTCGACCCTGATCGGCTCGCCGTGCATGTCCCAGCCGGTGGCGGCGACGTACAGGTGCCGGCGGCAGTCGAACCGGTACCCCGGGATCGACAGGCAGCCCTCGGCGTCCTCCTCGGTCTCCTCCCCCACCGGCGTGACGTCGGGGTTGACCAGGTGGCCGACCTCGCCGTCGACGTACCAGGTGAAGACGCGCAGGCCGACGCCGATCTGCGGGGCAGCGATGCCGGCTCCGCCGGCGGCGTGCATGGTGTCGGTCAGGTCGGCGACGAGCCGGCGCAGCTCGGCGTCGAAGTCGACGACGGGCGCGGCCGGGGTGCGGAGCACCGGGTCGCCCATGATCCGGATCGGGGTGACGCTCACCCGTCGATCCTAGGCGGCGCTCAGCGCAGCGCCTCGGCCACCGCGGCCTCGGCGTGCAGCCGGGTGGTCGGGAAGACCGGCACCGGGACGTCGCCGGGGCCGAGGAGCAGCTCGATCTCGGTGCAGCCCAGCACGACCCCCTCCGCCCCGGCGGCCACCAGCCGGGCCACCACCTGCTGGTAGGCCGCCCGCGACGCCGGGCGGACGACGCCCAGGCACAGCTCCTCGTAGACGACCCGGTGCACCTCGGCGCGGTCGTCCGGGCCCGGCACGAGCACCTCCAGCCCGGCGGCGGCCAGCCGGTCGCGGAGGAACGGCTGCTCCATCGTGAAGGCGGTGCCGAGCAGCCCGACCCGGCGCAGGCCGGCCGCCCGCACCGCGGCCGCGGTGACGTCGCCGATGTGCAGCAGGGGGACGTCGAGGACGGCGGTGAGCTGGTCGGCGACCCGGTGCATGGTGTTGGTGCAGAGCACGACCAGGTCGGCGCCGGCCCGCTGCAGCGCCTGCGCGTCGGCGGCCAGCAGCTCGCCGGCCTCGTCCCACGCCCCGGCCACCTGCAGCCGCTCGACCGGCGCGAAGTCGACCGACAGCAGCACGCACCGGGCGGAGTGCAGGCCGCCGAGCCGCTCGCGCACCCCCTCGTTGACCAGCCGGTAGTACAGCGCGCTGCTCTCCCAGCTCATCCCGCCCAGCAACCCGATCGTGCGCACCGCCGCATCGTGCCAGCCGCGCCCCGGCTCAGGCGAGCTCGAGCGGGTCCAGCTGCACGCGCACGTGCTCGGGCACCTTGCGGGCGCTGCGCACGCCCTGCACGTCGTGCAGCGCCCGGGCCAGCGCGACGCCGTCCGAGCGCCGGACCCGGACCAGGTACCGCTCGCGCTCCCCCTCCTGGCCCGGCCGGGGCAGCTCCGGCACCGGCCCGAGGACGTCGGCGCCGTCGGGCAGCCGCAGCGCCGCCAGGAACTCGGCCAGCGCCGCCGAGGACGCCGACAGCGACGCCATCCGGGTCACCGGGGGGAAGCCGAGCGCCCGCCGGTCGGCCAGCTCGCGCTCGGCCAGCCCCGCCGGGTCCCAGCGCACCAGGGCCTGCACCACCGGGTGCGCGGCGTCGGCGGCGACCACCACCTGGCCCCCTGCCCGCACCAGGGCGGCGGCGTTGACCCAGCGGCGCATGGTCTCCTCCCCCGCCCGCAGGTCGGCCCGGCCCAGCAGCGCCCAGGCGTCCAGCAGCAGCGCCGCGCCGTAGCCGCCCTCGGCCACCGGCTCGGCACCCGGGGTGGCGACCACGATCGCCGGTTCGGCCGGGACGGTCGCCAGCACCCCGGAGCTGCGGCCGGAGACCCGGACGGCGGCCCCGGGGAAGGCCCGGCCCAGCTCCTCGGCGGTCCGGGAGGCGCCGATCACCGCCGCCCGCAGCTTCGTGCCGGAGCAGTGCGGGCAGGAGAACGTCGCCGCCGGCCGCGCGCACCACCGGCACGCGGCGATCCGCACGCCGTTCGGCCCGGGGGTGGGCGCGATGCCCAGCGGCCCGGCGCAGTGCACGCAGCGCGCCGGGGCCCGGCACCGGTCGCACACCAGCGAGGGGACGTAGCCCGAACGGGGCACCTGGATGAGCACGGGCGCGCCCGCGGCCAGGGCCCGGCGGGCCGCCTCGAAGCCCAGCGTGGGCAGCCGGGCGGACCGGGCGGCCGGGTCCCGGGCCAGCTCGAAGTCGCTGCCCAGGGCCTCCACCCGGGGCGCGGCGGCCCGCAGGGTGGCCCGGTCGGCGACCAGCTCGTGCGCCCAGCCGGACTCCACCAGCAGCGCGGCCTCCGCGGTGCGCGCCGTCCCGGCCACGACGGCCGCGCAGGAGGCCAGGTGGGCCCGGTGCACCAGCACGTCGCGGGCGTGCGGGTAGGGCGCGCGGGGCTCGGCGTGCAGGTCGTCGCCGTCGTCCCAGACCACGACCAGCCCGAGGTCGCGCACCGGGGCGAAGACCGCGCCGCGGGTGCCCAGCACCACCTGCGCGGTGCCGCGGGCGGCGGCGAGGAACCGGCCGTAGCGGGTGTCGGGGGTGGAGTCGGCGCGCAGCACCGCCACCGAGCCGGCCGGCAGCGACCGCTCGGCGGCGGCCGCCAGCCGGTCCAGGTCCTTGCCGTCGGGGACGACGACCAGCGCCCCGCGGCCGCCGGACAGCGCCGCCTGGCACAGCTCGGCGAGCCGGGCCGGCCAGTCCTCGCCGGGCAGCGCCGTCCAGACCGCCCGGGCGGGGTGGCCCTCGGCGACGGCGGCGAGCAGCTGCGGCCCGGTCGGGTAGCGGGCGAAGCCGGCCGCGTCGGGGGCGGGCGGGGCCGCCGGCGGGTCCAGCCGGGGGCGCTTCTCCGGTGCACCGCGGCGGGGCGGGAGGGCCAGCCGGAGGACGTCGGTCAGCGAGCCGGCGTAGCGGTCGGCGACCGACCGGGCCAGCTCGGCGACCCCCGGGGTCAGCACCGGTTCCGGCGAGACCACCTTGGCCAGCGGGGCGAGCGTGCCGGTGTGGTCGGTGCTGCCGGCCAGCTCCAGCACGACGCCGTCCACCAGCTTGCCGGCGAACCGGACGCGCACCCGGCACCCGGCGACGACCTGCTCGGCGAGCTCGTCGGGGACGGCGTAGTCGAACGGCCGGTCCAGGTGGGCCAGCGGCACGTCGACGACGACCCGGGCCACCCGCATGCTGCGGGGGCCCGGGCCGGCGTCACCGACTGGAACGGCCCCCTTGCAGGGGCCCGCTGCGAGCTCGCGAGCGGTGGGGGGCAAGGGGGTCCTTCATCAGACCGAGAGGTTCGACTTCAGCGCGTCGACCCGGTCCAGCCGCTCCCACGGCAGGTCCAGGTCGGTGCGGCCGAAGTGGCCGTAGGCGGCCGTCGGCGCGTAGATCGGGCGCAGCAGGTCCAGGTCGCGGACGATGGCGCCCGGCCGCAGGTCGAACACCGAGCTGATCGCCTTCTCCAGCGCCTCCTCGGGCACCGTGTTCGTGCCGAAGGTCTCCACGAAGAGGCCGACCGGGTGGGCGGCGCCGATCGCGTAGGCGACCTGCACCTCGCAGCGGCGGGCCAGGCCGGCGGCGACGACGTTCTTCGCCACCCAGCGCATCGCGTAGGCGCCGGAGCGGTCCACCTTCGACGGGTCCTTGCCGGAGAAGGCGCCGCCACCGTGCCGGGCCATGCCGCCGTAGGTGTCGACGATGATCTTGCGGCCGGTCAGGCCGGCGTCGCCCATCGGGCCGCCGATGACGAACTTGCCGGTCGGGTTGACCAGCAGCCGGTAGTCCGACGTGGGCAGGCCCAGCGCGGCGAGCTCGGGCTCGACGACGAGCTCCTTGACGTCGGGCGCCAGCAGCGTGTCGATCGAGATGTCCTCGGCGTGCTGGGAGGAGACGACGACGGTGTCCACGGCGACCGGGCGGTCGTCCTCGTAGACCACGGTGACCTGGGTCTTGCCGTCGGGCCGCAGGTAGGGCACGGACCCGTCCTTGCGGACCGCCGACAGCCGGCGGGACAGCCGGTGCGCCAGCGCGATGGGCAGCGGCATCAGCTCGGGGGTCTCGTCGGTGGCGTACCCGAACATCAGGCCCTGGTCGCCGGCGCCCTGCCGCTCGATGATGTCGTCGGCGGCGGCGGCCCGGTGCTCGGCACCGGTGCGCGCCTCGTAGCCGACGTCGACGCCCTGGGCGATGTCCGGCGACTGCGCGCCCAGCGAGACGCTGACACCGCACGAGGCGCCGTCGAAGCCCTTGCGGGAGGAGTCGTAGCCGATGCGCAGCACCGTCTTGCGGACGATGTCGGCGATGTCGACGTAGCCGGAGGTGGTCACCTCGCCGGCGATGTGCACCTGGCCGGTGGTGATGAGGGTCTCGACGGCCACCCGGCTGCGGGGGTCCTGCTCCAGCATCGCGTCCAGGATCGAGTCGCTGATCTGGTCGGCGATCTTGTCGGGGTGGCCCTCGGTCACCGACTCGGAGGTGAACAGACGGCGTGACACTCGGTACTCCCTGCGGTCGGCTGCCGCACGCGATCGCGTCCGGTGGGCGGATGGCCTCGGCGGCTGAGGCTACCGGGACCTCCCGACGGGCGTCGGATCCGGCCCGGGGCGACGGTCGCCCCCGGTCCGCGGACCGGCCGCCCGGGGGTCAGCAGGGTGGTCAGCGCGGCGGGAGGGCGGCGCTGACGGCGTCCCAGATCCCGGCGGCGACGGTGTCCTTGGGGCCGGACAGCACCGGGGACGCGCTGCCGTCGGCGGCGAGCACCGTCACCTCGTTGTCCGACCGGCCGAAGACCCGGCCGGCGGAGACGTCGTTGACCACGAGCAGGTCGACGCCCTTGCGCTGCAGCTTGGCCCGGGCGTGGGTGAGCACGTCGGCCTCGTCGTCCCCGGTCTCGGCGGCGAACCCGACCAGCAGCTGACCGGCCGGACGGCCGCCGACCAGCTCGACCAGCACGTCGGGGTTGCGGACCAGGTCGAGGGCGGTGGGCTCGCCGGCACTGCCCTTCTTGAGCTTGCTGGCGGCCACCGTGCCGGGGCGGAAGTCGGCGACGGCGGCCGCCATCACGACCACGTCGGCCGGGCCGCGGTCGCCGGAGCCGGCGGCCTCGGCGTGCATCGCGGTGCGCAGCTCCTCGGCGGACCCGACGGGGACGACGCGGACGCCGAAGGGCGCCGGTGCCTCGACGTTGGCGGCGACGAGCACGACCTCGGCGCCGCGGGCGGCGGCGACCCGGGCCAGCGCCCAGCCCTGCATGCCCGAGGACCGGTTGCCCAGGAAACGCACCGGGTCCAGCGCCTCGCGGGTGCCCCCGGCGCTGACCACCACGCGGCGCCCGGCGAGGTCCTGCCGCAGCGCCGCGGCGCCGCCGGCGAGCACCACCTCGGCGAGCGCAGCGACGTCGGCGGGCTCGGGCAGCCGGCCGGGACCGGAGTCCGGGCCGGTGAGCCGGCCGACCGCCGGCGGCAGCACGACCGCCCCGCGCCGGCGCAGGGTGGCCACGTTGTCCTGGGTGGCCGGGTGCAGCCACATCTCGGTGTGCATGGCCGGCACGAAGACGACGGGTGCGTGCGCGGCGAGCAGCGTGGCGGTGAGCAGGTCGTCGGCCCGCCCGGCGGCGGCGCGGGCGAGCAGGTCGGCGGTGGCGGGGTTGACCACCACCAGGTCGGCGGTCTGCCCGATCCGCACGTGCGCGACCTCGGGGACGTCGTCCCAGACCTCGGTGGAGACCGGGTTGCCGCTGAGCGCCTCGAAGGTGGCGGCCCCGACGAAGCGCAGCGCCGACGCGGTCGGCACGACCCGCACGTCGTGCCCGGCCTCGGTCAGGGCGCGCAGCAGCAGCGCCGACTTGTAGGCAGCGACACCACCACCCACCCCCAGCACGATCTTGCTCATGCCGTCATCCTCCCCCAGGCACGACGAAGCCCCCGGCACCAGCCGGGGGCATCGTCACTCGCAAGGGGCTGGAACGGCCCCCTTGCAGGGTCCCGCCGCGAGCTTGCGAGCGGTGGGGGGCAAGGGGGTCCTTCGTCAGTTCTCGCCGGCGGTGTGGGTCAGCAGGCCCTCGTTGATCTCGCGGAGCGCGATCGAGAGCGGCTTCTCCTGGGGCGCGGTGTCGACCAGCGGGCCGACGTACTCCAGCAGACCCTCGGAGAGCTGGCTGTAGTAGGCGTTGATCTGGCGGGCCCGCTTGGCGGCGTAGATGACCAGCCCGTACTTGCTCGTGGTGCGCTCGAGCAGCTCGTCGATGGGCGGGTTGGTGATGCCCTCAGGGGCGGGTGCGACTCCGGACACGGGCGAGCGTGCTCCTTCTTCGTTTGCGGGAGTGAGCCTGGCCGGCTGGAGGCAGCCGGACCGCTCTCACTCGGGGGCGCTGCCGTCCGACGGTCCCTCGACGGGCCGCGACGGTGGCGCAGTCAGCAATCGTACCAACTCGTCCGCGGCCCTGGCCACGTCGTCGTTGACGACCACCACGTCGAACTCCCCGGCGGCGTCCAGCTCGGCCTGCGCGAGGGCCAGCCGGCGCTCCTGGACCTCCGGGTGCTCGGTGCCCCGGCCGGCCAGCCGGCTGACCAGCTCGGCCCAGGACGGCGGGGCCAGGAACACCAGCTGGGCCTCCGGGGCGCGGGCGCGCACCTGGCGGGCGCCCTGCAGCTCGATCTCCAGCAGCGCCGGCGACCCGGCGGCCAGCTGCTCCCGCACCGGCCCCACCGGCGTCCCGTAGCGGTTGCCGGCGAACTCGGCCCATTCCAGCAGCCCGTCGTTGGCGACCAGCCAGTCGAAGTGCTCGGCGTCGACGAACCAGTAGTGCTCGCCGTCCACCTCACCGGGCCGGGGCTGGCGGGTGGTGACCGACACCGACACCCACACCTCGGGGTGCCGGCGCCGCACCTCGGCCACGACCGTCCCCTTGCCCACCCCGGAGGGGCCCGACAGGACCGTCAGGCGGGCTGCAGGGCGGGCCACTCCGGGCGTCCTGGGGCTGGGGGTCGGTCGGGACAGCGACGTGCTCAGGGCTCGACGACCTCGCCGGCGAACTCGGCCTCCAGCGCCTTGCGCTGGTTGGCGCCCAGGCCCCGGACGCGGCGGGTCGGGGAGATCTCCAGGCGCTCCATGATCTTGGCTGCGCGGGCCTTGCCGACGCCCGGGAGGGACTCCAGCACGGCGGACACCCGCATCTTTCCGATGACCTCGTCGGTCTCGCCCTGCTTGAGGACGTCGCCGACCGTGGTGCCCTTGCTCTTCAGCTTCTCGCGGAGCTCGGCACGGGCCTTGCGGGCCGCGGCGGCCTTCTCGAGGGCTGCGGCGCGCTGTTCGGGGGACAACTCGGGAAGGGGCACGGAGCAACCCAATCGTGTTCGTGCCGGCGGACTGCCCGGCGGTGTTGTTCGGTTGTGGTTCGCCTGCTGGACGGCTCGGCGAGCGAACCTGGCGGCGACCCTAGTCACTGCGAACCGGCTGGTCACCCGGGACCCCGGTGCGATCTCCGACCGACCCGTGTGCTGCGTCGACATACCGATCGGACCGGACGGTGTCGTAATCGTGGTGTCACCGCTGGTCAGACGCCGAGTTGCGCTCCGTCACCCACCGTTCACGGCACCGTCGCGGGCCGTCACCGGGCGGGGACCGGTCCGTCACCGCCCGCGCCGCGGGCACCGGCCTCAGCCGGCGAGGGCGGCCGTCCAGCGGTCGGCGGCGGCGCGCAGCGCGGCGACGTCCGGCCCGGCCTGCAGCACGTCCCGGGAGACGGTCGGGACGACGGCCCGGCCGGCGCCGAAGAGCCGTCGCAGGTCGGCCACCGACCCGCCCTGGGCACCGAGGCCGGGGGCGAGCACCGGACCGCGCAGGCCGGCCAGGTCGACGTCCAGCTCGGGCAGCGTGGCCCCGACGACGACGCCGAAGGAACCGGTGGCCGGTCCCCACCGGCCCTGCAGGTCGGCGTACGCCCCCGGGTCGGGCGCCGGGTCGCCCACCAGCACGTCGGGGGCGTTCCACCGGCCCACGGTGTCCACGACGGTCTGGGCGACGCTGCGGCGCCCGCCGGTGGGCTCCTCGACCAGCGCGTGCTGGAAGGCGCCCGCGTCGGGGTTGGAGGTGCGGGCGAGCACGAACAGCCCACCGCCCCAGGCGCGGGCGGTGCGCACCGCGGGCTCCAGCGAGTCCGGGCCGAGGTACGGGCTCACCGTCAGCGCGTCGACGGCCAGCGGGTGCCCGGGGCGCAGGTAGTCGGCGTAGGCGTCCATCGTCGAGCCGATGTCACCGCGCTTGGCGTCCAGCAGCACCAGGCACCCGGCGGCCCTGGCCCGGACGACGGCCTCCTCCAGCACGGCCAGCCCGGCCGACCCGTGCCGCTCGTAGAAGGCCAGCTGCGGCTTGAGCACCGCGACCCGGTCGGCCAGGGCGTCCACGACCAGCTCGGTGAACCGGCGCAGGCCCGCGACGTCGTCCCCGGCGCCCCAGTCCAGCAGCAGCGCCCGGTGCGGGTCGATGCCCACGCACAGCGGGCCGCGGTCGGCGACGGCCGCGGCCAGCCGCTGCCCGAAGGGGGCGGTCACGCCCCCACCGGCCGGTGCGCGTGGCCGACGGCGTCGGCGAGCCGGTCGAAGCCCCGGGCGGCCAGCGCCGCGGCCAGCTCGGCGTGCACCCGGGCCGGCGCCGAGGGGTCGTTGAAGACCGCCGTGCCGACCGAGACCGCGCTGGCCCCGGCCAGCACGAACTGCAGCGCGTCGAGGCCGGTGCGGATGCCGCCCATGCCCAGGACCGGCACGTGCGGGAGCGCCTGGTGCACCTGCCACACGCAGCGCAGCGCCACCGGGCGGATCGCCGGACCGGACAGCCCACCGGTGACCCCGCCCAGCACCGGGCGCATGGTGTCCGGGTCGATCACCAGCCCGAGCAGCGTGTTGATCATGGACAGCCCGTCGGCGCCGGCGGCGACCACGGACCGCGCGATCGTGACGATGTCGGTGACGTCCGGGCTGAGCTTGGCGTAGACCGGCTGCGCGGGGTCGGCGACCTCGCGCACCGCCTGGACCACGTCGGCGGCGGCCACCGGGTCGCAGGCGAAGACCTCGCCGCGGCTCTCCACGTTCGGGCAGGAGATGTTGACCTCCAGCCCGAGCACGCCCGGCACGCCGCGCAGCCGGGTGGCCAGCTCGGCGAAGTCCTCGACCCGGGTGCCGGCGATGGACACCAGGGCCTTCGCGCCGCGCCGGGCCAGCCAGGGCAGGTCGTCGGCCAGCAGCCCGTCGATGCCGGGGCCTTGCAGGCCGATGGAGTTGAGCATCCCGCTGGGGGTCTCGGCCATCCGCGGGGTGGGGCGGCCGGAGCGGGGGCGCAGCTGCACCGACTTGGTGACCACGGCGCCGATCGTGGTGAGGTCGAAGAACGGGTCGAGCTCCTGCCCGAAGGCCGAGCAGCCCGACGCCGTCAGCACCGGGCTGACCAGCGGCACCGTGCCCAGGGCGGCCTGCATGTCGACCGCAGCGGCCGGCCGGGTCGCGGCGCTCACGGCTGCTCCCCCGTGCCCGGCGCGGGGCGCCGCACACCGGGCGGCGGCGGCGGGGGCAGCCCGACGGCGCGGTAGGCGGTGACCCCGGTGGCGCCCGCGGGCACCGGCGGCGGTGCGGACGCGGGGGTGGGCCCGCCGGGGGTGGGCTCGGGGGTGGGCTCGGCGGCCGGGGCCGCCACCACGCCCATCGCGTCGGCGCCGACGACGTCGGCCGGCAGGGTGCCCACGTCGGCGAACCGGACCCGGTCACCGCCGAACACCGGGCCCTCCACGCACGACCGGGCGAACCGGGTGCGCCCGTCGTCGCCGACCACCGGCAGCACGCAGGTCATGCAGACCCCGATGCCGCAGGCCATCGACTCCTCCACCGCCACGTAGCAGGGGACGCCGGCGGCGGCGGCCAGCTCGCTGACCGCGCGCAGCATGCCCATCGGCCCGCAGGCGTAGACCACCCCGGCGCCGGTGACCAGCTCGGCGACCGCCTCGGTCACCCAGCCGCGGCGGCCGGCGCTGCCGTCGTCGGTCATCACCACGAACGGCGCGGCCAGCGCGCCCAGCTCGGGCACGGAGCACAGCCGGTCGGCCGCGGCGGCCCCGGTGACCGCGGCCACCTGGTGCCCGGCGGCGCGCAGCCGGGCACCGAGCCCGACCAGCGCGGCGGCGCCGTAGCCGCCGCCCACCAGCAGCGCCGGCGTCCCCGGCGGTGGGGTCGGGAACGGCCGGCCCAGCGGGCCCACCACGTCGACCTCGGCTCCCACCGGCAGCCCGGCCAGCCAGGTGGAGCCGACCCCGTGGGGGGACACCACCACGTGCACCAGACCGGCGCCGACCCCGGCGATCGCGATCGACCGGCGCAGCAGGGCCGCCGACGTCGGGCCGCCCACCACGAAGGCGACGAACTGCCCCGGCTCGGCGCGCGCGGCGACGTCCGGGGCGACCAGCCCGAGCTCCACGTAGGCGCCCAGCGGCCGGCGGGAGGCCACCTGCGCCGTCCGCTGCACCGGGGCCGACCGCGCCGGCGGCACCGGTGCGGTGAGCACCGGCCGGCCGCTCACGGCGTCGTCCCGGCGGCGGCCTT
This sequence comes from Modestobacter versicolor, assembly GCF_041028285.1. Classification (GTDB taxonomy): domain Bacteria; phylum Actinomycetota; class Actinomycetes; order Mycobacteriales; family Geodermatophilaceae; genus Modestobacter; species Modestobacter versicolor_A. The sequence goes on along the minus strand of NZ_JABGDB010000001.1, from coordinate 1,133,888 downwards.
GCTCGCCGCCTGGGCGTCGGCCAGGGCGCGGTGCAGGTCCTGCAGGCTGCGCACCCCCAGGTCGCCCCGGCGCAGCGCCTCGACCCCCTGCACGGTGGCCGCCATCCCCTGCACCGTGGTGATGCACGGGATGCCCATGCTCACCGCGGCCGCCCGGATCTCGTACCCGTCCAGCCGCGGCCCGCCGTTGCCGGGGGTGCCGAACGGGGTGTTCACGACCAGGTCGACCGACCCCGCCAGGATCCGCTCGACCACGTTGCCCGGGCCCTCGGAGAACTTGCCGACGACCTCGCAGGCCACGCCGTTGCGGCGCAGCACCTGGGCGGTGCCGACGGTGGCCAGCACGGTGAAGCCGAGGTCGGCCAGCCGCTTGACCGGGAAGACCGCCGACCGCTTGTCCCGGTTGGCCAGCGACACGAACACCGTGCCGGAGGTGGGCAGGTTGCCGTAGGCGGCGGCCTGGGACTTGGCGAACGCGGTGCCGAACTCCGCGTCGATGCCCATCACCTCACCGGTGCTCTTCATCTCCGGTCCGAGCACGGTGTCCACGCCGTGGCCCTCGACGGTGCGGAACCGGTGGAAGGGCAGCACGGCCTCCTTCACCGAGATCGGCCCGTCGACCGGCAGGTCGGTGCCGTCCCCGCTCTCCGGCAGCACCCCGGCGGTCCGCAGCGAGGCGATCGTCTCCCCCACCGCGATCCGGGCCGCCGCCTTGGCCAGCTGCACCGCGGTCGCCTTGGAGACGAACGGCACCGTGCGGCTGGCCCGCGGGTTGGCCTCCAGCACGTACAGCACGTCGTCCTTGAGGGCGTACTGCACGTTCATCAGCCCGCGGACGCCGATCCGGGCCGCCAGCGCCTCGGTGGCCGCCCGGATGGTGCGCAGGTCCGAGCCGCCCAGGGTGATCGGCGGCAGGGCGCACGCCGAGTCGCCGGAGTGGATGCCGGCCTCCTCGATGTGCTCCATGACGCCGCCCAGGTACAGGTCGGTGCCGTCGTAGAGCGCGTCGACGTCGATCTCCACGGCGTCCTCGAGGAACCGGTCGACCAGCACCGGGTGGTCGGTGCTCACGTCGGTGGCCCGGCGGATGTAGGACTCCAGCGTGGCGTCGTCGTAGACGATCTCCATGCCGCGGCCGCCCAGCACGTAGGAGGGCCGCACCAGCACCGGGTAGCCGATGGTCGCCGCGATCGCGGTGGCCTCGGCCGACGTCGTCGCCATGCCGTGCTTGGGGGCGAGCAGGCCCGTGTCGGCCAGCACCCGGGAGAACTCGCCGCGGTCCTCGGCGGCGTCGATGGCCTCCGGGGAGGTGCCGAGCACCGGCACACCGGCGTCCTTGAGCCGCTGGGCGAGCCCGAGCGGGGTCTGCCCGCCGAGGGTGCAGATGACCCCGGCGACCGGGCCGGCGGCGCGCTCGGCCTCGACGACCTCCAGCACGTCCTCGAACGTGAGCGGCTCGAAGTACAGCCGGTCGGCGGTGTCGTAGTCGGTGGAGACGGTCTCCGGGTTGCAGTTGACCATCACCGCCTCGTAGCCGGCGTCCTGCAGGGCCATCACCGCGTGCACGCAGGAGTAGTCGAACTCCACGCCCTGCCCGATCCGGTTCGGCCCGGAGCCGAGGATGAGCACCGCCGGGCGCTCGCGCGGCTCGACCTCGGTCTCCTCGTCGTAGGAGGAGTAGTGGTAGGGCGTGCGGGCGGCGAACTCGGCGGCGCAGGTGTCCACCGTCTTGTAGACCGGCCGGATGCCCAGCCGCCAGCGCAGCCGCCGGACGCCGTCCTCACCGGCGAGCTCGGGCCGCAGCTCGGCGATCTGCCGGTCGGACAGGCCGTGCCGCTTGGCCAGCCGGAGCAGCGCCGGGGTGAGCGCGGGCTCGGCCCGCACCTGCTCGCCGACCTCGGTGACCAGCGCGATCTGGTCGACGAACCAGGCGTCGAAGCCCGACGCCGCGGAGACCTGCTCCACGGTGGCGCCGGCGGCCAGGGCGCGCTGGGCGGTGTAGAGGCGGCCGTCCACCGGGGTGCGCAGCGCCTCCAGCAGCTCCTCGGCGCTGGCGCCGTCCTCGGGCGTCGTCCAGAAGCCGGACGCGGCGGTCTCGGTCGACCGCATCGCCTTGCCCAGCGCCTCGGTGAAGTTGCGGCCCATCGCCATGACCTCGCCGACGCTCTTCATCGTCGTGGTCAGCCGCGGGTCCGCGCCGGGGAACTTCTCGAAGGCGAACCGCGGGATCTTCACGACCACGTAGTCCAGCGCCGGCTCGAACGACGCCGGGGTGACCCCGGTGATGTCGTTGGTGATCTCGTCGAGGGTGTAGCCGATCGCCAGCTTGGCGGCGATCTTGGCGATCGGGAAGCCGGTGGCCTTGGACGCGAGCGCCGAGGACCGGGAGACCCGCGGGTTCATCTCGATGACGACCAGCCGGCCGGTCTCCGGGTGGACGGCGAACTGGATGTTGCAGCCGCCGGTCTCGACGCCGACCTCGCGGAGCACGGCGATGCCGACGTCGCGCATGTGCTGGTACTCGCGGTCGGTGAGGGTCATCGCGGGGGCGACGGTCACCGAGTCGCCGGTGTGCACGCCCATCGCGTCGATGTTCTCGATGGAGCAGATGACCACCACGTTGTCGCTGCGGTCGCGCATCAGCTCCAGCTCGAACTCCTTCCACCCCAGCACCGACTCCTCGATCAGCACGGTGTGGACGGGTGAGTCGGCCAGCCCGTGCCCGGCCATCCGGCGGAGCATCGGCTCGTCGGTGGCGATGCCCGAGCCCAGCCCGCCCATGGTGAAGCTGGGCCGGATGACGACCGGGTACCCCACCTCCTCGGCGGTGGCGATGGCCTCCTCGACGGTGCCGCACACCGTCGACCGGGGGGCGTCGGCGCCGATCGACCGGACGATGTCCTTGAACCGCTGCCGGTCCTCGCCGCGGTTGATGGCCTCGACGTCGGCGCCGATCAGCTGGACGCCGTACTTCTCCAGCACGCCGTTCTCGAACAGGCCGATGGCGATGTTGAGCGCCGTCTGCCCGCCGAGGGTGGCCAGCAGCGCGTCGGGGCGCTCGGCGGCGATCACCCGCTCGACGAACTCCGGGGTCAGCGGCTCGACGTAGGTGGCGTCGGCGATCTCCGGGTCGGTCATGATCGTGGCCGGGTTGCTGTTGACCAGGCTGACCCGCAGCCCCTCGGCCTTGAGCACCCGGCAGGCCTGGGTGCCCGAGTAGTCGAACTCGCTGGCCTGGCCGATGACGATCGGCCCGGAGCCGATGACCAGGACGTGCTGCAGATCGGTGCGCTTGGGCATCAGAGCGCCTCCCCCGTGCTCGACCCGACGACGGGTGGTGGTGTCACGGCAGCGCCGTCCCGGGACGCCGCCATCAGGTCGACGAACCGGCCGAACAGCGGGTTGGCGTCGTGCGGGCCGGCGGCGGCCTCGGGGTGGAACTGGACGCTGAAGGCGGGGGCGTCGAGCAGCCGCAGGCCCTCGACGACCTGGTCGTTGAGGCCGACGTGGCTGACCTCGACCGGGCCGAACGGGGTGTCGGTCGGCCGGTCGAGCGGGGCGTCGACGGCGAAGCCGTGGTTGTGGCTGGTGACCCGGACGGTGCCGCTGACCCGGTCCAGCACCGGCTGGTTCAGCCCGCGGTGGCCGAAGCGCAGCTTGTACGTGCCCAGCCCCAGCGCCCGGCCGAGGATCTGGTTGCCGAAGCAGATGCCGAACAGCGGCCGGCGGGCCTCCAGGACCCCGCGGACGGCGGCGACCGCGTAGTCGGCAGCCGCCGGGTCACCGGGGCCGTTGGAGACGAAGACGCCGTCGACGCCGTGCTCGAGCAGCTCCTCGGCGGTCGCGGTGGCGGGCAGCACGTGGGTCTCCACGCCGAGCTCGGCGAGGTACCGCGGGGTGGCGGTCTTGATGCCCAGGTCGAGCGCGGCGATGGTGAACCGCCGCTCCCCCACCGCCGGGACGACGTAGGCCTCGCGGGCGCTGACAGAGGGGGCCAGGTCCGCGCCGGTCATGCTCGGGCTGCCGGTGACCCGGGCCAGCAGCTCGTCGGCGGCCAGCTCGGTGCTGATGCCCGCGCGCATGGCGCCGCGGTCGCGCAGGTGCCGGGTCAGCGCGCGGGTGTCGATGCCGCTGATGCCGACGACGCCCTGGGCGACCAGCTCGTCGTCCAGGCTGCCGGTGGCCCGCCAGTTCGCCGGTCGGCGGGCGGGGTCGCGCACGACGAAGCCGGCCACCCACATCCGGCGGCTCTCGTCGTCCTCGGCGTTCACGCCGGTGTTGCCGATGTGCGGGGCGGTCATCGCCACGATCTGACCGGCGTAGCTGGGGTCGGTGAGGGTCTCCTGGTAGCCGGTCATGCCGGTGGAGAACACCGCCTCGCCGACCGTCGTGCCGGTCGCGCCGTAGGCGTCACCGCGGAAGGTCCGTCCGTCCTCCAGAACGAGGATCGCGCTCACTTGTCCTCCTCGCTGGCGCTCGTCGGTCGCGTTCGCGCCGCTGCTGTGTTCATGGGTGAGCTCGCGAGCTCGCTCACTTGGTCGCCTTTCCGTCCAGAACGGTCGCGACGCCCCGGAGGAACGTGGCGACCACCCGGCCGGGGAGCTCCCGGCCGGCATAGGGGCTGTTGCGGCTGCGGCTGGCCAGCGCGGCCGGGTCGACGACGGCCCGGTGCGCGGGGTCCAGCAGCAGCAGGGTGGCCGGCTCGCCCACGGCGAGCGGGCGGCCGTGGGCTGCGATGCCACGGTCGGAGAGCCGGCCGATCGCCGCCGGGGCGACCGACATCCGCTCGGCGACGCCGCGCCAGTCGAGCAGGCCGGGCTCCACCATGGTCTGCACGACCACCGAGAGCGCCTGCTCCAGGCCGAGCATCCCCGGCCGGGCCGAGGCCCACTCGCTCTCCTTGTCCTCCACCGCGTGCGGCGCGTGGTCGGTGGCGACCGCGTCGATCGTCCCGTCGGCCAGGCCGGCCCGCAGCGCCTGCACGTCGGCGTCCGTGCGCAGCGGCGGGTTGACCTTGAACACCGGGTCGTAGCCCTCCGCGCACTCGTCGGTGAGCAGCAGGTGGTGCGGGGTGACCTCGGCGGTCACCTGCACCCCGCGCGACTTCGCCCAGCGGAGGATCTCCACCGAGCCGGCCGTCGAGACGTGGCAGACGTGCAGCCGGGCGCCGACGTGCCCGGCCAGCAGCACGTCGCGGGCGATCACCGCCTCCTCCGCGGCGGCCGGCCAGCCGGCCAGCCCGAGGCGGGCGGAGCGCTCGCCCTCGTTCATCTGGGCGCCCTCGGTGAGCCGCGGCTCCTCGGCGTGCTGGGCGACGACGCCGTCGAGCGCCTTGACGTACTCCAGCGCGCGGCGCATGAGCGCCGGGTCCGCGACGCAGTGGCCGTCGTCGGAGAAGACCCGGACCCGGGCGGCGGAGTCGGCCATGGCGCCGAGCTCGGCCAGCCGCTCGCCGCGCAGCCCCACGGTGACCGCCCCGACCGGGACGACGTCGACGAGGCCGGCCTGCTGGCCCAGCCGCCAGACCTGCTCCACCACGCCGGCGGTGTCGGCGACCGGGTCGGTGTTGGCCATCGCGTGCACCGCGGTGTAGCCGCCGAGCGCGGCGGCCCGGCTGCCGGTCTCGACGGTCTCGGCGTCCTCCCGGCCCGGCTCGCGGAGGTGCGTGTGCAGGTCGACCAGGCCCGGGAGCGCGATGAGCCCGGCGGCCTCGACGACGTCGGCGCCGGGGACGGTGAGCTGGTCGCCGACGGCGGCGATCACCCCGTCCTTGACCAGGATGTCCACGGCGGCCTCGCCGTACGGGCGGGCGCCCTTGATCAGCAGTGTCATGCTCGGACCCCCGCCTCGCTGGCGCTCGTCGTTCGCTCCGCGCCTCGCTCGCTGGCGCTCACTCGATGCTCACTCACTTGCGGATGCCCCTCCGAGCAGCAGGTACAGGACGGCCATGCGCACGCTGACGCCGTTGCCGACCTGGTCGACGATCGTGGAGCGGACGGAGTCGGCCACCTCGGCGGCGATCTCCATGCCGCGGTTCATCGGGCCGGGGTGCATGACGATCGCGTCGTCGGGCAGGACGCCCATCCGCCGGCCGTCCAGCCCGTAGCGGCGGCTGTACTCGCGCGCACTGGGGAAGAACGAGGCGTTCATCCGCTCGGCCTGCACCCGCAGCATCATCACCACGTCGGCCTTGGGCAGGACGGCGTCCAGGTCGTAGCCGACCGCCACCGGCCAGCTGTCCACCCCCACCGGCAGCAGCGTCGGCGGGGCGACCACGGTCACCTCGGCGCCCAGCGTGCTGAGCAACCAGACGTTGGAGCGGGCGACCCGGCTGTGCAGCACGTCGCCGACGATCGCCACCCGCACGCCGTCGAGCCGGCCCAGCCGCTGCCGGATCGTGTAGGCGTCCAGCAGCGCCTGGGTCGGGTGCTCGTGGGTGCCGTCGCCGGCGTTGACCACGCTGCCCTGCACCCACTGCGCCAGCCGGTGCGGGGCACCGGAGGCACCGTGCCGGACGACGATCGCGTCGCTGCCCATCGCCTCCAGGGTCAGCGCGGTGTCCTTGAGGCTCTCGCCCTTGGAGACGCTGCTGCCCTTCGCCGAGAAGTTGATGACGTCGGCGCTCAGCCGCTTGGCCGCCAGCTCGAAGGAGATCCGGGTGCGGGTGGAGTCCTCGTAGAAGAGGTTGACCACGGTGCGCCCCCGCAGGGTCGGCAGCTTCTTGACCTCGCGGCCGGCCAGCGCCTGCTCGATCTGCGCCGCGGTGTCGAGCACCAGCGTCGCGTCGGCCCGGTCCAGGTCGGCGGCCTCCAGCAGGTGCCGCTTCACCGGTCGCCCCCGGCCAGCAGGACCTCGTCGACGCCGTCGACCTCGGTCAGGTGCACCTTGACCGACTGCGCGCGGGACGTCGGCACGTTCTTGCCCACGTAGTCGGCGCGGATGGGCAGCTCCCGGTGGCCGCGGTCGACCAGCACCGCCAGCTGCACCGAGCGCGGCCGGCCGAGGTCGCGCAGCGCGTCGAGGGCGGCGCGGACCGAGCGGCCGGAGAAGAGCACGTCGTCGACCAGGACCACCAGCCGCCCGTCGATGCCGGACCCCGGCAGCCGGGTGTCCTCCAGCGCGCGCACCCCGCGCAGCCGCAGGTCGTCGCGGTAGAGGGTGATGTCGACGGTGCCGACGTCGACCGCGGTGCCGCTGAACGCCTCGATCCGGGCGGCGAGCCGGCGGGCCAGCGGGGCGCCGCGGGTGGGGATGCCGACCAGCACGAGGTCGGCGAGGTGTGGGCCGGCCTTCTCGATCAGCTGGTGGGCGACCCGGTCGACCACGCGGGCGACGTCGTCGGCGGTGAGCAGGGGCGCGGGCGGGGGCCCGTCGGGCAGGGCAGATGACTCGGTCATCAGGCCTCCTTCCCCGCCTCACGGGACGGGTCGTTAAAGGAGTTGGCCGTCGTCGACGCGGCTGCGCCGGCGACGAGGTGGACCGCGGACGACCGTACTGCACGGGCTGTTGTGAGCCGCACCGCGCCCGTTCCCCCGCCCGGGGAGCCAGATCTGCCCCATCGGGGGCACCTGACTGTCGCGCCGCTCCGCCGACCAGTACTCTCTGTCACCAGCACCGTCCCCATCCGACGACAGTCAGTGAGCAGAGGTCATGAGCACCGACTACTCCAGGGCGCTGGGCGCCCGCCTGCGGGCCATCCGCAACCAGCAAGGGCTGTCGTTGCAGGGCGTGGAGGACAAGTCCCACGGCCGCTGGAAGGCAGTGGTGGTGGGTTCCTACGAGCGCGGCGACCGTGCGGTCACCGTGCAGCGGCTCTCCGAGCTCGCCGTCTTCTACGGCGTGCCGGTCTCCGAGCTGCTCCCCGACCCGCGCCCCAGCTCCGCCGTCACCAAGAGCACCAAGATCGTGCTGAACCTGGAGTCGCTGGGCTCGCTGCCCGCCGACGAGGCCGGCCCGCTCGCCCGCTACGCCTCGACCATCCAGGCGCAGCGGCACGACTACAACGGCAAGGTGCTGTCGATCCGCGCCGAGGACCTCAAGTCGCTGGCGATCATCTACGACATGAGCCCCGACGAGCTGACCACCCGGCTGATCGAGTGGGGCGTGCTGTCCCCCGGCGCCGACGGCAGCATCTACGCCACCGAGGACGACGACGAGTCCGCCTCCTGGGGCGGCGACCGCCGACGCAGCCCGCGCTGACAAACGACCCCTGCCGGCCAGGGGTCGAACGCGAACGGCCCACTCTGCTCAGCAGGGTGGGCCGTTCGCGTTCAGAGGTCCGTGCCTAGGTGGGGATCTCGGCCCGCACGATGCCGCCGAGGACGCCGTTGACGTAGGCCGGCGAGTCGTCGGTGGACAGCGTCTTGGCCAGCTCCACCGCCTCGTCGATGACCACGGCGTCGGGCACGTCGTCGACCCAGAGCAGCTCGTAGACCGCCATCCGCAGGATCGCGCGGTCCACGTCGGGCAGCCGGTCCAGCGACCAGCCGGCGGCGTGCTGCTCGATCAGCGCGTCGATCCGCTCCCGCTGCTCGACCGCGCCCTCGACCAGCCGGACGGCGTGGTCGGGCACCGGCGGGTTCGCGTCGGCGAGCCGGTCGCGCAGCACCGCGAGCGGGTCCGAGCCCCGCAGGTCGGCCTCGTAGAGGACGTCGACCGCGCGCTTGCGCGCCTTGGTCCGGGCGGCCACGAGGTCAGCTGACCCGGCCGAGGTAGCGGCCGTCGCGGGTGTCGACCTTCAGCTTCTCGCCGGTGGTGATGAACAGCGGCACCTGGATCTCCGCGCCGGTCTCCAGCGTCGCCGGCTTGGTGCCGCCGGTGGAGCGGTCGCCCTGCAGGCCCGGGTCGGTGTGCTGCACGACGAGCTCCATGGTCACCGGCAGCTCGACGTACAGCGGGGTGCCGTCGTGCACCGCCACGGTGACCTCGGTGTTCTCCAGCAGGTAGTCCGAGCCGCCGCCGAGCGTCGCCGCCGGCACGTAGATCTGCTCGAAGGTGTCGCCGTCCATGAAGACGAAGTCGGTGCCGTCGGCGTAGAGATAGGTCATCGACCGCTTGTCGACGTTCGCCGTCTCGACCTTGGTGCCGGCGTTGAAGGTGCGGTCGACGACCTTGCCCGACAGCACGTTCTTCAGCGTCGTGCGGACGAAGGCCCCGCCCTTGCCCGGCTTCACGTGCTGGAAGTCGGTCACGGTCCACAGCTGCCCGTCCAGGTTCAGGACGGTGCCGTTCTTGAGGTCGTTGGTGGTAGCCATCAGAGGACCAGCAGTTCCTTGCTCGTGAGGGTCAACAACTCGGGCTCGTCGTCCGTGACGACCAAGGTGTCCTCGATCCGGACACCGCCGTGGCCGGGCAGGTAGACGCCCGGCTCCACGGTGACGGCCATGCCAGCGCTCAGGGTACCTGCGCCCGCTGCAGCGAGGGCCGGAGCCTCGTGGATCTCCAGCCCCACGCCATGCCCGAGGCCGTGGGTGAAGTGCTCGCCGTGGCCGGCCGCGGCGATGACGTCGCGGGCGGCGGCGTCCACCGCCCGAACGTCGGCCCCGACCGCCAGCGCCGCCCGGCCGGCCGCCTGCGCGGCGGCGACGAGGTCGTGCAGCTCGCGCTGCCAGTCCGCCGGGTGGCCCAGCACCAGGGTGCGGGTCATGTCGGAGTGGTAGCCGGCGACGGTGGCGCCGAAGTCCAGCTTGAGCAGGTCGCCGTCGCGCAGCACGGTCGCGTCGGGACGGTGGTGCGGGATCGCGGAGTTCGCACCGGTGGCGACGATCGTCTCGAAGCTCGGCGACTCCGCGCCCAGGGTCAGCATCCGGGCGTCGAGCTCGCGGCCGACCTCCCGCTCGGTGCGGCCCGGGCGCAGCGCGCCCTCCGCGGCCAGCTCGGCCAGCGCGCGGTCGGCGACGGCGCAGGCCTGCCGCAGGGCGTCGACCTCGGCGTCGTCCTTGACCGCGCGCAGCGCCTCGACCGCCCGGCGGACGCTGACCAGCTCGACCGCCGACCCGCCCTCGCCGGTGGCCTGCTCGAGCCCGCGCAGGCCGTCGACGGTGACCGCGTGGGACTCGAAGCCGAGCCGGGTGGCGCCGCCGGCCACCGCCGCGCGGGCCAGCGCCAGCTCGGTGCCCCGGTCGACCAGCAGCTCGACGTCGGGCACCTGGGTGCCGGCCTGCGTCGTGTACCGACCGTCGGTGCCGAACAGGTCGGTGCCGTCGGTGCGCAGCAGCAGCGCGCCGTTGGACCCGGTGAACCCGGTGAGGTAGCGGACGTTGAGCAGGTTCGTGACCAGGACGGCGTCCAGCCCGGCGGCGGCCGCGGTCGCCCGCAGCCGGTCCCGGCGCTCGGCGGTGCGGGTGCTCACCTGGCCCCGCGCAGCACGAGCCACTGCAGCGCCAGCACGTAGCCGTGCACGCCGAGCCCGGTGATGACGCCGGTCGCCGCGCGCGAGACGTAGGAGTGGTGCCGGAACTCCTCGCGGGCGGCGATGTTGGTGAGGTGCACCTCGACCACCGGGGCCTGCACCGCGGCGACCGCGTCGTGCAGCACCACCGAGGTGTGCGACCAGCCGCCGGGGTTCAGCACCAGGGGGTCGCCGGCGTCGGTCAGCTCGTGCACCCAGCGCAGCAGCTGCCCCTCGTCGTCGGTCTGCCGGACGACGACGTCGACCTGCAGCTCCGCGGCCGCGGCCTGCACCAGCTCGACCAGCTCGGCGTACGTCGTCGTCCCGTAGACCTCCGGCTCCCGGGTGCCGAGCCGGCCCAGGTTGGCGCCGTTGAGGACGTGGATCGTCATGCGTGGTCTCCGTTGACTGCTGCCCAGGCGGCGTCGAGCCAAACCTGGTCCGGGTCGGTCAGGATCGTGGGGTTGCCGAGGCCGTCCAGGACGACAAACCGCAGCGAGGCGCCGCGGGCCTTCTTGTCGATCCGCATCACCTGCTGCAGCGCCGCCCAGTCGCCCCGGTAGCTGGTGGGCAGGCCCATCGCCGCCACCAGGTCGCGGTGCCGGTCGGCGTCGGCCCGGCTGAGCCGCCCGGCGGCCGCGGCCAGCTCGGCGGCGAAGACCAGCCCGACGGCCACCGCCTCCCCGTGCCGCCAGCCGAAGTCCTCGACCCGCTCGATGGCGTGGGCGAGGGTGTGGCCGTAGTTGAGGAACTCCCGCCGCCCGGTGTCGTAGAGGTCGTCGGCCACCGCGTCGGCCTTGACCTGCACCGCGCGGGCGATCAGCTCGGCGGTGTCGTCGCACCCGGTCGGGTCGGCGGTGAGCAGCTCGAGCACGCGGCCGTCGGCGATGAAGCCGCACTTGACGACCTCGGCCAGCCCGGACCGGAACTCGGCCTCGGGCAGCCCGGCGAGGGCGTCGGTGTCGGCCAGCACGGCGGCGGGCGGGTGGAAGGCGCCGACGAGGTTCTTGCCCGCGGCGGTGTTGATGCCGGTCTTGCCGCCGACCGCGGCGTCGACCATGCCCAGCAGGCTGGTCGGCACCTGCACGACGCGCACGCCCCGCAGCCAGGTGGCGGCCAGGAAGCCGGCCAGGTCGGTGACCGCTCCCCCGCCGACGCCGACGACCGCGTCCGAGCGGGTGAGCCCGAGCCGGCCGAACTGCTCCCAGGCGCCGGCCGCGACCTCGGCGGTCTTGGCGGCCTCGCCGTCGGGGACGACGACCGCCTCGGCGGCGACGCCGGCCTGCTGCAGCGTCTCCACGGCAGCGCCCGCCGCGGCCGCCAGCGACGGGCTGTGCACGACCGCGGCGCGGGCGGTGCCGTCGAGCACCAGCCCGAGCTGCGCCTGCACCCCCGGGCCGATCAGCACGTCGTAGGGCCGGTCACCGGCGACGGTGATCCGCTGCGCCGTCACGACGTCACCGACCGCACCGCGGCCAGCACGTCGGCCACCACGTCGCCCACCGGCCGGGCGGAGGTGGTCACGGTGGCCGTGGAGACCTCCCGGTACAGCGGGGCGCGGGTCTCCAGCATGCTGCGGAGCATGGCCCGCGGGTTGACCGCCAGCAGCGGGCGGTCGCGGCTGAGCCCGACGCGCTTGGCCGCCGACGGCACGTCGACGTCGAGCCAGACCACGGTGCCGCCGCCGCGCCCGTGCGCGACCAGCAGCTCGCGGGTGGCCGCGTTGGTCACCGCGCCCCCGCCGAGGGCCAGGACGCCGGTGTGCTCGGCGAGGGCGGTGGCGACCGCCGCCTGCTCCAGCGCCCGGAAGCGCGGTTCGCCGTGCTGGACGAAGAGGTCGGCGACCGTCGTCCCGGTGGCGGCCTCGACGTCGGCGTCGGTGTCCCGGAACGGCACCCCGAGCCGCCGGGCCACTCCCGTGCCCACGGTGGTCTTGCCGGCGCCCGGCGGACCGACGAGCACCAGCACGGGACCGGTCATCGCAGGGTCAGCGCGTCGAGGTAGCCCTGCACGTTGCGGCGGGTCTCCGGCACCGAGTCGCCGCCGAACTTCTCCAGCACCGCGTCGGCGAGCACCAGGGCCACCACCGCCTCCATCACCACGCTGCCGCGCGGGACGGCGCAGGCGTCGCTGCGCTGGTTGATCGCCACCGCCGGCTCGCCGGTGGTGGTGTCGATGGTCGCCAGCGCGCGCGGTACGGTGCTGATCGGCTTCATCGCCGCCCGCACCCGCAGCACCTCGCCGTTGGTCATCCCGCCCTCGATGCCGCCGGCCCGGTCGGTGCGCCGGGAGAGCTGGCCGTCGGTCAGGTCGATCTCGTCGTGGGCGACCGAACCGCGCCGGCGGGCGGTCTCCAGGCCGTCGCCGACCTCGACGGCCTTCACCGACTGCACGCCCATCAGCGCACCGGCCAGCCGGGAGTCCAGCCGGCGGTCCCAGTGCACGTGGCTGCCCAGACCCGGCGGCAGGCCGTGGACGACGACCTCGACCACCCCGCCCAGGGTGTCGCCGGACTTCCGGGCGTCGTCGATCTCGGCGACCATCTGCTCGCTGGTCGCCGGGTCGGCGCAGCGCACCGGGTCCTCGTCGATCCGCGGGTTGTCCTCCGGGCCGGGCAGCACGCCGGCCGGGGCGACGACCGGGCCGATGCCGACGACGTGGCTGACCACCTGCACGCCCAGCACCTGCTGCAGGAAGGCCCGCGCGACGGTGCCCAGCGCGACCCGGGCGGCGGTCTCCCGCGCGCTGGCCCGCTCCAGCACCGGGCGGGCGTCGTCGAAGCCGTACTTCTGCATGCCGGCCAGGTCGGCGTGCCCCGGCCGGGGCCGGGTGAGCGGCGCGTTGCGGGCCTGACCGGCCAGCACCTCGGCGTCGACCGGGTCGGCCGACATCACGCTCTCCCACTTGGGCCACTCGGTGTTGCCGATCTGGACCGCGATCGGCCCGCCCTGGGTGACGCCGTGCCGGACGCCGCCGCTGAGCGTGACGACGTCCTCCTCGAAGCTCATCCGGGCGCTGCGGCCGTGCCCGAGCCGGCGCCGGGACAGCTGGCCGTCCAGGTCGGAGGTCTGCACCCGCACCCCGGCCGGGAGGCCCTCGAGCACGGCGGTGAGCTGTTGACCGTGCGATTCACCTGCGGTCAGCCAGCGCAACATGCCGACGATTCTGCCAGCCGGGGGTCACGCCATCGGCAACGGTGCCGCCAGGGCGAGGGCGGCGTAGGCGCCGACCAGCAGCGGCGGGCCGAACGGCACGGCGGTGCGCCAGCCCGCGCGGCCCAGCGCCACCAGCAGCAGCGAGCCCACCGCACCGGCCAGGAAGCCGAGGAACACGCCGGTGGCCAGCACGCCCCAGCCCGACCAGCCGAGCACCAGGCCGAGCAGCCCGAGCAGCTGCACGTCCCCGCCGCCGAGGCTGCGGGGGTGCACCAGCCGGGCGAGCGTCGCGAGCCCCCAGCTGACGGCGGCCCCGCCGAGCGCGAGGAGCAGCGCGTCGCCGTCCCCGGTGACCGCGGCGTCGACCGCCAGGGCGAGGGCGCAGCCGGCGACGGCCGGGAGGACGACCCGGCGGGGCAGCCGGTGCACGGCCAGGTCGACCCCGGCCAGGACGACGGCGGCCGCCCCGAACCAGCCGAGCGCGACGACCGCCGGGCGGGCCCCGGTCAGCACGGGGGCGGCGGCCACCGCGCCGGCGGCGAGCAGGGCGGTGACGGCCACCCGGCGGGGTGCCGCGCGGGCCGACGGGTCGCGCCGGGCCAGCCGCACCGTGGTCGTGGCCAGCCACGGACCCAGCAGCAGCCCCACGACGCCGCCGGCGACGGCCAGCGCTCCGGTCACGGCCGGGTCAGGCGTCCAGCGCGGCGCGCATCGCGGCGATCGGCGCCGACTGCCCGGTCATCAGCTCGACCTGCGCCGTGGCCTGCCAGAACAGCACCTCCAGGCCGCTGATCGAGTGCCCGCCGGCCTCCTCCACCTGCTGGGCCAGCGGGGTCGGCCAGTCCGCGTAGAGCACGTCGAGCACGGTCTGCCGGGCGCGCCAGCCGAGCGCCGCGACCACCGGCTGGGCACCGACCGGGACCGCGCTGACCACCACCGGGGCCTCGACGGCCGAGACGTCGTCGAACCGCTGCACGTGGCTGACCACCCCCAGCACCTCGAGCACCCGCACCAGGTCGGCGGCCCGGGCCGGCTCGCGGACCAGCACGTCGACCTGCCGGGCGCCCAGGGAGGCCAGCGCGACGGCCGCGGCGCCCGCCGTCCCGCCGGCGCCGAGGATCGCGGCGTGCTCGACCTGCTCGATGCCGCCGGCCCGCAGCGCCGTGCCGACCCCGGCGACGTCGGTGTTGTCCGCGCGCCAGCCGCCGTCGGCGGTCCGGGTGAGGGTGTTGGCCGCGCCGAGGAGCCGGGGCAGGGCGGCGACCTCGTCGGCGGCCTGCACCGCCGCCTGCTTGCACGGCATGGTCACCGAGAAGCCCCGCCACTCCGGGCCCAGGCCGGCAAGCAGCACCGGCAGGTCCTCGGCGCCGATGTCCAGCGCGTCGTAGCTCCAGCCGGGGAGGCCGAGCGCGGCGTAGGCCGCCCGGTGCAGCAGCGGGGACAGGGAGTGGCTGACGGGCCGGCCGAGGACCGCAGCCCTGCTGACCGGCCCGTCGTCCGCGGGCGAGGCGGTCAATTGCCCGGGTTGTCCCGCAGCCACTGCTGGAACAGCAGCACGTTCTCCTCGTGCTCCTCGGCGGTGGCCGCGAAGCGGGTCTCACCGGTGTCCGGGTCGACCACGACGAAGAACAGCCAGTCGCCCGGGGTGGGAGCCTGCACCGCGCGGATGGCGTCCTCGCCGGGGTTGCTGATCGCGCCCGGCGGCAGCCCGGTGTGCACGTAGGTGTTGTAGAGGGAGGGGTTGGCCCGGTCCTCGCTGGTGGTGGTGATGCCGGCCTTGCCGTTGGCGTAGTTCACCGTGGTGTCCAGCTGGAGGGGCATGTCGATGGCCAGCCGGTTGTCCAGCACCTGGGCGACCTTGCCCATGTCCTCGACGGAGCCGGCCTCGGCCTGCACGATGCTCGCCTCGGTGATCAGGGCCAGCCGCTCGGCCTCGGGCACCTGCAGCCCGTCGAGCACCCGCACCGAGCCGGCCACCATCTCCGACAGCACCTCGGCGGCGGTGTCCCCGGGCTCGATGTCGTAGGTGGCCGGGAACAGCCAGCCCTCGAGCAGCCCGTTGGCGTAGGACGGCAGGCCCAGCGCGGCGGGGTCGGCCACGGCAGCCTGCAGGTCCGCCAGCGGCAGCCCGCCCTGCTCGGCGAGCCGGTCGAGGACCTGGGTCTGGGTCAGCCCCTCGGGGACGGTGACCCGGGAGACCTGACGGGACGCGGGGTCCAGCAGCAGGTCCAGCGCGGCCTGACCGGACATCTGCAGCCGCAGCCGGTAGACGCCCGGCTGGATGCCGGTGGCCGCGGGGTTGGCGTCGGCCGCGTCCTCGAAGGGCTCGCTCGAGGCGATGACGTCGGCGCCCACCAGCGTGCCGGCGATGGCCCGCAGCGAGTCGCCCGGCTCGACCCGGACGTCGACCTCGCCGGTGCCGGCGCCGGTGTAGTCCTCGGCGACCGGGTTCAGCCGGTCGTACAGCGCCTTGCCGCCGTACGCCAGGCCGCCCACCAGGCCGAGGAGGACCAGCAGCGACAGCACGACGGCGATCGGCCGTCGGCGCCGGCCGGAGCCGCCCCGCCCGCCGCCACGACCGCCACGACCGCCGCGGCGGCCACCGCCACCCGAGCCGCCCCCGACGTCGTCGTGCCCGTCGTGGTCGTCGTGGTCGTCGTGGTCGTCGACGACCACGAGCTCGAGGCCCCCGGTCTGGTCGAAGACCGTCGGGTGCCCGTCGTGGTCGTCGTGGTGCCCGTCGTGCAGGTCGTCGTGCGGGTGGTCGCCGAGCGGGTGGTCGCCGAGCGGGTGGTCGTCGTGCGGGCGGTCGTCGGGGCCGCCGCGGTGCCGGACCTGCGCGGCGTGCCAGCCGGCGTCCTCGTCGACGAGCGGCTCGTCGCCGAGGGCGGCGTGCGCCTCGGTCGCCGGGTCGGCGACGGGCGCCGGGCGCTGCCCGGCGGGCAGCGCGCTGCCCGGGGCGTCGGTGAACAGGGAGGCGAGCGACCCGGCGGAGGCGGGCTGCGGCTCGTCGGCGGGCGCGGCGGCCGGGCGCGCCCGCGGCGGGACCGGGACACCCGGGCCGGGCGCGGGACGCCCGGTGGCCGACAGCCAGCCCGGGTCGGTCTCGGCGTCGGCGAAGCGGTCGGCGGCGACCCGCTCGGCGGTGGTCGGTGCGGCGGCGGCGCGCGGCGCGAGGGCTGGCCGCCGGGTCGCCGCTGCGGCGTCGGCCCCCAGGTGCGGGACGGCCGGGGGCACGGCGCGCATCTCGCTGGTGCGCGGTGCGTCGGCAGCGGCGGCGGCGGCCGCGCCGGCCCAGGAGCGCGGCGCGAGGGTGCCCGGGCTGCGCGGGGCGGCCTCCGGGCGGTCGATGCCGTAGGCGCTCAGGTCGAGACCGGCCGCGGCCAGCCCCATGTCGGCGATGCCGCCCGCGGCCAGCCCGGTGATCTCCACGTCGGCGACGTCGACGGCGCCGCGCGGCGGCACCTGCAGGCCGGCGCCGTCGGTCTCCGGCGCGTGCCGACGACGGCGGCGCGGGGTGGCGGTGTCGTCGGTGAGCTGCAGCGCGTTTGCGCCGGCCCACGAGTCCAGCAGGTCCGAGGCCGGCCGCCCGGCGTCGGCGCCGTCGGGCTGGGAGTGGCGGCCGCGCGGACGCGGCTGGGTCGGGTCCGTCACGTGTGGCGCCCCCTGGTGTCGGGGCCAGTCCGTGGACGCCCGTCGAGATGGCTCTGCAGGATGACCACGGCCGCCGCCTGGTCGATCACCGGGCGCTGACGGCGGGCAGGGATGCCCCCGGCGCGCAGATGAGTCGCAGCGGTCACGGTGGAGAGCCTCTCGTCGACGAGGTGCACCGGGACGTCCCCGATGCGACTGGCAAGGTCGTCAGCGTAGGCACTGGCATCCCGTGCCGACGCGCCCGACGCACCGGACAGGTGCGTCGGCAACCCCACCACCACCTCGACCACCTCGTGTGTCACGACCAGCGCGGCGAGGCGGGCCAGGTCGCTCCGGTCCTTGGCCCGGCGCAGCGTCTCCAGCGGGCTGGCGAGGGTGCCGGTCACGTCGGAGAGCGCGACGCCGACCCGGACGGTGCCGACGTCGACGCCCAGTCTCCGCCCGGGGACCCAGGTCCCGCTCGTCGGATCAGGGTCCACGGTGGGCACCGCGGCCGTCGCCGTCCCGTCGCGCCCGGTCGTCGGGCCGGGGCCGGCCGGGCACCCGCGGCGGGTAGCTGCCCAGGTCCAGCTGGCCGGTCTCCGGCGCCGCCAGCGGCGCCGGGGCGCCGTCAGGCCCGTCCGGGACGCCGTCCGGCTCGACCGGGGCGATCCCGGCCGAGGACGGCGGCAGCGGGACCCGCTCGGTGGCGTGCTGACCGGCGCGCACCTCGGCGGGGTCGGCGGCCGGACCCGGCCGCGGGGGCACCGGCGGCCGGCCGGAGCGACGCGTCGGCGCCACAGCCGGGTCGGCGCCCTCCGCATCGGGTCGCTCGCGCACGGCTGCCTCAGCCCCGGCCGCTGATCGCCTGCTCGACGGCCGCGAGGGCCGCCGGGATGCCCGCGGGGTCGGTGCCGCCGCCCTGCGCCACGTCCGGCTTGCCGCCGCCCCGGCCGCCGACCGGACCGGCCGCGGCCTTGAGCAGGTCGTTGGCCGACAGGCCGCGCTGCTGGGCGGGCGGGTTGACCGCGGCGATGAGCGCGACCTTGCCGTCGGCGGCCGACGCCAGCACGACCACGGCCGGCTGGTCGCCGAGCCGCCCGCGGACGTCCAGCGCGAGGGTGCGCAGGTCGCCGCCGGACAGCCCGTCCGGCGCGGCGGTGACGACCGCGATCCCGCCGACGTCGCGGGCCGAGGCGGCGAGGTCGCCGGCGGCGGCCAGCGTCTGCTTGCCGCGGAGGTCGGCGAGCTCGCGGTCGGCGTCCCTGAGCCGGCCGAGCATGCCCTCCACCCGGTCGAGGACGCCGTCCTGCGGGGTCTTGAGCAGGTCGGCCAGCTGGCGCACCAGGTCGCGCTCGCGGGCCAGGTACCGGAAGCCCTCCAGCCCGACCGCGGCCTCGACCCGCCGTGCGCCGGACCCGACCGAGCTCTCCCCGGTGAGCGCCAGCGTGCCGATCTGCGCGCTGCCGCGCACGTGGGTGCCACCGCACAGCTCGCGCGACCACTCGCCGCCGATCTCGACGACGCGCACCTGCTCGCCGTAGGTCTCGCCGAACAGCGCCAGGGCGCCGAAGTCGCGGGCCTCGGGCAGCGTCATGTACAGCGCGCGGACACCGTGGTCGGCCCGGACCGCGGCGTTGGCGACGTCCTCGACGTCGATCCGCTGCTGCGGGGACAGCGCGCCCTGCCAGGCGAAGTCCAGCCGCAGGTAGCCGGGGCGGTTGTAGGAGCCGGACTGCAGCGCCTGCGGGCCGAGCACCTGGCGGAGCGCGGCGTGCAGCACGTGCGTGCCCGAGTGCGCCTGGCAGGCCGACAGCCGCCAGTCGCGGTCGACCTGCGCGCGCAGCTCGGTGCCCGCGCGCAGCTCCCCCTCGAGCACCCGCACCTGGTGGGCGACCAGGCCCTTGACCGGGCGCTGGACGTCGACGACCTCGGCCCGGCCGCCGTCCCAGACGAGCTCACCGGCGTCGGCGACCTGGCCACCGGACTCCGCGTAGAACGGCGTCCGGTCCAGCACGACCCGGGTGAGCCCGCCGGGGCCGACCACCGGCTCGGCGTCGTCGGAGGTGGCGTCGTCACCCTCGTCGACGACCCCGAGCACGCGGGACTCGGTGTGCAGGGTGTCGTAGGCCCGCCAGTCGGTGGGGCCGAACTCGGCCAGCAGCCGGCGGTAGGCCAGCACGTCGACCGACCCGGTGCGCTTGGCCCGGGCGTCGGCGCGGGCCCGGTCGCGCTGCTCGGTCATCAGGGCGCGGAAGCCCTCGGCGTCGACGGTGACGCCCTGCTCGGCGGCCATCTCCAGGGTGACGTCGATCGGGAACCCGTAGGTGTCGTGCAGCGAGAACGCCTGGGTGCCCGACAGCGCCGGGGTGCCCGCGGCCTTGGCCTGGGCGACCGCGGTGTCGAACAGCGCCGTCCCGGCCGCGAGGGTGCGCCGGAACGCCTCCTCCTCGGCGTAGGCGATGCCGGAGATGCGCGCGAAGTCGGCGGCGACCTCGGGGTAGCTGGCGCTCATCGCGTCACGGGAGACCGGCAGCAGCGCCGGCAGGGCGGCGTCCTCGACCCCGAGCAGCTTCATCGACCGGACGGCGCGGCGCAGCAGCCGGCGCAGGATGTAGCCGCGGCCCTCGTTGCCCGGGGTGACGCCGTCGCTGATCAGCATCAGCCCGCTGCGCACGTGGTCGGCGACCACCCGCAGCCGGACGTCGGCCTCGTGGTCGGCGCCGTAGCGGACACCGGCGAGCTCGGCCGCCCTGTGCAGCACCGGGGCGACCTCGTCGATCTCGTACATGTTGTCGACGCCCTGCAGCAGGAAGGCAACCCGCTCCAGGCCCATGCCGGTGTCGATGTTCTTCTTCGGCAGGTCGCCGAGGATCGGGAACTCCTTGCCCTCCCCCGGCCCCCGCTCGTACTGCATGAAGACGAGGTTCCAGATCTCCAGGAACCGGTCGCCGGTCGGGTCGGCCTCCGGGCCGCCGTCCGGGCCGTACTCCGGGCCGCGGTCGTAGTGGATCTCCGAGCACGGGCCGGCCGGGCCGGCGGCACCGGTGGACCAGTAGTTGTCGTCCTTGCCGCGGCGCTGGATCCGCTCCGCCGGCACGTAGGCCAGCCAGGCGTCGAAGGCCTCGTCGTCGTCGAGGTAGACCGTCGGCCAGATCCGCTCCGGGTCCAGGCCGAGCCCGCCGTCGGCGACCGCGCCGGTGACCAGCTCCCAGGCGAAGGCGATCGCCTCGGTCTTGAAGTAGTCGCCGAAGGAGAAGTTGCCGTTCATCTGGAAGAACGTCCCGTGCCGGGTGGTCTTGCCCACCTCCTCGATGTCGAGGGTGCGCACGCACTTCTGCACGCTGGTGGCCCGCGGGTAGGGCGCTGGCTCCCGCCCGGTCAGGTACGGGATGAACGGCACCATCCCGGCGACGGTGAACAGCAGCGAGGGGTCGGGCGACACCAGCGACGCGCTGGGCACCACGGTGTGGCCCCGCTTCTCGAAGTGCTCGAGGAAGCGGCGGCGGATCTCGGCGGTCTGCATGCGGGAGGTCTCGGTCCTTCAGCGCGGGGTGGGCGCGCGGGTGGCGCCCGGGTGGGGTGGTGTCAGCTGTCCGCGGCGTGGGCGCCGCGGCGCGGCAGGGCGGTCTGCTCGGGCAGCGGCGCGTCCAGCCCGGTGCCGGCGCGCAGCTCGTCCTCGCGGGCGGCCGCGGCGGCGCGCACGTCGGCGCCGAAGTCACCGATCGCCTCGGCCAGGTCGCGCAGGCCGTCGGCCAGCTGCCCGGCGATGCCCTGCGGGGTCAGCTTCTCGGCCGCGCGGGACAGCCGGCGGACGACGAGGGCGCCGATGGTGATGCCCATGGCGAGCCAGAACAGCCGGCGCATCAGGCGGCCCGCCGACCGGCGCGCCGGGCCCGGCGCTCGTCCTTGGCGCTGCGCTGGGCGTCGGCCAGGGCCGCGCCCTCGCGCTTCTTCCGGGCCGCGCTGCGCACGCCGTAGCTGAACGCGGCGACCTTGATCAGCGGGCTGCCGAGCGTGGCGGCGAAGACGCTGGTCAGGGCGGCGACGTTGCTCGACACGTTGGCCGCGTTGCCGGTGATGTCGTCGACCCGCTCGAGGTTGGCGTTGACGTGGGTGACCGTCGTCGACGCCTGGCTCAGGATCGGCTGGCTCTGCTCCCGTACCTGGCGGATGGTCAGCGTGGTCTCGTCCAGGGTGCGCCCGAGCTTCAGCAGCGGCACCGCCAACAGGAGGACCAGCAGCACCAAGGCGAGGGCTGCGACCAGCCCGGCCCACTCTCCTGCGGACACGCGTGCACTCCTCTGGTCAGACTCTCGTCGTCCGGCCCCGGTCCAGGGCTCCGGCCGGGGGTGGGGCAACACTAGCCGCGGGCGCCGACGGTCGCCGTCGGCTTCCGGTCGCGGCGGCTCAGCCGCGGCGGCGGACGATCGCGCGGAGCTTGGCCAGCCGGGCACCGATCTGCGCCTCGACGCCACGGCCGGTGGGGCGGTAGTAGTCGCGGCCGACCAGCGCGTCGGGCGGGTACTGCTGCGGCACGACGCCGTCGGGGTGGGCGTGCGGGTAGACGTAGGTCTTCCCGTGGCCGAGCTTCTTCGCCCCGGCGTAGTGCGCGTCGCGCAGGCCTGCGGGCACCGGGCCGGCCAGGCCGGCCCGCACGTCGGCGACCGACTCCCCCATCGCCGTGGTGACCGCGTTGGACTTCGGCGCGGTCGCCAGGTGGACGACGGCCTGCGCCAGCGGGAAGTGGCCCTCGGGCATGCCGATGAACGCGACGGCGTCGGCGGCGGCCACGGCGGTGAGCAGCGCGGTCGGGTCGGCCATGCCGATGTCCTCGCTGGCGGAGATCACCAGCCGCCGGGCGATGAACCGCGGGTCCTCCCCCGCCTCCACCATCCGGGCCAGGTAGTGCAGCGCCGCGTCGACGTCGCTGCCCCGGATGCTCTTGATCAGCGCGCTGGCGATGTCGTAGTGCTGGTCGCCGGAGCGGTCGTAGCGCACCGCGGCCTGGGCGACCGCCGTCTCCAGGGTGGCGAGGTCGAGCACGTCGGAGCCCACCGCCCGGGCCGCGCCCGCGCCGCTCTCCAGCGCCGTCAGCGCCTTGCGGGCGTCGCCGCCGGCGACCCGCAGCAGGTGCTCCTCGGCCTCCTCGGTGAGCGTCACCGCGCCGTCCAGCCCGCGTTCGCTGGTCAGGGCCCGGCGCAGCACGGTGCGCACGTCGTCGTCCTCGAGCGGCTGCAGCGCCAGCACCAGGCTGCGCGACAGCAGCGGGCTGACCACGGAGAAGAACGGGTTCTCGGTGGTCGCCGCGACCAGGCTGACGATCCGGTCCTCGACGGCGGACAGCAGCGAGTCCTGCTGGGTCTTGGAGAACCGGTGCACCTCGTCGATGAAGAGCACGGTGCGGCGGCCGGCGTGGGTGAGCTCGCGCTTGGCGGCGGCGATGACCGCGCGGACCTCCTTCACCCCGGCGTCCAGCGCGGACAGCTGCACGAAGGAGCGCTTGGTGGCCAGCGAGATGACGTGCGCCAGGGTGGTCTTGCCGGTGCCGGGCGGGCCGTAGAGCACCAGCGACATCGGCTCGTCGGCCTCGACCAGCCGGCGCAGCGGGGCGCGCGGGCCGAGCAGGTGCTGCTGGCCGACCACCTCGTCGAGCGACTGCGGCCGCATCCGGACGGCCAGCGGCGCGCCGGGGTCGACCGGCGGCGGCCCCTCGTCGGGCGCGGGGTCGAACAGCGAGCTCACGGTTGCGAAGTTACCCGCGGCCAGCGACGGTCCTGACCATGCAGCAGCGACGACTCGGCTCCACGACCGTCAGCGCCATCGGCCTGGGCGCGATGCCCCTGTCGACCAAGGTGCCCCGCCCCTCCCCGGAGGAGGCCGAGGCCGTCGTGCACGCCGCCCTGGACGCCGGGGTGACGCTGATCGACACCGCGGACGCGTACTCGATCGACGAGGCGGAGTTCGGGCACAACGAGGAGCTGGTGGCACGTGCGCTGGCCTCCTACGGCCGGTCCGACGACGTGCTGGTGGCCACCAAGGGCGGGCACACCCGGCGCGGCGCCGAGTGGGAGCTGGACGGGACGCCGGGGTACCTGCGCCGGGCCTGCGAGGCCTCGCTGCGCCGGCTGGGGGTCGAGGCGATCGGCCTGTACCAGCTGCACCGGCCGGACCCGGCCACGCCGTGGGAGGAGTCGATGGGCGCGCTGAGGTCGCTGCTGGACGACGGCCTGGTGCGGATGGCCGGCATCTCCAACGCCGACCTGGCGCAGATCGACGCCGCCCGGGCGATCGTCGGCGACGGCCTGGTGAGCGTGCAGAACCAGTTCTCGCCCGGCTACCGGTCCTCCGCCGGCGAGCTCGCGCACTGCGCCGCGACCGGGCTGGCGTTCATCCCGTGGAGCCCGTTCGGCGGCGTCTCGGCGGCCAAGTCGCTGGACACCACCGCCGACGAGTTCGCCGCCGTCGCCGCCGAGCTCGACGTCTCGGTCTACCAGGTGACGCTGGCCTGGCACCTCGCCCAGGCCGACGTGGTGCTGCCCATCCCAGGGGCGTCCCGGCCCCAGTCGATCGTCGACTCGGCAGCCGCGGTGCACGTCCAGCTCACCGCCGAACAGCGCGCCCGCCTCGACAACGCCTGACCCTCACCCTCGACCCGAGGGTGAGTGTCTAGGTCGCCTGCGTTGATCATCGGCATCCGCCACGTCCGGCCGGCGTGTCGGCGGCCAGATGCCGATGATCACCGCGGACCCGAGGCCGACCGGGGCGCCGTCCACAGGGCGGATCGCTGTGCACAGATGCGCTGCGTCGCTGGTGGGCGGCCGGGGCGCGGCCGAGCGTGGCGGCATGCCCGAGGTCTTCACCACTGCCGCAGCCCGGTCGATGGGCGTGCCGCGGTCGGCGCTGCGCGGTCCGGCGTTCGTGCGGCTTGCCCACGGCGTCCACGTCCGGCTGGACGACGCCGTCGACGAGGTCGAGCGGCTGGCTCTGCTGGCGAGCGTCCTGCCGCCCGACGCCGCGTTCAGCCACCAGACCGCCGCCACCGTGCTGGGTGCCCCGGCGCACCCGCCACCCCGCCCGCACGTGGCGCTGACGCCGCGGAGGGTGCTGCCCCAGCACGCCGGGTTGGTCGTGCACGGCCGCCGGCTCGAGCGACCGGACGTCGTCACCCACCGAGGAGTGCGTGTGACCTCGGGGGCGCAGACGTTCCTCGACCTGGCCGCGGTCCTGCCCCCGCACGAGCTCGTCGCCGTGGGCGACGCCCTGGTCCGCTGCCACCACCTGGACGACGCGCGGCTCGCCGAGCGCCTGGCCCGCCCGCTCCCGGGTGCGCGGCGTCGTCCGGGCACGGGCGTGTGCGCCGTTGCTCGACCCCCGCGCCCAGTCCCGCCCGGAGAGCCTGACCCGCTACTGGCTGGGCACCAGCGACCTGCCGGCCCCGGAGCTCCAGTTGCCCGTCACCGACCGGCGCGGTCGGGTGGTCGCCCACGGCGACCTCGGCTACAGCCGCTGGAAGGTCCTGCTCGAGTACGAGGGCCGGCAGCACGCCGAGGCCGGGCAGTTCGACCGGGACATCGACCGCTACTCGCTGATGGCGGCCGGTGGCTGGCTCGTGCTGCGGTTCGCCCGCCGCCACCTCACCGGACCGTGGACAGTCGTCAACCGGACCCGCGGCGCCCTGCTCAGCCAGGGGTGGCGGCCTGGCCAGGGTTGATCATCGCCATGTGGCCGGTCGCCACGCCGGTGCGGGCGACCACATGCCGATGATCAACGCGAAGACCTCAAGGCGCCGGGTCGGGCTCCGGGACGAGGTCGATGCCGGCCTCGGCGCGCTGTGCGTCGGAGATCGGCGTCGGCGCGCCGGTCAGCGGGTCGTAACCGGCGCCGGTCTTCGGGAAGGCGATGACCTCGCGGATCGAGTCGACCCCGGCCAGCAGCGCGGTGAGCCGGTCCCAACCCAGCGCAGCGCCGGCGTGCGGCGGCGGGCCGTAGGCGAACGCCTCGAGGAAGAACCCGAACCGCTCCCGGGCCTCCTCGCGCGACATGCCGAGGGTCTCGAACACCCGCTCCTGCAGGTCGGCGTCGTGGATGCGGACCGACCCGCTCATCAGCTCGTTGCCGTTGACCACCAGGTCGTAGGCGTCCGACAGCGCGCCGCCCTTGTCCTCGGCGAAGCGGTCCCGCCACTCGGGGGTGGGCGAGGTGAACGGGTGGTGCATGAACGTCCAGTCGCCGTTCTCGGTCTCCTCGAACATCGGGAAGTCCACGACGAACAGGAACGACCACGACCCCGGCTCGATCAGCTCCAGCCGCTTGGCCACCTCGTTGCGCGCGGCGCCGAGCAGCTCCTGCGAGGAGCGGCGGGCCCCAGCGGCGAAGAAGACGCAGTCGCCCGGCTCAGCGCCGACGGCCTCGACCAGACCGGCCCGCTCGGCGTCGGAGATGTTCTTGGCCACCGGGCCGCCGAGGGTGCCGTCCTCGGCGATGGTCACGTAGGCCAGCCCCTTGGAGCCCCGCGAACGCGCCCAGTCCTGCCAGGCGTCGAAGGCCCGGCGCGGCTGCGACCCGCCGCCGGGCATCACGATGGCGCCGACGTAGGGCGACTGGAACACCCGGAACGGGGTCTCCGCGAAGTACGAGGTGAGCTCGGTCAGCTCGATCCCGAAGCGCAGGTCGGGCTTGTCCGAGCCGAACCGGTCCATCGCCTCGCGGTAGCTCATCCGCGGGATCTCCGGCACGTCGTAGGACGCCAGCTCCCGCCACAGCTGCCGGACGACGTCCTCGGCCACGGCCAGCACGTCGTCGCGGTCGACGAAGCTCATCTCGAAGTCCAGCTGGGTGAACTCCGGCTGCCGGTCGGCGCGGAAGTCCTCGTCCCGGAAGGCCCGGGCGATCTGGTAGTACCGCTCCAGCCCGCCGATCATCAGCAGCTGCTTGAACAGCTGCGGCGACTGCGGCAGTGCGTACCAGGACCCCGGCTGCAGCCGCACCGGGACGACGAAGTCGCGGGCACCCTCCGGCGTGGAACGGGTCAGCGTCGGCGTCTCGACCTCGACGAACCCGTGGCCGGCCATGACCTGGCGGGCGATCCGGTTGATCTCCGAGCGCAGCCGAAGCACCCCGGCCGGGCCCTGACGGCGCAGGTCGAGGTAGCGGTACTTGTAGCGGACGTCGTCCCCGGCGGCCTGGGTGGTCTCGATCGGGAACGGCAGCGGCGCGGACGCCGAGAGGACGATGACGGCGGTGGCGACGACCTCGATCTCGCCGGTCGGCAGCTCCGGGTTCTCGTTGCCGGCCGGGCGGGCCTGCACCTGCCCGGTCACCAGCACGCAGTACTCGTTGCGCAGCGCGTGCGCCTCCTCCTCCCGGACGACGACCTGGGCGTAGCCCGAGGCATCGCGCAGGTCGAGGAAGACGACCCCGCCGTGGTCGCGCCGGCGGGCGACCCAGCCGGCGAGGGTGACCGTGGAACCGGCGTCGGTCGCGCGGAGCGTGCCGGCGTCGTGGGTGCGGAGCACGTCAGTGCCTTTCGAGAGAGGGGTTCACCAGCGGTCGTGCACGTGGGCGCGGATGCGCTCGTCGTACACGCGCTCAAGGTCGGCGAGCTGGCTGTCGGACAGCGACGGGAGGGCGGCGGCGGCGACGTTGCCGAGCGCCTGCTCGACGTTGCGCGCACCGGGGATGACGGTGGTGACCCCGGGCTGGTCGATGACCCAGCGCAGCGCGAACGCCGAGGTGGCGACGTCGGGACCGGCGATCTCCGCCACCTCGCGCGCCGCGGCCACGCCGACCTCGAACGGCACGCCGGCGAAGGTCTCGCCGACGTCGAAGGCCTCGCCGTTGCGGTTGAAGTTCCGGTGGTCGTCGGCGCCGAACGTGGTGTCGGCGGTGTACTTGCCGGTCAGCAGCCCGCTCGCCAGCGGCACCCGGGCCAGGATGCCGACGTCGGCGCGCTGGGCGGCCGGCAGCAGCTGCTCCAGCGGCTTGCGCCGGAAGATGTTGAGGATCACCTGGATCGACTGCACGCCGGGGTGCTGCAGCGCGGTCAGCCCCTCGGCGACGGTCTCCACCGAGACGCCGTAGCCGGCGATGGCCTGCTCCTCGACCAGGGCGTCGAGGGTCGCGTAGACCCGCTCGTCGGAGTAGACGGCCGGCGGCGGGCAGTGCAGCTGCACCAGGTCCAGCGTCTCGACCCCGAGGTTGCGGCGCGAGCGGTCGACCCAGGCCCGCAGGTTCTCCGGGGTGTAGGTCTCGGCGGTGAACGGGTCGGCGCGGCGGCCGGCCTTGGTGGCCACGAACGGGCGCTCGCCGCGGGCGGCCAGCGCCCGGCGGATGCGCTCCTCGGAGCGGCCGTCGCCGTAGACGTCGGCGGTGTCCAGCAGCGTGACACCGGCGTCCAGCGCGGCGTCGAGCACGGCGGCGGCGTCGTCCTCGGAGACGTCGCCCCAGTCGCCGCCCAGCTGCCAGGTGCCGAGCCCGACGACGGACACGTCGGCGCCGGTGCGGCCCAGCGGCCGGGTCTCCATGGGGGTGTTCGCGGCCTCTGCGATGCCGTCAGTGACTGTCACGGCTCAACCGTGCCACGCACCCGCTCGAGCAGCTCACCCAGGGGGACGGCGACCTGCTCGTGGGTGCGCAGGTCGCGCAGCTGGGCCACCCCCTCGGCGAGGTCCCGGTCGCCGACGACCACCGCGTGGCTGGCGCCGGACCGGTCGGCGGCCTTCATCGCGCCCTTGAGGCCGCGGTCGCCGTAGACGGTGTCGGCCGGGACGCCGGCCTCGCGGAGCTGGCCGACGAGCTTCACGGCGTACCGCTTGGCCTCGGCGCCCAGCGGGACGACGAACGCGCGCACCCCCGCCGAGGTCGCGATGTCCAGCCCTTCGGCCTGCACCGCCAGCAGGGTGCGGTCCACGCCGACGGCGTAGCCGATCCCGGACAGGTCGGGGCCACCCAGCGCCGCGGACAGCCCGTCGTAGCGGCCGCCGCCGCCGATCGCCGACTGCGCGCCCAGGCCGGAGTGGACGAACTCGAACGTGGTCTTCGTGTAGTAGTCCAGGCCGCGCACCAGCCGGGGCGCCTCGGTCCACTGCACGCCCAGGTCGGTCAGGTGCTCGCGGACGGCGTCGTAGTGCGCCTTCGTGGAGTCCGAGAGGTGGTCGACCATCAGCGGGGCGCCGTCCAGCTG
Organism: Modestobacter versicolor; assembly: GCF_041028285.1. Lineage (GTDB taxonomy): Bacteria > Actinomycetota > Actinomycetes > Mycobacteriales > Geodermatophilaceae > Modestobacter > Modestobacter versicolor_A. The sequence continues at coordinate 1,105,525 of NZ_JABGDB010000001.1, read as the reverse complement.
GGCCTGCACCTCGGGGCGCTTGTCGTCGAGCACCCGCAGCGGGTTGATCTCCGCGCGGCGGCGGGTGTCCTCGTCCAGGTCGAGGCCGGCCAGGAAGTCCACCAGCAGCTCGCGGTACTGCGGCCGGCAGGTGGCGTCGCCCAGCGAGGTGAGCAGCAGCTCGAAGCCGGTCAGCCCCAGGTCGCGGAACCCCTGCACCGCCAGCGCGACCACCTCGGCGTCCAGTGCGGGGTCGTCGACGCCCAGGGCCTCGCAGTCGACCTGGGTGAAGTGCCGGTAGCGGCCGGCCTGCGGGCGCTCGTAACGGAACGCCGACCCGACCGCCCACAGCTTCACCGGCAGCGCGCCGGAGTACAGCCGGTGCTCGATGAAGGAGCGCATCAGCCCGGCGGTGAGCTCCGGGCGCAGCGTCAGCGACCGGCCGCCGCGGTCGGTGAACGTGTACATCTCCTTGGAGACGACGTCGGTGGACTCCCCCACGCCCCGGGAGAACACCGCGGTGTCCTCGAAGACCGGCGTCTCGACGTAGCCGTAGCCGGCCCGCCGCAACGGCGCGGTGAGGGTGTCCCGGACGGCGAGGAACTCCGCCGAGGCCGGCGGCAGCGTGTCGAACGTCCCCTTGGGAGCCCGCATCGGCTCGCTCACAGTCCTCGTCCCTTCGGCGCACCGGCGGCCTCGGCCAGGTACGGGTTGGTGGCGCGTTCGCGCCCGATGGTGGTGGCCGGCCCGTGCCCGGGCAGGACGACGGTCGCGTCGTCCAGCGGCAGGACGACGTCGCGCAGCGAGCCGAGCATCGCCTCCCAGGACCCGCCCGGCAGGTCCACCCGGCCCACTGACCCGGCGAACAGCACGTCGCCGGCGAGCAGCGCCGGGGAGTCGTCGAGGTCGAGGGAGAAGACCACCGAGCCCTGGGTGTGGCCCGGCGCGTGCCGCACGGTCACCTCCACCCCCGCCAGCGAGAGGGTCGCCCCGTCGGTCAGCGGCCGGACGTCGGCCGGGTCGGGCAGCGCGACCTGACCGATCAGCGGTGCCAGCGCCGGGCCGTGCCAGCGCAGCGGGTCGCTGAGCATCCCGGCGTCGGCGGGGTGCAGGTAGGCGGGGATGTCGTACCCCTCGCAGACCGGCAGCACGGAGAAGGTGTGGTCCAGGTGCCCGTGGGTGAGCACGACGGCCACCGGCTTGAGCCCGTCGTCGGCGAGCATCCGGCCCAGCGGCTCCACCGCCTCCATCCCCGGGTCGACGACGACGCACTCGGCGCCCGGTCCCGAGGCGACGGCGTAGCAGTTCGTGCCGAAGGCGCCGGCGGGGAAGGAGCGGATGAGCACCCGTGCAGGTTACGCGGGGAGATCACCGCCTCCGCGCCGCTGCCAGGGACCGGACAGGTGCCCGCCCTACACTGCGCACTCGACACCGCGGGGTGGACGGCGTCGGCTCGACGAGCGCGACCGCCCCCGCGTCCGTGCAGAAGCCGAGGAGCCCGAGAAGAGTGCCGACCAACAAGCAGCAGCGTCAGGCCGCGCAGCGACGGCTGCAGCGCCAGCTCGAACGGCGTGCCCAGGTCGCCCGCCGGCGCCGCACCCGCCTGCTGATCGGCGTCACCGTGCTGGCCGTGCTGGCGGTCGTCGGCGCAGCGCTGGTGGTCACCAACCTCGGTGACGACGAGGGCAGCAGCACCGCGGCCACGGGCAGCTCCTCGTCGCCGGCAGCCGCCCCCACGGCCGCGGCCACCGCGACCAACGCCGACGGCACCGTCGCCTGCGCCTTCGTCCCCGACGACTCGGGCAACGCGAACCTGACCGACGTCGGCACCCCGCCGGACGCCGCGACCACGCCCACCACGGGCACGTCGACGCTCGTGATGAGCACCGGCCAGGGCGACCTCACCCTGACCCTGGACCGCGCCGGCGCCCCGTGCGCCGCCTCGAGCTTCACCTACCTGGCCTCGCAGGGCTTCTTCGACGGCAGCCCCTGCCATCGGGAGGTCAACCAGGAGACCTTCGGCGTGCTGCAGTGCGGCGACCCGTCGGGCACCGGTCAGGGCGGCCCGACGTACAAGTTCGGCCAGGAGGTCAGCGCGGACACCACCTACCCGCGCGGCACCATCGCGATGGCCAACAGCGGCCAGCCGAACTCGACCGGCAGCCAGTTCTTCCTGTGCTTCGTCGACACCGAGCTGTCGCCGGACTACACCGCCGTCGGCACCGTCGACGAGGCCGGGCTGGCCGTGCTGGACCAGATCGCGGCTGCGGGCAACGACGGCTCGTTCGAGCCCAGCCCCGGTGGCGGCGCCCCGACCACCCCGGTGACGATCACCTCGATGACCGTCGTCGGCTGACGCCGGGCGGGGCCGCGCCGCGGCCCGCAGACTGGGCACGATGGACGCCGATCCGTACGCGGGCTTCCCCCCGGGCTTCTTCGACCGCAGTGACGAGGCGCCGGACGCCGGGTTCTACCGGAGCCCGCGGCTGGTGACCCACATCGACGACGGTGCGATCGCCGCGGTCGGGCAGCTGTACGCCGACCTCGGCATCGACGGGGACGCCCCGCGGCCGGTGCGGGTGCTGGACCTGATGTCGTCGTGGGTGTCGCACTTCGGCACCCCGCCGGCCGAGCTGGTGGTGCTTGGGATGAACGCCGCGGAGCTGGCGGCGAACCCCGCGGCGACGGAGCGGCTGGTGCACGACCTGAACGCCGACCCGCGGGTGCCGCTGCCCGACGACGACGTCGACGCGGTGGTCTGCTGCGTGTCGATCGACTACCTCACCCGGCCCGTCGAGGTGCTCGCCGAGGCCGCGCGGGTGCTGCGCCCCGGCGGGCACCTGGCGATCACGTACTCCAACCGGTGCTTCCCGACCAAGGCGGTGCGCGGCTGGCTGGCCACCGACGACCAGCAGCACGGGGCCGTCGTCGCCGAGCTGGTCCGGCGCGCCGGTGGGTTCACCGAGCCCACGGTCCAGCTGCGCACGCGGCCGGGCACCGGCGACCCGCTCTACGCGGTCACCGCCACCCGGCTCGCCTGACGGGAGACCCCGTCCCCGGCCCCGCTGCAGGGACCCGCGCCGCGCGCGGCGCTGCGTGGGGGCAGCGGGGTCGTTCCTCAGGCGGTGACGCGCTCCACGTCGAAGACGCCGTCGACGTTGCGGACCGTCTGCAGCACCGAGCCCAGGTGCGCCGGGTCGGCGAGCTCGAAGGTGAACCGGCTGATCGCCACCCGGTCCCGGCTGGTCTGCACCGACGCGGAGAGGATGTTGACCCGCTCGTCGGCCAGCGCCCGGGTGACGTCGGAGAGCAGCCGGTGCCGGTCCAGCGCCTCCACCTGGATGGCGACCAGGAACACCGACCCCGGCTGGGACGCCCAGTCGACCTCGACCAGCCGCTCGGGCTTGCGCTGCAGGTCCGCGGCGTTGGTGCAGTCGGTGCGGTGCACGCTGACCCCGCCACCGCGGGTGACGAAGCCGAGGATGTCGTCGCCGGGCACCGGCGTGCAGCACTTGGCGAGCTTGGCCCACACGTCGGTCATCCCGTGGACGACGACGCCCGGGTCGCCGCTGGACGTGCGCGCGACCGTCCGCTTGGTCGGGATCGCGGTCTCGGCGATGTCCTCGGTGGCACCCTCGGACCCGCCGAGCGCCGTCATCAGCTTCTCGACCAGCGAGTGCGCCGAGACCTGGTTCTCCCCGACCGCGGCGTAGAGCGCGCTGATGTCCGGGTAGTGCAGGTCGGCGGCCAGGGTGGCCAGCGACTCGCCGCCCATCAGGCGCTGCAGCGGCAGCCCGGCCTTGCGCATCGCCTTGGTGAGCGCGTCCTTGCCGGCCTCGACCGCGTCCTCGCGGCGCTCCTTGGTGAACCACTGGCGGATCTTCGTCCGGGCCCGCGAGGAGCCGACGAAGGTCAGCCAGTCCTGGGAGGGCGCGGCCGTGGGCGAGCGGGAGGTGAAGACCTCCACCACGTCACCGTTGCTCAGCTTGCTGTCCAGCGAGACCAGGTTGCCGTTGACCCGGGCCCCGATGCAGCGGTGGCCGACCTCGGTGTGCACGGCGTAGGCGAAGTCGACCGGCGTCGACTCCCCCGGCAGGCTGATCACGTCGCCCTTGGGCGTGAAGACGAAGACCTCCTGCGGACCGAGGTCGTAGCGCAGCGTCTCCAGGAACTCGCCGGGCTCCTGGGCCTCGCGCTGCCAGTCCAGCAGCTGGCGCAGCCACAGCATGTCGTCGCCCGCGGACCCCGGCGTGGGGCCGGCCTCGGTGGTCTTGCCGCCGCTGCGGGCGTTCTCCTTGTACTTCCAGTGCGCGGCGATGCCGTAGTCGGCGATCCGGTGCATGTCGTGCGTGCGGATCTGCAGCTCGACCGGCTTGCCCTGCGGCCCGATGACCGTGGTGTGCAGCGACTGGTACATGTTGAACTTCGGCATCGCCACGAAGTCCTTGAACCGGCCGGGCACCGGCTGCCAGTGCGCGTGCATGATGCCCAGCGCCGCGTACACGTCGCGTACCGAGTCCACCAGGATCCGGATGCCGACCAGGTCCCAGATGTCGGTGAAGTCGCGGCCGCGGACGATCATCTTCTGGTAGATCGAGTAGTAGTGCTTGGGCCGGCCGGTGACGACGGCCTCGATCTTGGCGGCCTTGAGCTGGTCGGTGACCGCGGAGGCGACCTCGGCCAGGTAGGTGTCCCGGGACGGCGCGCGCTCGGCGACCAGCCGCACGATCTCGTCGTAGCGCTTGGGGTACAGCGTCGCGAACGCGAGGTCCTCGAGCTCCCACTTGATGGTGTTCATGCCCAGCCGGTGGGCCAGCGGGGCCAGGATCTCCAGCGTCTCGCGCGCCTTCTTCTCCTGCTTCTCCGGCGGGAGGAAGCGCAGCGTCCGCATGTTGTGCAGCCGGTCGGCGAGCTTGATCACCAGCACCCGGGGGTCGCGGGACATCGCGACGATCATCTTGCGGATCGTCTCGGCCTGCGCCGCGTCACCGAACTTGACCTTGTCGATCTTCGTGACACCGTCGACCAGGTGGGCGACCTCGGGGCCGAACTCGGCGCGGATGGTGTCCAGGGTGACCCCGGTGTCCTCCACGGTGTCGTGCAGCAGCGCCGCGACCAGCGTCGTGGTGTCCATGCCCAGCCCGGCGAGCACGGTGGCCACTGCCAGCGGGTGGGTGATGTAGGGGTCGCCGCTCTTCCGCTTCTGCGGGGCGTGCGCGGCCTCGGCGACGTCGTAGGCGCGCTGCAGCAGCACCAGGTCGGCCTTGGGGTGGCTCTGCCGGTGGAGCGCGGCCAGCGGCTCGAGGACCGGGCGGATGCCGGTGGACCGCTGCCCGGCGACGATCCGCCGGGCCAGCCGGTCGCGCACCCGGCGGCGGGGCACCGCCTCGTTCTCGCCGCCCGGCTCCGGTGCGACGTCGTCGGGACGGCGGACGGCGGGGCGCTCGGGCAGCGCGGGCCTCGGCGCGGCCTCCTCGGTGGGGGGCGCGCCGGACGTCCGGGGTGCGACGACGTCAGAGGCCACGGGTGCTCCTGCTCTGTTGAGGAGGCGGACCCTCCCCATGCTAGCCGCGGTGCTGCACGGGCCGCCGCCCGTGCTCACCCGGGGTGGTCAGGTGGTCCAGAGCGCGTGCACCGGGTGCGGGGCGAGCCGCTCCCGGCCGGCCAGCGCGGCGAGCTCGATGACCACCGCGACCGCGGTCACCACCCCGCCCAGCCGCTCGACCAGCGCGATCGCCGCCTGGAGCGTGCCGCCGGTGGCCAGCACGTCGTCGACCAGCAGCACCCGCTGGCCGGGCCGGACCGAGTCGGTGTGCAGCTCCAGGGTCGCGGTGCCGTACTCCAGCGCGTAGTCCGCCGACACCCGCTCGCGGGGCAGCTTGCCGGCCTTGCGGATCGGCACCACCCCGGTGCCGGCGTCCAGCGCCACCGCGGCGGCCAGCAGGAAGCCGCGGGCCTCGACCCCGGCCACGACGTCGAAGCCACGGCCGCCGCCGGACAGCGCCGCCGCCCGCGGGTCCACGTCGGCGGGCTCGGTGAGCGCGTCGACGACCCGGCGGAAGGCGGCGGCGTCGGCGAACACCGGGGTCAGGTCACGGAACACCACCCCGGGCTCGGGGAAGTCCGGGACGTCGACCGCGATGGAGGCGATCAGCTCGTCGACCGGGACCTCGCCGACCTGGCTCACCGGCGCTTCCTGCCGGCCGGTCGCTGGGCCGGCTTCTGCCCCGGCCGCTGCGGGCGCTGACCCGGCCGCGGGGTGCTCGACCCGCTCCGGACCGTCGGCTGCACGGACTCCGGGGACTCGACCTGGACGTCGGCGTCGGGCCGGTCGGGCAGCGCGTCGGGCCGCTCGGCCACGGCGACCGCCGACCGCCGGGCGGTGCTGGTCGCCCCGCCGGCGCGGCGGGCGCTGGCGACCGGGCCGCGCGGGGCTCCGGAGGCGGAGGTCCGCGCCTCGGCGGCCCGCCGGGCGAGCACCCGCTTGCGCAGGGCCTGCTGCTCGGGCTCGCGCTCCTTGAGCTCGGCCAGCACCGGGGTGGCCAGGAAGATCGAGCTGTAGGTGCCCACGGCCAGGCCGACGAAGAGCACCAGCGCGAGGTCCTTGAGCGTGCCGGCGCCGAGCAGGCCGGCGCCGACGAACAGCAGGCCGGCCACCGGCAGCAGCGCGATCACCGAGGTGTTGATCGACCGCATCAGCGTCTGGTTGACCGCCAGGTTGGCCGCCTCGCCGTAGGTGGAGCGGGCGCTCTTGCTGAGGTCCTTGGTGTTCTCCTCGACCTTGTCGAAGACCACGACGGTGTCGTAGAGCGAGAAGCCCAGGATGGTCAGCAGGCCGATGACCGTGGACGGGGTGACCTCGAAGCCGATCAGCGCGTAGACGCCGGCGGTCACCACGATGTCGTGCAGCACCGCCACGATCGCGCCGACCGCCATCTTCGGCTGGAAGCGGACGGCGAGGAAGGCCACGACTGCCACCAGGAAGACGAGCAGCGCCTTGAGCGCCTGGTTGGTGATGTCGCCGCCCCAGTCGGCGCTCACCGACTGCGGGCTCACCTCCGCCGGCGGCACACCGACGGACTCGGCGACGGCGGCGACCACGGCCTCCTCGGTGTCGGCGTCCAGCGCCTCGGTGCGCAGCAGCACGGAGTTGCCGCCGACGACCTGCGCGCTGGACACCTCGGCCCCGGCGCCCTCGGCCGCCTCACGGACCGTGGTCAGCTGCGAGCTCTCCGCCGGCACCCTGAGGCTGGTGCCGCCGGCGAACTCGATGCCGAAGTTGAAGCCGCGGAACACCATGGCCAGGACGCACAGCAGCATGACCACGGCGGTGACCCGGAACCAGAAGCGCCGCTTGCCGACGACGTCCAGCCCGGCCTCGCCGTTGTAGAGCCGGTGGGCCAACGAGCCGCGGGCCGGCGCACGCCGGGCGGACCGGCCGGGCGTCGCGCCCTCCGCGGGCAGGCCCGCGTCGGCCAGCGCCTGGTCACCGGTGCTGTCGCCGGCGGCGTCGGCCAGCACCGCGCCGTCGTCGACCGTCTCGTCGGCGTCGGTGCCGAGCGGCACGTCGGCCGCGTCGCGCGGGGTCATCGGTTGCTCCCGTTCGTGCTGCCGGCGCCGACCAGGTCCCGGTCGGCCCGGGCCGGCGGCGGGGGCCGCCGGCTGTGGTCGACCTGGCCGAGGCCGGAGAAGCGGTTGCTGCCGAAGGACCTGACCCGGCTGAGCACCGCCATCAGCGGGTGGGTGAAGAGGAAGACCACGACCAGGTCCAGGACCGTGGACATGCCGAGGGTGAACGCGAAGCCCTTCACGTCACCGATGGCCAGCCAGTAGAGGATGGCGGCGGCCAGGAAGCTGACCGCGTCGGCGGACAGGATCGTCCGCCGGGCGCGGACCCAGGCCCGCGGGGCGGCGCTGCGCAGGCTGCGCCCCTCGCGCACCTCGTCCTTGAGGCGTTCGAAGTAGACGACGAACGAGTCGGCGGTGATGCCGATGGAGACGATGAACCCGGCGATCCCGGCGAGGCTGAGCGCGAAGCCGATCTGCCGGCCCAGCAGCACCAGGCAGGCGTAGACCACCACCGCCGACAGCACCAGGCTGGCGATCATCACCAGCCCGAGCAGCCGGTAGTACAGCAGCGCGTACACGAAGACGAGGGCGACGCCGATGGCCCCGGCGATCAGCCCGGCCCGCAGCTGCTCGCTGCCGAGCTCGGTGGAGATCGACTGCGCCGTCGCCTGGCTGAACGTCAGCGGCAGCGCGCCGTACTTGAGCTGGTTGGCGAGCTCGGTGGCGGTCTCCTGGTCGAAGGAGCCGCTGATCTCGGTGGTGCCGCCGTTGATGGCGCTGTTGATGTTCGGGGCGGAGACGACCCGGCCGTCCAGGGTGATGCCGACGGCGTTGCCGACGTTGGCGGCGGTGAAGGCCGCCCAGGCCTCGGACCCGGCGTTGGTCAGGTCCAGGGTGACGATCCACTCGCCGGTGCCGACCTGGGTCCCGGCCCCGGCATCGGTGACGGCGGTGCCCTCCAGGACGGCCGGGCCGAGCAGGTACTTGACCGAGCCGTCGTCGGAGCAGGCGGCGATGTGGTCGTCGGGCCGGTCGACCTGGGTGGTCGTGGTGTCGCAGGTGAGGGTGGCGTACTCGGCGGCGGCCACCTCCTGCGTCACGGCGGGGGCGTCCGGGTCGGGGGCGCCGGTGTCGGTCGCCGCGCCGCTCCCGGTCGTCGCCGGGTCGGTCGTCGCGGGCGCGGACCCGGTGGGCGCCGCGCTGTCGGTGGGCGCGGCGCTGTCGGTCGGGGCTGCGCCGTCCGTGGGCTCGGCGCCGTCCGTGGGCTCGGCGCCGTCCGTGGGCTCCGCGCCGTCGGTCGGCTCCGTGCTCGCCTGGGACGCCGGCTCCGGGCCCTGCAGGACCGGCCGGAAGCGCAGCTGGGCGGTGGCGCCGAGCTCGCGGGCCTGCTCGCCGTCGTCGCCGGGGACCGAGATGACGATGTTGCTGTCGCCCTCGGTGACCACGTCGGCCTCGGCCACGCCGAGCCCGTTGACGCGCTGCTCGATGATCTGGCGTGCCAGTTCGAGGTCCTCGGGGGCGGGCGCCTGGCCGTCGGGCGTGCGGGCGGTCAGCGTGACCGTCGTCCCGCCCTGCAGGTCGAGCCCGAGCTGCGGGGTGCGGGTGTCACCGGTGAGGAAGATCAGCGCGTACAGGCCGGCGACGATGACGACGAAGGCGGCGAAGTAGCGCCGTGCGGGGAGCTGGCGGGCGGCCATCCGGTCTACCGGCTCAGCGCGTCGGGTCGGTGGGGTCGCCGTCGCCGTCGACGATGCCCGTGGCGCTCGAGCCGGAGCCCGGGGTGGCGGTGTCGGTCGCGGGCTTGCGGATCTCCATGATCGCCGGGCGGGCGACCGTCATGACCACCCCGGGGGCGATCTCGAGGTCCACCGTCGACTCACCGAGCGCGGCGACCGTGCCGTGGATGCCGCTGGTCAGCATCACCGGCGTCCCGATGGTGAGCGAGTCCTGCATCGCCTGGGCGTTCGCCTGGATCTTCTTCCGCTGCCGGGAGGGCAGGACGAAGAGGACGACGAACGCCAGCGCGACCAGGATGAGCAACGGCAAGGATTCCACGACAGGTGAGCCTCTCTACCGCGGCGTCATCGCGCGGTGGGTGCGGCCCGGGGCGGGCCGCTCGGGTACATCGGTGCCGGCGTCGCCCTGCGCAGGCAGGGGAACCGGGGCGCGGCCGCCCGGGACGTCCCGGGTTGCGCGCCAGCGCCGTGGAGTCTAGGCGTCGAACAGCGTCTGTGACGAAGGCCCGTCCGACGGCGGGTCGGCTGTGCCCCCGCTGAGCGCCACCCCGCCGCGTGGGACGGGGTGCCCCAGGTGCCGGAAGGCGGCCTCGGTGGCGACCCGGCCACGGGGGGTGCGGGCGAGCAGGCCGGCCCGGACCAGGAACGGCTCGCACACCTCCTCGACGGTGTGCGGCTCCTCCCCCACCGCCACCGCGAGGGTCGCGACGCCGACCGGACCGCCGCCGAACCTGCTGACCAGCGCCTCCAGCACCGACCGGTCCAGCCGGTCCAGGCCGAGGTCGTCGACGTCGTAGAGGGCCAGCGCGGCCCGGGCGACGTCCAGGGTGACCCGGCCGTCGGCGCGCACCTCCGCGAAGTCGCGGACCCGCCGCAGCAGCCGGTTGGCGATCCGCGGCGTGCCCCGCGAGCGGCCGGCGATCTCCGCGGACCCCTCGGCCGTCAGCTCGACCCCGAGCAGGTCGGCGCTGCGCGCCAGCACCCGCTCCAGGTCGGCGGTGTCGTAGAACTCCATCTGGCCGACGAAGCCGAACCGGTCGCGCAGCGGGCCGGTGAGCAGCCCGGCCCGGGTGGTGGCCCCGACCAGGGTGAACGGGTTGATCTCCAGCGGGATGGCGGTGGCGCCCGGGCCCTTGCCGACGACGACGTCGACCCGGAAGTCCTCCATCGCCATGTACAGCAGTTCCTCGGCCGGCCGGGCGATGCGGTGGATCTCGTCGATGAACAGCACGTCACCGGGCGACAGGTTGGACAGCATCGCGGCGAGGTCGCCGGACCGCTCGATCGCCGGGCCGCTGGTGATCTTCACCGAGGTGCCCAGCTCCGAGCCGATGATCAGCGCCAGGCTGGTCTTGCCCAGGCCGGGCGGACCGGACAGCAGCACGTGGTCCGGCGGCCGGCCGCGCCGCTTGGCGCCCTCGAGGACCAGGTCCAGCTGGCGCGCGACCTTGGGCTGGCCGATGAAGTCGGCGAGCGAGTGCGGCCGCAACGCCGACTCGACGACCCGCTCCTCGTCCCCGGCGCGCGGGTCGACGGCGTCGTCGGGCAGCCGGCCGGGGCCTGCGTCGGCGGCGGACAGACCGCGGTCGAACGGCGAGCTCATGACCGGCCCAGCAGCCGCAGCGCCTGCCGCAGCAGGATCGCGATCTCCACGCCACCGGTGGCGGCCACCTGCTCATCGGCGATCGGGGCCAGCTGGGCCACCGCGCCCTCGGCCTCCCGGCCGGTCCAGCCGAGGCTGACCAGCGCGGCGGTGAGCTGGTCGCGCCACGGCGCGACCGGGGTGACCGAGCCGAGCCCGGCGGGGGCCGGGCCGTCGAGCGAGGCGTCGGAGGAGGTGGTGCCGAGCCGGTCGCGCAGCTCCAGCACCAGCCGCTCGGCGCCCTTCTTGCCGATCCCGGGCACCTGCATCAGCGCCTTGAGGTCGCCCATCGAGACCGCCCGGCGCACCTCGCGGGGCGGGTGGATGGCGAGCACCGCCTGGGCCAGCCGCGGCCCGACGCCGTTCGCGGTCTGCAGCAGCTCGAACAGCTGCCGCTCGTCGTCGTCGGCGAAGCCGTACAGGGTCAGCGAGTCCTCGCGGACGACGAGGCTGGTGGCCAGCCGGGCCTGCTCCCCCACCGTGAGCCGGGCGATCGTGCCGGGGGTGCACTGCACCGACAGGCCGATGCCGCCGACCTCGACGACGGCGCCGTCCGGGGAGACCGCGGCCACCCGGCCGCTGACGCTGGCGATCACCGGGAGATCCCCGTCCACCGCGGCAGCGTGCGGGCCGCGGGCACCGGGGCACCGATGCCGCCGGCGAGCGCGGCCACCCTCAGCCGGTCCTGCGCCGGGCCGCGCCACACGTGGCAGACCGCCAGCGCCAGCGCGTCGGCGGCGTCGGCCGGCTTCGGCGCGGTGGCCAGCCCGAGCACCCGGGTGACCATCATCGTCACCTGGTCCTTGTCGGCCCGGCCGTTGCCGGAGATGGCGGCCTTCACCTCGCTCGGGGTGTGCCAGGCCACCGGAACCGACGCCTGGGCGGCGGCCAGGGCGGCGACGCCGGCGGCCTGCGCCGTGCCGGTCGCCGTCCCCTTGTTGTTCTGGTGGAACACCCGCTCGATGGCCATCGCACCGGGCCGGTGCTCGCGCAGCAGTGCGGTCACGGCGGTGTGCACCTCCAGCAGGCGGAGTTCCAGGTCGAGCTCGGGGTTGGTGCGGACGACGCCGACCCCCAGCGCCGTGGGCCGGGCACCGGGGCGCCCCTCGACGACGCCCCACCCGCACCGGGTGAGGCCCGGGTCGATCCCCAGCACCCGGATGCCCGTCCCCGGAGCGCCCATGCGCGGCACCGCCATGCCCACTCTCCCAGCTTCGCACGAACACGTGTTCGACGGAACGCTAGCCCGGGTACCGGGGTCGGTCCGGCTGCGACGCGCCGGGGCCTCAGCCGACGCCGATGGAGATGACCGGGGTGGCCGCCGGGTCCAGCCAGCGGAGCAGCTGCTGCATCGCGGCCCGGTCGACGGCCACGCAGCCGGCGGTCGGGGCGCCGTCGGTGACGTGCAGGAAGAACGCCGAGCCCGCGCCCGGGGTGCCGCCGCGGTTGTGGTCGATGACCACCGCGTGGTCGTACACCGGCCCGGCGGCGGCGAGGTCCTCCCCCGCCTGCTCGTCGAAGTCGCAGCTGCCCGGGGGCGCACTGCACGTACTGGTTGTACCGCGGGCTCGCGACGTCGGAGACCCACCAGTCGTCGCCGTCCACCACCCGGTAGGGCAGCGCGGTGCCGGGGTCGGCTGCCCGGCCGAACGCCTCGGTGAGGGTGAACGTGCCGGCCGGCGTCCGGGTCGAGGACTCGCTGGCCACCCCCACGCCGGCCGCGCCGACCCGGGCGGTCAGCGGGCCCAGCACCGGCGTCCAGCCGTCGGGCCCGAGCTCCCAGGCGGTGAGCCGGGCGGACGTCGCGGAGCGGCCGGCCGCCACCACGGTGACCACCTGCGTGCCCGGCGGTTCCACGCCCAGCGGCAGCAGGAACGGCGCCGGGGCGGGGGCGACGGCGGGCTCCGCGACCGGTGGCCCGACCGGTGGTGCGGCCTCGGGCGGCGGGGCAGGCTCAGCCGGGGGTGCTGATGTGGTCGGCCGGGCGACCAGCCCGACGCCGGGACGGCGGCCCACCGGCTCCGCGACGGGGTCGGCGGTCGCCGGGGCGCGTGCCGGTGAAGCGGCCGCCGCGGTGGCCACCGGCGGGCCGGCCGGGCCGCAGACGCCGGCCGCGACCACCAGCAGCCCGGTCAGCAGCAGCCGGACGGCGCGGGCGGTGCGGGCACCGGCACCAGCGGCCACCGTCGCACCCCCGCCCCCGGCGACCGGGACGGCGCCTCGCGGCGGACGCTAGGGCGACCCGCCCGGCGGGCGGGCCGACCCGCCCGGGGCCCGGTGCGCCTGGGGCGGCAGGGGCCAACGAGGCGACCACGCCGCGAGGCCCACCGACCCGTCAGGCGTCGACCTCCCGGGACGCCTTCCGGGACGGCTCCACTCCTCGGTCGCTGGCGCTCCCTGCGATGCTCACCGACCCGTCAGGCGTCGATCGACTCCATGACCTCGTCGGACACGTCGTAGTTCGCGTACACGTTCTGCACGTCGTCGAGGTCCTCGAGGGCGTCGATGAGCCGGAAGACCTTGCCCGCCCCGTCGGCGTCCAGCTCGACCTGCACGCTGGGCACGAAGCCCATGTCGGCGGAGTCGTAGTCGATGCCGGCGTCCTGCAGCGCGGTGCGCACGGCGACCAGGTCACCGGGCTGGCAGACCACCTCGAGGGTGTCGCCGAGGTCGCGGACCTCCTCCGCGCCGGCGTCCAGCACGGCCATCAGCACGTCGTCCTCGGTGGTGCCGGTCGCCGGGACCACGACGACGCCCTTGCGGGAGAACAGGTAGGACACCGAGCCGGGGTCGGCCATGTTGCCGCCGTTGCGGCTCATCGCCGTGCGCACCTCCATCGCCGACCGGTTCTTGTTGTCGGTGAGGCACTCGATGAGCACCGCGACCCCGCCCGGGCCGTAGCCCTCGTAGGTGATGCTCTGGTAGTCGACGCCGCCGGCCTCGAGGCCACCGCCGCGCTTGACCGCGCGGTCGATGTTGTCGTTGGGCACCGAGCTCTTCTTCGCCTTCTGGACGGCGTCGTAGAGGGTCGGGTTGCCGGACAGGTCGGCGCCGCCGGTGCGCGCCGCGACCTCGATGTTCTTGATCAGCTTGGCGAAGAGCTTGCCGCGCTTGGCGTCGATCCCGGCCTTCTTGTGCTTGGTCGTCGCCCACTTGGAATGGCCGCTCACGACTGACTCCCCTCACTGACAGCGCCGGCTCCGACGCCGCCGCCTGTTGCCTGGTCTCGGACCCGCTCGGCCGCCGCCTCGCCCACCAGCTCCGCGAAGAGAGCGTGCACGCGCAGGTCGCCGGTCAGCTCGGGGTGGAAGCTGGTCGCCACCAGCCGGCCCTGACGGACGGCGACGATCTTACCGTCGGCCGCCCCGCCCTCGACCCGGCCGAGCACCTGCACCTCCGGGCCGGCCCGCTCGACCCACGGCGCGCGGATGAAGACCGCGTGCACCGGCGGCCCGGGCACCCCCGCCAGCCGGACGGCGCCCTCGAAGGAGTCGACCTGCCGGCCGAACGCGTTGCGGCGCACCGCCACGTCCAGCCCACCGATGGTCTGCTGGCCCTCGACCGCGTCGAGCACCGTGTCGGCCAGCATGATCATCCCCGCGCAGGAGCCGTAGACCGGCAGCCCGCCGCGGACCGCGGCCCGCAGCGGCTCGAGCATGCCGGACCGGACGGCCAGGTTGGCCATCGTCGTCGACTCCCCGCCCGGGACGACGAGCCCGTCGACCGCGGCCAGCTCCCCCGGCCGCCGCACCCGCACGGCCCGGGCGCCCACCGCGGTCAGCGCGGCGAGGTGCTCCCGGACGTCACCCTGCAGCGCCAGGACACCGACGAGCGGTGCGGTCACCACCCGCGGGTGGCGTAGCGCTCGCTCTCCGGGAGCGTCGAGACGTTGATGCCGACCATCGCCTCGCCGAGCCCGCGGGAGACCTTCGCGATGACGTCGGGGTCGTCGTGGAACGTGGTGGCCTGCACGATGGCGGCGGCCCGCTGCGCCGGGTCGCCGGACTTGAAGATGCCCGAGCCGACGAACACGCCCTGGGCGCCCAGCTGCATCATCATCGCGGCGTCGGCGGGGGTGGCGATGCCGCCGGCGGTGAACAGCACGACGGGCAGGGCACCGAGCCGGGCGACCTCGAGCACGAGGTCGTGCGGGGCGCGCAGCTCCTTGGCGGCGACGAACAGCTCGGTCTCGTCGAGGGTCGACAGCCGCTTGATGCTGGCCCGGATCGACCGCATGTGGCGGGTGGCCTCCACGACGTTGCCGGTGCCGGCCTCGCCCTTGGACCGGATCATCGCCGCGCCCTCGGAGATCCGGCGCAGCGCCTCGCCCAGGTCGGTGGCCCCGCAGACGAACGGGACGGTGAACTCGCTCTTGACGATGTGGTGCGCCTCGTCGGCCGGGCTGAGCACCTCGGACTCGTCGATGTAGTCCACGCCCAGCGCCTGCAGCACCTGCGCCTCGACGAAGTGCCCGATCCGGGCCTTGGCCATCACCGGGATGGAGACCGCGGCGATGATGCCGTCGATCATGTCCGGGTCGCTCATCCGGGCGATGCCGCCCTGGGCGCGGATGTCGGCGGGCACCCGCTCCAGCGCCATGACCGCGACCGCGCCGGCGTCCTCGGCGATCTTGGCCTGCTCCGGCGTGACGACGTCCATGATCACGCCGCCCTTGAGCTGCTCGGCCATGCCTCGCTTGACCCGGTCGGTGCCGGTGGCGGCGGGGGTGGGGGTGGCCGGGCTGTCGTTCAGGGACACGGGACTGCCTTCGATCGGACGTCGGGAGGGACTCCCAGCCTACGGCCGACCGGCGCCGGACCGGTCAGCGCCGGGGCTGCGGTCCGCCACCGGCCGGTGCCGGCCCGGTGAGCACGGCGTCCAGCCCGTCGTCGATGTCGAAGTACCGGGGCAGCGGCCGCCGGGCGTGCAGCCGGAGCACCCGGGCCAGCCGGCCGCGGCGCAACGCCCGGGTGTCCCGGACGGCGTCGTTGTAGAACCGCCGGGCCAGCCCCACCCGCAGGCCGGCCTCGGTCAGCTCCGGGGTGAGCGTCCCCGCGGGCACCCGCCGCAGCAGCCGGCCCACCTGGTTCTCCGCGGCCTCGCGGTCCCCCGCGCTGGGCGCCCGGGCCTCGGCCGCGGCCTCGGCCAGGGCGGCGGTGAGCGCGGCACCGAGCTCGTCGGACCGCTCGCGGGTCAGCGCCGCCGCCAGCTCGGCCCGGCGCAGGAGGGCGGCGTCGAGCACCTCGCGCGCGCGGCGCACCCGGCCGGCCAGCCGGCGCAGCCGGGTCAGCGTGAACGTCACCGACACCAGCAGCAGGGCGAGCACGAGCCCCGCGGCGAGCAGCAGCCAGGTCCCGGTGGTCATCGGGCCTCAGGCTAGCGCCGCACCCGCCGCCGGAAGGGCCCCGACACCGCCGGGTGTGCCTCGCCGGGGGGAGGCGGGGTGCCCAGCAGCGCGGGGTCGTCGTCGGCCGAGGCGGTGACGCCGATGCCGCCGGTGGGGGCGACCGTCTCGTAGACGGCGAGGATGCGCTGCGCCACCACCGACCAGTCGTAGCCGGCGACCGCGCGGGTGCCCGCGCCGGCCAGCTCGGCCCGCCGGACCGGGTCGGCGAGCAGCCCGGACAGCGCGCGGGCCAGCGCGGCGACGTCCCCGCGGGGCACCAGCACCCCCGCGGTGCCGTCGGCGAGCACCCGGCCGAAGGCGTCCAGGTCGCTGGCGACGACGGGGGCCCCGGCGGCCATCGCCTCCAGCAGCACCACCCCGAAGGACTCCCCCAGCAGGTTGGGCGCGCAGTAGACGTCGACCGAGCGGAGGAACGCCGCCTTCTCGGTCTCGGCGAGCTCCCCGAGCAGCGTCACGTGCGGGGCGAGGTCGGCCCCCACCAGGTCCGCGAACCCGTCCGGGTCGCCGCGGCCGGCCACCAGCAGCCGTGCCCGGGGGTGGTCGCGGACCACGGTGCGCATCGCGTCCAGCAGCACCGGCAGGCCCTTGCGCGGCTCGTCGTAGCGGCCCAGGAAGCCGATCGTGGGGGCGTCGCCGCCGCGTGCGTACCCGGGCAGCGGGGGGCCCTCGGCGAAGGCCGGCACGTGCACGCCGTTGGGGATCACCACCGCGTCCCCGCCGAGGTGCTCCACCTGCACCCGCCGGGCGAAGTCGGAGACGGCGATCCGGCCGCTGATCTTCTCCAGCCAGGGGCGCACCCAGGGCCCCAGCGCGGCGAGGACCTTCGACCGGGTGGTCGCCGCGTGGAAGGTCGCCACGATCGGCCCCTTGGCGATGATGCAGACCAGCAGCGACACCGACGGCGAGGCCGGCTCGTGCACGTGGACGACGTCGAAGGCGCCCTCCCGCAGCCAGCGCCGCACCCGGGCGGCCGACACCAGGCCGATCTGCATGCTGGCCATCGAGCCGTTGTACGGCACCGGCACGGCCCGCCCGGCCCAGGTGACGTGCTCGGCCGGCAGGTCCTCCTCGTGCTCGGCGGGGGTGAGCACCTCGACGTGGTGCCCCAGCGCGCGCAGCGTCTCGGCCAGGTCGCGCACGTGGTACTGGACGCCCCCGGGCACGTCCCACTGGTAGGGGCAGACCAGGCCGATCCGCATCAGCCCGGCCCGCCGGACAGCTGCCCGGCCCGCTGCGGCGTCCCGGCGTCCGGGGTGGGCCGCCCGTCCGGCCCGACCTCGGGCCAGACCCGGCCCAGCACGTGCCAGTCCTCGGGCTGCTCGGCGATGGTGGTGGCGAACGCGTCGGCGACCTGCTGCATCGCCGTGGTCACCCGCTCGCGCAGCCGACCGGGCCCGTCGACCGGCACCGGCGGGTGGACGACGAACCGCCAGCCGGCGCCGTCGAACTGGCAGACCGCCGGCAGCAGCACCGCCCCGGTCTGCGCGGCCAGCAGCGCCGGCCCGCCGGGCATCGTGGTGCGGCGGCCGAAGAAGGTGACCGGGACGCCGGCGCCGGAGAGGTCCCGGTCGACCAGCAGGCACGCCGTCCCACCGGCGGTGAGCCACTCGCGGAGCACCGTTGAGCTGGGCCGCTCGCCCCCGGTGAGGGGGACGATCCGCATGCCCAGGTTCTCGCGGTAGTCGACGAAGCGCCGGTACAGCGACTCCGGGCGCAGCCGCTCGGCGACGGTGACGAACGGCCCGCCGAGCAGGTCGACGAGCCACACGCCGGCGGCGTCCCAGTTGCCGCTGTGCGGCAGGGCCAGCACGACGCCGCGGCCCCCGGCGACGGCCCGCTCGAGGTGCTCGCGGCCGGGCAGGTCGGAGGAGGCGACGATGCGCTCGCGGGTCAGCGTCGGCAGCCGGAATGCCTCCTGCCAGTACCGGGCGTAGGACCGCATGCCGCGCCGGGTCAGGTCGTCCAGCGCCGCGTCGTCCAGCCGGCCGCCGGTGGCGACGTCGAGGTTGGCGCGCAGCTGCCGCGCCCGCGGCCCGCGCCGGGCCGCGGCGAGCGACCCGGCGCCGGCGAACAGGCTCCGGGCGACCGGCTCCGGCAGCAGCCGGACAGCGCGCCACCCGGCGGCGTAGCCGGCGTCGACCACCCGGTCGGTCAGCTCGGCCCGGCGGCTCACGGCGCCGGCGGTCCGGTCGGCTCGTCGGCGGCCGCCGGCCCGGGCAGCCGCATCCCGCGGGAGCCGCTGCGGACGGCGGCGAACCGCTGGCCCACCGTGATCGCGCTGCCCACGGCCAGCACCCAGAGGCACACGTGCAGGGCGTACGGGATGCCCAGGCCGGTGAACCCGGTGCCGACCAGCACCAGGATCAACCGCTCGGTGCGCTCGACGATGCCGACCTCGACCCGCAGCCCCATGCCCTCGGCTCGGGCCTTGACGTAGGAGGTCAGCACGCCGAGCACCAGGCAGACCAGCGCCAGCAGGACGATGAGCCGGTTGTCGCCGTCCCCGCTGTACCACCAGACCAGGCCGGCGAAGATGGCCGCGTCCGCGGCCCGGTCGCCGGTGGAGTCCAGCACCGCGCCGAAGACGGAGCCGCCGCCGCGGGCCCGGGCCAGCGCGCCGTCGAGCATGTCCAGCAGCACGAACAGGGTGACGGCGAAGGCACCCCAGAACAGCTCGCCGCCGCCGATCAGGAACACCGCCGCGGCGACCGCGCCGAGGGTGCCGGTGAGGGTCACCGCGTCAGCGGTCACCCCGACCCGGACCAGGCCGCGGACGACGGGGGCCCAGAACCGGCCGACGGCGGGACGGAGGTTGATGCCGAGCACTCAGGCCACACCCTGCCCGGGGCCCGCCGGCCCGGCCGGGACGGCGGCCGGCCACTGGGCGGCGAGCAGCGCCCGCGTCTCGGTGAGCACCTGCGGCAGCACCCGGGTCAGCCCCACGACGGGCATGAAGTTGGTGTCACCGCCCCAGCGCGGCACGACGTGCTGGTGCAGGTGGTCGGCGATGCCGGCGCCGGCGATCGACCCCTGGTTCATCCCGACGTTGAACCCGTGCGCGCCGCTGACCGAGCGGACGACGCGCATCGCCGTCTGGGTGAACGACCCCAGCTCGGCCACCTCGGCGACGGTGAGGTCGGTGTAGTCGGGCACGTGCCGGTAGGGCACCACCATCAGGTGGCCGGCGTTGTACGGGTAGAGGTTCAGCACGGCGAAGACGGTCGCGCCGCGGGCGACGACCAGCCCCTCCTCGTCGTCCATCTGCGGGATGAGGCAGAACGGGCAGTCGTGGTCGCCGGTCGGCTTCCCGCCGCGGATGTAGGCCATCCGGTACGGCGTCCAGAGGTGCTCGAACACCGCCGCCGGGCCGCCGTCGTCGTTGGCGACGCTCATCCCTGCGGCACCTCGGCGGTCGGGTCGGCGTTGTGCCGCGCGACCACCCAGGCGGCCACCTGGGCCACGGCGTCGGCCACCGGCACCCCGTTGCGCTGCGAGCCGTCGCGGTAGCGGAAGGAGACCGCCCCGGCGTCGGCGTCGGTCGCCCCGGCGATCAGCACGAAGGGCACCTTCTGCTTGCTGGCGGTGCGGATCTTCTTCTGCATCCGGTCGTCGGAGTCGTCGATCTCGACCCGGATGCCCTTCTCCCGCAGCAGCAGGGCGACGTCGGTCAGGTAGGGCACCTGCTCGTCGGTGATCGGGATGCCGACCACCTGCACCGGGGCCAGCCACGCCGGGAAGGCACCGGCGTAGTGCTCGGTGAGCACGCCGAAGAACCGCTCGATCGACCCGAACTTGGCCGAGTGGATCATCACCGGCTGCTGCCGGGTGCCGTCAGCGGCGCTGTACTCCAGGCCGAAGCGGGCGGGCTGGTTGAAGTCGTACTGGATGGTCGACATCTGCCAGGTGCGGCCGATGGCGTCGCGGGCCTGCACGGAGATCTTCGGGCCGTAGTAGGCCGCACCGCCGGGGTCGGGCACGAGCTCCAGCCCGGTCTCCCGGGCCGCCTCCTCGAGCACGGCGGTGGCGTTGGCCCACTCCGCGTCCGAGCCGATGAACTTGGCCTGCTTGGCCGGGTCGTCGCCCCGGGTGGACAGCTCCAGGTAGTAGTCGTCCAGACCGAAGTCGCTGAGCAGGCCGAGCACGAAGGCCAGCAGGTGCCGCACCTCGCCGGGCGCCTGCTCGGGGGTGACGTAGCTGTGCGAGTCGTCCTGGGTCAGGCCGCGCACCCGGGTCAGGCCGTGCACGACGCCGGACTTCTCGTAGCGGTACACCGAGCCGAACTCGAAGAACCGCAGCGGCAGCTCGCGGTAGGACCGCCCGCGCGACCGGAAGATCAGGTTGTGCATCGGGCAGTTCATGGCCTTGAGGAAGTACTCGCTGTTCTCCAGCTCCATGGCCGGGAACATGGTGTCCTCGTAGTAGGGCAGGTGCCCGGAGGTCTCGAACAGCCCGCGCTTGCTGATGTGCGGGGTGCCGACGTAGTCGAAGCCCTCCTCGAGGTGCCGGCGGCGGACGTAGTCCTCCATCTCCCGCTTCACCACCCCGCCCTTGGGGTGGAAGACCGCCAGACCGGAGCCGATCTCGTCGGGGAAGCTGAACAGGTCCAGCTCCACCCCGAGCCGGCGGTGGTCGCGGCGCTCGGCCTCGGCCAGCTGCTCCAGGTACGCCTTGTGCGCGTCCTTGCTCTCCCACGCGGTGCCGTAGACCCGCTGCAGCTGCGGGTTCTTCTCGTTCCCGCGCCAGTAGGCAGCGGCGCTCCGGGTGAGGGAGAACGCCGGGATGGTGGAGGTGCGCGGCACGTGCGGGCCGCGGCACAGGTCGGTCCAGACCCGGTCGCCGGTGCGGGCGTCGACGTTGTCGTACATGGTCAGCTGGGCACCGCCCACCTCGACGTCGGCGCCCTCGGCGGCCTCGTCGCCGGCACCGCCTTTGAGGCCGATCAGCTCCAGCTTGTACGGCTCGTGCGCCAGCTCGGCCCGCGCCTCGTCGTCGCTGACCTCCCGGCGGCGGAAGTGCTGCCCGGCCCGGACGATCTCGGTCATCTTCTTCTCGAGGGCCTGCAGGTCCTCGGGGGTGAACGGCCGCTCGGGCTCGAAGTCGTAGTAGAAGCCGTTCTCCACCGGCGGGCCGATGCCCAGCCGGGTGCCGGGGAAGAGCTCCTGCACGGCCTGCGCCAGCACGTGCGCCGCGGAGTGCCGGATCACCGCGCGGCCGTCGGCGCTGGCGGCCGGGACCGGCTCCACCTCCACGTCGGCGTCCGGGGTCCAGCCGAGGTCCCGGAGGTCGCCGGAGGCCAGCTCCCGGACGACGACCGCACCGTCGGGGCCCTTGAACGGCACCCCGGCGTCCTTGAGCGCCTGCGAGGCCGTCGTCCCGGCCGGCACCCGGATCGGGGCGGCGGCGGTGGGCGAAGGCGCGGTGGACACGGCGGTGCTCCTCAGGGTGGTCGGGTGCCGCAGAGCGGCGGGCCGACCGTCAGGGTAGTGCCCGCCGGCGGGGCGTCAGCCGGGTTCAGCCGGAGAGGACGACGGCGTCGCCCTCGGCCACCCGGCCGGGGCGGCGCACCTCGGCGTACACGCCCAGGCAGTGCTTCGGGGTGCGGACCACCTCCAGCAGCGCCTCCCCCACCTGCAGCCGGCGGCCGACCCAGCTCCGCTCGTCGACGTCCCCGGCCAGCTGCAGCACCAGGTTGGCGCGCGGGTCCTCGGCCGAGCACCCCTCCGGGACCTCACCGGTGGCGGCCCGGGCCAGCGCGCCGCGCGAGACCAGGTGGACGGCGGCCGCGTCGACCTGCGGTCCGGTGTCGGAGTGCGCCAGCCGGACCGGCCGGCCGAGCACCGCGGTGAGCGTGGCGGTGTCCGCCTCGGCGTCCCCGGTGGCGACCACCTCGCGCAGCGCCGGCGTCGTCTTGACGGTCACCCGCTCGCCGGTGCCGGCGTCCACGACCGACCACGCCCGGTCGCCCCGGAGGCCGGCGTCGTCGACCTGCGCCGCGGCCACCGTGCGCCCGCCGAGGGACTTCACCGGGTACACCGAGATGGAGGCCACCGAGCCCACCGGTCCGCTGTCGGTCACCCGCCCGACGCTACGCGGTGCCGGGCGCCCGGCGGCGACGCAGCCGCCGCAGCTGGGCGTCCAGGTAGGGCCGGGCCCGGCGCTGCCCGCCGCGCTCGGCGATGGCCCCGGCCAGCGCGGCGAGCACCCGGCCGAGCCGCGGCTCGTCGGGCTCCCAGCCGCGGCGCCCGCACTCCTCCAGCCACTCCACCGGCGCGGTGTGCCCGCGCTCGGAGTTGCACCGGCGGCACGCCGCGACCTCGTTCTCCAGCCACGACGGCCCGCCCTTGACCCGCGGCACGACGTGCTCGGTGGAGGGCTCGACCTGCTCGCTGAACGCCCGGCCGCACCAGATGCAGGTGGGCCCGTCCCGCTCGACGGCGGCCCGCAGGCGGGCGACCCGGTCCCGTGCCATCGCCGTCCATGGTGCGCCGGGCCAGCGACCGGCGCCCGGACACGACGAAGGCCCCAGGTCAGCGACCTGGGGCCTTGCATCCGGTGGGCGATACTGGGATCGAACCAGTGACCTCTTCGGTGTGAACGAAGCGCTCTACCGCTGAGCCAATCGCCCGGAGCGCTGACCAGTCTGCCAGATGCTCAGTGCCACAGCGGCACCCACCCCGGCACCCAGTGCGGGACGCCGATGACGTGCAGGGTCACCACCAGGACGCCGTAGACGAACGCGGCGGTGAGCACGGCGACGCCGACCCGCACCCACACCGGCTGCCGGCCCAGCCACTCGGTCCACTGGGTCACCCGCCGCCGGGTGTACTCCAGCAGCCGCTCGGCCCAGGCGAACTCGGTTGCCAGCACGAACAACCCGGCGATGACGGTCAGCCACCCGGGGCCCGGCAGCGGGATGGTCACGATGCCGAACGCGACCACCAGGGCGCCGATCAGCCCGACCAGCGCCCGGTACGGGGCGTCGAGGCTGCGGCGGGCGTGGATCGTGCGCCGCCAGCGGGTCGAGGCGACCCGCTCCCGGAGGCTGCGCGACTCGTCCTCGTCGACGGGCGGGAGGTGCTCGCCCGGCGGCGGGACGGTGTCCGCGCCCCTCGGCCTGCCGTTCAGCTGGTCACCTCACCTTGCCCGATGATGTCCGTCGGGGACGACGGCGCCTGGCGACCCGGCTCGATGCTGATCGCGTAGACGGCGTAGTCGTCGACCCCGGTCTCCGCCGAGCCTACGGTCCGGAGGTCCATCTGTGGAGTGACCACGTCGAACGTGCCCAGCGCCTCGGGGTCGCCACCGTCGGGCACGCCCCAGACGACGTAGGTCTCGGTGTCGTCGTCGTTGACGGGCAGGCCCTCGCTGACGACCTGGACCCCGCCCTCGCGGGCGACCACGGTGGCGACCGTCCGGCCGTCGTCCAGGACCGGGGCGACCGCGGCCCGACCGGGCTGCAGCAGCGCGTCCAGCACCCGGGACTGCTCCGCGGCCGCGGCCTCGGCCGCGTCCCGGTCGCCGGACAGCACGACGTTCCAGGCCCCCAGCGAGAGCACGGCGGCGACGCCGGCGGCGACCAGGGCCGTGGGCAGCACCCGCCGCCACGCGGGCCGGTCGTCGGGGGTGCGCACCGGCGACGGGCGCCGCAGGTCGAACCCGCCCTCCGCGGGGGGTGCCGCCGGTGGCCGGGCCGGGGCGGCGGCCGGCTCGCGGCGGGGTGGCGCGGGGGGCAGCTGCTCGGTCTGCTCGACGGCGGCGCGCAGCCGCTCGCGCAGGCCCTCGGAGGGCTCGGCCGGGGGCAGGTCAGCAGCCATCGCGGCCATCACCTCCGTGGTCTCGGCAGCGGTCCGCGCGCAGCGCGCGCAGCTGGTCAGGTGGTCGGTGAACCGGGCCTCGTCCTCGGGCTCGAGCGCGTGCAGCGCCCAGCCCACGGCCAGCTCGTCCCAGTCGCGGTGCACGTCGTCCCGGTCGTGCGGGTTCACCGGGCACCTCCGTCGGCGGGCAGGCCGGTGCCGAGGGTGTCCTTCAACCGGCGCATGCCGGTGAGCATCCGGGTCTTCACCGTGCCCAGCGGGGTGCCGGTCAGCGCCGCCACCTCCCGCTGGGTGTACCCGCCGTAGTAGGCCAGCGTGAGGGCCTCCCGCTGCGGGGCGGGCAGCGCGTGCAGCGCACCGCGCACCCGCTCGGCGACGAGACGCTCCCAGGCGGTGTCCTCGACGTCGGTGGTCTGGGTGGGGGCGGCGAGCACCAGCTCCTCCTCGGCGCGGGCGTGGCGGCGGCGGTGGGACTCCTCCCGGCGCACGGCGTCCACGGCCTTGTGGTGGACCAGCGTCAGCAGCCAGGAGGCAACGCTCCCCCGCGCACCGTCGAAGGCGCTCGGGTCGCGCCAGACCGCCACGAAGACGTCCTGCAGCACGTCCTCGGCGAGCACGTCGTCCCCGAGCACCCGCCGGGCGAGGGCGAAGGCCGGTCGGCGGAAGCGCTGGTAGAGGTCGTCGACGGCGCCGCGGTCACCGGCGGCCACGCGACGCAGCAGCTCGAGGTCAGCGGCACTGTCCTCGGCGCTGCGGGGAGGTCGACTCACGAGGCCCATCGTCACATGCGGTGTTCGCATCGTCCGCCCTCTCCGGTTCAGCCGGGCCGGGTGGCACCCGCCGGGCGGCGTGACGCGAGTGCCGCGAAGGGTCTGGTGTGACAGTTGGGGCACGACACGCCGGGACCATGCGTGACCTCGGGGCTTTCTGGGTCGTTAAGGGGGCATGGCGCGTTCTCCGAGGTCCGGCTGCACTGCCCGCACCACCTTCCACCTGGTCGGTCCCCAGTCCTGGACGGCGGTCCCGGCGGCTCTGGTCTACGACTCGGCCGACCCCTTCGCCGTCCGCGTGCGGTTCGGCGACGAGCCCGACGACGTCGACGGCCCGCTCTACGACGACCCGGACGACGGTGGCGTGGAGTGGCTGCTGAGCCGGGACCTGTTGCGCGCCGGGCTCACCGCCCCGGTCGGCGAGGGCGACGTCCGGCTCTGGCCGGCGCGGGGCGGCCTCGACGTGGTCTTCCTGCAGTTGCGCGCACCCTCGGGCGAGGCACTGTTCGAGCTGTCCGGGGCGGTCGTCGGCGACTTCCTCCAGGAGACCGACCTGCTCGTGCCCGTCGGCACGGAGAGTGACGAGCTCGGGGTCGACGAGGAGCTGTCCGCGCTGCTGCGGGGCGGCACGGACAACCCGACGGCCCACTGACCTGGGCGGACGGCCCTGCCCGACACCCCGGGCCCCCCCCGGGTTTGGACCCCCTGAACCGGTCGGTTAGAGTTCTCCCCGTAACGCGGACTTGCTCCGCAGCGCGGACGTGGCTCAGTGGTAGAGCATCACCTTGCCAAGGTGAGGGTCGCGGGTTCGAATCCCGTCGTCCGCTCGGAACTCCCGGGCGCTGGTCGCGAGACCGGCGCCCGGTGTGCGGTGGAGTGGCCGAGAGGCGAGGCAACGGCCTGCAAAGCCGTCTACACGGGTTCAAATCCCGTCTCCACCTCGTCCTCCACGGAGCACGAGCGCGGAGGTGGGCCGGTCGCGAGACCGGGCGGGGCGATTGGCGCAGCGGTAGCGCGCTTCCCTGACACGGAAGAGGTCACTGGTTCGATCCCAGTATCGCCCACAGCAGGTGCAAGGCCCCGGGTCACCGACCCGGGGCCTTCGTCGTCCCGGCCCCCGTCCCCGGCTCGTCCCCGGCTCTCGTCGTGGCCGGGCCGGGCACCGCCGCCCGTTCAGCCGACCGGCACGCCGTCCGCCGCGGCCCGCAGGGCGGCGACGTCGAGCTTCTTCATCTGCAGCATCGCCTGCACGGCGCGCTGCGCCCGGGCCGGGTCGGCGTCGGCGAAGAGCTCGGCCATCCCCTGCGGGACGACCTGCCAGGACAGCCCGTACCGGTCCTTCAGCCAGCCGCACTGGCCCTCCTGCCCCCCGTCGGCGATGAACCGGTCCCAGAAGCGGTCGACCTCCGCCTGGTCGGCGCAGTCGATCTGGAAGGACACCGCCTCGGTGAAGGGGAAGATCGGCCCGCCGTTGATGCCGACGAAGTGCATGCCGCCGGCCTCGAAGTCGACCGACATCACCGTCCCCGCCGGGCCGGGCGCCCCCTCGGGGTAGCGCGCGACGTCCAGGACGCGGCCGGAACCGAGGACGTCGATGTAGTACTGGGCGGCCTCCTCGGCCTGGGTGTCGAACCACAGGTTCGGGATGATCTTCTGCTGGGCCATCACGGGTCCTCCCTGTCGGCGCCCCCTCCGGGGCCGTACCGGGGAAGACCGGCGGACGGCGGCGGACTCATCGGTGCCCGGCGCGGCTCAGCCGAGCGCCGGCCGCACCCGCTCCACCCAGAAGCGCTCGACCGCCGTCGCGAGGGCGGCCCGGTCGCCGTCGTTGCGCAGCACCACGTCGGCCACCGCCCGGCGCTGCTCGTCGGTGGCCTGGCTGGCGATCCGCGCCCGGGCGTCGTCCGCGGACAGCCCGCGGTCGACCAACCGGGCCACGCGCGTGGCGGGCTCGGTCTCCACGACCAGCACCAGGTCGTAGGAGCCCGCCTGGCCGGTCTCCACGAGCAGCGGGACGTCCTGCACCACCACGGCGTCCGCGGGGGCGGCGGCGACCAGCTCGGCGGCGCGGGCGCGCACCAGCGGGTGGACGACGGCGTCCAGCCGGGCCCGGGCGGCCGGGTCGCCGAAGACCACCGACGCCAGCGCGGGCCGGTCCAGCGCGCCCTCGGCGGTCAGCACCGAGTCCCCGAACTCGGCGACCACGGCGGCCAGCCCGGGGGTGCCCGGCTCGACGACCTCGCGGGCGATCCGGTCGGCGTCCACCACCAGCGCGCCGCGCTCGGCGAGCAGCGCCGCCACGGTGCTCTTCCCCGATCCGATGCCACCGGTCAGCCCGATCCTCAGCACGCGGCCGAGCCTAGCCACTGGTGCGTGGCGGGCCGGGCACCGTGGGCGACGGCTCCCGACGCGTGAGGTCTCGAGACGATCACGGCGACCCCGACACGCGGCGCGCCGGGCCGACCCCACCAGTCACAGGACTTACGTTCTGCCCCGGTGGTCTTCCCCCGCCACAGCAGCAGAGAGGCAGTGATCATGTCCCGTCCCACGCTCGAAGGCGCTCCGTCGGCTGCCGGCACCCCCCGCCGCGGCCGGCACCGGCTCGACAACCCCGCCGGTGTCCGGTGCGCCGACCTGCCGGGCGTGCGCGAGAAGCTGCCACAGGGCCGCCGCGGCCTGTCCTTCCTGCGCGCACTGCTGCCCAGCGTCCCCTCGGGCCGGCACACCTGGGACTTCCTGGCCAACGCCGGCGGCCGGCCGCGCACCGCGTTCGCCATCATCCTCAGCCTCTGATCGCGGCCTGAGCGGTCCGGGCCGGCCTGCGCCGGCCTGAGCGCGCACCGTCCCCGTCGGCAGCAGGGGGAAGGAACGCCGACCGGGTGGACGACGCCCGCGCTCCCGCTCACGCCCCACAGACGGCTCACGGACGAGCCGGTACGACCGTCCACGACTCACGGATGAGTGGGACGCCCCGACGACCCCGTCGACCACCACGGTCGGCGGGGTCGTCGTGGTCCTGCGGCGCTGCCGGGTGGAGGACCGCCGTGGAACGACAGTGCGCCGCCCACCGCGGAGGGTGGACGGCGCACTGTCAGGTGCTGCGGCTCAGCTGAGCCGCGGGCTCACTCGCCGCCGGCGAGCTTCGCGCGCAGGGCAGCCAGCGCCTCGTCGGAGGCGAGGGTGCCGCCACCGCCGCCACCGCCACCGCCGCCGTTCGAGGACGTCTCGTCCTCGGGCTCGGCAGCGCTGGAGTAGCTGCCGCCGGCCGCGGCCTCGGCGTCGGCCGCCTTGGCCTCGGCGATCTGCTTGCGGTGCGCCTCGAACCGGGCCTGGGCCTCGGCGTACTGGCGCTCCCACGTCTCGCGGGCCTCGTCGTAGCCCTCGAGCCACTCGCCGGTCTCGGCGTCGAAGCCCTCGGGGTAGACGTAGTTGCCCTGCTCGTCGTAGGACGCCGACATGCCGTAGGCGGCCGGGTCGAACTGGTCCTCGTCGCCGACGACGCCCTCGTTGGCCTGCTTGAGGGACAGCGAGATGCGGCGGCGGTCCAGGTCGATGTCGATGACCTTGACCAGGATCTCGTCGCCGACCTGGACGACCTGCTCCGGGATCTCCACGTGGCGCTCGGCCAGCTCGGAGATGTGCACCAGGCCCTCGATGCCCTCGTCGACGCGCACGAACGCGCCGAAGGGGACCAGCTTGGTGACCTTGCCGGGGACGACCTGCCCGATCTGGTGCGTGCGGGCGAACTGGCGCCACGGGTCCTCCTGCGTCGCCTTCAGCGACAGGGAGACCCGCTCACGGTCCAGGTCGACGTCGAGGACCTCGACGGTGACCTCCTGGCCCACCTCGACGACCTCGGACGGGTGGTCGATGTGCTTCCAGGACAGCTCGGAGACGTGCACCAGGCCGTCGACGCCGCCCAGGTCCACGAAGGCACCGAAGTTGACGATCGAGGAGACGACGCCGGTGCGGACCTGGCCCTTGGCGAGCTTGTTGAGGAACTCGCTGCGCACCTCGGACTGGGTCTGCTCCAGCCACTGGCGGCGCGACAGCACGACGTTGTTGCGGTTCTTGTCCAGCTCGATGATCTTCGCCTCGAGCTCGCGGCCCACGTAGGGCTGCAGGTCGCGGACGCGCCGCATCTCGACCAGCGAGGCGGGGAGGAACCCGCGCAGGCCGATGTCGAGGATCAGGCCGCCCTTGACGACCTCGATGACGGTGCCGGTGACGACCTCGTCGGCTTCCTTCTTGGCCTCGATCGTGCCCCAGGCGCGCTCGTACTGAGCCCGCTTCTTGGACAGGATGAGCCGGCCTTCCTTGTCCTCCTTCTGGAGGACGAGGGCTTCCACCTCGTCGCCGACCTTGACGACCTCGGTCGGGTCGACGTCGTGCTTGATGGACAGCTCACGCGAGGGGATGACGCCCTCGGTCTTGTAGCCGATGTCCAGCAGCACCTCGTCCCGGTCGACCTTGACGATCACGCCTTCGACGATGTCGCCGTCGTTGAAGTACTTGATGGTCTGGTCGATCGCGGCGAGGAAGTCCTCGGCGGTGCCGATGTCGTTCACCGCGATCTGGGGGGTGCTGTCGGGACGGACCTGGGTGGAGGTCATGTGGTCGAGTGCTCCGGACGGGGGATGCGTAGGGACAGGATCACCCGCAGCCCAGGTAGGGCGGCGGGGAGGTTCACGGGAGACGGCGATGTCGGCACCCGTACAGGGGGACCAACGCCACAGACCTCTGGCGTGATTCCCCATCGTACGGACCTGCCGGGAGCCGGTCCACCAGGGGTCCGGCCCGCCCGGGGCCGCCTGCGGGCCGGGCGGCGTGTCACCATCGGCGCGTCATGGACGGCACTTCCGCGGGACCTCGCCCCGGCCCCCTGCCCCTGGCCGCCGACGGCTACCCGGCGGCCGGCGGGGTCGCCCGGCGGCCGGTCGGGCAGGCCGAGTCGGCACGGGCCAACCGGGGCTGGTGGGACGCCGCCGCACCCGCCTACCTGGCCGAGCACGGCCGGGACCTGGGCGACGCGGACTTCCTCTGGTGCCCCGAGGGCCTGCGGGAGGCCGACGCGCACCTGCTGGGCGAGGTGGCCGGCCGCCGGGTGCTGGAGATCGGCTGCGGCTCGGCCCCCTGCTCGCGCTGGCTGCGGGCGGCCGGCGCCGAGCCGGTGGCGCTGGACGTCTCCGGCGGGATGCTCGCCCGGGCCGCGGAGCTGAACCGGGCGACCGGGCTGCGGGTGGGCCTGCTGCAGGCCGACGCCGGGGCGCTGCCGCTGACCGACGGCAGCGTCGACCTGGCCTGCTCGGCGTTCGGGGGGCTGCCGTTCGTGGCCGACGCCGGGGCGGTGCTGGCCGAGGTCGCCCGGGTGCTGCGGCCCGGTGGCCGCTTCGTCGCCTCGGTGAACCACCCGCTGCGCTGGCCGATGCCCGACTCCCCCGACCCCGACGACCTGCGGGTCGTCTCCTCCTACTTCGACCGCACGCCCTACGTGGAGACCGACGACCGCGGCCGGACCGTGTACGTCGAGCACCACCGGACGGTCGGCGACTGGGTGCGGGCGGTCGTCGGCGCCGGGTTCGTGCTCACCGACCTGGTCGAGCCGGAGTGGACGCCGGGCCGCACGGAGACCTGGGGGCAGTGGTCACCGGAGCGCGGCGCCCTGGTGCCCGGGACGCTCGTCCTGGTCGCCGACCTCCCCCGCTGACGCCGGCCGGGCACCCGCCGGCGAGCTGGTCTTCCCCGTGGCGGAACCGGGGCCGTCCCGGCGGCGGGGGCGGCTAGCGTCGGCGGCCACCGGCCCCGGCCGGCGCGGTCAACCGATGGCACGTCGCAAGGGAGCGATCGACATGGGTGTCGAGACCGGACCGGCCGCCACGCCCGCGCACCGTCCCGGGACGCACCGCCGGTGAGGGCCGTCGTCTGCGTGGCCGGGGGCACCGAGCTCGCCGAGCTGCCCGACCCGCGACCGGCGCCGGACGGCGTCGTCGTCGAGGTCGCCGCCTGCGGGCTGTGCGGCAGCGACGTGCACGCCGTCGAGCGCGGCCACACCACCGAGGGGCAGGTGCTCGGCCACGAGTTCGGCGGCACCGTCGTCGAGGTCGGCCGGGACGTCGACGGCTGGCGGGTCGGACAGCCGGTGGCGGTCGACCCGCTGGGGTCATGCGGCAGCTGCCGGGAGTGCCGGCGCGGGATGCCGTTCCGCTGCGCGGCGCTGCCGAACCTGGGGATCAACGCCCCCGGCGGCTACGCCGAGTACGCCGCGGTGCCCGCCGCCCAGCTGGTCGCGCTGCCCGACGGGGTGCCCGCGGAGTGGGGTGCGCACGCCGAGCCGCTCGCCGTGGCGACCCGGGCGGCGGCGCTGGCCGGGGTCGGTCCCGGCGATGCCGTCCTCGTGCTGGGCGTGGGGACCATCGGGCTCAACGCGGTGATCGCCCTCAAGGCCGCCGGCGTCGACCTCGTCGTCGGGGCCGGCCGGTCGGTAACCCGGCGGCGGGCCGCGGCGCTCGCCGGCGCCGACGTGGTCATCGACACCCGCGAGGTGTCCCTCGCCGAGCACGTGGCCGCCACCGGCCGCGCGTTCGACGCGGTCCTGGAGTGCTCCGCCTCCCCCGGCACGGTCACCGAGGCGATGGCGGTGCTGGCCTCGGGCGGCACCTGCGTGGAGGTGGCGCTCTCCGGCGAGGCGGCCGCCGTGCCGCTGGGTCCGCTGGTCGGCGCCGGGCTGACGCTGACCGGCAGCTGCGCGTTCGCGCGCGCCGACTTCACCGCCGCCGTCGCCCACGTGGCCACCGGTGACCCGCGGGTCACCGGCCTGATCAGCGAGCGGGTCTCGCTCGCCGACGTGCCCGCCGCGCTCGTCCGGCTGCGCACCCCGGTGGACCTGGTGCGCGTGCTCGCCCTGCCGACCACCTGACCCTCCCCCACCCCGATCCCGCACACACAGGAGTCGACATGGACGAGTTCGCCGGCCGGGTGGCCGTGGTCACCGGCGCAGGCAGCGGCATGGGCCGGGCCTTCGCCCGCCGCTGGGCCGCCGAGGGCATGCGGGTGGTCGCCGCCGACGTGCAGCAGGACGCCCTGGACCGCACGGTCGCCGAGCTCACCGATGCCGGGCACGAGGCGGTCGGGGTTCGCACCGACGTGTCCGACCGGGCCGCGGTGGAGCACCTGCGGGACGAGGCGGTGGGCCGGTTCGGCGCCGTGCACCTGCTGTGCAACAACGCCGGGGTGGAGGGCTACCTGGACGGCGCGATCTGGGAGGCCACCGACGCGGACTGGTCCTGGACCGTCGACGTGAACTACTGGTCGGTGGTGCACGGGATCCGCGCGTTCGTGCCGCACATGCTCGCCCACGGGGAGCCGGCGCATGTGGTGAACACCTGCTCGATGACGTCGGTGGTGGCCGCGTCGAACATGTACGGCATCACCAAGCAGGCGGTGTTGGCGCTCACCGAGGTGCTCGGCGCCGACCTGCGCGCCCGCGACGCCCGGATCGGGGTGACGGCGCTGTGCCCCGGCATGATCGCCACCAACCTGTTCCAGGGCAGCCGCAACCGACCCGCGGCGCTGCGCAACGAGCAGGAGACCGAGGGCGCCCGCGCCGGCGCGGAGCTGCGCGAGCGGATGCACGCCACGCTGAGCGAGGGCATGTCCCCCGACACCGTCGCCGCGCTGCTGGTGGACGCCGTCCGCCGCAACGCGCCCTACCTGCTCACCGACCACGAGTGGGACGACCGGGTGCAGGCCCGGCACGACGCCATCATGGCCGCCGCCGTCGACCCGCCCACCGCCTAGCCCCGCCCGCGTCCCGGCCCCGACGGGCACCCGACAGGACGCCTCGGCCACCCTGCAGGGGCCCGCCGCGAGCTCGCGAGTGGTGGGGGGACAGGGTGGTCCTTCCTTAGTGGGCGGCGGCGTCCCAGCTCGCGCCAAAGCCGACCGAGACCTCCAGCGGCACCGACAGCTGCGCGGCGCCGGCCATCTCCCGCCGCACCAGCGCCTCCAGCGTCTCGTGCTCGCCGGTCGCGACCTCGAGCACGAGCTCGTCGTGCACCTGCAGCAGCATCCGTGACCGCAGCCCCTCCGCCTCGATGGCCCGCTCCACGTTGAGCATGGCGACCTTGATGACGTCGGCGGCGGACCCCTGGATGGGGGCGTTGAGCGCCATCCGCTCGGCCATCTCCCGGCGCTGCCGGTTGTCGCTGGTCAGGTCGGGCAGGTAGCGCCGGCGGCCCAGCGTCGTCTCGGTGTAGCCGGTCTGCCGGGCGTCGTCGACCACGCCGTCGAGGTAGTCGCGGATTCCGCCGAAGCGCTCGAAGTAGGCGTGCATCTGCTCGCGCGCCTCCTCCGGGGTGATCCGCAGCTGCTGGGCCAGCCCGTAGGCGCTCAGCCCGTAGGCCAGCCCGTAGCTCATCGCCTTGATCCGGCGGCGCATCTCCGGGTCGACCTGCTCGATCGGGATGCCGAACGCCCGGGAGGCGACGAAGGAGTGCAGGTCCTCCCCGGAGGTGAACGCCTCGATCAGCCCGGCGTCCTCGGACAGGTGCGCCATGATCCGCATCTCGATCTGGCTGTAGTCGGCGGTCATCAGCGACTCGTAGCCGCTGCCCACGACGAAGGCCTGCCGGATGCGGCGGCCCTCGGCGCTGCGGATCGGGATGTTCTGCAGGTTCGGGTCGGTCGAGCTCAGCCGGCCGGTGGCCGCGATGGTCTGCTGGTAGGTGGTGTGGATCCGCCCGCCGTCGTCGACCATCGGGATGAGCCCGTCGATGACCGTGCGCAGCCGGGTGACGTCGCGGTGCCGGAGCAGGTGCTCCAGGAACGGGTGCCCGGTGCTGGCCAGCAGCGACGTGAGGGCGTCGGCGTCGGTGGTGTAGCCGCTCTTGATCTTCTTCGTCTTGGGCAGGCCCAGCTCGTCGAAGATCACCGCCTGCAGCTGCTTGGGCGAGCCGAGGTTGATCTCCTTGCCGATGACCGCGTAGGCCTCCTGCGCGGCGTCGGCGACCGCGGTGGCGAACTCCTGCTGCAGCTCGTGCAGCGAGTCCAGGTCGGCGGCGATCCCGCGGAACTCCATCGCGGCGAGCACCCGGGTCAGCGGCAGCTCGATGTCGCCGAGCAGGTGGTCCCCGCCCTTCGAGCCGAGCACCTGCTCCAGGGCGTCGGACAGGTCGTTGACCGCGACGGCCTTGAGCACGTCGGCCTTGGCCGCCTCTCGGGCGACGTCGTCCTCGCTCGGGCCGAGCCCGTCGAGGGTCAGCTGCCCGTCGGTCTCGGCGGCGTCCTTGAGCTCGCGGCGCAGGTACCGCACCGCGAGGTCGCCGAGGTCGAAGCTGCGCTGACCGGGCGTGGCCAGGTAGGCGGCCAGCGCGGTGTCGCTGACCATGCCCTGCAGGTCCCAGCCGCGCGCCCAGACGGCGAGCAGCGGGCCCTTGACGTCGTGCACGACCTTGCGGGTCTGCGGGTCGGCCAGCCACGCGGCCAGCGCCTGCTCGTCGGCGGTGTCCAGCCCCGGGCCGAGGTCGACGAAGGTGGCGTGGTCGTTGGCGGCGGCCAGGGCCAGCCCGGTCAGCTCGCCGGTGCCGCGGCCCCAGGTGCCCCGGAACACCACGCCGGTGGAGCCGGTCGCGGCGTTGGCGCGCAGCCAGTCGCCCAGCCCGCCGGCCGGCACCTGGTCCTCGGCCACGTCGAAGCCGCCGTCCACCTCGGGCTCGGGGGCGGAGAGGGTGGCGAACAGCCGGTCGCGGAGCACCCGGAACTGCAGGTTGTCGAAGAGGGTGTGCACCTCGTTGCGGTCCCAGGACTGCACGGCGAGGTCCGAGGGGTCGACCTCGAGCGGCACCGCCCGGTCCAGCTCGGTGAGGCGGCGGTTCTGCAGCACGGAGGACAGGTGCTCGCGGAGCTTCTCGCCGACCTTGCCCTTGACCGTGTCGACCTGGTCGACCAGCGCGTCGAGGGAGCCGTACTCGCGCACCCACTTGGCGGCGGTCTTCTCCCCCACGCTCGGGATGCTGGGCAGGTTGTCGCTCGGGTCGCCGCGGAGGGCGGCGAAGTCCGGGTACTGCGTCGGGCTCAGGCCGTACTTGGTCTCCACCTCCTCCGGCGTGAACCGGGTGAGGTCGGAGACGCCCTTGCGCGGGTAGAGCACGGTGACGTGGTCGTTGACCAGCTGCAGCGCGTCCCGGTCACCGGTGCAGATCAGCACGTCCATGCCCTGCTCGACCGCCTGCACGGTGAGGGTGGCGATGACGTCGTCGGCCTCGTAGTTCTCGGCGGTGATCACCGGCACGTGCAGCGCGCCGAGCACCTCCTGGATGAGGCTGACCTGGCCGCGGAAGTCGGTCGGGCTCTCCGAGCGGTTCGCCTTGTACTCGGCGTAGATCTCGCTGCGGAAGGTCTTGCGGCTGACGTCGAAGGCGACCGCGAGGTGGGACGGCTGCTCGTCGCGCAGCACGTTGATCAGCATCGAGGTGAACCCGTAGACGGCGTTCGTCGGCTGACCGGTGGTCGTCGAGAAGTTCTCCACCGGCAGCGCGAAGAACGCCCGGTAGGCCAGCGAGTGGCCGTCGAGCAGCAGCAGCCGCGGACGGGCGCCCGAGGGCGCGGAGGCGGGTGCGGGCGCGGAGGTGCTGACCGGTGCGGACATCGACCCGATCCTAGGTGGGGGCACCGACGGTCCTGCGGGTGCGGAGGACCGCCCGCGGGTGGCTGGCTACGGTGCCGGGATGACCACGCCCCGCCCGGACTGGCTGCCGCAGCACACCCAGGGTCCGCTCGACGACAAGCTCGGCATCCAGATCACCGACTTCGACCCGGCGCGGCTGGTCGCCACCATGCCCGTGGCGGGCAACGAGCAGCCGTTCGGCCTGCTGCACGGCGGCGCCACCTGCGCGCTGGCGGAGAGCATCGGCTCCTGGGCCGGCATGCTGCACGCCGGTCCGGGCGGCAACGTCGTGGGCATCGAGCTGAACGTCAGCTACCTGCGGGGGGCGACGTCCGGGGTGGTCACCGCCGTCTGCACGCCGGTCCGGCAGGGCCGCACGCTGGCCACCTACCTGATCGAGGTCAGCGACGAGGACGGCCGGCCCACCGCCAGCGCCCGGCTGACCTGCATGATCCGGCCGGCCCGCCGGACCGCCGGGGCCTGACCGGCCTGTGCCGCACCCGATCGGCCGGCGTTGCACGGCCGTCCCGGAGACGCCGGTCGTGCGCAACGGGTCGCACCGCCCTCGGCGTGTCGCAGAAGGGTCACAGTGCGTCCCAGCAGGTCGATCCCGGTAACACGGGTGGGTTACTGTCCCGGCTCACACCAACGGCTGGGAGGTCGAGTGACGCACGCGCCGCACCGTGCCCGAGGGCAGGGTGAACGCAGTTCCACCGGGGAGGTACCGGTGGGACGACCACGTACCGGCAGGCGTCTGGAGCGGTGGCGCTCAGGGCGCCGCCCGCTGGTCCTCGCGCTGCTCGTCGCCGCCTTCGCCATGGCCCTGGCCACCCTCGTCCCCGGCATCGCCAGCGCCGAGGGCGAGCGCCTCGTCGGCACGCTGCAGACCAGCCGCAGCGGCCCCATCGAGGGCGTCGAGGTCACCGTCGAGACCGCGGACGGCGAGGAGGTCGACTCGGTCGAGACCGACGAGGACGGCCGCTTCGCCATCGACCTGCCCGCCGCCGGCGTCTACACGATCAGCCTGGACGAGGAGGCGCTGCCCGAGGGCGTCGACCTCGGCACCGCCGGCGCCAGCCGCGACGTCACGGTCAACACCGGCCGCTCGCAGCCGGTCAACTTCGGCCTCGTCGACGGCAGCTCCAACGCCGGCGGCGGCTCGATCGAGGCCGTGCAGCTGCTCGTCGACGGCATCCGCTTCGGCCTGCTGATCGCCGTCTGCGCCGTCGGCCTCTCGCTGATCTTCGGCACCACCGGGCTCACCAACTTCGCCCACGGCGAGCTGGTCACCATCGGTGCGGTCATCGCCTGGTACATCAACGTCCGGGGCGGGGTCCCGCTCATCCCGGCCACGATCATCGCGATGGTCGCCGGCGCGGCCGTCGGAGCGCTGAACGAACTGGCCCTCTGGCGGCCGCTGCGCCGCCGGGGCACCGGCCTGGTCGCGGCGCTGGTCGTCTCCATCGGCCTGTCGATGCTGCTCCGCTACCTGGTGCAGATCGTCTACGGCGGGTTCTCCAGCCCCTACGGCGACTACCAGAGCCAGCGGGCCGTCGACTACGGCGTGTTCACGATGACCAACCGGGCGCTGGCCTCGATCGTCATCTCGGTCGTCGTCCTGGTGCTGGTCGCGCTGATGCTGCAGAAGACGAAGATCGGCAAGGCGATGCGGGCGGTCTCGGACAACCGGGACCTGGCCGCCTCCTCGGGCATC
Organism: Modestobacter versicolor; assembly: GCF_041028285.1. GTDB lineage: Bacteria > Actinomycetota > Actinomycetes > Mycobacteriales > Geodermatophilaceae > Modestobacter > Modestobacter versicolor_A. The sequence continues at coordinate 1,068,231 of NZ_JABGDB010000001.1, read as the reverse complement.
GACGTCAACCGGGTCATCCTCGTGGTCTGGATGATGGGCGGGGCGCTGGCCACCCTCGGCGGTGTGCTGCTCGGCCTGTCCGACCAGGTGCAGTGGGACATGGGCTTCCGCCTGCTGCTGCTGATGTTCGCCGGGGTCACCCTGGGCGGGCTCGGCACGGCCTACGGCGCCCTGATCGGCAGCCTCATCGTCGGTGTGTTCGTGCAGATGTCCACCCTCGTCATCCCCAGTGACGTGAAGTACGTCGGAGGGCTGCTCCTCTTGATCGTCATCCTCGTCGTGAAGCCCCAGGGGATCCTGGGCTCCCGGGCTCGGATCGGCTGACGCCATGTCCGAACTCCTCGATGCGTTCCAGGTCGCCGGCAAGGCCTTCTTCGGCTTCCAGGCGATCTTCTTCGCCCTGCTCGCCATCGGCATCAACGTGCACTTCGGCTACACCGGCCTGCTGAACTTCGGGCAGATCGCGTTCGCCATGCTCGGTGGCTTCGGCATCGCCATCTCGGTGAGCCAGTGGGGCCTGCCGTTCTGGGTCGGCGTCCTCGTCGGCATCGGTGCGGCGATCGTGCTGGCCCTGCTGCTGGGCCTGCCCACCCTGCGGCTGCGGGCGGACTACCTGGCGATCGTGACGATCGCTGTGGCGGAGGGGCTGAGACTGCTCTTCCGGTCCGTCGGCGCCACCCCGGTCACCGGCGGCACCCGCGGCCTGTCGGCCTTCAACGGCGACTTCATCTCCCTGGCCCCCTGGGACACCCAGCGCCGCTACAACATCCTGGGCACGACCTGGAGCGGTGGTGAGCTGTGGGTCGCCCTCATCGGCTGGATCATCGTGACCCTGTTCAGCCTGCTGGTCTGGCAGCTGATGCGCAGCCCCTGGGGCCGCGTGGTCAAGGCCATCCGGGAGGACGAGGACGCCGTCCGCGCGCTGGGCAAGAACGTCTACGCCTACAAGATGCAGTCGCTGGTGCTCGGTGGCGTCATCGGTTCCTTCGGCGGCATGGTCTACGCCGTCAGCACCGGTTCGGCCATCCCGGACCAGTACCAGAACGCCAACACGTTCCTGGCCTACGCGGCGCTCATCCTGGGCGGCGCGGCCCGCGTGCTCGGCCCGGTGATCGGTTCGATGCTGCTGCTGTTCATCCTGCAGTTCACCGACACCGGACTGCGCGCCCTGATCTCCAACGGCGTCATCCCGGAGACCCTGCTGACCTCCACCGACGTGGCGCAGATCCGCTTCGTCCTGGTGGGCATCGGGCTCATGCTGTTGCTGGTGTTCCGACCCCAGGGCATCTTCGGTGACCGACGAGAGGTGATGCTCGATGCCCGCTGACCGCGGATCGCACGGCGCTCATGCCGCCCGCCCCGACGAGGTCCCCGCCGTCCTCGCGCCGACCCGGGAGTCCGCCGCCGGGCGCACCCCGCAGCGGCTGGCCCAGGCCGCGCTCAAGGACCTGCCCTGGGAGATCGGCGTCGCCAAGCCCGACCCGGCGATCGTGGTGGACAAGGTCACCCGCACCTTCGGTGGCCTGACCGCGGTCTCGGTCGACCACCTCGAGATCCAGCGGGGCGGCATCACCGGGCTGATCGGCCCGAACGGCGCCGGCAAGACGACGCTGTTCAACCTGCTCACCGGCTTCGACCAGCCCAACACCGGCACCTGGTCCTTCGACGGGCGCGACCTGGGCAAGCTCTCCCCGCACCAGGTGGCCCGGCTCGGCGTGGTGCGCACCTTCCAGCTCACCAAGGCGCTGTCCCGGCTCACCGTGCTGCAGAACATGCTGCTCGGCGCCCAGGGCCAGCGCGGCGAGAGCTTCCTGCGGGCCCTGGTGCCCGGCGGGTGGCGGGCGCAGGAGAAGGAGAACACCGAGCGGGCCATGGACCTGCTGCGGCGGTTCAAGCTCGACGCCAAGAAGGACGACTTCGCCGGCATCCTGTCCGGCGGTCAGCGCAAGCTGCTGGAGATGGCGCGCGCGCTGATGAGCGACCCCAAGGTCGTCATGCTCGACGAGCCGATGGCCGGGGTGAACCCGGCGCTCACCCAGAGCCTGCTGGGCCACGTCAAGGACCTCCGCGAGGAGGGCATGACGGTCATCTTCGTCGAACACGACATGGACGTCGTCCGGGACATCAGCGACTGGGTCGTGGTCATGGCCGCCGGCAAGATCATCGCCGAGGGGCCGCCGGAGTCGATCTCGCAGAACAAGGCCGTCGTGGACGCCTACCTGGGCGCCCACCACGACGCCCCCCTCACCATCGAGGAGGAGGACCGGGTGCTCGCCGAGGCGGAGGCCGAGGTCGCCCGGGAGATCCACGGCGGGGCCGGCTCCGGCACCGACGTGATCAGTGACGGAGGACGACGATGAGCGACCCCCTGTTCGAGGTCGACGAGACCGGGGAGGACGTCACCCGCGCCCAGACGGTGAGCACCGGTGAGCTCTCCCCCGCGGAGAAGGCCGCCACCCGCGAGGAGCACGTCAAGCTCGCCGAGGGCGCCCTGGTCCGCGCCGACGACCTGGTCGCCGGCTACGTCCCGGGCGTCAACATCCTCCGCGGGTGCGACTTCTACCTGCAGGACGGCGAGCTGGTCGGCATCATCGGGCCCAACGGCGCGGGCAAGTCGACGCTGCTGAAGAGCCTGTTCGGGCTGATCCCGGTCCGCTCGGGTGCGGTCACCCTGCGCGGCGAGGACATCACCGGCGCCCCGGCGCACCGGTTGGTCTCGATGGGCGTCGGCTACGTGCCGCAGAACAACAACGTGTTCCCCTCGCTCACCATCGAGGAGAACATGCAGATGGGCGTCTACCTGCGGCCCAAGACGTTCAAGGACCGGTTCGACTACGTCGTCGACCTGTTCCCGCTGCTCGGCGAGCGGCGCAGGGGCAAGGCCGGGGCGCTGTCCGGCGGCGAGCGGCAGATGGTGGCGATGGGCCGGGCGCTGATGATGGACCCGTCGGTCCTGCTGCTCGACGAGCCCTCCGCCGGCCTGTCCCCCGCACTGCAGGACGAGGTGTTCATCCGCTGCCGGCGGATCAACGCCACCGGCGTCTCGATCATCATGGTCGAGCAGAACGCCCGCCGGTGCCTGCAGATCTGCGACCGCGGCTACGTGCTCGACCAGGGCCGCAACGCCTACACCGACACCGGCCAGTCGCTGATGAACGACCCCAAGGTGATCGAGCTGTACCTCGGGACGCTGGCCAAGGCCCAGTAGCCGAAGGACCTCGTTGCCCCCGGCACCGAGGCCGAGAACGGCGCCGCTCCCCCACCGGGGGGCGGCGCCGTTCGTCGTCCGGTGGTCGGTCAGCCGAGCACGGCCCACGCGCTGACCGCCACGTTGCCGGCGGCCGCGACCAGCCGCACCGTGTCCGCGCGCAGCAGCGCCGTGTATGCGGCCGGGTCGAAGCCCCCGCCGAGCCGCCGGTGCTGCGGCACCGCGCCGAGCGCCGTCACCGCCAGCACGACCGCCAGGCAGGCGGCGCTGCCCAGCACCCCGGCCGGGACGACGTCCGCCGGCCGCGCCAGGAGCAGCCAGCCGGTGGTGACCAGCTGGCCGGCGAACAACGGGCCGACGACGACACTGATCCGCCGGGAGTGGCTCTGCTCGTAACCGGCGAAGCCGGCGGCCGGGACGGCGGTGAACTGCGGGTAGACCAGCACCCGCACGGTCCACTGGAAGCCCGCGTACCCGCCCACCAGCAGCAGGTGGGCCACCGCCACCGCGCTCACGCGGGGGCGTCCTCGCGCCGCTTGCCCCGCCAGGCCAGGCTCTGCGCGTCCAGGAGGCGCAGCAGCGGGTCGCCCTCGGCGGCGATCTGCTCGGCCAGGGCGACCGCCGCGGTCAGCCGCTCGTCGTCCAGCTGGGCGAAGGCCGGGGACCGCCGGCGGTCCAGCACGTCGTACCAACGCCCCCCGACTGCGTGGTCCAGCACGATCCGGCCGAAGCAGTGGTCGGCGCTGACCACCCAGCCCTCCGCCCGGGCCCGGCGGGGCAGCTCGGCGAGCACCAGCTCCCGGTAGCGGGACAGCAGCAGGTCACGGTCGGCCACCAGGAGAGTCTGCGGGGCACCGGCCCGACCCGCGTCCCGGCCCCCGCACAGCACTGCGGCCCGGCACCCTGGTGGGTGCCGGGCCGCAGCCTGGTGCAGGTGGTGTCACACGCTGGTCAGGAGATCAGCGCTGGGGGCCGACACCGTTCGTGTTCAGGCCCTGGATGATCCGCGAGGACTCCTCGAAGCCGATGACCACGATGGCGTCCGGGCTGAACTCGGTCATTTGCTGGACCTCGGCGTCGTAGTTCGCCGCCTGCGGGTCGTAGATGACGGTCTCGATCGAGTCCTCCGGCAGGCCGTCGGCGATCAGGTTGGCCTTGGTGTTCTCGGCCAGCCCGGTGCCGTACGGGTCGTTGGTGGCGAGGATGCCGACGGTGTTGTTGCCGTCGGCGCCGATCAGGTCGGCCAGCGCGCGAGCCTGCAGCAGGTCCGGGGGCGCGGTGCGGAAGTACAGCCCCTGGTCGTTGTAGTTCGTGAACTGGTCGGAGGTGTTCGCGGGCGAGATCTGCATGACGCCGGCCTGGGTGATCGTGTCGATCACGGTCAGGCTGACACCGGAGGACGCGGCACCGATGATCGCGTTGACGCCCGACTGCAGGAGGCGGTCGACGGTCTGCGTGGCGGTGTCGGTCGAGGCGTCGCCCGAGTCACCGGTCACCAGGGTGACCGGCTGGCCGAGCACGCCACCGGCGGCGTTGATGTCGTTGATCGCCAGCTGGACGGCGGCGACCTCCGGCGGGCCGAGGAAGGCCAGGTTGCCGGTCTCGGGCAGCAGGGTGCCGATGACCAGCGGGGTGGCCGAGGTGGCACCGGCGACCGGCGCGGGGCCGGCCGTGGTGGTGGCGTTGGCCTCGTCGCCGGCGATCTGGTACTCGGTCTTCGAGTCGTCCAGCGCGTTGTCCTCGCCGAACTGCAGCAGACCGAAGCTCGCCTGCGCCGGCTCGCCGGCGTCGGTGAAGCTCAGCGGACCGGAGAAGCCGTCGAAGTCGACGTCGCCACCGGCGTTGATGATCTCGACGCACGCGGCGAAGTCGGAGCACTTCTCACCGCTGACGGTGAGGGCGTTGACGTAGGGACCGAAGGCGGTCGCCTGGGTGCTGCCGGCGGACTGCGCGGCCAGCGCGACGAGCATCGTGGCGTCGTAGGACTCGGCGCTGTAGTTGTAGTCCTGCAGGTCGGGGTCGACCTCGAGCAGCCGGTCGGTGAAGTCCCCGGAGAGCTCGGTCAGCGGCGTGGTGCCCTTCATGCCGGCCAGGGCACCCTCCTCGTCGAAGTCCTCGCCGAGGGCGTTGCCCATGTTGCCGTCAGTGCCGTAGACGTTGACCTGCTTCTCGCTGCTCGCGCCGCTGTCGCCGCCACCACCGCTGTCGCCGCTGTCGTCACTGCCGCCACAGGCGGTCAGGGCGAGCAGGGCAGCACCGGAGAGCGCGGTCGCGCGGGCGAAGGTGCCTGTGCGCATCAAGGAACTCCCAGAGATCTGAATACATGTCCACCGGCACTCGCAGGCAGCATCGCCTGTCGGGGAGCCGATCAGTGCGCAGAACCTAACCGCCGTCACAGCGCCCGGAGCCGCCCGCGGGTGCACCGTGATGAGGTCGTGACCTGCGTGTCATCCCTCCGCCACAGACAGGACCGGCGCGTCACACGGCCGGGATCAGCCGCGCGACGCGCCGGGGGGACTGTGTGGTGGGTCTCAGGGAGCGGGTCTCGAGGAGCGGTGGGTCTCAGGGAGCGGTGGGCCCCGGGGTGGCCGCGGCCTCGCCGGCGGCCTCGGTGGCGAGGATCGCCTCGGCGAGCGCCTTCATCGACGTGCGCTCGTTCATCGCCGTCCGCTGGATCCAGCGGAACGCCTCGGCCTCCGTCATGCCGCGCTCGGCCATCAGCCGGCCCTTGGCCTGCTCCACGACCTTGCGCGCCTGCAGCCGCTCCTTGAGGTCGGTCACCTCGGCGTCCAGCGCGTGCATCTCCTGGAACCGGGCGACGGCGACCTCGATCGCCGGCACCAGGTCGTTCTTGGAGAACGGCTTGACCAGGTAGGCCATGGCGCCGGCGTCGCGGGCGCGCTCGACCAGCTCGCGCTGGCTGAACGCCGTCAGCACGATCACCGGCGCGATCCGGGCGGCCGCGATCTGCTCGGCGGCGGCGAGTCCGTCGAGGACGGGCATCTGGACGTCGAGGACGACGAGGTCGGGCCGGAGTTCCCTGGCCTGGTCGACGGCCGCCTGGCCGTCGCCGACCTCGGCGACGACGACGTAACCCTCCTCCTCCAGCATCTCCTTGAGGTCGAGGCGGATGAGTGCCTCGTCCTCGGCGATGAGGACCCGGGTCGGTGCGTTGCTCACCAGGTGATCCTATCGGCCACGACCAGCCCCCGAGCGCCCGATACGCTGCTGCCGCCTGGTCGAGCTGGCCCCCGTACCCCAATCGGCAGAGGGAGCGGATTCAAAACCCGCGCAGTGTGCGTTCGAGTCGCACCGGGGGCACTCTGCAGATGGCGGTCCTGGCGGACCGCAACGCGGCCAGGAGCCGTACCCCGGCTCCGCTGAGCCGCTTCGTCGATCGGTCGCGGGACCCTCCGGGCCCCACTCCTCACGAACTCGAGGGGTCGCCTCGCGGACGTGTGGCCCCCGAGCGTGGGGGCACGGGTCAGCGCCTCGCGGACTCGTGGCCCCCGGGCGTGGGGGCGTGGCTCAGCGCCTAGGTTTGGGCCGTGACCGGCCACATGACCCCTGAGCAGTTCCGCCAGCACGGCCACGAGGTCGTCGACTGGATCGCCGACTACTGGACGCGGATCGGGTCGTTCCCGGTGCGGTCGCAGGTCTCCCCCGGCGACGTGCGCGCCGCTCTGCCGCCCAGCGCCCCCGAGCAGGGCGAGCCGTTCTCCGCCGTCCTGGCCGACCTCGACCGCGTGGTCCTGCCCGGCGTCACCCACTGGCAGCACCCCGGCTTCTTCGGCTACTTCCCGGCCAACACCTCCGGCCCCTCCGTGCTCGGCGACCTGGTCTCGGCCGGCCTCGGCGTCCAGGGCATGTCCTGGGTGACCAGCCCGGCGGCCACCGAGCTCGAGCAGCACGTCCTGGACTGGTTCGCCGACCTGATGGACCTGCCGGCGTCCTTCCGGTCCACCGGCACCGGCGGCGGCGTCGTCCAGGACTCCAGCTCCGGCGCCAACCTCGTCGCCCTGCTGGCCGCCCTGCATCGGGCCAGCAAGGCCGCCACCGTCCGGCACGGCGTCCGGCCCGAGGACCACACCGTCTACGTCTCCGCGGAGACCCACAGCTCGATGGAGAAGGCCGCCCGCATCGCCGGGCTGGGCACCGACGCCGTCCGGGTCGTGGAGGTCGACGGCGACCTGGCGATGAGCCCCCGCGCGCTCGCCCAGCGGCTCGAGCGGGACGTCGCCCGCGGGTTCACGCCGGTCCTGGTGTGCGCGACCGTCGGCACCACCTCCACCACCGCCGTCGACCCGCTGGCCGAGCTGGGCCCGATCTGCCGGGAGCACGGCGTCTGGCTGCACGTCGACGCCGCCTACGCCGGGGTCAGCGCCGTCGCACCGGAGCTGCGCGCGCTGCAGGCCGGGGTCGAGTGGGCCGACAGCTACACCACCGACGCGCACAAGTGGCTGCTCACCGGCTTCGACGCGACGCTGTTCTGGGTGGCGGACCGGGCGGCGTTGACCGGCGCGCTGGCGATCCTGCCGGAGTACCTGCGCAACGCCCAGACCGACGCCGGCGCCGTCGTCGACTACCGCGACTGGCAGATCGAGCTCGGCCGCCGGTTCCGCGCGCTCAAGCTGTGGTTCGTCGTCCGTTGGTACGGCGCCGAGGGCCTGCGGGAGCACGTCCGCAGCCACGTCGCCCTGGCCCAGGAGCTGGCCGGCTGGGCCGACGCCGACGCGCGGTTCGACGTCGCCGCCCCGCACCCGCTGTCGCTGGTCTGCCTGCAGCCGCGCTGGGCGGCCGACGTGGACGCCGACGTCGCCACGATGACGCTGCTGGACCGGCTGAACGACGGCGGCGAGGTCTTCCTGACCCACACCACGGTCGGCGGGGCCGCGGTGCTCCGGGTGGCCATCGGCGCCCCGGCCACCACCCGCGAGCACGTGGAGCGGCTGTGGACCCTGCTGGGCGAGGCGCACGACTGGCTGGCCGCCGACTTCGAGGAGCAGGCCCGCGAGCGGCGCGAGGCCCTGCGCCGGGAGAAGGACGAGGCCGAGGCGCAGTACCAGGCGAACCGGGCCGCCGCACTGGCGGCCGAGGAGGCCGCAGCGAGCACCCAGATGCCCGAGACGCCCGATACGCCCGAGGCCACCGACACCCCGGTGCCGGCCACCGAGACGCCCGCGGCGCAGGACGAGACAGCCACCCAGGCCGCCGCCCAGGCCGACCTCGAGCCGCGCCCCAGCGGCGACTGACCGCAGGGGGGGCTCAGCCGAGCGAGCGGATGAGCCCCTCCTGGGCGACCGAGGCCACGTGCGTGCCGTCGGCGGACCAGACCTGCCCGAAGCACAGCGCGCGGCCGCTGGCCGCCGCCGGGCTGTCGGTCTCGTAGAGGAACCACTCGTCGGCGCGCATCGGCCGGTGGAACCACAGCGCGTGGTCCAGGCTGGCGCCCACCGTCGACCCGCCCCAGCCGCCGCCGACCCGGGCCAGCCCGGCCGACAGCAGCGTCAGGTCGCTGACGAAGGTCAGCGCCGCGGCGTGCACCGCCTCGTCGTCGGGCAGCCGTCCGGTCACTCGGAACCACACCCGGAAGGCGGTGTCCGGGGGCAGCCGGGGCTCGGGGTCGTACGGGTCGGACAGGTAGCGCTGCTCGACGGCCCGGGAGATGGCGTTCGACGCGTCGTCCCGGCCGGGGTGCGCGGCGATGACCTCGGCCAGCCCGGGCAGCGACTCGGGTCCGGGGACCTCGGGCATCGGCAGCGAGTGCTCCACCACCGCCCGCTCCCCCGCGGTGAAGTCGGCGGTCAGCGCGAAGATCGCCACGTCGGCGCCCTTGCGGGTCTGCCGCGCCACAACCCGGCGGGTGCTGAACGTCCGGCCCTCCCGGATCCGGTCCACCTCGTAGCGGATCTCCTCGTGCGGGTCGCCCGGCCGGAGGAAGTACGAGTGCAGCGAGTGCACCGCGCGGTCGGCGGAGACGGTGGCCTGCGCGGCGGTGAGCGCCTGCGCGGCCACCTGCCCGCCGAAGATCCGCTGCAGGGTCGTCGCCGGGGTGAGGCCGACGTAGAGGTCCGGCCCGCGCTCCTCCAGGGCCAGCACCTCCATCAGGTCCGCGGCCGGACCCGACGTCACCCCCGCCGACGAGCTCACGCCTCGGTCCCCACCTCGTGCACCCGGACCAGGTTCGTCGAGCCGGCGGTGTTCGGCGGCGACCCGGCCACCACGACCACCTTGTCACCCTCCTTGAGCCGGCCGATGGACAGCAGGGAGAAGTCGACCTGGGCGACCATGTCGTCGGTGTGCGAGACCGTCGGGACGATGAAGGTCTCCACGCCCCACGACAGCGCCAGCCGGCTGCGCACCCGCGGGTCGTTGGTGAAGGCCAGGATCGGCAGCCGGGTGTGCAGCGAGGCCAGCCGGCGCGCGTTGCTGCCGGTGGCGGTGAAGGCGGCCAGCGCGGCGACGTCGAGGGCCTCGCCGATGTCCTTGGCGGCCCGGACGATCGCGGCGGGGCGGCTGGCCGGCGCGCGCTTGAGCGTCGGGGTGAGGATCTCGCCGGCCTCGACCGCGGCGATGATCCGCTCCATCGTGCGCACCACGCCGATCGGGTGCCGGCCGACCGAGGTCTCCCCCGACAGCATCACGGCGTCGGCGCCGTCGAGCACGGCGTTCGCGACGTCGGAGGCCTCGGCCCGGGTGGGCCGGGAGTTCTCGATCATCGACTCCAGCATCTGGGTGGCCACGATGACCGGCTTGTTGCGCTCACGGGCGGCCTGCACGGCGCGCTTCTGCACCAGCGGCACCTGCTCCAGCGGCAGCTCCACGCCCAGGTCGCCGCGGGCGACCATGATCCCGTCGAAGGCGTCGACGATGGCCTCGAGGTTCTCGACCGCCTCGGGCTTCTCCAGCTTGGCGATGACCGGGCACTCGACGTCCTCCTGGTGCATGATCTCGCGCACCAGCTCCACGTCCTTCGCCGAGCGGACGAAGGACAGCGCGACGAAGTCCACGCCCAGGGACAGCGCGAAGCGCAGGTCCTCGGCGTCCTTCTCCGACATGGCCGGCACGCTGACGGCGACACCGGGCAGCGACAGGCCCTTGTTGTTGGAGACCGGCCCGCCCTCCAGCACCAGGCAGAAGACGTCCGGGCCCTGCACGTCGACGACGGTCAGCGCGATCTTGCCGTCGTCCACCAGCAGCCGGTCGCCGACGCGGGCGTCGTTGGCGAGGTCCTTGTAGGTCGTCGAGACGCGGTCGGCGGTGCCGGGCACGTCCTCGACGGTGATGCACACCCGGCTGCCGGTCTCCCACTCCACCGGGCCGTCGGCGAAGGTGCCGAGCCGGATCTTGGGGCCCTGCAGGTCGGCCAGGACGGCGACCGCGTGGCCGACCTGGTCGGAGGCGGCGCGGACGTGCCGGTAGGCGGTCTCGTGGTCGGCGTGCTTGCCGTGGCTGAAGTTGAGGCGGGCGACGTCCATGCCGGCCTCGACGAGTGCGGTGATCTGCTCCAGGGACGACGTGGCCGGGCCCAGGGTGCAGACGATCTTCGCGCGACGAGACATGGCCCAAAAGTAGCCGCTCCCCGGGGCGGCACGGCGGACGGGGTCCACCGTGTCCCCCGAGGGAGCAGCAGTCGTCAGGGACGTCTCATCCCCCGTGCGACCAGCGGTTCTGGCCGTCCGGGGAGGTCCGCGGTCAGCGCAGCGGGACGGCGTCCGGGGTCACCGGGCGGGGCAGCATCGAGTTGCCGGTGAGCCAGTCGTCGACCGCGCCCGCGGCCGCCCGGCCCTCGGCGATCGCCCACACGATCAGCGACTGCCCCCGGCCCATGTCACCGGCCACGAACACCCCCGGGACGCTGGACATGTACTCGGTGTCGCGGGTGACCCGGCCTCGCTCGTCGACGCCGCAGCCGAGCTCCTCGACCAGCCCGGTGGTCTGCGGCCCGGTGTAGCCCAGCGCGAGCAGCACCAGGTCGGCGGGGAGCTCGCGGGTGCTGCCCGGCCGCGGCCGGCGCTCGCCGTCCACGATCTCGATCTCCACGACCTCGATGGCGCGGACGCGGCCCTGGTCGTCGCCGAGGAAGGCCTCGGTGTTGACCGCGAACAGCCGCTCGCCGCCCTCCTCGTGGGCCGGCGAGACCCGCAGCACCATCTCGTAGGTCGGCCACGGGTTGTCCTGCGGCCGCGAGCCGGGCGGGGAGGGCTTGTAGTCCAGCTGCGCGACGCTGGCCGCACCCTGCCGGTGGGCGGTGCCCAGGCAGTCCGCGCCGGTGTCGCCACCGCCGATGATCACCACGTGCTTGCCCTCGGCGCTGATCGGCGGGGCGTCGAGCTCGCCGAGCGCCTCGCGGTTGCCGAAGGGCAGGTACTCCATGGCGAAGTGCACGCCGTCCAGCTCCCGGCCGGGCAGCGGCAGGTCGCGGGCGACCGGGGTGCCGATGGCCAGCACCACGGCGTCGTACCCGGCCCGCAGCGCCTCGGTGGTGACCGCGCCCTCGCCGGTGCCGCCGACGTCGGCGTCGGTGACGAACCGGGTGCCCTCGGCGCGCATCTGGTCCAGCCGGCGGTCCAGGTGGCGCTTCTCCATCTTGAACTCGGGGATGCCGTAGCGGAGCAGCCCGCCGACCCGGTCGTCCCGCTCGTAGACGGTGACCTCGTGGCCGGCGCGGGTCAGCTGCTGCGCGGCAGCCAGTCCCGCCGGCCCGGAGCCGACGACGGCGACCTTCCGGCCCGACAGCTCCGCCGGCGGCTGCGGGGTGACCCAGCCGTTGAGGAACGCCTGGTCGATGATCTCCCACTCGATCTGCTTGATCGTGACCGGCGCGTTCTCCAGGTTCAGCACGCAGGCGGACTCGCACGGCGCCGGGCAGAGCTTCCCGGTGAACTCGGGGAAGTTGTTCGTCGCGTGCAGCCGCTCGATCGCCTCCTGCCAGTCGTCCCGGCGGGCGAGGTCGTTCCACTCCGGGATCAGGTTGCCCAGCGGGCAGCCGTGGTGGCAGAACGGGATGCCGCAGTCCATGCAGCGCGCCGCCTGCTCACGGACGGCCTGCACCGGGAAGACGGCGTCCTCACCCGTGTCGCGGGTCAGGTACACCTCCTTCCAGTCCAGCAGCCGCAGCTCGACCGGGCGCCGCGGGGGCATCTGCCGGTCGAACTTCAGGAACCCGGTGCTGTCAACCACGTGCGGCCTCCATCACTGCGACGTCCACGTCGTACCCGGCGGCCTCGGCGGCCCGCCGGGCCTCCATCGCCCGCCGGTAGTCCCGCGGCATGATCACGCTGAAGCGTTCCGACCAGCGGCCCCAGTCGGCCAGCAGGCTGGTCGCGACGGCCGAGCCGGTCGCCTCGCGGTAGCGCTCGAGCACGTCGCGCAGCCACTGCGCGCCCTGCCCGTCCAGCGGCTCGACGTCCACCATCTCGCCGTTGACCCGGTGGGTGGCCAGGTCCAGCACGTAGCCGATGCCGCCGGACATGCCCGCGGCGATGTTCCGCCCGGTCGCGCCCAGGATGACCGCGGTGCCGCCGGTCATGTACTCCAGCGCGTGGTCACCGACGCCCTCGACGACGGCCAGCGCACCGGAGTTGCGGACGCAGAACCGCTCGCCCACCCGGCCGCGGAGGAACAGCTCGCCGCTGGTCGCGCCGTAGCCGATGACGTTGCCGGCGATGACGTTGTCCTCGGCGGCGAAGGTCGCCTCCGGCGCGGGCCGGACGACGATCCGGCCGCCGGACAGGCCCTTGCCGACGTAGTCGTTGGCGTCCCCGACCAGGGTCATGGTGATGCCGCGCGGCAGGAAGGCCCCGAAGGACTGCCCGGCCGACCCGGTGAAGGTCAGGGCGATGGTGCCGTCGGGCAGCCCCTCGCCGCCGAAGCGGCGGGTGACCATCGAGCCCAGCATCGTGCCGACGGTGCGGTTGACGTTGCGCACCGGCAGCTCCAGGTGCACCGGGCGTGCGTCGAGCAGCGCACCCTCGCAGAGCTGGATCAGCGTCTGGTCCAGGGCGACGTCCAGCCCGTGGTCCTGGCTGCGGACCCGGCGCCGTGGGGTGCCCTCGGGCAGGTCGGGCACCGCGAGGACCGGGGAGAGGTCCAGGCCGGCGGCCTTCCAGTGCGAGAGGGCCGGCGCGACGTCGAGCAGCTCGGCGTGGCCGACGGCCTCGTCGATCGAGCGGAAGCCGAGCTGGGCCAGGTGCTCGCGCACCTGCTGGGCGATGAACTCGAAGTAGGTGACCACGAACTCGGGCTTGCCGGTGAACCGCTTGCGCAGCTCCGGGTTCTGGGTGGCCACGCCCACCGGGCAGGTGTCCAGGTGGCAGACGCGCATCATCACGCAGCCCTCGACCACCAGCGGGGCGGTGGCGAAGCCGAACTCCTCCGCACCCAGCAGCGCCGCGACGATGACGTCCCGGCCGGTCTTCATCTGCCCGTCGACCTGGACGACGATCCGGTCGCGCAGCCCGTTGGCCAGCAGCGTCTGCTGGGTCTCCGCCAGCCCGATCTCCCACGTCGTCCCGGCGTGCTTGAGGGAGGTCAGCGGCGCCGCACCGGTGCCGCCGTCGAACCCGGACACCAGGACGACGTCGGCCTTGGCCTTGGCCACCCCGGCCGCGACGGTGCCGATGCCGGACTCGGAGACCAGCTTGACGTGCACCCGCGCCTCGTTGTTCGCGTTCTTGAGGTCGTGGATGAGCTGCTTGAGGTCCTCGATCGAGTAGATGTCGTGGTGCGGGGGCGGGCTGATCAGGCCGACGCCGGGCGTGGAGTGCCGGGTGCGGGCCACCCACGGGTAGACCTTGCTGCCCGGCAGCTGACCGCCCTCGCCGGGCTTGGCGCCCTGGGCCATCTTGATCTGGATGTCGTCGGCGTTGACCAGGTACTCGCTGGTCACCCCGAAGCGGCCGCTGGCCACCTGCTTGATCGACGAGCGGCGCAGGTCGCCGTTGGGGTCGGCGGTGAACCGGTCGGGGTCCTCGCCGCCCTCGCCGGTGTTGGAGCGGCCACCGAGCCGGTTCATCGCGATCGCCAGCGTCTCGTGCGCCTCGGCGGAGATCGAGCCGTAGCTCATCGCGCCGGTCTGGAAGCGCTTGACGATCTCGCTGATCGGCTCGACCTCCTCGACCGGGACGGCGGGCCGGTCGCCGACCTTGAGCTCGAACAGGCCGCGCAGCGTCGCCGCCTGGGCGGACAGCCCGTCGACGGTGTCGGTGTAGCGCTGGAAGACGTCGTACTGCCGGGACCGGGTGGCGTGCTGGAGCAGGAACACCGTCTCGGGGTTGAACAGGTGCACCTCGCCCTCGCGGCGCCACTGGTACTCCCCGCCGGTCTCCAGCCGGCGGTGCGCGGTCTCCGTCGGGTTGCTGGGGTAGGCCCGGCGGTGGCGCATGGCCACCTCCTCGGCCAGCACGTCCAGCCCGACGCCGTCCAGCGTGGCCGACGTCCCGGTGAAGTACTCGTCGACGACGGCCTTGCTCAGCCCGACGGTCTCGAAGATCTGCGCCATCGTGTACGAGCCGACGGTGCTGATGCCCATCTTGCTCATCACCTTGAGCACGCCCTTGCCCATGGCCTTGACCACGTTGCGGACGGCCTGCGCGGGCTGGACGCCGGTGAGGGTGCCGGTGCGGATCAGGTCCTCGACGCTCTCGAAGGCCAGGTACGGGTTGACCGCGGCGGCGCCGTAGCCCAGCAGCAGCGCGACGTGGTGCACCTCGCGGCAGTCGCCGGTCTCCACGACCAGGCCGACCTCCATCCGGGTGCGCTCGCGCACCAGGTGGTGGTGGACGGCGGCGGTCATCAGCAGCGACGGGATCGGCGCGCGCTTCTCGTCGCAGTCGCGGTCGGACAGCACGATGACCCGGGCGCCGGCGGCGATCGCCTTGCTGACCTTGGTGCGCAGCTCGGTGATCGCCTGGGCGAGCGCGGTGCCGCCGCCGGTGACGTCGAAGTGGCCGGTGATCCGGACGGCGGCGAAGCCGGGCAGGTCGCCGTCGTCGTCGATGTGCAGGATCTTGGCCAGCTCGTCGTTGTCGATGACCGGGTAGGGCAGGAACACCTGCCGGCACGAGGCCGGGGTGGCCTTGAGCAGGTTCTGCTCCGGCCCGAAGGTGCGGCCCAGGCTGGTCACCAGCTCCTCGCGGATGGCGTCCAGCGGCGGGTTGGTCACCTGGGCGAAGAGCTGGGTGAAGTAGTCGAACAGCTGGCGCGAGCGGTCCGACAGCGAGGCGATCGGGGTGTCGGTGCCCATCGAGCCGATCGGCTCGGCACCGCTGGCCGCCATCGGCTGCACCAGGATCCGCAGCTCCTC
The DNA here is from genome assembly GCF_041028285.1 of Modestobacter versicolor. GTDB lineage: Bacteria > Actinomycetota > Actinomycetes > Mycobacteriales > Geodermatophilaceae > Modestobacter > Modestobacter versicolor_A. The sequence goes on along the minus strand of NZ_JABGDB010000001.1, from coordinate 1,052,716 downwards.
CTCGGTGTAGCCGAAGAGCTGCTGCCGGCGGACGACGGACTCGTGGCTGGGCCGCGACCGGCGCCGCTCGGGCAGCGCGGGCAGGTGCACCAGGCCGGCGTGCAGCCAGTCGTCGTAGGGCTGCGCGGCGGCCAGCGCCCCCTTGACCTCCTCGTCGGCCACGATCCGGCCGGCGGTGGTGTCGACGAGGAACATCCGGCCCGGCTGCAGCCGGCCCTTGGCGACGACGTCGCCCGGCGGGATGTCGAGCACGCCGGCCTCGCTGGCCAGCACGACCAGGTCGTCCTTGGTGCGCCACCAGCGGCCGGGCCGCAGGCCGTTGCGGTCGAGCACGGCGCCGATCAGCGAGCCGTCGGTGAACGCCACGCAGGCCGGGCCGTCCCAGGCCTCGATGATCGAGGAGTGGTACCGGTAGAAGGCCCGGCGGGCCGGGTCCATCTCGTCGTGGTTCTCCCACGCCTCCGGGATCATCATCAGCACCGCGTGCGGCAGCGAGCGGCCGGACAGGTGCAGCAGCTCGAGCACCTCGTCGAAGGTGGCCGAGTCGCTGAAGTCGCTGGCGGTGACCGGGAAGATCCGCTCCAGGCCGAGCTCGCTGGCCGGGCCGGCCGGGCCGTCGAACAGCTCGGTCTCCAGCTTGGCCTCGCGGGCGCGCATCCGGTTGCGGTTGCCCTTGATCGTGTTGATCTCGCCGTTGTGCGCGATGAAGCGGAACGGGTGGGCCAGCGGCCAGCTCGGGAAGGTGTTCGTGGAGAAGCGGCTGTGGACCAGGGCGATGGCCGACTCGTAGCGCTCGTCGCGCAGGTCGGGGAAGAACGCCGGCAGCTGGTCGGTGGTCAGCATGCCCTTGTAGGTGATCGTGCGGGAGGACAGCGAGGTGATGTAGCAGCTGGTCCCGGAGTCCCGGGCCGACCGCTCGACGCGCTTGCGCAGCACGAAGCAGCGCCGCTCCAGCCGGGTGACCCCGTGCGGCGCGACGGTGCCGCCGAAGGCGGCGGCGTCGGCCCGGGCGCCGGTGGTCTCGGCGACGAACAGCTGGGCGAAGTGCGGCATCACCCGGCGGGCGGTGGGCCCGAGGTCGGCGCCGTCGGGGTCGACGGGCAGCTCGCGCCAGCCCAGCACGGTCAGCCCCTCCTCCGCGGCGAGACCGGCGACCGCGTCGACGACCGACGCCCGCTCGGACTCGTCGGCGGGCAGGAAGGCGATGCCGACGGCGTACTCGCCGGCCGGCGGCAGGTCGAAGTCGACGCTGTCGCGGAAGAGCGCGTCGGGGACCTGGGTGAGGATGCCGGCGCCGTCACCGGAGTTCGGCTCGGACCCGGCCGCGCCGCGGTGGTCGAGGTTGTGCAGGGCGGTGAGCCCGGCGGACACGATCGAGCGGGAGCGCCGTCCGCGGGCGTCGGCGACGAACGCGACACCGCAGGCGTCGTGCTCGCGGGCCGGGTCGTAGAGGCCGGCGGCGGCCGGGAGGGCCGAGAACGGCACCGCGGTGCCCGGGGCGGTCGAGAACGGCTGGACCCCGTCGTGCTGGGACGGGGAGGGGGCGGCGAGGTCGGACATGTCACTCCCGTCGTCGGCTGGCCGCGGCGACCCTCCACCGGTGGCCCCGCGAGCGGAGCCGGGAGGGGAGGCGCTGGTGCGGGGGGCCACGGGGACCCCGCCGGGTGGTCAGTGCTGGAGGGTGGTGCGGTGGTCGGTGGGGCCGGTCGGCGGACCGGGGGCCCGACGGGTGGGGCTGCAGCGGCCGGCGGGACGCGGTGCGTCCGAGCCGGCCCGAGGACCGCGCACCCGCGGGGGCGGGTGGCCGCGCGGGGTGGTCGTGCTCGGGGCAGCGCTGGCCCGGTTCCGACGTCGCCGGCCTGCCCAGGATCACTGGTCGGCCGACGATGAGCGTACACAGCACCGTCACCTGTGCGACATGTCCAGCTGGTGTCACGCATGTCTCGTCCGGACGACGGGAGGACGGTGCCGGAGGCGGGCCGCGGGCCCCACGATCAGCCGGTCGCCGGGCGCCCGCCCTCGTCGTCCCGGCCGGCCGGGCGGCGGTCGGCCGGCCCGTCGGCGCGGGCCTCCACCGGGTCGGCGGCCGGCCGGGAGGCGCCGGCCCCCTCGCCGGCCCCCGTGCTGGTCCCAGTGCCAGTTCCTGCGTCGGCGGCCGCGTCGGTGCCCGCCCCGGTGTCGGCCGCCGGGACCGACGTGCGGGTGGCGGCCTCCTTCTCCTGGCCGCGGGTGATGACCTCGCGGGGCCGGCCGCGCTGCAGGAACAGGTAGACGATGGCCAGCAGGCCGACGACGACCGAGGTGAAGACGTTGAGCCGGATGCCGAAGAACTGCTCTGCGGTGTCGATGCGCAGCGCCTCGATCCACACCCGGCCGGCGCAGTAGGCGGCCACGTAGAGGGCGAACGCCCGGCCGTGGGAGAGCCGGAAGCGGCGGTCGGCCCAGATGACCAGCAGCGCGACGCCGACGTTCCACAGCAGCTCGTAGAGGAACGTCGGGTGGAAGGTGCCCAGCACCTCGGCCTGACCGTTGGCGTCGGTGAGCGCCCGGCCGGCCGAGGAGTCCCAGCGGTGGATGGTCAGGCCCCAGGGCAGGTCGGTGGCGCGGCCGTAGAGCTCGTTGTTGAACCAGTTGCCCAGCCGGCCGATCGCCTGCGCCAGCACGATGCCCGGGGCCAGCGCGTCGGCCCAGGCCGGCAGCGGGATGCCGCGGCGGCGGCAGCCGATCCAGGCGCCGACGCCGCCGAGGGCGATGGCGCCCCAGATGCCCAGGCCGCCCTCCCAGATGGCGAAGGCGCGCAGCGGGTCGCCGTTCTCGCCGAAGTAGGGCTCCGGGGTGGTGAGCACGTGGTAGATCCGGCCGCCGACGATGCCGAAGGGCACCGCCCACACCGACACGTCGAGGACGTCGCCGGGGGCGCCGCCACGGGCGACCCAGCGGCGTTCACCGAGCCAGCAGGCCACGATGATGCCGGCGATGATGCACAGCGCGTAGCCGCGCAGCGGGAAGGGCCCGAGCTCCCAGACCCCCTGGGTCGGGCTCGGGATCGCGGCGAGCACGGTCATGTGGGCACCTTCGCACGCCGGACGCCGCCGGCGAGCTCCTGGGACAGGACACGCACGCCGTCGGGGCCGCGCCCCTCCAGCAGCGTGCGGACGTAGGCCGAGCCGACGATCACGCCGTCGGCGAAGCCGGCGACCTCCGCGGCCTGGTCGCCGTCGGAGACGCCGAGGCCGACGCAGACCGCGGTGCCGGTCACCTGGCGGGTGCGGGCGACCAGGCGCTCGGCGGCGTCGCCCACCGTGGCCCGGGTGCCGGTGACGCCCATGGTGGAGGCGGCGTAGACGAAGCCGCGGGAGGCCCGCGCGGTGGCGGCCAGCCGGGCGTCGGTCGAGCTCGGCGCGACCAGGAACACCCGGTCCAGCCCGGTGCGCTCGGAGGCGGCCAACCAGGCGCCGGCCTCGTCCGGGATGAGGTCGGGGGTGATCGCCCCGGCTCCCCCGGCGGCGGCCAGGTCGTCGGCGAACCGGTCGACCCCGTAGCGCTCGATCGGGTTCCAGTAGCTCATCACCACCGGGACGGCGCCGGCGGCCGCGACCGCCTCGACCGCCCGGAACACGTCGCGCAGGCCGACCCCGGCCCGGACGGCGACGTCGACGGCCTCCTGGATCACCGGTCCGTCCATCCCCGGGTCGGAGTAGGGGACGCCGACCTCGACGACGTCGGCGCCGCCCTCGACCGCGGCGACCATGGCCGCGATCGAGGTGTCGACGTCGGGGTAGCCGACCGGCAGGTAGGCGACCAGCGCCGCGCGGCCCTCGGCGCGGGCGGCGGCGATCCGGGTCTGCAGCAGGCTCATGCCTGCTCCCCCGCGTCCTGGCCGGCCACGGCCCGGTCGTTGGTCACGGCGCCCTCGGTCGCCCGCTGGTCGTCGTCCAGGCCCGGGCCCGGCTCGGCGCCGCGGCCGGCCTCGACCGCGCGCTCGTCGTCGTCGGTCGGCGCGGTCTCCTCGCCGAGACCGAACCAGGCGCTGGCCGTCTCGACGTCCTTGTCGCCGCGGCCGGAGAGGTTGACCAGCAGCAGCGCGTCCGGGCCTAGCTCCCGGCCCACCGTCATGGCGCCGGCCAGCGCGTGCGCCGACTCGATCGCCGGGATGATGCCCTCGGTGCGGCACAGCAGCGCGAAGGCCTCCATCGCCTCGGCGTCGGTGACCGGCCGGTACTCGGCCCGGCCGATGTCGTGCAGGAAGGCGTGCTCCGGGCCGACGCCGGGGTAGTCGAGCCCGGCGGAGATGGAGTGCGACTCGATCGTCTGGCCGTTGTCGTCCTGCAGCAGGTAGGACCGCGCCCCGTGCAGCACCCCCGGGTCGCCGCCGGTGATGGTCGCCGCGTGCCGGCCGGTCTCCACCCCGTCGCCGCCGGCCTCCAGGCCGACCAGCCGGACGCCGGTGTCGGGCACGAACGCGGTGAAGATGCCGATGGCGTTGGAGCCGCCGCCCACGCAGGCCAGCACGACGTCGGGCAGCGTGCCCTCCCGGTCGAGCACCTGCTGGCGCGCCTCGTCGCCGATGACCCGCTGGAAGTCGCGGACCATGGTCGGGAACGGGTGCGGGCCGGCGACGGTGCCGAAGACGTAGTTGGTGGTCTCCACGTTGGTCACCCAGTCGCGGAACGCCTCGTTGATGGCGTCCTTGAGGGTGCGCGAGCCGGTGGTGACCGGGATGACCTCGGCGCCCAGCAGCCGCATCCGCGCGACGTTCAGCGCCTGCCGCCGGGTGTCCTCCTCGCCCATGTAGACGGTGCAGGACAGCCCCATCAGCGCGGCCGCGGTCGCGGTGGCCACCCCGTGCTGGCCGGCGCCGGTCTCGGCGATCACCCGGCTCTTGCCGATCCGCTTGGTCAGCAGCGCCTGCCCCAGCACGTTGTTGATCTTGTGCGAGCCGGTGTGGTTGAGGTCCTCGCGCTTGAGCAGCACCCGGGCGCCGCCGCAGTGCTCGGCGAACTTCGGCACCTCGGTGACCGGGCTCGGCCGGCCGGTGTAGTCGCGCTGCAGCCGGGCGAACTCCTCGATGAACGCGGGGTCGACCCGCATCGCCTCGTAGGCGGCGGTGAGCTCGTCCAGGGCGGCGATCAGCGCCTCGGGGACGAACCGGCCCCCGTAGGGACCGAAGTGACCGGTCGCGTCCGGCCACTCGGACGGCGCCGTGGCGTCTGCATGGCCGGAGCCGACGTCAGGGGCCGGAGCGTGCGCGGAGAGGGTCATGCCCCCAGAGTAGGGACCTCCCTGCCCCTGCAGACGAAGGACCTCGTCCTCCTCATCCCTCGCGAGCTCGGGGTGAGCCTCGGGACGAGGCCTGATCAGCGGGTGGTGCGGGGGGTGGCCGGGTGCGAGCCGGCCGTGACCAGGTCGGCCACCGCCTGGCGGGGGTCCCCGGCGGTGACCAGGCCCTCGCCGACGAGCACGGCGTCGGCGCCGGCCCCGGCGTAGCTGATCAGGTCGTGCGGGCCGCGGACGCCGGACTCGGCGACCTTGACCACGTCGCTGGGCAGGCCGGGGGCGATCCGCTCGAAGGTGCTGCGGTCGACCGAGAGGGTGGTGAGGTCGCGGGCGTTGACCCCGATGACGACGGCCCCGGCGGACAGCGCGCGGTCGGCCTCGGCCTCGGTGTGCACCTCGACCAGCGCCGTCATGCCGAGCGACTCGACCCGCTCGAGCAGGCCGGTGAGCGCGTTCTGCTCCAGCGCGGCGACGATCAGCAGGACGACGTCGGCGCCGTGGGCCCGCGCCTCGTGCACCTGGTAGCTGCTGACCACGAAGTCCTTGCACAGCACCGGGACGTCGACGGCGGCGCGGACGGCGGCCAGGTCGGCGTGCGAACCGCCGAAGCGGCGGCGCTCGGTGAGCACGCTGATCACCCGGGCACCGCCGGCGGCGTACTGGGCGGCGAGGGAGGCCGGGTCGGCGATCGCGGCGAGGTCGCCCTTGCTGGGGCTGCGCCGCTTGACCTCGGCGATCACCCCGACGCCGGGGGCGCGCAGGGCGGCGAGGGCGTCGAGCGCCGGCCGGGCGTCGCGGGCCGCGGCCTGCACCTCGGTCAGCGGGGTGGCGGCCTGCCGTGCCCCGACGTCCTCACGGACGCCGGCGACGATGTCGTCGAGGACGCTCATGACCCCTCCTCGGACCCTTCAGGATGAACCACCGGACCGGCCCCGACCACCCGGACCGTGGCGATCACTGTAGTGAGGCACCTCTCGCCCCCCGCCCGGGGGTTGGCTGCCCGTGGACCGGGACGGCGGTTCACACTGTCCGGTCGTCGGTCGGGTCGTCGCCGCGGTCCAGGGCCTTCCAGGCCGCCTGGTGCCGGTCCTCGTCGGTCTCCGGCCGGGCCGGGCGGCCGGCGCGGGCGGCCGCGGCCGGCCGCTGCTGCGCCGGCGTCCCGGTGCGCTCGTAGCGGCGGCCCATCGCCGGCCAGCGCCGCCCGCGCAGCACCACCAGCAGCCCGGCGAGCACCCCGACCACCCCGGCCAGCAGGGCGAGCACCGGCCAGCCGGCGACCGGGTCGGCGGTCACCTCGGCACGGCCCAGGCCGACCGCGTCGGTGACGTCGGCGACGTCGAGGTCCAGCCCGCCGGTCGCGCCGCGCAGCCCGGACCAGGCCAGCACGCCGCCGGCCAGGGTGACGAGCACGCCGACCACCACCCGCCCGACGCCCCGGACGGCGATCACCGCGACCGCCGCCGCGAGCAGCAGCAGCCCGCAGGCGCTGACCAGCGGGGCCGCCTGTCCGCCGGTGAGCACCTCGGCCGTGGGCGGCAGCGGCGCCCGCCGGGTGATCGTGACGTCGGCCCACGGCTGGGACGACGAGGACAGCGCGAGCCCCCCGGCCAGCGCGCAGCCGAGCAGGGCGACGGTCAGCTCCCGCCGCGACGACGCCTCAGCCACCGAGCTCGCGCAGCCCCTCGGCCGTCGCGATCGCGGAGAGCACCGCCCGGGCCTTGTGCCGGGTCTCGGCCTCCTCCGCCACCGGGTCGCTGTCGGCCACCACCCCGGCGCCGGCCTGCACGTAGGCGGTGCCCTCGTGCAGCACGGCGGTGCGGATCGCGATGGCCATGTCCATGTCGCCGCTGGCGTCGACGTAGCCCACGGTGCCGGCGTACAGCGCCCGCCGGGTCGGCTCGAGGGACTCGATGACCTCCATCGCCCGCGGCTTCGGGGCGCCGGAGACCGTGCCGGCCGGGAAGGTGGCGTCGAAGACGTCGAGGGCGTCCCGGCCCGGCTGCACCTGCCCGGCGACGGTGGAGACCAGGTGCATGACGTGGCTGTACCGCTCGATGCGCATGAAGTCCGCGACCTCGACGGTGCCCGGCACGCTCACCCGGCCCAGGTCGTTGCGGGCCAGGTCGACCAGCATCACGTGCTCGGCCCGCTCCTTGGGGTCGGCGAGCAGCTCCTCGGTGAGCCGGACGTCGTCCTCGGGCGTGGCACCGCGCGGCCGGGTGCCGGCCGGCGGGTGCACGACCGCCCGGTCGCCGGTGACGGTGACCAGCGCCTCGGGTGAGGAGCCGACGACGTCGAAGGGCGACTCCCGGCCGGCGAACCGCAGCAGGTACATGTACGGCGAGGGGTTGGTGGCCCGCAGCACCCGGTAGAGGTCCAGCGCCTCGACGCCGGTGGCCAGCTCGAACCGCTGGCTGAGCACGGTCTGGAACACGTCGCCGGCGCGGACGTGCTCGCGCACCCGCTCGACCCCCTGCTCGAACACCCCGGCCGCCATGTTGCTGGCCACCGCGGGCGCCTCGGCGGTGCGGACCGTGGCCACCCCGGGCGGCACCGCCTTGGTCAGGTCCGCGGCCATCGAGTCCAGCCGGGTGACCGCGTCGTCGTAGCCGTCGGCTCCCCCGCCGAGCACGTTGGCGATCAGCAGCACCGTGCCGTCGGTGTGGTCGAGCACGGCCAGGTCGGTGACCAGCATCAGCGCGAGCTCGGGCATGCCCAGGTCGTCGGTCGCCGTCGCCGGCAACCGCTCCAGCCGCCGGACGACGTCGTAGCCGAGGTACCCGACCAGGCCGCCGGTCAGCGGGGGGAGCCCGGGGGTGCGCGGTGAGCGCAGCCGGCGGGCCAGCGTCCGGACGGCGGCCAGCGGGTCGGCGGGGAGGTCGTCGGTCAGCCCGGGCAGCGCGTCGCCGAGCCAGGCCGTCGTCCCGTCCCGCTCGGTGAGCACGCCGGCGCTGCGGACGCCGACGAAGCTGAACCGGGACCACTGCTTGCCCTGCTCGGCGGACTCCAGCAGCACCGTGCCCGGCCGGTTGCCGGCCAGCTTGCGGTAGATGCCGACCGCGGTCTCGCTGTCGGCGAGCAGCCGCCGGGTGACCGGCACGACCACGGCCGACAGGGCGCTGAACTCCTCGCGGGTGGGCGTCGTCGCGCCCAGGTCGAGGCTCACGCCGGCGCCCCGGGGACGGCGGGGAGCGGGGTGTGGAAGCAGCTGCGCTCGCCGGTGTGGCAGGCCGGGCCCTCCTGGTCGACGAGCAGCAGCAGCGCGTCGCCGTCGCAGTCCAGCCGGACGTCGCGGACCCACTGGCGGTGGCCCGACGTCTCGCCCTTGACCCAGTACTCGCCGCGGCTGCGCGACCAGTAGGTGGCCCGGCCCGTCGTCAGCGTGCGGTGCAGCGCCTCGTCGTCCATCCAGGCGACCATCAGCACCTCGCCGGTGTCGTGCTGCTGGACGACGGCGGCGACCAGGCCGGCGGGGTCGCGGCGCAGCAGCGCGGAGACGGCGGGGTCGAGCCGGGTGTCGGGGGCGGGGGCGGACATGCCCCGATCGTCCCACCCGCTGGTCTCCCCCGGTCAGCCGCCCGGGCCCGCCGGGGCCGCGGGGCGCGCCGTCCACGTCCGGGCGTCGGGCAGGGAGGTGAGGCCGCCGGCGAGCAGCGCCAGCACGCCGTAGACCAGCGGGAGCACCCGCACGCTGTCCTGGAACACCGAGGTGGCGACGTCGTCGAGGGCGACGTACCACCACAGGCACAGCGCCAGCTGGGCGCCGGCCGCCCCGAGCAGCCAGCGCCGGTCGCCGGACAGCACCCGGATGCCGCCGACGACCAGCAGGCCGGCCAGCGCCACCTGGAGGAGCGCGAACCAGACCGGCATGCCGGAGTCCGGCCCGCGGGCGAGGGTGAGCAGCGCACCGAACGCCGCGCCGTAGAGCGTGCCGACCAGCACCAGCACGGCGGAGACGAAGGCGAACACCGCTGCGGCGATCACCGGCCCCGGACGCTGCGGCCCGCGCGGCGCCGGCGGGTACGCCCACGCCGGCGGCTGGTGCCCGTACGGCGGGGGCGCGTACGGCGGCTGCTGCCCGTACGGCGGGGGCGCCCACGGCTGCGGTGGTCCGTACGACGGCGGCGCCCACTGCTGCGGCGGCGGGGCGTACTGCGGCGGGGCGTACTGCGGCGGCGCGTACTGCGGCGGCGGGGCGTGGTGCGGCGGGCCCGGGTACGGGCTGGTCGCCTCCCAGTCGGGCCCGGTCACAGGGCGGCGGCCACGGCCCGGCCGGCGACCCGGCCGGAGAAGATGCAGCCGCCGAGGAAGGTGCCCTCCAGCGAGCGGTAGCCGTGCATGCCGCCGCCTCCGAAGCCGGCGACCTCGCCCGCGGCGTAGAGGCCGGGGAACGGCGCGCCACCGGCCCGCAGCACCCGGCCGGACAGGTCGGTCTCCAGCCCGCCGAGCGTCTTGCGGGTGAGCAGGTTGAGCCGGACGGCGATCAGCGGCCCGGCCTCCGGGTCGAGGATGCGGTGCGGTTGGGCGACCCGGATCAGCTTGTCGCCGAGGAAGGTCCGCGCCTGCCGGATCGCGGTCACCTGCAGGTCCTTCGTGAAGGTGTTGGCCATCTCCCGGTCCCGGGCGACCACCTCGCGCTCGACGGTGGCCAGGTCCAGGTGCGGGGTGTCCCCGGTGACCCGGTTCATCCCGGCGACCAGCTCGGGCAGGGTGGTGGCGACGACGAAGTCCTCGCCGGCGTCCATGAACGCCTGGACCGGCGCCGCCGCACCCGGCCGCACCCGGGTGAGCAGCAGCTTCAGGTCCTTGTTCGTCAGGTCGGGGTTCTGCTCGGAGCCGGAGAGGGTGAACTCCTTCTCGATGATCTTCTGGGTGAGCACGAACCAGGTGTGCTCGTACCCGGTGGTGCCGATGTGCGCCAGCGTGCCGAGCGTGTCGAACCCGGGGAACAGCGGCACCGGCAGCCGGGTGCCGGTGGCGTCCAGCCACAGCGAGGAGGGCCCGGGCAGGATCCGGATGCCGTGCCGGGCCCAGATCGGTGAGTGGTTGACGATGCCCTCGGTGTAGTGCCACATCCGGTCGGGGTTGACCACCCGGCCGCCGGCGTCCTCGGTGATCTGCAGCATCCGGCCGTCGACGTGGGCCGGCACGCCGGAGAGCAGCCGCTGCGGCACCGGGCCCAGCCGGGCCGGCCAGTTGCGGCGCACCAGGTCGTGGTTGCCGCCGATGCCGCCGGAGGTGACCACGACGGCCTGCGCGGACAGCTCGAAGTCCCCGGTCTCGACCCGGGAGGTCGCCGTCCCGCGCGGGGCGTCGCTGGGCTCGAGCACCGCACCCCGGACGCCGGTGACCGCGCCGTCGGTGAGCACCAGGCCGTCGACGCGGTGCCGGTACCGGAACTCGACCAGCCCGCGGCCGGCGGCCTCGGCGACCCGGCGCGCGAAGGGGGCGACGACGCCGGGACCGGTGCCCCAGGTGACGTGGAAGCGCGGCACCGAGTTGCCGTGGCCGGTCGCGGTGTAGCCGCCGCGCTCGGCCCAGCCGACGACCGGGAAGAACCGCATGCCCTGCGCGCGCAGCCAGGAGCGCTTCTCGCCCGCGGCGAACTGCAGGTAGGCCTCGGCCCACTGGCGCGGCCAGTGGTCCTCCGCGCGGTCGAAGCCGGCGGTGCCGAGCCAGTCCTGCCGGGCCAGCTCCAGGGAGTCCTTCACCCGCAGCCGGCGCTGCTCGGGGGTGTCGACGAGGAACAGCCCGCCGAAGGACCAGTGCGCCTGCCCGCCCAGCGAGCCGGCCGGCTCCTGGTCCAGCAGCACCACCCGCTTCCCGGCGTCGGCCAGCTCGGCGGTGGCGACCAGTCCGGCCAGCCCCGCTCCCACCACGATGACGTCGGCGTCGGTGCTCACGCCCGGGACGCTAGCGGGCTCGGGCCGCCCCGCGGCCCAGCCGGCGTGGCCGCTGCGGGCGCGTCCACCCCCGGACCGGCCGCTGCAGGGCGACCACCAGGCCGCCGACCGGGCCGACGAGCAGCAGCACCGTCCACCAGACCTCCTCCCCCGCGCCGAGCAGCGCGAAGAGGGCCGCCAGCCCGAGCAGCCCGAGCAGCGGCAGCAGGCACGCCACCGCGAGCACCGCGGACCCGCTCAGCCGGCCGCCCAGCGCCCGGCCGCGCAGCACCAGGGCCGCGCCGGTCAGGGCGAGGACGACACCGACGGCGGGCAGCAGCAGGTACCAGCCCCAGCCGGGGTCGGCGTCCCAGAGCAGCCAGCCGAGGTAGCCGTCCTCGGCGGCGACCAGCAGGCCGAAGACGGCGGCGAACGGCGCGGCGACCGGCCGGACGGGCGCGGCGGGGGCCGTGCCGAAGCCCCGGCCGGGCGTGCGGGACCGGGTGGTGGCCGAGGGCACCGGGGTGGCCGGGGCGGCACGCCGGGGTGACCTCCGGGGCGGCGGGGTCGGCATGCCCGGGAGGGTAGGGACGCCGGCTGGGGGTGCGCTGGGGGCCCGCCGGGGGTCAGCGGCTGAGCCGGGCCAGCTTCCGGCCGGTGACCCAGCGGCGCACCGGGGGCAGCGCGGCGAGCAGGGCGGTCGCGGTGGGCAGCGTCCAGACCAGGACGGCGGTGCCGCCGCTGTCCTCGACCAGGTCCTCGGCCAGGATCAGCCAGACCAGCGCCACGGCCAGCGCCGCTGCGGGGAGGAAGACCGCCAGCCAGGACCGGCCGAGCAGCAGGAGCAGGGCGCCGGCGAGCAGCAGCACGGCGAGCACCGCCGGGACGGTGACCACCAGCCAGCCGCCGTCGTCGAACTGGCCGTCGGAGAAGGCGAGCGCGATGAGCCCGAAGAAGGCCAGGACCAGCGCGCTGAGCACCGCCAGGGGCACGGCGGCGAGGACCGCCAGCGGGGGACGGCGGCGGGCGGGTGCTTCGGGGGCGGCGTGCACGAGCGGAACGTAGAGGTCAGCGGGCCGTCGCGGGCCCATCCCCGCCGCGCTGTGACGGATGGGGTGTCACGGTGCCGGTCAGGGCTGCCGTCCCGAGCTCCGGCGCCAGGAGGCGTGCAGACCGGCGTAGGGCCCGGGGACGTCGACCAGCTCGGCGTGCGACCCGCGCTGCACGACCCGGCCGGCGTCGACCACCAGCACCTCGTCGGCCCGCTCGGCGGTCGACAGCCGGTGCGCGATGGTGAGCGTGGTGCGGCCGGTGGTGAGCGCGTCCAGCGCGCGGGTCAGCCGCATCTCGGTGGCCGGGTCGACGGCGCTGGTGGCCTCGTCGAGCACCAGCAGGTCGGGGTCGGCGACGTAGGCGCGGGCGACGGCGACCAGCTGCCGCTCCCCCGCGGACAGCGACTCGCCCCGCTGGCCGACCGGGGTGGCCACGCCGTCGGCCAGGCCCTGCACCCAGTCGGTGAGGCCGAGCTCGTCGAAGGCGGTGGCGATCTGGGCGTCGGTCAGACCGGGCCGGCCGTACCGGACGTTGTCGGCCACGGTCGCGTCGAACAGGAACCCGTCCTGGGGCACCATCACCACCCGCTCCCGCAGCGAGGCGAAGGCGACGTCGCGCAGCGGCACACCGCCGATCAGCACCCGGCCCTCGGTGGGGTCCATCAGCCGGGTGACCAGCTTGGCGAAGGTCGTCTTGCCCGAGCCGGTCTCCCCGACGATCGCCACCCGGGTGCGGGCCGGGATGGTCAGGTCGACCTCCTCCAGCGCCTTGCGGCCACCGGCGGAGTAGGCGAAGCCGACGGAGTCGAAGGTGACGTCCAGCGGACCGGGCGGCAGGGTGCGGGCGCGCGCCGGGTCGGCGACGGCCGGGTCCTGCACGTCCGGGGCGGTGTCCAGCACGTCGAGCACCCGGCGGAACCCGGCGACGGCGTTCTGCGCCTCGTTGAGCACCTCGCTGGCGGTCTGCACCGGCGCCACGAACAGGGTGACCAGGAAGAGGAAGGCGACCAGCGTGCCGGCGGAGATCTGCCCGCCGATGCCGAGCAGGACGCCGACCACGACGACGGCGGCGTTGGCCACCGCGGCGACGAACTCGCCGCTGACGTAGACCGCCGCCGTCGTCCGCTGGGCGTCGACCGAGGCGCGGTAGTGCCGGTCGATGGCGCGGTCGATGCGGGCCGCCGTCCGGGCCCGGATGCCGTAGGCGCGCACCGTGGGGGCGCCGACGACCGACTCCCCCACCGCGGCCAGCACGTCGCCCACCCGCTCGCGGACGATGCCGTAGACGTGCGCGAGCCGGCGGGCGAAGAACCGGACCGCGAACGCGAGCGGGATGAAGCAGACCAGCACCAGCAGGGTCAGCTGCCAGGAGTAGACCGCCATGACGACGGTGGCGACCACCAGCTGGCCCAGGCTGACCAGGCCGAGCACCCCGCCCCACTGCATGAAGACCGACAGCTGGTCGACGTCGCTGGTGACCCGGGAGACCAGCGAGCCGCGCCGCTGGCCCTGCTGGTGCAGCACCGACAGGTCGTGGACGTGCCGGAACGCGCGGACCCGCAGGTTGGCCAGCGCGGTCTCGGTGGTGCGGAAGAGCCGGACGTTCATCCGGTAGACCGCGAAGGCGGTGACCAGCACGACGACCGCGCACACGGCGACGAGGTCGCGGACCAGGCCGATGTCCGGGCCGCCCGGGGCGTTGAGCCCGCGGTCGAGGGTCTGCTGGACGGCGATCGGCACGACCACCCGGCCGGCGGTGGCCAGCAGCGCCAAGAGGAAGGTCAGCGGCAGGCCCTGGCGGAACTCCGGCATCATCCGCAGCCCGCGGCGCAGGGTGGCGGTGGCGCTCTCGTCGGGCCTGTCCATCGGCAGCACGACCTCGGCGGCGGCGGTCATGCCTGAGCTCCGGCCGTCGCCGGCTCGGCGGCATCGGCGTCCGGGGGCTGGTAGGCCTGCACCAACCGGGCGTAACCGGGGACCTCGGCCAGCAGCTCGTCGTGCGAGCCGCGGGCGACCAGCCGGCCGTTCGCGATCCAGACCACCTCGTCGGCGAGGGCGATGGTGGCCTGCCGGTAGGCGACGACCACGACGGTCACCGGCCGGTCGGCGGCCCGCAGCGCGTCGAGGATCCGGGCCTCCACGGAGGGGTCGACCGCGCTGGTCGCGTCGTCGAGCACCAGCAGCCGGGGACGGCGGATGACCGCGCGGGCCAGGGCCAGCCGCTGGCGCTGCCCGCCGGAGAGGCTGGCGCCGCGCTCGCCGACGTGGGTGTCCAGCCCGTCGGGGAGCCGGGCGACGAAGTCGTCGGCGGCGGCGACGCGCAGCGCCTCGTGCACCTGCTCGTCGGTGAAGTCCCCGCCCAGGGTGACGTTGTCGCGGACGGTGTCGTCGAAGAGGAAGGTCGACTGGGCGACGAAGGCCACCTGGCTGCTGACCTCGCCCTCGCGCATGGTGCGCAGGTCGACGCCGTCGAGCAGCACGGCGCCGGTGTGCGGGTCGACGAGCCGGACCAGCAGGCCGGCCATCGTCGACTTGCCCGAACCGGTGGGGCCGACGACGGCCAGGGTGCGCCCGGCGGCGACGTCGAAGGTGACCCCCTGCAGCGTGGGGCGGGCCGCGCCGTCGTAGCGGAACTCGACGTCGCGCAGCCCGAGCGGGGCGCCGCCGGTGCCGGCCGGGGCGCCGTCCGGGCCGAAGGGGATCTCGCCGGTCGCCTCGAGCACCGGGGTGACCCGGTCGAAGCCGGCCATCGCGCGGGGCAGGTCGGCGAGCACCCAGCCGATCGCCCGGATGGGCAGGGCGAGCAGGGTGAACAGGTAGGCGATGGAGACCAGCTCGCCGGCGTCGGTGGCGCCGGCGGCCACGCGCTCGGCGCCGACCAGCAGCACGGCGAGGGTGCCCAGGTTCGGCAGCGCCTCCATCAGCGGGTCGAACAGGCCGCGCACCCGGCCGACCGCGACCAGGCCGTCGCGCAGGTCGTCGGCCTTGACGGCGAACCGGGCGGCCTCGTCGTCCTCCCGGCCCAGGGTCTTGACGACCAGGGCGGCGTCGAAGCTCTCGTGCGCGATCTCGCTGACCTCGGCCCGCAGCTGCTGCGCGCGCTCCATCCGCGGCGACATGACCTGGCTGTAGACGGCGTTGGCGACGAAGACCAGCGGGAAGACGACCAGGCCGACGACGGCCAGCAGCGGGTCGGTGAGCACCAGCGCGGCGACGGTGATGGCGACCATCACCAGCGCGCCGACGGCGAACGGCAGCGGGGCGACGAAGAACCAGCTGGCCTCGACGTCGGAGTTGGCGTTGGACAGCAGCTGGCCGGTGGGGTGCCGCTGGTGCCAGGAGAGCGGGAGCCGCAGGTACTGGCCGGTGACCCGGCGGCGGTAGTCGGCCATCAACCGGTAGCTCATGATGCCGGCGAACAGGCGCCGGCCGATGATGCCGACGATCTTGAGGACGGCGACGACCAGGATCGCCAGCGCCGCCAGGCCCAGCGCCGCGGCGGTGGTGGAGCCCTCGTCGAAGGCCGGCAGCAGGACGCGGTCGGTGATGCCGCCGATGACGTAGGCGCTGGCCACGGTCATCGCGCCGTAGAGGCTGCTGCCCAGGACGGCGAGGACGAAGATGCCCGGCTGCTCGGACACGGCGCGGCCGACGTGGCGGAGCCCGCGCCGGACCACGGCGTCTCTGCGGCGCGGCACAGGTGTCCTCCTGGAGATGGTGGTGCGAGCGGTGTCCCGACCCTACCCGCGCTCGTTACCCGCTCTAACTGCTTTGCCGGAGGTCCTCTTCCCGGGCCCCCGCACGGCCGGCTCCAGGGGTGCCGGCTGGGGATAACCTCGGTCGATGCCGACCTCTTCCGTGCCCGTGTCGCAGTCGGAGCGGGCCGCGCTGGCCGACCTGCTGGAGCAGCTGGGGCCCGACCGGCCGACCTGCTGCGAGGGCTGGACCACCCGGGACCTCGCCACCCACCTGGTGGTGCGCGACCGGCGGCCGGACGCGATGCCCGGGTTCGCGCTCGGCGGCCCCTTCGCGGCGTGGACCGAGCGGGCGCACGCGCGGGCCCGGGACGCCCGGCCGTACGGGGTGCTGGTGGCCGAGCTGCGGTCCGGGCCGCCGCGGTGGCTGCCCACCGCCTGGCCGGCGCTGGACCGGGTGCTGAACACCGCGGAGATGGTCATCCACCACGAGGACGTGCGGCGGGCGCAGCCGGACTGGGCGCCGCGGGAGCTGCCCCGGTCGGTGCAGGACCAGCTGTGGCGCACGGTGCCCTTCCTGGCCCGCGGCCGGGGGGCGGCCCGGCCGGCCGGCGGCCTGGTCGTGCGGCGCAGCGACGTGCCCGACGGCGCGCCGGGCAGCGAGCGCCGGCTGCGCGCCGGGACGCCGACGACGACGGTCACCGGCGCCCCGCTGGAGGCGCTGCTGTGGGTCTCCGGCCGCGAGGACGTCGCCTGCGTGGACCTGACCGTCGAGTAGCCGGTGCCGCCACCCGCCGGGGCCGTCGTCGTCGCCTACGACGAGCGCTGGCCGCGGGACTTCGCCGCGATCCGCGAGCACCTCCTCCCGGCGTTCGCCGGGCTGGCGGTCACGATCGAGCACGTGGGCAGCACCGCCGTCCCCGGGCTGGCCGCCAAGCCGGTGATCGACCTGGACGTGGTCGTGGTCGAGGCCGCCCAGGTGCCCCGCGCCGTGGCCGCGCTCGAGTCGCTGGGGTACGCGCACCAGGGAGATCTGGGGATCCGGGGCAGGGAGGCGTTCTCCGTCCTGCCGGGACTGCCCCTGCACCACCTGTACGTCGTGGTGCACGGCTCCCCCGCTCTCCGCGACCACGTCGACCTCCGGGACCACCTGCGCGCCCACCCCGACGACGCCGCCCGCTACGCAGCGGAGAAACGGCGGCTCTCCCCGCTGCTCGTCTCCGACCGGGACGCCTACGTGGCCGGCAAGGCCTGGCTGGTCGAGGAGCTGCTGGCGCGGGCCCGCTCGTCCTGACGCCCGCGCCGGTCGACGGAGCCGGTCCGGCGCGCCGATGAGTTCGGCGGCGCCCGGGGGTCCTCCCCCTCGTGGACACCAGGAACCTGGCGGAGCGGTACGGCACGCCCCTGATCGAGTGGACCCGCGTCGAGGACCGGCTGGCGCGCGGTCTGCAGCAGGCGCCGGGCAGCGACGGCCCCGGCCGGCACACCTGCTGGCTGGCGACGACCAACGACGACGGCACCCCGCACCTGACCGGCATCGGCGCGCTGTGGGTGGGCGGCGCGTTCTTCTTCGAGACCGGGGAGACCACCCGCAAGGGCCGGAACCTGGCGCGCGACCCGCGGTGCTCGCTGGGCGTCGCGACCCGGGAGTTCGACCTGGTCGTGGACGGGCCGGCGACCATCGTCGACGAGCCGGCGGTGGTCGCGGACATGGCGGCCCGGTGGGCGGACGAGGGCTGGCCGGCCCGGGTCGACGAGAGCGGCACGGCGCTGACCGCCGAGTTCAGCGCGCCCTCGGCCGGGCACCCGCCGTGGAAGGTGTACCGGCTCGAGCCCCGGCAGGCGACCGCCCTGCTCACCGTGGACCCCGGCGGGGCCACCCGCTGGCGGTTCTGACGGCGCGGGGGCGAAGTGGACCGGTGCCTGCGCACCCGCCGCCGGCGGGCGCTGCCCTGCCGCCGGCCGGGGACCGACGCCCCGACCGGCCGCCCCCCGCCGCCCCCTCGTCGTCCGTCGCCGTGCCCGACCTGCGGCTGCGTGCGCTGAGCCCGGCGGGGCGCCTCAGATCAGCGGAGCGGGTGGTCGAACTCCCACCGGACCGGGACGCCGGCCGCGGCCAGGCCCTGCTTCACGTCGCCCACCCGCAGCTGGCCGAAGTGGAAGACGCTGGCGGCCAGCACCGCGTCGGCCCCCGCCTCGACCGCCGGCGGGAAGTGCTCGACCGCGCCCGCTCCCCCGCTGGCGATCAGCGGCACGCTGACCTCCCGGCGCACCGCGCGGATCAGGTCGGTGTCGAACCCGGCCCGGGTGCCGTCGGCGTCCATCGAGTTGAGCAGCACCTCGCCGACCCCCAGCGCAGCGGCCTGCACGACCCACTCGACGGCGTCCCGGCCGGTGCCCTGGCGCCCGCCGTGGGTGGTGATCTCGAAGCCGGAGTCGGTGACCGCGCCGTCCCGCACCCGGCGCGCGTCCAGGGACAGCACCAGCACCTGGTTGCCGAACCGGTCGGCGATCTCGGCGATGAGCTCCGGCCGGGCGACCGCCGCGGTGTTCACCGCGACCTTGTCCGCCCCGGCCCGCAGCAGCTTGTCCACGTCGGCGACGCTGCGCACCCCACCGCCGACGGTCAGCGGGATGAAGACGCTCTCCGCCGTCCGCCGGACGACGTCGTAGGTGGTCTCCCGGTCGCCGGAGCTCGCGGTGATGTCCAGGAAGGTCAGCTCGTCGGCGCCCTCGGCGTCGTAGACCCGGGCCATCTCCACCGGGTCGCCGGCGTCGACCAGGTCGACGAAGTTGACGCCCTTCACCACCCGGCCGGCGTCGACGTCCAGGCACGGGATCACGCGGACGGCCAGGCTCACTCCGCTGCCCCCCGGACGGCGTCCGCCTCGACCTCGACCAGCATGGCCGGGTCGATCAACGCGGCGACCTGCACCATCGAGGCGGCCGGCCGGACGTCGCCGAAGAACTCGCCGTGCACCCGCCCGACCTCCTCCCAGCGGCTGATGTCGGTGACGTACAGCCGGGTCCGGACGACGTCGCCCAGCGCGAAGCCGGCGTCGGCCAGCGCCCGGGCGACCGTCTCCAGCGCGACCCGGGTCTGCGCACCGGCGTCCCCGGGGTGCACGACCTCGCCGTCGACCGTGGCCGTCGTCCCGCTCACCCACGCGGAGTCGCCGACGACGACGACCCGGCTGTAGCCGACCACCGCCTCCCAGGGCGCCCCCGAGCCGAGCCGGACGGTGCTCACGCCAGCTCCTCGGTCACCTGCAGCGCCTCGGGCAGGGTGAACTGGCCGGCGTACAGCGCCTTGCCCACGATCGCGCCCTCGACGCCGATGGCGGTCAGCCCGGCCAGGGCGCGGATGTCGGCCAGCGAGCTGACCCCGCCGGAGGCGACGACCGGGCGCGGGGTCGCGGCGCACACCTCCTGCAGCAGGTCCAGGTTCGGTCCGCGCAGCGTGCCGTCCTTGGTGATGTCGGTGACGACGTACCGGGCGCAGCCCTCGGCGTCGAGCCGAGCGAGGGTCTCGTACAGCTCGCCGCCCTCCTGGGTCCAGCCGCGGGCGGCCAGCCGGGTGCCGCGGACGTCCAGCCCGACGGCGATCCGGTCACCGTGCTCGGCGATCGCCCGGGCGCACCACTCCGGCGACTCCAGCGCCGCGGTGCCCAGGTTGACCCGCCGGCAGCCGGTGGCGAGCGCGGCGGCCAGCGACTCGTCGTCCCGGATGCCGCCGGAGAGCTCCACGTCGACGTCCAGCTCACCGACGACGCGGGCCAGCAGCTCGCGGTTGGACCCGCGGCCGAAGGCGGCGTCCAGGTCGACCAGGTGCACCCACTCGGCGCCGTCGCGCTGCCAGGCCAGCGCGGCCTCGAGCGGGTCGCCGTAGGAGGTCTCGCTGCCGGCCTCGCCCTGCACCAGGCGGACGGCGAGACCGTCGGCGACGTCGACGGCGGGGAGCAGCTGCAGCTTCGGCACGGGGTCAGCCTAGGGAAGCCCCCCGACGGCCTCGTCGGACCGTTGCGGCAGGGTGCGGTCCGTGGAGTTCGCTGAGGTGGTCCGCCGCCGGCGCATGGTGCGCGACTACGACCCCGACCGGCCGGTGCCCGACGACGTCGTGGAGCGGCTCCTGGCCCACGCGATCCGCGCCCCGTCCGCCGGGTTCAGCCAAGGCTGGGCGTTCCTGGTGCTGGAGACGGCGGCGGACCGCGACCGCTTCTGGGCGGCCACCGCCGGCGAGGGCGCTCCCGACGGCTGGCTCACCCGGATGCGGCGCGCCCCGCTGCTGGTCGTGCCGCTGTCGCACAAGGACGCCTACCTGGACCGGTACGCCGAGCCGGACAAGGGGTGGACCGACCGGGACGAGGGCCGCTGGCCGGTGCCGTGGTGGCACGTGGACACCGGGATGGCGTCGCTGCTCGTGCTGCTCACCGCGGTCGACGAGGGGCTCGGCGGCTGCTTGTTCGGGGTCCCGCCGGAGCGCGTCGACGCCCTGCGGGAGGCCTTCGGCGTCCCGACCACCCACACCCCGATCGGCTGCCTCTCGATCGGCTACCCGGGCCCCGAGGACCGGCGCTCGCCGTCGCTGCGCCGGGGGCGCCGGGGCCTCGACGAGGTCGTGCACCGCGGCCGGTGGTGACTGGTTGACTCCTCCCGTGACCGACGAGAGCAGCTCCCGCGGCGTCCTGGTGACCGGCGCCTCCCGCGGCATCGGCCGCGCCATCGCGCTGGCCTTCGCCGCGCAGGGCGACCGGGTGGCGGTGCACTGGGGCGGGTCCCGCGAGCGGGCCGAGCGCGTGCTCGCCGAGCTCCCCGGCGCGGGCCACGTGCTGGTCCAGGCCGACCTCGCCGACCCCGACGCCGTCGGCAGGATGGTCGACGACGCCGCGGCGCAGCTCGGCCGGCTCGACGTGCTGGTCAACAACGCCGGCGTCTTCACCGCCCACCCGCCGATGGAGACCAGCTACGCCGACTGGCAGGCCGCCTGGCAGCAGACCCTGGCGGTCAACCTGCTCGGCCCGGCCAACGCGACGTTCCGGGCGCTGCCGCACCTCGTCGCCGCCGGTGGCGGGGCGGTGGTCAACGTCTCCAGCCGCGGCGCGTTCCGCGGCGAGCCGGCCAACCCGGCGTACGGCGCGTCCAAGGCCGGGCTCAACGCCTTCGGCCAGTCGATGGCGCTCGCGCTGGCCCCGCACGGGATCTCGGTGGGCACGGTGGCGCCCGGCTTCGTGCAGACCGAGATGGCCCGCGAGGTGCTGGACGGGCCGGGCGGCGACGCCGTGCGGGCGCAGTCGCCCTACGGCCGGGTGGCCGAGCCGGAGGAGGTCGCCTCGGCGGTGCTCTGGCTGGCCAGCCCGGGAGCGCGCTTCTCCACCGGCACGATCATCGACGTCAACGGCGCCAGCTACCTGCGCAGCTGAAGGACCCCGCTGCCCCCCACCACTCGCAAGCTCGTGGCGGGCCCCTGCAGCGGGGCCGGGAGGAGGGGGCTCGTTCAGTCGAGGGAGTCGAGCCAGTTGGTGAGCAGCTGGGCGCCGGCGTCGCCGCTCTTCTCCGGGTGGAACTGGGTGGCCGACAGCGGCCCGTTCTCGACCCCGGCGACGAACCGGTCGCCGTGCTCGGCCCAGGTGACCGACGGCGGCGTCAGCCGGCCGGTGACCCCGGGCTCGGCCAGCGGGAACTCCCGCACGCCGTAGGAGTGCACGAAGTAGAAGCGCTGGTCGGCCAGGCCGGCGAACAGCGTGCTGTCCGCCGGTGCCTGCACGGTGTTCCAGCCCATGTGCGGCAGCACGGGCGCCTGGAGCTGCTCGACCACGCCGGGCCACTCGCCGCAGCCCTCGGTGTCCTGCCCGTGCTCGACGCCGCGCTCGAAGAGCACCTGCATGCCCACGCAGATGCCGAGCACCGGGCGCCCGCCGGCCAGCCGCCGTCCGATGACCTTGGGGCCGTCGACGGCGCGCAGCCCGTCCATGCAGGCGGCGTAGGCGCCCACCCCGGGGACGACGAGACCGTCGGCCTCCATCGCCTCCTGTGGGTCGGCGGTCACCGTGACGTCGGCCCCCACCCGGGACAGCGCCCGCTCGGCGGAACGCAGGTTGCCCGACCCGTAGTCGAGCACGACGACCTTCTTCACAGCTGCCACGCTACCCATCAGCTCCCCGGGGCCCCGGCGTGTTCCCAGGGCAGCACTGTCAGCTCCGGCCACTGCGCCTGCCAGCGGGTGGTCTTCGTCTCGTAGACCTCCCGCGGGGCCAGCCGCGGGTTCGGCCGGACGACGAGGCCGAAGAGGTCGGCGTACCCGTGCGGGGCGTACACCTCCACGTCGCCGGCCGGGGTCCGCCGGACGCCGAGGCAGCAGCAGACGGCGGCGAAGTGGTCGATCGCGTCCCGGCAGTCGCGGAACGGCGGCGCGGGCACCCCGAAGTGGTCGGCGTACCAGAGGTGCACCCGTGCCTCGTTGCGGACCTCGACCGGCACACCGACGTCGGCGAACAGCTCCGCGGCGCGGCGGATCACCGCGTCCTCGGCGTCCCAGGAGGTGTCCGGGTCGAAGAAGAACAGGTCGGCGTCGCGCACGCCGGTGCCCGCCGGCCGGCCGGTCAGCGCGTTCCAGACCGTCTGGAAGAGCACGCCGGCGGTCAGCCAGCAGTCCTCGACGCCGAGCTGCGGCGCCCGGTCGAGCACCGTGCGCACCGTCGGGTCGGCCAGCACCAGCTCCAGGAAGCGGTCCTCGTCGGCGGTCACCCGAGCGCCAGCTCGCCCACCACCTGGCCGAAGAGCTCCTCCCCCGTCGGCCGGAAGCCCAGCCGCAGGTAGAACTCCTCGGGGCCGTGCTCGGCGCGCACCCAGAGCACGGTGACCCGGTCCTGCCCCCGGCGGCGCGCCTCGTCGGCCACCGCCGTGACGGCGAACCGGCCGACGCCCTGCCCCTGGGCACCGGCGGCGACGTTGAGCCGCCAGATCCCGCAGCGGAACGCCGGCACCTCGTTGCCCGGGTCGAAGGAGCCCATCACGAACCCGACGACCGGGCCGCCGTCGCCGTCGGTGACCAGCCGCGGCCAGGCCACGTCCCGGCTGGCGTAGGCCTCGGCGAGGGACACCGCCACCGGGGCGACCACGCCCTCCTGCTCGGGCCGGATGCTCAGCCGGCAGGCGTCGGCGACGTTGTCCGGCGTCACCGGGGCGAGGCGGAGGTCCATGCCGGGAGACTGCCCCAGGGGTACGACAGCCTCAGCCGACGAGGTAGAAGACGCCCGCCACGGAGGCGAGCAGCGCCGCGACCAGCAGGACGACGGCGAAGGCCAGCTGCGGGCCGGTGCGGCCCTCGGTGTCGGAGTCGGCCTTGAAGATGCTGTAGGACCCGCCCAGCAGGAACCCCCCGACCACGAGCAGTGCGACCCCGAAGGTCACAGAGCTCCCTTGGTGGAGGGGACGTCGGTGACCCGCGGGTCCAGCGCGACGGCGGTCCGCAGCGCGCGGGCCAGCGCCTTGAACTGGCCCTCGACGATGTGGTGGGCGTCCCGGCCGGCGTAGAGCACGCGCACGTGCAGGCTGATCCGCGCGTTGAACGCGAAGGACTCGAGCACGTGCTTGGTGAGCGAGGTCGGGTAGTCCGGCCCGATCATCGGCGTCATGCCCTCGGGCTCGGCGTGCACGAAGTACGGCCGGCCGGACAGGTCGACCGCGGCCTGCACCAGCACCTCGTCCATCGGGATCGTGGCGTCGCCGTACCGGGTGATGCCGCGCTTGTCGCCCAGCGCCTCGGCGAAGGCCTGGCCCAGCGCGATCGCGACGTCCTCGACGGTGTGGTGGGCGTCGATGTGCAGGTCGCCGTCGGCGCGCACGGTCAGGTCGATCCCGCTGTGCTTGGACAGCGCGGTGAGCATGTGGTCGTAGAACCCGACCCCGGTGGCGACGTCGGCCGCACCCGTGCCGTCGAGGTCGAGCTCGACCACCAGCGTGGTCTCCTTGGTCGCCCGCTCGACGCGTGCAGTGCGAGTCATGGCGGTCATCCTCCCAGAGCGGTGCGGTGCCCCGGCGCGACCTCACCCAAGGCGGTGAGGAACGCGTCGGTCTCCTCGGTGGTGCCGGCGGTGACCCGCAGCCAGCCGGGCAGGCCGACGTCGCGCACCAGCACCCCGCGGTCCAGCAGCGCCTGCCAGGCGGCGGGCGCGGAGGCGAAGTGCCCGAACAGCACGAAGTTGGCGTCGCTGGGCACGCTGGTCAGCCCGAGCCCCGGGAGCGCGGCCACGATCCGGTCGCGCTCGGCCTTGACCGCGTCGACGGTGGCCAGCAGCTGCTCGGTGTGCGCCAGCGCGGTCCGCGCCGCGGCCTGGGTCAGCGAGCTCAGGTGGTAGGGCAGCCGGACCAGCTGCAGCGCGTCGACCACGGCCGGGTCGGCGGCCAGGTAGCCCAGCCGCAGCCCGGCCATCCCGAACGCCTTGCTCATCGTGCGGCTGACGACCAGCCGGGGCCGGCCGGGCAGCAGGGTCAGCGCCGACGGGGTGCCCGGCCGGGCGAACTCGGCGTACGCCTCGTCGACCACGAGCACGCCCTCGGTCGCCTCGTACAGGGCCGCGACGGTGTTCAGGTCGACGGCGGTGCCGGTCGGGTTGTTCGGGCTGGTCACGAAGACGACGTCCGGGCGCACCTCGCGCAGCTGCGCGACCGCGGCTTCCCGGTCGATGGTGAAGTCGGCGCGGCGGTGCCCGTCCATCCAGGCCGAGCCGGTGCCCGCGCTGATGATCGGGTGCATCGAGTACGACGGCGTGAACCCCAGCGCGGTGCGCCCGGCCCCGCCGAAGGTCTGCAGCACCTGCTGCAGCACCTCGTTGGAGCCGTTGGCCGCCCACACCATCGGCGGCGTGATCGGCTCACCGCTGGTCCGGGACAGGTACGCGGCCAGGTCCGCCCGCAGCGCCGTCGCCTCCCGGTCCGGGTAGCGGTTGAGCCCCCGCGCCGCCTCGGCCAGCGCCGTCTGCAGGTCCGCCAGCAGCGCCTCGGGCAGCGGGTGCGGGTTCTCGTTGGTGTTCAGCGCGTACCGGACGGCGAGCTGCGGGGCGCCGTAGGGCGTGCGGCCACGCAGCTCCGGCCGCAGCGGGAGCTCCTCCATCGCCGTCACGGGCGCTGGCGGACCCGGACGGCGGCCGCGTGCGCCGGCAGGTCCTCGGCGTTCGCCAGGGCGTCGATGTGCCCGGCGACCTCGGCGAGGGCCTGCTCGTCGTACTCCACGACGTGGATGCCGCGCAGGAACGACTGCACGCTCAGGCCGCTGGAGTGCCGGGCGCAGCCGCCGGTGGGCAGCACGTGGTTGGACCCGGCGGCGTAGTCGCCCAGCGAGACCGGTGCCCACGGGCCGACGAACACCGCGCCGGCGTTGCGCACCCGCATCGCCACGGCCCGGGCGTCGCGGGTCTGGATCTCCAGGTGCTCGGCGGCGTAGGCGTCCACGACCGCCAGGCCGGTGTCCAGGTCGTCGACCAGCACGACGCCGGACTGGCTGCCGGCCAGGGCGGTGCTGATCCGGTCGCCGTGCTTGGTGGCCGCCACCTGACCGGGCACCAGGTCCAGGACGGCGTCGGCGAGCTCCTCGCTGGTGGTCACCAGCACCGCGCCGGCCAGCGGGTCGTGCTCGGCCTGGCTGATCAGGTCGGCGGCCACGTGCGCCGGGTCGGCGGTGTCGTCGGCGAGCACGGCGACCTCGGTCGGGCCGGCCTCGGAGTCGATGCCGATGAGCCCGCGCAGCAGCCGCTTGGCCGCGGTCGTGTAGACGTTGCCCGGGCCGGTGACCATGTCGACCGGCGCGCAGGAGCCCGCGCCGTAGCCGAACATCGCGATCGCCTGGGCCCCGCCCACGGCGTAGACCTCGGTGACGCCCAGCAGCGCGCAGGCGGCGAGCACGCCCGGGTCGGGCAGCCCGCCGTTGTCCCGCTGCGGCGGGCTGGTGACGGCGATGGACTCGACGCCGGCGATCTGGGCCGGGACGACGTTCATCACCACCGAGCTCAGCAGCGGCGCCAGCCCGCCGGGCACGTAGAGCCCGACCCGGCGCACCGGCACCCACCGCTCGGTGACGGTGCCGCCGCGGACGACGTCGGTGGTCACGTCGGTGCGGCGCTGGTCGGCGTGCACCTTGCGGACCCGGCGGACCGACTCCTCCAGCGCGGCCCGCAGGGTGGGGTCGACGGTGGCCAGCGCCTCGTCGAGCGCGGCCTGCGGCACGCGGGCGTCCGGGACGTCGACGCCGTCCAGCCGTGCGGTGATCTCGCGGACCGCCTGGGCGCCGCGCAGCCGCACGTCCTCGCAGATCGGCCGGACCACGGCCAGCACCGAGTCGATGTCGGTGGCGGCCCGCGGGAGCAGCTGCGCGAGCTCCCGGGGCCCGGGCAGGGCGGACCCTCGCAGGTCGATGCGGGACAGCACGGAGCACCTCCGGGTTCGAGCGGGAGAACACCCCACGGTAGACGCCGGGCTGGGCGGCCCTGCTGCCCGTAGGCTCCCGCCGTGGCAGATGCGGGCGAGGCAGGCAGCTCCGGCACCCAGGAGGTCATCCCGCTGTTCCCGCTGGAGACCCCGCTGTTCCCCGGTGTGGTCCTGCCGCTGCAGATCTTCGAGCCCCGCTACCGCCGGCTCGTCGCCGACCTCACCACCCGGCCCGAGGGGGACTCCCGCCGCTTCGGCGTGGTCGCCATCCGGCAGGGCTGGGAGGTCGAGCGGGTCGCCCCGGCCGAGGCGCTGTTCGACGTCGGCTGCACCGCCGTGCTGCGGATGGTGGCCCCCCAGCGGGACGGCGGCTACCGGGTCGCGGCCGTGGGCGACGCGCGGTTCCGGCTGCTCGACGTCCTCGTCCCCTCCGTCGACGCCGACGAGCACAGCGACGAGCCGCCCTACCTGCAGGCGCTGGTGGAGTGGCTGGCCGAGGAGGAGGCCGCCGAGGAGGCGGCCGGGGACGCTGGCGAGCTGGTCGGTGCCGACGCCGCGGCCGGCCTGGTGCCCGACGAGGTGGTGACCGAGGTGGCCCGCGGGTCGCTGGACCTGCTGGCCAGCAACGTCCGCGACCTCTTCGCCCGCTACGTCACCGACGTCGCGGTGCGGCAGAGCGGTGCCCCGGAGGGCCTGCCGGACGAGGTGCTCGACGCCCTCTCCCCCGAGGACCTGCCCGAGGACGAGGCCGCCGGCGAGCTCGCCGCCGCCGCGGCACTGCTCCGCGAGGTCAGCGACGACGCCCGCGGGCTGTCCTACCTGGTGGCCTCCTCGGCGCTGCTGACCACCGAGGACCGGCAGGCGCTGCTGGCCGAGTCTGCGACGCGGCGGCGGCTGGCGATGGAGATGCGGCTGCTGCGCCGCGAGCTCACCCTGCTGCGTGCGCTCGGCGCCGTCCCGGTGCCGCTGCGCCAGTTCGCCACCCCGATGACCGCCAACTGAAGAAGGACCCCCTCGCCCCCCACCCCTCGCGAGCTCGGGGCGGGCCCCTGCGAGGGGGCCGGCACGGGGGCCGGCACGGGGGCCGGCACGGGGGCCGTCACGCGCGGTGCGCGGGCGGGGGGACCGGGGGCAGCGGGGGGCGGAGCGGCTCGGCGGGGGCCGGGGGGTCCTCGGTGCGGCCGAGGTCGTCGCGCGAGGTGAGCGCGGTGCCGACCAGGTAGCTGAGCACGGCGACGAACGGGCCGACGGCGAGCGCGGCCGTCGCCCCCAGGGACAGCCCGGTGGTGACTGTGGTGCCGACCTCGGCGAGCTCGGCGTCGGTCGGGCCGGGCCCGGTCCACTCCCCCAGCAGCCAGGCGACGACGCCGGCGGCGAGCATCCCGGTGGCCAGGGCGGTGAGCGTGAGCGCCCCGCGGCGGCGCCGCTGCAGCCACACCGCGACCCCGGCCAGCAGGCCCAGCCCGGCCAGGACGACGACGAAGACGCCGTCGTCGGCCATGAACAGCTCGGCCGAGGGCGCCGTGCCGACCGGTTCGATGCCGCTCGCGGTCACCCGGTAGTCGGCGCGGGGCGCCAGCCAGGCCCACAGCCCACCGGCGACGAGGCCGGCGGCGGTCAGCGCCAGCACGGTGAGCAGCGCGCCGCGCAGGTCCTGCCGGGTGCCGCGCAGGCCGGGGACGCCGGCCGGGACGGCCGGCTGCCACGGCGCCGGCGGGAGCCCGGGCGGCCCACCGGCCGGGGTCGGCGGGGGCACCAGGCCGGGCGGACGTGCGTCGGTCACCGGCCCATCCTCGTCGTGGTCGCCGGGCGCGGCCCGTCCACCCCTAGAGCAGCGCGACGCTGGTGGGCCCGAGCAGCGCCTTGATGTCGCCCATCAGCGCGGTGCTCGGCCGCACCCGCAGCCCCTGGTCGAGCCGGAGCACCGTCTCCCGGCCGCCGTTGAGCAGCTTGAGCTGCACCTCGGTCGTGCCCGGGTGGCTGCCCAGCACCTCGCGCAGCCGCTCCACGACCGGCGGGGTGCAGCGGGCGGCGGGCATCGAGACCAGCACCGGCCCGCGGGGGCCCTCGGTGAGCTCGGGGACGGTGACCTCGGAGGCGAACAGCGACGGGGTGTCGTCGCGCCGGCTGATCCGGCCCTTCACCACCACGATCGCGTCCCGGACCACCTTGTCCGACACCTGCGCCCAGGTCTTGGGGAAGAACAGCACCTCCAGGCCGGCCTCGAGGTCCTCCAGCGTGGCGATCGCCCAGGGCGCGCCCTGCTTGTTCGTCCGCGGCCCGACCGCGGTCAGGATCCCGGCGACGGTGACGTTGGCGCCGTCCTCGACGCCGCCGGCCAGGATCTCGGCGAGCGCGGTATCGGCGTGCGAGGTGAGCACGTGCTCGACGCCGTGCAGCGGGTGGTCGGAGACGTAGAGGCCGAGCATGTCCCGCTCGAACACCAGCTTCTCCGACTTCGACCAGTCGGCCGTGGGGATGGCGATGTCCAGCGAGGCGGCGAACGGGTCGTCGTCGGCGCCGTCACCGAAGCCGCCGAACAGGTCGAACTGCCCCTCGGCCTCCTTGCGCTTGAGGCTCATCGCGGAGTCGACGGCCTGGGCGTGGATCGCGGCGATGCCCTGCCGCGAGTGGCCCAGGGAGTCGAAGCCGCCGGCCTTGGCGAGGGACTCGATGACCTTCTTGTTGCAGGCCACCGTGTCGATCTTGCGCATGAAGTCGGCGAAGTCCTTGAACGCGCCCTTCTCCTCGCGCGCCCGGACGATCGAGTCGACGACGTTGTGCCCGACGTTGCGCACCGAGGCCAGGCCGAAGCGGATGTCGTTGCCGACGGCGGTGAAGTCCCAGGAGGACTCGTTGACGTCCGGCGGCAGCACCTTGATGCCCATCCGGCGGCACTCGGCCAGGTACACCGGCCGGCGGTCCTTGTCGTCGCCGACGCTGGTGAGCAGCCCGGCCATGTACTCGGCCGGGTAGTTGGCCTTGAGGTAGGCCGTCCAGTAGGAGATCAGCCCGTAGGCGGCCGAGTGGGCCTTGTTGAAGGCGTAGTCGGCGAAGGGCACCAGGATGTCCCACAGCGTCTTGACCGCCGCCGCGGAGAAGCCGTTGGCCTTCATCCCGGCCTCGAAGCCGACGTACTCGGCGTCCAGGACCGACTTCTTCTTCTTGCCCATCGCGCGGCGCAGCAGGTCGGCCTTGCCGAGGGAGTACCCGGCGACCTTCTGCGCGATCGCCATGACCTGCTCCTGGTAGACGATCAGGCCGTAGGTCTGCCCCAGGATCTCCGCGAGCGGCTCGGCCAGCTCCGGGTGGATCGGGGTGATCTCCTGCTGGCCGTTCTTGCGCAGCGCGTAGTTGGTGTGCGAGTTGGCGCCCATCGGACCGGGCCGGTAGAGGGCGCCGACGGCGGAGATGTCCTCGAAGTTGTCCGGGCGCATCAGCCGCAGCAGCGACCGCATCGGGCCGCCGTCGAACTGGAAGACGCCCAGGGTGTCCCCGCGGGCCAGCAGCGCGTAGGTGGCCGGGTCGGTGAGGTCCTTGCTGATCTCGTCGAGGTCGACCGGCGGCTTGCCGTTGATCACGATGTTGCGCAGCGCGTCGTCGAGGACGGTGAGGTTGCGCAGGCCCAGGAAGTCCATCTTGAGCAGGCCGAGCGTCTCGCAGGTCGGGTAGTCGAACTGCGTGATGATCGCGCCGTCGGCCTCGCGCCGCATGATCGGGATGCTGTCGATCAGCGGGTACCGGCCGATGATGACGCCGGCGGCGTGCACGCCCCACTGGCGCTTCAGCCCCTCGAGCTTGCGCGCCTGGTCGACGACCTCGGCCGCGCCCGGGTCGGACTCGTAGCGGGCGCGGAACTCCCCGGCCTCCTTGTAGCGCTCGTGCTTGGGGTCGAAGATCCCCGACAGCGGGATGTCCTTGCCCATCACGCCCGGCGGCATCAGCTTGGTCAGCTCGTCGCCCACCGAGTACGGCCGGTCCAGCACCCGGGCGGCGTCCTTGACGGCGGCCTTCGCCTTGATCGTGCCGTAGGTGACGATCTGGCTGACCCGCTCCTCGCCGTACTTCTGCGAGACGTACTGGATGACCTCGCCGCGGCGGCGGTCGTCGAAGTCGATGTCGACGTCGGGCATGGAGACGCGCTCGGGGTTGAGGAAGCGCTCGAAGATCAACCCGTGCGCCAGCGGGTCGAGGTCGGTGATGCCCATGGCGTAGGCGGCCAGCGAGCCGGCGGCCGAGCCACGGCCCGGGCCGACCCGGATGCCGTTGTCCTTGGCCCAGTTGATGAAGTCGGCGACCACGAGGAAGTACCCCGGGAAGCCCATCTGGACGATGATCCCGGTCTCGTAGTCGGCCTGCTTGCGCACGTGGTCGGGGATGCCGCCGGGCCAGCGCTTGTGCAGCCCGCGCTCGACCTCCTTGATGAACCAGGAGGTCTCGTCCTCGCCCTCCGGGAGCGGGAACCGCGGCATGAGGTCGGCGCCCTCGGTGAACTGGACCT
This sequence comes from Modestobacter versicolor, assembly GCF_041028285.1. GTDB lineage: Bacteria > Actinomycetota > Actinomycetes > Mycobacteriales > Geodermatophilaceae > Modestobacter > Modestobacter versicolor_A. The sequence continues at coordinate 1,021,887 of NZ_JABGDB010000001.1, read as the reverse complement.
CGCACTGCTCGGCGATCAGCAGCGTGTTGTCGCAGGCCTCGGGGTGCTCGCGGAACAGCGCGCGCATCTCGGCGGCGGACTTGAGGTAGTAGCCGTCGCCGTTGAACTTGAAGCGGTTGGTCTCGTTGAGCCGCGAGCCGGTCTGGATGCACAGCAGGGCGTCGTGCGCCTGGGCGTCCTCGCGGTGCGTGTAGTGCAGGTCGTTGGTGCCCAGCAGCGGGATGCCGAGGTCCTTGGCGATCTCCAGCAGCGCGGGCTTGGTCTTCTTCTCGATGGACAGCCCGTGGTCCATGATCTCGGCGTAGAAGTTCTCCCGCCCGAAGATGTCCTGGAAGTCCGCCGCCGCCTGGCGGGCCCGGTCGACCTTGCCGGCGCGCAGCCACATGTTGACCTCGCCGGACGGGCAGCCGGTGGTCGCGATCAGGCCCTTGCCGTAGCGCTCCAGCAGGTCGCGGTCGAAGCGCGGCTTGCGGTACTGGCCCTCCAGGCTGGCCAGCGAGGAGATCCGGAAGAGGTTGTGCATCCCCTCCGTCGTCTTGGCCAGCAGCGTCATGTGGGTGTAGGCGGCCTTGCCGCGGTTGTTGCCGCCGTCGCCCTCCTCGTCGATCAGCTTGTCGCCGAAGTCGAACGGGGCGCGGTCGAACCGCGAGCCGGGGGTGTAGTAGCCCTCCATGCCGATGATCGGCTTGACCCCGGCGGCGTTGGCCTGCTTGTAGAAGTCGTAGGCGCCGAACACGTTGCCGTGGTCGGTCATCGCCAGCGCCGGCATCCCCTCGGCCGCGGCGGCCTTGGTCACCTCACCGAGCTTCGCCGCCCCGTCGAGCATCGAGTACTCGGTGTGCACGTGCAGGTGCACGAAGTTCTCAGCAGACGGGGTGCTCACGGTGCGGGGTGCTCCTCACGGTCGTGCGGCCGCCTGTCCACGAGGGCGCGGGCAGGGGCGGCGGGTGGTGCTGGGTGACCGGCGGGGAAGGCCGTTCGGGGGTCGAGCCGGGGTGGCGCCGGGCACCACGGGTGGTGCCGCCGGGGGGACGGCCCCACCACGGGAGGGGGCCGCGTCCGGTGGTCCGATCCTCGCACCTCCGGAGGTCTACCCGAAGGGTCTGACGGTTCGTGTCTCGCGATCCGGACCACTCCGTCACGGGCCCCCTGCACCCCACCACCCGCACGTTCGCGGCGGGCCCCTACAGGAGGCCGTCCGGGAGTCGCCTGACCATCGTCACGTGCGCCATGCCGGCCTCCTGGTACTCCGCGCCCACGGCGGTGTAGCCGGCCCGCTCGTAGAAGCGCCGCGCGGTGACCTGGGCGTGCAGCTCGACCTCCCGCTGGCGGCGGGCGACCGCCTCCCGCTCGAGGACGGCGAGCACCGCGCCGCCGTGCCCCCGGCCGCGCACCGCCGGGTCGGCGGCCATCCGGCCGACCACCGCGCGCCCGGGACCGGCGGCGTCGGGCAGCAGGCGTCCGACGGCGACCACCCGGCCGGCGTCGTCCCGGCTGAGGGCGTGCACGGCGGTGGCGTCGGCGTCGTCGCGCTCCAGCTCGGCGGGCACGCCCTGCTCCTCGACGAAGACCCGGTGCCGCAGCGCGGCCACCTCCGGGCGGTCGGCGGGCGTGGCCACCACGGCGACCGGGCCGGCGACCGGGACGGCGCCGGTCACGCGGCGGTCCGGGGCAGCGCCGAGGAGGGGACGAGGAGGAAGCGCAGGTCGATCGCGGCGTGCAGCAGCACCGGCAGCAGCAGCGACCCGGTGGACAGGTACACCCCGGCGAGCACCCCGCCCAGCACGCCGGTCGTGACGATGCCGGAGCGGCCCTGGTAGGCGTGCGCCAGCCCGAACGCGACCGCCGCGACCAGCACCAGCCCGGCCGAGGGCAGCGCCGGTGCCGCGGCGGCGACCACGGCGAGGAAGAAGCCCCGGTAGAGCCACTCCTCGCAGACCCCGGCGGTCACCCCCACCAGCGCGAACAGGTGCCGCTCGGACCGGCTGCGCGGGAGCAGCGCCAGCGTCGCGTGCCCCGGCGGCTCGGCGTGCCGGGCCTCGCCGGGCCGCGTCGTCCGGAGCACCTCCGGCGGCGGGCCGGCCAGCGCGCCCGACCGGAGCGCCCGGGTCGAGACCAGCACGAGCACCAGCAGCGCGGCGCAGACCAGCCAGGTCCAGGCCCCCGGCCAGCGCTGCGGCAGCACCAGGCCCACCTGCGCCGCGCTGACGTCGGTCGCCGCGGCCCAGACCACCAGCGCGAGCAGCGCCAGCCCCCACTCGAGCACCAGCAGCCGGCGGTAGAACGACCGCCGCGCCGCCGGGTCGCTGCGCAGCCGCCCCTCGAACCGCCGGTGCAGCACGTACCCGACGACCGGCTCCCCCACCACCAGGTAGACCGCGATCACCGCCGCCGACAGCTGCGCCGGACCGAGGTCGGCGAAGTCCGTGGGCAGGTCGGCTGCGGTCACGCGGTCAGTTCTCGGCGCGCAGGACGGCCAGGGCGCCGGCCAGGTCGGCCGGGTACTCGCTGGTGAACTCCACCCAGCGGCCGTCGGCCGGGTGCGCGAAGCCCAGCCGGACGGCGTGCAGCCACTGCCGGCTCACGCCCAGGCGGGCGGCGAGGGTCGGGTCCGAGCCGTAGGTCGGGTCGCCGACGCACGGGTGCTTCAGCGCGGAGAAGTGCACCCGGATCTGGTGGGTCCGCCCGGTCTCCAGGTGGACGTCGACCAGGCTGGCCGCCGGGAAGGCCTCCAGCACCTCGTAGTGGGTGACCGAGGGCCGGCCGCCGGCCACGACGGCGAAGCGCCAGTCGTGCGTCGGGTGCCGGTCGATGGGCGCGTCGATGGTGCCCTTGGACGGGTCGGGGTGGCCCTGCACCAGCGCGTGGTAGCCCTTGTCGACGGTGCGCTCCTTGAACGCCGCCTTGAGCAGCGTGTACGCCCGCTCGCTCTTCGCCACCACCATCAGCCCGGTGGTGGCGGCGTCCAGCCGGTGCACGATCCCCTGCCGCTCGGCCGCGCCGCTGGTCGAGATCCGGTACCCGGCGCCGGCGAGCCCGCCGGTGACCGTCGGCCCGGTCCAGCCGGGGCTGCCGTGGGCGGCGACGCCGACCGGCTTGTCCACCACCACGATGTCGTCGTCGTCGTGGACGACGACGAGCCCGTCGACCGGCTGCGGCGGGGCGGGGTCGCCCGGCGGCGGCGGGAGCTCGACCTCCAGCCAGCTGCCGGCGGTGAGCCGGTCGCCCTTGCCGCGGGCCCGGCCGTCCACCACCACCCGGCCGGTGTCGGCGAGGTCGGCGGCGACGGCCCGGGTCAGGCCGAAGAGCCGGGTGAGCGCCTGGTCGACCCGCTGCCCCTCGAGGCCGTCGGGCACCGGCAGGGAACGCTGCTCGCCGGGGCGCCCACCGGCGGCCGGGGTCGGGACGGGACTGCTCATCACCCGACCATTGTGGCGTCTCCGCGGCGTCCTCCCGCGCGCCTGCCCGTGGTGGGGGGCTGAGGGGTCCTTCGTCAGTCGCGGACGGCCGCGTCGTCGTCCGCGCCGTCGGCGTCCCGGGCCCGGCCGCCGTCGAACTCGATGCCGCGGAAGGCGAGCAGCGCTCCCAGCACCCCGCCGCAGACGATCGCGGAGTCGGCGACGTTGAAGATCGGCCACACCTGGCCGTAGGGGTCGAACAGCGACACGAAGTCGACGACGCCGCCGCGCAGGAACCCGGGGTCGCGGAAGACGCGGTCCACCAGGTTGCCCACCGCGCCGCCGAGGACCAGGGCCAGCGCGACCGCCCAGCCGGTGGAGAACAGCCGGCGGGCGCTCCGCACGATGACCACCACGACCACCACGGCGATCAGCGTGAACACGACGGTCGCGCCCTCGGCGAAGGAGAACGCGGCGCCGGTGTTGCGGGCCTCGGTCAGGTACACCGCACCGCCGAGCAGCCGCAGCGGCTCGCGGTCGGACAGCGTGGCGACGACCAGCAGCTTGGTGGCGAGGTCCAGGGCCAGGACGGCGGCGGCCAGCCCGAGCAGCAGCCGCGCCCGGGACCGGCGGGGACGCTCCAGGTGGTCGGGTTCCTCGCTCGCCACGCCGTCCTCCCCGTCGCGCGGCCCGGCGGCCACGTCCGGGACGACGATAGCCGGGGTGGTCCCGCACCCCGGCGCACCGCGACGCCGGCACCTGCCGGCCCCGTCCTGCGGGGGCGGGCGGAGGCGGGCACCCTGTCTGTGACCCATCTCATCACCCCAGATCGGGGGTCGGCCCCCGATCTGGACGTGCGGACCCCGCGGCGGGACGACGATGGGGTGGAGACGTTCCGAACGCACGGAGGCAGATCGTGACCACGGGTGGTTCCAACCCCGACGTAGTGCTCGTCGGCGGCGGCATCATGAGCGCGACGCTGGCGTCGCTGCTGGGGATCGTCGCCCCGGACTGGACCGTCGAGGTCTTCGAGTCCGGCAGCGCGGTCGCCGAGGAGAGCTCCGGGCCGTGGAACAACGCCGGCACCGGCCACTCGGCGCTGTGCGAGCTGAACTACACCCCGGCCCGCCCCGACGGCAGCGTCGACCCGGCCAAGGCCGTGGGCATCAACGAGCAGTTCCAGGTGTCCCGGCAGTTCTGGTCGCACCTCGTGCGCGCCGGGCTCACCGACTCCCCCAAGTCGTTCATCACCTCCGTGCCGCACATCAGCTTCGTCACCGGGGACGACGGCCGCGCCTACATGCGCAACCGGTACCAGGCACTGGCCCCGCAGCCGCTGTTCGCCGGGCTGGAGTACTCCGACGACGCCGCCGAGCTCGCCTCCTGGGTTCCGCTGATGATGGCCGAGCGGGGCACCAGGGAGAAGGTCGCCGCGACCCGTTCGCTGGCCGGCACCGACGTCAACTTCGGCGCGCTCACCCGGCTCATGCTCGACGCCGCCGTCGACCGCGGCGTGCAGCTGCACCTGCAGCACCGGGTGCTCAAGGTCCGCCGCGACGGCAACGGCCGCTGGGCCACCACCGTGCGCGACCAGGCCACCGGCAAGCGCCGCACCGTGCGCAGCCGGTTCCTGTTCGTCGGCGCCGGCGGTGGCGCGCTGCCGCTGCTGCAGGGCGCGGGCATCCCCGAGGTCAAGGGCTTCGGCGGGTTCCCGGTGAGCGGGCAGTTCCTGCGCACCCGCAACCCGCAGCTGGTCGCCCAGCACCAGGCGAAGGTCTACGGCCAGGCCAAGGTCGGCGCGCCGCCGATGTCGGTGCCGCACCTGGACCTGCGGCTCATCGACGGCGAGCAGGCGCTGCTGTTCGGCCCGTACGCCGGCTTCTCCCCCAAGTTCCTCAAGTCCGGCTCGCTGTGGGACCTGCCGCGCTCGGTGCGGGCCGGCAACCTCGGCTCGATGCTGGGCGCAGGCTGGGCGAACATCCCGCTCACCCGGTACCTCATCGGCCAGGTGCTGCAGTCGGAGAAGTCGCGGTTCCGGGCGCTGGAGGAGTTCGTCCCGACCGCGGAGTCCGACGACTGGGACCTGATCACCGCCGGCCAGCGCGTGCAGGTCATCAAGCAGGACGACGCCGGCCGCGGGATCCTGCAGTTCGGCACCGAGCTGGTGGTCGGCGCCGACGGGTCGATCGCCGGGCTGCTGGGCGCCTCACCGGGCGCCTCCACCGCCACCTCGGCGATGCTGACCCTGCTCGAGCGCTGCTTCCCCGACCGGGTCGAGGCCTGGAAGCCGCTGCTGCAGGAGGCCATCCCGTCCTACGGCCACAAGCTGTCCGAGGAGCCCGCCCTGCTCGCCGAGGTCTTCGCCGACACCACGAAGACCCTGGAACTCCACTCCTAGTCCGTCTGCGACGGGTCGCCGGCCTCGCCGCGCCAGGTGGCGAGCCGGCCGGCCCGGCTCACCGCGCGCAGCCGCCGCTCGGCCTCCCGGCGGGAGCCGCGGGCGGAGACCAGCAGCGCCTGGTCGCCCCGCATCAGCCGGGTGTTGCGGTCGGGCACGAACGGCCGCCCGTCCCGGACGACGAGCACCACGGCCGAGTCCTCGGGCAGCCGCAGCTCGGGCAGGTAGACGCCGTGCAGCTGGGACGTCTCCGACACCCGCAGCTGCATCAGCTCCGCCCCGAGCTCGTCCAGCGGCGCTGACTCCACGTCGATGTCCCGGGGGGTCACCGGGGTGGCGATCCGCAGCAGCCGGGCAACCGTCGGCAGCCCCCAGCCCTGCACCACGGTGAAGACGACGACCAGCACGAACACGGTGTCGAAGACCCGCGTCGCCCCGGGCACCTGGGCGGCGATCGGGAAGGTCGCCAGCACGATCGGCACCGCGCCGCGCAGCCCTGCCCAGGCGATGAACGCCTGCTGGGACAGCGGCACCTTGAACCAGGCGAGGCTGGCCACCACCGACAGCGGCCGCGCCACCAGCAGCAGCGCGCCGCCGATGAGCAGGGCCGGCAGCACCGCCTCGGGCAGCCGCGCCGGCGACACCAGCAGCCCGAGCAGCACGAACAGCCCGATCTGGGCGAGGGAGGCCAGCCCCTCCGCGAAGCCGATGGTGCCGGCCCGGTGCGGCAGCGAGGCGTTGCCGAGCACCAGCCCGCAGAGGTAGACCGCGACGAACCCCGAGGTGTGGGCCAGGTCGGCGGAGGAGAAGGCCAGCACGCACAGCGCCAGCGTGGCCAGCGGGTAGAAGCCGGCCAGCGGCAGCGCGAGCCGGCGCAGCAGCCAGGCGCCGCCGAAGCCGATGGCCAGCCCGAGCACCGAGCCGCCGGCCAGCTCGCCGAGCACCTCGGCCAGCACCAGGTACCAGGCGTGGGTGGCCCCGCCGGTCAGCTGCTCGGACAGGGCCAGCACCAGCAGGATCACCGGGGCGTCGTTGAGCCCGGACTCGAGCTCGAGGGCGGCCACCATCCGGCGCGGCAGCGGCAGCCGGCGCAGCGTGGCGAAGACCGCGGCCGCGTCGGTGGAGGTGACGACGGCGCCCACCAGCAGCGCGAAGGGCCAGCTGAAGTCCAGCAGCCACACGCCCACCGCGGCCACGACGGCGATGCTCACCACCACGCCGATCGTGGCCAGCGCGACCCCGGGGCCCACCGCCCTTCGGACGTCGCTCCAGCGGGTGGTCAGCCCGCCCTCGGCGAGGATCACCACGAGCGCGGCCACCCCGAGGGTCTGGGTCAGCGCGACGTCCTCGAACTCGACGCCCAGCCCGCTCTCCCCGAGGGCCACGCCGAAGGCCAGGTACAGCAGCAGGGAGGGCAGCCCGATGCGGTCGGCGAGCCGTAGCGCGACCGCGGCCACCAGCACCACGAGGGCCCCGACGGCCAACGCCACGGTGACCGTCGTGTTCATCGGCGGGCCCCCATGCGCGCAGTGTCCCGTACCGGCGTGTCCGGCCGGTCACGGACGCGGCGGCCGGCGACCGCGGGCGCTGCGCGAACGGGGTGGCGCCGTCGGGGATGATGGGTGCGTGAGTTCGACCGCCGGCCCGTTCCGGGCCCTCCCCCCGCACGTCGACCTGCCGGCCCTGGAGCACGAGGTGCTCGACCAGTGGGAGGCCGACAAGGTCTTCGCGCGGTCGCTGGAGGGCTCGGCCGACAAGCCGCAGTGGGTCTTCTACGAGGGCCCGCCGACCGCGAACGGCCGGCCGGGCACGCACCACATCGAGGCCCGGGCGTTCAAGGACGTCTTCCCCCGGTTCAAGACGATGCAGGGCTTCTCGGTGCCCCGCCGGGCCGGCTGGGACTGCCACGGCCTGCCGGTGGAGATCGCCGTCGAGCAGGAGCTGGGCTTCGCCGGCAAGCCGGACATCGAGCGGTACGGCATCGCGGAGTTCAACGCCCGCTGCCGGGAGTCGGTGGAGCGGCACGTCGACGCCTTCGCCGAGCTGACCAGCCGGATGGGCTACTGGGTCGACATGTCGACCGCCTACCGGACGATGGACGCCAGCTACATCGAGAGCGTCTGGTGGTCGCTCAAGCAGGTGTTCGACAAGGGCCTGCTGGTCGAGGACCACCGGGTCGCCCCGTACTGCCCGCGCTGCGGCACCGGCCTGTCCGACCACGAGGTGGCCCAGGGCTACGAGACGCTGACCGACCCCTCGGTCTACGTCCGGCTGCCGGTCACCAGCGGCGACTGGGCCGGCCGGGCCGACCTGCTGATCTGGACCACGACGCCGTGGACGCTGCCCAGCAACACCGCGGTCGCCGTGCACCCGGAGGTCGACTACGTCGTCGCGCGCACCGACGCCGGCACGTTCGTCGTCGCCGAGCCGCTGCTGGCCGCCGTCCTGGGCGAGGGCGCCGAGGTGCTCGCCCGCACGCCGGGCCGCGACTGGGAGGGCGTGCACTACCAGCGGCCCTTCGAGCTGGTCGACTTCCCCGCGGACGTGGACACCCACTACGTCGTGCTGGCCGACTACGTCACCGTCGAGGACGGCACCGGGCTGGTCCACCAGTCCCCCGCGTTCGGCGCCGAGGACTTCGCCGTCGGGCGGGCCTACGGGCTGCCGGTGGTCAACCCCATCGACCCGTCCGGGCACTTCCTCCCCGACGTCCCGCTGGTGGGCGGGCACTTCTTCAAGGGCGCCGACCCGACCCTCGTGCAGGACCTGCAGGACCGCGGCGTGCTGTTCCGCGAGCTGCGGTACGAGCACAGCTACCCGCACTGCTGGCGCTGCCACACGCCGCTCATGTACTACGCGCAGCCGTCCTGGTACATCCGCACCAGCCAGGTCAAGGACCAGCTGCTGGCGCAGAACGAGCGCACGAACTGGCACCCGGAGAACATCCAGTGGGGCCGCTACGGCGACTGGCTGCACAACAACGTCGACTGGGCGCTGTCCCGCGACCGGTACTGGGGCACGCCGCTGCCGATCTGGCGCAACGACGCCGACCCGGCCCGGATGGTCGTCGTCGGCTCGCTGGCCGAGCTGTCCGAGCTCACCGGCACGGACCTGTCCGACCTCGACCCGCACCGGCCGTTCATCGACGACGTCACCTTCACCGTGCCCGGCGAGGAGGGCACCTACCGTCGGGTCCGCCAGGTCATCGACGCCTGGTACGACTCCGGCTCGATGCCGTTCGCCCAGTGGGGCGCGCCGCACCGGAACAAGGCCGAGTTCGAGGCGGCCTACCCGGCGCAGTTCATCGCCGAGGCGATCGACCAGACCCGCGGCTGGTTCTACACGCTGATGGCGGTCGGCACGCTGGTGTTCGGGCAGAGCTCCTACGAGAACGTGCTGTGCCTGGGGCACATCCTGGCCGAGGACGGCCGGAAGATGAGCAAGCACCTGGGCAACATCCTGGAGCCGATGCCGCTGATGGACCGGCACGGCGCCGACGCCGTCCGCTGGTTCATGCTGGCCGGCGGCTCGCCGTGGGCGGCCCGCCGGGTCGGCCACGAGACGCTCTCCGAGGTGGTCCGCAAGGTCCTGCTGACCTACTGGAACACCGCCAGCTTCTTCACCCTCTACGCCGAGACCAACGGCTGGGACCCGGCCACCACCCCGGCTCCCCCGCGGGCGGAGCGGCCGCTGCTGGACCGCTGGGCGCTGGCCGAGCTCGCCTCGGTCACCGCCGGGGTCACCGAGGCGCTGGAGGACTTCGACACCCAGACCGCCGGGCGGCTGATCGCCGGTTTCGTCGACGACCTGTCCAACTGGTACGTGCGGCGCAGCCGGCGGCGCTTCTGGGACGGCGACCCGGCCGCGCTGGGCACGCTGCACGAGGTGCTGGACGGGCTGACCCGGCTGATGGCCCCGTTCACCCCGTTCGTCACCGAGCGGGTGTGGCGCAGCGCGGTGCTGCCGGCGCTCGCCGACGGCGTCGACTCGGTGCACCTGGCCAGCTGGCCCACCGTGGACACCGACGCCCGGGACGACGTCCTGGTCGAGCAGGTCGCGCTGGTCCGCCGGCTGGTCGAGCTGGGCCGCTCGGCCCGCACCGCGGCCAAGGCCCGCACGCGGCAGCCGCTGGCCCGCGCCCTCGTCGCGGCGAACGGCTGGTCGCAGCTGCCCCGCGACCTGGTCGCCGAGGTGGCCGAGGAGCTCAACGTCGCCGAGCTGACCGAGCTGTCGACCGTCGAGGGGTCGCTGGTCGACGTCTCGGTGAAGGTCGACTTCCGCGCCGTGGGCCGCCGGCTGGGCAAGCAGGTGCAGGCGGTGGCCGCCGCGGTGGCGGCCGCCGACCCGGTCGAGCTGGTCGCCGCCTACCGGGCCGGCACCGCCACGGTGCCGGTCGACGGCGCGCCGGTGCCCCTGGCCGAGGGCGACCTGGTGGTCACCGAGACCCCGCGCGAGGGGTGGACGGTGGCCTCGGCCGCCGGCCTCACCGTGGCGCTGGACCTCACCCTCACCCCGGAACTGGAGCGGGCCGGGCTGGTGCGTGAGGTCGTCCGGCTGGTGCAGGACGCGCGCAAGTCCACCGGGCTGGCGGTGAGCGACCGGATCGAGCTGTGGTGGACCGGCGACGGCGCGGTGGGCCAGGCCCTCACCGAGCACTCCGCGGCGCTGGCCGAGGAGGTGCTGGCCACCACGGTGCACGCCGGCCAGCCGGGGTCCGGTGCCGGTCTCGAGGGCCCGGGCGGCGCGCGGGTCTGGATCGCCCGGGCCTGATGGAGGACCCCCGTGCCCCCCACCACTCGGACGCTCGCGGCGGGGCCCTGCACGGGGGCCGCACGGACTAGGCGCGGCGGGCCCGCTCGCGGGCGGCGAGGGTGCGGTCGGGCGTGCAGGTGCCGCACGGGGTGAACCCGTCGGTGCGGGCCTCGGCCAGCGGCAGCGGCAGGGTGGTCACGCCGCCGGTGTGCCGGCAGCCGGCCAGGTGGTAGCGCGGGTGCTCGTCGACGACGAGCACCTCGTCGGTCAGGTCGAGCACCAGCAGCAGGTCGGTCACCTCGACCTCCTCCACCGGCGGCTCGCCGTCCGCGGCCACCGCCGGGACGGCGTGCGCCCCGGTGGGCGGGCGACCGCGGTCGGCCACGGCTCCGGCGGGGACCGCGCCGGCCGGCTCGGACGGGCCGGCCACCAGGGCGCCCAGCCCCGCCTGGGGGGTCGGCGCCTCGTGCTGCTCAGGCGCCGCCGCAGGTCCCGACCCCGAGAGCTCCGCCCGGCGCCGCCGGAGCTCGGCGGTCACGAGGACGAGCGCGGCCAGGACGCTGGCGGCGAACGAGGCCCACTGCAGGGTGGCCTGGCCGCGGGCCAGGCCGGCGACCAGCAGGCCCACGGCGACGAGCAGCAGCGACGCCGCGAGACCGGTCACAGCCGGATGCTAGTGGTGGCAGGACGACGGAGCCCCGCCGGACCGAGGTCCGACGGGGCTCCACCCGGCCCTCCGGCCACCCTCCAGGGGCCCGCGCCGAGCGTGCGAGGCGTGGGGGGGAGGGTGGTCCTTGTTCAGGCGCTGACGTGCTGGTTCTGCCGGTTGTTCGTCGACGGCTCGGCCGAGCCGCGGCTGTCCAGGTCGCGCAGGTGGGACTCGAGGTAGGACCGCAGCCGGGTGCGGTACTCCCGCTCGAAGGTGCGCAGCTCCTCGACCTTCCGGTCCAGGCTGGCGCGCTTCTCCTCGAGGGAGCCCATCGCCTCGACGTGCTTGCGCTCGGCGTCCTGGGCCAGGGCGGTGGCCTTGGCGCGGGCCTCGCGCTCCATCGTGTCCGCGCGGGTGCGGGCGTCGCCGAGCATCGAGTCGGCGCGGTTCTTGGCCTCGGTGACCATCTGCTCGCTCTTGGCGCGGGCCTCGGACATCATCCGCTCGCTGGTGCTCTTGGCGCTGCCGACCATCTGGTCGGCCTGCGCCTTGGCCTCGTTGACGTGCCGCTCGGCCGTCTCGGTGGCCAGCGCCAGCATCCGGGAGGCGCGGACGGGCTCGTCCTCGCGCACCACGGGCGCGGGGGCCGCGGCCGGCGGGGGCGGCGGCGCGGCGACGGTCATCGGTGCGGACTCGGGACGCTCGTCCCGGGTGCCGGACCCACCGCCGGAGGCGCGCAGGTCGTTGTTCTCCTCGATCAGCCGGGCCAGTTCGGCCTCGACGACGTCGAGGAAGGCGTCGACCTCGTCCTCGTCGTAGCCGCGCTTGCCGATCGGCGGCTTCTTGAAGACGACGTTGTGCACGTCGGCGGGAGTCAGTGGCATGCGGCTCACCTCAGGTCGGACGGGAGGAACGGGAACGGACGAAGACCGGCGGCTGACCGCGTGCGGTCCACACCCCGCTCCGGGCAGGTGGGGATGGTCATGCGACGGAGCCCGCGAGGGCACCCACCAGGTTGCGCAGCAGGATGACGGCGATCAGGAGCACCATAAACCCCAGGTCCAGGCGGATGGACCCGAGGTTCAGCGGCGGGATGACCTTGCGCACGGCCTTGAGCGGCGGGTCGGTCGTGGTGTAGACGACCTCGAGCCCGGCCGCGACCATGCCCTGCGGCCGCCAGCTGCGGGCCAGCACCATCACCCAGTCCACGACGAACCGGGCGAACAGCAGGATGAGGAACACGAACAGGACCGACGAGACGATCTGCAGGAGAAGAGCCACGGTCCTCGTTCGTTCGGGGCACCTCGTGCGCGGGGACCACGAGGTGCACTGGGTCAGGACTGGCTGAAGAAGCCACCCTCGCGGATGCGGGCCTTGTCCTCAGCCGTCACGTCCACGTCCTGCGGACTGAGCAGGAAGACCTTGGCCGTGACGCGCTCGATACTACCGTGCAGACCGAACGTCAGGCCGATGGCGAAGTCCACGAGCCGCTTCGCGTCCGCGTGCTCCATCTCGGTGAGGTTCATGATCACCGGCATCCCGTCGCGGAACCGCTCACCGATGGTCCTGGCCTCGTTGTACGAGGCCGGGTGCACGGTGGTGATCCGGTAGGACTTGGCCTTCGGCTCGGGGGCCGGCACGGGCTCCGGGGTCGGGTCGACGGCGACCGGCTCGCTCATCGCCAGGCCGGCAGACCCGGAGACGCCGCCGGCGAGGCCCGCGGAGATCCGGCTGCGGCCACCGGGGGCGCCGATCCCACCGCCGACGGCACCCGGGCCGGCGGTCCCGGCGAGCCGGGCCGCGGTGCTGCCGGTCGTGTTGGGGGCGAGGCCGAGCGTGCGGGGAACCGCCGCGGGGCGACGGCCCAGCGACACCTCGGGCTCGGGCGCCCGCTCCTCGACCCGCGCCTCGGCGACGGCCTCGACCGGGTAGTCGGTGTCGTAGCCGGCGGCCCCGTACCCGCTGCCGTAGCCGTAGCGGTCGTCGACCGGCGGCTCGTCGTGGGCGTCGGCGGCGTACCGGTCGTAGCCGCGGTCGTAGCCGCGGTCGTCCCGGTCGTAGTCGCTCTGCCGCGCGGCGTAGCGGTCGTAGCCGCCCCGGGCGTCGTCGTCCTCGACGAGGCCCAGGTAGACCCCCATCCTTCGCATGGCTCCGGCCATCGGACGTCTCCCTCTGGTCTCGTCGCAGGACGACTCGTGCTGGCAGCGGCTGATCGGTGGTGCTGGTGTCACCGGTGGTGCTGGTGTGACTCGTGAGGGCGCACGGGGTCCGTGGCGCTCTCCTCACGCGAGGCTATTGGGCGGGAGCCGAACAACGCGGTACCGACACGCACCACGGTGGCGCCGGCCGCCACGGCCGCCTGCAGGTCCCCGCTCATGCCGGCCGAGACGGCGGTGGCGCCGGGGTGGTCGGCCCGCACCCGGGCGGACAGCTCGGCCAGCCGGGCGAAGGCGGGGGCCGGGTCGGCGTCCCGCGGCGCGACGGCCATCAGCCCGCGCAGCTGCAGCCCCGGGGCCGCGGCGACGGCGTCGGCGAGCGCCGGCACCTCGGCCGGGACGGCGCCGCCCCGGGCACCGAGCTCGCCCTCGGGGCCACCGAGGTCGACCTGGACGAACACCCCGGTCTGCCGGCCCTCCTGCTCGGCGGCCCGGCTCAGCGCCTCGACCAGCCGGAGCCGGTCGACCGAGTGCACGGTGGCGCCCAGCCGGACGACGGCGGCGGCCTTGTTGCGCTGCAGCTGGCCGACCAGGTGCCAGCGGAGGTCGGTCAGGTCGGCCAGCGCGGCGGCCTTGCCGGTGAGCTCCTGGACCCGGTTCTCGGCGAAGTCCCGGAGCCCCAGGCCGACCAGCGCCCGGACGTCCTCGGCCGGCCACGTCTTGCTCACCGCCAGCAGCGCGACCCCGGCCGGGTCGCGACCCGCGGCGGAGGCGGCCGCGTCGATCCGGGCGCGGACCAGCCGCAGCGCCTCGGCCAGCCGTTCGGTGTCCAGCGGTGCCGGCACCGTCAGCCGAGCCACACGACGCCGGCCTGGCGACCGGTCACGCCGTCGCGGCGGTGGCTGAACAGCCGGCGGTCCTCCACGGTGCAGCGGGGGTCGTGCACGACCTGCCGGACGCCGGCCCCGCGGAGCACCTCGGCGATCCCGGCCCGCAGGTCGAGCCCGGGCGTGCCCTGGCGGGTGCGGACCGCCGCGGCCCGGGCGACCCGCGCGACGTCGGCCTGCATGCCGGCCGGCACCTCGTAGTCCAGGCCGCAGACCGCCGGGCCCAGCAGCGCCTCGACGTCGGCGGGACGGGCACCGAGCCGGGTCATCGCCGCCAGCGTGGCCGGCACGACGCCCCGGCGGACGCCCTCGCGCCCGGCGTGCACCGCGGCGACGACACCGGCGACCGGGTCGGCGAGCAGCACCGGCACGCAGTCGGCCACCAGCACGCACAGCACCAGGCCGGGGGTGGCGGTGACCAGGGCGTCGACGTCGGCGACCGGGTTCTCCCCCGCGTCCTCCACGACGGCCACCCCGGTGCCGTGCACCTGGGTCATCCAGACCAGCCGGTCGACCGGGACGCCGATCTCCGTCGCGAGCCGCTGCCGGTTGGCGGCGACCGCGGCCGGGTCGTCGCCGACGTGGACGCCGAGGTTGAACGACTCGTACGGGGACACGGAACGGCCGCCCCGTCGGTCGGTGACGACCCGTCGGGGTCGCACCGCCGTCGGAGCGGCCGGTCCGTCACTCAAGGTGACCCGCTGGAACGGCCCCTGTGCAGGGGCCCGCCACGAGCTCGCGAGTGGTGGGGGGCACAGGGGTCCTTCTACTGGGAGCGGAGGAACTCGGGGATGTCCAGCTCCTCCTCGAAGTCGTCCGACGCCAGCGGACGGCGGTTGCCGCTGCCGGCGCCCGCGATCGGCGGGAGCGGCGGCACGGTGATGCCACCGCCCTGCGGCGGCTGACCGGGCTGGCCCGGGCGCGGGGCGGCCGGCGACGCCGGTGCCGCGGCCGCGGGGGCCTGGGTCACCAGCCGCTCGCCGGTCTGCGCCGGGACGCTCGGCCGCGGGGCGGTCGCCGTCACGGGCGCAGCCGGCGCGACGGGGGCCGGGGCCACCGGTGCGGCGGTGGCCAGGGTCGTCGTCCCGGCGTCCTTGCGGTTGCTGGGCTTCCCGCCGTCGAAGCCGGCGGCGATCACCGTCACCCGCACCTCGTCACCGAGGGCGTCGTCGATGACGGCGCCGAAGATGATGTTCGCGTCCGGGTGCGCGGCGTCGGAGACCAGCGAGGCGGCCTCGTTGATCTCGAACAGCCCCAGGTCCGACCCACCGGAGATCGACAGCAGGACGCCGTGGGCACCCTCCATCGAGGCCTCCAGCAGCGGCGAGGCGATCGCCTGTTCGGCCGCCAGCAGCGCGCGGTTGTCCCCGCGGGCGCTGCCGATGCCCATCAGCGCCGAGCCCGCCCCGGACATGACCGACTTGACGTCGGCGAAGTCCAGGTTGATCAGGCCGGGCGTGGTGATCAGGTCGGTGATGCCCTGGACACCGGAGAGCAGCACCTGGTCGGCGGTCCGGAACGCGTCCATGACGCTGACGTTCCGGTCGCCCAGCTGCAGCAGCCGGTCGTTCGGGATCACGATGAGCGTGTCGCACTCGTTGCGCAGCTCCTCGATGCCCGTCTCGGCCTGGACGGCCCGCCGCTTCCCCTCGAAGGAGAACGGGCGGGTCACCACGCCGATGGTCAGGGCGCCGAGCTTGCGGGCGATCGAGGCGACGACCGGGGCACCACCGGTGCCGGTGCCACCGCCCTCGCCCGCCGTCACGAAGACCATGTCGGCGCCCTTGAGCACCTCTTCGATCTCCTCGCGGTGGTCCTCTGCGGCCTGGCGGCCGACATCGGGCTGCGCGCCCGCGCCCAGGCCGCGGGTGAGCTCACGGCCGACGTCGAGCTTGACGTCCGCGTCGCTCATCAGCAGTGCCTGTGCGTCCGTGTTGATCGCGATGAACTCGACCCCCTTGAGGCCGACCTCGATCATGCGATTGACCGCGTTCACCCCGCCGCCGCCGATGCCGACGACCTTGATGACCGCGAGGTAGTTGTGCGGAGGTGTCATGCTGCGCTCCCCAACTGGACCCTCATCCTCAGGTTAAGCCTTATAGTTATGTCAACTCAGTCCGTGTGAGGACGAAGTTAGGTGGGCCCCGACGGGGCAGCAAGCACCCGCCCGAGGTCGGCGTGTCCAGCAGGCGATGTCGCACCAGGATCGACCGACCCGTCTGTCACATCCGGCTCACTGCTGGTGACGACCCGCCTGGTGGACGTCTCACGCCCGGGTGCAGACGTCGGCGGAGCACACCGGCGCGCCCGAGGACGACGACTCGCACACCGATTTCTGCCCGGGCGTGTCGGGCGACGCGTCCCGGTCACCCGCGGGGCACCCGGCCGAGCAGGTGGAACTCCGGGTTCGGGGGCACCGCGGCCCAGTGCACCAGCCGGTTGGACAGCGCGAACAGCGCCACGATCGCGCCGACGTCCCACACGTCGTCCTCGGTGAGCCCGTGCCCGCGCAGCCCGTGCTGCTGGGCCTCGGTCACCCGGACCGGGTCGACGGCCAGCAGCACGCCCACCTCGACCACCGCCCGCAGCCGCGGGGACAGCGGCGCCTTGCGCCAGTCCACGGCCACCTGGTCGGCCAGGTAGCGGTCCCGGGCCCGGATCCGGACCAGCGCGCCGTGCGCCACCACGCAGTACAGGCACCCGTTGGCCGCGCTGGTCGCGACGACCAGCACCTCACGGTCGGCCTGGCTCAACCCCGGGGTGTCCTTGTCCATCAGCGCGTCGTGCAGCGCGAAGAAGGCGCGGGCCTCGTCCGGCCGCCAGGCCAGCGCCGCGAACACGTTGGGCAGGAAGCCGCTCCGGTCGGCCACCTCGGCGAACCGCTCCCGCAGGTCCGGGGGCAGGTCGGCGAGCGGGACGACGGGGAACCGGCTGATCGGCGTCTCGGTCATCCTGGGACTCTCCCGCCGCGGCGCGGCTACCGCAGGACGACGGCGTCCGGCGTGCTCACGTCCAGGGTGGTCGCCGGCGCCAGGTCGCCGGCCTCGATCCGGGCCACGAGCGCGCCCAGCACGTCCGCCTTGCGGTCGGTGCCTGCCGCGCTCCCCCACAGCACCTCGCGGCCGTCGGTGAGCGTCAGCCGGACGTCGTCGGCGCTGCGGGCGGCGAGCCCGGTGACCTCGGTCCGGACGCTCCGCGGCAGGGCGGTGAGCGCGCCCAGCGCGGCGGTGGTCGCGGCGTCGTCCGGTCCCGGGTCGGCGACGTCGAGCGGGACGACCCCGGCCGGGGTGGCGCCGCTGATGGTGTCGTAGACGACGCCCTCGGCGTCGACGAGCTGGCGGCGGCCCCCGTCGACGACCAGGGCCACCGGCACCCGCTCGGCGACGGTGACCACCACGGTGCTCGGCCAGCCCCGGGTGACCTCGACCGAGTCGACCTGCGGCAGCGCCGCCACCCGGGCGGCCGCGGCCGCGGTGTCCACCCGCACCAGCGGGGTGCCCTCGGGGATGCCGGCCGTCCGGGCCACCAGGTCGGCGCTGAGCCCCGCCTCGCCGTCGACCTGCACGGTGCGCACGGCCAGCAGCGGGCTGCCCAGCAGCAGCCAGCCCAGCGCGCCGAGGACCACGGCGGCCGCGGCCAGCGCCGTCAGCAGCCGGCGCCGCGGTGAGGCGCGCCGGCGGGCCCGCCGGCGGCGCGGCTTCAGCGGGGTGACCGCAGGTGGCACGTCGCCGCGACCCGGCCGCCCGTCCCGGCCGCCCCGGGCCCGGTCGCGGGTGGTCGCGGCGCGGCTCACCGCGCGGGCTCCGACCCGTCCCCGTCCGCGGTGGCGTCCTCGTCCCCGTTCTCGTCCTCGTCCGTCTCGCCGAGCGCGGCCAGCACCTCCGGGCCCACCATCGACACGTCGCCGGCCCCCATGGTCACCACGAGGTCACCGGGGCGGGCCCGGGCCGCCATCGCCCCGGCCGCGGCCGACCACGAGGGCTCGAAGGCCACCCGGCCGGCCGGCAGCGGGACGGCGTCGGCGACCAGCGCGCCGGTGACGCCGGGCACCGGGTCCTCCCGCGCGCCGTAGACCTCCATCACCACGACCTCGTCGGCCAGGCCGAGCGCCTCGCCGAAGCCGGTCGCGAACTGGGCGGTGCGGCTGTAGAGGTGCGGCTGGAACAGCACCAGCAGCCGGCCGTCGCCGACCACCGCCCGGGCGGCACGCAGCTGCGCGGCGACCTCGGTCGGGTGGTGGGCGTAGTCGTCGTACACCCGCACCCCGGCGACGACGCCCTTGAGCTCGAAGCGGCGGTGCACGCCCCCGAAGCGGCCCAGCCCGCCGATGAGCCCGGCGGCCGGCAACCCCAGCTCGAGCCCGGCGAGCAGGGCGGCGGCGCTGTTGAGCGCCATGTGCGCCCCGGGCAGGCGGAGGTGCACCGGGCCCAGCACCTCGCCGTCCAGGACGGCGGTGTACCGGGTGCCGTCGGCGGCGACGGTCAGGTCGACCAGCTGCAGGTCGGCCCCGGCACCCTGGCCGTAGGTGCGCACCCGGGCGGGCGGGTCGTTGCCGGCCAGCCGGGCCGCGCCGGGGTCGTCGGCGCAGAGCACCAGGAAACCGTCGGCCGGCACGGTGCCCACGAAGGTGTCGAACGCCGCCTCCACCGCCGCCAGGTCGCCGTAGTTGTCCAGGTGGTCGGCCTCGACGTTGGTGACGATCGCGCCGTACGGCGCCAGCAGCAGGAAGGACCGGTCGCTCTCGTCGGCCTCGGCCAGGAAGACGTCACCCTGGCCGGCGTGGGCGTTGGAGCCGGACTCGTTCAGCGTGCCGCCGATGGCGAAGGAGGGGTCGACCCCGCAGGACTGCACCGCGACGGTGAGCATCGAGGTCGTCGAGGTCTTGCCGTGCGTGCCGGCCACCGCGACGCTGCGCCGCCCGGCCATCACCGCGGCCAGCGCCACCGCACGCGGCACCACCCGCAGCCCGCGCTCGCGGGCGGCGACCAGCTCCGGGTTGTCCGGCCGGATCGCGGTGGAGACCACCACGGTGGCCGCGTCGCCGAGGTGGGCGGCGTCGTGGCCGACCTCGACGCGGGCGCCGAGCGCGGCCAGCGCCCGCATCGCCGGGGAGTCGCGCCGGTCGGTGCCGGACACCGCCAGCCCGCGGGCCAGCATGATCCGGGCGATCCCGCTCATCCCGGCCCCGCCGATGCCGATGAAGTGCACCGCCCCCAGCGACTCCAGCGGCGGGATCGGGTCCTTCCAGGCAGCCACGTCGGCAGCGCTCACGGGCGAGCCACCTCCAGCACGATGTCGGCCAGCCTCTCGTCGGCGTCGGGGATGCCGGCCGCTGCGGCGTGCCGGGCGAGCGCCGCGAGGGCGGCAGGGTCGGTCAGCCGGGGCAGCAGCTGCGCCTCGATCCAGGCCGGGGACAGCTCGGCGTCGTCCACCAGCAGCCCTCCCCCGGCCTCGACCACCGGCAGCGCGTTCAGCCGCTGCTCGCCGTTGCCGATCGGCAGCGGCACGAAGGCGGCCGGCAGGCCGACCGCGGAGAGCTCGGCGACGGTGACCGCACCGGAGCGGCACAGCGCCAGGTCGGCGGCGGCGTAGGCGAGGTCCATCCGCTCCAGGTAGTCGACGACGACGTAGGGCGCCGAGCCGGCCGGCCGGGCCGGCACGGTGACGTCGGTGTTCTTGGGGCCCCGCGCGTGCAGCACCTGGACCCCGGCGGCGGTGAGCGCGTCGGCGGCACCGACCGCGGCGCGGTTCAGCGAGGCGGCCCCCTGCGACCCCCCGAAGACCAGCAGCGTCGGGCGGTCGGCGTCCAGGCCGAAGGCGGCCCGGGCGGCGGCCCGCTCCCCCGCCCGGTCCAGGCCGGTGATCGACGTCCGCAGCGGCATGCCGACGTGCTCGGCGCCGCGCAGCGGCGTCCCGGCGGTGGTCACCGCGACGCGGGCGGCGCGGCGGGCGCCGATCCGGTTCGCCAGCCCGGGCAGCGGGTTGCCCTCGTGCACGACCACCGGCACCTTCGCGCCGCGGGCGGCCAGGTAGGCCGGCAGCGCCACGTACCCGCCGAAGCCGACGACCACGTCGGCGCCCAGCTCCGTGAGCAGGGCCCGGGTGTCGGCGACCGCGCGGCGGACCCGGCCGGGCACGCGGAGCAGGTCGAGGGTGGGCTTGCGGGGCAGCGGCACCGGCGGGATCAGCCGCAGGTCGTAGCCGCGGGCCGGCACCAGCGTGGTCTCCAGGCCCCGGGCCGTGCCCAGGCAGGTGATCCGGACGGCGGCGCCGCCGACGGTGCGGCGGCTGAGCGCGTCGGCGAGGGCGAGCATCGGCTCGATGTGCCCGCCGGTGCCACCACCGGCCAGGACGACGTGCAGGGCGGCGGACGAGGGCTTAGCCGCTCCGGGGGTGCCGGGGGCGGGCTGGGGGGAGGTCACTGCGGGCGTCCTGGCCGTTCCGTTCTCGGGGGGCGGGACCGCGGCACCGGGCGCGCCCCGACGGCGGGGAGCTCACCGGACCGTGGTCGCTCGCGGGGCGCGTCCCGGGGGACGGACCCCGCGGCGGGCGCGGGCCGGCTGCGGACGGTGGGGCGGTCACCGGCGTCCTGCCGGCCGGGGACAGTCTGCCGCTCCGGACGGCGTCGCCGCTCGTCCGGGGTGCGGTCCGGTTCCGGTGGACGGCGCAGCTCCGGGCCGCGCCGCAGGTCGGCGCGGCGGGGGTCGGCACGGCGGGGGTCGCCGCGTCGGGCGTCGGCGCCCCGGGGCTCGGTGCGGCGGGGCTCCGTGCGGCGCGGGTCGGCGCCACGGGGCTCGGCACGGGGCTCGGCACGGGTCTCGGCACGGCGGGGCTCGGCACGGCGCAGCTCGGCACGGCGCAGCTCGGGGCCCCGCGGCTGCGCACGGCGGTCGTCGGGCACCCGGGCCACCGTGCGGCCCGGGGTGCGCTCGGGCCGGCCGGCGGCGGCGCGGGGGTCGGGGGCGCGCCCGTTCCGCCGGCGCCGCGGCGGCACCGGGTCGACCGCGGCGGTCGGCACCGGCAGCAGCAGCCGGGCGAGCCGGCCGCGGGGGTGGGCGCGCTGGTGGGCGATGGCCGCCGGTTCGGCGCGGGCGAACCGGGCGAGCAGCCCGACCACGAACAGGGTGAGCACCAGCGAGGTGCCGCCGGCGGAGATCAGCGGCAGCGTGACACCGGTGACCGGCAGCAGCCCGACGACGTAGCCCATGTTCATGGTGGCCTGGCCGATCAGCCAGACGGTGATCGCGACGCTGGCCAGCTGGACGAACCGGTCGGTCGAGCGCCGGGAGATCCGGAAGCCGGCCCAGCCCAGGATGCCGTAGAGGACGACGACGACGAGGCAGCCGAGGAAGCCCAGCTCCTCGCCGATGATCGCGAAGATGTAGTCGGACTCCGCGTGCGGCAGCAGGTTCCACTTCATCGCGCTGTTGCCCAGCCCGACGCCCCAGAACCCGCCGGTGGCCAGCGCGTACAGGCCGTGGCAGGCCTGGTAGCCGCTGTCGCTGGCGTCCGAGCAGGGGTCGAGGAACCCGGTGACCCGGGCCATCCGGTAGGGCGCGGCCTGCACCATCAGGAACACCCCGACGGCCACGGCGAGCACGGCGCCGCCGATCCAGCGCCGGGACAGCCCGCCGGCCCACAACAGGCCGGCCACCACCAGGCCGAGGCTGACCACCGCGCCCATGTCCGGCTCGAGGAGCAGCAGGACCGTCATCGCCCCGAAGGCCGGCAGCACCGGCATCAGCAGCGACCGGGTGGTGAGGTACTTCTCCCGGGTGGCGAGCACGTGCGCGCCCCAGAGCGCGAACACCAGCTTCGCCAGCTCCGAGGGCTGGAAGTTGGTGAACCCGAGGTTGAACCAGGCCCGCGCCCCGTTGAGCTCGAGGGTCACCCCGGGGATCGGGACCAGCACGAGCAGCAGCAGCCCGAAGACCACCAGCATCGCCCGGCCCGACCACTGGCGCAGCCGCCCGACCGGCAGCCGCATCGCCACGAGCATGCCGACCAGCCCGATCAGCGCGAAGGCGCTCTGCCGCACCCCGGGCTCCCAGGCGGGCAGCCCTGCCTTGGCCGCCTCGATGGAGGCGGCGGAGAACACCATGACCAGGCCGACGACGAGCAGCAGCCCGGCCGAGCCCAGCGCCAGGTGCGAGGAGGTCATCGGGCCGTCCAGCCAGGCCGGCCCGCGCAGCCGGACGCCACCGGCGGTCCGTGCGCCCGCCGACGTCCGCTCCCGCGGGGCAGGCCGGGCGCTCCGCTCGCGGGTGGAGGCGGTCACCGGGACCTCAGCCCAGAGCGCGCACCGCGTCGGCGAACGCCCGGCCGCGGTGCGCGTAGTCGGTGAACACGTCCATGGAGGCGGCCGCGGGGGCCAGCAGGACGGTGTCACCGGGGTGCGCCAGGCGGACGGCGGCGGCCACCACCTCACGCATCACGCTGTCCCCATCCGCACCCACGGCCCCATCGTCGCCGCTGGGGACCACGGTGCGTGGGACCGACGGGGCGTGTCGCGCCAACGACCTCGCCAACTGCTCGCGATCACGGCCCAGCAGGACCACCCCGGCCAGCCGGGGGGCGACCGCGGCGACCAGCGGGTCGACGTCCGCGCCCTTGAGCAGCCCGCCGGCGATCCACACCACCCGCGGGTAGGCGGCCAGCGAGGCGCCCGCCGCGTGCGGGTTGGTGGCCTTGCTGTCGTCGACGAAGTCGACGCCGTCGACGGTGCCGACCAGCACGTTGCGGTGGGCGCCGCCGCGGAACGCCGCCAGCCCCCGCCCGACGGCCTCGGCGTCGACCCCGGCGGCCCGGGCCAGCGCCGCCGCGACCAGCGCGTTCACCGTGTTGTGCGGGCCGCGCACCTGCAGCGCGTCCAGCTCGACGAGCAGCTCCCCGGCGGGGGTGGCGCTGAACGCCCGGTCGACCAGCGACCCGGCGCGCACCCCGAGCTGCCCGCGGGTCGGCTCGCCCAGGGTCACCGTCACCGGGTGCCGGTGCCGGGCCACCAGCGCGGCGGCCACCGGGTCGCCGGCGTCGCCCACGGCGACCGGGGCCAGCCGCAGCAGCCGCGCCTTGGCGTCCCGGTAGGCCTCGAAGGAGCCGTGCCAGTCGACGTGGTCGTCGGCGACGTTGAGCACCGCCGCGGCCGCCGGGGCGATCGAGGAGGACCAGTGCAGCTGGAAGCTGGACAACTCCACGGCGACCGCGTCGAAGGAGGGCCGGCCGTCGGCGTCGCGGGCGGTGACCACCTCGACCAGCGGCCGGCCGACGTTGCCGGCGGCGACGGCCCGCCGGCCTCCGGCGAGCAGCACCTGCTCCAGCATCGTCACCGTGGTCGTCTTGCCGTTGGTGCCGGTGACCGCGTACCAGGGCGCCGGCGCCCCGCCGTCCGGGCCGGGGGTGCGCAGCCGCCAGGCCAGCTCGGGCTCGCCGACGACCTCCAGGCCGCGGGCGGCCGCGGCCTGGAGCAGCGGGTGCTCCGGCCGCCAGCCCGGGGAGGTGACCACCAGGTCGACGTCCTGGGGCGGCGCGGTGACCGGGCCCAGCCAGCGGGCGCCGGCCGCGACCAGCTCACCGACGACGGCCGGCTCGGCGGCGTCGGTGAGGGCGACGTCGTCGCCGCGGGCGAGCAGCACCCGGGCGGCCGCGGCGCCGGAGACGCCCAGCCCGGCGACCAGCACGGTGCCCAGCCGGCCGACCATCACAGGCCCGTGATGGAGAGCCAGTCGGCGTAGAACAGCCCGATGCCGAAGGCCACCGCCATGCCGGTCACCAGCCAGAACCGCACGATGACGGTGTTCTCCGTCCAACCGGCCAGCTCGAAGTGGTGGTGCAGCGGTGCCATCCGGAACACCCTCCGGCGGGTGGCCCGGAAGAAGCCGACCTGGATGACCACCGACAGGGTCACCGCCACGAAGAGCCCGCCGAGCACGACCAGCAGCAGCTCGGTGCGGGTGACGATGGCCAGCCCCGACATCAGCCCGCCCAGGGCCAGCGAGCCGGTGTCGCCCATGAAGATCCGGGCCGGTGAGGTGTTCCACCACAGGAAGCCCAGGCAGGCGCCCATCGCGGCGGCGGCGATCAGCGTGACGTCCAGCGGGTCGCGGACGGTGTAGCAGCCGTCGGTGGCCAGCGCGCTGCCGCAGTCGTGGCCGAACTGCCAGAACGAGATGATCACGTAGGAGGCGAACACCATCGCCGAGCAGCCGGCCGCCAGCCCGTCCAGCCCGTCGGTGAGGTTGACCGCGTTGGAGAAGCCGGCGATGAACAGGTAGGCGACCGCGACGAACAGGAACGTCGGGAGCACCAGCGGCTCGATGTCGCGGACGAAGGAGACCGCGGTGGTCGCCACCGCCGGCCCGCTGCCGTCCTCGATCAGCGCCAGCACCGCGAAGGTGACGCCGATGACGAGCTGGCCGACCAGCTTGGCGGTCTTGTTCAGCCCGAGGCTGCGGCGGTAGCGGATCTTCAGGTAGTCGTCGAGGAAGCCGACGGTGCCCAGCCCGATGAGCAGGAACAGCAGCAGCAGGCCGGTCTTGGTGACCCCCCGGCCCTCCTGGTCCAGCAGGAACAGGTGGGCCACCAGGTAGCCCAGCACGGTGGCCAGCACCATCACGGTGCCGCCCATGGTGGGCGTGCCCTTCTTGGACAGGTGGCTCTCCGGGCCGTCGTCCCGGATCTCCTGGCCGAAGCCGTGCTGCCGGAAGGCCTTGATCGCCAGCGGCGTCACCAGGATGGAGACGATCAGCCCGACGGCCGCGGCGATGAGGACGGACTTCACGAGGCCGCCCCGTCCGTGCCGGCGGCGCCGTCGGTGCCCTCCAGCAGGTCGGCGGCCAGCCGCTCCAGCCCGTAGGACCGGGACGCCTTGACCAGCACCACGTCCGCCGCGCCGAGGGCGTCGGCCAGCAGCGCGCGGGCTGCCTCGCGGTCGGGCACGTGCAGCACGCTGTCCAGCGCTGGTCCCTCCTGGGTCCTGTCGTCGGTCGTCCGGCCCTGCGCCGACAGCTCGGCCAGCGCCCCGGTGTGCACGCCGATCGCGTCCGGCCCCACGGAGACCAGCAGGTCGACCCCGGCCCGGACGGCGTCCCGGCCGAGCCGGGCGTGCTCGGCGTCGGAGCCGGGCCCGAGCTCGCCCATCGCGCCGAGGACGGCGACCCGCCGCCGGCCCGGGAGCCGGACCAGCGCCGCGAGCGCGGCGCGCATCGACTCGGGGTTGGCGTTGTAGGCGTCGTTGACGACGGTCAGCCCGTCGGCGCGGCGGGTGACCTCCATCCGCCAGCGGCTGCGCGGCCCGGCCGCGGACAGCGCGGCGGCGACCGCGGCGGGGGTCATCCCGGCGGCCAGGGCGGCGGCGGCCGCCGACAGCGCGTTGGGCACCTGGTGGGCGCCGACCACCTGCAGCGCGACCGGGTGCTCCTCGCCGCCGGCGACCAGGGTGAACCGCGGTCGGGCGGCGTCGTCCAGCGTCACGTCGGTGGCGCGCACGTCCGCGTCCGGGCCCAGCCCGGTGGTGACCACCCGCGCGCTGGTGCGCGGTGCCATGCCCAGCACGCGGTGGTCGTCGGCGTTGAGGACGGCGGTGCCGTCGGCCGGCAGCGCCTCGACGAGCTCGCCCTTGCTCTGGGCGATCACCTCGGCGCTGCCGAACTCGCCGAGGTGGGCGGAGCCGACGTTGAGCACCACCCCGACGTCCGGGCGGGCGATCCGGCACAGCCGCGCGACGTGGCCCGGCCCGCGCGAGCCCATCTCCAGCACCAGGTGGCGGGTGCCGGTGCCGGCGGTGAGCACGGTGAGCGGCAGCCCGATGTCGTTGTTGAACGAGCCCTGCGGGCTGACCGTGGGGCCGTCGGCGGCGAGCACCTGGCCGAGCAGGTCCTTGGTGGACGTCTTGCCCGAGGAGCCGGTGATGCCGACGGTGGACAGGCCGGCGTCGGCGAGCCGGCGGTGCACCGCGGCGGCCAGCCGGCCCAGCGCCTCGACCGGGTCGGCCACCACGACGCAGGGCAGCGCCGGGTCCGCCCGGGTGGTGAGGGCGGCGACCGCGCCGGCCGCGGCGGCGGCGGGCACGAAGTCCGCGCCGTCCACCCGCTCCCCCGGCAGCGCCACGAACAGGTCACCGGCGCCCAGCGCGCGGGAGTCGACGAGCACCGCGCCGGTGACGGCGAGCGTCCCGTCGCCGGTCAGCTCCCCGCCGACGGCCTCGGCGACCTCGGCGAGCGTCAGCTCGATCATGCGTCCACCGTCCGGGCCAGCAGCACCTCGCGGAGCACGGCCCGGTCGTCGAAGGGCAGCACCTGTCCTCCCACCTCCTGGCCGGTCTCGTGGCCCTTGCCGGCCACCAGGAGGGTGTCACCCGGCCGCGCCCGGGCGACCGCGGCCGCCAGCGCCGCCCGCCGGTCGCCGATCTCCAGCACCTCGGCGCGGCTCCCGGCCGGGACGTCGTCCACACCGGCCCGCATGGCGGCGCGCACCAGGGCCGGGTCCTCCGACCTGGGGTTGTCGTCGGTGATCACCAGCAGGTCGCTGCCGGCCGCCGCCGCGGCGCCCATCGCCGGTCGCTTGCCGGGGTCGCGGTCACCCCCACAGCCCAGCACGGTCAGCAGCCGCCCGCCCGTCGCGGACCGCAGCGCCGCCAGCGCCGTGGTCACCGCGTCCGGGGTGTGCGCGTAGTCGACGACGGCCACGAACGGCTGACCGGCGTCCACCGGCTCCATCCGGCCGGGGACGACGGTATCGGCGATGCCGGCCAGCGCGGTCTCCGGGGGCACCCCGACGGCGTCGAGCAGGGCGACCGCGAGCACCGCGTTGGCCACGTTGAAGTCACCCGGCAACCGCAGCCGGGCCGGCCAGCTGCGGCCGCCGGGTCCGTGCAGGGTGAACGTCGAGCCGCCCGCGGCGACCCCGGCGACGTCGGTGGCCGACCAGTCCGCGGCGGCGCCGTGGGTGCTGACGGTGACGGTCGTGGGGCGGACCAGCCGCCGGCCGGCCGCGTCGTCGACGTCGACCACCTCGACCGCGGCCCGGCCGTCGAACAGCAGCGCCTTGGCCTGGAAGTAGCTCTCCATGTCGTGGTGGTACTCGAGGTGGTCGCGGGAGAGGTTGGTGAACCCGGCGGCGGCGAAGCGCACCCCGCTGACCCGGCCCATGACCAGCGCGTGGCTGGAGACCTCCATGACCACGCCCCGGACGCCGGAGGCCACCATCCCGGCCAGCAGCGCGTGCAGCTCGGGGGCCTCCGGGGTGGTGCGGGCGCTGGGCATCTCGGTGGTGACCGGCTCCCCCGCGGCGTCGCGGCCGCGGGTGCGGGTCTGCACGGTGCCGATGAGCCCGCTGGTCCAGCCGGCGGCGGCGAAGCCGGCCTCCACCAGGTAGCTGGTCGTCGTCTTGCCGTTGGTGCCGGTGATGCCGATGACCGTGAGCTGCTCGCTGGGCAGGCCGTGCAACCGGCCGGCGACGGCGCCGAGCACGGCGCGCGGGTCGTCGACGACGCAGACCGGCAGCCCGGTGGCGGTCGCGGCGCCGGCGCCGGCCGGGTCGGTGAGCACCGCGACGGCGCCCCGTACCGCGGCGTCCGGGGCGAACCGGACACCGTGCGCGTTGGCGCCGGGCAGGGCGGCGAACAGGTCGCCGGGCCGGACGGCGCCGGAGGCGAGCGTCACGCCGGTGACCGGGGTGGCCGGATCACCCTGTACGGGCGGGCCGACCAGGTCGGCCAGGTCGGTGAGGGTGAGCGGGCGGTCGCCCGCTGGCCGGGGCTCCGACCCGGACGCGGTCGGGTTCACAGCAGTCCAATCTACCGGCGGCCTCCCGCCGGTCCGATGATCATCGGATCGTCCTCGTGTCGGTGCCCGGCCGGGCGGTCAGTCGACGCGGAGGGTGAAGTCCGGGCGGGGGGTGCCGGAGGGGACGACGCCGCCGGCGGTCAGGGCGTACCGCATGACGTCGGCGAACACCGGGGCGGCGACCTGGCCGCCCTCGGCCGAGCTGGTCGGGCGCTCGAGGTCGACGGCCACCACGTACTGCGGGTCGTCGGCCGGGGCGTAGCCGACGAAGGTGGTGAAGTAGCCGCCGCCGGTGTAGCAGCTGCAGTCGGGGTTGGCGCGCTGCGCGGTGCCGGTCTTGCCGACCACCCGGAACCCGTCGACCTCGCCGAGCGGGGCGGTGCCGCCCTTGCCGACGACGGCCTCGAGCATGTAGGTCAGCTGGTCGGCGGTGTCCTCGCTGACCACCCGGGTGCCCTCGGGCCGGGGCGCGTCGGTGACGGTGCCGTCGGCCGCGGTCACCGAGGAGACCACCCGCGGCGGGACGCGGACGCCGCCGTTGGCCAGCGTCTGGTAGACCGACGCCATCTGCAGGGTGGTCACCGAGATGCCCTGCCCGATCGGGACGTTGGCCGCGCGGCTCTCGGTCCAGTCGGCGGAGTCCTCGAGGATGCCCGCGCTCTCGCCGGGCAGCTCGATGCCGGTCCGGGAGCCGAGGCCGAAGGCGCGCAGGTACCGCTCCAGCGTCGCGTCGCCGACCTCGCGGGCCAGCATGATCGACCCGACGTTGCTGGACTGGGCGAGGATGCCGGTGACGGTGAAGTCGATCGGCTCGTGGTCGTGGGCGTCGGTGACGACGGCGTCACCGGCCTGGATGTGCCCGTCGACGGTGAGCACGGTGTCCTTGGTGGCCGCGCCCTCCTCGATGGCGGCGGCCAGGGTCACCGCCTTCATCACCGAGCCGGGCTCGTAGACGTCGGACACCACCGGGTTGCCCAGCAGGTCCGGGTCGGTGTCGTTGTACCGGCCGGGGTCGTAGCCCGGGCAGGAGGCCATCGCGGCGACCTCGCCGGTGTGCACGTCGAGCGCCACGGCCGAGGCCGAGGTGGTGGCCCCGTCGGAGCACGCGGTGTCCAGCCGCTGCTGGACGACGTACTGCAGGTCCTCGTCGAGGGTCAGCTGGACCGAGCCGCCGTCGACGGCCGGGGTCGTCGCGTCGATGCCGGAGGGGATCTCGTTGCCGCTGTTGTCGACCTCGACCCGCTTCTCCCCGTCGACGCCGGCCAGCACGTCCTCCTGGGTCTGCTCGATGCCGGCCAGCCCGTCGCCGTCGCTGCCGACGAACCCGACGACCTGGCCGCCGACCGCGCCGGCCGGGTAGAGCCGCACCGGGTCGTCCTCGAACACCAGCCCGGTCCGGGTGTCCAGCGGCAGCTCGCGGACCTGCTCGGTGACGTCGGTCGACACGTGCCGGGCGAGCACGACGTAGCGGGAGTCGCGGGACAGCTTCTCGGTCAGCTCGGCGGCCGGGACGTCCAGCAGCGTGGTGAGCGCCAGCGCCGTCCGGGTGGGGTCGGCGACCACGGCCGGGTCGGCGACGACCCGCTCCGCGCCGACGGAGTACGCCAGCACCTGGCCGTTGCGGTCGGTGATCTGGCCGCGGACGGCCTCGATCGGGTACTCGGCCATCCGGTCGTCGGTGGCGGCCTGGGCGTAGGCCGCGCCGTCGACGCCCTGCAGCACGACGAGCCGGCCGACGACCACCACCAGCAGGGCGCAGAGGAACAGCAGCCCCCACCGGTTGCGCTGCTCGCGGTAGGCGAGACCCAGCGGCTGGCGGCGCCGGCCGCCGGGGTCGCGGCGCGGCCGCTGGTCGCCGCGGCCGGCCGGTCCGGTCGCCCGAGCAGGGGTGCGCCGCGCCCCGCCGGGGCGGAAGGGCGGCGGTGGGCCGGCAGGGGGCACGGGTCAGTCCCCCGGGGTCGTCGGGTCGGCGGACGGGGCGGGCACCGGCTCGGGCGCGGGCTCGGCGGTGCCCAGCAGCACCGAGCTGCCGTCGGGCTGGAGCACGAGGTGGCCCGCGGCGCCGGCCGGGACCAGCCCGGCCTCGGCCGCCACCCGGGCCAGCTGGGCGGCGGTGTCGGCCGCGACGACCTGCTGCTCCAGCCGGGCGACCTCCTCGGCCTGCTCGGCGATGGCCGCGCGCTGCTGGTTGGCCTCCAGCGAGTCGACGGCGATGGCGGTGTTGAGCAGCAGCAGGCCGACGGTGGTGGCGACCAGCATCGCGACCAGCAGGACGACGAACGGCGCGCGCCGGCGGGCGGTGGCGCCCGCTCGGGCGGGGGTGCGGGTGGGCGTCGTCCGGGCCGGGGGCACCAGCCGGAGCTGCGGGCCGGTGGCGACCGGGCCGGTGCGCCGGGTCGAGCCGGTCCGCGGGACGTGCACCGGCCCGGTCCCCGGCCGCGGCGCCGTGCGGGCGGTGGCGGTGCGGGCGGTGGCGGTGCGGGGGGTGGCCCGGGTGCTGCCGGTGCGGGTCGTGGCGGTGCGGGTCGTGGCGGTGCGGGCCGTGGCGGTGCGGGTCGTGGCGGTGCGGGCCGTCGTCCGGGCGGACGTGGCCCGGGCGGGCTGGCTCACGAGGCCCTCCGGATGCGCTCCGCGGCGCGGACGCGGGCCGACGCCGACCGGGGGTTGCGGGCGACCTCGTCCTCGCCGGGTGCCTCACCGCCCCGGGTCACCAGCCGGAGCACCGGCGCGTGCTCGGGCATCGGCACCGGCATCCCGTGCGGGGTGCGGTCGACCGCCTCGGCGGCGAGGGTCTGCTTCACGATGCGGTCCTCGAGGGAGTGGAAGCTGATCACGACCAGCCGGCCACCGACGGCGAGGGCCTCGATGGCGGCGGGCAGGGCCCGGCCGAGCACGCCGAGCTCGTCGTTGACCTCGATGCGCAGTGCCTGGAACGTCCGCTTGGCGGGGTGCCCGCCGGTGCGGCGGGTGGCGGCGGGGATGGCGTCGCGGACCAGCTCGGCCAGCCGGGCGGTGCCGGTGAACGGCTCCCGGGCCCGCTCGCGCTCGATGGCGGAGGCGATCCGGCCGGCGAAGCGCTCCTCGCCGTAGACCTTGAGCACCCGGGTGAGGTCGCCGCGGGAGTAGGTGTTCACGACGTCGGCCGCGGTGCGCGGACCGCTGGGGTCCATCCGCATGTCCAGCGGGGCGTCGGTGGAGTAGCTGAAGCCGCGGGTCGGCCGGTCGAGCTGGAGGGAGGAGACGCCGAGGTCGAACAGGATGCCCTGGACCTCCGCGATGCCGAGGTCGGCCAGCACGTCGGGGAGCTCGTCGAAGACGGCCGGCACCAGGGTCGCCCGGTCGGCGTGCCCGGCGGCGGCGATCCGGGCGGCGGCCTCGGCGCGGGCATCGGGGTCCCGGTCCAGGCCGACCAGGCGGAGCCCGGGGTGGGCGCCCAGCAGCGCCAGCGAGTGGCCCGCGAGGCCGAGCGTGCAGTCGACGAGCACGGCGCCGTCGGCGCCGAGGGCCGGTGCCAGCAGCTCGGTGACCCGGTCGAGCAGGACGGGGACGTGCAGCGCGGGCCCGGAGGGCTCGGGGCTGCTCATCGACTGCTCCTCGGGGGTCGCGGGGCGGAGCGCTCCAGGGGGTCCGGGGCGGGCTGGGCGGGAGGTGGGGCGGCGGTGGGGTGCGGTGGGGCGGGTGGAGCGGGGTGGAGCCCGGGTGGGCCCTCCCCTGGCCCGCCGCCCCGCAGGGCCCGCCTGGCGCCGGGGAAGCGGTACCAGGAGGTGCCCTGCTGGGGCGGCCGGGCTGGTGGAGCGGTGCTGCGGTGGAGCGGTGCTGCGGTGGAGCGCTGGTGCGGTCGGACGGTGGGCGTCGAGCCGGGGGGAAGTCGGCTCGGTGCCCGGGTCCGGTCGAGCCGCGGGGAAGTCGGCTCGTCCGGGGTGGTGCGGCGTTCCGGTGCTGCGGTGTTCCTCGGTGGGGCGGGGTGGGAGGTCAGGACAGCGTCGGCATCCCCTCGCTCTCCATCGCCGCGTAGACGGCTTCCTGCTCGGCCTCGTAGGCCGCCCAGGTCGGGGCGTCCCAGATCTCGAAACGGGTGTCGACGCCGACGACCACGACGTCGCGGTCCAGGCCGGCGTACTCGCGGAGCGCGGCCGGGAGGGTGATCCGGCCGGTCTTGTCCGCCTCGACCTCGACCATCGAGCCGAAGCTCATCCGGGCGTGCATGCGGGCGACGTTGGTGTCGGCGGGCGCCATGGCCTTGAGGGCGGCGCTCTGCTCGGCGACCCGGGCCATCGTGAGGCCGTAGATGCAGCGCTCCTGGCCCTTCTTGATCACCATGCCGCCGGCCACCAGCTCGCGGTAGCGGACGGGGAGGGCGAGCCGGCCCTTCTCGTCGAGACGCAGGGGGTAGTTGCCGACGAACACCGGATCACCCCCAACATCTGTCCTCCTGTGGCCGGGCGAGGCACCATCCGTGGTCCCTGCCTCCCCATTGCGCGACACAGTAACCCACTGCGCCCCACTGGACACCACTCCGCGTCGTGTCGCCCCCTCCACCCCACCCCGCCCCACCCGGGAGGCAGCCCCGGCCGCCGGTGCAGCGGTCCGATCCCGTCGCGACCCGCCGATCAGCACGTACCGTGGTCCGGGTGACGGAGAGCACGGCTGCGCTGGACGCCGCAGGGACCGACGCAGCACCGACCTCCGGCACCGGGGTGGGAGCCGTGCTGGACGGCGGCCCCGGCCACCACACGGGCGCGGACGTGGACGTCGCCGCCGAGGGTGCGCGGCTGGCCGCCGCGATCAGCCGGGTCGTGGAGGGCAAGCCCGACGTCGTCCGGCTGGCGCTGGCCGTGCTGCTGGCCGAGGGCCACCTGCTCATCGAGGACGTGCCCGGCGTGGGCAAGACGACGCTGGCCAAGGCGCTGGCCCGGTCCATCGACGGCAGCGTGCGGCGGATCCAGTTCACCCCGGACCTGCTGCCCAGCGACGTGACCGGGGTGGCGGTCTACGACCAGGAGACCCGGGCGTTCGAGTTCAAGCCCGGCGCCGTCTTCGCCAACATCGTGGTCGCCGACGAGATCAACCGCGCCTCCCCCAAGACCCAGTCGGCGCTGCTGGAGTGCATGGAGGAGCGCCAGGTCACCGTGGACGGCGTCACCTACGAGCTGGCCCGGCCGTTCATGGTGGTGGCGACGCAGAACCCGCTGGAGATGGAGGGCACCTACCCCCTCCCCGAGGCCCAGCGCGACCGGTTCACCGCGCGGGTGTCGATGGGCTACCCGGACCGCGACGCCGAGCTGGCGATGCTCGACGAGCGCGCCACGACCGACCCGCTCACCGCGCTGACCCCGGTCACCGACGCCGCCTCGGTGCGCCGGCTGGTCGACGCCGTGGGCCGGCTGCACGTCGCCGAGCCGCTGCGCCGGTACGTCGTCTCCCTGGTCGAGGCCACCCGCCGCTCCCCCGACCTGCGGCTGGGCGCCTCGCCGCGCGCCGGGCTGCAGCTGCTGCGCGCCGCCCGGGCGACCGCGGCCCTGGCCGGCCGCGACCACGTGCTGCCCGACGACGTCCAGGCGATGGCCGTGCCGGTGCTCGCCCACCGCCTGCTGCTCACCCCGGACGCCGCGCTGGCCCGGCGGGACACCCAGCGGGTCGTGACCGACCTGCTGGCGACGGTCCCGGTCCAGCGCACCCGCTGACCCGCGCCGCACCCCGACGATGGCCCGCACCCGGATCGCCGACGCCGCCTCCAGCCTGACCCCGCGCGGCCGCTGCCTGGTGGCCGCCGGGGTCACCCTCGGCCTGCTCGGCGCGCTGCTCGGCGAGCGGGCGCTGGTGCAGGTGGCCGTGTTCGTGCTCACCCTGCCGGTGCTGTCCGCCGTCGGGGTGGCCCGGCAGCGGTTCCGGATCGCCACCCGCCGCACCGTCACCCCGGCCCGGCTGCCCCGCGGCGAGGACGCCGACGTGCTGCTGGAGGTGGCCAACACCGACCGGCGGACCGGTGGCCTGTGGGTGCTCACCGAGCAGCTGCCGGCCGAGCTCGCGGCCCGGCCGCGGTTCGTGGTGGAGCGGCTGGCCAGCGGCGCCACCGCACCGCTGCGGTACCGCCTGCACGGCGGCCGGCGCGGCCGGTTCTCCCTCGGCCCGGTGCGGCTGCGGCTGGTCGACCCGTTCGGCCTGGTGCTGCGCACCGCCGCCGGCAGCGACACCGCCACCCTGCTGGTCACCCCGCGGGTACGGCCGCTGCAGGGCAGCGGCGCGCTCGCCGGGGCGGGCGGCAACGGCGGCGAGGGTGCCCGCCGGTCCATCGCGGTGCACGGCGAGGACGACGTCAGCACCCGCGAGTACCGCTACGGCGACGACCTCCGGCTGGTGCACTGGCGGGCCACCGCCCGCACCGGTGAGCTGATGGTGCGGCTGGAGGAACGGCCCTGGCGCGCCGCGGCCACCCTCTTCCTCGACGCCCGGCTGCCCGCGCACCTCACCGGCGGCCGGGTGACCGGTCCGGCCGGCGACCCCGCCGCGCCGCCGGACACCCTGGAGTGGGGCGTGGAGGCGGCGGCGAGCATCGGTGTGCACCTGCTGCGGCGGGGCGCCGGGCTGCGGGTGGTCACCGAGGGCGGGGAGCTGACGCCGTCCCTGGGCCGCGGGCCGCTGGGCCCGGAGGAGCTGCTCGAGCGACTGGCCGAGCTGGGCGGCTCCCGGCACGCCGGGCTGCAGGCCGGTGCCGAGGCGCTGCGCCGGGCCGGGGTCGACGGGCCGGCGATCTGCCTGCTCGGCCTCCTCGGCCCGGACGACGTGCACGCCCTGGTGCGGGCCCGCTCCGGGCCGGGCACCGACGTCGCCGTGCTGGTCGACGCCGCGGCCTGGCTGGACGCCGGGGCCGGCCGGGGGCGCCGGCCGCTGGCCCCGGCCGCGCGCGCGGAGCTGGTCTCCCGCCAGCAGCAGGCCGTCGACCTGTTCCGCAGCGCCGGTTGGCAGGTCGTCGCCGTCCGCCCGGACCAGTCCGTCGACCAGGTGTGGGACCAGCTGGGCGGGCCGCTGCCCAGCGCGGCGACCTACGGGGCACCGGCGGTCAGCGCGGCCGGCAGCGTCGGCGGGCAGGTGCCGGCATGACCGCTCCCGACCTGCCCCGCGCCGTGCCGGGCCGTACCGGGACCGCGGCCGCCGCCGGGGTCGCCGTCCTGCTGGGTGCCCTCGCCCTGGACCCGGTCTTCGCCGCCCGCTCCTGGATCCCCTCGGTGGTGGTCGTCGTCGCGGCGGTGACGCTGTCGGGGATCGCGCTGCGGGCCGGGCTCGCCGCCCTCGCCGACCGCCGGGTCCCCGGTGCCGCGTCCGGCGCCGTCCGGGCCCTGATCCCGGTCGGCCAGCTGCTGGTGGTGCTGACCGTCCTCACCCGGGTCTTCACCCCCGAGCGCCTGTGGGCCGGGCTGGTGCCCACCCCGGGCGCCGTCGCCGACCTGGTGGCGCTGTTCGGGGACGGCGCCGCGGAGATCCGCGAGCAGGCCACCCCGGCGCTGCCGCTGACCGGGCTGGTGGCGCTGACCACGCTGTTCGTGGCCCTGGTCGCCCTGGCCGTCGACCTGCTCGCCGTCCCGGCCCGGCAGCCGGCGCTGGGCGGGCTGGGGCTGCTGGTCCTGTACTGCGTCCCGGTCAGCACGGTCACCGGCAGCATGGCCCTGGTCTCGTTCGCCGCCCCGGCCGCCGGTTTCGCCGTCCTGCTGTGGGCCGACCAGCGCGGCCGGCTGGTGGGCGACGCGCGGGGCGGCAGCGGCTCACCGCTGGGCACCGCCACCCTGCCCGCGTTGCGCACCGGAGCGGTGGCCGTGGTGGCCGGACTGGTGCTGCCGCTGTTCGTGCCCACGCTGGCGGAGGGGTCGCTGGCCAGCGGGCTGGGCGGGTCGGGCACCGGCGACGGCGTGGGCGCCTCGATCGACCCGGTCGCCGAGATGACCGGCCAGCTCACGCTGCCCGAGCCGGTCGACCTGCTGTCGGTGCGGGCGTCGGTCGACGACCCCGGTTACCTGCGGTCGGTGGCCCTGGACGAGTACGACGCGGGCGGCTGGCACCTGACCAACCTGGACGGCCAGCAGTCGATCGTCACCGCGGACGCCCTGGCGCCGCTGCCCGAGCGGACCGCCAGCCGGCAGGTGCGCGAGGAGATCACCGTGCTGGAGCACGACGACCAGTTCCTGCCGGTCCCCTACTCGCCGCAGCGGATCGAGGTGCGCGACGCCGACGACGACGACTGGCGCTTCGACCGGGCCGGCAGCACGGTCTTCGGCCGCGACGCGACCACCGAGGAGATCGTCTACGAGGTCGTCGCCGAGCAGCCGCAGCCCTCGGTGGCCGACCTGGCGGCCTCGCCGGAGCTGGGCGTCGGCGACGACGCCCGGCGGTACACCGAGCTGCCCGAGCTGGCCCCGTCCGTCCGCGAGCTCGCGACCTCGCTGACCGCCGGCGCGCAGACCCCCTACGACCGGGTGCGGGCGGTCCTCGACCACTTCACCGACCCGGCCAACGACTTCGTCTACAGCCTCTCGACGACCCCCGGCACCAGCGGCGACGACCTGGCCGACTTCCTCGAGCTCAAGCGCGGCTACTGCGAGCAGTACGCCGGGGCGATGGCGGTGCTGGTGCGGGCGGCCGGCGTCCCGGCCCGGGTGGTGCTCGGGTACACCCCCGGCCAGGAGCTCGACGGCGGGACCCGGGTCGTCACCACCGACGACGCGCACGCCTGGGTCGAGGTGTGGTTCGCCGGCATCGGCTGGGTCCCCTTCGACCCGACCCCGATCCCCCGCGACCGCGCCGTCGAGCTGCCCTGGGCGCCCCGGGTCGACGCCACCACCGGTGGCACCGTGGCCGAGCCGACGGCGCCGGGTGCGGAGCTGCCGCTGCCCTCCGGCCCGACCGCCGAGCTCGACCGGGACGACCAGTTCATCCCGCTGGACACCGACGCGCTGGCCGACGACCCCTCGCCGCTGCCGTGGGTGGCCGGCGGTGGGCTGACCGTGCTGGTGCTCGCGCTGGCCGCGGTGCCGGCGGCGGTCCGCCGCCGCGCCGCCCGGCGCCGGCTGGCCGACGGGACGCCCGGCGAGCTGTGGGCCGAGCTGCTGGCCACCGCCACCGACCTGGGCATCAGCGTGCCCGGGACCACCACCGCCCGGCAGCTGGCGCGGCAGCTCGCCGAGCAGCTCAGCGGCGCGGAGCCGGCGGCGGTCACCGCGGTGCGGACGCTCGCCCTGGCCCAGGAGCGGGCCGTCTACGGCCCGCCGACCGCGTCCGGCCCGGACCCGGCGGCGGCGACGGCGCTGCGGACCGTGCGGCGGGCGCTGCTCCGCCAGGCGTCCCGCGGGCAGCGGCTGCGGGCGGCGGTCTGGCCGGCGTCCACGCTGGCCGAGGCCGGCCGGTGGGTCACCGCCCACACCCCCCGCTCCCTGCGCGCCGCCTGACGCAGGGCGCCGCGGGACTGTCGCGGTGCTGTACCTGCTCCTGCGGTGCTGCAGCACCGCAGGAGCAGGCAGGACACCGCAGGAGCGGGACGCCGGGTCGCCCCTGCACGGCGCCGAGCGTGGGTCTGCGCCGACGGGGCGGCCCGAGACGGCAGCAGCCGCCGTCCCGGGGGACGGCGGCTGCTGGTGGGGTGCGAGGACCGGCTACTGGTCGTAGCGGCGGCGGAAGCGCTCCTCGAGCCGGTTCTTCAGCGGCTGGCGGCGGGCCCGGCTGCTGCCCTTGCCGCCGCGACCGGGACGCCCGGCCGGACCGGCAGCGGGAGCACCGGCCTCGACGGCGCCGGTCGCGT
Source organism: Modestobacter versicolor (assembly GCF_041028285.1). Taxonomy (GTDB): domain Bacteria; phylum Actinomycetota; class Actinomycetes; order Mycobacteriales; family Geodermatophilaceae; genus Modestobacter; species Modestobacter versicolor_A. The sequence continues at coordinate 984,079 of NZ_JABGDB010000001.1, read as the reverse complement.
TCTTGTAGTTCAGGACGACGAGGGCGGCACCGCCGAAGGCCACCAGGAAGCCGGCGACGCCGACCAGGACCTGGGGCAGGACGGCCCCGCCGAGGACGATCGCCAGACCCACGACGACCAGCCCGATGCCCACCTGCACCTTCCGGCGGGCCTTCTGGCGTCGGTCGCCGGTACGTACGGTCGAAGCGAACTTCGGGTCGTCGTCGACGAGGGCACGCTCGATCTGCTCCAGCAGACGCTGCTCGTGCTCGGAGAGCGGCACGTCGACCTCCAGGTGCGCAGTGCTACAAGCCACCGGCGGCAGTCCGCCCGCAGTGACACCGAGGATACGAGCCGATTGCAGGCTGCGAAAGGCGAGTCTCCATCGACACACCCCTCCGGGCTGTCGGCATGGACACACCGCCGGCTGTCCTGGCGTCACCGCAGGTCAGCGAGGTGTTCACCCGGCGGGTCGCCGGCCGCCCGGCCGGTGCGTCCGGCCGATCAGCGTCGCCGGCCGGACCGCGCCGGCCCCGAACCGCCGGGCAGCGCGGTCCGCGGCCAGTTCGGCGTCCCGCCGGCCGTGCTCGCGGGCACCCAGTTCGAGCTGCCGGGCGGTGCTCCCGGCCTCCACCAGCCCCTCCGCGCGGACCCCCACCAGCCGGATCCGGGCCCGGTCCAGGCCCAGCGCGTCGTAGAGCGCGCGGGCCGTGTCGTACAGCTCCTGGCCCACGTCGGTGGGCACCTTGAGCGTGCGCGAGCGGGTGATCGTGGTGAAGTCGGCGAACCTCACCTTGATGCTCACCGTGCGGGTCAGGTGGCCCGTGGAGCGCAGCCGTCCCGCCGTCCGCTCGGCCAGGTGCAGCAGCTCCCGGTGGATGACGGCGGGGTCGTCGACGTCGGTGCCGAAGGTCTCCTCCGCGCCGGTGGAGCGGTCCGGCTCGTCGGGCACCACCCGGCGGGGGTCGCGGCCCCAGGCCAGCTCGTGCAGGTGCGCGCCCGCGGCCTGCCCGACCGCCCGCTGCAGGGTGCGGGCCGGCACGTGCGCGAGGTCGCCGACCGTGCGCAGCCCGAGCCGGAGCAGCACCTCCTCGGTCTTGGCGCCCACGCCCCACAGGGCGCCGACCGGCAGCGGGTGCAGGAAGTCCATGACCTCGGCCGGGCGCACCACCAGCAGCCCGTCGGGCTTGGACCGGGTGGAGGCGAGCTTGGCGACGAACTTGCTGCCGGCCACCCCGACCGAGCAGGTGATGCCCTGCTCGTCGAAGACCCGCGCCCGGATGTACTCCCCGATCGCCACCGGGTCGCCCAGCCGGCGCCCGGAGCCGGAGACGTCGAGGAACGCCTCGTCCAGGCTCAGCGGCTCGACCAACGGGGTGATCGTGCGGAACAGCGCCATCACCGAGCGGGAGACCTCGGTGTAGAGGCCCAGGTCGCCCGGCAGCACGGTCGCCGTGGGGCACAGCCGCAGCGCCCGGGAGGTCGGCATGGCGCTGTGCACCCCGTACCGGCGGGCCTCGTAGGTGGCCGAGGTGACGACGCCGCGGTTGCCCACCCCGCCGATGATGACCGGCGTGCCGGCCAGCTCCGGGTGCCGGCGGACCTCGACGCTGGCGAAGAAGGCGTCCATGTCGACGTGCAGCACCGTGCAACCGGTGGCGCGATCGGACACCGTCCACCCCCACCTCTTGTGTCGAACACCTGTTCGAGAGGTTAGCCGGTCCTCCCCCGTCGAGGCGCACCGCCAGGCGCTCGAGTCCGTGCCGAGACCACCTCGTGACCGGGCGAGCACATCCCCGGCACCCGACACCCGGCAGCGGGGGCGACCAGCCGCCGTCGAGCAGCGCCCGGGAACGCGTCGGCGGCACCGCGCGACGGCGTCCTCGGCCGGTACCGCGGGGGACGGAGACGCTGCCGACGTGGTCATCTCCCGCGCCCCTGCTGCATCGGGTTGTGCGCAACCGGGCGGTGCGCGACGTCGAGGTGTGCGAAGTCGATCATCGCGGTAGAACTGCCGTGGGTGGTCGCCGTCCGGCGGTCACGACCCCTGACGATCGGAGGAGCCATGGCGCTCGACGACGACGACATGACCAGCACGGAGGGTCCCGCCGACGGCGGTGCCGAGGGCACCCCGGGCCAGCACGACGGCGGCGCTGACGGCGGTGCCGATGGTGGCGCGGACGGCGGTGCCGATGGCGGTGCCGATGGCGGTGCCGATGGTGGCGCAGACGGCGGTGCGGACGGCGGCGCCGAGGGCCCGCTCGACTCCGGCGCCGGTGGCGGCACCCCGGGGCAGCACGACGGCGGCGCGGACGGCTCGGCCTGAGCGTGTCCGACCGCGACCTGCGGGACCGGGCGCCGTCCTCCTCGGAGGGCGGCGCCCGCCCCGCGCTGCGCCGCTGCGTCCGGGTCGACCCGGACGTCTTCGCCACCGAGCACTGGTCGCGCCGGCCGCTGCTGTCCACCGCCGAGGAGCTCGGTGGCACCTTCACCGACCTGCTCGACCTGGACGCCGTCGACGAGCTGCTGAGCAGGCGCGGCCTGCGGACGCCCTTCCTGCGGATCGCCAAGGACGGCGCCGTCGTCGACGCGAAGCGCTTCACCAGCCCGCAGGGAGCCGGCGCGGAGGTCGCCGACCAGGTCTCCTCCGACGCGGTGCTCCGGCTGTTCGCCGAGGGCAGCACCGTCGTCCTGCAGGGCCTGCACCGGCTGTGGCCGCCGCTGATCGACTTCGCCGGCCAGCTCGCCGCCGACCTCGGGCACCCCACCCAGGTCAACGCCTACGTCACGCCGCCGTCCTCGCGCGGCTTCTCCCCGCACTACGACGTGCACGACGTCTTCGTGCTGCAGGTCGCCGGCGAGAAGCACTGGACCATCCACGAGCCGGTGCTCGCCGACCCGCTGCGCACCCACCCGTGGACCGACCGGGCCGCCGAGGTGGCCGCTGCTGCCGAGCGCGCGCCGGTGATCGACACCGTGCTGCGCCCCGGCGACGCCCTCTACCTGCCGCGCGGCTACATCCACTCGGCGGTCGCGCTGGGCGAGATCAGCGCCCACCTGACCGTCGGCGTGCACTCGGTGACCCGCTGGGGTGCCGTCGAGTCCGCGCTGGACCTGGTCCGCACACTGGCCGCCGACGACCCCTCGCTGCGCGGCTCCCTGCCGCTGGGCGTCGACCTCGCCGACCCCGACGCCACGACCGAGGACGTCGCCGCGGTGCTCTCCGGGCTGCAGCGCTGGCTGGCCGACGTCGACCCGGCCGCGGTCGCCGACGCTCTGCGGGCCCGCACCTGGGGCCAGGTGCGGCCGGCCCCGGTCGCCCCGCTGGCGCAGTCCGCCGCGGCCGCCGCGCTCACCGCCGACACCGTCCTGCGGGTGCGCCCGCTGCTGCGCGCGCAGCTGCGCGCGCCGGCCGGCGACCGGGTCGCCCTCGTCGCCGGACGGCGGACGCACGACCTGCCGGCCGACACCCACCCGGCGCTGGCCGCCCTGCTCGCCGCCGGCGAGCTGAAGGTGGGCGACCTGCCCGGGCTGGACGCCGGGGACCAGCTCACCCTGGCCCGGCGGCTGGTGACCGAGGCGATCGCGGTCGTCCCCGACGCCCGGCCCGGTGGGGCCGGGGGGCACCATGGGGGCCGTGGCGACACCGGTGGGGCCTGAGCCGACCGGCGCCGACCCGGAGTCCTGCCAGGAGCCGGTGACGCCGGCGTCCCGCAGCTCCCCCGCCGGCCGGCTCGATGACGCCCGCTGCTCGGTGCAGGCGCTGCTGCGCGGTGACTCCCCGGTGGCGACGGCTCCGCCGGCCCGTCGCTGGCTGCTGGTCGAGCAACCCGGGCCCTGGGGGCGCGACGCGCTGCTGGAGTCCCGCTTCGACCGCCGGGTGGCCTCCCGGCTGGCCGCACGCGCCCGGGAGCTGGGCGTCCGGATCCAGCTGGTGCGGCGGGCCGGCGACCGGCTGGCCGACTCCGGCCGCCGCTGGGGGGTCGCCGACACCACCCCGGGCGTGGAGACGACCTGGTGGTCGACCCGGGAGAGCGACGCGGACCTGCTCGACCTGCCGTGGGACGGCTCGGTGGGCACGCCCTCGACCGCGCCCACCTACCTGGTCTGCACGCACGGCGCGCACGACGCCTGCTGCGCCGTCCGCGGCCGGCCGCTCGCCCGCGCGCTGGGCGCCGCCGACGTCTGGGAGACCAGCCACCTCGGCGGCGACCGGTTCGCCGCGAACGTCGTCGTCCTGCCCTGGGGGTTCGTCTACGGGCAGGTGCCCGAGGGCGGCGGCGAGCTGCTCGCCGCGCACGCCGCCGGCCAGGTGGCGCTGCCGTGGCTGCGCGGCCGGGCCGGGCTGGTGCCGGCCGCGCAGGCCGCCCAGCACCACGCGCGCACCGAGCTGGGGTTGCTTGGGGTGCACGACCTGCCGCCGCGGCGGGTGCGGGCGCTGCCGGCCCCGGCGCCGGGCACCGACCGGTTCGACGTCACCCTCGCCGCGCCGGACGGCGACGTGACGGTGACCGTGGAGAGCCGGCTGTCCGCTGCGGCGCACCGGCTCACCTGCGCGGCCCCGAACCCGGGCCACTGGCGCACCTGGCACCCGCTGGCGCTGCAGGTCGCCGCGCCGGCCTGACCGCTAGCGGAGCGCGCGGCCGCGGGCGGCGAGCAGCGGGATGGCCAGCTCCGCGGAGGTGAGCGAACCGTGGAAGGCCGCGAGCAGCGAGCTGTGCGGCTCGGTGGCGACGTCGGTGAACGCCCAGCTGCCCCGGGCCAGCGCGACGACGTCACCGATCCGGTCGGCGACGGACTCACGCACGTCGCCGAACAGGCCGCGCTCGATGGCCTCGTCCCGGCCGGCCACCCAGGCGCGGTGGCCGAGGACGGCGCGCCAGGTGGCCAGCACGTCGTCGGCGGCGCCGGGATCGGTGTGCACGTAGCGGGCCCGCGGCTCGCCGGTGAGCAGCCGGACGCCGTCGGTCAGCCCCGGCTCCTCGCCGATGTCGAGCCGGGTGGCGGCGGGGACGTCGACCATCCCGTGGTCGGCGGTGACCAGCAGGACGGCGTCGTCGGGGAGCCCGGCGGCGAGCTGCTCGACCATCCGGTCGACGACGCCGAGCTGGTGCCGCCAGCTGGCCGAGTCGACCCCGCGGACGTGCCCGGTGAGGTCGAGGTCGGCGGTGTAGCCGTAGACCAGGCTGCGGTCGCCGGTGGCCAGCGCCGCGTGCACCACGGCCACCAGGTCGCCGGGGCTGTAGGCGTTCGCGTAGTCGGCGCCGCGGTAGGCGGCTGCGGTCAGGCCGGAGCGGGCGAAGCTGTGCGGGCCGACCGCGGTGCAGGTGACCCCGTGCGCGGTGGCCTGCTCGAAGACGGTCTGCTGGGCCTGCCACTGCCGGGGGTCGGGGTCGTCGCGCCACTGGACGTGGTTGAGCGTGCGGTCCTCACCGGGCACCTCGGTGACGAAGCCGAGCACGCCGTGGCTGCCCGGCGGCAGGCCGGTGCCCAGGGTGGTGAGGCTGACCGGGGTGGTGCTCGGGCAGGGCGCGGACAGCACCCCGGCCGGGGTGCCCAGCGCGCTGAGCACCGGCGCCTCGTCGGGGTGCGCGGCCAGCAGCTCCGCCCCCAGCCCGTCGACCAGCAGGACCGCGACCCGGCGGGCGCCGCCCAGGGCGGGGGTGAGGTCCAGCGGGTCGACGGGGAGGTCGCCGCGGCGGACCGGCACCCCGAGGGCGGTCGCGACGCTGGGCAGCACGTCGGCGAGGGTGTTCGCGCCGTAGCTCGGGACCGCCAGGTCGTCGGGCAGCTCCATCAGGCAGCGGGACGGGTGGCCAGCACGTGCAGCGCGGTCGCCACGTCGCGGTAGGGCGAGGTGCTGGCCAGCGCGAGTTCCAGGGCGCGCAGCGCGTCGGCGTCGGCCCCGGTCGAGGCGCCGAGCAGGTCGGTGACGACGGAGACGCCCCGCCACTCCCCGGGCTGGAGGCCGGCGCCGGTCAGCAGCGCCAGCAGCTCGTCGGGGCTGAACCGGCGGCGGGCCGGGCCGCCGCGCGCGGGCGCCGGGTCCTGGCCGGTGAGCAGGGCGCGGGCCTCGACCGGGTGGCCGCCGACGGCGCGGGCCAGCACGGCGCCGGCCCGGTTGGCCGAGGCGGTGGACAGCTGCCCGCCGGGCCGCAGCACGCCGGCGATCTGCTGCAGGGTGCTGGCCGGGTCGTCGACGACCTCGAGGACGAAGTGGCAGAGCACCAGGTCGTAGCGCTCGCCGTCGGGCAGCACGGTGAGCATCCGGTCGCCGTCGCCCTGGACGCCGCGGACCCGTTCGCCGGCGCCGGCGGTGGCGGCCCGGCGGTGCAGGGTGGCGAGGGCGTCGGCGCTGGGGTCGACGACGGTGACCTGGTGGCCGAGCTGGGCCAGCGGGACGGCGAACATCCCGCTGCCGCCGCCGACGTCGAGCACCTGCAGCGGGGTGCCGGCGGTGGCCACCGGGTCGAGGGCGGCCCAGATCGCCGCCGTCCGGGCAGGGGGCTGCGCGAGGGCGGCGGGGTCGGTCACGGGCACCCGTCGGAGCCTAGTGGCGCCCCCGTCCGGGCGCTTCCCACCCGGTGGGACGGCGCACCGGGTGGGGCCGCGGCCGCCGGCCCGGTCCGGGACGGGTGGGGCGGGGGGCTGCTGTTGGTGCGCAGGAGGCCGCGAGTTCGTGCGCCTGCCGCATGGTGTGCGAACGGCGGCCCTACGTTCCCGGCCATGCCGAGCTACCGACTGATGGACGGGTACGGGCACCCGACCGACGTCTTCACCGCCGCCTGCGACGAGGAGGCCACCGCCTTCGGTCGGGCGCGGGCCCTGGACCACCCCCGACCCGAACCCCGCTTCGGCGGCCGCCGGGACTTCCAGGTGCACCGCGCCGACGGCGACCGCTGGCGCCTCCTCGTCGCCTTCGCCCCGGTGTAACGGCCCTGCTGCAGGGTCCCGCGCCGAGCTTGCGAGGCGTGGGGGGCAGCAGGGTCCTTCTTCAGTGGCCGGAGCTGCCGGGGCTGGAGTGCCACAGCTTCCGCGGCGGGGCCGAGGCCGCCTTGCGCACCGCGGTCGCGGCGTCGTCCCCGGCCGGCTTGATGTCCGCGTAGGGCGACATCCGGAACCCGGTGGGGTGCACCAGCACCGGCCGGACCACCACCGGCCGCGGCCCGTGGGACGCTGCCGCCCCGGCGATCGCCTGCTCGGTGTACTCCCCGGGCGCGGCCATCAGCTCGGCGACCGCGTCCAGGCCGCCTGCCTCCCACGCCTCGTGCAGCGCCGGGAGCTCCCACGCCCCGGTGGCCCGCATCGACACCCCGCGCGGCCCGGTGCGGCGCATCACCCCCCGCACCACCAGCAGCCAGGAGTGGAACACCGTCGCGGCGTAGGGCCCCTGCACGTCCTCGAAGAAGGTCGAGTCCGCGCAGCCGGTGCCGTCGTCGAGGGTCACGAACACCACCCGGCGGCCGGACCGGATCGGCGGGGTCTGGGTGGCCACCTTCACCCCGGCCACCAGCACCTCCGCACCGCTGCGGCAGCCCAGCAGCTCCCCCGCCGGCACCGCGCCCAGCGCCGCCAGGAACGGCCGGTAGAAGTCCACGACGTGCCGGCTGGCGTCCAGCCCGAGCACCTCCAGCTCGGCGCGCACCCGCTCGGCGTCGGTGAACTCCGGCAGCCCGGAGCTGACGAACTCCGGCGCCCCGGTGGCCTCCTCGGCGTCGAACAGCCCGGGGTCGCCGGTCTCGGTGCCGAACAGGTCGAGCCCCAGCTGCCCGGTGCCGGCCGCCTTGGCGCCGCTGCGGCTCCACCGGTCGAGCTCGCCGATCTGCAGCAGCAGGTCGCGGCGGGTGACCGACTGGCGGTGCCGGGTCGGCCGGCCGCCCTCGCTGTCGCGCACCTCGAACCCGTAGACCGAGTCGAACCCACCGGCCAGCACCAGCCGCTCCACCACCGGCCGGGACACGTTCGCCCGGTTCCAGAAGTCGGCCAGCGAGCGGTAGGGCTGACCGGCCACCACCCGGGCGACCTCGTCGTCGGTGATGCCCTTGACGTCGGCCAGCGACAGCCGGATGCCGTACCGCCCCGGGTCCGGCATCGACGCCGGCATCCAGCCCGGCCGGGGCCGGGCGCCGTCGTCCTCCTCCCCGGGAGCCTCGTCCACCCGTTCCACCCGGTAGCTGCCGGCCGAGGCGTTGACGTCCAGCCCCAGCACCCGCACCCCGAAGTTGCGGGCGTCGTCGAGGATCAGCCGCTTGGGGTACATCCCCGGGTCGTGGGTGAGCACCCCGGCCAGGAACGCCGCGGTGTGGTGGGTCTTCAGCCAGGCCGACTGGTAGGTGGGCAGCGCGAACGCCGCCGCGTGGGCCTTGCAGAACCCGAAGGAGCCGAAGGCGACCAGCACCTCCCACACCTGCTCGACCACCGCGACGTCGAAGCCCTCCTCCAGGGCCCGCGGGGCGAACCAGGCCTTGACCTCGGGGTGGGCGTCCTTCTCCCCCAGCGCCCGGCGCACCTCGTCGGCACTGGCCAGGTCGCAGCCGGTCATCACCGACACGATCTGCAGCACCTGCTCGTGGAAGACCACCACCCCGGCGGTCTCCTCCAGCGCCGGCTGCAGCGCCGGGTGCAGGTAGACCGGGTCCCGCCAGCCGTTCCGGGCCATCAGGAACGGGGTGACCATGTCGCTCTTGACCGGCCCGGGCCGGAACAGCGAGATGTCGACGATGAGGTCCTCGAAGGTCTTCGGACCGAACTTGCCGACCAGCTCCCGCTGCCCCGGCGACTCGATCTGGAACATGCCGAGCGTGCGGGTGCTGCGGATGAGCTCGAAGGTGGCCGGGTCGTCGCGGGGGACGGCGTCGATCTCCACCTGCTCCCCGTCGACCCGGGCCACCTCGTCCATCGCGTGCGCGATCGCCGACTGCATCCGGATGCCCAGCAGGTCCAGCTTGAGCAGCCCCAGCTCCTCGACGTCGTCCTTGTCGAACTGGCTCATCGGGTAGCCGAGGTAGCTGAGCTCGACCGGGGTGCGGTCCAGCAGCGTCGCGTCCGACAGCAGCACCCCGCACGGGTGCAGTGCGATGTGCCGGGGCAGCCCGTCGAGCCGGGCGACCAGGTCGAACACCAGGTCGAGGTCACCGCTGCCACCGGTCCGCTGCGAGCCCATCCGGCTGGCCCGCAGCTCCGGCAGGTCGCGCAGCGCCGCGTGCACCTGGTTGGCCCGGATGTGCGGGAACGCCTTGGCGATCGCGTCGACCTCGGCCGGCGGCAGCCCGAGCGCGGCGCCGACGTCGCGGATCGCGTGCCGGACCCGGTAGGTGTCCATCATCGAGATGCAGCTGACCCGGTGCGCACCGAAGCGGTCGATCACCGCGTCGTAGACCTCCATCCGCCGGGCGGACTCGACGTCGATGTCGATGTCGGGCAGCTGGACCCGCAGCGGGGAGAGGAACCGCTCCATCAGCAGGCCGTAGCGGATCGGGTCGACGTCGGAGATGCCCAGCAGGTAGGTGACCAGGCTGCCCGCGCCGGACCCCCGGGCGGCGGCCCGCACCCGCAGCTCCTTGATCAGCCCCACCACGTCGGCGACGGTGAGGAAGTAGGAGGGGTAGCCCAGGGAGTCGATGACCGACAGCTCGTCGTCCAGCCGCTCCCGCACCGCGGCCGAGGGCGTCATCGCCCGCCGGCCGAACCCGGCCTCGCAGCGCGCCCGCAGCACCGCCGAGGGGCCCATCCCCCGCTCGGCGGGCGTGGTGACCACGTCGAGCTCGGGGTAGCGGACCGTGCCGATGCCCAGGTCCTCCCGCACGTCGACCGCGCACTGCTCGGCGACCCGGGCGGTGGTGGCCAGCAGCCGCGCGGCGGCGTCCCGGTCGGGACCGGCCAGGTCCTCGGCGACGTCGGCCATCTCCTTGCCCGACTTGAGGTACCCCTCGGCGGTGCGCCGGTCGACGTGCCGCTGCCCCAGCGGCACCAGCCGGCGGGCGGCGTCGAGCACGTCGGCGGTGGGCGCGTCGAAGGTGTCGACGTAGCGCACGGCGTTGGTGAGCACCGCCGGCACCCCGGTCGCGGCGGCGAACCGCAGCATCGCCTGCGCCCGGGAGCGGTCGCCCTGGCCGCGGTGGTGCACGACCTCGAGGACGAGCCCTCCGGCGCCGAACACCGACCGCCAGGCGGCCAGCCGGGCCCGCGCCAGGTCCTCCTGGCCGGCGGCGAGCGCCCGGCCCACCGAGGAGTCCGGCCCCAGCAGCGCGAGGAGCCCGGTGGAGTGGGCGGCGGCCAGCTGGAGCGAGCTGACCGGCTCCCCGCGGGTGCCGCCGAGGTGGGTGGCGCTGGTCAGCCGGCACAGCGAGGCCCAGCCGGCGCCGTCCTTGGCCAGGAAGGTGACCCGCGGCAGCCGCGGGTCGACGCTGGCCCCGCCCCGGGCCGGTGACCGCCGGCCGGCCGGGTGCCGGGCCCGGTGCAGGTCGGCGGCCCGGACCCGGCCGGGCTCCCCCGGTTCGCCGCCGGCTGCCGGGTCGACGGCGAGGTCGACCCCGAACAGCGGCCGGATGCCGGCCGACTGGCAGGCGAGGGCGAACTTCACCGCCCCGTACAGGCCGTCGCGGTCGGTCAGCGCCAGCGCGTCCATGCCGTGCTCGGCGGCCCGGGCGACGAGGTCGGCCGGGTGGTTCGCGCCGTGCCGCATCGAGTAGCCCGAGGCGACGTGCAGGTGGACGAAGGGGTCGCTCACTGACCCGGGCGCGCGGAGGGACGGCGACGCCCGCCGTCCGTCGAGCGCAGCCGGGCCGGGGGCTGGGGCGGCACCGCGCGGCTGATCGCCCCCTCCACGACGCCGAGGAACGTGCCGGCGTCGCGGACCAGGTCGTCGGCCTCCCGCTCGGTGACCGCGTGGCTGATGCCCGCCTCGGCCGCGGCCCGCTTGGCGGCGCCGGCGGCGAAGAACGCCGCCCACTCGGCCAGCTCGGGTGCGACCTGGCCGATGAGCACCCAGGCGCTGCGCGGCCGGCGGCGGCCGGGCTCGGGCCGGGTGCGGGCGGCCAGCACCGCGGCCGCACCGCGCAGCGCGGCCAGGTGCGCGGTGGCGTAGCGCCAGCCGGCGTCGGGGCAGGCGGCCGCCTCGGCCAGCCCGCGGTGGGCCTGGCCGAGCAGCTGGGCGGCGTGGGCCGGCAGCGGCGGGGGCAACGGCAGCTGGTCGGCGACGGGGAGCTCGTCGAACGACATGGCGCGGACCGCGCCCATCAGTCGTGGACCCGGACGAGCAGCCACTGGTTGGCCGTCGGCTCCCACGACAGGTCGAACACCCCGGCGAAGTCCGACCGGGACCGTCCTGGGCGGACCGCCTCCACCCGCCAGACCTGCCGGGTGGCGACCAGCTCCGCCGACGCGCCGCCCCCGGCGTCGCCCTGCCACCACGGTGCGGTCTCCACCCAGGAGTCGAGCAGCTCCCCCACCAGGTAGCGGGTCTGCCCGCGCCAGAACCGGGCCGGCCCCGACGGCCCCTGCTCGACCTGCACCTCTTCACCGACGCGGCCTCCGGCCCCGACGAGCACCCGGCTCATGACAGACTCCCGCACTCTCGCCCCCACCGGCCGCGCACCACCCGGCGGGGAAGCGCCCCGGAGGGCGCCGGGCGGGTGTGCGACCGGTGTTCGAACAGGTGTTCGAACACCGATGAGTAGACCGGACCGGGGCAGGGGCGTCAAGCCGACACGGGGGTGCCGGTGGACGTGTCGTTACAGCGACTGCACCCACGCCCGGGCGGCGTACTCGTGGCCGCACGGCCACCCCGCGGCCGGGCAGCGGGTGCTCGTGCGGAGGGCGGCTGAGCCGGGTGGCGCACCGGAGCCGCACCGATGGGAGGATCGCGGCATGACCGGAGCGGAGACCCCGCACCCCCGGGTCGCCGAGGTCGCGCGGCAGCTGCGCGCGGCCGGGGCCGCCGGCGAGGTGCGCGTGCTGCCCGAGAGCGCCCGCACGGCCGCCGCCGCCGCGGCCCAGCTCGGGGTGGAGGTCGGCGCGATCGCCAACAGCCTGGTGTTCGACGCCGGCGGCGAGCCGCTGCTGGTGCTCACCAGCGGCGCCCACCGCGTCGACGAGGCCCTCGTCGCCGACCTGCTCGGCGTCCCGGCCCTCACCCGCGCGACGCCGGAGTTCGTCCGCCGGCACACCGGCCAGGCCATCGGCGGGGTCGCCCCGATCGGGCACCCGGCACCGATCGGCACCCTGGTCGACGTCGAGCTCGCCCGGCACGGCACGGTCTGGGCCGCCGCCGGGCACCCGCACACCGTCTTCCCCACCACCTACGACGAGCTGCTGCAGCTCACCGAGGGCACCCCCGCCGAGGTGGGTCCCGGTCCGGTCGCAGCAGCGCAGCCCGACGCAGGAGCGACCTCCCGATGACCGACACCACGCCCGCCACCCGGGTGACCGAGCTGCCCACCCGCTGGCTGCGCGACCACCTGCACGAGGCGCTGGCGATCTACGGCGCGGCCATGGGCTACGGCGACTCCGTGGTCGCCGGCCGCTACGGCTACGCCGTCCAGCACACCGAGCGGCCCGGCTTCCGCGCCGTGGGCGGCTTCGCCCGCACCGCCGAGGGCGAGCAGCTGGTCGGCTTCGGCTACGGCTACCTGGTGGCGCCGGGCCAGTGGTGGCACGACCAGGTGCGCAACGCGCTGGACCGGCGGACGGCGAAGCAGTGGCTGCCCGGGGCCTTCGAGGTCTGCGAGCTGCACGTGCACCCCGACCACCAGAGCCGCGGCCTGGGCCGGCAGCTGCTGCACGCGCTGGTGGCCGACCTGCCGCACCCCGCGGCGCTGCTGAGCACCCCGGACACCGACACCAAGGCGTTCCGGCTCTACCACGCCGACGGCTTCGTCGACCTGGCCCGCGGCTACCACTTCCCCGGCGACGCCCGGCCGTTCGCCATCCTCGGCGCCCGGCTGCCGCTCACCCCACCCCGACCGAAGGACTGATCACCGTCGACGCAGTGGCCGACGCCGTCGTCATCGGCTCCGGCCACAACGGCCTGGTCGCCGCCTGCCACCTGGCCCGGGCCGGCCTGCGGGTCGAGGTCGTGGAGTCCGACGAGGTGCTCGGCGGTGCGGTCTCCACCGTCGAGCGCTGGCCGGGGGTGCGGGTCGACCGCGGCTCCAGCGCGCACGTGATCATCCGGCACAGCGGGGTGGTCGAGGAGCTGGAGCTCGAGCGCTTCGGGCTGCGCTACATCGACTGCGACCCGTGGGGCTTCGCCCCGGCACCCACCCCCGGGGACGACGGACCCGACGGCCGGCCGCTGGTGTTCTCGGTCGACCTGGACGCCACCTGCGCCTCCATCGCCGCCGCCTGCGGGGACGCCGACGCCGCCGCCTACCGCCGGTTCGTCGGGGTGTGGGGCCCGCGCAGCGCCGCGGTGGTGAAGGCCTTCGGCGACCGGCCCAGCCCCAGCCGGCTGGTCCGGCACCTGTGGCCGGTCGGTGCGCCGCGCCGGGGCCAGCCGCGCACCCCCGGCGGGGAGATCGCCACCGACTTCCTGGGCTCCGGCGACGCCCTGCTGGACCGCTGGTTCACCAGCGAGCGGCTCAAGGCGGCGCTGGCCTGGTTCGGCGCCCAGTCCGGTCCGCCGATGTCCGAGCCCGGCACGGCCGCGATGGTCGGCTGGGTGGCGCTGCTGCACGACGTCCCCCCGGGCCACCCGGTGGGCGGCTCCGGCGGGCTCACCCAGGCGCTGGCCGCCCGGCTGGCCGCCGACGGCGGCCGGGTCACCCTGGGCGACGGCGCCGCCCGGCTGCTCGTCGGGGGTCCGGACGACGACCGGCGGGTCACCGGCGTGCAGACGGTCTCCGGACGGCGGATCAGCGCCCCGGTCGTCGTCGCCGCCTGCCACGTGCTCGCCACCCGCGACCTGGCCGGCGCCGACGCCCCGCCCGCGCTGGCCGACGCGGACCCGCCGCTGGGCAACGGCTTCGGGCTGGTGCTGCGCTGCCAGACCGACGCGCTGCCGGCCTACCCCGGCGTCGGGGACGAGGCGTTGCAGGGGCTGCAACTGCTGTGCACCGACCGGGCCCAGCTGGCCCGGGCACACGGCGACTGGCTGGCCGGGGAGGTCCCGCGCGAGCCGGTGCCGCTGGCGATGTCGTTCTCCGCGAGCGACCCGACCCTGGCGCCGGCCGGCCAGCACGTCGTCACGATCTGGGGCCAGTGGTACCCGTACGCGCTGGCCAACGGCAGCAGCTGGGACGACCTGGCCGAGCCGGCCGCCCGGCAGCTCGTCGCGGCCGTCGACCGGTACGCGCCCGGGTTCGCCGACTCGGTACAGCGGATGTACGTCCAGACGCCGCTGCGGCTGGAGCAGGAGCTGTCGCTGCTGCGGGGCAACGTCATGCACGTGGAGATGGGCCTGGCCAGCATGTTCGGCTTCCGGCCCACCCCGGCGCTCTCCGGCCACCGGGTGCCGGGGCTGGGCGGGCTGTACCTGACCGGCGCCTCCACCCACCCCGGCGGCGGCGTGTCGGGCAACTCCGGGCGCACCGCGGCCCGGGTGGTGCTCGCCGACCGCCGGCCGGCCGCCCGGCTGCGGGCCGGCGTGGGCCGGCGGCTGCGGGGCCTGCGCCGGTGACCGGCACGCCGACCCTCCGGCGACCGGGCACCCGCGCCGTCGTGCCGCTGGTGCTGGCGCTGCTGCTCGTCGCCACCGCGATCGCCTACCCGCTCACCGACGGGTCGGCGCGGGACGCGGTGAGCTGGGCGATCGTGCTGCTCGGCTCCGGGGTGTCGGTGAGCCACGCCGCGCTCAGCCGGGGCCTGCGCACCGGGCTGGCCACCGCGGCCCTGGTCGCCGTCGTCGCCGTCCTGGCCGAGGCGCTGGGGCTGGCCACCGGGTTCCCGTACGGCGAGTACTCCTACAGCGACGTGCTCGGGCCCACCCTGCTCGGGGTCCCCTTCCTGGTGCCGCTGGCCTGGCTGCTGATGGCCTGGCCGAGCTGGCTGCTGGCCGCCCGGCTCGCGCCGCGTTCCCGCCCGGTGCGGGTGCTGGTCGCCGCCTACGTCTTCGCCGCCTGGGACGTCGTCCTGGACCCGCAGATGGTGCAGGCCGGCTACTGGCGCTGGGCCCACCCGGAGCCCGGCCTGCCGGGGATCGACACGGTGCCGCTGACCAACCTGGCCGGCTGGCTGCTCGCCGGGCTGGTGCTGATGACGCTGCTGGACCTGGTGGTCGAGCGCACCGCCCGCCCCGGCCCGCCGGCCGTCGGCGACCTGGCGCCGCTGCTCACCCTGGGCTGGATGACGCTGGGCGGCGCGCTGGCGCACGCGGGCTGGCTGGACCTGCCCGGCTCCGCGGCCTGGGGCGTCGTCCTGGCGCTGCCGGTGCTCGCCGCGGTGGTCGCGCAGGAACGGGCCCGGCGGAGGTGATCCGCGCGCTGGTGCGCGGCGGCGCGGCGCTGTCGGTCCTCGGCGCGCTGCACGCGGCGGTCAACACCCGGCTGCTGCGCCGGCCGCCGGCGCTCCCCCGGCGGGTCACCCGGCCGGTCACCGTGGTGCTGCCGGTCCGCGACGAGGCCGACCAGGTGGCCGGCTGCGTGGCCGCAGTCCTGGACCAGCGGGGCGTCGACGCGCTGCGGGTGGTGGTGGTCGACGACGGCTCGACCGACGGCACCGCCGGGCGGGTGGTCGCCGACGACCGGGTGCAGCTGGTCCGGGCCGTGCCGCCGGGGCCGGGGTGGCTGGGCAAGCCGAGCGCCTGCGCGCAGGGCGCGGCCGCCGCCGGGGACGCCGACGTGCTGGTGTTCGTCGACGCCGACGTGCGGCTGGTGCCCGACGCCGTCGCCAAGGCGGTGGCCGTGCTGGACGACGCGGGGCTCGACCTGGTCTCCCCGTGGCCGCGGCAGCTCGCCGGCAGCGCCGCGGAGCGGCTGGTGCAGCCGCTGCAGCAGTGGCTGTGGGGCACGCTGCTGCCGCTCCGGCTGGCCGAGCGCTCCCCGCGGCCGTCGCTGGCGGCGGCGAACGGCCAGTTCCTGGTGGTCCGCCGCGCGGCGTACGACCGGGCCGGCGGGCACGCCGCGGTGCGCGGCGAGGTGATCGAGGACATCGCGCTGCTGCGCGCGGTCAAGGCCGCCGGTGGCCGCGGGGTCGTGGTGGACGGGTCGACGCTGGCCGCCTGCCGGATGTACGACGGCTGGGCCGGGGTGCGCGACGGCTACGCGAAGTCGCTGTGGTCGGCGCTGGGCGGCCGGCCGGCCGGCGCCGTGGCCGCCGCGACCGTGCTGAGCGCGGTCTGGCTGCTGCCGCCGCTGGCCGCGCTCACCGGCTCGCGGGCCGGGCTGGCCGGCTACGCCGCCGGGGTGGCCGGCCGCGCGGTCGTGGCCGCCGGCACCGGCGGGCGGGTGTGGCCCGACGCGCTGGCCCACCCCGTGTCGATCGCCCTGCTCGACGTGCTGGTCGCCCGTTCGGTGGCCGGCCACCGCCGGGGCGTCCTGCAGTGGCGCGGGCGGTCGGTGACCGGCGCGCCGGGTCCGGCGCCGTCGGCCACGATGGGGCGGTGACCTCCCCCGCGCGCGTGCACTTCGACCCCGCCGAGATGGACCCCGGCGCCTTCTACCGGGTGCTGAACTCGGTGGTGGTGCCGCGGCCGATCGCCTGGGTCTGCACCCGCTCGGCCGCCGGCGTGCTCAACCTGGCGCCGCACTCCTTCTACACGGTGGCCTGCGTCGACCCGCCGGTCGTGCAGTTCACCTCGGTGGGCCGCAAGGACTCGCTCACCAACGCCGAGGAGACCGGCGAGTTCACCGTCAGCCTGACGCCGGAGCAGCTGTTCGAGCAGGTCAACGCCACCGGCACCGACTTCCCGCCGGAGCACGACGAGGCCGAGCACACCGGCGTCCACCTGGAGCCCAGCGACGTCGTGGGAGTGCCGCGGGTCGCGGAGTCGCCGGTGTCCCTGGAGTGCAGGCTGCACGGCACCGTCTCCTTCGGCGACAGCACCGTCGTCTTCGGCCGGGTGGTGCACGCCGCCGTGCACGAGACCGCCGTGCGCGACGGCCGGCCGCGGATCGACCAGCTGCGGCCGCTGGCCCGGCTGGGCGGCAACGAGTGGTCGACGATCGGCGAGGTCAGGGAGATCCGCCGGATCCCGTACCGCGACTGGACCGAGGACCCCGGCATCGGCGAGCGGCTCCGCGGGAGTTGACGAAGGACCCCGCTGCCCCTCGTCGCTCGCGAGCTCGCGACGGGCCCCTGCAGCGGGGCCGGTGTCACGGCAGGTGCGGGGCGACCTCGTCGGCCGCGTCGGCGCCGAACGCCTCGGCGAACCGGGCCAGGAACGCCTCGCGGGGCAGCGTGTACTCCTGGGTGCCGATCACCTCGACCGCCGCGGTCGCCACCGCCGAGCCCACCTGGGCGGCGCGCTCGACGCCCAGCCCCCACTGCCGGGCGGCGACGAAGCCGGCCCGCAGCGCGTCGCCACCACCGGTCGGCTCGACCGGCTTGGTCTCCGGGACGGCGATGACGTCGATCGGCGCGGTGTCGGCCTGCTCGACCCGCACCCCGTGCGCGGCCCGGGTGGTGACCCAGGTGCCGACCCGGGCGAGCACGTCGGCGTCGGTCCAGCCGGTCTTCTGCAGCAGCAGGCCGTGCTCGTAGTTGTTGGTGAACAGCAGGTCGGCGCCGTCGACCAGCTCGCGGATCAGCTCGCCGTCGGCCCAGGCCAGCTGCTGGGAGGGGTCGGCGAGGAAGCGGTAGCCGAGCTGCCGGCACTCCTGGGTGTGCTGGGCCATCGCGGTCGGGTCGTTGGGGCCGACGATGACCAGGTCGATGTCGCCGACCCGCTCGGCCACCGGGGCCAGCTCGATCATCGAGGCCTCGCTCATGGCACCGGAGTAGAACGACGCGATCTGGTTGTTCGCGACGTCGGTGGTGCAGGTGAACCGGGCGGTGTGCTTGAGCTCGGACCAGTGCACGCTGCCGGTGTCGACCCCGTGCCGGGTCAGCCAGGCGTCGTAGTCGGCGAAGTCGGCGCCGACCGCGCCCACGAGCACCGGCCCCAGGCCCAGCAGCGCCAGGCCGTAGGCCATGTTCGCGCCGGCCCCGCCGCGGTGCTGGACCAGGTCGTCGACCAGGAAGGAGAGCGAGACCTCCTCCATCTGACCCTCGACGAACTGGTCGGTGAACTTGCCGGGGAAGGTCATCAGGTGGTCGGTGGCGATGGATCCGGTCACGACGACGGGCATGAGGGGGCTTCCTCCGGGACGGCGGCCGCCAGCGGCCGGCGGACCCGGCGGTTTCGAGCACCGGGCGGGTCCAGCGTAGGAGCCGCCGTCGGGGCCCGCCCGCGGTGGGTCCGGTCAGTCGGCCAGCGCGCGGCGCAGCTGCACCCCGAGCTGGGCGGTCCCGACGACGCCGAGCAGGCAGCCCACCGCGGCCCCGGCGGTGACGACCACCCCGGTGAGGTCGAGCCCGGTGAGGTCGAGCCCGGCGACCACCCCGGCGCCGCCGAGGGAGAACCCGGCCATCGCCACCCGGGTGGGTCGCTCCCACACCGAGATCGCGCCGGTCTCGCTCACCCCGGCCTGCCCGGCCCGGGCCCGCAGGTAGTCCGGCAGCCAGCACAGCGCCCCGAAGGCGACCGCCAGCCAGCCCGGCGCACCGGCGACCCAGAAGGCCACCGCGTAGGCCACCTCGGTGAGCCGGTCGACCGCGGAGTCCAGCACGAACCCCCGCCGGGACGCCCGGCCGCCGGCGATCGCCAGCGCCCCGTCGAGGGAGTCCAGCAGCCCGGACAGCCCGATCAGCAGCCCGGTGGCGACCAGCCAGCCGCCCCCGGCGACGGCCGGTCCGATCGCCGCGCCGGCCACCACCAGCCCCAGCGCGGTCGCGGCCAGCGGCGACATCCGGGCCAGCGGCACGGCCAGCCGGTAGGCCAGGGTCAGCCAGCCGTGCACCAGCCGGCTGTCGGCCGGGTCGGTGCCACCGTGCCAGCGCGACCAGGCCGCCAGGTACTCGTCCCGGGTCAGCACCGGACCAGTCCACCACGCCCGGCCGCCGGAGCAGGGACAGTGGTGGCGTGCTCGCTGGTCTCGCCCCCGCCCGTCGTCGCCTGGTCCTGCTGCTGCTGGCGCTCGTCCTGGTCGCCGTCGCGGCCGTCACCGCCGCGGTCGTCGTCCCCCGGCTCACCGACGACGGTCCGGGGGTGGCGGCCACCCAGGACGACGTCCCGGGCCCGGTGCTGCTCGTGCCGGGCTACGGCGGCTCGACCTCGGCGCTGCAGGTGCTGGCCGACCGGCTGACCGCGACCGGGCGGGACGCGACCGTCGTGGCGGTGCCCGGCGACGGCACCGGTGACCTCACCGCCTCCGCCGACGTGCTGGCCGGCGCGGTCGACGACGCCCTGGCGCGCACCGGCGCCGACAGCGTCGACGTCGTCGGCTACTCCGCGGGCGGCGTCATCGCCCGGCTGTGGGCCGCCGACGGCGGAGCGGGGCAGGCGCGGCGGGTGGTCACCCTCGGCTCGCCGCACCACGGCACCACCGTCGCCGACCTGGCCGCCGGCGTGCTGCCCACCGAGTGCCCCGAGGGCTGCCGGCAGCTGACCACCGGCAGCGAGCTGCTGAGCCGGCTCAACGCCGGGGACGAGACCCCCGAGGGCCCGACCTGGGTGTCGGTCTGGACGACGGCCGACCAGACGGTGACCCCGCCGGACTCCGCCGTCCTCGAGGGTGCGGTGGACCTGCGGGTGCAGGACGTCTGCGCCGACTCGCGGGTCGCGCACGGGCAGCTGCCCACCGATGCTCTCGTCCAGGGCATCGTGCTGGCGCAGCTGGCCGCCGGCCCGCCCGTGGAGCTCGGCTCCGCCGACTGCGCGCGGCTGTCGGCCGGCTAGGAGCTGATGTCCTTGGTGGTGAAGTTCGCCCAGGCGGCCCCGAGCAGCACCGCCACGTAGACGCCCTGCAGCGCCAGCCCGCGGACGACGTCGCGCCACTCGATCGGTGAGCGGAACAGGTCGACGAAGGCCAGCCAGTACCGGGTCGGCAGGTAGGGCGCGAAGGACGACGCGGCGTCCAGGGTGAACAGCAGCGAGGAGGCCACCAGGATGCCGAGGGCGCCGAGCATCGCGGCCAGCGGCGAGTCGGTGAGGGTGGAGAAGAACAGCGCGAACGCCGCGACGCCGAGCATCGAGACGGTCACGTAGCCGATGGCCAGCACCGTCCGCCCGGAGATCTCCGCCGGCGTCAGCGTCGTCCCGGACAGCGACGTGCCGCCGATCGGCTGGACGTCGAACAGCAGCTGGCCGGCCAGGTAGCCGACGACCGCCACGACCAGCACGGTCACCGCGACGAACGCGAACACCGACACCAGCTTGGCCACCAGCAGCCGGGTGCGCCCCGCGGGCCGGGCCAGCAGGTAGCGCAGCGTGCCGGCCTGGGCCTCCCCCGCCACCGAGTCCCCGGCGATCAGCGCCACCGCGATGGGCAGGAACAGCGGCAGGACGATGGCCAGGGCGGCCAGCGGGTACAGCGTGCCGTTGGTGAGCACCGCGGAGAGGAAGACCGGGCCCTCGCCGGGCCGCGGCGCCAGGTCGGTGACCGCCAGCAGCACCGCGACCAGCACCGGCAGGGCGTTGAGCAGGGCGATCGTCACCCAGGTGCGCGGACGGCGGAACAGCTTGCGCAGCTCGACGGCGATCACCGGCGCGACCGCTCCCCCGGCGCGTCGACCCGGTCGGCGCTGCTGCTGGCCGCGGCCAGCACCACCTCCTCCAGGGTCGGGCGCTCCAGCGCGAGGCCGGTGACCGGCACGCCGGCGCCGACCAGCGCGGCGTTGACCTCGGCCGGGTCCTCGCCGCGCACGACCGCGCGGCCGGCGTCCAGGCGGAGCACCCGCCCGTCCAGCGCGGCCCGCACCCGCTCCGGGTCCGGGGTCTCGACGACGGTCGCGCCCGTCGGGGCGGTGAGCGTGGCGAGCTGGTCCTGCAGCACCAGCCGGCCGCGGTCCAGCACGCCGACCCGGGTGCACAGCTGCTCGACCTCGGCCAGCAGGTGGCTGGACAGGAACACCGTCGTCCCACCGCGGTGCAGGTCCAGCAGCAGGTCGCGGACCTCGTGGATGCCCTGCGGGTCCAGCCCGTTGGTCGGCTCGTCGAGCACCAGCAGCTCCGGCCGGCGCAGCAGCGCCGCACCCAGCCCCAGCCGCTGCCGCATGCCCAGCGAGTACGCCTTGACCGGCTTGCGGCCGACCCCGGCCAGGCCGACCTGCTCCAGCACGGTGTCGATCCGGGCCCGGCGGCTGCGCCGGGAGCCGCCCGGGCCGGCGGCGTCCAGCAGCGCCAGGTTCGCCCGGCCGGACAGGTGCCCGTAGTGCGCCGGCCCCTCGATCAGCGCGCCGACGCGGGGCAGCACCCGCCGGGCGGCCTTCGGCATCGGCTCGCCCAGCAGCTGCACCGACCCCGACGTGGGCAGCACCAGGCCCAGCAGCATCCGCACCGTCGTCGTCTTGCCCGAGCCGTTGGCGCCGAGGAAGCCGTAGACGTCGCCGGCCCGGACGTCCAGGTCGATGCCGTCGACCGCGCGCAGCCGGCCGTACCGCTTGGTCAGGCCCTGCGTCCCGATGACGGTGCTCAGCGGTCCCCTCCGGTCAGCTCGGTGGCCGCCCCGGCCAGCGCGTCGAGGTCGACGGTGCCGACGGCGAGCACCGGCCCGTCCGGCCCGCGCAGCAGCATCAGGCCCAGCGGCCCGGCCGCGATGCGCACACCGAGCTCGTCGGCGACCGCGTCGGGTGAGGCCCGCAGCGCGTCCAGCAGCGGCCCGGCCACCCGCCAGGGCAGCGGGCTCACCGCCAGCAGGGTGACGCCGCGGCCGTAGACCCCGACGCCGCGCGGCGCCCCCTCGATGGTGCGGCGCGGCAGCCCGGCCAGCTCGTCGGGCAGCCGGACGCGGTCGCCGTCCCGGGCGGCCCGGTCGGCGGCCTGCAGCAGCCGGGCGTCCTCCCCGGCCCGCACGTCCGCGCCCGGCGGGACGTCGAAGGCGACCACGTCGGCCGCGGGGGTGCCCAGCTCGAAGTCGAGGAAGCCGGTGTCCAGGGCCGGGCCGGCGCCGGCGTCCTCGCCGACGACCTGCACCCGCAGCGGGACGCCGCTGTCGGCGTCGACCCAGACGTCGACCCGGGCCACCGACGCCGCCTCCTCGGCCGGCACCAGCCGCAGGCCGAGGGCGTCCCGGCCGGCGACCCGCTCGGCCCCGAGCCGGGACAGCTCGCCGTCGGTGGCCTCGGACAGCAGCCGCCGGCCCAGCGTGCTGGGCAGCAGGTCGGGCGCGGCCGGCAGCGCCAGCGGGCTCGGCTCGCTGCGGGTGGCCACGTCGTCCTCGTACTCCCACGTCCAGGTGCCGGTGCCGTCGGCGTGCACCCCGGTCTCCCCGGTCGGTGTGACGACGTCGACCCGCCAGTCGGCCGGCCCGCGGTACCAGGCGCGCATCGTCGTCCGGTCGCTGAGCAGGTCCGCGACGCCGGTCAGCTGGTCGGCCACCGGGAGGGCCAGGCCGCCGGCGGCCTGGGCGTGGCCGGTGAAGGCGACGCCGGTCGACGCCAGTGCCTGCCGGCGCAGCTCGGGCGCGGAGGTGGCGGCGTCGGAGGCCGGCAGGGCGCCCACCACCGACGGCAGCGCCAGCAGGACGGCGACACCGACCCCGACGACGGCCCAGCGGCCGGCTGCCCCGGTGCGTCGGCTGGCCACCCGGCCACGGTACGACGGTCTCGCGCGGGCAGGTCGCCGGACGGGGTGCCGGGCACCGGGCCGGCGCATAGCGTGCCCCCATGGCCGCCCCGATCAGTGACGCCGTCGTCGTCGACGTGCTGCGCCGCGTGGACCGCGGGCTCGGCCCGCTGGTGCAGCGGCTCGGCCGCCCCCCGCGGCTGTCCCCGGCCCAGCGCGCCGCCTGGTGGGCGGGCCGGGTGAGCCGGGTGGCCGCCGGGGTGTCGGCCGCCCCGCGCCTCGCCGGCAAGCTCGCCGACCTGCTCCCGCTGCAGAACACCGTGGGGTCGGCGGTGCAGGCCCTCGTCGTCCTGGGCGTGGCCCGCGAGCACGGCGTCGACGACCAGGCGGCCCGGGTCGCGCTGCTGGCCGAGGTGCTGCTGAACCGGCAGCTGCCGGTCGAGCGGGTGCAGCCGCTGCTGGCCCGCAGCCGCGGGGTGTACGTCGACGAGGCCCTGGGCGAGGACCGGTCCGGGCTCGACGGCGCGGCGCGCAGCGTGTGGCGGGCCGCCCGGCTGCTGAGCCGGATCGACGACGCCCTCGACGCCCGGCCCAAGGGCAAGCTGCGGCACCGGGCGCTGGCGCAGCTGCCCGTCGTCGGCGTCGTCGGGGGCTACGCCGCCGAGCGGGAGGGCCTGCGCCGGGCCGCGCTCGAGGCCGAGGAGCTGCTCGGCGGCGGCCCCGGCGTCAGAGCGCGTTGACCCCGGCGAGCGCCTCGTACACCTCACGGGTCGCCGTCGACCGGTTCATGGTGATGAAGTGGATGCCGGGCACGCCCTCGGCCAGCAGCCGCTCGCACATGCCGGTGGCCACCTCCACGCCGTAGGCCCGCACCGCCTGCTTGTGCTCCGGGGTGTCGCCGTCGAGCTCGGCGAACCGCTCGGCCAGCTCGGCGGGGAAGGCCATCCCGGACAGCTGCACGATCCGGCTGATCTGCCGGACGTTGGTCACCGGCATGACCCCGGCGATGACCGGGACGTCGCAGCCCCGGGCGGTGACCCGGTCGCGCAGCCGCAGGTAGTCCTCGACCCGGAAGAACATCTGGGTGATCGCGAAGTCCGCGCCGGCCCGGCACTTGGCCACGAACATGTCGGTGTCGGCCTCGAAGTCCGGCGAGCGCGGGTGCCGCTCGGGGAAGGCCGCCACGCCGACGGAGAAGTCGCCGATGTCCTTGATCAGCTCGACCAGCTCGGCGGCGTACCGCAGGCCCTGCGGGTGGGCGGCCCACTCGGCCTGCGGGTCGGCGCCCGGCGGGTCACCGCGGAGCGCCAGCAGGTTGCGCACGCCGGCCGCGGCCAGCCGGCTGATCACGTGCCGCAGCTCGGCGACGCTGTGGTCGACGGCGGTCAGGTGGGCCAGCGGCAGCATCGTCGTCTCGCTGGTGATCCGCTCGGTCACCGAGACGGTGCCCTCGCGGGTCGAGCCCCCGGCGCCGTAGGTGACCGAGACGAAGGAGGGACGCAGCGACTCGAGCTGGCGCAGCGCGGTCCACAGCTGCGCCTCGCCCACCTCGTCCCGGGGAGGGAAGAACTCGAAGGACCACGTCGGCTGCTCCGACTGCAGGAGCTCGCGCACGGTGTCGGTCATGCCCGCCGAGGGTACGGGCGCCGGGGGCACCACCGGCGCACCGCTGTCCCCGACGGGGAGTCGCGCCCCGCCGAGTTGCGCAATACTCGCTGTGTGACAGTCGGGACGCAGCAGCGCGCCACCACCATCGACGGCTCTGCCGTGCCGCCCCTGGCGGCCGCCGACCTGGACCGCGTGCGGGCCGCCGTGGAGTCGGCGCTGCGCGCCTTCCTGACCGAGCAGCGGGCGACGCTGGCCGGCATGGCCGCCGAGCTGGAGCCGGTCGCCGACGAGGTGGCCGCGGTCGCCGGCGGCGGCAAGCGGCTGCGCCCCGCCTTCGCCTACTGGGGCTGGCGCGGCTTCGTCAGCCCCGACGACGCCGCCGCCGAGGCCGACGACGCGGTCCTCCGCGCGGTCGCCGCGCTGGAGCTGGTGCACAGCAGCGCGCTGGTGCACGACGACGTGATGGACGCCGCGGTCACCCGGCGCGGCCGCCCCTCGACCCACGTCGGCTTCGCCGACCGGCACGGCGGGCTGTCCCTGGACGGCGACGGCAGCGCATTCGGCGTGGGCGCGGCGATCCTGGTGGGCGACCTGGCGCTGGTCTGGTCCGACGAGCTGCTGCGCCGCTCGGGCATCTCCGCCGACGCGCTGGCCCGCGCCCGGCCGGTCTGGGACACCATGCGCACCGAGGTCACCGCCGGCCAGTACCTGGACCTGCTCCGCGCCGCCGGCGGGCTGCCCGGTCCCGCCGGCGCGCTCAAGGTCGCCCGGTACAAGAGCGCCGGCTACACGGTGCAGCGGCCGCTGCAGCTCGGCGCGGCGCTGGCCGGTGCCGGCCCGGACGCCCTCGACGCCTGCTCGGCCATCGGCCTGCCGCTGGGCGAGGCCTTCCAGCTGCGCGACGACGTGCTCGGCGTGTTCGGCGACCCCGCCGTCACCGGGAAGTCCGCCGACGACGACCTCCGCGAGGGCAAGCGCACCCTGCTGGTGTCGCTGACCGAGGAGGGCAGCGACGCCGCGGGGCGCGCGCTGCTGACCGGCGCGCTGGGCAACACCGCCGCCGGCGCCGAGCAGCTGGACGGCGTCCGCGCGCTGATGACCCGCTGCGGCGCGCTGGACCGGGTCGAGGAACGGATCGCCGAGCAGACCGCCCGGGCCCGCGAGGCGATCGCCACCGCGCCGCTGGCCGACGACGCGCGCCGCGCCCTGGACGCGCTCGCCGTCGCGGCGACGACGCGCACGGCGTGAGCCGCACCCTGCGCACCGTCCCCGGCCGCACCGACCGGGTCGTCGTCATCGGCGCCGGCCTGGCCGGGCTGTCGGCCGCGCTGCGGCTGCGCGGCGCCGGCCGGGAGGTCACCGTGGTCGAGCGCGGCCCCGGTCCCGGCGGCCGGGCCGGCGTCCTCACCCGGTCCGGTTACACCCTGGACACCGGGCCGTCGGTCTTCACCGCCCCCGAGCTGCTCGCCGACGCCTTCGCCGCGGTGGGCGACCGGATGGAGGACCGGCTCACGCTCCTCCCGCTGGACACCACCTACCGCGCGCAGTTCGCCGACGGCTCGCACCTGGACGTGCACGCCGACCGGGTCGCCTTCGCCGCGGAGGTCGAGCAGCTGTGCGGCCCCGGCGAGGCCGCCGCGCTGCTGCGCTACCTCGACGACCTGGCCGAGCTGTACCGGCTGCAGCTGCGCACCTTCATCGACCGCAACCTGGACTCCCCGCTGGACCTGGTCGGCCCGGAGCTGCTCCAGCTCGTCCGCCGCGGCGGGTTCCGCCGGCTGTCCTCCCACGTCGACGGGTTCTTCACCGACGACCGGCTGCGCCGGCTGTTCAGCTTCCAGGCCCTCTACGCCGGGGTCTCGCCGTTCCGGGCGATCGCCGCCTACGCGGTCATCGCCCAGCTCGACATCGGGGCCGGCGTCTGGCACCCGGCCGGCGGCATCGGCGCGGTCCCCCGGGCGATGGCCGCCGCAGCGGCCGACGCCGGCGTCGGGTTCCGCTACGACACCGAGGCGGTGCTGGAGCTGTCCGGCAGCCGGGTCACCGGGGTCGTGCTGGACGGCGGCGAGCGGCTGCCCGCCGACGCCGTCGTGGTCACCGCCGACGCCCCGCACCGGCTGGTGCCGGGCCTGCGCGGCCCGCGCCGGCCGGTCTACTCGCCGTCCTGCGTGGCCCTGCACCTGGGCGTGCGCAGCGAGCTGCCCGGCCAGGCGCACCACACGATCAGCTTCGGCGCGGCCTGGGAGCAGGTGTTCGCCGAGCTCACCCGCGAGGGCAGGCCGATGAGCGACCCGAGCCTGCTGGTCAGCATGCCGTCGGTCACCGACCGGTCGCTGGCGCCCGGCGCCGGGCAGGTGCTCAGCGTGGTGGCCCCGACGCCCAACCTGGACCCGCGCAGCGGCGGCAACGCCGAGCTGGACTGGACGGCGCTGGCGCCCCGCTACCGGGACGAGCTGCTGGCCACCCTGGAGACCCGGGGCTGGACCGGCATCGGCGAGCAGATCGAGGTGGAGGAGCTGCTCACCCCGCTGGACTGGGCCGAGCAGGGGATGGCCGCCGGCACGCCGTTCGCCCTGGCGCACACCTTCGGCCAGACCGGCCCCTTCCGGCCCTCGACGCTGCCCCGCAGCGGCCCGGAGAACGTGGTGCTGGCCGGCTCGTCGGTGCAGCCGGGCGTCGGCGTCCCGATGGTGGTCATCTCCGGCCGGCTCGCCGCCGAGCGGATCACCGGGCCGGTGCCGGCGTGACCGCCGTCCCCCCGGCCGGCCGGGCCGAGCAGCAGGCCCGGCTGGACGCCGCCTACGCCGTCTGCCGCGGGATCGCCGCCGAGCACGGCAAGTCCTACTTCCTGGCCACCCGGCTGCTCACCCCCGACCGCCGGCCGGCGGTGCACGCGCTGTACGCCGCGGCCCGGGTGGCCGACGACATCGTCGACGTGGGCGCCGACCAGCCCGGCCGGGACCCGGAGGGCGAGCTGCTGGCCTGGTCGCAGGCGGCCCTGGCCGAGCTCGAGGCGGGCTGGTCGGACGACCCGGTGCGGCTGGCGCTGGTGCACACCTACCGGCGGTACGACATCCCGCGGGAGCACCTGGTCGACTTCCTGGCCGCGATGACCAGCGACCTCGACGTCACCGGCTACGCCGACCTGGCCGCCCTGGACCGCTACATGTGGGGCTCGGCGTCGGTGATCGGGCTGCAGGTGCTGCCCGTGCTGGGCACCGCGCCCGGGGTGGCCCGCGAGGAGGCCGCGCCGCACGCGATCGCGCTGGGCGAGGCCTTCCAGCTGACCAACTTCCTGCGCGACGTCGGCGAGGACGTCGACCGCGGCCGGGTCTACCTGCCCGCGGACCTGATGGCCGCCCACGGCGTCACCCGCGAGCAGCTGGCGGCCAAGCGGTTCGACGACCGGTTCCGGCAGCTGATGCGGGAGATGGTCGACGTCGTCCGGCGCCGGTACGACGACGCCGCTCCCGGCACCCCGCTGCTCGCGCCCGAGTCCCGGGACTGCGTGCGGGCGGCCACCGATCTCTACGGCGGCATCCTCGCCGCGATCGAGCGGGCCGACTACCGGGTGCTGGACCGCCGGGTGTCGGTGTCGAAGCCGCGCCGCCTGGCGGTGTTCGCCCGCCGGTTGACCGCCGCCCAGCTGGCCAGGGTGAGGGTGACCATGGCCCAGCCGAAGAGCAGGTCCTCGACCGGGGCGTAGGCGATCCGCGGCCCCCAGATCGCGCGTTCGTCGTAGGTGACCACCCCGAGGCCGGTGAGCACGCCGTTCATCAGCAGCTGGAAGAACACGATGATCGCGTAGGCGGTCCAGTAGGCCCGCCGGGTCACCATCCGGGTGCGGTAGACCACCAGGTCGAGCACGAGCACGGCGACGACGGCGGTCACGGCGAGCGCCGAGTAGCTCATCGGGTGCGCTCCGGCTCGGCCTCGACCGCCGGGTAGCCGGCGTCCCAGCGGGTCACCTTCCGCACCGCCTCCAGCGCGAGCACCGAGGCCAGCGGGACGACGAGGAAGAACAGCACCTCCTCCACCGGGATGCCGCCGGGGAGCCGCACGCCCAGGGTGTAGCGGTCGCTGTAGTCCCAGTGGCCCTGGGCGATGGCGTAGAGCACCCAGACGACGAACACGGTGAACTCCGGGAGCACCGCCAGCAGCAGCCGGCGCCAGCGGGCGTAGACCCGCACCCCCAGCAGCAGCTCCAGCGGCGCGGTGACGACGAGGCAGCCGACCAGCAGCGACAGGTAGGTCAGGTGCCCCATCGGACGGCGGTGGCTACAGCGCCAGGGCCTGGGCCCGGCGGGTGACCTCGGTGTGCCGGTCGTCGCGGAGCGCCTGGATCGGCGTGCCGGGCAGCGAGTCGTCGGCGCGGAAGAGCCACTCGAAGGCCTCCTCGTCGGTGAACCGGCCGTCGTACAGCACGGTGAGCAGCCCGGGCAGGTGCTTGAGGACCGCGCCGTCCTGCAGGAAGTCGGCCGGGATCCTGCTGTTGCCGCTGCCGGGGACCGCCATGAGCTTCCGCTCGGCGATGAGCTGGCGGACCTTGTTCGACGAGACGCCGAGCTGCTCGGCGACCTCCGCGGGGGTGAGCGTGTCCATAGGCTGTCAGCCTATGGCGAGCACCGGACCGGCGGCGACGCGGTCGGCGGACGGCCGGACCGGCGCCCGCCGCGGCGGGGCGCGCGGCCGGTCCCGGCGTGGCCCGGGACTGGCCACCACGGACACCCGGCGTCCACCTCGTCCGCCCCACCGGGCCCTCCTGGCCACTCCAGGCCCCCGGTGTCCAGACCGTGACCGCTTCCTCCGCGTCGTTGGGGCCGCCGGCCGCGATCCGCTCCTAGACTCGCCGACGTGGACACCGTCGTGACCGACCCCGTGGTCGGCCTCGTCCTCGAGGGGCGCTACCGCCTCGAGGAGCGCCTGGCGCGCGGCGGCATGTCCACCGTGTACGCGGCCACCGACCTGCGCCTGCACCGCACGGTGGCGGTCAAGGTGATGGCCGAGCACCTCGCCCACGACCCCGCGTTCGTCGACCGGTTCACCCGGGAGGCCCGGGCGACGGCGATGCTCAGCCACGTCAACGTGGTCTCGGTCAGCGACCAGGGCGCCGACCAGGGGCTGGTGTACCTGGTGATGGAGCTGGTCCGCGGCCGCACGCTGCGCGACCTGCTCCAGGCCCGCGGCCGGCTCACCGTCGGGGAGGCCTTCGCCGTCCTCGAGCCGGTGCTCGCCGGGCTCACCGCCGCCCACCGGGCCGGCATCGCGCACCGCGACGTCAAGCCGGAGAACGTGCTGATCTCGGTCGAGGGCCAGGTGAAGGTCGCCGACTTCGGGCTGGCCCGCGCGGTGGCCGGCACCGGGCAGACCAGCCACACCGGTGGCGTGCTCATCGGCACGGTCGCCTACCTCTCCCCCGAGCAGCTCGAGCGCGGGCGCAGCGACGCCCGCAGCGACGTCTACGCCGCCGGCGTGATGCTCTACGAGCTGCTCACCGGGCACCCGCCCTACGCCGGGGACAGCGCCCTGGCGGTGGCCTACCAGCACGTCCACCACGACGTCCCGGCCCCGTCGGCCGAGGTGCCGGGCGTGCCGTGGCAGGTCGACGAGCTGGTCGCCCGGACCACCCGCCGCGACCCGGGCGCC
The DNA here is from genome assembly GCF_041028285.1 of Modestobacter versicolor. Taxonomy (GTDB): domain Bacteria; phylum Actinomycetota; class Actinomycetes; order Mycobacteriales; family Geodermatophilaceae; genus Modestobacter; species Modestobacter versicolor_A. The sequence goes on along the minus strand of NZ_JABGDB010000001.1, from coordinate 954,147 downwards.
CGGCCGCTGGACGCCGGCGCCTTCCTGGCCGAGCTCACCGACCTGCGTGCCGACCTGGGCCTGGCCCGGGTGCCGGTGCCCACCGGGCGGCCCCCGGAGAACCCGACGCAGACCCTGCGGCCGACCAACCGGCCGACCACCCCGCGGCCGCGGCACCCCAGCGCCCCCGGCGGTGCGAGCCGGCACGACCCGCGCACCGAGGTGCTGGGCGGGGCCCGGGTCGACCGCGGCCGCGGCACCACCGTGCTCCCCGGCATGGGCTCCGGCCCGACCACGTCGGTGGGCTCGGCCCGCCCCGGCATCGCGCCCCGTCCGCCGGCGGCCCGCCCCGGCGTCCCGCCGCACATCCGCCGTCGCCGGGCCCGCTTCGCACTGGCGCTGGTGCTGCTGCTCGCCATCACGATCGGCGCCATCGGCTGGTGGCTGGGCTCCGGCCGCTGGGTCGACGTGCCGGAGCTGGTCAACCAGGACCAGGACACCGCGATCGGCATGCTGCAGGAGGCCGGCCTCGACCCGGTCCTGTCCGACGAGCAGTTCAGCGAGACGGTGGCCGCCGGCGTCGTCATCTCCGCCGACCCCGCCGCCGGCGAGGCGATCCGCGGCTCCGACGTCGAACTCGTGGTGTCCAAGGGCCCCGAGCGCTTCCAGGTCGACCCGGCGCTGACCGGGAAGTCGCTGGAGGAGGTGCAGGCCGCGCTGGCCGCGCTGCCGGTCGTGCCGGCCACCCGCGAGCAGTTCGACGACCAGCAGCCCCAGGGCGTGGTGCTGGGCTTCGAGCCCGGCGCCGGCACCGACCTCAAGCGCGACGAGACGGTCACCATCGTGGTCTCCGCCGGGCACTCGCCGGTCGACGTGCCCAACGTCGTGGGCCAGTCCCCGGAGGCGGCCGAGGACACCCTGGAGACCCTCGGCTTCGCCGTGCAGCGGGACTCCGGCCGCAGCGCCGAGGTGGCCACCGGGCAGGTGATGGCCGTCAGCCCCGGCCCCGGTGACGACGCCCAGCCCTACGGCAGCACGGTCACCATCACCGTCTCCGAGGGCCTGCCGAAGGTCGCCGTGCCGGACGTGACGGGCAAGAAGCGGGACGACGCGGTCAAGGCCCTGGAGGCCGCCGGGCTCAAGGCCCAGGTGCAGCAGTTCTTCGGCAACAACGTCCTCCGGCAGACGCCGTCGGCCGGCGAGCAGGTCGACCTCGGGTCGACGGTGACCATCCTCGTGACGTTCGGGTGACCTGCTCCTCGTGACCTCCACGCTCGTCGACCTGCCCGGCTCCGCGCTGCCCCCGATCGGGGCGCACGTCCAGATCAGGGGCGGCCTGGCCACCGGTGGGCTGGCTTACACCGACGCCGTCGGTGCCCGCGCGGTGCAGGTGTTCGTGGGCAACCCGCGCGGGTGGCGGCCCAGCGCGGGCGACCCGGCGCAGGACGCCGCCTTCACCGCCGGGTGCGCCGAGCGGGGCGTGCCGTCGTTCGTGCACGCGCCGTTCCTGGTCAACGTCGGCTCCCCCAGCGAGGCCACCGTCGAGCAGTCGGTGGCGACCGTCCGGCACAACCTGGCCCGCGGCCACCAGCTCGGCGTGCAGGGCGTCGTGGTGCACGCCGGGTCCGCGGTGGACGGGGACCGCTACGAGGCCGCGCTCCGCCAGCTGCACGAGCGGCTGCTCCCGGTGCTCGCGGAGCTCCCCGAGGGCGCGCCCCGGCTGCTGATCGAGCCGACCGCCGGCGGGGGCAGGTCGCTGGCCGCCACGGTGGAGGACCTCGGCCCCTACCTGGCCGCGCTCGAGCACCACCCCGCGGTCGGCGTCTGCTTCGACACCTGCCACGCCTGGGCCGCCGGGCACGACTTCTCGGTGCCCGGCGGGATGACCGCGACCCTCGACGCCCTGGTCGCCACGGTCGGCACCGGCCGGCTCGGGCTGGTGCACGCCAACGACTCGCTGGACGCCTGCGGGTCGACCCGCGACCGGCACACCACCATCGGCGCCGGGTCGATCGGCACGGCCCCGTTCGCGGAGCTGCTCGCCCACCCCGAGGTGGCCGGCGTGCCCGTGGTGGTCGAGACGCCGAGCGCCGACGACGGGCACGCCCGCGACATCGCCCTGCTGTCCGCCCTCCGCGACGGCGCGCTGCTGCCCACCTGACGGCGCGCCCGGGGGCCGAAACGCCGGTGCGGCAGCGATGGCAGGCGCCGGGCGCTTCCGTCGGCGGCCTCGCCGGGGTCCACTCGTCGGGGAGGTGCCGCACCCGGGGTGCGGCGGTACCCGGACCGAGGAGATCCGCCCGTGCACGTGCGACAGACCCTGGCCGTCACCGCCGTCGCCGTCCTGGCCGCGACCGGCATCGGCGCGACGCCCGGCACCGCCGCCGCGGCCCCGGCGGTCGCGACCTACGTCGTCACCCTGGCGCCCGGCTCGCCGGCGGCGGCCACCGCGGAGCTGGCCGCGGCCCGGCTGGGCGGGCGCGTCGAGCACGTCTACACCGCCGCCCTCACCGGCTTCGCCGTCACGCTGCCCACCACGGCCGCCGGGCAGCTGGCCGAGCTGCCCGGCGTGACGGCTGCCGAGCAGGACGCGCCGGTCGACCTCACCGGCACCCAGGTCTTCCCGCCGTGGGGCCTGGACCGGGTCGACCAGCGCGGCCTGCCGCTGGACGGGGCGTACGGCTACGGGGCCACCGGCGCGGGGGTGACCGCCTACGTCATCGACACCGGCATCCGGCTGGACCACGTCGACCTCGGCGGCCGGGTGGTCAGCGGCTACGACGCGGTCGACGGCGGCAGCGCCGACGACTGCAACGGCCACGGCACCCACGTGGCCGGCACGGTCGGCGGCACCGCGTACGGCGTGGCCAAGGACGTGCGGCTGGTCGCCGTCCGGGTGCTGGACTGCGCGGGCGGCGGGAGCAGCAGCGGGGTGATCGCCGGCATCGACTGGGTGACCGCCCACCACGCCGCCGGGTGGCCGGCGGTGGCCAACATGAGCCTGGGCGGCTGGGCCAGCGCCGCGCTCGACCAGGCCGTGCAGCGCTCCGTGGCCGACGGCGTGACCTACGCGGTGGCGGCCGGCAACGGGGACGCCGACGGGGTCCCGCAGGACGCCTGCGGGTCCTCCCCGGCGCGGGTGCCCGAGGTGCTGACCGTCGGTGCCACGGACAGCACCGACGCCCCGGCCCCGTTCAGCAACCACGGCGACTGCGTCGACCTCTTCGCCCCGGGCGTCGGCATCACCAGCGACTGGCACACCTCGCCGACGGCGACCGCGACGGCCAGCGGGACGTCGATGGCCGCGCCGCACGTGGCCGGGGTGGCTGCGCTGTACCTGCAGACCGAGCCCACGGCGACGCCGGCCGGGGTGGCCGCCGCGCTGCTCGCGGCGGCCACCCCGGACGCGGTGCCGACGACCGGCACGACGCACGACCACCTGCTGTTCAGCGGCTGGTGACCCGCGCCGTCCGCGGGGTCGCGGGCGGCCTGGTGCGACGAGGTGGTCCCGGCGGACGGGCCGTCAGACCAGCAGGCTGAGCAGCCAGGCGATGGCGAAGCCGACCACGCCGATCAGCGTCTCCATGACCGTCCAGGTCCGCAGCGTCGTCTTCACGTCCATCTCCAGGAACCGGCCGACCAGCCAGAACCCGGAGTCGTTGACGTGGGAGAGCACCGTGGCACCGCAGGCGATCGCGATCACCACGAGGGTGACGTCCAGCCGGGACAGGTCGGCGGCCTCGACGGCCGGGGCGATCAGCCCGGCGGTGGTCAGCAGCGCCACCGTGGCCGAGCCCTGGGCGACCCGCAGGCAGGTGGCGATCACGAAGGCGGCCAGGATCACCGGGAGGCCGATCGACTCGAGGCTGTCGGCCAGGGCCGTGCCGATGCCGCTGGCGCGCAGCACGCCACCGAACATGCCGCCGGCACCGGTGATCAGGATGATCGCGCAGACCGGGCCCAGCGAGTCGTTGAGCAGCGTCTCGGTCTCCGCCCGGGTGAACCGCTCCCGGGTCAGCACGACCATCGCCACCAGCACGGTGATCAGCAGCGCGACCGGGGTCTGGCCGAGCAGGGTGACCCACTGCAGCCAGCCGGCCTCCTCGTCGACCGCCCCCGCCGTGGCCAGCGTGGTGAAACCGGTGTTGAGCAGGATGAGCACCAGCGGGAGCAGCAGCAGGGCCAGCACCGTGCTGAACCGCGGCGGCGCCTTGCGGTCGACCGCCGTCGCCACGCCACCGGCGCCGCTGCCGTCCCCGTCCGGGGCCGTCGACCCGGCCACCCCCGCCGGCACCGGCACGTGGAACCGCTGACCGGCCCACTTGCCGTACAGGTAGGCCGCGACGTACCAGGTGGGCAGGCCCACGACGAGACCGGTCAGCACCAGCAGGCCGATGTCGGCACCGAGGATGTCACCGGCGCCGACCGGCCCGGGGTGCGGCGGCACGAAGGCGTGCATGACGGCGAAGGCGCCGGCGGCCGGCAGGGCGTAGGTGAGCACCGAGCCGCCGAAGCGCCGGGCGACGCTGAAGATGATCGGCAGGAAGACGACGAAGCCGGCGTCGAAGAAGATCGGGAACCCGAACAGCAGCGAGGCGACGCCCAGGGCCAGCGGCGCCCGGCGCTCACCGAAGCGGTTGATCAGGGTGTCCGCCAGGACCTGGGCTCCGCCGGTGACCTCCAGCAGCTTGCCGATCATGGCGCCCAGGCCGACCAGCAGCGCGACGCTGGCGAGCGTCGTCCCGAAGCCGGACAGCAGCGTGGTGACCACGTCCCCGACCGGGATCCGGGTGGCCAGCGCGGTCAGCAGGGAGACGAGCACCAGCGCCACGAAGGCGTGGACCCGGAACTTCATGATCAGGACGAGCAGCAGCCCGACCGCGGCCACCGCGATCAGCAGCAGCGGCGTGGTGCCCAGGGCGGGTTCGACTTCTGGCACGGGAGGACCCTTCGCGTCGACGGCGGCGCCGTCCCGTCGCGGTCGCGGCGAGGCCCTCACTCTGGCAGTCGTGATCATCGTCGCGCGACCGCCACGACGGGTCAGAGGTCGGCGAGGACCTTGCTGACGACGTCGGCGGCGCGCTCCACGCCGGCCCGGTCGACGTCCAGGTGGGTGACCATCCGGATCCGCCGGGGGCCCACCTGGCCGACCAGCACCCCCTGCGCCTTGGCCGCCTCGGCCACGGCCGGCGCCGGGACGTCGTCGACGACGACCATGTTGGTCTCCACCGACGCCGGGTCGGTCCCGAGCCGCTCGGCCAGCAGCCGGGCGTTCTCGTGGTCGTCGGCCAGCCGCTCGACGTGGTGGTCGAGGGCGTGCAGCCCGGCCGCGGCGAGCACGCCGACCTGCCGCATGCCCCCGCCGAGGCGCTTGCGCCACAGCCGGCCGGCGGCGATCCGCTCGGCGCTGGCGACCAGCACCGAGCCGATCGGCGCGCCCAGGCCCTTGGACAGGCAGACCGAGGCGGTGTCGGCCAGCCGGCCGTAGGTGGACAGCGGGACGCCGGAGGCCACGTGCGCGTTGAACACCCGCGCGCCGTCCAGGTGGACGGCGACCCCGGCCCCGCGGGACCAGTCGAACAGCCGCTGCAGCTCGGGCAGCGGCTGGACCAGCCCGCCACCGCGGTTGTGGGTGTTCTCCACCGCGATCGCCGCGGTGGCCGTCAGGTGCCAGTCCCCGTGCGGCCGTACCTGCTCGACCAGCTGGTCGGCCGACAGCCGGCCGCCGGCGGAGACGACCGTGCGGCTGGAGAGCCCGAACAGCGCGGCCGCGGCGCCCATCTCGTAGGTGAGCACGTGGCAGTCGGCGTCCCCGAGGACCTCCTGGCCGGGCTCGCACACCAGCCGCAGGCCGATCTGGTTGCCCATCGTCCCGGAGGGCACGAACAGCGCGGCCTCGTGACCGAACAGCTCGGCGACCCGCTCCTCGAGCGCGGTGACGGTCGGGTCCTCGCGGTAGACGTCGTCGCCCACCTCGGCCTCCGCCATCGCCCGGCGCATCGCCGGGGTCGGGCGGGTCAGGGTGTCCGAGCGGAGGTCGACGGCGCCGCTGTTGTCCGCCGGCCCGTCGGTGTCGATGCCGTACACGGGCTAGCCCCGCAGCATCTCGGTGACGAGGAACGCCAGCTCCAGCGACTGGCCGGTGTTCAGCCGGGGGTCGCAGGCGGTCTCGTACCGGCTGTTGAGGTCGTCGTCGCTGATCTCCTGGGCACCGCCCAGGCACTCGGTGACGTCCTCGCCGGTGAGCTCGACGTGGATCCCGCCCGGCCAGGTGCCCAGGGAGCGGTGCACGTCGAAGAAGCCGAGCACCTCGTCGACCACCCGGTCGAAGTGCCGGGTCTTGTAGCCGCTGGGCGACTCGTGGGTGTTGCCGTGCATCGGGTCGCACTGCCAGACGACCTGGTGGCCGCTGGCGGTGACCTTCTCCACGATGGCCGGCAGCACGTCGCGGATCTTCCCGTTGCCCATCCGGCTGATCAGGGTGAGCCGGCCGGGCAGGCCCTCGGGGTCCAGCCGCTCGACGAGCTCGGTGGCCTGCTCCGGGGTGGTGGTCGGGCCGATCTTCACCCCGATCGGGTTGGCCAGCTTCGAGACGAACTCGACGTGCGCGCCGTCCATCTGCCGGGTCCGCTCGCCGACCCAGACGAAGTGCGCGCTCAGCGCGTACGGGCGGCCCTCGTACATCCGCAGCAGGGCGCGCTCGTAGTCCAGGATCAGCGCCTCGTGGCTGCTGTAGAGCTCGACCCCGCGCAGCGCCTCGGAGTCGATGCCGCACGCCTTCATGAACGCCAGCGCGCGGTCGATCTCGCGGGCGATCACCTCGTACCGGACGCCGGCCGGCGAGGTGGAGACGAAGTCCTTGTTCCAGTCGTGCACCGCGTGCAGGTCGGCCAGGCCGCCGCGGGCGTAGGCCCGGATCATGTTCATCGCGGCGGCGGAGTTCGCGTAGGCGCGCACCAGCCGGCCCGGGTCGGGGATGCGCTCCTCCAGCACCGGGTTGAGCGAGTTCACCATGTCGCCGCGGTAGGACGGCAGACCCAGCGCGTCGATGTTCGAGCTGCGCGGCTTGGCGTACTGGCCGGCCACCCGGCCCACCTTGACCACGGGCACGCTCGCGCCGTAGGTCAGCACGACGGCCATCTGCAGCAGCGTGCGGGTGGTCGCCTGCAGGTGCGGCTCGGTGTTCAGGTCGAACGTCTCGGCGCAGTCACCGCCCTGGAGCAGGAACGCCCGGCCCTGCGCGACCTCGGCCAGCTGACGGCGCAGCGTGTCCACCTCGGCGGGCGCCACGATCGGCGGCACGGTCTTCAGCGTCGACAGCACGGCGTCCAGCGCGCCCCGGTCGGGCCACTCGGGCTGCTGGGCGGCGGGCAGGCTCCGCCACCGGTCCAGGTCGGGGACCACGTCAGCTGGCTCGGGGAGGCTCACACACCCAGGGTACGGCGGGCCCCGCATCACCCGAAGAAGACCTCCGCCTCCTCGTACCGCTCCAGCGGCACCAGCTTGAGCCGGGCGATCGCCTCGGCCAGCGGCACCTGCACGATGTCGGTGCCGCGCAGCGCGACCATCACGTCCGAGGCCCCCGCGTGCGCCGCGCGCACCGCGGCCAGCCCGAAGCGGGTGGCCAGCACCCGGTCGAAGGGGGTCGGGGTGCCGCCGCGCTGGACGTGCCCGAGCACCACCGCCCGGGACTCCCGCCCGGTGCGCTGCTCGATCTCGCGGGCCAGCGCCTCGCCGATCCCACCGAGCCGTTCGTGCCCGAAGGCGTCCCGCTGGCCGGTGGTGGTGGTCAGGTGCCCGTCGGCCGGGACGGCGCCCTCGGAGACCACGACGATCGGGCTGAACCCGGAGGCGAAGCGGTGCTCGCAGTGCGCCACCACCGCGTCGGTGTCGAACGGCCGCTCGGGCACCAGCACCACGGTGGCCCCGCCGGACATCCCGGCGTGCAGCGCGATCCAGCCGGCGTGCCGGCCCATCACCTCCACCACCAGCGCCCGGTGGTGGCTGTCCCCCGTGGTGTGCAGCCGGTCGATGGCCTCCGACGCGACCCCGACGGCGGTGTCGAACCCGAAGGTGTAGTCGGTCGCCTCCAGGTCGTTGTCGATGGTCTTGGGCACCCCGACGCAGCGCAGCCCGGTACTGGCCAGCCGGTGGGCGACGCCCAGGGTGTCCTCGCCGCCGACCGGCACCAGCACGTCCAGGCCCAGCCGCGCGCAGGTGGCCTGCACCCGCTCGGGGCCGCCGTCCACGGCGTACGGGTTGGTCCGGGACGTGCCCAGCACCGTGCCCCCGCGCGGCAGCAGGCCACGGGTGGCGGCGAGGTCCAGCGGCACCGTGTCGCCGTCCATCGCGCCGCGCCAGCCGTCCCGGAACCCGACCACCTCGTCGCCGTGCTGGATGCCGGACCGGACCACGGCGCGGATCACCGCGTTGAGCCCGGGGCAGTCGCCGCCACCGGTCAGGATGCCGATGCGCACGTACGCCTCCGAGGGCCCGTGGTGCGGGATGGGAGGCCGATGATGCCGCACCCCGCGGCCGGGCGGCAGGGGCCGACGGCCAGAGCTCAGCTGCCGGCGGCCTGCTGCATGACGTGCCAGCGGGCCAGGTTGTACCGCGCGTCGACCAGCGCGTCGTGGGTGCCGGCGGGCTTGGCGGGGAACTCCGGCCGGCCCACGTCGTCCCAGCGCTGCCGCAGCTCGCGGGTGAAGCGCGGGATCGACCGGGGCAGCGCGGGCATCGCACCCCACAGCTGGGCGAGCGCGACGTGGTCGTAGGCGGCGAACCAGGCCCACAGCTCGACCTCCTCGCCCGGTGCGGTGAGGAAGGACAGCAGGTCCTCCCGGATCCGCTGCCGGCTGCGCCAGGCCCGGTCGGCCGGCGGGGGCAGCTGGTCGAGGACGTTGCGGCGGACCCACGGGATCGCCCGGTCGGGGTCGAACTCGGTGCTCACGGCGTAGAACTCGCGGCCGCTCTCGTCGACCACGCCGATCGACACCAGGTCGATGGTGGTGCCGTCCTCGATGAACTCGGTGTCGTAGAAGTACCGCCGCACGCTCACGCCGACACCGTAGGCGTCACCGCGACAGCCTCCACCTCGACCAGCTGGTCGGCGTACCCCAGGACGGTGACGCCGAGCAGGGTGCTGGGGGCGTCGTGGTCGCCGAACGCGGCCCGGACGACGTCCCAGGCGGCCACCAGGTCGGCCCGGTCGGCGGAGGCGACGTACACCGTCGTCCGCACCACGTCGGGCAGCCCGGCCCCGGCCGCCGCCAGCGCGGTGACCAGGTTGGCCACCACCTGGCGGGCCTGGCCGGCGACGTCCCCGACCGCCACGACGACCCCGTCGCCGTCCAGCGGGCAGGCACCGGCGGTGTACACGGTGCGGCCGGGCGCGACGACCGCGGCGTGGGCGTAGGGCGCGGCGGCCAGGGCGGCGGGGCGGACGAGCTCGATGGCGTCGGACACCGCGTCATGGTGCGGCAACCTGCTCGCCAGGGCCGCGCCGGCCTGCGAGCATCTCCGCCCGTGCCCGTCGACCACACCCTCGCCCGGGTGACGGCCGACCTCACCGAGGGGCGGACGTCGCGGGCCCGGCAGCGGCTGCGCGGCCTGGTCGAGGCGTTCCCGGAGCGGCTCGACCTGCGCGACCGGCTCGCCGAGACCTACCGGTGGACCGGCGACCCGGCACAGGCCGGCCGCTGGGCGTACCTGGGCGGGTCCGCCGCGCCGGCCGAGGTCACGGCGTTCGAGGCCCTCTACCCGCACCCCGACCGGCGGCTGACGGCGCTGCGCTGGCCCGGCGGGGAGCCCGCCGACCCGGTCGGGCGGCAGCGGCTGCACGACCTGCGGGTGCACTCCGCTGCCCTCGCTGACGGGTCCGCGGTCTGGTCGGGACCCGAGCCTCGCGTCGTCCCGGCGCCGACGTCCGCCTCCGACGTGTTCGCGACCGTCGGCTGCCTCGCGCTCGTCGGGCTGGCACTGGTGCTGATGGTCCTCGGCGCGGGGGTCGTCGTCCGGGCGCTGGCCGGCTGACCGTCAGACCGGCGTGACCGGCGCTCGGTCGGCGGACCCGTGCACCGACTCCGCGGTCACCTCGCGCCGGCGGTCCAGCCAGCGCATCACCGGGGTGGCGGTCACGCCGTGCAGCACCACCGAGGCGAGGACGGCCAGGATCGTCACCCGCCAGATCTGCTCGGCGCCGGCGAACTCGGCCTCGCCGGTCGCGTAGGCGACGTAGTAGAGCGACCCGATGCCGCGGACCCCGAAGAAGGAGATGACCGCCCGTTCCCGGGGGCCCGTCGCCCCACCGGCGAGGCCGAGCCAGCCGGTCACCGGCCGGACGACCAGCAGCACGAGGCCGACCAGCAGCCCCTCGGCCCAGGTGACGTCGGCCAGCGCCCCGCGGGCGACGGCTCCACCGAGCAGCACCAGCACGAGCACGGTGAGCAGCCGCTCCAGCTGCTCGACGTAGGTGTGCAGTACCTGGTGCTGGCCGTGCGACCGCTCGCCGGCCCGGATCGTGCAGGCGCAGACGAACACCGCGATGAAGCCGTAGCCGTTGGCCAGCTCGGCGGCGCCGTAGGCCAGGAACACCGAGGCCAGCGCCACGAAGCCACCGGCGCGGTCGGCCAGTCCGGCCTTGCGGGACCGGCCGGAGAAGAACAGCAGCCGCAGCATCCAACCGACCGCGATGCCGATGGCCACCCCCGCCGCGATCTTCCACAGCACGTCGACGGCCAGCCAGCCGCCCAGCCAGCGCGACGGCGCCGCGCCCAGGGTGGCCATCGCGATCGCGGCGTAGGTGAAGGGGAAGGCCAGCCCGTCGTTCAGCCCGGCCTCCGAGGTCAGCGCGAAGCGCGCCTCGTCCTCGCTCTCGGTGTCGTCGCTGGGCTCCCCGACCTGCACCTCGGAGGCCAGCACCGGGTCGGTCGGGGACAGGACGGCGGCGAGCAGGACGGCGGCGGCCGCCCCGAGCCCGATCAGCCAGCCGCCGAGCAGGGCGGTGACCACGATGCTCACCGGCATGGTGATGGCCAGCAGTCGCCACGTGGAGGCCCAGCGCCGCCAGCCGACCGGTCGGTCGAGGGCCAGCCCCGCGCCGAGCAAGGAGACGATGACGCAGACCTCGGTGAGGTGCAGCGTCACCGTCTCGTGCGCCATGGGATCGGGGGTCGGCAGGCCCTGGGCGAGGGAGAACACGACGATGCCGATGGCCACCACGATCATCGGCTCGGACACCGGCGCACGGCGCAGCAGCCGCGGCAGGAGGGCAGCCAGCAGGGCGGCCCACCCGGCCAGGAAGTAGGTCAGTCCGACGGCGTCCACCGGGTCAGCTCGCTGACCGGTACGGCCGGTGGTGTGCGATCAGGTGGCGGGGCACGGTGCTCTCTGCCCACTGGTCGCGTCCCGGACACCTCTTCCCTGGGTGTCGTGTGCGACGCACCGGTCGCGCATACCGACCACTCCCCCAGCGACCACGGCTGGACGGCGCGTCGATGGCCCGGCCCTGCGGGCCGCAATCGCCGGGTGGCACGGCGGTCGACTGCCACAGCGGAGTCCCGCTGGGTCGGCCACACCAGCAGCGGCCGGTCGAGCCCCGTGGACGCTCGCAGCGCGACCGCGCTCCGTCCCACGATCCCCGTGGCCGTCGTCCACGTGCCCCGGCCGCGACACCGAGGTCCTCCGGCAAGGGCCGTCGCTCGCCCTGCCCAGGACTCGTCCACAGATGCCGTTCGCTCTGGTCCAGGGCGCGGTGAGCCGGTATGATCGAACACGTGTTCGATGGCGCGACGACCTCTGCGGTCCTGGACGACGAGTGGCTGCAGGGCGCCCTCGACGAGCTGAACGAGCGGTGGCGGGCAGCGGCGGGCGCGCCGTCCCCCGGGCCCGGTCAGCGGCTCGCCGCGCAGTTGGAGGCCGGGGCCCTTCACCTGTCCGAAATCCGCTCGGCCCAGGCGGTCATCGGCGCGCAGGAGGCACGCCGGGCACGCGCGATCGCTGCCTTCTGCCGGTGCCGCCCCGCCTCCCTCGACCGGCCTGCGTCCGAGATCGGCGCGGCCGCGGCAGCAACGCGGGCCGCACGGCCGTCGGCGCTCACCACGGTGAGCGAGTGGGCCGTCGACGAGGTCGCCGTGGCGCTGTCGCTCGGCGAGTCCGGTGCCAGCCGGCTGGTCGTCCAGTCGCTGCACCTGGTCGAGCGGCTGCCCGGCACCCTGCGCGCCCTGGAGACGGGCCGGCTCAGCTGGGAGCACGCCCGGGTGATGTCCGAGGTGGTCGCCCCGCTCGACGACGACCTCCGCGGCCAGGCCGAGGACCGCCTGCTCGCCCGGCTGGGCAGCAAGACCCCGACCCAGCTGCGCGCCGCGGCGCACCGGGTCGTCGCCCGGCTGGACGCGGAGGCCGTCCTCCGGCGCATCCGCGAGGCGGTCCTCGAGCGGCGGGTGGGCATCTACCCCACGGGCGACGGCATGGGCTCGCTGTGCGCGTCCGGGCTCCCGATGCCGGTGCTCCGCGCGGTGGAGGACGCGCTGCGCCAGTACGCCGACGCCGCCGCTGTCCCGGGCGACGAACGGACCCGCGCCCAGCGGATGGCCGACTGCCTGGTCGACCTCGTGCTGCGGCCGGGCGAGCACGGGCTGGCGCCGGTGCAGGCGCAGCTCACCGTGGTGGCGACGCCGGGCACCCTCGACGGGACCGACGACGAGCCCGGGGAGGTCAACGGCGACCTGGTGCCCGCGGGGATGGTCCGCCGCCTGGCGGAGACGCTGGGAGTGCTGCACCCCGACGACGCAGTTCCCGACGACGCGGTCCCCGACGACGCAGTGGACGCGCGACCGCGCCTGGCCCACCTCTGGGGCGACCGCTCGTCGGCCGGCACGGCCTCAGCCCGCCGACCGGACGTCGCCGTGGTCGACGAGCTGACCGGTCAGCTGCTGGCCCTCACCGACGCGGCGGGCCTGCGGGCGGGGCGGCCGCTGGGACCGCCACCACCGACGACCGGCTACGCCCCCACCGCCGCACTGCGCCGCTTCGTCGGCCTGCGCGACCGCCGGTGCCGGTTCCCGGGGTGCCGCCGGCGACCCTCCGGATGCGACCTCCACCACCGCACGTCATGGCCGGCCGGGCCGACGGCGCACGACAACCTGTGCAGCCTCTGCCGGCACCACCACCGGCTGGTCCACCAGGCACCGGGCTGGCGGTTGCGCGGCCTCGACGACGGCTCGCTCGAGTGGCGGACGCCGACGGGTCAGGTGCTGGTCACCCACCCACCCCGGTTCGGCGCCGACGACGACCTGCCCCCACCGGCGGCACCCGACCCACCGCCGTTCTGACGACTGACCGGCTCAGCCGGGCACGGGTCGGCCGGCCGCGTAGGGGTCAGCCGGTGACGGGGTCAGCCGGTGACCAGGTCACCGGGTCAACCGGTGACCGCGTCAGCCGGCGAGCGAGCTCGGCAGCCGGTCGGCCGCCTCGTGCGGCGGCGGCTGCAGCGTGCTGACGGCCTCGGTGGCGGTGACGCCCGTGGTGTCCATCGACTTCTTCACCTTGGCGCCGTACAGGTCGACGTACTCCTGACCCGACAGGTCCATGATCTCGTACATGACCTCGTCGGTGATCGACCGCTCGACGAAGCGGTCACCGGAGAGGCCGGCGTACCGGGAGAAGTCCAGCGGCTTCCCGAAGCGCACCACGACCCGCACCATGTTCTTGCTCAGCCGCCGGCCGAGCTTCCCCGGCAGCGGCACCTTGCGGGGCTCGTAGAGCATCGCGACCGGGACGACGGGCGCACCGGTCTCCAGCGTCATCCGGGCGATGCCGGTCTTGCCGCGGAACAGCCGCCCGTCCGGGGACCGGGTGCCCTCCGGGTAGATGCCCAGCAGCTTGCCCTCGCTGAGGATCCGGATGCCGGTGCGGATCGCGTCCTCGGCCGCGGAGGCGTTGGTGCGGTCGATCGGCACCTGCCCGCTGCCGCCGAAGAACACCCGCTGCGCGAAGCCCTTGGGCCCGGACCCGGTGAAGTACTCCGCCTTCGCCAGGAACGTCACCCGGCGCCGCAGCGACAGCGGCATGAAGACCCAGTCGGCCGCGGACAGGTGGTTGCTGGCGATGATCGCCGCACCCGTCGTCGGCACGTGCTCGACACCCTCGGCCCGAGGTCGGAACACGAGCTTGGCGATCGGCCCGACGGCCACGAACTTGAGGAACCAGTAGAACAACGCGCCTCCCTCAGCGACTGTCAGACTAGGGACGCGCACCACACCCCGACAATCGGGACCGCGGGCGCCGTCCGTCCCGCCCCATGGCCCCCACACCCGCACCCCGGAGGACCGATGTCGCAGGCCGCACCGGTGATGCCCGGCGCCGAGCCCTTCGACCTGCCCGGCGGCCCGGTCGGCGTCCTGCTCTGCCACGGTTTCACCGGCACGCCGCAGGGCCTGCGCGACTGGGGCGAGCACCTCGCCGCGGCCGGCTTCACCGTCCGCTGCCCCCTCCTCCCCGGCCACGGCACCCGCTGGCAGGACGCCAACCGCAGCACCGAGGACGACTGGTACGCCGCGCTCTCCACCGCGCTCGACGACCTGGCCGGCCGCTGCACCGCCGTCGTCGTCGCCGGGCTGTCCATGGGCGGCACCCTCGCCCTGCGGCTGGCCGAGCGCCGTCCCGACGACGTCGCCGCCCTGGTGCTGGTCAACCCCTCGCTGCTCACCGAGCGCCGCGACGCCAAGCTGCTGCCGTTGATCGCGCGGCTCACCCCCGCCTGGCCCCCGGTCGGCAGCGACATCAAGAAGTCCGGCCCGACCGAGCTGGCCTACCCCCGGCTGCCCACCCGCGCGGCCGTGGCGCTGCGCCGGCTGTGGGCCGCCGTCCGGGCCGACCTGGGCCTGGTCCGGGCGCCGCTGCTGGTGTTCCGCAGCGTCACCGACCACGTGGTCGAGGCCGCCTCCACCCGGCTGCTGCTCGCCGAGGTCGGCAGCAGCGACACCACCGAGGTCCTGCTGCACGACAGCTTCCACGTGGCCACCCTGGACAACGACGCCCCGATGATCTTCGCGCGCTCCGTCGAGTGGATCCGCGAGCGCGTCCCGGCGGCGGCAGCGGGGACGCCGTGACCCTCCCCCGCCGCGGGCGCGGCCGCCGCGACAACGGCTTGGACGCCGCCCTCTGGTCCCCTGTCCGGGACGTCGACCCGCGGGTCGGCGAGCACCTGCTCGACCTGCTGCAGGCCGCCGGCATCGCCGCCTACCTCGAGCCCACCACCGACGTCGACGCCTACACCCGCACCGTCTCGCTGCCGAGCCCGCCGAGCGACCGGCTCTACGTCGACCGCGCCCGCCGCCTGGAGGCCGACGCCCTGGTCGACCAGCACGTCGACGTGCACCCCGTCGTCCCCTCACCGGCCGCCCGGGCCGACCGGGCCGACGTCGACGCGGACGCCGAGTTCGCCCGGATCGTCGCCGCCTTCGAGGCCGAGCACGGCCGCACCGCCGTCACCGAGGAGCCCCGCGACGACCCGCCGCCGCCCCCGGCCGAGCCGTCGGTGCTGGACGCCCCCGAGGAGCACTACGAGCCACCGCCGCCCCCGCCGCTGCCGGTGCTCGCCCCCGCCACGCTCTACGCGCTGCTGCTGCTGGTCGTCGGGGTGCTGCTGGTCTTCCGGCCCAGCACCGTCGGGCTGACCGGCGACGTGGGGCTGGTGCTGGGCGTCGCCGCGGTGGCCGGCGCCGTCGCCGTGCTGGTGTCCCGGATGCGGGAGCGTTCGATCGACGACGGTGACGACGGCGCGGTCGTCTGACCGATAGCGTCCGCGGCGTGACCCCCCCCACCCGCGCGCACTCCGCCGTCGTCACCCTGACCGGCCACCTGATGGACACCGGCATCCTCGCCCGGGTGCTGGACGACGTCCTCGAGTACGGCGGCGACTACCGGATCGACAGCCTCGAGCTCGGCCGCCAGCACGGGGACGAGTCGAAGGCGCTGGTCGAGGTGAGCGCCGCCGACCCCGAGCTGCTCGAGCGCATCCTCATGCGGGTCCAGGTGCACGGCGCCAACCCGGTCGACCCGGGCACCGCGGCCACCCGCCCCGCCCCGGCCGACGGCGTCTTCCCCGACGACTTCTACTCGACCACCAACCTGGAGACGCTGGTCCGGCTGGACCGGGAGTGGCTGCGGGTGGAGCGCCCGGAGATGGACTGCGGGCTGGTCGTCGGCGACGACGGCGTCGTCCGCACCGTGCCGGTGAGCGACGTGCGGGCCGGGGACGCCGTGGTCTGCGGCGCCCACGGCGTGCGGGTCGAGCTGCCCCCGCAGGCACCACGCGGCGAGGAGGACGACTTCGGCTTCATGTCCTCGACGGTGTCCAGCGAGAAGCCGCAGGCGCTGCTGGTGCGCCAGATCGCCGAGCGGATGCGGGAGGTGAAGGCGGCCGGGCAGCGCGTGCTGTGGGTCGGCGGGCCGGCGGTGGTGCACACCGGGGCGGCCCCGGCGATGGTGCGGCTGGTCCGGGCCGGCTACGTCGACGTGCTCTTCGCCGGCAACGCGCTGGCCACCCACGACATCGAGTCCTCGCTGTTCGGCACCTCCCTCGGCGTCGACCTGGCCAAGGGCTCCGGCGTGCCGCACGGCCACGAGCACCACATCCGGGCGATCAACACCATCCGGGCGGCCGGGTCGATCGCCGCCGCCGTCGACTCCGGCGTCCTCACCGGCGGCGTGATGCACGCGATGGTGCAGGCGGAGAAGCCGTTCGTGCTCGTCGGCTCGGTGCGGGACGACGGACCGCTGCCCGACGTGATCACCGACGTCATCGACGGTCAGCGGGCGATGCGCGCCGAGCTGCACGACGTCGGCTTCGCGATCATGGTCGCCACGATGCTGCACTCCATCGCCACCGGGAACCTGCTGCCGGCGTCGATCCCGCTGGTCTGCGTGGACATCAACCCGGCGACGGTCACCAAGCTCGCCGACCGCGGCAGCGCCCAGGCGATGGGCATCGTCACCGACATCGGCCTGTTCCTCGAGCAGCTGGCCCGCGAGCTCGCCCCCGAGTGAGTCAGGCCTCCCCCTCGGCGACCGCGCGGCGCACCAGGTCGGCGGCACCGACCAGGCCGGCCTGCGAGCTCAGCTCGGCGCCGACCACCCGCGGGCCGGGGCGGAAGCCGCGGCCGGGCAGCGCGCGCTCCAACCGGTCCCGGGCCGGCGCCAGGATCGTCTCGCCGAGGACGCTCACGCCGCCGCCGATGACCACGACGTCGGGGTCCAGGATCGCCGCCATGTCCGCGATGCCCTGACCCAGCCAGGTGCCGACCTCGCAGAGCAGCTCGATGGCCAGCGGGTCGCCGTCGGCGGCGGCCTGGGCCACCACCTCACCGGTGATCCGGTCGGGGTCGCCACCCACCCGGTCCAGCAGGTCGGCGGCGGCCGCCGGCGAGCTCACGGCGACCTCCCGGGCGGTGGTGCCGAGGGCGTTGCCGCTGGCGTACTGCTCCCAGCAGCCGCGGTTGCCGCAGGCGCACAGCCGACCGTCGGGCACCACGCGCATGTGCCCCCACTCGCCGGCCACGCCGTGCGCGCCGCGCTGCAGCCGGCCGTCGATGACGATGCCGCCGCCGATCCCGGTGCCCAGCGTGATCATCACGACCAGGTCGCTGCCCCGGGCCGCGCCGTAGCGGTACTCCGCCCAGGCCGCCGCGTCGGCGTCGTTGCCCACCCACAGCGGGCGCTGCAGCCGGTCGGCGAGCTCCTTGCGCAGCGGCTGGTTGCGCCAGGCCAGGTGCGGGCTGAACAGCACGGTGTCACCGGTCCGGTCGAACCAGCCGGCGGCGCCGACCCCGACGCCGACCAGCGGGCCGCCGTGCCGGTCGGCCAGCTCGTCGACGACCGCGGCGATCGCGTCCTCGGTGGCGCTGACGGACTTGCCCGGGGTCGCGCGGCGGGCGGTGTCCAGGATGGTGCCGTCGGGGGCGACGACGCCGCCGGCGACCTTCGTGCCGCCGATGTCGATGCCGATCGCGGGCAGTCGTGTGACGTCCGCCGGGGCCGGGGCGGCGGTCACGCGACGTCGATCCGCTGGACGGCGGGGGCGGGGGCCGGCTGCGGCACGGTCTCCTCCGGAGGGGTGCTCGGCTCGGGTGCGGGGGTGCCGGAGCCGGCGTCGTCGCCGTCCGGGGCGGTGCGGGTGCTGGTCGCCGCGCTGGTGCGCAGCGCGGTGGCGGCCCCGGAGAGCACGTCGGCCAGCGCCTCCAGCAGGTCGGGACGACGGCCGCGCAGCGCGGCGAGCCCGGCGCACAGCGGGCACGAGCGGCACTCGGCACCGTGCTCGGGGGCCTGCTCCGGGCGCTGCTCGGTGCGGGCCGCACCGAGCAGCCCGCCCAGTGCGTCGGTGAGACCGGGGTGCTCGGTGGCCAGCCCGGCGGCGAACCGCCGCGCCTGATCGACCCAGTCGGGTCCGGGGCTGGTCACGACCGGCTCCCCTGCGCCTCCAGCAGCCCGGCGGGCCACTGCTCGGGGTCGGGCACGAACCGGACCTCCAGCGTCGCCGCGGCGGTGCCGGGCGACGTCAGCTGACCGCCGGCGACCGTGCAGCGGCGGAGCAGCGCGTCCAGCGGCAGCGAGCGGCGCACCCCGGCGGCGGTGACCACCAGGTCGTCGGCCCAGCGGGTCAGCTCGACCCCGCCGGTCCGCGCGAACGGCAGGCGGACGTCGAGCACCCACCCGCCGTCCACCGGGCGGGAGGCGGTGCCGCCGGCCGGCGGGGCGGCGGCGTCCGGGACCGCGGCGTCCAGGGCGTCCAGGTCCTCGACCGAGGCGGGGGCGGCGGCGGACTCGGCGACCTGCCGGACCACGCCGGCGACCTCGCCGACCCGGCGCAGCGCCTCGGCCTGGACGGCGGTGCGCGCGGCCCACCACTCCCCCGGCCCGCCGGGCAGCACCCGGGACACCGTCACCGAGGCGACGTGCTGGCCGAGCACCCCGAGGGCGGTCGCCGTCTCCTCGACCCGGGCGGCGGCGTCGCGCTCCGGGCGCACCACCAGGTGCACCGCGGTCCGCGCCGCGTCGGCCAGCGGGGCGTCGTCCAGCAGCTGCTCCAGCCCGCCGGCGCTGGCGAGCAGCCCCGCGGCGATCCCGGGCCGGTCCGAGCTGGCCGCCGCGCGGAGCGTGGCCAGCACCCGCAGCTGCGGAGGCGCCGCGCGCGCCAGCCACCAGCGCAGGGCGCCGGGCAGCGCGAGCAGCGCGGTGGCGGCCGGCAGCGGGCCGGCGTCCAGCACGACCGCGTCGACGTCCCCGGCGCGGGCGTGCCCGGCGAGGGCGGCCACGACGGCGAGCTCCAGGACCCCGGGCACCGGGACCACCGACGCCGCCGGCGGCACGGTGACCACCGGGGCGGCGGCGGCGAGCGCGTCGGCGTGCCGGGCCCACAGCTGCTCGAGCGCCGGCTGGGCGGAGACGACGTCGACCCGCACCGCGTCGGCCAGGCCGGGCAGGTCGGGCGCGCGGGTGGTGAGCAGCACGCAGCGGGCCCCGTCGGCGGTCAGCCGCCGCGCGGTGGCGGCTGCGACGGTGGAGGTGCCGGCGCCGCCCGGGCCGGTGAGGAGGAGGGTCTGCACGCCGCGCCTCAGGCCTCGACGCGCTTCTTGAGCTCCTTGAGCGCGGTGTCGAGGATGACCTTCTCCGCCTTGCGCTTGATGAGCCCGAGCATGGGGATCGAGAGGTCGATCGAGATCGTGTAGGTGACCGTCGTGGTGCCGCCGGACTCGGCCAGCACGTACGAGCCGTCCTGCCGCTTCTGCATCTGGCCCTGCACCAGCGTCCAGTCGACGCGGCGGTCGCCGTCCCAGGTGTAGGCCAGCACGTAGTCGTCCTTGACGGCGCCGGCGTCGAGCACGAAGTGCACCCGCGTCGCCCGGCCGTCCGCGCCGGTCTCCAGCACCTCCACCTGCTTGGCCGCCGACACCCAGGTGGGGTAGGCCGGGAAGTCGGCGACGACGGCCATCACCTCGGCCGCGGGAGCATCGACGACGATCGACTGGGTGGACTGGTCCGCCATGCGCCGGAGGGTAGTCGCTGCCCCGCTCCCACCTGGCCGGTCGCACCGGGCGCTCCCCCGGGCGGGGGGACGCTGGGCCACTGCCCGGTGGCCGTGCGGGATAGATTGACCGGACCGACCCCACGTCCGGGGCCCGGGGGCGACGGCGCCTTCGACCGGGCGCGACCGAGAGGACCGGCGTGCGCGAACTGAGCGTCCCCCCCACCGCCACCGTGGGCCCCGACGACGCCCTGACGGACATGGTCACCCGCAACGCGACCGAGCACCCGGACGACGTGGGTCTGCGGATCCAGCGCAACGGCGTCTGGGAGGACGTCACCCACGCGGCGTTCGCGGCCCAGGTCGCCGGCGTCGCCAAGGGCCTGGTCGCCGGCGGCGTCCAGCCCGGCGACCGGGTCGGGCTGCTGGCCCGGACCCGCTACGAGTGGACCGTCCTGGACTTCGCGATCTGGACCGCCGGCGCCGTCGTGGTGCCGGTCTACGAGACCTCCAGCGCCGACCAGATCGCCTGGATCCTGGCCGACTCCGGCGCCCGCGCCCTGGTCGTGGAGAACGCCGAGCACGCCGCCGCCGTCGACTCGGTGCGCGACGAGGCCCCCGACCTCGGCCCGGTCTGGGTGATCGACGACGGCGGGCTGGACACCCTGACCGCCGCCGGCGCCGACGTGCCCGACAGCGAGCTGGCCGCCCGCCGGGCCACGCTCACCTCCTCGAGCCTGGCCACGCTGATCTACACGAGCGGGACGACGGGGCGGCCGAAGGGCTGCGAGCTCACCCACGCCAACTTCCTGTTCGAGGTCCGCAACGGGATGGGCCTGCTCAGCGACTACCTGGACGAGAAGGGCTCGCTGCTGCTGTTCATCCCGCTGGCCCACGTCCTCGCCCGGGTGCTGGAGGTCGGCGCGATCAACACCCGCACCGTCATCGGGCACACCCCCGACGTCAAGGACCTGGTCGGCGACCTCGGCCGCTTCCAGCCGACGTTCGTCCTGGCCGTGCCGCGGGTGTTCGAGAAGGTCTACAACGGCGCCAAGGCCACCGCCGACGAGGGCGGGAAGGGGAAGATCTTCGACCGGGCCGCCCAGGTGGCCATCGACTGGTCGCGGGCGCAGGACACCGGCGGCCCCGGGCTGCTGCTGCGCGCCCAGCACGCGCTGTTCGACCGGCTGGTCTACAGCAAGCTGCGCGCCGCCCTGGGCGGCCGCTGCCGCGCCGCGATCTCCGGCGGCGCCCCGCTCGGCGACCGGCTCGGCCACTTCTTCCGCGGCCTCGGCGTCACCGTCTTCGAGGGCTACGGCCTGACCGAGACCACCGCCGCCGCCGCGGTGAACCACGACGCCGCGCTGCGGATCGGCACCGTCGGCCGGCCGCTGCCCGGGGTGGACGTCGCCATCGCCGACGACGGCGAGGTGCTGCTGCGCGGCGGGATCGTGATGCGCGGCTACTGGCACAACGAGCAGGCGACCCGCGAGGCCATCGACGCCGAGGGCTGGTTCCACACCGGCGACATCGGTGAGCTCGACGACGAGGGCTTCCTGGCGATCACCGGCCGGAAGAAGGAGATCCTGGTGACCGCCGGGGGCAAGAACGTCGCCCCCGCGGTGCTGGAGGACCGTCTCCGCGCGCACCGGCTGGTCAGCCAGTGCATCGTCGTGGGCGACCAGCGGCCGTTCATCGCCGCGCTGGTCACCCTGGACGTCGAGGCGCTGCCCGCCTGGCTGCGGAGCAAGGGCAAGGACGCCGGGACGACCGCGGCCCAGCTGCGCGAGGACCCGGAGCTGCTCGCCGAGATCGACGCCGCGGTGGCCGAGGCCAACAAGGCCGTCTCGCACGCCGAGGCGATCAAGAAGTTCCGGGTGCTGGCCGTCGACTTCACCGAGGACAACGGCACGCTCACACCCAGCCTGAAGCTCAAGCGCGCCGTCGTCATGAAGGAGTTCGGCGACGAGGTCGAGGCCCTGTACGCCCGCTAGGAGAAGGACCCCGCTGCCCCCCGCCCTTCGCGAGCTCAGGGCGGGACCCTGCAGCGGGGCCGTCAGGAGCTGAGAAGACCGGCGAAGGTCCGCGCGATCGTCGTCCAGGACCACCGCTGCTCGACCCAGGCCCGGCCGGCCGCGCCCATCGCGCGCGACCGGACCGGGTCGTCGAGCAGGTCGGCGAGCACCGCGGCGACGGCGTCGGGTGACCGCGGGCCGACCACGTGGCCGGTGACGCCCTCCTGCACCGTCTCCGGCGCCCCGCCCGAGGTGCCGGCGACCACCGGCAGCCCGCACGCCGCGGCCTCGAGGAACACCATCCCCAGACCCTCGACGTCCAGCCCGCCGCGGCGGGTGCGGCACGGCATCGCGAAGACGTCGCCGGCGGCGTAGTGCGCCGGCAGCTCGTCGGCCGGCACCGCCCCGGTCAGGACGACGGACCCCGCCAGGCCCGCCGACCGCACCGCCGCCCGCAGCGAGGCCTCCAGCGGTCCGCCGCCGACCAGCAGCAACCGGGCCCGCGGGTGCCGGGCCAGCACCTGCGACCAGCCGCGGACCAGCGTGTCCTGCCCCTTGCGCGGCACCAGCCGGGAGACGCAGACGACCACCGGGGCGTCGCCGAGGCCGTGCCGCTCGCGGACCGCGGAGCCGTCGACGTCCGGGGTGAACCGGTCGACGTCCACGCCCGGTGACAGCTGCACCAGCTCGGTGCGGTCGCGCAGCGCCGGCGCCAGCCGGCTGTGGGTGTACCGGCTGATGTAGGTCAGCGCGTCCAGTCCCCCGGCGATGCGCTGCAGCAGCTGCCGGGCGCCGGGCAGGGCCACCCAGCCGGTCTCGTGCCCGTGCGTGGCACCGACCAGCCGCTCCACCCCGGCCCGGCGCAGTGCGGGGGCGAGCAGCCCGAGCGGCGCGGCGGCGCCGAAGAACACCGTGCGGCAGTCGTGCTCCCGGGCCAGCCGGGCGGCGGTCCGGGCCGCGCCGGGGGTCGGCAGCAGCAGGCCGGTGCCGGCCCGCTCCACCGGGTACGGCAGCCCGGCGTCGTGCGCGGTGGAGCCGGGGTGGTCGGAGGCGAACACCACCACCGACCCCGGCGGGCGGGTGGCCAGCAGCGCCGCGACGAAGGTCTGGATGCCGCCCTGCCGCGGCGGGAAGTCGTTGGTGACGACGAGGGTGCGCTCCATCAGCCGCGCACCCGGGTCCAGTCCTCGGCGAAGGCCACCCGCTGGGCAGCGGTGGGGTGCGACCCGAAGGCCCACTGCCAGACCGCCGGCGGGTCGGGGTCGGAGAGGTTGGCCTCCCCCAGCTGCCGCTGGACGGCGATGAAGGACGCCGGGTCGCGGGTGAGGTCCAGCGCGTGCAGGTCGGCGCGCGCCTCGACGTGCCGGGAGACCAGGTTCTGCACCGGGGTGGACAGCAGCGTGCCCACCGCCAGCAGGAACAGCAGCAGCCCGATCACCTGACCGTCGCCGGGACCGGACGCCCCGCTCCGCCGCAGCAGCGGCGTGGACCCCAGCAGCCAGCCGAGCAGCGCGACGCCGGCGCCGGCACCGAGGGCACCGATCAGCGTCCCGGTCAGCACGTCGTCGGTCGCCACGTGCCCCAGCTCGTGGGCGACGATCGACTCGACCTCCTCGGCGGAGAGCTGGTCGAGCACCGTGTCGTAGACGACGATCCGCCGGGTGGAGCCGAACCCGGAGACGTAGGCGTTCAGCGCCGTGGTCCGCCGGGAGGCGTCGGCCACCAGCACGTCCTGCACCGGGGTGCCGCTGCGCTCGGCGAGGGCGAACAGGTCGGTGCGCAGCTCACCGGCGGGCATCGACTCGAACCGGTTGAACGCCGGCTCGATCGCCAGCGGGTAGAGGAAGGAGCCGACCACCACCAGCGCGGCCGCCGCCCCGCCGGCCCAGGCCCACCAGGTGCGCGGTGCGCGCCGGGCCAGGGCGACCAGCGCGAGCATGCCCAGCACCGTCAGGCCGGCGTCGATGCCGGTGGAGGTGGCCACGTCGCGGGCCCAGAGCCCCCAGCCCCGGGTCGACAGCCCGAACCGGTGGCGCACCATCTCCCCGTAGGCGGACAGCGGCAGGGTGACCAGCCGGCCGGCCACCAGGACAGCCAGCCCACCGAGCAGCACCTGCCAGGCCCAGCCGCCACCGAGCGGGCGCGCCACAGCGCGGGCGGTGGCGGCCCCGGCACGGGTGAGCCCGAAGACCGCGGAGACGACCAGGCCGAGCAGCAGCGAGGTCAGCGACGCCGGGCGGAGCTGGCCGGTGAAGTCCTCGGCGCGGGCGATCTGCTCGGCGGTGAAGGCCTGCGCCGGGTCGACCGGGGTCCGGCCGCCGGCCGGCGCGGGCAGCAGGTCCCACGGGGTGACGACGACGATGACGACGGCCAGCGCGAGACCGAGGACGGCGGCGACCAGCAGGGCCGGGCGCCTGCTCGCGGAGCGGGCCGGTGCCTGAGCGTTGCTCACCGGCACCGGGACGACAGGGGCGGGGGCACGGCGGCGAGCTTAGGGAGCCAGGCTGGGGACCGGCCGGACCGCCCCGCACGCGGCGCCCCGCTGGTCAGCCGAGGAGCCGGCGGGCGCTGACGTAGCCGGCCATGTCCACGCTGGTGACCAGCACCGGGCTGCCGAAGGTGGAGGCGTGCACCATCTGGCCGCTGCCGATGTAGATGCCCACGTGGCTCACCGGGCTGTAGAAGAAGACCAGGTCGCCGGGCTGCAGGTCGCCGCGGGACACCGCGGTGCCCATCCGGGACTGGGCGAGGCTGGAGTGCGGCAGCCGGATGCCGGCCGCGGCGTAGGCGTACTGGGTGAGGCCGGAGCAGTCGAAGGCGTTCGGGCCGCCGGCGCCCCAGACGTAGGGGTCGCCCTGCTGGGCCAGCGCGGTGTCCAGGACGACCTGGGCGGCGTCGCTGGGGGCGGTGACGGTGGCCGGGGCCTCCAGCACCGGCCCGGCGTGCTCGGCCACGACCTCCTCCTGCTGGACGACGCTGAGCGCCTGGAACTGGGCCTGGTAGTCGGCGATGTCGGCGGTGAGCGCGCTCTGCCGGGCGCCCACGTCCTCCAGCGTCTGCTGCGCGGCGGCGGCCGCCGCATCGGCGTCGGCCTTGGCCTGCTCGGCGGCAGCCGCGGCGGCGGTGACCTCGGTCAGCACGTCGTCGGCGTGCCCGGCGATGGCGTCGAGGGTGCTGACCTGGGCGATGAACTCCTCGGCCGAGCCGCTGGACATCAGCGCGTTGAACCGGGACAGGTTCTCGCCGGTGAACGCGCTGCGGGCGATCTGCCGCATCTGGGTGTCCAGGGCGGCGAGCTGGGCCTGCGCGGCGGCGACTGCGGCGCCGGCCGCGTCGGCGGCGGCCTGCTGCTGGGCGAGGGTCTCCTGCGCGTCGTTCAGCTGCTCGGTGACGACCTCGAGGTCGTGGGTGGACGCGGCCACCAGGCGGGTCGCCTCGTCCGCGGTGCCGGCCTGGGTGGTGTCGCCCGGCGCAGCAGCCGCGCTGCCGGGGAGGAGCGTGAGGGTCAGGCTCGCGGCGGCGCCCAGGAGGAGCCCGGTGCCGAGTCGGCCGATCGTGCGGCGGGGAGCGGCCGGACGGGCGGCAGACGCATCCGGGCGCGGGACCCGGCGGGAGCAGGACTGAGGACGCACCACGGTTCGGCGGGACTCCGTTCGACGGGTCGGACCGCCCACCCGACCGGCGCGGGGTCGCTCCCCCGGCGCTGCCGGCGGTCTCCCCGCGCACCCGGGCCGTGCGGCCCGGAGGGTGGCGGTGCCCGATCGAGGTCACGCTGCGTGGTGACGACGTCTCGTTCGGACACGACGAACCTAAGTCCGTGACCGGATCGAGATGAAGCCCTGTCAAACGTCCGAGTACGGGTCAACCCTGACAAATCACAACCATGCGATTTGTCAGCTCACGTGGCGGCCGCCCGGCATGGACGCATCCTGATGACGAAGCGGCGGAACCAGGCCGAAGTCTGCCAACGCCTGCACGGCCCGACGCTCGACCTCGTCGAGGTCGACGAGCGACCAGGCGTCCTCGGCCGAGGTGTCAACGCGACGGACGTCACGCCCCTCGGCCGCCTGCCCGGGCGCGTCACCCTCCGCGTGCGCACCGTGACGCACTGCGTCGTCCTCCGCGGCCCGGCGACGGTGTCCCGGTGCACCTCCCACCGACGGACGGCGGGTGAGCGGCACGACGGTCGGGTCGCTGCCGCGCCAGCCCGGCGGGGCGCCGAGCAGCACGGTCACGACGCAGTCGTCGCACCCCTGCCCGCGGACGGTGCAGGTGTCGCAGTCGATGAGCACGGCGCCTCTCCTCTTCTCTGTCGTCCAACACCGCGGACGCTAGGAGCACCCACCGACAGTTCCGCCCGCCCCCACGGACACCGGTCCCGGTGGCGCCTGCCGGCCACCCGCCCCCTCGGCACCGCCCGGCGTGGCCTCCCGGGGACTGTCGGACCCCCGACCTAGCGTCCGCTGCGTGCCGTCCCACCCCGCGCTCCCGCCGTCCCCACCGGCCGCCGGAGCCGGCTCACCGCCCGGCTGGCGGCAGGTGGCGCTGCCGCGGCCGGGCGAGGCCGGGCAGCCGCGCTACCACCAGGCCACCATCGACGACCTCGGCACGCCGCTGGCCGACGTCACGTTCGTCGTGGTCGACCTGGAGACCACCGGGGGCTCGCCGAAGGACTGCGCGATCACCGAGATCGGCGCGGTGAAGGTGCGCGGCGGCCAGGTGCTCGGGGAGTTCCAGACGCTGGTCGACCCCGGCATGGCCATCCCGCCGTACATCAGCGTGCTGACCGGGATCACCTCGATGATGGTCGCCGCGGCCCCGCGGATCGACGCGGTGCTGCCGGCGTTCCTCGAGTTCGCCCGGGGCACCGTGCTGGTGGCCCACAACGCCCCGTTCGACCTCGGCTTCCTGCGGGCGGCGTGCGACGCGAGCGGCCTGATGTGGCCGGCCTTCGCCTCCGTCGACACCGCGGTCCTGGCGCGCCGGCTGCTCACCCGCGACGAGGTGCCCAACTGCAAGCTGGGCACGCTGGCCCCGTTCTTCTCCACCTCCACCCAGCCCTGCCACCGCGCGCTCGACGACGCCCGCGCCACCGTGGACGTGCTGCACGGCCTCTTCGAGCGGCTGGGGCCGCTGGGCGTCACCTCGCTGGAGGAGCTGACCGGGCTCACCCGGCAGGTCGACCCGCAGCGACGGCGCAAGCGGCACCTGGCCGAGCACGTCCCCTCCGGTCCGGGCGTGTACGTCTTCCGCGGGCCGCGCGACGAGCCGCTCTACGTCGGCACCTCCAACGACCTGCGCAGCCGGGTGCGCAGCTACTTCACCGCCGGGGAGCAGCGCAGCCGGATGACCGAGATGGTCGCCCTCGCCGAGCGGATCGAGGCGCTGCCCTGCGCGCACGACCTGGAGGCCGCGGTCCGCGAGCTGCGGCTGATCGCTGAGCACAAGCCCCGGTACAACCGCCGCTCCCGCTTCCCCGAGCGGGCGCTGTGGGTCCGGCTCACCGAGGAGGTCTTCCCGCGGCTGTCCGTCGTCCGGCGGGTGCGGCCCGGCGCCGGCGTCTTCCTGGGCCCCTTCCCCGACCGGCGGGCCGCCGACGCCGCGGTCGCGGCCGTCCACGAGGCACTACCGCTGCGGCAGTGCACCTCACGGCTGTCCCTGACCGTGCTGGGCACCGCGTGCGCCCTGGCCGGCATGGGCCGGTGCGGGGCCCCGTGCACCGGGGCGCAGAGCCGCGAGGAGTACGCCTCGGTGGCCGCGGTCTTCGCCGCGGCCGTCGCCGCCGACCCCGGGGACCTGGTCGCCCCGCTGCTCGCCCGGGTCGAGCGGCTCGGCGCCGACGGCCGGTACGAGGACGCCGCGGTGCTGCGCGACCGGGTGGCGGTGCTGGTCCGGGCGGTGCGCCGGCGGCAGCGGCTGGAGCTGCTGGCCACCGTGCCCGAGCTGGTGCTCGCCCGGCCGGACGGGTCGGGGGGCTGGCAGCTGTCGGTGGTCCGCCGCGGCCGGCTGGTCGCTGCCGGGGTCGCCGAGCGCGGCCGGTCGGTGCGCGCGTACCTCGCCGACCTGCGGGCCACCGCCGAGACGCCCGACGGGCCGGCCGACGAGCTCGCCGCCTCGGTCGACGAGACGGAGCTGGTGCTGCGCTGGATGGAGAAGCCCGGCACCCGGCTGGTCGACGTCACCGGCGTGCTGGCCAGCCGCACCCCCGGCACCGGGCACTACAGCGCCTTCCTCGCCCGGGTCGACGCCGGCCGCGCCGAGCGGGACCCCTTCGGCGACGCCCGGCCGCTGAGCACGCGCGCCCAGCCCGACCGGGTGGCGCCCGGGCAGCCGGAGCGCAGGCCCGGCCGGCACGGCTCGGCCCGGGTGGCGGGACGGCGCGGCCGGCCGGTCACCGGGCTAGCATCGCCGGCGTGATCACCGCCATCGTGATGATCGATGCCGCCACCGACTCGATCGGTGAGGTCGCCGAGGCCGTCGCCGCCCTGCCCGGGGTCAGCGAGGTGTACTCGGTGGCCGGCGACGTCGACCTGGTCGCGCTGGTCCGGGTGCACGAGTTCGAGGAGATCGCGCAGGTGATCGCCGGCCGGATCAACAAGGTGCCCGGCGTGGTTGACACCGCCACCCACATCGCCTTCCAGGCGTACTCGCGGCACGACCTGGAGGCCGCCTTCTCGATCGGCTTCGAGCAGTAGAAGGACCCCGCTGCCCCCCACCCCTCGCAAGCTCGGGGCGGGACCCTGCAGCGGGGCCGTCAAGCTCCGGGATCCGCCTTGGCTCTGCGGCTGGCCCGGACCCACTCGTCGAGCTTGGCCGCGGCCCGGCCGTCGTCGACCGCGGCCGCCGCCCGCTCCAGGCCGGCGGCCAGCGCGTCGTGCAGCCGCGCGCCGCGCTCGTCGAAGGCCGCCAGCGCACCGGCGGCGTTCAGCAGCACCGCGTCGCGCACCGGCCCCCGGTCACCGGCCACCAGCCGGCGCACCACGTCGGCGTTGACCTCCGGGCCGCCACCCCGCAGCGCCCCCGGCTCGGCCACCGGCAGCCCGAGCGCCGTCGGGTCCAGCCGCTCGGCCACCACCTCGCCGTCCCGGACCACCCATACCGCCGACGTGGTCGTGGTGGTCAGCTCGTCGAGCCCGTCGTCGCCGCGGAAGACCAGCGCCCGGGTGCCCCGCGCCGCCAGCACCTCCGCCAGCACCGGCGCCATCCGGGTGTCGGCACACCCGATCGCGGCCGCCACCGGCCGGGCCGGGTTGGTCAGCGGGCCCAGGAAGTTGAAGACCGTGCCGATGCCCAGCTCGCGGCGCGGCACGGCGGCGTGGCGGAAGCCGGGGTGGAAGACCGGGGCGAAGAAGAAGCCGATGCCCGCCTCCGCGACGCACCGGGCGACCGCGGCTGCGGGCAGGTCGATGACCACACCGAGGGCCTCGAGCACGTCGGCGGTGCCGGACTTCGAGGAGGCCGCCCGGTTGCCGTGCTTGGCCACCGGCGCACCGGCCGCTGCGGTGACGATCGCCGCCATCGTGGAGATGTTGACCGTCTGGGCGCCGTCGCCGCCGGTGCCGACGATGTCCACGCAGTCGACCGGCAGGGTGACCGGGGTGGCCAGCTCGACCATCGTCTCGGCGAGGCCGGCGACCTCGGCCGGCGACTCGCCCTTGGCCCGCAGCGCCACCAGGAAGGCGGCCACCTGCGCCGGGGTCGCCTCCCCGGTCATCACCTGCCGCATCGCCCAGCGGGTGTCGGGGGTGGCGAGGTCCTCGCCGCGGAGCAGCCGGTTGAACAGCCCCGGCCAGGTCGGGCTGGTCGCCGTCACGCCGGTCAGCGGCGGACGGCGGGGCGCTGCGCGAGACGCTCGCGGAGCAGACCCGCCACCACGTCGGCCGCCACCAGCGGGTCGACGGGGTAGGCCAGGGTGGCGTCGGCCAGCGACCAGTGGGCCAACCAGCGGTCGGCCTGCCGCGCGATCAGCACGACCAGCGCGGGGCAGTCGGCGATCTCGTACTTGAGCTGGCGGCTGATGCCCATCCCGCCGGTCGGCTGCGCCTCGCCGTCCAGCACGCACAGGTCGATGCCGCCGGCGTCGACGGCGGCGACGACCTCGTCACCGGTCGCGCACTCGACGTAGGACAGCGGCCCCACCCCGGGCGCCGGCGAGAGCCCCAGGGCGGTGCGGACGGCGGTGCGGACCTCGGCCCGCTGGCTGAAGACCAGCACGGTGGCCGGTGCGGCGTCGACGCTCACCCGGCGGAGCCTAGTGCTCCGCGCGACCGGCGTGAGCGGTGCGTCGCACCGCGTCGTCCGGTGGCCCCGGAGGGGTGCGCCACGCCCGCGGACCCCACGTCGTGGGACGGCCGTCCCGATGCCATGATGGGCCCGTGACAACGGCCCCCGTGGCGAGCAGCACCTTCGACACCTCGCGGGTGCACTCCCTGACCCGACCGAACATGGTCAGCGTCGGCACGATCGTCTGGCTCGCCAGTGAGCTGATGTTCTTCGCCGGCCTGTTCGCCATGTACTTCACCGCGCGCGCGCGAGCCACCGACGGTTGGCCGCCCGAGCCCACCGAGCTGAACGTCCCGTACGCGTTGTTCTTCACGCTGATCCTGGTGCTCTCCTCGGTCACCTGTCAGTACGGCGTCTTCGCCGCGGAGATCGGCAACGTCTACGGGCTGCGGCGCTGGTTCACCATCACCTTCGTGATGGGCCTGGTGTTCGTGCTGGGTCAGGCCTTCGAGTACCGCACCCTGGTCACCGAGCACGGGACGACGATCGCGTCGTCGTCGTACGGGTCGGTCTTCTACCTGACCACCGGCTTCCACGCGCTGCACGTCATCGGCGGCCTCATCGCCTTCGTCTTCGTGCTCATCCGGTCCACGATGGGCCGCTTCACGCCTGCCCAGGCGACCTCGGCGATCGTCGTGTCGTACTACTGGCACTTCGTCGACGTCGTGTGGGTCGGTCTCTTCATCACGATCTACCTGATCAAGTAGGGAACCGGGTGTCCACTCCGAATGCCGACTCCGTCGCTGCCCCCGAGGGGGGCCGTCGCGGGTTGCTGCGCCGCCGTCCGGCAGCCGGCTCCCCCGCCGCCGCAGCCCGGGCGCGCCGTCGTTCCAAGCAGCGCCGCCGCCTGGCCAACGTCGCCGGCCTGATGGCCGCGCTCGTGCTCACCGGGGTCGGCTACTCCGCCCTGGCCCCGGGCGCGAGCGCTGCCGACGACGCCACGGGCAACCCGTCCAACGCCGTCGAGGCCGGCCGGGAGCTCTACACCCGCAGCTGCATCACCTGCCACGGCTCCAACCTCGAGGGCGTCACCGACCGCGGCCCCTCGCTCATCGGGGTGGGCGAGGCCTCGGTGTACTTCCAGGTGCACACCGGCCGCATGCCGCTGGTCCGCCAGGAGGCCCAGGCCGCCGAGCGCCCGCCGATCTTCTCCGAGGAGCAGATCGAGCAGCTGATGGCCTACATCCAGGAGAACGGTGGCGGCCCCACCCTCCCCTCGGGCGACCTGCGCGCCGGCGACCTCGCCGAGGGCGGCGAGCTGTTCCGGCTGAACTGCGCCCAGTGCCACAACTTCGCCGGTGCCGGTGGCGCCCTGTCCTCCGGCAAGCGGGCCCCCTCGCTCGAGGAGGCCAACGACATGACGATCTACACGGCGATGCTGTCCGGGCCGGAGAACATGCCGGTCTTCGGTGACAACCAGCTGAGCCCGGACGAGAAGCGCGCGATCATCAACTACGTGCAGACCATCAAGACGCAGGCCGACCCCGGCGGCGCCAGCATCGGCCGCGTCGGCCCGGTCGCCGAGGGCCTGGTCATCTGGGTCGTCGGCATCGGCGCCCTGCTGTTCGGGATCTTCTGGATGGGGACCAAGGCGTGACCACCACCCACTCCGACCGCCCGGGCTCCGGCGGCGGCGCGGACGAGCCCGGCCAGCTGCACGGCGGCCCGGACGACGACTACACCCCCGAGCAGCTCGCGGCGATGGACCGCACCGAGCTGGACCGGCTCGGTGCCCGCTACGACGGCGTCGAGGTCCTGCACGTCGAGCCGGCCGCACCGGTCGGGTCGGCGCTGGAGAAGAAGAACACCCGGCTGGTCACCAACTGGTTCCTGCTGGCCGCGCTCTTCGCGCTCGCGTTCGTCGTCATCTACGCCGGCTCGGGCTGGTTCCTCCCCGACTGGGAGTGGACGGTCGGCGGCAGCACCTGGAGCAGCATCTACACCCCGCTGCTGGGCCTGACCTTCGGCGCCTCGATGATCGCGATCGGCATCGGCCTGGTCCTCTACGTCAAGAAGCTGCTGCCGCACGAGACCGCGGTGCAGGACAAGCACGACGGCTCGCACTTCGACCGGGTGACCACCGGCGCGACGCTGATGAGCGGCCTGCACAACTCCGGGCTCCCCCGGCGCAAGGCGCTCAAGGGCGCCCTCGGCCTGCTGGGTGCCGCGTTCGGCGCGATGCTGCTGGCCCCCCTCGGCGGCTTCATCAAGGACCCCAACAAGGGCAACCCGCTGGGCACCACCCCGTGGGCCGAGGGCATGCGGATGCTCCGTGACGACGGCACGCCCGTCCGCCCCGGCGACCAGACCCCCGGCTCGCTGGCGACGGTGTTCCCCGCGGTCGAGGGCGGCAACAAGGCCTACGACGCGGCCGTCATGCTCATCCGGCTGCGCCCCGAGCAGCTGGAGACCCTCCGCATCCCCGCCGGCCAGGAGGACTTCGGCTACGGCGACTACGTCGCCTACTCGAAGATCTGCACGCACGCCGGGTGCCCGGTGTCGCTGTACGAGCAGGAGACCAGCCGGATCCTGTGCCCGTGCCACCAGTCGCAGTTCGACGTGACGGACGGCGCAAAGCCCGTGTTCGGGCCGGCCACCCGCTCGCTCCCCCAACTCGCGATAACCGTGGATGATGAGGGCTACTTCGTCGCGCGTGGGGACTTCCCCGAGCCCGTCGGACCGTCCTACTGGAACATGGGGAGAGTCGGCTGATGGCCACGAACACGGTGCCCGGTCCTCGGGTCGGGCAGCCGACCTCGCTCGCCGGCAAGGCGGCCTTCGAGGTCGACGATCGGCTGATCGTCGCCGGGCCGGTCCGCCGGACCCTGAACAAGGTCTTCCCGGACCACTGGTCGTTCCTGCTCGGCGAGATCGCGCTCTACAGCTTCATCGTCCTGCTGCTGTCGGGCACGTACCTGACCTTCTTCTACGACGCCTCGATGCGGGAGATCGTCTACGACGGCTCCTACGCACCGCTGCGCGGCATCGAGATGTCGGCGGCCTACGAGTCGACGCTGGACATCTCCTTCGACGTCCGCGGCGGGCTGCTGATCCGCCAGATGCACCACTGGGCCGCCCTGCTGTTCGTGGCCTCGATCGTGGTGCACCTGCTCCGCATCTTCTTCACCGGCGCGTTCCGCCGCCCGCGTGAGACCAACTGGTTCATCGGCATCGGCCTGCTGGTGCTGGCCCTGCTCGAGGGCTTCGCCGGCTACACCCTCCCCGACGACCTGCTCTCCGGTGGTGGACTCCGGATCTTCTCCGCGGTCTTCCTCTCCATCCCGGTGATCGGCACCTGGGTCTACTTCACCGTCTTCGGCGGCGACTTCCCCGGTGAGCTGATCATCGGCCGGCTCTACATCCTGCACGTGCTGATCATCCCGGCGATCCTGCTGGCGCTCATCGCGCTGCACCTGCTGATCCTGGTGAAGCAGAAGCACACGCAGTTCCCGGGTGCGGGGCGGACCGAGCACAACGTGGTCGGCCACCGGCTCTTCCCGACCTTCGCCGGCAAGGCGACCGCGCTGCTGTTCATCGTGTTCGGTCTGTGCGCCGCCCTCGGTGGCCTGGTGCAGATCAACCCGATCTGGCTGCTCGGTCCGTACAACCCGGCCCAGGTGACCGCCGGCTCGCAGCCGGACTGGTACATCGGCTTCGTCGACGGCGGCGCCCGCATCTTCCCGCCGTGGGAGATCGTGCTGTGGGGCTACCACATCCCGCCGGTGCTCTGGGGCGCCCTCGGCATCCCGGGCGTGATGTTCGGTGCGCTCGCGCTCTACCCGATCCTCGAGCGCAAGCTGACCGGCGACACCGCCAGCCACCACCTGCTGCAGCGTCCCCGCGACGTCCCGGTGCGCACCTCCATCGGCGCCATGGCCATCACGGCCTACGTCGTCCTGTGGATCTCCGGTGGCAACGACCTCATCGCCGACAAGTTCGACATCAGCCTGAACGCGATGACCTGGTTCGGCCGCATCGGCTTCCTGGTGCTTCCCCCCATCGCCTACTGGGCGACGTACCGGATCTGCCTGGGCCTGGAGCGGCACGACCGCGAGGTGCTCGAGCACGGCATCGAGACCGGTGTCATCCGCCGGCTGCCGAGCGGTGAGTTCATCGAGGTCCACCAGCCGCTGGGCCCGGTCGACGAGCACGGCCACGGGCAGCTGGCCTACGGCGGTGCCTCGGTGCCCAAGAAGATGAACCAGGTCGGTGGCGCCCGCCGCGCGGTCCGGGGCTTCTTCAAGCCGATCGAGTCCCCGGCCGAGGTGCAGCGGCAGGCGGAGATCGAGGCCCGTGGCCTGGAGTCCGAGCAGGCTGCCCGGCAGCTCACCGGCTCCGGTCGCCCGGCCGAGGGTGGCCGTCCCTCCGAGGGCGGAAAGCCCTCCGAGGGCGGACGACCGCAGGACCCGCGCGACTGACCCAGCGCGACCAGCACCACCCAGCAGGGGCCCCGGCGGCATCGTCCGCCGGGGCCCCTGCTGTGTTCCCGGGGGCCGGCTCCCCTGCTGCTGTCCAACCCCGCCGGGGCGCACCTTCGACGGCGGTCCACGCACGTCTGAGGGGGCCGGAGCGACGCACAGCCCGCACCCCGGCCGCCGGGATGTCATGACCTGGCCGTTGCGGCCCTCGAGGTGGGTCCCAGTACCTGCCGTCCGGTGGCCGGTGGCCGCGGGGTACGCCGGCCGGGGCCGGTCCTGCGGCGCCGGGACCCTGCCCTCCCTGTGGAGTGCTGCCCCCGGCCCGTGACGCGCCCTCGTCGCGGCTCAGCCGCCAGGAGGTTGCGCTGCCCGACCGTGGCTCCGCCCTGGGACGGCTCCGCCCTGGGACGGCTCCGCCCTGGGACGCTCCGTCCCTGGGACGCTCCGTCCCTGTTGCCGCACGAGGCCGAGACCTGGCTGTCGTCGTCGTGCCCCGGGCGGCCTGCGGCGGTTCGCTCGGGCGCCGGCGAGCCTGCTGAACCGCCGCCGGACGCACGACGGGGCCCCTCCCGGCTGGGAGGGGCCCCGTCGTCGCGTGGGGTGCTGGGGTCAGCTGTGCGCGTTCTGCCCGACGTAGTACTCGAAGAGCAGGCCACCGATGGTGAGGATCAGCGCAACGCCGGCGATGCCGATCAACCAGGGGTAGTAGAACGCCAGGGCCAGGCCCATGACCGCGGCGGAGAGCGCCAGCCCGAAGGGCCAGTAGCTCGCCGGGCTGAAAAAGCCGAGCTCACCGGCGCCGTCGGCGATCTCGGCGTCCTTGCTGTCCTCGGGGCGGGCGTCGATGCGCCGGGCGACGAACCAGAAGAAGCCGCCGATCAGCGCGGTCAGGCCCCCGGAGAGGGCCAGCGCGGTGGTGCCGATCGGCTCCTTCGACCAGACGCCGTAGACGACGGCGGCCACGACGCAGAAGACCGCGAGCAGATTGAAGATGAGCGCTTCGACCTTCACGGCCGGTCCTCCTGGTGCTGCGGGGTGGTCTGGTCAGTCATCCGAGGCCGCGGCCTGCTGCTCGCGCTCGCCCTCGAACGGCGTGGTGGACGTCGAGGCACCCGGCTGGCCGATGCTCTCGAGCGCGTCGTAGGTCGACAGGCCGTCCTCGCGGGCAGCCAGGTAGCTCTCGAAGTCGTCGCCGCTCACCGCGCGGACCTCGAAGTTCATGAACGCGTGGTAGGTGCCGCACAGCTCGGCGCACCGGCCGACGAAGGCGCCCTCCTCGCGGACGGTCACCTCGAAGACGTTGTCGCGGCCGTTCTCGTTGCCCGGGATGACGTCGAGCTTGAAGAGGAACTCGGGCACCCAGAACGAGTGGATGACGTCGGCCGAGGCGAGCTCGAAGCGGACGGTCTGGTCGGTGGGCAGCACGAGGATCGGGACCTCGTCGCTGGAGCCCACGGTCGACACCGGCTCACCACCGTTGTCGTCGGTGGTCTCGGGGTAGACGAACTGCCAGTTCCACTTGAACGCGTTGACCGCGACGGTGACGTCGGGCTCGTCGCTGCGCTCCTGCACCTGGTTCTGCGTGTTCACGGTGAAGAAGAACAGGACCGCGATGATGATGAACGGGATGATCGTGTAGACGACCTCGAGCGGCAGGTTGTACGCGGTCTGCCGGGGCAGCTCCGAGTCGTCGCTGTCCCTGCGCTTGCGGTACCGGATCGCGGCGTAGGCGATCAGGATCCACACGGCGATACCGACGACCAGCGCGGTGATCGTCGAGCCGATCCACAGGTCGTGCATCGCGTGGGCCTCGTCGGTGATGCCCTCGGGCCATCCCCAACTGAGCCAACTGCCGCGCGCGTCGCACCCGCTGAGCGTCAGAGCCCCCAGGAGACCGAGCCCGGCGACCTTCGCCAGCTTGCTGCGTCGAGCCACTGCCCGCTGCCTCCTCATCCCCCGCGCGGCGGTGCCACGCGGTCTCACCGGCGGGGCCTTCCTCGGTTGCCCGACAGGCACTGCCACACCGACCACAGTCTGGCCGAGACTAGCCGACCCCGCCTGTCGTCCTGGGGGCGGGAGGACCCGCCCGGCGGGTCGGCGACGGGCGGCCCGACCAGGGCCCCCGGCGGCGAGGTGTGGCCCGGCTCGCGCCCCGGGACGGCGGCGGCCGCCGGGGCCCGGCGGCTACAGTCGGGCCGTGTACCGACGCCTCCTGACCTGGCGCTGGGTGCTGATGCACCTGCTGGTCGCGGCGCTGTTCGTCATGACCTTCTTCCTCGGCTCCTGGCAGCTGGGCAAGGCCGAGGACGGCGGCGGCGCGGTCAACTGGAGCTACGCCCTGCAGTGGCCCCTGTACGGCTTCATGGGCCTGGGCTTCTACCTCCGGATGGTCCGTGACGAGTGGCGGCGCGACCCGGCCGACGACGAGCCCGGCAACGCGGTGGTCCTCTACCAGCGGCCGCGGATCGACACCACCGGCGACCCCGAGCTCGCCGCCTACAACGCCTACCTCGCAGAGCTCAACGCCAAGGCGCTCGGGCAGCAGGTGAACGGTGGCCGCTGACACCACGCTCGCGCCGCGCACCGCCTCGGCGCTGACCCGCTACCGGGTGATGGCCTGGGTCGTCGGCGTGATGCTCCTGGTCCTGGTCTTCGTGGCCGTGCCGCTGCGCTACGCCGCCGGCGTCCCCGAGGTCTCCGCCGTCGTGTCGCCGGTCCACGGGTTCCTGTACATCGTCTACCTGGTCACCGCCTTCGACCTGGCGCTGCGCGCGAAGTTCACCGCCAAGGGCACCCTGCTGGTGCTGCTCGCCGGCGTCGTCCCGCTGGTGTCCTTCTGGGCCGAGCGCCGGGTGACGGCGCGGGTCCGCGCCGGCCAGCCCCTCTGACCGACCGCCCCACCTGACCCCGGGAGACCCCCCCGCATGTGCGGACTGCTCGCCTACCTGTCCACCGACGCCGAACGGGTCGACGAGCAGACGGTCTCCGGGGTGCAGCACGCGCTGCGCTGCCTGCGGCACCGCGGGCCCGACGACCGTGAGCTGTGGTCGGACCGGCACGCCGTCCTCGGCTTCAACCGGCTGGCGTTCATCGACATCGAGGGCAGCCCGCAGCCGATGCCGTACGCCGACGGCCGGTACCGGATCGTGTTCAACGGCGAGATCTACAACTACCTGGAGCTGCGCGAGGAGCTGCGGGCCGCCGGCGCCACCTTCGCCACCGAGGGCGACACCGAGGCGATCGTCGCCGGCTACCACCTGTGGGGCGAGGCCGTCGTCCCCCGGCTGCGGGGCATGTTCGCCTTCGTCATCTGGGACACCCTCACCGGGACGGCGTTCGGCGCCCGCGACGCGTTCGGCATCAAGCCGCTGTTCACCGCCCGCCTCGCCGACGGCGGCCTGGTCTTCAGCTCGGAGAAGAAGGCCCTGCTCGAGCTGCTCGGCGGCACGGTCGGCGCCGGCGGCGTGGACCCGGCCTCGCTGCAGCACTACCTGACGCTGCAGTACGTGCCGGAGCCGGCGACCCTGCACCGGGGCATCCGGCGGATCGAGAGCGGCACGAGCTTCACCGTCGCCGACGGCGAGCTGCACACCACGCGCTGGTTCCACCCCGCCTTCCGCCCGCAGCCGGTCCCGCCGGGTGGCGAGCAGGCGCTGTTCGACCGGATCGCCGCGGTGCTCGACGACTCGGTCGCCAAGCACATGCGGGCCGACGTCACGGTCGGGTCGTTCCTGTCCAGCGGCATCGACTCCACCGCGATCGCGGCGCTGGCCCACAAGTACAACTCGGACCTGGTCACCTTCACCGTCGGATTCGAGCGTGAGGCCACCTCGGAGGTCGACATCGCCGCGGAGTCCGCCGCCGTCCTGGGCGTGCGGCACATCCCGGTCGAGGTGACCGCGCAGGACTTCGCCGACGCCATCCCGACGGTCGTCTGGTACCTGGACGACCCGGTCGCCGACCCGGCCCTGGTGCCGCTGTACTTCGTCGCCCGCGAGGCGCGCAAGCACGTCAAGGTGGTGCTCTCCGGCGAGGGCGCCGACGAGCTCTTCGGCGGCTACACGATCTACCGCGAGCCGCTGAGCCTGGCGTGGGCCGCGAAGCTCCCCGCCGTCGGACGGCAGGCGCTGGGCCGGCTGTCCCGGCTGGTGCCCGAGGGGGTCCGCGGCCAGGACCTGCTGCGCCGGGCCTCCATCCCCCTCGAGGAGCGCTACTACGGCAACGCCCGGAACCTGAACGCAGCCGAGCTGGCCGACCTGCTGCCGGGCCGCGACCCCGACCTGTCGCACGTCCAGGTGACCGAGGACCTGTACCGGCTCACCCGCGAGGCCGGGTACGACGACGTCACCGCCATGCAGTACGTCGACCTGTTCACCTGGCTGCGCGGCGACATCCTGGTCAAGGCGGACAAGGTCACCATGGCCAACTCGCTCGAGCTGCGGGTGCCCTTCCTGGACGCCGAGGTCTTCGCGCTGGCCAGCACGCTGCCGCTGGAGATGCGGGTGCCCCGCAAGGGCGACGCCACCAAGTACGCGCTGCGCCAGGCGATGCGGCAGATCGTGCCGCCGGCGATCATGAACCGCCGCAAGCTGGGCTTCCCGGTGCCGACGGCGGACTTCCTCGCCGGTCCGCTGCACCAGTGGGCCCGCGACATCGTGACCGCGAGCGGCACCGACGAGTGGCTCGACCGCGACCACGTCCTCGGTCTGCTGGACCGGCTGCGCGAGGCGGACGTGCCCAGCAAGCGGATCGCCCGGCAGGTCTGGGAGGTGCTGGTGTTCATGGTCTGGCACGGCATCTTCGTCGAGGAGCGGATCCACCCGGAGATCCCCGAGCCCGTCTACCCGGTCCGGCTGTGACCCGGGCCTGACACCCCCGGACGCGACGAGGCCCGGCAACCCTGGTGGGGGTGCCGGGCCTCGGTGCGCTGGGTCAGTCCCGTCCGGGTGAGGACGGGTGCTGCGTCAGTGGAACGAGTCGCCGCAGGCGCACGAGCCGCCCGCGTTCGGGTTGTCGATGGTGAAGCCCTGCTTCTCGATGGTGTCGACGAAGTCGATCGTCGCGCCGCTGAGGTACGGGATGCTCATCCGGTCGACGATGACCTCGGTGCCACCGAACTCGAAGGTCTGGTCGCCGTCGAGGAAGCGCTCGTCGAAGAACAGCTGGTACCGGAGACCGGAACAGCCACCGGGCTGCACCGCGATCCGCAGCCGCAGGTCGTCGCGACCCTCCTGCTCCAGCAGCGTCTTCACCTTCAGGGCGGCCGGGTCACTGAGGATGACGCCGGTGGCGCCGGGGGCCTGCGTGTCCTGCACGGTCATGTTGTGGTCCTCCCACACTCGAGGGTGTCCTGCTCGACCCGTCGCGGAGGGGCACCCCACGCCGGTCGGAACACTGACGGCCAACACCGCCGTGGCGGAGCTGCTTCCCACTGTACGGCGCCGGACCGCCGGAGGGGAGCACGCGGACCCCTCCAGGGGAGGACACCGGGCCCCGGAGCAGCACCGTGCGGCCCCGGCGGGCACGTAGACTCCCGACCCGTGAAGCTCCGCCTCCCCGGCCGCCGTCCCGCCACCGTCGTGGCCCCGGACCCCGACACCGACCTCACGTCGCAGCTGGCGACGGCGGGCGGCAAGGGCCGGCCGACGCCGAAGCGCAGCGAGGCCCAGCCCCGGCGCAGCGGGCCGGTCCCGCCGCCGCCGACCACCCGCAAGGAGGCCTACAAGCGGCAGCGCGAGCAGCAGGCCGCCGGCCGCGGCAGCGCCCGCGAGGCCGCCGCCCGCGGCGACGAGAGCTCGCTGCCCGCCCGCGACCGGGGACCCCGCCGCAAGCTGGTCCGCGACCTCGTCGACGCCCGCCGCAACGCCGGCAGCTTCTTCCTGGTCGTGGCCGCGCTGGTGCTGCTGGGCTACTTCATCCCCAACCCGGCGGTGCAGAGCTACACGGTCTTCGTCTGGTTCGCCTTCTTCGTCGTCATCATCGCCGACTCGTTCGTGCTCGGCCGCAAGATCAAGCGGGTCGTCAACGAGCGGCACCCGGACCACCCGGAGTCGATGCGCACGCTGATCTGGTACGGCGTCAGCCGGGCCACCATGATCCGCAAGTGGCGCTTCCCCAAGCCCCAGGTCGACCTCGGCACCGAGGTCTGAGGAAGGACCCCGCTGCCCCCCACCACTCGCGAGCTCGCGGCGGGACCCTGCAGCGGGGCCGGCCGGTGGTTAGCCTGGCTGACGACTAGCGTCAGGTCGTGCAGACACGACGCCTCGGCCGCTCCGGCCTGAACATCAGCGAGATCGCCTACGGCAACTGGCTCACCCACGGCAGCCAGGTCGAGGAGGACGCCGCGCACGCCTGCGTGCGGGCCGCCCTGGACGTGGGGATCACCACCTTCGACACCGCCGACGTCTACGCCGGCACCCGGGCCGAGTCGGTGCTGGGCCGCGCGCTGGCCGGTCAGCGCCGCGAGGGGCTGGAGATCTTCACCAAGGTCTACTGGCCCACCGGCCCCGGCGCCAACGACGGCGGGCTGTCCCGCAAGCACGTCATCGAGAGCTGCAACGCCTCGCTGCAGCGGCTGCAGACCGACTACGTCGACCTCTACCAGGCCCACCGGTACGACTCCTCGGTGCCGCTGGAGGAGACGATGACCGCCTTCGCCGACCTCGTCCGGCAGGGCAAGGTGCTCTACATCGGCGTCTCGGAGTGGCGGGCGGAGGAGATCGCGGCGGCCGCGCAGCTCGCCCGCGAGCTCAAGGTGCAGCTGGTCAGCAACCAGCCGCAGTACTCGATGCTGTGGCGGGTCATCGAGGCCGAGGTGGTGCCCACCTGCGAGCAGGAGGGCATCTCCCAGATCGTCTGGTCCCCGCTCGCCCAGGGCGTGCTGACCGGCAAGTACCTGCCGGGCCAGCAGCCGCCGGCCGACAGCCGCGGCGGCCACGCCACCGTGGGCGGGTCGATGAAGAGCTACCTCACCGACGACGTCCTCACCCGGGTGCAGCAGCTCACCCCCGTGGCGCAGGAGGTGGGCCTGACGATGGCCCAGCTCGCGCTGGCGTGGGTGCTGCAGAACCGGAACGTCGCCGCCGCGATCATCGGCGCGAGCCGCCCCGAGCAGGTGCGCGACAACGTGGCGGCGGCCGGCGTCGAGCTGCCGGCCGAGGTGCTCACCCGTATCGACGAGGTCCTCGGCGACGTCGTCGAGCGCGACCCCGCCAAGACCTCGCGGGGCTAGGACCCCACCGGGGCGGACGACGCGTCGTCCGCCCCGGTCTCAGGTGGCCGCCAGGCCCATCGGGCCGTAGACCCGCACGCCGTCCTGCTGCAGCGTGACCGTGGCGATGCCCTGCTCCAGCAGGTCGCGCCAGACCTCCCCCAGCCAGGACTCCGCGTCGCCCTGGTTGTCGCACTCGGGCACCTCCACCCCGAGCGTGGCGGGATCGACGGGCGCGCCCGAGGCGTCTTCCAGCTGCCAGGTCCAGCTCATGGCGGCGAGGCTAGCGAGCCGGGCACCGGACGGCGCGGGCGAGCGCCCCGCGACACCCGCGATCTTGGTTTACCCGGTCCGGACACCGGGGCATGGCACCGACGGTCGGGCGCGTCCCCCGCACCGACCCCCCAGCCCGCGGAGGACCCATGAGCCAGCCCGTCCCCTGCCCCGGCGTGCCCCGGTGAGCGGCCCCGACGACGCGGACGCGATCCGCGCCGAGATCGAGGCCACCCGCGAGCAGCTCGCCGCCACCGTCGACGAGCTGGCCGCCCGCCTCGACGTCCCCAGCCGGGCCCGGGAGCGCGTGCTGCGCGCCCGCGACACCGCGGTGGAGACCTACCGGGAGAACCCGCCCGCCGTGCTCGGCGCGGCCGGCGCACTCGTCGCCCTGGTGGTGGGCGTCGTCGTCTGGAGGAGGAAGCGATGAGCAAGGGCGCGAAGATCGCCTACCGCCCGATCGGGCTGATCGGGAGCCTGGTGGCGAGCTCGATCGCCGCGACGCTGTTCCAGCTGGTCTGGAAGAAGCTGGCCCACGCCGACGACGCCCCCACCGCGATGCAGAGCGAGTACCGGCTGCGCGAGATCCTGCTCGCCTCCGCCCTGCGCGGTGCGATCGTCGCCGTCGTCAAGGCCCTCGTCAGCCGGGGCGGTGCGCGGGGCTTCACCAAGCTGACCGGCGCCTGGCCCGGCGACTGACCGACGCACCCCGAGAGGACGAGTCCCATGGTCTCCACCGGACGTCCGGGCAGCTCCGTCGACCGCATCCGGCAGCGGGTGCAGGAGAAGGCCGAGCGCCGGGCCGCCGCGCGGGTCGCCGACGACCGCGCCGACGACCCCGCGCCGTACACCGGGGCGTCGTCGGCCACCTCGGTCCGCACCGCCGAGCGCGAGGCCGAGCGGCCCCGCCAGCGGGTGCCCTCCGAGGCCGAGCTGCCCGGCGTCGACGCCGAGAAGCCGACCGACATCCCGGCCCGCGGGTGGGTGCAGATCGTCAAGCGGGCCTGGGCCGAGAACAGCGCCGACAACATGCCGATCATCGGCGCCGGCGTGGCCTTCTTCGCCTTCCTCGCCCTCTTCCCGGCGCTGATCGCCACGATCTCGCTGTACGGGCTGGTCGCCTCCCCCGAGACGGTGGCCCGGCAGATCGAGTCGCTGTCCGGCCAGCTGCCGGCCGAGGCGCAGTCGCTGCTGAGCGAGCAGCTCACCGCCATCACGGAGAACAGCGGCGGCGCGCTGACGGTCGGCCTGCTCGTCTCGATCGCGGCGGCGCTGTGGAGCGCCTCGGGCGGCACCGGCAACCTGATCACCGCGGTCAACCTCGCCTACGACGAGGTGGAGACCCGCAGTTTCGTCAAGCGCAAGGCGCTGGCCCTCGGGCTGACCCTCGGCGCGATCGTCTTCGTACTGGTCACCATCGCGCTGATCGCGGTGTTCCCGGTCGTGCTGGACGCGCTGCCGCTGGGCGTGGTCGGAACCATCCTGGCCCAGGTGCTCCGCTGGGTGCTGCTGCTCGGGGTGATGGCCGGCGCCCTGTCGGTGCTCTACCGGGTGGCCCCCGACCGGGATGCGCCGAAGTTCCGCTGGGTCAGCCTCGGGTCCGTCGTC
This sequence comes from Modestobacter versicolor, assembly GCF_041028285.1. Taxonomy (GTDB): domain Bacteria; phylum Actinomycetota; class Actinomycetes; order Mycobacteriales; family Geodermatophilaceae; genus Modestobacter; species Modestobacter versicolor_A. Next base: position 910,338 of record NZ_JABGDB010000001.1, on the reverse strand, counting down.
GTCACCGTCGTCTGGGCCGTGATCAGCCTGCTGTTCAGCCTGTACGTCAACAACTTCGGCTCCTACGACAAGACCTACGGCGCCATCGCCGGGGTCATCGTGCTGATGCTCTGGCTGCAGCTGACCGTCTTCCTGGTGCTGCTGGGCGCGGAGATCAACTCCGAGACCGAGCACCAGACGGCGCACGACACCACCGAGGGCGAGCCCCAGCCGATGGGCCAGCGCGACGCCACCATGGCCGACGAGCTGCCCGACCCGCCGACCCCCACCAAGGAGAGCAAGCAGAAGGCGTAGCTCTCGTGGCCCCTTCAGGGGCCCGCGTCGAGCGTGCGAGGCGTGGGGGGAACGGGGTCCTTCGTGTGCGAGGGCACGAACGGGGGACGGCGGACGACGACCGGCTGCGGGCGGCCGCGGACGTCGACGGCGAGCTCGTCGCCCTCGGCCGGCTCCGTGGCGGTGTCGAGCAGGGCCAGCGCGATCCCGGTGCGCAGCGTCGGCGAGAACGTCCCGCTGGTCACCTCGCCCACGGGCGCACCGTCCGGCCCGAGGACGGCCATGCCCGGCCGCGGGATGCCCCGGCCGGGGGCCTGCAGGCCCCACAGCCGGCGGGCCGGTCCGGCGGCCCGCTCGGCGAGCAGCGCCTCCCGGCCCCAGAACGCCGGCTTGTCCCAGCCGACCGCCCAGCCCGAGCGGGCCTGGACCGGCGAGATGTCCGGGCCCAGCTCGTGGCCGTGCAGCGGGTAGCCCATCTCGGTGCGCAGCGTGTCCCGGGCGCCCAGGCCGCAGGGGCGGAGCTGCTCGGGCTCACCGGCGGCGAGCAGCGCGTCCCACAGCGCCCCGGCCCGCTCGGCGGCGACCAGCAGCTCGTACCCGTGCTCCCCGGTGTAGCCGGTGCGGCAGACGGTGACTTGGTCGCCGCCGCTGCCCGGGGTCTCGGCGAAGGACATGTAGCCCAGCTCGCCGGGCAGCCCCACCGCGGCGAGCACCTCCGCCGAGCGCGGCCCCTGCAGGGCCAGCACGGCGACCTCGGTGTGCCGGTCGGTGACGGTGACCCCGGCCGGCGCCGCCGCCGTGAGCCGGTCCAGCACCGCGGCGGCGTTGGCCGCGTTCGGCACCAGCAGGACGTCGTCGGGACCGTGCAGGTAGACGACCAGGTCGTCCACCACTCCCCCGGCGCGGTCCTCCCCGTCGGGCACGCAGCACAGCGTGTACTGCGCCTGCCCGGGACCGATCCGCCGCAGGTCGTTGGTCAGGCAGGTGTCCAGGAACTCCGCGGCACCGGGTCCCCGGACCGTCGCCGTCCCCAGGTGCGAGACGTCGAAGAGGCCGACCCCCTCGCGCACCGCGACGTGCTCGGCCAGCACCCCACCGCCGGCGTACTCGATCGGCATGGACCAGCCGCCGAAGTCGGCGAACTTGGCGCCGGCCGCGGCGTGGCGGTCGTGCAGCGGGGACGTCAGCACACTCACCCCGCCACGCTAGCGGCCCTCCTGCAGGCGCCCGCCGCGAGCCTGCGAGCGGTAGGGGGCAGGAGGGTTCCTAAGATCGGCCCGTGCCGCCGACTGTCTCCGCCACCGACCGCCCGCTCGAGAAGCTCTCCGCCGACGCCGTCGTCGTCGGCGTGGGGAAGGGCCCCGCCGGGCTCCTCACCACGCCTGGCGCGGACGCCGTCGACCGGCTGCTGGGCGGACGGCTGCTGGCCGCGCTCGCCGACCTCGGGGCCACCGGCGCAGAGGACGAGGTCACCAAGCTGCCCACCTTCGGCCAGGGCCCGTTCCCGGTGGTCGCCGTGGCCGGGCTGGGCGCTCCTCGCGCCGGTGTCGGGTACGCCCCGGAGGCCGTGCGACGCGCCGCCGGTGCCGCCAGCCGGGCGCTGACCGGCCGCCGCGCCGTCGTCTCGCTGCTGGCCGCCGTCGGGGGGACGCCGGACGCCGAGCGGCTGCACGCGGTCGGCGAGGGCTCCCTGCTCGGGGCGTACGAGTTCACCGCCTACAAGTCCGACCTGCCGGCCTCCCGGCCCGCACCGCCGGCCTCCTTCGAGCTCGTCGTCCCCGACGCGGGTGCCGCGAAGGCCCCGCTGGCCCGGGTGCGCGCGGTCGCCGACGCGGTCACGCTGGTCCGCGACCTGGTCAACACCCCGCCGAACGACCTGTACCCCGCCGAGCTCGCCGCCCGCGGCGCGGCGGCCGGCAAGAAGGCCGGGCTCTCCGTTGAGGTGCTGGACGAGAAGGCGCTGGCCGCCGGTGGGTACGGCGGCATCCTGGCCGTCGGCGCCGGGTCCGCCCGCGGGCCGCGGTTGCTGCGGCTGGAGTACCGGGGCAAGAAGGCGGTGACCAGCGTCGCGCTGGTGGGCAAGGGCATCACCTTCGACAGCGGCGGCATCTCGATCAAGCCGGCGCTGCACATGGAGGACATGAAGAGCGACATGTCCGGCGCGGCCGCGGTGATCGCGACCGTCTGCCTGGTCGCCGAGCTGGGCCTGCCGGTCGACGTCACCGCCACGGTGCCGATCGCGGAGAACATGCCCAGCGGCACCGCGTACCGGCCGGCCGACGTGGTGACCTTCCGCAACGGCCGCAAGGCGGAGATCACCAACACCGACGCGGAGGGCCGGGTCGTGCTCGCCGACGCCATCTGCCGCGCCGTCGAGGACTCCCCCGCCCACCTGCTGGAGACCTCCACGCTGACCGGCGCCCAGCTGGTCGCGCTGGGCACCCGCACGGCCGGGGTGATGGGCACCGAGGAGCTGCGGGACGCCGTCGTCACGGCCAGCGCGCGCAGCGGCGAGCCGATGTGGGCGATGCCGCTGCCGCCGGAGCTGCGCCGCGGCCTGGACTCCCCGATCGCCGACCTGGTCAACGCCAACGCCGACCGGATGGGCGGGATGCTCGTCGGCGGGCACTTCCTGGCCGAGTTCGTGCCGGCCGGCCTGCCGTGGGCCCACATCGACGTGGCCGGTCCGGCGTACAACACCGGCTCGCCGTGGGGCTACACGCCCAAGGGCGGGACCGGCGTCCCGGTGCGGACCCTGCTGGCCACCATCGAGGCGCTCATCGCGGACGCCGGCTGACGTCAGCGGCCATCCTGCAGGGGCCCGCGGCGAGCTTGCGAGTCGTGCGGGGCAGGGTGGTCCTTGTTCCAGTCGCGCATCCGCTGCGGGTAGCCGGTGACCTGTGCGTCGTAGACGGGGACGGTCAGGTCGCGGGACAGCTTCCGGGCCACGTCGGGCCCGTCGATGCGCCGCCGGGTCCACTCCCCGTCGGCGGCGACCAGCAGGATGGTGGTCTCGGTGACCGCGGTGCGCGGCTCGACGTAGCCCTCGACCCCGCGCCGGGTCGCCACGAACTGCTCCAGGTGGGCGAGGTCGGCGGACCCGGACGCGCGGTCCAGCGTCCCGCGCCGGTCGCCCCCTGCACCACCCCGGGCGCGACGCCCGCGCAGCCGATCGAACAGCCCCATGTCACGATCCCGTCACTCCGGCCGCGGGTTCTCCGCGACGCTCCAGCGACAGCAACGGAGCATCCGGACGCGCCGTTCCCGGGAGTGGCAGGATGGGCACGCGCAGGATCGCCGCGCCCGGGAGATCCCGGGCCACCCAGCACTTGAGGAGCACTCGTGAGCGCACCGACCACCCCCGCTGACCTGGTCATCCTCGGTGGTGGCTCCGGTGGCTACGCCGCCGCGCTGCGGGCCGCGGAGCTCGACATGTCCGTCGTCCTGATCGAGCGCGACAAGGTGGGCGGCACCTGCCTGCACCGCGGCTGCATCCCGACCAAGGCGCTGCTGCACACCGCCGAGGTGGCCGACAACGCCCGCGAGGGCGAGCAGTTCGGCGTCAAGTCGACCCTGTCGGGCATCGACATGGACGGGGTGAACGCCTACAAGGACGGCGTCATCTCGAAGAACTTCAAGGGCCTGCAGGGCCTGATCAAGAGCCGCGGCATCACCACCGTCCAGGGCGAGGGCCGGCTGGTCTCCCCCACCGCGGTCGAGGTCGACGGCACCCGATACGAGGGCAAGCACGTGCTGCTGGCCACCGGGTCCTACGCCCGCTCGCTGCCCGGCATCGAGATCGACGGCACCCGGGTCATCACCAGCGACCACGCGCTCAAGCTGGACCGCGTCCCGAGCTCGGCGATCATCCTCGGCGGCGGCGTCATCGGCTGCGAGTTCGCCAGCGCCTGGAAGTCCTTCGGCGTCGACGTGACCATCGTCGAGGGCCTGCCGCACCTGGTCCCGCTGGAGGACGAGTCGTCGTCCAAGCTGCTGGAGCGCGCCTTCCGCCGTCGCAAGATCGACTTCGCGCTGGGCAGCCGCGTCGCCAGCGTGCAGACCACCGCCGACGGCGTGAAGGTCGCCCTGGAGAACGGCAAGGAGTTCGAGGCGGAGCTGGTGCTCGTCGCCGTCGGCCGCGGCCCGGTGAGCCAGGGCCTGGGCTACGAGGAGGCCGGCGTCGCGATGGACCGCGGGTACGTCCTCGTCGACGAGTACATGCAGACCAACGTGCCGACCATCTCCGCCGTCGGTGACCTGGTGCCGACCCTGCAGCTGGCCCACGTCGGGTTCGGCGAGGGCATCCTCGTCGCCGAGCGCCTCGCCGGGCTGCCGGTCGTGCCGATCGACTACGCCGGCGTCCCCCGCGTCACCTACTCCGAGCCCGAGGTCGCCTCGGTCGGCCTGACCGAGGCCCAGGCCAAGGAGAAGTACGGCGAGATCGAGGTCGCCACCTACGACCTGGCGGGCAACGGCCGCGCGGCGATCCTCAAGACCGCCGGCGCCGTCAAGCTCATCCGCGCGAAGGACGGCGCCGTGGTGGGCGTGCACATGGTGGGCAGCCGGGTCGGCGACATGGTCGCCGAGGCCCAGCTCGTCTACAACTGGGAGGCCCTGCCCGAGGAGGTCGCCCAGCTGATCCACCCGCACCCCACGCTGAGCGAGGCCCTCGGCGAGGCCGCCCTGGTGCTGGCCGGCAAGCCGCTGCACGCGCACACCTGATCCACCCGCACCCCCGTACCGCCCCCAGCACCGCCACCCCGACCTGAGGAGACCTGCCTTCGATGCCGACGTCCGTCACCATGCCCGCCCTGGGCGAGAGCGTCACCGAGGGCACGGTCACCCGATGGCTGAAGCAGGAGGGTGACCAGGTCGAGGTCGACGAGCCGCTCCTCGAGGTCTCCACCGACAAGGTCGACACCGAGATCCCCTCCCCCGCGGCGGGCGTGCTGACCAAGATCGTCGTGGCGGAGGACGAGACCGTCGAGGTCGGTGCCGAGCTCGCCGTCATCGGCGGCGACGCCGGCGGCGACGGCGCTGCCCCGGCACAGGAGGCCCCCGCTCAGGAGGCCCCGGCCGAAGAGCCGCCGGCGCAGGAGGCCCCGGCCCAGGAGGCTCCTGCCCAGGAGGCGCCGGCTCCCGCCGCCTCGGGCGACTCCGGCGGCTCCGCCGGTGGGTCCGGCGGCGGCTCCGGTGGCGGCGAGGGCACGAAGGTGACCATGCCGGCCCTGGGCGAGAGCGTCACCGAGGGCACCGTCACCCGCTGGCTGAAGGCCGTCGGTGACGAGGTGTCCGCCGACGAGCCGCTGCTCGAGGTCTCCACCGACAAGGTGGACACCGAGATCCCCTCGCCGGTGTCGGGCACCCTGCTGTCCATCTCGGTCAACGAGGACGAGACCGTCGAGGTCGGCGCCGAGCTCGCCGTGATCGGTGCCGCCGGTGGCGGCTCCGGCGACTCGTCCGGCTCGGCCCCGCAGGCCGACGCTGCGCCGGCCGAGGCAGCACCGGCCGAGACGCAGGGGCAGTCCGCCGCCCCCGCGGAGGAGGCGCCCGCGCCGGCTCCGCAGGAGGCCCAGCCGACCCCGGTGCAGGCCACCACCGACACCGGCCAGCCCGGTGCCGACTACGGCTCCAGCGGCGCGATGCCCACCCAGTCGCCCACCGACCAGCCCTCGCCCGCCGAGGCGGTCGCCCCCTCCGCACCGGCGGCTGCCCCCGCCGGTGACGGCGCCGGGGCCTACGTGACCCCGCTGGTCCGTCGGCTCGCCGCCGACCAGGGCGTCGACCTCAGCACGGTCGAAGGCACCGGCGTCGGGGGCCGGATCCGCAAGCAGGACGTGATGGCCGCCGCCGAGAAGGCCCAGCAGGCGGCTCCGGCCCCCGCTGCGGCGTCCGCGGCACCGGCGGCGTCGTCCTCGCGCACCCCGTCCCCGGCCGCCCAGCCGGACTCCGCGCTGCGCGGGCGCACGGAGAAGATGTCGCGGCTCCGCACGGTCATCGCCAAGCGGATGGTGGAGTCGCTGGAGATCAGCGCACAGCTCACGACCGTCGTCGAGGCCGACGTCACCCGGATCGCCAAGCTGCGCGACCAGGTCAAGACCGACTTCGCCGCCCGTGAGGGCGTCAAGCTGTCGTTCCTGCCCTTCTTCGCGAAGGCTGCCGTCGAGGCGCTGAAGGCGCACCCGTCGGTGAACTCCTCGGTGGACATGGCGGCCGGCACGGTCACCTACCACGATGCCGAGAACCTGGGCATCGCCGTCGACACCGAGCGCGGGCTGCTCGTGCCGGTGATCCAGGGCGCCGGCGACCTCAGCATCGCCGGGATCGCCCGCAAGATCGCCGACCTCGCGGAGCGCACGCGCTCCAACAAGGTCACCCCCGACGAGCTCGGTGGCGGCACCTTCACGCTGACCAACACCGGCAGCCGGGGCGCACTGTTCGACACCCCGATCATCAACCAGCCGCAGGTGGCCATCCTGGGTGTCGGGTCGGTCGTCAAGCGCCCGGTCGTCGTGCAGGACCCCGACCTCGGCGAGGTCATCGCGGTCCGGTCGATGGTCTACCTGGCCCTGACCTACGACCACCGGATCGTCGACGGCGCCGACGCCGCCCGCTTCCTCACCACGGTGCGGGAGCGGCTGGAGGCCGGTCAGTTCCACGGCGAGCTCGGCCTGTCCTGACCCGCCGACGGAGGGCCCTGGCTTCGGCTGGGGCCCTCCGCCGTCTGCGTACCCCGCCGGTGCGCGGCCCGCGCACCGACCGAGGGAGCACTCGTTGAAGGTCGCCGTCACCGGCTCCTCCGGACTGATCGGTTCCGAGCTGGTCACGACCCTGCAGGCGGAGGGCCACGAGGTGCTGCGGCTGGTGCGGCGCACGCCCCGCACCGCCGACGAGCACCGCTGGGAGCCCGCCCACGACCGCATCCCGCCGGGCCTGTTCGACGACGTCGACGCGGTGGTGAACCTGGCCGGGGTGGGCGTGGCCGACCGGCCCTGGACGGCTGCCCGCAAGCGCGAGGTGCTCGCCAGCCGCGTCGACAGCACGAGAACGGTCAGCCGGGCCCTGGCCCAGGCCGTCGCCGCGGCCCCGGGACGGGACCGGGTGCTGCTGTCGGCCTCCGCGGTCGGCTGGTACGGCGACACCGGCGACCAGGTCGTCGAGGAGACCGCCCCGGCCGGCGAGGACTTCCTGGCACGGGTCTGCGTCGAGTGGGAGGCCGCGACCGGGCCGGCCGTCGCAGCCGGCGTCCGGGTCGCGACCCTGCGCACCGGGCTCGTGCTCGCCCGCGGGGGGCTGCTCGGCCGGTTGCTGCCGCTGTTCCGGCTGGGGCTCGGCGGGAAGCTGGGGGCCGGCCGGCAGTACATGCCGTGGATCAGCCTGCGCGACGAGGTCGACGCGATCGTGTACCTGCTCACCGCCCCGGTGTCCGGACCGGTGAACCTCACCGCGCCGCAACCGGCCACCAACGCCGACTTCACCGCCGCCCTCGCCGCGGCGGTGCACCGACCAGCCGTCCTGGCCGTCCCGGCCCCGGTGCTGCGGATCGGCCTCGGCGAGCTCGGTCGGGTCGCGCTGCTGTCCGGGCAGCGGGCCGTGCCGCGCGTGCTGCAGGAGGCGGGGTTCTCACACACCCACACCGGCCTGTCCGCGGCGCTGCAGGCCGTCCTGGCGAAGGACTGACCCTGGACCTCGACCTGAGGGTCACGGTCCCAGCACCTCGGCGTCGCTGATCCGCCAGCCGACGCCGGTCCGCACCAGCTCGAGGCGGACCGTCGCCGTCCCGCGACCGGGGACCTCCTCCACCGGGCCGGCGACCGGGTCGTCCCGGTCGACCACGGCGTAGCCGGGCAGCTCGTCGACCGCCCGGAGCTCCACCCGGTCCCCCGCCACGGGGGCGACGGCGTGCGCCTCCTGCACCCGTGGGGCGAACCCGGTCAGGACCCGGCCGCCGTCCCGGAGGGCGGCCAGGGCCGCTGCGTCCCGGTCGAGCAGCGGGCTGCCGGGGGCGTGCACGCCGGTCAGCGCTGCGGGGTCAGCCGCGGCGAAGGCGGCAGCGCGCCGGTCGTAGAGCTCGGTGAGCAGGGCCGCCCAGCCGGCGTCGTCCGGTGGTGGGGCCGGTGCGTCGGCCAGCGGGCCGGTGGTCTCGGTGGCAGCCGGACTGGCTCCGGGGACCGGTTCGGGGCCCGTCCGATCGTTCGCGGTCGCCGCCCCGGCCTCGGTATCAGCTGCGGAGGCGGCACCCGTCTCGGGCCCGGGCTGCGGGTCGACCGGCGCGCTGCGCGCGTCGGCCACCGGCACGGCGTCCGTCGGTTGCCCGGCCCAGGCCGCGCCCACCCACGCCGCACCGGCCAGCCCGGCCGCGACCGCCACCAGCACCCCGACCACCACCACGGCCCGCCGCACGGTGCCCCGCAGCCGGCCCCCCAGCCCGTCCTCGGCGAGCGCAGGGACGCGGAGGGCCACACCCGCCCGGAGTCGGCCCAGCCGCGAGGGCCGGGGCGGTGCGGCGTGCGCCGCCCGGGGCCGCCGGCCGGGCACCTGGTGGGTCAGCTCGGTGCGCGGCCCGCGGCCGGTCAGCCCGAGCTCGGCGTCGGGCACGCCGACCACCGGCAGCCGCACCGGTTCCGGTCGGCAGGCGTGCCGCAGGTCGAGGGCGAAGGCGGCGGCCGACCCCCGTTGGTGCGGCTCGGGCGACATCCCGCGGCGGATCACCCGCACCAGTTCCGCGGGCGCCTCGGGCGCAAGCAGGGCGAGGTCGGGGACCTCCCCGGCGGCGGCCACCGCCAGCGTGCCCCGGGGGTCCGCCGCGTTCCACGGCGCGATGCCGGTGAGGGCGTGGAAGGCGGCTGCGGCGACGCCGAAGACGTCCGAGGCCGGTCCCGGTGCCCCACCCCGGGCCACCACGGGGTCGACGTAGGCCGGCGTCACCTCGGCCCGTCCGGTGTCCCCCACCAGCCGAGCGGTGCCGAGGTCGGTGAGCACCGGGCGCCCCTCCCCGGTGAACACCACGTTCCCCGGCGAGAGGTCCCCGTGCACGACGCCCCGGTCGTGTGCGTGCGCGAGCGCAGCGGCGACCGGCGCCACGGTGGTGACGACCTCACCGGGCCGGAGCCGCCCCCGCCGGGCGAGCAGCGCCGCCAGGCTGCCGCCGGTCAGCAGCTCCAGCACCAGCGCCACCTCGGCGGGACCGCCCCGCACCTCGTGCCGGACCACGTCCAGCAACCGGACCAGGTGGGGGTGGTCGAGCTCGGCCAGCAGCGCGGCCTCCCGCTCCTGGCGGGCCGCGTCACCCCGCACCAGCACCTTCACCGCGACCGGCGGCCCACCGTTGCGCGGCCGCGCCCGCCACACCTGCCCAGACCCGCCCCGGCCGAGCAGCTCCTCCAGCACGTGGCCGGGCACGACGGGGGCGGCGGGACGGCCGGGCAGCGCAGGCATGCCGGGGACCGTAGAGCGGACCGGGACCGGGCCGCCGCCGTCGTCCACAGGTCACGGGCCCGTCCACAACCCCCGGGCACACGCGGACGGCCGGCGGCGCCAGCGCCTAGGTTCAGGCCATGTCCCTGCCTCCCCGCGTCGAGGTCGTCGTGGTCGGCGCCGGCCTCGCCGGGCTCTCCGCCGCCACCCGGCTGGCCGCCGCCGGACGCGACGTGCACCTGGTCGACGCGGCCGACCACCCCGGCGGCCGGCTCACGACCTCGCGCGTCGACGGGTTCCTGGTCGACCGCGGCTTCCAGGTGCTTAACACCGGCTACCCCCGCGTCCCCGCCGACCTCGACCTCCCGGCGCTGGACCTCGGCTGGTTCTGGACCGGCGCCGTCGTCCGCGTCGACGGCCGCGCGCACCGGTTCGTCGACCCGCGCCAGCACCCCGCCACGCTGCCGGGCACGCTGGCCACCCCACTGGGCGGCCCGCACCGGCTGGCCGCGCTGGGCGCCTTCTCCGCCCGGGCCGGCTACGCCCCGGTCGACCGGCTGCTCCGGGCCGAGGAACGCTCCGCGGAGGAGCACCTGCGTTCCGCCGGGGTCGGGAAGAGGGCGCTGCAGACGTTCCTCCGCCCGTTCCTGGCCGGCGTGCTGCTCGAGGACCGGCTGGCGACCTCCAGCCGGTACCTCGACCTGGTCTGGCGGAGCTTCGTCCGGGGCCGGGTCGGGCTGCCGGCCGCGGGGATGCAGTCGGTCGGCGAGCAGCTGGCCGGACGGCTGCCGGCCGGGACCGTGCACCTGGGCACCCGGGTGACCGCGGTCGACGGGGGCTCGGTCACCACCGCCACCGGCAGGACCACCGCGGACGCGGTCGTCGTGGCCACCGACCCGGACACCGCGGGAGCGCTGCTGCCCGGCATCCAGGCCTCGGCCCCGCGGCAGGTCACCACCCACCTGCACGTGCTGCCGGCCTCGCCGTGGCCCTCGCCGCTGATCGTCCTGGGCGGCCCCGGTGGCCGGCTGGTCAACACGGTGGTGGTCTCCGACGCCCAGCCCGCCTACAGCCCCGACGGCCGGGCCCTGGTCGCCAGCTCGACGCTCGCACCCACCCGTGAGTCCGACGTGCGCGCCGAGATCGCCCGGGCGCACGACGTGGTCGGGGCCGACCTCGAGCACCTGACCAGCGTCACGGTCCCCGGCGCGCAGCCGGCGGCCCTCCCGCCGTTGCAGCACCGGCAGCCGGTGGACCTCGGCGGGGGCCTGTTCGTCTGCGGCGACCACCGGGACACCCCGTCCATCCAGGGCGCGATGGCCAGCGGCGCGCGCACCTCCCGCGCCGTGCTCCGGCGGCTGAGCCGGTCCGACGCGCCCGCCACCCATGCGAGGCCCGCCTGATGGCCGCCGGCGCACCGACGGTGCTGGCCACCAGCATCGGCTTCGACTCCCGCGGGCGGGGGCCCACCGACTGGTCGCCCGGACCGGTGTTCGACCTGGCGTTCGAGCTCGCCGGCAGCCCGGCCCGGCCGCGGATCTGCCACCTCGCCACCGCCACCGGCGACGACCCGGCGCGGGTGGCCGGCTTCTACGGCGCCTTCGCCGGCCGGGACGTCGACGTGTCCCACCTGAGCCTGTTCCCGATGCCCACCGTCCCCGACCTGCGGGCGCACCTGCTCGCCCAGGACGTGGTCTGGGTCGGCGGCGGCAGCGTCGCCAACCTGCTCGCCGTCTGGCGCGTGCACGGCCTGGACGAGCTGTTCCGCGAGGTCTGGGAGGCCGGGGTGGTCCTCGGCGGGGTGTCGGCGGGCTCGCTGTGCTGGCACGCGGGCGGCACCACGGACAGCTTCGGCCCGGAGCTGCGGCCGGTCACCGACGGGCTGGCCCTGCTGCCGTCCAGCAACAGCGTGCACCACGACTCCGAGCCCCGGCGCCGCCCGCTGTACCGGCAGCTGGTCGCCGACGGCACGCTGCCGCCGGGGCACGCGACCGAGGACGGCGTGGGGCTGGTCTACCGCGGCACCGAGCTGGTCGAGGCGGTCGCCGACCGCCCCGGCAAGGCCGCCTACCGGGTCGACCGGGGCCCGGACGGGACAGCGGTGGAGACCCGGGTGGAACCCCGGCGGCTGCGGTGAGACGCGGGACGGGCGCCCGCGGCAGGCATAGGCTCGGGTCGTGAGCGAACTGCGAGTGGTGCGGGCGGGCACGGTCCCCTACGAGGACGCCTGGGCGTGGCAGCGGGAGTTGCACGAGGCGCGCGTCGCGGGCACGGGTCCGGACACGATGCTGCTGCTGGAGCACCCGCCGGTGTACACCGCCGGCAAGCGCACCGCGGCGCACGAGCGGCCCTTCGACGGCACGCCGGTGATCGACGTCGACCGGGGCGGCAAGATCACCTGGCACGGACCGGGGCAGCTCGTCGGCTACCCGATCGTCGCGCTCGCCGACCCGGTCGACGTGGTGGCGCACGTCCGGCGGATGGAGCAGGCGCTGATCGGGGTCTGCGCCAGCGTCGGCCTCGGGACCGGTGCGGTGGAGGGGCGCAGCGGCGTGTGGGTGCGCGCCGACGAGCGCGGGCCGGACCGCAAGGTCGCCGCGATCGGCGTCCGGGTCGCCCGCGGCGTGACCATGCACGGGTTCGCGCTCAACTGCGACCCCGACATGGCCGCCTTCAGCAACATGGTCCCGTGCGGCATCCCCGACGCCGGCGCCACCTCGCTGAGCGCCGAGCTGGGCCGCGACGTCCCGGTCGCCGAGGTGATCGACGCCGTCGAGGCCGCGATGCGCGAGGTCCTCACCGCCGTCCCCGCCTGACCACGGTCCCCAGGCAGGCACCGGGTCCGCCGGCCCCCTCGCAGGGCCCGCCGCGAGCTCGCGAGTGGTGGGGGGCGAGGGGGTCCTTCGTCTCGCAGTGCCCCGCCGCGAGCGGTAGGGGCGAGGGGGTCCTTCCTCAGCCGACGACGAAGTTGACCAGCCGGCCGGGCACCGCGATGACCCGGCGCACGGTCTTCCCCTCCAGCTGCGCGGCGACCTTCTCGTCGGCCCGCGCTGCCGCCTCCAGCGCCGCGGCGTCCGCGTCGGCCGGGACGGCGACCTGGGCGCGCACCTTGCCGTTGACCTGCACGGCGACCTCGACGGTGTCGTCGACCAGCCACTGCGGGTCGGCCACCGGGAACGACGCCCAGGCCACCGAGCCGGTGTGCCCCAGCCGGGCCCACAGTTCCTCGGCCAGGTGCGGGGCCAGCGGCGCGACCAGCAGGACCAGTGCCTCGGCGACCTCCCGGGGCACCGCGGTCCCCGGCGGGAACGCGGCCGTCAGGTGGTTGGTCAGCTCGGTGACCCGGGCGATCGCGATGTTGAACCGCAGCGTCGTCATGCCGTCCCGGACGGCCTCGATCGCCCGGTGCAGCGCGCGGTTGGTCTCGTCGTCGGTGGCCACGTCGGCCGCCCGCACCTCACCGGTCTCCTCGTCGAGCACCACGCGCCAGATCCGCTGCAGCAGCCGCTGCGAACCGACCGCGGCCTTGGTCTCCCACGGCCGGGACTGGTCCAGCGGTCCGGTCGACATCTCGTAGACCCGGAAGGTGTCCGCGCCGAACATCGCGATCATCTCGTCCGGCGTGACCACGTTCTTCAGGCTCTTGCCCATCTTCCCGTACTCACGGGTGACGGGCTCGCCCTCGAAGGTGAACCGGCCGTCGGCCTCCACCACCTCGGCGGCGGGCACGTAGAAGCCGCGCGCGTCGGTGAAGGCGTAGGCCGAGATGTAGCCCTGGTTGACCAGCCGGCGGAACGGCTCCTCGCTGGAGACGAACCCCAGGTCGAACAGCACCTTGTGCCAGAACCGGGCGTACAGCAGGTGCAGCACCGCGTGCTCCACACCGCCGACGTACAGGTCCACACCGCCGACGTCGCCGGGCTCCCGCGGACCCAGCCAGTACTGCTCCAGCTCCGGGTCGACGAAGCGCTCGTCGTCCCCCGGGTCCAGGTAGCGCAGGTGGTACCAGCACGACCCCGCCCAGTTGGGCATGGTGTTGGTCTCCCGGCGGTACTGCCGCGGACCGTCGCCCAGGTCCAGCTCCACCGTCGTCCACTCGCTCGCCCGGGACAGCGGCGGCTCGGGCACGGAGGTGGCGTCGTCGTCGGCGAAGGTCTTCGGGGAGTAGTCGTCCACGTCGGGCAGCAGCACCGGCAGCATCGACTCCGGCACCGCGATCGGCAGGTCGGCGGCCGCGGGGTCGGTGGTGTCGTAGACGATCGGGAACGGCTCGCCCCAGTACCGCTGCCGGCTGAACAGCCAGTCCCGCAGCTTGTAGGTCGTGGTGGCCTCACCGTGCCCGGTCGCGACCAGCCACTCGGTGACCGAGGCGATCGCGGCGCCCTTGTCCAGCCCGTCCAGCGACAGCTGGTCGTTGGCGCTGTTGATCATCGGCCCGGTGCCGGTCCAGGCGCCGCCGTCGAAGTCCGCCGGCGGCTGCACGGTGCGGACCACGGGCAGGCCGAAGACCTGCGCGAACTCCCAGTCCCGGGCGTCCTCGCCGGGCACCGCCATGATCGCGCCGGTGCCGTAGCCGGTCAGCACGTAGTCGGCGATGAACACCGGCAGGTCCGCACCGGTCAGCGGGTTGCGCGCGGTGACCCCCAGCCACACGCCGGTCTTGTCCCGGCCCTCCGACTGGCGGTCCAGCTCCGACCGGCGGGAGGCCTGCTGCTGGTAGGCGGCGACCGCCTCCGCCGGGGTGGCCGCGCCGGTGGTCCAGCGCTCGTCGACCCCGTCGGGCCACGCGGCCGCGGTCAGCGGGGCGACCAGCGGGTGCTCGGGGGCCAGCACCAGGTAGGTGGCGCCGAACAGGGTGTCCGGGCGGGTGGTGAACACCTCGACCGTCTCGTCGCCGGCCGCGAACCGGACCCGGGCGCCCACGGAGCGGCCGATCCAGTTGCGCTGCATCTGCTTCAGCGAGTCCGACCAGTCCAGCCGGTCCAGGTCGGTCAGCAGCCGCTCGGCGTAGGAGGTGATCCGCATCATCCACTGGGTCAGCGGACGGCGGAACACCGGGAAGTTGCCGCGCTCGGACCGGCCGTCGGCGGTGACCTCCTCGTTCGACAGCACCGTGCCCAGGCCGGGGCACCAGTTCACCGGCGCCTCGTGCCGGTAGGCCAGCCGGTGCGCGTCGACCACCCGGCGGCGCTCGACGTCGGACAACCCGGACCAGTCGCGGCCCTCGGGCAGCGTGCCGGCGGCGGGCTCCCGGGTGCCGGCGTCCAGCTCGGCGACCAGCTCGGCGATGGGCCGCGCCCGGCCACGGCCGCCGTCGGCGGTCCCGTCGAACCACGCCTCGAACACCTGCCGGAAGATCCACTGGGTCCACCGGTAGTAGCCCGGGTCGATCGTGGCGAAGGTGCGCCGGGTGTCGTGGTCGACGCCCAGCCGGCGCAGCTGCGCGCTGATCGCGGCGATGTTGGCCTCGGTGGTGACCCGCGGGTGCTGCCCGGTCTGCACCGCGAACTGCTCGGCGGGCAGGCCGAAGGCGTCGTAGCCCATCGGGTGCAGGACGTTGTGCCCGTCCATCCTCAGGAACCGGCTGGTGACGTCGGTGCCCAGGTACCCCAGCGGGTGCCCGACGTGCAGCCCGGCGCCCGAGGGGTACGGGAACATGTCCATCAGGAACGCCTTGGGCCGGTCGGCCACCCGGTCGAAGCCCTCGCTGAGCCGGCCGACCGGGTTGGGCGTGTGGAAGGTGCCCTCGTCCTGCCAGCGGTCCTGCCAGGCGAGCTCGATCTGCTGCGCCAGGGCCGGGGTGTACCGGTGCGGCGGCACCCCGCCGGCGGACGGGTCGGTGCTCGGGCTGGCCGTCTGGCTCATGGTCGGTGCTCCTGGGTCCTGGCGATCTGGTGTGCGGGCAGAAAAAAACCCCTCACGCAGGAGGGGTCGCCGTGCTGCTCCGGGTTGTCAGGTCAGCACGGCGGGGGAAGCAGGAGTCCGCCGGTCACGGGCCGATCCTACCGTGCGGGCCGGCAGCGGGACCGACTCGATCCCGCACGCGACGCAGCAGACGGTGCGAGCCGTTCCGCCGTCGGCATGCCGGGCGGGACGCCATCGGCGTTCAGCACGGCAGCGCTCCCCCCGCCGTGGTCCACGCGCGACAGCGCAGGGGCACGATGCAGACGTCTCCTCGCCGGCCGCCGTGGCTGCCCGGCGGTCGCGGTCGCGGTCGTCGAGGACTCCTTCGGCATCGGCCGCCCGCCGCTGGACCGCGTCGGCGTCCGCTTCGTGCGGGACGTCGGGCGCTACGGGGTGATGAGACCCGGCTGCTCAACGCGAGACCCCGGCGGCGCACCTCCGGGCCGGGCGCGCCGCCGAGCCGGAGGCCCGGGCGGACGGTGGTCAGACCGACGGTTCCCTGGCCGGCGCGCTGCCGCCACGGACCGCGACCGGCCGGGTCGTCGGGACCGGTGGAGGAACTCGGATCCGCGGGGCGGCGGACGACGGGGCGCTCGACCTCGGCGGGCCCGGTCCGCCCGGATTACCAGGTGTTCATGATCACCGGGTAGTTTCAGGCGAACCCAGCCAGGGCAGAGATCAGATCCGGTGTCCAGCAGCGGCGCCGCCTGCGTTCGGTACGCGGAGCGGCTCGCTCCCCGATCGACGACGTCGACGCCCTCCCGGGCCTCCGGCAGATCGTCTCGGATGAGTGCACGCCCGCCGGACCGGCGCCGGACCAGTGGTGTGGCTCCCGGGTGCGGGCACCACCGGGCCCACCGCACGTTGATGGCAGCAGAGCACGCCGATCGCAGAAGAGGAGGTCATGCATGGCAGCACTCGCCCAGCACGGCGCCGTCCCCACCCTGGACCCCGCGGCCCCCGTCGCCGTCCCGCTGTCCGAGCAGACCCTGGCCCAGCACGCCGGCCGGATGCGCGTGCCCACCTACGACCGCGCGGCCCTCGTCCCGGCGGTCGTCCACTTCAGCGTCGGCGGCTTCCACCGCGCCCACCAGCTGGTCTACTTCGACGACCTGGCCGAGCACGGCATCCCCGACTGGGGCGTCGTCGGCGTCGGCCTGCACTCGACCGCGATGCGCGACGCGCTCCGCCCGCAGGACCACCTCTACACCGTGGTCGAGCGCAGCAGCGAGGGCGACCGCGCCCGGGTGGTCGGCTCCATGATCGACTACCACTTCGCGCCCGACTCGCCGGAGACGGTCCTCGACGTCCTGACCGACGAGCGCACCCGGCTGGTCACCATGACCGTGACCGGGAACGCCTACCGGATCGACGCCGTCAGCGGCGAGTTCATCCCGGACGACACGCTCCGCGCCGAGATCAGCGACCGCGCGCACCCGCGCTCCCTGTTCGGCTACATCGTCAGCGCGCTCGACCTCCGCCGACGGGCGGGACTCCCGCCGTTCACCGTGCTGTCCTGCGACAACATGCAGTCCAACGGCGAGGCAGCGCGCAGGGCGGTCGTGGGCTTCGCCCGGTTGTACGACGAGGAGCTCGCCCGGTGGATCGACGGCAACGTCGCGTTCCCGGGCAGCATGGTCGACCGGATCACCCCGCAGACCACCCTCGCGGACCGGGAGGACGTCGCCCGGCGGTTCGGCGTCGGCGACCGCTGGCCGGTCGTCACCGAGCCGTTCTCCCAGTGGGTCATGGAGGACGCCTTCTGCAACGGCCGCCCGCCGCTGGAGCAGGTCGGCGTCCAGTTCGTACCCGACGTCGGGCAGCACGAGCTGATGAAGACCCGGCTGCTGAACGGCAGCCACTCCGCGATGGGCCACCTGGGCACGCTGGCCGGGCTCGGCCGGGTGCACGAGGTCCTGGCCGACCCGGTGCTGCGCCGGTACGTGACACGGCTGATGGCCGAGGAGGTCGGGCCGCAGCTCCCCAGCCCGGCGGGGACGGACCTGGCCGAGTACCAGCAGAGCCTCCTGCGGCGCTTCGCCGACCCCGCCATCGGCGACGGCCTGGACCGGTTGTGCCGGCGGGGGTCGTCGAAGGTGCCGCTCTACGTGCTGCCCTCGTTGCGCAGCGCGCTGGCGGAGGGCCGGCCGGCCGAGCTGCTGACCCTCGCCGTCGCGGGGTGGTGCCGGTACCTGCAGGGCGTGGACCTGCAGGGCCGGGAGGTCTCCGTGCAGGACGAGCTCGCCGACGAACTGCGGTCGCTGGCCCGTGCCGGCGGCACCGACCCGCGGCCGCTGCTGGGCAACCGCTCGGTGTTCGGCGACCTCGGGGACGACCCCCGGTTCGTGGCGGCCCTGGGCCGGGCGCTCCGGCAGATCGAGCGGCGCGGCGTGCACGGGGCGGTCCGCCGCGCGCTGCACCGGCTGGACCGGCGGGACGCCCCGGGCGCGGGCGCCGGTGAGCCGCTCGAACGCGGCACCCGTGGGCTGCACGCCGTGGGCGAGCCCACCCCGGTGGAGCAGACCGGCGCCGCCGCCGACCTGCTGCCGGCATGACCACCCGATCTCGGAAGGAGCTCCTGATGACCCAGATCACCGCAGCGCTCGTCGAGCGTCTCCAGGCGCTGCTCTGCGACGCCGACGGGAACCTGTTCCCGTCCGAGGAGCCGGCCTTCGTCGCCTCCGCCGACGTGACCAACCGCTTCCTGGCCGCCCACGGGATCCCCCAGCGGTTCACCGCCGAGGAGCTCCGGCTGGCCACCACCGGGAAGAACTTCCGGACGACGGCGGGCGAGCTCGCCGCCGCCGCGGGTGTGCCGGCCGACGACCTGGACTCCTGGGTCGCCGAGGAGAAGGACGCGGTCACCGCCCACCTGTCGCAGGTGCTGCGCCCCGACGCCGGCGTCACCGGTCCGCTCAGCGCTCTCGCCGAGCACCTGACGACGGCGGCCGTGAGCTCCAGCGCGCTGACCCGGTTGGCCGGGTGCTTCACGGCCACCGGTCTGGACGAGCTGGTCCCGCGTGCCCGCCGCTACAGCGCGGAGGACTCCCTGCCCACCCCGACCAGCAAGCCCGACCCGGCGGTCTACCTGCACGCCTGCGACCAGCTGGGCATCGCCCCGGACCAGGGGCTGGCCGTGGAGGACTCCGTCCCCGGCGCGCTGTCCGCCGTCCGCGCGGGCTGCCCGACCGTGGGCAACCTGCAGTTCGTCGCCCCGGCCGAGCGCGCCGAGCGGGAGGCGCTGCTGCGCGACGCCGGTGTGCTCACCGTCGTCTCGTCCTGGACGGAGCTGGCGGACCTGCTGCTGCCGGACCTCCAGCGGCGCGCGTCCGCGGTGCTGGCGGGGGGGAACCGGTGAAGGTCGTCCTGAACAGCTTCCGCGGGATGTACTCCGACAGCCCGCGGACGCTCTTCGAGGCCCTCCGGGAGCGCGGTGACGCCCACGAGTACCTGTGGCTGGCCGCTGCCGACCGGGTCGCGGAGTTCCCGACCGACGTGGCCACCGTGACCTTCGGCAGCGCGGAGGCCCGGGCGGCCCTGGAGTCCGCCGACGTCGTGGTCTCCAACGACCACCTCGGCTTCGACTGGGACAAGTCCCCGGGCACCACCTACCTGCAGACCTGGCACGGCACCCCGCTCAAGCGGATCCACAACGACGTCATGTGGGCACCCGAGGGCCGGCTGGCCTACCTGGACCTGGACATCGCCCGCTGGGACGCCCTGCTCTCCCCCAACGCGGTCAGCACGCCGCTGTTCAAGCGGGCCTTCGGGTTCACCGGTCCGGTGCACGAGACCGGCTACCCGCGCAACGACGTGCTCAGCTCGCCCGACCGGGACCGGCTGCGCGCCGAGGTCCGGGCCCAGCTGGGCATCGCCGACGGGGTCACCGCCGTCCTCTACGCGCCGACCTGGCGGGACGACGCCGTGTTCACCGAGGGGGTGCCGGACCACACGTTCCCGCTGGACCTCGGCGACTTCGCCCGCGGTCTGGGCGAGGACCACGTGCTGCTGCTCCGGGTGCACCAGATGGTCTCCGACCGGTTGGACATCCCCGAGGGCACGCCGGTGCAGGACGTGTCGGGCTACCCGGACATCCGCTACCTGTTCCTGGCCGCCGACGTCCTGGTCACGGACTACTCCTCGGCGATGTTCGACTTCGCGGTCACCGGTCGGCCGATCATCCACTTCACCTACGACCTGGACTACTTCCAGAACGAGCTGCGGGGGT
Organism: Modestobacter versicolor; assembly: GCF_041028285.1. Lineage (GTDB taxonomy): Bacteria > Actinomycetota > Actinomycetes > Mycobacteriales > Geodermatophilaceae > Modestobacter > Modestobacter versicolor_A. Next base: position 890,516 of record NZ_JABGDB010000001.1, on the reverse strand, counting down.
TCTACTTCGACCTCGCCGAGGCCGCACCCGGTCCCCTGCTGGGCACCAGCGACGAGGTGCTGTCGGCGATCGCCGACCTCGGTCGGCAGCCCTGGGAGCCCGGGCCGCGGTACGCCCACTTCCAGCAGACCTTCTGCTCGCTGGAGGACGGCCACGCCACCGACCGGGTCCTGGACCTGTTCTTCCCGCCGGACGCCGCCGCCAGCGGCGAGCCGGCCCGCACCGACCCACCCACGAACGACGAACCGAGGAGATGAGCATGCGCACTGCTGACCCGATCCTGACCGGGGGCCGCGATCAGCGGTCGCGCCCGGCAACCGCCGCAGGCTCCTCCGGTGCCGCCCCGTCCGCGCCCCAGGTCGTCGTCCTGGCCGCCGGGATGGGCACCCGGCTGGGCCGCAAGCAGCCCAAGCCGCTGACCCCGCTGATGGACGGCCGCAGCATCATGCAGCAGCAGCTCGACGGGCTGCGCGCCGTCTTCGGCGAGCAGGTCAAGGTGACCGCGGTCGTGGGCTACCGGGCGAAGGCCGTCATGCGGGCCCAGCCGGACCTGCTGTTCGCCTTCAACCCGGACTTCGCCGTCACGAACACCTCGCAGAGCCTGCTGCGGGCACTGCGGTCCTCGCCGGCCGGCGGCGTGCTCTGGCTGAACGGCGACGTCGTCTTCGACCCGGCGGTGCTCGACCACGCCGCCCCCCTCATCCGGGCGGACGAGAGCTTCGTCTGCGTGGACACCTCCACGGTCGCCGACGAGGAGGTCAAGTACACCCTCGACGGCGACGGCTTCATCGCGGAGCTGTCCAAGACGGTGGTGGGCGGCCTGGGCGAGGCGGTGGGGATCAACTACGTCTCCGCGGCCGACAAGCCGGCGCTGATCGAGCACCTGGCAGCCTGCGAGGCGAACGACTACTTCGAGCGGGGCATGGAGCTGGCCGTCCAGCACGCCGGCGTGCGCTTCCGCCCGCTGGACATCTCCCGGTTCTCGGCGGTCGAGGTCGACTTCGACGACGACCTGCAGCGGGCCAACACCTGGCTCAGCTCGCGGGCCACGCTCGAGCCGCTGGCCTCCGAGCTGGCCTGACCGCACGGCCGGTCAGTGCCCCTCCCGGAGGGCGGGGCACTGACCGGTTCACCGCAGCTGCGGGGCGACCTCGGCGGCCACCAGGTCCAGGTGGTCGAGGTCGGCCAGGTCCAGCACCTGCAGGTAGGCCCGGGAGGCGCCGGCCTCGGCGAACCGGCCCAGGGTCTCGACCGCCTCGGCGGGGGTGCCGGCGACGCCGTTGCGCTTGAGGTCGTCGACGTCGCGGCCGATCGCCGCGGCCCGGCGGGCCACCTCGGCGTCGTCCCGGCCCACGCAGACCACCAGCGCGGAGCTGTAGACCAGCTCGGCCGGGTCGCGGTCGATCTCGCTGCAGGCCTCGCGGACGCCGGCGAACAGCCGGGCGTTGTCCGCCGCCGACTGGAAGGGCACGTTGAACTCCGCGGCGTACCGGGCGGCCAGCCGCGGGGTGCGCTTCTTCCCCCCGCCGCCGACCAGGATCGGGATGCCGCCGGCCTGCACCGGCTTGGGCAGCGCCGGCGAGCCGCTGAGCTGGTAGTGCTCGCCGGCGAAGTCGAAGGTCTCCCCCGCCGGGGTGCCCCAGAGCCCGGTGACGACGGCCAGCTGCTCCTCGTACCGGTCGAACCGCTCGCCGAGGTCGGGGAACGGGATGCCGTAGGCGCTGTGCTCCTCGGCGAACCAGCCCGAGCCGATCCCGAGCTCGACCCGCCCGCCGCTCATCTGGTCGACCTGGGCGACCGAGATGGCCAGCGGCCCGGGCAGCCGGAAGGTCGCCGCGGTCATCAGCGTCCCCAGCCGGATCGTGCTGGTCTCCCGGGCGAGCCCGGCCAGGGTGACCCAGGCGTCGGTCGGGCCGGGCAGCCCGTCGCCGCCCATCGTCAGGTAGTGGTCGGATCGGAAGAAGGCGTCGAAGCCGGTCTCCTCGGCGCGCCGGGCCACGGCGAGCAGGTCGTCGTAGGTGGCGCCCATCTGGGGTTCGGTGAAGATCCGTAGCTGCACGGGTCCGAACGTAGCCAGGGACACCCCGGAGCGCCGCTCACCTTCCGCTTCGGGGTGTGCCCGGAGGCGAAGGCGGGCAGGATGATCGCCAAGCGATCAACCCGGAGGTGCTGGAGTGTTCCGCAAGAAGAGCCGGACAGAGGTCATCGGTGCCGAGTTGCAGGAGGGGTTCGCCCACATCGGCGCAGCGGTGACCGAGGCCCGGAAGGCGACGGCGGAGCAGTTCGGTCCGCAGGTGGCCGCCGCGGCCAAGGTCGCGCAGCAGACCTACGCCACCGACGTCGCCCCCCGGGTCGAGGCCGCCGTCGCCGTACTGGCGCCGCAGCTCGACGCCGCTCGCGAGGTGTTGGTACCGCGGCTCGAGGCGGCCCAGAAGTCCCTCGCCCCGCGGATCGAGGCCGCGCAGAAGGCCTACGAGTCCGACGTCGTCCCGCGGCTCGAGGCGGCGACCAAGGTCGCGCGCGCCAACCTGGAGACGGCGGTGGCCGCGGCCGCGCCGCGGATCGAGGCCGCCCGCGAGGCGGCCGGACCGGCGCTGGAGAGCGCGGCCCGCACCGCCCGGTCGAACCTGGAGACCGCCGGTCCGCGGCTGTCGGCGGCCACCACCGCCGCCACCGCCTACGCCGCCCCCCGGGTGGCCGCGGCCCGCGAGGCAGCGGGTCCGGCGCTGGACACCGCGCGGGCCAACGTCGCCGCCCAGGTCGAGGCCGCGCGCGCCCAGCTGGACGCGCGCAGCGCCGAGCTGGCCGCCACCGCCGCCTCGCTGTCAGCGGCGACCGCCAAGCAGACCGGCAAGGTGCGCCAGGACGCTGCCGCCGCGGCCGAGGCCGCCCGCGAGCAGGCGGCCGCCCGGGTCGCGGCGCTGCGTGCGGCCGCGGAGGCGACGAGCAGCTCGGCCGGCAAGAAGGCCGAGAAGCTGGGCAGGAAGGCCGACAAGCTGGCCGCCGAGGCAGCCAAGCGCCGCGTCGAGCTGGAGAAGGCGACCGTCAAGGCCCGCAAGCAGGCCAGCAAGCGCACCGCGGCGACCGTCACCTCCGTCAAGCGGAGCGTCGGTCTGGTGCCCGAGCCCCAGCCCCGCCGGTGGCCGTGGGTGGTCGCCGTCCTGGCCGTCGTCGGCGCCGCCGTCGTCGTGCTGCTGCGCCGGAGGAGCGCCGACGACCTGTGGACCCCCGCGCCGACCGGCGACGGCCCGGTGCCCAGCTACCGAGAGGACCCCTCCCCCATGTCAGCCAAGACCCCCGCAGGTGGCGCCGAGACCCCCGAGGCGCAGGGCAAGCAGGTGTCCACGGCCATGACCGCGCCGTCGGACTCCGGCCCGGCCGAGGGCGGCATCGGTGCCCTCGAGGCGCAGCCGGCCTCCGGCCCTGGTGAGCCCAGCAACCAGGACCGGCCCACCACGGCGACCGGCACCACCAACGACCCCGACGCCCCGGTCGCCTCGGCGGCGCCGGACTCCTACACCGAGGCCCCGGGCAGCGCCGGCAACTCCGCCGCCAGCCGCGGCACCCGGCCGGACGAGGACAGCGCCGGCTGACCTGCCGCAGCACTCCCCCGACGGGGCCCAGCCGATCCGGCTGGGCCCCGTCGTCGTCTCCGGCGCCGGAGGCACCGTCACCGGCCGGAGTACCGTGACCGCCATGAGCCTGGGCATGGAGGAGGCGCCGGCGGAGACCCCGCAGACGTCCTCCGGGATCGAGCCGGCCGGTCGCAAGCTGCTCCGCCTGGAGGTCCGCAACAGCCAGACCCCCATCGAGCGCAAGCCCGAGTGGATCAAGACCAAGTTGAAGACGGGGCCGGAGTACACCGAGCTCAAGTCGCTGGTCCGCCGCGAGGGCCTGCACACGGTCTGCGAGGAGGCCGGCTGCCCCAACATCTACGAGTGCTGGGAGGACCGGGAGGCCACCTTCCTCATCGGTGGCGACCAGTGCACCCGGCGGTGCGACTTCTGCCAGATCGACACCGGCAAGCCCGCCGACTTCGACCGGGACGAGCCCCGGCGGGTCGCCGAGAGCGTCGTCTCGATGGGGCTGCGCTACGCGACCATCACCGGTGTCGCCCGCGACGACCTGCCCGACGGCGGTGCGTGGCTGTACGCCGAGACCGTCCGGCAGATCCACGAGCAGATCCCCGGCTGCGGCGTCGAGCTGCTCATCCCGGACTTCAACGCCGAGCCCGACCAGCTGGCCGAGGTCTTCTCCTCCCGCCCCGAGGTGCTCGCGCACAACGTGGAGACGGTGCCCCGCATCTTCAAGCGGATCCGCCCCGGCTTCCGTTTCGAGCGCTCCCTGTCGGTGATCACCGCCGCCCGCGACGCCGGGCTGGTCACCAAGTCCAACCTGATCCTGGGCATGGGCGAGGAGCCGCACGAGGTCGTCGAGGCCATGCAGGCGCTGCACGACGCCGGCTGCGACCTGCTGACCATCACCCAGTACCTGCGGCCCAGCGTCCGGCACCACCCGGTCGTCCGGTGGGTCAAGCCCGACGAGTTCGTCGGCTTCCAGGCGCAGGCCGAGGAGATGGGCTTCGCCGGGGTGCTGGCCGGGCCGCTGGTGCGCAGCTCGTACCGCGCCGGGCGGCTCTACCAGCAGGCCGCCGAGGCCCGCGGGCTCGCGATCACCACCGCCTGAGTCCTTCGGCCCCGGTGCAGGGTCCCGCACCGCGCGTCAGCGTGGTGTGGGGGGCACCGGGGTCCTTCTCCTATCCTGTGGTCATGGCACGCAGCAGGTCCACCGACCCCTCCGCCCCCACCGGCAGCGCCGGACGGGGCCCGGCCGGCGTGGCCGGCCGCGGCACCAAGGGCGCCACGGCCGTGGGTGCGGCCACGGGCGGCGGCCGGGACGGCAAGGCGAAGGCCCCCAAGCTCGGCAAGGACGGCAAGCCCAAGGTCGGCCGGCTGACCAAGCTCAAGAACCAGGCCGGCATGATCGGCCAGGCCTACAAGCTCACCTACCGCAACGACCCCAAGCTCCCCTGGGTCATGCTGATCACCTTCGTGGTGACCTTCGCGGTGGTCGAGCTGGTCGGGATCCTGCTGAGCTCGCCGTTCCTCTTCCTGCCCTTCGCCGTCCTGCTCGGCCTGCTCGCCACCCTCATCGTGTTCGGCCGGCGCGCCCAGGGCACCGCCTACAAGCAGGTCGAGGGCCAGCCCGGCGCGGCGTCGTGGGTGCTCGAGGGCATGCGCGGCGACTGGCGGGTCAGCTCCGGCGTCGCCGGCAACCGCGAGCTCGACGCCGTCCACCGGGTGCTCGGCCGCCCCGGCATCATCCTGGTCGGCGAGGGCAACCAGGGCCGGGTGCGCGGGCTGATCGCGGCGGAGAAGCGGCGGATCGCCAAGGTCGTCGGCGACACCCCGATCTACGACGTGCTCGTCGGCGACGGCGAGGGCCAGGTGCCGCTGAAGAAGCTGAGCGCCCACGTGATGAAGCTGCCGCGCAACCTGTCCGCGGCCGAGGTCAACGCCCTCGGCAAGCGGATGAGCGCCCTCGGCGGCGCGCGGATGCCGGTGCCCGGCGGCCCGCTGCCCGGCGGCCGGCAGATGTCGGTCAGCCAGCGCCAGGTGCGCCGCCGCTGACCCACCCCCGGACCACACCCCGACGCCCCGGCCGCTCCTGCGGCCGGGGCGTCGTGCGTCCGGGGCATGACCTCCGAGGTCATCGACGGGGTGCGGGTCAGGCGCGACGGTGGTGGCGGCCGGACGACCGGCCGCCACCCGCTCCGTCGAGAGGACCTCCCATGACCACCGTCACCCGTCCCCCGGTCACCGCCGCCCCGGCCCGGCTGCTCCAGCTCGACGGCGCGCTGTGCGCCGCCCTGGGTCTGCTGGCGGCCACCGCCGCCGGCCCCGTCGCCGAGCTCCTGGGCACCGGGGCCACCGGCGTCGTCCGCGGCGTCGGCGTCGCGCTGGTCGGCTACGCCGTCGTCCTGGTGGCGGCCTCCCGCACCCGCCGGGCCCGGTCGGTGCTCCGCGTCGCGGCCCTCGGCAACGTCGGCTGGGAGGTGGCGAGCCTCGCGGTGGCCGCCTTCGCCGACCTCGGCACCACCGGGCGGGTCCTGGTGGCCGCGCAGGGCCTGGTGGTCGGTGCGCTCGCCGTCGTCCAGCTGCGGGCGTTCCGGCGGTGACCCGTCCGGCGCCCGGTGCTGGCCGGCAGGCCCCGCCGCGCCCTAGCGTCGAGCCGTGACGACGACGCAGCGGCCCGCGGTCGCCGGCGCTCTCCTGCGGGACTGGCGGGAGCGCCGGCGGCTGAGCCAGCTGGACCTGGCCGGGCTGGCCGACACCTCCACCCGCCACCTGTCCTTCGTCGAGACCGGCCGGTCCCGGCCCAGCCGCTCGATGGTGCTCAAGCTCGGGGAGGCGCTGCAGATGCCGCTGTCGGACCAGAACCAGGTGCTGCTCGCCGCCGGCCACGCACCCGAGTTCCACGACGCCCGCCGGGACGCCGCGGCCACCCGGTACCTGCTCGACGTGCTCGACCTGGCGCTGGCCGCCCACGACCCCTGGCCGGCCCTGGTCATCGACGCGCAGTTCGACGTCGTGGCGACCAACACCGCCGTCGACCGGCTGTTGGCGCTGGTCGACCCGGCGCTGCTGGACCCGCCGGTCAACGTCGTCCGGGTGATGCTGGCCCCCGGCGGGCTGGCGGAGCGGGTGGTCAACTACGGCCCCTGGCGGGCGCACCTGCTCCGGCAGGTGCGGCAGCACGCGGCGGCCGCGCCGTCGGCGGACCTGCAGGCCCTGCTGGCCGAGGCCGCCGGCTGGCCGGACCGGGCCGGGGCCGAGGTCAACGCACCGGGCCCGACGTTCGCCCTGCCGCTGGAGCTGCAGGTCGAGGGGGCCGTCCTGCGGATGTACAGCACGGTGGCCACCTTCGGCACGCCGCTGGACGTCGCGGCCAGCGAGCTGGCCATCGAGACGTTCCTCCCGGCCGACGAGGCCACCCGGGCGTGGTTCGCCCGGACCTCCTGACCGGCCCGCTGGTCGTCAGCGGTCGCGGACGACGGCGGTGTCGGTGAGCCGGTCGTGCAGGCCGCGGCCGTCGGAGTCGACCACCAGCGCGGGCAGCAGCAGCACCAGCAGCGCGGTGCGGACGACGGCCCGCCACGGCGCCAGCCGCTGCTCCGGGTGCGGGTGGGCCAGCCGCAACCCCAGCAGCCGCATGCCCGGCGTCTGCCCGGTCAGCACGAGGAAGAGCGCCGTCATCACGCCGAAGGTGAGCAGGCTCCACTGCTGCGGGGGGTCGGGGGCGGTGAACAGCGCCGTCACCAGACCCGCGGCCACCGCGTCGACCAGGTACTGCGCCACCCGCCGGCCGAAGGGCGCCAGCGAGCCCGGGCCCTCGGGCGGCAGCCCCAGTGCGGCGCCGCGGCCGCGTTCCTGAGAGGGTGAGGCGTCGTCCCTGGTCACCCCGCCAGCGTAGGTCCCCCCTCGGCGCAGGCCGGCCGGGGTGGACCGGGTGGGTGCCCGAGGGGCACCGGCGCCCCGGCCGCGACACGCCGGGGAGCGGTGTTACCGCGACGAAACACGAGGGACACCGCGGAGCAACCCCGCGCTCGTAACTTGCCGCTGAGCTGGCCGCCCATACCCGGAGGATCGATGTTCAACAGTCCCGACGAGGTCACCGCGTACATCCGAGACAACGACGTGAAGTTCGTCGACGTCCGGTTCTGCGACCTGCCCGGCGTCATGCAGCACTTCACCATCCCGGCGGAGACCTTCGGGCCTGACACCTTCGCCGACGGCCTGGGCTTCGACGGGTCGTCGATCCGCGGTTTCCAGGCGATCAACGAGTCGGACATGCTGCTGCTGCCCGACGCGAGCAGCGCCTACCTCGACCCGTTCCGCATCCACAAGACGCTGAACATCAACTTCTTCATCCACGACCCGATCACGCGCGAGGCCTACAGCCGCGACCCGCGCAACGTGGCGAAGAAGGCCGAGGCCTACCTGGCCAGCTCGGGCATCGCGGACACCGCGTACTTCGGCCCCGAGGCCGAGTTCTACGTCTTCGACTCGATCCGGCACAACACGTCGATCAACGAGGGCTACTACCACATCGACGCGGTCGAGGGCTCCTGGAACACCGGGTCGCTGACCGGCGAGAACGGCGGCCCCAACCTGGGCTACAAGACCCGGCCCAAGGGCGGGTACTTCCCGGTCGAGCCCTACGACCACCAGAGCGACCTGCGCTCGACGATGATGGTCAACCTCGCCTCCGCCGGCCTCGAGCTCGAGCGCGGCCACCACGAGGTGGGCACCGGCGGGCAGGCCGAGATCAACTACAAGTTCGACACCCTGCTGCGCTCGGCCGACAGCCTGATGCTGTTCAAGTACATCATCAAGAACACCGCTTGGGCGCACGGCAAGTCGGCCACCTTCATGCCCAAGCCGCTGTTCGGCGACAACGGCTCCGGCATGCACTGCCACCAGAGCCTGTGGAAGGACGGCGAGCCGCTCTTCCACGCCGAGACCGGCTACGCGGGCCTGTCCGACATGGCCCGCCACTACATCGGCGGCCTGCTCAAGCATGCCCCCTCGCTGCTGGCCTTCACCAACCCGACGGTGAACAGCTACCACCGCCTGGTGCCGGGCTACGAGGCGCCGATCAACCTGGTCTACTCCGCGCGCAACCGCTCGGCCTGCACCCGCATCCCGATCTCCGGGGACAGCCCGAAGGCCAAGCGCATCGAGTTCCGCGTGCCCGACCCGTCGGCGAACCCCTACCTGGCGTTCTCCGCGATGCTGATGGCCGGCCTGGACGGCGTGAAGAACAAGATCGAGCCGCCGGCGCCGGTCGACAAGGACCTCTACGAGCTCCCGCCCGAGGAGGCCCTGGGCATCGAGAAGGTGCCCGCGTCGCTGGACGCCGTCCTCGACCGGCTCGAGGTCGACCACGACTACCTGCTCGACGGTGGCGTGTTCACCTCCGACCTGATCGAGACCTGGATCGAGTACAAGCGGGCCAACGAGATCGACCCGATCCGGCTCCGCCCGCACCCGCACGAGTTCGCCCTGTACTACGACATCTGATCCCCGCACGCGCAGCGGCCCCCGACCTCACCGAGGTCGGGGGCCGCTGTGCTGTGCGGCGGGGGTCAGCAGCAGCGGCTGACCGGGTTGCGCTCGACGGCGTCGGCGCGGCGGCGCTCGAACTCGCGCCGGCTGAGCGGCTCGTGCCCGTGCTCGGCGCACTCCCGCAGGTGGTCGTCCCACCGCGCCTCGCCGCTGAACTCCCGCAGGTACCACCGCACCCCGCGCCCGGCCCGGACGACGGCCGCCCGCAGGTCCGCGGCGGTCATCGCCGGCCCCCGTCCCCGGCGCCCGCACCGGCCAGCGCCTCGTGCTCGGCCAGAGCGCGCTTCTCCTCCGCGGTGGCGAACAGGCCGGCGGGCTCCACGAGCGACGACGGCACGGCCGGCTCCTCGGTGGTCGGCAGCGACCCCCCGGCGCGCAGTGCCCGGGCGACGACGAACACGGCGTTGACGACGACGATGATCACCAGCACGGCGAAGAAGCTCTGCAGCACGCCGTTGAGGGTGGAGTTGAAGATGACCTGGTCCATCTGCCCCTGGTCCGTTGCCGGGGCCAGCAGCTCACCGGCGTCCCGCGCGTCGCGGTACCGCTGCGCCTGCGCGAAGTAGCCGATCGCCGGGACGTCGGAGAAGACCTTCTGCCAGCTCGCGGTCATCGTGACCACGAGGTCCCAGACCAGCGGCACCCCGGTCACCCAGGCGTAGCGCAGCTTGCCGTGCTTGATCAGCAGCACCGTGACCAGCGTGAGCGCGATGGCGGCGAGCAGCTGGTTCGCGATGCCGAACAGCGGGAAGAGCTGGTTGACGCCACCGAGCGGGTCGGTCACCCCGATGTAGAGGACCGAGCCCCACAGCCCGACGACGACGGCGCTGGCGATGACGTTGCCCGGCCGCCAGGACAGGTCGCCGAACCGCTTCCAGACGTTGCCGATCGTGTCCTGCAGCATGAACCGGCCCACCCGGGTGCCGGCGTCGACGGCGGTCAGGATGAACAGCGCCTCGAACATGATCGCGAAGTGGTACCAGAACGCCTGGAGCCCGCCCCCGAACGCGTCGCTGAAGATCTGCGAGATGCCGACCGCGAGCGTCGGAGCGCCGCCGGTGCGGGAGATGAGGGTCGGTTCCTGGACCGCCGCGGCGGCCGCGGCGAGGTCCTGCGCGGAGGTGTCGAACCCCAGGCCGTTCACGAACGTCGCGGCGGTGTCGACGGCGCCGCCGGTGGCCCCGGCCGGGCTGTTCATCGCGAAGTAGAGGCCCTGGTCGATGACGCAGGCGGCGATCAGCGCGCTGATCGCGACGAAGGACTCCATCAGCATGCCGCCGTAGCCGATGAGCCGGACCTGGCTCTCCTTGGCCACCATCTTCGGCGTGGTGCCCGACGAGATCAGCGCGTGGAAACCGGACAGGGCGCCACAGGCGATGGTGATGAAGACGAAGGGGAACAGCGACCCGGCGAAGACCGGGCCGGTGCCCTCCCGGGCGAAGTCGGTGACCGCCTCGGCCTGCAGCACCGGGCGGGCGATCAGCAGGCTGAGCGCCAGCAGGACGATGACGCCGATCTTCATGAACGTCGACAGGTAGTCGCGCGGGGTGAGCAGCAGCCAGACCGGCAGCACCGAGGCGACGAACCCGTAGACGACCAGCGCGAGGACCAGCCACTCCTTGGACAGCGTGAGCGCATCGGCCAGCCCGCTCTCCTGCACCCAGCCACCGCCGATGATGGCCAGCAGGAGCAGCGCGACGCCGATGCCGGTGGCCTCGAGCACCCTGCCGGGGCGGAGCCGGCGCAGGTAGAGCCCCATGAAGAGCGCGATCGGGATGGTCAGCGCGATGGAGAAGACGCCCCAGGGCGACTCGGCCAGTGCGTTGACCACGATCAGCGCCAGCACGGCCAGGATGATGATCATGATGGTGAAGACCGCGATCAGGGCGGCGATCCCGCCCACGATGCCGATCTCCTCGCGGACCATCTGGCCCAGGCTCTTCCCGTTGCGGCGCATCGAGAAGAACATGACGGTCAGGTCCTGCACCGCCCCGGCGAAGATGACGCCGACGACGATCCAGATGGTGCCCGGCAGGTAGCCCATCTGCGCGGCGAGCACCGGCCCGACCAGCGGCCCGGCGCCGGCGATGGCGGCGAAGTGGTGACCGAAGAGCACCCGCCGGTCGGTGACGTCGTAGTCGATCCCGTTGTGCAGCCGCTCGGCCGGGGTCGCGCGGCTGTCGTCGGTCCGGAGCACCTTGTAGGTGATGAACCGCGCGTAGAAGCGGTAGGCGATGGCGTAGGAGCAGATCGCCGCGAACAGGATCCACAGCGCGGAGACCGCCTCGCCGCGGGCCAGCGCCAGCACCGTCCAGGCCACCGCACCGAGGGCGGCGACAGCCACCCAGAGCGCGATCGACCGCACCGACCCGCGGCGTCCGGCAGCCCCCTCCGGCGGCTGCCCGCCACCGCTCGCGTCGTCCCTGGTCGCCGTCGTGGACATGCGCGCCTCCGAGCACAGCGGCGTCCTCGTCGACGCCGTCGGCGGTGAGCATAGGTCCGGATCCGAGCCGGGCGGATCGCCGGGCACCCGAGCCCGCGCGGCGCAACCCCCAAGGTCGCGAGATGGCAACGATGTGATGCACGTCGCAGAAACTGCGATACCGTCCCGGCCCGACGCGCCCCGCGTCGACCAGCTGACCTGTTCCCGTCGCACGGCACGGCACGCGGCACGGGCCACCTCGGCCCGGCCGGGACAGCGGGCCACCGCCGGGACGACGCCGATCTGAGAGGTGGCGCCCGTGCTGAGCATCGACGCCCTGCACGTGACCTACGGCGGAGCGGTGCAGGCGCTCCGCGGCATCTCCCTGGAGGTGCCCGACGGCACCGTCGTCGCCGTCCTGGGCAGCAACGGTGCCGGGAAGAGCACCCTGCTGCGCGCCATCTCCGGCACGCTGCGGCTGCACCGCGGCCGGGTCGACTCCGGCACGATCCGCTACGGCGACACGCTGCTGGGCAACCGCGACCCGGCGCAGACCGTCCGCCTCGGCCTGGTCCAGGTGCCCGAGGGACGGCGGATCTTCGGCCGGCTCACCGTCGAGGAGAACCTCCGGGCCGGCGGCATGGGCAACCGGGACAAGGCGGGCAAGGCGCGGGCCCGCGACCGGGTGTACGAGCTGTTCCCGGTGCTCCGCGAGCGCAGCTCCCAGCGCGGCGCGCTGCTGTCCGGCGGCGAGCAGCAGATGCTGGCGATCGGCCGGGCCCTGATGGCCAGCCCGAAGCTGCTGCTGCTCGACGAGCCCTCGCTCGGCCTGGCCCCGCGCGTCATCGGCCAGATCGGCGAGGTCATCGCCGAGATCAACCGGCAGGGCACCTCGGTGCTGCTGGTGGAGCAGAACGCCACGATGGCCCTCGGTGTCGCCGACCTCGCGTGCGTGCTCGACGTGGGCGAGGTGTCGCTGTCCGGGTCGGCGGCCGAGCTGGCCCGCACCGACGAGGTGCAGCGGCTCTACCTCGGGCACGACGGCGACGAGACCGCGGTCGACGCCGCGCCGACGACCCACCGCACCCTGTCGCGGTGGACGCCGTGAGCGCCCCCACCGACGTCCGGACCGACATCCCGCCGGTCGAGGTCGAGCACGTCACCGTCCGGTTCGGCGCCATCACCGCGCTGGCCGACGTCTCCTTCACCGTGGTCCCCGGCGCGATCCACGCGATCATCGGGCCCAACGGCGCCGGCAAGTCGACGATGTTCAACGTCCTCTCCGGGGTCTACCGCGCCGCGGAGGGCGAGGTCCGGTTCGGCGACCACCGGCTGGACCGGATGCGGCCCTACGAGATCGCCGGCATCGGGGTCGCCCGGGCCTTCCAGAACATCGCGCTGTCCCCCACCCAGTCGGTGGCGGAGAACCTGATGCTCGGCCGGCACCACCTGACCAGGGCCGGCTTCCTCGCCGCCGGGCTGCGGCTCCCCCGGGCCACCCGCGAGGGACGACGGCACGGCGAGCGGGTGGCCGAGATCGCCGAGTTCCTCGAGCTCGGCGACCGGCTGCACACGCCGGTCGGGGTGCTCTCCTACGGCGACCAGAAGCGGGTGGAGGTCGCCCGCGCGCTCTGCACCGAGCCGCGGCTGCTGCTGCTGGACGAGCCGGTCGCCGGGATGAACGCCGAGGAGACCAACCGGATGGCGCAGACCATCCGGGAGATCCGCTCGGCGCTGGGCATCTCCGTCGTCCTGGTCGAGCACGACATGGGGATGGTCATGTCCCTCGCCGACCGGGTCACCGTCCTGGACTTCGGCCGCCGGATCGCCGACGGCACGCCGGCCGAGGTGCAGCGGGACCCCGAGGTCATCCGGGCCTACCTCGGCTCCGGCGACGACACCAGCCCGGAGGACGCCGTCAGCGCCGCCGCCACCCCCGCCACCCCCGCCACCGAGACCACTCCCTCCGACACCCCCGGGACGCGCCCGTGACCCAGTTCCTGTCGCTGCTGCTCAACGGCATCTCGCTGGGCGCGCTGTACGCGCTCATCGCCCTCGGCTTCGTGATCATCTTCAAGGCCAGCGAGGTCGTGAGCTTCACCCACGGCTCGCTGCTGCTGCTGGGCGCCTACTCGATCGCCCGGCTGTCGGAGCCGCTGGGCTTCCTGCCGGCGATCCTGGTCGGCATCCTGATCACCGCGCTGGCCGCGTTCGTGATCGAGCGGCTGGTCATCAACCGGCTGCGGGGCGCGCCGGTGATCAGCCTGGCGATCGTCACCATCGGGATCGACATCATCCTGCTGACCGAGCTCATCCGGCGGATCGGCTCGGACATCCTCAACGTCCCGCACCCGTGGGGCAGCGGCTCCGTGCGCCTCGGGGACGTCGGGATCAGCCAGAACCGGCTGATCGCCACCGGGGTCGCCGGGCTGCTGATCATCGCCTTCTTCCTGGCGTTCAAGTACTCCAGCTGGGGCGTGGCGATGCGCGCCTCCGCCGAGGACGGCGAGACCGCGGCGCTGATGGGCATCCGGCTCGGCCGGGTCTCCGCGCTGGCCTGGATCGTCGCCGGCGTGCTGGCCGCGGTCGCGGCGCTGTTCCTGGTCGGCGCCCCGACGCCGGGGGTGAGCGCCGCGGCCTACACGGTGGCGCTGCGCGCGTTCCCGGCGGCGATCCTCGGCGGCCTGGACTCCACCGGCGGTGCGCTGGTGGGCGGGCTGCTCATCGGCCTGGCGGAGTCCTTCGCCGCCGGCTACCAGGACCAGCTGCTGTTCCTGGGCCGCGGCTTCGGCGACGTCGTCCCCTACGTGGTGATGATCGCGGTCCTGCTGGTGCGGCCCTCCGGCCTGTTCGGCACCAAGGAGCTGACCCGTGTCTGAGGCGACCGCCACCCGGCCGGCCCGCGGGTCGAGCCGGGCCGGGACCACCCCGGCGGCCCGGCCGCGCCGGTCGTGGCTCCGGCCGCTGCTGGCGGTCGCCGTCCTGGTGGTGCTGCTGCTGGTGCCCTTCTACGTGGAGGAGTTCTGGCTGCGCACCGGGTTCGCGGTGTTCGGCGCGGTCGTGGGGGCCATCGGGCTGAACCTGCTGGTCGGCACCACCGGCCAGCTGTCGCTGGCGCACGCGTTCTTCCTCGCGGTGGGGGCGATCAGCTACGTGTTCGTGTCCGGCGAGTCCGGCGGCATCGGGGTCGCGCAGCTGTCCGGCCTGGGCCTGCCGCCGATCGTCGGCATGGTCGTGGGCGTGCTGCTCGCCGGGCTGGCCGGGCTGCTGTTCAGCCCGATCGCCGCGCGGCTGCGCGGCATCTACCTCGGCGTCGCCTCGCTCAGCCTGGTGTTCATCGGCCAGCACGTCCTCAACTCCTGGACGTCGGTGACCGGCGGCTTCAACGGGCGGTCGGCGCCGGACTTCTCGCTGTTCGGGTTCACCTTCGCCAACCGCGACCCGCTGCTGTTCATCGCCGGCGTCGAGTTCCGCGAGGCCGAGCGGCTCTGGTACCTGGGGCTCGCGCTCGCCGCGGCCGCCTACTGGTTCGCCCGCAACCTGCTGCGCAGCCGCCCCGGGCGGGCGCTGCAGACGCTGCGGGACAGCGAGGTCGCCGCGTCGGTGATGGGCGTCAACGTGCAGCGCTACAAGGGCCGGGTCTTCCTGGTCAGCTCGATGTACGCCGGGCTGTCCGGGGTGATGTACGCGCTGTCCATCGGCAGCGTCGCGCCGGAGTCCTTCGGGCTGGAGGTCTCCATCCAGTACCTGGCGATGATCGTGCTGGGCGGGCTCGGGTCGGTCGGCGGCGCGGCGCTCGGCGCGCTGTTCGTCAGCGCGCTGCCGCTGGTGTTCCAGCGCTACGCCGACGCGGTGCCCTTCGTCAGCGGCGTCGGCGAGGGCGGGCTGGCCGCCGGTGAGGCGGCGCGCTTCCTCTACGGCGCGGCGATCGTGCTCGTCATCCTCTTCCAGCCCGCCGGGTTGGCCGGGCTGGGCCAACGGTTCCGCCGGCGCGGCCGGGACCCCGGCGGAGGCCGGCCCGCGCCCACCACCCCTCCTCCCCCGTCCTCCTCGACCACCGCTGACCCCTCTGATCCACCGGCACAAGGGAGCACCTCATGAAGCTCAAGCGAACCGGCAGCGCCGCCGTCCTGGCGGCGGTCGTCGTCACCGCCGCCACCGGCTGCAGCAACAAGGCCGAGGACTCCGGCGGCGGCGCCGCCGCCGGCGGGGACGCCGGGGAGGTCGCCACCGACGTCGGGGTCGAGGGCACCACCATCACCCTGGGCGTGCTCACCGACCTGACCGGCGTCTTCGCCGCCCTCGGCAAGGACATCACCAACGCCAACCAGATGTTCTGGGAGGAGAACCAGGTCTGCGACACCTACGACGTGGAGCTCGACGTCCAGGACACCGGCTACGTGCCGCAGCAGGGCGTGCAGCTCTACAGCGGCATGAAGGACGGCATCCTGGCGATGCAGCAGACGATCGGGTCGCCGATCAACACCGCGCTGGCACCGGAGTACGAGGCCGACCAGATCGTCAACTTCCCGTCGGCCTGGGCGCAGACCCTGACCGAGATCCCCGGCACCGGGGTGGTGGGGGCGACCTACGCGGTGGAGATCGCCAACGGCTACGACTACATGTTCCGCGAGGGGCTGCTGGCCGAGGGCGACACCGTCGGCCACATCTACTTCGAGGGCGAGTACGGCGCCAACGGCCTGGCCGGCACCCAGGCCGTCGCCGAGGAGCGCGGCCTGGAGGTCGTCGAGGCGCAGATCAAGTCCACCGACCAGGACATGAGCTCGCAGATCACCCAGTTCCAGGCCGCCGGGGTCGACCTGGTCGCCCTCACCGTGGCGCCCACCCAGCTGGCGTCCGCGGCGGTCGCGATGGAGGCCCAGGGCCTGGACGTCCCGATCCTGGGCAGCAACCCGGTCTTCGCCCCCGGCCTGCTCGCCGGGCCGTCCGCGGCGAAGATCAAGGCCGACCTGTACGTGGCCTCGCCGGTCTCCGCGTTCGACGCGCACCCGGAGCTGCTGGAGCAGTACCAGACCGCCTACCCCGACGCCACGCCCAGCCTCGGCGTGCTGGTCGGCGTGGGCATGAGCGAGATCATGAAGCAGGTGCTCGACTCGGCCTGCGAGAACGGTGACCTGACCCGGCAGGGCGTGCTCGACGCCTTCACCGGCCTCGAGGACGTCGACACCAACGACGTCGTCGTGCCGATCCGGGGCTTCGAGGCCGGCGCCTCGCCGAGCCTGGAGAGCTTCATCCTCCAGCCGGCCGACGTCCCCGGCGGCGCGACGGTGCTCGAGGAGGCCTTCGAGGGCGAGTTCGCCGCGGCGATCGCCGGCTGACGAAGGACCCCTCGCCCCCCACCACTCGCGAGCTCACGGCGGGTCCCTGCGAGGGGGCCACCGACGGCGCCTCCTCCCCTCGGGGAGGGGGCGCCGTCGCGTGTCACAGCTGGCTGCGCCGGACGGCGGGGACGAGCCGGAGGGCCAGCAGGCCGCTGAGCACCCCGGCCACGGTGAGCGGCACGGCGGCCGACGTCGCCGCGGCCGCGGTGGCGATCAGGAAGGGCGCGGCGAAGCCGAGGTAGGCGCAGGCCAGGAACAGGGAGGCCAGCGCGCCGCGGCGGGACGGCGCCGCGAGCCGCGCGCTCAGCGTCAACCCGGCGGCCAGGCAGAGGCCGCCGCCGGCGCCCAGCAGCGGCGAGGCCGCCACCAGCCACGGCAGCGCCTCGGTCACCGCGAACGCGGTGGCCGCGGCGAAGCCGGCCGCGCCGAGGGCGGCGCCCAGCACCGCGGTCCACGGGCCCAGCCGGCGCTGCAGCCCGGCGACCAGCGTCCCGGCGCCCAGCGTGGCGCCGGCGACCACCCCGGTGACCGCGACCGCCGGGCCGGGCAGGTCGACCAGCAGCGGCACCGCCGAGACCACCGCGGTCGGGAAGGCGTAGACGCAGACGGCCACCGGGGCCAGCACGGTCAGCACGGTCGCGCCGTCCCCGGGCCGGACCAGCGGCACCGCCACCGGGACGGCGCCGTCGGGACTGCCGGCCGGGCGCACGTCGACGGTCTCCGGCAGCCGGGTGGCCAGCGCCAGGCCGGCGACGCCCAGCACGGCGTGCAGCAGGTAGGGCAGCACGGTCGGCGCCGGGGCGTACTCGCCGAGGAACCCGCTGACCAGCGGCCCCAGCGAGAAGCCCGCCGTCATGGCGAAGGCCGCCCGCCGTCCCCCCGCCCCCTCACCGGAGGCCAGCGACAGCTCGCCGACCCAGGCGCTGCCGACGCTGAACACGATCCCGCTGACCACCCCCTGCAGGAAGCGGGCGGTGAACAGCAGCCCGACCGACCCGCCGGCCAGCGCGAAGGCCAGCGACGCGAGGACCGCCAGCAGCATCCCGGGCAGCGCCACCCGGCGCCGGCCGAGCCGGTCCGACAGCGGGCCGGCCAGCAGCAGCGCCGGCACCAGGCCCGCGGCGTAGCAGCCGAAGAGCGCGGTCAGCGCCTCGGCGGAGAGGTCCAGCCGTTCCTGGTAGACCAGCAGCAACGGGGTCGGCACGTTCGTTCCGGCGGCCACCGCGAACAGCGCGAAGACAGCCCGCCGCCACGTCACCGGGGCGACCCTACGGACCCGGGGACACTCGCGCGCCGTCCCGGACCACGGCGGTGCGCCCCGGACGACGCCCCGGGGAAAGGTTGCACACGACCCGATCGCACAGGTCAACTCGGCCCGCCCACTGCCGATGACAAGCAGGGACCAGGGCGGCCGGGGACGGCGGCCCCGGCACCGGAGGGGACGTCCCGCCCGGTGAGCAGGGTCCCGGCGATGGAGGACAGGCATGAGGCGGCGCACAGCCAGCCCGGCGTCGAACGCGACGCCCACCGATCAGATGCCCCGGGACGTCGAGGCGGTCGAGGCCGTCATCGACCGGCTCGACCGCGGCATCCTCAGCGACGAGCAGGGTCACGGCCTGATCACCGAGGTGCTGGTCGGCGAGCTGGGCATCGGCTACGGCGCGGTGTGGCTCCCCGCCGAGGACGGCGCCTTCCACCGCCGCGCCGAGTTCGGCCCGCTGGCCGCCGCCATCACCTCCGGGTCCAGCGGGCACGTCGCCCGGATCACCCCCAGCGACGGCTTCGGCGGGGAGGCCGTCCGCACCCGCAAGACGCTGGTGCTCGACGCCTCGTCCGACCCCCGGGCCTGCCTGCGCTGGGGCGGTGCGCTGTCCGCGGGGGCGACCGGCGGCTGCCTGCTGCCGATGGTCGAGGACGGCAAGGTCGCCGCGCTCTACGAGTACTACTCCGCCGGCGAGCTGCCCTTCGTCGGCGCCCGCAAGGGCAAGTGGGACTCCCTCGGCCGGCTGCTCAGCCACGCCCGCCGGGCCGCGCTGGCCCGCACGGCGCTGCAGGAGAACCTCGACGACCGGGTCGCCGTCACCACCGTGGTCGCCGAGCTGGGTGCCGCCAGCGACCAGCAGTCGGCGCTGCGGATCGCGCTGGACACCGTGCGGGAGGCCTTCGGCTGGGTATACGGGTCGTACTGGGCCCTGGACGAGCAGGCGAACGTGCTGCGCTTCCAGCAGGAGTCCGGCTCGGCCGGCGACGAGTTCCGCAAGGTGACGCTGAACGCCAGCTTCGCCGAGGGCGTCGGCGTCTCCGGACGGGCCTGGCGCAACCGCGACCTGTTCTTCGTCCGGGACATCGGCGAGATGACCGACTGCGTGCGGGCACCTGCCGCCCAGCGCGCGGGCGTGAAGTCCGGCGTCTGCTTCCCGCTCATCGTCGGCGGCCGGGTCGTCGGCACGATGGACTTCTTCGTCACCCAGACCATCGAGCTGTCGGAGTCCCGCGCCTCGGCGCTGCGCAACGTGCAGCAGCTGGTCTCCCAGCGGCTCGACGTGCTGCGCCGCACCGAGGAGTCGGCCGAGAACGCCCTGGAGCTGCTGGACACCGTCGCCCGGCTGCGCGAGGCCGCCGGCGACGCCGGTCGGGTCGCGGAGAGCGCGGTCAGCCAGGCGTCGACGATGACCAGCGAGGTCGAGGCGCTCGACGAGGCCTCCGCCGCCGTCGGCGAGGTCATCCGGATCATCTCCGGCATCGCCGACCAGACCAACCTGCTCGCGCTCAACGCCACCATCGAGGCCGCCCGCGCCGGTGAGCTGGGCAAGGGCTTCGCGGTGGTGGCCAGCGAGGTCAAGGACCTGGCCCGGGAGACCGCCAACGCCACCCAGCGGGTGTCGAACCAGATCGCCGGCATCCAGGCCAGCAGCAAGGCGGTCGCCTCGGGCATCCACACCACCGGGGAGATCATCGGCCAGCTCGACGTCGTCCAGGCCCGGATCGGCGAGGTGCTGGAGGAGCAGGCCAGGATGGCCTCGGCCTTCGAGCGCCGCCCCTGACGAGGGACCCTGACGGCCCGCCACCCACCGGGTGGCGGGCCGTCCTGCTGTGCGCAACAGGTCACCGGGCCGAGGAGGTTCCGGACGGCGCGCAGCTGGGCATGATCGCGACCATGCAGCTTCCCAAGCCACGGGGCCCCCTCAGCGCCGGACTGCGCACCGACCTGCTCGACGGACGCGCGATCAGCCCGGCCACCACGGCCGCGGCCGACGAGCTGCTCGCCGCCGTCGCCGACCCGCTCACCGACGACGACCTCCAGCTGTCCCTGGCGATCTGCTACGAGCTGCACTACCGCGGCTTCGACGGCGTCGGCGACACCTGGGAGTGGGACCCCGAGCTCCTGCGGCTGCGGGCCCGGCTCGAGGAACGGCACCTGGCCGCGCTCCGCGAGCTGGCCGGCACGTGGCCGGTCACCGACGAGCCGGTCGACCAGCAGCTGGCCGCGGTGATCGCCGCCGACGACGGCCCGTCGCTGTCCCGGTACCTGGCCCGGCAGGGCACCGTCGGGCAGTGGCGCGAGTACCTCGCGCTGCGGTCGGTCTACCACCTCAAGGAGGGCGACCCGCACACGTTCGCCATCCCGCGGCTGTCCGGCCGGGCGAAGGCCGCCATGGTGGAGATCCAGGCCGACGAGTACGGCGGCGGCTCCGCCGAGCGCATGCACAGCCAGCTGTTCGCCGGCATGATGCGCGACCTCGGCCTGGACACCGGCTACGGCGCCCTGTGGGACGACGCCCCCGCGGTCGCGTTCAGCTCGGTCAACACCATGTCGCTGTTCGGCCTGCACCGTGCCCTGCGCGGGGCCTGCCTCGGGCACCTGGCCGCGGTGGAGATGACCTCGTCGGAGCCCAGCCGCCGCTACTCCGCGGGGCTGCGCCGGCTGGGCTTCGACGAGAGCACGACCGTCTTCTACGACGAGCACGTGGAGGCCGACGCCGTGCACGAGCAGATCGCGGCCGTGGACATGTGCGGCTCGCTGGTCGCCGAGGACCCGGCGCTGGCCGCCGACGTGCTGTTCGGCGCCCAGTGCTCGCTGGTGATGGACGGGCTGACCGCCGTGCACCTGCTCGGCGCCTGGGAGGCTGGCCGGTCGGCCCTGCGCTCCCAGCCCGCGCTCGCCGCCTGAGCGAGACCCCGCCCACCCGGCTCGGCCGGGTGGGCGGGGCGCGTGGCCGTCAGCGGAGACCGAAGACCGACAGGGTGCCGTCGTCCTCGTTGCTGGTCAGGAACAGCTTCCGGTTCTCCAGGGCGAGCAGGCCCTCGGGGGCGTCGCCGACCGCCAGCACCTGCAGCAGCTGCGGGGCGGACTCCCGGCCGAGGTCGTAGACCAGCACCGCGTCACCCCGCTCGGAGCCGATGAACGCGAGGTCGGCGCCCTTGGACCGGGCGACCTCGGCACCCTCGAACTCCGCGCCCTTGTCGTCGCTGCGGCCGTCCGGGTACCGCCCCGCGGCGGCGAGGGCCTGCTCGGCGGACCCACCGCTGGACCACAGCACGCTGCCGTCGGTGCGGAACACCGTCCAGCCGCGTCCGCCGCTGGGCTCGGCCGCGAGGTCGCCCTCGTCGGCGGTGACCAGGTTGCCGTCGCGCGTCCACTGCACGGCGTCCGGCTCGCGGGGGGCGACCAGCGGGTCGTCGAACGCGGTGGCGCCGTCGTCGGCGGTGTCGGCGTCGGTGCGGGTGACCGTGCCGGCCGAGAACGAGCCCACCACCTGGCGGCGGGCCAGGTCGACCAGGGCGACGGCGTTGTTCTCCTGCAGCGTCACGGCCGCGACGTCGGCCCGGTTGACGTCGACGAACTCGGGCTCGGGGTCCGCTGCGAAGGCGGCGCCCGGCAGCCCGGTGAGCTCGACCCGGTCCGCGGTCCAGGCCGGCACGGCGTCGCGCAGGTCGACCACCGACAGGAAGCCGGCGGGCAGCTGCGGCAGCCCGCCCGGGACGCCGTCGACGACGAGCTCCTCGTCGCGCTGGTCCTCCACGGCGATCGCCGCGAACGCCCCGCTGGGGCCGATGTCGATCGAGTCGGGCTGCCCGCCGAGGTCGAGGGTGCGCACCACGACCCGCCCGGCGAGGTCGACGACGGCCAGGTGGCCCGAGGGCGCCGTCAGGTCGGTGGTGGTGTCGACGGCGACGAGCGCGTACCTGCCCGAGTCGGTGACCGCGACCGACGTCGGGGAGCCGCCGACGTCCACGGTGCCCACCTGGCGCGGGGCCGACGGGGTGCGGAGGTCGACCAGGCCGATGCGGCCGAGCTCGGAGTCGGTGTAGACGACTGTCTTCCCGTCCGGCGTCGCGCTGAGGATCTCGGCCACCTCGCCGTCGACCGCGAACGTCGCCAGCGGCTGGAGGACGGGCGCCGGCGGCCGGGCGGCGGCCGGGCCGGCGGTGGCGACCACGGCGAGCGCGCCCAGCGAGAGCACGGCGGTCAGGGGACGGAGCGGACGACGGGGCACGGATCACCTCGGGTGGTGGGGACGGGGTCCCGACCACCCTGCGGTCGCCCGGCCAGCAGCAGGTGTCCGGACGGCGAACGACCGGTGACCCGCGCCCGGCCAGCCGGGTCAGGCCCGGTCGTCGCGGGTGTCGTCGCGGATGTCGTCGCGGGCGGCGTCGCCGAACAGCTGGGCGGCCGGGCGGGGCCGCGAGGGGGCGCTGGGGGCGTGGAAGCCCGAGCGCTTGTGGGTGCCGTCGCAGAACGGCTTGATGCCCGACTTCCCGCAGCGGCACAGCGCCACGGTGCGGCGGCCGGGGTCGATCTCGTTGCCCTCGGTGTCGAGCAGGGTGAAGTCGCCGCGGACGATCAGCGGGCCGTCGCGGTAGGGGGTGATGGTGGCGGTCGGCTCGCCGGCCGGCGGCAGGTCGCGCACCGTCTCGTCGGTCACGTCGTCGGCGGCCGGGAGCTGGGCCGGGGTGGTGTCGGGCACCGGGTCCCGGTGCCCGGTGACGCCCGCGCTCAACCGCGCTCCCCCGGCCGGACGGCCTGCACGGCCGCCGCGGTGGCGTGCTCCCCGTCGGCCCGCAGCCCGGCGACCACACCGTCGACGTCGGCCGCCGGGCGGTTCTGCGACAGCTTCCACTTCGCCTCGACCCGGCTGATCCGCACCTCCACCCCGACGATCGCGCGCAGCTGCCCGGCGACGAACCGGGCCGGCGCGTCGGTCACCGCCCAGGGCTCGGCGCGGTGGCCCTCGTGCGCCGCGGTCAGCCGGGTCACGTGCGCGGCCAGCCAGTCGGGGTCCTCGTGCACCACCAGCGCACCGTGCACGTGCGCCACGACGTAGTCCCAGGTGGGCACCACCCGGCCGTGCTCGGCCTTGGTGGCGTACCAGGACGGCGACACGTAGGCGTCCGGGCCGCGGACGATCACCAGGACGTCGCCCTGGGTGTCCTGCCACTGCGGGTTGTTCCGCGCGAGGTGGCCGGTCAGCGTGCCCGCCACCGGGTCGTGCAGCACCGGCATCGTCGTCGCGGTGAGGCCGGCCGCCGTGCTGCTGACCAGCTCGACGGCGCCGGGCGCGGCCAGCAGCTGCGCGACGGCGTCGTCCGGGGCGGCGAAGTGCGCGGGGACGTACACGGCTCAGCCCTCCTCGTCGCGACCGTAGAAGACGTGCTCGACGACCGAACGGGCGTGCCGGGTGACGCGCCGGTAGTCGTCGAGGAACTGCCCGGGGTCGACGTCGGCGCCGTAACCGCAGGCCCGGGCGACGCCGTGCAGCTCCAGGCCCTGCCGGGGCAGCTGGTCGCCGGGGCGGCCGCGGACCAGGAACACCGCGTTGCGCGCCCGGCTGGCCAGCTCCCAGGCGGCCAGCAGCGCGTCGGCCTGCCCGTCGTCCAGCAGGCCGGCCCGGCGCAGGGCGTGCAGCGCGGCCACCGTCGAGGTCACCCGCAGCCCGGGGTGGCCGGCGGCGTGCTCGAGCTGCAGCAGCTGCACGGTCCACTCGACGTCGGCCAGCCCGCCGCGGCCCAGCTTCGTGTGGGTCGCGGGGTCCGCGCCGCGGGGCAGCCGCTCCTTGTCCACCCGGGCCTTGATCCGGCGGATCTCGGCGACCTGCTCCGAGCTCAGCCCGGCGCCCGGGTAGCGCAGCGGGTCGACGAGCGCGACGAACTCGCGGCCCAGGTCCTCGTCGCCGGCGACCGGCTCGGCCCGCAGCAGCGCCTGCACCTCCCAGGTGGACACCCAGCGCTGGTAGTACTCGGCGAAGGCGGAGAGGCTGCGGGACAGCGCCCCCTGCCGCCCCTCCGGGCGCAGGTCGGCGTCCACCTCGAAGGCGGGGTCCGGCGCGGGGGCACCGAGCAGCCGGCGCAGCGCGTGCGCGACCGCGTTGGCGACCGAGGCGGCCTTGGACTCGTCCGCGCCCGGCCGCACCCGGTGGACGAACAGCACGTCGGCGTCCGAGCCGTAGCCGAGCTCGGCGCCGCCGAGGCGCCCCATCCCGATCACCGCGAGGTCCACCGGCACGTCGGCGGCGTCGTTGCCGGTGTCGGCCGCCCAGCTGCGCACCGCCGCGTCGAGCCCGGCGCGGAGGGTGGCGACGGCGACGGCGTGCAGCGCCTGGCCCACCTGCAGCACGTCGAGCCGGCCGAGCAGGTCGGCGCAGGCGATCCGGAGCAGCTCCTGCCGGCGCAGCGACCGCAGCACCTGCACGCCGGCCGTGGCGTCCCCGGCCCGGGCGACGGCCTGCCGCCACGCCGAGGTGAGCGCCTCGGCGGTGCGCGGCTCGAGCTGCGCGTCATCGGCGAGGATCCGCATCGCCTCGGGCGTGCGGGTGAGCAGCCCGGCGACGTACTGGCTGGAGCCCAGCAGCACCGCGAGCCGCTCGGCGGCCTGTCCCTCGTCGCGCAGCAGCCGGAGGAACCACTGGTCGTTGCCCAGCGCCTCGCTGACCCGGCGGTAGGCCAGCAGGCCGGCGTCGGGGTCGGCGCAGGAGGCGAAGGTCTGCAGCAGCACCGGCAGCAGGTAGCGCTGCATGGAGGCGGACCGGCTCAGCCCGCCGGTCAGCGCCGTCATGTGCCGCAGCGCGCCCTCCGGGTCGGCGAAGCCCAGCGCCCGCAGCCACGCCCCGGCCGCCTTGGGGCCCAGCGCCAGCTGCTCACCGGGCACCCGTGCCACCGAGGACAGCAGCGGTGCGTAGAACAGCTTCTCGTGCAGCCGGCGCACCACCCGGGTGTGCAGCGCCAGCTCGGCCTTGAGCACGACCACGGAGTCGCCGCGGGAGTCGGGCTTGTAGCCCAGCGAGCGGGCCAGCCAGCGCAGCTGGTCGTCGTCGACCGGCAGCAGGTGCGTCCGCCGCAGCCGGAGCAGCTGCAGCCGGTGCTCGACGGTGCGCAGGAAGCGGTAGGAGGCGACCAGGGTGTTGGCGTCGTCCCGGCTGATGTAGCCGCTCGCCCCGAGCACGGTGAGCGCCGGGATGGTGCCGCCGACCCGCAGCGAGACGTCGGCGCGGCCGTGCACCAGCTGCAGCAGCTGGACGCTGAACTCCACGTCGCGCAGCCCGCCGCGGCCCAGCTTGAGCTCCCGGTCGGCCTGCGCGGCGGGGATGTTGGCCTCCACCCGGCGGCGCATCGCCTGGATCTCGGCGACGAAGCCGGGCCGGTCGCCGGCCCGCCACACCAGCGGCCACAGCGCCTCGACGTACTCCCGCCCGAGCGCCGGGTCGCCGGCCACCGGGCGCATCTTCAGCAGCGCCTGGAACTCCCAGGTGCTCGCCCACTGGTCGTAGTAGGCGCGCATGCCGGCGACGGTGCGCACCAGCACGCCGGCCTTGCCCTCCGGCCGCAGCGCCGCGTCGACCTCCCAGGCCGCCTGCTGGCAGATCCGCATCAGCGCGCCGGCCACCCGGGTCGCGCTGCCCAGGGCCGCCGAGTCGTCGCCGTCGGCGTCGACGGGCTCGGCGACGAAGACGACGTCGACGTCGCTGACGTAGTTCAGCTCGCGCCCGCCGGTCTTGCCCAGCGCGATGACCGCCAGCCGGCACGGCACGGCGTCGGCCGGCTGCTCGGCGACGGCCAGCGCCAGCCCGGCGGTGAGCACCGCGCCGGCGATGTCGGCCAGCTCGGCGGCGACCTCGTCGGCGGGCAGCCCGTCGCCGAGGTCCCGGCCGGCCAGCGAGAGCACGGCGCGCAGGTAGGCGTGCTTGAGGTCGCGGACCCGGCCGGCGGAGGCGTCCGGCGCCGCGGTGCCCAGCCGCACGCCCCACGGCGGGTCACCGGGGTCCGCGCCGACCGCGAAGAGCATCTGCTCCTCGAGCTCCTGCGGCGAGGGGCGGGCGGTGCGGTCCTCGGTGTCCAGCACGACCCAGTCGGCCGGCTGGGCGGCGAGGTGGTCGGCGAGCCCGGACGAGGCGCCCAGCACCGCCAGCAGCCGCGACCGCACGGTCGCCGAGCCGCGCAGCCGGGCGAGCAGCCCCGCGGCCAGCTCCCCGTCGGGGTCGGCGGCGTCCAGCGCCTCGACCAGCCGGGTCAGCGAGCGCAGCGCCAGGTCCGGGTCGCCGGCCCGGGCCAGCGCGGAGACCACCGGGGCGGCCTCGGGGTCGGCCGGCTCGTTGCGCTCCAGGTCCCACAGGCCCAGGGTCGGGTCGCTCAGCAGCCGGGCGGCGCGGGCGCCGTCCTGGAAGCCGAACCGGACCAGCCGGACGACCGCCCGGCGCGGGAGCTCGTCGTCGGCAGCCGGGCCGGTGGGGGCGAGCGCCACCGTCAGGCCCCGGACGCCGGCTGCCCGCTGCGCGCCCGCGCGCGGACCAGGTCGGCGAACCGGGCGGCGAACGGCGCCCACACCTCGGCGAGGTCGGGCTGGACGGCGGCCGCCCGTGCGCAGATCGTGTCGACGTCCGTGCCGCTGGCCCCGACGCCGACCGGGTCGCTCTCCGCCCACCGCCGGATCAGCGCCTCGTCGGGCTCGATGTGGAACTGCAGGCCGTACACCTGCCGACCCACCCGGAAGGCCTGGTGCGGGTAGCGGGGGTTGCTCGCCAGCAGCGTCGCCCCCGGCGGCAGCCGGTCGACCTCGTCGTGGTGCCACTGCAGGACGTCGGGCGACAGCGGCAGCGGCCCGAACAGCGGGTCGGCGTCGGCGGCGTCGCGCTTGGCCACCAGCGTCGCCCCCACCTCGGGGCCGTCCTCCCCCGCCCGGGTGCTGCCCCCGCCGACCTGGGCCAGCAGCTGCGCGCCGAGGCAGATCGCCAGCGTCGGCACGTCGGCGGCGACCGCCTGGCCCAGCAGGTGCCGGACGCCGACGAGCTCCGGGGAGACCGTGTCGTCGTCCAGCGAGGACTGCGGGCCGCCGAGCACCAGCACCCCGTGGTGCCCGGTGAGGTCCTCCGGCAGCGGGTCGCCGGCGGACAGCCGCCGCTCGTCGAGCTCCAGCCCGGCGTCGCGCAGCCACTGCCCGAGCCGGGTCGGCGGATCGGTGTCGGACGGCACGACGACGAGCAGGCGGGTCACGCAGCAGAGGCTAGTTCCCCGGACCCCTCCCGCAGAGATGGCCATCTCCGCCCCTCCGGGAAGGGCGGAGATGGCCATCTTCGCCGTTACAGGCCGGGGAGGTAGCGGCGCAGCTCGAAGGGGGTGACCTGCTGGCGGTAGGTGCCGAACTCCTCGCGCTTGTTGCGCAGGAAGAAGTCGAACACGTGCTCGCCCAGGGTCTCGGCGACCAGCTCGCTGCTCTCCATCGCCGTCAGCGCCTCGCCGAGGGAGACCGGCAGGTCCTGGTAGCCGGCGGCCCGCCGCTCGGTGTCGGTGAGCGACCAGACGTCGTCCTCGGCCTCGGGCGGGAGCTCGTAGCCCTTCTCGATCCCCCGCAGCCCGGCGGCCAGCAGCACCGCGAAGGTCAGGTACGGGTTGCACGCCGAGTCCGGCGAGCGCACCTCGACCCGCGCCGAGTTGCCCTTGTTCGGCTTGTAGGAGGGCAGCCGCACCAGCGCCGACCGGTTGGCCCGGCCCCAGGTCGCCGCGGTCGGGGCCTCGGTGCCGGCCAGCAGCCGCCGGTAGGAGTTGACCGTCTGGTTGGTGACCGCGGTCATCTCCCGGGCGTGCACCAGCAGGCCGGCGATGAACTGCTTGGCCGTGGTGGACAGCCGCATCGGGTCCGACGCGTCGTGGAAGGCGTTGCGGTCGCCCTCGAACAGCGACAGGTGGGTGTGCATCGCCGAACCGGCCAGCTCGGTGAACGGCTTGGGCATGAAGGTGGCGTGCACCCCCTGGGCCAGCGCGACCTCCCGGACGACGTGCCGCAGCGTCATGATGTTGTCGGCCATCGACAGCGCGTCGGCGTAGCGCAGGTCGATCTCCTGCTGGCCGGGCGCGACCTCGTGGTGGCTGAACTCCACCGAGATGCCCATGGCCTCCAGCGCGAAGACCGCCTCCCGCCGGAAGTCGTGCGCCACGTTGTGCGTGGACAGGTCGAAGTAGCCGCCGACGTCCGCGGGCTCGGGCGGGCTGCCGTCGGCGGGCAGGTCCTTGAGCAGGAAGAACTCGACCTCGGGGTGGGTGTAGAAGGTGAAGCCCATGTCGGCGGCCTTGGCCAGCGTCCGGCGCAGCACGTGCCGCGGGTCGGCCCAGGCCGGCGAGCCGTCGGGCAGCGTGATGTCGCAGAACATCCGCGCCGTGTCGCTGGGCTGGCCCTTCGTCGCCGGCATCACCTGGAAGGTGCCCGGGTCGGGCTTCGCCAGCATGTCGGACTCGTAGACCCGGGCGAAGCCCTCGATCGCCGAGCCGTCGAAGCCGATGCCCTCGGCGAAGGCCGCCTCGATCTCGGCCGGGGCGACCGCGACCGCCTTCAGGTAGCCCGAGACGTCGGTGAACCACAGCCGCACGAAGCGGATGTCGCGCTCCTCCAGGGTGCGCAGGACGAACTCCTGCTGACGGTCCATGCTGGGCATCGTCGTCTCCGGGCGTGTCGGGGGTGTTACGGCACCCCCAGCCTGCCTCCTCGGGGTGCCCCGCCGCACCAGGCCCCCCGGGGTGTGTCGCCCGGGTCGGTCAGCCGGCGGCCAGCGCCGAGCCGGCCTGCCACGAGGCCCAGTCGGTGTTCCAGTCGCCGAAGCCGTCCCAGACCTCGAGCCGGGGCCCGGCGTTGGCCACCTCGACCACGTCGCCGCGGCCGAAGTTGTCGTAGAACCAGCCGGCGTTCGCGGTGGAGACGTTCAGGCAGCCGTGGGAGACGTTGCGCCGTCCCTGGTCGCCCACCGACCAGGGGGCGGCGTGCACGAAGATCCCCGAGTTGGACAGCCGCGACGCGTACTCGACCGGGGTCTCGTAGCCGCCGGGGGCGTCCAGCGGGACGCCGTAGCTCGCCGAGCGCATCGTGTAGTCGCGGGACTGCTGCATGACGACGTAGGTGCCGGTGGGCGTGGGGCTGGCGCTCTTGCCCAGCGAGGTCGGCATCTCCTTGACCAGCTGGTCGTCGACGAACAGTCGCAGCACCCGCTCGGTGGCGTCGACCACGGCGACCTTCTTCGCGCCGACGTCGAACTCCACGTGCTCGCTGCGCTGGCCGCGGACCCCGGCACCGACGTCCACGCCGTACACGTCGACGTCCACCGCGACGTGGGTGTGCGCCGGCCAGTACTGCTCCGGGCGGTAGTGCACGGTGCGGTCGGACAGCCACGACCAGGCGCCGGCGACCGGCGGGGTGGTGGTGACGTGCAGCCGGCGCTCGACGGCGGCCCGGTCGGTGACGTCCTCGTCGAAGGTGACCGAGATCGGCTGGCCGACGCCGACCGTGCCGGTGTCGGCGCTGGGGAAGACCGAGGCCAGGGTGAGCGTGCGGGGGCGCACGGTGGCGATGGTGCCGCCGACCTGCGTCGGGCTGCCGTCGGCGGCGACCGCGGTCGCCGCGACCGAGTACGTGGCGCCGTAGGCGAGCTCGGCCGAGGCGGTCCAGGTCGCCGACCCGGCGTCCAGCGCGCCGGGGAGGGGCACGCCGTCCTGGTCGGTGACGGTCACCGCGGTGAGCGTGCCGTGGCCGGCGTTGACGTGCAGCGGGGTCACCGGGGCGACGTCCACGGAGTCCAGCGGCGGGTCGGTGCTGATCACCGCGGGCTCGACCGGCGCCGGCTGCTCGGCCGGGGTGCTGGGCGCAGCGGCGCGCGTGACGCCGGTGCCGGCCTCGGCGGCGGAGCAGGCCGGCAGCGCCAGGACGAGCAGGGCCGCCAGCGCGGCGGTGGTGCGGGCGGACCGGGAGCCGGTCATGGCGGGGACCCCGAACTGGGAGGAGGAACGACAACCCCCGTATCGGCGGGAGGGACGGGGAGTGTGACATCCCCCATGGCGGCCGCGGGAGCCCCCGATGGTCATCGGAGGCGGTCGGCGACCAGACTGTGACCTGTGACTGCACCGGTACAGCTGCGCGTCGCGCTCGCCCAGGTCGACACCCGGGTGGGCGACCTGGCGGGCAACGCGGACCTCGTCGTCGGCTGGACCCGGCGGGCCGCCGACGACGCCGCCCACCTGGTCGTCTTCCCCGAGATGACGCTCACCGGCTACCCGCCCGAGGACCTTGTGCTGCGCGAGTCCTTCGCCCGGGCCAGCGAGCACGCGCTGGTCGACCTGGCCGCCCGGCTGGCCGCCGAGGGCCTCGGCGACACCGCCGTCGTCGTCGGGTACCTGGCGCACACCGAGGGCAGCGGTCCGGCGCCGGTCGACCGGGTGCCGACGGACGCCGACGACGTCCCGGGCGACGCCAACCCGCGCCGCGGCGCCCCGCGCAACGCCGCCGCCCTGCTGCACGGCGGCGTGGTGGTGGCCCGCTACTACAAGCGGCACCTGCCCAACTACGGCGTCTTCGACGAGGCGCGGTACTTCGTGCCCGGCACCGAGCTGCCGGTGGTGCGGCTGCACGGCGTCGACGTCGCGCTGACCATCTGCGAGGACCTCTGGGTGGAGGGCGGCCCGTGCGGGGTCGCCGGCCAGGCCGGGGTCGACCTGGTGGTGTCGCCGAACGCGTCGCCCTACGAGCGCGCCAAGGACGACAGCCGGCTGCCGCTGGTGCAGCGCCGCGCCGCGGAGGCGCACGCCCCGGTCGTCTACTGCAACCAGGTCGGCGGGCAGGACGAGCTGGTCTTCGACGGCGACTCGCTGGTCGTCGGCGCGGACGGCGGGCTGCTCGCCCGCGCCCCGCAGTTCGTCGAGCACCTGCTCACCGTCGACCTGGCCCTCGACCCCGCGGCCGTGCCGGAGCGCCGGGCGGGCCGGATCGGCCCGATGACCGTCACCCGGCACGTCGTCTCCGACGCGCCCGTCGCCGGCTACGAGCCCCGGCCGGGCACCGTCGCCGAGCCGCTCGGCGACTGCGAGGAGGTCTGGCGGGCGCTGGTGCTGGGGCTGCGCGACTTCATCGACAAGAACGGCATGCCGTCGGTGGTGCTCGGCATGTCCGGCGGCATCGACTCGGCGCTGGTCGCCGCGCTCGCCGTCGACGCCCTCGGCCCGGACCGGGTGGTCGGCGTGGGGCTGCCGTCGAAGTGGTCCAGCGAGCACTCGCTCTCCGACGCCGCGGACTCCGCGCAGCGCCTCGGCATGCACTACTCGGTCGTCCCGATCGCCCCGATGGTCAAGGCGTACGAGCAGGCGGTGGAGCTGTCCGGCGTCGCCGCGGAGAACCTCCAGGCCCGGGTGCGCGGCACGCTGCTCATGGGGCTGTCCAACCAGCACGGCCACCTGCTGCTGGCCACCAGCAACAAGAGCGAGGTGGCCGTGGGCTACTCGACGCTCTACGGCGACGCCGCCGGTGGCTTCGCGCCGATCAAGGACGTGCTCAAGACCCTCGTCTGGGACCTGGCCCGCTGGCGCAACGCGCACGCCCGGGAGCGCGGCGAGGTGGAGCCGATCCCGCAGGACTCCATCGACAAGCCGCCGTCGGCCGAGCTCGCCCCCGGCCAGCAGGACAGCGACTCGCTGCCCTCCTACGAGGAGCTCGACGCGGTCATCACCGACTACGTGGACCGCGACCTCGGGATGGCCGAGCTGCTCGAGCGCGGGCACGACCCGGAGGTCGTCGCCCGGGTCCTCCGGCTGGTGGACGTCGCCGAGTTCAAGCGCCGCCAGTCGGCCCCGGGCACCAAGATCTCCCTCAAGGCGTTCGGCCGAGACCGGCGGCTGCCGGTCACCAACCGCTGGCGGGAGAGCCTGCCCAGCGTCCGCGAAGGAGCGGCACAGTGAGCGAGTCCCCCCTCTACGGCGGCACGTCGACCGCCCGGGTGCGCGTGCACCACCTGCTGCAGGCCAAGGCCCGCGGCGAGCGGTGGGCGATGCTCACCGCCTACGACACCTACGCCGCCCAGGTGTTCGAGGAGGCCGGCACCCCGGTGATGCTGGTCGGCGACTCGGCGGGCAACGTCGTGCTCGGCCACACCTCCACGGTGCCGGTGACCGTCGAGGACATGCTGCTGCTGACCAAGGCGGTCACCCGGTCGACGAAGCGCTCGCTGATCGTCGCCGACCTGCCCTTCGGCAGCTACGAGTCCGGCCCGCAGCAGGCCTTCGACACCGCCGTCCGGCTGATGAAGGAGGGCGGGGCGCAGGCGGTCAAGCTCGAGGGGGGCGTCCGGGTGGCGCCGCAGATCGAGCTGCTGGTCTCCTCCGGCATCCCGGTCATGGCGCACATCGGCTTCACCCCGCAGAGCGAGCACGCCCTCGGCGGCTTCCGGGTGCAGGGCCGCGGCGCCGGCGCCGAGCAGCTGCTCGCCGACGCGCACGCCGTCGAGGACGCCGGCGCCTTCGCCGTCGTGCTGGAGATGGTGCCCGCGGAGATCGCCGGCCAGGTCACCAAGGAGCTGACGATCCCCACCGTCGGCATCGGCGCCGGCCCGGACTGCGATGCCCAGGTGCTGGTCTGGCCGGACATGGCCGGGATGACCGCCGGCCGGGTGCCGAAGTTCGTGAAGAAGTACGCCGACCTGCGCAGCGAGCTGCTCCGCGCCGCCCAGGAGTACGCCGCCGACGTCCGCGAGGGCACCTTCCCCGGCCCCGAGCACTCCTTCGACTGACGTCCTCCGGACGTCAACGCGGCCAGGAGCCGTCCCGGCCGCCGTGGAGCCGTTGGGTCCGATCGGATCGGGAGCCTCCGGCCCCGCGATCGGATCGGACAGCGGCCTCCGGCCGCAACCCCGTTACACGTCGGTGATGCGGACGCCGGCGTGGGCCTTGTAGCGGCGGTTGACCGAGACCAGGTTGATGGTCAGCGCCTCCACCTGGCGGGCGTTGCGCAGCCGGCCGGCGTAGACCCCGCGCATGCCCGGCAGCCGCCCGGCCAGCGCCTGCACCACGTCGGTGGCCTCCCGGGTGTCGCCGACGACCATCACGTCGCCGTCCAGGGTGGGCTGGGAGAGGTCCTCCAGCGTCACGGCGGACAGGTGGTGGAACGCCCCGACGACGGAGCTGTCCGGCAGCAGCACCGCGGCCTGCTGGCAGACGCTGCCCTCCGGGACGTCGAGCACGTAGGCGCCCAGCTCGTCCCAGCCCATCGGCACGACGCAGTCGACGACGACCTTGCCGGCGAGCGGGGTGGCCAGCTCGGCGAGGGTGTCGGCGTGACCGGCGTAGGGGACGGCGACGACGACCAGGTCGGCCGCCCCGGCGACGTCGACGTTGGACCCGCCGCGCACCGACACCTCGACCCCGCCGGCGGCCGCACCGGCCCGGGTGGCGACCTCGGCCGCGACCTCCTCGGCGCGCTGCGCGTCGCGGGACCCGAGCAGCACCCGCTGCCCGGCGGCGGCCAGCCGCACCGCCAGCCCGCGGCCCTGCGGCCCGGTGCCCCCGAGCACCCCGACCACGAGGTCCTCCACCGCACGTCCGTCCGTCACGACCCCTCCAGTCCCCGCGGGCCGCCCCGCTGGGCGCGCCACCTGCCGAGGATCATGCCCCGGCCGGCGCGTCCCGGCCGACCGGGCCGCTCAGCGGTCGCCCTCCTGCCAGGCGCGGTCGGCGGCGTCCGCGGCCTCGTTGCGCTCGGCCACCTTCTCCAGCGCGTGCTCGGCCTCGGCCCGGGTGGCGAAGGGGCCGAGGCGGTGCCGCTCGGCGCACCCGTCCCGCGTCTCGACGGTGTGGTGCTTGAGGCAGAAGAACCAGGGGCCCTCGCTCATCGTCGTGCTCCTCTCAGCGTGTGCGTCCGCGTGTGCGTCCCAGCGCCAACCCTCGCACCCACGCCCAGGTCAGCGCTCCCCCACCGTCGCCGGCCGCGACCGGGGAGTTCCGAGAACGGGCAGGGCCGAACGGGTTCTGCCCGGGCCGCCGGTGGTGCATCCTGCTGCCCATGTGGGGTCTGCGGGGGCCGGGCGCCCGACGTCGCCGGTCCTCCGCCGTCCGCGAGCCGTGCTCGGCCGACGTCCCGGGGTTGCTCCCCGACGGGACGGACACCCGGGTCACCGCCGCCTGCCTGGCCGCCCTGCTGGGCACCGGGGCGGCGCTCGGGTCGATGAACCTGTTCATCGACGGGGTGCTGCGGCCCGGGCCCACCCGGGCGCTGTACGCGGCGACGATGGGCGTGCTGCTGCTGTCCGCCGCCGTGCTCGTGGTGCTGCGCCGGGTCGGCCCGGCGGCGACCGCCGCGCTGGTCGTCGTGGGCGACGGCGTCTACGTCGTGGTCGCCGCCTCGACGGTCGACCCGCTGCTCTACGCCTCGCCGCTGATGCTGCTGTTCTGCTGCGCCGCCGCCGCCTGGTTCCTCGGGCCCCGGATGGTGGCCCTGCAGATGGTGCTCGTGGTCGTCGCCTGCGCCCTGGCACTGGGCCGCAGCCACCCCGACACCGCCGGCCTGGTCGTCCAGGTGGTGGTGAACGCGGCGGTGCTGGACCTGGTCACGCTGGGCGTCTTCGTGCTGCGGCGGCGGGTGCAGCGGCTGCTGGCGCACACCCTCACGCTGTCCTCCACCGACCCGCTCACCGGCCTGGCCAACCGGCGGTCGCTGGTCGAGCAGGGCCCGCGCATCTGGCGGCAGGCCCGCCGGGACGGGCAGCGGGTGGCCGCGCTGGTGCTCGACGTCGACCACTTCAAGCGCCTCAACGACGCCTTCGGCCACGCCGCCGGTGACGCGGTCCTGTGCGAGGTCGCCCGGGCCCTGCGCGCCACGGTCCGGCCGGCCGACGTGCTGGCCCGCACCGGCGGCGAGGAGCTGGTCGTGCTCGGCCTGGTGGCCGACCCGAGCGAAGCCCGGCACCTGGCCGAACGCCTGCGGACGGCGGTGGCGGTCAGCGGGGCGGGGCTGCAGCGGGCGGTCACCGTCTCGATCGGGGTGGCGCTGACCCGCCCCGGCGACGGGGAGGACACCACCGACGCGCTGTGGCAGCTGGTCGACCGCGCCGACGGGGCGATGTACCAGGCCAAGGAGCACGGCCGGGACCGCGTCGCGGTCGCCGGGCCCCCCGCCGTACCGCTCCCCCGGGAGGCCGGTGACGTGGCCCCGCAGGGGGCCGGGGGCATGGCCTGACCTGCACGGACCCGCCCCGAGCGGTGCCCGGGGCCACCGTCTGCTTTCCTGCCTGCATGACCGCCACCGCCGACCGCACCGTCCCGGACCCCACCCGCACCGTGCCGCTGCCGTTGCGCGAGCAGGCCGACGTGCGCGACCGCTGGCTCACCCAGCGGCTGCTGGACGTGCTGCCGGGGCTGATGGACGCGGCCGGGATCGACCTGTGGGTGGTCGTCGGGCGCGAGTACAACGAGGACCCGGTGCTGCCGACCCTGCTGCCGGCGACCTGGCTGTCGGCCCGGCGGCGCACGATCCTGCTGTTCCACCGCAGCGACGACGGCGTCACCGCGGTGGCCGTCTCCCGCTACCCGGTCGGCCAGTTCCTCCCCGCCTGGGACGCCGACGGGCAGCCCGGCCGGACCAACGAGGAGTCGCAGTGGGCGGCGGTCCGCCGGTTCGTCGACCAGGCCGACCCGCGCACCATCGGGATCGACGTGTCGGCGACCTTCGCGCACGCCGACGGCCTCTCGCACACCGAGCACGGCCTGCTGGTGGCCGCGCTCGGGCCGCACGCGGAGAAGCTGGTGTCGGCCGAGCAGGTGGCCGTCGGCTGGCTGGAGACCCGGCTGCCCGAGGAGATCGCGGCGATGCACGCGATGAACCGGCTCGTCCACCAGGTCATCGACGAGGCCTACTCCCCCGCGGTCATCACCGTCGGCCGGACCACCGCGGCCGACGTCGCCTGGTGGATCCGGCAGCGGTTCGCCGACCTCGGCGTGGCCGGCTGGTTCCAGCCGACCGTCGGCCTGCAGCGCGCCGGCTCACCGCTCGCCGAGGAGCGCGGCACCGCCGTCCCGAGCGTGCCGTGGGACGCGGTGATCGAGGCCGGTGACCTGGTGCACTGCGACGTCGGCCTGTCGACCCTGGGGCTGATGACCGACACCCAGCGCAACGGCTACGTGCTGCGTCCGGGCGAGACCGGGCCGCCGGCCGGGCTGGTGGCCGCGCTGGCGGTCGGCAACCGGATGCAGGACCTGACGACGGCGGCCCTGCAGCCCGGCCGCACCGGCGACGAGGTGCTGGCCGCGGCCCGCGCCGCGGCGGCCGCCGAGGGCATCGACGGCGACGTCTACTCCCACCCGGTGGGCGTGCACGGGCACGGGGCCGGCCCGGCGATCGGCATGTGGGACCAGCAGCACGGCGTCCCCGGGGCCGGCTCCGCGCTGGTGCGCACCGACACCGTCTGGGCGCTGGAGCTGTGCGTGCGGGTGCCGGTGGCCGAGTGGGGCGGCCAGCTGGTGCGGATGGCGCTGGAGCAGGGCATCGCGCTGACCGGCGACGGGGTGGAGTACCTCGACGGCCGGCAGACCGAGCTCATCCTGATCCCGTCCTCCTGACCTCCCCGCCGTCGGCGTACTGCCCGGCGAGCTCGGCGCGCAGCGCCCGCACCTCGGCGGCCAGCGCGCGGACCTCGCTGCGCAGCTCGGCGTCGTCGGCATCGTCCTGGGCCTGGGCGGCCTCCGCGACGCGGCCGACGAACCAGGACGCGACGGCGGCGGTGACCACCCCCAGCAGCGCGATGCCGCTGATCATCAGCAGCACCGCGACCAGCCGGCCCTCCGGCGTCACCGGGTAGGCGTCGCCGTAGCCGACCGTGGTGATCGTGGTGATCGCCCACCACACGGCGTCGCCGTAGCTGGTGATCGAGGCGCCGGGAGCGGACCGCTCGGCGTCGAAGGCCGCCAGCGAGGCCATGAAGACGACCAGCGAGGCGATGGCGGTGACGTAGGCGGCCACCCGGCCGTGCAGCGTGGACGTCAGCCGCCGGTCGAGCACCCGGGCGACCCGGACCAGGCTGAGCACGCGCAGCGGCCGCAGCAGCGGCAGCAGCACGGCGAGCCCGTCGACCCAGTTCCGCCGGACGAAGTGCCAGCGCTGCTCGGCGAGCGCCAGCCGCAGCACGTAGTCGGCGAGGAACACCGGCCAGGTGACCACGGTGACCACGCGCAGGGTGCTCAGCAGCCACCCCGGCAGGTCGGGCCGCAGCACCCCCCACGCGTAGGCGGCCACGAACAGCACCGCCAGCGTGATCAGCGGCCACTGGCTGACCTCCTCGTACCGGCGGCGGAGGTCGTCCTTGCTCACCCGGTCAGTCTCGCCTGGTCACCGCTTGCGCGCGGCGGCGGTCTCCCGGTCGTTCGCCTTCTGCACCGCGTCCACCAGCTCGGCCTTGGTCATCGACGACCGGCCGGGCACGTCGAGCCGCCGGGCGAGCTCCATCAGGTGCTCCTTGCTGGCGTTGGCGTCCACCCCGCCCTTGGTCTCCCGGTCGGTGCCGGCGCCGCCCTCGGCCTGCGGGTCGCTCGGGCCGGCGGCGTCCTTGGGCTCCCAGTGGTCGCCGACCTTCTCGTGGGTGTGCTTCACCGCGGCCCAGGCCACCTGGTTCGCCCGCTGCTCGTCGCCGTAGGACCCCGCGGCGGAGTCGTGCGCCTTGGCGAAGGTCCGCTGCGCCTTCTCGTCGGAGCGCTGCAGGGTGCTGGGGAGCTCCTCCGGCACCGCGTCGCCCTTCTTCGTCGTCTTCGGCATGGCCGTCCCTCCTCGGTGGACCCGCCGGGGTACCCCCCGCCGGTGGCCTCAGTCCTGCCACGCCGGGGCGCCCGGCGGCCGCGGACCGGGCGGCCCGCCGGGCCGCCCCCTAGGCTGGGCGGTCGGACGAGGAGGGCCAGTGCCGGAGAGCCGGACCCGCGGGGTCACGATCGCCACCATCGCCGCGGAGGCCGGCGTCTCCGTGCCGACCGTCTCGCGCGTGCTCAACGGGCGTTCCGACGTCGCGCCGCACACCCGGGAGCGCATCGAGCAGCTGCTCCGCGACCACGGCTACCGCCGCCGCGGGGTCCGCCCCACCACCGCCGCCCGGCTGGTCGACCTGGTCTTCAACGACCTGGACAGCCCCTGGGCCGTCGAGATCATCCGCGGGGTCGAGCACGCCGCCCACGCCGAGGGCGTCGGCACCGTGGTGACCGCGATCCACCGCCGGGCCAGCGACACCCGCTCCTGGCTGGACAACCTGGCCGCCCGGGCCAGCGACGGCGCGATCCTGGTGACCAGCGACGTCGACCCGGCCCTGCACGCCGAGCTGCAGCGGTTGCACGTGCCCGCGGTCGTCGTCGACCCGGCCGGGGTGCCCGCGCTCGACGTCCCGACGATCGGGGCGACCAACTGGGCCGGCGGGCTGAGCGCCACCGAGCACCTGATCGGGCTGGGCCACCGGCGGATCGGCGTCATCGCCGGCATCCCGACGCTGCTGTGCAGCCGGGCCCGGCTGGACGGCCACCGGGCCGCCGCCGACGCGGCCGGTCTCACCGTCGACCCGGGGCTGGTGGTGGTCGGCGACTTCAACCACGAGTCCGGCTTCCGCGCCGGCGTGCAGCTGCTGGACCACCCGGAGCCGCCGACCGCCGTCGTGGCGGCCAACGACCAGATGGCCTACGGGGTCTACGAGGCGGTCCGCCGGCGCGGGCTGCGGGTGCCCGAGGACGTCAGCGTGGTCGGCTTCGACGACCTGCCGGGGGCCCGCTGGGCCTCCCCGCCGCTGACGACCGTGGTGCAGCCGCTGGCGGAGATGGGGGCGCTGGCCGCCCGCACGGTGCTGCGCCTGGTGCGCGGCGAGCAGCTCGAGACCCCGCGGCTGGAGCTGGCCACCCACCTCGTCGTCCGGGAGAGCACCGCACCGCCGCGGGCGCGCTGAGGCTCGGGGCAGTCGGGGCTCAGGGCAGGTCGGCGGTCTCCGCGGACTGCCGGTGCCCGCCCTGGGCGTCGTCCGGGTCGGCGTGCACGGTGCGCTCCTCGGACTCGGCGAGGATGACTGCGGCCTGGGTCTCCGGGTCGGCGCTGGGCCCGGCGGAGACCTCCTCGGGCAGCAGGTGGGAGCGGGTCTCCACGTTGTGCTCGGTGACGTTGGCGAGCGCCTCGGGGGTCGGTTCCTTCATGTCGGGCATGGACTCCCCCTACCCCGTCTCCCCGAGGCGACGCCTCAGAAGCGCTGCTGCTCCGTGCCCAGACCCAGGGCGGCGGCGACGTCCTGCACGTTGGTGAACTCGGTGCCGGCCGGCAGCCGGCGCAGCTGGCCCAGCACGGCGTCCGGTGCGGCGGCCTCCTCGGCCTTCGCCACCAGGGTGTCCCGGTCGGCCGGCCACACCTCCTTGCCCAGCGCCTCAGCGAGCGCTGCCCGCCGCTCGACGTCGGCCGGGTCCATGCCCTGCGGGGTGCCTGGCTGGTGCGGGTCGGTCATGGGGATGCTCCTTCTCTCGATCGGCCGCGGCGCGGCCGGAGGTCGGCTGGGGCGGGCGGGGCAACGCCTCGACGACCGGCCCCCGGCGAGCCCGATCCTCGCCGGGTGCCGGGGTGACGTCCGTCGGACGAGCGCTCCTGCGGTGCGTGCGAACCAGGGCCGTTGCTGGACCCTGCGTCGTCCGCCCGACCGCTACCCGGTACCACCGGGCTCACACCCCGGGTGTCGGCACGGGCCCGCCGGGTAGCGGTTCGGGGACCCGTTCCCGCGACCGGAAGGAGCTGGGATGTCCGACCGCGACGACCTCCCGCTGCCCGACTACGACCACCTGCCCGTGGGCAGCCTGACCTCGCGCATCCGCACCCTGGACGCCGACGACCTCGAGACGCTGCTCGGCTACGAGCAGGCGCACGCGAACCGGGTGCAGGTCGTGTCGGCGATGACCCACCGGCTGGACGACCTCAAGGCCGGGGCCCAGCCCTCGGGCGGCGACCCGGCGGCCGCCCAGCCCGAGCACGCCCCGGCGGCCGCGGGCGGCTCCGCGGTCTCCGAGGCCACGTCCGGCCCGCCGGTCAACCCGCCGTCGCACGGCGACCCGACCAACCCCGCGCAGCCCCGCTGAGCCTCGGTCGGGCGCTCCCGACCCGGGGAGCGCCCGGCCGCGTCGCCGCGCCGGCCGGCTCAGCTGCCGGTGGTCCGAAGCTCACCGAGCAGCCGCTCGACCAGCCGCCGGTCGCCCGGCCACGCCTCGAGCACCACCTCCCGGGGCACCTGGCGGGCCGCGTAGCGCAGCGCCAGCGCCACCACCACGACGTCGTCCAGCGGACCGATCACCGGCAGGAACTCCGGGATCAGGTCGATCGGCGACAGCACCCAGAGCAGGGCCACGAGCAGGGCGAGCCGGGCGCGCCGCGGGACGTCGGGGTGGCGGCGCAGGCGGCGGACCGTGGTCGCGCAGGCGGGCAGGAACCGGGCCAGCTCCCGGGCGGTGCCGGGTGGGAGCCGGCGGGCGAGCAGCACCAGCACCGCCCAGCTGAGCAGGACCAGGGCGACGCCGATGCCGGCGAGGGTCAGCCAGCGGCGGAGGTCCACCGGGACATCCTGCCCCGGGCGCCTCTCCGGCCGGGCTGCCCCAGGCGCTCGAAGGGGTGAGCCGGGCGCGGGGCGCTCCAGCGCGGCGGCCCGCCGTTCGATGACTGCTGCATGCCCGTACTGCCGCGGCCGCGGTTCCTCCCCGGGGCGCCACGGTGGGCCCTCGCCCTCCCGCCCGTCGCCCTGCTCGCAGCGCCGGGCGGCGCCGCTGGCTGGACGGTGCCCTCCTCCCCCGCGGCGGCACTCTCAGCGGCGGCCCTGGTCCACGGCAGCCTGGCCGGCGTCCTCGTCTGGCGGGCGCGGACCGTGCCCACCGAGCGGTCGCTCTGGTCGCGGCTGGCCGTCGCCGGACTGCTGACGACCGCCGCCGTGCTGCTCGGCGCGGTGCTGCTCGCCCTCCCGGTGCCGGACGCCGTCGTGGCCGCACCGCTGCTGTGGGCGCCGGTCGTCGCGTTCCCCTTCGCCTACGGCGGGCTGGTCCGGTGGAACCGCTACAGCACCAGCCTCGCCGACCCCAACGACGTGCTGAACGGGTCGGCCGCCGTCCTCGCCGTCGTCGCCGTGCTCGGCGCGGTCGTGACCCACACCGGCGGCCGCCTCGCCGACCTCCCGTGGTGGCGGCTGCAGCCCCTGCTGGCCCAGGACGCCGTGCTGTTCGTCATCGCCGGCACCGCCCTGTCGATGGTCTTCCTCGGCGCCATGTGGCGGGACCCGCGGACCTGGCTGGTGTTCGCCGCCTTCTCCCTCCAGCTCTCCGGGTCGGTGGCGACGACGGCGGCCGGCGGTGAGCCCGGCGGCTGGGCAGTGGTGGCCGGCGTGCTCGGGGCGTGCTGCCTGGGCCTGGCCGCGCTGCTCGACCCGGCGCCGTCCAGCCCCCAGCCGGCGGACCCCACGGCCTCCACGGTCGGCGCGTTCGTCGTCATCGCCGCCTCGACCGCGCTCCTGGTGGGCAGCGCGCTCACCGGGTCCGGCGGCTTCCCCGTCTGGTGCGCCGCGGTGGCAGCGACCGGGTCCAGCGTGCGGTTGCTGGTCAACGTCCGGGAACTGGCCCAGCTGGCGGTGAGCCGCCGCGAGGCGCTGACCGACGAGCTGACCGGGCTGGCCAACCGCAGGGCCGTGCTGCGCCGGGTGGAGGAGCTGTGCCAGGAGCGGCTGCCCGTCGTCCTCGCCCTGCTGGACCTGGACAAGTTCAAGGAGGTCAACGACGGCCTCGGTCACTCCGCCGGCGACGAGCTGCTCCGGCTCGTCGCCGCCCGGCTGGAGCCCGCGCTGGCGCCGAGCGACGTGCTGGGCCGGCTCGGCGGGGACGAGTTCGCCGTGGTCGCCCGCGTCCCCGGCGGGCAGTCCCCGGCCGAGCGCGCCGAGCTGCTGGGCCGGCTGCTGCGCGACCGGCTCGCCGAGCCCTTCGACGTCGGCGGGCTGAGCCTGCACGTGACGGTGAGCATCGGGCTGACCTGCAGCGACGGGGCCGCCGAGGGACCGGGCACCGCCACGCGCGCCGTGCTGCTCCGGCAGGCAGACGCCGCCATGTACGACGCCAAGCGCACCGGTGCCGAGGTGACGGTCTACGACAGCACCCGGCACGTCGACAGCAGCGGCCACCTCGCACTGGTCGAGGAGATGCGGCACGGGATGCTCACCGGGCAGTTCGTGCTGCACCACCAGCCGCAGGTCGACGTCGCCACCGGCCGGACCGTCGGGGTCGAGGCGCTGGTCCGCTGGGCGCACCCGACCCGGGGCCTGCTGGGCCCCGCCGAGTTCCTCGCCCTGGCCGAGGTGCACGGGCTGATGGGCCAGCTCACCGACACCGTCCTCTGCCAGGCGGTCGCCCAGGCCGCCGCCTGGCGCCGCACCGGCCACCACCTGCGGGTGTCGGTGAACCTGTCGGCCAGCAACCTGCTCGACACCGGGCTGCCGCAGCGGGTCGCCGACCTGCTCGCCGGTCACGGGGTGCCGCCGTCGGCCATCGTGCTGGAGGTGACCGAGAGCGTGCTGCTCAGCGACCCCGAGCGGAGCCTCGCCGTCGTCGGGGCGCTGGCCGCGATGGGCACCACCGTGAGCATCGACGACTTCGGCACCGGCTACGCCTCGCTGACCTACCTGCGGCAGCTGCCGGTCGCGGAGCTCAAGCTGGACCGCTCCTTCACGGCCGACCTGCTCACCGACGCCCGGGCCGCCGCCATCGTCGCCAGCACCATCGGCCTGGCCCACCAGCTGGGGCTGCGGGTGGTGGCCGAGGGCGTGGAGGACCCCGCCACGCTGGCCGACCTCCGGCTGCTGGGCTGCGACGAGAGCCAGGGCTACCTGCACTCCCGGCCGCTGCCGGCCACCGAGCTGGAGGCGTGGCTGGCGGCGCGGGCCCGTCCGGCGCTGCTGGCCTGACGGCAGCAAGCGGTCAGGGCAGCAGGAGGTCAGGGAAGCAGGGGGTCAGGGCAGCAGGACGCCGTCGCTGAGCCGGACGACACGGTCGGCGATCGCGACGGCGAGCGGGTCGTGGCCGGCGAGGAGCACCCCGGTGCCCGCGGCGGCGTACCGGTCGCGCAGCAGGGCCAGCACCCGGGTGGAGGTCTCCTCGTCCAGCCGGGCGGTCGGCTCGTCGGCCACCAGGAACGCCGGGCGGACGACGAGCGCGCGGGCCAGCGCCGTCCGCTGCTGCTCCCCCAGCGACACCTCGTCGGGCGACCGGTCGGCCAGGTGCCCCAGCCCGAGGTCGGCCAGGGTGGCGAGCGCCGCCTCGCGGGGCCGGTCGACCCCGGCCAGCCGGGCCGGCACCGTGACGTTGTCGGCGAGGCTGAGCTCCTCGAGCAGCCCGAACCGCTGGGGCACGACGGCGACCGTCCGCCAGGAGGCCGCGGCCGGCTCGGCGGCGCCGGGCACGCTGACCGTGCCCGAGTCGGGGGTCTCCCAGCCCAGCAGGCAGTTGAGCAGCGTGGTCTTGCCCGAGCCGGACCGGCCCAGCAGCAGCACCACCTCACCGGGGTGCACCTCCAGGCTGACCCCGCGGAGCGCGTGCACCCGCTCCTGCCCGCGGCGGTGCGTCTTGTGCACGTCGACGGCGCGCAGCACGGTCACGACGGCTCCCGCAGGACGACGCCGTCGGGCGTCACGTCGATCCGCACCCGCCGGTCGGGGAACCGGCGCAGCGCCTCCTCGGGCAGCTGCACCCGCCCGTCGCCGTCGATGACCGCCAGCCGCTGACCGGCCACCTCCTCGTGCGCCACGGTGCCGGAGCGCAGGTGCACGACCTGGTCGGCGGCCGCGGCGGCCAGCGGGTCGTGGGTGGCCAGCACGACCGTGGTGCCGGCCCGGGTCAGCGCCCGGACGGCGGTGAGCAGCTCCGCGGTCGTCTGCGAGTCCAGCTCGCCGGTCGGCTCGTCCGCGACGACCAGCGCCGGCCCGCCGATCACCGCCAGCGCGAAGGCCAGCCGCTGCTGCTCTCCCCCGGACAGCTGGCCGGGCAGGTGCCCGGCGCGGTCGGCGATGCCGAGCAGGTCGAGCAGCTCTCCGCCCTCGCGGGCGGCACGGGCCCGCGGC
This sequence comes from Modestobacter versicolor, assembly GCF_041028285.1. Taxonomy (GTDB): domain Bacteria; phylum Actinomycetota; class Actinomycetes; order Mycobacteriales; family Geodermatophilaceae; genus Modestobacter; species Modestobacter versicolor_A. Next base: position 846,256 of record NZ_JABGDB010000001.1, on the reverse strand, counting down.
ACCCCCCGCAGCCGGGCGGCCATGGCCAGGTGCTCGCGCCCGGTCAGGTGCGGCACCAGGTTCGCCGCGGGCCGGGGGAAGACGTAGCCGACGTGCCGGCGCCGCACCGCGCGCAGCCGGCGGGCCGACATGCCGGCGAGGGACTCCCCGGCGACCTCGGCCCGGCCGGCGGTGGGCCGGTCCTGGGCGGCCAGGACCCGCAGCAGCGAGCTCTTGCCCGACCCGGACGGCCCGGTGACGGCGGTCAGCCGGCCGGCCGGGACGACGGCGTCGACGCCCTTGAGCGCGTGCACCTCGCCGCTGCGGGACCAGTAGATGCGGACCAGCCCCTCGCACAGCGCGGCCGGTGCCCGCGGGTCACCCGGCATCGCGCATCACCTGCCCACCGCTCGTGCGCCCGGCGGCGCGACCCACCAGCCACGTCGCGGCGGCGGTCGCCAGCGCCGCGCCGGCCACGGTGAGGCCGACGGTCGGCCACGGCACCGCGACGGTGACCCCGGGCAGCACCGCGGGCACCGGGTCCAGCAGCGGCAGCACCAGCGCCGACGCCGGCAGCGCCACCGCCAGGGCGACGACGGTGGCCAGCCCGGCGAGCAGCCCGGTCTCCAGCCCGGCCGCGGTGTCCGAGGCGCGGCGGCTCATCCCCATCCGGGCCAGCAGCAGCGCCGCCACCGTGCGGTGGCGCTGCTGGGCGGCCGCGTGCAGGGCCAGCGCGACCAGCCCGAGCCCGCCGGCGGCCAGCGCGACGGCGCGCAGGTACCCCAGCGACCAGGACAGCGCCCGGACCTCCGGCCGGAGCGCGAACGCACCGCCGGTGTCCACGGCCGTCTCGTCGACGCCGTACTCAGCGGCGGCGAGGGCCTCCAGCAGCGGGGTGGCCGCACCGGCGGCCCACACCTGGCGGTCCAGGACGCCGGCCGGCTCGCGGTCGACCGCGGCGAGCGCGGCACCCAGGCTGTCCCAGTCGGCGACGAGCAGCGGCAGCCGCGAGCGCTGGCCGGGGAATGCCTCGGCCCGGGCGACGACCACGACGGGCACCGCGTAGTAGCGGCCCAGGGACACCTCGAGCTCGCGGCCGACCGCCGGCGCGCCGGACGCCGGGCCGGCTGCGACCACCGGCACCCGCCCGGTGCCGCGGTCGTCGGCCAGGGCCGCCAGCAGGTCCGCCAGCGGCCGGTCGGCGAGGGCGTCGTCCCAGTGGACGATCCCGGGCAGCTCGTCGGGGCGCACGGCCAGCAGGTCGGCGGTCGAACCCCCCGGGACGACGTCCAGCCCCTCCTCGTAGCCGACCATCGTGGCCCCGGGCGGCAGCGCGCCCTCCTCGACGGTGCGGCGGACCAGCGGCGCGACGACGTCGGCGGGGGTGTCGACGGCGGCCTTCGCCGCGAGCGACCGCCGGCTGGAGTCGGCCAGGGCACCGGCGTACACGACCAGCCCGAGGGACAGCGCCGTCGTCACGACGACCAGCCGGGTGGCGCCCGGCGCCGCCAGCACGCGGCGGGCGACCAGGAAGCCGGCCGGGGGCAGCCGCCGCACCCGGGCCCCCGCCCGCCGGCCGAGCAGCGGCAGCGCCGCGGTGACCGCCCCGGCCACGACGACGGTCACCAGCAGCGGCACGGCCAGCGGCACCGGGCCGAGCGTCCGGTCGCCGCGGTCCCCGGTGACCAGCGGGACGGCGGCGACGGCGGTGACCGCCGCCGTGACGGCCAGCCACGGCAGCCGGCCCAGCCACTGGACCAGCGGGCCCGGGGACAGCTGCCCGGCCCGGGCCACGAGGGCGCCGGTCACCAGGCCGACGACCAGCAGCGCGGCCAGCGCCCCGACGGCCAGCGCTCCCCCGGCGCGCGGCCACACCGACCCCGGCAGGTCCGCCGCCGGCCCGCCGAGCCGGACGAGTGCCCAGGCGCCGCCGGTGCCCAGGACCGCCCCGGCCAGCACGGGCAGCAGCGCCTCCCGCCCCGCCGTCCCGGCCGCGCGCAGCGGGGACACCCCCCGGGCCACCAGCGCGGCCAGCTCGTCGCCGCGCCGCCGGGTCCGCCACCCCGCCCAGGCCCCGACGAGGACCAGCGCCGCTGCCCCGCCGCCGGTGCCCACCGCGCCGACCTGCGGCCGGAGCAGCGCCACGGTGCTGTCCACGACCGCCAGGGCGGCGGGCAGCTCGGAGGCGGGACGGGGACGCGGGAAGTCGGCCGTGGTCACCAGCTGCGCGACCGGCGAGGCCGGGTCGGCCAGGACCACGCCCAGCTGCTCGAGCCGCCGGGCCGCGGCGCGCGCCTCGCCGACGCCGATGCCCTCGGCGAGCGGCAGCGACCAGCGGAGGAACAGGTCCTGCTGGACGTCCTCGGCCGCCGCGAGCACGACGTCCCGGGGAGCGAGGACGACCGGCGGCGGGAGGACGTCGGTGCCCGACTCGGGGTCGCGGCGGGCCACGAACAGCTCGCGCTGCCCCTCCCACCAGGTCGGCAGCGGGTCGACGAGGTCGGCGTAGACGCCGGCCACCGGCAGCGCGGTGGGCAGCCCCTCGGCGGACTCGGCGGCGAAGGTGTCCCCCGGGCCGAGCCCCAGCTCGTCGGCCAGCCGGCGCGGCAGCAGGACCCCGCGGGTGTCGGCGCTGCCGTCGACCACCTCGACGTGGCCGGCCGCGCCATCGCGGTGCAGCAGCTGCGCACGGGTGACGAAGTCGGCCCGGGCCGGCGCGAACAGCGGGACGCGGAACCTGGCCAGGGACTCCGGGGTGCCGGTGCCGGTGGCCGCCGCCGCCTCCGCGACCGCGGCGTCCAGGTCGGGGACGAGCGCGAGCGGTCCGGCCGGCACCGTCTGCACGTCGGCCGCCCCCGGGGCGGTCGGTGCGCCCTCGGGCTGGGCGGGCTTGGCGGCGGAGGACAGCGTGGCCCCGATACCGGCGGCCGACTGCGCCCGCCGCTGCTCCTGCCACGCCCCCTGCTCCGCGGACCCCAGCACCAGCGGCACCGAGACCAGCGCGGCGGTGAGCACCGCGACGAGCGCGGCCAGCCCGAGCGACTGCCCGGGGTCGGGGACCAGCGCGATCCGGAGCCGGCGCAGCACACCGGAGGCGGAGCGCCGAGGGCCCATCGGCGGAGGGTAGCGACCGGGGAGGCCGCCGGGCACCGCGACGGACGTGACGGGGTGGTCCTGGTGGGGCGGCCGGGGCGGGGCAGTCGGACACGGTCCCCGCGCCTCCCCCGGACGCCTGGACGATCTGCCTACCGTCCGTCCATGCGCGAGAACCAGCTCCCCCCGGTCCCCGGCTCCACGGCCCGGCTGCACCAGCTGAAGCTCATCGCCGCCGCCCGGGTGAGCGCCGCCCGCTCGACGTCGCGGCAGCAGGTCACCGACATCGTCCGGGTCACCGTCGACGACGAGGTGGACACCAGCACGTTCCGGGCGATCGTGGCCGACGTCGCCCCCGACTCGCTGCGCTGACCACCCGCCGGCGCGGGCCGGTCGGAGATCGTGAAGTGAGGTAACCGTGTAGTAGCATCACGATCATGGCCTCGGACGTGCACGTCTTCGACCGCCTGCTGGAGATCGCCCTGCTCGTGCAGCAGGACATGGGCCGGGAGCTGGAGCCGGCCGGTCTCACGCCGGCGCGCACGCACCTGCTCTGGGAGGTGCACCACCGCGGCCCCTGCAGCCAGCGGGCGCTCGCCACGGCGCTGGACGTCAGCCCCCGGAACGTGACCGGCCTGGTCGACGCGCTCGAGGAGCGCGGGTTCGTCCGCCGCGAGCAGCACCCCACCGACCGGCGGGTCACGCTGGTGACGCTCACCGAGCTGGGCGCACGCACGACGGCCGAGATGGCGACCAGCCACCGCCGGATCGCGGCCCACCTGGTGGCCGGCTTCCCCGCCGACCGGCTCGAACGGTTCTGCACCGACCTGGACACCGTCACCGACCGGCTGCACGAGCTGATGGACGTGGCGGCCCCGTCATGAGCACGACCGGGCCCGGCCGCACGCCCTGGCAGACGGTCCGCCACCTCGCCGTGCGCGCGGTCCAGCTGGAGATCGGGGTCTGGCTGAGCCTCTACAGGTTCCTCCTGCGCCGGCCGCGGGTGCCGGCGGGCGCGACCGCGTTCAGCTACCACCGGGTCGTGCTGCCGGTGCTCGTCACCTTCATCGTGGTGTCCGCGATCGAGCTGGTCGCCGTCGACGTCCTCGTCCAGCGCTGGCCGCTCGTCCGGGTCCCGTTGCTGGTCCTCGGCATCTGGGGCCTCACCTGGATGTGCGGACTCCTCGCCGCGATGGTCACCCGGCCGCACGCCGTCGGCCCGGCCGGCATCACCGTCCGGTACGCGACGGACGTGGAGGTCCAGGTGCCGTGGGAGGCGATCGACCGGGTCACCCGGCGGACGCAGGTCCGGGCGGACAAGTCACCGCGGGTGCTCCCGGGCGAGGACGGCACGGTGACCCTGCAGCTGTGGATGCACGACCAGACCACCGTCGAGCTCACGCTCGACCGGCCGCTCGAGGTCCGGGTGCCCGAGGGCGCCGCGGCGGTGCGGACCATCCGGCTGTTCGCCGACGACCCGCGGGCCTTCCTGGCCGAGGTGGCCCGGCAGCGGCCCGAGCCCGGGGCCGGCCCCGGCGCCGCGGGGCCGCGCCCCGCGGCGGCACAGGTGGAGCGGGGGCGACGGACGAGTCGGCCTGTACGCCGGGTTCTGTCCCCGGGTGCCTCACGGCCTCCCGATGGGCGGTCATCCATCTAGGCCTGCCGTTGCCGGCAGGCTCGAGCGGTCTACCCGCAGGCTCGGGCGGGCCGCCCTCGAACGCCTGCGCAGGACGGCGGTCGGATCGCTCCGTCCGTCGTCCCTTCTCGACCTTGCTCCGGGTGGGGTTTACCGAGCCACACCGGTCACCCGGTGTGCGGTGGTCTCTTACACCGCCGTTTCACCCTTACCAGTGCGAGCACTGGCGGTCTGTTCTCTGTGGCACTGTCCCGCGGGTCACCCCGGGTCGCTGTTGACGACCACCCTGCCCTGTGGAGCCCGGACGTTCCTCGGCGGCAGGGTCTCCCCCGCCGACGCGACCGCCCAGCCGACTCGTCCGTCGTGCCCGGGACCCTACCCGGCGCCGCCCGGTGGAGCGGTCAGCCCCAGTAGAGCCGGAAGCCGACCCGCCGCCGCTCGTCCTCGGTCAGGGTCGACATGTCGATGACCTGGCGCGCCTGCTCCTCGACCGGGACGGCGCTCAGCAGCTCCAGGTAGCGGCGGTGCTCGACCAGCGACCGGACGGCGGCCTCGACCTGGTCGGCGACGTCGACCTCGTGCGGCGGGTCGGCCATGTCCTGCACGGCGATGTACTGCACGCCCGTCCACCGCGGCTCGGTCAGGTCCGGGAAGATCCACTCGTTGGCGGCGTCCGCGACCGCGTCGAGCACGGACTGGCCGAGCGCCTGGTGGTCGGCGGAGTTCAGGTAGGCCGGCGACACCCCCGGCGGGGTCCACGTCGGGCCGAAGTAGCCCGTGACGACGAGCTCCGGGCGGTGCCGCCGGATCGCCCCGGCCAGGTCCCGGCGCAGGTCGGGCCCACCGACGAGGACGCCGTCCCGGTGGTCGAGGAACTCCACCTCGGTCACCCCGACCACCGCGGCCGACCGCCGCTCCTCCTCCTCGCGCACCGGGCCGGCGACGTCCGGGGCCACCCCCTCCATCCCGGCCTCGCCGCGGGTGGCCAGCACGTAGTGCACGTCCTTGCCGGCCGCCGTCCAGACCGCCACCGCCGCGGCGATGCCGTACTCGATGTCGTCGGGGTGGGCGGCGACGACGAGGGCGCGCTGCCAGTCGTCGGGGAACGGGGAGGCGGCCATGTGCCGAGTCTGCCCCGGCTCAGCGGCTGGTGGCGGCCTCCGGCTCGGCGGTCGCCCGCTGCTGCCCCGACGGCGCGGCCGCCCGCACCAGCCAGAGCACCAGCAGCCCGCCGGCGATGCCGGCGGCAGCGCACACCAGGTAGACGTCGCGGAGTCCGCTGGCGTAGGCGGTGCCCAGCAGGTCGGCCAGGGTCGCCCGGTCCGCGGCCGGCGCGGCGCCCACCAGCTGGCCGGCCTGGCCCGCGGTCAGCGCGGCGGCGGTGCCCGCGGCGTCCGGCGCCCCGCCGTCCCGCAGCGCTGCTGTCGCCTGCGCGGTGAAGACGCTGCCCAGCACGGCCACGCCGAGGGCGAAGCCGAGCTGGCGGGCGGTGTTCACCGCACCGGAGGCCATCCCGCTGCGCTCCCGGGGCACGGTCGCCAGCGCCGCCGAGGCCAGCGTCGGGTTGGCGACGCCGACCCCGATGCCGAGCACCGCGAGCCCGGGCACCAGCACCCGCCAGGTCGAGTCGGCGTCGACCAGGGCCAGCAGCAGGGAGGCGACGCCAACCAGCGTCAGCCCGCCGCCGAGCACCCACCGCGGCGCCATCGTCTGCAGGGACCGCCCGGCCAGCGCGGCGACGACGAAGCTGCAGACCGACAGCGGGATGAAGACCAGCCCGCCCTGGAGCGGGGAGAGGCCGAGCACCGACTGGAGCCACAGCGAGGTGTAGAGGCTGGCGGAGAAGGCGGCCGCGTTCAGCAGCAGGGCGCCCAGCATGATCCCGGTGAACGACCGGTTGCCGAACAGCGAGACGTCGAGCATCGGCGCCCGGCGACCGCGCTCGACCAGCACCCACCCGGCCAGGACGACGAGCCCGGCGGCCAGCGGTCCCCAGGCGACCAGCGCGCCCCAGCCGTCGGCGGCGGCGCGCACCAGGCCGAAGACGATGCCACCGGCGCCCAGGGTGAACAGGGCGATGCCCGGGACGTCGGGCGCCGGCGCGTGCGGCTGGCGGGACTCCTGCACGGCGGCCAGCGTCACCGCGACGGCGAACACGCTGATCGGCAGGTTCACGAAGAAGATCCACCGCCAGGACAGCTCGGTGAGCGCGCCGCCGAGGATCGGGCCCAGCGCCGCGGCGGCACCGACCACCGCACCCCAGACGCCGAACGCGGTGCCGCGGTCCCGGCCCTCGTAGCTGGTGTTGATCAGCGCGATGGTGGTGGCCAGCATCGCGGCACCGCCGACCCCCTGCACCGCCCGCGCCACGATCAAGAGCTCGGCGTTCGGGGCGAGGCCGCAGGCCAGCGAGGCGAGCGCGAAGAGCACCAGCCCGACGACGTAGGCCCGGCGCCGGCCGTACAGGTCGGCCAGCGAGCCGGCGCCGAGCACCAGCGCGGCCAAGCCGAGGGCGTACACGTCCACCACCCACTGCAGCTGGCCGAAGCTGGTGCCGAGGTCGACGGCCATGTCGGGGAGGGCGACGTTCACGATGGTGACGTCGACGAGGAGCATGAACGTGCCGGTGCAGATCGCGACCAGCGGCAACCACTTGCGCATGACTGCACACTCTGCGACCGGTTGTGCCCCACCGACCACTCGGACGGCCGACGCTGACGCGATCCTCCACGCCCCGGGCCACTCGTGCATGATGACGACGTGATCGACGCCATCGACCGTCAGATCGTGCATGCCATGCAGGTCGACGGCCGGGCCCCGTTCAGCCGGGTGGCCACCGTGCTGGGCGTCTCGGAGCAGACCGTTGCCCGGCGCTGGCGGCGGCTGCGGGCCGACGGCGTCGTCCGGGTGCTGGGGCTGACCACCCCGGAGGCGACCGAGCCGAGCTGGCACATCAGGGTCCGGGTCCAGCCGGCCGCGGCGGGCGCGGTCGCCGACGCGCTGGCCCGCCGTCCCGACGTCTCGTGGGTCAGCCTCACCGCCGGCGGCGCGGAGATCACCTGCTCGACCAAGCCGCGCACCCCCCGGCAGCGCGACGCGCTGCTGCTGGACCGGCTGCCGCGCACCGTGCAGGTGATCGACCTGACCGCGTTCTCGGTGCTGCACGCCTACGTCGGCGGGGTGTACGAGTGGACCGGGTTCGACGACCCGCTCACCGCCGAGCAGATCACCGCCCTGGACTCCGGGCACCCGGCCACCGGCGGCACACCGCTCGCCCTCGACCCGGACGACGACCTGCTGCTGGCGGCGCTGGCCACCGACGGCCGGCTCAGCTACGCGGAACTGGCCGGCGTCACTGGCTGGTCGGAGAGCCGGGTGGCCCGCCGGGTCGACGCGCTGCGGGCCGCCGGCACCCTCTACTTCGACCTGGAGATCGCCACCGAGCTGCTCGGCCACCCGGTGAGCGCGCTGCTCTGGCTCGGCGTCGCCCCGGCCGACATCGCGCACGTCGGGGAGTCGCTGGCCCGCGAGCCGGAGACCGCCTTCACCGCGGTCGTCACCGGGCCGGTCAACGTGCTGGTGGCGGTCACCTGCCGGGACACCGCGCACCTGTACCGCTTCCTCACCGACCGGGTCGGCGCGCTGCCGGTGCGCACGCTGGAGACCTCGACGGTGCTGCGCCGGGTCAAGCAGGCCGGCAGCCTGATGGACGGCCCGCGGCTGACCGACCCCGAGCCTCCCCCGGTCCGCGGCCGCTGAGCGCTTGGCTTTGGATCAGGTCCCCTGATCAAAGGCCGTCCCCCCGCACCGACGTTGCTGCGGGAGGACGGCGTTCGATCAGGGGACCTGATCCCAACGCCGCCACCCCCGTCAACCACCGCGGGCGACGCGGAGGGCGGCCTGGAGCATCGGCAGCTGGAACGGGATGCGGGCGACGGCCACCGCGAGCTTCCGCCGGTCGTGCCGCAGCGACCGCACGGTCTGCAGGTGCGCGGGCAGCACCCCGGCCAGCACCGCCACCGCGGCCCAGCCCCCGGCCCGCCGGGTCGCGGGCACCGCGAGCAGCGCCGCGGTGGCCAGCTCGGCGACGCCGCTGCCGGTCACCCACGGCCGGGCCGGGCCGAGCTCCGGCGGGATCATCCAGTCGTAGGTCCGCGGCCGGACCAGGTGCAGCGCGCCGCTGCCGGCCAACCCCGCCGCGATCACCAGCGCCCGTCCGTCAGTCCCCATGCCCACACCGTAGGGTCCGCGGACGTGTCCGCTGTCGACCTGCTGATCGCCGCCGGGGTCGCGCTGCTGGCCGGCGGGGTCAACTCCATCGCCGGCGGCGGCTCGCTGATCCTCTTCCCCACGCTGGTCGCGCTGGGGCTGGGCACGGTGCAGGCCAACGTCACCAACTCGATCGCCCAGTGGCCCGGCTACGTCGGCGGGGTGCTCGGCTTCCGCGCGCAGTACGCCGGGCAGCGCGGGCGGCTGGTCCGCTTCGGCCTCACCGCGGTCGTCGGCGGGACGGTGGGCTCGGTGCTGCTGCTCACCACCCCGAGCGAGGCGTTCGACTCCGTCGTCCCGGTGCTGGTGTTCCTGGCCAGCATCCTGCTGGCCTTCCAGCCGCTGATCACCCGACGGCTCCGCCGCCGCGAGGACGACGGCCGCACCGGCGACCCGGCGTGGCTCTACGTCGCACTGTTCCTGGCCACCGTCTACGGCGGCTACTTCGGCGGGGCGCTGGGGGTCATCCTGGTCGGCGTCCTGGGCCTGGGCCTGGGCCGGCTGAAGCTGGCCAACGCGATGAAGAGCGCCATCTCGCTGATCACCGCCACCGTCACCGTGGTGGTCTTCGGCATCTGGGCCGACGTCGCCTGGGAGTACGTCGCCGTCTGCGCCCCGGCGAGCCTGGTCGGCGGATTCCTCGGCGCCAAGGTCGCCACCCGCATCCCGAGCACCCCGCTGCGGGTCCTGATCGTGGTCTTCGGCGTCGCGGTGGCGGTCTACCTGTTCCTCCGCGGCTGAGGTGGTCGGCCTGCTCGGGGTCGCCCTGGCTCGGGGTCGCCCTGGCCGGCGCCCAGCTGGTCGGCACGCTGGCCGCCGCCGCCCATGACTCCCGGCGCGCTGATCGCCGTACCCGGCGCGCTGCTCCTCGTGGCGCTGCGGATCTCAGCGCCGTCGGGCTGGCCACCGTGCCGCTCACCCTGGCCGTCGCCACCACCGCGCTGTGGGCGGCCCTGCAGGTCTGAGCCCGTTGATCATCGGCGATCGGCGGGCCGACACGCGGGCAGGGGCAGCCGTTCGCCGATGATCAACGGCGGCTCGGCTACTCCCCGCCGCGGCCTGGCTCGCCGATGGACACCATCGCCTCGACCGCGCGGCGGGCCTTGGCGGCCACCTGCGGGTCGACGTCGATGGCCCCCTCACCGGTGCGCAGCGTGTGCAGCAGCTTGGCCGGGGTGATCATCTTCATGTAGCGGCAGGACGCCCGCTGGTTCATCGGGATGAACTCGGTGCCCGAGTTCAGCGACCGCAGCTGGTGCAGGATGCCGATCTCGGTGGCCACCAGCACCTGCGGGGCCTTGGTCGCGGCGGCCGCCTCGACCATGCCGCCGGTCGACAGCACCCGGGTGCGGTCGGCGGGCAGGTCGCCGTGGCTGACCAGGTCCAGCACCGAGGTGGTGCAGCCGCACTCGGGGTGCACCAGGATCTCCGCACCCGGGTGGGCGGCGATCTGCGAGCGCACGTCGGCGGGGCTGATCCCGGCGTGCACGTGGCACTCCCCGGCCCAGATGTAGATGTTCTCCCGGCCGGTCACCCGCTTGACGTGCGCGCCGAGGAACTGGTCGGGGCAGAACAGCACCTCCCGGTCCGCCGGGATGGAGCGGATGACGTCGGCGGCGTTGGACGACGTGCAGCAGATGTCGGTCTCGGCCTTGACCGCCGCGGTCGTGTTCACGTAGCTGACGACGACGGCGCCGGGGTGCTCGGCCTTCCACTCCCGCAGCTGCTCGGCGGTGATGCTGTCGGCCAGCGAGCAGCCCGCGGCGTGGTCGGGCAGCAGCACCGTCTTGTCCGGGGAGAGGATCTTCGCGGTCTCGGCCATGAAGTGCACGCCGCAGAAGACGATCTCGCGGGCGTCGGTCTCCGCGGCCACCCGGGACAGGTACAGCGAGTCCCCGGTGAAGTGGGCGACGTCCTGGATCTCGGGCACCTGGTAGTTGTGCGCCAGGACGACGGCGCCGCGGGCGTCGGCGAGCTGCCGCACCTCGGCGGCCCAGGCCTCGTACTCGGCGTCGGACATCGTCCGGTCACCCGTCACGCGGGCGGTGCTGGTCGTCGCGGTCATCGAGGTGCTCCCGGCTGCTGGCTGTCCACCTGTCCCCACCAGTGTCCCCCGGACCGGCGGGGCTCCGGGCCACCCCTAGGATGCAGCTGCTCGTACAACGTTCAAGCACCGATCGGGGATCCCTCTCATGCGCCGTCGTCCGCTCGCCACGCTGGCGCTCCTGGCCGCCGCGGCCGTCACCGTCAGCGGCTGCGCCGCGGAGGAGACCGCCGACGACACGGCGTCGTCCGGCTCGGGCAGCTGCACCCCCGGCGACCTGCCCACCCTCGAGGACGGCACGCTCACCATCGGCACCGACGCCCCGGCCTACGAGCCGTGGTTCAGCGGCGACGACCCGACCAACGGCGAGGGCTTCGAGTCCGCCGTCGCCTACGCGGTGGCCGAGGAGCTCGGCTACGCCGAGGACGACGTCACCTGGGTGACCGCCCAGTTCAACAGCGTCATCCAGCCCGGCGCGAAGTCCTTCGACTTCGACGTCAACCAGTTCTCCATCACCGACGAGCGCCGCCAGGCCGTCGACTTCTCCTCGCCGTACTACGACGTCAGCCAGGCCGTGATCACCACCGCCGGCTCGGCCGCCGAGGGCGCGACCAGCCTGGCCGACCTCGCCGGCCTGCGGCTCGGCGCCCAGGTGGGCACCACCAGCCTCGACGTGCTGATCGAGACGATCGCCCCGGACAGCGACCCGGTGGTCTTCAACACCAACGACGACGCCAAGCTCGCGCTGCAGAACGGCCAGGTCGACGCGATCGTCGTCGACCTGCCCACCGCCTTCTTCATCACCGCGGCCGAGCTCGACGACGGCGTGATCGTCGGCCAGGTCGCCGATTCCGGCACCGCCGCCGACCAGTTCGGCCTGGTGCTGGCCAAGGACAGCCCGCTCACCGACTGCGTCAGCCAGGCCGTCGACGCGCTGCGCGAGGACGGCACGCTCGCCGACCTCGAGCAGGAGTGGCTGTCCGACGTCGCCGACGCCCCCGTCCTGTCCTGACCCCCGTGCCGGACGGCGCCCTCCCGCCGCCCAGCGACCTCGAGCTCTCCCGCCGGGCCTGGCGCCGCAGCCGGGCCCGGCGGTCGACGCTGGTCGCGCTGGGCTCCACGCTGCTGTTCGCGGTGGTCGCCTGGCTGGCGGTAACCCGGTCACCGGGCTGGCCGCGGGTGCAGGCGACGTTCTTCTCCCCGCAGGTGGCGTGGGAGTCGCTGCCCGACATCGCCCGCGGGCTGCTGCTGAACCTGCAGGTCCTGGTGGTCGGCGGGCTGCTGGTGCTGGTCTGCGGGCTGGCCGTGGCGGTGCTGCGGACGCTGCGCGGGCCCGCGCTCGCGCCGGTGCGGATCGTGGCGACCGCCTACGTCGACCTCTTCCGCGGCGTCCCGCTGATCATCGTGCTGTACCTCGTCGGCTTCGGGTTCCCCGCCCTCGGCCTGCAGGGCATGCCCACCTCGCCCTTCGTGCTGGGCACGGCGGCGATCGTGCTCACCTACTCGGCCTACGTCGCCGAGGTGTTCCGCGCCGGCATCGAGTCGGTGCACCCCAGCCAGCGCGCCGCTGCCCGGTCGCTGGGCCTCACCCACCGGCAGAGCATGCGGATCGTGGTGCTGCCCCAGGCGATGCGCACGGTCACCCCGGCCCTGCTCAACGACTTCGTCGCGCTGCAGAAGGACGTCGGGCTGATCTCCGTGCTCGGCGCGATCGACGCCGTCCGGTCCGCGCAGATCCAGGTCGGGCAGAGCTTCAACTTCACCCCGTACGTGGTGGCCGGCCTGCTGTTCGTGCTGCTGGCCGTGCCCTCCGCGCGGCTGGCGGACGCCGTCTCGGCGCGCGCCCGCCGGCGCCAGCAGTCAGGGAGCCTCCTGTGACGACCACCCCCCGGACGACGCCGCAGCCGGTGCTCGAGGTCCGCGGTGTGGTCAAGGCCTTCGGGACCAACGTCGTGCTGCGCGGGGTGGACCTCGAGGTCGACGAGCACCAGGTGGTGGCGCTGATCGGCGGCTCGGGCTCGGGCAAGTCGACGCTGCTGCGCTGCGCCAGCCTGCTGGAGACCGTCGACGACGGCCAGGTGCTGCTCGACGGCGACGACGTCACCGACCCGCGGGTGGACGCCGACGCCGTCCGCCGCCGGCTGGGCGTGGTGTTCCAGGCCTACAACCTCTTCCCGCACCTGTCGGTGCTGGACAACGTCACCCTGGCGCCCACCGTCGTGCACGGCCGCCCGAAGGCCGACGTGCGCGAGGAGGCGCTGGGCCTGCTGGAGCGGATCGGGCTGGCCGACAAGGCCGCCGAGTACCCCGACCGGCTCTCCGGCGGCCAGCAGCAGCGGGTGGCGATCGTCCGCGCGCTGGCGGTGCGGCCCCGGGTGCTGCTGCTCGACGAGATCACCAGCGCGCTGGACCCCGAGCTGGTCGGTGAGGTGCTGCGCGTCGTCCGGGAGGTCGCCGCGCAGGGGATGACCATCGTGATGGCCACCCACGAGATGGGCTTCGCCCGGCAGGTCGCCGACACCGTGGCGTTCCTCGACGGCGGCGTGGTGCTGGAGTCCGGCCCGCCCGCGCAGGTGCTGGGCGACCCGGTCGAAGCCCGCACCCGCCAGTTCCTGGCCCGGGTCATCGACGCCGGCCGCCTCTGACCCCGCCGTCCGCGAGCTCCCGCGCGCCTACCCACACGCGCTTTCGCGCGCCTTCCCACGCGCGGTTTCGCGCGCCTTCCCACGCGCGGTTTCGCGCGCCTTCCCACGCGCGGTCCCGCGCGCGGGGGTGGTCAGGCCAGGTGGGACGTGTCGTTGACCAGGCGCACCGTGGTGCGGCCGTCGGAGGACCAGGTCACCGTCGACAGCGACGCCGCCTCCAGGAACACCCGGTGCACGATGTCGTCGCCCACGCCCAGCCCGGCGGCGAGCAGCAGCTTGATCGGCGTGACGTGGCTGACCAGCAGCACGGTCGCCCCGGCGTGCCGCTCCAGCACGCGGGCACGCGCGCGGGCGACCCGGGCGGAGACGTCGGCCACCGACTCGCCACCCGGCGGGCGGACCGTGGTGTCCCCGGCCCAGCGACGGTAGGCCAGCGGGCTCTTCGCCTGCGCCTCGGCCGCGGTCAGCCCCTCCCACGCGCCGAAGTCCAGCTCTCGCAGGTCGCCGTCCACCTCCACCGGGACGCCGAGGACGGCTGCGGCGGCCTCGGCGGTCTGCCGGGTGCGCTGCAGCGGGGAGGCGACGATGACGTCGATGCCGCGGCCGGCCAGGTGCTGGGCCGCCGCGGCGGCGTCGGCGCGGCCGAGGTCGGACAGCGGCAGGTCGCTGCTGCCGCTGAACCGGCGCTCCGGGGTGTGCTCGGTGCGGCCGTGCCGCAGCAGGTGCAGCGTGGTGACGACGACCGGCGCGGGCTCGGTGACCGGCTGGACGTCGTCCTCGACCACGACCGGCTCGGTGGCGAGGTCCCGGCGGACCGGCCGGCCGTCCATGGCGCTGTTGGCCAGCGCGTCGGCCGCACCGTTCTGCGCGCGCGGCACCCAGGTGTAGCGCACCGACCCCAGCTGCCGGGCGATGTCCCGCGCCTGGACGGCGAGCGCCTTCATGTCCGGGTGCTTGATCTGCCAGCGGCCCGACATCTGCTCCACGACGAGCTTGGAGTCCATCCGCACCTCGACGCTCGCCGTCGGGTCGAGGTCGAGGGCCGCCTGCAGGCCGGCCACGAGCCCGCCGTACTCCGCGACGTTGTTGGTCGCCCGCCCGACCGACTCCGCACGCTCGGCGAGCAGCCGGCCGGTGTCGGCGTCCCGGACCAGCGCGCCGTAGCCGGCCGGCCCGGGGTTGCCCCGCGATCCGCCGTCCGCCTCGACCACGAACCGCCGCGTCACAGCGCACCCCGTCCGGCTCCGGACTCGTTCCGCTCCTCGGTCGCTGGCGCTCCCTGCGATGCTCGCTCGCCCGTCGTCCTCACAGCCCGGACTCGGCGTTGCGCACCAGGATCCGGCCGCAGTTCTCGCAGCGCAGCACGGTGTGCGGGTCGGCGTTGCGGTAGGCGGCCAGCTCGGTGCCGTAGAACTCGATCCGGCAGCCCTCGCAGCGCCCGGCGTGCAGGTGCGCCGCGCCGGTGCCGCCGGTCTGCTTGGCGATCCGCTCGTACAGCGCCAGCAGCGGCGCGGACACGGCGCCGGCGATCTCGTCCCGGGTCGCCCGGTGCTGCGCCATCGCCTGGGCGATGTCGGCGAGGGCGGCGTCGCGGCGCTGCTCGGCGGCGTCCTGGTCGGCCTGGGCACCGGCCAGCCCGCCCTGCGCCGTGGCCAGCGCGGTGTCGGCGGCCTCGCGGCGCTCCATCAGCTCGAGCACCTGGTCCTCGAGGTCGGACTGCCGGCGCTGCAGCGACTCGAGCTCGTGCTGCAGCCCGGTGATCTCCTTGGGCGTCGCGCTCCCCGAGTCGATCCGCGACTGGTCGCGCGCGGCGCGCTGCCGGACGGTGTCCACGTCGCCCTCCAGCCGCTTCTGCTCGCGGTCGAGGTCGCGCACCTCGGTCTCGGCCCGGACGACGTCGTCGGACAGGGTCCGCTGCGCCTCCTGGGCCGCCTCGACGGCGGCGAGCTCGGGAAGGGTCCGCTGGCGGTGGGCGAGTTGCGCGAGGGCGACGTCCTCCGCAGCGAGGGCCAGCAGCTTCTGCTGGTCGAAGTGGTCAGCCTGCACCCGGCCAACCTACCCGCGCGCGCCGCCGCCCTTCCCCCGGATCAGTCGGTCTGCTCCTCGGCCGACCGCAGCCGGGTGCCCTCGACGTCGCCGTGCCCGTGCTCGTCCCGCCCGGCGGGCTGCTGCTGGCCGATCTGCCAGGTCCACGGGTCGGTGGGCCGGGCCGAGACGGCGACCTGCACCCGGCCGGCCAGGTCGCGGTGCAGCAGGTCCGCGGCGACCGGCAGCCACGGCCACTCGGAGGCGAAGTGCGCCACGTCGACCAGCGCCGGCCCGGTGCTCTCGGTGGCGTCGGAGGCGGCGTGGTGCTTGAGGTCGCTGGTGACGAACACGTCGGCACCGGCCGCGGTGGCGGCGTCCAGCATCGAGGCGCCGCTGCCCCCGCAGACGGCCACGGTGCGCACGAGCCGGTCCGGGTCGCCGGCGATGCGCACCCCGCCGGGGGTGCCGGGCAGCGCCGCGGCGACCCGGTCGGCGAAGTCGCGCAGCAGGACCGGCCGGCGGAGCTCGCCGACCCGGCCCAGGCCCGCGCGGCTCGGGGTCGCGGAGTTCTCGAAGAAGGCGTAGCCCGGGTCCTCGTAGGGGTGCAGGTCGAGCAGCGCCCGCAGCACCGCGGCGCGGCGGGCGCGGGGCACCACCATCTCCAGCCGGATCTCCGGCACCCGCTCGACCTCGCCGCGCCGGCCGATGGCCGGGTGGGTCTCCTCGCCGGGGATGAAGGTGCCGGTGCCGGTGGTCTGCCAGACGCAGCGGGTGTAGTCGCCGATGACGCCGGCGCCGGCCGCGGACAGCGCGTCGACGAGCTGGTCGCTGACGCCCACCGGCGCGAAGACCACCAGCGTGTCGGTCTCCGGCGCGGACACCGACTCCAGCGGGCGGACGTCGCCCAGCCCGAGGGCCGTGGCGAGCGCGTCGTTGACGCCGTGGTCGGGGGCCCGGTCGGCGTTGGTGTGCGCGGTGAACAGCGCGACGCCGGCCCGCACCAGCCGGTGCACCAGCCGGCCCTTGGGGTCGCTGGCCGGCACCCCGTGCACCGGGGTGAGCAGCAGCGGGTGGTGGGTGACCAGCAGGTCGACGCCGGCGGCGACGGCCTCGTCGACGACGGCGGCCGTCGGGTCGACGGCGAACATCACCGAGCGGACGGGCTCCTCGGGGTCGCCGCAGACCAGTCCGACGGCGTCCCAGTCCTCGGCCAGCGCGGGGTCGTACCGGGCGTCCAGGGCGGCGATCACCTCGCCGAGCGCGAGGCCGGGCAGCGGCAGCTCGCGGACCGTCGCCGTCCGGTCCTCCTGCCCCGGGAGGGCCACGAGCTCGGACTGGGCGTCGGCCCGCCACGGACGGCCTGTCGTGCGCGAGGCACCTGCCGAGGAGCTGCTCAGCGGCCGTCCGGACAGCTCGGGTGAGGTCGTGGTCATCGCCCGGCGTTCGCGCGCGGGCCCCCAACCGGATGGGCGGTCCGCCGGGTCAGCTGTCGGCTCGGAGGTGGTGCTCACCGGGTGGGGGTCGTCCTGGTCATGCTCCGGTGGTGCCCCCGTGGGGCGCCCGGCTAACGGCCGGACAGCGAGCGGACCATCACGGTCCGCTGCCCGTGCCGGTCCAGGCCCAGTGCCCGTTCCCGCCGCCGCAGCTCCTGCAGCCCGGGCGTGGGCTGGTCGAGGGGCCGCCAGCCGTGCCGGGCGTAGAACGGCGCGTTCCACGGGACGTCGGCGTAGGTGACGAGGGTCACCCGGTCCGCGCCGTGCTCCCGGGCCGCCGCCACGGTCGCCGCGAGCAGGGCACCGCCGATGCCGCGGCGGCCTGCGGCGGGGTGCACGGACAGCTGCTCGAGGTGGACGGCGCCGTCGACGAGCTCCAGCACGGCGAACCCCCGCACCGGCCGGCCGGCCACCAGCACCCGCCAGGCGCGGGACCGCTCCCCGGCCGGCGGCGGGGGCGGCAGGTCGGTGATCCCCAGCGGCCGGAACAGCTCGTCGGCCGCGGCCTCCACCGCGGCCAGCTGCGCCAGGTCAGCAGCGTCGGCGGTGCGCACCTCGGTCACCCGGCCACCCTGCCCCGCCCGGCGACACCGGTCGAGCGGGTTGTAGCCGGCGGGGCCCGGCGGGCGGGGACCCTTGACCGGCGCCCGGGGCGCTGGGAGGTTCCGCACCGTGGACACGACGGTGGCGCAGCGGACGTCGACGGACCGGGTGACCTGGCGGTCGGTGGCGGTGCTGGCGCCGCTCCTCGTCGTCCCGGGCCTGGTCTACGTGGTCACCGTCCTGCGGCCGTACGACCACGGCGGCGGGCAGCTGCTGGTCGGGTACGCCGCGCTGCTGCTCGCACCGCTCGGCGCGCTGCTGGCCCTGGGCGGCGCGGTGCTGCAGCTCTTGGCCGTCTCCTCCTCCGACCGGCGGACGGTGACGCCGGCCGCCGCCGGCGCGCTCGCCGTCCTCGCCCTGTGCGCGCTGGCCGTCGTGGTCTGGTTCGCGTCCCCGGCCGGCACCGCCGTGACCACCTGGCAGCTCGACTGAGACCGGCCGCCGACCGTCCCGGACCCGGCTGCGTCAGTCCATCAGCGGGTCGGCGTCCTCGTCGGCGGTGAACGCCGCCCACAGCGCCGCGTACGCCCCGCCGGCGGCGAGCAGGTCGTCGTGGGTGCCGACCTCGACCACCCGGCCGTGGTCGAGCACCGCGACCCGGTCGGCGCGGGCGGCGGTGGTGAGCCGGTGGGCGACCACCAGCGTCGTCCGGCGGCGGGCCACCGCGTCGGCCGCGCGGGTGACCGCGGCCTCCGTGGCCAGGTCCAGCGACGCGGTGGCCTCGTCGAAGAGCAGCACGTCCGGGTCGACCAGCTCGGCCCGGGCCAGCGCGAGCAGCTGCCGCTGCCCGGCCGACAACGCCCGGCCCCGCTCCCCCACCCGGGTCCGGTAGCCCTGCGGCAGCCCGGCCACCACCTCGTGCGCGCCGACCGCCCGCGCGGCGGCCTCGACCTCCGCGTCGGTGGCCTCCGGGCGGCCGTAGGCGATCGCGTCCCGCACGGTGCCGGCGAACAGGTACGCCTCCTGCGGCACGACGCCCAGCCGCTGCCGGTACTGCAGCAGGTCCAGCGAGCGCAGGTCGGCGCCGTCCACGCAGACCGCCCCGGACGTCGGGTCGTAGAAGCGGGCGACCAGCTTCACCACCGTCGACTTGCCGGCACCGGTCTCCCCCACCAGGGCCAGCGTCTCCCCCGGCGCGACGGACAGCGAGACGTCCCGCAGCGCCGGGGTCGGCGCGCCGCGGTAGGCGAAGGTGACGTCGGCCAGCCGCACCTCCCCGCGCAGCGGGCCGACCGGGCGGGGGTCGGCGGCGGCCGGCGTCGACTCCGGCGTGCGCAGCAGGTCGCGGAGCCGGCGCAGGCCGACCGAGGCCTGCTGGTAGCTGTCGAAGACCTGGGACAGCTGCTGCACCGGGGCGAAGAAGGTGTCGACGTAGAGCACGAAAGCGATCAGCACGCCGGCGGTGATGGTGCCCGACGACAGCCGGGCCGCACCGACCGCCAGCACCGCGGCGGCGGCCACCTCGGAGAGGAACTCCACGAACGGGAAGTACGTGGCGATGTAGCGCTGGGCGCGGAGCCGGACGTCGCGGTAGCTGCGGGCGTGGGCCTGGAAGACGGCGGTGGAGTGCTCGGTGCGGTTGAACGCCTGGGTCACCCGCACCCCGGCGACGTCCTCCTGCAGCCGGGCGTTGACGGCGCTGACCCGTTCGCGGGCCTCGGTGTACGCCGGCACCGACCGCGCGCGGAACCAGACCGTGGCGACCACCAGCACCGGCAGGGTGGCGACCAGCACCAGCGCCAGCTCGACGTCGAAGAGGAACAGCGCGACCAGCACCCCGACGAGGGTGAGCACGCTGACCACCGCGGTGGTCAGCCCGGTCTGCAGGAACGCCGACAGCGCGTCGACGTCCGTGGTCATCCGGGTCATGATCCGGCCGCCGAGCTCGCGCTCGTAGTAGTCCAGGCCCAGCCGCTGCAGCTGGGCGAAGGTCTTCACCCGCAGCGTGTAGAGCAGCCGCTCGCCGGTGCGCCCGGTCAGCCAGGCCGAGCCCCGGGCGACGGCGAAGTCGGCCAGCACGACCGCCAGCGCGATCCCGGCCACCCCGAGCAGCAGCGACACCGAGCCCGCCGCGATGCCGTCGTCCACGCCGGTGCGCACCAGCGCGGGGATGGCCAGCTGCGCGGCGGTGTCGGCGGCGACCAGGACGAGGGCGGCGGCCAGCGGCCAGCGGAACGGGCGGACCAGCCGCCACAGGGTGAACGCGCGGTCCGCGGCCCGCGCCCGGGTCGCCGGGACGTCCGGCTCGTCGACGGTGGGGGGCAGCCGGTCGACCAGCTCGCGGAGCGCCGCGGTGGGTGCCGCCGCGGCCATCGCGGCACCGCGCCCGCCGATCGAGGCAGCCGGGGCGCGCACCGGGGCGTCGGCGTCCGCGTCGTCCCCGTCGGGGGCGGGCCAGGCCGCCGGGGTGGTGCCGCCGGGCGGGGCGGGCTCCAGCGGGGCCAGGCCGGGGTCCTCGCCGGACAGCAGCAGCCGGTACAGCGGCGAGCGCGCCTCCAGCTCGGCGGCGGTGCCGACGTCGACCACCCGGCCGGCGTCCAGCACCGCCACCCGGTCGGCCAGCGCCAGCGTGGAGCGGCGGTGGGCGACCAGCAGCGTCGTCCGGTCCCGGGTCGCGGTGCGCAGCGCCTCGTGGATGCGGGCCTCGACGGCGGCGTCGACGGCGGAGGTGGCGTCGTCGAGCACCAGCACCCGCGGGTCGACCAGCAGCGCCCGGGCCAGCGCCACCCGCTGCCGCTGCCCGCCGGACAGCGTCAGCCCCTGCTCGCCGACGACGGTGTCGTAGCCGTCGGGCAGCTCGCCGATGAAGCCGTCGGCCTGGGCGGCGCGGGCGGCGGCGCGCACCTCCTCGTCGGTCGCGTCGGGGCGGCCGAAGGCGATGTTGGCCCGCACCGAGTCGGAGAACAGGAAGCTGTCCTCGAACACGACGCCCATCGCCGCGCGCAGCTCGGTGGTGTCCAGGTCGCGGACGTCGCGGCCGCCGATCCGTACCGCCCCGGCGGCGACGTCGTAGAACCGCGGCAGCAGGGCCACCACGCTGGACTTGCCCGACCCCGCGGTGCCGATCAGCGCCAGGGTCTCCCCCGGCTCGACCCGCAGCGAGACGCCGCTGAGCACCGGCCGGTCGTTGTCGTGGGCGAACGTGACGTCGTCCAGCTCGACGGTCAGCGGGCCGTCGGGCAGCGCCCCGGTGCCGGACACCAGCGTCGGCCGGGCGTCGATGACCTCCAGCACCCGCTCGACGCCGGCCCGGGCCTGCTGGCCGATGGTGAGCACGGCGGCCAGCTGCCGCACCGGGGACACCAGCGCGGCGAGGTAGGTGGCGAAGGCCAGGAACGTGCCGAGGGTGATCGTGCCGCGCAGCGCCAGCCAGCCGCCGAGCGCGAGCACCCCGACCTGGCCGAGCGCGGGGATGGCCTGCAGCAGCGGGTTGTAGCGGGCGGTGAACCGGACGACGCGCATCCGGGCGCCGAACAGCCGCCGGGCGCCCTCGTCGATGCGGTCGAGCTCGCGGTCCTCCTGCCCGAAGCCCTTGACCACCCGGACGCCGGTGACCGCGGCCTCGACGTCGCCGGCGACCGCCCCGGCCTGCTGCTGGGCGGCCCAGTTCGCCGGGAACAGGTCGCGCCGCGAGCGCAGGGCCACCCACCACAGCGCCGGGCCGACGGCGAGGGCCACCACGGTGAGCAACGGCGACAGCCAGGCCATCACGCCGAGGGAGACGACGAACAGCAACGCGTTCCCGGTCAGGTTGGGCAGGAAGGCCAGCAGCCCCTGCACTAGCGTGACGTCGCTGATCGCCCGGCTGACCGTCTGCCCGGTCTGCAGCCGGTCCTGCCCCGGCCCGTCCAGCCGGGACAGCGCCGCGGCCAGGTCGTTGCGCAGGTCCATCTGGACGTCGAGGGACAGCCGGCCGGCCAGGTACCGGCGGACGAAGCCGGCGGCGAACCGCAGCGCGCCGGCGAGCACGAGCGCGACGATGAACGGGGTGACGTGGGCCGCCCGGTCCGACCCCGCCGCGGCGACGACCCGGTCGACCACCGCCCGGGTGAGCAGCGGCGCCACCGCGGCGATGACCGAGCCGACCAGCGCGGCGGCGAAGGCGCCGACCAGGTCGCCGCGGTGCCGCAGGCAGTAGCCGACCAGCCGGGCGAGCCAGCCGCCCTCCGGCGGCGGTGCCGCGGCCTCGCCGCGGGTGCTGGCGACCTCGGCGACGGGGGCCGTCACGGGGTGCCCGCCGTCCCGGGCGGGACGACGGGGAGGAGCGGCACGCCGTCCAGTGTGCGACGACCTGCGCGGTCGCGCCGCGACCGGGGTGGCAGGCTCGCAGCGTGGTGGAGCGGGGGTTGCGGGCACCGGCCTGGCTGGAGGAGCTGGTGCGGACCAGCCGCCCGCCGGTGCCGTGGCGGGACGTGGCCCGGTTCGCCCTGGTCGTCCCCGCCCCGCTGGCGCTGGCGATCGTGGTCGGCGGGATGGCCGGCGGCGCGCTCGGCGCCGGGGTCTTCGCGACGATGGGCTCGCTGGCGGCCACCCTGGCCCCGCAGTCGGGGCCGCTGCGGGTGCGGGTGCGCCGGGTCGCCGCGGCGTCGCTGCTGGGCAGCGCCGGCCTGGTGGTCGGGCACGGCCTGAGCGGGGGCGGCTGGCAGCCGGTGGTGCTGATGGCCGTCGTCGCCGCGGTCGCCGCCCTGCTCAGCTCGATCAGCGGCGCGTTCTCCCTCGGCGCCCTGCAGCTGCTGGTCTACACCGCGATCAGCTCCGGTCTGGAGACCCCGCTGCCGCCCGCGGCGGAGGTGGGGTTCTTCCTCGCCGGCTGCGCCTGGGCCGCGCTCGCGGTCCTGGTGCAGTCGCGCACCGAGGCCCTCGACCCGGACCGCGCCTCGGTGGGCGCGGTGTTCGACCGGGTCGCCGACCTGCTCGAGGCCGTGGGCACCGACCGTGCCGAGGACAGCCGCCGCGCGCTGGTCGCCGCGCTCAACGAGGGCTACGACCGGGTGATCCACACCCGCAGCCGGTCAGCCGGCCGCAGCCGCGAGCTGGCCGAGCTGGCCGGGGTGCTCAACTCGGCGGCGCCGCTGGTGGAGGCGGCGGTGGCCAGCGCCCGCGGGGAGGTCGCCGTCGACTCCCGCGACGTCGGCGCGGCCCGCGCCCTGGCCGCGGCGGTCACCCAGCGGCGCCCCGTCCTCGGCGAGCGGCCGCCGCGGGTGGAGGACGGCCCCGCCCCGCGCCGGGCGGTGCGGCACGGCCTCCGGCTGGTGTGGCACGTCGTCGGCGACCCGGAGGAGCGCGCCCGGGCCGCCGTCCGGCCGGCCCAGCTGGACTGGCGGGTGCGGCTGCACGACCTGCAGGACAAGACCGTGGGCAACGCCGACTCCCGCGCCTTCGTCGTCCGGCTGACGCTGTGCATGACCATCGCCGAGGTGGCCCGGCAGCTGCTGCCGATCGAGCGGCCCTACTGGGTGCTGCTCACCGTGGCGATCGTGCTCAAGCCCGACTACGGATCGGTGTTCGCCCGGGCGGTGCACCGCGGTGTCGGCACCCTGCTCGGCGTCCTGATCGGCTCGCTGCTGCTGACCTTCCTGTCCCGGGACGCGTGGGTGCTGCTGCCGATGGCGGTCGCCGCCGGCGCGCTGCCCTGGGCGCGCAACGGCAGCTTCGGGCTGTTCTCGGTCTTCCAGACCCCGCTGGTCATCCTGCTGCTGGACCTGGCCACCCCCAGCGGCGCCGAGCTGGTCGGCGCCCGGCTGGTGGACACCCTCATCGGCTGCGCCATCGTGCTGGTGTTCGGCTACCTGCTGTGGCCGCAGACCTGGCAGGCGCCGCTGGACGACGCCCTGCGGGGCGCGGTCCTGGCGCTGGACCGGTTCCTGCACGCCGCCTTCCACGAGAGCCCGGCGGACACCCGGCGGGCGCGCCGGGCCAGCTACCGCGCGCTGACCGAGCTGCAGACCCAGCTGCAGCGCCGGCTGGCCGAGCCGCCGCCGATCAGCACCCGGGCCGCGGCGTGGTGGCCGGTGATCGTCCAGCTGGAGCGGACGTCGGACGCCGTCACCGAGGCGGTCATCGCGATGCGCGCCGGAGAGCCGCAGCCCGAGCGGGCGCAGGTCGACGTGCTGCGCAAGGCCGTCCGGCAGCTCGAGGCGGACCTGCGCGAGCACCGGCTCCCCGACGACGCCGAGATCGACGCCGAGGGGGTGCTGGCCCCGGTGGCCCGGGAGGTCGACGCGGCCCGCCGCCTGGTGCGGGAGACCGCACCGGGACGACCGGTGGGGGTCCACGGTCCCGACGACTGACCGGGGTCAGCCCGTCGCGGGCTGGAGGCCGGCCAGCAGCGCCGCGGCCGCGGCGGCGGGCAGCGGCCGGTGGAACAGGAAGCCCTGGGCCTGGTCGCAGCCTTCCCGCCGCAGCCGCTCCAGCTGGCCGGGTTCCTCGACGCCCTCGGCCACCACGGTCAGGCCGAAGGTGTGCGCCGCCCGGATCATCAGCGCGACCAGCTCCCGGTGGCCGTGGTCACGGGAGCCGATGAAGCTGCGGTCGATCTTGACGGTGTCGACCGGCATGTGCCGGAGCTGGCCGATCGAGGTGTAGCCGGTGCCGAAGTCGTCGATGGCCACCGCGACGCCCAGCCGGCGCAGCGCGGCCAGGTTCTCGATCGCCACGGGGTCGTCGACCAGCACGGTCTCGGTGACCTCCAGCACGAGCAGTGCCGGGGGCAGCCCGGAGGCGGCGAGCACGTCGGCCACGTCCTGCACGACCCGGCGGTCGGCCAGGTGCCGGCCGGAGATGTTGACCGCCACCGTGGGCTCGGGGACGCCGGGCACCGCGGGGAGGGCGCGCCGCCAGGCGGCCAGCTGCCGGGTCGCCTCCGCCAGCACCCAGCGGTCCAGGTCGCAGACCAGCCGGGAGGCCTCGGCGACCGGCACGAAGTCGTCCGGCGACACCCAGCCGTGGCCCGGTCGCTGCCAGCGGACGAGGGCCTCGAAGCCGTGCAGCCGGCCGTCGGCGACGTCGACCACCGGCTGGTAGTGCAGCTCCATCTCGCCGGCCACCAGGGCGGAGGCGATGGCGGCCTCCATCTCGGCGCGGTCGGCGAGCTGGGCGCGGAGCACGTCGTCGAAGACCTCGGCACGGCCGCGCCCGAGCCGCTTGGCGCGGTAGGTGGCGGTGTCGGCCTCGGCGAGCAGCACGTCGGCGTCGACGGAGCCGTCCCGGCTGACGGCCACCCCCACGCTGGCCCCGACCCGGACGACGTGGTCGCCGACGGCGATCGGGTCGCCCACGGCGGTGATCAGCCGGCCGGCGAGCTCCAGCAGGTCGCCCTCGCCGTCCACCGGCTCGACGAGCACGACGAACTCGTCCCCGCCCAGCCGGCAGACGGTGTCGCCGGCCCGGACGACGGCTCCCAGCCGGGTGGCGACCTCCTTGAGGACGTCGTCGCCGACGGCGTGGCCGTGGTGGTCGTTGACCGTCTTGAACCCGTCGAGGTCCAGGAACAGCAGGCCGGTCATCGAGCCCGACCGGCGGCCGCGGGCGAGGGCGGCTGAGGTCAGCTGCAGCGCCTGGCCCCGGTTGGGCAGCGCGGTCAGCTGGTCGTGGGTGGCCTGGTGGGCCAGCGCCGACTGGAGCTCCTCGCGCTGCCGGACCGAGCTGACGATCTGCCGGACCGAGGCGTGCACGACCTCGCCGAGCGGACCGGGCAGCGGCTGGTCGAGCAGGGCGTTGGACAGGTCGCCGTGGGCGACGGCCCGGGCCTGGTCCTGGATGCGGCGCAGGCTGGCCACCGCCGCGCCGAGGGCGGCCGAGACGGTCCGCACCTCCCAGGGGCCGTCGACCTCGACGTCCACCAGGGACCCGCGGCTGACCTGCTCCGCCTGCCCGGCCAGCAGACCGAGCGAGCGGGAGACGGTGCGGCCGAGCAGGAAGGCGCCGGCGACCGACAGCAGCAGCAGGCCGGCGCCCAGCGCCAGCGCCGTCGCCCGGCCCGCGTCGGCCGCCCGGTGGTCGGCCGCGGCGAGCGCCTGGGCGTCGTCGACGGCGACGTCCAGCACGTCGGCGAGCAGCGAGCTGCGGGCCACGTGGGCGCGCACCAGCTCCAGCGCCTCCTCGACCGGCATGGCCGTGACGCCGTCGCCGGCGTACCGGGTCAGCACCTCGTCGACGGCGGTGAAGGTGGGTGAGGCGCGGCCGCTCGCCCAGGCCACCCGCAGGTCGCTCTGCGACAGCTCGTCCAGCTGCCGGTACGCGCTGACGTAGTCCACCCAGGCGTTCTCCCAGGACAGCGCCGCGTAGCCCACGGGGTTGCCGCCGGCCAGCTGCGCACTCAGGAACAGCGGCACCACCTGACCGGCACGCTGGGTGAGGGCGGCGACCAGCTCCACGTCTCGGGTCGCCTGGGAGGTGGCCAGCGGGGCCTCCTCCGCGTTCGCCGCCGCGGCTGCGGCGCGTTCGGCGTTCATCAGGCCCTTGATGACGTCGAGGTAGGTGACGTAGGCGTCGACCACCCCCAGCCCGGCCGCGGCCACCTGCTCGCGGACGGTGGCCAGGTGGCCGGCCGCGCGGTCACCGGCCGCGGCACCGGCGGACCCCGCCGACAGCAGGGCCAGCGCCCGGTCCGTCGTCCGCTGCGCGCGGCCGAAGGCGACCTCCGCCTGCAGCCGGTCGGCCGCGTCCACGGCCGGGGTGCGGCCGGGTGCGTCGGTGGTGTCCAGGACGGCCAGCGACAGCGCCGGCACGACCTCCTCCTCGACGCTGCTGCGGACGGCGTCCAGCATCGCCACCGCGTGCACCGCCGCCGCGGCGCGGACGGCGCTGGCCGCCTCCTCCGTGCGCAGCCGGACGATGCCCCAGGTCAGGACGCCGACGCCGATGAGCGGGACGAGGACGAGCGCGGTGAGGTACGCCCACAGCGGCGCCCGGCGCCTGCTGCGGACGCACGTCGACCGGGGGGACGTCACAGCAGTCGCATCGACCGTCCGGGACCGGACGTTGAGCCGCCTGACCCGTCCGGGTGAGGCCGGTCACACCGGGACGTCGGCGGTGGGCCTCACTCCCGGACGTCGGCCGGGCCGTCGGACATCGGCAGGCCGGCGGCGACCCAGGCCTCGACCCCGCCGGCCAGGTCGGTGGCCCGGTGCAGCCCGACCGACCGCAGCGAGGCGGCGGCCAGGCTGGAGCTGTAGCCGTGCCGGCAGACCACGACCACCTGCAGGTCCGGCCCGGTGGCCTCCGGCACCCGCCACGGCGAGGCCGGGTCCAGCCGCCACTCCAGGACGGTGCGGTCGATGACCAGGGCACCGGGGAACTCGCCCTGGACCCGGCGGTGGGACTCCGTCCGGGTGTCGACCACCAGGGCGCCGGCCGCGACCGCGGCGACCAGCTCGTGCGGCGTCAGCCGGTGCACACCGGCCCGGCTGGCGGCCAGCACGTCGTCGATGCCCACGACCGCAGCGTGCCCGACGGGCTGCGGCGGTCGGCGGACCGGGTGGGCGCGGCAGGGTTCGAACCTGCGACCGCTCGCTTGTAAGGCGAGAGCTCTACCGCTGAGCTACGCGCCCGTCGGCCCCGTCCCGAGGCTCGCCCCGAGCTTGCGAGGGGTGAGGAGGACGGGGTCCTTCATCAGGCGGCCGCGGGGAGCCCGGCGACGGCGTCCTTCCAGCCGGACTGCGCCCGCGGGTCACCGGGGCCGTTGACCTCGGTGAAGGCGATCGTGCCCTCGGCGTCGACCAGGAAGGTGCCGCGGACGGCCATGCCCGCCTTGTCGTTGAACACGTCGTAGGCCTGGGCGGTGGCGCCGTGCGGCCAGAAGTCCGACAGCAGCGGGAAGGAGAAGCCCTCCTTCTCGCGGAAGGCCTTCAGCGCGAAGGTCGGGTCGGTGGAGATGGCCACCACCTGCACCCCGGCGCCGGTGTAGGCGGCCAGGTCGTCGCGGAGCTCGCACAGCTCGCCGGTGCAGAGACCGGAGAAGGCGAAGGGGTAGAAGACGACGAGGACCGGCGCGCCGCGCAGCCCGGAGAGCGACACGACCTGCTTGTCCTGGTCGGGCAGGCTGAACTCGGGCGCGACGTCACCGACGGAGAGGCTCATGCCCCCGATGGTGCCGCACCTGCCCGGAGGCCGCGCACGGCGGCCCTCCGCTGCTACCGGCGGGAGCGAGCGGCCTTCGGGGTGACCAGCCGGATGCCCGACCAGTCCTTGGCGGCGGAGATGCTCGAGGTCTGCTGCAGCCCGGCGGTGGGGGCGGCCTCGGTGACGTCACCGGGCTCGACGTGGCCGGGGCGCCCGGACTTGGGCACCAGCAGCCAGACGACGCCGTCCTCGGCCAGCGAGGCGATGGAGTCCACGAGGGCGTCGATCAGGTCGCCGTCCTCCTCGCGCCACCACAGCAGGACGACGTCGGCCACCTCGTCGGAGTCCTCGTCGACCATCTCCCCGCCGGACAGCTCCACGACGGAGTCGCGCAGGTCCTCGTCGGCGTCCTCGTCCCAGCCGAGCTCTTGCACGACCATGCCCGGCTTGATCCCCAGCCGGGCAGCCATGCTGGTGCTGCCCGAGTCGACGCTCATCCCTGCTCGTCCTCCATGTAGCTCAGTGAACCGAATCCGCCGCGTCCGTGCACGGCGATCCGCCGGACGACGTCCGGCGCGGACCGACAGTGTGCTGGTTGGACCGCCGGTTGCGATACCCGGCCACCGGCAGGCGCACCGTCCCGACCACCCCGCACCCCCGTCCGCGGGCACCCCCGGGGCCCGTCCGCGCGGAGCGTAGGGGCATCGGCGACCCCGCGCGAGGGGCCCGGCCGCGGCGTCGGGCACCGCCGTCGTCCCGCTCGTCAGGACATCGGGCGTGGGTGGCGTGACGCCGAGCGGCCGGACAGGAGACGATGGGGGCATGAGCGCACCGCAGCAGTCGGACGGAGACCCCGCCCGCACGAACGGCACCCCTCGCGCGGTCATCACCGACGGGCGGCCCAGCCAACTCCCGGACACCGATCCGGACGAGACCCAGGAGTGGCTCGACTCGCTCGACGCGGTCGTCGACCACGCCGGCCGCAACCGGGCCCGCTACCTCATGCTCCGGATGCTCGAGCGCAGCCGTGAGCAGCAGGTCGGCGTCCCTGCCCTGCGCAGCACCGACTACATCAACACGATCCCGCCGGAGCAGGAGCCGTGGTTCCCCGGCGACGAGGACGTGGAGCGCCGGATCCGCGCCTACATCCGCTGGAACGCCGCGATCATGGTGCACCGCGCGCAACGGCCCGGGATCGCCGTCGGCGGCCACATCTCCTCCTACGCGTCGTCCGCGTCGCTGTACGAGGTCGGCTTCAACCACTTCTTCCGCGGCAAGGACCACCCCGGCGGCGGCGACCAGATCTACTTCCAGGGCCACGCCTCCCCCGGCATGTACGCCCGCGCCTACCTAGAGGGCCGGCTCGACGAGCACCAGCTCGACGGGTTCCGCCAGGAGGTCAGCCACCCCGGCGGCGGGCTGTCGTCCTACCCGCACCCGCGGCTGATGCCGGACTTCTGGGAGTTCCCCACGGTCTCGATGGGCCTCGGCCCGATGAACGCGATCTACCAGGCGCGGTTCAACCGCTACCTGCACGACCGCGGCATCGCCGACACCTCCGACCAGCACGTGTGGGCCTTCCTCGGCGACGGCGAGATGGACGAGCCGGAGTCGCTGGGCCCGATCGGCCTGGCCGCCCGCGAGGAGCTGGACAACCTCACCTTCGTCGTCAACTGCAACCTGCAGCGGCTCGACGGCCCGGTGCGCGGCAACGGCAAGGTCATCCAGGAGCTGGAGTCGTTCTTCCGCGGCGCCGGCTGGAACGTCATCAAGGTGGTGTGGGGCCGCGGCTGGGACCGGCTGCTGGCCGCCGACCGCGACGGCGCCCTGGTCAACCTGATGAACCAGACGCCGGACGGCGACTACCAGACCTACAAGGCCGAGGACGGCGCCTACGTCCGCGAGCACTTCTTCGGCCGCGACCCGCGCACCCGCAAGCTGGTCGAGGGGATGAGCGACAAGGAGGTCTGGGACCTCCAGCGCGGTGGGCACGACTACCGCAAGGTCTACGCCGCCTACAAGGCCGCGATGGAGCACAAGGGCCAGCCCACGGTCATCCTCGCCAAGACCATCAAGGGCTGGACGCTGGGCAGCCACTTCGAGGGCCGCAACTCCACGCACCAGATGAAGAAGCTGACCGCGGAGGACCTGGCCAACTTCCGCGACCGGCTGTACCTGCCGATCCCGGACGAGCAGCTGGACAAGACCCTGCCGCCCTACTACAAGCCGGCCGCCGACTCCGACGAGATGCAGTACATGCTCGAGCGGCGTCGTCAGCTCGGCGGCTCGGTACCCCGGCGGGTGTACGCGGCCAAGCCGCTCAAGGCGCCCGACGACAAGGCCTTCGAGGTCGTGCGGCGGGGCTCGGGCAAGCAGGAGGTCGCCACCACGATGGCGTTCGTCCGGCTGCTCAAGGAGCTCATCAAGGACCCCGAGCTCGGCCCCCGCTACGTGCCGGTGATCCCGGACGAGGCGCGCACCTTCGGTCTGGACTCGCTGTTCCCGACGAAGAAGATCTACAACCCGCACGGCCAGAACTACACCTCGGTCGACCGCGAGCTGATGCTGGCCTACAAGGAGTCCACGACCGGGCAGATCCTGCACGAGGGGATCAACGAGGCCGGCTCCACGGCGTCGTTCATCGCGGCCGGGACGTCGTACGCGACGCACGGCGAGCCGATGATCCCGATCTACATCTTCTACTCGATGTTCGGGTTCCAGCGCACCGGCGACTCGTTCTGGGCGGCCGGTGACCAGATGACCCGCGGCTTCCTGCTGGGGGCCACCGCGGGCCGGACGACGCTGAACGGCGAGGGCCTGCAGCACGAGGACGGCCACTCGCTGCTGCTGGCGGAGACCAACCCGGCGGTCGTCGCCTACGACCCGGCGTTCTCCTACGAGGTCGGGCACATCATCAAGGACGCCCTGGCCCGGATGTACGGCGAGGACCCGGGCGCCCCGCTCGGCGGGCACCGCAGCCCCGACGTCATGTACTACCTGACGGTCTACAACGAGCCCTACGTCCAGCCGGCCGAGCCCGAGGGCCTCGACGTCACCGGGCTGCTCGCCGGCATGTACCGGTACGCCGAGGGCCCGCAGGTCCCCGACGGCACCAAGGCGCAGATCCTGGCGTCGGGCGTCGCGGTGCCGTGGGCGCTGCGGGCCCAGGAGCTGCTCGCCGACGACTGGGGCGTGTCGGCCGACGTGTGGTCGGTGACCTCCTGGAACGAGCTGCGCCGCGAGGCGGTGCAGGCCGAGGAGTGGAACCTGCTCAACCCGGCCGACGAGCCCAAGGTCCCCTACGTCACCCAGCGGCTGGCGGACGCCCCCGGCCCGGTCGTCGCGGTGTCGGACTGGATGAAGGCGGTGCCGGACCTGCTGGCGCCGTTCGTCCCGGGCGGCATGGCGAGCCTGGGCACCGACGGGTTCGGGTTGTCCGACACCCGCCCGGCGCTGCGCCGGCACTTCCGGGTGGACGCCGAGTCGATCGTCGTACGCACGCTGTCCTCGCTGGCCCAGCGCGGCGACGTGCAGCGGGAGGTCGTGAAGCAGGCCGTCGAGAAGTACCGGATCGGCGACGTGCAGGCGGCCCCCGAGGACACCAGCACCGACCCCGACCAGCAGCCCGAGGCCTGAGGCCGGTTCCCGGGCTTTGATCAGGTGACCTGATCAAAGGCCGTCCTCCCGCACCAACGCTGGTGCGGGAGGACGGCCTTTGCTGCGGGAGGACATCGTGGCTGACAGCCGTGCGTCGCGGCAGCCGGCCGTCCACAGCGTGACCAGCCGTCCACAGCCGGCGCCACCGGCTCCCGCACTCGCTCCCGTCCGGTGACAGTGGCCGGGTGGAGCCCATCCTGCGCAGCGCCATGACCCGCCATGCCGGCGTCTTCGCCACCTCCGACGCCCTGGCCGCAGGGGTCGATCGCAAGGCGATCGGGCCCCTCCTGCGCTCAGGTGCGTGGCGGCGTGTCCGGTACGGCGTCTACACGACCGGCGAGGTGTGGTCCCAGCACGCTCGCGAGGGGCGCCTCCACCGGCTGGAGTGCGCCGCCGTACTGCGCCGGCTCGGGCGGGACTCGGTCGTGGTCAGCCATGCGTCGGCTGCCCGGCTGCACGGTCTGGTGCTGCCCCACTCCCTGAGCGCGGAGATCAGGCTGACCGATCCCGAGCAGTTCCGGGTGGGGCGTGGCTACCGCATCAGCGAGGCGACGCTGCCCCCTGGAGACGTCGAGGCCCAGGACGGGCTGCCGCTCACCACCCTCCCCCGGACACTGGCCGACGTCGGTCGTGAGTGGGACGTCGTCGACACCGTCGTGGCGTTGGACGACGCACTCGCCGACGGGCGGACGACCCGCGAGGAGCTCAGAGCCGCGCACCTGGCCCAGACGCACTGGGTCGGCTGCGGGAGTGCTGCCCGCGCCGTCTCCCTGGCCCGCGTGGGGGCGCATTCACCGCACGAGACGAGGACGCGGCTGGCGCTGCGGGCAGCGGGCCTGCCGGAGCCGCTGCTCCAACAGGCGGTGTTCATCGGTCCACGGCTGGTCGCGGTCCTGGACATGTACTGGCCCGACCGCGGCGTCTTCGCCGAGTGCGACGGCATGGTGAAGTACTCCGAACCGTGGCAGGGCCGCTCGGGCATGGAGGCGTTGCGCGCGGAGAAGCGCCGCCAGGACGACCTCCTCGACCTGGACCTCCACGGCATCCGGTTCATGCCGGACGACGTCCGGTTGCACCTGGACGACAAGGTCCGGCGGTTGCGGGGCCTGTTCGAGCGTGGCCGTACCTCCGATCCGCGCTACCGGACGGAGCCCTACAACGGCGGTCTCCGGGCGCCACGGCCCGCCGCTGCCTGACCCGCGACCACGTCCGCCCCCACCAATCGCCGTCCTCCCGCACCAGCGTCGGTGAGGGAGGACGGCCGGTGATCAGGTGACCTGATCAAAGTCGCGCCCCCCGCACCCTCACCCGCCCAGCGCCTGCAGGGCCATCTGCGCGTACAGGGCGACGCCGGCGGGCAGCGCGTCCTCGTCGAAGCGGACCAGGTTGGAGTGGTTGCCCGGCGCGGTCTCCGGGTCGAGCTCCGGTGGGCAGGCGCCCAGGAACGCCATCGCGCCGGGCACCTGCTCGAGCACGTAGGAGAAGTCCTCGGCGCCCATCAACGGCACCGGCATCACCGAGCTGCGGTCCTCGCCGAGCAGGGCGGAAGCCGTTGCGGTCACCTGCGCGGCGACGCCCGCGTCGTTGACGGTCACCGGGTAGCCCTCGATCCGGACGAACTCCGCGGTCATGTCGTGCGCCCGGGCCACGTGCTCGCCGACCCGCTGCACCGCGGCCAGGACGTCGGCCCGCCGCTCCGGTGAGAGGGTGCGGATGGTGCCGTGCAGCAGCGCGGTCGCCGGGATGATGTTGTCGGTGGTGCCCGCCTCGAGGCGGCCGACGGTGACCACGGCCGGGTCGAAGACGTCGACGCGGCGGGTGACCATCGACTGCAGCGCCAGCACGATCTCCGCTGCGACCGGCACCGGGTCGGCGGCCAGGTGCGGGGTGGAGGCGTGCCCGCCGCGGCCGTGCACGACGAGCGTCCACTGGTCGGCCGAGGCCATCATCGCCCCACCGCGCACGTTGACCGTCCCGCTGCGCCACATGGTCGAGACGTGCAGCGCGAACGCCCCGCTCACCGGCGCCTCCGGGACGACGTCAACCAGGCCCTCGTCCAGCATGTGCCGGGCACCGTGGAAGCCCTCCTCCCCCGGCTGGACCATGAACACGACCTGCCCGGCCAGCGCGTCCCGCCGCTCGGCGAGCAGCCGCGCGGCCCCGAGCAGCATCGCCACGTGGGTGTCGTGGCCGCAGGCGTGCATCACGCCGGGCACCTCGGAGGCGAAGTCCAGCCCGGTGTCCTCCTGCACCGGCAGCGCGTCCATGTCCCCGCGCAGCAGGTAGGTGGGGCCCGGCCGGGCGCCCCGCAGCACGCCCACCACCGAGCTCGTGCTGCGGCCGGTGGTCACCTCGACCGGCAGGTCGGCGAACGCCTCCAGCACGGCCGCCTGCGTCTCCGGCAGGTGCAGCCCGACCTCCGGCCGGCGGTGGAGCCGGCGGCGCAGGTCGACGGTGCGGTCGGCGTCGGCGCGGGCGGCGGCGAGCAGGGCGGTGGCGTCTGCGGGCATGGCCCCAGTCTGTAGCACCGCTCAGGACCCGGCCGCCTGCCGGTCAGCGCAGCTGGTCGACCTGGTGCACGTCGCCGCAGGGCACGCCCAGTGCTTCGTGGTGCTGGCGGACGGCGACCTCGTCCGGGGCCTCCAGCAGGCAGTAGACCTTGCCCTCCGGGTTGTGGAAGAGCTCGATCTGGCGCACGCCGAACTGGTCCCGGACGCCGGCCCGGGCGCCCTCGCCGATCGCCGCGATGTCCGCGGCGGGCAGCCTGAGGTCGTCGTGGAAGTCCATGAACGTGGGCATGTCGTCTCCCTCGGTCGGCCCCGTACGGGCACTGTGCACCTGGCCGCAGGACCGTGTCCAGATGTCCCGGCGCTACTCCGCCCAGGCCGGGCGGGCGGCGTCCAGCTGCCACACGCAGACCGGTCCGGCGCCGGGCACCGGCCCCTCCCCCGGCTCGGCGGTCACCTCGCCGTCCCGGACGACGACCCGCAGGCCGGGCGGGACGTCGTCCCCCGCCGGACCCACCCACAGCCGGGCGTCGGCCCGCCCGAGGTCGACCCAGCCGGTGGGCTGCAGCAGCATGTCGTGTGTCGGGACGGCGCCCGGCTGCGCCGCCCGCAGGTACGTCTGGACGACGTGCGCGCCGCCGGCACCGGCCACCTCGTCGTGCTCGAGCCCACGGCCGGACCGCAGCACCGCGACGTCGCCGGGCCCGAGCACCGCCTCCCGCCCCCAGGCGTGCCGCAGCGAGCCCTCGACCAGCACGGCGACCACGTCGACGTCGGCGTGCGCGTGCCGCCCGTAGCCGGCACCGGGGCCGAGCCGGTCGTCCGCCATCCGCAGCAGCGGGCCGAGCGAGCCGTCGTCCGGGGCGAGGAGCACCCGGGAGTCCAAGCCGCTCACCGCCGCACCGCCGCGCGGCCGCCCGGCAGCACCCCGAAGGCGACCGCCAGCAGCAGCGCCCAGCCCAGCCCGACCGCCCAGCCGGCGAGCACGTCGGAGAGGAAGTGCACGCCGAGCCACATCCGGGTCAGCCCGACCAGCAGCACCAGCGCCACGCCGACGGCCAGCCACGCCCGCCGCGCCGCCGGGGCCAGCAGCGGCCAGGCCAGCACCAGCGCCACGGTCACCAGCGCGGCGATGCCCGAGGAGTGCCCGCTGGGGAAGCTCAGCGACTCGTAGCGCGCACCGCCCTCGGCGAACTGCGGCCGCTGCCGGCCGACGAGCTCCTTGAGCGCCGTGGTCAGCGGGCTGACCAGGCCTGCGGCGGCGACCACCCAGGTCGCCGTCCACCAGCACCGGCGCAGCAGCAACCAGACCAGCACCGGCAGCAGGACGACGCCCCGGGTCACCGAGAGCCCGGGCGCGGTGGCTGCCTGCAGCAGCGCCTCGACGGCGCCGGACCGGTCGTCGCCGGCGTAGGACGCGTCCCGGACGGCGCCGTCGACCCGCAGCAGCGGCGCCCAGCCGGCGGCGACCGCCCAGCCGAGCAGCACGACCACCAGCGCCGACGCCGCTCCGGCGCCGAGTGCCCCGCCGGTCGACCGCGCCAGCGGCACGGCGGGGGCGTCCGGGTGACCCGGGAGGGCGGTGCGCACGCCTCCAGGGTCCCCGACGCCGCGCGCCGTGACACGCTGACCGGGTGCACGAAGCGTGGAGGGCCAGGTGAGCGGCGCGCCGTCGGAGGCGACGCTGCGCCGGCTGGAGCGCTCCTCGGGCGCCCTCGCCACCCAGGCCGTGGCCCGGATGGACGAGGAGCTGCCCTGGTTCCGGGCCATGCCCGCCGCCCAGCGCTCCTGGGTCACGCTGGTCGCGCAGGCCGGCATCGCCTCGCTGGTGGAGTGGTGCCGCAACCCCGGCCGCCCGCCGCGGCTGACCGGCGAGGTCTTCGGCGCCGCCCCGCGCGAGTTGATGCACGCCGTCCCGCTGAAGCGGTCGGTCGACCTGATCAAGGTGACCGTGGAGGTGGTCGAGGACCGGGTCGAGCAGGTCGCCGAGCCCGGGGACGCCGAGCGGCTGCGGCTCACGGTGCTGCAGTTCAGCCGGGAGATCGCCTTCGCCGCGGCGCACGTGTACGCCAGCTTCGCCGAGAACCGCGGCGCCTGGGACGCCCGGCTGGAGGCGCTGGTCGTCGACGCGCTGGTCCGCGGTGACCGCCCCGACGAGCTGCCCGGCCGGGCCGCCGCGCTGGGCTGGACGGAGACCGAGCCGGTCGCGGTGCTGGTCGGCTCGGCACCGCCCGGCGACGAGGACTCCCGTGCCGCGGTCCGCCGGGCCGCCCGCTCGGTGGGCTGCGAGGTGCTGGTCGGCGTGCACGCCGACGAGCTGGTCGTCGTCCTCGGCGGCGCGCAGGACCTCGCCCAGGTGACCGCCCGGGTCTGCCGGGAGTTCGGGCCGGGCCCGGTCGTGCTCGGCCCCCGCGTCGACTCGCTGGCCCACGCCGGTGAGTCCGCGACCGCCGCGCTGGCCGGGCTGCACGCCGCGGCCGCCTGGCCCGACGCCCCGCGCCCGGTCGACGCCGAGGCGCTGCTGCCCGAGCGGGCGCTGGACGGCGACCCGCTGGCCCGCAGCGCGCTCGCCGAGCGGGTGGCCGCGCCGCTGCAGGACGCCGGTGGCGGCGTGCTGGAGACGGTGCGCACCGTGCTGGGCAACGGCGGCAACCTCGAGGCGACCGCCCGGGCGATGTTCGTGCACACCAACACCGTCCGGTACCGGCTGAAGCGGGCCACCGAGCTCACCGGCTACTCGGCCACCGAACCCCGGGGCGCCTGGACCCTCCAGCTGGCCCTGGCGCTGGCCCAGCTCGAGGGCGACCACTCGCTCTGGCACTGACCGGCGCTGTTGTGGCCTTGTCCACCGACACGCGGCGGGCGCTCGGGTTGACGAGCCGCCGGTTGTAGGGATCCTCCAAAGATCTCCGGGTGTTGTTCGTGGGCGCTGGCCGCCCGCGGATCCCCCGCGCCTGGCACGGTGAACACGTGCTGGCCGTACTCGCCCCCGGACAGGGTGCCCAGAAACCCGGGATGCTCACCGACTGGCTCGACCTGCCCGGTGCGGAGCCCTTCTTCCGCTGGGCCGGTGCGATCGCCGACGCCGACCTGCTGACCCTCGGCACGACGGGCGACGCGGAGGCCATCAAGGACACCGCGGTGACCCAGCCGCTGGTGGTCGCGATGAGCCTGTTCATCGCCCAGGAGCTCGGCGGCATGCCGGGCCCGGTGCTGCACACCCCGCACGCCGGCCGCGACGTCGTCATCACCGGCCACAGCGTCGGCGAGCTGACCGCCGCCGCCCTGGCCGGGGTGCTCTCGGTCGAGGCGGCGATCGCGCTCACTGCCGTCCGCGGCCGGGCCATGGCCCGGTCCTGCGCGCAGACGCCGACCGGGATGTCCGCCGTCCTGGGGGGTGACCCCGACGAGGTGCTCGCCGCGATCGAGCGGCACGGCCTCGTGCCGGCCAACCGCAACGGCGGCGGCCAGGTCGTCGCCGCCGGTGCCCTCGACGCGCTCGCCGCGCTCAAGGCGGACCCGCCGGCGAAGGCCCGGATCATGCCGCTGTCGGTGGCCGGCGCCTTCCACACCCACTACATGGCCTCGGCGCGCGAGGAGCTGGAGGGCCTGGTCGGCGGCCTGCGCCCGACCGCCCCGAGCCGGCTGCTGCTGTCGAACGCCGACGGCGCGGCCGTCGACTCCGGCGCCGAGGTCGTCTCGCGCCTGGTCAGCCAGGTCACCAGCCCGGTCCGCTTCGACGCGTGCCTCGCGACGCTGCGTGGGCTGGGCGTCACCGCCGTCCTCGAGCTGCCCCCGGCCGGTGCGCTGGCCGGGCTGGCCAAGCGCGAGTGGAAGGGCTCGGACATCGAGGTGCTGGCGCTGACCAGCCCGGCCGACCTGGACCGCGCCCGCGAGCTGATCGCCGCCGAGCGCGGCCGCGCGGAGGCCGAGCACTCCCCCGACTGGCGGGTCGTCGTCTCGCCTGTGCGCGGCACCGTCAGCCCCGCCGACGTCCCGGAGGGCACCCGCCTCCCGGCCGGCAGCCCGCTCGGCTGCATCCGCAGCCGACGCGAGGAGGTCAACGTGTCCGCCGGCTACGACGGCGTGCTGGCCGAGTGGCTCGTCCACGACGGCGACCTGGTCGACGCCGGTGACCCGATCGCCCGTCTCTACCCGGAGGTGTCGGAATGACGACCATCACGCTGCGCGAAGGCGCGCCCGGCGCCCGCATCCTGGGCCTGGGCGGCTACCGCCCGCGGCGCCGGGTGACCAACGACGAGCTCGCCCAGGTGATGGACACCAACGACGAGTGGATCCAGAGCCGGGTCGGCATCGCCGAGCGGCGCTGGGCCTCCGAGGACGAGACGCTGGTCGAGATGGCCGTCGCGGCCGGCGGCAAGGCGCTGGCCGCCAGCGGTCTGGCGCCCGACCAGGTCGACCTGGTCATCGTCGCCAGCGCCAGCCTCCGCGCGCCCATCCCGGGCATCGGCCCGCAGGTGGCCCACCGGCTGGGCGTCGTCCGGCCCGGGGCCTTCGACCTCAACGCCGGGTGCGCCGGCTTCTGCTACGCGCTCGGGGTCGCCTCGGACGCCATCCGCACCGGCGACGCGACCCACGTGCTGGTCGTCGGCGTCGAGCGGCTCACCGACGTCACCGACCAGACCGACCGGAGCACCGCGGTGATCTTCGCCGACGGCGCGGGTGCCGCGGTGATCGGCCCGTCCGACGAGCCGGGCATCGGCCCGGTCGCCTGGGGCAGCGACGGCGACCAGTACACCGCCATCGAGATCGCCGCGGGCCGCTCGACGATGACCATGGCCGGCCAGGCGGTCTACCGCTGGGCGACCACCAAGCTCACCGAGACGCTGGTCGAGGCGATGGACAAGGCCGGCGTCACCGCCGCCGACATCGACGTCTTCGCGCCCCACCAGGCCAACCTGCGGATCGTCGAGTCGATGGCCAAGAAGCTCGGCTTCGGCGAGGACACCGTCATCGCCCGCGACGTCGTCGTCTCCGGCAACACCTCAGCCGCCTCGATCCCGCTGGCGCTCACCGCGCTGATGGAGTCCGGCGAGGCCGAGTCCGGCGACCTCGCCCTGGTGCTCGGCTACGGCGCCGGGCTCACCTTCGCCGGCCAGGTGCTCCGCCTGCCGTAAGGCACCCACACTGCCGGGACACCCGTCCCGGACGACGGCGTCGGCCCTCCACGGACCGGCGTCACCATCTTCAGAGAGAGGACCCCGCGTGCCCAGCACCGCAGACATCCAGGCCGG
Organism: Modestobacter versicolor; assembly: GCF_041028285.1. Lineage (GTDB taxonomy): Bacteria > Actinomycetota > Actinomycetes > Mycobacteriales > Geodermatophilaceae > Modestobacter > Modestobacter versicolor_A. The sequence continues at coordinate 806,985 of NZ_JABGDB010000001.1, read as the reverse complement.
TCTCGCCGAGATCCTGGAGGAGGTGGCCGGCGTCGCCCCTGCCGACGCCACCCCCGAGAAGTCCTTCACCGACGACCTGGACGTCGACTCCCTGTCGATGGTCGAGATCGCCACCGCCGTCGAGGACAAGTTCGGCGTGGCCATCCCGGACGACGAGCTCGCCAACATCAAGACCGTCGGCGACGCCATGTCCTACATCGAGAAGAACCAGGGCTGAAGAAGGACCCCGCTGCCCCCCACCACTCGCACGCTCGCGGCGGGCCCCTGCAGCGGGGCCGTTCCAGCACGTCATCCCCGGCCGACCGGCCAGTCAGTCCCAGGAAGGAAACGTCCATGAGCACGCCCACCGCCGACATCGTCGTCACCGGGCTCGGTGCCACCACCCCCCTCGGTGGTGACGTCGCCTCCACCTGGGAGGCACTGCTGGCCGGTCGGTCCGGGGTCAGCCGGATCAGCGACGACTGGGTCAAGCAGTTCCCCGCCCAGCTCGTGGCCCGGCTGGCCAACGACCCGGCCGAGCAGCTCGACCGGGTGCGGACCCGCCGGCTCGACCGCAGCCAGCAGGTCGCCGTCATCGCCGCCGAGGAGGCCTGGCGCGACGCGGCCGGCGCCGACTCCGGCATCGACCCCGAGCGGCTCGCCGTCGTGTTCGGCACCGGCATCGGTGGTGCGCTGACCCTGCTCGGCCAGGACGACATCCTGGAGGAGAAGGGCCCCAAGCGGGTCTCGCCCTTCACCATCCCCATGCTCATGCCCAACGGGCCCGCCGCCGCCGTCGGCCTCGCCGTCGGCGCCCGGGCCGGCGTCCACGCACCGGTCAGCGCCTGCGCGTCCGGCGCCGAGGCGATCCGCTGGGGCCTGGACCTGCTCCGCTACGGCCGCGCCGACATGGTCGTCGTCGGCGGCACGGAGGCCTGCGTGCACCCGCTGCCGATGGCCGGCTTCGCCGCCATGCGCGCGATGAGCACCCGCAACGACGAGCCCGAGCGCGCCTCGCGGCCGTTCGACAAGGGCCGCGACGGCTTCGTCCTCGGCGAGGGCGCGGCCGCCCTGGTGCTGGAGCGCGCCGACGCGGCCGCCGCCCGCGGCGCGAAGGTCTACGCCCGGCTGGCCGGCGCCGGCGGCACCTCCGACGGCTACGACCTCGTCGCCCCGCACCCGGAGGGCGAGGGCGCGGCCCGGGCGATCGGTGCCGCGATCCGCGACGCCGGGCTGAGCGCGTCGGACATCGGCCACGTCAACGCGCACGCCACCTCCACGCCGCTCGGTGACACCGCCGAGGCGACCGCGATCCGCGACGCCATCGGCGACCACGTGCTGGTGACGGCCACGAAGAGCCAGACCGGGCACCTGCTCGGCGCGGCCGGCGCGCTCGAGTCGGTGTTCGCCGTGCTCGCGCTGCGCGACCAGCTCGTGCCGGCCACCGCCAACCTCGAGGACGTCGACGACAACCCCGCCGTCCAGTCCCTCGACATCGTCCGCGGCGAGCCGCGGAAGGCGAGCTTCACCGCCGCGCTGAACGACTCGTTCGGCTTCGGCGGACACAACATGGCCCTGGTGTTCACGACGGCATGAGCAAGGACTCCGGTGCCGCCCACCACTCGCAGGCTCGCGGCGGGCCCCTGCAACGGGGCCACGCCGTGACCGCCGCCCCGAGGAGCTGCTCATGACCACCATCTCCGCGGCACCGCCGACCACCCCCACCGTCGACCCGCGGGACCCCGAGGACCGGCTCGCCCGGTTCTTCGACGCCGGGTCGATGCAGACGCTGGCCCCCCGGGACACCTCCGGGGTGCTCGCCGCCCGCGGCACGGTGGCCGGCTCCCCCGCCATCGCCTACTGCACCGACGCCACGATCATGGGCGGCGCGATGGGCGTGGACGGCTGCCGGCACATCGTCGACGCGATCGACGCCGCGCTTCGCGAACGGGTGCCGGTCGTCGGCATCTGGCACTCCGGCGGCGCGCGGCTGGCCGAGGGCGTCACGGCCCTGCACGCGGTCGGTGAGGTCTTCGCCGCCATGGTGCGGGCCTCGGGCCGGGTGCCGCAGATCTCGGTCGTCCTCGGCGCGGCCGCCGGCGGCGCCGCCTACGGTCCCGCGCTCACCGACCTGGTGATCATGGGCCCGGCCGGGCGGGTGTTCGTCACCGGTCCCGACGTCGTCCGCTCGGTCACCGGCGAGGTCGTCGACCAGGAGCAGCTCGGCGGGCCGGACACCCACGGCCGGCGCTCGGGCGTCGTCCACGTGGTCACCGACACCGAAGCCGAGGCGCTGGAGACGGCCCGGACGGCGGTCGACCTGCTCGCCGCCCAGGGCAGCTTCGCCCCCGCGGACGAGTCCCCCGCCGTCGACCTGATGGCGCTGCTGCCCGAGCAGCGCAACCGGGCCTACGACGTGAAGCCGGTGGTCGCGGCGCTGCTCGACGCACCGGGGCTGGAGCTGCACCCGCGGTTCGCGCCCAACATCATCACCACGCTGGGCCGGCTGTCCGGCCGCACCGTCGGGGTCATCGCCAACAACCCGCTGCGGCTGGGCGGCTGCCTGGACTCCGCGTCGGCGGAGAAGGCGGCCCGCTTCGTGCGGATGTGCGACGCCTTCGGAGTGCCGCTGGTCGTGCTCGTCGACGTCCCCGGCTACCTCCCCGGTGTCGGCCAGGAGTGGGACGGCGTCGTGCGCCGCGGCGCCAAGCTGCTGCACGCCTTCGCCGAGGCCGTGGTGCCGCGGGTGACGCTGGTGACCCGCAAGTCCTACGGCGGCGCCTACATCGCGATGAACGCCCGCTCGCTCGGCGCCACCGCGGTCTTCGCCTGGCCGGGGGCCGAGGTCGCCGTCATGGGTGCGAAGGCCGCGGTCGGCATCCTGCACCGCAAGAAGCTCGCCGCCGCCCAGCCGGGTGAGCGCGAGGCGCTGCACGCCCAGCTGGCCGCCGAGCACGAGCTGATCGCCGGCGGGGTCAACCGCGCCCGGGAGATCGGGGTCGTGGACGACGTCGTCGACCCGGCGCAGACCAAGCGCCGGCTGGTCGCGGCGCTGGCCGAGGCGCCCTCGGGCCGCGGGGCGCACGGCAACATCCCGCTCTAGGCGGACGACGACCAGCGGCCCGGCACCCCCGCGAAGGGGCGCCGGGCCGCTGGTCGTCGTGGGGCGGGCTTCGATCAGGTCACCTGATCAAAGGCCGTCCCCCCGCACCAACGTCGGTGCAGGAGGACGGCCTTCGGTGCAGGAGGACGGTCGCCGAGGCACGAGGACGGCGGCGGATCAGCGCGCCGCCGCCCCGCCTGCCCTCAGACGACCTGGTGCAGCCAGGTGACCTGCGTGCCGTCGCCGGCGTAGCGGTAGGCCTCGAGGTCGGCGTCCCAGGCGGCGCCGAGCAGGTCGTCGACGCCGTGCCGGAAGGCCTCGACGGAGGAGGCAGTGGCGGCGAGGTGCCGGAGCTGCTGCTCGTTGACGATGATGTCGCCGTTCGCGCTCACCGAGGAGCGGTGCACGCCGTAGCCGGGGACGTAGGACATCCGCTCACCGTCGGTGCCGTGGCTGGCCTCCTCGGTGACCTCGAAGCGCAGCATCGGCCACTGCTTGAGGGCAGCGACCAGCTTCGCCCCGGTCCCGGGCACACCCGTCCAGGCCACCTCGGCACGGTAGGACCCGTGGGTGACGGGCTGCTCGCCCCATGACAAGGACACCGGCGTGCCGATGACGCGCTCGAGCGCCCATTCGACATGCTGGCAGAGCGCCTTCGGGCACGCGTGCACGAAGACGACACCCTGGGTTGACCGTCGCTGCACGGCACACCTCCATCGACTCGACTGGTCTGTCTTCCCCAACGGACCTGTCGTGTGACGTCGTGCTCGCGTACCTCGGCGGCTCTCAGAGCAACCGGTGCAGAGTTTGCCGGATCGTGACCTGATTGCGCCAGCCCGAGTTGGGGCGAATGGGACATCTGGGGTGCAAGACGTCCACTGTGGCGATCATTTGCGCAGGTCACGGCGGGTCGTGCCGCGACACGTGGACGAAACTGCCCCTGATCGTCCAGCTGTCGCGCACCGTCGGAGCACCTCGCCGACCGCGCCGGGCCCAACGCTAGCGTGAGACCACCGGGGCGGTAGCTCAGCCGGTCAGAGCATGGGACTCATAATCCCTGGGTCGTGGGTTCGAGCCCCACCCGCCCCACCGCAGTTCTCTGCCGTTTCGCCAGTTTCGCCGGTACCCCCGCGCACGCGCGAGGCCCAGGTGGGCACAAGGTGGGCACATCCGCGTCAGCCGACGACACGGTGCGCACAACGTGGGCACGGGGAACCAGCGCCGCGGCCTGCTCGGCGGCCTCCCGCTCGACGTCCTCGAACACGACAGACAGACCTGCTCGGTGATCGTCGCCGACGACTGCCCGAGCATCTGACTGGTGAGCTTCAGATGCTTCGTCGCCCGGTAGCTGAGCGAGGCGGCCAGGTGCCGGAGGGCGTGGAGACACACCGGCGGCAGGCCGGCACGGGCCACCAGGCGGTCAAACCGCTGAGAGGCGCTGTCTGGGACGAGCGCCGGCGTGCCCCCCTTGTGCCCACGCGGTGCAACATCGGTGGTCGACGGGCCGGCGGAGAAGAACGCGAACACCGGCACCGCGGCACTGGCAGAGATCGGGCGGATCCGGTGCTCGAAGTGTTCCGCCAACCCCGGACCGGCGTCCGGACCGCCGGCGGCCTCACTGCGGACCACGGGCACGGTGAACCCCAGCAGCACCCCAGCGACCGTGGCGTGGATGCCCGACTCGTGGACCAGCACCCCCGTCAGCACCGCGAGGGGCAGCAGCAAGCACCAGGATCGGACCCGCCTCTGCACGAGGAAGCCGAAGACCGCCAGCGGGATCGACGCCAGCAGCAGAGGCACGACCTTCAGGGACGCCGTGTAGAAGACAGCGATGATCGTGATGGCGAGGAGGTCGTCGACGACTGCGAGGGTGAGCAGGAAGGTGCGCAGCGCGACCGGCAGGTGAGTGCTGATGACCACGAGGACAGCGAGTGCGAAGGCGATGTCGGTGGCGGTCGGAATGGCCCAGCCGGCGAGCGCACCGCTACCAGCGCCGGCGTTGATCAGCCAGTACAGCAGCGCCGGCACCGCCCCATGCCGCCGACCGCGGCGGCGACCGGCAGTGCCGTCCGACGTGGGTCGCGCAGGTCACCGGCGACGAACTCGCGCTTGAGCTCCAGGCCCGCGACGAAGAAGAAGATCGCGAGCAACCCGTCGGCGGCCCAGGTGCCGAGGGTGAGGTCCAGGTGCACGCTGGCCGGGCCGACCCGAGTGTCGCGCAGGGACTCGTAGGCTCCCGCCCAGGGACTGTTCGCCCACCCGAGCGCGACCGCGGCGCCGATCATCAGCAAGATCCCGCCGACGGTCTCCCTACGGAGGATGCAGGCCAGACGGCTCGCTTCCGGCCACGAGCCGCGGTTGAACAGGCTGAACGAGGTGGGCGCAGGGGTAGGCACGAGGCATCGACCCCGGACGGAGGGAGCGGGGGTCGACTAACCCGGCACACCACCATGATATTGCCCAGCTGGCGCGTTCGCAGTCCGCGTCCGGGGGATGGCGCCGACGTCCGCGACGCATCAGCGGTCTCGGCTGACGTCGTCGCTCGGCCCGGCCGCCGCGGCCGTAGGGCCCTGCTCAACAAGACACATCCCGCGCGCGGCTCCCCGCGGAGCTCGGGCCGTCGAGTCCCGGCGGCCGTAGCGGCGGGAACGCTCCACAGCAGGTGCTGCGGCGGCGGCGACCATGCTGGCCACCCCCTCGGCGTTCCAGGGCTCGGCCGAGCGAGGCAGTCCGACCAGGAGCCCCCTCCCGCGACGACAGCGGGACTCCGGCGTGGTCAAGCGGGAGCCCCACCACTGCGGGACGCTCGCAGCGTGCTGATCGAAGCCTGCGATGGGTCCCCCCGGTGAACGCGAGCAAGCGCAGGCGACGCGGTCCCCTCCTTGCGGTCACCACGTGGCTGCGCGGGGCCCTCTGGCCCATCCCGGCCATCGCCATCGTGGTCGCGGTCGGCATCGGCATCGGACTGCCGGCGGTGGACGCACTGCTCGAGAGCAGCGATTCAGGGCATCCCCTGACCTTCGTCTTCGGCGGCGGACCGTCCGCTGCACGCGACCTGCTCGCCGCGATCGCCGGATCGCTCATCTCCGTGACCGGGTTGATCTTCTCGCTCACCGTGGTGGCCCTCCAACTGGGCAGCAGCCAGTACTCGCCCCGGCTGCTGCAGACCTTCGCCACCGACCGCGTCGTCCAGCTGACCCTGGCCCAGCTGACGGCGACGTTCGTCTACGCCCTCACCGTGCTGCGGACCGTTCGCACCGAAAGCGCCACCGAGACCGAGACCGCGTTCGTCCCCCGTCTCTCGATCACCGTTGCCTACCTACTCACACTCGGCAGCGTCCTGGCTGTGGTGCTGTTCCTCGGGCACCTCGCCCGCGCACTCCGGGTCGAGACGATGCTCCGCGACGTCCACGACGAGGCCGGCGCCACCCTCGATCGGGTGCTGCCTGGAGGCCTCGAGCACCCAGATCCCGTCCGGCTGCCGTCCGGACCCGGGACACCGATCGCCGCCACGTCCAGCGGCTTCCTCATCGACCTGGACGAGGAGCGCCTCGTGTCCGCTGCGGCGCGCTCCGATGTCGTGGTCCTCATGGCCGCCCGGATCGGCGACTCCGTGGTGACCGGGACGCCCCTCGCGCACGTCTGGGCCGGGGATGGCGGTCACGCCACGGACACTGCGGCGTTGCAAGAGGCCCTCGGCCGCTCGGTACGACTGGACTTCGAACGCTCGCCCGCTCGCGACATCGCCTACAGCCTGCGCAAGGTCGTCGACATCACCGTCCGTGCGCTGTCGCCCGGCATCAACGACCCGACGACGGCGGTGCACGCCCTGTCCCACGCCTCGGCTCTGCTCGGTGACCTCGTCTCCCGACCGCTGTGGCCGGATCGCCGTGCCGACGCCGACGGGGTCGTGCGCCTGGTCGTGCCGCAGTGGACCCCCGACGACCTGGTCGACCTCGTCCTGGAGGAGCCCCTGCACTACGCCTCGGGTCAACCGGCCGTCCTGCGCCGGATCGCCGCCCTACTGCGCGAGGTCGCCTGGCGCGCGCCTCGGGGCCTCGTCGACCACGCTCTGCGCGACCGGCTCCGGCACGCCGTCGACCTCGCCGCCGAGTCCACCGAGATCACCGCCGTGGAACGTCGTTCCTGGGAGGAGGCGCTCGACTCGGCTCTCATCGACGTGTGGCCCGCCGACCGTCCGGAATGACCGGGGCGCGCGTGCGCGGTACGTCGCGACGCAGCGGGTAGGCGCTCAACATGCGCAACGACATCCCGGTCGACGTGGACTCCCCCGAGCAGGAGGGGCTCGCCCGACGACTGGACAAGCCGATGGGTGTCCTCGGGCTCGTGTTCATCCTCGTCGTCCTGGGCCAGTCGCTGGCGAAGGAGCCGTGGCTGGTCACCGTACTGACCGTGGTGGGGTGGCTGTGCTGGGGCGTCTTCGTCGCCGAGTTCCTCCAACGCGCACTGCGAGCCCGTGACCGGCGTCGGTTCTGGGCCCGCAACTGGTGGCAGGTGCTCTTCCTCGCACTCCCGTTCCTCCGGTTCGCCCGGGCCCTCACCCTGCTCAGGGCCGCGCGGCTGGGCGGCGTTGTCTCCGCTGCCGTCCGGGCGTCGAGATCGGCAGGCCGGCTGCTCTCCGGTCGCATCGGGTGGCTCGCCGCGCTGACCGGGGTCGTAGTGCTCGCCAGCAGCCAACTCCTCTACGTCGGTGGCGCCTACGCGGAGTACGCGCCAGCCCTGCACGAGACCGCCCTCGCGACCGTGACGGGGCAGCCGCTGTCCGCGGAGGGAGGCCTTGCCCGCCTGCTCGAGGTCGTCCTCGCCGTCTACTCGGTGGCGGTCTTCGCCACGCTCGCCGGGGCGCTGGGCGCCTACTTCGTCGACGAGCGGCACCGGGCCGGCGCTCCGCCGGAGGTGTCCGAGCCCATCGCATCGAACAGTCCGGCCGCGGAGACGGGTGCAGCGTGACGACGGACCTCGTCATGCTCGCCGGCGGGCTTCTGAGGATGGCGTCGCCGCCTGTCGAGCGCCTGAGGTGGGGCACGATCTCCGCGCCACTGCTCGGACAGCTCGCGTGCGTCGCCCTGGGGCCGGCGGGCGCCGGACCGCCGGACCGCCCACCCGGGGTCGCACGCATCCAGCGCCCCGGTCACCCGCCGCACGTCCAGTAGCCGGACGATGCTTGGGTAAGGAAGTCGACATGTGGTTCGACTCCTGGTCCGACATCATCCGGATCCTCTTCGTCGGGGCGGCGGCGTATGTCGCCCTCGTGATCCTTCTCCGCGTCTCGGGCAAGCGGACACTGGCCAAGCTCAACGCCTTCGACCTGGTGGTCAGCGTGGCTCTCGGCTCCACCCTGGCCACCATCTTCCTCAGCAGCGACGTCTCCTGGAGTGAGGGAGCCGTTGCCATGGCGCTGCTTGCCGCCCTGCAGTTCGTCGTCGCGGGGACGACGACCTGGCTCCCCGGGGGACGCAGTGTGGTCACCGCTCAACCCACCCTCCTGCTGGAGGACGGCCGCCCCATCCCCGAGGCGCTCCATCGGCAGAGGATCACCATGAGCGAACTGCGCCAGGCGATCCGCGCCACCGGCTCCGGCGACCTGTCCTCGGTGGCCGCCGTCGTGCTGGAGACCGACGGGTCGATGAGCGTCATCTCCACGCAGCAGGCGGGGAACCGATCGGCACTCGAAGGCATCGCGAGACTGACCGAAGACAGGCAGTGACCCCACTCCCCTGGTCAACAACGCTTGTCGTCACGACATCGGCCTGACGCCCACTGCCGCGGGGACTGCCGATGGGCACAAGAGGGGCACGAACGCGCGACACGGGGGCGCGGAGGTGCAACCGGGCGCGGACTCGATCAGCGCGCTGAGCAGCGACGACGGTCGTAAGCGGTCCGTCGCGTCATGGCGCGACACCTGGGCGACCCACCGCGCTGAACAGCACCCAGCTGTCAGCGATCGAAGGCAACCGCGACGGGCGGCATCGCCGACGGCAGCCCATGAGGACGGACCGTCGGGCGCAACTTCTCGACAGGTGGCCGACGCGCCACGGTGACTTGCGGGGTGGCTCACCCGAGACGGCGGCCGACCACGGAGAGCACGTGCCAGTGCGTCGGCCGGCCGTACGACTCACCGTCGGCCTCCTGCTCGTCGCGGTGGACGACGTCCAGCCCGGCGAGCAGTCCGTCGACCTCGGCGGCGGTCAGCCGTGCGACGTCGTCGGCATCGGCGGTGGTGTCGCGCTCGCCGAAGAGGTCGCACGCCAGCCAGCCGCCGGGGACCAGGGCCGCCAGGAGCTGATCCCACACCTGGGACAGCTGGGCCCCGGCGTAGGGCAGCGACCAGGCCGAGTGCACCAGGTCGAGCGGCGGGAGGTCGTCGAGTTCGGCGAATGCCTGCGTCCGGACGGTCAGCCGCTGCGCCTGTGCGGCGGGCACCCGCGCTCGGAGCAGCCGTTCCGCTGCGGGGTCGCCGTCGACTGCCAGCACACGCCAGCCCCGGTCGAGTAGCGCAGCGCTCTCCACGCCGGCCCCGGAGCCGAGGTCGAGGGCGAGACGACCGCGGCCCTCCCCGGCGTGGTCCAGCAGGGTGGTGACGAGCGCGCGCGGTGGGCGGTGCACCTGCGTGGCGTTGTACCGGCTCCACGCCCCGGGGGCGTCGAAGTGCGCCATCGTCCCTCCCGCTGCACCGCCCACGTCGCCGTCGCTTCGGGCGACTGTAGGGGCGCTGAGCCAGGCGACTGGCCCCGTCGCGTTGCGGGCGCGTGGAGCGAACGCGTCACCGCGCGCCGAGTACCTCGCGCAGGCGTGCGGCGAACGCCTCCGGCTGGCCGTGCTGCCCGAACTCGCCACCGAGGAACCCACCGTGGTCGCTCGGGAAGACGGTGACCTCCTGGCCCAGCGCCTGGGCGGTCGAGACCGCGGTCCGCCAGGTGAGGGTGTCCTTCGACTCGGTGCCGGCGGCGACGACGATCCGGGTCGGTGCCGCCGTCAGCGCCGGGACGTCGAGCTGGAAGGCGGTGATCGCGTCGGAGTCGTGCGACAGCAGCGGATCGCCGCGCGACCCGTCGTCCTCGGTCGGGAGCCCGAAGGCAGCCGGGTCCGCGGCGGCGGTGGCCGGGAAGTCGTCGGTGAACTCGCCCCGCCACGAGGTGAGCGCGATGAAGGCGGCCATGCCGTGTCCCCAGCCCTTCGCCTCGTAGACCGCCTGCACCGCACGGGTGGCAGCCATCGCGCGGTCGGCGTCCGGGAGGACCTGCAGCAGCGGGGGCTCGTGCGCGACGAGCGTCGTCACGTCGTCCGGATGCGCCGCCACCAGGGCCAGCGCGGTGATCGCGCCCCCGCTGCTGGCGAACATCTCCACCGGCTCCCCGACCGCCTCGATGATGCGGTGGACGTCGTCGGCGTGCTGCTGCGGCGTGTGGGTGGTCCGCCCGTCGGTCCGCGTGCTGCGACCGAGGCCGCGCGGGTCGTAGGTGACCACCGTGCGGTCGGTGAAGTGTCCCGCGAGCGTGCCGAAGCCGCTGGCGTCCATCGGCGCCGCGATGAGGAACAGCGGCGGCCGCCCGTCCGCCGTCGGCAGCGGACCACGGACGTCGTACGCCAGCGATGCCTCGGGCGCGTCCAGCGTGCGGGTGGTGATCGTCGTCGTCATGGTGGTGCAGACCCCACCTGCCCGCGGAAGTCATCGCCGATCGGGGGCGCGAAGTGGGCCGCGCATCGCGCCCCGTCTGATCGCACGCACGAGCGCCGTGGTGATGCCGCGACGCACTAGCCTCGCCGCGTGTCTTCCGCTTCGCGTGCGCAGTCGTGACCACCTCGGAGGCCGTGGTCGGCTTCGGTCTGATCGCCCTGTTGCTGACGATCACCCCCGGCCTCGACACCGCACTCGTCCTCCGTGCCGCCATCACGCGGGGGCGCCGCGACGGTCTCGCCACAGCGCTGGGGGTCATCGGCGGGGTGGTGGCCTGGGGCGCTGCGGCCGCAGTCGGGGTGTCGGCACTGGTGACCGCCTCCAGCATCGCCTACGCCGTCCTCCGTCTCGTCGGTGCCGCCTACATGGTGTGGCTCGGAGGACGGATCCTCTGGCGGCTGGCCCGTCGCCGTGCCGAGTCGGTCAGCGACGACGGTCCGGCACGAGCGGCGGGCGTCTGGCGATCCGCCCGCACCGGCCTGCTGACCAACCTGCTCAACCCGAAGGTGGGCGCGTTCTACGTCGCTGCGCTGCCGCAGTTCATCCCGCCCGGCACCTCGGCGCTCGGCATGGGCCTCCTCCTGGCCTGCGTGCACGCCGCGCTGAGCCTCGCCTGGTTCACCGTCCTCGTCCTCGGCGCGAACGCTGCGCGGCGCTGGCTGCAGCGTCCACGGGTCAGTCGAACGGTGGAGGGCACGACCGGGATCGCTCTGATCGGCTTCGGTGCCCGCTTGGCCCTCTCGAGCCGATAGGGCTGGTGTCTCGGCGGTGTGCGCCAGGGCGGCTTCAGGGCGGCTTCAGGGCGACTTCAGGGCGACTTCGGCCACGACTGAGGGTGGGTCGTCAGGTCGGCGCGATGGACGAGTGCCTCGCGGCCGTGGTAGTCGGCTCGCTTCCAGAAGCCCAGCCCCGCCTTCTCGGCGACACGGACGGACGCCGTGTTCTCCGGGTCGATGATGGCGATGACGTGGTCCACGCCGCCGCGCCGCCGCACGAAGTCCGTGGCGGCTCGGGCGGCTTCGGTGGCGAAGCCCTTCCCCTGGTGCCGCGGCAGGACGTGGTAGCCGACCTCGAGTGACTCCCCGTCGATCGGCTGCCACGTCAGGCCGCAGTCGCCGACGAAGTCCCCGTCCCCGGTCTCGATGATCCAGAGCCCGAAGCCGTCCCTGGCGTAGTTGCGCAGGTTCCAGTCGATCCAGCCCTGGCATTCGCTGCGTGACTTCGGGTGGTCGTAGTGCGTCATCACGACGGGGTCGCCGAGCAGGGACTCCATCAGGTCCAGGTCGTCGTCGGACATCCTGCGGAACCGGAGACGCGGGCTGTCGGGTACGTCCACACCGGGAGGCTAAGGGCGCAGCTTGGGCACCCCGTCGATGCCGCCACGGGCAGCACGGGGACTGGACCGCCCGGTGCAACCGTGGTTGCATGCGCTCGTGCCCGAGCCGGAAGCCCGCCCGCACGCGGTCGGTGAGTGGGTCCTCCTCTCCTACCGGTTGCCGCGCGAGCCGTCCGGGCCGCGCACGACGCTGTGGCGACGGCTGAAGCGGCTGGGCGTCGCCCAGCTGTCCGACGGGCTCGTGGCGCTGCCCGCCGATGCCCGCACCCGCGAGTCGCTGGAGTGGCTGGCGGACGACGTCCTGGCCGCGGACGGCACGGCCGGGATCTGGGTCGCCCGACCGACGACGCCGGCCCAGGAACGCGACCTGGCTGCCGGGATGGCCGCCTTCCGTGCGCAGGAGTACCGGGAGCTGACCGCCGCCTGCCGGGAGGCGACGTCCGCGAGCCGGCCGGACCAGGCCCGGGCGCTCCGCCGGCTGCGGGCCGAGTGGCGGGCCATCGACCGCCGCGACTTCTTCCCGCCGGCCGAACGCGAGCTCGCCGCAGCGGCGCTCCGCGAGCTCGCCGACGCCGTCGCGTCGACGGCGGCCGCAGAGATCGCGTCGTGAGGTGGGCGACCCGGAGCGGGGTGCACATCGACCGCGCCGCCTGCGCCTGGCTCATCCGCCGGTTCCTCGACCCGGACGCCGAGTTCGTGTTCGTCAGCGACCCGGCCGAGGTGCCGACCGGTGCCACGCCGTTCGACATCCGCGGGGTCGACTCGGCCACCACGGCGGCGACTGCAGCTTCGAGACCGTCCTGCGCCGCCACGAGCTCACCGACCCGGTGCTGTGGAAGATCGCCGAGATCGTCCACGAGGCTGACCTCGACGACCAGCGGTTCGACGCCCCCGAGGCACCCGGCCTCGACGTCGTCCTGCGCGGGCTGTCGATGACCGGGGACGACGAGCGCACCCTCGCCGTCTCCGGCCCGGTCTTCGACGGCCTCTACGAGTTCCACCGCCGCCGCCTGCTGCTCGGCCGCGAACCGGCCTGACCCGCACCCACCGACGAGGACCCCCATGACCCGCGAGGCAGCACCCCCGCCGGACCCCGCCCTGCCGTCGACCACCCCCGAGACCAGCCCGCCGCAGGAACAGACGATGGTGCCGTTCCGGTCCGCGGTGCGCACCTGGTTCGGCATCTCGCTGCAGACCTTCGGCGGGCCGGCCGGCCAGATCGCGGTCATGCAGCGCGCCCTGGTCGACGAGAAGCGGTGGATCGGCCAGCGCCGGTTCCTGCACGCGCTGAACTACTGCACCTTGCTGCCCGGCCCGGAGGCCCAGCAGCTGGCCACCTACATCGGCTGGCTGATGCACGGCACCGCCGGCGGGCTCGTCGCCGGCGGGCTGTTCGTGCTGCCCGGGGTGGTCGCGCTGCTGGCCCTGTCGGCGGTCTACGTCGCCTTCGGCACCACGACCGTGGTCACCGCGGTGTTCACCGGGCTGGCCGCGGCGGTGCTGGCGATCGTCGTGCAGGCCGTCCTGCGCGTGGCGGGGAAGGCGCTGGACAGCCGGGCCCTCGTCGTCCTCGCCGTGGTGTCGTTCCTCGCGCTGGCCGTGTTCGGCGTGCCGTTCCCGGTGGTCGTCGCCCTCGCCGGGGTCGCCGGCTGGGCGCTGGGGCGGTGGCGGCCGTCCGCGCTGCCGCAGAAGAAGGCCGCCGACGGTCCCGACGCCGGCCCGCCCCCGGCCATCTCCGACGACGTCCTGCACCACGAGGCCCCCACCGGGCGCCGCACGCTGCGGGTGCTCCTGGTCGGGCTGGTCGTCTGGGGGCTGCCGCTCGCGGCGGTCGCCGTGCTGACCGGCACCTCCAGCGTCTTCACCGAGCAGGGGCTCTTCTTCTCCGGCGCCGCGGTGGTCACCTTCGGCGGCGCCTACGCGGTGCTGGCCTACGTCGCCCAGCAGGCCGTCGCCGTCTACGGCTGGCTGTCCCCCGGCGAGATGGTCCGCGGCCTCGCGCTGGCCGAGACGACGCCCGGGCCGCTGATCATGGTGGTCCAGTTCGTCGCCTTCCTCGGCGCGTACCGGGCCCCGGGCGACCTCGACCCGTGGGTCGCCGCGGTGCTCGCCTCGCTGCTGGTCACCTGGGTGACGTTCGTGCCCAGCTTCCTGTTCGTGCTGCTCGGCGCCCCGTACATGGAGCGGCTGCGCGGCAACCGGTCGCTGTCGGCGGCGCTCACCGGCATCACCGCCGCCGTCGTCGGCGTCATTGCGAACCTCGGCGTCTACTTCGCCGTCCACACGCTGTTCTCCCGGACCGTCGACGTCGACGGCGGGCCGCTGTCGCTCGAGCTGCCCGACCTCGGCACCCTGCGACCGGTGCCGCTGGTCATCGCGCTGGTGGCCGCGGTGCTGCTGTTCCGGGTCAAGTGGTCGGTGCTGCGCACCCTCGGTGTCTGCGCCGTCCTCGGCCTGGTCGCCGGGCTGGCCGGCCTCCCGCTCGCCTGACCGGGGAGGGGCTCACCGGCGGACGGCGGGCACCGCGTCGCCGGTGGCCAGCGGCTGGGCACCGATCACCGCGAGGACCGCGAGCGCGTCGTGGCTCTCGGTGCCCGGCACGGCGGTGTAGACCATCAGGTGGTGGGCCTGGTGCGGGTCGACCAGCGTCTGGCAGTTCAGCTCGAGCCGGCCGACCTCGGGGTGCTGGTACCGCTTGACCTCGCCCGGGTGCACGCCGACCTCGTGCCGCTCCCACAGCGCGCGGAACTCCGGGCTGCGCTCCAGGAGGAGGTCGGCCAGCTGCGCCGCCCGCGACCCCGGTCCCCGCCTCGCGACGATCCCCCGCAGGCCAGAGGCGTACATCCGCGACAGGAACGCGTGGTCCTCCGGCGCGTGCCGCTCGCGGGAGGCCGGGTCGGTGAACCACCGGTACCCCTTGCTGCGTGCCGGGCCGGTGAAGCCCGTCGTGTCACCGGTGAGCGCCACCCCGAGCGGGGTCTGGCGCAGGGTCTCCCCCAGCTCGGTGACGATCTCCGCGGGGGTGTCGCCGAGGCGGTCGAGGATCCGCAGCAGGCCGGGGCTGACGTGCCCGCTGCTCGTGCCGCGCAGCGGCGGCTGGTGCCCGGCGAGCCGGAACAGGTGGTCGCGCTCGGCGAGGGACAGGTGCAGCCCCTGCGCGATCGAGGCGACCATCTGCTCCGAGGGGTGCGGACCGCGCTCCCGCTCGAGGCGGGAGTAGTAGTCGGTCGACATGTGGCAGAGGACGGCGACCTCCTCGCGGCGCAGTCCGGTGGCCCGGCGGCGCGCCCCGCGGGGCAGGCCGACGTCCTCGGGCTGCAGCGACTCGCGGCGACCCCGGAGGAACCCCGCCAGCCCGGCTCGATCGATGCCCACGTCCGTCCTCCCGCGCGTCGTGCCGGCCCCCGCGGGCCGGCACCGCTGTGTCTACCGGCCCGGCCCCGCGGCAGCCACGGCCCGTCGATCCCCCTCTCCGGCAGCCGGGACAGCCGGCTTGCACGGGGGGATCGACGGGCCCTCCCTGGCCGCCGCCGGACCGGAGACGGTGGGGCCACGGCGCACCCGGCGCCCCGCTGAGCAGAGGAGCCCACCATGGCACGCCCCACGATCGACATCACCGTCCCCGACCTGACCGGCAGGCGGGCGGTGCTCACCGGCGGGAGCGACGGCATCGGCCTCGTCCTGGCCCGCCGCCTGGCTGCGGCCGGAGCCGACCTGGTGCTCCCGGTCCGCAACCGGGGCAAGGGCGAGGCGGCGGCCGCCGGCATCCGGGCGCGGGTCCCCCGGGCGCGCGTCACGCTGCACGCGCTGGACCTGTCCTCGCTGGAGTCGGTCGCTGCCTTCGCCACGGTGCTGCTGGCCGAGGGCCGGCCGATCGACGTCCTGGTCAACAACGCCGGCGTCATGACACCCCCGGAACGGCAGACGACGGTCGACGGCCACGAGCTGCAGTTCGGCACCAACCACCTCGGCCACGTCGCCCTGGTGGCTCGGCTGATGCCGCTGCTGAGCGCGGGCCGGGCCCGGGTCACGACCCAGCTGAGCGTGGCGGCCAACTCCGGCGCGGTCCACTGGGAGGACCTGGACTGGACCCGCTCCTACTCCGCGATGCGCGCCTACAGCTCGTCGAAGATCGCGCTGGGGCTGTTCGCCCTGGAGCTCGACCGGCGCAGCGCGGCCCACGGCTGGGGCGTCACCAGCAACACCTCCCACCCCGGCATCGCCCCGACCGCGCTGCTGGCGCCCCGGCCGGAGATCGGCCGGCCCCGGGAGTCGGGCCAGATCCGCCTGATCCGGCGGCTGTCGGCGCTGGGCATCGCCGGGACGCCGGAGACCGCCGCGCTCCCCGCGCTGCTCGCCGCCACGTCACCGGAGGCGGCGGGCGGCCGGTTCTACGGCCCCAGCCGGTTCCAGCACATGAGCGGGGCACCGGCCGAGCAGCAGCTCTACCGGCGGCTCCGGAGCACCGAGGACGCGGAACGGATCTGGCAGCTGTCGGAGCAGCTGGCCGGTGTGTCGTTCCCGGACGGCCGCACCGGCGACCCGGACGACGGCCGGCTCATGCACCGGGCCCGGTGAGCGGGTCCGGCCCCGGGCCGGCCGGTCCAGGACCCGCGGCGGACGGCGCGCTGTGACACGGTGGCGGCGTGGCTCGCGTGCTGACGGTGTCCGTCCCCCTCGACTTCGCCGCGATCCGGGCGGAGGCGGGGGTCCCCGACGAGTTCCCGGCGGCCGTGCTGGCCGAGGCCGACCGGGTGGCCGCCGACCCGCCGCTGCCCGCGCACGACGCGACCGACCTGCCGCTGGTGACCATCGACCCGCCGGGTGCCCGCGACCTGGACCAGGCGGTGCACCTGGCCCGCACCGCGGGCGGCTACCGGGTCTCCTACGCGATCGCCGACGTCGGCGCCTTCGTGCCGCTGGGAAGCGCGATCGACGCCGAGGCCCGGCGCCGCGGGCAGACGGTCTACTCCCCCGACGGCCGGACGCCGCTGCACCCGCCGCAGCTGTCGGAGGGGGCGGCCAGCCTGCTGCCCGGCCAGCTGCGGCCGGCCGCGCTGTGGACGATCGACCTGGACGCCGAGGGCGAGGTCACCGCGGTCGACCTGCGCCGGGCCCGGGTCCGCAGCCGGGCCCAGCTGGACTACGAGTCGGTCGGCACGCAGGTGCCCCGGGAGCTGGAGCTGCTGCCCGAGATCGGCCGGCTGCTCCAGGCCCGCGCCCGCGACCGCGGCGCGATCGAGCTGGGCACGCCGTCGCAGGAGGTCGAGCCCGGACCCGACGGCGGCTGGACGGTGGTGTTCCGCGGCCAGTCCGACGTCGAGGGCTGGAACGCGCAGATCTCGCTGCTCACCGGACGCTGCGCGGCCCGGCTGATGCTGGACGGCGGGGTCGGGGTGCTGCGCACGCTGCCGCCGCCCGACCCGGGCGCGGTCGACACCCTCCGCCGGCTCGCCCCCGGCCTCGGCGTCGACTGGCCCGAGGGCGCCGGGCCCGGCGAGGTCGTCGCGAGCTTGGACCCGGCGCAGCCCCGGCACGCGAGCTTCCTGGACGCCGCCGCCTCGCTGCTGCGCGGTGCGGCCTACACGGCGTTCGACGGCCCGCCGCCCGCCGAGCCCGGCCACGGCGGCGTCGGCGCCCCCTACGCGCACGTGACCGCGCCGCTGCGCCGGCTGGTCGACCGGTTCGGCACCGAGGTCTGCCTGGCGCTGGCCGCTGGTGAGCAGCCCTCCGCGGAGCTGCGCGCCGCCCTGCCGGAGCTGCCCGCGCTGATGGCCGCCTCCGACCGGCGCACGCGCGAGGTCGAGCGCGCGGTGGTCGACCTCGTCGAGGCGACGCTGCTGGCCGGCCGGGTCGGCGAGGTCTTCGACGCCGTCGTGCTGGACGCCGAGGACCACCGGTCGACCGTGGTGCTCACCGAGCTGGCCGTGCAGGCCCGCTGCGACGGCCGGTCGACCCCCGGCGAGCGGGTGCGGGTGCGGCTGACCGCCGCGGACCCGGCCACCCGCACCGTGCGGTTCGCCCCCGCCGAGGACTGACCGGCCGGCGACCGCCGCGGACGACACGGTCAGCGGGCGGTGCCGGTCCGCTGGGTGCCGGTGAACAGGATGCTGAGCGTGGACTCGGCGCCCATGAACGTGTTGCCGGCCCCCGTGGGCAGGGTGGCGGTGGCGAGCAGGTGGTCGACGCCGCCGGCGGCGAGGCTGGCGGCCGTCGGCAGCTGCACGCTCGTCACCACCGGGCCCTCGTAGAGGGTGCTGCCCGTGCCGTGGCAGCTGTGGTGGCCCGAGTCGGTGGCCCAGGGCTGGTCGCAGGAGTCGATGCTGACCTGCAGGCCGTACACGGTGTCGGTGTCCAGCACGCTGGAGACCACCGCGGTGACGTCCAGGGTGATCGAGGACAGGTCCGCGCTGCCGGTGTTGACCAGGTCCAGGGCCAGGCTGGAGCGGTCCCCCGGCTTCCAGCCCCCCTCGACGTCGGCGAAGGCGACCTCCTGGGCGGGGGCGGCCACGTCGATGGACACCGTGCCGCTGCCGACCTCGGCCGCCAGCGGGGTGGTGCTGTCGGTGAAGGTGCCGAAGGTGCCCGTCCCGGCGACGGTGGCCGCCGCGGCGAGGACGGCGACGGAGCCGAGGACCCTGGCGGCCGGGCGGCGGCGGGTGGTGGCGGACACGGGCACTCCCTGGGGCGGTCGGGTCGCCGGCACGTCCGGCGACAGGACCGAGCCTCCGGTGGCTCCCGCAAGCCCGGCTGGACCGGACCGCACGATCTCCGCAAGCCCGGCACGAGCGCCCGGGCGAGGATGGCGGCATGGCCATCGACACGACCACCGAGTACGCCGCCCCGCCGGACGCCGTCCTCGCCCTGCTCACCGCGGAGGACTTCCTCCGCGAGCGGGCCACCGCGCTCGGCGCGCAGGCGCAGGAGGTCACCGTCGACGGCCACCGCAGCACCGTGCGGCTGGCCGCCCCCACCGCCGGCATCCCGCCGGTTTTCGCCCGCTTCGTCGGCTCGTCGGTGGCCGTCGTCGAGCGCGCCGACTGGGTCGCCGACGGCGACGGCTACCGCTCTCCGCTCGACGTCCGGGCCGAGGTGTTCGGGCGCACCGTCCAGGTCACCGGCGAGCGGCGGCTCACCGCGGCCGGCCCGGGCACCCGTTCGACCGTCACCGGGGACGCCCGGGTCGACGCGCCGCTGATCGGCCGGCAGGCCGAGGGCGCGGTGCGCGAGCTGGTCGGGGTGGTGCTCAAGCGGGAGGACGAGCTGCTCCGGCGCCGGTTGTCGTAGCCCCGGGGGAGGATCACCCCGTGGTCGCCTTCTTCCTGCCCCGGGCCAGCGACGACGAGCAGGCCGAGCGGCTCTACGAGGCGCTGGCCGAGTTCGCCGGCTGCGAGCCCGCCCCGCCGGGTGCCCGGGTCGCCGCCATCAGCTTCACCCAGGACGGCGCCCGGTGGACGGCGACGGTCGGCGAGGAGCTGACCGGCGTCCGGACGACGCAGCAGCTGCGCCGCGGCGAGCTGCTCGAGCGCACCGAGGCGCTGTCCTCGGCGTCCCGGGTGCTCGCCGTCTACCCCGGTACGCCCTTCGTCGTGGTCACCGACGCCCAGCCCATCACCGGCACGCCGTCGGAGTGGGCCAACCCGTTCCTCGTGCAGCCCGACGAGGTGACCCTCTTCGACCGGCGGTGACGACTCAGCGGCCCTGGCGCTCGCGGTAGCGGGCGGCCCGCTTCGCGGCGGCCGCCCGCAGCTTCACGGTGCGCTCGGCGCTGCGCGCCCGCTGGGCCTCGTCGCGCACGGCCTGGGCGGTGCCCACGGGGTAGCCGGCCTTCTTGACCCGGTGCTCGGTGGTCTCGGTCATGTAGGCGACGGAGAAGATCAGCCCGAGCGCCAGACCGCCGAGCGCGGCCATCCCCCGGATCCAGAACGGGCCGGGCACGAACAGCAGCACCAGCGCGATCGGCACCGACATCTGGACGACGGCCCGCAGCACGTGCCGGACCCCCCAGTTGCCGGTGGTCGTGTCGTGCAGCACCCACGCGCGGTGCCGCCCGGGCAGCCCGCCGCCGAGGGCGTACCAGAGCCAGCGCAGGACGCCGGGTCGGTGCAGCCCGCCGTCGGCGCGGGCGGTCTGGTCGGTCGTCACCGGCTCCTCGATGGGCACCACTCCTGTGTACCCGGTCGACGCGTGGGGGTCCAACGGTTGGGGCACCATGTGATGCGTCAGTCGGTCCGCAGCGCCTGCTGCGACGCTTCGATCACCTCGGTCAGCGCGGCGTGCAGCGCGGTGAGGCCGTCGACGTCCATGCCGAGGCGCTCGACGATGCCGGCCGGGATCCGCTCGGCCTGCTCCCGCAGCGCGCGCCCGGCGTCGGTCAGCGTGATCGCCAGCGACCGCTCGTCCCGCGGGTCGCGCCCGCGGCTGACCAGCCCGCCGTTCTCCAGCCGCTTGACCAGCGGCGACAGGGTGCCCGGGTCGAGCTGGAGCAGCCTGCTGAGGTCCTTCACCGACAGCTGCCCGTGCTGCCACAGCGCCAGCATCACCAGGTACTGCGGGTGCGTCAGGCCCATCGGCTCCAGCAGCGGCCGGTACACCGCGACGACGTTGCGGGCGGCCACCGACAGGGCGAAGCAGACCTGGTGCTCGAGGGCAAGGGGGTCGGCCGGGGCCCGGACGTCGCTCGTCGCCATGGCCTCACCGTACCGATGCGTGGGGCACCAATCGACTGCGCAGCGTGGTGGGGTGACCACCGAACGGGTGGATCACGGCGGTACCGGATCTCCCGCGACCGGACGAGTTGACGGACGAGTTGCACGGGCGTAACCAGAGTCATGGACGCGCTGGTGGTGGACGACATGGTCCCCTTCGCCGACTGGCCGGCCGCTGCGCGGGCCTCGCTCGCGTTCCTGCACCGGACCGTGGGGCTCGACGTCTGGATGGTCACCCAGCTCGTCGAGCCGCAGCAGGTGGTGCTGCACGCACACCCCTCGGAGCTCCTCCCACCGGGCACGACCATCCTCTGGGACCGCAGCTTCTGCCGGGCCATGGTGGCCGGCGCCGGCCCCCGGGTGGCCACGGTCGCCGCCGCGACGCCGGCCTACCGCGACCTGCGGACCGGCCTGCCCCAGCGGGTCGCGGCCTACATCGGCGTCCCGCTGGTCACCCGCGACGGCGAGGTGTTCGGCACCCTGTGCGGGGTCGCCTCCCGCGCCCAGCCACGTGTCCTCGCCCGGCACCTGCCGCTGGTGGAGATGACCGCCCGGCTGCTGAGCACCCTGCTGGCCGGGGAGCCGCAGGGTCAGCGGGCGCTGGTCAGCTCGCCCGCGGTGATCCGCGACCGCCCGACGTAGTACAGCGTCGCCCCGCGCTCCACCGGGGTGTCCCAGGGCGGGCTGACGGTCAGCCCCTCCGCGGTGCGGACGGCGAGCACCGTGGCCCCGAACGTCCGGCCCAGGTGCACCTGGCAGTCGCCGAAGGTGGCGAAGCCGTGCCCGTCGGGCAGCCGCAGCGAGTAGGTGTTGCCGTGGCCGCCCTCGCTCATCAGGTCGCTGTAGACGTCGGTGATCCCGGGGTCCAGCGCCTCCTCGGTGATCAGCGTGGGCATGTGCCACTGCACGCAGGCGATCCGCGGGTTGACGTAGCGCAGGTTGTCCCGCCGGCCGAGGTCGCGCAGCGCCGCCACCATGTGCACGCCCGGGTTGGCGTGGTCGACGGCGACGGCGATCGCCAGGGTCTCGTTGTCGTCCCGGCCGTCGACGACGACGGTCCGGGCGCGGGCGACGCAGGCGCGGGCCATCACGTCGGCGTGCGCGAGGTCGCCGCGGACGAAGGAGACGCAGGCGTTCTCCGGCACCGGGTTCTCCGGCACGTCGTCCCACGCGCACAGCGCGACCCGGGTGGACGACTCCGCCGACAGCTCGGTGAGCATCCGCTCGGTCCGGCCGGGCACGTAGCCCAGCACGACGACGTGGTCTGCCAGGTCCAGTGCCACCACACCCCTCCGGCGCTTTCCGCGGGCCGACTGCAGGTAGTCGGCCAGCCGAGTGAACAACAGGGTCAGCGTGACGATCCCGCCGACGATGACGTAGGTGCCGACCACGTGGCCGGCGGTCGAGACCGGGAAGAAGTCGCCGTACCCGACCGTCGCGGCCGTGACGACGAAGTACCACCAGTAGTTGCCCGGCGCGACGATGGGGCTGTCGGCCGGTTCCACCAGCGCCATCGCCAGCCAGCTGGTGAGGAACACCAGCACGATGACGACCAGCGGCAGCCGCCAGCCGTGCAGCCGGCTGCCCAGCAGACGGGACAGCCGGGAGAGGAAGAAGATCACGGGCCTCCTGCCGGGACGGACGCCGGGCGAACCTACCGCCTGCCCGACCGCCGGTGTGCAGGCGGAACCGGGCGCCTCGGGCGTGTGACCCGCGCGCCCGGCGCCTACTCTCCCGACCATGACGACCGGGCCCCGCGAGGACGAACGGGTCGTCGGCGGTCGCTACGAGATCGCCGGCGAGCTGGGCCGCGGCGGCATGGGCGTCGTCTGGCTGGCCACCGACCGCGTGCTGCACCGCGAGGTGGCGCTGAAGGAGATCACCTACCCGGTGCACCTCACCGACGCCGAGCGCGCGGTGCTGCGGGAGCGCACCCTCCGCGAGGCCCGGGCGGCCGCACGGCTCGAGGACCCGCACGTGGTGGCCATCCACGACGTCGTCGAGGAGGACGGCCGGCCGTGGCTGGTGATGGAGCACGTCCGGTCCCGCAGCCTGCAGCGCATCCTGGAGGAGGACGGCCCGCTCTCCCCCGCGCAGACCGCCCGGATCGGCCTGGACGTGCTGTCGGCGATCGAGGTGGCGCACGCCGCCGGCATGGTGCACCGCGACGTCAAGCCCGCCAACGTGCTGGTCTCCGAGGACGGGCACGCCCGGCTCACCGACTTCGGCATCGCCACCACCACCGAGGACTCCTCGCTGACCGCGCAGGGGGCGGTGCTCGGCTCGCCGTCCTACATGGCGCCGGAGCGGGCGCACAGCGAGCCGCCGACACCGGCGGTCGACCTGTGGTCGCTGGGCGCGACGCTGTACACCGCGGTGGAGGGCCGCACGCCCTTCGACCGGCCGGAGTCGATGGCCATCCTGCTGGCCGTCGTCGGCGAGGAGCCGGCGCCGATGGTGGCGGCCGGCCCGCTGGAGCCGGTGCTCCGCGGGCTGCTGACCAAGGACCCGGCCTCCCGGACGACGGCCGCGCAGGCCCGGGAGCAGCTGGCGGCGGTGCTCGCCGACCCCGCGCCTGCCGAGGCCCCTGCCCCGGCCGCCCCCGCCGGCCCGCGGTCGGTCCCGCACGGCGGCGACGTGCAGCGCTTCGACGTCGCCGACCTGCTCTCCCTCGCCTCGTCGTCCAAGGCCGTGCTGGGCACCGTCGTCCGCGACGTCCGGTCGCAGGCGCGCGAGGTGACCGGCCGCCGGCACGACCCGGCGCTGTCCCGGCGCGAGCGCCGGGCGGCGGCCAAGCAGCGCCGCTTCCGGTTCAAGCGGCGCTGGGTGGTCGTGCCGGTGGTGCTGCTGACCCTGCTCGCCGTGGTGCTGCTCGGCGCGCTGGCCCTGCTGGTCACCGGGGTCATCGAGCTGTCCTGACCGGGGTCAGTCGCGGAGCGCCTCCACCGGGTCCGGGCGGGCGCCGTCGAGGGCGTCGAGCTCCGCGGCGAGCAGCTGCGCGACCTCGGTGACGTTGGGCTCGTGCAGCATCCCGACGTGGTCACCGGGCACCTCGTGCATGGACCACTGCCCGGTCAGGTGCGGCGCCCACAGCGCGCGCACCGCCGAGTCCGGGTCGTCCCGGGCGACCAGCACCAGCGTCCGGCCGGGGTAGGGCGAGGTCCGGTGCCGCCGCTGCAGGGCCATGCCCTGCCGGTGGAAGCGGAGGTAGTGCCCGAGCCCGGAGTCGGGCAGCAGCCCGGTGGTCGCCAGCGCGACCGCGCCCTTGACCCGCTGGTAGGGGCCGCCGGTCAGGGCCGGCGGGCTGAGCGCCGGGTCCGGCGGGAACGAGTCGAGCACGGCGAGCAGCTCGACCTCCTCCCCCTCCGACCGCAGCAGGTGGGCCATCTCCAGCGCGATGACCGCGCCCAGCGAGTGCCCGGCCAGCCGGTAGGGGCCGGCCGGCTGCACGGTGCGCAGCGTCGCCACGTGCCGCCGGGCGGTGGCGCGCACCGACCAGTCCGGCAGCCCGCGGTTCTCCAGCCCGTGCGCCTGCAGTCCCCAGACCGGCTGGTCGTCGCCCAGCTCGCGGGCCAGCGCCCGGAACCCGAGAGCGACCCCGCCGGCGCCGGCGACGCAGAACAGCGGCACCCGGCTGCCGCCGGAGGCGAGCCGGACCAGCGTCGGGTGCTCGGGCCGGCGGGCCTGCCGGACGGCGTCGGCGAACCGGGCGACCGTCGGCGCCTCGACCAGCAGCCCGGTGCTGAGCACGTCGCCGCTGACGCCGAGCTCGTCACCGACCGCGGCCAGCAGCGCCTCCGCGGCCAGCGAGTCGCCGCCGAGGGAGAAGAAGTCGTCGTCCAGGCCGACCTCGTCGGTCTCCAGGACCCGGGCGAACAGCGCAGCCACCACCCGCTCCCAGTCGGTGCGGGGCGGCCGGGCGGTCGCCCGCGGCGGCGGGGGCGGCAGCGCCGAGCGGTCCAGCTTGCCCCGCTCGGTGCGCGGCAGGGCCGGGAGGAAGAGGACCTCCTGCGGGACCATGAACGGCGGGAGCGCGTCGCGGACCACCCGGCGGACGGTCGAGGCGTCCAGCCGCGGGACGGCCGGCACGACGTAGGCGACCAGCCGGATCCGGCCGGTGGCGGGGTCGGGGGCGCCGACCACGACGGCCTCGCGGACCTCGGGGTGGGCGAAGAGCACCGCGTCGACCTCCCCGGGCTCGACCAGGTGCCCGCGGACCTTGACGCTGTGGTCGGTGCGGCCCAGCAACCGGGTCAGGCCGTCGTCGTCGATGCTCGCGGTGTCGCTGGTCAGGTAGGTGCGCACACCGTCGGCGCCGTCGCTGAACACCGACGCGGTCACCTCCGGCTGGCCGAGGTACCCCTCCGCCAGCCACCGGGAGGACACCACGAGCCGGCCGGTGCCGCTGTCGGCGCGCACGCCGTCGGCGTCCTGCACCTGGAACCGGACGCCCGGCACCGGCCAGCCGGCCGGCGTCGCCCCGGTCGGGGACGGGTCCTCGGGGCGCAGCACGAAGTCCGACAGCAGGCCGGTCTCGGTGGAGCCGTAGCGGTTGCGGAGCACGCACTGCGGCCCGACCACCCGGCGGAAGGCGGCGAGCTCGCTGCCGTGCACCATCTCGCCGCCCATGGTGACCGCGGTGAGGGTGTCCAGGTGCTCGCCCGGGCGCAGCGCCGAGACCAGGCCGCGGAGGATGGCCGGGCTGGCCAGCAGCACGGTGACCTGCTGCTCCCGCAGCCAGCCGGCGAGCTCGGAGACCGGCCGGGTGCGGGGGTCGAACAGCTGCTGGGTGGCGCCGGCGAGCATCCCGGCGAGCACGGCCTTCATCCCGGCGTCGAAGGCCAGCGGCATCAGGTTGCCCACCACGTCGCCGGCGCCGTACAGCCCGGTGCCGACGGAGTTGGTCCAGGCGTCGTGCAGCAGGGTGCGCGAGCCGGTCAGCACGCCCTTGGGGCGGCCGGTCGAGCCGGAGGTGAAGACGACGACCGCGGGGTCGTCCGGGCCGGTCGGGGCGGACCGGAGCGCGACGCCGACGGCCGCGAGGTCGGCGGGCGCGGCGACGTCGTCGTCCGGGACGACCACCGAGGCGCACAGCTCGGCGGCGACGTCGGCGTGCGCGGCGTCGGCGACGCAGACGGACACCCCGGCCCCGGACACGTAGTGGCGCAGCCGCTCGGCCGGCGTGGTGGGGTCCAGGACCAGCACCGGCGAGCCGGTGGCCATCACGCCGATCACGGCGACGGCCGCGCCGGCGCCGGGCGACCGGAGGACGGCGACCGCGGCGTCGGCCACCCGGACATCGAGCACGGCGCGCCGGACGACGTCGGCCCCGGCGAGCAGCTGCCCGTAGGTGACGGAGCGCCGACCGTCGGCGATGGCGAGGGTCTCCGGCTGGGACGTGCCGACGTCGACGACCCGGTCGACGACCCGCATGTCCACGGTCGACTCGCTCAGGGGGACCAGCCCGTCGGACGATCTCGCGGTAGACCGCATGTACCTCTCCTCGACCCCCCGTGACCGACTCCGGAAGTTACCGTCCGGAAGCGTCTGGTGCCACGACGCGAGCTCGACGTCCTCCGGACGGGTGTACGGCTGACTCCCCGTGGGGTACGCGCGGCCCATGGAGAGCCGTGACCTGTTGCTGACCGCGTTCGACGACGTCGAGACGGTGGTCCGGAGCGCGCTGGACGGGATCGACCCCGCGCTGCTGACCGCGCGGCTCGACCCGGACGCCAACACGATCGCCTGGCTGGTGTGGCACCTCACCCGGGTGCAGGACGACCACGTGGCCGAGGTGGCCGGCACCGAGCAGGCCTGGACCGCTGCCGGCTGGGCCGACCGGTTCGCGCTGCCCTTCCCGCCGAGCGCGCACGGGTACGGCTTCAGCAGCGCGGACGTCGGCCGGACCGTGGTCACCGACCCGCAGCTGCTGGTCGACTACCACGCCGACGTGCACCGCCGGACCGCCGCGTTCCTCCGGACGCTCACCCCGGCCGACCTCGACCGCGTCGTCGACCGGAGCTGGGACCCGCCGGTCACCCTCGGCGTCCGGCTGGTCAGCGTCATCGGCGACGACCTCCAGCACGCTGGGCAGGCAGCCCTGCTCCGCGGCCTGCTCGAGCGGCGGTGAGCACACGCGGCCGGGCGCCGGCGGCAGGTAGCGTCGAACGGTGAGCAGAGCCGCTTCCGACTTCTACGCCCTCGACGACCTGCTGGAGCCCGCCGAGATCGAGGTGCGCGACCGGGTGCGCGACTTCTGCGCCCGCGAGGTCACCCCGATCATCGGCGACCACTGGGAGCGGGCCGAGTTCCCGCACCAGCTGATCCCGGGCATCGCCGCGCTCGGCATCGCCGGGGGCACCGTGCAGGGCTACGGCTCGGCCGGGATGAGCGCCGTGGCCGCCGGCCTGGTCGCCGCCGAGTGGGCCAGGGCCGACGGCAGCATGGGCACCTTCTACGGCGTGCACAGCTTCCTCGCCATGCAGTCGATAGCCCTGCTCGGCGACGAGGAGCAGCGCGAGCGCTGGCTGCCGGCGATGGCCCGGATGGAGACGATCGGCGCGTTCGGGCTGACCGAGCCCGAGCACGGCTCGGACGCGGTCGCGCTGTCGACCTCGGCGCGCCGGGACGGCGACGAGTACGTGCTCAGCGGCCGGAAGAAGTGGATCGGCAACGGCACCATCGCCGACCTGGTGCTGATCTGGGCGCGCGGCGAGGACGGCAACGTCGGCGGCTACGTCGTCCCGAAGGGGTCGATCGGCTGGACCGCGACCCGGATGACCGGCAAGACCGCGCTGCGGGCGGTGTGGCAGGCCGAGATCACCTTGGACGAGGTGCGGGTGCCGGCGGAGAACAAGCTCGCGAACTGCCACTCGTTCAAGGACGTCTCCGTGGTGCTCGACCGCACCCGGTACACCGTCGCCTGGCGCGCGCTGGGCATCGCCGAGGCCGCCTACGAGCTGGCGCTGTCGCACACCCTGCAGCGGGAGCAGTTCGGCCAGCCGATCGCCGGCTACCAGCTGGTGCAGGACAAGCTGGCCCGGATGCTGGCGAACCTGACCGGCATGTGGCTGGTGAGCTGGCGGCTGTCGAAGCTCGCCGACGAGGGTCGGATGACCGCCGCGATGGCATCGATGGCGAAGATGGACAACTGCAAGAAGGCCCGGGCGATCCTGGCCGACGCCCGCGACCTGTTCGGCGGCGACGGCATCCTGCTGGAGCACCACGTCGCCCGGCACCACGCTGACATCGAGGCGATCTACACCTTCGAGGGCACCGACCACGTGCAGGCGCTGATCGTGGGCCGGGAGATCACCGGGCTGTCGGCGATCACCGGCCGGCGGCCGGCCCGGGCGACCGAGAAGCCGGCGGAGCCGCCGCAGTCGATCTGACCGGGAGGTGGGCCGGGGCGTGCGGCATCGCGAGGGCGGCCGCGGCGGCGATGCTGTGCACGCCGAGCCGCTCGCGGACGTGCTCCATGTGCTTGCGCACCGTCCCGACGGAGATGGACAGCTGGCCGGCGATGGCCGCGTAGGGCATCCCGTCGGCGGCCAGGGCGAGCACCTCCCACTCGCGTGCGGTCAGCTGCGGGACGCCGGACCGGCGGCGCTCGGCGTCCAGCCAGATCTCCTGCAGGTGCGGCCGCACGAGCATCGCGAGCTGCCGCTCCCGTTCGGAGAAGGTCGACCCCCTCCCCCGCATGAAGCAGATCCGACGCGCCTCCCCCGGCGCGGCCGGCAGCGAGACCAGCATGCACTCGCGCACCTCGGGGCCGAGCACCTCGCTCATCGGGTCGGCCAGCCAGTCCCGCTCGGTCGGGAAGAAGTCCCGGACGAGGGTGACGCGCCGCAGGTCACCGCTGCGCTGCGGCCAGGAGCAGGGACCGTGCCACCAGTACCGCCAGAAGGGGTCGTCCGGGTCCGCCGCGGTGCCGAACGGCCCGCAGCGGGCTCCGCCCGGCTGGACCCCCTGGAGCAGCAGGGTGCGGCACGCCGAGTACTGGTGGTGCTGGTAGCTGACCTCGACGTCGCACGGCACCAGGTGCAGCAGCCCCTCGAGCAGCGCCCAGGGCAGGCCCGGACCGGGCTCGTCCTGCCGGGCGTCCTCCAGGACGTGCACCAGCGCCTCGGCGTCCGCGGCGTACAGCTCGCCGGTCGTCATGGGCCCTCCCCCGGACGGTGACCCGACGGTAGGCCGGGGACGCCGCCGGGCGGAATACGCCCGAGGACGTATGTCCCGGGGGCGACGGGCTGGGGAGCCTGGTGCTGCGCCGGGACCCCGGTGCAGCACCGCCCGCCCTGCTCACCGTGGCCGCACCCGGCCGGAAGGACCCCCGATGTCCGCCGTCGCACACGTCCCGGGCGCCGCCTGGGCCGCCACCCACCGCCTCGTCGTCCTCGCCCTCGTGACGGCCCTCGTCGCGGCCGTCGTCGTGCTCGCCGTCGTCCTGCTCACCGGCGACGCCACGGTGGCGGGGACCTCACCGACGCTGCCCGCCCACGACGCCGGTTGCGCGGGAGCCCGACCGCACACCGCCTGCTGAGTGCCCGGGGGAGGGACCACCACGGCCGGGGCGGTCCAGCGATCGCGGACCGGGTCAGCCGGCCTGGCTGAGCGCGGGCGCGGTCCGCCGCTGGCACTCCGCGCAGGCCGAGCGGCCGGCGCTGAGCCGGCCCCACTGCTGGGAGCCCCAGACCTGCACGATGGCCCCGCAGACGGCCAGCTCCACCTCCCCGTCCAACTCGTCGGTCGGGCGGTGCGCCTCGACGGCGTGCCAGGACATGGGCTGTTCGGCCGGCTGCGCCCAGGAGCGGCGGTCGGGCCGGGCGAATCCGGCGGCGTACGTGCTCACGTGGACGGTGTGCCCCACGACACATCGTCTCAATCATCTGCTTGCGGGCTGTCGCGGGCCTTGGGGCACCCCGGCTTGGCGGGTTCTGCCAAGTCCTGCGCGGAACATCAGTGACGCGCGCCACATCCATCGCCGGTCCGACTGCCGATGCTGGACACATGGCAACTCGGCTCGCAACGGTGCGGACCTCCAGCAGGCCGCAGGTCACGCCCGGCCAGGCGCCCGCGGAGTGGTGGCGCTCGGCCGTCGTCTACCAGGTCTACCTGCGCTCGTTCGCCGACGGCAACGGCGACGGCATCGGTGACCTGGCCGGCCTGCGCTCCCGGTTGCCCTACCTGTCCTGGCTCGGCGTCGACGCGCTGTGGATCAACCCGCACTACCCCTCGGGCGGGGCGGACGGCGGCTACGACATCGTCGACTACCGGGCCGTCGACCCCGACTACGGCGACGTCGCCGACCTCGAGGCGCTGGTGTCCGACGCCCGCCGCCTCGGGCTGCGGGTCGTGCTCGACGTCGTCCCTAACCACTCCTCGGACCAGCACCCCTGGTTCCGGGCGGCGCTCGCCGACCCGGACTGCGCGGAGGCCGGCCGCTACCACTTCGCCCCGCCGTCGGAGGAGCCGCCGAACAACTGGCAGTCGCTGTTCGGCGGGCCGGCCTGGTCCCGGACGCCGGACGGCCGCTGGTACCTGCACCTGTTCGCCCCCGCGCAGCCCGACCTGAACTGGCGCGACCCCGCCGTCGCCGAGGACTTCGACCGGACGCTGCGGTTCTGGCTGGACCGCGGCGTCAGCGGCTTCCGGGTGGACGTCGCCTACGGCCTGTTCAAGGACGCCGGGCTGCGGGACAACCCCGGCTCCTACTCCCCCACCCTGTTCGGGCACGGCCCGGAGCAGGCGATGACCTGGAACCAGCCCGAGGTGCACGACGTGTGGCGCCGCTGGCGGTCGATCTGCGACGAGTACCCGGACACCATGCTGGTCGGCGAGGTGTGCCTGGCCGACCTGGAGCAGGTCGCCCTGTACTCCCGGCCGGACGAGATGCACCAGTCGTTCTCCTTCCGGCTGCTGAAGTCGCCGTGGGACACCGCCGCCTTCGCCGACGGCGTGCAGTCGGCGCTGGACGCCTTCGGCGCGGTCGGCGCGCCGGTCTCCTGGGTGCTCGGCAACCACGACAAGGACCGGCAGGTCACCCGGTTCGGCGGCGGCGCGCTCGGCACCGCCCGGGCCCGCGCGGCGGCGCTGCTGGTGCTGTCGCTGCCGGGGTCGCCGTACCTCTACGCCGGCGACGAGCTGGGGCTGCCCCAGGCGGTCGTGCCCGACGAGGCGAAGCTCGACCCGATCTTCCACCGCAGCGGCGGCGCCCGGGCCGGCCGCGACGGCTGCCGGGTGCCGATGCCGTGGAACGACACCGACGGCGTCGGCTTCTCCCCCGACGGCGCCGCCGACCCGTGGCTGCCGATCCCGGCCGAGTGGGACCGCTACGCGGTCTCCCGGCAGACCCGGGACGGCGCCTCAATGCTCACCCTGTACCGGCGCGCGCTGGCGCTCCGGGCGGCGCACCCGGCGCTGGGCTCGGCGGAGGCCACCGTCAGCACCAGC
Source organism: Modestobacter versicolor (assembly GCF_041028285.1). Taxonomy (GTDB): domain Bacteria; phylum Actinomycetota; class Actinomycetes; order Mycobacteriales; family Geodermatophilaceae; genus Modestobacter; species Modestobacter versicolor_A. The sequence continues at coordinate 775,708 of NZ_JABGDB010000001.1, read as the reverse complement.
GGCGACGTGCTGACCGTGCGCTGCACCGGGGCCGACGAGACCGTCCGCTGTGTGCTCAACATGGGCACCGAGACGGTCCTGGTGCCCAACCCCGGCTCGGTGCTGCTGGCGTCGTCCACGCACGTGCGCTCCTCGGCCGGCAGCGTCGCCCTGCCGCCCGACACCGCCGTCTGGCTCACCGAGGACTGACGTCCCGGGCGGCGCTGCTCAGACGTGCGCCGCCATGTAGGCGAGGGCGTTCTGCCGCCAGTTGAGCGTGACGTGGTGGGAGACCATCTCGACGTCCCGCTTGGCGCGGGAGACGGGGTGGTCGGGGAAGCCGGCCTTGGCCCCGATCAGCGAGTACACCCGGGAGACCGACCGCAGTGACGCCCGGGTGACCAGCGCGTTGTCCCGCAGCCCGCGGGCCAGCTCCTGCTGGGTGGGCACCTCGTGCCGCCGGGCGCGCTCGGCGGCCTCGGCGCTGCCGGCCTCCACCATCAGCCGGGCCATCTCCGCCTCCCCCGACGCCTCGGCGAACTCGGTCGCCACGTAGTCCTGGTCGGCCAGCCGCACCGCACCGCCCAGCGCGTTGGCGACCCGGGTGCTCGACGCCGCCGTCCCGGCGAAGTGCTCGGCCGCGCCCAGGGCGGCGCCGACGGCGACCGCTGCGAACGGGAACTTGCCCGGCGAGGGCCACGGCGCGTACATGGTGTCGAAGGTCGGGTGCAGCTCGCGGCGCTCGGCGATCTTGTCGACGGTGTCCTTGGTCGACTGGACGCGGTGGTCGGGGACGAAGACGCCGTCCACCGCCATCGTGCGGCTGCCCGTGCCGCGCAGGCCGGTGGGGTGCCAGTCGTCGATCCGGGTGGTGTCCTCGCGCGGGACGAGGAACATGTGCCCGACGCCGTCGTCCCCGGCCGGGGCGTTGAACACCAGCCACTCGGAGAAGTCCGAGCCGCTGCAGAAGCCCCAGCGGCCGGTCAGCCGCCAGCCGCCGCTGACGCGCTCCGCCGTCGCCTTCTGGTTCAGGTTCGTGTTGCCGGCGAGGGTGGCGTAGCTGTTGGCCCCCCAGATCTCGTCCTGCGTCTGCTGCGGGAACGCGACGATCGCGATGTTGTCCGAGCTGAGGATGGAGAACACCCACGCCGTGGACGCGCAACCGCGGGCGAGGGTCATCGTCACCCGGGCGTGGTCGTGCTCGCTGAGCTCCAGGCCGCCGTACTCCTTGGGCTTGAGCACGTGGAAGAGCCCGGCTTCCTGCAGCAGCCGGAAGGTCTCCGGCGCGATCCGCCGCTCCCGGTCGGTCTCCGCGGCCCGCTCGCGCAGCACCGGCACGAGCCGCTCGGCGGCCGCCAGCACGTCGTCGGCGGTGAGCGTGGGGTCCGGCGCGGAGGGGAGCTCGGTGGTGTCCGGGGTGAGCGTGCTCGTCACGGTGGTCCTCTCGTCGGGCGCCGTCCGCACCTGCGGGGCGGCGCTCGCTGTGAGTGTCGTCACGGCCGCTCGGAGGGGTCAAACAGGGGCTTCCGCGGAGGAACTGCGGTCCAGCCGTGGTTGGGCGGGGACGGCGCTGGGCGAGGATCGGGACGTGAACCTGGCGGACACCCCTCCCGGCGACTTCTCGCTCCGGCAGCTGGCGCACTTCGTGGCGATCGCCGAGGCCGGCACGATCACCACCGCGGCCGAGCGGCTCTACATGTCGCCGTCGGCGCTGTCCGGGTCGCTCACCGAGCTGGAGCGGCTCCTCGGCGCCGACCTCACCGTCCGCCGGCGCGCCCAGGGCGTGACCCTCACCCCGCTCGGTCGCCTGGTGCTGGACAAGGCCCGCCGGCTGCTCGACGACGCGGCGGAGCTGGCCTACCTGGCGCGCGGCGGTGGCGGGGAGCTGGCCGGGCCGCTGCGGATCGGCTGCTTCGTCACGCTGGCGCCCACCGTGCTCCCCCGGCTGCTCAGCCACCTGGAGGCCACCCACCCGCAGGTGACGCTGGACTTCCTGGAGGGCCCGCAGGACGTGCTTCGGGAGGCCCTCGACCAGGGCCGGCTGGACCTGGCGGTCATGTACGACATGGGTGGGCTGACCGGGCTGGACACGGTCGTGCTCTACGAGGCCCGCGGGCACGTCCTGGTCGGCGAGGGGCACCCGCTGGCCCGCCGGACGACGATCACCCTGGAGGACCTGGCCGCCGAGCCACTGGTGCTGTTCGACCAGCCACCGAGCACCGACTACGTGACGGCGGCCTTCGACGCGGTCGGCCTGGTGCCGCACGTCCGGCACCGCACCCAGAGCTACGAGCTGACCCGCTCGATCGTCGCCCGCGGGCACACCTACGCGATCCTCGTCCAGCGCCCGCTCAACAAGGCCAGCTACGAGGGGCTGCCGATCATCGAGCGGGAGGTCGAGCCGCCGCTGCCGGTCTGCCCCGTCGTCCTGGCCTGGCCGCGCGACGTCCGCCCGTCACCGCGGGTCGAGGCCCTGGTCGCACTGGCCCGCCGCCTCTACGGCCCCCCGGCGGACTGACCGCCTACTCACCCAGGGCGAAGATGGCCATCTTCGGGGGGGCCCGGACCCCGGAGATGGCCATCTTCGGGGTGGGGACGGTGGACGCGCAGGGCGCGGTGCGCCCATGCTCGCGCCGTGCGGGGTCCGCAGAGCGGCGGCCCCTCCAGGAGGCGATCGCGATGGCGTTCTACCGACAGGTGGGCAGCGTCCCGCCCAAGCGGCACACCCAACACCGTCGTCCGGACGGCGGCCTGTACGCCGAGGAGCTGATGGGCGAGGAGGGCTTCTCCGCCGACTCCGCGCTGCTGTACCACCGCGGCATCCCCTCGGCGCTGGTCGACGCCCGGCCCTGGGAGCTGCCCGACCAGACGCTGTCGCCGAACGCGCCGCTGCTGCCCCGGCACCTCCGGCTGCACGCGCTGTTCCCCGGCGAGGAGCACGAGGGGGCCGACCCGGTCACCGGACGACGGCTGGTGCTGGGCAACGCCGACGTCCGGATCTCCTACGCCATCTCCTCGCTGACCAGCCCGTACTACCGCAACGCGACCGGCGACGAGTGCGTGTTCGTCGAGCGCGGCACCGCCACCGTGGAGACCGTCTTCGGCGCGCTGGACGTCGGCCCCGGCGACTACGTGGTCGTGCCGCGGGCCACCACCCACCGCTGGGTGCCCACCGGCGCCGAGCCGCTGCGCACCTATGCCGTCGAGGCCAACTCGCACATCACGCCGCCGCACCGGTACCTGTCCCGGTACGGGCAGTTCCTCGAGCACGCCCCCTACTGCGAGCGCGACCTGCGCTCCCCCGCCGAGCCGCTGCTGGCCGAGGGCACCGACGTCGAGGTGTACGTCAAGCACCGCGGCGACGGCCCCGGCGGGCTGGCCGGCACCGTGCACGTGACGCCGGAGCACCCGTTCGACGTGGTCGGCTGGGACGGCTGCCTCTACCCGTACGTGTTCAACGTCGGCGACTTCGAGCCGATCACCGGCCGGGTGCACCAGCCCCCGCCGGTGCACCAGGTGTTCGAGGGCGGCGGCTTCGTCATCTGCAACTTCGTGCCCCGCAAGGTCGACTACCACCCGCTCGCCGTGCCGGTGCCCTACTACCACTCCAACGTCGACTCCGACGAGGTCATGTTCTACGTCGACGGCGACTACGAGGCACGCAAGGGCTCCGGCATCGGCAAGGGATCGGTCTCCCTGCACCCCGGCGGCCACTCGCACGGGCCGCAGCCCAGCGCGATCGAGGCGTCGCTGGGCGCCGAGCGCTTCGACGAGCTCGCCGTCATGGTCGACACCTTCCGGCCGCTGTCCCTCGGCGAGGGCGGGACGGCGGCCGACGACGGCCGGTACGCGTGGTCCTGGTCCGGCCGCGGGCCGTCGGCATGAGCGCGCTGTTCGACGGGTTCTTCGACGACGCCGCGCTGTTCCCGCCCGGGGACGCGCCGATGGCCGTCGCCGTGCCGGCCCACCGCGACCTGGTGGTCCGGTTCGGCGCGCTGGTCGGGCCGTTCGTCGTCCCCGCGAGCCGGCTGGCCGAGCTGGCCGGCTGCTTGGACGACGGGGACGCCCTGCCGGTCTCGGTGATCGCCCCGGCTCCCGAGCTGGCGGCCGCCGTCGACCGGGTCGTGGCCGAGCCGCGGCTCGCGCTCGTCGCGGTCGAGGTGCCCGGCGTGCTGGACGACGCGGCGGCGGCGGAAGCCGTGGGGGTGCTGGGCGCCGCGCTCCCCGGCGGGGTGACGGCGGCCGTGGAGCTGCCGCGCACCGCCGCGCGGGACGCCGTCCTCGACGTGCTGGCCGGCACCGGCGCCCGAGCCAAGCTGCGCACCGGCGGGCTGCGCGCCGAGCTGTTCCCCTCCGCCGCGGAGCTGGCGTCGACGCTGCACGCCTGCCTGGACCGGCAGGTCGCGGTCAAGTGCACCGCCGGGCTGCACGCCGCCGTCCGGCACACCGACCCGGCCACCGGCTTCGAGCACCACGGCTTCCTCAACGTGCTGGTCGCCGTGGACGCGCTGCTGGCCGGGGAGCCCGCGCCGGCCGCCGCCTCCTGGCTCCGCCGCGACGACGGCCTCGCGCTGGCGGCCGCGGTGCTCGGCTGGCCGGCGGACCGGGTCGCGCGGGCCCGGGCGGCGTTCACCTCGTTCGGCACCTGCAGCGTGCTGGAACCGGTCACCGACCTGGTCGCGCTGGGGCTGCTGACGGCGCCGGTGCCCGCGTGAGCTGGCTGCCCGTTGCTGCCGACAGCGGCTTCGGCCTGGACAACCTCCCGTACGGCGTCTTCTCCACCCCGGGCACCGCCCCCCGCACGGGGGTCGCCGTCGGCGATCAGGTGCTCGACCTGGCCGCGGCCACCGGCGACGACGTGCACGCGACCGGCAGCCTCAACGCCTTCATGGCGCGGGGTCCGTCGGCGTGGGCGGCGGTGCGGCGGCAGCTGCAGGAGCGGCTGGGCGACCCCGCGCACCGGGCGACGGTCGAGCCGCACCTGCTCCCCCGCGCCGACGTCACGCTGCAGCTGCCCGTCGAGGTGGCCGACTACGTCGACTTCTACAGCTCCCGGCACCACGCGGAGGCCCTCGGCCGGATGTTCCGCCCCGGATCGCCGCCGCTGCCGCCGAACTGGGAGCACCTGCCGATCGGCTACCACGGGCGGGCGGGCACCGTCGCCGTCTCGGGCACGCCCGTGGTCCGGCCGTGCGGGCAGCGGAAGCCGGCCGACGCCGACCCGGTGCTGGGTGCCTCGCAGCGGCTGGACATCGAGGCGGAGGTCGGCTTCCTCGTCGGCGTCGGCTCGCCGCTGGGCACCGCCGTGCCGCTGGCCGACTTCGCCGAGCACGTCTTCGGCGTGTGCCTGGTCAACGACTGGTCCGCCCGCGACCTGCAGGCCTGGGAGTACGTGCCGCTGGGGCCCTTCCTCGGCAAGTCGTTCCTCACCTCGGTGTCGCCGTGGGTGGTGCCGCTGGCCGCGCTGGAGCCCGCCCGGGTGGCCCCGCCGGCGCGGGACCCGCAGCCGCTGCCCTACCTGCGGGACGACGACCACCCGTGGGGGCTGGACATCACGCTGGAGGTGCGGCTGAACGGGGAGCTGGTCAGCTCACCGCCGTTCCGCGAGATGTACTGGACGGCGGCCCAGCAGCTCGCGCACCTGACGGTGAACGGGGCGTCGCTGCGCACCGGCGACCTGTTCGCCTCGGGCACCGTGTCCGGCCCCGGCGCGCGCGAGCGCGGCTCGCTCATCGAGCTGTGCTGGGGCGGTGCGGAGCCGCTCACCCTCGCGGACGGGTCGACCCGCACCTTCCTCGAGGACGGCGACGTCGTGACGATCAGCGCGACCGCGCCCGGCCCCGACGACAGCCGGATCGGCTTCGGCGAGGTGACCGGCCAGGTCCTGCCCGCGCGCTAGTTCGGGGTCGAGCGCCGACGTGGGCTGGTCGAAGAGCATCAGGCGCGGCTCCATCGCTTGCTGGCCACCGGACAGCTCGAGCGGGTAGTGGTCCTGGTGCTCCAGCAGACCGACGCTGAGCACGACCCGCTCGTACGGCTCGTAGACCGTCACCGCGTCCAGCGGCATGCGCTGTAGTCCTCGGCGACGTCGACGACGTGCCCGACCCGCGCGCCGGACCCGGGCGGTGCGGACCGGTGCGCGCCTCCTCGCCCCTCTCCTGCAGCTTGCTGCCACGTCGGTGTCGGCCAGGTGAACGGCCTGGCAGGGAGCTGCCACAGCGGTTCCGTTCCGGACGGTGCCCGTCCAGGGTCGTGGGCGTCGGCCTGGTCCATCCCGGCCCGACGCCCCACTGGTCGATCGACGCGAGCGCCGCACAGCCGCGCTCGACCGGGGCCCCTGGCACGCCGCGACCCGAGGAGAAGTCATGCCCCCCGTGACCACGGACATCGAGAACGAGATCAAGGAGACCGTCTGCGACATCCTCGAGGTGGAGCCGGACGAGGTGACCCGCGTCAGCCTGTTCAAGGAGGACCACGACGCCGACTCCCTCCGCGCCATCGAGATCCTGGCCAGCCTGGAGCGGATGTACGGCATCACCCTCGACCAGGCCGAGCTCGCCAAGATGGTGAACCTCGAGGGCATCTACGCCGTCGTCTCCGCCGCACTCGCCGCGCAGGGGCGCTGAACCGTGCCCCCCGTGCGGGAACGTCCTGACGGACGGCGGCGCGTCGCCGTCACCGGCCTCGGGATCGTCAGCGCGATCGGGCTGGGCGTCGACGAGTTCCTGGCGGGCCTCCGCGCCGGCACCTCGGCGGCGCGGCCGATCTCCGCCTTCGACACCGAGGGGTTCGACTACGCCAACGGCTGCGAGGTGCCCAACCGCACGGCTCCGGCGACCGACCGCGGCCGCTCGGCCCAGTTCGCGGTGGACGCCGCCCGGCTCGCGGTCGACGACGCCGGCCTCTCCCCGGCCGACATCGCCGCCCAGCGGGTGACCATCGCGGTGGGCACGACCGACGGGGAGAGCCGGGACCTCGACGACCTGACCGCGCAGCAGTGCGCCGACGGGCCGGAGGCGATGGACCCGGCCGTCGTCGACCGGGTGCAGCCGCTGCGCATGTCGGCGGCGATCGCCCGGGAGTTCGGCGCCGAGCGGGCCGACGTGCTGACCCTGGCCACCGCCTGCGCCGCCGGCAACTACGCCATCGGCTACGGCTACGACGCCGTCCGGTCCGGCGAGGCCGACGTCGCGCTGGCCGGTGGCGCCGACGCGCTGTGCCGCAAGACGTTCACCGGCTTCTACCGGCTGGGCACGATCGCCCCGGACGTCTGCCGGCCCTTCGACGCCCACCGCGAGGGCATCCTGACCGGCGAGGGAGCCGGGATCCTCGTGCTCGAGCCGATGGACGTCGCGCTGGCCCGGGGGGCACGGATCTACGCGGAGGTGCTCGGCTACGGACTGGCCTGCGACGCCACCCATGCCGTCGCCCCCGACGGTCCGGGCATCGCCCGCTGCATCTCCGTCGCGCTCGATGCCGCCGGCGTCGCCCCGCACGAGGTGGACCTGGTCTCCGCCCACGGGACCGGCACCCGGGCCAACGACGTCACCGAGGTCGGCGCGCTGTCCGCCGTCTTCGGCCAGGCACTCCCCCGCACCATCTCGATCAAGTCCATGCTCGGTCACTCGATGGGTGCGGCGAGCGCACTGGGCGCGGCCGCCAGCGCGCTGGCGCTCCGACACCAGTTCATCCCACCGACGATCAACCACCGCGACACCGACCTCGACTGCCCGGTCGACTGCGTGCCCAACGTCAGCGTCGACGCGGACCTGTCCGTGGTGCAGAACAACGGCCTGGCCTTCGGCGGCAACAACGCCGTCCTGGTGCTCGGCCGGGTCGCCGACGAGGTCCCGGCGTGACCCCGGCCCCGCCCGTCGGCACCGCGATCTGCGGCCTGGGCAGCGTCACCAGCATCGGCGGCTCCCCGGACGCCTGCTTCGACGCCCTGCTGCACGGCCGGACGGGCCTCGCGCCGCTGCGGGTCTTCGACCCGGACCGGTACAACGTCACGTCCGCCTACGAGGTCGACGACCGCCCCGACCGGACCGACCGGCCCGGTCGGGCCGGCGACCTGCTCGTCACCGCGGTCCGCCAGGCCGCCGAGCAGGCCGGGCTGGACGACCTCACCGACGTGCCCGTGCTGGTCGGCACCGGCCTGCGGGAGCAACGGACCGCGGAGCTGGCCTGGGCCGCGCGCACGACCGTCGACCCCGACCGGCTGCACTTCGGCGGGGTGCTCGGCGACGAGCTCGGCGCCCGGGACGTGCACACCTTCTCCAACGCCTGCTCGGCCTCCCTGTACGCACTGGCCCTGGGAGCGGACCTCGTCGAGGGCGGCGCCCCCGACGTGGTCGTGGCCGGGGTGGACGTGCTGACGGCGAGCATGGTCGGCCTGCTGGACCGGGTGCACGCCGACCCGCCGGACCGGGTGCGCCCCTTCGACAGCGACCGCAAGGGCGTCGTGCTCGGCGAGGGCGCGGCCGCGGTCGTGCTGTCCCGCCGACGCCCCGCGCTGGCCCGGCTGTCGGCGGTGGCCCTGGGCTGCGACGCCTTCCACGTCACCGCTCCCGACCCGCTGGGCATCGAACGCACCATCCGCGCGGGGCACGAGGCCAGCGGGGTCGACGCCGTGGACGTCGACGTCGTCTACGCGCACGGCACCGGCACGGTGCTCAACGACCAGGCCGAGGCCCAGGCCCTGGCCCTGGTGTTCGGCAACGGCGACTGCGGGCCGGCGATCGCCGCGGTCAAGGGCGCGACCGGCCACACCTCGGGCGGATCCGGGCTGTTCAGCCTGGTGATGGCCGTGCTGGGCCTGCAGCACGGGCGGGTCCCGGGCATCAGCGGCCTCCGTGCCGTGCACCAGGCCGCCCGCGGGCTCGGCGTCTCCGCCCTGCCCCGGCAGCTGCCCGGGCACTCCGTCGTGCAGGTCAACGCCTTCGGTTTCGGCGGCCTCAACGCGGTCGCCATGCTGCAGCGGGCGGACACCCGATGACCACCCTGCAGCCGGCCCCCGCCCGCTCCGGCGACCCCCTGTCCGGGAACCCCCTGTCCGCCACCCCGCCGGCCGCCCTCCTGACGGGCCCCTGGGGCAGTGCCCGCATCGTCTCCGTGGGTGCCGTCCTGCCGGCCCACGGCATCGCGCACGCCGACCAGCTCCTGCACCCGGGAGAGCCGACGGACTTCGACCCGGTGGCGGTGCTGGGTCGCAAGGGCACCCGCTACAAGGACCGCGCGACGCTGCTGGGCGTGGCCGCGGCCGCGCAGGCCCTGGACGCCGCGGCCGTGGACCGCACGGTGCCGCGCAGTGACATCGGCCTGCTGGTCGCCAGCTGCTACGGCAACCTCTCCGCAGTCTGCGAGAACGCCGAGCTGATCGACCGGGCCGGGGTCTCCTCGCTGAGCCCGCTGGCCCTGCCCAACGCCAGCAGCAACGTGGTGGCGACCGAGATCAGCATCCGCCGGAAGCTGCAGGGCGTCGTCCTCACCGTGTGCAACGGGCACGCCAGCGGCTGGGCGGCGCTGCGCTGGGGCATGTCCCTGCTTTCCGCCGGACGCAGCAGCAGCGTGCTGGTCGTCGCGGTGGAGGCGCCCTCGCCCCACGAGCAGCAGCTGCGGGGAGCCGCCGCACCGCTGGTCGACGGCGCGGTGGCGGTGCTGCTGACCGCGCGGGACGCCCCGGCGGTCCCGGTCCGGAGTCCGGGCGGGGCGCCGGGCGACGAGACGCCGCTGCCCGGCCACGAGCTCGCCGCCGTGCACGGGCTGCTGGTGATCGCCCGGGCCGCGGCCCGGGCGCGGGAGACCGGGTCCGCGGTCACCTGCGGAGGCGGGCCCGGCGAAGGCGACTGGGCGGTGCTGCCGTGACGGCCCGGGTCGTGCTGCTGCACGGCCTGGCCGGGTCGCCCCGCATGTGGCAGCAGCTGCGCGGGCAGCTGCCGGCGGAGTGGTGCGTCACGGCGCCCGAGCTGCCCTGGCACGCCGCCGCCGACGGCCGGTGGGCGCACCGGCCGGGCGATGCGGCCGCCGCCCTCGCCGGGAGCCACCGCGACGGGGACGTCCTGGTCGCGCACTCGTTCGCGGCGACCCTGCTGCTCGCCCAGCTCGCGGCCGGGTCCGGCCCGCAGCCCGCCGGGGTGGTGCTCGTCTCGCCGTTCTACCGCAGCAGCACGGCGGACTTCGACTGGTCGACCATCACCCACTACCTCGTCGACTTCCACGAGATCCTCGCCGAGGGCGTGCGGGCCGCGTCCCGGCGCTCGATGGCCGACGACCTGCTGATGGACATCGCCGTGGTGGTCCGGGCCCGGGTCGGCCCCTACGCCTGGACCCGCTTCTTCGAGGCCTACCTCGCCACCCCGACCCTCGACCTCGGCGGACTGCTGCAGCCGGTGCACGTGGTGCACGGGGTGCACGACGCCGCCGCCCTGCTGTCCGACGCGCACGCCCTGCGGGCCGCACTCCCCGACGCCCGACTCGTCGAGGCCGCCACCAGCGGCCACTTCCCGATGCTCGACGACGCCCCGCTGCTCGCCCGGGTCGTCGCCGCAGCCGTCCACCAGCCACCGGCCCCCTCCCGCCCCGTTCCCGAAGGAGTTCCCGCATGACCGCTGTCACCGACGTCCAGCCGACCGCCGCCCCGGCCACCAGCACCACGCTGCGCCCCCGGTTCGAAGGCACCAACATCTGCACCTGGACCGGCTTCAAGCACGTCAACTACCTCGTCGAGGAAGCCGTGCTCGACCACCTCCGGCAGCGCGGCTGGGCCGCCCGGACGCTGTTCGAGCAGTACGGCCTCGGGGTGGAGCTGACCGCCATCGACACCCGGATCCTGCACGCCCTGCACTACGACGACGAGGTCCGGGCCACGGTCACGGCGAGGCCCGAGCGGGACGGCGCGATGCGGCTGCGGGTGGCCATCGAGGCCGACCGCCCCGGCGGCGCGGTGAAGGCCGTGTCCTCCCGGGTGAGCGTGCAGCTGCGGATCGACGACCGGCACGGCAGCGCGCCCCAGCCGGTCCCCGCGGAGCTGGCCGCGCACGCCGTCGCCCGGGTCGGCGACGACAGCCGGCGGGTCCCGCTCGGCGCGCTGGCGCTGGAGACCGGCCGCGGTGCCGTCACCCAGGACGTGCCGGCGGAGCTGCGCACCGGCACTGGGCCGGCCATCGCCTGGCGCTGGCGGATCCCCTACTTCTACTGCCACGCCACCGTGCGGCTGCAGATGTCGGGCCTGCTGCGCCAGATGGAGGAGGTCGTCGACCTGTTCCTCGCCGAGCGGGGCGTCAGCATCCGCACCCTGCTCGACGAGCAGGACTGGATCCCGGTCGTGCCGCACTCGTCGATCACGATGCTGGGCGAGGCGCTCATGGAAGAGGACCTGGTCACCGTGCTGGAGGTCGACCACGTGTTCAAGACCGCGACCTACGACGCCCGGATGGACTGCTACGTCGTCCGGGGCGAGGAGCTGGTGCAGGTCGCCACCGGCCGCATCACCCACGGCTACGCCCACATCGACGGCCGCGGCGACTGGTCCCTCGTCGCGTTCGACGAGCGCATGCTCACCGCGGTCGGCGCGCGGTGAGCCTCGGGATCTCCGTCACCGGCACCGGTGCGGTGAGCTCGGCCGGCGCGGACGTGGACGCGATGTGGGCGGCCATGGGCCTCGGGCTCCCCACCGTGCGGCAGGTCGGCGACGAGTTCGCGCACATGCCGGTGCGGATCCTGCACGCGGTGGACGCCGAGGTCGCTGCCCTGCCCTCGGCCACCGGGCCGGGCACCGCCGGCCGGACGGCGGCGCTGGCCGCCACCGCCGCCCGCGAGGCCCTGGCCGCGGCGGGTCCGGACGCCGAGCCGGTCGACCCCCGCCGGGTCGGCGTGGTGGTCGGGACGGGGATGGGCGAGTCCGGCGAGCACGAGCGGCGCCGGGAGGGCGCGCCCACCTCGGCCAGCGCGGACCAGCCGCTGTTCGGCGTCGCGGCCGAGGTCGCCCACGCCATCGGTGCCCGCGGGCCGGCGGTCAGCGTCAGCAACGCCTGCGCGGCCAGCGCCTACGCCATCGCCCTGGCGGCGGACATGCTCCTCGACGGGGAGTGCGACGCGGTCCTCGTGCTGGGCGCCGAGTCCTACTCCCGGGTGGCGCTGGGCTGCTTCAACCGGATGGGGGCGGTCGACCCGCTGGGCTGCCGCCCGTTCGCCGAGAAGCGCGCCGGCACCGTCTTCGGCGAGGCGGCCGCAGCGCTGGTGCTCGAGCGCACCGCGGACGCCCGCCGCCGCGGCGCGCCGGTGCTGGCCGAGCTGCTCGCGGTCGCCACCAGCTGCGACGCCGGCCACCCGACCGCACCGGACCCCGCCGGGGAGCAGGCCGCCCGCTCGCTGCGCGAGGCGCTGGAGAGCGCCGGGGTCCAGCCCGCCGACGTGGGTGCCGTGCTGCCGCACGGGACCGGTACCCAGCTCAACGACGCGGTCGAGGCCGACGTCCTGCGGACGGCGTTCGACGGCCGGCCCGTCCCGCTCTACAGCCTCAAGGCGCTGGTCGGCCACACCGGTGGCGCAGCCGGAGCGCTGGCCGCGGTCGCCGCGGTGGAGATCGCGCGGCACGGCGAGGTGCCCGCCAACGTCGACGTCGGTGACCTCGACCCCGAGTCCCGGGTGCGCGTCGACCGGTCACCGACGCCCGCCGCCGGCGCCGTCGTGGTCAACGCGTACGCCTTCGGCGGCAACAACGCGACCCTCGTGCTCGCGGGTGCCCCGTGACCGCCGCCGTCACCGTCACCCGGGTCGGCCAGTGCCTGCCCGCGGCGCTCAGCGTCGACGGCGCGCCGGCCGGCGTCGGCCCGGTCCGCGACCAGGACTGGTTCGACGTCACCGAGCGCCTCGGCCGCCGGGGGTACCGGTACCTGCCGCTGCCCAGCCAGCTCGCCATCGCCGCCGGCCGGGACGCCGCCGTCGGCGCGGACCCGGCGCTGCCCCCCGAGCAGCGCACCCTGTGGCTGGGCACCGCCTCGTCGGCGTCCCGGGTGCACGCACCTCTCGACGCGACCATCCGGCAGAGCAGCTCCGACGAGCTGAGCCCCGCGGCCGCGCCGTACTTCTCGGTGAACCTGATGGCCGGGCGGCTCGCCTCGGACCTCGAGGCGCGGGGCGGGGCGACCACCTTCACCACGCCCACGACCGCCGGGCTGGACGCCCTCGCGGCCGCCGCCTCCGCGCTGCGGCTGGGGAGGTGCGCGCGTGCGGTCGTCGTCTCGGTGGAGGTGCCGCCCGCGGCCGGGCAGCCACCGCTGGAGGGAGAGGCGGCCGGGGCGGTCGCCTTCTCCGTGGTGGACGCGCCCGCCGGGACCACGGTCCCCGGCCTGGCCGACGTCACCGTGCGCCGCGGCTCGTGGCGACCGGACACACTCCTCGACGACGTGTCCTCGCTCGTCCAGGAGCACGTCCGCGTCGCCGGGCCGGCCCCCGTGGCCGTCGATCTGCACGCCGTCCCGCAGGCCCACGCGCTGATCGCCGACGCCGGGCTCGCCGACCACCTGGGCGTCCCGGTGCGCCTCACCGCGGTCACCGCCGGCGGTCTCGCACCGGCGGCGGCGGTCGCGGCGGCCGTCCTCGACGGGGCGCCCCGGATCGTCCTCGTGGCCGGGGCCATGGGCCATCTCGCCGCCGTCCTGGTGCGGCCGCACGACGACAGGGAGACGGACCGATGACAGCACTGCTCAACGGACGGGAGGCGGCGACCGCGGTCGCACCGGCGACCGGGGTGCGGGCCGGGCAGTGGGCCGTGGTGCTCGGTGCCTCCAGCGGGATGGGCCGGGCCGTGGCGCTGCGCGCAGCGGCCGAGGGCATGCACGTGTTCGGGGTGCACCTGGACACCGCCAGCCGGCAGGACGACATCGCCGCGCAGGTCGCCGAGCTCGAGGGGCACGGCGTCTCGGTGCACTTCGTCAACGGCAACGCGGCCGGGGCGGCCACCCGTGAGCTCGCCGTGGCCGAGCTGCGCGAGCGCTGCGCGGGCAGCGGGGTGGGGCTGGTGCTGCACTCCCTCGCCTTCGGCTCGCTGCTGCCCTACGTGCCCGGACCGGACGGCGCGGACGACGCGGCGTTGCTGTCGCCCAAGCAGATGACGATGACGCTGGAGGTGATGGCGCACAGCCTGGTCTGGTGGGTCCGCGACCTGCTGGCGGCCGGCGTGCTGCTGCCCGGATCGCACGTCCTGGCCATGACCAGCGCCGGTGACTCCCGGGTCGCGCCGTCCTACGGCGCGGTGTCGGCGGCCAAGTCGGCGCTGCTGGCGCACTGCCGGCAGCTCGCGGTCGAGCTGGCCCCCTCCCGGATCAGCGTCAACGCGCTGCGCGCCGGCGTGACGCTGACCCCCTCCCTGGAGCGGATCCCGGGCAGCGCGCGGCTCGTCGACGTCGCCCGCGCGGCCAACCCCCACGGCCGGCTGACCACCCCCGAGGACGTCGCCGAGGCAGCCCTGACGCTGGCCGCCAGCAGCAGCGGGTGGGTCACCGGGAACGTCGTCGCGGTCGACGGCGGCGAGGGGCTGACCACGTGAGCGGTCCCCCGCGGGGCACCCCGGCCCGGCTCGCGGGCCGGCTGGGGCAGGGCGCCGCCTCGACCGGCTACGGCCTGGCCGCCGGTCTCGCCCTGGCCTGGCGGGTCTACCACCCGCCGCGGGAGTCCGGCACCGCCACCCCGGCCGACCACGGCCTCCGCTACGAGGACTGGACGTGGCAGACCCACCGCGACGGGCTGCAGGCCAGCGGGTGGTTCGTGCCCGGCAGCGGCCCCACCGCGGTGGTGCTGTCCCACGGCATGGGCCGGTCCCGCCAGGCGGTGCTGCCGCACCTGCGCCTGCTGCACGACGCGGGGCACTCCGTGCTGGCCTACGACCTGCGCAACCACGGTGCCAGCGGCGGCACCTGGCGGACCTGGAACATGGCCGAGCGGTACACCCGCGACCTGCAGGACGCGGTGGCCGCGGTGCGCGCCGACCCGCGGGTCCCCGGACGCGTCGGGGTCCTCGCGTTCTCCTTCTCCACCTGGCCGGCGGTGTACGCGACCCGCCGCCACCGGATGGCCATCGACGCCGTGGTGTGCGAGAGCGGGCCGGTCGCCGACATCGGCGGCGCCTTCGCCCGGCTCGCCCGCCTCAAGGCGCTCACCCTCCCCCGGCTGGGGTCCGGCTCAGCCGGTGAACGCGCGTTCGTCGCCACCGCCCGCGCCGCCGGGATGGCCGTGCTGGCCGTCCGCGGCTGGCCGCCGCGCGCCGCTCCCGGCTGCCCGCTGCTGCTGATCGGTGGCGGGCGGGACCGCATCCTGCCCGGCGCCGAGGTCGCCGCCCTGGCCGAGGTCCTGCCCGGCGCACGGTCCTGGACCGTGCCGCGGGCGCTGCACGTGCACGGCCTGCGCGCCGACCCGGACGGGTACCGGGCGACCGTCACCGACTTCCTGGGCGAGCACCTGGGCGCCCGGTCCGGCGCCGACCGCGAGGTGCGGGGTGCCTGAGGCAGCCGCCCCCGCCGGGTGGCTGCTGGTGGCCAGCCGTCCGCCGGCGCCGCACACCGGCGACCTCTGGGCGGATGCCACCGCGCTGCGCCGCACCGGCGCGGCGGTCACCGTCATCGCCACCGACGACGTCTGCGCCGAGGCGGTCCTGGGCCTGGGCGGCGTCCCGGGTGCGGTGGCCGCCGGCGTGACGGTGCTCGTGGACTCGCACGCCGCCGAACGGCGCAACCTCGCCGGGCGGCTGCCGGCGGGCACCGCGGGCGGACCCTGCGGCGCCACCGACGACGAGGTCGCCGCGCTGCTCCTGGACCCCGCGCTCCGGACGGTGTGGCGGTGAGCGCACCGGACCGCCCGGCCGACTGGGACCTGCTGGTGGCGGTGATGGGTGCGCCGTACGACAGCGACGCCACGAGCACGGTGCTGCGCTGGGTCGACGCGGCCACCCGCCGGGACGCCCGCGTCCAGGTCTGGACCTGCGGCTACGCCACGCTGCTCACCCAGCGCAGCACGGGCCCGGTCAAGGAACCCAACCCCCTGGACCGGACGCGGGAGCACGCCACCGCCCGGGGCCGGATCGAGCAGCTGCTCGCCGAGCGGCCGACGCTGCAGTGGTCGTCCTGCCGCTTCTGCAGCACCGAGCGCGGCGCCCTCGACCACATCGATGCGGTGCGGCTGCGCCCGGCACTGAGCTTCGGCTCGCACGTGCGGGAGTCGGCCAAGACCGTCTTCGTGGGGCTGACCTGAGATGGCCCGCACCCCCGTCGCCGTGCTCGGCGTGGTCGAGCAGCCCTACCGCGGCTCCACCGAGCGCGCCTACGTGGACTGCTTCTACCTGGCCCGCGTCCTCAACGCCCAGCTCGGCGACCTCGACCTGCTGCTGCGTGGGGAGGCGGTGCTCGTCGCCCTGCAGGGCGAGGGCCCGGCCGCCGACCCGACCGCGGCGCTGCAGCACCTCCTCGACGACGGCGTCGACGTCCTGCTGGACGGCGACGACCTCGACCGGCTCGGACTCGACCGGGCCGACCTGCTCGCCGGCGTCCAGGTCACGTCCGGCGAGCACGCCCGGAGCTGGCACCAGTACCAGGCCGTGTGGTTCCTCTGACCCTGCCAAGGAGACCGTGATGACGATCGTGCCCACCCTGCCCGGCCCGGCCGGCACCCAGCTGCGGGACGAGCACCCGGACGACGCCCGGAGCCGGACGAAGCCGCAGGTCCTGGCCCGGATCACCGGCTGGGCCATGCACAGCCCGGCCGGCGACACGCCCCCCGCGGCGGCGCAGAGCGTGCTGGCCGGGGCGAGCTGCGCGAGCGCCGTCGACCCCGCGACGGCCGGGCCGTACGCCCGGGCGTGCCGGGTCCCGGACTTCGACCGGGTGCGGTCCCTCGGCCGCAAGGGCACCCGCACCATGGACCGGGCGACCGCCCTGGCCGTCGCCACCGTCGCCGGTCTCGGACCGGACGTCGTCGGGCACGGACGGCCGGACGCGGTCGGCACCGGCCTGGTGCTGGGCACCGCGATGGGCAGCGTGCAGAGCACCATGGACTTCACCCGGGACGCGCTCACCGGCGACCGGCCCTACCTCGTCGACCCCGCCCGGTTCCCGAACACCGTGATGAACTTCGCGGCCGGGCAGTGCGCCATCTGGCACGGACTGCGCGGGCCGAACGCCACGGTCATCGCCGGCCGGGTCACCGGGGTGGCCGCCGTCCGCTACGCCATCCGCCTGCTGACCCTGGGCCACGCCCGACGGGTCATCACCGGGGCGGTGGAGGAGCTGTCGCCCCAGCGGGGCTGGCTGGAGAGCCACCTGCCCGGCGGCCCGGAACGGCTGCTGGGCGAGGGCTGCGGCGTGCTGCTGCTCGAGCCCGCCGAGACCGGCACCGCCGGTCCGGTCGGGGACGTGGTCGCGGTGGAGACCGGGCTGGCCGCCTCCCCGGAGGCGACGCGGCGGGTGCTGGGCAGGGTCGCCGCCGCCGCCCTGGACGCGCTCCCCCCCGGCGCCGTGCTGGACGTGCACGCCCCCTACGACGACCGGCCGGGCTCGGTCGAGGCCGACGCGCTGACCGCCGCGCTGGGCGGACGCCCCCGGCCGCGGGTGCTCCCGACCACGACGACGCTCGGGGACTCCGGCGCGGCGTCGGCGGTCCTGCAGACCCAGGTCGCCCTGGGCGCCCTGCACCTGCGGTCGACCGGCCGGGACGGCTACGCCCTGGTGACGTCGCTGGACACCGAGGGCGTCGTCGGTGCCCTGCTGCTCCGCCACCAGTGGCAGGACGCCCCCCGATGACGCACCTGGCCACCGACCGGCGCCGCGGCGAGCAGGACGCGGACCGGCTCCGGCGCCCGGGCCTGGTCCTCACCGTGCTGGTCGGCGCCCAGCTGACGATCTGGATCGACAACACGATCCTCACCGTGGCGCTCAAGACGCTGGCCGACCCGGTCGTCGGGCTCGGCGCGTCGCCGGAGGCCCTCGCGTGGTCGCTGAACAGCTACACGCTCTCGTTCGGCGCCTGCCTGCTGGCCGGTGGCGCCCTGGGCGACCGGCTGGGCCGCCGCACCGCCCTCGTCGCCGGGATGATCGTGTTCGGTCTCGCCTCGGCGTGGGCCGCCTGGTCGACCAGCACCGGTGTGCTGATCGCCGCGCGGGCCGTGATGGGGGTGGGCAGCGCGCTCGTCGTGCCGGCCACGCTGGCACTCATCCGCTCGCTGTTCGACGGCGCCGCGCGCACCCGGGCGGTCGCGCTGTGGTCGGCGGCGAGCGGGCTGGCGATCGCCATCGGTCCGCTGCTCGGCGGCTTCCTGCTGGAGCACTTCTGGTGGGGCTCGGTCTTCCTGGTCAACGTGCCGGTGGTCGTCGTGTCCGTGATCGGCGCGCTGCTGGTGGTGCCGGAGGTGCGGCCGGCCGAGCAGGCTGACTTCGACCTGGTGGGCGTGCTGCTCTCGGCGACCGGTCTGGGCCTGCTCGTCTACGGGATCATCGAGGGGGGACGCCGCGGCGACTGGCTCGAGGTCCAGGTGTGGGGAGCGGTCCTCGGCGGGCTGCTGGTGCTCGCCGCCTTCGTGCTGTTCGAGCTGCGGACCCGCACGCCCAGCTTCGACGTCCTGCTCTTCGTCGACCGCACGTTCGCGGCCGCCAGCATCGGTGTCGCGCTGACCTTCTTCGGCCTGGTCGGCTCGATGTACTACTCGGTGTTCTACCTGCAGGGCGTGCGGTCGCTCGACCCGCTCGAGTGCGGCGTGGTGCTGGCCCCGGTGGCCGTCGGCGTGCTGGCCGGCGCACCGCTCGGGATCCGGCTGGCCCGCGCCGTCGGGCCGCGCGCTGCCGCGGCCCCGGCGCTCGTCGTGGTCTCGATCAGCCTGCTCGGGTACGCCGTGCTCGAGCAGGACACGCCGCTGTGGCAGTACGGCGTCCTCCTCCTCGTCCAGGGCCTGGCCATGGGCGTGGCCATCGCACCGCTCACCGACGCGGTGGTGACCGTGCTGCCGGCGGCCCGGGCCGCGGCCGGCGCGGCGGCGACCTCGGTGCTCCGCCAGGTGGGCGCCGTCCTCGGGGTGGCCGTGCTCGGCTCGCTGCTGGTCAGCGGGTACCGCCGCGACGTCGCCGACCTCGCCGACTCGCAGCCACCGGCCCTGGCCGGCGCGATCCGGGAGTCCGCCGAGGCCGGCCGCGCCGCCGCCGCGGCCGCGGACACCCCCGAGCTCGTCCCGCCCATCGACGTCGCCTTCATCGACGCCATGCACACCACCACCGTCGTCGCCGCCGCCGTCGCACTCCTCGGTGCCGTCGCCGTCGCCGTCGCCATGCCACGCCGTGCGCGGTGGACCGAACTCGTCAACGGGAGGCAGCAGTGAGCACCCAGCACCTCGACACCCCGACCGCGGTCGCACCGGGGGGACCCCCGGTCGCCGTTCCGCCGACCACCCGTCCGGAGCCGCCCCCGACCACGTGGCGCGACGACCCGGTCGCCCGCATCGACGCCCTCACCGACGACGGCTGGGCCCGCTGCCCGGCCTGCGGCGCCCTCAGCCCCCGCGCGCACCGGGAGCAGCAGCACGGCGTGTGCGGCGGCTGCGGTGCGCATGCGCGGCTGGACGCCTGGGCCAGGATCGGCTCCCTCGTCGACCGGCACAGCTTCGCCGAGGTGGACGCCGACCTGACCAGCACGGACCCGTTGCAGTTCGTCGACCGGCTGCCCTACGTCGAGCGGCTGGCCGGCGCCCGACGCGCCACCGGCCTGCAGGAGGGGGTGGTCGTCGGCACCGCCACCATCGACGGGTCCCCGCTGGTGCTGGCGGTCATGGACTTCCGGTTCATGGGCGGGAGCATGGGCGTCGTCGTCGGCGAGAAGGTCGTCCGCGCGGCGGAGCTGGCCGCCGGGGGCGGTGCGGCCGGGACGGGCGCGCCGGTGCCGGTCGTCGTCGTGGCCGCCTCCGGCGGGGCCCGCATGCAGGAAGGGCCGCTGTCGCTGTGGCAGATGGCGCGGACGTCGACCGCCTTCGGGGTGCTGCGCGAGCTCGGGGTGCCGAGCATCTGCCTGCTGACCGACCCCGTGTACGGCGGCGTGGCCGCGTCCTTCGCCTCGCTGGCCGACGTGATCATCGCGGAGCAGGGCGCCCGCGCGGGGTTCGCCGGGCCTGCGGTGATCGCCTCGACCGTGCGGGCCGAGCTGCCGCCGGGGTTCCAGACCGCGGCGTTCCTGGCCGAGCACGGGCAGGTCGACATGGTCGTCGGTCGCCCGCAGCTGCGGACCGTGCTCTCCCGGCTGCTGCTGATCGCGAGCTCCGACGTCCGGGCGCCCACGCCGCGCCCGCCCGCTGCCGCACCGGAGGAGGAGACGTCCAGTCCCCCACCGGCCCCCCGCGACCGGCCGGACGACGGCGGCGCCTGGCAGGCCGTGCGGTCCGCCCGGGACCCCTCCCGGCCGACCGGTCAGCGCTACGTCGAGGAGATGGTCGACGGCTTCCTGGAACTGCGCGGGGACCGCGCGCGGGCGGACGACCCGGCGGTCCTGGCCGGGATCGGGTTGCTGCGGGGGCGCCCCGTCGCCGTGGTGGCCCAGAGCAAGGGCCGCGACGTGCACGACCGGCTCGGTCACAACTTCGGGATGGCCCAGCCGTGGGGCTACCGCAAGGCGGTGCGCGTGGCCCGGCTCGCCGAACGCTGGGGGATCCCGCTGGTGACCCTCATCGACACCCCGGGCGCCTTCCCCGGGGTCGAGGCGGAGCAGCACAACCAGAGCGCGGCCATCGCCGAGGCGATCCTCGCGCTGTCCGCGCTGCGCACGCCGGTCGTCGCGGTGATCATCGGGGAGGGCGGCAGCGGCGGCGCCCTGGCGCTCGCCACGGCCGACCGGCTCCTCGCGCTGGAGGGCGCGGTGCTGTCGGTGATCAGTCCCGAGGGCTGCTCGAGCATCCTGTTCGGGGACGCCAGCGAGGCGCCGCGGATGTCCCACGCGCTGCACCTGCGGGCCGGCGAGCTGCGCCACCTCGGCGTCCTGGACGGCGTCATACCCGAACCCCCGACCGGCGCCCCGCCGTCGGCGACCGTCCAGGCGGTCGCGGACGCCGTCGCCGCCGAGCTCGACGCCCTCGACGGGGTCGGCCCCGAGGAGCTGGTCCGGGCCCGGCGCCGGGCCATCCGGGCGCGCGCCAGCCACCGCCCGACCGAGGTCCCCGGCGGTGTCCGGTGACCGACCTGGCCGTGCCGGCCGACGACGTGGCGACCGTGGTGCGGCTGCAGCCGGTGGTCGAGCACCTCGGCCGGACCGTGCGCGAGCTGGGCCTGCAGGAGGTCGTCGTCCGGCTGGGGGCGGAGGAGGGCGGCGGTGCCCGGCTCGAGCTGCACCTCCGCGCCGGCGGCGGTGCGGTCGGCGGGCCCGTGCACGCCGACGGGCGCGCCACGCCCGCGCCGGCCGCGCTCGACCCGTCGCCGGCCGCGCCGGTCGCCGAGGGACCACCCGCCGGCGCACCGGCGACCGCCGGGGAGCCAGGCGCCGTCGTCGTCGCCGCGCCGCTCGTGGGTGTCTTCTACCGCCGGCCGACGCCCGACGAGCCGGTGTTCGTCGAGGTCGGTGCCGAGGTGGCCGTGGGCGACCCGATCGGCATCGTCGAGGCCATGAAGATGATGAACCAGGTCCCCGCGACGGTGGCCGGGACCGTGCTCGCCGTGCACGTCCCCGACTCCGAGATCGTGGAGTACGGGCAGTCGCTGGTGAGCATCCGGCCGCACCCGGTGGCGCCGTGAAGCGGGTGCTCGTCGCCAACCGTGGTGAGGTGGCGGTGCGGATCGTGCGAGCCTGCCTCGACCTGGGGCTGGAGGTCGTCGTCGCGCACTCCGAGGCCGACCGCGACGGTCTCGCCGTCCGGCTGGCCACCGGGGCGTTCTGCATCGGTCCGGGGCCGGTCGCCCAGTCGTACCGCAACATCCCGGCGCTGCTGTACGCCGCCGCCCGGGTCGGAGCGGACGCGGTGCACCCGGGGTACGGCTTCCTCGCCGAGGACCCGGTCTTCGCCGCGGCCTGCGAGGACGTCGGGCTGACCTTCATCGGCCCCACCGCGCAGACCATCGGCATGATGGGCGACAAGATCGGCGCCCGCGCCCTGATGGCCGAGTCCGGCGTGCCCATCCTGCCCGGCTCCCCCGGCGCCCTGCGCGACGTCCGGGAGGCCCGTGCCGTGGCCGACGCCGTCGGCTACCCGGTGATCCTGAAGGCCGCCGCCGGCGGTGGCGGACGCGGGATCGCCGTCGTGGCGTCCTCGGCCGGGCTGGACGCCGCCTGGAGCGAGATCGCGGCGACCTCGCGCAGCCTGTTCGGGGACGCCCGGGTGTTCCTCGAGCGCTACGTCGAGGCTGGTCGGCACGTCGAGGTGCAGGTGCTCGGCGACGGCACCGACGTCATGCACCTCGGCGAGCGCGACTGCTCGGTCCAGCGCCGGCACCAGAAGCTCGTCGAGGAGTCCCCTGCCCCGAACCTGCCCGGCCGGACCGTCGAGCTGCTCCGGGAGGCGGCCGAACGCGGGGCCCGCAGCATCGGGTACCGCAGCGCGGGCACCTTCGAGTTCGTCGTCGACCGGGCCGGCGCCCCCTACTTCATCGAGATGAACACCCGGCTCCAGGTCGAGCACCCGGTCACCGAGCACTGCTGGGACGTCGACCTCGTGGCCGCCATGATCGACATCGCCCGCGGTGGCCGGCTCCCCGCTCGTGCGCCCGGCCCTCGCGGGTGGTGCATGGAGGCCCGCGTCGTGGCCGAGGACCCGGCCCGCGGCTGGCTGCCCAGCGCCGGGCCGGTCGGCCGGGTCCACCTCCCCGGGGGCCACGGGGTGCGCGTCGACAGCCACCTGCAGTCCAACTCGGTGGTGTCCCCGCTCTACGACTCGCTGCTGGCGAAGGTGATCGCCTGGGGCAGCACCCGTGAGGAGGCGCGCACCCGCCTGCTGCGCGCCGTCGGCGAGGTCGAGGTCGAGGGGATCACCACCGACACCGGCTTCCTCGCCGCCGTGCTGGCCAGCCCGGAGTTCGCGGCCGGCACCCACGACGTCGACCTCGCCGGACGGCTGTCCGCCCAGCTGTCGAGCCAGCCCACGACCGCCCGGCCCGCCACCACGACCCCCACCACGACCCCCAGCACGCCCACCCACCTGACAGGGAGATGACCGAGATGAACGCTGTTGTCGACAAGGAAGAGCTGCGCCGCACCATCGCCGGCACGCTGGACGTCGACGTCACCGAGGTGACGGACGACGCCCACTTCACCGACGAGCTGGACGTCGACTCGCTCATGGCACTGGAGGTCATGGTCGTCCTGGAGCGGACCTACGGGGTCAAGCTGGACGAGAGCCGGTTGCCGGAGATGACCTCCTTCCAGCGGGCCTACGACCTGCTGCTCGAGCACACCGGGCAGCGGGCATGACCACGGCGACCAGTCCCGGCCGGACCGCCCGCGCGTCCCGGGTCCCGGTGCGCGTGGTCGACCACCGGCCCGACGGCGGGCTCGTCTCCGCGACCTTCCCGGTCGACCTCCCGGTCCTCGCCGGGCACTACCCCGGGTTCCCGATCGTGCCGGGGGTGCTCCTGGTCGAGGTGGCGGAGCAGGCCGCCCGCGCCCTCGCCGCCCAGCCGGCGATGCGCTGGACCGGCATCCCCGCCACCCGGTTCCGCAGCCCGGTGCTGCCCGGGGACGCCGTCCTGGTGGACGTCCGGCTCGAGGAGTCCGGCGTCGGTGGGACGACCGCCCGCTGCGTCCTGACCGTGGGTGGACGCCCGGTCGCCGACGTGCGGCTGGTCTTCGTCGGTCCGCTCGCGCCGGACTCCCCCGCCGCCGGCCGGCCGGCGGCGGACCCGTCGCCCGACCCGGTGGCGTACCCCTGCCCGCACCGTGACCTGCGCTCGGTCCTCCCGCACCGCCACCCCATCCTGCTGGTCGACCGGGTGACGCGGGTGGTGCCGGGGCTGTGGATCGAGACCGTCAAGGCGATCTCGGTCAGTGAACCGTGCATGGCCGACGAACCGACGACGGCGGCCTATCCCTGGCCCCTGACGGTGGAGTCGTGGTGCCAGTCCGCCGGGCTGCTCGCGGCCTGGACCGCACCCAACCCCGACGTCCTCACCGGGGACGTCATGCTCTTCGGCGGCATCTCCGGCATCGAGCTGCACCGGGCCCCGCACCCCGGGGAGTTCCTCGTGCACCAGGCGGAGCTGGTCCGGGAGGCCGCCGGGACCCAGATCGTGGCGGGTACGACCCGGGCCTCCGACGGAGCGCTCGTGATGCGGGTCGAACGGATCACCATGGTGCGCCGCCCGGCGTCCGTGCTCACCGGGACGGGGGACGCCTGAGATGGGCCGGGTCGCACTCGTGACCGGGGGTTCCCGGGGCATCGGCCGCGCCGTGGTGGAGCGGCTCGCCGACGACGGCTACGACGTCGCCTTCTGCTACTCCTCCCGCGGTGATGCCGCCCAGGAGGTCGAGAAGGCGGTGCGGGAACGGGGCACCGACGTGCTGGCCGAGCAGGTGGACGTCACCGACGCCGACCGCTTCAAGCAGTTCGTCACCACCACCGAGGACACCCTGGGGCCGATCGACGCACTCGTCACCTGCGCCGGCATCACCCGGGACAACCCGCTGCTGCTGATGTCGCCGGAGGACTGGCAGCAGGTGCTGGACGTCAACCTGACCGGCACCTTCGTCGCGTGCCGCAGCGTCATCTTCTCGCTGATGAAGCGCAAGGCCGGGTCCGTGGTGCTGATGAGCTCGGTCGCCGGGGTCTACGGGAACGCGACGCAGACCAACTACGCCGCCTCCAAGGCTGGGATCATCGGCTTCGGGAAGTCCCTGGCCAAGGAGGTGGCCGGCCGCGGGATCCGGGTGAACGTGGTGGCGCCCGGGTTCATCGACACCGACATGACCGGCGGGCTCCCGGAGAAGCTGCGAACCGCGGCCGTGGAGCGGATCCCGGCCCACCGGTTCGGCACGGCCACCGAGGTGGCGTCGACGGTGTCCTTCCTCGTCTCCCCCGCCAGCAGCTACGTCACCAGCCAGGTGCTCGGCGTCGACGGGGGGCTGGCGCTGTGACGCGGGCCCTCACCGCGCGGAGACCGGCGGTCGTCACGCAGCCCCGGTGGTACCTCTCGCTGCGGAGCCCCTACTCGTGGCTGACCCTGCACGACGCGCCGTCCCGCCACCCCGACCTGTGGCGGGACTGCGAGCTGCGGGTCTTCTTCGAACCCGACGATCGCACCCGGGCCGACCTCGAGCCGCACCGCGCCGCCGTCCCCTACGTCCCGATGTCCCGGGCCAAGCACCTCTACATCCTGCGGGACGTCGCCCGGCTGGCTCGCGAGCGCGGCCTGCGGCCCACCTGGCCGGTCGACCGCGACCCGGTCTGGGAGGTGCCCAGCCTGCCGGTGCTGGTCGCACTCCGGTCCGACCCCGCAGCCGGGCGGGCGTTGGCCCTGCGGCTCACCCGGGCACGCTGGGAGGAGGCGCAGGACATCTGCGACCGGCAGGTGGTCGCCCGGTGCGCGACCGAGTGCGGGTTGTCCCCCGACCTCGGGAACAGCGTCGACGACCCGGCCGCCCGTGAGCTCGGCGTCTCGGCGCTGCGGGCGGTGCACGAGGACGGGGTCTTCGGGGTGCCGTACGTGGTGGTCGGGCGCGAGCCGTTCTGGGGACTGGACCGGCTCGCCGACGCCGCAGCCGCGCACGCCGCTCGGCGGGCCCCCGGCCGCGGCGACCAGCGCATGGGCGCCGGGACGGTCCCCGACGGTGACCACGCCGGGGGGTGCGGGTGAGCGGCGTGCCGCTGGCCGGCCCGCTCGGCCGGGCGCTGCGGGCACCGGTCGCGGTGCTGTACGGCGCGGTGCTGGCCCACCGGTTGTTCCACCCGCCCCGCCGGCCGCACCACCGCTCGCCGGCCGACGTCGCTCTCGCCCACCGGGCGAGCACGGTGCGGGCCGCCGACGGTGTGCCGCTGGACGTGTGGACCATCGCGGGCGACGGCCCGGACGTCGCGGTCGTGGGACACGGCATCGGGCTCACCAAGTCCGCGAGCCTGGCCCAGGCGCGGCTGCTGCACGACCAGGGGTTCACGGTGGTCCTCTTCGACCACCGGAACCACGGGGCCTCCGGGCGCGACCGCTCGGTGTCCGGGCTCTCGCGCCGGTTCACCCTGGACGTCGAGGCGTGCGTCGCCTTCGCCCGCGCCCAGGTGCCGGAGCCCAGGAGGACGCTGGTGTGGGGCTTCTCGTTCTCCTCGTTCCCCAGTGTGTACGTGCTCCGGGACCCGGCGGTGCCGGTCGACGCGGTGCTCTGCGACAGCGGGCCGGCGGCCACGCTCGCGCCGCTGTTCCAGGGGTTCCTCCGCGCCGGGGCGTTGCCCGTGCCCGCCCTGCTGCGAGGCCCCGGCACCCTGGACCAGGTCGCCCGCACCTGCGCCCGGGTCGCCACCGCCATGCTGTCGACCGCGTGGCCGCCACCGGCGCACCTCGGTCGCTTCGACCGGACGCCGATGCTCTTCCTCGTCGGCCGGGACGACCCGATCGTCCCGGTCGCCGAGGTGGCCGCACTGGCCGACCGCTTCCCGCTCGCCCAGCACGTCGTCGTCGGCGGGGGGCACCTGCGCGGCCTCAAGGACGACCCGGACGGCTACCGCGCGGCGGTGCTCGGCTTCCTCGCCGGCGCCGCTGCCCCCAGCGGCCGCGCCGGGTGAGCCCGCCGGCCCGTGGGCGGCCCCAGCGCACCGCCCTCCAGCCGCTGTCCGCCGGGCTGGTGGAAGAAGTCCAGCCACCCGCGCTCGGCGGCGAACACCCCGGCCTGGAAGCGGGACGTCGCGCCGAGCTCCTCCAGCAGGACGGCCACGTACCGCCGGTAGGTGCGCAGCGAGACCTGGAGGGTCCGCGCGGCCACCTCGTCCTTCTCCCCCAGTGCCAGCGAGGAGAGGATCTGGCGCCGCTGCGCCGTCGTGAGGCATCCGCAGGCGCCGTCGAGGGGTGGCAGGAGCCGTGCGTCGCGCCCCTGGCGGAGCAGGACGTCGGCCATGCCGATGAGGTTCGTGACCAGCGGTCGGGCACGGACCACCATCCCCGGCGCACCCGAGGACAGCGGCCGCAGCAGGGCCAGGTCGTTGTCGGTCACGAGCACCATGACCGAGTGGGCCTGCGGAGCGACCCGGACCACCGCGCCGGCCTGGACCAGGGTGTCGATGCGGGCGCGGGAGAGCGGATCGGTGAGGTCGTGCGGGCCGATCAGCAGCCGCACCCGCCGCCGCATGCGGGCAGCGGCGCAGAGCGCCTCGAAGATGGCCGGCGTCGACTCGATCGACGAGAGGGCGGCCGTCGCCAGCACCACGACCGAGGAGGTGGCGTCGGTGGCCGCCTGCGCGCCGAGGTCGTCGATGTCCTGTACCGACATCGTGTCCAGCCCGACCATGGGGTGGCCGGCGACGTCCCGCAGGCTGGCCAGCAGTTGCTCGGTCTGGCCGATGATGTCCTCGACGCCTGGACCGCTCTGTTCGGTCATCGAGTTCCTCTCGGACGCCGTCGTGGCCCCGTCGGGGATCACGGTAACGGTGAGGTGTAGCCCGGCGATGGAGGCAAGGTGACCGTGCGATTACGACACAGCTACTCAGTGCATCGATCTGCCATCGTGCGGAGTGCACCGTGACCGGCCTGCCGGACAGCTGGGGGGCCACCCCCGCGGAGCTGCAGGCGGGGTACCGCTGCGACGAGCTGGCGCCCGACGGCCATCGGCTGGTGCGCGCAGTGACCAGCGCAGCGGCCGCTCCGGAGGTCTACCGCTGGCTGTGCCAGCTCCGGGTGGCTCCGTACAGCTACGACTGGCTGGACAACTTCGGCCGGACGAGTCCACGGCGACTGGTCCCGGGCCTGGAGGAGCTGGCCGCCGGCCAGCGGGTGATGACGATCTTCGAGCTGGTCCACCACACGCCCGGCCGTGACCTCACCGTCACCATCCGGCCGGGCGTCGCGGAGCAGGTCTTCGGGCCGGTGGCGGTGACCTACCGGGTGATCGCCACCCCGGGCGGCAGCCGCCTGGTGGCAGTGTTGCGGATCGGTCACCGGCAGGACGGGCGGATGTCGTCGGTACGTCGTCGCCTGCTCGCCTGGGGGGACCTGCTGATGATGCGCAAGCAGTTGCTCACCCTCGCCCGGCTCGCCGAGGCGGGCGGCTGAGCGGCGCGGCCGTCATGCGGCTCACCTCCGCGGTGGGCGACCACGGGTCGGCGCCGGCTCCCGGGGCGCCTCCGCGACACCGCCCGCCCGGGTCGGGTCGGGTACCGACGCTGCGTCTCACCCCCCGGCGCCCCGGTGGGGAACCGGCCCACGGGGGCGCTGCTCGAGGAGCTCCTTGAGTCGGGCGAGGTTGGCCGGCATCTCCCTGCGCGCCTCGCGGCGGACGACGAGGGGCACGAGCAGCCGTCCCAGGCCATGACCGACGAAGTCGACGGCGATGTCCACGCGTGACCGGTGCTGGCCGAGCGGTTCGACGGTGACGTCGACGGCGGCGCGGATCGGCCCGTCGATGCCCCGGATGCGCCACGTCCGCGGTGGGTCGAGGTGCACCAGCTCCGAGGTCGAGGCCCGTTCCGCGCCGCCGATGCGGCGCACGGTGGTGCACCGGCCGCCCACCTCGGCCGCACCGCCGTCCAGGTGGCCGCTGACCACGCCTGCCTGCCATTCGCCGAAGCGCGCTGGGTCCGTGGCAAAGGCGAAGACGTCGTCGGCAGAGCGGTCGACCTCGGCGGTGGCGAGGATCGGGGGCACGTCAGCGCCCCTCGACCAGCAGGGCGGCGTAGCGGTCCAGGTACAGCGGCCAGCCGGCGTCGTCGGCGATCCCGTCCCGGACGGCCTCCCAGCCGGGGCCGTGCCGGTCGATCCTGCGGTGCTCCAGCTCGATGCGGGTGCGATGCCGTGTCTCGGCGATGAACCGCACCTCCACCTCGCTGGCGTTCTCCGGGCCGGCCACGAGCTGCCAGTCGGGACCGATGTCCCAGCTGAACACGACCCGCTCGTACGGCTCGTAGGCCAGCACCCGCGCCCAGCGGCACTCGCTGCCGTCCTCCGCGATGTCGACGATGTGCCCGCCGACCCGCGGCTCGAAGACGGTCCTCGAGATCGGCGCGGCCATGAGGTTGTGCTCGCGAGGCTTGAAGTCCCCGAACCTCTCGGTGAACACGGCGAACGCCCGCTCTTGGGGCGCCTCGACGACGACCTGCTTGCGGACGGCGGCGGCGTCTGCCTGCGTCATGACCTCTCCTGTCCTGGTTCGGCTCCTGGGTGGACGACGTGCTGTTCCTCGGTGTCGCCGGGGGGAGCGACAGCGTCCTGGTAGCCGGCGAGCGCCCGGTTCCAGTAGGTGTCGAGCTGGTCGCGCATGGCGGCGACGCCGGCCGGGTCGAGCCGGTAGATCCGCCGGGTGCCGGCGACCCGCTCGGCGACCAGGCCCGCGTCCTTGAGCACCTTCAGGTGCTGGGACACCGCCGGGCGGCTGATCGGCAGCGCGTCGGCCAGCTCGCCGACCGCCTGGGGTCGCTCGGCCAGCCGCTCGACGATGGCTCGCCGCGAGGCATCGCCCAGGGCGCTCCATGCATCGCCCGAGCGGTAAGCGTCCACGAACGGTGAGTCTCGACTTACACAAGTCGTTCGTCAAGGTGGCGGAGCCCGCACAGCAGCTGACGACGCCGTGCGTGCCACCGCACAGCGGAGATGTGGACCGGCGGTGACCCGGCAGCGCAGCCGCTGTGACGTTGCGCAGCCGGTCCGTGTCCGCCAGCGGGTGCCCCGCGGGGCCGTCATCCTGGGCCGGTGACCTCCAGCCCCGTGGCCGTGCACGTGCCGACCCTCGGGTTGTCCAGCAGGGAGGCGGTCGCCCGGCGCCGCCGGGGAGAGGGCAACGACGCGGTGACCCGGTCGTCCCGCACGTACGCGCGGATCGTGCGCACCAACCTGCTGAACCTCTACAACTCGATCCTCTTCTCCCTCGGCATCGCGCTCCTGGCACTCGGCCGGCCCGGCGACGCGCTGATCAGCGTCGGTATCGGGGTGCTGAACGCGGCCATCAGCACCCTCCAGGAGGTTCGCGCCAAACGGCAGCTGGACCGGCTGCAGCTGCTGGCCCGGAGCACCGTGGTCGTCGTCCGTGACGGGGCCGACGTCGAGGTCGGACCGCAGGAGGTGGTGCGGGGCGACGCCGTCCGGGTGCGGCCCGGCGACCAGGTCGTCGTCGACGGCCCGCTCCTGGAGGGGCACGCCGAGGTGGACGAGTCGCTGCTCACCGGGGAGTCCGACGCCCAGCTGCGCACCCCGGGAGGGGACCTGCTGTCGGGCAGCGTCGTGACCGGGGGCGCAGGGGTGCAGCTGGCCCGCGACGTCGGCGCCGCCAGCCACGCCCAGCGGCTCACCGCCGAGGCCCGGCAGGCCACCACCGACACCACCCCGCTGCAGCGGCGGATCGCCTTCGTCGTCCGGCTGACGATGCTGCTGGTGGTGCTGATGAGCGGCGCGATCCTGGCGCAGGCGGCGCTGGAGGGGCTGTCGCTGGTGCGGGTCGTGCAGACCACCGCGGTGCTGTCGGGGCTGGTGCCCTACGGCCTGTTCTTCCTCATCGCGCTGGCCTACACCGCCGGAGCGGTCACCAGCTCCCGGCAGGGCGCGCTCGTGCAGCGGGTCAACGCGGTGGAGTCGGTGAGCAACGTCGACGTCGTCTGCACCGACAAGACCGGGACGCTGACCACCGGGCGGCTCACCGTCGCCGAGGTGCTGCCGCTGGGCGGGCACGACGCCGCGACCGTCACCGCCGCCCTGGCCGCCATGGCGCACAGCACCGGCGCGCCCAACCTGACCAGCGCGGCGCTGGCCGGCGCGCTCCCCGGCGATCCGGTCGAGGTGGCCGAGGAGGTGCCGTTCAGCTCCGCGTTGCGGTGGAGCGCGGTGCGCACGGCCGCAGCGACGTGGGTGCTGGGCGCCCCGGAGGCGCTCGCCCCGGCGCTGCGGTCCGCTCTCCCCGCCGCGGAGGTCACCGCACGGACGGCGCAGGGGCTGCGGGTGCTGGTGTTCGCCCGCACCGCCGAGCCGTCGGCCCCGCTGCGGGACGCCGCAGGGCGGCCCACGCTGCCCGGCCTGGAAGCGCTGGCCCTCGTGGCGCTGGCCGACGAGCTGCGACCCGACGTGCCCGCCACCCTGCAGCGCTTCGCCGAGGAGGGCATCGCCGTGACGGTGCTGTCCGGCGACGACCCCGGCACCGTCGCCGCCCTGGCCGCCCGCGCCGGGTTGCGCGACACCGTCCCGGTGCACGCCGGGGGCTTCGCCGAGCTGACCGACCCCGAGCTGGACGCCGTCCTCGCGACGAGCTCGGTGTTCGGGCGGGTGGCGCCGGAGCAGAAGGAGCGGGTGGTGGTGGCGCTGCGGCGGCAGGGCCGCTACGTGGCGATGGTCGGCGACGGCGTCAACGACGCCCGCGCGCTCAAGGCCGCGCAGATCGGGGTCGCCATGGCCAGCGGCAGCGCGGTGACCCGCGACGTCGCCGACATCGTGCTCACCGAGGACTCGCTGGCGGCCCTCGTCCCCGCCCGCCGGCTGGGGCGGCGCCTCATCGCCGGCATCACCACCTCCGCCCAGCTGTTCCTGGCCCGCGTCGCCACCCAGGCCCTGGTGATCGTCGCCGTGACGATGCTCGGCCTGGGGTTCCCCTACTCCCCCGCCCAGGGTGGCCTGACGCTGTTCACCGTCGGGCTGCCCACCCTGGTGCTCACCGCCTGGGCGCGGCCCGTGCCGCCGGACCCGGACCTGCTGGGCACCCTCGGCCGGTTCGTCGTCCCGGCCGCACTGCTGACCGCTGCGGGTGGCGTCACCGTCTACGCCTTCCTGTACACGACGGTGACGGAGGTCTTCACGACCGGGCGCCCACCGGACTTCGTCGTCACCGAGTTCGAGAGCTACACCGGCCTGGTCTACGGGACCGACGCGGACTTCGCCGAGGCGGCCGCCACGATCGGGGCGCAGACCGGCCTCAACACCTTCGTGTCGCTGGCCTCGGTGCTGCTGGTGCTGTTCCTCGTGCCGCCGGCCCGGGTGTTCGCCGTCTTCACCCGGGTCACCGACCGGCGCACCGGGCTGCTGGTGGCCGGGCTGCTGGTCGTGCTGCTCGCCGCGCTGGTCACGCCGGTCACCTCCGGGTACCTGGGGCTGACCGGCGCGGCGCCGCCGGTGTACACGACCGTGCTCCCGGTGCTCGCCGTCTGGTTCCTCGCCCTGGGCGCGGCCTACCGGTTCCGGCTGCTGGACCGCCTGCTCGGCCTGCGGGAGCTGCCGGCCCGCTGAGCGCAGGTGCGGTGCTGGGAGGTCACCGTCGCTGGACCAGCGCCCGAGCACGGTCATCGCTGGGAGCGGTCCGGCCAGGACGGTCGACCGGCTGGTCCTGGACCGGCCGGTCGGCCACCCAGCCGGCCGCGGCCAGGACGGCCATGCCGAGGACGACCCACCACGGGTGGGACACCAGCGCCTCCTCCGCACCGGCCAACGGGTCGGCCAGCCAGCCCAGCCGGTCCAGCGCCCACGTCGTCGCCGCCACCAGGGCGATCCAGGCGCCGGTGGTCCGCACCCAGGGGTACCAGCGGGTGCGGGAGAGCAGGTAGAGCGACGGGAAGACCAGTGCGACGGTGAGCAGCTGGGCCAGCTCGACGCCGACGTTGAACGCCAGCAGCGCGGGCACCGAGGTGGCGCCCTCGAGGCCCAGGTCGGTGAGGATGCCGGCGAAGGCCAGGCCGTGCACCAGACCGAAGCCGCCGGCCACGAGCACCTCGCCGCGTCGGGCCAGCGGGCGCAGGGCGTGCACGGCGGCGACGCCGACCGAGACCGCGATCAGCACCTCGACGGGCGCGCTGGGCGCGGTCACCCAGCGCAGTGCCGAGGCGAGCAGGGTCAGCGAGTGCCCGACGGTGAACGCGGTGACCACCGCCAGCACCGATCGCAGGGTGGGGCGCACCCCGTCGCGTCGCCGCCACCGGCCGGCGACCGCGGCCACCGGGGCGACCAGCAGCAGGGCGAGCAGGAACAGCAGGTGGTCCGCGCCCTCCAGCACGTGGTGCAGCCCGTACCCGACCATGTCCGTCCAGCCGGTGTCGGCCGCGCTGGCGGCGGTGTTGCCGACGGTGAGGGTGTCGTCGGTGGCGGTGAGCACCCCGGCGGTGGAGATGTCGCCGGCGGCGTCGGTCAGCACGACGACTGCCTCGTGCGAGGCATCGGCCTCGATGACGCCGTCGTAGGCCAGGGTGAACGACGCCGGGTCGGCGCCGCCGGCGTCCATCACGACGTCGACGCTGTAGGAGTCGATGCCCTCCACCGTCTCGCGCGTCACCGAGGACCACGTCTCCGTCCAGGTGCTGCCGTCGCTCCCGGTGACCGTCAGGTGTTCGGCGAGGTAGCCGACCACGGCGGCGTCGGTCGCGGACCCGCCGACCAGCGCGTCGAGGGTGTCGGCGGCGACCGAGACCGTCGCCTCGACCGAGTCCTCGCCGACCCGGACGGCCAGCGTGCTGCTGGTGAGGCTGTGCGCCTGGGCGGTGGCGCCGGTGAGCAGCGTCAGGCCCACGGCTGACGCACACGCGAGGGCGGCTGTCAGCAGGGCGCGGGTGCGGCGCGTCGTCGTCATGCCGCTGACCGTGACCGGCTCAGCTGTGTCCTCGCTGAGCACGACGTGTGCGTCGCCGTCCAGACATCACCCAGCCAACGCACAGCGACCACATGTCCGGCGCTGGGGAGAGCGACCCACTGTGAGCAGCACACCACCCGAGTCGTGAGCAGCACACCACCCGAGTCGTCCTCCCGACGACCCCGACCGACAGGACCTCTCGTGAAGATCCGCAAGGCCGTGGCCGCCCTGGCCCTCTCCTTCTCCCTCGCCCTCCCCCTCGCCGCCTGCGGGGCCTCCGACGACTCGGCCACCGCCAGCACGTCGACCACCTCCACCGAGTCGACCGCCTCCAGCGGGTCGACGTCCGAGACGCCGGCACTCGGCGGAGGAATGCCAGGCGGCGGGCAGGGTGGACCCGGCGGGTCGGTCGACGTCTCGTCGGTCACCACCGAGGAGCAGCTGGTGGAGCTGATCCAGGACGCCTACGGCGACCCCAGCCTCGACCTGCACCGCGGTCACCAGCCGGTGCAGGACGTCCTCGACGAGGTGCTGGGCATCTCCCACGAGGAGCTGCACGTCCGGATGGAGGCCGGGCAGGGCCTGGCTGAGGTCGCCGAGGACCTGGGCATCGACCCGCAGGAGCTCATCGACGGCATGGTCGCCGAGTACGGCGTGGCGATCGACACGCTGCTGGCCAGCGGCACCATCACGCAGGAGGAGGCCGACCAGTACCTCACCGACCTCGAGGAGGCGTTCGACTTCCGGGTCACCTGGGACGGCGAGGCGGCCACGCCGACCTATTCCGGCCTGGACGCCTGACCCCGGGCCGGCTCACCCTCCCGCGGACGGCGCGGGCTGCGCGGAGCTGGGCTCGCGGCCGCGCCCGATGACGAGCAGCGGCGTTCTCCGGGGACTCGTCCCGTCACGGGTCCTCGTCGGCCGCGCCATGCTGCAGGACGCGTACGGGGTGCCCTGACCGCCGCGGTGTCCCGTTGCCTCCAGGTTCGCACGGACCCCGGGGCTTGCGGCAAGCCCCCGGTGGAGGGGCAGAGTGCCCGGCCGGAGCAACCGACCGGGAGGCGCTGTGGACGTCGACGTGACCATCGTGGGTGCCGGGCCGACGGGGGTGCTGCTGGCCGCGGAGCTGCGGCTGCACGGCGTCCGGGTGCTCGTGCTGGAACGGGACGCGGAGCCCACCCGCGTCGTCCGGGCGCTCGGCCTGCACGCCCGCAGCATCGAACTGCTCGACCAGCGCGGTCTGCTGGCGCAGTTCCTGGCCGCCGGCACGCGGTACCCGGTCGGCGGCTTCGCCGGCATCCCCGCGCCGGAACCCGCGCAGCTGGACACCGCGCACCCGTACCTGCTGGGCATCCCGCAGCCGACCACCGACCGGCTGCTCACCGAGCACGCCGTCGCACTGGGCGTGGAGATCCGGCGCGGGTGCGAGGTCGCCGGGCTCAGCCAGGACGACGACGGGGTGACCGTCGACCTGGCCGACGGCACCCGGCTCCGCTCGTCCTTCGTCGTCGGCTGCGACGGCGGCCGGAGCACGGTGCGCCGGCTGGCCGGGATCGGCTTCCCCGGCGAGCCCGCGCAGCGCGAGTGGCTGTCCGGCGAGGTGGAGCTCACCGCGTCCCCGGAGGAGGTGACCGCGGTGGTGACCCGGGTGCGGGAGACCGAGAAGGGGTTCGGCGTCGGGCCCTCCGGCGGGGGGCTGTTCCGCGTGGTCGTGCCGGCCGCGCACGTGGCCGAGGACCGCGCGGTGCCGCCGACGATCGAGGAGGTGCGGCAGCGGCTGCGGGTGGTCGCGGGGACGGACTTCGGCGTGCACTCCCCCCGCTGGATCACCCGTTTCGGCGATGCGACCCGGTTGGCCGAGCGGTACCGGGCCGGCCGGGTGCTGCTGGCCGGCGACGCCGCGCACGTCCACCCGCCGACCGGCGGCCAGGGCCTGAACCTCGGGCTGCAGGACGCGTTCAACCTGGGTTGGAAACTGGCCGGTTCCGTGGCCGGCTGGGCACCCGACGGGCTGCTGGACAGCTACCAGACCGAGCGGCACCCGGTCGCCGCCGACGTGCTGACCACCGCCCGGGCGACCGCCGAGCTGCTGTCGACCGAGCCGGGCCCGCAGGCGGTGCGCCGGCTGCTGACCGAGCTGATGGGCATCGAGGAGGTGAACCGGTACCTGGTCGAGAAGGTGACCGCGATCGGGGTCCGCTACGACCTCGGCGGTGGGCACCCGCTGGTGGGCCGGCGGCTGCGGGACGTCGCACTCGGGCCGGGAAGGCTGTACGGGCTGATGCACGCCGGCCGGGGGCTGCTGCTGGACCAGACCGGCCGGCTGTCGGTGGCCGGCTGGGGCGACCGGGTCGACTCCGTCGTCGACGTCACTGCGGAGCTGGACGTGCCGGCGGCGCTGCTGCGGCCGGACGGGCACGTGGCCTGGGTCGGTGACGACCAGCAGGACCTGCTCGACCACCTGCCCACCTGGTTCGGCGCCGCCCGATGAGTTCTGCCGGTCGCGCCGGTCCTCCGTGACGTACCCACCCGACCGTCGACTGGAGATCCCCCATGACCCCTGCGCACGCCGGCCGCACGCTGTTCGTGTCCATGCCCGTGGCCGACGTGGAGCGGAGCACGGCGTTCTGAACGCGCTCGGGTTCGGCTTCGACCCCGCCTTCACCGATGCGACCGCCGCCTGCATGCTGCTCGGGGGGGCAGGCCAGGGTCATGCTGCTCGAGCGGGCGAAGTTCATGGAGTTCTCGAAGCTGCCGCTCGCCGATGCGGCCACCTCCACGCTGGCGCTCTACTCCTTCAGCGTCTCGTCCCGCGAGGAGGTGGACGCGGTCGGTGCGGCTGCGCTGGCTGCCGGGGGCGTGGAGGCGGACGGCCTGGAGGACCACGGCTTCATGTGCTCACGCAGCTTCTTTGACCTCGACGGCCACGGCTGGCAGGTGATGTGGATGGACCCGACCGTCGGGCAGCCGGGCACCGAGGAGTCCGCGGTCGCCGCGCAGGGAGCCGTCGCCTGACTGGCACACGGCCGCGGCGAGGAGCGCATTTCAGGTTGCTCGCTCGACCTCGAAGGCGATGTGCCCTGCACATCCGCCCGCGATCGCGCCTGACGCGAACGGGACCGGGCCGTAGAAGGCGAAGAAGACGCCGAAGGCCCCCAGCACCTTCGCGATCGGATTGCTCATGCTGTTCGTGGCATCGAGGACAGCGGACGGCGTCGGACCGGCGAAACCTGCTCCATAGGTGAACCAGACGATGACGAGCATCCCGATGAAGAACACGCTCACGCTGCCGTAGGACGTGAACCACCCGCTCCGGAGGCCGTACACGGCGACAGCCGCGCACAACGACAGAGCAAGCGTCGTCCAGAAGGCCTGGCCGACGGTGATGTACGACCCGACGGTCGCCTTGTTGCCCATCGACTGGACTGCCGGAGTCACGACCGCCGAGAAAGTGCCGCTGCCCGCCACGAGCACGACGAAGGCGATCATCGCCGCCGCGGCCGAGACGCTGTGGTTGAAGATCTTGACCGTCGTGCTAGCTGCCAGCTTCGCCGGGAGCACCTGATCGATCGAGAGGTCATCCACCTCGCCGCGGACTCCGCCTTTCGGTGCCTCAGCCCGGCCAGTGGCATCGTCCGCGACCCCGGCCGCCTTCTCGGCCAACGTCTCCCAGGGGACGCCCTTTTCTGGATCGTCCGCGCCCGCCGGCCGGCCGACCTCGATCGGCGTCCCCAGCACGCCGCTCTCGGTCTCCACTCGTACCGTGCCGCCGCCCATGCCCTGGAGCATTCGCTTGGCGCGCTCGACCGCTGCGGAGCGGTCAGGCAGTCGAGCGAGCTCCAGACCGGCCGGCGTCACGACCAGCCATGCACTGGTACCCAGCGGCTCCCGCCGGACGATGAACTCACTCATGAGACATCCGCCTTGACGCGCGTGCATTTCCGCAGTGGCGGCAGCGTACTCGGTAATCGCACCGTGTCCATGCGCAAATGAAGTCACTGGTTCAAAAACACACACGGCCGGAAATGGCCACCGCGCCGTAGGCCGACCGAACTCCTGCCCGGCACTGGTGGGTGCGCTGACTATTCGACAGCGGCAGGAGATCTCGACCGCTTCGAATCGACGCGCGGGAGACGCCCGAGTCTTCATCCGATTACTCGACCGGTCGATCCCCGGTCAACTCGAAGCCGAGGTCGCTCGCGGGACCGCGCGGTCAACTCGCAGTCGCCGTGCGCCGATGACTCCTGCCCCGCGCCGGAGTCGTAGTGGCAGCCGCTCGCAGCGGCCCACCGACGTCAGGGACGAGGGAGCATGACCACAGTGACCAGCACGGACAGCGACCACGCCGGTGCCCCGACCATCACGCCGGTGCTGGTGGCCGAGCTGGCCGTCGAGGGCGAGGTGATGCCGGTCTACGTGCACGTCATCGAGCACCCGGACGCGCGTGTGCTGGTGGACACCGGCATGACGGTGCTGCACCCGGCCGGGGCCGACCTGGACCCGCGGCTGTTCCCGCTGAGCGAGCAGCCGGAGTGCGACCTCGCCGGCGTCGACGCCGTCGTCAACACGCACCTGCACTTCGACCACTGCGGCGGCAACCACCTGTTCGCCGGCAGGCCGACCTACGTGCAGCGCCGGGAGCTGGACGACGCCCGCAGCCTGGCCGACTACACGATCCGCGAGTGGGTGGACGCCCCCGGCATCCAGTACGTGCCGGTGGACGGCGAGTTCGAGCTGCTGCCCGGGATCAGGCTCGTGCCGGCGCCGGGCCACACGGCGGGCTCCCAGGTGGTCGTCGTGGAGAACGGGGGCCGCCCGGCCGTCATCGGCGGCGACATGGCCGTGTGGTTCGGCGAGCTCGACGAGCCGCGCGACGAGGGTCAGCGGCTGGTGCGTTCCCTGGACCCCGAGCTCGTCTGGCTCTCGCACACCCACGAGCCCTGGCGGCCCCCGGTCACGCCTGGGTGACCGGCGCGACCGAGCGTGCGGGCTCGAAGACGAAGCCGTCGTAGCCGTTCGCGGCCAGCTCGTGCAGGTGCTGGTGGTACTGCGAACCACCGATGTAGACCATGAACTCGCGTGGCTTGCCCGGCATGTTCGCGCCGGTGAACCACGAGTCGGTCTGCGGGTACAGGGTGCGGTTGGCTCGTTCCTGCACCTCGGCACCCCACGCCGCCTCCGCCTCGGGCACCGGTTCGATGGTCGCCAGGCCGTGCTCGCGCATGTGCGCGATGCAGGTGGCCATCCAGTCGCCCTGGGACTCGGTCCCGTAGAACTGGTGGAACATCACCGACGGCGACTCCGGCCCGTGGAACATGAACAGGTTCGGGAAGCCCACGATGCTCAGCCCCAGGTAGGTGCGGCTGCCGGCGGCCCACTTCTCCTCGAGTTGCAGGCCGTCCCGTCCGACGGGATTGATCCGCCGCAGGGCGCCGGTGATCGCGTCGTAGCCGGTGGCCAGCACCAGGACGTCCAGCGGGTACTCGCCCTCCGTCGTCCGGACGCCGTCGGCGGTGAACGTCTCGATGGGCTCGTCGCGGAGGTCGACGAGGGTCACGTCGTCCCGGTTGTAGGTCTCGAAGTACCCCTCGTCCATCACCTGGCGCTTGGTGGCGAAGTAGTAGTCGGGCATCAGCTTCGCGGCGACGGCCGGGTCCTGGACGGTCTCCCGGATCTTGGCGCGGACGAAGTCGGAGACGTAGCCGTTGGCCACCGGGTCGGTGAGCAGGTCGCGGTAGCACTCGCGCAGCGCCAGCCCACCCTGCTGCCAGGCGTCCTCGAACACCGCCAGCCGCTCCTCCTCGGAGTCCTCGTGGACCGACCGGGTGGAGGGCACCATGTGCAGCGGCCGCCCGTACTCCCGGATCTGGCGGCGCACCTCGCCCCAGTTCTCCTTGCTGTCGCGCACGAGCTCGGGGTCGAGGGGCTGGTTGCGGGCGGGCAGGGCGAACTGCGGGGTGCGCTGGAAGACGGTCAGGTGCTCGGCCTCGCGGGCGATGTGCGGGATGACCTGCACTCCCGACGAGCCGGTGCCGATGACGCCGACCCGCTTGCCGGCGAGCTCGACGCGCTCCTCCTGCGGCCAGTTCCCGGTGTGGAACACCTCGCCGGCGAAGTCGTCCAGGCCGGGGATGTCCGGCTTGTTGGGGGCGGAGAGGGTGCCGACGGCGGCGATCAGGAACTGGGCGCTGATCCGCTCGCCGTCGCTGGTCTCGACCGACCACCGCTGCGCCGCCTCGTCGAAGACCGCCGACTGCACCGTCGTGTGCAGCTGGATGTCCCGGCGGAGGTCGAAGGTGTCCGCCACGTGGTTGAGGTAGGTGAGCACGGACGGCTGGTCGGGCTGCCGCTCGACCCAGTCCCACGCGCGGACCAGCTCCTCGGAGAACGTGTAGCAGTAGAACGGGCCGCCGGGGTAGTCCACCCGCGCTCCGGGATAGCGGTTCCACCACCACGTGCCGCCGACCTCGCCGGCCCGGTCGTAGACCCGGACGGTCAGGCCCATCCCCCGCAGCCGGTGCAGGGCATACAGGCCGCTGACCCCTGCTCCGATGACCAGCGCATCGAGTTCCCGGACCCCCGCGGACCCGTCGTGCTCCGGTCGGCTCTGACCGTCGGACATGTACTGCTCCCTGTCGTCGTGCTGGGTGTTCGTCCGTGCCTGGCCCCTCGGTCAGGCCAGCTGGAAGCCCGCGTAGCCACGTCCTGCCACGTCCTCGCACCGCTTGCGGTAGTCGACGATCCCGCCCACGTACGGCATGAAGACCCTCGGCTTCCCGGGGACGTTCGCTCCCAGGTACCAGGAGTTGGCCTCCGGGTAGAGGGTCGTGGCCGCGGTCGCGTTCACGTGCTCGACCCAGGCCTGCTCGGCGTCGGCGCACGCCTCGATGACGGTGTGGCCTTCAGCCCGCAGGTGCTGCAGGCACGCGACGATCCAGTCCACGTGCTGCTCGATCGACACCATCATGTTGCTCATCACCGAGGGGCTGCC
Source organism: Modestobacter versicolor (assembly GCF_041028285.1). Classification (GTDB taxonomy): domain Bacteria; phylum Actinomycetota; class Actinomycetes; order Mycobacteriales; family Geodermatophilaceae; genus Modestobacter; species Modestobacter versicolor_A. The sequence continues at coordinate 735,072 of NZ_JABGDB010000001.1, read as the reverse complement.
GGCACCGGCGACGACGAACATGTTGGGGAAACCCTCGGTCGCCAGTCCCAGGTAGGTCACCGGGCCGGCCGCCCACTTGTCGCGCAGCTCCCGGCCGCCGACGCCGCGGATGTCCATCCGCAGCAGCGGGCCGGTCATCGCGTCGAAGCCGGTGGCCAGCACGAGGACGTCGAGGTCGTAGGTGGCCGCGCCGGTCCGGACGCCGGACGGCACGACCTCGACGATCGGGTCGGACCGGACGTCGACCAGGGTGACGTCGTCGCGGTTGAAGGTGTCGTAGTAGTCGGTGTCGATCGGCGGCCGCTTGGTGCCGAACGGGTGGTCGACGGGGACCAGCAGCTCCGCCGTCCTGGGGTCGGTGACCTGCTCGCGGATCTTCGAGCGGATGAACTCCGCCGCCGTCTCGTTGGCCTGCCGGTCGGTGAGGATGTCGGCGAAGGCGCGGGTCATGCCGGCGCCGCCCCGGTCCCAGCGGGTCTGGAACTCGCGGTCCCGGTCGGCGGCCGGCACCTCCAGCGCCGGACGGCTGCTCAGCTCGGACAGGGGGAACACGAACCCGAAGAAGGTCTCGCGCGCCCGCCGCCGGTGCTCGGCGTAACCGGCCTTCACCGCGGCGAGCTCGTCCGGCGAGAGCGGGCGGTTGCCGGCGGGCACGCTGTAGTTCGGCGTCCGCTGGAAGACGATGAGCTCCGCGGCCTGCTCGGCGATGACCGGGATGGCCTGGATGGCGGAGGAGCCGGTGCCGATGACCCCGACCCGCCGGCCGGCCAGGTCGACGCCGTCGGCGGGCCACTGCCCGGTGTGCAGCACCTCGCCGCGGAAGGTGTCCAGCCCGGGGAAGTCGGGGACCTGCGCGGCGGACAGGCAGCCGACCGCCAGGACGAGGAACGAGGCGGTCGTCGTCCCGGCGTCCGTCGTCACGGTCCAGCGGTGGGTGGCGGCGTCGAACGAGGCGGCGTCGACCCGGGTGCCGAAGGCGATGTGCCGGCGCAGGTCGAACCGGTCGGCGACGTGCTCGAGGTAGCGCAGGATCTCCGGCTGCGAGGCGTACCGCTCGGTCCAGTCCCACTCCTGCTGGAGGTCCTCGTCGAAGGAGTAGGAGTAGTCGACGCTCTCGACGTCGCAGCGCGCGCCGGGGTAGCGGTTCCAGTACCAGGTGCCGCCGACGCCGTCCCCGGCCTCGAACCCCTGGACGGTGAGACCGGCCTCGGTGAGGCGGTGCAGGGCGTAGAGGCCGGCGATCCCGGCACCGACCACGACGACGTCGACATGCGCTGGGTGCGTCATCAGGAGGCCCTCGAGCTGCCGGCTGCTGCCCGGTCGAACGCGGCGACGACCTGGTCGATCGCGACCGTGCTGGCGGGCAGGTTGAGCATCGTGAAGAACCCGTGCATCTGGTCGGGGTGCTCGAAGACGTCGACCTCGACGCCGGCGTCCCGGAGGCGCCGGGCGTAGGCCAGGCCCTCGTCGAGCAGCGGGTCGTAGCCGGCGGCGATCAGCACGGTCGGCGGCATGCCGGCGAGGTCCTCGGTCTGGAGCGGCGACGCGTCGGGGTGCCGACGGGTGGTCACGTCGGGCACGTACTGGTCCCAGGCCCACTCCATCGCGTTCCGCGACACGAGCAGCTGGTTGTCCGGGTCGAGGTAGGAGGCCGTCGCGGTGTCGGCGTCCGTGACGGGGTAGACGAGGACCTGCATCGCGATGTCCGGGCCGCCCTGGTCCCGGGCCCGGCGGGCGGCCACCGTGGCGAGGTTGCCGCCCGCGCTGTCGCCGAGGAGGACCAGCGGCGCGTCGGCCCCGAGGCCGTGGGCCTCCCGCTGCTGCGCGACCCACCGGACGACGGCGTCGGTGTCGTGCACCGCGGCCGGGTGGGGGTGCTCGGGAGCGAGCCGGTAGCCGACGGCCACGACGACGTAGCCGCTGCCCGCGGCCACGCGGCGGGCGAAGGTGTCGGACTCGGCGATCGACCCGACGACCCAGGCGCCGCCGTGCAGGTAGACGGCGATCCCCCGGGGCTGCTGCTCGGGCACGAAGACGCGGACCGGGACGGCGTGGCCGTCGTCGACGGGGACGGTCAGGTCGCGGACGTCGGCCATCGCCGGACCCTCGCCGTTGAGCGCGATGCGGGCCGGCGCCAGGGCACGCGCGTCCTCGGCGGTGCCCTCGTGCAGGGGACGTCGTCCGGCCGCGGCCATGAGGTCGAGCACCTGCCGGCTGGCCGGGTCGAGCGGGGGCCTCGCCACGGTGGTCGAGTCGGGTGTCATCCACGCTCCCTCGCGAGCAGGTGCCGTGACGGACGCTGCGCCATCGCCGTTGTTCGCATGCGAACATGGCAACGGTACGAGCTGTGTCAACCGTCACAGCGCGGGTCCGTCGGGTGCCTGACCGGTGACGACCACGACCGCACGGCCAGGCCAGACTGAGCCGGACCGGCGCGCTCCCCGTGCCACCCGACGGCGGAAGGACGGGCCCCCCGTGCCACTCCACCGCGACGCAGCCCCCGGTGCGCTGCAGACGGACCAGTACGCGCCGGCGTACCTGGCGCTGGTGTCCAACGCGATGTCGTGGGGCACGTCCGCCCTGCTGCGGGAGACGTTCGGCATCGGCCTGAACGACTGGCGGGTGATCGCGGCTCTGGCCATGCGGCCGGGCCTCACCTCCGGGGGACTGACCCAGCTCCTGGGCCTGACCAAGTCGGTGGTGAGCCGCAGCACGACGTACCTGGCCGAGGAGGGACTCGTCGGCAGCGAGGAGTCCGACGGCGCCCGGTGCCTCTACCTGACAGACCAGGGGCTCGACCTCTACGACCGGGTGCTGCCGACCGCGCTCGACCGCCAAGAGACGCTCTTCGCCGGCTTCACCCAGGAGGAGCGCAGCGAGCTGATGGGCTACCTGCTCCGCATGTACCGGAACCTGAAGCCGTCGACCCCTCTGGACTGAGTGCACCGGGCATCGGTCCATCCCCGCACGGCGCTCCTGCCGGCAGCTTCGGCGTGGAGCTCGACGTGCCGGGCTGGCTACTCGCCCAGCGTGCGGGCAGCCTCGGCGATGTCGCTCGCCGTCAGTGTCATCACCTCGGTGCGGTCGAGCGCGTCCACGCTCCGGCCCGTGCCGCGCGCGAGCCGCAACGCCTGGCGGTTGAGCGCCTGCTCGAACAGCGTGCGCGCGAAGCGCGCGTTGCCCGACTCCTGGTCGGAGTTCAGGTTCGCGAGGGTGCGGCGGAGCGTCGTCTCCGCGTCGGGCTCGAGCACGTACTCGTGCTGGGCCACGATGGTGGCGAAGATCGCCTGGAGCTCGTCCGTCGAGTAGTCGGGGAACTCGATCTCCCGGGCGAACCGCGAGCGGAGTCCGGGGTTGGAGAGCAGGAACTGCTCCATCAGGTCGGGATAGCCGGCCACGATCACCACCAGGCGGTGCCGGTTGTCCTCCATGCGCTTGAGCAGGACCTCGATGGCCTCGGGCCCGAAGTCCATCCGGCCGTCGCCCTCCGGGGACAGCGAGTAGGCCTCGTCGATGAACAGGACGCCGTCGAGTGCCCGGCGGATGACGCGGTCGGTCTTGATCGCGGTCGAGCCGACGTACTGCCCGACCAGCACGGCCCGGTCGACCTCCACCAGGTGGCCCTTCTGCAGCAACCCGACCGCCCGGTACATCTCGGCCAGGAGCCGCGCCACCGTGGTCTTGCCCGTGCCCGGGTTTCCGAGGAACACGAGGTGCTGGGACGTCGCGACCTCGGGCAGGCCGTGCGACTTGCGGCGGGCCTGCACCTGCAGGAAGGCCACGAGCCCCTGCACCTGCTCCTTGACCGCCGCCAGCCCGATGAGCTCATCGAGCTCCGCCTGCACCTCCGCCAGCGGCCGGGCCGGCCCAGGGCGGCCGCCGAAGAGGTCGCTCACCAGGTCGTCCACGCGACCGGGCCGCGGGAGCTGGTCGCTCAGGCGGCCGACGGTCTCCCGGAGGTCGTCCAGCGGCCTGCGGTTGGACGCCATGCCGCGAGCGTAAGCGCCCTAGAGACGTGCGGCCCGTCGCGAGCCACTGCCGGGCGGCAGCGGTGGCCGACACGGGGCGGCTGCGGCTCCCGCTGTCGAGTCCCGAAGGCGACGACGTCGTCGAAGCCTGCGCCGATGACTCACGTGCAGCCTCGGAGTCGTGGTCCTGGCAGCCGCGCCCAGCGGCCCATCGCCGTCGAGGAGAACGCGACATGGCCACATCCAGGACCACCGAGGACGGCAACCAGCCGGAACGAAACACCTGCAGGACGCGTCCGCGATGAGTGATCCGCGACCTGGGTGCCGCCGCCGACGATCACGGCGGTGCGGGTGGCCGAGTTGCTCGTTCCCCCGGACGAGGTGCTGCTGGTGTACGTGCACGTCATCGACCACCCCGAGGGTCGCGTGCTCGTCGACACCGGCCTGACGGAGCTGCACCCGGCCGTGGCCGACATCGACCCGCGCCTGGTCCCATTGACCGAGTGGGACGTCGACCTGGCCGGCATCGACATCGTGATCAACACGCACCTGCACTTCGACCACTGCGGCGGCAACCACCTCCTTGCCGGCAAGCCGATCTACGTCCAGCGCCGGGAGCTCGACGACGCGCGCAGCCTGGACGACCACACGATCCGCGAATGGGTCGAGGCGCCCGCCCTGCAGTCAGTGCCCTTGGACGGTGAGTCCGAGCTGCTGCCGGCCGTGCGGCCCGTCCCGACACCGGGCCACACGGCGGGCTCGCAGGTGGTCGTCGTCGAGACGGGCGGGCGGGCATTCGTGATCGGCGGCGACATGGCGGCCTGGTCCAAGCAACTGGTGGCAGCCTGACGGTCACTGCCAGTCCCTTCCGTCACGCCCACCACAACAGCGGCGAAGGGCCGAGGACCGGCTCGGGGCCGGACGGCGTCGCTCAGCTCGCTGCCGACCACTAGGCCGGCCGCTCCACCAGGGAGCCGAGGGATGAGCAAGTACGGAAGGCGATCCCTCTGTACGACTAGGGATGGTCACTGACGCGAATCGGTGATTGATTCAGCAACGGCCCTACCGAAGTGCAGAACGCGCTACGGCAAGCTGGCATCACAGTGCGGCACGAGCTCGAGCGACGCAGCCCGCGGTGACTGGACATACTGCAGGAGTGAGACTTCGCCGGCCGTGGGATCATCGCCGCGAGCCTCGACACGGAACGAAGGCGCAAGAGGACGACAACACGGGCGTGAGCGTTCGAGCTAGCTGCCAGACACTGATTGACCAGGACGGGAACCGATTATGAACGACTTGGAACATGACAGGAAGTTGAACAGGATACCGACCTGGGAAGCGTTCATGGCCCCCACCCTCCAGGTGCTGAGTGATGGAATCGTCCGCACACGGAGAGAGATTCGACCGCTGGTCGCTCGCGAAAGCGATCTGACGGAAGAACAAATGAAGGAGACGCTGGGATCTGGACAGCCAACGTTCGAGAACAGAATCGGCTGGGGCTTGTCCTTCCTCACAAACGTCGGGGCCCTCGCACGTCCAAGCCGGGGCAACTACACGATCACTGAAGCCGGCAAGTACCTTCTCGAACGATTTCCCGATGGCTTTTCCGAGCGGGACGTCAATGCACTCGGTGAAGATACCTCCTCGCCCATCCGCCCGTACGTCGCGACGGTCAATAAGAAGTTGCCCGTCACCGACTCGCCCATCGATACCTCGACGCTCACACCGATCGAGCAAGTACAAAGCGGCGTTCGACGAATTCACGACGAGGTCGCGAACGAGCTGCTGCAACGACTACAGGACAAAAACCCGGGCTTCTTTGAGCAAGCGGTCGTTAGTCTCTTACTAGCGATGGGTTACGGGGGTGCTAATGGCAATGGCTCGGTCACTCAACTGTCGAACGACGGAGGGATCGACGGAGTTATAGATCAAGACATACTTGGACTGAGTCGCGTGTACATCCAAGCTAAGCGCTACGCGGACGGAAACGGCGTTGGTCGTCCGGACGTCCAAGGGTTCGTCGGTGCGCTACACGGCAGAGCAGACAGTGGAGTCTTCATTACGACAAGCCACTTCTCGCAGGGCGCTCGTGACTACGTCGCCTCTTCGCCGACCCGAATAGTGCTGATCGACGGGAAGCGACTCACCAGTCTCATGATTCAGTTTAACGTTGGTGTGCAGACTAGCGAGACTTACGCAATTGCAGAGATAGACGAGGACTTCTTTGCGTAACTGATCACATGGTCGCAAGAGTCCTTCCCCCCTCAGGTTCAGGACTGGACTTGTGGCTGCATCACGCGCCACGAACGTAAGGCGTTCGCTTCCCGAGGGGTCGTTTTACCGCTGGTGCCCGACGGCAGCGGTGGACGGCCCACGGGGCACCTCTGGCCCTCGATACTGAGTACCCGAAGGTGCCAGGGTGCTACAAGCCGGGCAAAAGAACAGGCTCTGACCAGCGTCTTCGCTGGTCAAGGCCTTGGTATGCTCGCTCGATAGGACCTGAAGCTATAACCCTGCGATTCGATCTTGAACCGTTGGATGGCGTTGGCCATGCAGTATAAGTGCAGCTCAAGGCCGGTTTCAACGTTGGTTATGCCGAACCTATAAACGCGATTAACGGCTATATGATTAACGGCTATATTGAGTGCCTAAGGAGTGCCCATCCGGATGTCGCGACCGGACGATCACGCGTCTCCGCGAGTCGCCGGAGTCGGGCACCACGACACCGTGCCGTATTCGCCACCTGCAAGCTGAACCGCTGACGTGCAGACATCCCGGTGCGACGTCGGGTCGAGGTCGCTGCGGGCGGGCCTCAATCGTCGAGAGCCGTGGCCGCAGCGAGATGCGCGCGGGTGCGTTGGTCGAAAGTCGGATGGGAGGCCAGGAGCCGCTGCGACCATCCCCGAGCTGCAGGTTGGCAGTCATCGAGTGCGCGGAGTGCGACGGCCAACTCCGATGCCAGGCCGTGGTCGGCCGCGAAGAGGTCGGCGGCGAACTCGGCCCGTCGGCTGATTGCAGCGTCCGCCACGGGACAGAGCACCGCGGCCAACCCGACGGAGGCCAGGACTCCCCCGGCCATCCACTGCCCTGGCTCAGCGACCGGGTCACGGTGACGGCCAATCCGACGACCACAGCGGCAAGGGCTCCGCGCCAGCTGGGACGGCCGGCCAGGGAGCCCGCCAGATCCATCAGCAGCCTTCTCGCCCCGCGCTAGTTGTACTGACCGGGGAGGGGGACTGCCCCCACTACAGTTGACTCGGTTCGGTAGGGGCGTTCAGGCCGCGTGAGCGGCTTGGGTCAGTGTCTCGATTTCGATGGGTGTGAGTCGTCTGAGGCGTCGTTGCCGTCGGCGCCGGTGGTAGGTCTTCTCGATCCAGGTGATGATCGCCAGCCGCAGGTCCTCGCGGGTCGCCCAGCGCTGCCGGTCCAGGACGTTGCGCTGCAGCAGAGCGAAGAAGGACTCCATCGCGGCGTTGTCGCCGCAGGCACCGACCCGACCCATCGAGCCGGTCAGCCCGTTGTTCTTCAGCGTGGTGACGAAGGCGGTGGAGCGGAACTGGCTGCCGCGGTCCGAGTGCACGATCGTGCCGGCCGGCCCCCGCAGGGCGATGGCGTTGCGCAGCGCGGTCACCGCCAGGGCGGCGGTCATCCGGGCGTCCATGGAGTAGCCGACGATCCGCCCGGAGTGCAGGTCCTTGATCGCGCAGAGGTAGAGCTTGCCCTCGGCCGTGGGGTGCTCGGTGATGTCTGTCAGCCAGATGGTGTTCGGCGCCGTGGCGGTGAACTGCCGGTCGACCAGGTCGTCGTGCACCGGCGGGCCGGCCTTGCGGTTCAGGCCGCGCTTCTTGGCGAACACCGACCAGATCCGCTGCTGGGAGCACAGTCGGGCGACCCGGTTCTCACCGGCGGTGAGTCCGCGTTCGTGGATCTGGTCGGCGATGAACCGGTAGCCGAAGGCGGGATCGTCGTGGTGGATGTCGACCGCGGCGTTGATCAGGTGCGCGTCATCCCAGTCCCGCTGACTGACGGGGTCGGCCTGCCACTTGTAGAAGGCCTGCTTGGAGAAGCCCAGCACCCGGCAGGTCACCGCGACGGGGATGTCGTCGGCGGCGAGTTCACGGACCAGCGGATACATCATTTTGGGAGGACGTCGCGGGCGAAGTAGGCCGTCGCCCGGCGCAGGATCTCGTTCTCCTGCTCGAGCAGCTTGTTGCGCCGGCGAAACTCGCGTAGCTCCGCCGAGTCGTCGGTCGTCCCGCCGCCACCACGATCGCTCGAGGTCGGTGGCGCGAGGCCGTCCTCCCGGTCGGCGATCTCTAGCCAGCGCTGCAGGCAGGTCTCGGAGATCCCGAAGTCCTTGGCCACCTCGGCGACTGATGCCTCGCTCTTGCGGGCCACTGCGATTGCGTCACGACGGAACTCCGCCGGATACGGCTTGGGCACGCTGCTGATCTTTCCAGCGAGGCCGCAACCTCACGGGCAAGGAGTCAACCGAACCGGGGGCAGTCCCAAGCGACTCGCGTCGAGCGGACACCTCGTTCTGTGCCAGGTTTCGCTGCTCGTAGTCGGCGGGCCTCACATGCCCGAGTCGCGAGTGCCGACGTCGGGTGTTGCGGAAGCCCTCGCGGCGCGACGGAATGGCCCTTTCGGCGGGGACTCCAATACAGGAGTAGAGGCAATGACTACGCTCCCGGCGTGCCGTATCCGCCCCGTCCGCTGCTCAGGCCGCTGCCAGAGTTCGCCGGCACGGCAAGCCCTCAGCCCGACAGAGCCGTTCAGGCACGGGTCGAGCGCTTCGTCCTGGAGCAGTACGCCGAGGGCCGCTCACTGCGCGAGCTGGCCGAGCTGACCGACCGTTCGTTCTCAGCCGTCCGCAAGATCCTCGACAAGCACGGCATCAAGCGACGTGGATCAGGAGCTCAACCCCTGGCCAGCACCGATCAGTCTTCGCCTTCGTGATCACTCTCAGGCCCGATCTCAGCCAGGTACTCGGAGATCGCAGCGCCGTCGTAGCTCACCGGAAGCAAGTCCGGTGTCGGCTCAGCCATGGTGCTGTCGTACGACTCTGACCGCGCAATCGTGTCGATGACGAAGTCGGCAGCGTGCTTTGACAGCTTCTCGTCGCTCACGTGGATTGAGAGCCTCCATCAGACCCGGGGCGGGACAGTGGTAGGCCTGCCGATCGTCGCAGGTCGTACTCGTTTGCGCAGCTCGCCCCCTAGAGCGAGGGTGCGGTCAGTCGTCGATGTCCGAAGCGACCTTGACGACCTTGTAGTGCACATCGATGGCGTTGAAGTGCTTTTCACCGAACTGCGTCTTCAGTCGTTCGTCGGCCCGCAACTTGCTGACGTCGCGGGTCGGCTTGCTCTCAGCGACCAGGTACAGGCGGTTAGTCCCGTCCTCATCCTCCTTGAGGATGGCCCAGTCAGGGTTGTACGGGCCGACTGGCGTCTCCACGGTGAACCAGCCGGGCAGTTTGATGAAGACCTTGATGTCCTCGCGGACGTCCAGGGCCTCGGCGAAGTCCTTCTCCGGGTCGGAGTCGTACACGACCTCCTGGTAGATGCTCCGGTTGACCGGGACGAGGTTGTCCACGTAGCCAGTCAGTTCGCGCTGCTCGAACAGGCGCATCTCGTAGACGGCGTCAGGGCCGTCCCCGAGACGCTCGTACGTGATGCCATCCACCAGGAGTTCGGCAAGGGCATGGCTGATCGCGTCCTTGGCGTAGTCCAAGAACTGCTGAGGGTTGATGGCTGCGTCGTCCAGACGGCCGGACTGGATGAGGATCTGCGCGATGGTGGAGCGGCTGACCGGTAGCAAACGGCTGAGGTGGCCAAGCAGGTCGGGAATCGGGTAGGCGCTCTGCACCTCCACCGGCGTCTTTTCTGCCGTCCACTGGGTCGTGACGCCTTCCTTAGCGTCCATGGACACGGTCGCCTTCTGGGCCCGGATGTAGGACCCGGCGAGCGTCGGCTTGGCGGCGAGGGCCTCCCCCGCTGCCTTGATGAGGTCATCGGTGTCGTACACGACCTTGTAGGTGGTGCGGTGCTTGACCTTGTTCCACAGGTCGATGAAGTGTTGGTCGGTGTCGTATCCCTTACGGACCTTGACGGTCTTGCGGTCCTTGCCCTTCTTGATGTTGCTCCGGGGAAAGGCGACGCCAGTGTCGTCCTCGATCTCGCGCTGAAGCGTGTTGGCGAACTCCTCGTAGGACTCGTTCGCGACCACGGCGAGTCGAGCGACATCCGGGTTGGTGCAGCGTGTGCCGTCAGCGGTGACTGGCAGCCTGAGTCCCCGCCCGATCTCCTGTCGCTTCTTCGTCTCTGAATGCGTGTCGTTGAGGGTGCAGATGACGAAGACGTTGGGGTTGTCCCAGCCTTCCCGCAGGGCCGAATGGCTGAAGATGAACCGCAACGGCTCGTCGACGGACAGCAAGCGCTGCTTGTCTCGCATGATCAATTCGTACGCGCGGTCGTCGTCCTTGGTTGCACCACTGGTGTCTTTGGCGACGTCCTTTTTGTCGACAGCGAAGTAGCCGTCGTGGACCTCTGACACCGGCGGCAGGGACAGGCTGGCGTACTTAGGGAGTGCCGCCGCCTTGCTGTACTCCTCCTCGAACCAGGTGCGGAACTTCCCGTCGGCGGGCCAGTAGTTGGCAACCCGGTCGATGAAGAAGAGGCTCAGGACCTTGGTAGGGGCCATCTCCCCTGCTTCGACTCGACGGCGGATGTCCAGTTCGCGGTCTAGGTGCTGGGCGATGGCGGTGCGGATCTGAGTGCGCTGGACGAGGTTCCTGTCCGGACCGATGGTTTCCCCAGCCTTGATTTCCACGCCGTTGGTGAAGAGCAGGGTCTGGGTAGCAGCGTTGATCTCTTCTACGACGTACCCGGCGTAAATGTCGCGGTCGGTCGCCTTCTTCAAGTCCTTGAGAGGACCGCAGGTGATCTTCTTTCGGGTAACGCCGTTCTGGCTGAGGGCGTCAACCTCGACTTGGGCGGAGACCCCCCGCTTCGCAGCGGTGATCTTCGCGAGCCGAATGTGCGGACGGTTGGTGTTGTCGTCTTCCATCACCGACCAGACGTCGATGCGCTTGACCAGACCCAGGTTGTAGGCATCGACAGGGGTCAGGCGATACACCTGGTGGTAGGTCTCACGGTGGGTGGCCGAGTACCGCAGGGTCACCAGCGGATTGAGCGACGCGATCGCCCTTTTCGCCGTATCCGAGACCATGTTCTGCGGTTCATCGAGGATGACGATCGGCGCGCAGGCTTGGATGAAGTCGATGGGCGCGTGACCCATCATCTGGTCCTGGGACTGGTAGATCCGGTTGATGTCGGCCTTGTTGAAGGCGTCGATGTTGATGATGAGGATCTGGAGGTGGTTGGCCTGCGCGAAGGACCTAAGCCGGGTGGGGTTCTTGGAGTCGTAGGTCATGGTGTTGTACTGCACGCCGTCGTACAGGGCCGCCAAGTGGGTCTTGAGGAGGCGCAGGTTCGCTTCGACGCCCTCGCGGATCGCCACGCTGGGAACGACGACCACGAACTTGGTGAACCCGTACACGCGGTTCAGTTCGAATGCGGTGCGGATCTGCACGTAGGTCTTCCCGGTACCCGTCTCCATTTCCACGGAGAAGTCGCGGCTAATGAGCGGCTCGTCGCCAGCATCACCACGAAAGGCCGCGGGAATGTCGTTGCGTCTCTGGACCTCGTCCAGGCTGACGCGGATCTGCTCGTCGGCAACGTGCAAGACGTTGCCGATGCCGTACTCGGTCTGCAGGCTGGTCTGCTCGCCTGTGTCGTGGATCTCGAAGGTCGTGGAAGCCAGCGGCTGCCCCTTGAACAGGTCCAAGACGGCGGTGATGGCGTCGTGCTGGAAGGACTGGTCGGGATCGAACTTGATCTCGACAGCGGTGGAGGTGACGGCCACGGTCAGACCGTCCTGAGAGTGATGGAGGCGTCTCGCAGTCGGTAGAAGGCGTTGCTCTTGACCGCGTCATCTCCGGCGAAGGCGGTCTCCAGCATCACGACGCGCGGGGAGCCGAGGGCGATCAGCCCGGAGACAAGGTCATCGGCGACCTTGCGGGCAAGGCAGACCGTGAGGGCTGCCTTCGCAACCTTGACGACCTGCTCGCCCGCGATTTCGTGCCGCGTGAGCGGCGCGTTCAAGGAGATGCCCTCCTTGAGAAGAACCTCGATGAGGATGCCGTCATCCGTGGCGTCGTCGGCCAGGCTGTCGGCGAACAAGTTGAGGTGCAGCGCAAGTCCGTCGCCGTCCGCGGGCGCGCTCGCCGGATCCCAGACCTTGAAGTTGCTTCGCCTCAGCCGGAGAACGCGCAGACCACTGGCGTCTTCGGTGCCGGTGATGACACGGCGGATTCGCTCCAAGCACACGTCGAAGACCGTCTCGTATCCCTCGCGGCGGGCCACGCTCTTCTCCGGCGTCTGCTCGGGCCACTGGACACCGATGAACCGACGATCGCCGCCATCAGTCGCGTTCAAAGAGAGGACGGCTTCGCCGGTGCTTCCACTGCCTGCGAAGAAGTCGAGCACGACGGCAGACTTGTTGCCACGAGTGCAGTAGTTGATCAGCCGGGCCAGAACTTCGTGATCCTTCGGGCTCTCGAAGACCTTGGCGCCCATGAGGGCACGCAGGTGCTTGGCGGCGACCTGCGCCTGCTTCGACAGGACGCTCGGCATGACCTGCAGGCCGACCAACTGGTCATCATCCTCGTCGCTCTGGTCAGCGACGTCGTCTTCCAGCAGAACCTCAGACTCATCGGGGCGAGGAATCAGGTATGCCTTCCGGAATGGCGGCTTGGTGTGATCTTCGCGGAACTCGACCAACCCGAGACTGATCTGCTCCGCCATAGTTTCCGGGCTCGCGAAGCGCCAGCCGTCGGGCGGCACCTCGCACGGCTCGCCAGTGGTCGGATGGATGACGTCATAGCGCGGTCCGCCGCCCCCGGGCCAGGAGATGTCACGGTCACGCCAGGGCCCGTGTTCGTCGATGTTCTTGTAGCGACTGAGCGCTTTCGAGGGATGCGTCTTGGGAAGGCTTGCGAACCATGCTCGCAGTTCGACTTGCACGGTGGCGTCGTCGCCGCCGTGGGCAGCGCGGAGTACCGCCACCTTGTCGAGGATTTCTCGCGCCCCTGGACGCTCCTCACGCCACTTTGGGCCGCTGTTCTTGAGGAACTCCTTGTTGCGACCCCACACGAGCATGTACTCGTGACCGACGGAGAAAAAGGTGGCGTCGTTCTTGCGGGTCTTCTCCCAGACCAACTCGGCGATGAAGTTCTCTGCGCCGAACACCTCGTCCATGAGCAGACGCAGGTTGTGAACCTCGTGCTCGTCGATCGACACGAGAATCACGCCTTCCTGCGCGAGGAGATTGCGAGCAAAGGCGAGTCGTGGATACATGAACGTGAGCCATGCCGAGTGATACCTGCCGGAGGTCTCGCTGTTGCTGCTCAGACGGGTACCGTCCGCGGCGACCTGGCCTGTCAGTTCGAGGTAGGCGCCGAGACCGTCGCGGAAATCGTCGCTGTAGACGAAGTCTTTGCCGGTGTTGTACGGGGGGTCGATGTAGATCAGGTTGATCTTGTCGTTGTAGCCGCGCTGCAAGAGTCGGAGGACTTCGAGGTTGTCCCCCTCAATCAGGACGTTCTTTGCTTGATCGAAGCCGATGGACGCATCCTCATCCGGCCGAAGGGTCGCACTGCTGCCTGTGCGCAGTGCAGACAGGGCGTCCGCTTTACCTGCCCAGGACAGGCCGTAACGCTCTTCCGGCCCCGGCCCGATCCCGAGGATCTCGCCGATTCGGGCAAGGTCGGGCACACCCTCTGAAAAAGCCTCCGGCAGCAGATCCCGCAGGGCCTCGATCCGGCGCTCGGCCTCGCTCGGGATGGCGAGGTCTACGCGCTCTGGCTCGGTCATTGATTCAAATCCTTGAGGGTTGACAGCGTGGCTATGTCTGAGGGCGCCTCGTGGCGATACCGAGGCCCGCAACGTGCGCCGCCTTGCGCCTGACCCGGCAAGCCGAGCCTTTGCCCGTACTGAGCGGCCCAGCCGCCCTGATCGCTAGCGCGCAGCGTGGACAGCGTTCGTCGCGGCACCCCGTGGCGACAGCCCGGGAGCCGAATGACTCCATGGGTATACATGACGTCAACTGCGCGCTTGGCGAGGCGGGCCGATGTCCCGCACCACGGGCGCGGGGGCTCTCGATGAGTTCACCGCAGAGTGTCCCACCCCGGGATTGATGGAGGCTTTCAACCCCCGGAGGATGGAAGTCATGGCGGCACCGAGGGAGTACCCCGACGACATGCGTGAGCGGGCGATCCGCTTCGCGGTCGACTTGGTGGAGGGGCCGGAGAAGCTGAGCGCCTGCCGCAGTGAGGTGACATGCGAGCCTGCCCCATCCTATCGGTGTCGGCGATTTGTAGATGTGTATGCTCGTGGAGGAGGCGTTCTGAGATAGTTGGCTACCGTATCGACGACGGATTCCCCGTTCGGACCGACAAGTTGGACGGCATAGCCGACGATTCTTTCCCAGTCGAACGACAGTACGTGATGTACGTCAACACTCGTTTCGATAAGCTCGCTGTACTGAATGAGCACATCGAAGACGTCCGGGACGGCCCGGCTCAGCGAGCGCAACAGGGCAAAGTTGGGCACATCGTCAACGTAGGGCGCCCACAGGCGCTGATTGCTTCGTTTCAGTTCGACAACAGCGATCGTGTGCCCAACCGTCACAACAACATCTAAGTCATTGAACGAGAGCTGTTTTGTAAGCAGGCTGCGTGTCCACCGCTGAAAGGGGTCGTTGATTGATCGGTTGACCTCCTTGACGCTAGCGGGCTCTTCGTCTGGCACGCCCGCGCGCTCACGGTTGAGGAAGTCCGCGTAGGCCTGCGGCGAAAAGAACCCCCGAAGCCCGGACGGATCGTCGATCCAGAGCGTGGCAAAGAGACCGCCATCGTCGTAAGTCGCCGGATACGCGACGAGAGCGACAGGTATCGGACTGAAATGCTGCCGGACCCAGGCCAGGATGCTCAGTTCGGCACCACTGGGGGCAAACGATGCGAATGGTTCGACGGCATCAACCTCGAATGTCAAGAACAGCGACATAATTCGGTAGTACGGCGGTAGCCAACTAGCCGCCTTCTCGCCCTTAGGCGGGACCATCCCGCTTGGCCAATGCCCCGCCGCTCGCAGCACCGGAGCCCTTTGTAGACCAACCCGTTCAGCGAACCTGGCACTCCCGCTCACGAAGACCCCCTGCAGTTGGGAAAGGCCTTGCGTGAACCAGTCATCCCGCGCGGTTCGCTGAGTCATTTGTCGCGGGGCGTTACAAAACGGACGGTTGAAGAAGGGGCGAAAGATGCGGTGTGCAAATCGTCAAGATGCTCCGAGAGCGGCCGGCCGGCGGCTCGCGAAACTACGACTGACCACCCGTCAATCCCCGTGGTCCGCTCGCACTTTGAGTCAACATCACCGCGCACAATAAACCGTCGATCGGAATGTCGGAAGTCATTGCGTCCGGTGTTGAATGGCGGGTCGAGGTAAGCTAGATCGACGCCCGAGCGAAGCTGGCTTCGGAGCAAGACCATAACCTGTAGGTTGTCGCCCTCTATAACTCGAGAACCGTTGTCGCGCCCGTACGAGTTGCGATCAGACGGCTCCAGGACGCGTGGCGCGGGCATCCGTGTCCGATAGTGCTTTCGACCGTCCCAGTGAAGATACATCCCGGGACCACTCGGGCGAACCGCTGTCCCGTCATGTTGGAGCGCCTTCGTCGGCCCGGCGCCGGCAGAGTCGGGGGTCGTCTCATCGGTGCTACGGCCGACCGGGTCGGACCGGCGCTGCGGTGTCGGCATCGCCACGAATGTTAACTGACCCGTACGCGCCGCCATGCTGGGCTCGACGCTGCCGCGCGCCTGACGCGCAAAGGACGGCTAGCCAACTTAACCGCGGGTTTGCCGGCCCCAGCAAGGCATCGCTCGTGACCCGCGTGAGCAGAGCAACCTCGCCGCCCCAGCATCACTGGAGACATCAAGATCAGCGTGCCTCACACCTCTTGCACCCAGGCCTCCCGTTCCGTCGTGACGCGTCGGGGTGACGTCGGCTGGGACATCGATCCGGATGGTGGCCAGCATGAGCAGACGTCGCAGCGCAGTAGGGCGGTCGTAGGCCCAGCGCCGAGCAACGAGGCAGCAGGTACGGCGGCCGAACACTTCGCCGTCCGATGAACCGCGAGCAAATCCGGGCCGAGGAATCGAGTCCACAGCGCAGCCTCGTCGGCGAGCCGCGTCGACATGCGGGTGGCGCGGTGGGCCGATCACCGTCAAAGCGACGGGGCGGCTCCCCAGGTGGTGCTCGGCGTCATGCCGGCAGCGCGCATGGGAGCAGGCACGCGCGGCCTCGTCCGGGCTCTCAGCGGTGGGGATCGTTGAGCGACTCGTGGAGACCCCGGTGCCCATCCCGCCGACCTGCCACGACTGGCCTCGCCTGCTCGGTGAACTCGTCACCCAGCTTGATACCGGCCGCATCTACAACCGGGACTTGGACGAGCTGTCCGTCGCCCTGGCCGCGGTCGGCGTCTCGATGACCCGCCGGCTCTACATCCGCAGCCGTACTGCATCCCGCCCGCACTAACCACGACGCCGGGGTGACGTGCCAGTCAGCCCGGGGTGACGTCGGCCAGCTGAATGTCACCCCAACGCTGTTGGCAGCAACCGCACGACGCCGGCGCCTACTCGAAGCGACCAGCTCCACTCGTCGTCGTACCGAGGAGATGCCATGGCCATCCGTCTGCTGACCACCGAGGAGGTGGCAGCGCGATTTCGCACCAGCCCGGCCACCGTCCGGTACTGGCGCCACATCGGCCTCGGCCCCACCGGGGTCAAGGCCGGCCGTCGTGTGCTCTACGACGAGGCGGAGTGCGACCGATGGTGGGAAACCAAGGTGGCCGCGGCGCGGCGCGGCGACCGCTGAGGAGACGGAGGTCCGGATCTCCCGTCCGCGCACGAGAACCCGCTTCGCATCCCAATCCGGTTGCAAGCACCCAGTGCCGCCACCAGCACCCATCGACTGGCGTGCTTTCGCGGTCGCATCAAGACCAAAGTCGTCGAGAAACTCCGGTCCGCCGGCAACTGAGGAGTGCGGCTGACGGTCCGGTTCTAGTGAAGCCGCGCGCCCCGGCCGCCTCCTGCTCACCTTCACTGGGCAGGGATGTGTTCCCAGGTCGCCCCGTAGGCGTGCGCCGACTTCTTCATGTCTTGATAGAAGTCCCATTCCTGATCCCTGCTGGTAAAAACTCTCTCGCGAACCTCCCCACTTCCGTCTATGGGCTTCCACGTGACCCGATAGTTCAGACTGAGGTCCTCGATGCCACTGCTCGGTTCGTGTCGCATTCCTCCTGCTTCCTTTCCCGTCGCCGCTCGGCGGCCTGCTTCAAGCAGCGAGGGCCCAGGCCGCTTGGTGCACCGGCCCAACTGTCCACCGTCCCGGGTGATGCCTGGTTCTTCTTCCACGACACGCCCAGCGCTGTCCGAGCCACTGCCATGTCGGCTCCGTGCACAACTCGTCGGCCTCCAATACGACCGGCGCGCCTGCCAGCCAAGCACCGCACCGCCGAGACGTCGACCATAAACGGCGGCACCGGCAAGAGCCGACGGGTCGCGTACCACTCCCGCCGGACCCAGGACACCACAGAGCCCAGTACGCCAACCTGGCCCGGCTCCCCGCGTCCACAGGCGTGTAGCGCCGATTCCGTGACAACACGCACTGGTCGATCTAACGTCGTACGCGCTCCAGCCACCCGGCGGGGAGCAAGGCACAACGGGTCGACGCGGCCCAAGAGAGGCGGCATCTTCAATGCCCACGACCTCATCCCGGATGCCTGCACCAGGCCCCTTCGAAGTTCTCTGGTTTCCGGACCAGCCTGACGAGATCCACCTCGTCACAGGCGACCCCACCTTCACCGACGCGAACGGTGAACGACCTGGCCTCTGGATCACGTTCTCCCGCAACCCCAAGAGTGCCAACTGGCACCCGTTCTACTGGAACCGCTGCGTCCGTGCGCTTCGAACCGCGAGTCTCGACCACCCGGACGAGATCGAGGAGCACAACCGACGCCTCGACAAGCGCGGCAGACACATCGCCGATTGGAACAAGGTCCACGGCACGGACGACTGACTCCGCCAACCGCTCGCCGCCCGGTCCTCCACCCTGGTGTCCCCTAGTGGGCCGCTTGCGGGCACCGGCAGTCACTCGGCACGTCAATCGCGGGGGACTGCCCCCACTTCGGTTGACTCGAGTTGGTAGGGGCGGTCAGGCCGCGTGAGCGGCCTGGGTCAGTGTCTCGAATTCGATGGGTGTGAGTCGTCCCAGGCGGCGTTGCCGGCGGCGCCGGTGGTAGGTCCTTTCGATCCAGGTGATGATCGCCAGCCGCAGGTCCTCGCGGGTGGCCCAGCGCTGCCTGTCCAAGACGTTGCGCTGCAGCAGAGCGAAGAAGGACTCCATCGCGGCGTTGTCGCCGCAGGCACCGACCCGGCCCATCGAGCCGGTCAGGCCATGGGCTCTTGAGCGTGGTGACGAAGGCGGTGGAGCGGAACTGGCTGCCGCGATCGGAGTGCACGATCGTGCCGGCCGGCCCCCGCAGGGCGATGGCGTTGCGCAGTGCGGTCACCGCCAGGGCGGCGGTCATCCGGGCGTCCATCGAGTAGCCGACGATCCGCCCGGAGTGCAGGTCCTTGATCGCGCAGAGGTAGAGCTTGCCCTCGGCGGTCGGGTGCTCGGTGATGTCGGTCAGCCAGACCGCATTGGGCGCCGTGGCGGTGAACTGGCGGTCGACCAGGTCGTCGTGCACCGGCGGGCCGGCCTTGCGGTTCAGGCCGCGCTTCTTGGCGAACACCGACCAGATCCGCTGCTGGGAGCACAGTCGGGCGACCCGGTTCTCACCGGCGGTGAGTCCGCGTTCGTGGATCTGGTCGGCGATGAACCGGTAGCCGAAGGCGGGATCGTCGTGGTGGATGTCGACCGCGGCGTTGATCAGGTGCGCGTCATCCCAGTCCCGCTGACTGACGGGGTCGGCCTGCCACTTGTAGAAGGCCTGCTTGGAGAAGCCCAGCACCCGGCAGGTCACCGCGACGGGGATGTCGTCGGCGGCGAGTTCACGGACCAGCGGATACATCATTTTGGGAGGACGTCGCGGGCGAAGTAGGCCGTCGCCCGGCGCAGGATCTCGTTCTCCTGCTCGAGCAGCTTGTTGCGCCGGCGTAGCTCCCGCAGCTCGACATCGGCGTCCTTCGGCCCGCCACCGCGGTCACCGGAGGCGGCCGGCGCGAGTCCGTCCTCGCGGTCGGCGATCTTCAGCCAGCGCTGCAGACAGGTCTCCGAGATCCCGAAGTCCTTGGCCACCTGGGCGACCGACGCCTCGCTCTTGCGGGCCACCGCGATCACGTCACGACGGAACTCCGCCGGATACGGCTTGGGCACGATGCTCATCCTTCCAGCGAGGCCGCAGCCTCACAGGTGAGGAGTCAACCGAACCGGGGGCAGTCCCCGTGTCTACCTGCTATCACGGAGCGGGTCTTCCTACAGGGGTCGCGGGTCATCCCCCACCCTGGTCCTAGCCTGCCACTCAACCGACATGTCGCGACCGCCTGGACACCATGCGGTGCGGCCGACTATGTTCCGAAACATTGCCAACGGGGGAGAGCGCGGACGATGACTTTCAACGAAGCACAAGACAGCCATGTGGCGCTCAAAGAGATTGTTGCGGAGAGGACCGCCCCCATCCTCGTCTGGACTGGCGCGGGACTTAGCGCCAGCGCAGGCCTACCTGTTTGGTCTCAACTTCGGCAGCGCCTAATGGAAGCCGCCTACAGTAACGCAGCTACGTTCGACCCAAGGGAAGCATCGGCGAGGTCCCAAAGGATCGAAAGCATCTCGTCGGAAAAGGACCCATGGGTCGCGTTTCAGCGGCTCAAAGTTGTGATGGGCCAGGCGTCCTATGAGTCGGTGATCCGCAGGGCTCTCGGGAGTGCCGTTTCCTGTCAGATCCCCAATACATATCGATACATCTGGCGGCTAAACGTTGCGGGTGTACTGAATCTAAACATCGATCGACTAGCCACGCGAGCCTTCTCCGAAGAGCACCCCGGCGACGCCCTGCTGGAATTTGAGGGTTTGAAACTCGCAAGGCTTCCCGGCCTTCTGCATGGCCGCCAACCCTTCGTTGCCAATCTGCATGGAATAAGTGAAGATGCGGCGTCGTGGGTCTTCACCAACGATGAACTCGGAAAATTGCAGAAAGATGACGCCTACCTGGCCCTCATGCAGAGTTGTTTTGGTACCTTCACCAACGTCTTTATTGGTGTCGGCGCTGACGATGTAGCGATCAGTCGTCACCTACAGAAGCTCAAGAGCCTCAACGTTAGCCACCCCCCGCATTTCTGGGTGACAAACCGGACCGACTCGGCGACGGACGATTGGGCGCAAAGCCTGGGAATTCAGATCGTCCGCTACACGAAGGACGAGACCGGGCACGAAGGCCCCATGTCCCAATTCTTTAATTCACTCCTGGCGGCGGTGCCCGCACCAGAAGCGACACAATTCCCGCCAGTCTCACTAGGCCAACAAAGCGCGTCAACAGCCTCGACAGATTCAGGTGACCTTCAACCCGAAAGTTTGATCAACTGGGGCGCACCCGAGCTTCGCTCCTACCTGAACGCCCGGGCCTCGGAGATCCTCGCTCCAGGAGGAGCTTCGGCCTGGTCCGCTTACGAATCCTTCTCCCGTGATTTCGATGAGCCCATATACCGGGCTTGGTACACGAGTGACCGGCAAGGTCACAACGACTTACTGGGCTACACGCTGCACGAGCAGATCGCACGGGGTGCCTTCGGGCGGGTCTATCGAGCCACGGACCCGGACGGAAACACCGTCGCCGTGAAGGTCCTCCTGGAGGAGATTCGCAGGGATATGGGGCTCCTCCAGAGTTTCCGACGCGGAGTGCAGTCTATGCGCATCATTGGGGAACACCGCTTGCAGGGGATGGTCCTCTATAAGGAGGCGTCCGAGATACCCGCGTTCGTCGTGATGGATTGGGTGGACGGCCCCAATCTGCTTCAGGCAAAGCAGAGCGGATATATCGATGATTGGCCGACACTTCTGCGCGTAGCGCAGGAGTTGGTGGCTGTGATATCAAGCGCCCACGCTCTTCCGGATCGGATCCTGCATCGCGACCTCCGCCCTGCCAACGTAATGCTCTCTGGCTACTACACAGACGACACCTGGCACGTTGTCGTGCTGGACTTCGACCTATCCTGGCATCGGGGGGCTAGCGAGAAGTCGGTCGTCTACTCGACAGCCATGGGCTATTTGGCACCGGAACAGGTGACGCATCAGGCCGGTGCCTCAACTCGTAGCGCCGCCGTAGACGCTTTCGGCATCGGCACAACACTCAACTTCCTTTGCAGCGGAGTTGATCCCGTGCTGAACGAACAGCAGCGCGCCGACTACCCGCAGCGTGTTGCGGCTGGAGTGTCGTCGTTAACAGGTGTGACGTGGAAGTCACTCCCCGCCCGCTTCACACGACTCGTACTCGCGGCCACAGCAGAGCACCAGTCGGACCGTTGGGATCTGTCGCAAATTGCCGGTGAGATTGGAAGGCTTCGAGCCGCTAACGACGACCCTCGAACGGTTGCATCGGCAGAGCTGATCACCGAGGAACTGGCTACAGGTCTTCGGGCCTTTGGGGGGTATTCCTGGGAAGCCGACACCTTGACGGCCAAGAAGTCGTCGCCCACCGGACTTAGCCTGGCTCTCCAGGCGGATGAGGTGGGTGACCTGATCAAACTGTCGGTCGAATGGAATCGCACAGGCGTCGAACAGCGAACGGGCTTGACGAAATTCGTGCGCAGGAACGCGCAGACGCTATCCGCCCGCCTGTCTTCGGCCGGGTGGCGGATCGTTCACGAAAACGTTGGTGCAAGCGATTTGAGTCTTCGCTGCACTATCAACGCATCGCCCGTGGCGCGAAGAATTGCTCAGTTGGCCACAGCGACTGAGAACGCTCTAGACGCGATGCAGTTCGGTCCCACACCCATGTAGGCGGCACGCTGCCGCATTCCTCGTCACCGTGTCGTTCAGGAGCAGACCGCTGGGAGCCCTCCACTGGCGGCTCCGTCGCCATCGACGCGCGTCCTCGCAGTAGCGGCGGTGTCAACGGAGTGCAGGCGAGCTTGGTTTCGGCGGCCTTCTAACCCGGGCAACTCGGCGCCTGCTATCACGGAACGGTCCCCGTGTAAGGGCGGAAGGGGTCAACCCCCCACCCTCCCGGTTGCCCCCTGGGCACGGTCACGAGCACGGCCACCCGGGGACGCCCGGGGTGACTGTGGACCGCATCAGTGGGGACGACAGGGCCGGACGTTCCGGGGCGGGAGGCACTCCCACCGGGGTTGATTAACCAAGTAGCTATCCCCCTTTATCACCGCTACGCTGGTCACGAGCGCGGGGAGGACCCCCCACCCGCGCACTAGCTGAGGCGAGAGGACGACCGGTGGCGCGACCGATGATGAAGGTGGGCGAGTGGGGCAACATCGCCACCACTCCTCACAAGTACGACGAGGACGGCAAGGCTCGCAGCCTCCCCAAGGGTTCCCGGAAGGCCGACACATGGCGGGCACGGGCCAAGGTTCGCGACCTGGACGGCAAGGTGCGGGACGTCGAGAGCTGGGCGAAGACGGAGGCGGCAGCACGCCGAGCACTGACCGACAAGCTGCGCGAGCGCGTCCAGCCGGCCCCGGCGCACGCCGCCGTCAAGCCGACCACGAAGGTGAAGGACGCCGCACGGGTGTGGCTGGCCGAGTTGGCTGACTCCGACCGCGCGGTGAACACCAGGCAGGTCTACGCCTCCACGTGCAACCTGCATGTGATCGGTACCGAGAAGGCCCCTGCCTCCCTGGCCAACCTGACCGTTCGGGAGGTGACCGCCGGGGGTGTCGAGCGGGCACTAACCGAGATCGCAAAGACCAGCGGCCCCGGTGCGGCCAAGATGACCCGGACCGTTCTGCGGGGTGTGCTGGACATGGCCACTAAGCACGATGCCATCGCCCTCAACCCCGTCCGATCGGCTGGTCCCATCTCCGTGCGGACCACGAGGAAGGGCACCCGGGACACCGAGCGAACGTTCACCCTGAAGGAGCAGGAGGCGGTATTGGCCTACGCCGCGAGCGACAAGGTCGCCCAACGGCGCGACCTGGCCGACCTGCTGGCCTTCCTTGCGGGTACGGGTGCACGTATCGGTGAGGCGTGTGGGCTGCGCTGGTCAGCTCTGGACCTGGCCCAAGGGACCGCCAAGCTCGGTCCGGTGGTCGTGCGGGAGAAGGGCAAGGGACTCCACGTGCAGGACGACGGCAAGACCGACACCAGCACGCGCACGATCAAGCTGCCCGCCGACCTGGTGGCCAGGCTCATGTCCAGGCAGGTGAACGCGCCACGCAACGACTGGGACGTCGTGTTCACCTCTGCACGGGGCCACCTGCGCGACACCAGCAACACCTGCGGCGACGTCAGCGAAATGCTGACCGCCGCCGGGTACCCGTGGGCGACCGCCCACACCTTCCGGCACACCGTCGCCACCACACTGGACCTGGCGGGCTTGTCGGCCCGGGAGATCGCCAACCACCTCGGGCACAAGCACGCGAGCATGACCCAGGACGTCTACATGAGCCGTCGCACGATTTCCGACCGTGCGGCCGAGCTGCTGACGCTGGGCAGCTAACGGCGAGCAAAGCGGGGGGTTACCGGGGGATCGCCGACTCGGCGCAGCAAAAGAAGAGGCCCCGACCGGCATTGAAGCTGGTCAGGGCCTTGGCTTGCTCCCTCGATAGGACTTGAACCTATAACCCTGCGATTAACAGTCGCATGCTCTGCCAATTGAGCTACGAGGGACCGACGAGCCGTGGCCCGTGCGTCGTCAAGGCTACCTCACCCCGCCGGGTCGTCCAGGAGGGGGCTCTCGGCGCGTCGGATCCGAGACCGGCCGGTAGCGTTCGCCTCTCCGTCCGAACCCAGGAGGTCCCTCGTGGCCAAGCTGTCCTTCATCGCCGGCTTCGGCGCTGGCTACGTCCTCGGCGCCAAGGCCGGGCGCGAGCGCTACGAGCAGATCCGTCGCGCCTACAACCACGCCAAGGACGACCCGCGTCTGCAGAGCGCCGCCGGCCTGGCCCAGGCCCGTGCCGACGCCGCCGTCAGCTCGGTCAAGACCCGCCTCGGCAGCGAGACCGGCACCAGCCGCTGACCGGTCAGTGGCTGGGGTCGTCGGCGTCGACGGCGGCCGCCAGCCGCTCCCGGGCCACCTGCCGCGCGGCCGGGTCCTCCCGGTCGGCGTCCTCGTCGAACACCACGGTCCACTCCCGGGCCGCCTGACCCGGCACCCGGCGCGCCACCAGCAGCACCGCTCCCCCGGTGGGCAGCGGGTGCCGCTGGCTGGTCACGACCGTGCGGTCGACCCGGTCGCGCAGCGCCGGCGGCAGGTCGCCGGCGTCCCGCAGCACGTGCCGCTGCGGCGCCAGCCGCGCCTGCACGCCGGGCTCCACCTCGGTCAGCGGCACCACGGTGAACGTCCCGCCGCTACCGGCGGCGGCCCACCGGGCGGTGGCGATCTCGTGCCACGGCAGCAGCGGCAGCTCGGCCGGGTCGGTCGCGTCGGCCGGGACGACGCGCAGCCCGCGCGACGTCGCGACCGTCCAGTCGCCGTCGACCCGCTCCCCCCACGCGAGCACCCGCTCGTCGGGGTCCGCAGCCAGCGCGGCCCGCACCGGCTCCGGCGGCCGGGCGAACCGGGCCCGCACCCGCTCGACGAGGTTCACGGCGTCAGGCCGCCGGCGGCGCGCTTGCGCAGCGAGATCGCCAGCTGCTCGAGGTCCATCAGCTTCTTGAACGAGCGCATGTACTCGTCCTGCGCCTCAACCGGGTTGGTGCGCTGCAGCTTGCCCTTGAGCGCGGCGATCTCGCGCACCGTGGCCATCTCGTGCAGCCGGGCCATCAGCGCGTTGACGTACAGCGGGTCGTTCTCCCCCACCGCGTGCAGCGGCTCGACCGCCAGCGCGGTGAGCATCGCCTTCGCCGACTCCCGGTCGCAGTGCGCCGACACCTCGTCCAGCCACGCCGGCCCGCTGTCCGTGGCCGCCGCCGCTCCCCCGGCCGCCGCCACCGCAGCAGCCACCGCCGCGTAGTCCGGGTGCGTGTAGGCGCTCGGCTCGACCGCGTCGAACTGCGGCCCGGCGATCTCCGGGCACTGCAGCGCCGCCTTCACCGCCTCCCGCTCCACCTCGATCGCGGCGTCGTCCGGTGAGCGCTGCGGCATCCGCGGCCGGGATCGCGGCCGCTCCGCCCCGCCGTCCCCACCGGCCAGCTGGCGCACCCGGGCGACGACCTCGGTCTCGTCGGGCAGCCCGAGCAGGCCGGCCAGCCGGCGGGCGTAGGCCGGCCGCAGCGCGTGGTCCTTGATCTGGGCGAGCAGCGGTGCCGTCTTGTCCAGCGCGGCGACCCGGCCCTCGACCGTGTCCAGGTCGTAGCCCTCCAGCGTCGTCCGCAGCACGAACTCGATCAGCGGCGTCCGCCGGGCGATCAGGTCACGGACGGCGGCGTCGCCGTGCGCCTGGCGCAGCTCGCACGGGTCGCGGCCCTCCTGCTCGACCGCCACGAAGGTCTGCGCGACGAAGCGCTGGTCCTCCTTGAACGACTTCATCGCCGCCGCCTGACCGGCCGCGTCGCCGTCGAAGGTGTAGACGACCTCCCCGCGGAACTCGTCCTGGTCCATCAGCAGCCGGCGCAGCACGTTGATGTGCTCGGGGCCGAACGCAGTACCGCAGGAGGCGACCGCGGTGGTGACGCCGGCGACGTGGCAGGCCATCACGTCGGTGTAGCCCTCGACGACGACGGCCTGGTGGTTGCGGGCGATGTCCCGCTTGGCCCGCTCGACGCCGTAGAGGACCGAGCTCTTCTTGTACAGCGGCGTCTCGGGGGTGTTGAGGTACTTCGGGCCCGGGTCGTCGTCCATCAGCTTGCGGGCGCCGAAGCCGATGACGTCGCCGGTGAGGTCGCGGATCGGCCAGATCAGCCGGCGGTGGAACCGGTCGATGAGCGTGCCGCGGGAGGACTCCTTGGCCAGCCCGCCGGTGACCAGCTCCTCCTGGGTGTAGCCGAGCCCGCGCAGGTGCCGGGTGAGGGTGTCCCAGCCACCCGGGGCGTAGCCGCAGTTGAAGTCCAGTGCCACCTGCCGGTCGAAGCCGCGCTCGGCGAGGAACGTGCGGGCCGGGGCGGCGTCCGGCGTCATCAGCTGGGCGGCGTAGAAGTCGGCGGCCGCGCTGTTGGCGGCGACCAGCCGGGCCCGCTGGCCGGCGTGCGCCCGGTCGGGACCGGCGGTGGCGCGGCCGCCGTCGTCCTCGTACTTGAGGTCCACCCCGGCCCGGCCGGCGAGCAGCTCGACGGCCTCGGAGAACGACAGGTGGTCGATCTCCTGGATGAAGCGGATGACGTCGCCGCCTACCCCACAACCAAAACAATGGTAGAGCCCGCGCGAAGGCGTGACCTGGAAGGACGGCGACTTCTCGTCGTGGAACGGGCACAGCCCCTTGAGGCTGCCGCCGCCGGCGCGCTTGAGCTGCAGGTGCTCGCCGATGATCTCGTCGATCTTCGTCCGCTCGCGGACCAGCGCGATGTCCGCGGCCCGGATGCGGCCCCGCCCGGCCATCAGGCGGCCGCCGCGGCCGCGCTGCGCCGGCTGAGCACCAGCTCGAACCAGAGCAGGAAGACGGCGTGGTCCAGCGACAGCCCGGCCGCCGGCTCGAGCGTCGGCCGCGGCGACCAGCCGCCGGTCGAGCCGCTCTCCGCCAGCGTCCGGCCCTGCGCGGTGTACCGGTGGGTGTGCTTCCACCAGGAGGTGCTGACGACCTCCACCGGGGTGCCGTCGAGCTCGACCGCCCAGGTGCCCTTCCACATCGACAGCTGCCGCGCCCGCAGCCGGACGGCGTCCTCCGGGTCGACCGTCCAGCGGGCGGTCAGCTCCCGGCTGCCGGCGCGGCGGAACTCCCACGACCGGCCCTGGACGTCGGCGGTGGCGGCCTCCTTCCACGACGAGGCGCGCAGGGTGGCGACCACGGCGTCCCCGGAGAGCACCGGCAGGGTGCCCTTCCCGACGTCGTGCGACCCGTTCTTGCCCAGCTCCAGCACGATGCCCTTCCTCAGCCGATGCCCGGTGCGCCGGCGACGCTCTCGCCGGTCGCGCGGTAGAGCAGGTACGCGGCGGTCTCCCGCAGGATGTAGCGGAACTGGGTGGCCCGGGTCTGCACGGCCGGCCCCTGCCGGGTGGGCGAGCTGGTCGCCTCCAGCCCGGAGTCCTCGGCCATCCGCTCGGCGCGCAGCGCGTGCCACGGGTCGGTGACCAGGACGGCGCTCGACCAGCCGCGGCCGTCGAACTCGGCCGCGACCGCCCGCATGCTCTCCAGGGTGTCCACGCCCTCCTCGACGGCCAGCAGCGCGTCGTCGGGCATCCCGGCGTCGGCCAGGTACTGCCGGCCCGCCTGCGCCTCGCTGAACTCGTCGCCCTCCGCGCGGCCGCCCACGGTGACCACCACCGGGGCGACGCCCTCCTCGAACAGCTCCATCGCGTGTTCCAGCCGGGCCTCGAAGATCGACGACGGGACGCCGTTGTACTGCGCGGACCCGAGGACGACGATCGCGTCGGAGGCGGGGCGGGCGTCCTGCCGCGCGGTCCACCAGATGGCCAGTGCGGTCGACGCGACGAGCAGCAGCACCGCGGTCAGCGCCGCCCCCACCGCCCGGGCGACCAGCCGCCCCGCCCACGATCCCACGCGTCATGGGTACCACGCCCTGCCGACGCCGGTGTGCCCCCTGGGGACGGCGGGCCGGTCAGCCCTCAGCTGCGGTGCCGCACACCTTGGTGCCGCCCTCGGGGACGACGGTGAGCTCGCTGGTGCGGGTGCCGCCGGCGCCCTCCCAGCGCACCTGCACGTGCCGCACCGGCTCGCCGTCGACCCGCTCGCCGCGGGAGCCGGTGACCTCCGGGGTGCCGGGCAGCAGGTACTCGTCGGCCAGCTCGTCGGGGGTGATCCGGGCTCGCTCGGTGTCGCAGATCAGGCCGTAGGCCGTCTCGATGTCGTCAGCCGCCAGCGCCGCGGTGAAGACCCCGGCGACCTCCTCGGCCTGGTCGCCCGCGCTGCCCTTGAACAGCACCATGCCGCCGACCATCAACACCGCCACCAGCACCGTGGCGCTGAGCAGCGCGATCAGCGTCCCGTTGCGGTTGCGCGCCTCCCCGGTGTGCAGCGGCATCGGGTCGTCGTCGTAGAGGAACGGACCTTGCGGAGCGCTCATCCGCCACCCACCAGGAGCTCGGCGCCCGCAGGGGGGC
Source organism: Modestobacter versicolor (assembly GCF_041028285.1). Taxonomy (GTDB): domain Bacteria; phylum Actinomycetota; class Actinomycetes; order Mycobacteriales; family Geodermatophilaceae; genus Modestobacter; species Modestobacter versicolor_A. The sequence goes on along the minus strand of NZ_JABGDB010000001.1, from coordinate 706,660 downwards.
GCGGGTCGTCCCGGTCGGCCAGCCAGCCGTCGGGCAGTGCCACCGGCCGCGGCGGGGTGGTGCGCCCGCGCGGCTCGCCGAGCACCGCCTCCGGGTAGGGCTGGTCGGGGATCCGGTCGAGCAGCTCGGCCAGCTCGTCGAGCGCGGAGACCATCGCCAGCGCCCGGCGCACCTCGGACCCGACCGAGAAGCCCTTGAGGTACCAGGCGACGTGCTTGCGGAAGTCGGCGCAGCCGTGCTGCTCGCCGTGGTCGGCGGCCAGCAGGGTGGCGTGCCGGTGCATGATCGCGGCGACCTCGCGGAAGCTGGGCATCGTGCGCTGGGTCGACCCGGCGAAGGCCGCGGCGAGGTCGCCGAACAGCCACGGCCGGCCCAGGCAGCCGCGGCCGACCACGACGCCGGCGCAGCCGGTCTCGGCCACCATCCGCAGCGCGTCGTCGGCCTCCCACAGGTCTCCGTTGCCGAGCACCGGGATGTCGACGGTCTCCACCAGCCGCGCGATGTGCGTCCAGTCGGCGGTGCCGCTGTAGAGCTGGTCGGCGGTGCGCCCGTGCAGGGTGATCCCCGCGGCGCCCTCGTCCTCGGCGATCCGGCCGGCCTCGAGGTAGGTGACGTGGTCGGCGTCGATCCCGATGCGGGTCTTGACCGTCACCGGGACGTCGCCGGCGGCACGCACCGCCGCGCGGACGATGTTGCCGAACAGCACCCGCCGCCAGGGCAGGGCCGAGCCGCCGCCTTTGCGGGTCACCTTGGGCACCGGGCAGCCGAAGTTGAGGTCGATGTGCGCCGGGCGGGTGCCGGCGACCTGCTCGTCGACCAGCATCTCCACCGCGCGGCCGACCGTGGCCGGGTCGACGCCGTAGAGCTGGACGGAGAACGCGTCGGCCTCACCCGGCGCGGCCTTGACCATGTGCAGCGTCTTCACGTTCCGCTCGACCAGCGCGCGGGTGGTGATCATCTCGCAGACGTACAGGCCGGCACCGAACTCGCGGCACAGCGTGCGGAACGCCGGGTTGGTGATGCCGGCCATCGGCGCGAGCACGACGGCCGGGTCGACGGTGAGCCCGCCGAGCTGCAGCGGCGGCAGCGCCGTCGCGCGCTCGAGGGTGCTGGTCACGGTCCCCAGGGTAGGTGCCCGCGCTGTGTGCCCGGGCTCACGGCCGAGCGAGGCCCCCGGGTCGACCCGGGGGCAACCTCAGCAGGCAACCAGGGTGTTCGCGCGCTTGTGCTCTGCTCACCATGGTGAGCAGAGCACAAGCACCGCCGGGTCACCTGTCAGGCGCCACCGCCCGCGCCGGACGACGGGAGCAGCACCCCCGGGGTCAGCAGCCGGGGAGGCGGGCGGCGAGGTAGGAGACGACCTGGTCCAGGGCGACCCGCTCCTGCGTCATGCTGTCGCGCTCCCGCACGGTCACCGCGTCGTCGTCCAGGGTGTCGAAGTCGACGGTGAGGCAGAACGGCGTGCCGACCTCGTCCTGGCGGCGGTAGCGGCGGCCGATCGCACCGGCGTCGTCGAAGTCGACGTTCCAGTTCTTGCGCAGCGCGGCGGCGAGGTCCCGGGCCTTGGGCGAGAGGTCGGCGTTCCGCGACAGCGGCAGCACGGCGGCCTTCACCGGCGCGAGCCGGTGGTCCAGCCGGAGCACCGTGCGGGTGTCCACGCCGCCCTTGGCGTTCGGCGCCTCGTCCTCGGTGTAGGCCTCCACGAGGAACGCCATCAGCGAGCGGGTCAGGCCGGCCGCCGGCTCGATGACGTACGGCGTCCAGCGCTCGTTGGTGGCCTGGTCGAAGTAGGACAGGTCAGTGCCGGAGTGCTCCGAGTGCGTCTTCAGGTCGAAGTCGGTGCGGTTGGCGATGCCCTCCAGCTCACCCCACTCCGAGCCCTGGAAGCCGAACCGGTACTCGATGTCGACGGTGCGCGTCGAGTAGTGGGACAGCTTCTCCTTCGGGTGCTCGTAGTGCCGCAGGTTGTCCGCCGAGATGCCCAGGTCGGTGTACCAGCGGGTGCGCTCGTCGATCCAGTACTGGTGCCACTCCTCGTCCGTGCCGGGCTGGACGAAGAACTCCATCTCCATCTGCTCGAACTCGCGGGTGCGGAAGATGAAGTTGCCCGGGGTGATCTCGTTGCGGAAGGACTTGCCGATCTGGCCGATGCCGAACGGCGGCTTCTTCCGGGCCGCACCCATCACGTTGGCGAAGCTGACGAAGATGCCCTGCGCGGTCTCCGGGCGCAGGTAGTGCAGGCCGGACTCGTCCTCGATCGGGCCGAGGTGGGTCTTCAGCATCATGTTGAAGTCGCGGGGCTCGGTCCACTGGCCCTTGACGCCGCAGTTCGGGCAGGTGATGTCGGCCAGCCCGTTCTCCGGGGCGCGGCCCTTCTTCTCCTCGAACTCCTCTTCGAGGTGGTCCGCGCGGAACCGCTTGTGGCAGTTCTGGCACTCCGTCAGCGGGTCGGTGAAGACCCCGACGTGGCCGGACGCGACCCACACCTGGCGGGGCAGGATCACCGAGGAGTCCAGGCCGACGACGTCGTCCCGGCCCTGGACGACGGTGCGCCACCACTGCTTCTTGATGTTGTCCTTGAGCTCGACGCCGAGCGGGCCGTAGTCCCAGGCCGAACGGGTGCCGCCGTAGATCTCACCGGAGGGGAAGACGAACCCCCGGCGCTTGCAGAGGTTGACCACCTTCTCGAGGCGAGCGGGGTCGGCGGTGCGGGCAGGGGCGGTGTCGCTGGGCACGGGGGCTCCATCCGGCTGGCGGTCGGCGAGTGACCCCATGACGGTAGTCGTCAGGGGCGAAGCTCCAGTCGGCCCTCCTCCCCGACCTGACACCGGGTGTTCACCGGGCGCCGGTGGAGCGCGGCGCCACGGCGTCCCTACCGTGCTCTCGTGACCGCCTCCGCACCCGGCACGACCGCCTCCCGCCCCGCGGTCGTCGACCAGCAGCTGGCCCGGGCGACCGCTGCCCTCTGCCGCGACCACCCCGCGCACGCCACCACGGTCCGCGGCGTCCTCGCCCCGCTGCGCGACCGGCTGCGGCGACTGCACCAGGACTGCCAGGCTGCCGACGCGGCCGCGTGGTCGGCCTACACCGCCGACCTGGACCGCGGGCTCGCCGAGCTGGAGATCGAGGTGGCCCGGGCAGCGGAACGGACCGGGGGCGTGGAGCAGGTGCTGGGCACCGCAGCCACCCAGTTCGAGCGCCGGGCGGAGGAACTGCGCGAGGAGACCGGCCAGGTCTGACTGCACCACCGGCCACCGGCCACCGGCCACCGGCCACCGGCTGCGTAGGGTCCGCCGCCATGACGGCCGAGCACCCGACGGACCAGCCGGTCGGGCGGGCCTACGCCGCCCTGGCGGACCGGTACATCGAGCTGTTCGGGTCCGTGGCGAGCGTGCACCCGGACGACCTGCGGCTGATCGACGCCCACCTGGGCCGGCTGACCGGTCCGGTGCTCGACCTCGGCTGCGGGCCCGGGCACCTCAGCGGCTTCCTGGCCGGCGCGGGTGCCGACGTCACGGGCATCGACCTGGTGCCCGAGTTCGTCGCGCACGCCCGGCGGTCGCACCCGGACGTGCCGTTCGAGGTCGGATCGCTCACCGAGCTGGACCGCGCGGACGGCTCGGTGGCCGGCGTGCTGGCCTGGTTCTCCCTCATCCACCTCCACCCCGACCGGCTGGACGACGTCCTCGCCGGGCTGCGCCGGGTCCTGGCCCCCGGCGGCGCGCTGGTGCTCGGGTTCTTCGACGGCCCCACCTGCGAACCCTTCGCCCACCGCGTCGTCGAGGCGCACCGGTGGCCGGCCGACGAGCTCGCCCGCCGGCTGACCGCGGCCGGCTTCGCGGAGGTCGAGCGGGTGCACCGGGCCGGGGAGGGCGACCGGCGTCCTTACGCCGTCCTGGCCGTCGAGTCGCAGCCGCCCGGCCGAGTCGAACGGATCGGGACCGACCGGTTCTCCGCCTGAAAGTCCAGGTCAGCTCGCTTTCGGCTCACGGGACAGTCGCCGACTGCCGATGAACCAGGCGCAGACCCGCGCCCACGACCCGGAACCGTGCGGGGTGTCGTCCCGAGAGGTCCGACGATGACCGGCCACCGCCTCACCACCGTCCTGCGGTTGCGCTCGCTGCGCGTGCTGCTCGTGCTGGTGGTCCTCGCCTGCTCCACCGTCCCGCTCGCCGGCCTCGGCGTCTTCGCCTGGCAGCGCAGCGAGGGCGACTGGGTCACCAACTCCGGTGAGCTGCTGCAGAGCGAGGCGCGCTCCACGATCGACAAGATCGACCGGAACCTCTTCGAGCGCTACGGCGACGTGCAGGCCTTCGCCTTCAACCCCGACGCCGCGGCCGACCCGGCCACGGTGGCCCGCGCGGCGGACTTCTACAGCCGCAACTACGTCATCTACGACCTGCTGCTCGTCGTCGACGCCACCGGCCGGGTCGTCGGCGGCAACAGCGTGACCGGGGACGGCGCGGCCGTCGCCACCGCCAGCTACGCCGGCGCGGACCTGTCGGCCTACCCGTGGTTCCGGCAGGCGCTCGCGCTGCCGGCCGGCCAGACGTACGTGCAGGACCCGCAGGTCGACCCGCTGGTCAGCGCCGCCACCGGCCGGGACGACGCCACCCTGGTGTTCGCCGCCCCGGTCTACGGCCCCGACGGAAGCGCCCAGCGGCTGTGGGTCAACTGGGCCTCGGTGCCCCGGGTGGTCGGCCAGATCATGGACGAGCAGGTCGCCGGGCTGGCCGGCCGCGGCCTGGACGTCACCGCCCAGATGCTGCGCAGCGACGGCGTCGTCCTGGTCGGGCCGGGCGCCGACGAGCAGCTCGACCTGGCCGGCGCCGGCTCCCCCGCGGCCACCGCGCTGACCGGCGGCGCCTCCGGGCACGGCTCCGACGAGCTCGCCGACGGGACCGGGGACGACGTGGAGAAGGTGCGCGGCTGGTCGGCGTCGCAGGGCGCGCTCGGGTTCGCCGGCTACGGCTGGGGCGTGGTGCTCAGCGAGGACCTGTCCGACGCCGTCGCGCCCGCGTCAGCGCTGCTGAAGGCGGTGCTGCTGGTGGCCGTCGTCGTCGCGGCCGTCGTCGCGGTGATCGCGCTGTTCGTCGCCCGGGCGCTGACCCGGCCGCTGGACCGCGCCGTCGAGGCGCTGGAGCTGGTCGCCGACGGCGACCTGCGGCCCCGGCTGCCGGAGTCGGGCACCGACGAGCTGCGCACGCTGGCCGGCGCGGTGAACCGGTCGCTGGAGAACATGGGCGGTGCGCTCGGCGCGCTCCGGGACCGGACCGGCGACCTCTCCGGGGCCTCCGACCAGCTCCGCGGGCTCGCCGACGACGTGGCCCGGGACGCCGCCCGCGGCACGGCGGTGGCCACCACCGCCAGCGAGGCCACGGAGGCGGTCAGCGGCAACGTGGCCACCGTCGCCGCCGGCGCCGAGGAGCTGGGCGCCTCGATCCGGGAGATCGCGCACTCCACCTCCGAGGCCGCCCGGGTCGGCGCCTCGGCGGTGACCGCCGCGGAGGAGACCACCGCGGTCGTCGCCCGGCTCGGGGAGAGCTCCCGGCAGATCGGGGACGTCGTCGGCGTCATCACCTCGATCGCCGAGCAGACCAACCTGCTCGCGCTCAACGCCACCATCGAGGCGGCCCGGGCCGGGGAGGCGGGAAAGGGCTTCGCCGTCGTCGCCGGTGAGGTCAAGGAGCTCGCGGCCGAGACCCAGCGGGCCACCGAGGACATCGTCCGGCGGGTCGAGGCGATCCAGGCCGACACCGCCGGCGCCGCGTCGTCCATCGCCGAGATCGCGGCCGTCGTGGCCCAGGTGAACGACTTCCAGCAGACCATCGCCTCGGCGGTGGAGGAGCAGAGCGCGACAACCGCGGAGATGAGCCGCAACGTCGCCGAGGCCGCCAGCGGCACCGACGGCGTCCGCTCCGACGTGCGCTCGGTGACCGAGGCGGCGCGCTCCACGGCCCGCTCCACCGAGTCGACCCGCGAGACGGCGGCCGCGCTGTCGTCGATCACCGACGAGCTGCGCGGGCTGGTGTCCCGCTTCGAGCTGCCCTGACCGGTGGTCGACATCGCACAGCTGTGCGCGTCGACGTCGGCGGATCCGCACAGCGTGCCGGGCCCGGGTGGCCGCCCCGGCGAGGTGAGGATCCCGGCATGCCGTTCCTGACCCGCCGGCCCGCCGAGGTCGCGCCGCTGCCCTTCCACCCGAGCTCACCCGAGGGCCTGGCCGCGCGCTGGGTGCAGTGGGTCGCCGCCGCCCGGGTCGACCTGAACCCGATCGCCGACGAGACCGGCGAGAACGCCGCGGCCAACCAGCCGACCGACGTGTTCTTCCTGGCCGGGTCCTACGGCGAGCGGCTGACCCGCCGGTGCGTGGTGCCGGCCGGTCGCGACCTGTTCGTGCCGGCGTTCTGCACCTTCGAGAAGAAGCCGGCCGGACCGCCGGAGCCGATGCCCGGCGCGCACGGCTCGATCGCGGTGGACGGCGTCCCGGCGGAGCCCGACTGGATTGCCACGCCGGTGCCGTTCCTGGTCTCCGGCGCCCGGCTCAACCCGATGACCGGGCGCACGAAGCCGGTGCCCATGACGACGTCCGGGCTGTGGAAGCTCGTCCCCGCGCTGCCGCCGGGCCCGCACGAGGTGCACGTGACCGGCGGCGACGGCCACGGCTTCGTGCTCGACGTCCGCTACGAGCTGCTGGTCGGCCAGCCGAGCTCGGTGCCGTGGGTGTGAGTCAGTCGGTGAGGTAGACGCCGGGCTCGTCGAGGGCGTGCAGCCACACGGGCGCCCCGGCGATCTTCACCTCGGCGGCCGACAGCGCCCGGCGGTAGGCGCCCACGCCGTCCCAGATGGTGCACAGCGCGAGCAGCTCCGGGTCGTCGGCGGCCCGGCCGAGCTCACCGGTGCGGAAGCCGGGGCGGGCGGCGAGCGCGTCGAGCAGCACCCCGACCGCCGCGGTGACGGCGGGGACGTCGTCGGCAGGGACCCGCAACCGGGTGACGGCGAACACCGGCGCCCTCAGGCCGAGCCGAAGCGGCGCTGCCGGCTGGCGTACTCCTCGACGGCCTGCCACAGGTGCCGGCGGTCGAAGTCCGGCCACAGCGTGTCCAGGAAGACCAGCTCGGCGTAGGCGGACTGCCAGAGCAGGAAGTTGCTGGTCCGGTTCTCCCCCGAGCTGCGGACGAACAGGTCGACGTCGGGCATGTCCGGCTCGTCGAGGAACCGGGCGACGGTCTTCTCGTCGACCTTCGCCGGGTCCAGCCGGCCGGCGGCCACCTCGCGGGCGATGGCGGCTGCGGCGTCGGCGATCTCGGCCCGGCCGCCGTAGTTGACGCACATCGTCAGGGTCAGCACGTCGTTGTCCCGGGTCAGCTCCTCGGCGACCTCGAGCTCCTTGATGACGCTGCGCCAGAGCCTCGGACGGCGCCCGGCCCAGCGCACCCGGACCCCGAGCTCGTGCATCTCGTCGCGCCGGCGGCGGATCACGTCGCGGTTGAAGCCCATCAGGAAGCGGACCTCGTCGGGGCTGCGCCGCCAGTTCTCGGTGGAGAACGCGTAGGCGCTGATGGCCCCGATGCCCAGCTCGATGGCCCCCTCGACGCAGTCGAACAGCGAGGCCTCCCCCGCCTCGTGCCCGGCGGTGCGCGGCAGCCCGCGAGAAGAGGCCCAGCGGCCGTTGCCGTCCATCACGATCGCCACGTGGTGCGGCACCTTGTCCACCGGCAGCTCCGGCGGCCGGGCACCCGAGGGGTGCGGGGACGGCGCCCGCACCTCGCGCCTGGCGTGTCTGCTCACGTGCGGTCCACCAGCGGCAGCGACCGCAGGCCGCGCTCCAGGTGCCACTGCAGCAGGGCCGCGACCAGGCCGCTGCCCTCCCGCCGGTTGATCCCCTGGCTGGCCACGGCCCGGGTCCAGTCGCCGGACAACAGCGCCTCCATCAGTTCCACGGTGACCGGGCTCGGCATCGCCGAACCGGTGGGCCGGCAGGACGGGCAGACCGTGCCCCCGGCCGGCACGGAGAAGTGCCGGTGCGGACCGGCCTCGCCGCAGCGGGCGCAGTCGCCCAGCGCCGGCTCCCAGCCGGCCACCGACATCGCCCGCAGCAGGAACGCGTCGAGCACCAGCGGCGCCGGCTTCTCGCCCTCGGCCAGGGTGCGCAGCGCGCCGACGACGAGCAGGAACATCCGCAGCGACGGCTCCTTCTCCTCCGCCGTCAGCCGGTCGGCCGTCTCCAGCACCGCGGTGCCGGCCGTGTAGGCCCGGTAGTCGCCGACGATCTCGTTGCCGTAGGGCCGGATCGACTCGGCCTGGCTGACGATGTCGAGGTTGCGGCCGGTGTACAGCTGCAGGTCGACGTGGCTGAACGGCTCGAGCCGGGCGCCGAACTTGCTCTTGGTGCGCCGCACGCCCTTCGCCACCGCCCGCACCTTGCCGGTGCGGCGGGTGAGCACGGTGATGATCCGATCGGCCTCGCCGAGCTTCTGGGTGCGCAGCACGATGCCCTCGTCCCGGTACAGGGACTGCGGTGTGGTGCTCACCGACCCGCCACCTCAGTAGCCAAGCCGGTGCAGCTTCTTCGGGTCGTCCTGCCACTCGCCGAGCACCGTCACGTGCAGGGCCAGGTGCACCCGGCCGCCCAGCAGCGTCTCCAGCCCGACCCGGGCCTCGCTGCCGATCGCCTTGATCGTCGCACCGCCCTTGCCCAGCAGCATCGGCTTCTGGCTGGCCCGCTCGACGTGCAGCAGTGCGTGCACCTCGGTGAAGACGGCCGCGGGGTCGCGCGGGTCGGGCTTGCGGTTGATCTCCTCGACGGTGACCGCCAGCGAGTGCGGCACCTCCTGGCGGACCTTCTCCAGCGCCGCCTCCCGCACCAGCTCGGCGATCTGCCGCTCGACGTCCTCGTCGGTGGTCTGCTCGTCGGGGTACATCGGCGGCCCCTCGGGCAGCATCCCGATCAGCAGCTCCTCGAGCAGACCGACCTGGTCGCCGGACACCGCGCTGACCGGCACGACCTCGCGCGCCTCGACCAGCCCGCTGGCGGCCACCAGCTGCTCGGTGATCGCCTTCTTGCTCGCCGCGTCGGTCTTGGTGACCACCACGACGACCGGGGTGGAGACCGCCTTCAGCTGCCGGGCGATGAACGCGTCACCGGCGCCCACCGGCTGGTCGGCGGGGATGCAGAACACGATGACGTCGACGTCGCTCAGCGTGTCCCGGACGACGTCGTTGAGCCGCTGGCCGAGCAGGCTCTTCGGCTTGTGCAGCCCGGGGGTGTCGACGAGCACGAGCTGCCCGGCCGGGCGGTGCACCACCCCGCGGATGGCGTGCCGGGTGGTCTGCGGCCGGTTGCTGACGATGCCGACCTTCTCGCCGACCATCGCGTTGGTCAGGGTGGTCTTGCCGGCGTTGGGGCGCCCGACCAGGGCAGCGAAGCCGCTGCGGTACGACGGCTGATCGGGAGTGGTCACGCCGTCCAGTCTCCCACCCGGCACCGACAGCACCGCCGGACCGGCCCGCGGCACCTGGGACGATGGCGGCATGCCTCCCCGGTCCCGACGCGAGAACGGTGAGCCGCTGGTCGTCCGCGCGGCGGTCGACCGCGAGCGGCACGTCAACCAGGTCACCAGCTACGGCTACTTCGCCGCCCGCGGCCCCAAGCGGTACGTCACGGTGACGCCGCGGCCGCTGCGCTACTGGCAGTACGACCCGGCGCGGCCCTGGGTGGTCGCGGCGACCGTGCTGGCCGTCGTCGCCTGGCTGGCGTTCCTCGGCTGGCGCGACGGCCGCGCTGCGGTGACCGGCGAGCTGCCGCTGGCCATCGGGCTTGGCCTGGTCGTCGTCCTCGGGGCGACCGCGCGGTTCACGATCAGCGACCACGCCGTGTCCAGCGACATCGCCGGGCTGCGGCAGACGTCGTCCTTCCGCGTCGTCCCGCTGGTGCTGGTGGCCGAGGTCGTCGAGGGGCGCCCGCCGGCCGGCTGGCCGAAGGCGCGCAGCCGCGGCGGCTGGTGGCCGGGCCGGCGGCTGCTGAGCGTGCGGCACCTGGACCTCGACGGGCTCACCGAGAAGGCGTTCACCGTCTGGGTGCGCGACCCGGCCGCCGTCGCCGACGCCCTGGGCCGGCCGCTGCCCTTGCCCTGACGGCCTCGTCCAGGGCACCGCCCTGAGCTCGCGAAGGGTGGGGAGGACGAGGTCCTTTCAGTCCTCCAGCAGACCCGGCGTCAGCAGCCGGGCGCGGGTGGCGCGGCGGACGGCGTCCAGCCGGGAGGTCGCCCCGAGCTTGGTGTTGATGTTGCTCAGGTGCCGCTTGACGGTGCCCTCGCTGATCCGCAGCTCCTGGGCGATGCTGGCGTTGCTGTGCGCCCGGGACACCAGCGCCAGCACCTCCAGCTCGCGGTCGGACAGCACCGGCGCACCCGAGGCGGCCAGACCGGCCAGCCCACCGCGGGAGACGGACAGGGTGACCATGTCGGTGCCCCGCTCGGCGGTCGCCCGGATCGCAGCCACCAGCTCGTGGTGCCCGATCGTCTTGATCAGGTAGGCCGAGGCGCCGCGCAGCAGCAGCTGGCGGGCCAGCGTCGTGTTCTCGTGCATGGTCAGCACCACGATCCGGGTCGTCGGCGACGCGCTGCGGATCTCGACCAGCGACGTCAGCACCGACTGGCCGGGCATCTCGACGTCCAGCAGCACGACGTCCGGGCGGTGCTGGCGGGCCAGCCGCACCGCCTCCTCGCCGTTGGACGCCTCGGCCACCACCTCGATGCCCTCGTGCACGCCGAGCAGCGCGCCCAGGCTCTCCCGGAACAGCCGGTGGTCGTCGACGAGCAGCACCTGCAGCGGCTGCCGGGACCCGGTCACGCCGCCGCCGACGTCAGCGGCACGGTGAGGTGCACCCGCACGCCGCCGGGCCCGGTCTGCAGCACGACGCTGCCGCCCAGGCCCTCGGCGCGTTCCCGCAGCGAGGCCAGCCCGACCGTGCGGGTGGTGTCGACGACGAGCGGGTCGAAGCCGCGGCCGTCGTCGTCGACCGTCGCCTGCAGGTGCCCGTCGGCGACCAGCACGGCGACGTCCAGCCGGGTGGCGCCCTCGCCGTGCAGCAGTGAGTTGCGCACCGCCTCGCGCACGATCAGGTAGCTCTCCTCCTTGACGTGGGCGGGCAGCGGCTGGGCAGCCTCGCCGTCCTCGGTGAGCGTGACGTCCAGCCCCACCGGCGCGGTGAAGGCCAGGTACTCGTGCAGCGCCTGGGCGAGGCTGCGCTCCCCCACCACGTCGCGCAGCCGGGTGGCCATGTCGCGCACGCCGTTGAGGGTGTCCAGCAGGACCCGCCGGGTGGCCTCCAGCCGGGCGACGTCGGGGTCGCGGCCGGCGTCGAGCAGGTGCAGCACCAGGTCGATGCCCTGGATGGCGGCGCCGATGCCGTGGCTGGTGTGGTCGTGCAGGTCGCGGGCCACCCGGCGCCGCTCGTCGCGGTTGGCGTCGCTGATCCTGGCCAGCAGGACGTCGACGTAGGTGACCGCGGCCGGCACGACCAGCTCGTCGATCACCTCGTGCAGCACCAGCGCCACCTGCTCGGCCGGGAGCTCGGGGTGGTGCGCGACGAGCCGGGGCAGCGACCGCCGGAACAGCACGCCGGCGGCCCGCAGCGACTCCGACGGGTGGACGCCGGTGCGCGCCCGGGCGGCGCCGACGTCACCGGTGCCGGCGGGCGCCTCGGGCAGCGGCGTGCCGCGCAGCCGGGCGTGCACCACCTGCAGGACGGCGCCGGCCCGGCCGCCCAGCTGCTCCAGCCGGACGGCGTCCGACGCCAGCCGCGGGGCGACCACGCTCACCTCGGCGACGAAGTCGGCGACGGCGGCCGCGTCGACGGCGGCGTCGACGGCGGCGTCGACCCCGGTGCCGGCTGCACCCGGCATCAGGCCAGCACGCTCAGGACGAGCACCGGGTTGACCGCGTACTGGGTGACCATGAACGCACGATAGGGCCGCCGCACCGCCGCCCGCGGCGCGTCCTCCGCGGAGCGGACAGCGAGCACCGCCACGACCACGGCGCCGGCGCCGAGCACCAGGGCGGGCAGCAGCACCTCGGGCCAGGTGTCGGCGACCACCACGGTGACCAGGCCCAGCAGCAGGCACCCGGCGGCGATCAGCTGGGTGGCGGCCCGGTGCCCGGCCACGACCGGCAGCGTGCGGCGCCCGGCCGCCTGGTCACCGGCCCGGTCACCGAGGTCCTTGGTCGCGCCGGCCACCGCCATCCACAGGGCCAGCAGCACGAAGACGGCGAGGTGCGGCGCGGCCGGTGCGGCGCCGGCGGCCGCAGCACCCGCCAGGTAGGTGAGCAGCCCACCCCCGGCCGAGGCGAGCGCGGTGCCGCCCACCGAGCACTTCAACGGGCGCGGCCCGACGCTGTACGCCCAGCCCAGCACCCCCATCGCCACCGCGCAGAGCACGAGCGCGACGGTGCCGGTCAGCGCGGTGAGCACCAGCCCGCCGACGGCCAGCGCCCACGCCACCCGGACCGCACCCGACGCGCCGACCAGGCCCTGGGCCAGCGGCCGGGTCGAGCCGTTGGCGCGGTCGGCGGTGAGGTCGGAGACGCCGTTGACCAGGTAGGTGCTCATGGTGAGCAGCAGCCAGCCGGCCGCACCCAGGACCGTCGCGGGCCCGAACGCGCCGTCGGCGGCCAGCACCACCACGGCGCCCACCCAGTAGCGGACGGCGAAGATCGTCTGCACGACCGGGCGCGTCTCGGCCCACAGCAGCCGCGCGACCCGCCATGGTGTTCGCTGGGCGACGGGCACGATGGTCAGCCTTGCTCACGACCCCCGCCCTGGGCGCCCCCCGAAGGGTGTAGCGGTCCTACACCCTTCGATGCACGTTGACCTCGGCGACGCGTGGCCGCCGTACCGGTCAGACCCGGCTGCGGACCTCGCCGTCCGGCCCGGCGAGCAGCACGGGGGCGGTCGCGGTCAGGTCGTGCACGGCGGCCAGCCCGGCCTCCTCCACGGCGTCTGCGGCGCTGACCACGGCCGCCGCCTCCAGGCCGGTCACCCCGCTGGACACCGCGGCGGCGACGGCCGCCTGCAGGGCGGACAGCTGCAGCGAGGGCAGCGCCACCGTCGCGGCGAGGTAGGTGCGCCCGTCGGTGTCCCGGACGGCGGCGCCCTCGGCGGCCCCGGTCCGGCCGCGCGCCGACCGGGCCAGGGTGACGAGCTTGGCGTCCTCGGGGTCCAGCTCGGTCACCGGGTCACTCTCCTGTCCGTCGGTCCGGCCCTGCCGCAGGGGCCCGCCGCGAGGTCGCGAGCGGTGGGGGGCGGGAGGGTCCTCCCTCAGCCTTCCACGGTGGCGGGCTCGGGCTGGCGGGCGGTGTCCTCGGCCGCCTCGTCGTCCCGGTGCTCGTCGGACACCCGGGAGACCAGGATCGTGTCGATCTGGTTGCGCCGGCCGCCGGTGCTCTCCGCGACCAGCCGCAGCCCGCCGACCACGGCCTCGGAGCCCTCGATGGGCACCACGCCCAGCTCGCGGGCGAGCAGCCCGCCGACGGTCTCGACGCCGTCGTCCTCGGGCAGCTCGACCTTGAACAGGTCGGCGAGGTCCTCGACCGGCAGCCGGGCGGTGATCCGCACCGAGCCGTCCTCCAGCTCCTCGACCGGCGGGCGCTGCACGGTGTCGTGCTCGTCGTCGATCTCGCCGACGATCTCCTCGAGGATGTCCTCGATCGTGACCAGCCCGGCGAAGCCGCCGTACTCGTCGACGACGACGGCCATGTGGGTGCGCGAGGCCTGCATCTCGCGCAGCAGCTCGTCGACCGGCTTGGACTCGGGCACGAAGGTGGCCGGGCGGAGCAGGTCCTCGACCCGAGGCTCGCTGGCCCGCGAGTCCGAGGAGCCCTGGGACCGGCGGACCAGGTCCTTCATGAAGACCACGCCGATGATGTCGTCGACGTTGTCGCCGATCACCGGCAGCCGGCTGAACCCGCTGCGCAGGCAGAGCGCCAGCGCCTGGCGCAGCGTCTTGCCGCGCTCGATCCAGACGACGTCGGGGCGGGGCACCATCACCTCGCGGGCGATGGTGTCGCCGAGCTCGAAGACGCCGTGGATCATGTTGCGCTCGCCGGCCTCGACGACGCCGCGCTCCTCGGCCATGTCGACCAGCTCGCGGAGCTCGACCTCGCTGCTGAACGGGCCGTCGCGGTAGCCGCGGCCGGGGGTGATGGCGTTGCCGATGAGGATCAGCAGCGTGGCGATCGGCCCGAGGACCCGGCCCAGCAGCCGGATCAGCGGGGCCGCCGACAGCGCGATCGGGTAGGCGTGCTGCCGGCCCAGGGTGCGCGGGCCGACGCCGATCAGCACGTAGCTGACCACCGTCATGACCGCGATCGCGGTGAGCGCGGCGACCGGCAGCCCGTCGACGAGCCGGTAGACGACCAGGGCGACCAGCACGGTTGCCGCGGTCTCGCAGGCGATCCGGAGCAGCAGCAGCAGCGCGACGTGCCGCGCGCGCTCCTCCATGACCACGGCCAGCGAAGCGGCGCGCTTGGCCCCGTCGCGGCGGAGCTCGTCGACGCGGGCCTTGCTCAGCCGCTGCAGTGCGGCGTCGAGCATCGCGAAGACACCCGCGACCAGCACCAGGACGACGGCGATCACCAGCAGGACGATCGCGGTCGCGCTCATCGCTGCTCCGGCTCCTTCGGTTCGCCGGTGACCGGTTCACGGGGGACGGAGCGCCAGCCCTCCAGCAGCGTGGACTGCAGGCCGAACATCTCCTTCTCCTCGTCGGGCTCCATGTGGTCGTAGCCGAGCAGGTGGAGCACGCCGTGGGTGGCGAGCAGGAGCAGCTCGTCGGCCATCGAGTGGCCGGCGGCGCGGGCCTGGCGGACGGCGACGGCCGGGCAGAGCACCACGTCACCGAGCAGCGCCGGACCGGGGTCCGGGTCGTCGGGGCGGGCGGTGTCCAGCTCGTCCATCGGGAAGGCGAGCACGTCGGTGGGGCCCTTCTCGCCCATCCACCGCTCGTGCAGGGTGGCCATGTAGTCGACGTCCACGCACAGCACGGACAGCTCGGCGAGCGGGCTGACCTCCATGGCGTCGAGCACGTACCGGCAGACCCCGGCCAGCGCGGTCTCGTCGACGGCGATCTCGGACTCGTTGGCGACCTCGACGGGCACGCCGATCAGCTCCCCTGCTGGCGAGGGCTGCGGGCGGGCCGGGTGGCCCGGGCCGGGCCCGTGGGTGCGGGCTGCCGGCTGGCGTCCCAGCGCTCGTAGGCGTCGACGATGTCGCCGACCAGCCGGTGCCGGACGACGTCGGTGCTGGTGAGCAGGGAGAAGTGGACGTCGTCGATGCCCTCGAGGATCTCCCGCACGATGCGCAGCCCGCTCTGGGCGCCGCCGGGCAGGTCCACCTGGGTGACGTCGCCGGTGACGACCATCTTCGAGCCGAAGCCCAGCCGGGTCAGGAACATCTTCATCTGCTCGGCGGTGGTGTTCTGCGCCTCGTCGAGGATGACGAACGCGTCGTTGAGCGTGCGCCCGCGCATGTAGGCCAGCGGGGCGACCTCGATGGTGCCGGCGGCCATCAGCCGCGGGATCGACTCGGGGTCGACCATGTCGTGCAGCGCGTCGTACAGCGGCCGCAGGTAGGGGTCGATCTTGTCCGACAGCGAACCGGGCAGGAAGCCCAGCCGCTCGCCGGCCTCGACCGCGGGCCGGGTCAGGATGATCCGGTTGACCTGCTTGGTCTGCAGCGCCTGCACGGCCTTGGCCATCGCCAGGTAGGTCTTCCCGGTGCCGGCCGGGCCGATGCCGAAGACGACGCTGTGGGTGTCGATGGCGTCGACGTAGCGCTTCTGGTTCAGCGTCTTGGGCCGGATGGTGCGGCCCCGCCGGCTGATGATGTCCAGGCTGAGCACGTCGGCCGGGCGCTCGGAGCCACCGGCCCGCAGCATCGCGACGACCCGGCGCACCGAGTCCGGGCGCAGCGTCTGGCCGGTGGCCAGCAGCGCGATCAGCTCGTCGAACACCCGGACGGCGAAGGCGTTGTCGCCCGGCTGGCCGGTGATCGCGATCTCGTTGCCCCGCACGTGGACGTCGGCGGTCAGCTCCTGCTCGACGAGGCGGAGGAGCTCGTCCCCGGAGCCCAGCAGGGCCACCATCGAGACGGAGTCGGGGACGGTGATGGAGGTGCGGACGGCGGCCGCGCTGGCCGGACCGTCCGGGACGCCGGCTGCCGCGGCACGCGCGGACAGCTCACGGGAGGACGCGATGGTCTCCGGGACGGCGTCTGGTGAGGTGTCGGGCAAAGACGCTCGACCCTGCCTTCCTGCGACGGGGCTGTGACCTCGGCGAGTCTACCCGCGCCCGTCACCCAGGAACCGCGCTCGACCCGATGGGGTCAGCCGGGCGGCCAGCGCAGGTCGCGACCGCCGAGCACGTGCAGGTGGACGTGGTGCACCGTCTGCCCCGCCTGCGGGCCGCTGTTGGCGACCAGCCGGTACCCCGGCTCCGGTCCCTCGGGGGTGGCCAGCCCCTCCTGGACGGCGACCGCGTGCGCGGCGGCGGCCAGCTCGGCGGTCAGGCCCGGGTCGGCGGCGGCCAGCGCGCCGAGGGTGGCGTGGTGCTCCTTCGGGACGACCAGCACGTGCGTCGGCGCCTGCGGGTTGATGTCCCGGAAGGCCAGCGTCCGGTCGGTCTCCCGGACGACGTCCGGCGAGATCTCGCCGGCAACCATCCGGCAGAACAGGCAGTCCTCGGGTGCCTCGGTCATGCCCCGGACTCTAGGACGTGCAGGTCAACGGAACGAGGAAGTCCGTCGGAACGTGCACAACTCAATGGCTCGCCTGCACTCGAGGCGGCCCGGGCCGGGGAGGCCGGCAGGGGCTTCGCGGTGGTCGCCACCGAG
This sequence comes from Modestobacter versicolor, assembly GCF_041028285.1. Lineage (GTDB taxonomy): Bacteria > Actinomycetota > Actinomycetes > Mycobacteriales > Geodermatophilaceae > Modestobacter > Modestobacter versicolor_A. Next base: position 689,769 of record NZ_JABGDB010000001.1, on the reverse strand, counting down.
GTCGAGGACCTCGCCCGGGAGACCGCTCACGCCACCGAGGAGGTCAACAGCCGGGTGGCGGCCATCCAGGCCGACGTGCAGGCCGTCGTCGGGGCGCTGACCTCGATCCGGGACATCGGCGAGCGGATCAACGAGACGCAGCACCTGATCGGCGGCGTGCTCACCGAGCAGGCCGCGGTGACCCGCAGCATCGTCCAGCTGGGCTGACCGGGCGGCGCCGTCCCCGGTCGCGGCGGGGTACCGCCGCGAGTAGAGCCCTGCCCACAACTGTGGGCAGGGCTCTACTGCAGCGGGGGTGACCCGTCCGCCGGCGGTCGCGCGAGGCCCGCCGTCCCTTCCGGGCGCCCCGGCAGGCGGTGGGTGAGGATGGGCGGGTCCCGTCCGTCGTCCCCCGGAGGTGCCCCGTGTCCGTCCCCCAGCCCCACCCGAGGACGTAGTGAGCACCCGTCGTCGCGCCGTCCGGTCGGGTGGCCTCGGAGAACTCGCAGTGAGCAGGCGCGGCTTCCTCGCCGGTGGCGCCGCCGTCCTCGCCGCCGGGCTCGCCGCCTGCGGCCGCACCTCCCCCGTGTCGTCGTCCGGCGGCTCGACCGGCTCCGGCGCCCGCGGCACGCTGAGCATCGGCGCCATCCCCGACCAGGACCCCGAGGTCCTGCAGCGGCTCTACGGCACGGTCGCCGACTCGATGTCCGCGGCCCTCGACCTGGACGTCGTCTACCGGCCCGTCACCGACTACGGCGCCGCGGTGTCCCTCTTCCGCACCGGCGACCTCGACCTGGTCTGGTTCGGCGGGCTGACCGGCGTGCAGGCGCGGCTGCAGACCCCCGGCGCCGAGCCGATCGCCCAGCGCGACATCGACGCCGACTTCCACTCCGTCTTCGTGGTCAACACCGCGACCGGGCTGGCCCCCGCGGACGACCTGACCCCGCTGGCGCAGCTGCGGTTCACCTACGGCAGCGAGACCTCGACGTCGGGGCGGCTGATGCCGGCGTGGTTCCTGCAGCAGCAGGGCATCGACCCGCAGGGCTTCCCCGGCGGGCCGGGCTTCTCCGGGTCGCACGACGCGACGCTGGCCCTGGTCGCGTCCGGCACCTACCAGGCCGGGGTGCTCAACGAGCAGGTGTGGACCTCCCGGACCGCCGACGGCTCGGTCGACCCGGCCGTGGTCGAGTACGCCCGCACCCCGGCCTACCACGACTACCACTGGCTGCTGAGTCCGCAGGCGGTGGAGCGGCTGGGCGGCGAGGACCTGGCCGGCCGGCTGACCGACTGGTTCACCGGGCTGCCCGCCGACGACGAGGTGCTGACCCTGTTCGGCGCCGGGTCGTTCGTGGAGACCGAGGCGGACAACTACACCCAGATCGAGGAGATCGGCCGGCAGCTGGGACTGGTCAGCTGACCGCGGTCCTGCGGCTGGACGGCGTCGGGGTCCGCTTCGGCACCAGCACCGCCCTCACCGGCGTCGACCTCACCGTCGACGCCGGGGAGCGGGTGGCCGTCGTCGGGCCCTCGGGCGCCGGCAAGTCGACGCTGCTCGCGGTGGCCAACGGCTCGCTGCTGCCGACCGACGGCGCGGTGCAGGTGCTCGGGATCTCCCCCGGGCAGCTGCGCGGGCGGGCGCTGCGCACCCTGCGGGCCCGGGTGGGCACGGTGCACCAGCAGCTGGAGCTGGTCGACCAGCTGCGGGTGGTGCACAACGTCAACGCCGGCCGGCTCGCCGGCTGGCCGGCCTGGCGGGCGGCGTGGTCGCTGGCCCGGCCGCAGGGCCTGCCCGAGGTGCTCGAAGCGCTGACCCGGGTGGGGCTGGCCGACCGGGTGTTCGACCGCACCGACCGGCTCTCCGGCGGCCAGCAGCAGCGGGTGGCGGTCGCCCGGCTGCTGGTGCAGCGCCCCGAGCTGGTGCTGGCCGACGAGCCCGCCTCGGCGCTGGACCCGGTGCTGGCCGACCGGGTGCTCGGCCTGCTCGCCGGGCTGGCCACCGACCGCGGCGGCGCGCTCGTCGCCTCGCTGCACGACCCGGCGCTGGCCCTGCGGCACTGCACCCGGGTGGTCGGCCTGGTCGCCGGCGAGGTCGTGCTGGACGCGCCGACCGGACGGCTGACCGTCGGCGACCTGGCCGACTTCTACGGCGCCCCGCGGTGACCGCTGTCCTCGACCGGCCCGCGGTGGTGCCGCCGCTGCGGCGGGCGCGGGCCCGCTGGGGGTGGGGGTTGGGGGCGGCCGCCGTGGTGGTGTGGTCGCTGGCCGGTGCCGGGCTGTTCTCCGGCCCGGTGGTCAACGCGGCGGGGCCGGCGCAGTTCGGCCGGTTCGCCTCGGCCGCGCTCTCCCCCGCCCGGGACGGCGAGTTCCTCCGGGTGCTCGCCTCCTCGGTCGGGGTCACCGTCGCCTACGCCGCGCTCGGCGCCGCCCTGGCGGTCGCGCTGGGGGCGCTCGGTGCGGTGGCGGTCGCCCGGACGACGTGGGGCCGGCGACGCGCGGGCTGGACGCTGGCGCGCGGCGCGCTCGCCGTCCCGCGCGGGCTGCACGAGGCGGTGTGGGGGCTGCTGCTGGTCAACCTGCTCGGCCTGGACCCGTGGGTCGGCGTGCTGGCGATCGGGATCCCGTACGGCGCGGTGACCGCGAAGGTCTTCGCCGACCTGCTCGACGAGGTGCCGCGCGGGGCGTACTCCGCCCTGCTGGCGAGCGGGGCGGGCCGGGTGCCGGCCGCGCTCTACGGGCTGCTGCCGCCGGCGTCGGGCGGGCTGCTCTCGTACTCGTTCTACCGGCTGGAGTGCGCGGTGCGCTCGGCGGTCGTGCTCGGGCTGATCGGCGCCGGCGGGCTGGGCTACCAGCTGTCGCTGTCGTTCAGCTCGCTGCGGTGGCCGCAGGTGTGGTCCTGCGTCTACGCGCTCGCGCTGCTGTGCCTGGTCGCCGAGGTGGCCGGCCGGGCGGTGCGGCGGCGGCTGGCCTCGCCGCGGTCGTCGGGCGGCCGGCTGCGCCGCGACCGGGTGCTCAGCGCCGCCGTGGCCGTCACGCTGGCCGGGGTGGTCTGGTCGGCGTGGTACCTCGCGCTGTCCCCGGCCACGCTGGTCTCCGACCGCACCGGCGAGCAACTGCGGTACGTGCTCTCGAACGCCTGGCCGCCGGACACCGACGGGCCGCTGCTCCGGGCGGTCGCCGGCGCCGCCGTCGACACGGTGCAGATGTCGGTGATCGCCATCGCGGTGGCCACCGTCGGCGCGGTGCTGCTGGCCGGGGTGGCGGCGCACCCGCCGCGGGGCGCCCCGGCAGCCCGGCGGCTGGGCGGGACCGCCGTCCGGCTGGCGCTGCTGCTGCTGCGCGCGGTGCCGCCGCCGGTGTGGGCGCTGGTGCTGCTGTTCGTGCTCCGGCCGGGGATCCTGCCCGGCGCGCTGGCCCTGGGCATCTACACCCTGGGGGTGCTGGGCCGGCTGGCGGCGGAGGCGACCGAGGAGCTGGACCCCCGGCCGCGGGCGGCGCTGACCGCGCTGGGCGCCGGGCCGGTCGGCGGGTGGCTCTACGGCGTGCTGCCGCGGGCGACCGGGCCGGTGCTGGCGTTCGCGCTGTACCGGTGGGAGGTGGCGATCCGGGACACCGTGCTCGTCGGGCTGCTGGGCGCCGGCGGGCTGGGAGCGCTGCTGGCCACCCAGGTGGCCCGCTTCGACTGGGGCGCGGTGACCACGGTGCTGGCCGCGCTGGTGGTCCTCACCGCAGCAGTCGACCTGGTCAGCGCCCGGGCGCGGGCCGCCCTCCGGTGATCGGCGGGCCGCGGTGATCATCGGCGTGTGGCTGCCGACGTCTGCGTGCCGGGCGGCCACTCGCCGATGATCGACGCCGAGCGGCCGCGGTGCGCTACGCCCAGCGGGTGCGGGCGGACAGCGCGGCCAGGGCGGCGGCGCCGGCGGTCGACGTCCGGAGCACCTCGGCGCCGAGCCGGACCGAGTGCGCACCGGCCGCGCGGAAGGCGACCACCTCGCCGTCGGTGAGCCCGCCCTCGGGGCCGACGATGACGGCGATCGTGCCGGAGCGCGGGACGTCGATCTTGGTGAACGGCTGCCGGGCCTGCTCGTGCAGCACCAGCGCCAGGTCGACGTCGGCGAGCATGCCGCAGACCTGCCGGGTGCTCATCGGCTCGGTCACCTCGGGCACCCGCGGCCGGCGGGCCTGCTTGCTGGCCGCCCGCGCCGCGGACCGCCACTTGGCCAGGCCCTTCTCCACCCGGTCGTCCCGCCACCGCGTCACGCAGCGGGCCGCCGTCCACGGCACCACCCGGTCGACGCCGAGCTCGGTGGCCAGGTCGACCGCCAGCGGCCCGTGGTCGCCCTTGGGCAGCGCCTGCACCAGCACGAAGGTCGGGTCCGGCGCGGGCACGTCGTGCCGGGTGAGCACCTGCACCTGCAGCGCCGAGTCCGCCGCGGCGAGCACCGAGCCGACGACGAGCTGTCCCTGCCCGTCGCTGACCCGCACCCGCTCCCCCACCCCGAGCCGCAGCACGTCGACCGCATGCCGGCCCTCGGCGCCGTCGACGGTCAGCACGTCACCCGCCGGCAGCTCCTCGACCAGGAACAGCGGCGCGCCGTCGGCGTCGGGGGCCTCGCTCATCGGCCGTTGAAGGCGTCGCGGACCCGGGAGAACAGGCCGCCGTGGTTGGCGCTGCCGCCCTCGGTGAGGTCTTCGCCGCGCAGCGCGGCGAGCTCGCGCAGCAGCTCGGACTGGCGGTCGTCGAGCCGGGTCGGGGTCTGCACGTCCAGGTGCACGACCAGGTTGCCCCGGCCGGTGCCGCGCAGCCGCGGGGCGCCGTGCGCGCGCAGGGTGAGCGAGTTGCCCGACTGGGTGCCCGGCTTGATGGTGATGTCCTCGTTGCCCTCGAGCGTCTCCAGCTTGAGCGTGGTGCCCAGCGCGGCGGCGGTCATCGGCAGCGTGACCCGGCAGTGCAGGTCCTCGCCGTCCCGGGTGAAGACGTCGTGCGGGCGCTCGTGCACCTCGACGTAGAGGTCGCCGGCCGGGCCGCCGCCGGGACCCACCTCGCCGTAGCCGGCCAGCCGGATGCGCATGCCGTCCTCGACGCCGGCCGGGATCTTGACCGGGATGGTGCGGCGGGAGCGGACCCGGCCGTCGCCGGCGCACTGCGGGCAGGGGCTCGGGATGACCTGGCCGGTGGCCTGGCAGGTGGGGCACGGGCGGCTGGCGATGACCTGGCCGAGGAAAGAGCGCTGCACGCTCTGCACCTCGCCGCGGCCGCCGCAGGTGGAGCAGGTCTCCGGGTGGGTGCCCGGCGCCGTCCCGGCCCCGGTGCAGACGTCGCAGAGCACCGCGGTGTCGACGGTGATGTCCGTCGTCGTCCCGAAGACGGTCTCGCTCAGGTCGAGGTCGACCCGGATGAGGGCGTCCTCGCCCTCCCGGACGCGGCTGCGCGGCCCGCGGGTCGCCGCGCCGCCGAAGAAGGCGTCCATGATGTCGTTGAGGCCGCCGAAGCCGGCGCCGCCGCCGAACGGGTTGCCACCGGCACCACCGCGACCGGACTCGTACGGGTCGCCGCCGAGGTCGATGATGCGGCGCTTCTCCGGGTCGGTCAGCGCCTCGTAGGCGCGGCTGACCTCCTGGAACCGGTCCTTCGCACCCGCGTCGGGGTTGACGTCGGGGTGCAGGTCGCGGGCCATCTTGCGGTAGGCGCGCTTGATGTCGGCGTCACTGGCGCCGGGCTTGAGGCCCAGCACGCCGTAGTAGTCGGTTGCCATGCAGTTTCTCGTCCTCAGCTCTCGGCCAGCAGGTGGCCGACGTAGCGGGCCACGGCTCGTACCGCGGCGATGTTCCCTGCGTAGTCCATCCGGGTCGGGCCGACGACGCCGAGGCCGCCGAGGGCCTGGTCGCCCGAGCCGTACCCGACGGAGACGAACGAGGCACCGGTGAGCGCCTCGTGCTCGTTCTCCTCGCCGATGCTCACCGTCACGGTGCTCGGCCCCACCTCGGCCATCAACCGCAGGACCACCACCTGTTCTTCCAGCGCCTCGAGCAGCGGCCGGACGGTGCCCGGGAAGTCCAGCGCGCTGCCGCGGGCCAGGTTCGCCGTCCCGCCGATGACCAGCCGGTCCTCCGAGGGCTCGACCAGGGTCTCCAGCAGGGTGGCGCTGACCGCGGCGACCAGCGGGCGCAGCTGCGGCGGGGAGCTGTCGACCAGGTCGCTTACCTTGTCGCTGGCCTCGGCGAGCTTGGCCCCGGTGAAGGCGGCGTTGAGCCGGCTGCGCAGGTCCGCGACGGTGTCGGCCTCGGTGTCGACCGGCACCTCGACGATGCGCTGCTCGACCCGGCCGGTGTCGGTGATGAGCACCATGAGCAGCCGGGACGTCGACAGCGGCACCAGCTCCAGGTGCCGGACGGCGCTGCGGGACAGCGTCGGGTACTGGACGACGGCGACCTGCCGGGTGAGCTGGGCCAGCAGCCGGACGCTGCGGCCCAGGACGTCGTGCAGGTCGACGGCGCCGTCGAGGAACTTCTCGATCGCCTTGCGCTCGGCGGCGCTCAGCGGCTTGACGGCGCTGAGCCGGTCGACGAAGAAGCGGTAGCCCTTGTCGGTGGGCACCCGGCCGGCGCTGGTGTGCGGCTGGGTGATGTACCCCTCCTCCTCCAGCACCGCCATGTCGTTGCGGATGGTGGCCGGCGAGACGCCCAGGTCGTAGCGGGCCGCCAGGGCCTTGCTGCCCACCGGGTCGTTGGTGGAGACGTAGTCCTGGACGATCGCCCGCAGCACCTGCAGGCGCCGGTCGTCGTGCGCCACGGCTGACACCTCCCGTACCGGTTCGACGTGGTCGGCGCTGGTCGTCCCGGGCGGGAGCCTGGCACTCGCGCGGACCGAGTGCCAGCATACGACCGACCGCGCCCGCCGTCCCCCGGCTCGCAGGTGACGTCGGCCGGCCGGGCCCGCGGGCCCGGCGGAGGGGCTCCCGGCGGGGCGGCGACATGGGATCGATCCCGGTCGGGGACCGTCGGCGGGGCCTCGTGGACCCCACTAGGGTGGTCGGCGTCGACGGACTCCAGCAGCAGGGTCCGGGGAGCGGGAGGACCGGGCCCTGATCTTCAAAGCGGTGCGGGACGGACGGCCCTACCCCGACCACGGCTTCTCCACCCGCGACTGGGCGATGATCCCGCCCCGCCAGATCCGGATGGACACCCTGGTCACGACCAAGCGCGAGCTCGCCCTCGACGCGCTGCTCGCCGACGACTCGACCTTCTACGGCGACCTCTTCCCGCACGCCGTCCAGTGGCACGGGGAGATGTACCTCGAGGACGGCCTGCACCGTGCGCTGCGCGCGGCTCTGCAGCAGCGCAACGTCATCCACGTGCGGGTGCTGGACCTCGACGCGCTCATGCCGGCGCAGACCGAGCAGCCCGCCGAGGGCGCACCGGCCGACGCGCGCTGACGGCTCCCTCGTAGGGGCCCGCCCCGAGCGGAGCGAGGGGTGGGGGGCGAGGGGGTCCGCTCAGAGCCAGCCCTTCTCCTGCGCCACCCGGGCGGCCTCCACCCGGGTCCGCGCGCCGGTCTTCCCGATGGCCGAGGACAGGTAGTTCCGCACCGTCCCCTCGGACAGGAACATCCGCCCGGCGATGTCGGCGACCGTCGCGCCGTCCGCCGCGGCCCGCAGCACGTCGGCCTCCCGGCCGGACAGCGGCGTCGCCCCCAGCGCCAGCGCCGCGGCGGCCAGGTCGCGGTCGATCACCCGCTCGCCGGCCACCACCGCCCGGATCGCCCGGGCCAGCTCGGCCACCGGCGAGTCCTTGACCAGGAACCCGGCGGCGCCCACCTCCATCGCCCGGCGCAGGAAGCCCGGCCGGCCGAACGTGGTCAGCACGACGGCCCGGACGGCGGGGAGTTCGGCGGCCAGCTCGCGGGCCGCCTCCAGCCCGTCCTTGCCCGGCATCTCGATGTCCAGCAGCGCGACGTCCGGCCGGTGCTCGCGCGCGGCGGCCAGCACCTCGTCGCCCCGGCCGACCTCGGCGACGACCTCGATGTCCTCCTCCAGGTCCAGCAGCGCCCGCAGCGCACCCCGCACCAGCGTCTGGTCCTCGGCCAGCAGCACCCGGATCGTCGTGCCGTCGCCGCTCACACGGTCACCCTGGCCGGCAGCAGCGGCACCACCGCGCGCACCCGGTAGCCCCCGCCGTCCACCGGCCCGGCGTCCAGCGCGCCGCCCAGCGCCCCGACCCGCTCGCGCAGCCCGGCCAGCCCGGTGCCGGACGACCCGCCGAGCACCCGCACCCGCTCGCCCGTCCCCGCGCCGTCGTCGGTCACCGTCAGCACCGCCCGTCCCTCGCCCTCGGTCAGCTCGACGGTCACCCGGCCCGCGCCACTGTGCCGCAGCACGTTGGTGGTCGCCTCGCGCACCACCCAGCCCAGCGCGGCGTCCACCGTGCCCGGCAGCACCGGCACGACGTCGGGCAGCCGGACGGCGATGCCCGCGCCGGTGAGCGCCGCCCGCGCCTCCGCCAGCGCCTGGCCGCAGGTGACCTGCCGGTAGCCGCTGACCGCGTCGCGCACCTCGGCCAGCGCCCGGCGGGCGGCCTCCTCCACGTCGGCCATCTCACCGGCGGCCCGCGCCGGGTCGACCACGGCGAGCCGCCGGGCCAGCTCGCTCTTCAGCGCGATCAGCGACAGCGAGTGGCCGAGCAGGTCGTGCAGGTCGCGGGCGAAGCGCAGCCGCTCCTCGGCGACGGCGTTGCGGGCCAGCTCCTCGCGGGCCTCCTGCAGCTCCCGGTTGACCGTGATCAGGTAGCCGGTGCCGCGGATGGCGAAGGCGGTGAGCAGGCAGATCGGCGGCAGGAACAACAGGCCGGAGGCGTCGTCGGCCAGCACCACCGCCCCGCAGAAGACGGCGGCGACGACGACCGCCGGCCACACCCAGCGCATCGGCAGGGTCGCCGCGACCGCCGCCGACACGTAGATCATCAGGCCGGACCAGTTCGCGCCGTAGGCCAGCGCCAGGCCGACGGCCAGCAGCGTCATCACCACGAAGTCCGCCCGCAGCGCCCGGGGCCGGCCCAGCTGACCGATCACGCTGAGGTAGGCGACGGTGAAGGCGATCAGTCCGGCGGCGGCCACCCACCGGGCCGGCGCAGGGCGGTCGGTGGTGACGATGTCGGTGATCGGGAAGACCTGGAACAGCAGCCACGGCGCGGCCCAGGCCGCCTGCGCCCACCGGCTCCCCCTGATCACCGTGCGGACGGTAGCGCCCCGGGACGCGGCCACGGCTCAGCCCGCCACGGCGTGCAGCGGACGGCGGCGCGCGACTCCCAGCGCGGCCGCAGCGAAGACCGCGCCGAAGCCGGCGAGCACCAGCACCGGCACGACGGACGGCGCACCTGCGGCGACGTCGCGGCCCAGCTCGGCGAACCAGTAGGACGGCAGCGCGCGGGCCAGGGTGACCATCCCGTCGGGCAGAATCTCCACCGGGAACCACAGGCCACCGAGGGCGGCGAGCACCGTGCCGAGGATGCCGATCGCGGCGCCGGCGGCCTGCGCGTCGAGGGCCAGGCCCACGGCGACGCCGAGCGCCACGAACACCACCGAGCCGGCCCACAGCGACCCGACGAGCGCGAGCCAGGTGCCCAGTCCGAGCTCGACGCCGTTGACGAACCGGCCGACCAGCGCGACGACGACCAGGCTCGGCAGCACCAGCAGTGCCCCGACGACCACGTCGACCACGAGCACCGACCCGGCCGGCACCGGTGTCACCCGGAGCTGCCGCAGCCAGCCGGACGACCGGTCGAAGGCAATCCGGATCGTCGCGCCGAGGGCCGCGCTGATCGCCCCGTAGGCCATCATCGAGACCAGCACGGAGCCGGCGAGGTCCTGGAAGTCGCCGGCCGGCACCTGCCCGCCGATCACCTTGGTGAAGAAGATGGTGAACAGCGCGGGCAGCAGGACCGTGAAGAACAGGTACTGCTTGTTGCGCCCCACCCGGCGGAGCTGGAACAGCAGCAGGTCGGTCATCGGAGGGCCCCCGTCGTGGTGTCCGGCTGCGTGGTGTCCGGCTGCGTGGTGAGGTGCAGGAAGGCCTGTTCGAGGCTGGCGCCGCGCACCTCCAGGTCGGGCAGCGTGGGCCGGTCGGTGAGCAGCGCGCGCAGCGTGGCCTCGACGTCGGAGGTGGTGAGCTCGACCAGCTCCCCGGACCCGCCGACGCCGGTGACGCCGGGCAGCCCGGGCAGGTCCTCGCGCGGTCCGGGGCAGCGGAAGCGGACGGTGCGCCCGGCGATGCGCGACTTGATCGAGCCCGCCGTCCCGTCGGCGACGACCCGCCCGCCGGCGACCACCACGACCCGGTCGGCGACGGCGTCGGCCTCGTCGAGGTGGTGGGTGGCGAAGACGACGGTGTGCCCGCGCCCGGCGAGGTCGCGCATCGTCGTCCAGAACGCCTGCCGGCCCTCGACGTCCATGGCCGAGGTCGGCTCGTCGAGCAGCAGCAGCGGCGGCGCCCCGGCCAGCGCGAGGGCGAGCAGCACCCGCTGGCGCTGCCCACCCGACAGCGCGTCGACCGCGCGGTCCAGCAGCCCGCCGATGCCGGCGGTGACGACGAGGTCCGCCAGCGGCCAGGGGCTGTCGTAGCGGCGGCGCACCAGCCCGATCACCTCGCCGACGCGGGTCTCGCTCGGCAGGCCGCCGTGCTGCAGCATCGCGCCCACCCCGCCGGCCTGGATCGCGTCGGCCGGCGCGCGGCCGTGCAGCAGCACCCGGCCGGCGGTGGGCCGGAAGAGGCCGAGGGCGGCGTTGAGGGTGGAGGACTTGCCGGCGCCGTTGGCGCCCAGCAGCGCGACGGTCTCCCCGGGGGCGATCTGCAGGTCGAGCGCGTCGACGGCGAGCGTCGCGCCGTACCGGACGGTCAGTCCCTCGACCTGCAGGGCGGGTGTGGCGGACATGGGAGCAGCCTGACCCGGCGGCGGTGCCCGGCGGGAGTGCCGGACGTCGTCCACACCCCGTGACGGATGTCAGTCCGCCGGCCGCGGCCCGCCTACGCTCGCCGGGTGGACGTGATCGAGGACCCTGCTCTCGAGGTGCTCGGCCGGGTGTTCGGCTACGACGCCTTCCGCGGCCCGCAGCGCGAGGTCGTCGACCACGTCGTCGCGGGCGGCGACGCGCTGGTGCTGATGCCCACCGGCGGCGGCAAGTCGCTCTGCTACCAGGTGCCGGCGCTGCTGCGCGAGGGCGTGGGCGTGGTGATCTCCCCGCTGATCGCGCTCATGCAGGACCAGGTCGACACGTTGCGCGCCCTGGGCGTGCGCGCCGGCTTCCTCAACTCCAGCCAGGACCGCGCCGAGCGCCGGCAGGTCGAGGAGGCCTTCCTCGCCGAGGAGCTCGACCTGCTCTACGTCGCGCCGGAGTCGCTGGGCGGCGGCGCCTCGCCGACCGCCCGGCTGCTGGAGCGCGGCCGGATCGCGCTGTTCGCCATCGACGAGGCGCACTGCGTCGCGCAGTGGGGGCACGACTTCCGGCCCGACTACCTCGCCCTGTCGATGCTGCACGAGCGCTGGCCCGACGTCCCCCGGATCGCCCTGACGGCGACGGCCACCCCGACCACGCACGCCGAGATCAGCACCCGGCTGCAACTCGACGACGCCCTGCACGTGGTCGCCGGGTTCGACCGGCCGAACATCCAGTACCGGATCGCGCCGAAGGACTCCCCGCAGAAGCAGCTGCTGGACCTGCTGCGCACCGAGCACCCCGGCGACGCCGGCATCGTCTACTGCCTGTCCAGGGCCTCGGTCGAGAAGACCGCGGAGTTCCTGGTCGGCCAGGGCATCCCCGCGCTGCCGTACCACGCCGGCCTCGACCAGCAGGTGCGCGCGCGGAACCAGTCGCGCTTCCTGCGCGAGGACGGCCTGGTGATGGTGGCGACCATCGCGTTCGGCATGGGCATCGACAAGCCCGACGTCCGGTTCGTCGCCCACCTGGACCTCCCGAAGTCGGTGGAGGGCTACTACCAGGAGACCGGCCGGGCCGGCCGCGACGGGCTGCCGTCGACGGCGTGGCTGGCCTACGGGCTCGCCGACGTCGTCCAGCAGCGGAAGATGATCCAGACCTCGGACGGCGACGCCGCGCACCGGCGGGTGCTGTCGGCCCAGCTGGACGCGATGCTGGCGCTCTGCGAGACCGTCGACTGCCGGCGGGTGCGGCTGCTGGCCCACTTCGGCCAGGAGAGCACGCCCTGCGGCAACTGCGACACCTGCCTGACCCCGCCGGAGTCCTGGGACGCCACCGTCCCCGCGCAGAAGCTGCTGTCCACCGTGCTGCGGCTGCAGCGCGAGCGCGGCCAGTCGTTCGGGGCCGGCCAGTCGATCGACATCCTGCTGGGCAAGCGCACCGAGAAGGTCACCCAGCACCGCCACGACGAGCTGACCGTCTTCGGCATCGGCACCGACCTGACCGAGGGCCAGTGGCGCGGCGTCGCCCGGCAGCTGCTGGCCCAGGGGCTGCTCGCGGTGCAGGGCGAGTACGGGACGCTGGCGCTCAGCGAGGCCAGCGGGCCGGTGCTGCGCCGGGAGCAGACCGTGCTGATGCGCCGTGACCCCGACCGCCCGGCACGCTCCGGGCGGTCGGGACGCAAGGACCGGGCGACCGCCGCACCCGACTTGCCGGCCTCGGCCGCCGGCACGTTCGAGCGGCTGCGGGCCTGGCGCGCGGCCACCGCCAAGGAGCAGGGGGTGCCGGCCTACGTCGTCTTCCACGACGCGACGCTGCGGCAGATCGCCACCGAGGAGCCGGCCACCCTGGCCGCCCTGGGCACCGTCAGCGGCGTCGGCGCGGCGAAGCTGGAGCGCTACGGCGAGGGGCTCCTCGCCGCCCTCCACGCGTGAGCTCCTCGGCCCTGCTGCAGGGGCCCGCCGCGAGCCTGCGAGCGGTGGGGGCAGCGGGGTCCTTCGTCTAGTCCGTCAGGTCGCGGATGACGGCGTCGGCGAGCAGCCGGCCGCGGTCGGTGAGCACGGCCAGGCCGTCGGTGTGCGGTCCGGCCTCCAGCAGCCCCCGGACGACGGCGTCGGCCGCCCGGACCCCGCCTGCCTCGCTCAACGCGGTCAACGGCAGCCCGTCGCGGAGCCGCAGCCCGAGCATCACCCGCTCCAGCGCCTGGTCGGCCGGGGTGAGCAGCTCGGTGTCCGCGGCCGGGTGCAGTCCGGCGGCGAGCCGGTCGGCGTAGGCGGCGGGGTGCTTGACGTTCCACCAGCGCAGCCCGCCGACGTGCGAGTGCGCCCCCGGCCCGATCCCCCACCAGTTGGCGTTCGCCCAGTACAGCTCGTTGTGCCGGCAGCGGGCCGCGCGGTCCCGGGCCCAGTTCGACACCTCGTACCAGCCGAGCCCGGCGCCGCCGAACGCGCGGTCGGCCTGCTCGTAACGGTCGGCCAGCACGTCGTCGTCCGGCATCGGCAGCTCGCCGCGGGTGACCCGGCGGGCCAGCCGGGTGCCCTGCTCGACGATCAGCGCGTAGGCGCTGACGTGGTCGACCGGCGCGGCCAGCACGGCGTCCAGCGAGGCCTGCCAGTCGGCGTCGGTCTCCCCCGGTGCGCCGTAGATCAGGTCGAGGTTCACGTGCTCGAAGCCCGCCGCCCGCGCCTCGGCGGCGGCCTGGACGGCGCGGCCGGGGGTGTGCCGGCGGTCCAGCACGGCCAGCACGTGCTGGGCGGCGGACTGCATGCCCAGGCTGATCCGGGTGAAGCCGCCGGCCCGCAGGGTGGCCAGCGACCGCGGGGTGACCGACTCGGGGTTGGCCTCGGTGGTCACCTCGACGTCCGGGGCGACCGGGAAGAGCTCGCGGACGGCGTCCAGCACCGCGACCAGGTCGTCCGCGGGCAGCAGGGTCGGGGTGCCGCCGCCGACGAAGACCGTCTGCACCGCCGGGCGGTCGGGCCCGAGCACCTCGGCGGCCAGCCGCAGCTCGGCGATCGCGGTGCCGGCGTACTCGCTGCGGTTGGCGCCGGGGCCGAGTTCGTCGGAGGTGTAGGTGTTGAAGTCGCAGTAGCCGCAGCGGGTCGCGCAGAACGGGACGTGCACGTACAGCCCGAACGGCGTGCCGGCCAGGCCCTCGCGGGCGGCGGCGGGGAGCATCGAGGGGGCGGCCGGCAGGGCGGGGCTCTGGCCGAGCAGAGGCAGGGTGGTCGTCATCGCTGCTCCCAGTGTGACTGCTCCCGGCAAGATGACGGCGTGACCTCCGCGACCGACGCCGACCGCGTGCTCCGGGTCGAGGTGTCCGCCGGGGTCGCCCGGCTGACCCTGGACTCCCCCGCCAACCGCAACGCCCTCTCCCGCGCGATGCGCGCGCAGCTGCGGGCCGCGCTGACCGCGGCCCTCGCCGACGACGCCGTCCGGGTGGTGGTGCTCGACCACACCGGCCGGGTGTTCTGCTCCGGCATGGACCTGTCCGAGGCGGCCGGCGGCTCCGCGGCCGACCAGGGCGTGCAGGAGTTCCCCGACCTGCTGCAGCTGATCTGGTCGGCGCCCAAGCCGGTGCTGGCCGTGGTCCGCGGGCCGGCCCGGGCCGGTGGCGTCGGGCTCGCCGCGGCCTGCGACGTGGTGGTGGCGGGGGCGAGCGCGACGTTCGCCTTCACCGAGGTCCGGATCGGCCTCGTTCCGGCGGTGATCTCGTTGGTCTGCCGGCCGCGGATGCAGGCCAACGTGGTGCACCGGCTGATGCTGACCGGCGAGGTGTTCGACGCGGCGACCGCGGCCGGCGGCGGGCTGGTCGACCTGGCGGTGGCCGACGACGAGGTGGACGCCACCGTCGCCGCGCAGGTGACCGCGCTGGCCGCCGGGGCGCCGTCCGCGCTGGCCGAGACCAAGCGGCTGCTGCGCTCGGGCACCGACCTGGCCGCCCAGGTGCCGGAGCTGCTGGAGCTGTCGGCGCGGTTCTTCGCCGGCGAGGAGGGCCAGGAGGGGATCGCCGCGTTCCGCGAGAAGCGCCCGGCCCGCTGGGTGCCGGCCGGCGACTGACCCCCGCACGGTCGAGCCCTGCCCACTCCTGTGGGCAGGGCTCGAGGAGGCGCAGCGGCATGTCCCCGCCGCCAGTAGAGCCCTGCCCACTGCTGTGGGCAGGGCTCTACCCGCCGCGGACCTCTTGTCGGGTCGGGGCCGGCGCGCGATGCTCGGTGCATGAGCGAGGTGGTGGACCCCCGGGCCCGGTTCCGCGAGCTGCCCGAGCGGGTGCAGCGCGAGGAGCTGGTCGAGACCTCGGACGCCGGCACAATCCAGGTCGTCGAGACCGAGATCGCCGAGGCGTGGCGGACCGCCCTGCACGGCTCCGTCCCCTGACCTGGCCCCCGACGCGGGCCGGGACACGGAGGTCGCGACCACCCGAGCCGGCCAGGGACCTCGACGTGCCGGCGGTCGGCGGCGTCCAGAGCTGACCGCGGCCGCCGCGCCGGTCAGCGCAGCCGGCGGGTGTTGTCCGGCTGGCGCACCGTGACGCCGCGGGCGTCGAGCCACTCGGCCAGCGGGACGGCGACCCGACGGGTGGTCTCCCATGCCTTGCGGGCGTCGCTCAGGGTGAACGGCTGAGCCAGTCCGGCCAGCCGGTCCCGCGCCAGCTCCGCGATGCCCGGCGCCAGGTAGATGCCCTCGGCGATCCGCACCAGCTGCTCGTCGCGCGCCGCGGCGGCCAGCTCCCGCGGCCCGAGCCCGGCCGCGGCCAGGTCACCGGCCTCGGGAGCCCCGAACGGCGCCTCGGCCAGCCGGGCGCGGATCGTGTCCACGGCCCGCTGCACCTCCGGCGGCAGCGCGGCGCCACCGGAGACCACCCGGCCGTCGCGTAGCGCCAGCGGTTCCCGCACCACCGCGGGCACCAGCTCGGCGTCGGGCAGCTCCAGGGCCGAGCGCAGCACCGCGATCGGCGGGCCGGGCTCCAGCGGCCGCAGCTGCCGGTACCGGGCGACCACCTGCGGCACCCGGGCGGCCAGCTCGTCGGCCAGCCCCGGCGCGATCAGCCACGGCCCGACGGCGGTCGCCTCGGCCGGCACCGGCCAGCCCATCGCCACGAAGTCCGCCCGGCGCACGAACCGCCGGCGCACCAGGTCCGCGCGTGCGCCGGCCTCGCCCAGCGGCTGCTCGGCCAGCTCCGCGGCCCGCGACCGGGCCGCGCCCCGGCGGCGCAGCTCGGGCGGGTCGACGTCCCGCACGTCCGCGCCGAACACCCGCCGCGCCCCGGGGTCGCGGAGCAGCAGCCGGTCGCCGACGCGCAGCGGCAGCTCCTCGGCCAGCCGCAACCGCAGCGCGGCGCCGTCCAGCGGCCGCACGCGCGCGGCGACGGTCGCCGAGCCGACGTGGACGACGAGCTCCGCCGGCAGCCGCTCCTCCACCGGCGTGACCAGGGAGACGTCGAGGTCCGCGGTGCGCCGGAACGCACCGGGGGTGAGCAGGGCGTCGCCGCGGGCGATCTCCTCCACCGCGACACCGCGCAGGTTGAGCGCCACCCGGGCGGTGGCGGTGGCGGAGTCCACGGCCGCGCCCAGCGACTGCAGCCCGCGCACCGTCACCGGGCGGCCGCCCAGGTCGAGCCGGTCGCCGGTGGTCACCGTGCCGGCGGCCAGCGTGCCGGTGACCACCGTGCCGGCCCCGCGGATGGTGAACGCGCGGTCGACCCAGAGCCGCACCGGGGCCGCCGGGTCGGGGGCGGGCAGCCCGGCGAGCACCGACTCGAGGACGTCGGACAGCTCCGGCAGCCCCTCCCCGGACCGCGCGCTCACCGCCACCGCCGGCACCCGGCCCAGCGACGTCCCGGCCAGCCGGTCCAGCGCGTCGGCGAGCACCGGGGCGGGGTCGGCCAGGTCGGCCTTGGTGACCGCGAGCAGCCCGGTGCGCACGCCCAGCGCGTCCAGCACCGCGACGTGCTCGGCGGTCTGCGCGGACCACCCGTCGTCCGCGGCGACGACGACGAGCGCCGCGGGCACCGAGCCGACGCCGGCCAGCATGTTGCCGACGAAGCGCTCGTGGCCGGGCACGTCGACGACGGCGAGCCGGCGCCCCGAGGCGAGCGTCGTCCAGGCGAAGCCCAGGTCGATGGTCAGCCCGCGCCGGCGCTCCTCCTCCCAGCGGTCGGGCTCCATCCCGGTGAGCGCCTTGACCAGCGTCGACTTGCCGTGGTCGACGTGACCGGCGGTCGCGATCACGTCCACCGTCGGGACACCTCCAGCACCGTGGCGACCAGCGCCTCGTCGTCGACCGGCGCGAGGCTCCGCAGGTCGAGCAGCGTGCGGCCCTCCTCCACGTAGCCGACCACCGGCACCGGGGCCAGCCGCAGCGGCTCGGCGAACCGCACGTCCACGGCCACCGCCACGCTGGGCAGCGGGAACTCCGGCGCCCCTCCCCCGCCGACCCGCGCGGTCGAGTCGACGACGGCGGCCCCCACCCCGCCGGCCTGCAGCGCGGCAGCGACAGCTCCCGCCCGGGACCGCAGCCCGGCGACGTCGGCGCCCAGCATCTGCCTCACCGGCGGCACCGGCCCGCGCAGCGTCGCCTCCAGCGCAGCCAGCACCGTCTTGTCGACCCGCAGCGCGCGGTAGAGCGGGTGCCGGCGCAGCCGCTGGACCAGGTCCGCGCGGCCGAGCACGAGGCCCGCCTGGGGCCCGCCGAGCAGCTTGTCGCCGCTGCACAGCACCAGGTCGGCACCGGCGGCCAGCGTCGTCTGCAAGTCCGGCTCGTGCGGCAGCAGCGGGTGCGGCCGCAGCAGCCCGCTGCCCACGTCGGCGACCAGCGGGACGCCGGTGCCGGCCAGCGCCGGGGCGAGCTCGGCCACCTCGACGGCCCGGGTGAACCCGCGGACGACGAAGTTCGACGGGTGCACCTTGAGCACAGCACCGGTGTCCGGGCCGACCGCGTCGGTGTAGTCGGCGACCGAGACCCGGTTCGTCGTCCCCACCTCGCGCAGCCGGGCGCCGGTGCTGACCAGCAGGTCCGGGATGCGGAAGCCGTCGCCGATCTCGACCAGCTCACCGCGGGCGATGACCAGCTCACCGCCCAGCGCCGTGGCCACCAGGGCCAGCGCGGCGGCGCAGTTGTTCACCACCAGGGCCGCACCGGCGGCGGGCACCGCCTCCAGCAGCGCCGACAGCGCCCCCTCGCCCCGCGGGCCGCGCCGGCCCGTGCCGAGGTCCAGCTCGACGTCGGTGGTGCCGCTGGCCGCGACGACCGCCTCCACCGCCGCGGGCGACAGCGGCGCCCGGCCGAGGTTGGTGTGCACCAGGACCCCGGTGGCGTTCAGCACCGGGCGCAGGCTGCTCGCGGTGCCGGGCAGGGCGGCGAGCACCGCGGGGACGACGCCGTCCGGGGACAGGTCGCCGTCCCGGACCCGCTGCTGCGCTGCCTGCACCGCGGCCTTCACCAACTCGCGGCCCAGCCGCCCGGCCGCGGCCGCCACCGGCGGCTCGGCCAGCACGGCGTCGGTGCGGGGAACCGAACGGCGGGGGTCTCCGGTCATGATCGGGCCAGCCTAGGACGCTGACTCCCGGGGCCGCGGCGCCGGTGCGGGGCCGGCCCGGGGAGGCCGGCCCCGCGGACGACTGGCGGAGACGGACGGGAATCGAACCCGCCTGACCGAGATGCTCGGCCACGTCGGCTTTAGAGGCCGCGGAGGTCACCAGACACCCTGACGTCTCCACGGGTGAGCCTAGGACCCACCCCGGCCGGCGTGCCGGGCGGCACCGGCCGCGGTCGGCCGTGGCCCAGCGGGGCGAGGCGCGGTCCCGCCGGCCCCACCGCAGGCCGCACCGCAGGCCGTCGTCCCGGGCGCGGGCGGCCGGGGCCTACATTCCTGAGGCGTGACCACGACCACGCTCCCCGTCCGGCTCACCCAGTACGCGCACGGCGGCGGGTGCGCCTGCAAGATCCCGCCCGGCGAGCTGGAGGCGGTGGTCGCCGGGCTGACCCACACCGGCCCCACCGACCCGGCAGCCGAGCTCGTGGTCGGCCTGGACGACGGGGACGACGCCGCGGTGGTCCGGCTGGCGAGCGGTCAGGGGCTGGTGCTCACCACCGACTTCTTCACCCCGGTCGTCGACGACGCCTACACCTTCGGCCGGATCGCCGCGGCCAACGCCCTCTCCGACGTCTACGCGATGGGCGGCACGCCGGTCGTCGCGGTGAACCTGCTGGGCTGGCCGCGCGACGTGCTGCCGATGGAGCTGGCCGCCGAGGTGCTCCGCGGCGGGCTGGAGGTGGCCCAGGCCGCCGGCTGCCACGTCGGCGGCGGGCACTCCATCGACTCCCCCGAGCCCACCTACGGGATGGCGGTCACCGGCCTGGTCGACCCGGACGCGCTCATCCGCAACGACGCGGCCACCGCCGGCACCCCGATCTCGCTGACCAAGGCGCTGGGCGTCGGGACGCTGAACAACCGGATGAAGGCGACCGGCGAGGTGTCGGCCGAGGCGGTCGACTCGATGAGCCGGCTGAACGCCGCGGCGTCCGTCGCCGCCGTCGCCGCCGGGGTGCGGGCCGGGACCGACGTCACCGGCTTCGGCCTGCTCGGGCACCTCTACAAGATGGCCCGGGCCAGCGGGGTGACCGCGGTCGTCGAGGCCGCCGCGGTGCCCTACCTGGCCGGCGCCCGGCAGTCCGTCGCAGACGGGTACGTCTCCGGCGGCACCCGCCGCAACCTGGACTGGGTGCGCCCGTACGCCGACCTGTCCGCCGTGTCCGAGGACGAGGCGCTGCTGCTGGCCGACGCGCAGACCTCCGGTGGGCTGCTGCTCGGCGGCGAGGTGCCCGGCGCCCCGGTCATCGGCGAGTTCGTCGCCCAGCAGGAGTTCGCCGTCGTCGTCCGCTGAGTCGCCGTCCGGGGCGGACCCGGGCCCGCCCCGGACGACTCGGGCGCATCTGTGGGCCACGTCACGGTCCGGGAGTTATCTTCTCGCCGTGAGCACCTCTGAACGGGTCCTGGGACGGCAAGACAGCGGGCCTGTTCACCGCTGGGGCTGCTCTCCGGAGCCGGGGATCCACTCCTCGTTCACCAGCTCCGGACAGGGTCCTCGCCTGTGAGCGCCGAGCCGATGTCCGCTGCGCCGGTCACGGCACCCGTCCCGGTCCCGCCGTCCGAGGGCCCGACCCGGGTCAGGAGGTCGGCGAACCCGCCCGGCAACCGGCGCCGCGACCTGCTCATCGCCGCTGCCTTCCTGGTGCCCAACCTGGTGCTGCTGGCGGTCTTCACCTACCGGCCGCTGCTGGACAACATCCGGTTGTCCTTCACCAGCTGGAACATCTCCTCCCCCACCGCGTCCTTCATCGGCTTCGACAACTACGTCGAGTGGTTCACCAGCGACTCCAGCCGGCAGGTCCTGTGGAACACCGTCGTCTTCACCGGGTCGGCGGTCATCGGCACGATGGTGCTCGGCCTGGTCCTGGCCCTGCTCCTGGACCAGAAGCTCTTCGGCCGCAACGCGGTGCGCTCCCTCGTGTTCGCCCCGTTCGTGCTGGCCGGGGCCGCCGTCGGGGTGGCCTTCCAGTTCGTCTTCGACCCGACCTTCGGCCTGGTGCAGGACCTGCTGGCCAGGATGGGGATCGACGCGCCGCAGTTCTACCAGGACCCGGACTGGGCGCTGTTCATGGTCACGGTGACCTACATCTGGAAGAACCTCGGGTACACCTTCGTCATCTACCTCGCCGCGCTCCAGGCGCGGCGGGTCGAGCTGGACGAGGCCGCGGAGATCGACGCCGCCTCGACCTGGACGAAGTTCCGTCAGGTCACCTGGCCGCAGCTGCGGCCGGCGACGTTCTTCCTGCTCATCACCGTGCTCCTCAACAGCTTCCAGGTCTTCGACGTCATCAGCGTCATGACCCGCGGCGGACCGCTCGGCAACGGCACGACGACGATGGTCTACCAGATCTACCAGGAGACCTTTGTGAACCAGCGGGCCGGCTACGGCGCCACCGTGGCCACCATCATGTTCCTCGCGCTGCTCGTCATCACCCTGGTCCAGGTCCGCGTCATGGAGCGGGGGCGGGAGTCGTGACCACCGTCGCCCCCCGACCGGAGACCGACGCCGCACCCCGGCGCGGGACGCACGCCGACACCGCACCGCACCAGCGGACCAGCCCGCTGTCCCGGGTGGGTGGGTACCTCGGGCTGCTGCTGGTGGTCGTGCTCGTCGCCCTGCCGCTGTACTGGATCCTGGTGACCGCGCTGAAGGAGCGCCCGGACATCTACACGGTTCCGGTCACCTGGCTGCCCGACCCGTTCACCAGCGACAACTTCCAGGCGGTCGGCACCGGCGTCTCGTTCACCGACTACCTGCGGAACTCGATCATCATCACGACGGTGCTGACCGTCGTCGAGGTCACGCTCGGGGTGCTGTCCGCCTTCGCCCTGTCCTTCCTGCGCTTCCCCGGCCGCACCCTCGTGCTGCTGTTCGTCATCGCCAGCCTGATGGTCCCCAACCAGGTGACCGTGATCAGCAACTACGCGCTGGTCGCCCAGCTCGGCTGGCGGAACACCTTCACCGGCATCATCGTGCCGCTGGCCGGGGTCGCGTTCGGCACCTTCCTGATGCGCAACCACTTCCTGTCGCTGCCCAAGGAGATCATCGAAGCGGCGGAGATGGACGCGACCGGACCGGTCAAGATGCTGTGGCGGGTCGTGCTGCCCATGTCGTGGCCCACGCTGATCGCCTTCACGCTCATCACCATCGTCAACGAGTGGAACCAGTACCTCTGGCCGCTGCTGATGGCCGATGACTCCTCCACCGCGCCGCTACCGGTGGGGCTCGCCCAGCTGCAGGACACCGCCGGGCTCACCAACTGGGGCCCGGTCATGGCCGGCACGGTCATCACCATGCTGCCCATCCTGGTGATCTTCCTGCTGCTGCAGCGGCACATGATCAAGGGACTCACCGCCGGGGCGGTCAAGGGCTGAGCCACCGGGGCGCTCTCCCCACCGCCACCACCGAACTGCACGTACTGCGCACTGACCGGATGAACGGGAGTACCACCATGACCGAGCTCGACCGCCGACGGTTCCTCCAG
This sequence comes from Modestobacter versicolor, assembly GCF_041028285.1. GTDB lineage: Bacteria > Actinomycetota > Actinomycetes > Mycobacteriales > Geodermatophilaceae > Modestobacter > Modestobacter versicolor_A. The sequence goes on along the minus strand of NZ_JABGDB010000001.1, from coordinate 667,790 downwards.
CTGACCGGCATCACCCTCACCGCCGCCGGCCTCGCCGCCTGCGCCGGCACGGGCTCCTCCGAGGACGCCGGCGAGGACGGTCCCGTCGAGAGCCTCACCATGTGGTCCAACCACCCGGGTGAGTCCAAGCCGGTCGAGACCGAGCTGCTCGATGCCTTCACCGCCGAGACGGGCATCGCCGTCAAGCTGGTCACGGCGGGCGCCACCTATGAGGAGGTCGCGCAGAAGTTCAACGCCGCCCTCTCCGGCGGCGAGCTGCCCGACCTCGTGGTGGCCTCGGACGTCACCTGGTTCAACTTCGCCCTCAACGAGGCGATCACCCCGATGAACGACCTGTGGTCGGCTGCTGACCTGGACGTCGACGGCTACGTCGAGTCCCTCGTCTCCGACTACGAGTTCGACGGGAAGAACTACGCGCTCCCCTACGCCCGGTCGACGCCGCTCTTCTACTACAACAAGCAGATGTGGGCTGCGGCCGGGCTGCCCGACCGCGGGCCGGAGACCTGGGCGGAGTTCGCCGAGTGGGCGCCCCGGCTGGCGTCCGCCAACCCGGGCATCCCGCCCCTGGCGCTGCCCGACGGCAGCAACTACCTCGACTGGCACTTCCAGGGGATGATCTGGACCTTCGGCGGCGCCTACTCCGACGAGTGGACGCCGACCTTCACCTCGCCGGAGTCCCTCGAGGCCGGGCAGTACCTGCAGGACCAGTTCAAGCAGGGGCACCTGGCCATCAACAACGACCCGAACAGCGTGTTCGGCGCCGGCCAGGCCGCCTCGCTGCTGCAGTCCACCGGTTCACTCGGCGGGCTGTCCGAGACCGCCGGCTTCGACTTCGGCACCGCCTTCCTGCCGGGCCCGCCCCCCGGGTGCCCGACCGGTGGCGCCGGCCTCGCCATCCCGCAGCGGATCTCCGACGAGCGCAAGGAGAAGGCGATGGAGCTGCTCGCCTTCCTGACGAACACCGAGAACACGATCACCTTCACCCAGGCCACCGGGTACATGCCGGTGCGCAAGGACGCCGTCGACGACCCGGCGACCCAGACCTTCCTCGAGGAGCGGCCGAACGCCCGCACCGCGCTGGAGCAGTTGGACGTGACCCAGTCCCAGGACTACGCCCGGGTCTTCCTCCCCGGTGGCGGCGCGCGCATCGGGGCGGCCCTGGACCGCATCACCATCGGCGGCGAAGACGTCCAGACGGTCTTCGGAGAGCTGGAAGAGGAGTCCACGACGGTGTTCGAGCGGGACATCGAGCCCAAGCTGTGACCGGCCTCCGCTGGACGGGGAGGGGGTGCCCGGCATGGCGTCGGTGACCTTCGACGAGGTGACCCGGTCGTTCGCGCAGGCCGACCGGCCGGCGGTGGACCGGCTGGACCTGGAGGTCCAGGACGGCGAGTTCCTCGTCGTCGTGGGCCCGTCGGGCTGCGGCAAGTCGACCAGCCTGCGGATGCTCGCCGGTCTGGAGCCCATCGACTCGGGGCGGGTGCTCATCGACGGGCAGGACGTCACCGGACGCCGGGCGCGGGACCGCGACGTCGCGATGGTGTTCCAGAGCTACGCGCTGTACCCGAACATGACGGCCGGGGAGAACATGGCGTTCGCGCTGAAGAACCTCGGCGTCGGCGCGGACGAGATCCGCACCCGGGTCGCCGAGGCGGCGCGGGTGCTCCAGCTGGAGGAGCTGCTGGACCGCAAGCCGGCCAAGATGTCCGGCGGCCAGCGGCAGCGGGTGGCCATGGGGCGGGCGATCGTGCGCGACCCCAAGGTCTTCTGCATGGACGAGCCGCTGTCCAACCTGGACGCCAAGCTCCGGGTCTCCACCCGGGCGGAGATCGCGAGCCTGCAGAAGCGGCTGGGCACCACCACCGTCTACGTCACCCACGACCAGACGGAGGCGATGACCATGGGCGACCGGGTGGTCGTCCTCCGCGACGGGCAGCTCCAGCAGGTCGGCACGCCGATCGACCTCTACGAGCGGCCGGTGAACACGTTCGTGGCCGGCTTCATCGGCTCCCCGGCGATCAACCTCGTCACCGGGGTGCCGGTCCGCGACGGGCGGGCCGTCCTGATGGAGTCGCTGCAGGTGCCGCTCCCCGCCGCGGGAGGGGCGCGCTCCCTCGACCGGGTCACCGTGGGGATCCGGCCGGAGGGCGCCGACGTGGTCGGGTCCGCGGGGCCGTCCGCCCGGGACGACCGGCTGACCGTGCGGGTGGCCCGCGTGGAGCGGCTGGGCTCCGAGGTGTTCGCCTACGTCGACCCGGTCGGGCTGGTCGAGGGCGCCGGAGGGACGGCCGAGCACATGGTGTTCCGGTTGGACAAGCGCCAGGACCTGCAGGACGGCGCGGTGCTCGAGCTCCACGTCCAGCTGGCCGAGGTGCTGGTCTTCGACGCCGACGGTCACGCCCTGCGCTGACGGGCGGCACGTCGTCCCCACCGCCGCCCGGCGGTGGGGACGACCCCGGCCGCAGAGTGCGAGGACGAGACGCTGCCGCTGGCCGACGCGCAGACCTCCGGTGGGCTGCTGCTCGGCGGCGAGGTGCCCGGCGCCCCGGTCATCGGCGAGCTCGTCGCGCGCCAGGGGTCAGCCGTCGTCGTCCGCCGACCCGTCGCGGCGATCATGGCCATGTCCGCCCCTCCCCACCGGGGCGACCATGGCCATTTCCGCCCGATGGTGACCGGCGTCGCACCGGGACGGGCACTCGGTTACGTTGCGACGCATGCTCGCCGCCTTCGTCTCCACCCCTGCCCCGGACGACCCGCTGTCGGTGCTGGAGGTGGGCGACCGCCCCGAGCCGGAGGCGCCCGACGGCTGGACGACGGTGACGGTGAAGGCCGTCTCGCTCAACCACCACGACCTGTTCAGCCTGCAGGGCATCGGCCTGCCCCAGGAGCGGATGCCGATGGTCCTGGGCACCGACGCGGCCGGGCTCGACCCGGACGGCAACGAGGTCGTCGTGCACGGCGTCATCGCCAGCCCCGGGTGGACCGGCGACGAGACGATGGACCCCAAGCGGTCGCTGTTCTCCGAGGTCCACCAGGGCACGATGGCCGAGCAGGTCGTCGTCCCGGCGCGGAACGTCGTCCCCAAGCCCGCCGAGCTGAGCTTCGCCGAGGCCGCCTGCCTGCCCACCGCCTGGCTGACCGCCTACCGGATGCTGTTCGTCCGCTCCGGCCTGCGCCCCGGCTCCACGATCCTGGTGCAGGGCGCCAGCGGCGGCGTCGCGACCGCGCTCGTCCGGCTGGGCAGCACTGCCGGCTACCGGGTGTGGGTGACCGGCCGCACCGAGGAGAAGCGCGCGGCCGCGCTGGCGCTCGGCGCCGACCAGGCCTTCGAGACCGGTGCCCGGCTCCCCGAGCGGGTGGACGGCGTGATGGAGAGCGTCGGCGAGGCCACCTGGAGCCACAGCGTCAAGTCGCTGAAGCCCGGCGGCGTCATCGTCACCTGCGGGGCGACCACCGGCTTCAACCCCGGCGCCGAGCTGAACCGGGTCTTCTTCACCCAGCTGTCGGTGATCGGCTCCACGATGGGCACCCGCGACGAGCTCGACGCCCTCATCCAGATGTGCCGGATCACCGGCGTGCGCCCGCAGATCGACGTCGAGCTGCCGCTGAACGAGGCCCGCGACGGCTTCGCACGGATGCTCGAGGGCCGCACCGCCGGGAAGATCGTCTTCACCCTCTGACCCGCGGCGCGCGCAGCAGCACGAGCGCAGCGACCGCGGCCAGCCCGGCGGCGACCGCGGCGCCGGCGAACACCGTGTGCAGCTGGGTCAGCACGGCGGCGTCGGTGCCCCGCTCGTAGACCGCGCAGTCGGTCGGCGTCTGCGGGCAGAGCTCGAACGGCGAGCCGAGCCGGCCGACCTCGGCGGTGAACCGGCGCAGCGCCACCGCGGTGAGCAGCGCCAGCCCGACGAGCATCCCGACGGTGCGGGCGACGACGGACAGCGCCCCGGCGCTCCCGTGCACCGCCGGCGGGGTGGCCGCGAGCAGGACGGCGTTCACCGGTGCGATCGCCAGCCCGAAGCCCAGGCCCGTCGCAGCCAGCACCACGGTCGAGCCGACGCCGTCCAGCGCCTGCGCGTCCCAGCGGGTCATCGCCGCGAGCGCGACCGCGGTCAGCGCCGCACCGCCGGCGGCCACACCCCGCGCGGCGACCACCCGGCACAGCAGGCCGCCGAGGACGGCGCCGACGGGGACGGCGACCAGCAGCCGGACCAGCACCAGCGCCGCGCCCAGCTGGTCGGCGCCACCCAGCGACCGGGCGAACAGCGGGACGTCGACCAGCGCGGCCACCAGGGCCACCCCGACCAGCAGGTTGACCAGCAGGGCGCCCCAGGCGCCGACCGGGCGCAGCGCCGCCAGCGGCAGCACCGGGTCCGGCGTGCGGCGCTCCCAGAGCACGAAGGCGACGGCGGCCGCCGCGGCGACCGGCAGCAGCACGCCGCCGTGCGCGACGACCTCGGTGGCCGGGTCGGCGGCGGCGAACGCCCACACCAGGGTGCCCAGCGCGACGACGACCAGCGCCGACCCGACCAGGTCCAGCTCGCGGGCCAGGCCCGGCAGCCCGCGCAGCGGCAGCACCGCACCCGCCGGGTGCTGCAGGCTGCGGGCCACCAGCGCCGCGGCGGCGAGCACTGCGACCCATCCCAGCGGGGTCACCCCGGCGACCGGCACGTAGAGCAGGCCGAGCGTGACGTCCTCGGCCAGCGCGGGCGGCTCGGCCAGCCGCAGCCCGAGGGCGGTCGCCGCGACGACCGCGAGCACCAGCCCCACGGCGTCCGGACGGCGGGCCCGGCCGGTGACCAGCACGCCGAGCGCGAGGGCCAGGCCGAGCAGCAGGTTCAGCCAGAAGATCGCCCGCCAGTCGGCGACGGCGAGCACCGCCGCGCCGGCCAGCGGCCCGAGCACCGCACCGAGCTCCTGCACCGCGCCGACCACGCCCAGCGGCAGCGCCCGCCGCTCCGGCGGCCAGCGATCGGCCACCAGGGCCAGCGTCGCCGGCACCAGGCCGCCGGCGCCCACGCCCTGCAGCCCCCGGCCCAGCACGGCCGGCCCCAGGTCGGTGGCGGTGGCGGTGAGCAGCGAGCCCAGCGCGAAGAGCAGCAGGCAGCCCACCAGGACCGGCACCCGGCCGCGCAGGTCGGCCAGCCGGCCGAGCAGCGGCAGCGTGGCGGTGTAGCCGAGCAGGAACCCCCCGATGATCGGGGTGGCCCGCTGCAGCTCGTCCAGGCCGACCCCGACCCCGGTCAGGACGTCGGGCAGCGCCAGGACGACGACGTAGGTGTCGGCCGCGGTGACCAGGACCGCCAGCGCCGCCAGGACGACCAGCGCCGCCCGGGGCACCGCCGGCGCCGGGAGGTCAGCTGGTGGGCGGTGCGCTGATCTGGACATCGGCCCCGAGGTCGCTGAGCGCGACGGTGTAGGTGCCGTCGGCGTCGGCGGAGAAGAACGGCCCGGTCAGCTCCACCTCGCGCAGCTGCCCGCTGCCGGTGGCGATCGACATCCGCGCCCGCACGTCCTGCGCCGGGTCCTGGCTGGTGAGCACCTGCTCGACCAGGTCGCCGGGGATGGTGGCGGTGACCTCGCGGACCACCTCGCCGTCCACCCGGCGCTCCTCCCCCAGCGCGGCCTCCTGCGCGCCGGCCAGCAGCTGGGAGATGCCGGTGTCCGGGTCCAGCAGCGCCCCCGGGTCACCGACGCCGAACTGCGCCGGGTCGACCACGCTGTACGACTGCGCGAAGGGCAGCTGGGCGTAGACGGTGCCGTCGACCGAGACGACGTCGACCTCGATCGTGCCGCCCAGCGCGGTCACCTCGAGGACGCCGGCGAAGGACGCCGGCCGGGCGATGTCGCCCTCCCCGCCGACCAGCGTGGTGCCGGTGGACGGCGCCCCCTCGCTGTCGAGCACGAAGTGCGCGGTGGCTGCCTCGTCCAGCGTCGTCCGGGCGCGGTCCAGCAGGTCGGTCGCCGACTCCTCGGGCTCGCTGCTGCAGGCGGTGACCACCGGCGCCAGGAGCAGGACGAGCGCGAGCACCGTGGTGCGTGCGCGGCGGTGCGACAACCGGACCTCCCCCGTCGTGTCCGGCGGTTGGCCGGACCCCGCGGCGGACAGTAGCGCGGCGGCCGGATCAGACCCGGGCGGCGAGCCGACGGTCGATCTTCGCCTGCAGCTTCGGCTGGTCCTTGACCGGCAGGTGGTGCAGCGCGGGGACCAGCTCGGGCAGCCGCGACTGCTGGGTGGTCGCGATCCGGAAGGCGGTCTCCACGGTGATGCCGTGGCCGGGCCGGGCGACGACCTCGACCGGGTCGCCGGCGCCGACCTCGCCGGTCTGCAGCACGCGCAGGTAGGCCCCGGTGGCGCCGTGCGCGGCGAACCGCTTGACCAGGTCCGGGACGCCCCAGAAGCGGGCGAAGTTCGCGCACGGGGTGCGCCCGGCGGTGACCTCGAACAGCGCGGTGCCGATCGACCAGCGCTCGCCGAGGACGGCGCCGCGCAGGTCCAGGCCGGTGGTGCGCAGGTTCTCGCCGAACCGGCCGGGCAGCAGCTCCCTGTCGAGCTCGGCGGCCCACCAGTCGGCGTCGTCCTGGGCGTAGGCGTAGACCGCCTGCCCCTCCCCGCCGTGGTGCCGGCGGTTGACCTGGACGTCGCCGTCCAGACCGAGCTCGTGGACGGCGACCCGGCCGGTCACCGGGCGCTTGTCGATGCCCGAGCGGTCCGGGCGCTTGTCCGGCAGCGGCAGCAGGTCGCTGCCGGAGACGCAGACCGCCTCGACCCGGCCGCTCACTTGGGCTTGCTGGCGGTCGACTCGTTGGTGGAGAGCGCGGCGACGAACGCCTCCTGGGGGACCTCGACGCGGCCGACCATCTTCATCCGCTTCTTGCCCTCCTTCTGCTTCTCCAGCAGCTTGCGCTTGCGGGTGATGTCACCGCCGTAGCACTTGGCCAGCACGTCCTTGCGGATGGCGCGGACCGTCTCGCGGGCGATCACCCGGGAGCCGACGGCGGCCTGGATCGGCACCTCGAACTGCTGGCGCGGGATGAGCTCGCGCAGCTTGCCGGCCATCAGCACGCCGTAGCTGTAGGCCTTGTCGGTGTGCACGATCGCGGAGAACGCGTCGACCGCCTCGCCCTGCAGCAGGATGTCCACCTTCACCAGCTTCGAGACCTGCTCACCGGCCTCGGCGTAGTCCAGGCTCGCGTAGCCGCGGGTGCGGGACTTCAGCGCGTCGAAGAAGTCGAAGATGATCTCACCGAGGGGCAGCGTGTAGCGCAGCTCGACCCGGGACTCGGACAGGTAGTCCATCCCGCCGAGCTGCCCGCGGCGGCCCTGGCACAGCTCCATGATCACGCCGGTGTAGTCGCTCGGCGCGATGATGGTGGCCTTGACGATCGGCTCGTAGATGGTGCCGATCTTGCCGCCGGGCCAGTCGCTGGGGTTGGTGACGGTGACCTCGGAGCCGTCCTCCATGACCACCCGGTAGACGACGTTGGGGGCGGTGGAGATCAGGCTGATGCCGGCCTCGCGCTCCAGCCGCTCCCGGACGATCTCCAGGTGCAGCAGGCCGAGGAAGCCGACCCGGAAGCCGAAGCCCAGGGCGGCCGACGTCTCGGGCTCGTAGGTGAGCGCGGCGTCGTTGAGCAGCAGCTTGTCCAGCGCCTCGCGCAGCAGCGGGTAGTCGCTGCCGTCGATCGGGTACAGACCGGAGTAGACCATCGGCTTGGGGTCGCGGTAGCCGCCGATCGACTCGGTGGCCGGCTTGTGCTGCAGCGTGACGGTGTCGCCGACGCGGGACTGGCGGACGTCCTTCACGCCGGTGATGAAGTAGCCGACCTCGCCGATGCCGAGGCTGTCGACCTGCTTGGGCTCGGGCGAGATGACGCCGATCTCCAGCAGCTCGTGCGTCGCTCCGGTCGACATCATCTTGATCTTGTCGCGGGCGGAGATGCGGCCGTCGACGACCCGTACGTAGGTGATGACGCCGCGGTAGATGTCGTAGACCGAGTCGAAGATCATCGCCCGCGCGGGGCCGTCGTCCTCGCCGGTCGGTGCGGGGATCTCCTGGACGATCCGGTCGAGCAGCTCCGGCACGCCCTGGCCGGTCTTGCCGCTGACCCGCAGCACGTCGTCGGGGTCGCAGCCGATGATGTGGGCGAGCTCGGCGGCGTACTTCTCCGGCTGGGCAGCGGGCAGGTCGATCTTGTTGAGCACCGGGATGATCGTGAGGTCGTTCTCCAGCGCCAGGTACAGGTTGGCCAGCGTCTGCGCCTCGATGCCCTGGGCGGCGTCGACCAGCAGGACCGCGCCCTCGCAGGCGGCCAGCGACCGGGAAACCTCGTAGGTGAAGTCGACGTGGCCGGGGGTGTCGATCATGTCGAGCACGAACTCGGTGGTGGTGTCCTCGCCCGAGCGCGGGGTCCACGGCAGGCGGACGTTCTGCGCCTTGATGGTGATGCCGCGCTCTCGCTCGATGTCCATCCGGTCGAGGTACTGGGCGCGCATGTTGCGCCCTTCCACCAGCCCGGTCACCTCGAGCATCCGGTCGGCCAGCGTCGACTTGCCGTGGTCGATGTGGGCGATGATGCAGAAGTTCCGGATCCGGGCGGGATCGGTGGAGGCAGGAGTCGTCACAGTGCCCCCATGGTCCCATGCCCCGCGCGTGCGTCCAGCCATTGCCCGGGCCGGGCGGCCCGTTGCCCGGGCCCGGGCGGCGGCGCGGGGGGCGCAGCGCGGCGGGTCGGGCGGGGGCCCACCTGCGCCGGTTGGGCCGACCCGGTGGGGCTGGTATCTTGTGAGGCCGGTCCGCAGTGCGCTCGCGAGCGCGGTGGACGCACTGTCAGACACCTCCCTCCGATCACCCGAGGCTCACGCGTGGCGAACATCAAGTCCCAGATCAAGCGGATCAAGACCAACGAGCTCGCGCGCAAGCGCAACGTCGCGGTCCGGTCTGCCCTGAAGACGTCGGTCCGGCGCTTCCGTACGGCCGCCGACGCCGGGGACAAGGACGCGGCCGTGACCGCTCTCCAGGTCGCCAGCAAGGCGCTGGACAAGGCTGCCAGCAAGGGCGTCATCCACAAGAACCAGGCTGCGAACCGCAAGTCGGCGCTGGCCAAGAAGGTCGCCAGCCTCTGAGGCTGCACCCTCCGCTCGACGACGAGCCCCTCTCCCCCGCCGGGAGAGGGGCTCGTCGCTGTTCCGGGGCCCGGGCGGCCCGTCACGACGATCCGGGGAGGAGCACACCGTGGGACGACGGTTCCTCGTGCTGCACGGCTGGCAGAACCACCGGCCGGTCGGGCACTGGCAGTGGCAGCTGACCGAGGCGCTGCGCGCCGAGGGTGAGCAGGTGCTGTACCCGCAGTTCCCCTCCCCCGACGCGCCGTCGCGGGCCGACTGGACCGCGCTGGTGCGCGCCGAGCTGGCACAGCTGGGCTCGGGCGAGCGGGTGGTCGTGGCCCACTCGCTCGCCTGCTGGCTGTGGCTGTCGGTGGCCAGCGCGCTGGGCGCCGGGGAGCGGGTCGACCGGGTGCTGCTGGTGGCCCCGCCGTCGGCCGAGGTGCTGGCCGGGTACCCCGAGGTGGCCGGCTTCGCCTCCGTGCCCCAGGACCCGGCCGCGCTGGCCCGCGCGGCCACGACGACCCGGCTGGCCGCCGCCGACGACGACCCCTACTGCCCCGGTGGGGCGGCGGCGGTGTTCGCCGGGCTCGGCCTGGACACCGACGTCCTGCCGGGCGCCGCGCACCTCGACCTGGACGCCGGCTACGGGCGCTGGCCCGCCGTGGAGGAATGGTGCCGGGACCCGTCCACCCGGCTGACGCCGCGGGTCTGAGCCGCCCCGCAGGCCGGTCCGGGAGGCCGGTCCGGTCAGCGGCCGGTCCGGTCAGCGGCCGGAGCGGAGCCGATCGCCCCGTCCGGTGGCGCCGGCCGCCCGGATCGCGACGATCCGGCGCACGGCGCGCTCGAGGGCGTAGTCGGCGCTCGCCGCGGCGCCCTTGACGTCGGCGTTCAGCTCGGCCGCCACCCCGATCGCCTGCTGCAGGGCATCGATCGACCAGCCCCGCGCCTGCCCCTGGGCCTTCTTCACCTTCCACGGCGGCAGCTTGAGCTGGCGGGCGAGCTCGCCGATGTTGGTCGTGTTCAGCGAGGCCACCCGGGCCGCGGTGCGGACCCCGTCGGCCAGCGCGTCGGCGATGAGGACGTGCGCGACCCCCCGGTCCAGCGCCCAGCGGAGCATCTCGATCGACCCGGCCGAGTCACCGACCAGCACCCGCTCGGCGACCGTGAAACCGGTGACCTCGGCCTGCCCACGGTGGAAGCGGGCGACCGCGTCGGCGTCCACGAGGCCACCGAAGTCCGACACCAGCTGGCTGGCCGCCGCCGACAGGTTGCGCAGGTCGTTGCCGACCGCGTCCAGCAGCGCGGTGGCCGCGTCGGGGGTGATCTTCCCGCCCGCGTGCCGCACCTCGTTGCGCACGAAGGCGATGCGCTCGCCGGCCGAGCTGATCTTCGGGCACTCGTCGACCGCGGCCCCGGCCGCCTTGAACGCCTTGACCAGCGCCTCGTTCCGCTTGCCGCCGTGGTGCACGACGACCAGCGTCAGCTCCGGGTCCGGGTCCTTCACGTAGGCCAGCAGCTGGTCGGTGAGCGCCGCGGCCGCCTCGTGCACGCCGGTGACGACGACCAGCCGGTGACCGCCGAACAACGAGGGCGCCAGCACCTCGGCCAGGTCGCCCAGGGGCAGGCCGGCTGCGGCCAGCTCGTGCTCCTCGCTGTCCTGGTGGCGCTCGCGCACCGCTACCCGCACCGCCGACACGGCCCGGGCGCGCAGCAGCTCCTCCTCGCCCACGACGACCCGCAGCCGCGACGTCGGTGCGGGCGCTGCTGCCTGGGGTGCTGCCACAGGTCCATGCTGTCACGCGGGACCGACGGGACCGGGCCGCTGCGGGGTGCGCGGGTCGACCCGTGATCGCCGCCGGCGTCCCACCTGCCGCGCTCGCCGTCGCCCGCTGGACGACGTCCGGGCCGCGCACCGCGACCCCCCACTCCCCCGCGCGCCCGACCACCGCGACGTCGCCGTCCCGGTCGGTGCGGTAGGTGCGCATGCCCTCGTGGGCGAGCAGGTCGAGCAGTCGCGCGGCGGGGTGGCCGTAGCTGTTGTCCGAGCCGACCGACACCACGGCCACCGCCGCCCCGCTGGCCGCGACGAAGCCGGCGTCGACGTCGGCGCTGCCGTGGTGGGGCACCTTCAGCACGTCGGCGGACAGGTCCGTGCCGGCCGCGACGAGCCCGGCCTCGGCTCCCGCGCCGAGGTCGCCGGTGAGCAGCACCCGCACACCGCGCACGGTGGCCCTGACCACCAGGCTGAGGTCGTTGGGCTCGGCACCGGCGGTGGCCCGGCGGGGGTCGGGTGCGAGCACCTCCAGGTCGGCCGGGCCGACCGTGCGGCGCTGTCCCGGGGTGAGCACCTGGTGCTCCGCGTCCGCGGCGGCGACTGCGCGGTCCAGCGCCGGCGCCCGCTCGTCGGTCGGCGCGAGCGCCCCGGTGGCGACCACGTCGACCCGGCGGCCGGCCAGCGCCCCGGCCAGGCCGCCCACGTGGTCGGCGTCCAGGTGCGAGAGCAGCACCAGCGGCAGCCGCCGCACGCCGAGCCGGTCCAGGCAGCCGGCGACCAGCGCGCCGTCGGGGCCGGCGTCGACCAGCACCGCCTCCCCCGGGGCCGTCGGCAGCACCAGCGCGTCCCCCTGCCCGACGTCGCAGACCACGACCACGGTGTCCGGCAGCGGCCACCCCCGGGCGACCTGCCGGACCGGCCAGCCCAGGGCCAGCAGCCCGACGAGGGCGGCCAGCGCCAGCGGGCGCAGCAGGGGCCAGCGGACCAGCGACCAGCCGGCGGCGGCGAGCAGCAGCCCGAGCAGCACGGCTCCCCCGGCGCCGGCGGGCCACCCGGCCGCACCGTCCGGCACGGCGGCGGCCCGCTCGGCGACGGTGACCAGCCAGCGCACCGGCCACCCGGCCAGCCAGACCAGCACGTCCGCGGTACCGGGCAGGACCGGGGACACCAGGGCCGCGAGCAGGCCGAGCACGGTCGCCGGGGCCACCGCCGGTGCGGCGAGCAGGTTGGCCGGCAACGAGACGACGCTGACGATGCCGGACAGCGCGGCCACCAGCGGTGCGGTCACCAGCCCGGCCGCCGCGCTCACGGCGAGGGCGTCGGCGACCGGGCGGGGCACCCGCCGTTGCCGCAGCTGCCGCGACCAGGTGGGGGCGAGCAGCACGATGCCCGCGGTGGCGGCGACCGACAGGACGAAGCCGGCGTCGGTGGCCAGCGCAGGCTCGGCTGCCAGCAGGAGCACGACGGCGGCCGACAGCGCCGGCACCGCGGCCCGGGACCGCCCCGACGCCAGCGCCAGCAGCGCCACCCCGCCCATCACCGCCGCGCGCAGCACGCTGGCGCCCGGCCGGGCCAGCACCACGAACCCCACGATCGCCAGCGCGGCGACGGCGGCCTGCACCCGCCGGTCGCTGCCGCGAGCGCGCAGCGGCCAGAGCACCAGCGCCACCACGATCGCCACGTTGGCGCCGGAGACGGCGGTCAGGTGGGCCAGGCCCGCCCGGCGGAACTCCGACACCAGCGCCGGGTCCATCGCGCTGGTGTCGCCGACGACCAGCCCGGGGAGCAGCCCGGCCGGCCGGGGCGGCAGCGTCCGGGCGGCCGACGCTGCCAGACCCGCGCGCAGCTCGCCGGCGCCCTGCTGCACCCGGCCGGGACCGCCGACGAGATCGGGAGGCCCTCGGGTGGAGAGCACCGCGAGCACCTCGTCGCCGGGCTCGGCGGCGCGCACGGCGGCGCGCACCCGCACCGACTGGCCGGGCAGCAGCTCCGACCACTCCTCGGCCGGCCCGAACAGCAGCACTGCCCCGCCGCCGCCGTTCCGCCCCTCGACCTCGGTCACCCGGGCGTCCACCAGCACCCGGGGTCCGCCGGCGCCGGCCAGCACGCGCGGGTCGTCGTACAGCTCGACGACCACGGTCACCACGGCGCCCCGGGCGGCGAGCACGGGCAGCGGCGAGTCCGCCCGGGCCTGCCCACGTACTGCGGCGACCGCGCCCGCGAGGGTGAGCACCGCCAGGCACCCGGCCAGCACCGTGCCCGGCACGCCGCGCCGGCCGCGCAGCAGCAACGCCGCCGCGACCGCCGCCCCCGCCACCGTCCCCCACGACACCGCGACCGGCAGGGCCGGGGCGAGCAGGGTGGCCGCCCACGCGGTGGCCGCGGGCAGCACCAGCCGCAGGTCGAGCCACGACCAGCGCTGGGTGGCCCGGACCCGTGCGACGCCGGCACGTGGGGGCGGCACCTCAGACCCGCACCCGGTCGGCGAGGTCGGCGAGGACCGCCGGACCGATGCCGCTGACGTCGTCCAGCTGCGCGACGCTGGTGAACCGGCCCTGCGAGGTGCGGTGGTCGACGATCCGCTGGGCGAGGACCGGGCCGATGCCGGGCAGCGCGTCCAGGTCGGCCGCCGTCGCGGTGTTGAGGTCCAGCAGCCCGCCGGCCGCGCCCGCGGCCGCCGGCACCGGCCCACCCCCGGCCGGCGGTCCCGCGCCGGGCACGCCGACCGCGACCTGCTGCCCGTCACCGAGCACCGCCGCGCCGTTCACCGCCGCGGGATCCGCTCCGGGCAGCAGTCCCCCGGCCGCGGCCAGCGCGTCGGCGACGCGGCTCCCGGCCGGCAGGGTGACCAGGCCCGGCGCCGCCACCTGGCCGACCACCGAGACCACCACGGTGCCGCCGGGGTCCGCGGCGCCCGGGCCGGCCGCAGAGGCGCCCGGCGAGGTGGTGGTGTCTGGGGCGGTGGCGTCGGCCGCCGGGGGTTGCTCCGTCGGGAGGGTCGCCACCGGGGCCGGTTCGATGCCCGGGGCGGGCTCGACGTCGGGCCGGCCCAGCCAGGTCCAGCCGACCAGCAGGACGGCGGCGAGCACCGCCACGCCCCAGAGCGCCCACGCGGCCGGACGGCCGGGGTCCAGCCGGGCAGTGCGCCCTGGGGCCCGGTGCCGGCCGAGGGACGACGGCAGGCCGGCGTCCGCGGCCCGGTCGTCCGACAGGTCGTCGCGCTCGTCGTCGCGGTCGTCGTCCCGGTCATCGTCACGGTCGTCGTCCCGCGGCCCGTCCTCGGGCTCGTCCTCCGCGGGGACCCAGCCGGGCTCACGCTGCCCCTCGGCGAGCAGCGCACGGAGTCGGGCCCGGATCAGGTCGCCGTCGTCGCGGCCACGGGCGGAGGTCAGCACCTGGCGGACGCTAGGAGCCGCGGACGGCGGTCCGCCACGGTCGGGGCGCAGCTGTGGACGGAGGTCGCGGCTGTGGACGACCGGCGGCGGACCGGCGCTGCGCAGGGTCAGGGTGGCGCGGTGACCACCTGCCGCTCAGCTCTCGCCGTCGTCCGGGTCGGGTCACTCGCGCGGGGTCGGGTCGACGACCACGCCCACGGCCCCCGGGCCGACGTGGGCGCCCACGGCCGCACCGAGCTCGCTGACGTACAGCTCGCGCAGCCCGGGCAGCCGGGCCCGAAGCTGCTCGGCGAGGCGCTCGGCCCGCTCCGGTGCGGCCAGGTGGTGCACGGCCGCGGAGACCGGTCGGTCACCGGCCACGTCGACGGCCCGCTGCACCAGCCGGGCCAACGCCCGGGTGGAGGTGCGCACCCGCTCCAGCGGCACCACCTGGCCGTCGGCGACGTGCAGCACCGGCTTCACGGCCAGCGCGCTGCCCAGCAGCGCGGCCGCGGCGCCGATCCGCCCGCCGCGGCGCAGGTGCTCGAGGGTGTCGACGACGAAGAAGGTTCGGGTGGCCAGCGCCGTCTCCCGGGCGGCCGCGGCGACTCCCTCCGCAGTGCCGCCGGCGGCCGCGGCCCGCGCGGCGGCCAGCACGGCGAACCCGGTGCCCATGGCCGCCGAGCGGGAGTCCAGCACGGTGACCAGGTGCTCACCCACCTGCCCGGCGGCGACCCGGGCGGCGTCCCAGGTGCCGGACAGCTCACCGGACAGGTGCACCGAGACGACCCGGTCGGCCCCGCCGTCGAGGAGGTGCCGGTAGACGGCGACGAAGTCCCCGGGCGTCGGGCGGGAGGTGGAGACGTGGCCACCCCGGGCGGCCAGCGACCTGGCCACCTCCGCGGAGGTGACGTCGCTGCCCTCACGCCCGGAGCGGCCGGCCAGGACGACGTAGAGGGGGACGACCTCGATGCCCAGGCTCGCCACGACGTCGGCGGGCAGGTAGGCCGTGGAGTCGGTGACCACCGCGACCGGCAGCGCGCTGCGGTCGGGGTCAGCCGGCGGCATCGGCGTCCTCGACGGGAGCCGGCGGCCCCTCCTCCGGGGTTGCCCCCGTCCGCGGCGCATCCGGGACGTCGGAGGCCGACGGCCCCGGGAACGGCCCTCGGTCACCAGCCACCCGCCGGTTCCCCTCCTGCGAGGCTGGCGCGGAGAGGTTGTGCCGCATCAGCCGCCACCCCGACGCCTGGAACGACAGCTCGGTCCAGTGGCAGTTGCCCAGCGGGCCGAAGATCCGGCGGTGCTCCGGCCCGAGCCCGAGCAGCGCCTCCAGCAGACGGCCCGCCGTGCCGCCGTGCGTCACCAGCACGGCCGCCGTGGCCGGCGGCAGGTCCGCGACGGCGGCCAGCGCGCGGGCGGCGACGTCGGCCTGCGCCTCCCCGCCCCGACCGGGCACCGGCCGGCCGGAGAGCCAGTCGTCGTACTGGTCGGGGTGGCGCTCCGCCACCTCGTCGCGGGTCAGCCCCTCCCAGCTGCCGAGCCCGTGCTCACGCAGCCGCTCGTCGATGCGCACCGGCACCTGCAGCAGCGGCGCCAGCGCCTGGGCCGTGTCGACCGCCCGCTGCAGGTCGCTGGACACGAGCACCGCGTCCGTGCCGTGCAGCGCGGCGACCAGGTGCGGCGCGGTCCAGGCGGCCTGCGCCCGGCCCTCGTCGTCCAGCGGCGGGTCGAGCTGGCCCTGGAAGCGCCCGGTGGCGTTCCACGCGGTCCGTCCGTGGCGCCAGACCAGCAGGCGGCGCACCGGCGGGGCCTCCGGGCCCGCGGTCACCGGCTGGTCTCGCCCTGCCCCGCGTCCACCGGGTCGGTCGAGGCGTCGGCAGGTGCGTCCGGGGCGTCGTCCGCGTCCGGGGCGTCGTCGGCGGCGGTGTCGGCCGCGGCAGTGTCGGCCGCGGCCGGGGCGGTCGCCGGCAGGGCGCTGTCGGTGAAGGGGATCACCGGGCAGTCCTTCCACAGCCGCTCGAGGGCGTAGTAGGCGCGCTCCTCGGCGTGCTGCACGTGCACGACGACGTCCACGAAGTCGAGCAGCACCCAGCGCCCCTCGGCGAGGCCCTCGCGGCGCACCGGCTTGATGCCGTGCTCGCGCAGCTTCTCCTCGACGGCGTCGACGATGGACTGCACCTGCCGCTCGTTGGGCGCCGAGGTCAGGACGAAGGCGTCGGTGATCGCCAGTCGGTCGCTGACGTCGACGATCGAGACGTCGGTGGCGAGCTTGTCGGCTGCGGCCTGCGCTGCGATCAGCGCGGTCTCACGTGCCTCGGCCGAGGCGGTCATCGGGGGGTCTCCTGCAGGTCGGGGGACGGGGTGTCCCCGGCGGCTGGGGCGCCGGTCGGGGTGGGACGGGCCGGTCCCAGCCCGTCCGGGTGGGGGGCGCCGTCGTGATCGGGGGCGGTCGGGGCCTCGGGGGCACTGCGGGACCGGAGTGCGGTGCCGGGGAGCACCTCGCCCGGGTGGACGGGGTCGCCGCGGTAGAGGCCGCGCTTCTCGATGTACTGCACGACACCGTCGGGCACGAGGTACCAGACGGGCATCCCGCGGCGGACCCGGTCGCGGCAGTCGGTGGAGCTGATCGCCAGCGCCGGCACCTCGACCAGGCTCACCGCGCCGCGGGGCAGGTCGCCGTCGGCCAGCTGGTAGCCGGGCCGGGTCACCCCGACGAAGTGGGCGAGGTGGAACAGCTTGTCGGTCTCCCGCCAGCCCACGATCTGGGCCAGCGCGTCGGCGCCGGTGATGAAGAACAGCTCGGCGTCCGGGTGCTCGCGGCGCAGGTCGGTGAGGGTGTCGATGGTGTAGGTCTGCCCGCCGCGGTCGACGTCGACCCGGCTCACCGAGAACCGCGGGTTGGAGGCGGTCGCGATCACCGTCATCAGGTACCGGTCCTCGGCGGGGCTCACCCCGCGGTCGGACTTCTGCCACGGCTGACCGGTCGGCACGAACACGACCTCGTCGAGCCCGAAGAGGCCGGCGACCTCGCTGGCGGCCACCAGGTGGCCGTGGTGGACGGGGTCGAACGTGCCGCCCATCACCCCGAGTCGACGTGCTGCCACCGACCGAGCCTAGCCCCGGCGCCGCGGGAGCCGATCGGCGGACCGACCAGCCGACCGCCGGCAGCGCCGGCAGAGAGACCGGCCGGCGCCTCAGAGGGTGGTGACGAAGGCGCCCAGCTGGGCCGCGGTGCGCACCTCGACCATCGGGATGACCTCGGCGTAGCGGTCGGCCGCGGAGTCCCCGGTGCCCCACAGCCGCCGCGGCTCCGGGTTGAGCCAGTGCGCCGAGCGGGACCGGCGCACCAGGTCGGCGAGGGTGGGCAGGCCGGGGTGCCGGAAGTTGGTCCGGCCGTCGCCGAGCACCAGCAGCGAGGTCTTCGGGCCGACGGCCGCCGGCCACCTCTCGGCGAACACCTCCAGCGCGTGGCCGTAGTCGCTGTGCCCGTCGAAGCTGACCACGTCGGCCTCCCGGCCGATCCGGGCGATGGCGTCGACCACGTCGGCGCCCGGGGTGAAGAACCGGGTCACCTCGTCGGTGGAGTCGACGAAGGCGAACGCCCGGACGCCGCTGAAGTGCTCGCGGAGCGCCTGGGTGAGCATCAGCGTGAAGTGGCTGAACCCGGCGACCGAGCCGCTGACGTCGCACAGCACGACCAGTTCGGGCTTGTGCACCACCCGCGGGCGGTGGTGGGTGACCAACGGCATGCCGCCGGTGGCCAGCGAGGCCCGGACGGTGCGGCGGAAGTCCAGCCGGCCCTCCCGGCCCAACCGGCGGCGGGCCGACAGCTTCGCGGCGAGCCGCCGGGCCAGCGGCGCCACGGTCCGGCGGAGCTCGGCCAGGTCGGACTGCTGCGCCCGCAGGAAGTCGACCTGGTCGGCCAGCGGCCGGACGGCGTTGCGGGCGACCTTGTCCCGCCCCTTCTCGGCCGCGGTACGCCGGCGCACCTCCGCCTCGACCGCGGTCCGGAACGCCGCGATCCGCTCCTTCGCCGTCTGCCGGGCCACCTGCTCGGCCAGCCCGCCCCGGTCGGCGCCGCCGAGCAGGCCGGCGAGGAGCTGGGCGACCAGCGTGTCCGGCGAGAGCGCCCGCAGCACCCGGTAGCTGAAGAACGACTGCCCCGACGGCGACGGCGCCCCGGCGCCCAGCTGGTCCACGGCGAGCCGGGCGAACCGGCGCAGCGCCTCCTGGTCGCCCTCGGTCAGCAGGCGCAGGAGCTCGGCCCGCAGCGCCTCGGTCAGCGCACCGGGGTCCCCGACCGGCAGCGGTCCGTCGGCCGCCTGGTCGCCCTCGGCGTCGCCGTCCCCCTCCGGGTCCGCGCCGTCGGCGGCGGGCACCGGCCGGTCGGTGAGCGGCCACCACAGGTCGAACAGCACGTCGAAGGCCGGCCGCTGGGCCGCGCGGCGCAGCAGCACCGCGGCGAGGCCGTGCCGCAGCTGCTCCCGGTCCAGCAGGTCGATGACGGTGAGCACCTCCGCAGCGTCCACGGCCTGGCTGATACCGACCGGCACGCCGGCCTCGCGCACCGCCCGGACGAAGCCGTCCAGGTGCCCGGCGAGCCCGCCCGGCTCGACCGTCGAGGGGAGCCCCGCCGGTGGGGTCATCAGTTCAGCCGGAGCTCGGCGGCGGCCCGGACCTGGTCGCTGGCGTGCTTGAGCACCACGCCCAGCGTCGACCGCATCGCCGACTCGTCCAGGGTGTCCAGCCCGAGCGCGAGCAGCGTCTGCGCCCAGTCCAGCGTCTCCGAGATCGACGGCGCCTTCTTCAGCTCCAGCGCCCGTAGCGCCCGCACCGTCCGGACCAGCTGGTCGGCCAGCCCCGGCGCCAGCTCCGGCACCCGGGACAGCACGATCTCCCGCTCCCGCTCGGCGCTGGGGTAGTCCAGCGCCAGGTACAGGCAGCGCCGCTTGAGCGCCTCGGACAGCTCGCGGGTGGCGTTGGAGGTGAGCACCACCATCGGCCGGCGGACGGCCGTGATGGTGCCGAGCTCGGGGATGGTCACCTGGAAGTCGCTGAGCACCTCCAAGAGCAGCCCCTCGACCTCCACATCGGCCTTGTCGGTCTCGTCGATGAGCAGCACCGTGGGCTCGGTGCGCCGGATCGCGGTCAGCAGCGGCCGGGCGAGCAGGAACTCCTCACCGAAGACGTCGTCGTGGACGGTGTCCCAGTCCGCGCCGCCGGAGCCGGCCGCCGAGATCCGCAGCAGCTGCTTCTTGTAGTTCCACTCGTACAGCGCCCGGGCCTCGTCCAGCCCCTCGTAGCACTGCAGCCGGATCAGCTCCGCGCCGGTCGCCGCCGCCATCGCCTTCGCCAGCTCGGTCTTGCCCACCCCCGCCGGACCCTCGACCAACAGCGGCTTGCCCAGCCGGTCGGCGAGGAAGACCGTCGTGGCGATCTGGTGGTCGGGCAGGTACCCCGCGGCCGACAGCCGCGTCGTCACGTCCGCCACGTCGGCGAACTGGGCGGCGTGGGTCGGCGTGCGGGACATGCGGCTCCTTCAGGGGACGGCGGCCGGCGTCAGCGGGTGTGGCCGCTGCCGGTGACGACGTAGGTGGTGGAGGTCAGTTCCGGCAGCCCCAGCGGTCCGCGGGCGTGCAGCTTCTGCGTCGAGATGCCGATCTCGGCGCCGAACCCGAACTCGCCGCCGTCGGTGAACCGGGTGGAGGCGTTCACCAGCACGGCTGCGGCGTCCACCCCGGCGGTGAAGTCGGCGATGGCGCGGGCGGAGTCGGCCACGATCGCCTCGCTGTGCCCGGTGCCCCAGCGCGCGATGTGGTCCAGCGCCTGCGGCAGGTCGTCGACCACCCGCACCGCCATGTCCAGCGACAGGTACTCGGTGGCCCAGTCCTCGTCGGTGGCCGGGACGACGCCGTCGTGGGCGCCGGCGGCCGCCTCGTCGCCGTGCAGCGTCACCCCGGCGTCGGCCAGGGCGGACAGCAGCCGGGGCAGGAACGCGACGTCCCGGTGCACCAGCAGCGTCTCGGCGGAGTTGCAGACGCTCACCCGGTGGGTCTTGGAGTTCAGGACGACAGCCTCGGCGGTCGCCGGGTCGGCGGAGGCGTCGACGTAGACGTGGCAGTTGCCGACCCCGGTCTCGATCACCGGCACCGTCGACTCCCGGACGACGCGCTCGATGAGCGAGGCACCGCCCCGCGGGATGACCACGTCGACCAGCCCGCGGGCGTTGAGCAGCTCCCCCACCGACGCGCGGTCGGCGGGCAGCAGCGCGACCGACCCGGCCGGGAGCCCGGCCTTCTCCGCGGCCTCGGTGAGCACGGCGACCAGGGCGGTGTTGGTGCGGTGCGCCGAGGCCGAGCCGCGCAGCAGCGCCGCGTTGCCGCTCTTCAGGCACAGCCCGGCGGCGTCCACGGTCACGTTGGGCCGCGCCTCGTAGACGATGCCGACGACCCCCAGCGGCACCCGCACCTGGCGCAGCTGCAGCCCGTTGGCCAGCGTCGAGCCGCGGACGACGTCCCCCACCGGGTCGGGCAGGGAGACCAGGTGGCGCAGCGCGTCGGCCACGCCCGCCAGCCGCGGGCGGTCCAGCCGCAGCCGGTCCAGCATCGCGGCCGGGGTGCCGTCCGCGGCGGCGGCCTCGACGTCGGCGGCGTTGGCGGCCAGCACCTCGTCGGCCCGCTCGAGCAGGGCCTCGGCCATCGCGGTGAGCGCGGCGTCCTTGGTCTCGGTGGGCAGGGTGCGCAGCACGCGGGCGGCCTCGCGGGCGCGCGTGGCGGCTGCTCCGATCAGCGGGAAGTCAGCGGCGGACACGGCGACGAGGCTACGCGGCGACGGCGTCCTGGCTCACCGTGCGTGCTCCTGGCTCAGCGTCTGCGGTGAGCCAGGAGCACGCGGGACCAGGTGACCTGATCCCGGGGCGTCACCCCGAGTGGCGGGCGAGGCGGTGCCGGAGGCCGTTGCGGACGGCGGGCCACTCGGCGTCGGTGATCGAGAAGACCACGGTGTCCCGCAGCGACCCGTCCGGCTGGCGCCGGTGGTTGCGCAGCACGCCGTCCTGCCGGGCCCCGAGCGCGGCGATCGCCGTCCGCGACTGGGTGTTGTGCCAGTGCGTGCGGAACTCGACCGCCAGGCAGCCCAGGACGTCGAAGGCGTGGCCGAGCAGCAGCAGCTTGCTCTCGCTGTTCACCCCGGTGCGCTGCGCGGATGCCGCCGTCCAGGTGTAGCCGATCTCCAGCCGCGGGGTCTCCGCGTCGACGTTGCAGTAGGTGGTCATGCCGACCACCGCGCCGGTGTCGTTGCGGCGCACCGTGAACGGCAGCATGGTGCCGGCGTCCCGCTGGGCGAGCTTGGCCTCCACGTCGGCCGCCATCCCCTCGCGGGTGGGCACGGAGGTGTACCAGAGCTCCCAGAGCCGGCCGTCGGCCGCCGCGAGGGCCAGCGCGCCGGCGTGGTCGCGGCGCAGCGGCTCCAGCGTCACCACCTCCCCGGCCAGCGTGACCGGCTCCAGCGCCATCAGCTGCGCAGCGCGCGGAGCACCGTCTTGCGCGCCTCCCCGGTCAGCCGGTCGACGAACAGCTTCCCGTCGAGGTGGTCGACCTCGTGCTGCAGGCACCGCGCCATCAGCCCGCTGCCCTCGATCCGCAGCGGCTCGCCGCGCACGTCGAAGCCCTCGGCGACGCAGTGCATCGCCCGCACGGTCGGCGCGAAGACGTGCGGGATGGACAGGCAGCCCTCGTCGCCGTCCTGGGTCTCCGCGGACCGCTCGGTGATCGTCGGGTTGACCAGGTGGCCGATCACCCCGTCGACGTTGTAGGAGAAGACCCGCAGGCCCACGCCGATCTGCGGGGCGGCCAGCCCGGCCCGGCCGGGGTGGTCGACGGTCTCCTCCAGGTCGCGGACGAGCGCGGCGAGGTCCTTGTCGAAGGCGCGGACGGGGTCGGCCGGGGTGCGCAGCACCGGGTCACCGAGCTCGCGGATGGGACGTACGGTCACCGCGACAGTCTCTCAGCCCGCGGAACGCGCCCGTCGCCCGACCAGCACCATCTCGTCCCGGTGCACCACCTCGCGGCGGTGCTCGGGGTCCAGGTCGGCGGTCTTGCGGCCGAGCAGCGCCGGCAGCTCCCGGGCGTCGTAGGCCACCAGCCCGCGGGCGACCACGACGCCGTCCAGGCCGACCAGCTCGACCGGGTCGTCGGCGAGGAACTCGCCGGTCACCGCGCTGATCCCGGCGGCCAGCAGCGAGGCGTGCCGCTCCCGCACCGCCCGCACCGCGCCGTCGTCGAGCACCAGCCGGCCACGCGGGCGGCTGGCGTAGCGCAGCCAGAACTGGCGGGCGGAGGGACGGCGGCCGGTGGCGGCGAACAGCGTGCCGACCTGCTCGCCGCGCAGTGCCGCCGCGGCCTGCGCGGTCGAGGTGACCACGACCGGCACCCCGGCGGCCGAGGCGATGAACGCTGCCTCGACCTTGGTCGCCATGCCGCCGGTGCCCACGCCGTTGCGGCTGGCCGAGCCGAGGGTGACCGCGGCCAGGTCGTCGGGCCCGTGCACGGTCTCGACCAGCTGGGCCGGCCCGGTCCGCGGGTCGCCGTCGTAGACGCCGTCGACGTCGGAGAGCAGGAGCAGCGCGTCGGCCACCGCGACGTGGGCGACCAGCGCAGCGAGCCGGTCGTTGTCGCCGAACCGGATCTCCTCGGTGGCGACCGTGTCGTTCTCGTTCACGATCGGCAGCACGCCCAGCGCCAGCAGCCGCTCGATGGTCTGCTGCGCGTTGCGGTAGTGGCTGCGCCGGGTGAGGTCGTCCGCGGTGAGCAGCACCTGCCCGACGGTCACCCCGTGGTCGGCGAAGGCGTCGGCGTAGGTCTGCACCAGCCGCAGCTGCCCGACGCTCGCCGCGGCCTGCGCGGTGGCCAGGTCACGCGGCCTCCCGGTCAGCGACAGCGGCGCCAGCCCGGCGGCGATCGCACCGGAGGAGACCAGCACGACCTGCCGGCCCGCCGCCCGCAGCGCCCCGAGGACGTCGACCAGGGCCCGCAGCCGGTCGACGTCCAGGCCGCCGGGCATCGTGGTCAGCGACGACGACCCGACCTTGACCACCACCCGCTGCGCGGAGGCGATCACCCCGCGCCCGCTCACTTGCTGCGGGTGTCGTCGATGAGGTCGGCGTCGACCCAGCCGTCCCCGGCGAGCTCGTAGGGCAGCCGGCGGGCCTTCTTGGCCGCCAGCCGCTCGTCGGCGGACAGCCGGGTGTTGTCCTCCAGCCGGGTGTCGGTACCGCGGCCGCCCAGGCCCGCGGTCTCCTCGACGGTGAGCGTGCCGGCCGGCAGCGTCGGCTCCCAGTCGAAGGTGACGTCGCCGACGGTGATGGCGTCGCCGGGGACGGCGCCGGCCTTGGCCAGCCCCTCCTCGACGCCCAGCCGGTTGAGCCGGTCGGCCAGGTAGCCCACCGCCTCGTCGTTGGTGAAGTCGGTCTGCCGGATCCAGCGCTCGGGCCGGGTGCCCCGGACCAGCCAGCCCCCGGTGCGCGGGTCGGGCTCCACGGTGAAACCCTCCTCGTTGGCCGCACGGGGCGTGAGCGTGATCCGCACCGGCTCGACCTCGGGCTGGGCGGCGCGGTGCTCCTCGACCTCGCGGGCGAGGGCGAACCCGAGCTGGTCCAGCCCCTCGTGGGTGGCCACGCTGACCGGGAAGACCTGCAGGCCGCGCGCCTCGAGGGTGTCGCGCACCAGGTCGACCAGCTCGCGGCCGTCCGGGACGTCGATCTTGTTCAGCACGGCGATCCGCAGCCGGCCGACCAGGTCGAGCTCGTCGCCGCCGTACTCGCGCAGCTCGTGCTCCAGGGCGACGATGTCGCTCTCGGGGTCGCGGCCGGGCTCCATCGTCGCCATGTCGACGACGTGCACCAGGACGGCGCAGCGCTCGACGTGCCGGAGGAACTGCAGGCCGAGGCCCTTGCCGGTGGAGGCACCGGGGATCAGCCCGGGGACGTCGGCCATCGTGTAGGTGACGTCGCCGGACCGCACCACGCCGAGCTGCGGGACGAGCGTGGTGAACGGGTAGTCGGCGATCTTCGGCCGGGCCGCGGACATCGCCGCGACCAGCGAGGACTTGCCCGCCGAGGGGTACCCGACCAGGCCGACGTCGGCGATGCTCTTGAGCTCGAGGACGGCGTCGACGGACTCACCGGGCTCGCCCAGCAGCGCGAAGCCGGGGGCCTTGCGCCGGGAGTTGGCCAGCGCGGCGTTGCCCAGCCCGCCCTTGCCGCCGTGGGCCAGGACCAGGCGGGTGCCGGCGCCCATCAGGTCGGCGACGACCTCGCCGTCCACCGTGACGACGGTGCCCGGCGGGACGCGGAGCACCCGGTCCTCGCCGCGGCCACCGTTCTTGTAGTCCCCGGCGGCCTGCCGGCCGTTGCCGGCCTTCTGGTGCGGGGAGTGGTGGAAGTCGAGCAGGGTGTGCACGTTGGGGTCGACCTCGAGGACGACGTCGCCGCCGTCACCGCCGTTGCCCCCGTCGGGACCGCCCAGCGGCTTGAACTTCTCGCGGTGGACCGAGCTGACCCCGTGGGACCCGTTGCCTGCCGTGACGTGGACCGTCACACGGTCGACGAAAGCGGCCATGGTCGCCGCCTCTCTGCGCTACGGCCGGACTTGGTGGAATGGAAACGGGTGGTGGCGCCAGGATCGGCGCCACCACCCGGGAAAGCTGTTCGGCCCCTCTGCAGTGCCCCGCCGCGAGCTTGCGAGTGGTGGGGCCCTGCAGAGGGGTCCTTCTTCAGGCGGAGACGGTCTCGCGGGCGGCCACGGGGGCGCCGACGGTCGTGATCGTGACCTCGCGACGTCCGCGGCGGAACCCGAAGGTGACCGCGCCCGGGACGAGGGCGAACAGCGTGTCGTCCTTGCCGCGGCCGACGCCGAGGCCGGGGTGGAAGTGCGTGCCGCGCTGGCGGACGATGATCTCGCCGGCCTTGACGACCTGGCCGCCGAAGCGCTTCACGCCCAGGCGCTGGGAGTTCGAGTCGCGGCCGTTACGGGACGACGATGCGCCCTTCTTGTGTGCCATGTCGTCGTCAGCCCTTCGTGATGTCCGTGTCGATGGCCCGGACCACGACGCTGGTCAGGGGCTGACGGTGCCCCTGGCGCTTGTGGTAGCCCGTCTTGTTCTTGAACTTGTGGATGTGGATCTTCGGGCCCTTGCCGTGCTCGACGATCTCGCCGGTCACGGTCACGCCCGCGAGCGCCTGCGCATCCGTGGTGACGGTGTCGCCGTCGACCAGCAGGATCGCCGGGAGGGTGACGGTGTCACCGGCCTCCCCGCGCAGGCGGTTGATGGTGAACGTGTCACCGACACCCACCTTGTGCTGCGTTCCACCGGCCTTGACGACTGCGTACACCACTGACTCCTCGATCGGTCTGAAGCTGATCCAGCACTGTGTCCTGCGCACATCCCGGCGCGCGGCCGAGTGCTGGACGAGTTGCCCGCTCCCGCGGCACACCCGGAGGCGGCCCGTCGTCACGGAGCAACCCGTCCAGCGTACCCGAGCCGACGTACGCCGGTCGAACCGCACTGGGCGGGGTCGTGCCGTCCTACGCGGTCGGCGGTCCGGCCGGCCGCGATGCGGCCCGTCGGCGCCGCGGCCGGGCCACCGGGGGTGCGTCCCCGGCGACCGGCTCGGCGACCGGCTGGGGCGCGACGACGACCGCCGGGGCGGCGGTCGCGACGTCGGCCACGGTCGGGTCCACCGTCTGGTCCACGGTCTGGTCCACGGTCGGCTCCGCGGCCGGGACGGGGTCGACGCGCGGCGGCTCCTCGTCGGCGGGGAGCTGCTCGGCGATCGGCGCCTCGGCGAGGTCACCGGGCGTGCCGACGATCTCGGCGGCCAGGAACGAGTCCGGCGTCGGCTGCTCGGCCGGCGCCGGGACGGCGTCGGCCGCCGGCTCCACGGCCACCGGCTCATCCGCCGCGGCGGGCTCGTCGGCGACCTCGGCGGCCGGCTCCCCCACGGGCAGCGGGCCGGCGTCCGGCACACCGTCCGGGACGACCTCGACGCCGGCGACCCCGGTGTCCACCGCGGGCCCGTCACCGGGCTCCTCGACGGGCTCCTCGACGGGCTCCTCGACGGGCTCCTCGGTGGGCTCGTCCGCGCGGACCGCGGCGAGCACGGCGGC
This sequence comes from Modestobacter versicolor, assembly GCF_041028285.1. GTDB lineage: Bacteria > Actinomycetota > Actinomycetes > Mycobacteriales > Geodermatophilaceae > Modestobacter > Modestobacter versicolor_A. Next base: position 641,369 of record NZ_JABGDB010000001.1, on the reverse strand, counting down.
GTCCTCGGCGGCACGCGCCTCACCGGACTGGCCGCGGCCGCGACGGCCCCGGCTGCGGCGGCCGCTGCGGCCCTCTCCCCCGGCCTGCTCCGTCGGCTCGGCGGTGTCGCCGGTCTCCGGGTCGGCGACCGCGGCGTCGGGGGCCTCGGCGGCGTCCCGGCGCGGCTGGTCGCCCCGGCCGCCGGCGTCCTTGGCCGCAGCGTCCTTGGCGTCGGCACCGCGGTCACGGTCGCGGTTGCGCCCGCCACCGGGGGTGCTGCCGGAGTTGCCCCCGCCGCCGTTCCCGGCCGAGCCGGAGCCCGAGCCGTTCCCGTTGCCGCCGTTGCGCTTCTTGTCGTCCACCGGGTCGGTGTGCACCAGCACCCCGCGGCCGCGGCAGTGCTCGCACGGCTCGGAGAAGACCTCGAGCAGGCCCTGGCCGACCCGCTTGCGGGTCATCTGCACCAGGCCCAGCGAGGTGACCTCGGCGACCTGGTGCTTGGTGCGGTCGCGGCCGAGGCACTCGGTGAGCCGCCGCAGCACGAGGTCGCGGTTGCTCTCCAGCACCATGTCGATGAAGTCGATGACGATGATGCCGCCGATGTCGCGCAGCCGGAGCTGGCGGACGATCTCCTCGGCGGCCTCGATGTTGTTGCGGGTGACGGTCTGCTCGAGGTTCCCGCCGGACCCGACGAACTTGCCGGTGTTGACGTCGACGACCGTCATGGCCTCGGTGCGGTCGATCACCAGCGAGCCGCCCGAGGGCAGCCACACCTTGCGGTCCAGCGCCTTGGCCAGCTGCTCGTCGATCCGCAGGTCGCGGAAGACGTCGCCGGTGCCGGCGTAGCGCTGCAGCCGCTCGGACAGCTCCGGGGAGACGTGCGCGACGTAGGCCTCGACGGTGTCCCAGGCGTCGTCGCCCTGCACGACCAGCCGCTTGAAGTCCTCGTTGAAGACGTCGCGGATGACCCGGATCGCGAGGTCGGGCTCGCCGTAGAGCAGCGTCGGGGCAGATGAGGTCGAGGAGGCCTTGGTCTGGATGACCTCCCACTGCGCCTGCAGCCGGGCCACGTCGCGGGTGAGCTCCTCCTCCGAGGCGCCCTCCGCGGCGGTCCGGATGATCACGCCGGCGTCGTCCGGGACGATCTTCTTGAGGATGTCCTTGAGCCGCTGGCGCTCCTTGTCCGGCAGCTTGCGGCTGATGCCGGTCATCGAGCCACCGGGCACGTAGACCAGGAAGCGGCCGGGCAGGTTGATCTGCTGGGTCAGCCGGGCGCCCTTGTGGCCGATCGGGTCCTTGGTGACCTGCACCAGGACCTTGTCGCCGGACTTCAGCGCGGTCTCGATCGAGCGGGACTTGCCGGACAGCCCGGCGGCGTCCCAGTTCACCTCGCCGGCGTAGAGCACGGCGTTGCGGCCCTTGCCCACGTCGACGAACGCCGCCTCCATGCTCGGCAGCACGTTCTGCACGCGGCCGAGGTAGACGTTGCCGGCGAAGGACGTGGCCTGGGCCTGGGTGACGTAGTGCTCGACCAGGACGTCGTCCTCGAGGACGGCGATCTGGGTTCGCTCGCCCTGCTGGCGGATGACCATGGCGCGGTCCACGGCCTCGCGGCGGGCCAGGAACTCCGACTCGCTCAGGATCGGCGCGCGCTTGCGCCCGCCGTCCCGGCCCTCCCGGCGGCGCTGGCGCTTGGCCTCGAGCCGGGTGGACCCGGCCACGCCGCGGACGTCGTCGTCGCTCGAGGTGCGGCCGTTGCGGCCGGCGCGCTCGGGCCGGTCGTCGTCGTCGACGGGCTCCTCGACGGCGCTCTCACCACTGGTGCCCCGGCGGCGACGGCGGCGCCGGCGGCGGGTGCTCGACCCCGCGCCGCCCTCGGCCGCATCGTCGTCCTCGTCGTCGTCCTCGGTGACCTCGGGCGCGTCGGTCTCGGCGTCCTCGCCGGCGTCCTCGTCGGCACCGGAGGCAACGGGCGCGTCGCCGTCCTCGTCGCCCTCGGCGTCCTCACCGGTGCGGCCACGACCGCGGCCACGACGGCCCCGGCGGCGGCGACGGCTGCCGGAGGCACCGCCGTCCTCGCCGTCGCGGTCCTCGCCGTCGTCGTCCCGGTCGTCGACGTCGGGGGTCTCGACGTCCTCGACCTCGACGGCCTCGACGGCCTCGACGGCCTCGACCGGCATCTCCTCGACCTCACGCTCGACCTCGCGGCGGCGGCTGTTCCGGCTGCGGCGCGGCGGGGCCGGCTCCTCGGCGCGGTCAGCGTCGTCGGCGGGGGTCGCGTCGACCTCGACCGGGGACTCCGCAGGACGACGGCTGCGCCGGCGCGGCGGGGGTGCGGCGTCGGGCTCGGGGGCCACGAACGTCACGAAGGCGGGGATCACCGGTGCCACGGGGGCGGGCGCCGGCTCGACCGAGTCGGGGTCGGCGGGCAGCACCGGCCGGGTCGCGCGGCGGCGGGGCCGGGCGGTGACGGTGGTGGGCTCGGGCGAGCTGAACTGGGCACCGAACCGGGGCAGCTCGGAGCCGGTGTCGGGCATGGGGGTGGGCGACGGGTTGAGCGGCACGTCGTCGCCCGCCACCGCCTCCGCGGCGGGGAGCTCGACCTCCTCCTCGGCGACCGGCTCGGCCGGGTCCAGGAGGAGGCCGCTCTCGGCCGGGGTGGTGTCCGGGGCCGGGCCGGGCTGCTCGTCGGGAGCAGGAGCCCCCGCCGACCCGGTGGTGGCGGTGCTGGTGTCGTCGTCGATGCGGTCGGCCACGAAGGGCTCGCCTCCTGTGCGTCCCCGGGCGCCGATCGTCTCCGACTGGCGGCCGCGCAGGGACGCGGTTCGGGCGGGACGGGCGACCGCCGAGGCGGCGCTGCCCTTCCCGCGAAGTCTGTGTCGCGCCCCGGCCGGTGCGGCTGGGGCCCGGTGGTGCAGCGTGCGGAACGCGGGTGGTGCGGTGTCACGAAGATCGAGTGGTGCGGGTCGCGCCACGGCTGGCAGACGTGTCGCGGACGACGCCGGGCGACCGGCCCCGCCGGTTCAGACCTGCGCGCGCTCCTCCTGGCAGCTGGAGCGCACCGCACGATCGGGCCCGAGCGGATCGGCGACGTCACCACTGGCGTCGAGCCGGCCCTGCGCCTCACGCACGGCCCGGGGGGGCAACGGCGGGCGCAGGTCGGCGACGGCGGCCAGCGCGGCCATCACGTCGTCCGGTCGAACGGTCGGCGTGAGCTGCCGTACGACCACCTGCAGTATGGCACAACCTGCCTCCACGGCCACCGCCGCGCGGACGACCGCCTCCCGGGCGTCGACGTCCCGGGTGCCGTTCTTGGTGCGCTTGGCCACCAGCACGACGTCGCGGGCGAGGAACGCCTGCACGGCCGCGGACAGCTCGTCGGCGTCCACCCCGGGCAGGTCGATCCGCCACCGGGTGGCGTCGAGCCGGTCGGCGAGCGAACCGCTGCCCTCGACCGCCTCCACGCACTCCAGGACGTCGATGCCCGGGGGCAGCGAGGCGTCCAGCGCGGCCCGCACCTGCTCCGGGTCACGCCGCTCGGACAGCCCGATCTCAAAGTACTCCGCCTCGGACGCCGCCCCGGTCGGCGCGGCGCCCATGTAGGAGATCTTCGGGTGCGGGCTGAAGCCGGCCGAGAACGCCATCGGCACCTGCGAGCGCCGCAGTGCGCGCTCCAGGGCCCGCGCCAGGTCCCGGTGCGAGGCGAACCGCAGCGGGCCGCGCTTGGTGTAGCGCAGCCGCAGCTTCTGCACGGTCGGTGGCGGCGGAGGCCCGTCGGGCTGCCGCGCCATCAGCGCACCACGGTGAGCGGGATCAGGCTGCGGCCGGTGGGGCCGATCTGGATCTCGGTGCCCATGGTCGGGCAGACCCCGCAGTCGTAGCACCCGGTCCACCGGCAGTCGCCGACCTCGTCCTCGGAGATCGCGTCCTGCCAGTCGTCCCAGAGCCACTCCTTGTCCAGCCCGGAGTCCAGGTGGTCCCAGGGCAGCACCTCGTGCTCGGTGCGCTCCCGGGTGGTGTACCAGTCCAGGTCCAGGCCGAAGGTGGCCAGCTCCTCGGCGGCGGCCGTCGTCCAGCGCTGGAAGCTGAAGTGCTCGCTCCAGCCGTCGAAGTGCCCGCCGTCGCGCCACACCCGCTCGATGACCCGGCCGACCCGGCGGTCACCGCGGGACAGCAGCCCCTCGATCACGCCGGGCTTGCCGTCGTGGTAGCGGAGCCCGATCGAGCGGCCGATCCGGCGGTCGGCGTTGATGGCCTCGCGGAGGATGCGCAGCCGGTGGTCGATCGTCTCGGCGCTGGCCTGCGCGGCCCACTGGAACGGGGTGTGCGGCTTGGGCACGAAGCCACCGATGGAGACGGTGCAGCGGATGTCCTTGGACCCGCTGGCCTCCCGGCCGGCGCGGATCACCTCGACCGCCAGCTCGGCGATCTCCAGCACGTCCTCGTCGGTCTCGGTCGGCAGACCGCACATGAAGTAGAGCTTCACCTGGCGCCAGCCGTTGGCGTAGGCGGTGGTGACCGTGCGGACCAGGTCCTCCTTGGACACGGTCTTGTTGATCACCCGTCGGATCCGCTCGCTGCCGCCCTCGGGGGCGAAGGTGAGCCCGGAGCGGCGGCCGTTGCGGGACAGCTCGTTGGCCAGCGTGACGTTGAAGGCGTCCACCCGGGTGCTGGGCAGGCTCAGGCCGGTGTTGGTGCCCTCGTAGCGGTCGGCGAGCTCCTTGGCCAGCTGGCCGATCTCGGAGTGGTCGGCGCTGGACAGCGACAGCAGCCCGACCTCCTCGTAGCCGGTGGCCTTGAGGCCCGCGTCGACCATCGAGCCGATGCCGGTGATGGTCCGCTCGCGCACCGGGCGGGTGATCATCCCGGCCTGGCAGAACCGGCAGCCGCGGGTGCAGCCGCGGAAGATCTCCACGCTCATCCGCTCGTGCACGCTCTCGGCCAGCGGGACCAGCGGCTGCTTGGGGTAGGGCCACTCGTCGAGGTCCATCACCGTGCGCTTGCCGATCCGCGCCGGGACGTCGTCCCGGGTGCGCAGGACCTCCGCGATCGTGCCGTCGCCGTGGTAGGTGACCGCGTAGAAGCGCGGCACGTACACCCCGTCGACGCGGGCCAGCCGGGCGAGCAGCTCGACGCGCCCACCGGGGCGGCCCTGCTCCTTCCAGGCGGCCACGACGTCGGTGATGTCACCGACGACCTGCTCCCCGTCGCCGAGGACGGCGCAGTCGACGAAGTCGCTGACCGGCTCGGGGTTGAAGGCGGCGTGCCCGCCGGCGACGACGACCGGGTGGGTCTCGTCCCGGTCGACGGCGTGCAGCGGCACGTCGGCCAGGTCGAGGGCCTCGAGCAGGTTGGTGTAGCCCAGCTCGGTGGCGAAGCTGACGCCCAGCAGGTCGAAGTCGCGCACCGGGCGGTGGGCGTCGACGGTGAACTGGCCGACGCCGTGCTCGCGCATCAGCCCGGCCAGGTCGGGCCAGACGGCGTAGGTGCGCTCGGCCAGGGCGTCGGGGCGCTCGTTGAGCACCTCGTACAGGATCATCAGGCCCTGGTTGGGCAGCCCGACCTCGTACGCGTCGGGGTACATGAGCGCCCAGTGGACGGCGACGTCGTCCCACGGCTTGATCTGGGCGTTCAGCTCACCGCCCACGTACTGGATCGGCTTCTGCACCTGGGCGAGCAACGGCTCGAGGCGTGGGTAGAGAGACTCGACAGTCATGACCCGCCCAGGGTAGACGGCGGGGCCCCGGGCGAGGGCCCCGCCGTCCGTCACGCGAGGCCGGGGAAGAAGAGCGCGATCTCGCGCGCGGCCGACTCGGGCGAGTCGGAGCCGTGCACGATGTTGTTCTGCACCTCGAGGGCGAAGTCGCCGCGGATGGTGCCGGGGGCCGCCTTCACCGGGTCGGTGGCGCCGGCCAGCGCGCGGAAGGCCTCGATGGCGCGGGGGCCCTCGACGACCAGGGCCAGCAGCGGGCCGCCGGTGATGAACTCGACCAGCGAGCCGAAGAACGGACGCTCGCGGTGCTCGCCGTAGTGCTCCTCGGCGACCTCCACGGTCAGCGTGCGCAGCTCGGCGGCGACCAGGCGCAGGCCCTTGGCCTCGAGACGGGTGACGACCTGGCCGACCAGGCCACGGGCGACGCCGTCGGGCTTGACCAGGACGAGGGAGCGCTCAGCAGTGGGTGCAGACACGGTGCGGGAGCGTACGGGACGGCCGGATCGTCAACCCAGGTTGACATGCACCGTGTGTCAACCTATGTTGACGACATGGCCTCCCCCACCGACGTCACCACCGCCGCGGCGGCCGACGACCCGGACACCGGGTTGCGCGCCGTCCGCGCCCTGCGCGACCTGGCCGACCGTCTGGAGCTCCTGCAGGTGACCAACGCCCGGGACCGCGGCTGGTCCTGGCAGCAGATCGCCGACGCGCTCGGCGTCAGCAAGCAGGCCGTCCACAAGAAGCACGCCACCTCGAGAAGGGACCGTTGACGTGTTCGAACGCTTCACCGACGAGGCCCGCGCGGCCGTCGTCCTCGCGCAGTACGAGGCCCGCACCCTGCGGGCGGACCGGATCGAGCCGGTGCACCTGCTCCTGGCGCTGGCCGCGGCTCCCGGCCGCGGCGGCGAGGTGCTGCGCGGGGCCGGCGCCGACCCGGCGTCGGTGCGGTCGGCGGTGGTCCGCTCCGGCGGCGCGCTGGACGCCGACGCGCTGGCCGCCGTGGGCATCGACCTGGACCAGGTGCGGGCGGCCGCGGAGTCCGCCTTCGGGCCCGGCGCCCTGGACCGGCCCGGCGACGGCCGCCCGGGGCACATCCCGTTCGCCGCGGGCAGCAAGCGGGCGCTGGAGGAGTCGCTGCGGCACGTGCTGCGGCAGGCGGGCCGCCGCCGGGCCCGGGTCATCGACAGCGCGGCGGTGCTGGCCGGGCTGCTCGCCGTGGCCGACCCGGTGGTCGACCGGGTGCTGCAGCAGCTGGGCACCGGGGTGACCGCGCTGCGCGACCAGCTCGGCGGCGCCTCGGCGGCCTGACCGCCGCTCCGGTCGTCAGGAGCGGGCCGTCAGGAGCGGGTCGTCAGGAGCGGGTCGTCAGGTCCAGCCGGGCCATGTGGCGCCACAGCTCCTGGTCGGTGTCGCTGAGCCCGTTCCAGCAGTCGTAGCTGGCCCGGGCGTGCAGCTCGCGGGCGTGCCGGTCGACCAGGTCGTCGTGCACCTGGTGCCGGACCCGGTGGGCGTACTCCACGATCGTCTGGCTGATCGCGCCGCCCGCGCTGATCGCGGCGTCGTCGCCCCGGGCGCGCCGCTTCGGCTCCGGCCGCTCGTGGCGGCTGCCGCAGCAGCGGTCGTGGTTGGCCATGGTGTCCCCCTGTCCCCGCGACCGGAACTCCCGGTCACCGCGCGATCACTCTGCGCTAGGTCGACGTCATCATCCCGCCGGTGGAGCCGCCGCACGCCGGTGCCCACCCGATCGGATGAGCCGGTCAGTCCGCAGGGGACGACGGCGCCGTCGGCCCCGCCGGCGGGACAGCCGGGGGCGGGCCGAAGGGGCTGCCCAGCAGCTCGTTGCGGATCTGCAGCAGGTAGGCCCAGATCAGCACGAACAACCCGGCGACCAGCCACATGGCCGCGCCGAAGAAGCCGGTGAGCAGCAGCGGCACCTGCAGCGCGGTGCCGATGACCAGCCCCCGCGGTCGCCGCTGCACACCGCTGGCCAGCACCAGCAGCACCGCCAGCACGATGAGCACGGTCAGCCGGAAGCCGGTGAGCCCGTCGCCGCTCTGCGCGATGCCCCGCGGCACGAACAGCACGGCGATCCCCTCCAGCAGCAGGATCGCCGCGGCGGCACCGCCCAGGGCCTTCCCGGCGCGGACCGGGTCGGGCGCCGTCACGAGCGGGAGCCGGCGAGCAGGGTGCGGGCCTCCCCGGCGGTGATCACGCTGCCGGTGACCAGCACGCCCGAGCCGCCCAGCGCGTCGTCCGGGCCGGCCTCGGCCAGCTCGATCGCCGCCTCCAGGGCGTCGGTCAGCCGCGGGTGGACGCTGACCCGGTCGGTGCCGAAGACGTCGACCGCCAGCGCCCCGAGCTCGTCGGCCGGCATCGCCCGCTCGGAGCTGTTCTCGGTGACGACCAGCTCCGCGCACAGCCCCTCGAGCTCGGCGAGCATGCCGCTGACGTCCTTGCCGCGCACGCAGCCCACCACGCCGACCAGCCGGGTGAAGTCGAAGGACTCGCGCACCGCCGCGACGGTGGCGGCCATCCCCGCGGGGTTGTGCGCGGCGTCGACGAGCACCGTCGGCGAGCTGCGCACCCGCTCGAGCCGCCCGGGCGACCGGACTGCGGCGAAGGACTCCCGGACGACGTCCTGGGCGATGACCCCGGTGGCCGCGCCCGCGCCGAGGAACGCCTCGACGGCGGCCAGCGCGACGGCGGCGTTCTGCGCCTGGTGGGCGCCGAACAGCGGCAGGAACACCTCGTCGTACTCGCCGCCCAGGCCCTGCAGCCGCACCTGCTGCCCGCCGACGGCGACCCGGCGCTCCAGCACGCCGAACTCGGTGCCCTCGCGGGCCACCGTGGCGTCGACCTCGATCGCCCGCCGGACCAGCGCCTCCAGGGCACCGGCCGGCTGGTGGGCGAGGACCGCGACGACCCCGCCGTCCGGACGGCCGTCGGGCAGCACGCCGTCACCGGTGCTGGGCTTGATGATCCCGGCCTTCTCGGTGGCGATGGTGGCGACGTCGGGGCCGAGGTACTCGGCGTGGTCCATCGACACCGGCGTGACGACGGCGACCCGGGCGTCGGCGACGTTGGTCGCGTCCCAGGTGCCGCCCATGCCGACCTCGACCACCGCGACGTCGACCGGGGCGTCGGCGAAGGCGGCGTAGGCCATCGCCACGGACACCTCGAAGAACGACATCGGGGCGTCGCTGCTTGTGTCCACCATCTGCACGTAGGGGGCGATGTCGTCGTAGACCTCGACGAAGCGCTCGGCCCCGATCGGCTCGCCGTCCAGCACGATCCGCTCGCGCATCGACTCCAGGTGCGGGCTGGTGAACCGGCCCACCCGCAGCCCGAAGCCGCGCAGCAGCTCGTCGATCATGCGCGCCGTCGACGTCTTGCCGTTGGTGCCGGTGACCTGCACGACGGGGAACGCGCGGTGCGGGGAGCCCAGCAGGTCGACCAGCGCGGAGATGCGGGTCAGGGAGGGCTCGAGGCGGTTCTCCGGCCACCGCGCCAGGAGCGCCTGTTCGACCCGGCCGAGGTCACGGGAAAGGGAGGTGCTCACCGCTCCTAGGATGCCAGTCATGGCAGCCGACGCCCCGACCCTGGGACCAGCCCCCGACAGCACCGCCCCGGGAGCTCTCGTCGGCGTACCCGACAAGCCCTCCATCGACGGGCTCGAGGAGAAGTGGGTGGCCCGCTGGGCCGAGGGCGACACGTACGCCTTCGACCGGGCCGCCGCGCTCGCCGCCCCCCGCGCCGAGACGTACGCGATCGACACCCCGCCGCCGACGGCCAGCGGGTCGCTGCACGTGGGGCACGTCTTCAGCTACACCCACACCGACATCGTCGCCCGCTACCAGCGGATGCGCGGCAAGCACGTCTTCTACCCGATGGGCTGGGACGACAACGGCCTGCCCACCGAGCGCCGGGTGCAGAACTACTACGGCGTGCGCTGCGACCCCTCGCTCCCCTACGACCCGTCGTTCACCCCGCCGGAGAAGGCGGCCAAGGACCAGCTGCCGATCTCCCGCCGCAACTTCGTCGAGCTGTGCGAGCAGCTGACCGCCGTCGACGAGGCCGCCTTCGAGGAGCTGTGGCGCCGGGTCGGCCTCTCGGTGGACTGGGGCAACGTCTACCGGACGATCTCGGAGACCTCGCGGGCCACCGCGCAGCGGATGTTCCTGCACAACCTCGCCCGCGGGGAGGCCTACGCCCAGGAGGCGCCCACCCTCTGGGACGTCACCTTCCGGACGGCGGTCGCCCAGGCCGAGCTGGAGGACCGGGAGCGCCCGGGCGCCTACCACCGGATCGGGTTCGCCGGGCCCGAGGGCCCGGTGTTCATCGAGACCACCCGGCCCGAGCTGCTGCCGGCCTGCGTCGCGCTGGTGGCCCACCCCGACGACGCCCGCTACCAGCCGCTGTTCGGGAAGACGGTCAGCACGCCGCTGTTCGGCGTCGAGGTGCCGGTCGTGGCGCACCGGCTGGCCGAGCCGGACAAGGGCTCCGGCATCGCGATGATCTGCACCTTCGGCGACCTCAACGACGTCACCTGGTGGCGCGAGCTGCAGCTGCCCACCCGCGCCGTCATCGGCTGGGACGGCCGGTTCGTGCCGGACGCCCCGGCCGGGGTGCCGGCCGAGGTCTACGCCGAGCTGGCCGGGAAGACCTCGTTCAGCGCGCAGCAGCGGGTCGTGGAGCTGCTGCGCGAGTCCGGTGACCTGGTCGGCGACCCGAAGCCGATCACCCACCCGGTGAAGTTCTTCGAGAAGGGCGAGCGCCCGCTGGAGATCGTCACCACCCGGCAGTGGTACATCCGCAACGGCGGCCGGGACGGCGACCTGCGCGAGGCGCTGCTGGCGCGCGGTAGGGAGATCCAGTGGGTGCCCGACCACATGCGGCACCGCTACGAGAACTGGGTCGAGGGCCTCAACGGCGACTGGCTGATCAGCCGCCAGCGGTTCTTCGGCGTCCCGTTCCCGGTCTGGTACCGCCTCGACGCCGAGGGCGAGCCGGACTTCTCCGCGCCGCTGCTCGCGCCCGAGGCGTCGCTGCCGGTCGACCCGTCCTCCGACGTGCCGGAGGGCTTCACCGCCGACCAGCGTGGTGTGCCCGGCGGCTTCATGGCAGACCCCGACGTCATGGACACCTGGGCCACCTCCTCGCTGTCGCCGCAGGTGGCGTCGGGCTGGGACACCGACCCGGAGCTGTTCGCGCACGTCTTCCCGATGGACCAGCGGCCGCAGGCGCACGACATCATCCGCACCTGGCTGTTCTCCACCGTCGTCCGGGCGCACTTCGAGCACGGCGCGGTGCCGTGGACGCACGCCACGATCTCCGGCTTCGTGGTCGACCCCGACCGCAAGAAGATGTCGAAGTCCAAGGGCAACGCGACGACGCCGATCGACGTGCTGGAGCGGTACGGCACCGACGCGGTGCGGTGGCGGGCCGCCGGCGCACGTCCCGGGGCGGACTCCCCCTTCGACGAGGCGCAGATGAAGGTCGGCCGCCGGCTGGCCATGAAGATCCTGAACGTCGGCAAGTTCGTGCTGGGGCTGGGCGCCTCGACCGAGCTGGGGGCCGCGGACGTCACCGAGCCGATCGACCTCGGGCTGCTGGCCCAGCTCGCGCAGGTCGTCGACGAGGCGACCGCGGCGATGGAGGCCTACAACTACACCCGCGCCCTCGAGGTCGCCGAGACGTTCTTCTGGTCCTTCTGCGACGACTACGTCGAGCTGGTCAAGACCCGGGCCTACGCCGACGACGACGCGGCCCGCTCGGCGCAGGCGACCCTGGCGGTGGCCCTGTCGGTGCAGCTGCGGCTGTTCGCGCCGGTGCTGCCCTTCGTCACCGAGGAGGTCTGGTCGTGGTGGCAGGGCGGCTCGGTGCACCGGGCGCTGTGGCCGACCGCGACCGAGCTGCCCACCGGCGGTGACCGGGCGGTGCCGGCGGTGGCCGCGGAGGCGCTGGCCGCGGTCCGCAAGGCGAAGTCGGAGGCCAAGCAGTCGATGCGGGCCGACGTCGCCACCGCGACGGTGACCGCGCCGGCCGCGCAGGTGGCCGTCGTCGAGTCGGCCCGGCGCGACCTGACCTCGGCGGGACGGATCCAGGAGCTCACCGTGGTCGCCGGCGAGGGCCCGCTGACCGTCGACGTGGTGCTCGCCGAGCTGCCCGCCGAGGGGTGACCGCGGCGCTCCCCCGGCCTCACCTAGCGCCGCCCGGGGTTGTCCGCGTGCGCGGAGTGCCAAGTGCCCGGGCCGCAGCTGACACCTTGCGCACGCCGTCGCCGACGAGCAGCCGGCGGCGGGCTGCGGCGGTGCGGGCGATGTCGCGCTGGCAGCTCGCAGGCGCCTCGGTGAGGCGCTGGTAGCTGAACCGCAGCGTCTGCCAGCCCACGGTGGCCAGCAGTGCGTCACGCCGGATGTCCCGCTCGCGCTGCTCGCGGGACCCGTGGTGGGCGGCACCGTCCATCTCGACCGCGAGGAGCAGTTGATCGCAGGCTGCGTCCAGTACGAAGCGCTCGCCGGCCACCTGCACCGGCCGCTGCTGCACGAAGGCCGGCAGGCCCGGGGCCCTGAGCACCTGCAGGCAACCCCAGATCTCCAGCTCGCTCCGGCAGCCGTCGGCGAGCAGGCGGACCAACTCGACCAGCGCCGCCCGACCGGGCAACCGCGGGCGCCGAGCCAACTCGTCGGCGAGCTGCCGGGCCGAGCACAGCCGCTGCCGGACCGCGGTGATCGCAGCCGCGCGGACGGCCGGCCGACCCAACCCGGACGGGTCGCCCCACGCGTCGACGACCGACCGCTCCACCGACGTCACCGGCAGGCCGTCGAGCGACCGCGCGTGCCACGCGGCGTCGGCCACCCGGTGCAGCACGACGCCCGGTGTCCCCCGACCGCTGCGGCCCGCCGCCACGGTGACGTGCACCGGTCCGCGGGGCGGCGGCGCCAGCTCCCACAGCGCCAGGGCGGTCGCGTGGCTGACCACGGCGTCCCGCGACCGGACGGCGGCGGCCACCCGGACCCGCCAGTCGCCGAGCGGCCCCGGCACGGCGTAACAGCCCCCACCGAGGCGCACCAACCGGCCATCCGCCACCCACGAACGGACGGTCGTCGGGCTGACCCGGGCCGTCAGCTCCGCCCAGGTCGTCCACCCGGCTGGCCCGACCAAGGATCCGACGTCGTGCCGCACCCCAGCAGCCTGCCGCTCCGGGGCGCGGAGTGGCGGCCAGGTCGCCGATCTGTGGACGACGGGCGCTGACTGCCAGGTGCCGGAGCCGTGGCTAACAGTCCGCGCACACGGACCCCGACCGCGGCAAACAGCGACGGCCCGCTCCCAGGTGGGAACGGGCCGTCGGTGGTGTGCGGGCTAGGCGGACTTCTCGCGGGGGGCGCGGGCGGGCTTGCGCGGCACGATGGTCGGGTTCACGTGCTCCAGGACGACGTCCTGGGTGATGACCACGGTGGCGACATCCTCGCGGCTGGGGATGTCGTACATCACCGACTGGAGGACCTCCTCCATGATCGCCCGCAGCCCACGGGCACCGGTGCCCCGCAGGATGGCCTGGTCGGCGATCGCCTCGAGGGCGTCGTCGGTGAACTCCAGCTCCACCCCGTCGAGCTCGAACAGCCGCCGGTACTGGCGCACCAGGGCGTTCTTCGGCTCGGTGAGGATGTTGATCAGCGCCTCGCGGTCCAGCTTTTGCACGCTGGTGATCACCGGCAGCCGGCCGATGAACTCCGGGATCATGCCGAACTTCAGCAGGTCCTCGGGCATGACCTGGGCGAAGGCGTTGGCGGCCTCGATCTCCTTCTTGCCACGCACCTCGGCGCCGAAGCCGATGCCCTGCTTGCCGGTGCGGGCCTCGATGACCTGGTCCAGCCCGGCGAAGGCGCCACCCACGATGAACAGCACGTTGGTGGTGTCGATCTGGATGAACTCCTGGTGCGGGTGCTTGCGGCCGCCCTGCGGCGGCACCGACGCCGTCGTCCCCTCGAGGATCTTCAGCAGCGCCTGCTGCACGCCCTCACCGGAGACGTCGCGGGTGATCGACGGGTTCTCGCTCTTGCGGGCGATCTTGTCGACCTCGTCGATGTAGATGATCCCGGTCTCGGCGCGCTTGACGTCGTAGTCGGCCGCCTGGATCAGCTTGAGCAGGATGTTCTCGACGTCCTCGCCGACGTAGCCGGCCTCGGTCAGCGCCGTGGCGTCGGCGATCGCGAACGGGACGTTGAGCATCCGGGCCAGCGTCTGCGCCAGGTGCGTCTTGCCGCAGCCGGTCGGGCCCATCAGCAGGATGTTGGACTTGGCGAGCTCGACGCCGTCGTCCCGGCTGCCGCGCTCACCGCCGGCCTGGATCCGCTTGTAGTGGTTGTAGACCGCCACCGCGAGCGTGCGCTTGGCCTGGTCCTGCCCGATGACGTACTGCTCGAGGAAGTCGTGGATCTCCTTGGGCTTCGGCAGCTCGTCGAACTTGAGGTCCGACGACTCCGAGAGCTCCTCCTCGATGATCTCGTTGCAGAGGTCGATGCACTCATCGCAGATGTACACCCCAGGGCCAGCGATGAGCTTCTTGACCTGCTTCTGGCTCTTCCCGCAGAAGGAGCACTTGAGCAGGTCGCCGCTCTCACCGATACGTGCCACCTGGCTGACCTCCACCTCGAGTGGGACGGCACTGGCGCTGCCCCTGGAACGTGCGTTCTGTGCCCTGTCGACGCCTGCTCGTCCGGCGTCCGTCGTCCCTGCGGTGCTGACCGGGGAATCGGGCGTTCGTCGAACCTACCCGGCTCCACCGACGTTCCCGGGCAGTGACGCACCCGGGGTCACCCAGCCCGTACCACCCGTCTCGCACCCCTCCCGTGACCCGGGAGCGATGGGAGAACGGTACGGGCCAGGAGCACGACACGCGCACCCCCGGCCCGTCCCGTCAGCGCATCACGCAGGGAGCGCGTTGAGCTTCCGGCTGGCGATGACCTGGTCGACGATGCCGTAGTCCTTGGCCTGCTGGGCCGTGAGGATCTTGTCGCGGTCGATGTCGGCCCGGACCTGCTCGGGGGTCTGACCGGTGTGCCGCGCCAGGATGTTCTCCATCTGCGTGCGCACCCGCTCGATCTCCGCGGCGTGGATCTCCAGGTCGGTGACCTGGCCGCCGGCCTCGCCGGAGGGCTGGTGGATCAGCACCCGGGAGAACGGCAGCGCCAGGCGCTTGCCCGGCGTGCCGGCCGCCAGCAGGACGGCGGCAGCCGAGGCGGCCTGGCCCATGCAGACGGTCTGGATGTCCGGCCGGACGAACATCATCGTGTCGTAGATGGCCGTCAGCGCGGTGAACGAGCCACCGGGGCTGTTGATGTACATCGTGATGTCGCGGTCGGGGTCGTTGGACTCCAGCGTGATCAGCTGGGCCATGACGTCGTTGGCCGACGCGTCGTCGATCTGCACCCCGAGGAAGATGATGCGCTCCTCGAAGAGCTTGTTGTAGGGGTTGGACTCCTTCATGCCGTAGCTCGTGCGCTCCACGAAGGAGGGCAGGATGTACCGGCTGGAGGGCATCTCGAAGTTGCTCATGGTCACTTCTCCGGTCCGTCGGTGACCGGGTTGTCGGTCGCGGTCATGGTGTCGGCGCGGGTCACGACGTGGTCGACGAAGCCGTACTCCAGCGCCTCGGCGGCGGTGAACCAGCGGTCGCGGTCGGAGTCCTTGGCGATCTGCTCCACCGGCTGCCCGGTGTGGAAGGCCTGCAGCTCGTTGAGCTCGGCCTTGGTGCGCCGGAACAGGTCGGCCTGGATGGCGATGTCGGAGGCGGTGCCGCCGACGCCGGCCGAGGGCTGGTGCATCATGATCCGCGCGTGCGGCAGGGCGTAGCGCTTGCCCTTGGCGCCGGCGGTGAGCAGGAACTGGCCCATCGAGGCGGCCAGGCCCATCCCGTAGGTGGCGACGTCGCAGTCGATGAACTGCATCGTGTCGTAGATCGCCATGCCCGCGGTGACCGAGCCGCCGGGCGAGTTGATGTAGAGGTGGATGTCGCGCTTGGGGTCCTCGGCGGACAGCAGCAGCATCTGGGCGGCGAGCTGGTTGGCGATCACGTCGTCGACCTGGCTGCCGAGGAAGATGATCCGCTCGCGCAGCAGGCGCTCGTAGACCGAGTCGCCGAGGTTCATCATCGAGCCGCCGGCGCGCATCAGCGGCGCTCCGGCGGAGATCAGGTCTGAGTTGCTCACGGGTGCGGTGACCTCCGTAGGACTGCGGTGCAGTCGGTCTCGTGGAACGGGTTGGCCGGTGGTCGGGGGGCGATCGACGACGCCGCGGACGGCCTCGTCGTGCCGGTCGTCGGTGCGGCCCCGGGGGATCGCCTCGGTGTCACGTCGACCCTAACGCGCACCCCCGACCGGTTCCTCCCGGTCGGGGCCGGTGTTCGCCGTGGGCGCAGCGTGGCGCGGGAGGCCACCGGGGGAACGGCCCCGGGGACGACAGCGCCGCCCGCACCCGGGGAGGGTGCGGGCGGCGCGGTGTGCCGGGGTGGGTCAGGGCTTGTCGGTGCTGCCCTCGGCGTCGTCGACGGCCGACTCGGCGTCGGTGACAACCGTGTCGCCCGCGCCCGCCTCGTCGGCGGCGGCGCTGGCGTCGTCGGCAGCCTCGGCGGCGGCCTCCGCCGCGACCTCGTCGGCCGGCTCGTCGTCGTCGGCGCCGTCACCGGCGGCCGGGGCGTCGACCGTGCGCGGGCGCAGCGCCTCGAGGTCGACCACGTTGCCCGACTCGTCGGTGATCGTGGTCTCCTCCAGCAGCTGGGCCAGCGCCTTGGTGCGGCGAACGTCGGCGACGAAGTCGGCGATGTTGTTGCCCTGCTGCAGCTGCTGCGCGTACTGCTCCGGGCTCACCCGGTTGCGCTGGGCCTGCGCCATGATCTGCGCGGACAGGTCCTCGTTGTCGACGGTGACCTCACGGGCGTCGGCGATCGAGTCCAGGATGAACTGGGTCTTGACGGCCTTCTCCACGTTCTCGCGCAGCTCGGCGTCGTAGGCCTCGCGGCCACCCTCGACGCCGGCGGCGGTGAAGTAGGCGTCCCAGTCCATGCCGGCCTGGGCCAGCTCGCGCTCCATGGCCTGGCCGCGCCAGGCGAGCTCCTGGGTGACCATGTTCTCCGGCACCGGGACCTCGATGGCCTCGATGAGGTGCTCGACCAGCTTGTCGCGGGCCTGCGCCCCCTGCTGCAGCACCTTGGTGCGGGCCAGCCGGGTGCGGACGTCCTCGCGCAGCTCGGCCAGGGTGTCGAACTCGCTGGCGATCGAGGCGAACTCGTCGTCGAGCTCGGGCAGCTCCTTGGCCTTGACCGAACGCACCGTGACGGTGACCTCGGCCTCGCGGCCGGCGTCCTCACCGGAGAGCAGCGCGGTCGAGAAGGTGGCGCTCTCGTCGGTGGACAGCCCGCGGACGGCCTCGTCGAGGCCGGCCATCAGACCGCCGGAGCCGACCTCGTAGGACATGCCGGTGGTGCTGCCGTCCTCGAGGACCTCGCCGTCCAGCGTGGCCTCCAGGTCGATGGAGACGTAGTCGCCGTCCTCGGCCGCGCGCTCGACCCCGGAGAGCGTGGCGAAGCGCTCGCGCATGACGGTCACCTGCGCGTCGATCTCCTCGTCGGTGACCTCGACGTCGTCGACGGTCACCGCGAGGGCGTCCAGCGGGGGCAGCTCGAGCGTGGGGGCCACGTCGACCTCGGCGGTGAAGGCCAGCGCCTCGCCGTCGTCGAGGCGGGTGACCTCGACGTCGGGCTGGCTGATGACCCGGACCTGGTTCTCGCGGACGGCCTCGGAGTAGACCTCGGGGACGGCGTGCTGGACGACCTGCTCGAGGACGACGGGACGGCCGATCCGCTGGTCGAGGACGCGGTTCGGGACCTTGCCGGGGCGGAAACCAGGAACGCGGACCTGCTTGCCCAGCTCCTTGTAGACCTCACCGAAGGCGTGGTCCAGGTCGCTCCACGGCACCTCGATCGCGAGCCGGACCCGGGTCGGGCCCAGGTTCTCGATGGTGCTCTTCACTGCGCAGCGCTCCTCTGGAAGGTGACGGACGGTGGGGCGCGACGCCTCGAGGCGTCGCAGCACCCCACGAGTCTAGAGACGTCCTTGCTGTGTCGGGGTGGCGGGATTTGAACCCACGGCCCCCCGCTCCCAAAGCGGGTGCGCTACCAAGCTGCGCCACACCCCGTGGCGGGGCCGAGTCTAGGCACGACGGCGACCGGTACCCTGTGCGGGCACCCGTCGGGTGCACCGCGGGTGTAGCTCAATGGTAGAGCCCCAGCCTTCCAAGCTGGCCATGCCGGTTCGATCCCGGTCACCCGCTCTCACAGCTCCCCCAGCTCCCGGACCAGCCAGTCGGCGACCCGCGCGTCCCACTCCGCGTGCGCCGGCACCGCCGTCGCGCGGGGCACCGCCTCGACCACCATCACCAGCGCCAGCAGCACCCGGTACAGGTGCAACCGGGCCCGGGTGGCGTCGTCCAGCACCACCGGTCCCCCGGCCTCGGCGTAGCCGGCCAGGAAGTCCGCGTCGTCGGCGATGTCGCCCAGCAGCGCGAGGGACACCAGCTCCGCGGCCGGGTCGGCCCACAGCGCCCGCTCCGCGTCGATGAAGCCGGTGACCGCGGGCCGGGGCCCGGTCAGGTCGACGAAGACGTTGCCGTCCCACAGGTCGAAGTGCACCAGCACCGGCGTGGTGACGACGCCCAGCAGCGCCACGGCCGGCCCGGCCACCCGGTCGCGCAGCTCGCCGGCCGGCACCGGCAGCGCCACGGCGTACCGCTCGGCGTCGGCCAGCAGCCCGTCCACGATCCGCCGGTACGCCTCGGGCCAGCTGGGCGCCAGCGGCCCGGCCGGGTGGCCGAACCCGGCCGCGCCGGTCACCCCGTGCATCGCGGCGACGTGCCGGCCGACCTGGTGGCGCAGCACCGCCCGCTCGTCCGGGCCGATGGCGGCGGCCTGCGACTGCCACGACGCCCCGGGCAGCAGGGAGGTCAGCAGGAAGCCACGGCCGCCGGGCGTCGTCCCGGTCGCGACGAGGTCGGGGACGGGCACCCGGCCGGCGAACCGCTCCAGGCACATCGCCTCGGTCGCGAGCAGGTCGTGCTCGTAGCCCAGCAGTGGCGTCTTCGGCGGCGGGGCGACCTTGAGCACCAGCTCCCGGCCGTCGCCGAGCGTCAGCGCGTAGGCGGTGTTGAAGGTGCCCTCGGTCAGCCGCCGGACGGCGTGCAACGGCACGCCGACCGCGGCGCCCACCACCCGGTCGAGCTCGGCGCGGCTCAGCGGCTCCTGCACGACGCCATCCTGCCGCGGCCGCGCCTCAGCGCCGGCGGTGGTGCAGGTACACGACGCCGCTCGCGAACCGGCGTTCCTCGACCAGCTCCAGGTCCAGCCGGACGCCGTCCGGGAGCGCCCGGGTGCCGCCGCCGACGACCACCGGGTGCAGGAACTGGCGCAGGTCGTCGACCACGCCGGCCCGCAGCAGGGTGACGGCCAGCGTCGCGCCGCCGATGCCGACGTCGCGGGGGGCCTGGTCGGTCAGCTGCCGCACCGCCGCCGGGTCGACGGACCGCTCGAGCCGGGTCCGCGGCGTGCTGACGTCGTCCAGGGTGGTGGAGTAGACGACCTTGTCCGCGGCCCGCCACACCTCGGCGTAGTCGTTCTCCACGGCGGGGTGCTCCGGGCCGCCGATCGTCTGCCAGACCGCCATCGTCTCGTAGGTCCGGCGGCCGTAGAGGTAGGTGCCGACCGGCCGTTCGAGGTCGTTGACGAACGCGTGCACCTCCGGGTCGGGCTCGGCCCAGTCGAACGCGCCGTCGGCGTCGGCGATGTAGCCGTCCAGCGAGCAGATGGTCGTGTACTGCAGCCGCGCCATCAGCTCTGCTCGATCACCGAGAAGACGTTGCCGGCCGGGTCGGCGAACCAGGCGATCAGCGGACCGCCGGCCCGCATCACGCCGGTCTCGTCGGTCGGCGGCTCGTCGTAGTGCAGGAACTGCACGCCCCGGCCGGCGAGCTCGGCGACCGCCGCGTCGACGTCGGCCACCGGGAAGTTGAGCACCGTGTACGTCGCCGGGGCGTGCCCGTCGCCCTTGGCGTAGACGAGCACGTCGCGGTCGCCGCCCAGGTGCAGGTGCATGATCCCGCCCATCGCCGGCTCGGCGCTGGTGCGCAGGCCGAGCACCTCCTCGTAGAACGTGCGCGCCGCGTCGAGGTCGTCGACGGAGAAGCCGCTGAAGGCCGGGCTGTCGCTGAGCAGTCGGGTCGTCTGGGTCATGCAGACCAGACGGTGCCCGGGCGCGGAACTCATCGGAACGCGCCGTTCACCTCCGGGGAGCGGCCGCGGAACACGGGCTGCCCAGGATCCGCGGCATGACCGCCCCCGACCTGCTGTCCTCCGGCACCGCGATGCTGGCGGCGCTGGCCGACCGGCGGCTCGGCGCCGAGGAGCTCACCCGCGCGCACCTGGACCGGATCGCCGGTGCGGGCGCAGGGCTGAACGCCGTCGTGACGGTGGACGCCGACGCCGCGCTGGCAGCGGCCCGGGCCGTCGACGCCGACCGGGCCGCCGGGCGCCCGCTGGGCCCGCTGGCCGGGCTGCCGATCACGGTGAAGGACTCGATCGACGCCGCCGGGCTGCGCAGCTCGCACGGCCGCGCCTCCGACGCCCGGCAGGCCGACGTCGACGCTCCGGTGGTCCGCCGGCTGCGCGCCGCGGGCTGCGTCGTGCTCGGCAAGACCAACGTGCCGGAGTACCTGGCGAGCCTGCACACCTGGAACGACGAGGACGGCGCCACCGTCAGCCCGTGGGACCCGGCGGTCTCCTCCGGCGGGTCGTCGGGGGGCGCCTCGGCCGCGGTCGCCGCGGGGCTGGCGGTGGCCGACCTGGGCAGCGACCTCGCCGGCTCGCTGCGCATCCCCGCGGCCTGGTGCGGGCTGTTCGGGCACCGGCCGAGCAACGGCATCGTCTCCAAGCTCGGCAACCTGCCCTGGCCGCGGGGCGGTCTGCTCGAGCCGCTGGTGTCCTCGGTCGGCCCGATGACCCGCAGCGCGGCCGACACCACGCTGTTCCTGGAGTCGATGGTCGGCGCGGAGGGCGTCGAGGCGGTGGGCTGGCGGCTGGAGCTGCCGCCGCCCCGGGTGGGGTCGCTGCGCGGGCTGCGGGCCGCGGTGTGGACCGACGACCCCGCCTGCCGGGTCGACGCGGAGACCCGCTCCGCCGTCCGGGCGTTCGCCGACCGGCTGGCCGACGCCGGTGCCCGGGTCGGCGAGCTGACCGCTCCCCCGGTGGGCGGGCCGGCCGACCTGGCGCTGTTCGCCCGGCTGCAGGCCGGGGAGGTGGTGCACGGGCTGGACGCCGAGGCGTGGGCCGAGGCCGGTGCCCGCGCCGCGGCCGGCGACCCGGCCGCCGCGCTCTTCCGGCAGGACCTGCGCTCCGCGCTGGACGACCTGGAGTCGCAGCGGGCGGCCACCGCGCGCTGGCAGCAGGTCTTCGCCGGGGTCGACGTGGTGCTCTGCCCGGCGGTGTCCCGGCCCGCGCTCACCCCCGGGCCGGACGGCAGGACCCCGGCGACGGTCGAGGTGGACGGCGTCGCCGAGCCGGTGGACACGCTGTCGGACTGGAGCCGGCTGTCCAGCCTCGGCCGGCTGCCGGCCACCGTCGTCCCGCTGGGGCCGGGGACGCGCAGCGGCCTGCCGGTCGGCGCCCAGCTGCTCGGCCCCTACCTGGAGGACCGCACCCCGCTGCGGGTGGCCGAGCTCGCCGAGCAGGCCGGGCTGCTCGGGTTCCGCCGGCCACCGGGCTGGTGACCGGCGGTCAGCCGGGCGTGGGGTGGCGGGGCAGGCCGAACTGCTCAAACAACCGGGGGCCGAGGAAGGCGGTCATCCGGGTGATCCGCCCGTCGTGCATCTCCAGGGCGTGGATGGCCCACGGTTCGAAGGTGCCGCCGGGCCCGCTGGGCCGCCACTGCGCGAACGCCGGGTTGCCGTTGACCTCCAGCGGCACGACGTGGGACCCGCGGCACTCCGCGCCCGGGCCGGTGAACCAGGTGGCGATGTCGGCCGAGCTGCGCAGCCACATGGCGTAGGGCGGCATGTCCATCACCGCGTCCTCGTGCAGCAGCTCGACCAGCGCCTCGATGTCGTAGCGGGTGAAGGCGTCGAGGTAGCGGTCGAGCAGGTCGGCCTGGTCCTCGGCGACCATCGGCGCGGCCGGCCGTTCGGCCGACTGCTGGGCGGCCAGGGTGGCCCGGGCCCGCTGCAGCGCGCTGTTGACCGCGGCCACCGACGTCTCCAGCAGCACCGCCACCTCGTCGGCCTTCCAGCGCAGCACGTCGCGCAGGATGAGCACCGCCCGCTGCCGCGGGGGCAGGAACTGCAGCGCGGCGACGAAGGCCAGCCGCACCGACTCCTTCTGCACCGCCAGGTCCGCCGGGTCACCGCCCACCGGCAGCAGCTGCCGGTCCAGCGCCGGCTCGACCCAGGCGCCGTCGGGCAGCACGCCGTCCAGCGACGCCTCGACCGGCGCGAACGAGTCCTCGGAGAGGTCGACCGGCAGCGCCCGGCGCTTGCGGCCGTCGAGGGAGTCCAGGCAGACGTTGGTGGCGATCCGGTACAGCCAAGAGCGCAGCGCACCGGCGCCCTGCAGCCGGTCCAGCGAGCGCCAGGCCCGCACCATCGTCTCCTGCACCGCGTCCTCGGCGTCGAAGCTGGAGCCGAGCATCCGGTAGCAGTAGCCGGTGAGCTCACGGCGGTGCTCGGCCAGGCGCGGTTCCAGCTCGCTGGCCTGCCCGGCAGGGCGTTCGGTGATCAGACCGGTCATCGCGGACTCCCTCGTCGACGTCAGGGCGATCCTGCCCGAGGGCACCGACAGAACCAAGGAGTCCGCGGCCGCCCCCTCGCCCGGGTGGCCGGTGCTGGACAGCGCCCGCCCGCGCCGGGGAGCATCGCCGTCCGACATGGACGAGCGGACCGGGACGAGGTCGGGGCAGCCCGACGCCGTGGACGCCAGCCTGCGGGCTGGGTCCGGCCGCCGCGGCGGCCCAGGCTGGGCAGCGTGACCACCTCCACCGCCGAGACCCCCCTCCCCACCGGCGCCCCGGCCCGGCAGCACCGCAGCTGGTGGCGGCAGCTCGGCGTCGACTCCGGCTACGTGCTCGTCGGCTTCCCGCTGGCGATCGCGGCCTTCGTCCTGGTGGTCACCCTGCTGGCCGTCGGCGTCGGCACCCTGGTCATCTGGGTCGGGTTGCCGCTGCTCACGCTGACCCTGCTGGTGGCCCGGGGTCTGGCGGCGGTCGAGCGGATGCGCATCCCCGCGGTGCTGCGGCACGACGTGCCCACGCCGGTCTACCGGCGTGCGGCCCCGGAGGCCTCGCTGGCCCGTCGGCTGGTCGAGCCGCTGCGCGACCCGCAGTGCTGGCTGGACGTGGTGCACGCGCTGGTGCGGATGGCGGTCGCGATCCCGGCGTTCGTCGTCGTCGTCACCTGGTGGGCCGTGGCGCTCGGCGGGCTGACGTCGGTCGCCTGGGACTGGTCGATCCCCTACGGCACCGACGCGCAGGACGTCGTGCTCCCGGAGTTCCTCGGGCTGGACGACACCCGGACGAGCCGTGTGCTCACCTACACCGCCGTCGGCCTGGTCTCCGCGCTGCTGCTGCCCGCCGTCGTCCGGGCGGCGGCGCTGCTGGAGGCCCAGCTGGCCCGGGCGCTGCTCACCCTGCGGGCCGGCACCCAGGCCGAGCTCGGCCGGCTCTCCGAGGGCCGGGACGCCGCCGTGGCGGCCGAGGCCGTGGCGCTGCGCCGGCTGGAGCGCGACATCCACGACGGCCCGCAGCAGCGGCTGGTCCGGCTGAGCATGGACCTGCACCGCGCGCAGCGGATGATCGACAGCGACCCGGACGGCGCCCGGACCACGCTGGCCGAGGCCGCGACGATGACCCGCGAGACGCTCGAGGAGCTGCGCGCGCTGTCCCGCGGGATCGCCCCACCGGTGCTCGCCGACCGCGGGCTCGCCGCCGCGCTGGCCGCCGTCGCCGCCCGCTCCCCGGTGCCGGTGGAGCTCGCCGTCGAGCTGCCCACCGGCCAGCGGCTGCCCCCGGTGGTGGAGAACAGCGCCTACTTCCTGGTCAGCGAGGCACTGGCCAACGTCGCCAAGCACACCGACGCCACCGTCGCCCGGGTCACCGTCGTCCGGGAGGACGGCCGGCTGCGGGTCGAGGTCGAGGACGACGGCCCCGGCGGGGCGGTGCTCGCCCCCGGGCACGGCCTGGCCGGCCTGGCCGACCGGCTGTTCGCCGTGGACGGCGTGCTGACCGTCGACAGCCCCCGCGGGGGCCCCACCCGACTGATCGGAGAACTGCCGTGTCCGTGACCCCCGGGGCCGCGCCCCGCCGCGTGGTGCTGGCCGAGGACTCCGTGCTGCTGCGCGAGGGCCTGATCCGGCTGCTCGGCGAGGCCGGCGCCGAGGTGGTGGCCGCCGTCGCCGACGGGCCGAGCCTGGTCCGCGCGGTCGTCGAGCACCGCCCCGACGTCGCCGTGGTCGACGTCCGGATGCCCCCGACGCACACCGACGAGGGGCTGCGGGCCGCCGTCGAGGCACGGCGGGCCGTGCCCACCACCGCGGTGCTGGTGCTCTCCCAGTACGTCGAGGTCGCCTACGCCGACGAGCTGCTCGCCGACGGCGCCGGCGGGGTCGGCTACCTGCTCAAGGACCGGGTCGCCCAGGTCGACCAGTTCCTCAGCGCCCTGGACGACGTCGTCGGCGGGGGCACCGTGCTCGACCCGCAGGTGGTCGCGCAGCTGTTCGCCCGCCGCCGCCGCGACGACCCGGTGCGGTCGCTGTCCCCGCGGGAGCGCGAGGTGCTCGAGCTGATCGCCGAGGGCCACTCCAACGGCGCGATCGCCCGCCGGCTGGTGGTGACCCCCGGCGCGGTGGAGAAGCACACCCAGCACATCTTCGCCAAGCTCGACCTCGCACCCGACGAGGACCAGCACCGCCGGGTGCTCGCGACCCTGGCCTACCTGCGCAGCTGAGCCACGGAGGTTGCACAGGTCAACGGCCGGGACGACGGTGGGCACGTGCGCCGTCCGCTGCTCGCCTCCGCCCTGCTGGTCCTCGCCCTGCTGACCGGGTGCTCGTCCGGCACCACCGACGCCGGCTCCACGTCCTCCCCGGCCACCACGGCGGACGCGACCACGCCGACTCCGACGACGACCGCCGCGGCCGCCGCGGGCTGCCCGGCCAGCGGGGCCGAGCCCGCCGGCAGCACCAGCGCCCCGACGCTGGACGTCGACGGCGACGGTCGGCCCGACACCGAGTGGATCGCCGCGCAACCGGCGGCCGACGGGTCGGTCGCGTTCGGCGTGCGGACCGCCTCGGGCGGCGTGTTCTCGGCGGAGCTGCGCTCGGCCAGCCCGGTCGCCCGCTCGCTGCTGGTCGCCGACGTCACCGGCGACGGCGAGCTGGTGGTCTTCGCCGACGACGGCCGCCAGGTGCTGCTGTACGCGGTCAGCGACTGCTCGCTCGTGCCGGTGCTGGACGCCCGGGGGCAGCAGTACGCCTTCGACCTGGGCTTCACCGGCCACGGCACCGGGGTCGGCTGCGCGGACGTCGACGGCGACGGCGTCCGCGACCTGGCCGGCCTGCTGGCCGACGGCTCCTCGGTCACCAGCACCGTGGTCCGGCTCGACGGGCCGCGAGCGGCCAACGGCACCAGCCGGACCACCGAGGACGCCCCCGCCGCCCAGCTCGAGGCAGCCCACCAGGTGACCTGCGGCGACCTCACCCTGGCCGCCGACGGGGTGACGTCGGGCCCCTGACGGGTCGGGCTGACGACAGCCGCGGGGTCGGGACAGCCCGAACCCGGGTGGGGTGGCAGCGGCAACGACACCCCGGCCGCGGACCGAGAGCCTCGGTGCAGCGCCGCCGCACCGGCGGTGCCCGAGCCCGAGAGGCCCCCGCCGTGAGCGTCCCCGTGTTGACCGCACCGCCCGAGAGCCCACCCCGCCGGCCGACCGGGGCGGTGGTCGCCGTCGCCCGCTGGAGCGCCACCCACCGCTGGACCGTGGTCGGGCTGTGGCTGGTCGCCGTCGTCCTGGCCGTGGTGGTCGGCAGCGCGACCGGCACCCGGACCCTGACCGGGGCGGAGAGCGGCAGCGGCGAGTCCGGCCGGGCCGACGTCGTGCTGGACGACGCCGGCTTCCCGGACCCGCCCACCGAGCAGGTCATGGTGCAGACCCGCGACGGGTCGGCGATCGGGCCGGAGGGGACCGCCGCGGCCAATGCCGTGGCCGCCGCCGTCCGCAGCCTCGACGAGGTCGCCGAGGTGGGCGACCTGGTGCCCTCCCTCGACGGGACGGCGCTGCTGGTGCCGGTGACGCTGGACGTCGGCGACGCGACCGGCAGCGCGGCGTGGGAGGCCGGCGAGGAGGCGGTCGGGCCGGTGCTCGACGCGGTCGCCGGGGTGCAGGCCGACCACCCGGACCTGTGGGTGACCGAGTCCGGCGGCAGCTCGATCAACGAGGTGGTCGGCGACCAGCTGGACGAGGACTTCCAGCGCGCGGAGCTGCTCAGCCTGCCGGTGACCCTGGTCGTGCTGCTGGTCGCCTTCGGCGCGCTGTTCGCCGCCGGGGTGCCGCTGCTGCTGGGCGCCACCGCCGTGGGCGGCGCGCTCGGGCTGGTCTCGCTGGTCTCCCAGCTCCGGCCGATCGACGAGAGCACCTCCAGCGTCGTCCTGCTGATCGGCATGGCCGTCGGCGTGGACTACGCGCTGTTCTACGTCCGCCGGGTCCGCGAGGAACGGCGGCACGGCGCGGGCACCGGGCTGGCCGTCGAGGTGGCCGCGGCGACCTCCGGGCGCGCGGTGCTCACCTCGGGCATCGCCGTCGCGGTGGCGATGTCGGGCATGTACCTGGCCGGCAACGCCGTCTTCACCTCCTTCGCGACCGGCACGATCCTGGTCGTCGTCGTGTCGGTGGTCGGTTCGCTGACCGTGCTCCCCGCGACGCTGGCGCTGCTCGGCCGGGCCATCGAGCGGCCGCGGGTGCCGCTGCTGGGCCGGCTGGTCGGCCGCTCCGACGACAGCCGGGTCTGGGGCGCCGTCGTCCGCCGGGTGGTGGCCCGTCCCGGGCTGTCGCTGGCCGTGGGCAGCGGCGTGCTGCTGGCCGTCGCCGTGCCGGCGATCGGCATGCAGACCGCGATGCCCGGCATCGACGCGCTGAGCCGGGACAGCGAGGTCGTCCGGGCCTACGACGCGATCGCCGAGGCCTACCCGCAGGAGGGCAGCACCGACCAGGTCGTGCTGTGGCGCGCCGACGGCGCGGCGCTCGACGTCCCGGCCGTCCGGTCGGCCGTCGCCGAGCTCACCGCTGCGCTGCCCGACCCGGCCGCGGCCGGCGAGCTCGAGGTCAACCCGGCGGGCACCGTCGCCCGGGTCGGCATCGCCGGGTCCGGGGACGCCGGCAGCGACGGGTCGATCGCGGCGCTGGAGCACCTGCGGGCGGACCTGGTGCCCGGGACCGTGGGCGCCCTGCCCGGCGTCACCGCCGCCGTGACCGGCGACACCGCGGGGAGCCTGGACTTCGGCAGCACCATGTCCGACCGGCTGCCCGTCGTCATCGGCTTCGTGCTGGCGCTGACCGTCGTCGTGCTCACCGTCGCCTTCCGGTCGATGGCCGTGGCGCTGATCGCCGCGGGGCTCACCCTGCTGTCGGTGGGCGCGGCCTACGGCGTCCTGGTGCTGGTCTTCCAGTCGACCTGGGCCGAGGGCCTGCTCGGCTTCACCTCGACCGGGGCGATCGTGTCCTGGCTGCCGCTGTTCCTGTTCGTGGTGCTGTTCGGGCTGTCGATGGACTACCACGTGTTCGTGGTGTCCCGGGTCCGCGAGGCGGCCAGCTCCGGGATGCCGATGGACCTGGCGATCACCACCGGCGTCACCCGCTCGGCGGGGGTGGTGACCAGCGCGGCGGTCGTGATGGTCGCGGTCTTCAGCATATTCGCGACGCTGTCGATGCTGGAGTTCAAGCAGCTCGGGGTCGGGCTGGCGGTCGCGGTGCTGATCGACGCCACCCTGGTCCGCGGCGTGCTGCTGCCGGCGACCATGGCGCTGCTGGGCGAGCGCACCTGGTGGCTGCCGCGCTGGCTGGACCGGCTCCCCGCGGCGAGCCACTGAGCGGGGGAACTGGTTGGCGGACCGTCACCCCGGACCGGTAGACAGCCACCGTGACCGATCCCGCCGACCAGTTCCGTCCGATCACCGCCGCCGAGTGGCCGCTGTTCACCACGTCGATGATGACCACCTTCGGCGAGGAGCTGAGCGGCCCCTACGCCGACGAGCCGTCGCCGGTCGCCGAGCTGGACCGCTCGCTCGCGCTCTTCGACGGCGACCGGGTCGCCGCGACCGCCGGGCTGTACAGCCTGGAGATGACCGTGCCCGGGGCGGTGGTGCCCACGGCGGGCGTCACCTGGGTGACCGTCTCCCCCACCCACCGCCGGCGCGGCCTGCTCACCGCGATCATGCGGCGCCAGCTCGACGAGGTGCACGCGGCCGGCCGGGAACCGGTCGCCGCGCTGTGGGCGGCGGAGGGCGCGATCTACGGCCGCTACGGGTTCGCGCCGGCCACCTGGCGCGGCGGCTGGACCGGCGAGGCCGCCCGGCTGCGGCTCCGGCCGGACGCCGACGTGGGCAGCGGCACCGTCCGGCTGGTCGAGCGGGCGGCCTTCCAGCCGGCGGCGCAGGCGCTGCACGAGCAGGTGCGGCGGTTCGTGCCCGGCAACATGGCGCGGGACGAGCGGTGGTGGGACCGGCGGCTGCACGACTCCCCCGAGCTCAGTCGCGGCGGCCCGCCGCGCCAGCACGTGCTGCACACCGAGGCCGACGGCACCGTCACCGGCTACGCGACCTACCGGCTGCGGGCCGCGTGGAGCGCCACCAACGACCCGGAGGGCACGCTGACCGTCGAGGACGTCCGGGCGCTGACCCCGGCCGCCTACGCCGCGCTCTGGCAGTACCTCGTCGGCCACGACCTGGTGCAGACCGTGGAGGCGCCGAACGCCTCCGCCGACGACCCGGTGCGGCACCTGCTGGCCGACCCGCGGGCCTGGCACTCCCGGCCGGTCGACGCGCTCTGGGTGCGGCTGGTCGACGTCGGCGCCGCTCTGTCCGCCCGCCGCTACCCGGCCCGGCTGGACATGGTGGTCGAGGTGCGCGATCGGTTCTGCGACTGGAACGACGGGCGCTGGCACGTGTGGGGGCACCCGGCCGGCGCGTTCTGCGACCGCACCGACCGCGACCCCGACCTGGTCATGGACGTGGAGGCGCTGTCAGCGGTGTACCTGGGCGGGGAGTCGCTCGCCGCGCTGCAGGGCGCCGGCCGGGTCACCGAGATCAGCCCGGGTGCGGTCACCCAGGCGGCGACCGCGTTCCGCTGGCCGGTCGCCCCGTGGTGCCCCGACCAGTTCTGACGCCGTCCTGCGTGGTCGGGGTGGCGCCGGTCTTGGATCAGGTCCCCTGATCAAGAGCCGTCCTCCCGCAGCAACGTCGGTGCGGGAGGACGGACTTCGATCAGGGGACCTGATCGAAGTCCGGCAGCACGCGGCGCTCAGGCCGGCTGGGTGCCGTCCCACTCGGACAGCGGGGCGCAGTGCCAGCGCCAGGAGGTCAGCGGCTCGCGGCCGGGCAGCTCCCCGCGGCCGGTGGCCCACAGCAGCGCCGCCCACGGGTCGCCGTCGGCCGGCGCCCAGGGGAACAGCCGGGCCAGGACCGTGTCGGCCAGCGCGGCGGGCGGTGCCCACGTCAGCTCCCGGCCCTCGGCGACGTCCCAGGTGTGCAGCAGCATCTCCGCGCAGCCCATCCCGGCGAACCCAGAGGCGTCGGCCAGCCCCCAGCTGTGCGCTCCCCGCTCGTCGGGTCCGGCGGCGTCGACCACCCGGGCCAGCACCTCGGCGGCGGCGCCCAGCTGACGGCGCATCTCGGCCAGCTCGACGTCGGGACGGCGGACCAGGTCGAAGGCGCTCACCTCGACCGGGCCGGCGACCAGGTCGGCCGCGTACCAGGTCAGGCACGAGGTGACGTGGTGGGCGACGCCGGTGACGTCGGTGGCCAGCAGCGGCACCGCGGCACCGCCGTCCGGCACCCGGGACAGCAGCTCCTGCACCGCCGCGTCGGCGGCCCGCAGGTCGTCGCCGGTCATGCGGTCACGGGGTGGTGGTGGGCAGCCCGCCGGCCGGGCGGTGGCGGTCGCGCTCGTAGTCCGAGAGCAGGCCGATCCGCCGGACGTGCCGGGCCTCGCCGCTGAACGGCTCCCGCAGGAACGTCAGCACCAGCGCGGTCGCCTCCTCCACGCTGTGCTGCCGGCCGCCGACGGAGACCACGTTCGCGTCGTTGTGCTGGCGGGCCAGCCGGGCGGTGTCGGTGTTCCAGACGAGCGCGGCGCGGACGCCGGGGACCTTGTTCGCCGCGATCTGCTCGCCGTTGCCCGAACCGCCGATGACCACGCCCAACGTGCCGGGCTCGGTGACCACCCGCTCCCCCACCTCGAAGCAGAACGGCGGGTAGTCGTCCTCCGCGTCGTAGCTGAACGCGCCGCAGTCGACGGGCTCGAAGCCCTCGTCGGCGAGCACCTGCAGCAGGTGGGACTTCAGTTCGAGACCGGCGTGGTCGGTGCCGAGGAAGACGCGCATGCCCCGATCCTGTCAGGTGGCAGGCTGGCCCGGTGGCGGTGCTCGGGGTGGACGGCTGGCGCGGGGCGTGGGTCGGCGCGCGGCTGGACGGCCGCACCGTGCAGCTGCTGGCGCTCCCCGACGTCGCGGCGGTGCTGGCGCTCCCGGACGTCACGGTCATCGGCATCGACATGCCGATCGGGCTGTCCGAGGACGGCGTCCGGGCATGCGACGTCGCCGCCCGTCAGCTGCTGCGGTCCACCGGGGCCGCGAGCTCGGTCTTCCCCGCTCCCGTGCGCGCCGTCCTCGCCGCCGCCGACCACGCCGAGGCGCGGGCGCTGAGCCGCGCGGCGGCCGGCGGGCGGGCGCCGTCCGCGCAGACGTTCATGCTGGCCGCGGCCATCCGGGACCTGGACGACGCCCTCGGCGAGCCACCGGTCGACCGGGTGGTGGAGGTGCACCCAAAGCTCGCCTTCCGCTGCGGGCTGGGCGGCGTCACCGACCGCAAGGGCACCGCCCGCGGCACGGTGCAGCGGCTGCGGGCGCTGCGCGCGGTGATGGACGTCGAGGACGCGCTCGCCGACGCCCCGGCCGGCGTCCCGGCGGTCGACGCGCTGGACGCCTGCGCCGCGGCGTGGTCGGCGCAGCGGCTGGCCGCCGGCACCGCGGACCGCGTGGGCGACGGGACGACGGACTCCCGCGGCCGGCCGATGCGGATCTGCTGGTGACCGCGGGCTGGCAGGAGGTCGGCGACCGGGTGTTCGTCCGGCGGCACCGCGAGCTGGACCTCAACTGCGGGCTGGTCGTCGGCGACGGGGCGTGCCTGGTGGTGGACACCCGGTCGCACCTGGGCGAGGGCCGGGCGCTGGCCGAGGCGGTCCGCTCCGTGACCCCGCACCCGTGGTCGGTGGTGAACACCCACGCCCACTACGACCACTGCTTCGGCAACGCCGCCTTCCGGCCGGCCGACGTGTGGGCGCACCGGGGCTGCGCCGCCGAGCTGGCCGCGACCGCCGACCAGCAGCGGGCCGACGTCGTCGCGGCGCTGCTCGCCGAGGGCGACCCGGCTGCCGAGCTCGTCGCCGAGCTGGTGGCGACCACCCCGCTGGACCTGCCCGACCGGCTGGTGGACGACGCCATCACGCTCGACGTCGGTGGCCGCCCGGTCGCGCTGCGGCACCTGGGCCGCGGGCACACCGGTGCCGACCTCGTCGTCGCCGTGGACGACGTCCTCTTCGCCGGCGACCTGGTCGAGGAGGGCTCGCCGCCGGCGATGGAGGACGCCTTCCCGCTGGAGTGGGCGGGCACGCTGACCGAGCTGCTGGCCCTCGCCCGTGGTCCGGTCGTGCCGGGGCACGGCGCGGTGGTGGACGCCGCGTTCGTCGCGGCCCAGCGCGACGAGCTGGTCGGGCTGGCCCGGTGGCTGACCGACCCGGCCGCCGACCCGCCGTTCGACGGGCGGACCCGGGCCATCGCCCGGACCCGGCTCTGACCCGCTCCTGACCCGCTCCCCGACCCGCTACGCCAGCCGGCGGACCAGCGGCAGCGGCAGCACCCGCAGCAGCCCGGCCACCGGGCGCCACGGCCACTCCGGCACGTAGGCCCGCACCGGCTCGCGCTCGATCGCCGCGACGAGCGCGTCGACGCCGGTCTGCAGGTCGACGGTGAACGGGCCTCGGCGGCCGACGTTGATGTCGGTCTCGATGAACCCGGGGTGCACCGTCGTCACCGCGATCGACCGGGTCCTGCGGTCGCCCAGCAGGTCGGCGCGGATGCCCTCGGCGAGGACGGCGTCCGCGGCCTTGGACGTCGCGTAGGCGGTGCGGGTGCCGCCCATGCCGCGCACGCCGGCGACGGAGGACACCACGACGAGGTGGCCGGCGCCCTGGGCGCGGAACAGCGCGACCGCCGCCTCGCAGCTCGCGTGGGTGCCCAGCACGTTGGTGACCAGCACCTGCCGGTTCGGCCGCGGGTCGCCGCTGCCGACCGGGGCGCCCTTGCCGAGGCCGGCGTTGGCGATGAACCGGTCGATGCCGCCGAGCTCGGCGGCCAGCCGCGGGACGACGTCCGCGACCGCCGCCGGGTCGTCGACGTCCAGGGCACCGACCACGACCCGGACGCCGGGGTGCCGGGCCAGCAGCTCGGCCCGCAGCTCCGCGAGGCGGTCCACCCGCCGGGCGACCAGCGCGAGGTCGCGGCCGCGGGCGGCGAAGGCGCGGGCCATGCCCTGGCCGAGGCCGGCGCTGGCGCCGGTGATGAAGATCCGCTGGCGGACGGGGTGCGGCACCCGGTCAGGATGCCGCACTCCTCCCGCCCCCACGGAGATGGCCGTCTTCGTCCCGTCTCAGGCCGCGGAGACGGCCGTCTTCGCGGCGGAGGTCATCGGCTGCCGGTCAGCTCCAGGGCGTCGGCCGGGACCGAGGACATGTCCGGGCCCGCGGTGCGGGTGCGCTTGAGCTCCCAGAAGTCCGGCAGGTTGGCCAGCAGGACGGCGCCGTCGAAGGCCTTGCCGGCGTCCTCACCGGTGGGCACCTTGCTGATCACCGGGCCGAAGAAGGCCACCCCGTCGATGTGCATGACCGGGGTGCCGACGTCGTCGCCGACGGGGTCCATGCCCGCGTGGTGGCTGGCCTCCAGCGCCTCGTCGTACTCGGTGGAGCCGGCGGCCTCGGCCAGCTCGGCCGGCAGGCCGACCCGCTCCAGCGCCGGCGCGATGAGGTCGGGCAGCTCGACGTCCTCGTGGTGGCGCAACGTGCCCATCGCGGTGTAGAGGTCGCCGAGGACGCCGTCGCCGTGCTGCTGCGCCGCCGCGATCGCCACCCGCACCGGGCCGATGGCCTGGGCCATCATCTCGCGGTACTCCTCGGGCAGCTCGCGGCCGCGGTTGAGCACCGACAGCGACATGACGTGCCAGTGCAGGTCGATGTCGCGGACCTTGGCGGCCTCCAGGACCCAGCGGCTGGTGAGCCAGGCCCAGGGACACAGCGGGTCGAACCAGAAGTCGACGCGGGCCTTCGTGGGGGCGCTCTGCACTGCCTCGGTCATGGGTGCTCCTCGGGTGTCGTCGGTGCTGCCGGGCGGGCCGATCGGGCGCGGCCCGGGTCGTCTGGGGCCAGCAAGTCCGGCCGCCGTCCGGTTGTTCCCACGGCGGCTGCGGGGCACACCGCGGCAGGGGCGTCGCACCCGCATGGGAAGCTCCGTGCCGTGGCAGTCCCCAACCTGACCCGTGACGACGCCGCGGCACGCGCCGCGCTGCTGGCCGTCTCCAGCTACGACCTCTTCCTGGACGTGACCGACGGCCAGGGGCATCCCGGCGTGGAGACGTTCCGCTCGGTCACCACCATCAGCTTCACCGCCCGGACGCCGGGCGCCTCGACCTTCGTCGACCTGGTCGCCGAGCGGGTCCGCTCCGCCACGTTGAACGGCGTCGAGCTGGACGTGAGCGGCTACACCGAGGAGGGCGGCCTGGTCCTGCCCGAGCTGGCCGCGACCAACGAGCTCGTGGTCGACGCCGACTGCCGGTACTCACGCACCGGCGAGGGCCTGCACCGGTTCGTCGACCCGGAGGACGAGCAGGTCTACCTGTACACGCACTTCGAGCCGGCCGAGGCCAAGCGGATGTTCGCCTGCTTCGACCAGCCCGACCTCAAGGCGACGTTCACCGTGCACGTCACCGCGCCGTTCGACTGGCAGGTCGTCAGCAACACCGGCGACCGCACGATCGAGGCCGGCGAGGCCGGGTCGCAGCTGGTGCACTTCACCCCGACCAAGCGGATCTCCACCTACCTGGTCGCCCTGGTCGCCGGCCCGTACGCGCGGGTCACCGACCTGCACGACGGCATCCCGCTGGGCATCTACTGCCGGGCGTCGCTGGCCCGGTACCTGGACCCGGACGAGATCTTCGCCGTCACCAAGGCCGGCTTCGACTTCTACCACCGGGTCTTCGACTACCCGTACCCGTTCGACAAGTACGACCAGCTCTTCGTGCCCGAGTTCAACGCCGGGGCGATGGAGAACGCCGGGGCGGTCACCTTCCTGGAGGACTACGTCTTCCGGTCCAAGACCAGCCGGGCGCGGTACGAGCGGCGTGCGGAGACGATCCTGCACGAGCTGGCGCACATGTGGTTCGGCGACCTGGTGACCATGCGCTGGTGGGACGACCTGTGGCTCAACGAGTCCTTCGCCACCTACATCTCCACGCTGTGCCAGTCCGAGGCGACCGAGTACACGACGGCCTGGACGACGTTCGCCAACACCGAGAAGTCCTGGGCCTACGCGCAGGACCAGCTGCCCTCGACCCACCCGATCGCCGCGGACATGGTCGACGTCGCCGCGGTCGAGGTGAACTTCGACGGCATCACCTACGCCAAGGGCGCCTCGGTGCTCAAGCAGCTGGTCGCCTACGTCGGGCAGGACGCGTTCCTGGCCGGCGTGCAGCGTTACTTCCGCAAGCACGAGTACGGCAACACCACCCTCGACGACCTGCTCGGCGAGCTGTCCGCGGCCTCGGGCCGCGACCTGTCCGACTGGTCGGCGCAGTGGCTGCAGACCAGCCAGGTCAACACCCTGCGCCCGGTGTACTCCCTGGACGACGACGGCCGGTACAGCTCCTTCGCGATCGAGCAGACCGCCGTCGCCGCGCACCCGGTGCTCCGCCGGCACCGGCTGGCGGTCGGCCTGTACACCGACGGCCCCGACGGGCTGACCCGCTCGCACCGGGTCGAGCTGGACGTCGACGGTGCGCGCACCGAGGTCGCCGAGCTGGTCGGCCACCCCTCTGCAGCTCTCGTCCTGGTCAACGACGACGACCTGACCTACGCCAAGCTGCGGCTCGACGAGCGCTCGCTGGCCACGCTGCGCACCCGGATCGGCGCGCTCCCCGACTCCCTCCCCCGGGCGCTGTGCTGGTCCGCGGCCTGGGACATGACCCGCGACGGCGAGCTGCCGGCCCGCGAGTGGGTGCAGCTGGTGCTCACCGGCGTCGACGCCGAGACCGAGATCAGCGTCGTCCAGTCGCTGCTGGCCCGGGTGCAGTCGGCGCTGGCCGCCTACGCCGACCCGGCCTGGGCGCCGACCGGCTGGGCGCAGCTGGGCGACAAGGCGCTGGCCGCGCTGCAGACCGCGGAGCCCGGCAGCGACGCGCAGCTGCAGTGGTCCCGCACGCTGGCCGCCGCCTCGCGCACCGACGAGCACGTCGCCGCGCTGCGCGGCCTGCTCGACGGCTCGTTCACCGTCGAGGGCCTGACCGTCGACACCGACGCCCGCTGGGCGTTCCTGCACGGCCTGGTGGCCGTCGGGGCGGCCGGGGACGCCGAGATCGACGCGGAGTCCGAGCGGGACGCCACCGCGACCGGTGCCCGCCGCGCCGCGACCGCCCGGGCGCTGCGACCCACGGCGGAGTCCAAGGCCGAGACCTGGGAGCGGGCGTTCACCGACGAGTCGATCCCGAACGCCGTGCACGAGGCGATGGTCGCCGGCTTCTGGCACCCCGCCCAGCAGCAGCTGACCGCGCCCTACGTGGAGCGGTACTTCGCCGACATCGGCGGCATGTGGGAGCGGCGTCCGGGCGAGATCGCCAAGAACGCCGTCGAGTACCTGTTCCCGAAGGTGATCGACGAGAGCACGCTCGCCGCGGCCGACGCCTGGCTGGCCGCCGACGACGTCCCGGCACCGCTGCGCCGGCTGGTCAGCGAGGGCCGCGACGGCGTCGCCCGCGCGCTGTGGGCCCGCAAGCGGGACGCCGCCGCCGGCTGACCGGTTCTCCGGACTTCGATCAGGTCCCCTGATCGAAAGCCGTCCTCCCGCACCAGCGTTGGTGCGGGAGGACGGCCTTTGATCAGGTGACCTGATCCAAAGCCAGCCCGCCGACCCGGGCGAGCGCGGACGCAGCGAGGCCCCCCGTCACCCGGTGGGTGACGGGGCCTCGCCGGTTCGTCAGTGCGTGCGGCGGGACGGGTGGCCGGCGGCGTCGGACATCTGCCGCAGCCCGTTCACGATCGCGCCGACCAGGTCGCCGGAGCCGAGCCGGCTGGTCATCGACAGCACCGCCAGCGCGCAGGCCCGGTCGGGCAGCCGGCGGGCGGCGGTGGCGCCGGTGACGATCTCCAGCACCCGCTGCCCCGGCGAGAGCGCCACGAGCACGCTGTTGGCGGTGTCCCCGCCGGAGCGGGCGTGCAGCTCCTCGGCGGCGGCCCGGGTGTCCGCGGCCAGCTCGCCGATGTAGACGGTGAAGCGCAGGCCGGTCTCGCGGGAGGACATGGTCAGCGCCTCGTCCAGCCGCGCCAGGTCCTGGTAGCTGAACGGGCCGTTGCCGGACTCGTCGACGACCGAACCGGAGGTGTCGGAGGTCGACGTCCCGCGGGTGTCGAGCTGCTGGCTCATCGGGGCAGGGCCTCCGGAGGACGACGGGGCGGAGGAGGAGTCGGAGTACGCGGTGCTCACGGCGCCGTCACCAGGTCCCGCGGGCGCCGCCGGCGGCGGTCCGGCGGGGGGCGTCGGCGGCGTGCGGCTCGTGCGGGCGCTGGCCGATGGCCAGCGCCGCGGCGGTCGCGCCCAGCCGCGGGGCGGCGTGGTCGTCGCCGTGGTCCGAGCCGTGGCTCGCACCCGCCGAGGTGTCCGGGTGCGGCTCCCACCAGACCGGCGCCGCCGTCCAGGGCTGGCCGGGGCGGTACTTGGTCCGCTGCTGGCCACGGCCGGGGAGGATCGTCACCGCCGCGAAGAGCAGGAACACCACCAGCGGGATGACGCCGTAGATGAGCACGGTCTCGATCACGGACATGGCGGCAATCTACCGGGACGTCGGTGCCGCGGCCCGGCAGGTCACCAGACGCCGGGGTGGCGGTGTGCCCAGGGGCGGGCCGCCTCCAGCTGCGCGGACAGCGAGATGAGCGTGGCCTCGTCGGCCGGACGCCCGACCAGCATGGTGCCGACGGGCAGCCCGGACGCCGTCCACCACAGCGGGACGCTGACCGCGGGCTGCCCGGTGACGTTGTAGACGGCCGGGAAGGCGGCGTAGCGCTTCTGCCGCTCGAAGTCCTCGGGGCCGTCGTCGCCGAACCAGCCGACCGGCCGCGGCGTCGTCGTGCAGATCGGGGCGAGCAGGACGTCGTAGCCGCTGGTCGCCTGGATGAACCGGCGGGCGAACAGCCGCAGCGTGAACATCGCCTCCATGGCGTCCCGGGCCGACAGCGCCAGCCCCCGCTCGCGCAGGAAGCGGGTGAGCGGCCGCAGGTGCGGCACCGCGGCCTCCGGCACCG
This sequence comes from Modestobacter versicolor, assembly GCF_041028285.1. Lineage (GTDB taxonomy): Bacteria > Actinomycetota > Actinomycetes > Mycobacteriales > Geodermatophilaceae > Modestobacter > Modestobacter versicolor_A. The sequence continues at coordinate 603,756 of NZ_JABGDB010000001.1, read as the reverse complement.
GCAGCGTGGTGGCCGACAGCGCCCACACCACCTCGAACGACGGGAAGATCGCCTCGGTGGGCGGCCCGGCGGGCAGGTCCTCGACCTCGTGGCCGAGCCCGGCCAGCAGGGCCGAGGCGTCCTCGTAGGCCGCCAGCACCTCCGGGTCCAGCTCCGCGCCGGGCATGCCGGGGTCCAGGTAGCGGCCGATCCGGAGCGTGCCCGGCGTGCGGTCGGCGTGGCCGAGGAACGTCTCGCCGGCCGGCAGCGGCGCCGCCCAGAACGGGTCGCCGGTCACCGGTCCGGCCATCGCGTCCAGCATCGCGGCGGCGTCCCGCACGGTGCGCGCCAGCGGCCCCTGGACCCCGAGCGCGGTCGCCTCCGAGGCGTAGGGGCCGTTGCTCACCCGGCCACGGCTGGGCTTGATGCCGAACAGGCCGTTGATGCCGGCCGGGATGCGGATCGACCCGCCGCCGTCAGAGCCCTGGGCGAAGGGCAGCAGCCCGGCGGCGACCGCGGCGGCCGCGCCTCCGCTGGAGCCACCGGCCAGCAGGGAGGTGTCCCAGGGGCAGCGGGCGGGGCCGACCAGGTCGTTGTCGGTGTAGCAGGGGAAGCCGAACTCGGGGGTGTTGGTCTTGCCCAGGCTGATGGTCCCAGCGGCGGCCAGGGCGGTGACCACGGCGTCGTCCACGTCGGGCACGAACTCGGCGAGCACCCGCGAGCCGAACGTCGTCCGCACGCCGGCGGTGTTGTTCAGGTCCTTGATCGCGGTCGGGACGCCGTGCAGCGGCGGCAGCTCGGCGCCTCCCACGACCGCCTGGTCGGCCCGCGCGGCGGCTGCCCGCGCCCGGTCGGCGGTGACGGTGATGAAGGCGCCGATCCCTGGGTCCAGCGCCTCGATCCGGCTCAGCGCGTGCTCGACCAGCTCTGTCGGGCTCACCTGGCGTGCCCGCACGGCCGAGGCCTGCTCGAGCGCGGTCAGGTCGTGCAGCTGGGTGCCGGTCGAGGAGGTCACGGCCGGGGACGCTAGCGGCTGCGAGAGCATGGCGCCGTGGACCTCTCCCGCGCTGCGGCCGCCGCCCTCGACGACGCCGACCCGCTGGCCGGCTTCCGCTCCCGCTTCGCCGGGGTGGACGACGGCCTGCTGTACATGGACGGCAACTCGCTGGGCCGGCTGCCGGTGGAGACGCCGGCCGCGGTCGCCCGGGTGGTCGAGGAGGAGTGGGGTCGCGGGCTGGTCGGCTCCTGGAGCAGCTGGGTCGAGCAGTCCCGCCGGATCGGCGACGTGCTGGCCGCCGGCGTGCTGGGCGCCCGCCCCGGCGAGGTGCTGGTCGCCGACACGACGAGCGTCGACCTCTACAAGCTGCTGGTCGCCGGCGCCGACGCCCGCCCGGGCCGCGACGTGCTGGTCTGCTGCGCTGACGACTTCCCGACCGACCGGTACATCGTCGCCGGGGTCGCCCAGGCGCGCGGCATGACGGTCCGCGAGGTGGACGCGCACATCGACACCGGCCTCGACCTCGACGTGCTGACCGCGGCGCTGGACGAGCGGGTCGCCGTGGTGGTGCTGTCCCAGGTCGCCTACCGCTCCGGTGCGCTGGTCGACCTCGCCGAGGTGACCCGGCTGGCCCGGGACGCCGGCGCTCTCGTCCTGTGGGACCTCAGCCACGCGGCGGGCGCGGTGCCCGCCGACCTCACCGCGGCCGGCGCCGACCTGGCCGTCGGCTGCACCTACAAGTACCTCAACGGCGGCCCGGGGGCGCCGGCGTTCCTCTACGTGCGGCAGGAGCTGCAGGAGCAGCTGCGCCAGCCGATCTGGGGCTGGTTCGGCCAGCGCGACCAGTTCGACATGGGCACGGCGTACGACCCGGCCGACGGCGTGGACCGGTTCGCCGTCGGCACTCCCCCGGTGGTCGCCATGGCCGCCGTCGAGGTCGGCGCCCGGCTGACCGCGGAGGCCGGCATCGGGCGGCTGGCCGCCAAGGGCCAGGCGCTGACCGGCCTGCTGGTCGCGCTGGCCGACGCGTGGCTGGCCGGAGACGGCGTGACCGTCGCCTCACCGCGGGAGGCCGCCCGACGGGGGTCGCACGTCAGCCTCGCCCACCCGCAGGCCTGGCAGCTGACCCAGGCGCTGGTCGACCGCGGCGTCGTCCCCGACTTCCGGACGCCGGACCGGCTGCGGCTCGGCCCGGCGCCGCTGTACACCCGGTTCGTCGACGTCTGGGACGCGATGGACCGGCTCCGCACGGTGCTCGCCGAGGGCGCGCACCACGGCTACCCGACCGCGCGCCGCCGGGTCACCTGAGTCAGGACGGCGGCTCGGGGACGCCGATCGGGTTGTGGGCCGGCCAGTCGCCGATCGCCACGACGGCGTGCCGCACCGGTACCAGCAGCTCGGCCAGGCGGTCGCAGCCGGCGGCGCCGAGCGCCGCCCACGGTCCGCGCGCCAGCCGGTCGGTGTCGTCCTCCACGGCCGCCCGGACGGCGATCCCGTCGGCGGTGAGCGCTCCCCCGGCGAGCAGGCCGCGGGCGGTCAGCGCGTCGGCGGCCACCGTCCATTCCGCCGGCGACCAGCCGCGGGCCCGCTGCAGCCACTCCGCGTCGCTCACGCCGGCCGCCGCGGCGAGCACCAGGGCGGGCAGCCCCAGCAGGTCGCGCTGCAGCAGCGTCGCCAGGTGGCCGTCGCCGCGGTGCTCCCGCAGCGTCGTCAGCGCCTGCCACAGCGCCAGGTGCGGCCGGTCCGGCTCCGGCAGCGTCGCGTTCGCCGCGGCCAGCGGCCGCCCCGGCAGGTCGACCGCCTCCGCCGCCCGCCGGGCCAGCGCGGCCGCCTCGGCCGCGTCCGCCGAGCCGGCCCAGCCGGGCAGCGCCCGCTGCACGGCGGCGTCGACCCCGGCCAGCCGGGCGGCCAGCGCCTGCTCCGGCGAGGTCGTCGTCCAGATGCCCGGGACCCGCCGGGCCACGAACGCCGGCGCGAAGGAGGCGAAGGTCGCCGTCACCACCGCCAGCCCGACGGCGCCCAGCGGCGCGGCCCGCCCGGCGAAGTAACCCGCCCAGAACCCGTGCAGGCCGGCGGCGCCGAAGGCCACCCGCGCCTCGTCGGCGAAGTAGGTCAGCGCGTGGAACGGCTCGGCCAGCGCCCAGAGGCGCCGGACGTCAGGCGCCGGGTCGCCGGTCACGGGGCCGCCTCAGGCGCTGACGGACTCGGGCATGCCCAGCCACTCCCGCCACCGCGGGTCGACCGTGCGGTGCCCCAGCAGCCGCCAGGCCGCGCCGCTGGGCGCACCGGGCGGGTGCGGGAGCGACCAGCCCATCTCGGCCAGCGACCGGTCGGCCTTGGTGTGGTTGCACCGCCGACAGGCCGCCACCACGTTGTCCCAGGTGTGGGTGCCGCCGCGGCTGCGCGGCACCACGTGGTCGATGCTCGTCGCCGACCCGCCGCAGTACACGCAGGTGGACCCGTCCCGGGTGAAGACGGCGCGGCGGGACAGCGGGACGGTGACCGGGTAGGGCACCCGGACGTACCGGGTCAGCCGGACCACGATCGGCACGGCCAGGGTGAGCCGCTCGGCGTGCACCTCGGCGTCGGTGACGTCGACGGCCTCGGCCTTGGCGGCCAGGACGAGCACGATCGCGCGGCGGCTGGAGACCACGCACAACGGCTCGTAGGTGGCGTTGAGCAGCAGGGTCGCCCCGGTCATGACCGTCGCCGGGGCAGGCGCAGGGGCGAGCGAGAGGTCGTGGCGGGCGCTGGCGTGGGCCGGCGCGGACGACGACCCGAGTGCGGTGATCGACACGGGACACCTCCGACTGCCCGTGGCCACCGACGGCTTCGACAGCCCACAGGCACCCTCATCCTGCACTGTCGCCGTGTGGTACGGGACGTCGACCGGTCGGTGCCCACGGATACGGTCGGTCCGTGCGCTACCCCGAAGCCCCCCGCCTGGACCTGGTCGAGGACCTGCACGGCCACTCGGTCGCCGACCCCTACCGGTGGCTGGAGGACGCCGACGACCCCCGGACGGCGGCCTGGGCCGCCGCGCAGGACGACCTCGCCGCCGGGCTGCTCGCCGGCCTGCCGGGCCGGCCCGCCTTCGCCGCGCAGCTGACCGAGCTCGTCCGGTCCGGCGCGGTCGGCCTGCCGGTGTGGCGCCACGGCCGGGCCTTCTCGACCCGCCGCGACCCCGGCCAGGAGCACGCGGTGCTGCGGGTGACCGAGCCCGACGGCACCGTGCGGGTGCTCGTCGACCCGATGGCGCTGGACCCGGCCGGCACCACCACGCTGGACGCCTGGTCGCCGTCGTGGGAGGGCGACCGGCTGGCCTACCAGGTGTCGGTCGGTGGCGACGAGGAGTCGCAGCTGTTCGTGCTGGACGTGGGCACCGGTGAGCTGCTCGAGGGCCCGGTCGACCGCTGCCGCTACTCCCCCGTCGCCTGGCTGCCGGGCGGGGAGGAGCTGTTCTACGTCCGGCGGCTCGCGCCGGAGCTGGTGCCGGCCGGCGAGCAGCAGTTCCACCGCCGGGTGTGGCGCCACCGGGTGGGCAGCGACCCGGACGCCGACGTCCTGGTCCACGGCGAGGGCAGCGACGCGGCCACCTACTTCGGCGCCCGCACCAGCGCCGACGGCCGCTGGCTGGTCGTCTCCGCGTCCGTGGGCACCGCCCCGCGGGACGACGTCTGGCTGGCCGACCTGGCCGGGGACGGCGTCCTCCGCGAGCTGCAGGTCGGGGTGGACGCCCAGCTCACCGCCTGGGTGCCGCGCGACGGCCGGCTGTGGCTGCACACCGACCGGGACGCCCCCCGCAGCCGGCTGGTGGTGGCCGACCCGGCCGACCCGGCCACCTGGGCGCCGTCGGCGTGGCAGGAGGTCGTCCCGCAGCAGCCCGACGGCGTGCTCTCCGACCTCGCCCTGGTCGACGGCCCGGACGGCGGCGTGCAGGTGCTCGCCGTGCACGCCGTCGACGCCACCGACCGGCTCTCGCTGTGGGCGGCGGACGGCTCCGGCCGGCTGGCCCAGGTGACCGACCTGCGGCCCGGCAGCGTGTCCGGGGTGAGCGCGCCGCCGGAGGGCGGGACGACGGCCTGGGTCGGGTTCACCGACTACGCGACCCCGCCCTCGGTGCTGCGCTGGGACACCGCCGACCCGGCCGCGCTCACCTCCCACGAGCAGGCCCCCGTCGCCGGCGCCGTCCCGGCCCTGCAGGTGCTGGAGACGCACGCGACCTCGCCCGACGGGACGCCGGTCCACCTGTTCGTGCTCTCCGGGACCGGCACGCCGGACACCCCGCGGCCGACCGTGCTCTACGGCTACGGCGGCTTCAACGTCTCCCTCACGCCCGCCTACAGCGCCCAGGCGCTGGCCTGGGTCGCCGCCGGCGGGGTGTGGGTGGTGGCCAACCTGCGGGGCGGCTCCGAGCACGGCGAGGAGTGGCACCGGGCCGGCATGCGCGAGCGCAAGCAGAACGTGTTCGACGACTTCGCCGCCGCGGCCGGGCACCTGGTCGCCGGGGGCTGGACGACGCCGGCCCAGCTGGCGGTGATGGGCGGCTCCAACGGCGGGCTGCTCGTCGGCGCGATGACCACCCAGCACCCCGACCTCGTCGCCGCCGTGGTGTGCAGCGCGCCGCTGCTGGACATGGTCCGGTACGAGCTGTTCGGCCTGGGGCGCACCTGGAACGACGAGTACGGCACGGCGGCCGATCCGACCGAGCTCGGCTGGCTGCTGGGCTACTCGCCCTACCACCGGGTGGTCGAGGGGACCGGCTACCCGGCGGTGCTGTTCACGACGTTCGAGTCCGACACCCGGGTCGACCCGCTGCACGCCCGCAAGCTGGCCGCGGCGCTCCAGCACGCCACCAGCGCCGAGGCGCCGATCGTGCTGCGCCGCGAGCTGTCGGTGGGCCACGGCGCGCGGGCGGTGAGCCGCACCGTCGGGCTGGCCGCCGACCAGCTGGCCTTCCTGGCGGCGCACACCGGGCTGACCCCACCGGCCGCGTGAGGACGGCCCCGGCGGCCCGTCACGGGGAGCGACGACGCCCTGACCGGGGCGTTTGCCCGGGGCCGCCGGACACCAGGGAAGGGTGGACACCACGCGTCGCGGCACCAGGGGTGGTCGACCGGCACCCACTCCAGGTGCAACACTCCCCGCCATGAACTGCGCACAGGCGGTGATCACGAGACCGTCCGGTCTCGCGCGGCGCCACCGGCTGCGCAGCCGTCCCCGCCCCCGCGCCGCTGTCTGCGCGGGTCCGTCCTGAGCGGCCACCCAGCCGGACGACGCGCGTCGTCCGGCCGCCCGGCCACGTTCAGCGAGGTCTTCTCGGTCCGCGAGTTCCGCCCGCTCTTCGGTTCCTACCTGCTGTCCACGGTCGGCGACGAGCTGGCCCGGGTGGCGCTGACCGTCCTGGTCTACCAGCGGACGAACTCGGCCCTGCTGTCCGCGGTCACCTTCGCCATCAGCTACCTGCCCTGGCTGCTGGGCGGCCCGGTGCTGGCCTCGCTGGCCGACCGGTTCCCCCGGCACCGGGTGCTCATCGCCAGCGACGTCACCCGCGCCCTGCTCGTGGCGCTGATGGCGGTGCCGGGCGTGCCGATGCCGGTGCTGCTGGGTCTGCTGCTGGCCGTCTCGTTGTGCGCACCACCGTTCGAGGCCGCCCGGTCGGCGCTGATGGCCGACGTCCTGCACGGGGACCGGTACGCCGTGGCCACCGCGCTCACCGGCATCACCGCGCAGGTCTCCCAGCTGTTCGGGTTCGTGGTCGGCGGTGCGCTGCTGGTCAGCTTCTCCCCCTCGGTCGCGCTGCTGATCAACGCGGCCACGTTCGCGGTGTCCGCGGTGTGGCTCGCGGTGCGGCTGCGCGCCCGGCCGGCGCCGGTGCCCGACGCGGGCGACGGGATCGACGGCTCGCTGTGGGCGGCCACCCGCAGCGGCGTGCGGCTCATCGCGGCCGCGCCCCGGCTGCGCGCCATCGTCGGCCTGACCTGGGTGGCCGCGCTGTTCGTGAACGCCCCGGAGGGCATCGCCACGCCGCTGGCGCTGCAGGTCCAGGGCACGCTCGCCGCCACCGGGCTGCTGCTGGCCGCGAACCCGGCCGGCACCGCGGTGGGCGGCCTGGTCATCGGCCGGTTCTGCCCGCCGCACGTCCGCGACCGGCTGCTCGCCCCGCTGCTGGCGCTGTCGCTGGTCGGGGTGCTGCTGGCCGGGCTGGTGCCGTTGGTGCTCGACCGCGGCACCGCCGCCTACGCCGCGGTGCTCGTCCTGCTGTTCCTGGCCGGCATCGGCGGCGCCTGCAGCATCCCGCTCAACGTCGCGTTCGTGCAGGCGGTGCCCAGCGCCTACCGGGGGCGGGCGTTCGGGGTCGCCGGCGCCGGTCTCGCCGGCGTGCAGGGGCTCGGCGTCGTCCTGGCCGGGCTGGGCGCGGAGGTGCTCCGGCCGGCGACGGTGGTCGCCCTCTGCGGCGCCCTGGGCCTGCTCGCCGTGGTCGGTCCGCTGGTCGCGCTGCGCCGGGCGCCGCTCCCGGTCGCCGCCGCCGGCGGAGGAGATCCTGCCCACGTGGCCCCGGTGTCCCGGGCTGAGGGACGATCGGTGGCATGAGCCAGTCGCTGCCGTCGGCGCGCACCTTCTACGACGAGATCGGTGGCGAACCGACGTTCCGCGCCCTCGTCGCGCGCTTCTACGCCGGGGTGCGCGAGGACCCGGTGCTCCGGCCGATGTACCCGGCCGACGACTGGGCCGGCGCGGAGACCCGGCTGCTGATGTTCCTGGAGCAGTACTGGGGCGGTCCGCGGACCTACTCCGAGCAGCGCGGCCACCCCCGGCTGCGGATGCGGCACGCGCCCTTCGCGATCGACGACCTGGCCCGGGACGCCTGGCTGACCCACATGCGGGCCGCGGTCGACTCCCTGGAGCTGCCCGCCGAGCAGGACGCGACGTTGTGGGGTTACCTGGAGATGGCGGCCCGCAGCATGCAGAACCGTTGGCCCGACGAGGCCGGCGGCACGCTCGGAGCCCACTGACCCCGCGCCGACCCACCGCCCAGGGAGCCTCCGCTGAGCCAGCACCCGACCACCCTGCCCGCCGCGAGCGCCACCTGGTGGCGGGACGCCGTCTTCTACCAGGTCTACGTCCGGAGCTTCGCCGACGAGACCGGTGACGGCGTCGGTGACCTGGCCGGCATCCGGTCCCGGCTGCCCTACCTGTCCGACCTGGGTGTCGACGCGCTGTGGATCACGCCGTTCTACCCCTCCCCGATGGCCGACCACGGCTACGACGTCGCCGACCCCCGCGGCGTCGAGCCGGTCTTCGGCGACCTGCCAGGCTTCGACGCGCTGCTCGCCGACGCCCACGCGCTGGGCATCCGGGTGACCATCGACCTGGTCCCCAACCACAGCTCGCACGACCACGAGTGGTTCCAGGAGGCGCTGGCGTCCCCGCCGGGCTCGCCGGCGCGGGGCCGCTACCTGTTCCGGGACGGGCGCGGACCGGACGGCAGCGAGCCGCCGAACAACTGGCCCTCGGTGTTCGGCGGACCGGCCTGGACCCGGGTCGCCGACGGGCAGTGGTACCTGCACCTGTTCGCACCCGAGCAGCCGGACCTGGACTACACGAACCCCGAGGTCGTCGCCGACCTCGAGGAGACGCTGCACTTCTGGCTGGACCGGGGAGTGGACGGCTTCCGGATCGACGTCGCGCACGGCATGGCCAAGCCGGCCGGCCTGCCGGACATGGTCCCGGTCGAGGACACCGGGCTGTTCGCCGACGACGGCCCGGGCGACCTGCGCTTCGACCAGGACCAGGTGCACCTGCTGCACCGGCGGGTGCGCGCGGTGCTCGACCAGTACCCCGACCGGATGGCGGTCGGCGAGGTGTGGGTCTTCGACGACGAGCGGCTGGCCCAGTACCTCCGGGACGACGAGCTGCACCTGGCCTTCAACTTCCGGCTGCTGACCGCCGAGTGGGACCCGGCCGAGCTGCGGACGGCGGTGGAGCACTCGCTGGCCACGGTGGCCTCGACCCCGGCCCCGGCCTGCTGGGTGCTGTCCAACCACGACCGGCCGCGGCACGTCACCCGCTACGGCGGCGGCGAGGTGGGCACCCGGCGGGCGCGGGCCGCGGCGCTGCTGCAGCTGGCCCTGCCCGGGGTCGCCTACGTCTACAACGGCGACGAGCTCGGCATGCCCGACGTCGACCTGCCCGACGAGGTGCTGCAGGACCCGATCTGGGAGCGCTCCGGGCACACCGAGCGCGGCCGGGACGGCTGCCGGGTCCCGGTGCCGTGGTCGGGTGACCAGCCGCCCTACGGGTTCTCCACCACCGCCGGCACCTGGCTGCCCATGCCGGCCGGCTGGGGCCCGCTCTCCGCCGAGGCGCAGGCCGGCGACCCCGGCTCGATGCTGTCGCTGTACCGGGACGCCCTCCGCCTGCGGCGCAGCTCCCCGGCCTTCGACGGCGACGGTCTCGAGTGGCTGCCGGCGCCCGACGGGTGCCTGGTGTTCCGCCGCCCCGGCGGGCTGGTCTGCCTGCTCAACCTGTCCGGCGCCCCGGTGCCGCTGCCGGAGGGGCAGGTGCTGCTGGCCAGCGACCCGGTCTCCGACGGGCAGGTGCCGGTGGACGGCGCCGTCTGGCTGGCCGCCTGACCACTGCCGTCCCCACCGTCCGCAGACCGCCTCTCGGGAGGCGGACTCCCCCGCGGCAGGTAGCATCGCCGTAGTTACACAGCGTCGCGGGGGACGCTGGGACCACTGTCCGCCGACCCGAGTCGGGGACCCTCTCGACGGAGGTTCGCCCGCCCATGACGCTGCTGCAGGTCGAAGCCCTGACGAAGTCCTTCGGGGCCCGCCGGGTCCTGCGTGACGTCTCCTTCAGCCTCGACGAGGGCGAGGTAGTGGGGCTCGTCGGGACCAACGGCGCCGGCAAGTCGACCCTCGGCGACATCCTCGCCGGCATCACCGCGGCCGACTCCGGCGCGATGACCCTGCAGGGCCACCCCTACGCCCCCCTGTCGGCTGCCGACGCCCGGCACCTCGGCGTCGGCGTGGTCGAGCAGCTGGTCCGGATCGACCCGGGCCTGACCGTCGCGCAGGCGGTGTTCCGCGGGACGCCACAGGCCGGCCGGCCGCAGGCGGAGCTGGCCCGGCAGGCCCAGGTGCTGCTCAACGAGGTCGCGTTCGACGTCGACCCGGACACCCTGGTCGGCGAGCTGCCGCACTTCGTGCACGGCGTGGTCGAGATCGCCCGGGTGCTCGCCGAGGACACCCGGCTGGTGGTGCTGGACGAGGTGTCGGCCGCGCTGCTGCCGGTCGAGGTCACCGGGCTGCACGCGGTCACCGCACGGCTCAGCCGGCAGGGCCGCGGCGTGCTCTACATCAGCCACCGGCTGCCGGAGATGCTGGCGGTGGTCGACCGGGTGCTGGTGCTGCGCGACGGCCGCATCGCCCTGGACACCCCGGCCGAGGCGATGGACCCGGTGCGGCTGGCCGCCGAGACCGTGGGCGAGCCGGTGCTGCCCACGCCCCGCGTGGTGCCCGCCCCGCCGAAGGCCCGTCCGGCGGTGCCGGCCACCGCCGGGGCGCAGCCGGCCCGGGCCGCGGAGGTGGTGCTGGAGGTCCGCAACCTGCGGGTGCCCGGCGCCGTCCAGGGCGTGGACCTCTCCGTCCGGCGGGGCGAGGTGATCGGGCTGACCGGGCACCGCTCCTCCGGCGTCGGCCAGATCGCCGACGCGCTGTCCGGCGAGCTGCCGGCCATCACCGACGAGCTCCTGCTGCACGGCGAGCCGCGGTCACTGGGCGACGGCTCGCTGCGGCTGCCCGCCTACCGCCCGGACGAGGACGCCTACGGCGTCGACCCCGGCGAGACCATCGCCCGCACGCTCACCCAGGAGCGTTGGGGCGCGGTGAGCGACATGCGCAAGGAGATCGCCACCCTCCGCGGGGTCATCCGCACCGTGCACCGGATGGACGTCAAGACGCTGAGCATCCGCACCGTCTTCGGCGCGCTGTCCGGCGGCGACCAGCACAAGCTGGCGCTCGCCCGGTGGATGGCCACGTCCGCCGAGGACGTCGTGGTGCTGCACGAGCCCACCCGCGGTCTCGACGTCCTCGCCCGGCAGCAGGTGCGCCGGATGCTGGACGACGCCACCGAGCGCGGGACGTCGGTCGTCGTCGTGTCGGTGGACCCCGACGAGCTGGCCGAGTGCTGCGACCGGGTCGGGATCGTCTCCGGCGGCCGGGTGGACCGGTGGATCGACACCAGCGGCCCGTCGCTGGACGCCGTCCGGGACCGGATCGCCGAGGCCACCAGCGCCCCCAGCGCCGCCTGACCCGGCGCCGCAGGGTCCTGCCCCGCCGGCGCCCGTCGGTCCCGCGACGCCGCGCGGGCCGACACCTCCCCCGACCCCCGTCCACGGGAGGTGCCGGCCCGGCGCACCGCGGGCGCCCCTGCTGCCGTCACGGCAGCGGGGTCGTCGGTCAGACCGCGACGCCCCCGGCGACGGCGCGCAGCTTGTGCCGGGCCAGCGCCAGGTTCGCCGTCACCCGGTTGAGCACCAGGTAGATGAACAGGCCGGAGTTGCCCGAGCCCTTGAGCACGTTGATCAGGTGGTACTGGCCCTGCAGCGTGATCAGGATGTCCTCGATCTCGTCCTTGAGCTCCAGGTCCGAGATCGTGCGGAGCTTGGCACGCACCACGTTGGAGTTGCCGGCCGCTGCGACGTTGAGGTCGAACCCGGGGGTGCCGCCGGCCGCGAGGGCCATGCCGCTGTCGATGTCGACGATGGCGGCGCCGCTGGCGCCGTCGATCGCGAGCAGGTCGGCGATGACGTTGTCGAGTTGTGCCACGGGTGGGGCTCCTGTCGTTCTCGGTGGGGGACGCAGCGGGGTGCTGCGCACCGGGTCGGGTGACCCGGGTCGATCGGCCGGACCGGGCGCCTCGGGCTGCACGGGGACCCGGGGCGGCGGAGCCGTCCCGTCGTGCGACGCACCGGCCGCGGCCGGGTGCTGGACCACATCGTCGTCGGCGGGGAGGGCGTCGGCACCGGGCGGCAGCGCGAGCCGGGAGCCGTCGGGCACCCGGTCCGGCCGCTGCCCGGACTCCGGGGAGTCGTGCTGCGGCAGGGGTCGCGTCCACGACCACAGCGATGCCCACCACCCGGTTGCCATGCCTTGTTTCCGCCTTCGCCGAGGGGCTCAGGACCTCCACACAACACGGGTCGGGCGGCACCAGCAAACCGGCCGGTGTACCTGCAGGTGAGCGGCCAGCCACCGACTGCGAGCACCCGGACGACCGGGTGGGCGACCGCGGCGACCGGGCGCTCGCCGCCTCCGGTACCTTCCGCGAGGGCGCCGGAGCCCTGCCCGCTGCCTGTGGAGGAGCCGCCGTGAAGACCCGTGACCTCGCGTACGTCGCCCTCTTCGCCGCGATCATCGCGGTGCTGGGCACCCTGCCCGCCGTCAACGTCGGCCCGGTGCCCATCACGGCGCAGACGCTGGGCGTCATGCTCGCCGGCAGCGTGCTGGGCGCCCGGCGCGGGTTCCTCGCCGTCCTGCTGTTCCTCGTGCTCGTCGCGATCGGGCTGCCCCTGCTGGCCAGCGGCGCCGGGGGCCTGGCGCCCTTCGCCGGGGCGTCGGCGGGCTACCTCTACAGCTGGCCGCTGGCCGCCGCCGTCGTCGGCTGGCTCACCGAGCGCACCTGGGACCGGTACAACGTCGCCGTCGGCATGCTGGCCAACGTGCTCGGCGGGATCGTGGTGGTCTACGCGGTCGGCGTGCCCGTGCTGAAGGTGGTCGCCGGCCTGCCGTGGGACACGGCGCTGTGGAGCGGCGCCGCCGTCTTCGTCCCCGGCGACCTGGTCAAGGCCTTCGCCGCGGCGACCATCGCCGACGTGGTGCGGCGCAGCTACCCGGTGATCGAGCGTCCGCGGCGGGCCGTCGGCGCCCGGTGAGGTTCCGTCGTCCCGGGGCGGTCGCCGCCGGAGCTGACGTCGCCGACCCCGGCCGCGGCATCGAGCTGCACGGCGTGGGGCACCGCTACGGCGACCGGGTCGTGCTCGACGGGATCGACCTCACCCTGACCGAGGGCCGGGTCGGCGTCGTCGGCGCCAACGGGTCGGGGAAGAGCACCTTCGCGCGGCTGCTCAACGGGCTGGTGGTGCCCACGGCCGGGCGGGTGCTCGTCGACGGGCTGGACACCAGCACCCAGGTGCGGGCGGTCCGCCGCCGGGTGGGCTTCGTGTTCCAGGACCCGGACGCGCAGATCGTGCACCCCACCGTCGCCGAGGACGTCGGCTACGGGCTGGAGAACCAGGGCGTGCCGGCCGAGGAGCGGGCCGTGCGGGTGGCCGAGGTGCTCGACCGGTACGGGCTGGCCGGGCACGCCGACCACCCGGCGCACCTGCTGTCGGGCGGGCAGAAGCAGCTGCTGGCGATCGCCGGGGTGCTGGTGATGCGGCCGGCCCGGATCGTCTTCGACGAGCCGACGACCCTGCTGGACCTGGTGAACGCGCGCCGGATCGCCGAGCTCATCACCGGCCTGGAGCAGCAGGTGGTGGTGGTGACCCACCAGCTCGACCTGCTCGACGGCTTCGACCGGGTGCTGGTGGTCGACTCCGGCCGGGTGGTCGAGGACGCCGACCCGCGGACGGCCGTGGCCGCCTACCGCAGCCTGATGGCCGACCGGTGACCCTCGCCCTCTACGTGCCGCGGAGCAGCGTGGTGCACCGGCTGCCGGCCGGGGTCAAGCTGCTGTGCCTGGCGGCCCTGGCCGTCGTGCTGTTCGCGCTGCCGACGCTGACCGCGGCCGGCGCGGCGCTGGCCGGGGTGCTCGCCGTGGGGCTGCTCGTGGCCCGGCTGCCGGTGGCCGTGCTGGCCCGGCAGGCCCGCGCCGTCCGGTGGTGGCTGCTCGCGCTGCTGGTGGTGCACGCGCTGACCAGCGACCTGCGCACCGGCTCGCACGTCGCGCTCCGGCTGCTGACGCTGGTGCTGGCGGCGGCGGTGGTGACCGCGACGACCCGGGTCGCCGAGATGGTGGCGGTCGTGGAGCGGTTGTGCGCCCCGCTGCGGCTGGTCGGCGTCCGCCCGGCGCGGGTCGGCCTGGCGATCACCATGGCGCTGCGGTTCATCCCGGTGCTGCTCGAGCGCACCGAGCGGATCCGGGCCGCCCAGGCCGCCCGCGGCGGTTCGCCGCGGGGCCTGCGCGCGCTGCGGACGACGGTCGCCCCGCTGCTGGTGCAGGTGCTGCAGATGGCCCACGACGTCAGCGAGGCGCTGGACGCCCGGGGCGCCGACGACGTCCCCCCGCCGCGCCGCCGGCGCCGCCCCACCCTGGAGGTCCCGTGACCCTGCTGGAGATCTGGCGCACCCGGACCGCGGCGGCGCCGATGGAGCGGGTACCCACCGCCCGGCTGCTGGCCGGCCGGGGGCTGGAGGGCGACCGGTACGCCCTGGGCGGCGGCACCTGGGCGCAGTACCCGGACCTGGAGAAGCAGCTGACGCTCGTCGACCGGGAGGACGTCGCGGCGGTGGCCGCCGAGGTCGGCGTGCCGCTCAGGACCGGCGACACCCGCCGCAACCTGGTCACCACGGGGGTCGACCTGCCCTCGCTGGTGGGCCGGTGGTTCGCCGTGGGCGACGCGCTGCTGTTCGGTATGAAGCGCTGCCCGCCGTGTGCGCACCTGGAGCGGCTCACCGGGGCGCGGCTGGTGAAGGCGATGGTGCGCCGCGGTGGCGTCAACGCCGCGGTGTTCGGCGGGGCGGTGGTCGCCGAGGGCGACGCCGTCCGGCTGGTGGACGACGCAGAGGCGGCTGGCCGCGGCGCCCCGGTGGGCGCCGACCGCCCGGTGCCCCGCATCGTCGCCCTCCCCGACTGAACCCCCACGCGGTTTCGCGCGTCTTCCCACACGCGGTTTCGCGCGTCTTCCCACACGCGGTTTCGCGCGCCTTCCCACACGCGGTTTCGCGCGCTCCCCACACGGTTTCGCGCGCCTTCCCACGCGCGGGTTCGCGCGCCTTCCCACGCGTGGGTTCGCGCGTCTTCCCACGCGCGGGTTCGCGCGTCTTCCCACGCGTGGGTTCGCGCGTCTTCCCATGCGGGCGGGGTCAGGCGGGGGCGTCGTCCAGGTACTTGTCCAGGAAGACCTTCTCCTCCGGGGTGAGCCGGCGCGGCCGGTTCAGCGCGAAGTCGACCGGCACGAGCAGGGTGCTGCCGGTGACGGCCAGCTCCCCGTGGTCGAAGAGCTCGTAGTGGCAGGTGAAGGCGGCGGCCCGGATGCCCGACACCCAGATCTGCACCTCCAGCGGCTCCGCGTCGTAGACGACCGAGCGCTTGTAGGCGATCTCGTGCGTGGCGACGACGATGCCGCGGCGCAGGCCGGTCTTCTCGTCGTGGGTGGGCTGGTCGAAGAACAGGTCGACGCGAGCCATCTCGAAGTAGCCGAGGAAGGCCACGTTGTTGATGTGCTGGTAGGCGTCCATGTCCGACCAGCGCATCGGGACCGCGACGGTGTGCCTCACGGCGGTCACCCTGCCCTACCCGGCCCGGGGCGGCAGCACGCGGTCCTACCCTGCGGGCATGGGCGAGCTCTGGGACCCGTCCGCGCCGGGGGTGCTGACGCTGCCCTCGGGACGGCGGGTGCGCGGGCGCGGCCGGGGTGCGCCGCTGCCGGCCGGTCCGCTGCCGGAGTTCGGCGTCTACCTGCTGGGCCGCCGGCCCGAGCCGGTGCCGTGGGCGGAGCGCTGGGTGCGCTGGCCGGACTTCCGGCTGCCCGCCGACCCGGCGGAGCTGCGCTCGGCGCTGCGCGAGGTGTGCCAGCGCTCGGCGGAGGAGCGGGTGGAGCTGGCCTGCCACGGCGGCACCGGCCGGACCGGGACGGCGCTGGCCTGCCTGGCGGTGCTGGACGGCGTCCCGGCCGACCGTGCGGTGGCCTTCGTGCGCGAGCACTACCGGCCGCGGGCGGTGGAGACCCCGGGCCAGCGCCGCTTCGTCCGCCGGTTCACCCCCTGACACACCACCGGCCGGCCCGGAGCATTCCGCTCCAGACCGGCCAGCGGCGAGGGTCCGTCGGCCCCGCCGGCCCCCTCGCAGGGCCCCGCCGCGAGCGTGCGAGCGGAGGGGGGCGAGGGGGTCCTTCCTCAGTTGCGGCTGAGCTTCCGGTAGGTCGCCCGGTGCGGCCGGGTGGCGTCGATGCCGAGCCGCTCGACCTTGTTCTTCTCGTAGTCGTCGAAGTTGCCCTCGAACCAGAACCACTTCGAGTCGCCCTCGTAGGCCAGGATGTGCGTCGCCACCCGGTCGAGGAACCACCGGTCGTGGCTGACCACCACGGCGCAGCCGGGGAACTCCAGCAGCGCGCCCTCGAGGCTGGTCAGCGTCTCGGTGTCCAGGTCGTTGGTCGGCTCGTCGAGCAGCAGCAGGTTGCCGCCCTGCTTGAGGGTCAGGGCGAGGTTCAGGCGGTTGCGCTCTCCACCGGAGAGCACGCCGGCCTTCTTCTGCTGGTCCGGGCCCTTGAACCCGAATGCGGAGACATAGGCCCGCGAGGGCATCTCCACGTTGCCGACCTTGATGTGGTCCAGCCCGTCGGAGACGACCTCCCACAGCGACTTGTTCGGGTCGATGCCGCTGCGGTTCTGCTCGACGTAGCTGATCTGCACGGTCTCGCCGACCTTCACCTCGCCGCCGTCGGGCTTGTCCTGGTCGACCAGCATCTTGAACAGCGTGGTCTTGCCGACGCCGTTGGGGCCGACGACCCCGACGATGCCGTTGCGGGGCAGCGTGAAGGACAGGTCGTCGATGAGGACCCGGTCGCCGAAGCCCTTGGTGAGGTGCTTGGTCTCGATGACGATGCTGCCCAGCCGCGGGCCCGGCGGGATCTGGATCTCCTCGAAGTCCAGCTTGCGGAACTTGTCGGCCTCCGCCGCCATCTCCTCGTAGCGGGCGAGGCGGGCCTTGCTCTTGGCCTGGCGGGCCTTGGCGCCCGACCGCACCCACTCGAGCTCGTCCCGGAGCCGCTTGGCGCGCTTGGCGTCCTTGGCCCCCTCGACCTTCAGGCGGGTGGCCTTGGTCTCCAGGTAGGTGGAGTAGTTGCCCTCGTAGGGGTAAGCGCGGCCGCGGTCGAGCTCGAGGATCCACTGCGCGACGTTGTCGAGGAAGTACCGGTCGTGGGTGACGGCGACGACGGTGCCGGCGTACTTCTCCAGGTGCGCCTCCAGCCACGCGACGCTCTCGGCGTCGAGGTGGTTGGTGGGCTCGTCGAGCAGCAGCAGGTCCGGGGCCTCGAGCAGCAGCTTGCACAGCGCGACGCGGCGGCGCTCACCACCGGAGAGGACCTTCACGTCGGCGTCGCCGGGCGGGCAGCGGAGCGCGTCCATGGCCTGCTCGATGCGAGCGTCGAGCTCCCAGCCGTCGGCGTTCTCGATGACCTCCATCAGCTCGCCCTGCTCGGTGAGCAGCTTGTCGAAGTCGGCGTCGGGCTCGCCCATGGCGGCACTGACCTCCTCGAAGCGGGTCAGCGCCGCGCGGAGGTCCTTGACCGCCTCCTCGACGTTGCCCCGCACGTCGAGGTCCTCGTTCAGCGGCGGCTCCTGCTGGAGCATGCCGACGGTGGCGTCGGGGGCCAGCACCGTGTCGCCGTTGGAGGCGGTCTCCATCCCGGCCATGATCTTGAGGACCGTCGACTTGCCGGCACCGTTGGGGCCGACGACGCCGATCTTGGCGCCCGGGAGGAACGCCAGGGTGACGTCGTCGAGGATCACCTTGTCGCCGTGCGCCTTGCGCGCACGGACCATGGAGTAGATGTACTGGGCCACTGTGGGTCGGAGCCTTCCGTCAGGTCGCGAGCGGGGACGGGGCAGGGCGGCCGTTGCGACGGCACCGGCCCCGCCCCCTGCGTTCTCGACTCCGATCCTCCCAGTCCGGGCGGGTCAGGTCGGTACCGGCACCGCCTCGCGGTCGCCGGGCTGGTCGGAGTCTGCCTGGTGCAACGCCGCGTCCCCCTCGAAGTAGTCCGTGGACCGCTCGGCGTACGGGTCCCCGGGCGGCGGCACGTCGTCGCCGGGTGCCTCGGCGGCCTCGGCGATGCCGCCCGGGTCGGCCGGGACGGCGACCCGGGCCGTGCGGCGGTACTCGGCGACGCCCCGCGCCAGGTCCGGTCCGACGTGCGCCGCCCGGACCTGGGGGCGGCTGCGCCGGCCCTGCTCGCCGTCCCACGAGTGCGTGTAGAGCTCGCCGCGTACCAGCACCGGGTCGCCCTTGCTCAGCGTGTGCGAGACGTTGCCGGCCAACTCGTCCCAGCACTCGACGTCGACGAAGAAGGTGCGGTGGTCGGCCCAGGCCTGCGTCTCCCGGTCGAACCGGCGCGAGGTCGAGGCCATCCGGAAGTTGGTGACGCTGTCCCCGCTGGGCAGCCGGTGGCGCTGCGGGGAGGTGACGATGTTGCCGATCACGGTGACGTTCGTTTCGTTCACGGTGCTCCTCAGGAGGTAGGCCCCGGCTCGCTGCCGGCGTGCACCCACCCTCGGTCGCGGCGGGGGCGCGGAGAAGTCACCGGGCGCAGCTGTGGAGGGCGACCCCGGCTGTGGACGACGGCGCCCGCCCGGCGTCGCGACGCGCTACGGCTCAGCCCGGCACCCGGCCGCGGACGGTCCACGCCCGGGCGGTCAGTGCGATGGAGCCGTCGTCCCGCACGGGGAGGTCGGCCCGCAGCGCCTCCCGCAACGCCGTCCGGTCGCGGCCGGGGAGCGTCGCGACGTAGGCCGGTGCGTGGCCGGTGCCGCCGAGGAACGGCGTCCAGAAGTCGTCGAAGTCGGCGAAGACCGTCGGGACCTCGACCGAGCCGGTGGCGACCTCGCGCAGGCCGGCGCCGGTGAAGAGGTCGGCCAGCGGTCCGGGCGCGCACACCGGGAACCGCGCGCCCTCGTCCAGCGACCCGGCGGCGAGCGTCACCCGGGCGGCGGCGTCCCAGAACAGCCGCATCAGCTGCATGCCGCCGGCGTAGTCCCAGACGTAGGCGGCGACGAGCCCGCCCGGCGCCACGGCGCGGCGCCACTCTGCGACCGCGGCGGGGTGGCCGGGCAGGAAGTTGAGCACCAGCCCGGAGACGACCACGTCGACCGCGGCGTCGTCGACCGGCAGGGTCAGCGCGTCGCCGGTGCCGAAGGTGACGCGGGGGTCTACGACGTGGGCGGCGGCGTGCGCGACGAACTCCGCCGACCGGTCGACGCCGTGGACCGAGGCTGGTGCGGCGAGGTCGAGCACGGTCGCGCTCAGCACGCCGGTGCCGCAGCCGACGTCGAGCCAGCGCCGTCCCGGCGGCACCCCGAGGTCGCTCACGAACCGCCGGGCCACCGGCCGGCTCCACCGGCCGACGTAGGCCTCGTACCGGTCGCCGTCGGCCCAGGAACCGGACGCCGCCGAGGACTCCACCACCGCACACCTCCGCCCGCGGGCGTCGGCCCGCCGTCGGCCATGCTGCCCGGACACCGGCTGCTGTGGTGCGATGATCTGCGCCGCGAGCGCCCGTAGCTCAGTGGACAGAGCAGGTGCCTTCTAAGCACTTGGTCGCAGGTTCGATCCCTGCCGGGCGCGCTCTGGCCGCCGTAGCCTGCGGCGGTGGACCGGGAACTCGATCGGCTGTCGGCGGCCGCCGCGCGGGTGCAGGCCGACCTGCGGCGGACCACCGGCCGGCCGTGGCGCTGCTCCGTCGACGCCGCCCACCTGCTGACCGTCACCGACGGCACCGTCACCGGCCGCGTCGTCCTGGACGCCGAGGTCGAGGACGAGGAGTGGTTCGTGCCGGCCGGCGCTACCCCGGCGGAGCGGGACGCCGGCCTGGACGCCGACGCGGACGAGGTCGTCGCGGGCGAGGTCACCGCGGCGCTGCGGGACCACGGCGTGGAGTGGCCGCGCTGCCCGGACCACCACCGGCAGCTGGGCGCGTGCTCGGGCTGGTGGACGTGCGAGGGCGGGGCGTCGCACGACGTCGCGGAGGTCGGCTCCCTGCAGGCCGGCTGACCCCGGCGGCCCCTCGATAACCTGCTCCGCCATGGGCATGTTCGGCACGTTCACCTACGGCGGCGGCGCGTGGACCAGCGCCGAGCCGGCCGAGCCCGCGCTGACCGTCACGATCCACGACAGCGACATCGCGACCCTCGACTACCGCCCCGCCCCCGACGCGACCGGCCGCTGCTACCTCGGCTACCAGCCCCGCGTCTACTTCGAGGACCCGGCGGCGAGCGCACCGGTCGACAACGACGTCGAGGCCCGCGGGTTCGCCCGCTGGGCGCAGCTGGCCACCGGCACCGACGTCGACTGGCGGGACGTCGCCGCGCTGCTCGCCCCCGACGACGAGGACGCCGACCCCGAGGACGTCTTCGTCGAGGAGACGGTGCAACGGCTGCTCGAGCTCGCCGGGCTCCCCGTGCCGGAGGAGCTGGTCGGGGACGCGTGAACGGCGACCTCCCGGCGGGGTCGGCCGAGAAACGGGTCTAGCGGAGCCGGCGCCCGCGGACGGACCTGCGGTGCAGCACCCAGCCCGCCACGGTCGCGACGACGCCGGCCACCACGCCGACGTACACGCACCCCTCCAGCAGTGCCTCCATGCCGGTGAAGGGTCCCTGCCACTCGCTCATCGCGTCCCCCTGCTCGTGGTGCCTGTCAGCTCACGTCGGCTGATCCGGGGCGCCACTGGAGCGCCAGCGGGCGCGGTTCACCCGATCGGGGTCCCGCCCGCCGTCCGCAGCGACCTCGCAGCGGCCGCACAGGGTCCTCACTCGCTCCGGGACTCCACTGGGTCCCGTGACCGAGACAGCAGCAGCCCCCGCTCCCCCGACCTCGACCCGGCGCACCCGGACGGTGGCCATCGCGGCGCTCGCGACGGCCGGCGTCGCGGCGAGCGCGGTGTTCGGCGTCTCCACCGCCACCGGCAGCACCGGCACCGTCGCCCGGTCGATCGCCGCACCGGCCACCTCGGACCCGGCTCTCGTCCTCGGTGGGCGGGACGGCTGGACCTGGGAGGCAGGCCGGCCGGCGGCCGGCGGGACCGGGCAGCCCAGCGCGGTCCCCGCCGCCGGTCAGGCGACCGCCGACCAGCTCGTCGGCGTCGTCGACGTCACCACCGTGCTCGGCTACGCGGGCGGCGAGGCCGCCGGTACCGGCATGGTGCTCAGCGCCGACGGCGAGGTGCTCACCAACAACCACGTCGTCGAGGGCGCCACGAGCATCACCGTGACCGTGCTGTCCACCGGGCAGAGCTACCGGGCCACCGTCGTCGGCACCGACCCGACCGACGACGTCGCCGTCCTGCAGCTGGCCGACGCCGGCGGGCTGGACACCGTCCAGGTGGACCAGGAGGGTGCCGCGGTCGGCGACGCGGTCACCGCGGTCGGGAACGCCGGGGACGAGGCCGGCACCGCCGCGGCCCCGGGCACGGTCACCGCGCTGGACCAGTCGATCACCGCCACCGACGAGAGCGGCTCGGACGCCGAGCAGCTGACCGGGCTGATCGGCATCGCCGCCGACGTCGAGGCCGGCGACTCCGGCGGCCCGCTGTACGACGCCGAGGGCGAGGTCGTCGGGATGGACACCGCCGCCGCGAGCACCGGTGGGCGGGCCTACGCCATCCCGATCGCGACCGCGCTGTCCATCGCCGACCGGATCACCAGCGGCGTCGACGACGGGACCGTCCACCAGGGGTACCCGGCCTTCCTCGGCATCTCGCTGCTCGCCGGCACCGGCGGCGCCACGGTCGCCGGCGTCGTGGACGGCGGCCCGGCCGCGACCGCGGGGCTGACCGCCGGCGACGTCGTCACCAGCGTCGGCGGGACGACGGTCACGGCGGCGGAGGACGTGGGCACCGCCCTCGGCGCGTACGAGCCCGGCGACCGGGTGGCCGTGGGCTGGACCGACGGCACCGGCCAGGCGCACACCGCGACGGTGACGCTGGCCGCCGGCCCCGCCGACTGACACCGCGACGCGACGGCCGGGTCGGGGCTCCCCCGGCCCGGCCGTCCGCGCCGGAACGTAACGGCGCCGACCCACGGCGGAGACCGGGCGACGTCAGGGTGCCGGCATGACCGCGATCGACGGCGTGCTGGACCACGTCGGCACCGAGGAGCCCGACATCGACGGCCGGGTCGCCTTCCTGGTCGGGGTGGTCGGGCACCGGGTGCTGCGCTGGGGCACCCACGTCGTCACCGGCCGCCGGATCGCGGTGCTCGCCGACCCGGCCGGCACGAAGCTCGAGCTGATGGAGGTCGACGAGCGGCGGGGCGAGCTCGACCACGTCGCCTACCGGGTGCCCGACGTCGACGCCGCACACGCCGTCCTGGTCGCGGCCGGCTGCACCGAGCTGCGGCCGCCGTTCGACCTCGCCGCCGCCAAGGCCCGCAGCTCGCTCGTCCAGGAGCCCTCCGGCGCACGGCTGCAGCTCATCGCCTACGCCCCCGACTCCCCCGACCTGGTCTGAGGACGACATGACCGTCAGCGAGTTCACCGACCTGCTCGGCGCGGACCGGGTCATCCCGGGCGGTCCGGCGGCCAGCGCCTGGCTGCGCGACTTCTCCTGGTACTCCCCCGTGCTGGAGAACGCGCTGGCCGACACCACGGTCGACGCCGTGCTGCGGCCCCGCTCGGTCACCGAGCTCGCCGCCTGCGTGGCCACCGCGGCGGAGCTGCGCGTCCCCGTCACCCTGCGCGGCGCGGGCACCGGCAACTACGGGCAGTCGCTGCCGCTGCAGCGCGGGGTCGTCGTCGACGTCCGGGACGTCGCGGGGGTCCTCGAGGTGGCCCCGGGGCGGATCAGCGTGCTGCCCGGCACCGTGCTCAAGGACACCGAGGACGCTGCCCGGGCCACCGGGCAGGAGCTCGCGATCATGCCGAGCACCTACCGGATCTCCACCGCCGCGGGCTTCGTCTCCGGCGGGTCGGGCGGGCTGGGCGGCGCCGCCCACGGCGACCTGTGGGACGGCAACGTGCTGGCCGTCGAGCTGCTGACCGTCGAGGAGCAGCCGCGCACCGTCCGGCTGGAGGGCGACGACGTCCGGCCGGTGCTGCACACCTACGGCACCATCGGCGTGCTGACCCGGGTCGAGCTGCGGCTGGTCCCGGCCCGCGACTACACGCCGCTGGTGGTGGCCTTCCGCGACTTCCCGACCCTGGCCGGCTTCGCGCACGACCTGGTCTCCGGCGACGTGCACGTGCGGTTGTGCTCGGTGCACGAGGCGGTCGGGGCGGCGATGCTGACGCCGATCACCGCCCTGTTCGAGCCGGGTGAGGACGTCGCCCTGGTCTGGGTGGACAGCGACCGGGTCGAGGACCTGCGGGACCTGGTGACGGCGGCCGGCGGGCGCACCGTCGACTGGGCGGCCAAGCCGCACATCAGCCAGTTCCCGTTCAGCCACACCATCCTGTGGGCGCGCAAGGCCGAGCCGGCGTCGTCCTGGCTGCAGTGCGAGTACGCCGGCGAGCGGGCCGCCTTCCTGGCCCAGGTGGCCGCGCTCCGCAGCCGCTACCCCGGGGTGTTCCTCCAGCACATCGAGTTCGCCGTCTCCGCCGGCACCACCCGGCCGCTCGGCATCACCCCGCTGGTCGGGCTGCCCGACCACGAGGCCGCGCTGGAGGAGCTGATCGCGTTCTGCCGCGGCCTCGGCATGACGGTGCTCAACCCGCACAGCTACGTGGTGGAGGAGGGTGGCTTCGTCGGCGACACCGCCCAGGTGGTCGCGCTGAAGACCTCCTGCGACCCGTACGGGCTGCTCAACCCGGGCAAGCTCGGGGACAGCTTCTTCACCTCCCGCGGGCTGACCCCGCCCAGCGCCCGCGCGGTCGCGGCCCGGCGCTGAGCCGCCGCACCGGTCTCACGCCGGCGGGGTGAGCCGGCGGTCCCAGCCGGCCAGCAGCGCGGTCAGCGCCGTGTCGGACCCGGCCGCGCCCACCGCCGCCAGTCCTACCGGCAGTCCGTCGACCAGCGCTGCCGGGGCCACGGCCACCGGCAGCCCGCCGACCCCGGCCAGGCAGGTGAGCCGGAGCGTCGCCGCCCGGTACTCCGCCTTCCGGGCCGGGTCGGCGGCGATCGGCGGCGCGGTCGAGCTGGCGGCCGGCATCAGGACCGCGCCCCCCGCCGGCAGCCGGCCGGCCAGCGCCGCCCGCCCTCCGGCGACCACCTCGCGGGCGGCGGCCAGGGCGTCGGCGGTCACCGCGGCGCCGTCGGCGAACCGCTGCGCGACTCCCGGTCCGAGCACGCCGGGGTGCGCGGTGATCCACGCCCCGTGCGCGGCCCAGGCCTCGGCGCCCTGCACGGTGCGGAACGCGGTGAACCAGCGCTCCCGTTCCTCCGGCGTCGTCCACTCCTGCGTGCTCAGCGGCAGCCCGGTTGCGGCGGACAGCTCCGCGGCGGCCCGGGCCAGCGCCGCGACGACCGGCGGGTCGGCCAGCGCGAGCAGGTCCTCGGCCAGCAGCAGCGAGGTGACCGGCGCGGCGTCGGGCAGCAGCACCCCGGCGACCCGGTGCAGCAGGCCGGCGTCCCGGGTCAGCCAGCCGAGGGTGTCGAAACTGGCCGCCAGCGGCAGCACGCCCGTCAGGGGGACGGCGCCGTGGGTGGGCCGCAACCCGTGCAGGCCGCAGTAGGACGCCGGCACCCGGATGGAGCCGGCGGTGTCGGTGCCCAGCCCCACGTCGGCGCTGCTGCGGGCGACCGCGCTGGCCGGGCCGTTGGTGGAGCCGCCGACCACCAGTCCGGCGCCCCAGGGGTTGGCCGGGCTGCCGTGGTGGACGTTCGTGCCCGACAGGCTGTACGCCAGCTCGTCGGTGCGGGCGATGCCGCGGACCTGGGCGCCGGCCGCCAGCAACCGGGCGAGCACCGGGGCGTGCGCGGCCGCGGGCAGCGACTCGGCGAGCACCACCGGGTTGCCCGCCCCGACCTGCTGCCCAGCGACGCTGACCAGGTCCTTGACCGCCAGCCGGACGCCGTCCAGCGGCCCGGTGCCCGTCGGGGCGACCAGCGGAGAGCCGGTCACCCGCCAGGTGGCCGGGTCGCTGCGGGACAGGCCGGGGTCGGCGCCGTCCGGCGGCGGGGTCGAGCTGACGTGCGCGACCCGCACCTGCCAGCCCGCCGCGCCCCGCTCCCACACCTGCGTCTGCAGGCCGCGGGTGCCGTCCGGGCGCAGCGTCTCGGCCAGCGCGGTCGCGACGCCGGGGGCGTGCACCCGCACGTGCAGGGCGGTGATCTCGCGGGCGGGGGCGCCGCCCCGGCCGCGGCGGTAGTCGCTGATCGCCGCGTGCGAGACCACCACGCCGGCCGGGTCCGCGCGCACCGTCGACTCCCCCGGCGCGAACAGCGCGTCGAGCTCGGCGAGGTCGTCGGCGGCCAGCGCGGCCTCGTAGCGCGCCACCGCCGCCCGGACCTCCCGCTCGACCTCGGCGGCCTGCGGTCCCTCGAGCACCGGCGTCAGGCCCGGACGAGCACGGCGTTCAGCACGGCGGCGTCCGCGTCGTCCAAGGTCGCCTCCGGACCGGTGAGCACCAGGTCGGCGAAGCCGCCGTCGTTCTCCATCACGGTGATCGTGTAGAGCCGCTCGGTGGCCGAGGAGTTGACGATGTGGTGCACCGACGTGGCCGGCAGCACGATGACGTCACCCGGTCCCAGGTCCGCGACGTGCTCGTCGCTGTGCGCCCGCGCCGTCCCCTTGAGCACGACGAAGGTCTCCGTCGACTCCTCGTGCGAGTTGTCCGGCTGCGAGCCGCCCGGCTCCCAGATCTCCAGCACGACGGTGGTGCCCGACCCGTCGGCCGGGCCGGAGAGCACGGCGAGCTTCACGGTGCGGTTGTCGCCGATGTGGTGCGGGGTGATGTCGGCGAGGGACCTGACGACGGGGGCGGTGGCCACGGGGGCTCCTTCTCTCAGACGGGCAGGCCGGCGAGCAGCTCGGCCGCGGTGGTGGTGAACCCGAAGCACTGGCGGACGTTGTACAGCGTCGCCTGGGTGCAGAACTCCGGGGAGGTGGTGGCGCACAGGTCCTCGACCAGGACGACGTCGTAGCCGAGGCAGGCCGCGTCGACGAGCGTGGCCAGCACGCACTGGTCGACGTTGACCCCGGCGAACAGCAGGGTGTCCACCCGCAGGTTGCGCAGCACGGAGTCCAGCGGGGTGTCCCAGAAGCCGCTCATCCGGTACTTGGCGACGTGCAGGTCGCCCGGGTCGACGGTGAGCCCGTCGACGACCGCGGCCGACCAGGAGCCCAGCTCCAGCACCCGCGAGCCGTTGGGCAGCGGGTCGCCGATGCCGGTGCTCGCGCCGTCGGGGTCGTAGACGTGCCGGACGCCGGGCGGCAGGTTCGCCCGGTCCGGCCGGTTGCCCCAGTTGAGCCAGACCACCGGCACGTCGGCGGCGCGCAGCCGCGGCAGCGTCGCCTCCAGCGCCGCCACCGGGGCACCCGAGACGTCGACGCCGATCGAGGCGAGCCAGCCGTCCGGGGCGCAGAAGTCGTTCTGCACGTCCACGACGACGACCGCGGTGCGCGCCAGGTCCAGGGTGAGCCGCTGCGGCAGGGCCGCGACCTGGAGCGGCCGCTCGGGCAGCGCCGGCCGGCGCAGGTCCACGGCGTCCGCGGTCAGGCCCCAGCTGTTGCGTGCGGTCAATGCGTGATCATCCCCCCGGTCACGTTGATCGCGTCGCCGGTCAGGTAGTCGGAGTCCGACGACGCCAGGAACAGCGCCGCGCGGGCGACGTCCCGGGGCTCGCCGAGCCTGCCCAGCGGCGACCGCGCCGACCAGGCGGCGACGTCGTCCGCGGTGCGGGTGGCCGCGCCCATCTCGGTGAGCACGTAGCCCGGGCAGAGGCAGTTGACGGTGATGCCCAGCGGGCCGAACTCGGCGGCCGACGCCCGGGTCAGCGCGATGACCGCCGCCTTGGACGCGGCGTAGTGCGCCTGGCCCGCTCCCCCGGCCTTGCCGCCCATGCTGGCCATGTTCACGATCTTGCGGACCCCGGCGACCGGGTCGGCGGCCATCGCCCGGACGGCGACCTGGGTGGTCACCAGCATGGCGCGGGTGTTGACGGCGAACACCTCGTCCCACTCCGCCGGGTCGATCTCCAGCAGCGGCGCGAACCGCAGCACCCCGGCGTTGTTGACCAGCACGTCGACCCCGCCCAGCTCGGCCACCGCCTTCCCGGTGACCTCGCGGGTGGCGGCCACGTCGGCCAGGTCGACGGCGTACCCGCGGCCGCCCACCTCGGCGGCGACCTGCGCGACCTCGTCGTCCAGCCGGTCGAGCAGCGCCAGCCGGGCGCCCTCGGCGGCGAAGGTGCGGGCGATCTCCGCGCCGATCCCCCGGGCGGCGCCGGTGACCACGACCCGCCGGCCGGCGAGCCGGGTCATCGCGGGGACGGGTCGAAGCGGGCCACCTCGGCGAAGGCCTCGCCGAGGTGGGCGACCATCGCCTTGGTCCGCTCCTCGCCCCGCGCGGCCGTCGCGCCGCGGGCGTCGCCGATCACGCCGCTGGGACCGAAGTCGTCCGAGGACCAGCCGAAGGACACCGAGCCGCCGAACCGCACGTGCTGGTACCCGGCCAGGTGCTCGGGCACCCAGCGGTCGGCCTGGCTCATGTCGACCAGGTCGGGGCGCAGGTGCAGCAGCAGCGAGGTCTCCTCCAGGCCGCCGTGGATGCCCATGCCGAGCTCGTCGGCGGGGCTCTCGCCGCCGTGGTCGGCCGGCAGCGACGGGTGCAGGGTGAAGGTGCGCAGCCCCGTCTCCAGCCGGATGTCGCGGGCGGCGACCTGCAGGAGCGCGGAGTTGCCGCCGTGCCCGTTGAGGAACGCCAGCCGCCGGGCCGGGGTCTTCGCCACGCACCGGGCGATGTCGGCCAGCACCGCGGTCAGCGTCGCCGCCGACAGCCAGAACGTGCCCGCCGACCACGCGTGCTCGTTGGACTTCGTGTACGCCAGCGGCGGCAGCAGCCACAGGTCCAGCTCGTCGCCGAACTGCTCGACGGCCCGCTCGGCGAAGCCCTGCGCGGTGATCAGGTCGGTGGCCACCGGCAGGTGCGGGCCGTGCTGCTCCAGCGCCCCGGTGGGCAGCACGACCACGCTGTCCGGTCCGAGGGCGGCGTTGAGGGCCGGGGCGGACAGTTCGGTGAGGAGTCGGGCGGTCACGGCTGCGGACGCTAGGGGCCGGTCGTTGCGCCGCCGTGACGACCGCATTCCAGACGTCACCCGCGCGGAACACGCGGCTGCCAGGGTCGTCGGCGTGCTGACCGTGACGGGTGCCCTGGCCGTGTGGACCGGTACCGGGGAGGAGCTGGTCGGCGTCGACGTCGACTGCGGCGACGACGGCCGGGTCGCCGGCCTGGGCGCGGTGCCCGACCCGGTCCAGACCCTCGACGCGACCGGCTGCGTGGTCACGCCCGGCCTGGTCAACGCCCACCACCACCTCCTGCAGACCGCCTTCCGCACGCTGCCGGGCACCCGCGGCGTCCCGATGGCGCAGTGGCTGCCGGCGATGGCGGCGGCCTACGCCGCGGTCGGGGTGGACGACGAGCTGGCGCACGCCGCCGCTTCGGCCGGGCTGGCCGAGGCGCTGCTGTGCGGGGTGACGACGGTCGCCGACCACCACCTCACCTGGCCGCCGCGGACCGACGACGGGGTCGGCATCGCGACGGCCACGGCGACGGCCGCCCGCGAGCTCGGGGCCCGGGTGGCGTTCGTGCGCGGCAGCGCCCGGGACGAAGCCGCGACCGCCGCCGCCTCGGCCGCGGCGGTCGCGCAGGCGCTGGTGCCGCACGGCGGGGTGACCGCGGACGGCGTGCTGCAGGTGGCCGTCGGCCCGGCCGGGGTGCACAGCGACGGCGAGGAGACCTTCCGGCTGATGGCCGAGGTCGCCGCCGCGCACGGCCTGCGCCGGCGCACCCAGGCCAACGAGCAGGTCGACGTGGTCGTCGCCGCCGAGCGCCACGGCCGGCGTCCGCTGGAGCTGCTCGACGCGTGGGGCTGGCTCGCCCCCGACGTCACGCTGGCGCACCTGTGCGGGGTCACCGACGCCGAGGTCGTCCGGCTGGCCGCGGCCGGGGTCAGCGCCACCCATGCCCCGGGTTGCGACCTGCCGATGGGGTGGGGCGTGGCGCCGATGGCCGCGCTCGCCGACGCCGGCGTCCCGGTCGGGCTGGGCACCAGCGGCGGCGGCTCCAACGACGCCGGGCACCTGCTCGCCGACGCGCGGCTGGCGCTGCAGGTGGCGCCGCTGGCCGGCCGGCCGGTGAGCGCGCGCGAGGTGTTCGGCTGGGCCACCCGTGGCTCCGCGGACGGGCTGGGGCGGCCCGACCTCGGCCGGCTCGAGGTCGGGGCGCGGGCGGACCTGGTGTGCTGGGACGTCACCGGGGTCGCCGACGCCGGGGTGGCCGACCCCGTAGCCGGGCTGCTGTGGGCCGCGCCCGGCCGCCGTCCGAGGCACGTCGTGGTCGGCGGCCGGGTCGTCGTCCGGGACGGGGTGCTGGTCAGCCGCCCGGAGACCGACGTCGTCTCCGAGCTGCGCACCCTCCTCGCCGCCCGCCGCTGAGGCCCCCCTCCAGGGGCCCGCCCCGAGCGTGCGAGGGGTGGGGAGGAGGGGGGTCCTTCCTCAGACGGTGGCGGGCTCGGCGTACTTCTCGGCCTGCACGAACCGCGCCATGAACTGCTGCTGCCAGTCGTGGACGCTCACCGGCGCGAAGCGCGGCCCCTCGGCACCGACCGTGCTGGGCAGCGGCTCGACCACGGTGTCCAGGTCGGGCAGGTGGAACACCGCGATCGAGCGGCGGCTGTTCGCCGTCGTGGGGCCGGCGACGACCCGGTGGATCGTGGCCGGGTAGACGCCGTTGGTCCACTGGCTCATCAGCTGCCCGATGTTGATGACGAACGCGCCCTCGATGATCGGCACCGTGGTCCAGCTGCCGTCCGGGCGCAGCACCTCCAGGCCCTCGTAGTCACCGGACTGGTGCAGCACCGTCAGCCCGCCGGAGTCCGGGTGCGGCCGCAGGATCGTCGCGTCGTGCTCGACGTCCACCGGCTGCGGCGGGTACCAGTTGACCGCGGTGAGCGTCGGGGAGTGCGCGAAGGCGGCGTCGAAGTGGTCGGCCGGCATGCCCAGCGCCTGCGCGACGAGGCCCATCATCAGGTCGCAGACGCGGCGCGCCTCGTCGAGGTAGCTGCGCCAGGTCTCCCGGAAGACCGGCAGCCCGGCCGGCCAGACGTTGGGCGCGAAGAAGTCCGGGTGCCCGGCGACGCCGCCGTCGGCGACGGCCTCGGCGAGGTCGTCGTAGCGGAGGAACTTGAACGTCCGGCCGAGCACCCGGCCCTGGTCGTCGACCCGCTCGTTGAGGCCGCGCTCGGTGACCGACGGGCGGATCAGCGCCCGCCGCTCGGCCGCCGGCAGCTGGTCGAGCAGGTCCATCGAGTGGTGCGCGGCGGCGACCAGGTCGGGCGCGACGCCGTGGCCGACGACCTGGAGGAAGCCGACCTCGCTCATCGCGGTGTGCAGCTGGGCGACCAGGTCGGTGGTGTCGGCGCCGGTGCGGGCAGGGGTCAGGTCGATCACGGGGATGGTCATGCGGGGTGCCCTCTCCAGACCCGTCGACAGTGTGGCCGAACGGGGAGGAACCCGACCCTGCCCGGCCGCCACCGACGTGTCCACGGGGGTGCGCAGGACGTAACGCACTCGTCACGCCGGGGGCGCACGACCCGGGGTCCCCCGACGCGGACGTACCGGTCAGCCGACGGGCCGGGCCGGGACGGCGGCGGGCAGCTTGCCCGGGTTGAGCAGGCCGGCCGGGTCGTACCGTGCGGCGGCACGGCGGACGTCGTCCAGCGGCTCTGCGAGCTCCCAGGTGTGCGGGTCGCTGACGTGGACGCCGATCCCGCGCAGCGCGTCCATCGCCCCGCGGAGCGCCTCCTCGCCGGTGTACCGGGTGAGCAGCAGGCCGACGAACTCCGGCCCGTCCGGTCCACCGAGCCCGTCCAGGTGCAGCAGCGCGCCCGGCAGCAGGGCGCGCACCTCGTCCGCGCGCTCGACCAGGGCGGGCGCGCCCACCTGCAGGTGCGCCAGGCCGGGCCGCGTCTTCTGCACCCGGTGCGTGGCGTGGTTGAACGACAGCGACGTCAGCAGCCCCGCTCCCCCGGCGCGCACCTCCTCCACCACGCCGCCGGCCGCCGTCACGGCCTGCCGGGCGGCGGTCAGCACACCGGTGTCGACGATCGCCCGCAGGCTGGTCCGGCCGCGCGGGATGCCCGGGTCGGCCGGCAGTGCGGCGACGATCCCCGGTTCGTCGACCGACACCAGCCGCGGCACCGGCGCCAGGGACGCCATCAGCGCCAGCCCGGCGGCCACCGCGTCGGTCCAGCGGTCGAACGAGGCGAACAGCGCCGTCCAGTCCCGGCGCGGGCGCAGCCGCACGGTGGCGGTCGCGATGACCCCGCTGGTGCCGTAGGCGTGCAGCA
Organism: Modestobacter versicolor; assembly: GCF_041028285.1. Lineage (GTDB taxonomy): Bacteria > Actinomycetota > Actinomycetes > Mycobacteriales > Geodermatophilaceae > Modestobacter > Modestobacter versicolor_A. The sequence goes on along the minus strand of NZ_JABGDB010000001.1, from coordinate 572,338 downwards.
GCGGACCGGTGTCGGGACCCGCCAGGTGCACCAGCTCCTCCGCGCCGGTGCACGGCACGACGTCCAGCGCGGTGACGAACCCGCTCCACAGCCAGCCGTTCTCGATCGAGCCGGTGCCGCCCGCGCCGCCGGCGAGGAAGCCGCCCAGCGTGCTGCCGACCGTGGACGGGAACATCGCCAGCTCCTGGCCGGTCGCCCGCGCGGCGGCCTCCAGCGTGACGAACGGCGTCCCGGCCTCGGCGGTGACCCAGCCGGCGCCGACGTCGAGCACCCGGCGGGCGCGGGTCAGGTCGACCACCAGCCCGTCGCGCAGCGGGATGGCCTGCCCGTAGTTGCCGGTGCCCTTGCCGCGCGGGGTGACCGGCACGCCGGCGTCGTGGGCGAGGGCGACCGCCCGGGCGAGCTGCCCCGGGTCGGCGGGGAAGGCGACCACGTCGGCCAGCCCGGCGGGCAGCCGCGCGGTGAGCACCGGCGACATGTGCGCCCAGTCGGTGGAGGCGGTCCGGCGCACCCCCGGGTCGACGGAGACGGCGTCGTCCCCCAGTGCCGTCCGGAGCCGCTGCGCGAGGTCGTCCACCCGGACACCGTCGCGGGCCTGCGTTTCCCCGGGATGAGCAGCGCGAGAAGACTCGTCACGGCGACGTCACGGTGGCGACACACCCCGGCGGCACGCTCGCGGGCGTCCGAGGGCCGCGCGGACGGCGCGAGCGGCCCGGGAGCAGGAAGGCCCGCGCATGACCCTCACCCAGCCCGACCCGACCACCACCCGCGAGACCACCCACCACGGCCCCGACCACCTCGTGCTCTCCGAGCACCCGGTGTTCCGCCGGTTCTGGTACGCCGCCTGCTTCAGCGACGCGGTCACCGACGGCCCGGTGCAGCGCACGGTGCTCGGCCGGGAGCTGGTCCTCTGGCGGCCGGTGCCCGGCGGTCCGGTGAGCGTGGCGTGGAACCGCTGCGCGCACCGCGACGCCCCGCTGTCGATGGGCTGGGTCAAGGACTGCCACCTCGTCTGCCCGTACCACGGCTGGGAGTGGGACGCCGACGGCCTGACCCAGCGGATCCCGCAGTTCCCCACCGCGCCGCACCCCACCAAGAGCGGGCTGACCATGGTCCGCGCGCAGGAGCGCTACGGGATGGTCTGGGTCTGCCTGGCCGGGGACGACGAGGGCGGCCCGCTGGCCGACCTGCCCGAGGTCCCGGAGTACGGCGCCGCCGGCTGGCGGGTCGTGCCGGAGAAGCAGTGGGACTTCGACTGCACCGCGATGCACCTCGTGGAGAACAACGTCGACCCCGGGCACGTGGCCTTCGTGCACCGGAACACCTTCGGCAACCCGGACGACGCCGAGCTCACCGAGGCCGAGCTCGAGCGCACCCCCTACGGGTTCGTCACCCGCAGCGAGGTGCCGGTGGCGGCCCGGCCGGGCGAGACCGGGTCGACCGTGCGCTCGACGGTCAGCCAGGTGCACCTGCCGTTCTTCATGGCCCTGCACATCACCTACCCCGACGGCCTCGGCCACGTGATGCTCAAGGCGATCACCCCGGTCGACGACGAGCGCTGCACGATCATCCAGACCGTGCTGCGCACCGACACCGAGGCCGACCGTCCCGCGGCCGAGATCATCGCCTTCGACGACGTCGTCGAGCAGGAGGACGCCGACCTGCTCAACCGGCTGCCCTCGCCCTTCCCGCTGGCCGCGCGGCTCAACGCGCACGCCAAGGCCGATCGCAACAGCCTGCTGCTGCGCCGGATGTACACCGAGCTCGTCACCGGCCGCTGGCTCCCGAGCTGACCGCCCCCGGGCCCGGGATCAGGTGACCTGATCCCCGGTGCTCCTGGCTCACCGCAGACCGTGAGCCAGGAGCACGCGCGGTGAGCCCGGACGGGGCGACGCGACATGAGGCGACAAGAAGCGGCACGGTGGCGGCACGTGGAGACGCGATCGTCACGGGGGTGCAACGTCGGGCAGGCATCGTCCGGCCGTGACCCGACTCCTCGTGCGCAACGCCGTCCTGCTGACCCTGGACCCCGACCGTCCCGACCCGTTCACCGGCTGGTTCACCGTCGGGGACGACGGCCGGCTGACCGCCGTGGAGCCCGGTGAGCCGCCCGCCGCGGTGGTCGCCGGGCTCGACCCGGCCCACGTCCTCGACGTCCGCGGGGCGCTGGTCGGCCCCGGCTTCGTCTCCGCGCACAGCCACCTGTTCACCTCCGGCTCCCGCGGGCTGGGCACGGACCAGGCGCTCTACGGCTGGATCGAGGCGATGACCCGGTACACGATGCCGGCCGGCACCGAGGACATGTACTGGCTGACCCGGCACGGGGCCCAGGACTTCCTCCGCAACGGCATCACCACCGCCTTCGACTTCACCGACGCCGGGCTCGCCTTCGAGAAGGTGTCCGCCGGCGTCTCCCGGTTCGCCGCCAGCCTGCCCGACACCGACCGCCAGCACGCCCAGCTGCGGGCCAAGGCCGACGCCGGGCTGCGGCACGTGCACAGCGTGATGCTCGGCCAGGGCGGGGTGCCGCGGCGGGAGGCGCTGGCCCAGCTGGACGACGTGGTCGCGCTGGCCGCCTCCGTCGACCGGGACCTGCACCTGGGGGTCGCGGTGAGCGGTGCAGTGCAGTGGGGCCCGGACCGGGAAACCGCCGAGCTCGAGGTCGCCGCCATGCGCCGGCACGGGCTGCTCAACCAGCCGCACTTCCTGGAGAACGCGCACGAGGTCGAGCTGCAGCGGTCGAAGTTCGCCTGGTACGTCGAGGCCGGCGCGCTGGGGCCGGACCTGGTGTTCGGGCACTTCATCCAGACCACCGAGGAGATCCTGCAGGTGGCCGCCGAGGCCGGCTGCGGGATGAGCTGGCAGCCGATGAGCAACGGTCGGCTGGCGTCCGGGGTCGCGCAGATCCCGCGGATCCGGGAACTGGGCATCCGGGTCGGGATGGGCCTGGACGACCAGTCCTGCACCGACGTCAGCGACCCGTTCAGCAACATGCGGACCGGGCTGGCGCTGGTGCGGGCCACCCACCGCGACCCGACCGCGCTGCCCGTCCGCGACGTGCTGGAGCTGCACACCCGCGGCTCGGCCGAGGTGCTCGGCATCGACGACCACGTGGGCACGCTCCGGGTCGGTCGGTACGCCGACTTCCTCGTCGTCGACCCGCGCGACCCGGACACCGGCCCGGTCTGGGACGCCTACGGCACCTACGTGCTGGCCTGCTCGCTGCGCAACCTGCAGTCGGTGTGGGTCGGCGGGCGGCAGGCCGCCGAGGGCGCGCGGCTCTGCGACCCGGAGGCGACCGAGGTGGTCACCCAGGTGCACGAGCGGCTGGCCCGGCTGCGCGCCGAGGTCGACGGCGCCTGACCCCGACGTCCCGGGGCGCCCACCGGCCGCCCCGGGACGTCGTCCCCAGCGTGGCCCGCCCGCGCCCGAGAGCCGTGGGAAGACGCGCGAAACCGCGCCGTGGGAAGACGCGCGAAACCGCGCGGTGGGGACAGCACTGCGCCGGCCGCCCCGCGGGGGGACGGCCGGCGCAGGTGGGGTGCGGCTACTTCAGGCCGATGGAGGTGTCGATGAACTCGTTGGTCACCAGGTCGTCGGGGGTGATGCCCGCCAGCGGCGCGGTGCCCTGCTCGGTGAAGATCGGCGTCGTCTGCTCGATCAGCGTCTGCACGCGGGCGGTGTCGAAGTTGCCGTGCGTGTCGTCGTCACCGTTGCCGACCAGGCCCAGCTCGGCCTGCGTCTCCACTGAGTAGTCGGCGACGCCCTGGGTGTACACCCAGCCGGTGTCGTACTCCTCGACCAGCTCCAGGATGATCTCGTTCACCCGGCTCGGGTCCTCGAGGTAGTCCAGGTCGGCCTGCTGCATCAGCGGCACCAGCTCGGTCAGGCAGCCGGACATGCCCTCGACGTCGTCGGTCCGCACCGAGATCGAGGACTGGTAGGGCTGGAAGCCGGCGTCGTAGACCAGCTCGTACTCGACGTCCTTGCCCCAGGCGTCGACCTCGTTCTTGTAGATGTAGGGCTCGGCCGAGGCGAAGCCCTGCTGCGCTACCGCGCCGCCCTCGGAGACGAAGCCGGCCGGGGTGCCGTCGTAGGAGCCGTCGACCTGGTCCGGCTTCAGGATCCCGGCGCCGGTGAGGTAGGCCATGTACGCCGACCCGTCGAAGTACCGGACGGTGGCGTCGGTCTCACCGAGGTCGGCGATCCCGGTGACGTCCGGGTAGGTCTCCGGGTCCCACATGATCATCGTGGGTGACTTCTCCAGCGGCGCCAGGACGGCGGTCGTCGGCTGGCTGTCCGACAGCTGGATCGCCTCGTCGGTGGCGATGTACCCCATGGTGATGGAGTCGTCGGCGTAGAGCTGCGAGGTCACCGTCTGGAACCCGATCGCCGGGCCACCGGCGCGGATCTCCAGCGTCACCCCGGTGCTCTCCCCCTCGGCGTCGATCAGCGTGCCGCTGACCACCTTGTTGCCGGCGTCGATCTCGTAGTCGTCGCCGAGTGACTCGTACAGCCCGCCGTGCTCGGCCTCGGGGTTCCAGTCGGTCTGGACGACGACGGTGTCCGGGCAGCCGGCGGCCGCGAGGTCGGTGCTGCCGACGTCCCCGGAGGGCGCCGCCGACGCGTCGTCGTCGCCGCCGCAGGCGGTGAGGACCAGGGCTGCGGCCACCGAGAGGGTGATGCCGATCGTGGTGCGGGGTGTGCGCACGCGTACTCCTTGGGGGATGGCCGACAGCGCCTCCGGACCGGGGCGCTGCTCGGGGCCGCGGGTGGTGCGCGACCCCGAGGTGGTGCGGGCTGGGCGGCAGCGCCGGGGAGTGCGCTGCGAGGGCCGGAGAGCCACTGGGCTCACCTTCTGGGGTGACTGTTTCGGCTGCGTGTGACCGTGGTGAACGGCGCTCGCGGTCGATCACGACTTGGCCACACCGTCGCTGCGGGACCCGCGCCGGGACCGTCGGGACGAGGGGTCGCCCGGCGGGCCGGGCTCAGGCGGCGTCGCGGCTCTGGTCGTACCAGCGGCCGACGGCGATCCGGCCGAGCCAGCCGAACAGCGCGAAGACGGCGATGCCCAGCGCAGCGGCGACGATGATCGTCAGGAACAGCTCGGCCCCCTGCAGCCGGGAGCTGAAGTTGTTCAGCAGCACCCCGAGGCCCGGGCTGCCCTTGCGGAAGAAGAGGTCGCCGACGATCGCGCCGACCACCGACAGCCCGGCGGAGATGCGGAAGCCGGCGAAGATGGCCGGCATCGCCGCGGGCAGCTGCAGCTTCACCAGCCGGGTGACCCGGCCGGCGCCGTGCAGGTCGAACAGCTCGTGCATGCCGCGGTCGACCGACTGCAGCCCGAACAGCGTGTTCGACACCACCGGGAACAGCGAGATCATCACGCAGACGATCACCCGGGAGCTGAAGCCGTAGTCGAACCAGAAGCCGATCAGCGGCACCAGCGCGAGGATCGGGACGCACTGCAGCGCCACCGCGTAGGGGAACAGCGAGCGCTCCACCGTGCGGCTCTGGCTCATGGCGATGGCCCATACCATCCCGATCGCGATGGCGATGAGCAGGCCGACGAAGGTGACCGTGATGGTCCGGCCGAGGGCCTCGCCGATCTTCTCCATGGTCGGGCCGTCGAACAGCGCGTCGGTGACGATCGTGTGCGGCGCCGGCATCAGGAAGCGCCGGGTGGGGTCGAGCACCAGGTAGGTGATCGCGTACCAGACGCCGATCAGCGCGAGGAGCACCGCGGCGGGCAGCAGCGCGTCGGTCAGCCGCCGGCGGCCGCGCCCCCGGCCGGCAACCGGTGCGCCGGGGGCCGGAGCCGCCGCGACGGCGGTCGGCGGGGTCTCCACGGTGGCGCTCACGGTGGTCTCCTCGGTGCTCGCGGGGCGGTGCTCGACGGCGGTCACGAGTGACCCGCCCGGAGGGCGTGCGAGACCTCGCCGGCGAGCTTGGCGAACTCCGGGGTGAAGCGGAGCTCCGGCGTCCGGTCGGCCCCGAACGGGACGTCGAAGGTGTCGACGATGTGGCCGGGCCGGCCGCTCATCACCAGCACCCGGGTCGACATGTAGACCGCCTCGCTCACCGAGTGGGTGATGAAGAGCGCGCCGAACCCCTTGGCGTGGAAGAGCCGGATCAGCTCGTCGTTGAGGCGCTCGCGGGTGATCTCGTCCAGCGCCCCGAACGGCTCGTCGAAGAGGAACAGGTCCGGGTCGAGGGTGAGCGACCGGGCCAGCGAGGCGCGCATCTTCATCCCGCCGGACAGCGCCCGCGGCAGCTTCTTCTCGTGGCCGTTCAGCCCGACCAGGTCGATGGCGTCGCGGGAGGCCTGGTTGGTCGCCGTCGAGCTCATCCCGTGCAGCTCGGCGAGCAGCTGCACGTTCTTCAGCACCGAGCGCCAGGGCAGCAGCGTGGCGTCCTGGAAGACGTAGCCGATCCGGGCCGCCTCGATCTCGACGTCGCCGCCGGTGGCCGGGGACAGCCCCGAGGCGATCCGCAGCAGGGTGCTCTTGCCGCAGCCGGAGGGCCCGACGACCGTGACGAACTCACCGCGCCGGATGTCCAGGTCGACGCCCTCCAGCGCGACGGTGCCGTCCGGGAAGGCCTTGGCGACGTCGCGGAAGTGCAGCACGCGCTCGCGGGTGGCCGCGGCGGGGACGGTGGGCGCGGGTGCGCTCATCGGCAGCTCCCTGGGTCGGGGACCGGTGCCGGCACCGGTCCGGGGTGCGGACGGCACCCACCTTCGACGTCGTCTGTTTCGCCCGCGTGTGCCGTCGGTGAACGGCGCGCGCCGTCCTCACGAGTGCGCCACAGCTGCCGCCGGCGCTCCGCTGACCTCGCGCGACACCCGGGTCGAGGCGACGACCCGGCCGCGCGAGACGACGACCCGGGCGGTGCCGGCACCGGCGACGGCGGCGTCCAGGCTCTCCGCCTCGATCGCCACGAACTCGGCCACCGAGCCCACCGCGACCGCCGGCTCCGGCAGGCCCATGCAGGCCCGGGCACCGGCGCTCACCGCCGTCCACGCCTCGCGGGTGGACAGGTGCCCGGAGGTCACCAGCAGCGAGGCGGCCTCGCAGGCGTCGGCCCGGCCCATCGGGTTGAACGGGTCGCGCAGGTTGTCCCCGCCGGCGCCCAGCGTCGCCCCGGCGTCCAGCAGCGTGCGGACCGCGGTGAGCCCGCGCGGCCGGGCGACGTCGACGTCCCGGCCCTGCAGGTAGAGGTTGGTCTGCGGCAGGGCCACCACCCCGACGCCGGCCCGGGCGACCTCGGCCGCGGTCGCCCGGGCGACCGCCAGCGGGTGCACGCCCAGGCTGACGCAGTGGCTGGCGGTGGCGCCGGCGTCGAAGCCGGTCGCCAGCACCCGCCGGGCGAGCGCGAGCAGCCCCTGCGCGGTGGGGTCGAGCGTCTCGTCGGTGTGCAGGTCCAGCGGCAGGCCGTGCCGGACGGCGGCGTCGAAGGACAGCTGCAGCCCGGCGTCGCGGTCGGGCCACATGTGCGGCGCCCCGCCGACCAGGTCGACCCCCATCTCGACGGCCTCCTCGAGCAGCCGCGCGTTGTCCACCGCCTCCTCGGGCGTCCACGGGGACGACGCGAGCGCGACCACCTGGACGTCGACCAGCCCGGCCAGCGCCTCCCGGACCTCGACCAGCGCCCGCACGTGCCGGGTGCCGGAGTGGGCGCCGACGTCGGCGTGGGTGCGGATCGCGGTGGTGCCGTTGGCCAGGTACTCCAGCGCCGCGCGGGTGGCCCGCTCGACGAGGTCGGCGTGGGTGAAGTCGGCGGCGATCTCGCGGATCGCGGTGACCGCCCCGGCCAGGTCACCGGTCCGGTTGGGCGCGCGGTGGCTGGTCAGCGCCTTGTCCAGGTGGGCGTGCGGCTCGGCGGGCGCCGGCAGCAGCAGGTGCCCGGCGAGGTCGCGGACGTCGTCGTCCGGCCGGACCGGCAGCGCGGGGGCGACCGCGACGACGACGTCCCCGTCGACCCGGACGTCGACCCGGCGGCCGTCCAGGTCGGTGGCGGACTGCAGCAGCAGGCTCATGAGAGGGCCCTCCCGATCGTGGCCAGCGCACCGGCCGTGGTGAGTTCACGCCCCGGCGGGGACACGGCGGACAGGTCGACGCCGCGCACCCCCGGGATGGACAGCAGGGCCTCGGCGAGGGAGACCGCGGCGGAGATCCCGGCGCGGGCCGGGTCGCGGGCGGTCTCGACGGCGTCGAGGTACCGGTCGGGCAGCACGAGCCCGGGGAAGCGCCGCAGCTCGGCGGCGGAGGCGGCGTCCAGCGCGACGGCCACGCACACCACGAACGGGACGTCGGCCCCGGCGGCGACCGCGGCGGCGACGAACTCGGCCACCACCTCCGGCCCGCCGCAGTGGTTGACGACGCCGACCTGCGCGCCGGCCCGGACCTTCTCGGCCAGCCGGTGCGGGCGCCGCTGCACCGGCGGACCGGCCGGCGCCTCGGCCACCGACACCAGCAGCCCGGCGGCCGCGGCCCGGGCGGCCAGCTCGGTGGAGTCCAGGTCGAACACCGGCTGCGCGTCGGGGCGGTCGCCGAGGGCCGTGTGGTCGCCGGTGACGCAGTGCACTGCCGCCGCGCCGACGTCGGCCAGCGCCGCGAGCTCGCCCTCCAGGGCCACCCGGTTGCGGTCGCGGCAGGTCAGCCCGGCCCAGGCCGGCACGCCGCGGGCCTGCACCAGCGCGACCCGGTGGGCCGGCGGGAACTGCACCCGCGCGCCGCCGGAGTCACCCAGCAGGACGGCGTCCACGGTGCCGGCCAGCACGTCGACGCTGCGCTCCAGCGACTCCCGGGACAGCGGCGCCGCGGGCAGGTCGGCGACCACGACCGGCCGCTGCCGCATCAGCGCCAGCAGCGGGTGCACCGTCGTCCGCGGTGCCGGGCCGTCGGCGCCGGACCAGCGCACCGTCGGCCGGTCGAGGAACACGCAGGGTCCGGGGGCGACCTCGCAGCCCCCGTCGGCCGCGACCCCGCCGCACGGACCGTGCGTCATCGTCTTCGGGCAGGCCGGCGCGGTCACCGGGGCAGGCTCACCCGCCCGTGTTCCCGGCCCGTTTCGCCGGCGTGACGACCCCGCCCGCCGCCCCCCGTCGTGGGAAGACGCGCGAAACCACGCGTGGGAAGACGCGCGAAACCACGCGTGGGAAGACGCGCGAGACCACGCGTGGGAAGACGCGCGAAACCACGCGTGGGAGTGGGCGGGGTGGGTCAGAGGTCGAGGACGAGGCGGGGGCCGGCGGCGCGGGAGACGCAGATCATCATCGCGGTGTCCTCCTCCTGCTCGGCCGGGGTGAGCACCGAGTCGCGGTGCTCGACGGCGCCCTCCAGCACCGCGGTCTCGCAGGTGCCGCAGGTGCCCACCCGGCACGAGGACAGGACGACGACCCCGGCGCCGGCGACCGCGTCGAGCACCGACTGCCCCGGTGCGACGGTGACCTCCCCGCCGGAGAGCGCGAGCTCGACCTCGAACGGCTCCGGCCACACCGGCTCGCCGAACTCCTTGGCCTCGAACCGCTCGGTGTGCAGCGCCGCCGCCGGCCAGGAGACGGCGGCGGCCTCCACCGCGTCGATGAGCCGGGTCGGGCCGCACACGTAGACGGCGGTGTCGGCGCGCGGCTCGGCCAGCAGCGCGGCGACGTCGAGCCGGCCGCCCTCGTCGGCGGCGTGCAGCCGCACCCGGCCGGGGTGGGCGGCGGCCAGGTCGTCGGCGAAGGCCATCGCCCGCCGGGAGCGGCCGGCGTAGTCCAGCGTCCACTCCGCCCCGGCCTCCTCGGCCGCGGCGACCATCGCACGCAGCGGGGTGATGCCGATGCCGCCGGCGACCAGCCGGTACGCGGTGCCGGGGGTCACCTCGAAGGAGAAGTGGTTGCGCGGCCCGCGCACCCGCAGCCGGTCCCCCACCCGGACGTCGTCGTGCAGCGCCACCGAGCCGCCGCGACCGGCCGGCTCGCGCAGCACCGCGACCCGCCAGCGGGACCGGTCGGCGGTGTCGCCGCACAGCGAGTACTGCCGCTCGCAGCCCGGCCGCAGCAGCACGTCGACGTGCGAGCCGGGGGTCCAGGCGGGCAGGTCCCTGCCGTTGTGCGCGACCAGGTCCAGGGCCAGCACGCCCTCGGCCAGCTCGGTGCGGGCGGCGACGACGAGGTCGCGTTCGACGTCGGAGAAGAAGCTCACCGGCCGGATTCTGCACACGGATCCGGCCCGGGACGCCGATGACCCGAAGAGGTCACACGGCCGTAACCGCCGGGCGTTCCAATCGGGCCGTGACCCTCTCCGCCTCGCCTCCCACGTCCACCACCGTCGCCGAGCTGGAGGCGGAGCTGACCGGGCTGCTGGGCGCCCGCAACGTCACCAGCGAGCTGCGCGCCCGCGAGCGGGCCTCGGTGGACGGCGGCCGGATGAGCCCGATCATCAGCGAGCTGCTGCCGCTGGGCCTGGCCGACCTGGTCGCCTTCCCCACCACCGCCGAGCAGGTCGGCGAGGCCGTCGCCGCCGCCGTCCGGCTCGGGGTGCCGGTGACCCCGCGCGGCAAGGGCACCGGCAACTACGGCCAGGGCATCCCGATGGCCGGCGGGCTGGTGCTCGACCTGTCGCGCGCGCGGGCCGTCGTCGAGGTGGGCGAGGGGTTCGTCACCGCCGAGGCAGGGACGCCGATGGTCACGCTGGAGCGGGCGGCGCACGCGACCGACCAGCAGCTGTGGATGTACCCCTCGACCGCGCAGTCCTCGATCGGCGGCTTCCTGGCCGGCGGGTCGGGCGGCACCGGCAGCCTCGTGCACGGCACGAACGACGCCGGGTTCGTCGCCGCCCTGGACGTCGTGCACGCCACCGGGTCGCCCGAGCTGGTCCACGTCGAGGGCGAGGAGGCGCAGCGGTTCGTGCACAACTACGGCACCGCCGGGATCATCGCCCGGGCGACCGTGCGGCTGGAGCCGCTGCAGGACTGGCGCGGGGTGTACGCGAGCTTCCCGGACTTCCGCAGCGCCCAGGCGGTGCTGCGCGACCTCGCGGCGCTGGACCCGACGCCGCGGCTGGTGTCGGCCGACACCCCGGAGATGACCGCGGCGCTGCCGGCCGACCCGGCGCTGCCCGAGGGCCGGGCGAGCGTGCGGCTGATCGCCGACGAGCGGACCGTGGTGCGGGCCGGCGAGATCGTGGTGGCCGGCGGCGGCCGGGTGGAGGACGTCCGCGAGGGCGCGCAGACCGCCCTGTCGCTGAGCATGCTCAGCTACAACCACCCCATCGAGTGGCTGCAGAAGAGCGCGCCGGGCGTGTACTTCCACCTGGAGGTCGCCGGCGCCGCGCTGATCGACCGGGTCGACGAGGTGCACGCGGTCTACGAGGGCGGGCTGCTGCACCAGGAGATGGGGCACAGCGGCCCGATCGGCATGCTCGCCGGCGTCTACCGCAGCCCCGAGCAGGTCCGCGCCGGCATCCGGGCGCTCGGCGAGCTCGGCGTGGGCGTGCACGACCCGCACCAGTGGAACGTCGACTTCCAGCTCGGCCGCACGCTCGAGACGGCGCGGACCACCGACCCGCGCGGGCTGCTCAACCCCGGCAAGCTCAACCCCGACTACGACGGCCCGACCAAGGGCGCGGTCTCGTGAGCGCGGCGGTCGGGGTGTTCGACCTGCACGCCGACGGCACCCCGCCGGCCGACCCGCTGGTGCTGGCCCGCGACTGGCTGCCCGCCGACGACGACCCGGACCGGCCCCGCGCCACCCTGGCCACGGTCGGCACCGACGGCTGGCCGGACGCCCGCACGGTGCTGCTGTCCGCCTTCGACGAGACGGGCTTCGCGTTCCACACCTCCGCGACCAGCCGGAAGGTCGCCGAGCTCGCCGCCGTCCCGCGGGCGGCCCTGGTGGTGCTCTGGGAGGGGTTCTCCCGGCAGCTCGTGGTCCGCGGGGACGTGGTGCCCGACAGCGCGGAGTCCCTCGCCGCGGCCTGGGCGGCCCGGTCGGACCACCTGCGCCGGCTGGCCTGGTGCAACACCGACGAGCTGGCCGCGCTGCCGCGCGCCGACCGGGTGCAGCGGTGGGCGGCGGACCACCCCGCACCGGGGCAGGCCGACGGCTGGGCCGGCTACCGGCTGCAGCCCCGGGAGCTGACCTTCTGGGCGGCCGGGGACGGCGCGGCCAGCCGAAGGCTGCAGTACACCCGGGACGCCGGGGGTTGGACCTGGCGCTTCCTCGCCGGATGACCGTCGGCACGAGCGCGTGACCGGGTCGTCCGCGCGGGCTACCGTCGCGGCATGACGGCCTCAGCAGCGGGCTCGACGACCGGACGGCCCCACGCCCCGGACGACCACGGTGACCTCGGCGCGGTGATGGGGCGGATGGCCCGCACCCTGCAGCACGAGCACGGCGACGTGCCGGCCACGCTGGCGTCGATCACGGCGGCGGCCGTGCGCAGCGTGCCCGGCGTCGACTGGGCGAGCGTGAGCCTGGTCAGCGGACGGCGGGTCTCCTCGCAGGCGGCGACCGACGCCCGGGCCAGCGCGCTGGACGCCCTGCAGACCGAGACAGGCGAGGGCCCCTGCCTGGACTCGCTCCGGGAGCAGACGACCGTCCTCGTGCCCGACTTCGGGACCGAGACCCGCTGGCCACGGTTCGCGGCGCGGGCGGCGCAGGTCGGCGTCGGCAGCCTGCTGGCCTTCCAGCTGTTCACCGACGGGAACACCCTGGGCGCGCTGAACCTCTTCGCCGAGTCCCCGCACGCGTTCCACGACGAGTCCGAGGCGGTCGGTGACGTCTTCGCCGCCCACGCCGCAGTCGCCCTGTCGGCCGCCCGGCAGGAGACCAACCTGCGGGCGGCCATCGACCGCCGCGACCTCATCGGGCAGGCCAAGGGCATCCTGATGGAGCGCCACCGGCTGACCGCCAGCCAGGCCTTCGCCGTGCTCGTCGAGACCTCCAGCCACGTCAACCGCAAGCTGTTCGAGGTGGCCGAGGAGCTGGCCAGCACCGGGTCGATGCCGACCCGCTGACCGGTCAGCGCAGGGCGGGCGGCACCCACCCGATGGCCGGCGCCACGTGCTGGACGACGGTCTCGAGCAGGTGGGCGTTGTAGTCCACGCCCAGCATGTTCGGCACCGTCAGCAGCAGCGTGTCGGCGTCCCGCACGGCGGCGTCCTTGGCCAGGTCCTCGGCGAGCTGGTCGGGCTCGCCGACGTAGCTCTTGCCGAACCGGGCCCGCACCCCCTCGAGGACGCCGACCTGGTCGCCGCCGTCCCGGCCGGTCCCGAAGTACTGCCGGTCCAGGTCCGTGGTGATCGGCATGACGCTGCGGCTGACCGACACCCGCGGCTCGTGCGCCCAGCCGGCGTCGGCCCGGGCCGCCCGGTACAGCGCGATCTGCTCGGCCTGCAGCTGGTCGAAGGGCACCCCGGTGTCCTCCACCAGCAGCGTCGAGCTCATCAGGTTCATCCCCTGCTGCGCGGTCCAGACGGCGGTGCTGCGGGTGCCCGAGCCCCACCAGATCCGCTCGCGCAGACCCGGGGACTGCGGTTGGACGGCCAGCCGCCCGGCGGGGCCGCCGGTCGTGCGCGGGTCCGCGTCCACGACCGTCGTCCCGCTGATCGCGGCCAGGAACAGCGCCGTCTTCTCCCGGGCCAGCGTGGCGTCGTCGCCGTCGGCGGGCACGTAGCCGAACGCCTCCGAGCCGCGCAGCGCGGTCTCCGGTGAGCCCCGGCTGACGCCGAGCTGCAGCCGCTCTCCGCTGAGCAGGTCGGCGGCCGCGGCCTCCTCGGCCATGTACAGCGGGTTCTCGTAGCGCATGTCGACGACGCCGGTGCCCACCTCGATCCGGCTGGTGCGCATCGCCATCGCGGTCAGCAGCGGGAACGGCGAGGAGAGTTGGCGGGCGAAGTGGTGCACCCGCACGTACGCACCGTCCAGCCCGAGCTCCTCGGCGGCGACCGCCAGCTCCACGCTCTGCACCAGGGCGTCCCGCCCGGTCCGCACCTGCGAACCGGGGATGGGCTGCCAGTGCCCGAAGGACAGGAACCCGATCCGCTTCTGCACCGCACTCACCTCTCGTTGGTCTGACCGGCTCAGCGTCGGCGGGGGGCCCGGCTGTTCCCACGGGATGAGGACGGCGGCCGGCCGTGTTGGCGTGTGGTGAGGGACACCCATCGAACCGAGGAGCAGCACATGCGCGCCACCGTGGCCGGGACCGTCGTCGCCGAGGCCCCGCAGTCCGACCTCGTCAAGATCGAGGGCAACTGGTACTTCCCGCCGTCGGCGATCAGCCCGGGTGCGCTCACCGAGAGCCCGACCGCCTACACCTGCCCGTGGAAGGGCGCGGCGCAGTACTGGGACGTCGTCACCCCTGAGGGCACCACCAAGGACGGCGCGTGGAGCTACCCGGACCTGAAGCCCTCCGCGGTCGACCGGGTGGGCACCGACTTCGCCGGCTGGGTCGCCTTCTCCCCGGGCGTGACCGTCGCCGAGTGAGCGCCGGCTGACGACACGCCCGGCCGCCGCTCCCCGCCCGGCGGCCCTGGCGTGTCGTCGGGCCCCGCGCCTACGGTCGGGGACCGGGTCGGACAACGGCCCGTCCACGCGATCGCGTGGCCGGCAGGTGCCCGCTGCGCACCCCGCCACCGGCCGCCCGCCCCCGCCCCCGTCCCCAGGAGTTCCGTGGTCCTCCCGTCCTCCCCCACCGGTCCCCAGCAGGTCGCTCCGCTGTCGGTCTCGGTCGACCTGGCCCGCGCCTCGGTGCGCGTGGCCGGTGAGCTCGACCGGGACTCCGCCCACCACCTGCTCGACGCCGTCTCCGTGCTGACCACCGGGCCCGCCCCGCGCTGGCAGGTGGACACCTCCGGGGTGACGTTCTGCGACGTCGGCGGCGTGCGGGCGCTGAGCAGCGCCCACGCCCTGGCGGTCGCCTCCGGCCGCAGCCTGCGGCTGGTCCGCACCAGCCGCCCGGTCGACCGCCTGGTGCAGCTCCTCGGTCACGACCGGGTCTTCCCGGCGCGCGGGTCCGCCGACGGCCCGCGCTGCGACGTCGTCCGGGCCCCGGCGTCCCGCCGGCAGGCGGCACCGTCGGCATGGGCGCGGCACGTCCGGTGTGGCACAACGAGAAGCGTGTGACCGGAGGGTCGACCCGTCACCAGGAGTGACGGCACGAACACATGTCCTCGGCCCGGGTTCCCGGGTTGCGGGCCCCCGATGGGCGACCCTGGTCCGGTGACCACCTCCGCCCCCGAGTCGTCGGGCGCCTCCGGGCCCGCCCGCGCTGCCGGGCCGCGGCTGCGCGCGGCCGATGTGCTGTTGGCCGACCGGGGCCAGCTGTTCCGCGCCCTGTTCCTCTCCGCCCCCGTCGCCAAGGCCGTCGTCGACCCCGGCGGACGGATGCTCGTGGTGAACCCGGCGATGTGCGAGCTGACCGGCCGGACGTCCGCCGAGCTCGTCGGCCGGCACCTGGACCTGCTCACCCACCCCGACGACGTCCCGCTGGAGGACCGCGCCGCCGAGCACCAGCCCGGCACGCCGCTGCTGGACCCGCAGCTGGAGGTGGTCGGCGAGCGCCGGCTGCGCCGCGCGGACGGCGAGAGCATCTGGGTCCACCAGTCGCAGGACCTGGTGCGGCGCACCACGGGTGAGCCGCAGTTCGTGGTGCTCACCATGGTCGACGTCACCGACCGCCGCCGCGTGGAGGAGGACCTGGTCCGCCGGGCGTTCACCGACCCGCTCACCGGCATGCCCAACCGCCGCGCGCTGTCCGAGCGGCTGCAGCACGCCCTGTCCGCCTCCCGGCGCCGGGGCACGCTGGTCGGCCTGCTGCACCTGGACCTGGACCGGTTCACCGCGGTCAACGACTCCCTCGGCCACGAGGGCGGGGACCAGCTGCTGTGCCAGGTGGCCGACCGGCTGCGCTGGAGCACCCGGGTCGAGGACACCGCCGTCCGCTTCGGGGCCGACGAGTTCCTCGTGCTGGCCGACGAGGTCGAGGACGTCGAGGCGCTGCGCACCCTGGCCGACCGGCTGCTCGGCGTGCTCGACGAGCCCTTCCACGTGCACGACCGGGAGATCACGCTGTCCGCCAGCGTCGGCATGACGCTGGGCTCGGACCTGGCCCCCGAGGCGCTGCTGCGCCAGGCGCACAGCGCGCTCGCCCGGGCCAAGGCCAGCGGCGGCCGCGGCCGCATCGAGGTGCACGACGAGGCGCTGGGCGAGGGCTACGTCGACCAGCTCCAGCTGGAGACCGACCTGCGGCACGCGCTGGAGGCCGGCGAGCTGCGACTGTTCTACCAACCGATCGTCGCGCTGTCCGACGAGCACCTGCTCGGCTACGAGGCGCTGATCCGCTGGCAGCACCCGACCCGGGGCCTGCTGCCGCCGGCCGCGTTCCTGTCCGCCGCCGAGGACAACCGGCTCACCTCCCGGCTCGGTGCGTGGGTGCTGCACCAGGCCTGCTGGGACGCCGCCGGCTGGGCGCCCGACCTGCGGGTGCACGTGAACATCTCCGCCCGGCACCTCGCCGAGCCCGGCTTCAGCGAGCTGGTCGCCGATGCGCTGGCCGAGTCCGGGCTCGCCCCGGACAGGCTGGAGCTGGAGATCACCGAGTCGACGGCGCTGTTCGCCGCCGACGCCACGCTGAACGCGGTGGACACCGTCACCGGGACCGGCGTGACCCTGGCGCTGGACGACTTCGGCACCGGCTACTCCGCGATCACCGCGCTGCACCGGCTGCCCATCCACACGGTGAAGATCGACCGGTCGTTCGTGGCCGACGTCGTCACCCAGCCGGCCACCGCCGCGCTGGTGCAGGGCCTGCTCCAGCTCGGCCAGGGCATGGGCCTGCAGGTGATCGCCGAGGGCATCGAGGACGGCGAGCAGGCGAAGTGGCTGCTCGACCACGGCTGCGCGATGGCCCAGGGCTACGCCTTCGGCCGCCCCGCACCGCTGCCGGCCCGGGAGCTCGACCAGCTCTCCGTGCCGATCGACGCCGCCGACGTCGGTGCGCCGGCCCCCGGTCCCGCCGTCGACCCGACCGGTGGGCTGGGCGACCTGACCGAGGACGAGTGGGGACCGGAGGCCGACACCGGCCCCTCGCTCCGCTCGGCCGCGGTGCCGCAGCTGGACGCGTTCACGCTGCCCACGACCGGGACCGCGACCACGGGCGGGACCGAGGCGGTCACCGGGGAGCTCCCGGCCGCGGCCGACGTCCTGGTGGCGCCCGACGACGTCAGCACACCGGCCGGCGCCGAGCTGCCCTACGCGTCGGTGGTGGCGTTCGAGTCGCCGTCGTACTTCGACGGCCGGGGGGCCTTCGACCTGCCGGTGTACGCCGCCGACGAGGACGACGAGACCGACGACGAGCCGGACGACGAGACCGACGAGGCCGTCGACGAGGTCGGGGACGACCCGACCGTGGACGACGAGCCGGAGGGGCCGACGGCGGCCGCGGCGCCCGACTTCGACCCCGCCGTCTTCCGTCCCTCCCGGGCCTTCCTGGAACTGCGCGAGCTGCTCGCCGCCAACGGGGTGGCGGAGTCCGCCGTCCCGGAACCGCGGAAGGCGGGCGAGCTCGGGGACCTGCGCTCGCTGGCGGCCGACCCGAGCGACCTGTCCGGGCTGCGGCCGTGGCTGGAGTCCTTCCAGCAGCGGCTCGGCCCGCCGAGCACCGGCGACCTGCCGCAGGTGGGCGACCGGGCCTGAACGCGGCTCGAGCCGACCGGCAGGTGCGCCGGTCGGCTCGAGCAGGCCCGCTGGGCGGGCTCGGTGCCTACTTCGTCTCGACCGTGATGGTCGCGGCGCCGATGACGAACCCGCCGGCGAGCGCGTCGGTGCCGAACGTGGTGTTCAGCAGCTCAGCGGCCTCCGGGGACAGCTTCACCGTGGTGCCGTCGAGCACCGCGGAGCCGTCGGCGTCCATGCTCGGGGCGGACAGGGTGCTGCCGTCGAGGTCGAACAGCGGGGCGCTGGGGACGGCGAGCTGGCCGTTGACCGAGACGTTGCCGAAGAGCCGGGCCGGCTTGCCCGGGTCGATGGTGAAGTCCGAGAGCTCGACGGTGGTGCCGCCGGCGGCCAGGCTCAGGCCGCTGCCCTCGTGGAACACGGTGCCCTGGACCCAGGGGCGGTAGCCGCTCTCACGGTCGTACAGGGTGACCGCGCCGCCGGTGATCGGGAAGGTGACGGTGCCGGTGGCGCCGTCCAGCGTCGCGCCGCCCAGGACGCCGGGGGTCAGGCCCAGCTGGGTCAGCGCGTCGGTGAAGCCGGCGTCCAGGGCGACGGCCGTGGTGCCGCCGGGGATGGCGGGCACCGTGGCGGCCGGGGCCGGGCGGCCGTAGGAGGCGCTGGAGCTCGAGCCGTCGGCGGCCTGAGCGGTGGCGGTGTCGTTGCTGCTGCAGGCGGAGAGGCCCACGACGGCGCTCAGTGCGGCGGCAGCGACGAAGCTCTTGCGGGTGGCGCTCTTGCTGAACATGACTACTCCCAGTCGTCGAGCGGGTGAGGCAACGACAGGGATTCGGGCCGTGTGGCAGAACCGGATGGGCTCTCAGGTCACGATCGGGTCACAGGCGACAAGGTAGCCCACAACGGTTCCGGCTGCGGTCGCTTGGGAGCCCGCCCGTCACCGGAGGAACGGCCGGACAACCGGCGGCCGATCCAGGGCAGCACGAAGCCCCGCACCCAGGCCCACTCCTGGGCCAGGACCTCGCGCGGGGGCAGCGGCGGGGCAGGCTCCAGCGGCGTCCGCCAGTCGGTGTCGTCCCCGCCGACGGGCACGCCGAGCGCGGCGGCCGCGGCCAGCGCCGTGCGGCGGTGCCCCTCGGCGGTGAGGTGGATCCGGTCGCCCGGGTCCCACATCCGCGCGTCCTGGATCCACGAGGCGCCCCACTGGTCCAGGACGACGGCGCCCTGCCGGGCGGCGATCGACCACAGGTGGGCGTTGAACACCGCGACCCGGCCCCGGGTGCGCCGGATGATCGGCGTCTGCCGCGGGTCGACGCCGGTGGCCAGCAGCACGTCGGCGCCCGCCTCGCGGAAGGCGACCACCGCCGCCTCGAGGTCGGCGGCGAGCACGTCGGGGTCGGCGCCGGGGCGGAGCAGGTCGTTGCCGCCGGCCACCAGGCTGACCAGGTCGGGCCCCGCCGCGAGCGCGACGGGCACCTGCTCGGCCAGCACCTGCGGCAGCAGCCGGCCCCGGACGGCCAGGTTGGCGTACTCGACCGACCCGGTGGGCGACGCGTCGGCCAGGTGCCCGGCGAGCCGGTCGGCCCAGCCGCGGAACTCCTCCGGGGCGGCGGCGGGATCGCTCAGCCCCTCGGTGAAGGAGTCCCCCAGCGCGATGTAGCGCTGCCACGTCCGACGGTCACTCCCCGGTTGCACGCCCTCTACTGCACCACGCGCGCTCACCGGCAGGGACGAGGGGTCCGGCACGCTCGAGCCCTGCCCACCCCGGTGGGCAGGGCTCGAGTGGCGGCGGCACCACTCGCGCGTGGCCGAGCGCACAGGCCGGTGGGCTGGCCGGGCAGGCCACCCCGCCAGCAGACTCACCGGGCATGCGCACCGACGTCGCCTGCTCGCTCACCGTCTCCTCCCCCGTGCCG
This sequence comes from Modestobacter versicolor, assembly GCF_041028285.1. Lineage (GTDB taxonomy): Bacteria > Actinomycetota > Actinomycetes > Mycobacteriales > Geodermatophilaceae > Modestobacter > Modestobacter versicolor_A. Next base: position 552,763 of record NZ_JABGDB010000001.1, on the reverse strand, counting down.
GCGACCGCGCTGCTGCAGGTCGCGCTGGCCGCACCCACCGCCGAGCAGCTGACCGTGCTCCCCGGCGGGCAGCCGGTGGCCGCGGAGGAGCTCGCCGTCCCGGGCGCCCGGGTGCACCGGCTGCAGCTCGCCGCCGGCGAGACGACGATCGCCTACACCGCGCACGTCGACGCCGCCGGTCCGCCGCGGACCGTGACGCCGGCGGAGTGGGCCGAGTACGTGCGCCCCAGCCGGTACTGCCCGTCCGACCAGCTGGAGGGGTACGCCGGCACGGAGTTCGACCGGACGCTGCCGCGGTCCGAGCTCGTCGCCGCCGTCGCGGCCTGGGTGGGCCGACGGCTGGTCTACACCTCCGGGTCGAGCCGCCCGGTGGACACCGCCGTCGACACCCTGCTGCTCGGCCAGGGCGTGTGCCGGGACTACGCGCACCTCACCGTCACACTGCTGCGCGCGCTGGAGGTGCCGGCCCGGCTGGTGGCGGTCTACGCGCCGGGGCTGTCGCCGATGGACTTCCACGCCGTGGTCGAGGCCGACGTGGACGGCGTGTGGCGCACCGTGGACGCGACCCGGCTGGCCCCCACCTCGAGCCTGGTGCGGATCTGCCACGGCCGGGACGCCGCCGACACCGCCTTCCTGTCGCTGTTCGGCGGGCGGGCCACGCTGGACGCGATGACCGTCACCGCCACCGTGGCCGGCGACCTCCCAGCTCCGAGCGACGAGCCGTTCCCGCTCCCCTGATGGCCCCACTGCAGGGCCCCGCCGCGAGCTCGCGAGCGGTGGGGGGCAGTGGGGTCCTCCCTCAGCTGCCGGCCGGCGTGACGCCGAACAGCAGCACGCGCCGCTCGACGTCGTAGTGCACGGTGCCGGTGTTGGTGAGCAGGTCCTGCAGGTTGTCGGCGTCGTCGGGGTCCAGCGTGAGCACCTCCTCCCACGCGCCCTGGTCGAGGACGAGCTGCAGGGTGTAGGTCCCGGGCTTGCCGGGCTCCCCCGCGGTCCAGCTGAACTGGTAGTGGCTCAGCTGGCGCACCTTGATGGTGTTGTCGGTGACCGGCTGCGGTACCTCGGGCATGGTCGCTCCTCGCGTCGTCCGGCGTGATCTGGATCACAGCCTCCTACCCGCCGCCGGCTCCCCCACACCCGGGACCACCGGCATCACCCGGCGGCCCGCTGCTCCGCGAGCCGGCGCTCCAGGAACGCCCGCTCGGCGGCGTTCCCCACCCGCTCCAGCGCCGCCGCGTACGCCGCCGCGGCCTCCTCGCGGCGGCCGAGCCGGCGCAGCAGGTCGGCGCGGACGGCGTGCACCAGGTGCCCGGGGAGGGTGAGCCCGTCGACCAGCGCGAGGCCGGCGGCCGGGCCCTCCACCTCGGCCACCGCGACCGCCCGGTGCAGCGCCACCACCGGGGTCGGCGTCAGCTCCAGCAACAGGTCGTAGAGCTGCCGGACCTGCGCCCAGTCGGTCTCGACAGCCGTGCGGGCGTCGCTGTGCACCGCCGCGATCGCCGCCTGCACCTGGTAGGGGCCCGGCTGCGCCCGCCGCAGGCAGTCCCGCACCAGCGCCTGCCCCTCGGCGACCAGTGCCGCGTCCCAGCGGCTGCGGTCCTGGTCGGCCAGCAGCACCAGCTCACCGTCGGCGGTGGTGCGGACCGGCCGGCGGGACTCGGTGAGCAGCATCAGCGCGAGCAGGCCGATCACCTCCGGCTCGTCGGGCATCAGCTCGTGCAGCAGCCGGCCCAGGCGGACCGCCTCCGCGCAGAGGTCCGCCCGGGCGAGCTGGTCGCCGCCGGTGGCGGTGTGGCCCTCGGTGAAGACCAGGTAGACCACGGCCAGCACCGAGCCGAGCCGCGCGGGCAGGTCGGCCGCCGTCGGCACGCGGTAGGGGATCCGGCCGGCCCGGATCTTCGCCTTGGCCCGCACCAGCCGCTGGCCCATCGTCGGTTCGGGCACCAGGAACGCCGCCGCGATCTCGGCGGTGGTCAGCCCGCCGAGCAGCCGCAGGGTCAGCGCCACCTGCGCCGGCGGGGACAGCGCCGGGTGGCAGCAGGTGAACACCAGGCGGAGCCGGTCGTCGGCCACCGGGCCGCGGTCGACCGGCTCCGCCGCGGCGTGCAGCAGCGCGGCCTGCGCGTACCGGTCGGCGCGGGAGCCCTCGCGGCGCAGCCGGTCGATCGCGCGGTGCCGGGCGGTGGTGATGATCCAGCCGGCCGGGCTGGGCGGGACGCCGTCCTCCGGCCAGCGCTGGACCGCCGTGGTGAACGCGTCGGCGACGGCCTCCTCGGCCACGTCGACGTCCCCGAACACCCGCACCAGGACGGCGACCGCGCGGGCGTACTGCTCGCGGAACACCTGCTCGACCGCGGGCTCGGTCACCACTCGAAGGGCCGGACCTCGATCGGCAGCCCGATGGCCGCGACGAACTCCCGGCCCCAGCGCAGCGCCTCGTCGAGGTCGGCGACGTCGATGACCGACAGCCCGCCGAGGTACTCCTTGCCCTCGGCGAACGGGCCGTCCACCAGCAGGACCTCGTCGCCCTTCGGGCGGAGCACGGTGGCCGACGACGGCGCCGCCAGCCCGCCGGCGAACACCCACGCGCCGGCCTGGCGGACCCGGGTCTGCACCGCCTCGACCCGGGACATGATCGCGGTGAGCTCGTCGGGGGTCGGCGGCTCGCCGCCCTCCGCGGGGGTGACGACGCTGAGCAGGTACTGGGTCATCGGGTGCTCCTCTGGTCGGGAGCCGGCCCGTCGCCGGCTCTCACCCACTGGACGAACGGACCCCGGCCGGATCGACAGCCCCGGTCAGTCGACCTGGGTGGGCTGCGGCGCCGGCGGCGGGCGCAGCTCGTCGGGCACCAGCTCGACCAGCTCGTCGGGCAGCAGCGGCAGGTCCAGCAGCGACAGCTTCACCCGGCTGCGGTCGGCCGCCCGCGAGTCGGCGATCCGCACCAGCAGCCCGGCGTCCGGGCGGGTGGTGACCTCGAGGACGTCGCCGGGCCCGCACTGGCCGGAGTGGACGCCGTCGACCTCCATCGCCGGCCGCCCGGCGGTGATCTCCAGCGACAGCGGCTCGACCGGACCGACCATGATCGTCCGGCTGATCCCGCTCATCGGGGCCGACGGGGTGACCAGCAAGCCCTCGGCGCCTGGGCTCATCACCGGCCCCCCGGCGGCGTAGTTGTAGGCCGTCGAGCCCATCGGGGTGGACACGATGAGGCTGTCGCAGCGGTACCGGCCGTAACGGCGTCCGGAGACCGACAGCACCCCCTCGACCTGCCCCTGACCGGGCACCCGGGCCAGCACGACGTCGTTGAAGGCGACCGCCTCCCAGCCCGGGCCGCGGACGACCAGGCAGCTGCGCGGCTCGACGGTGGAGCGCCCCTCGGCCATCGCGGTCAGCGCGGAGTCCAGCTCGCGGGCCTCGACCTCGGTGAGGAAGCCGAGCCGGCCGAAGTTCACCCCGAGGACCGGCACCGGGGCGGCCGCGACCAGCCGCATCGCGCCGAGCAGCGTGCCGTCACCGCCGAGCGCGATCAGCCCGTCGACGCTGGTGGCCAGCTCCTCGACGTCCACCGGGGTGACGCCCTGCAGGGACAGCCGGTCGACGTCGTCCGCGCCGGCGACGAGCTCGACGTCGTGCGTCGTGGTCCACGCCGCGACCCGCGCGGCCGCCCCGGAGCAGTCTCGGACCGGGTGCAGCACCAGGCCGATGCGCTTGCCGTCGTGCACGCCTCAGCCCCGGTAGGTCTCGAGCAGGCGCAGCCACACCTCGCTGATCGTGGGGTACGACGGGACGGCGTGCCAGAGCCGGCTGATCGGGACCTCGCCCACCACCGCGATGGTCGCCGAGTGCAGCAGCTCGGCGACCCCGGGGCCGACGAAGGTGACGCCGAGCAGCACCTCGCGGTCGGTGTCGACGACCGCGATCGCCGTCCCGCTGTAGCCGTCGGCGAAGACCGAGGCGCCGGCCACGCTGCCGATCGCGAACTCGACCACCCGGTGCGGCAGCCCCTGCTCGGCGGCCTGCGCCGACGTCAGCCCGACCGCGCCGACCTGCGGGTCGGTGAAGACCACGCTGGGCGTGGCCAGCCGGTCGGCGGTGGCCACGTACGGCGACCAGTCGGAGAGGTCGGGCTGCTCGCCGCGGGCCCGCGCGACGATCGCGTTGCCGGCCTGGCGGGCCTGGTACTTACCCATGTGGGTGAGCTGCTGGCGGCCGTTGACGTCGCCGACCGCGTACAGCCACGACCGCCCGGGAACCTGCAGCGACTCGTCGACCTCGAGGTACCCGCCGGGCTCCAGACCCACGGTCTCCAGCCCGATCTCGTCGGAGTTGGCCCGCCGGCCGGCCGCGACCAGCACCTCGTCGCCACGCACCTCGTCGTGCGAGCAGGCGAGCACCACCTCGTCGCCCTCGCGCCGGGCCGAGCGCACCTCGGTGCCGAGCTGGACGTCGACGCCCAGCGCCCGCAGCGACGCCTCGACCGCCTGGCCGGCGGCCGGCTCCAGGTGCGGCAGCAGCCGGTCGCCGTGCTGCAGCAGGGTCACCGAGGAGCCCAGCTGCTGCCACGCGGTGGCCATCTCGCAGCCCACGTAGCCGCCGCCGAGCACCAGCAGCCGGCGCGGGGCCTCCTTGGCGCTGGTGGCCTCCCGCGGGGTCCACGGCGCGACGTCGGGCAGCCCGTCGACCGGCGGGACGGCGGCCCGCGACCCGGTGCAGACGGCGACGGCGTGCCGGGCGACGATCACCAGCTCGCTGCCGTCGGCCTGGGTGACGACGACCCGCTTCTCCCCCGCCAGCCGGCCGTGCCCGCGGACCAGCGCGATGCCGGCGCCGTCGACCCATTGGACCTGGCTCTCGTCGTCCCAGTGGTGGGTGAACTCGTCGCGGCGGGCCAGGGTCGCGGCGACGTCCTGCTCGCCGGTGACGGCGGCGGCCGCGCCCTGCACGGCCCGGGCCGCGGCGAGCGCCTCGCTGCCGCGCAGCAGCGTCTTGCTGGGCATGCAGGCCCAGTACGAGCACTCCCCGCCCACCAGCTCGCTCTCCACGAGGACGGTGCTGAGGCCGCCCCGGACGGCGATGTCGGCGACGTTCTCGCCGGTCGATCCGGCGCCGAGGACGACGACGTCGTAGGTCTGCTCTGCAGTGGTCACGCCGCCATTGTGGTCGATCGACGCCGGCGGGAGCATCGCAGCGAGCGCCAGCGAGCGAGGAGCGGACCGGGGGCGGAGACCGACAGGTCGGCGTGGTCGACTGACCCCCGTGCCTGTCGATGCTGCGGAGTACGCCGCCGCCCTGCGTTCCTACGCAGCGGGGGTGGTGCTGCTGACCGTCCAGGACGACATCGACGACGTGGGTACGACGGTCACCTCGCTGATGAGCGTCTCCGCCGACCCGCCGCTCGTGGCGATCGGCCTCGCCGCCGAGGGCTACCCGGCCGAGGTGCTGCAGGCGGTCGGCTCGTGTGCGGTGAACGTGCTGGGCGCCGGCCACGGCATCCTGGCCAGCCGGTTCTCCTCGGCCGGGCGCCCCTCGGCCCGCCACCTGCTGGAGTCGGTGCCGTGGCGGCGGGCGACCGCGAGCGGGGCGATCGTGCTGGACGGCGCGCTGGCGGCCCTGGACTGCACGGTGTCCTCGGTGGTCGACGCCGGCAGCCACGTGCTGGTGCTGCTGTCGGTCGAGGGCGTGCCGGTGCTCGCCCCGGACGGCGACCCGCTGGTGCGGCTGCGCGGCCGCTGGACCGACGGCACCGGGGCCCCGCTCCGCCGTCCCTGACCCGGGCCGCCGTTGTGCACTCGATGCGGTCTCCGGCGCGGGGAGACAGCATCGAGTGCACAACGGCCGCGGTCGGCCCGGGGAACGCGGCTGTCATCTGCCGGGACTAGCGTCGGAGGCGATGAGCGCCGCCATGCCCGCCCCGTCCGAGTCCGCCCTGCGCCGTGCCCTGGTCCGCGCCGAACGCGGCGTGACGCTGGACGCCACCGAGGCCGAGACGCTGCTGCACGCCCGCGGCCTGGCCGAGGGCGAGCCGCTGGACCGGCTGCTGACCGCCGCGGCCCGGGTGCGCGACGCCGGGCTGGCCTCCGCCGGCCGGCCGGGCGTGGTCACCTACAGCCGCAAGGTGTTCATCCCGCTGACCCACCTGTGCCGGGACCGCTGCCACTACTGCACGTTCGTCACCACGCCCGGTCAGCTGCGCGCGCAGGGCAAGGCCCCCTTCCTGTCCCCCGACGAGGTGCTGGAGATCGCCCGCGCCGGCGCCGCGCTGGGCTGCAAGGAGGCGCTGTTCACCCTCGGCGACCGGCCGGAGGACCGCTGGCCGGTGGCCGCCGAGTGGCTGGAGGCGCACGGGTTCGACTCCACGCTGGGCTACCTGCGCGCGATGGCCATCCGGGTGCTGGAGGAGACCGGGCTGCTGCCCCACCTCAACCCCGGCGTGCTGAGCTGGGAGGAGGTCCAGCGGCTCAAGCCGGTCGCGGCGTCGATGGGCATGATGCTGGAGACGACCGCCACCCGGCTGTGGTCGGAGAAGGGCGGCCCGCACTTCGGCTCGCCGGACAAGGAGCCCGCCATCCGGCTGCGGGTGCTGGAGGACGCCGGCCGCTCCGCGGTCCCGTTCACCACCGGGGTGCTGCTGGGCATCGGCGAGGACTACGCCGAGCGGGTCGATGCCGTGCTGGAGATCCGCGCGTCGGCGCGGCGGCACCAGCACGTGCAGGAGGTGATCGTGCAGAACTTCCGGGCCAAGCCGCGGACGGCGATGGCCGCCCACGACGACCTGGAGCTGCAGGAGTACGTCGCCGCGGTCGCCGTCACCCGGCTGCTGCTCGGCCCGGCCGCCCGCGTGCAGGCACCGCCCAACCTGAGCGACTCCACCGAGCTCGGACTGCTGCTGCGCGCCGGCGTCGACGACTGGGGCGGGGTCAGCCCGCTGACCCCCGACCACGTCAACCCCGAGCGGCCCTGGCCCAACATCGACAAGCTCGCCGCGCTGAGCGCCGAGGCCGGCTTCACCCTCCGCGAGCGGCTGGCCGCGCAGCCCGGATTTGTGCTGCAGCCCGAGCCGTGGCTGGACCCCCGCGTGCGTCCGCACGTGTTCGCACTCGCCGGACCCGACGGGCTCGCCGTGGAGGGCCGGCTGCCGGTCGGCCTGCCCTGGCAGGAACCCGACGAGGCCTGGACGTCCTCCGGCCGCACCGAGCTGCACGTCGAGGTCGACACGATCGGCCGCACCGGTGACCGGCGCAGCGACTTCGACGCCGTCTACGGCGACTGGGCCGAGCTGCGGTCGCGCACCGAGAGCGCCCGCGACGGGCACTCCACCGCGATCGCCGCCGGCGACCCGGCGGTGCACGCCGCGCTGCGGCACGCCGAGGCCGACCCCGCCGGGCTGAGCGACGCGGAGTACCTGGCGCTGCTGGGCGCCGACGGGCCGGACCTCGAGGCGCTCGCGGCACTGGCCGACGCCGTCCGCCGCGACGTCAACGGCGACGACGTCACCTACGTGGTGAACCGGAACGTCAACTTCACCAACGTCTGCTACACCGGCTGCCGCTTCTGCGCCTTCGCCCAGCGGCGCACCGACGCCGACGCCTACACGCTGTCGATGGCCCAGGTCGGCGACCGGGTCGACAAGGCGTGGGCCGGCGGCGCGACCGAGATCTGCATGCAGGGCGGCATCCACCCCGACCTGCCCGGCACCGCCTACTTCGACCTGGCGCGCCAGGTGAAGGCCCGCCGTCCCGACATCCACCTGCACGCGTTCTCGCCGATGGAGATCGTCAACGGGTCGGCGCGCACCGGGCTGTCCTTCCGCGACTTCCTGGTCGCGGCGAAGGAGGCAGGTCTGGACTCGTTGCCCGGCACGGCGGCGGAGATCCTCGACGACGACGTCCGCTGGGTGCTCACCAAGGGCAAGCTGCCGACCGCCACGTGGCTGGAGATCGTCGAGACGGCGCACTCGGTGGGGCTGCCGACGACCTCGACGATGATGTACGGCCACGTCGACACCCCCGCCCACTGGGTCGCCCACCTGCGCACGCTGGCCCGGCTGCAGGACCGGACCGGCGGCTTCCGCGAGTTCGTGCTGCTGCCGTTCGTGCACCACAACGCGCCGATCTACCTGGCCGGGGTCGCGCGTCCCGGGCCGACGAACCGGGAGAACCGGGCGGTGCACGCCGTCGCCCGGCTGCTGCTGCACGGCCGGATCGACAACATCCAGACCTCCTGGGTCAAGCTCGGCGACACCGGCACCCAGGCGATGCTGGACGGCGGCGCGAACGACCTGGGCGGCACGCTGATGGAGGAGACGATCAGCCGGATGGCCGGCTCGGGCAACGGGTCGCTGAAGACCATCGCCGAGCTGGAGGCCATGGCCGCCGCGATCGGCCGCCCGGCCCGGCAGCGGACGACGGACTACGGCACCCCGAGCGAGGAGCGGATGGCGACCGCCCGCTCCGACGCCGGCCGCCGGGCGCTCACCCTCAAGCTGGTCTGACCCGTCGTCCCCCTGCACCAGAGGCCGTCCTCCTGCACCAGCGTTGATGCGGGAGGACGGCCTTTGATCAGGTGACCTGATCAAAGGCCAGCCCGCTCACGCCGTCCAGCGGGAGGGGATGCGGCGGCTGTCGGTGCCGGCCACGGTGCGCTCCCACGCCGCCTGCAGCACCGCGGCCACCTCGTCGGCCAGCTCCGGCGGCACGCTCAGCGGCAGCCGCAGCCACCGGTCCGCGGTGCCGTCGACGGTGAACCGCGGCCCCGGCGTGACCCGCAGCCCGAGGTCAAGGGCGTGGGCGGCCAGCCGGGTGGAGCTCTGCCCGGGCAGCAGCACCCACAGCATCGACCCGGCCCGCGGCCGGACGGCCCGCCAGTCGGGCAGCCGGGCCGCCAGCGCGGCCAGCAGCGCGTCCCGGGCGGCGGTCAGCCAGGCGACCCGGTCGGCCAGCACCTCGTCGGCGACCGCGAGCAGCCGGACGGCGACCAGCTGCTCCAGCACCGGGCTGCTCAGGTCGACCGTGCCGCGCACCTGGGCCAGCCGGGCCAGCAGCGACGGGTCGGCGCGCACCCACCCCACCCGCAGCCCCGACCAGTACGCCTTGCTCATCGACCCGAGGGTCACCACCCGGCGGTCCAGCGCGGCCAGCGGGGTCGGCCGCGCTCCGTCGAGCACGAGCTCGGCGAACGTCTCGTCCGCGGCCACCACCGGGACGTCGAGCGCGGCCAGCAACGCCCGGCGCTGCGCGTCGTCGGCCAGCAGGCCGGTGGGGTTCTGCCCGTCCGGGGTCACCAGCGCGACGTGCGCCGCGGCGACCGGCAGCTCCCAGCCCTCGACGCCGACCGGCAGGGCGACCGGGCGCAGGTGGTTGGCCGCGACGGCGTCCAGCGCCGCCGGGTAGGTGGGCTGCTCGACCAGCGCCCGCTGACCAGGCCGGGTGACCGTGCGCAGCAGCAGGTCCCAGGCCGCCAGCGCGCCGTTGGTCACCAGCACCTGCTCCGGCTCGGTGGGCAGGCCACGGCCGCTGAGGTGCGCGGCGACCGCGGTGCGCAACGCGGGCAGTCCGTAGGGGTGCAGCCCGTGGCCGGCCAGCAGCGGGCGCAGGTCGGCGGTGGCCGCAGCGACGGCGTCCAGCAGCTGCGCGGGCGCCGGGGACGCCGCGACGGTGAGGTCGCGGACGACGGTCGGCTCCCCTGGATCGGCGTCCGGGCGGACCGGCGCCGACGACGGGAGGGTCACCCGGCTCCCGGCGCCGGCCGCGCTCGCCAGGTAGCCCTCGCTGCGCAGCACGTCGTAGGCGGCGGTCACGGTCGTCCGGCTGACCCCCAGCGCCGCGGCCAGCTGCCGCTCCGAGGGCACCCGGGCCCCCACCGACAACCGGCCGTCCAGCGCGAGGCCACGGATCCCGGCGGCCACCCCGGCGTAGGCCCGGCCCCCCACGAGCCAGGGGGCGAGCAGGTCGGCGAGCCGGTCGGAGTGCACCGGGCCATCGTGGCCGACTTGGCCCTGTCTCGACAGGGCCAAGTCGGCGAGGGTGGTCCCATGCGCCTGATCGACCCGATGCCCACCGACCGGCGACCGGCCCGGGTGGCCCTGCTGCTCGCCGGCCTCGTCGTCTACGGCGCCAGCGTCGGGATGATGCTGCAGGCCGGGCTCGGGCAGATGCCCTGGGGCGTGCTGGACCAGGGCCTGGCCGGGGTGCTGGGCATCGAGGTCGGCACCGGCTCGATCCTGGTGGGCGCGGTGGTGCTGCTGCTCTGGCTGCCGCTGCACCGGCGCCCTGGGCTGGGCACGCTGTGCAACGTCGTCCTGGTCGGGCTGTCGATCAACGCCACGCTCGCGGTGCTGCCGGCGCCCGACTCGCTCGGGTGGCGCATCCCGCTGCTGCTGGCCGGGGTGCTGGTCAACGGGCTGGCCACCGGCGCCTACATCGGGGCCGGGCTGGGCGCCGGCCCGCGCGACGGCCTGACCACCGGCATCGCCGCCCGTGGCCACTCCGTGCGGGTCGTGCGGACGACGATCGAGGTGCTGGTGCTCGCGGTGGGCTGGCTGCTGGGCGGCACGGTCGGCGTCGGCACGCTGCTCTACGCCCTGGCGATCGGGCCGCTGGTGCACCGCACGATGCCCGCCTTCGAACTGCGCCGCCGGCTGCTGCCGACCGGGCCGCTGTCGGCGGCGCCGGTCGCGGTGCCGCCCGCGGCCTGACCGCCGCCGCAGCCGGCCGGGGACGACGTCCGCCCCCGGCCGGCCGCGCAGCTCAGCGGCTGCCGCCCGCGATCATCGGGTCGTCGCCGTCGTCCCGGTGCGCCGTCTCGACCCCTTCGGTCGTGCCCGGGGCGTCGTACCCCTCGGCCTCCGACGCCTCGAGCAGCACGCCGTCCCGGACCTGGTCCGGCGGCGGCTGGTCGACGACGGCCACCGGCACCTCGGCGGGCACCTCGGCCGGGACCTCGCCCGGCACCTCGACGGGCTGGGCGGGCGGCGGGACGTCCGCGGCGTCCGACTCCGAGCCACCGCGCGTGGCGGCCACCGCAGCTCCGGCGGCAGCGACCGCGGCCACCCCGGCGATGACGCTCTTCGCCGACATCCCGGCCTTGCCGCTGTCGCCCTGCGACAGCGCCGCGTCCTGCACACCGGGGGTGCCGGCGCCCACGCCGTGCTGGATGGAGCCGCGCCACGCACCGCTCTCGTAGCCGGCGTCCTCGATGAGGGCCTTGAACCGCTCCAGGTCCGACCGCACCTGCCGGCCGACCACGCCGAGCTTGTCGCCGACCTGCTCGACGACGCCCTCGGGCTCGTACTCCAGCGTCAGCGAGACCGTGGTCGCCCCCGGACCGGCCGGCGTGAACCGGACGGCGCCGGCGTTGGTGGCCCCGCTCACGGCCGCCCAGGCGACCTTCTGGTCGGGCACCTGCTCCAGGATCGTCGCGTCCCACTCCCGCCGGACGCCGGCGATCTCGGCGACCCAGTGCAGCCGCTGGTCGTCGAGCTGGCGGACCTCCCGGACCCCGCCCATGAAGTGGGGGAAGTCCTCGAACTGCGTCCACTGGTTGTAGGCCGTCGACACCGGTACGCCGACCTCGATCGACTCCTCGACCTTCGTGCTCATGGACATCCTCCTCCGTTGCAGGACACTCGACCGGACAGGAGCCCTGCTACCCCGGATGAGCTGCGGTGATGCAACCGACCGGGCGGGCGCCGGACCGAGCACCGGAGGACCACCGTGACCGACGAGGACTTCCCCGACGACTGGCACCAGCCGCTGCGGCACGTCCGTGCCGCAGAGGTGTCCGGCGAGACCGCGCAGACCAGCGGGATGACCCGGCGGGAGGCGATCTCCGCGGAGACCGTGGGCGCCCAGCGGCTGTGGATGGGCCAGACGCACGTCGCCCCGCACACCGGTTCGGGCGACCACCACCACGGCGACTCGGAGACCGCGATCCACGTGCTCCGGGGGCACCCGGTGTTCGTCTTCGCCGAGCACGGCGAGGAGGTGCGGCTGCAGACCAGCCCGGGCGACTACGTCTTCGTCCCGCCGTACACCCCGCACCGCGAGGAGAACCCGCACGCCGAGGAGGCCGTGGTGGTGATCGCCCGCAGCAGCCAGGAGGCGATCGTGGTCAACCTGCCCAGCCTGCTGCCGCAGCCGGACCGCGCCGACGACTGACCCGGAGGCCCCGCCCACGGCTAGCGTGAGCGGGGTGACCGAGCCCGCGCGCCCGCCGTCCGACCTCGACCAGCTCGCCGACCGGTTCGTCGAGGACTACGCCGCCTCCCAACCGGCGGTGGCCACCTACATCGGCGTCCCCGGGCACGAGGACCGCTGGCCCGACCTCACGCCCGACGGCCACGCGGGCCACGCCGACCTGCTGCGGACGACGATCGCCGCGGCGCAGCGGGCCGACCCGGTCGACCGGCGCGACGAGGTGGCCCGCGCGGCCATGCTCGAGCGGCTGGGCGCCGAGCTGGCCCGCTACGAGGCCGGCTGGGCGCAGGCCGACCTGAACACCATCGACAGCCCGCTGCAGGCGTTCCGCTCGACCTTCGACCTGATGCCCACGGCCACCGAGGACGACTGGGCGACGATCGCCCGCCGGCTCGCCGCGATCCCGGGCGCGCTGGACGGCTACGCGGTCGGCCTGGAGCAGGCGGCCCGGGACGGCCGGGTCTCCGCGGCCCGGCAGGTGCGGCTGACCGCGCAGATCGCCCGCCGCTGGGCCGGTACGCCGGAGCGGCCGGGCTTCTTCGCCGAGTTCACCGCCGCCGCGCCGTCCGGCTCGGCCGGGCTGGGCCGGGACCTGACCCGGGCCGCGCAGGAGACCGCCGGTGCGCTGCTCGGCTTCGCCGACCGGGTCGAGCAGGGCCTGCTCCCCCAGGCGCCGGAGGCCGACGGGGTGGGCCGCGAGCGGTACGCGCTGGAGAGCCGCTTCCACGCCGGCATCGACCTGGACCTCGAGGAGACCTACGCCTGGGGCTGGGAGGAGCTGGCCCGGATCGTGGCGGAGAAGGAGGCGGTCGCCGAGTCGATCGCCCCGGGGCGGGGCATCGCGGGCGCGGTCGCGGTGCTGGACGCCGACCCGGCCCGTCAGGTGCGCGGCCGGGAGGCGCTGCAGGCGTGGCTGCAGGAGACCGCCGACCGGGCGGTGGCCGCGCTGGACGGCGTCCACTTCGCCATCCCCGACCCGGTGCGGCGGATCGAGGGACGGCTGACGCCGACGTCCGGCGAGGGCGTCTACTACACCGGCCCCACCGAGGACTTCAGCCGGCCGGGGCGGATGTGGTGGTCGCTGCCCGAGGGCGTCAGCGACATGACCACCTGGCGGGAGACGACGACCGTCTTCCACGAGGGCGTGCCCGGCCACCACCTGCAGATCGCCCAGACCGTCTACAACGCCGCGCTGCTCAACCGCTGGCAGCGGCTGCTGTGCTGGTGCTCCGGGCACGCGGAGGGCTGGGCGCTGTACTCGGAGCGGCTGATGGCCGAGCTGGGCTTCCTCGACGACCCGGGTGACCGGCTCGGCATGCTCGACGCCCAGGAGCTGCGGGCCGCCCGCGTCGTCCTGGACATCGGCGTGCACCTGGACCTGCCGGTCCCGGCCGGCCGGGCGACCGGTGACCGGTGGAGCTACGACGTCGCGCTGGCCTTCCTGCGCACCCACGTCGACATGGAGGACGCGATGCGGGTCGACGAGCTGCACCGCTACCTCGGCTGGCCCGGGCAGGCGCCGGTCTACAAGGTCGGCGAGCGGGTCTGGCTGACCTGCCGGGAGCAGGCCCAGCTGCGCGGCGGCGCCGAGTTCGACCTCAAGGCCTGGCACCGCACCGCGCTGGACCTCGGCCCGCTGGGGCTGGCCCCGCTCGCCGGCGAGCTCGCCCGCCTCTGACCGCTCAGCCGCCGTCCGGTGCGCCCGCTCGGACGGCGGCCCGCCAGCGCCGCCGGTCGAGCACGGCCCGCACCGACCACCCGATCGCCAGGGTGCACCACAGCAGGCCGAACGACACGTCGTCCTGCACCACGTAGGCCACCCCGACGCCGGCGTGCCCCAGCGCCAGCGCCGTGTCCGCCCACCACCCCCGCTCGGTGACCTCGGCCCGGCGTGGTCTGCGCACCCCGCGACGCTACTGCGGTGAACCGGGGCGGTCTGCTCCTCGCTCCGGTCCACCGCGGGACGACGGCCGGCTGCATGCACACGGACGGGCGTGGCACAAGCCCCTCTCAGCGGCCGATCCGGTACCGGGAGCCCATCCCCAACTGGACGAACCGGTCGGCCCCCGTCGGCAACACCTGCCGCACCCACCGGCGCGTCGAGGGTCCCCGTCCACACTCCTGAGGTGTCCGGGACAGCTGTGACTGCTGGGGTTCGGCGTAACACGGCGGACATTTGACCGGCCCGGACGACACCCGTGTAATTCCCCCAACAGGTCACCGACGGTGACCCGCGGCAGTCGCCGAGTGACGACAGCCGAACCGAGACGCAGGGGGACGCATCGTGACCATGGCCGACGTGACGTGGATGGACGACTACCGGGCCGCAGCCGCCGAGGCCGCCCCGATGACCTACGGCGCCGACGTGCTGGGCATGGGCGAGGTCTTCGACCCGAGCCTGGCCGGCTTCGGTGGCTTCGGTGCCTTCGACGCCGACGAGCAGGGCTGGCAGGAGCGCGCGCTGTGCGCCGAGACCGACCCCGAGGCCTTCTTCCCGGAGAAGGGCGGCTCCACCCGCGAGGCGAAGAAGATCTGCACCGGCTGCGACGTGCGCACCGAGTGCCTGGAGTACGCCCTCGGCAACGACGAGCGCTTCGGCATCTGGGGCGGCCTCTCCGAGCGCGAGCGTCGCCGCCTGCGCCGTCAGGCCTCCTGAGGCAGGAGTAGGAAGGGCTCGTGCGAGCCATCTTCTACAGCCAGCCCGGCGGTCCCGACGTCCTGCAGCTCGGCGACCGCCCCACCCCCGACCCGGGACCCGGCGAGGTCCGGGTGCGCCTGGCCTTCTCCGGCGTCAACCCGACCGACTGGAAGTCCCGCAGCACCGCCCAGCCCGGCCCCGGCGGCCAGGTGCCCGACCAGGACGGCTCCGGCACCGTCGACGCCGTCGGCGAGGGCGTCGACCCGGTGCTCGTCGGTGAGCGCGTCTGGATCTGGGAGGCCGCCTGGCAGCGTCCGCACGGGACGGCGGCCGAGTACACCGTGGTCCCCGCCCGGCAGACCGTGCTCCTCGGCCCGGACGCCTCCTTCGAGCTCGGCGCCTCCCTCGGCATCCCGTTCCTCACCGCGCACCGCTGCCTGACCGTCGCCGAGCACCTCCCCGACCGGATCGGCCCCGGCACGCTGGACGGCCGCACCGTCCTCGTCCAGGGCGGGGCCGGCGCCGTCGGCAACGCCGCGATCCAGCTGGCCCGCTGGGCCGACGCCACGGTCATCGCCACGGTGAGCGGGCCGGACAAGGCGCAGCTGGCCGCGAAGGCCGGCGCCGACCACGTCATCGACTACAAGCGGCAGGACGTCGTCGCCGAGGTCCGGAAGATCGCCGCGCAGGGCGTCGACGCGATCGTCGAGGTCTCCGCCGCCACCAACGCCGCGATCGACGCGCAGGTGGTCGGCATGTACGGCTCGATCGCGATGTACGCCGACGACGGCGGCGCCGAGGTGACCGTCCCGGTGCGCGCGCAGATGGCCCCCAACGCCCGCTGGCAGTTCGTGCTCGTCTACACCGAGCCGCGCCGGGCCAAGGAGATCGCCGTCGAGGACGTCAACGCCGCCGTGCTGGACGGCGCCGTCCGGGTCGGCGCGGACGCCGGCCTGCCGCTGCACGTCCACCCGCTCGCCGACACGGCCGCCGCCCACCAGGCGGTCCAGGACGGCGCCGTCGGCAAGGTGCTCATCGACGTCACCGCCTGAGCCGCCGAGTGAGCAGTTCCGGTCGCCGACACGCGCGGACACGCCGCCGGTGACGACCGGAACTGCTCACCGGCTCAGCCGAGGCCGAGGGAGCGGGCGATCAGCATCCGCTGCACCTCGCTGGTCCCCTCGCCGATCTCCAGGATCTTCGCGTCGCGGTAGAAGCGGCCGACCGGGAACTCGGTCATGAAGCCGTAGCCGCCGTGCACCTGGGCGGCGTACCGGGCGTTCTCCACCGCCATCTCCGAGCTGTACAGCTTGGCGATCGACGCCTCGCGCTTGAACGGCTCGCCGCGCAGCATCTTCTCCGCGGCCCGGTAGTAGGCCAGCCGCGCGGTGGAGGCCCGCACCTCCATGTCGGCGATCATGAACTGCACCGCCTGGTTGCGGCCGATCGGCTGCCCGAACGCCTCCCGCTCCCCCGCGTACTTCAGCGACTCGTCCACGCACCCCTGGGCCAGCCCGACGGCCAGCGCGGAGATCGCGATCCGGCCCTCGTCCAGGATCGACAGGAACTGGGCGTAGCCCCGCCCGCGCTCCCCCACCAGGTTCCCCGCCGGCACCCGCACGTCGTCGAACGCCAGCTCGCGGGTGTCCGAGGCGTTCCAGCCGACCTTGGCGTAGCGCTTCCCGACGGTGAACCCGGGCGTGCCCGACGGGACGACGATCGCCGAGATCTCCTTGCCGCCGTCCGGACGGGCGCCGGTCACCGCGGTGACGGTGACCAGGTCGGTCATCCCGGTGCCGGCGTTGGTGATGAACGCCTTGGACCCGTTGAGCACCCACTCGTCGCCCTCGAGCCGGGCGGTCGTCTTCGTGGCACCGGCGTCCGAGCCGCCGCCGGCCTCGGTCAGCCCGAAGGCGCCCAGCGCCTCACCGGCGCACAGCCGGGGCAGCCACTGCTGCTTCTGCTCCTCCGTGCCGAACCGGAAGATCGGCATGGCCCCCAGCGAGACGCCGGCCTCCAGCGTGATGGCCACCGAGCTGTCCACCCGGGCCAGCTCCTCCAGCGCCACGCAGAGGGTGAAGTAGTCCCCGCCCGAGCCGCCGTACTCCTCCGGGAACGGCAGGCCGAACAGCCCGAGCTCGCCCATCTGCCGGACGATCTCGGTGGGGAACTCGTCGCGTTCGTAGAACCCGCCGATCTGCGGGGCGATCACCTCGACGGCGAACTCGCGGACCACCTTCCGCAGCGCCTCGGTCTCCTCGTCGAGCCGGTAGTCCAGCACGGTCACTCCCCCTCGCCGGGCGGCGGTGGGGTCACCACGGCCACCCGCTCGTCCAGCCGGACCTGGTGGCCGGCGGTCACCGGGAGCTCGGTGACCGTCCCCGAGACCGGGGCGGTCAGCACGTGCTCCATCTTCATCGCCTCGACGACCAGGAGCGGGGTCCCCGCCTCCACCTGGTCGCCGAGGGACACCTGCACCACGGTCACGGTGCCGGGCATCGGCGCGGTCACCGCGCCGTCGGAGGCCACCGCACCGGCCGCGGACGCCAGCCGCCCCTGCTCGCGCAGGGCGGCGACGTGGCCGTCGACGGCGAGCCAGACGGTGCCGGCGGCGTGCACCACGGTGAACCGGGTCGTGACGTCGTCCAGCGTCACGCTCAGCAGGTCGCCCTCCCGGTCGGCCCGCGCGCTCATCGGCTCGCCCCCGCCCACGCGCACCTGGGCGGCGCCGGACCGCCCGCGCACCCGGACCTCCACCGGCTCGTCGCGCTGCGACTGCAGGCGGCGCACGGTCCAGGCCGGCTCGCCGAGCCGCCAGCCCGCGGGCAGGTCCCACGGGTCGACCACGGCGCCGGCCGGCTCGGCCTCCAGCAGCAGGGCCATCGCCGCGGCGGCGTAGACGTGCGGCGGGGGCGGCTCGGCGTGCGTCAGCGCGGCCCCGCGGCGCTCGATCAGCCCGGTGTCCAGCCGGCCGGCGACCACGTCGGGGTCGCCGAGCAGGTCGCGCAGGAAGGTGGTGTTGGTGACCACGCCCAGCACGGCGGTGTCGCCGAGGGCGGTGACCAGCCGGGCGCGGGCGGTCTCCCGGTCCGGGCCCCAGGCGACGACCTTGGCCAGCATCGGGTCGTAGTCGGTGCCCACGGTGCTGCCCACCCGCAGCGAGCTGTCCACCCGGATGCCGGGGCCGTACGGCTCGAGCAGCCCCACCACCTCACCGGCCTGCGGGAGGAAGCCGCGCGCCGGGTCCTCGGCGTACACCCGCGCCTCGATGGCGTGCCCGTCGAGGGAGACGTCGCTCTGCTCGATCGGCAGCCGCTCGCCGGCGGCCACCCGCAGCTGCAGCTCGACCAGGTCCAGCCCGGTGATGCACTCGGTGACCGGGTGCTCGACCTGCAGCCGGGTGTTCATCTCCAGGAAGAAGAAGTCGCGCGGGCTGTCGGCGTCGACGATGAACTCGACAGTGCCGGCGCCGGTGTAGCCCACCGCCCGGGCGGCGTCGACGGCGGCGCTGCCCATCGCGGCCCGCGTCGCCGGGCCCAGGAACGGCGACGGTGCCTCCTCGACCACCTTCTGGTGCCGGCGCTGCAGGCTGCACTCGCGCTCGCCCAGGTGGACGACGTGGCCGTGGGTGTCGCCGAACACCTGCACCTCGATGTGCCGGGAGTGGCCCAGGTACCGCTCGACGAGCAGGGTGTCGTCGCCGAAGGAGCTGCGGGCCTCGCGGCGGGCGCCGGCGATCTGCTCGGGCAGCTCGGCCGGGTCGCGCACCACCCGCATGCCCTTGCCCCCGCCGCCGGCGCTGGGCTTGAGCAACACCGGGAAGCCGATCTCGACCGCGGCGAGAGCGACCGCGTCGTCGTCCATGCCCGGCTCGGTGCGGCCGGGGACGACCGGGACACCGGCCGCGGCGACGGTCTGCTTGGCGCGGATCTTGTCGCCCATCGCCTCGATGGCCGCGACCGGCGGGCCGATGAAGACGATGCCGGCGGCCGCGCAGGCCCGGGCGAAGTCGACGTTCTCGGACAGGAAGCCGTAGCCGGGGTGCACCGCCTCCGCACCGGTGCGCCGGGCCGCGTCCAGCACCCGCTCGACCGACAGGTAGCTCTGCGCGGCCGGCGCCGGCCCGATGGGGACGGCGACGTCGGCCAGCCGGGTGTGCAGCGCGCCGGCGTCGGCCTCGCTGTACACGGCGACCGAGCGGATGCCCATCGTCCGCAGGGTGCGCAGCACCCGGACGGCGATCTCCCCGCGGTTGGCCACCAGGACGGTCCGGAACACCGTCAGCACCCCCCGCGGGGGGCGGTGGTGCGGTCAGGCCGCCTTGACCAGCCGGCGCTTCTTGACCGTGTACCCGGGCGGGAGGGTGCCCTCCGCGAGGGCACGCAACGGGCACCGTCCGCACCGCGGCTTGTCGACGCAGCACTTCTTCTTGGGCATCTTGGCCGGCTTCCCCACGAGGTGAGGTTAGCCATGCCTTCCCCACCCGTCCACGCGCCGGGCGTGTCGCCCGCTACCGTTCGGAGGACGTCGTCCCACCGCAACGAGGAGCACCCATGGCCGCCGATGCCTTCATCGAGAAGCTCAACCAGCAGATCGGCCACGAGTTCGCGGCGCACCACCAGTACATCGCGATCGCCGTCTACTTCGACGAGCTGACCATGCCGCAGATGGCGCAGCTCTTCTTCGACCAGGCGGTCGAGGAGCGCAACCACGCGATGATGATGGTGCGCTACCTGCTCGACGCCGACGCCCGCGTGTCCATCCCCGGCGTCGTCGGCCCGGTGACCACCTTCGACGACGTCGTCGCCCCGGTGACCCTCGCCCTGGAGCAGGAGAAGCGGGTCACCCAGCAGATCAACGAGCTGATCGGCATCGCCCGGCGGGAGAACGACTACTCCTCCGACCAGTTCATGCAGTGGTTCATCAAGGAGCAGGTCGAGGAGGTCAGCAAGATGAGCGACCTGCTGGCCGTCGTCCGCCGCTCGGCGCACGACGTGGAGCAGATCGAGGACTACGTGAAGCGGGAGACGCTGCCCGAGGGCGCCGACCCCACCGCTCCCCGCATCGCCGGCGTCTGAGCCGGGGGGCGGCTCGACTCCGCGGTCGTTGCGCTCCTCGGTCGCTGGCGCTCCCTGCGATGCTCGCTCCCTGTCGTCTCCGGCGCGGGGCTCGCGCTCACATCCGGAAGACGCCATAGCCGACCTCCTCCAGGGGGGCGTTGGCGCACGCGGAGAGCGCGAGCCCGAGCACGGTGCGGGTCTGGGCCGGGTCGATGACCCCGTCGTCCCAGAGCCGGGCGGTGGCGTGGAACGGGTGGCCCTGCTCCTCGTACTGCTCGCGGATCGGCGCCTTGAACGCCTCCTCCTCCTCGGCCGGCCAGTCCTCGCCGCGGGCCTCGAGGCCGTCGCGGCGGACGGTCGCCAGCACGCTGGCCGCCTGCTCCCCGCCCATCACCGAGATCCGCGCGTTGGGCCAGGTGAACAGGAAGCGCGGCGAGTACGCCCGGCCGCACATCGAGTAGTTGCCGGCGCCGAACGAGCCGCCGATGACGACGGTCAGCTTGGGCACCCGGGCGCAGGCGACCGCGGTGACCATCTTGGCGCCGTGCTTGGCGATCCCGCCGGCCTCGTAGTCGCGGCCGACCATGAACCCGGAGATGTTCTGCAGGAACAGCAGCGGGATCTTCCGGCGGTCGCACAGCTCGATGAAGTGGGCGCCCTTGAGCGCGGACTCGCTGAACAGCACGCCGTTGTTGGCGATGATCCCGACCGGGTGGCCGTGCAGCCGGGCGAAGCCGGTGACCAGCGTCGGCCCGTACAGCGGCTTGAACTCGGCGAACCGGCTGCCGTCGACCAGCCGGGCGATGACCTCGCGGACGTCGTAGGGCGTGCGGGTGTCGACCGGGACGACGTCGTAGAGGCTCTCCGCCGGGTACTGCGGCTCCTCGACCGGCTCGACGTCCCAGGGCCGCGTCTCCCGCGGGCCGAGCGTGCCGACGATCTGCCGGACGACCTGCAGCGCGTGCGCGTCGTCCTCGGCCAGGTGGTCGGTGACCCCGCTGACCCGGGAGTGCAGGTCGCCGCCGCCGAGGTCCTCGGCGGTGACCTCCTCGCCGGTCGCGGCCTTCACCAGCGGCGGGCCGCCCAGGAAGATCGTGCCCTGGCCGCGGACGATCACCGCCTCGTCGCTCATCGCCGGCACGTAGGCGCCGCCGGCGGTGCACGAGCCGAGGACCGCGGCGACCTGGGCGATGCCGGCCTTGGACAGGTTGGCCTGGTTGTAGAAGATCCGGCCGAAGTGGTCGCGGTCGGGGAAGACCTCGTCCTGCAGCGGCAGGAAGGCCCCGCCGGAGTCGACGAGGTAGACGCAGGGCAGCCGGTTCTGCAGGGCCACCTCCTGCGCGCGCAGGTGCTTCTTGACCGTCATCGGGTAGTAGGTGCCGCCCTTGACGGTGGCGTCGTTGGCGACCACGACGACCTCCCGGCCGGACACCCGGCCGACGCCGGTGATGATCCCGGCGGCCGGCGCCTCGTCGTCGTAGAGCCCGTGGGCGGCCATCGGCGAGAGCTCCAGGAAGGGGCTGCCCGGGTCGAGCAGCGCGTCGACCCGCTCGCGGGGCAGCAGCTTGCCGCGGTCCACGTGCCGCTGCCGGGCGCGCTCGCCACCGCCGAGCGCCACCCGGGCCAGCTCGCCCGCCAGCTCGGCGACCAGTTCGCTGTGCCGAGCGGCGTTGCGCGCGGCCCCCGCCGGGTCGGTCGGCGGGGCGCTGGGGAGCACCGGTGCGTCCACGGGGTGAGGTTAACCACCGTTCACACTGTCGGTCCAGCGTGAACGGTCGTTAACCTCTGCGGGTGAGCTCGCAACCGGACAGTGCGCTGCACAGCGACGCGGCCAACCCGTCCCGCCGGGAGCAGATCCTGCGGGCGGCGGCGCAACTGTTCGCCGAGCGCGGCTCCCGGGCGGTGGGCGTCGACGACGTCGGCGCGGCCGTCGGCGTCACCGGGCCGGCGATCTACCGGCACTTCGCGAGCAAGGACGCGATGCTCGCCGAGATGCTGCTGCGGATCAGCGAGCGGCTGCTCGCCGGCGCGACCGAGCGGATCGCCGCGGCCGGCGACTCCCCCGCCGACCAGCTGCGCGCGCTGGTCGACTTCCAGGTCGACTTCGCGCTGGACAACCCGGCCCTGATCACCGTGCAGGACCGCGACCTGGGTGCGCTGAGCGAGCCCGACGCCCGCCGGGTGCGCCAGCTGCAGCGGCGCTACGTCGAGGAGTGGGTCGGGGTGCTGGCCCGGCTGCACCCCGACACCCCGACCGCGGCCTGCCGGGCCCGCGCGCACGCGGTCTTCGGGCTGATCAACTCCACCCCGCACAGCGCCGGGCGGCTCGCCCGCCCGGCGATGGCCCAGCTGCTGGCCGAGATGGCGGTCGCGGCCGCGACCGTCTGACGTCGGTCCCGTCCCGGTCCGCGGGTGCGGACGGCGGGACCTCCCTCAGCCGGAGCCGGTGGCCTCGGTGAGCGAGAGGGCGGTGCTGGCCAGCCCGTCCAGCGCCGAGGAGGCGCCCTCGTCGGCCGACCAGGCGGTCTCCACGATGGTGACCGTGGTGCCGGACTGCCCGCTGGCGTACTGGGCGCCGGACAGCCGGTCGGGGCCGCCCTGGAAGCGGACGCCCTCGCGGAGCAGGTCGTTGACGTTGCCGCTGCCGTCGGTGTCGGCCAGCGCCCGCAGCGCCTGGGCGTTGCCGACGTCGGGCATGGTCACCTCGGAGACCGAGACGACGGCGGGCAGGCCGCCGACGTCGGCCGACCACAGCGACCGCTCCAGCCCGGTGCAGTCGGAGCTGGCGAAGAAGTCGGCCACCGCGTTGTAGGCGTTGCCCTGGCAGGTGTCGGCGGACTCCAGCGCCTGCAGGGTGAACGTGGTGCCGCCGACCACCGTGGTGTCCCCGACGGCGAGGGTGTCCGGCGCGGTCGGGGTCGGGGGCGCGCTGGTGGTCGGCGCGGCCTGCTCGCCGGCTCCGTCGTCGTCGGCGCCGCGGGTCAGCATCCAGGTGCCCAGGCCCACCGCGAGCAGCACGGCCACCAGCGCGACGACGGCCAGCAGCACGACCTTCCGGCGCGGGGTGCCCGCCTCCGGGTCGCGCTCCGGCGGCGGGGTGGCGTGCACCAGCGGGCGGGGGTGCAGCTCGGGGGGCAGCTCGCGCGGCGGGGGTGCCGCCGCCTCGCCCGGGCCGGCGCTGAAGAGGCCGCCGATGCCGCCGGTGTCCTCGGGTGCGGGACGGGGGGCCGGCTCGCCGGTGAGCGCGAGGGTGTCGCCGGAGGAGCCGGACCGGAGCTCCACCGGCACCGCCGCCTGCCGGGTGACCGGGGCCGGCGCGGGAGCCGGTGCGGGAGCCTGCTGGTGGGCGACCGCAGCGGCCGGGGCGGCGGGGGCGGCGGGGGCGGCCCGCTCGGCCTCCTCCTGCGCCTGGACGGCGGCGGCGGCGACCCGGGCGGCGGCCGCGGGGTCGACCAGCGGGCCCCCCGGCGAGACCCGGTGCGGGGAGGTGCTGAGCCCGGACGCCGGCGCGGCGGTGGTGCGGGTCGGCGAGGCGTTGAGCGCGGCCGGGGTGAGCAGGTCGGGACGGCGCAGCACGTACGGCGAGTACGGGAACCCCTCGCCGTTGAGCTCCTCGACCGACGGGTTGCGGCCGGCGACGCCCAGCGCCTCGACCGCGGCACGCACGTCGGCCGTCGTCCAGAGCCGGGGGTTGTCGGTGCCGGCGTACCGGCTGGCCCGGCCGATGCCGAGCAGCAGCGAGCGGGAGTCGACCAGGGCCACCTGGTCGCCCTCGCCGAGGTCGCCGTCGGCGGGCAGCAGCCCGGTCGCGGTGCCGGTGAGCACGGTGAGCCGGGCGATCCGGCCCGGCTCCAGGCCGGCCTTCCGCAGCGTCACGGCCACGTGCATGCCGGCCCGCATCAGGCCCTCGAGCGGGGTGGAGCCGCCGCCGTCGAGCTGCAGGACGTCGCCCGGTCCGTCGCCGGGGCCGATGGTCCAGGCACCCTCCGGGCTCGCGGTGACCACGCCGGTCTGCCGCTCCACCTCGACCACCCGGACGACGGCCACGCCCTCGGGCACGAACAGCACCGCGTCGGACTGCCGCCGCTCCATCGGGCCCTCGACCAGCGGCAGCGCGGCCATCACCGCGCCGCGCACACCGCTGCCGGTGTCCCAGCTGGCGAGCTCGGCGTAGAGCGCACGCTCGGCGGCCGTCTGCGACGGCGTCGGCGTGAGGATCAGCAACGGGTCTCCAGGGACGGGGCGGCGGCTGCGGCGGGTCCGGCGGTGCCCGGGGCGGGGTCGCCGACCACGGCGGCGCCGCTGCGGCTCGGGCGGCGGACCAGCCCGACGTTACGTCATCGCCCCCTGCACCCCCGGCTCCCCGGGCGGACGCGCCGCCTGCCCGGCGTGTCGACCGGGCGCCCCGTCGGCACCGGCCGCGGCGAGCCCCGCCAGCTCGGCGGACAGCCGGCGTTCCAGCAGCCCGGCCCGCTGCGCGCGGGCGATCGCCAGCCCCGTCTCGAGCTCGGCCACCGCCTCGGCCGGCCGGCCGGCGCGGGCGGCCAGCCGGGCCCGCAGCAGGTGCACGGCCGGCAGGTAGAACGCCTCCCCGGTGCGCCGGGACTCCGCGACCGACCGGCCCGCCATCGCCGTGGCCGCCGCGTCGTCGCCGGCCAGCTCGTGGGCCTCGGCGAGGGCGCCGAGCATCACGTGGCTGAACATGTGCCCGTCGGCCAGCGCGGTGAAGAACTCCCGCCCCCGGGTCAGCTCGGCGACGCCCTCGGCGTGCGCCCCCTGGTGCGCCAGCCCCCAGCCCAGCGGCTGGCGGCAGAACGCGACCAGCTGGTCGAACCCCTGGGCCTCCGCGACCGCCAGTCCGGCGCCGGCCATCGTCACCGCGTCCCCGACCCGGCGCAGGAACATGGCCCGCCACGCCTCGAGGATCCGCAGGTAGACCTCGGTGTAGCGGTGCCCCAGCGCCTCGGCCATCCGCAGCGCCCGGGCCGCCTGCTCGTCGGACGCCGCCACCTCGCCCATCAGGGCGAGCACCGTGGCCAGCCACGCCCGGCTCACCGACCCCGGGTCCTGCAGGAAGATCTCCAGCCGCACCCGCTCCGCGTGCTCCTCGGCCAGCTCCGCGGCCCGTTCCAGGTGCTCGGCGGCGTCGGCCAGCCGGCCCTGGTGGTAGCGCACCTGACCGAGCGCCTGGTGGTGGGCGAGCAGCAGCGTCGGCTCGTCCCGCCGCGCCGCGGCCCGGCCCATCTCCTCGGCGAGCTCGTCGGCGCCGGCCAGGTCACCGGACACCAGCGCGATGCCCCAGGACCCCCACAGCGCGGAGAGCAGGTGGTCGACCGATCCCACCTCGGCCGCCAGCTGCCGGGCCCGCCGCCGCTCGACGACCACCTCCGGGGCGTTGTAGCCCAGCGTCATCGTCAGCAGCGAGCCCAGCCGCACCCGCACCTCGAGCTCCGCGGTCAGCGCGGCCGTGCCCGGGGTGGCCGCGACCGTCTCCAGCGCCAGCCGCAGCAGCCGCTCGGCCTCGCGGTGGGCGGACTGGCGCTGGGCGGTGTCGGCGGCGAGGAGCAGCAGGGTGACGGTCTTCTCCGGGTCGCCCACGGCGCCGGCGGCCACGTGGTGCTGGGCGAGCACCGCGGCCACCTCGGCGAGGTCGCCGTGGTGCCGCCGCTCCAGCGACTCGGCGACCTGGGCGTGCAGGGCGGCCCGGCGCATCGGCCCGGTGGCCACGAGCAGCGCCTCCTGCACCAGCGCGTGCTGGAAGGAGTACGTGCCCGGCCGGCCGGGCTCGGGCACCAGCACCCCGGCCGCGGTGGCGGCGTCCAGGCCGTCGGCGAGGTGCGCCGCGGACGTGCCGAGCACGTCGCCGAGCACCCGGACGTCGAAGACCCGGCCGATCACCGCGGCCGCCGACAGCATCGTGCGCACCGATGGCTCCAGGTGCTGGAACCTGCGTTCGAGGACCGCCCGGACGCTGGTCGGCACGGCCACCTGGGCGCGGCCGTGCACCTGCCGCTCGTCGGCGAGGAGCCGGACGAGCTCGGCGATGAAGAACGGGTTCCCGTTCGTCCGCTCGTGCAGGCGGCCGGCCACCGCCTCGTCGACGTCCCGGCCCAGCTGCACCGAGGCGTACCGCTGGACGGTCGGGACGTCGAGCCCCTGCAGGCGGACCTGCTCCACCCCCGGCTGCCGCGACGTCGCCCCGAGCAGCCGGCGCCCCTGCTCGGTCTCGCCCTCCGTCGGGTCCCGCACGGTGAGCAGCAGCGCCAGCGGTGCGCCGCGCGCGGTGGACGCCACGTACTCGGTGAGGTCCCCGGTCTCGCCGTCGGCCCAGTGCAGGTCCTCCAGGACGACGCAGACCGGCCGGTCGGCGGCCAGCACCTCCAGGACGGCGGTCACCGCGTCGAACAGCCGCAGCCGGGCGGCCTCCGGGGCGACGTCGTCGACCGGATGCGCCGCGGCGGCCAGGTGCGGCGGGAGCAGCACACCGGCCGCGGCGCCGCGGCCGGCCAGCGCCCTGGTCAGCGCCTCGGGCCCGCGGGCGGTGGCCAGCCCGGTGAGCGCCTGCGCCCACGGCCAGAAGGCCGGGCTGCCACCCCGGTCCAGCGCCCGGCCCCAGACCACGTCGGCGCCCAGGGCGGCCGCGCGAGCCGCCACCTCCTCGGCGAGCCGGGTCTTGCCGATGCCGGCCTCCCCGTACACCGCGGTGGTGGTCGGCACGCCGGAGAACGCCCGGGTGAGCGCCGCCACGCACCGGTCGAGCTCGGCGTCCCGGCCGACCATGGCCTCCCGCGCCCGCACCGGCCGCCGGGGGGTGTCCGGCACCGTCGGCCGGGGCGCGGCGGGCGCCGGCGGCCGCGGCGCCGGGTCGAGCGACGGGTCCTGGCGCAGCACCAGCCCGTGCACCCGCTGCAGCTCCGGCGAGGGGTCGATGCCCAGCTGGTCGGCGAGCTCCGCGCGGGTGCGGGCGAAGACGTCGAGCGCCTCGGCCTGCCGGCCCAGCCGGTAGAGGGCGGTCATCAGGGTCCCGACCAGCCCCTCCCGGAGCGGGTGCTCGGCGAGGACGGCGGGCAGCCGTTCGGCGAGCTCGGCGCAGCGGCCCAGCGCCAGGTCGAGCTCGGCGGCCATCTCGGTCGCGGCCAGCCACTGGTCGCGCAGCCGGGTCACCTCGTTGCCGACCACCTCGGCCCGGACGTCCTCGTAGGGGGCGCCCCGCCACAGGGCCAGCGCGGCCTCGACCCGTTCCCGCGCCTCCGCCACCGCCCCGCCGGCGGTGAGCCGCCGGGCCGCGGCGACCAGGTCGGTGAAGTGCAGCGCGTCGACGTCCGCCCGGGGCACCACCAGCCGGTAGCCGGGGTGCTGGGTGACGATCGGCGACCGGCCGCCGACGGGGGTCAGCCGTTTGCGCAGCCGCGACATCGACGCGTGCAGCGACGTGAGGCCGGAGCTGGTGGGCTGGTCGCCCCACAGCCGGTCGACGAGCACCCCGACGTCGACGACCCGGTCGGCGTCGACCAGCAGGGCGGCGAGCAGGGCGCGCTGCTGCGGTGGGCCGAGCTCCACCACCCGGTCCCCGTCGACGACGGACAGGGGGCCGAGCACTCCGAACCGCATGACCGTCTCCGCTGCCTGTGATCGACTCCCCGTGCCGGGCGGTGAAGTTACCGGCCGCGCGCGCCCGCGTCTGCCCTCTCGGCGACGGCTCCCGACGACGGTGACGAGCTCCGCGGCAAGCGCCCGGTCAGCGCACGGCCAGTGCACGGCAAGGGGGCCGGTCCACGGTCGGTGCATGACGACGCCCGCGGCCCCCGAGCCGTCGACCACGCCCACCTCCCGCCCGCGGACCCGCGGCCGGCACCGCGCCCCCCCGCCGGCCGCTGCTGCACCTGCGCGGCGCCCGTCCGCCGCACCGGCCCTGACGTCCGCCCGGGCGGGGCGCTGCGACCGGCGGCGCCCCGCCGGCGGCGGACGGCCCAGCGCCGCCGACCGGCGGTGCGTAGGGTCCCGGGACGTGGCGGACAGCGCAACCAACAACCTGGTCTGGATCGACTGCGAGATGACCGGGCTCGACCTGGCCACCGACAAGCTCATCGAGGTCGCGGTGGTGGTCACCGACTCCCAGCTCAACGTGCTCCACCCGGGCCTCGACGTGGTGATCCACGCCGAGGACGCCGACCTGGCGGGCATGGTCGAGGTGGTCACCGAGATGCACGCCCGCTCCGGGCTCACCGAGGAGGTGCGTGCCTCCGCGGTCACCCTGGAGGAGGCCTCGGCCCAGGTGCTGGCCTACGTCAAGCAGTTCGTGCCCGAGCGGCGCACCGCCCCGCTGTGCGGGAACTCGATCGGCACCGACCGCGGGTTCCTGGCCCGGGACATGCCCGAGCTCGACGACCACCTGCACTACCGGATGATCGACGTCTCCTCGATCAAGGAGCTGGCCCGCCGCTGGTTCCCGCGGGTCTACTTCGCCCAGCCGCCGAAGGGCCTGGCGCACCGCGCGCTGGCCGACATCCTGGAGTCGATCCGGGAGCTGGCCTACTACCGGCAGACCCTGTTCGTCCCCGCGCCCGGGCCGGACAACGCGCAGGCCCAGGCGGCGTCCGGCGCCGTGGTCGCCGCCTTCGCCCCGATGCTGGCGACCGGCCCGGACGGCGCGGGACCCCTCGCGACCCCGGCCTCGTCGGAGGGCTGACCCCCTCCGGTATCGTTGGCGCGTCCACCGGGCCGGCTCTCGCCAGCCGCCCGGTGTGCATGGTGGGTGTAGCTCAGCTGGTAGAGCGCCAGGTTGTGATCCTGGATGTCGCGGGTTCAAGTCCCGTCACTCACCCCACCGAGGCCCTGGTCAGTCCGCTGACCGGGGCCTCGCCCGTCCCGGGGCCGCTCGTCCGGGGCGGCGGGGGTGGTCAGCAGCACCCGCAGCTGCCAGGCCCACAGCGGCACCATCACGGTCATGCTGAGCGCCATGCCCCAGGCGGCGCCGACCGTGCCGCCGAGGTGCACGCCGCCGCCCGTGCAGGCGATGACCAGGGGCGCCTCGAAGGCGTGCAGCAGGAAGGTCCGCCGCGCCTGCCCCATCGCGTAGATGACGATCGCCGGGCCCATGCACGCACCGGCCGCCGCCGACGCCAGCGACAACGGCAGCAGGACGCTGCTCGCACCCGGCCAGGTGTCCCCCAACAGCTCGGTGCCCAGGCCGTCCGGGACGAGCTGCAGCAGCCCGGCGAAGACCAGCGACCCGGCCACCACCACGGCGGACACCGCGGCAGCCAGCCGCCACCGGGTGCGCGCAGCGAGGTCGGTGCGCCGGGACACCTCGGGCAGCAGGAAGCTGCGGATCGCGGCGGTCACGATGCCGAGCGGCCCGAGCAGCGTCTGGGCGGCCCGCAGCGAGCCGACGTCGTCCAGCGAGCCCACGGCGCCGACGAGCAGGATGCTGCCCTGCGCGCTGCCGGCGCCGATGACGTACTCGAGCATCAGGTACCCGGTGATGTCGATGTGGGCCCGCACCCAGTGCGCCACCTGGTCCACCCGCGGCCGGGCGTGCAGCTGCACCACCCCGAGCGCGGCGGCGACGGTCGCCGCTCCGCCCCAGGCCAGCACGTAGGGCCACGGCTCGTCGACCCCGGACGCGGCGAGCACGCCCATCACCGGGAACTGCACGGCCGCCCAGACCACGTCGTTGACCACGGCGAGGTGCGGCCGGCGCTGCGCGAAGAAGACGAGCCGGCAGGCGTCCTGCACCACCAGCCCCGGCAGCACGGGCGCCAGCGCCAGCAGCGTCACCCCGAGCACCCCGCCGAGCAGGACGCCGGCGACGGCCACCACCGCACCGGCCAGGAGCGTCACCGCCACCGTGGTCGCGATGCCGGCGCTGGCCGCCTGCTGCCGCTGCACCCCCTCCGCGGCGCTGAACCGGATGCTCATCGGCTGCCCCACCAGCGACCGCTCGAAGCCGATGAGCAGGCTGAAGACCAGGAACGCGACCGCGAAGGCGCCGAACCCGCCGGCGGTCACCGCCCGGGCGACCAGGAACGCCAGCACCACGTTGGTCAGCGCGGACAGCGCCTGGTCGACCAGGTTGAGCCCGGCCCGTCCGGCCATCCGGGTCAGCGGTCCCCCGCGCCGCCCGGCGACCCCCGCACCGGTCGCCGTGCCGCCGGTCACCACGCCGCCGGTCACCAGGCCGCCGGGGTCCCGCTCACCGCCCGCGGACGTCGGCGTCGGCCCCGGCGAGGAAGCGCCGCAGTTCGCCGAGGTCGCGGAAGGAGCTCAGCTGGTCGTCGGTGAACTGGACGTCGAACTCGGACTCCAGCGCGAACATGATGTTGATGTGCGCGAGGGAGTCCCAGCCCTCCACCTCGGCGGCCGTGGTCGCGTCGGTGAGCACCACCTCGTCGTCGGCCAGGACGTCGCGGATCACCTGGTGGACGCGCTCCTCGACGCTCACCGGGGTGCCGCCGCGTCGAGCTCCACGACCGGGACCGCCGGCCGCGCCTCGACGGCCACGTGCCCGGGCCGGACCGGGTGCGCGGGCAGCCCGAGCTCCCAGACGGTGGTCCCGGTGCCGTCGTCCCGGCCGGTGCGGGTGAAGCCCAGCCGGGCGTACAACTCAGCCACCTGGCCGTTCCGGGCCGTCGGCGTGTACAGCCCGACGACCCGGCGGCACCCCCGGCGTGCGGCGGTGCCGACCAGCTCGGCGAACATCTCGTCCTCCAGCGTGCGGCCGATCACCCGGCACGACAGCAGCCAGGTGTGCACGGTCAGCACGTCGTCCCGGTGGGTCGCCAGCAGCACCCCGACGACGCCGTGGTCGGCGAAGCGGTCCCGCAGCCGCACCACCTGCGACACCGTGCACGGGTCGGTGGCCATCGCCGCGAGGGCGTCCGGCGGGTGCCGCCGGGCGGTGAGGTTGAACTGGTTGGTCTTGCCGACCAGCTGGGCCACCCGCGGCAGGTTCGCCGGACCGAGCACGTCGACGGTGGCGCACATGCCCAGGCCGGCCAGGAACTCCTCCAGCGACCCGGCTGCCGCCTGCTCCTCCGCGGCCTGGGCACGGGCCCGGTACTGCGCGGTGCGCGCGGCGTCCTCGGCGGTCAGGGCGGCCGGCTCGAAGAACGGGTAGCGGGCCAGCGCCCGGACGTAGCCGGCCGGGTCGACGGGCAGCGGCACCACGTCGACCTCGGGGAGCAGCTCCTGCACGGCCGCGCGCTCGGCCGGGTTGTCGTCGACGAAGACCAGCGAGTCCAGCCCGACCCCGAGGGTGGCCGCGATCCGCCGCAGCGCGCTGGGCTTGTCGCCCCAGCCGGCCAGCAGCACCGCGACGTCCTCGAGCCGCACCAGCATGTCCGGGTGCCGGGTGAAGACCTCGCGGACGTCGGGCTCGTCGTTCTTCGACGACACCGCCAGGACGACGCCCCGCTGCCGGAGCTCGAGCACGTACCGCTGGAAGTCGCTGTACGCCTCGCCCGCCGGGCCGGCGCCCAGGGTGATGCCGTGCAGCCCCACCTCGCCGAGGACGCCGCCCCACAGCGTGCCGTCCAGGTCGAGCACCAGAACCTTGCGGCTGAGCCCCAGCTGGGCGGCCAGGACGGCGGCGGTGTGCCGGGCCAGCCGCGGGACGCACCCCAGGCCGACCGCCTGCTTGGCCAGGTGTCGGTACCGGGCGTCGAACCACGCCTCCTTGCCGGCCACCCCGGAGAGCCACTCGCAGTCGACCAGCCCGACCCGGTCCCCCGCCGCCTCCGCGAGCCGCTCGTCGAGCCGGTGCAGCATGGTCCGGCGCGCGCCGGGGACCCGCGCGGCGAAGTTCCCCAGGCTCTCCTCCGGCGGCACCGCGAACGTGTGCTGCACGACCCGGGCGCCCAGCCGCTGCTCCACCAGGTCCCAGAGGCCGGTCCAGCGGGCGAGCTCCTGGGCCACCGCGGCCGCCGGGTCGTCGCTGTGCGGGGGCAGGTGCACCTCGCCCTCGTCCACCGCGAGCACGACGACGTCCGGGGCGAACGCGTGCAGGGCGCTGCCCGGGTCGAGCAGGTCGAGCCGGTACTGCCCGTAGCCGCTCTCGTAGACCTCGACGTCGACGCCGGCCCGGGCGGCGGCCACCGGGAGCAGCGCCGCCAGCTGGGAGGTCGTGTAGCTGCCGAGCACGGCCACCCGCGCCGACCGGCTGCGGGCCGGCAGCCGCGACCGGCAGCGGTCCACGACGCGGGCCGCAGCCATCCAGCCGGCGAGGTCCTCCCCGGCGTCGATCGCGGCGAACGCCCACTGCACCGCCCGGGCCGGGTCACCGGCCCGCTCGTACGCCCGGGCCAGGTCCAGGCAGGCCCGCAGCTCGGGCACCGGCTGGCGGGAGACCCGGGCCCGGGCCTCGGCGACCGCTTCCTCGGCGGTGGGCTCCGCGACCGGGGCCGCCAGCTGGTCGGTGGTCATGCCGCCCCCACCGTCGGCGCGGCCTGGCGACCGGTCGCGTCGGCGGCGCCGTCCGGACCGGCCGGCGCGACCTCGGCCGGCTGCGGCCGCAGGATCCGCGCCGGCGGGCTGAAGGCCGTCGCCCCGGCCGGGACGTCGACGGTGACGATCGCGTGCGGCCCGATCTTGGCGTCGTCGCCCACGGTGATCGGCCCGAGCAGGCACGCGCCCACCCCGACCTCGACCCGCCGGCCCAGCCGGGGTACGTCCTCGCGGGCGCTGCGGGTGCCGGTGAACCCGAGCGTCACGCCGTTGCGGATGACCGACTCGTCGCCGATCACGCTGAAGCCGGGGATCTGGACGGCCTGGTGGTGGCCGAGCCGGACCCGCCGGCCGATGAAGGCCTCGTCGCAGACCTCGGTGCCGTAGAGGTTCTGCACGACCAGCCGGTTGACCAGCCGGTGCAGCACCTTCACGGCCGCGCGGACCAGCGGCGGGCGGTCGAGCCCCCAGTGCCCGAACCGGTAGACCCACAGCGCGTGCAGCCCCGGGTGCACCCAGGAGTCGTCGTGCCGGTGGAAGTCCTCGACCAGCAGCACCCGCAACGGTGCGGTGGAGGCAGCTGACCTGTCGACCCCGTGTTCGTCGCGCATCTCGCCCTGCCCGTCCTCGGAGGAGGTGGAAGCGGACGGGACCCTACGAGGAGGCGAGGTTAGATTTCACGCACCGTGACGTCCGGCCGGACCAGCGACCGGCCCAGCACGGTATGGGCTCACCTGTGGTCGGGTGATCGTCACCCACCGCACCCACACCGGCCCGCCGCGCGCTCCTCGGCCCTGACGCGACGGGCTGGAACGGCCCCGTCGACGCTCGTCCCGGCCCCTCTCCAGGGGCCCGCGCCGAGCTTGCGAGGTGTGGGGAGGAGAGGGGTCCTTCCTCAGTCGAGGTAGTCGCGCAGCACCTGGGAGCGGCTGGGGTGGCGCAGCTTGGACATCGTCTTGGACTCGATCTGCCGGATCCGCTCCCGGGTGACCCCGTAGACGCGGCCGATCTCGTCCAGCGTGCGCGGCTGGCCGTCGCTGAGCCCGAAGCGCATCCGGACGACGCCGGCCTCGCGCTCGGTGAGCGTCTGGAGCACGCCGGACAGCTGCTCCTGCATCATGCTGAAGCTGATCGCGTCGACGGCGACGACGGCCTCGGAGTCCTCGATGAAGTCACCGAGCTGGCTGTCGCCCTCGTCGCCGATGGTCTGGTCGAGGCTGATCGGCTCCCGGGCGTACTGCTGGATCTCCAGCACCTTCTCCGGGGTGATGTCCAGCTCCTTGGCCAGCTCCTCCGGGGTGGGCTCCCGCCCGAGCTCCTGGAGCATCTCCCGCTGGATGCGGCGCAGCTTGTTGATGACCTCGACCATGTGCACCGGGATCCGGATGGTGCGGGCCTGGTCGGCCATCGCCCGGGTGATCGCCTGCCGGATCCACCACGTCGCGTAGGTCGAGAACTTGAAGCCCTTGGTGTAGTCGAACTTCTCGACCGCCCGGATCAGGCCCAGGTTGCCCTCCTGGATCAGGTCCAGGAAGGCCATGCCGCGGCCGGTGTAGCGCTTGGCCAGCGACACGACCAGCCGGAGGTTGGCCTCCAGCAGGTGGTCCTTGGCGCGCTCGCCGTCCCGGGCGACCCAGTGCAGCTCGCGGCGGACGCCCACCGGGACGGCCTCGCCGCCGCCGGCGGCAGCCTGCAGCTTGTGCTCGGCGTACAGCCCGGCCTCGATCCGCCGGGCCAGGTCGACCTCCTCCTCGGCGGTGAGCAGCTTCACCCGGCCGATGAGCTTGAGGTAGGCGCGGACCGGGTCGGCCGAGGCCGTGGTCTCGGCGTCCTTGCGGGCCTTCTGCAGGGCGAGGGAGTCGGTGTCGTCGTCCCACTCGGTGGCCGCCTGCGCGGGATCGCCGTCGGTCGCCTCGGCGACCTCGGTGGTCTCCTCCTCCTCCGCCGGGGCTGCGGTGCCCACGACGTCGGCGGTGCTGGTCACCTGCGGCAGCTGCGCGGCAGCGGGGTCGACCTCGACGTCGGTGATGCTCATGTGTGTCGTCTCTCCTGGGAACGCCGTCCGGCATCGCTCGGCACCGGGGTGCTGGCGGAGAGGCCGCTGGTGGAGGTGGCTGACGCGGCACCCGGGCTGGCCGACCACAGGGGTCAGGGCCCCGGGTCGCGAGCCGTCTGGGGTCGATCGTAGACGCCGTGGGCGGGAGCACGCTCCCCCTCGGGGGCCGGACCCCCGCTGAAGGGTGTGTCGGGGCGGTCAGCTCAGCGCGCTGCCGGCCTTCCACTCCTCCCACGGGATCGCCCAGTCGTAGATGTCGCCGTCCGCGGCGGACAGCGTGCCGCCCTGCGAGCCGACGACCTCGACGACGTCCCCGGGCTGGGAGAAGTCGTAGAACCACTGGGCCCGCTCGGTGGAGAGGTTGATGCAGCCGTGCGACACGTTGGCCGACCCCTGCGAGGCCAGCGACCACGGCGCGGCGTGCACGAACTCGCCGTTGTTGGAGATGCGGGTGGCGTACTGCACGTCCGTGCGGTAGCCGCCGGGCGCGTCGACCGCCAACCCGAAGGTCGAGGAGTCCATCGTGATGGCGTCGAACTTCTCCAGCACGACGTGCGCGCCGTTGTGGGTCGGGTTCTCGCTGCTGCCCGCGCTCATCGGGAAGGTCTGCACCAGCTGGTCGCCGTCGTAGACGGTGAGCGTGTGGGCGGCGGCGTCGGCGACCGAGACGTGCTTGCGGCCGATGGTGAAGGACACGGTGCGGTCCTTCTCACCCCAGACCCCCTCGCCGAACGAGACGCCGTACAGGTCGGCGTCCAGGGTGACCTGGGTGCCGGCCGGCCAGTAGGTGGAGGGGCGGAAGTGCGCCTCGGCGTCACCGACCCAGTTCCACACCCCGTCGGTCGGCGTGGAGGTGGTCACCAGCAGGTGGCTCTCGACGGCGGCCTTGTCGGCGACCGGGTCGTCGAAGAACACCCGCAGCGGCATGCCCACGCCGACGGTGGTGCCGTCGAGCGGGCCGATGCTCGGGGTGGACAGCGCCGCGGGGGTGACCGTGGTGAAGCCCGACGTGGTCGTCGTCTCGGCGTCGTCGGCGTTGGTGGCGGTGGCCGTGACCGAGTAGCTGGCCGCGTAGGCCAGCGGGGTCTCCGGCGTCCACACCGCCCGGGACGGGTCGTCCGCGGCGGGCGCGACGCTGCCGGGCACGTCCGTGCCGGCGCCGTCGGCGACCGCGACGTCGGCGAGCTCACCCCCGGTGACCGTGACCTCCAGCGGCGTGGCCGGCGGGACGTCGACGGCACCGTCGGGCAGGCTCACCGCCAGCTGGGCCGGCGCCGCCGACGGCTCCGGCGTGCCCGTGCCGCCCGCGGCGTCGTCGGACGACGAGCCGGTGCAGCCCACCAGCAGCGCCAGCGATGCGGCGATGAGCACTGCGGCGACGCGTCGCGCCTGCTGTGTCCCCACGAAGACCTGCCCCCTGTACCCGTGCGCGCCCGTGCCGGGGCCCTCCCGGCGGACGCTGCACCGACCCCAGTGTCCACGCTGTGGCGGCCGGTCGGCCGGCACGCGCGCGGACCGTCCCGCGCAGGCCCTGCGGACGGCGGTGCGGTGTCGACGTGTACAGTTCTCCCCTGTTGCCCGGCTGCACCGGACGACACGCGCCATTAGCTCAATTGGCAGAGCAGCTGACTCTTAATCAGCGGGTTCGGGGTTCGAGTCCCTGATGGCGCACCAGGATCGACCAGCGGCTCCGTCCCCCGGGACGGGGCCGCTTCGTCGTCCCGGTCCGGCCTGACCCGGTGGGCCCGGCCGCGCGTCGATGGCGACGAACCGGGAGCTCCGTGACGTCGCGAAGGACCCGGTGGGCACCGGGGAGCTGCCCTCCGGACCGCGGCGGGACCGGGCACGGACCACCCGGCTGCACCGCCGCCCGCGAGGCGGCGCAGGCTGGTGCCGTGGCGAACGTGATCGGGCTGGCGGTCCGGCGACCGGGTGTGGACGGCGACACGGGCGGGGGCCGGGAGGACCGGGTGGGCCCGCTGCACGCGGTGGAGGGCACCGCCGGGCGGGCCGCCGCCGCGCGCTCCGCCGAGGTGCAGGCTCTCTGCGGAGCCTGGGTCCGGGTGGTGGCCGTCGAGGACGTGCCCGACGACACCGGGCTGTGCGAGGCCTGCCAGTACGGGAGCTGAGCCGGCGGTCGGGCAGCCCGGTGGCCGTCTTCTCGACCACCGAGCCTGGAACCCGCTGCCTGCCGGCGAGCAGCTGGCCCGTCTCCCCACTGTGCCCCGCAGCACCGTCCCCCAACCGGGCGGCGCCGCGGGGTCAGCCGGGTCCGGGTGCCTCGAGGTCGATGACCCCGGTGCGCACGAGGCGCTCGGCGACGTCGCGCAGCTTGGTGTTCGTGCGCATCGAGACGGCCGTGAGCGCCGCGAAGGCCTGGTCGGCGGTGAGCCGGTGCCGCTCGATCAGGATCCCCTTGGCCTGGTCGATCACGGCCCGGGACCCCAGCGCCAGTTGCAGGTTCCCGGCCATGGCCTGGAGGTCCTGGTGGGCGTGCACGTTCGCGACGGCGACGGACGCGAAGGGCGCGAACTGCAGGGCGGCGGACTGCGCCCGCGTGCCGAAGGCGTACGTCTCCCGCGAATACACGTTCAGCCCGGCGGCGACCCGCTCGCTGATCGACAGGGGCACCGACAGCGAGCTGCCGACGCCGTGGCCCTCGGCGGCCCGGCACCAGCCGGCCCACCGCTGCTCCGTGGCCGTCTCGGCGATCTCCACGAGCTCACCGGTCACGGCCGCGTGCAGGCACGGTCCCTGGCCGCGGCGGTACTGCTCCCGGTCCAGGGTCAGGGCCAGGGGGCTGGAGGACGACGGGGTCGACGGACGGCCGTCGACCACCAGGGTGACCGACGTCCCCAGGTCGCCGGGGAGCACGCGCTCGGCCAGGTCGACGACGGTCTGCAGCACCGACTCCAGCGTGTGCTCGCGCAGGCTCAGCCGCGCCAGCTGCTCCAGCGCCGCGACGACGGCAGCAGGCGGCGTGTTCTCGGGCACGGTCATGGCGACACTCCGGGTTTGACACCGGGGTGAGGACCTCGGCAGGAGCCCCGAGCTGGGGCCCCGCGCGCTGGCCGCCGCTGTATGACGGGCCGCGCCGCCACGCGGACGCGGCGACGGCACGAACCTACGCGGTGCCCGGCGGGTGCCGGTGCCGTCGGGCCCGGTGAGCACGTGACCGGTGAGGGCGGCGCCTCCCGGTGGGGGCTGGTGGACCACGCGTCCCGGCCGCTGCGGCCGGACGTCGGCCCGACCCCCGACCTCAGCGAGGACCGCCGGGCGGGCCTCGCCGCCTTCCCGGCGGAGCGGCCCCCGCGCTGGAGCGGGCGCTGAGGGACAGTGGAGGGGTGACCGCACCGTTCGAGTCCCCCGCCGAGACCGGCGCCCGCCGCGCCACCGCGTACCTGGAGCTGCTCGAGGCCGGCCGCCCCGAGGAGGCCGACGCGCTGCTGACCGGGCTGACCGACGTCCGCGAGCTGGTGTTCGTGGGCGCCGCCTTCACCGCCTCGGCGCGGCGCACCGGCCGGACCCTGCCGACCGCCATGCGCGCCCAGGCCAGCAGCCGGCAGGTGCTCCTCGGTCAGCTGCGCGACCGCAGCCGCCGCGGCCGCGACGTCGCCGCCCTGCACGACTGGCTCCGCGAGGCCGCCGAGGAGGTGCGGACGGTGACCCGGCTGGCCGAGGCGGCCCGGCTGCGGCTGGGCGAGCCGTCAGCCCGCTGACCGGAGCGCGCGCGGCAGGCTGACCGCCAGGGGCAGGACGGCGGCCAGCGCGACGGCGACGACCACGTAGGTCCACGGCAGCCCGAGCGAGGCGGCGACCACCCCGACCGCGAGCGCGCCGATCGCGGTACCGCTGTCGAAGCACGCGTTCCACACCGCGCTCACCGTGGCCGCGTGCCCCTCCCCCGCCCGGGCGAAGGCGAGGACGAGCGTGAGGTTCTGCACCGCGCCGTAGCCGACCCCCAGCCCCAGCGCCCCGACGAGCACCAGCACGGGCTCCGCCGTCCCGCCGGTGTGCAGGCCCAGCGCGACCAGCGCGAGGCCGGCGGCCCCGGCGCCGAGCGTAGCGGGCAGCAGCACCCGGGCGCCGAGCCGGTCGACGAGCACCCCGGCGCGCCAGCGGGACGCCGCCGTGGCCAGGCCGAACAGCAGCAGCGCCACCGCGGCCAGCGAGCCGTCGGGCCGCTCGATCGGCAGGAAGGTCACCAGCCCGCCACCGGCCAGCGTGACCAGCAGCAGGAGCACGCAGGGCACTGCAGCGGCCCGCACCGCCGCACGGGAGCCTCCTGCGGCGGGCGCCTCGGTCGTCGTCCCGACCGCCCGCACCAGCCCGGGCACGCAGCCGAGCGCCAGGACCGTGCCGGCGGCCAGGAGCGCCACCCAGGAGAACCGCCCGGCCAGGGTCAGGGCCGCCCCGCCGGGCACCGCGGCCAGGGTGGGCAGGGCGACCGCCAACCCGTAGATGCCGATCGACTCCCCGCGCCGTTCGGGCGGCACCGCCTGGGCGGCGATCGTCGAGCCGAGCACGGTCAGCACCGCGAAGCCGGTGCCCCGCACCGCGGAGACGGCGAGCAGCCCGGGCAGCCCGTCGGCGACGAGGTAGAGCGGCGCGGGCAGCCCCAGCGTGAGCAACCCGGCGGACAGCACCGGGCCCAGACCGAACCGCCGCACCAGGGCCGGCACCGTGCCCTGCACCAGCACGGTCACCACCAGGAAGACCGTGGTGACCGAGCCGGCCGCGGTCAGCCCGTAGCCGAGGGAGGCGGCGTGGGCCGGCAGTGCCGACAGCAGCAGCGAGTAGCTCAGGAACCCCAGCAGGTTGGTCGCGGCGAGCGCGCGGACCGCCGGCAGGCGCCACAGCGAGGCCCGTGGCTGCGCCGTCGTCACGACCTGTCCCCCGCTCGCACCGCGCGGACCCCTACGGTCAGCGCATGGACTCTGCGCCCAGCATCCCGGCGACCACGTCGATCGTCGTCATGGGGGTCTCCGGCTCCGGCAAGACGAGCGCGGCCCGTGAGCTCACCCGGCAGCTGGGGTGGGAGTTCATCGAGGGCGACGACCTGCACCCGGAGGCCAACGTGGCCAAGATGGCCGCCGGCACCCCGCTCGACGACGAGGATCGCTGGCCCTGGCTCCGGCGGATCGCCGAGGTGGTCGGCGAGCACGAGGCGGCCGGGACGTCGCTGGTCATCACCTGCTCCGCGCTCAAGCGCAGCTACCGCGACCTGCTGCGCGAGGGCCACCCGTCGGTGTGGTTCGCCCACGTGGACGTGGCCCGCGAGGTGCTGGTCGAGCGGCTGGCGCAGCGGAAGGGGCACTACATGCCGCCGTCCCTGCTGGACAGCCAGCTGGCCACCCTGGAGCGGCTGGGCGAGGACGAGCCCGGCGACGTCATCGCCGGCGACGGCCCGCTGGACGAGACGGTGGCCGCCGTCCTGCGCGACCTCCGCGAGGAACGCCAGCTCCAGGACTGACCCGCTTCCCTGGCATTGATCAGGTGAGCTCACCGCGCGTGCTCCTGGCTCACGTCCTGCGGTGAGCCAGGAGCACCGACGACCAGGTGACCTGATCCCGGGGGACGGCAGCGGGACGGCGGCCGGACGCGAGGGGCGGACACGCGGCAGGGCCCCGGTGCACCGAGTCCGGTGCACCGGGGCTCCCCCGGGGTGGGACGGTCAGCGGCCGCGGACGACCCGACCGGCGACGGGCCCGGAGACGGGACCGGTGACCGGGCCGGTCACGGGCCGGGCGATCAGCCGGGTGGCGTCCGGGCGGCCGGGCAGCGCCGGCCGGGACGCCGGGACCGGGCGCCGCCGCGACCGCTGGTAGGCACCGCCGGCGCCCAGCAGGAGAGCGGCCCCGCCGGCGGCGAACGCCCAGTCGCCCGCCGTCCCGGTGGCCGGGGCCGACGCAGAGGCCAGCTCCCCGATCTCCCCGAGGCCGGAGCCGGTCACCCCCGCGGTGCCGCTGGTCCCGCCCGGCAGGTCGATGCCCTGCTGGTCGAGGAAGCTCTCCAGGGCCACGGTGTCGGTGACGAAGTTGAAGCTCTGGTCGACGAAGGTCGAGCTGTTGACGCCGATGACGGCGCCGTCCGCGTCCACGGTCGGCCCACCCGACATGCCGCCGGAGAGGTCCGCGTTCACCTCGATGCCGGGCACGCCGGTCCGCGACACCTGGGTCGAGCTGACCGTGCCGCTCTTGAAGGACGGCCGCAGCCGGTCGGCGTCCGAGACGCTGCCGACGTTGACCGGGTAGCCGATGGCGGTGACCGGGTCACCGGTGGCGGGCAGCTCGTCGGCGACGACCAGCGGCGGGGTCGGCTCCCCCAGCCCGCTGGCCTGCAACAGCGCCACGTCGCCGTCCTCGAAGGACCGGTAGTCCAGGACCTGCACGACCGTCTCCTCGTGCAGGGTCGACCCCTCGACCTCGAACGGCTGGACCGCCCAGACGGCGCTGCGGTCGGGCAGCACCGACTCCAGGCCCTCGACCGGCCAGTCGGCGGCCTCCGCCGCCCGGTCCGACGCGCCCCGCTCGGCCAGGAACTGCTCGAGGAGAGCCTCGCGGATGCGGGGGTCCGCCGGGTCGACGCAGTGGCCGGCGGTGACGATGTGGCCCTCGTCGCTGGCGAACCAGCCGGTGCAGGAGAACTCGACGTGCACGGCGTCGGACCAGACCGGCCCGGTCCGCGTGGGGTACTGCACGTAGCCGGTCCACTCGGTGCCGATCTGCACGATCGACCTCTCCAGGTCCGTCGCCGCGGAGCCGGTGGCCGGCTCGCCGCCGGCCAGGGCGGTCCCCGACGACGCGACGACGCCGGCGCCGGCGACCGCGGCGAGCCCGGCGGCGACGAGGGAGCGGTGCAGGGTGCGCCGCTGACCGGTGGCGGGGGTGGTGGAGCGGGAGCGGGTCATGACGGGGTCCCTTCGGAGTGGCGGGCGGTGCGACAGGACGAGCGTCGGACGACCCGGCCCCGCCCTCCAGGACCCGTGGGGTGGGCATCGCGCCACCCTGGGCGGCCTGCCCCCACCCCCTGCGGTGGCCGGACGCCGCCCCGGTCGTTGCCGTTCCGGTGACCCCGGCCGCATGATGTGCGGCGTGGCCGGCGACGCAGCGAGCTGCCCGCTCCTGCGGTACGACGACGCCGAGGGCCGCTCCGCGGAGTTCCTGCTCACCGGCACGGTCACCCGGGTCACCGTGGGGCGCGCGCCGGCCAACGACGTCGCCCTCACCTGGGACGCCGAGGTCTCCCGGGTGCACGCCGTCGTCGAGTGGATCGGCGGCGCCTGGACGGTCACCGACGACGGCCTGTCCCGCAACGGCACGTACCTCAACGGCGAGCGGATCACCGGCCGTCGGCGGCTGCACGCGGGTGACGCCGTCCGGGTCGGCGGGACGCTGCTGGCCTACCGCGAGTACGGCCCCCGCCGGGACGAGTCGACCCGGGTGGCCGCCGACGTGCCCACCCTGAGCGCCCTCACCGACTCGCAGCGGGCCGTGCTGCTCGCGCTGTGCCGGCCGTTCAAGCACGGCAGCGCCTACGCGGTGCCGACGACCAACCAGCAGATCGGGGCCGAGCTCTACCTCAGCGAGGACGCCGTGAAGACCCACCTGCGGGCGCTGTTCGCCAAGTTCGGGGTCGGCGAGCTCCCGCACAACCAGAAGCGGCTGCGGCTGGTGGAACGCGCCCTGCAGAGCGGCGTCGTCCGGGACCGCGACCTCTGAGCTGCTGCGGACAGCCGTCCGCCCCGACGCGCGCGGTGCGCGTCGGG
The DNA here is from genome assembly GCF_041028285.1 of Modestobacter versicolor. Taxonomy (GTDB): domain Bacteria; phylum Actinomycetota; class Actinomycetes; order Mycobacteriales; family Geodermatophilaceae; genus Modestobacter; species Modestobacter versicolor_A. The sequence goes on along the minus strand of NZ_JABGDB010000001.1, from coordinate 510,603 downwards.
GCGGCGGGTGGGTCGGGGCCGGCTCAGTAGTACGGCTGGCTCTGCAGCAGGACGGTCACGCTGACCACGAAGGTCGTGGGCCGGTACGAGAAGACCGCCGTGTCGTAGGTCCAGCTGTCGACGACGAAGTCCTCGTTCGGGTCGTAGCCCCACAGGTCGGCGTAGCCGTCGCCGTTGTTGTCCGAGCCGTAGTTGTCGGGCCGGCCGTTCTCGTTGTTGTCGTAGAGCCACAGCAGCGCGCCGTTGGCGATGACCACGTTCGTGTCCAGGATGCCGTTGCCGTAGGTGTCGTACGCGGACCCGTCGATCCAGCCGTCGCGGTTGACGTCGTACATGTAGAACGGCTGGGCCGCGCTGGTGGAGGCGCTGGTGGAGGCGCTGGTGGAGGCGCTGGCGGCGGGCATGCCGGCCAGCGTGACGCCGGCGACGGCGGCCACCGCGCCGGTGACGGTGGCGGCGGATCGGACCAGGGTGCGAGCGGTGCGGGCCATGTCGGTCGTCCTCTCAGGAGAGCTCCGGGGCGTTTCCCCGATGGCACGAGCCTCCGGCGCCCGGCCTCCTCCCTCCAGGACCCCTGGGGTGGTGATCGACCCACCCTCAGCCCGGGGTGGTCAGCGACGCCGCGACCCGGTCGACGGTGTCGGCCAGCTCGGTGGCCGCCGCGGGCGGGGCGAAGAACACCAGCAGCTGGCGCGGCGTCGAGTCCACGACCAGCACCCGCAGCTGCAGCGAGACGTCGCCGGCGAGCACCAGGTCGCCGGTCATCGCGGTCGCCTCGAGGTCGCCGGCCCGGACCCTGGTCCCGGGCCGCAGCTGCCCGCCCTGGCCGGGCAGGAGCGCCTGGGACGCCTGCAGCTGGGCCTCCGCCGAGTCCCCCTCCAGGCGGGGCCGGTGGTAGACGGCCACGCCGACGACGGCCTGCGGGTCGGACCGGACGGCGGCCGCAGCCGTCACCGGCCCCTGGGGGTCGTCGCCGAACAGGCCCCGGAGGTCGGTCGGCGAGAGCACGGTGACGGTGCTGTCCCCTGCCTCGTGGCGGTGGACCTCCCAGTCCGCGGGCACCTCGAGGGTGTACGGCACGCCGTCCCCGGCGAACGTCGTCCACGGCTCCTCGCCGTCCCGGGACAGCAGCCAGCCGGCCAGGACCGCCGCCACCGCGGTGAGGGCGACGGCGACCAGCGGCCAGGCCCGGCGGCGGCGCGTCCGGCCACCCCGCGCGGTCGCGCCGGCCGGCACGTGCACCAGCTCGGTGAGCGGCTCGTCCGGCCGCGACCACCCGTCGGCGGCCGGCCCGCCGCCCGGTGCGGACGTGCCCGGTGGTGGCACCGAGAGCCGGGTGGTCGGCACCGGGACGACGCCCGGTGCCGGAGCCGCCGGCCGCGGCTGCCGTCTGCCGTCCATCAGTGCGACGAGCTCACCGCAGCTGTCCGGGCGGTCCGCGGCCGACTTCGCCAGCCCCGCGGCCAGGGCGTCGTCGACGGCCCCGGCCAGCTCCGGCCGCAGCTCGGCCGCCCGGGGCGGCGCCAGCGAGAGGTGCGCCCACATCAGCGCGACGTCGTCCTCCTGGTCGAACGGCGGCCGCCCGACGAGGGTGGCGTAGGCCAGGCAGGCGAAGGAGTAGACGTCGGCCCGGCCGTCGACCGTCTCCCCGCGGATCTGCTCCGGCGCGACGTAGTCCAGGGTGCCCAGGAAGTGACCGGTGGTGGTGAGGCCGGAGATCGACGCGGACCGCCGGGTGAGGCCGAAGTCGGTCAGGTACGCGTGCCGGCGGCCGTGTCCGGACCGGTCGGCGAGCAGCACGTTGGCCGGCTTGACGTCGCGGTGGACGAGGCCGGCCTCGTGGGCGGCGTCGAGGGCGTCGGCCAGCTGCTGCAGCAGGGCCAGCGCCTCGGCGCGCTCGAGCCGGCTCCGCTCGTCCAGCTCGCGCCGCAGGTCGACACCGGGCACGTAGCGCATGGCGATGAACAGCTGGCCGTCGGCGTCACCGGCCTCGTAGATCGGGATGATGTTGGGGTGGTCGACGGCGGCGGCCAGCCGTGACTCACGGAGGAACCGGGCCCGGAAGTTCTCGTGCGCGGTGAACTCCGGGGCCAGCAGCTTGAGCGCCACCCGGCGGTCCAGGCGGACGTCGCGGGCCTGGTAGACGACGCCCATGCCACCGCGGCCGATCACCGCCTGCACCTCGTAGTCGGCGAAGGCGGTCCCCGGCTCGAGGAAGGGCTGCTGCGAGCGCACCATCAGCCGACCGGGGAGCCGCACCCGGCGCAGAAGCGGGCGCCGGCCCGGACCGCCGCCCCGCACTGCCAGCAGTAGGTCGCGGACTGACCGGCGGTCGGCAGCGGGGCCGGTGAGCGCTGCAGCCGGGTGTGGTCACGGGCGGCGGGGGCACCCGGCGGGGCCACCGGGGACGGCGCTCCGGGCGCCTGCTGTCCGGGCCCGGGCGCCGGCCGGGCCACCGCGCCGACCGGTGCCGGTGGTGCGCGGACCGTGGGCGTCCGGTCCGGGGACGGTTCCGGCGGTGCGGACCGGACGGTCACCGGCAGCCCGTCGGCGGAGTCCGGGTCCGGGTCGGACCGACCGGCCCGCCGGCGCCGCGCCAGCAGGGCCAGCGCGAGGAGCAGGAGCGCCACGGCGGCGCCGCCTCCGAGCCAGGGCCAGGGGACGCCGTCCCCGCCGTCGTCCTGCCCGGCGGCGGCCGTCGGGTCCGCCGGCTCGTCGGCGGCACCGGCGGTCATCGAGACGTACTGCGCGGCCAGCGCGGACTCGTAGTAGGTCATCGACTCGCGGAAGGAGCTGGCCGCGGGCCCGCTGGTGTGCCCGCTCGTCAGGTGGTCGATGCCCTGCCGGAACACCGCGTCGAACGCCGAGCCCTCGGGCGGTGTGCCGGCAGCGTCCAGCACCTCCCGCAGCCGCTGGGTCGGCACGACGGTCGGCTGCCCGTCGACGGTCGCCGCGAGCCCGGCGACCTGGCCGGTGGCGGGGTCCAGGACCGGCCCGCTCGTCCCACCGGTGGCCAGCGCGGCGGCGAGGTCCTGCTCGGAGGAGAGCGCCCCGGAGCCCGGGTCGACCCCGACCGTCATCGTGCTCGGTGGGACGGTGGGGTCCGGCGGCTGGGTGAAGGCGACGAGGAGCGCCGTCCCGGGGAGCGCCTGCCCGGCCGGGGCGAGCTCGGCCGTGGGCGTGCCTCCGCCGCCGCCGATGCGGAGCAGGCCCACGTCGGCGGCGGTCGCCGGCGGGTGCACCAGCTCGGCCGGCGCGCTGGTCGGCTCCGCGGTGTACGGGAGCACCTCGTACACCGGCCGGAAGAAGAGGATGCAGTGCTCCACCCGCTCGTAGCAGTGCTGCAGGTGCGGCGCCCAGTAGGGGTCCACGGCCTGCGCGCGGCGGGAGAGGTCGCCGTCGTTGCCGGTCAGCGCGGTGCCCATCTGCTCGGTGAACAGGCGGTTGGCCGCGTGCACGACGACCTGGTCCTCGGTCACCAGCAGCGTGGATCCGGTGGTCGCGACGACGCCGTCCTTGGAGGTGAACACCCCGGTGCCGCTGCGGATCGGCACCTCGTACTCGCCCATCATGACGTTGACGTCACCGGTGGAGTGGTCGATGTGGGCGATGTCGGCGATGGCCGAGACCTCGATCCGCACCAGCGCGGCCTTGGCCCCCTCGACCCCGCTGACCAGCTCCCCGCCGTCCTCGGCGGGCGCCGCGCCGGCGGGTGGCCCGGTGGCCACGAGCACCAGCACGCTCAGCAGCAGGGTCGCCCCGAGCTCCGGCCACCGCGCGCGGCGCCGTCGCCACCCCCGGGCGTGACGTCGATCGGCCACGACAGCGCCTCCCTGCCCGTTCAGCCCCCGTGGCGGTACCCGCCAGGCCGGAATGCCGGGCACGCTCGCCCGCCCGGAGCCCCGCCGTCAACCGTTCCGGCGGTGGCCGGGGCCTCGGACCGGCCGGCGGTGCGCGCGGACGTGCACGTCGTCACGCTGCGCCTCCACCCGGGTCCGCACCGGCACCGGCCCGCCCCTCCCCTGCCGCCCTCCCCCTCGGCGTTCGATCAGGTGAGCTCACCGCGCGTGCTCCTGGCTCACGTCCTGCGGTGAGCCAGGAGCACCGACGACCAGGTCACCTGATCCCGGGGGAACGGCGACGGGCGGACGGCGGGCGGACGGCGGGGTCAGCCCATGTGCGGGTAGCGGTGGTCGGTGGCGGGGACGAAGGTCTCCTTGATCGACCGGGTCGACGTCCAGCGGAGCAGGTTCTGCGCGGCGCCGGCCTTGTCGTTGGTCCCCGACGCGCGTCCGCCGCCGAAGGGCTGCTGGCCGACGACGGCGCCGGTCGGCTTGTCGTTGACGTAGAAGTTGCCGGCCGCGTTGCGCAGGGCGCGCTGGGCGTGCGCGATGGCCGTCCGGTCCTGGGCGATGACCGAGCCGGTGAGGGCGTATGGTGCCGCCGACTCCATCTGCCGCAGCACGGTGTCGTAGTCGGCGTCGTCGTAGACGTGCACGGCCAGCACCGGGCCGAAGTACTCGGTGGTGAACACCTCGTGCCCGGGGTCGGTGCCCTCGACGACGGTCGGCCGGACGAAGAAGCCCTCGCTGTCGTCCGCCGTCCCGCCGGCGATCACGCTGAGCGCGTCGTCGTCCCGCGCAGCCTCCAGGACCTTCGACAGCCGGCCGAAGGACCGCTCGTCGATCACCGCGCCCATGAAGTTCGAGAAGTCGGTGACGTCGCCCATCGGGATGTCCTCGGTGATCCCCACCAGGTCGTCGCGGACCTTCGCCCAGACGCTGCGCGGCACGTAGGCGCGGGACGCCGCCGAGCACTTCTGCCCCTGGTACTCGAACGCGCCGCGGATCATCGCCGTCCGCAGCACGGCCGGGTCAGCCGAGGGGTGGGCGACGATGAAGTCCTTGCCGCCGGTCTCGCCGACGATCCGCGGGTAGCCGCGGTAGGACGAGATGTTCTCCCCCACCGTGCGCCACAGGTGCTGGAAGACCCGGGTCGAGCCGGTGAAGTGGATGCCGGCCAGGTCGCGGTCGGCCAGCACGACGTCGGAGACGGCGACCCCGTCCCCGGGGAGCATGTTGACCACGCCCGCGGGCAGCCCGGCCGCCTCGAGCAGCCGCATGGTCAGGTGCGCGGCGACCTGCTGGGTAGGCGAGGGCTTCCAGACCACCGTGTTGCCCATCAGCGCCGGCGCGGTGGGCAGGTTGCCGGCGATCGCGGTGAAGTTGAACGGCGTGATCGCGTAGACGACGCCCTCGAGCGGGCGGTGGTCGACCCGGTTCCACACGCCCGGGGAGGACACCGGCTGCTCGGCGAGCACCTGGCGGGCGAAGTGCACGTTCCAGCGCCAGAAGTCGACGAGCTCGCAGGCGGCGTCGATCTCGGCCTGGTAGGCGGTCTTGCTCTGGCCGAGCATGGTGGCCGCGTTGAGCGTCTGCCGCCACGGCCCGGCCAGCAGGTCGGCGGCCTTGAGGAACACCGCGGCCCGGTCGTCGAAGGAGAGCTCCGCCCAGCCCGGTGCGGCCTCCTTCGCAGCGCGCACGGCGGCCCCGGCGTCGGCGGCGGTCGAGTGCGCCGACGTCCCGAGCACCTGGGCGTGCCGGTGCGGGGCGACGACGTCGAACGAGGGACCAGACGGCATCCGCTGCTGCCCGCCGATGGTGGCGGTCAGCTCGAACGGCGAGCCGGCGATCTCGGTGAGCCGCTGCTGCAGCTCGGCGCGCTCGGGCGAGCCGGGGGCGTAGTCCTTGACCGTCTCGTTGCGCGGCGCGGGGACCTGGGTGACGGCGTCCATGGGGTGCTCCTCTTGTGACTTACGGGGCGGCCACCCTTCAGGAGCCCGCGGCGAGCCTGCGAGTCGTGGGGGGAAGGGTGGTCCTTCTTCAGGAACGGGTGGCGAGGGAGCGGAGGAAGAACTGCAGGTTGGCGGGGCGCTCGGCCAGCCGGCGCATGAAGTAGCCGTACCAGTCGGCGCCGTAGGGCACGTAGGCGCGCACGGTGTGCCCGGCGGCGGCCAGCCGGACCTGCTCGTCGGGGCGGATGCCGTAGAGCAGCTGGAACTCGTAGCTGTCCGGGGTGCGGCCGGTCTCGGCGACCAGGGACAGCAGCCGCTCGACCATCGCCGGGTCGTGGGTGCCGGCCATCGGGTACCCGCCGCCACGCACCAGCACCTCCAGGCAGCGCGCGTAGGCGGCGTCCACGTCGGCCTTGTCCTGGTACGCGACGGCGGCCGGCTCGCGGTAGGCGCCCTTCACCAGCCGCACCCGCGACCCGGGGACGGCGAGGGCGCGGGCGTCGTCCTCGGTGCGGTGCAGCATCGCCTGCAGGACGGCGCCGGTGCCCGGGTGGTCGCGGCGCAGCTCGGCCAGCACGCCCAGCGTCGAGTCGACGGTGCCGCTGTCCTCCATGTCCAGGGTGACCGTGGTGCCCAGCGCCGTCGCCGCCTCGACCACCGGCCGCACGAGCTCCAGCGCCACGTCGTCCCCGCCGACCGGCAGCGCCTGGCCGAAGGCCGACAGCTTCACCGACACCTCGGCGCGCCGGCCCAGCTGCAGCGGCGCGAGCCCGTCGAGGGCGGCGAGGTAGGCGTCCCGGGTGCGGCGGGCCTCGCTGCGGTCGGTGACGTCCTCGCCGAGGTGGTCCAGGGTGACCGCGATGCCGTCGGCGGCCAGCGCGCGGACGACGTCCAGCGCCTCGGGCAGCGTCTCCCCGGCGACGAACCGGTCGACCACGCGGCGGGTCACCGGCGTCCCGGTGACCACCCGGCGCAGCCCGGGACGGCGGGAGGCGGCGAGCAGGGCCTGCTGCAGGACGGGCACGCCCCGAACGGTAGGGACGGCGACCGCGGTCCACCACCGACAGATGTCCGGAATCGCCGCACGCTCCTCGTACGATCGTCTGAACGACGGGAGGGGACCCGGTGCGCGACGACCTGCAGGACCTGGTGGACGAGGTGTCCGCGGTGCTCGGCGCCCCGGCGACGCTGGAGGACCGCGACTTCACCCTGCTGGCCTTCTGCGCCCACGACGGCACCGGACCGGCCACCCCCGGCGCGACGATGGACACCGTCCGGGCCCGCTCCATCCTCGGCCGCAGCTCCACCGCCGAGGTCCGGGCCTGGTTCGAGAGCCACGGCATCACCGCGGCGACCGCCCCGGTGCGGGTCCCCGCCGACCCGGCCGCCGGCATCCTCACCCGGTTGTGCCTGCCGGTCCGGGCCGGAGGCCGGCTGTACGGCTGGCTGTGGCTGCTCGACGAGGGCCGCACCGACGTCGCCGACCCCGCCGCCCCCGGGCTCGGCGCGGCCGTGGCGCTCGCGGCGGAGGCCGGCCGGCTGCTGGCCGAGGGGCGGCCGGGCACCGGCGACCTGTCGACGGCCCTGTGCACCGTGCTGACCGACCCGCCGTCGCCGCGGGCGGTGCGGGCGCTCACCGACGCGCTCGGCGCGGCCACGCCGGTCACGCTGGTCGCCCTGCTGCCCGCCGCCCCGGGGCTCCCGGCCGGCTGGACGCCGCCCGGCGCCGGCGCGGTGCCCGCGGTGCTGGCCGGCGGTGCGGAGGTGGCGGTGCTGCTGCCCCTGCCCGGCGGTGGCGACCCGCGCCCGGCCGGGGCGCTCAGCGGCGCCGCGCTCGGGCACCTGCCGGCCGGCAGCACGGCCGGGGTCGCCGCCGCCCGGACCGGCTGCGGTGACCTGCCCGCCCAGTGGCACGAGGCCCGGACGGCGGCCCGGGTCGCCGCCGTCGACCCCCGGCTGGCCCCGGCGGCGTCCTGGCCCGAGCTCGGCGCGTGGCGCCAGGTCGCGGCGCTGCCCGGCCCGGACCCCGCCCTGGCCGCGCTGCTGGCCGACCCGGTGCTCACCGGCACCGTCGAGGCGTGGCTGGACTGCGCGGGCAGCCCGCAGCGCGCGGCCGCCCAGCTGTGCATCCACCGGCAGACGCTCTACTACCGGCTCGGCCGGGTCCAGGAGCTGACCGGTCTCGACCTCGCCGACGGCGCCGACCGGCTCCTCCTGCACCTCGGCGTCCGTGCGGCCAGGCTCACGTCCGCACACCCGGAGCGTCCAGCGCCCCGTCGGTGGAGTGACCTAAGCTCGGTCGACCGATGACTTCTGCAAGCAAGGCTCCCGCCCGGATCCCGGTCGGCGCCACGGACGACGGGGAACGGGTGGCCGACGACCGGGACGTCCTGCGCCGGCTGCGCACCGAGACCGCCGCCGAGCACCAGGCGGTCGAGGACACCCTGGACCTGCTCTCCCCCGGGCTGACCCGGGGCCGGCTGGTCGACGTCCTGACCCGGCTGCACGGATTCTGGTTGGCCGCGGAGGCCGGCCTGGACGCCTGGGCGCGCAACGAGCCCGCCGAGGCCGACCGGGTCGGCTGGGCCGGGCGGCGGCGCAGCCACCTGTTCGCCGGCGACCTGACCGCGCTCGGCGCCCCGGCCGGCAGCACGCCGCGCGCCGGGCTGCCCGCGGTGCCCGACACCGACACCGCGCTGGGCCGGCTGTACGTGCTGGAGGGGTCGTCGCTGGGCGGGGTCTTCATCGACCGCCACCTGACCACGCTCCCCCGGCTGGCCGGCGCGGGCCGGCTCACCGCGTTCTCCCCCTACGGCGAGCGGACCGGGGCCATGTGGCACGCCTTCCGGACGGCGACCCGCGCCCGGGTGGCCGCCGGCGGGGACGCCGACCGGCTCGTCGGCTCGGCCCGGCAGACCTTCGGCGCGCTCGCCCGGTGGTGCGGCGCTGCTCCCCCCGTCGACGAGCGGCGGCCCTCCCCTGCGTCGAACGAGGCCCCCGCATGACCGACCAGCTCCTGCCAGGCCCCTGGCTCGCGCCGGGCGAGACGGTCGACCTGACCAACTGCGAGCGCGAGCCCATCCACGTGCCGGGCAGCATCCAGCCCCGGGGCGTGCTGCTGGCGGTCAGCGAGCCGGACATGGTCGTGCGGCAGGTCTCGCGGAACCTCGCCGACCTGGTCGGCATGGCCTGGGACGACGCGGTGGGCCGTCCGCTGGCCGAGGTCGTCGGGGTGGGACCGGCCCAGGCGGTCGCCCGCTCCGCCCGGGCCTTCGGCGACCTGCGCGAGCGGAACCCGGTCGAGCTGACCCTCGACTGCGACGGCACCCCGTGCCCGGTCGACGCGATCCTGCACCGGGTGACGCACTCGGCGGAGGACGCGCTGCGCGCGCTGGTCGAGCCCGGCCCGCCGGTCAGCGGCCAGTCGTCGGTCGGGCCGGTGAGCACGCTGGTGGTCGAGCTGGAGCCGGCCCGCGGCCCGCGCCCGTTCTCCTTCCCCAACACCTACCAGGCGGTGCGGGGCACCATCACCGAGCTCAACCGGGCAAGCAGCCTGCAGGAGCTCTACGACATCACCGCCGGGGCCGTGCGCGCGCTGACCGGTTTCGACCGGGTGATGGTCTACCGCTACGACACCGACTACAACGGCGAGGTGGTGGCCGAGGCGAAGGCCGCCGGGCTCAACTCCTTCCTCGGGCTGCACTACCCGGCCTCGGACATCCCGGCGCAGGCCCGGGCGCTGTACGAGAAGAACTGGATCCGGCTGATCTCCGACGTCAGCTACACGCCGTCCCCGCTGGAGCCGGTCGCCCTGCCCGCCACCGGGCAGCCGCTGGACCTCACCTACTCGACGTTGCGCAGCGTCTCCCCCATCCACTGCGAGTACCTGCAGAACATGGGCGTCCGGGCGTCCATGTCGATCTCGCTGCTGCGCGACGACGAGCTGTGGGGCCTCATCGCCTGCCACCACTACGCCGGCCCGCACGCCCCGCCGTACGCCACCCGCGCGGCCGCGGAGTTCCTCGGCTCGACGCTGTCGCTGCGGCTGGTCGACCGGTCGGAGGACGAGGAGCACCGCCGGGCGCTGCAGGTGCGCTCCACCATGGCCTGGCTGACCGCCGCCGCGCTGGACGAGGACCGGCCGCTGGCCGAGACGCTGCTGGGCCGGCCGGGCCTGCTCGACGTGGTCCCGGCCGACTCGGTCGTGGTGAACCTGCAGGGCATGACCGGCGCCGCCGGGGTGCCCCTGCCCGCCGACGTCGTGCAGACCCTCGCCGGCTGGGCCGCATCGCAGGGGGTCGACGTCGTGCACACCGACCGGCTTCCGCTGGTCGCCCCCTTGCTGGACGTGCCCGCCGACCTGGCCTGCGGCGTGCTCGCCCTGCCGCTGCCCGACGGGCAGTACGTGATCTGGACCCGGCGGGAGACCGTGCACTCGGTCGACTGGGGCGGCGACCCGCACAACAAGGCGATCGCCGAGCGGGAGGGCGACTCCGTCCGGCTCTCGCCGCGCAAGTCGTTCGACCGGTGGCGCGAGACGGTGCGCAACAGGTCGGAGGACTGGGCACCCGCCCAGCTGGCCGAGGTCGGCGACCTGCGCACCAACGTGCTCGAGGCGCTCTACGCCCGCTCCCGGCGGGTGGCGCAGGCCGCGCTCACCCTGCAGCGCAGCCTGCTGTCCGAGCCGCCGGACCCCGACCACCTCGAGTTCGCCGTCCGCTACGTGCCGGCGGCCCGCGAGGCCTCGGTGGGCGGTGACTGGTACGACGTCTTCCAGCAGCCGGACGGCGCGACCGCGCTGGTGATCGGCGACGTCGTCGGCCACGACACCGAGGCCGCGGCCTGCATGGGCCAGCTCCGCGGGCTGCTGCGCGGGATCAGCTTCGACAGCGCGGACGGCCCGGCGGGCGTGCTCGGCCGGCTGGACCGGGCGATGGACGGGCTGCAGCTGAAGACGCTCGCCTCGCTGGTCGTGGCCCGGCTGGAGCAGACGCCGGAGGAGCACGAGCAGGGCGTCACCCGGCTGCGGTGGTCGAACGCGGGGCACCCGCCGCCGGTGCTGCTGCTGCCCGACGGCTCGACCCGGGTGCTCGCCGCCGAGCGGGCCGAGCTGCTGGTCGGGGTGCACGTCGGCGCCGTCCGCAGCGACCACACGGTGACCGTGCCCCGCGGCTCGACCCTGCTCTTCTACACCGACGGCCTGGTCGAGCGCCGGGACCAGGGCTTCGACGTCGGCATCGAGCACCTCGCCGCCGAGCTCGGCACGCTGACCGGGCTGCCGATGTCCGAGCTCGCCGACCAGCTGCTGGACCGGCTGCTGCCCGCCCGGTCCGAGGACGACGTCGCGCTGATCGCCGTCCGGCTCAACCCGCAGGACCGCTGAGCACCCAGCCGCTGAGCACCCAGCCGCTGAGCACCCCGCCGCTGGGCACCCGGCCGCTCAGCGGTCGGTGAACTCCGCGTCCAGGCCGTCCTGGTTGGCGCCGCCGCTGCCCGGCAGCGGGGCGTCGTCGGCCACCGCGGCGGCGACCTCGGGCGAGTCCTCCAGCGCCGGCTCGGCCGTGCCGCCGGCCGGCTTCTTCAGCTCCTTGAGCAGCTTGCGCTCGTCCTTGGCCAGCGGTCCGGTGCTCCGCTCGCCGGGGGTGCCCTCGTCGTTGCCGGTGGCCATCGCGGTGTCCGGGAGTTCGCTCATGCCCGGTGTCCTACCTGCCGGACGGTCCCCTCAACCGTCACGGGGCCCTAGCCGCTGGTGACCAGGTCGGCGAAGACGACGGTGTTGTCCAGGTAGCTGGCCGCGGCGCGGTCGAACTCGCCGCCGCAGGTGATGACGCGCAGCCCGGCGTGGTCGAGGTCGGCGTAGACCGCGGCGGTCGGGAACGAGTCCTTCGGGTACTGCCCGACCTCGGTCACCCGGAACAGCGCGGTGCTGCCGTCCTCGCGCTGCACGGTGATCTCGTCGCCGGCGACCACGTCGCGGAGCGCGGAGAAGACCCCGGGCGAGCCACCCCAGTCGACGTGCCCGGCGATGACGGCCGGGCCGCGCTCACCGGGGGTCGGCGCGCCGGTGAACCAGCCGGCCGGGAAGCCGGTCGGCGGCACCTCGAGGGTGCCGTCGGCCTGCAGCCCCAGGTCCATCAGCTCCGAGTCGACACCGATCGCCGGGATCTGCACCCGGACCGGCCGGGAGGCGGCCAGCACGGCGGGCAGGACGGCGGCCGGCGCGACGGTGGTGGGTGCCGTGCTGGTCGTCGGGACGGCGGCCGGTGCGGCGGCGGGCTCGGTGGCGCAGCCGGTCAGGGCGACCGTGAGGCCGACGAGCAGCGCGCCGAGCCCGGCCCGGCGGCGCGGGGTCAGCACCGGGGCGGCTCCGCGGCGGCGTCGGCGGTGCTGCCGTCACCGGTGTCGACCGAGCCGACCGGCACGCGGCCGACCTGGCCGTAGGTGGTGGGGCGGGGCGTGCTGCCGCTCGGCCGGGCGGTCGCCGGCGAGGTGGGGGTCGGCTCAGCCGTGGGGGGGCTCGTCGGAGGCGCCACGACCGGCGGGACGACCGGCGGGACGACCACCGGCGTGACCAGACCGGTCTGGCAGCCGGACCGGATGACCGTGTCGCTGATCAGGGTGACCGCGTCCTGGGCCAGCAGGCGGCCGTCGATGGTCGCGCCGGCGTCGACGGAGATGCTGGTCGTGGCCAGGATCGTGCCCCGGAACGTGGAGCCCGCACCCAGTGACGCCGAGCTGCCGATCTCCCAGAAGACGTTGCAGGCCTGGGCGCCGTTGACCAGCGTGACCGTGCTGCCCGAGGCGGTGGTGAGGCCGGCGGTGGCGCGGAAGACGAAGACCGAGTCGTAGCTCCCGCCGCCGTCGAGCAGCAGCGGTCCGGTGAGCGCCAGGTCCGATCCCGACGTGTAGACGCCCGGGCCCAGCGGGCTGGACAGCGCGAGGTTCGCGGTGCCGACGTCGGTGGCCGGGGTCTGCCCCCGGGCGTTGGTGATCGCCGCGGCCAGGCCGGCCAGGCCGGCGCCGACGTCGTTCCGGTCGATCCCCGAGGTGTGCACGATCGAGTCCGCCCCGTTCGGGCCGGTGCCGGTGCTGGTGCTGCCCCCGACGTCGCCGGCGACGGTGGACAGCCCGGTGTTCGTGACCGTCGACCCCAGCACGCCGTAGACGTCGGCTCCGGCGAGCGGGACCGAGGTCGCCGCCTGGGCGGTGCCGGTGAGGCCCGCGAGCACGCCGAAGGTGGTGATCGCGAACAGGCTGGTGGCGGCCGCACCGGTACGGCGGCGTCCGGTCCGGCCGGGAGCACGTGTGGGAGGGCTGACCGACGTCACGTCGGCGCTCCTGTCTCCGGCAGCGGATCGCGCCGGGATCGTGGTGCGCTGAAGACGTCGCCGGCGTGGATGCCGAGCTCGGGGTGCCCTCGGTCAGCAGATTACCCGAGCGTAATCGGTGGATGACGCTTTGTAGTCCCTACGAGTGACGAGCTGCCGCACCGATCAGGTGGCGATCTGCCAACCCGGCACCGGCGCGGCGAGCGTGCGCAGCAGCTCGCGAGCTGCTCGCGGGCCGGCGCGGTTGGCACCGATCGTGCTGGCCGACGGCCCGTAGCCGACCAGGTGCAGCCGCGGCTCGGCGACCACCCGGGTGCCGTCCATGACGATGCCGCCACCCGAGCCGCGCAGGTGCAGCGGCGCCAGGTGGTCCAGCGCCGCCCGGAAGCCGGTGGCCCAGAGCACGGCGTCGGCCCGCACCTCCCGCCCGGGGTCGCCGTCCCAGGCCACGCCGTCGGGGGTCAGCCGGTCGAACACCGGCAGCCGGTCGAGCACGCCGCGGGCCCGGGCCGCCAGCACCGCGTCGGTCTCGACCAGCCCGGTGACGCCGACGACGCTGCCCGGCGGCAGGCCCGCGCGCACCCGCTCGTCGACCAGCGCCACCGCCGCGCGGCCGGCGTCCTCGGTGAAGGCCGCCGTCCGCCAGACCGGTGGCCGCCGGGTGACCCAGGTGGTGGTCGCGACCTCGCTGATCTCGACCAGCTGCTGCACGGCCGAGGTGCCGCCGCCGACGACCACCACGTGCTGCCCGGCGAACTCCGCCGCCCCGCGGTAGTGGGCCGCGTGCAGCTGCCGGCCGCGGAACAGCTCGCGGCCGGGGTAGGCGGGCCAGAACGGCCGGGTCCAGGTGCCGGTGGCGTTCAGCACGCCCCGCGCCGTCCAGCTGCCCGCGCTGGTGTCCAGCACGAACCCGTCGTCGGTGCGGTGCACGGCCCGGACGGCGACGGGCCGGCGCACCGGGAGCCCGAAGCGCCGCTCGTAGTCGGCGAAGTAGCCGGCCACCACCTCGCTGGCCGGGCTGGCGGGGTCGGCGTCGGGCAGCTCCGACCCGGGCAGCGGGTGGATGCGGTGCGCCCGGTCCAGCCGGAGGGAGGGCCAGCGGTGCTGCCAGGCGCCGCCGGGGCCCTCGTCGCCGTCCAGGACGACGAAGTCCGCGCCCGCCCGGTGCAGCGCGTACGCCGCCGACAACCCGGCCTGGCCGGCTCCGATCACCACCACGTCTGCGTGCACGCCCGCTGCAACACCGCGGCCCGGGCGGTCGATACCGGGCGCCCGGTCAGCGGGTGACGGCGGAGACCAGCCAGGGCCGCAGCGCGCCGGAGCCGATCAGCCGGCCGACCCGGCGGGCGTTCTCCTGCGCCTGCTGCCACTCCGGGTCGTCACCGTGCCGGCGTTCCACCTCCGCGTCGACGGCGTCGGCGCGCTGCAGCCACTCCTCGGGGCTGTCGGAGAGGTCGGCGTCGGCGGTGCCGGTGATGCCGAACCCGGCGCCGGCCAGCAGCTGCTCCACCTCCGTCGTCGAGGGGAAGCTGTTGCCGTCGGGCAGCGGGGGCGGCAGCGGCCCGTCGGCGACGAAGACCAGCAGGCCCAGCCGCCCGCCGTCGACCAGCACCCGGCGCAGCTCGGCCAGCAGCGCCGCCTTCTCCTCGGTGGTGCACAGCACCCCGAGGCACCAGGCGACGTCGAAGGCGTCGTCGACGAAGGGCAGCGACTGGCTGAGCGCGACCACCGACGGCAAGCCGAAGAGGCCCCGGCCCGCGCGCACGGCCGGTTCCATCGGCTCGGCGCACACCGGCCGCACCTGCCGCTCGGCGGCCAGCCACCCGGCGGGCCCGCCGACCCCGGCGCCGGAGTCCAGCACCCGGTCGCCGGACCGGACGGCGAGGGCGTCGGCCAGCCAGCGCAGCGCGCCGGCGCTGCCGCTGCCCCGGCACCCGGCCGGCACGGCGTGCTCCGGGCCGAGCGCCCGCACCGCCTCCTCCGTCCAGCCGGCCACCGTGCCGAACTCGGACTCCATCGCCTCGCTGGCGAGCTCGCTCATGCGTCCTCTTCCCGGATCCTCGTGGCCACCGCGGCCTTGACCGCTGCGGCCGTCTCCACGCCGTGGGCCGACGCCAGCCCCGACAGGTTCACCCCCACCACCCCCGGGACGGCGAGCAGCGCGCGGGCCTCGGCCACCGCTGCCTGCACGCCGGCCACGACCGTGTCCGGCGCGGCGAGCACCCGCTCGACCACCGCCGGGTCCAGGCGCAGCCCAGGGAACCGCTGCAGCACCCGGGCCGAGCGCTCGTCGGTGTAGACCGCGACCGAGGCCACGAAGGGCAGCGTGGCGCCGGCGGCCCGCGCCGCGGCGGTGAAGGCCGCCAGCTCCGCCGGCCCGGCCACGTGGTTGAGCACGCACAGCTGCGCACCGGCCCGCTGCTTGTCCGCCACCCGCGTGGGGCGCACCGCGTGCGGCGGCGCACCGGGCGACTCGGCGACCGCCGCGGACAGCCCGGCCGCGGTCGCCAGCGCCGTCAGCCGGGTGCCGTCGAGGTCGAACACCGAGGACACCTCCGGCCGGGCACCGGGCTGCCGCCCGTCGCCGGTCACGCACAGCACCCCGTCGACGCCGACCGCGGCCAGCCCGGCCAGCTCCTGCTCGAGCACCAGGCGGTTGCGGTCGCGGCAGGCCAGCGTCGTCCACGGCCGGCCACCGGCGTCGAGCACCTCCTCGGCCATCAGGCTGGGCGGGAAGTCCGGGCGCCCCTGGTGCTCCCCGATCAGCAGCGCGTCGCTGACCGGGGCCAGCGCCCCCACCACCGCGCGCACCGACGCCCGGTCGAAGGGCGTCACCGTCAGGTCGGTCAGCACGACCGGTCCGCGCCGGGCCCGCTGGAGCAGCCCGCCGGGTCGCGCGGTGGGCGCGGGCAGCCGGGCCGCCGTCCAGCGGGGCAGCGGCGGCGCCAGGAAGACGCAGTCGTGCTCGGCCACCTCGCACCGGCCGTCGTCCCGCACGCCGCCGCACGGCCCGAAGACCATCCGCTTCGGACAGCCCTCCCGGCGCGGCGGGGACGTGGTGGTCACCCCCGGACGCTGACCGCTGCGGCACCCCGCGAAACGCCGGACGGCGCGCTGATCCGGTGTGACCTGGGCCGGGGATGGTTCCCGATCACGACGCGGGGGCACAGCAGCACTGTCGAAGCATCCGACACAGACGGGGAGGTCAGTGGTGCAGCCGAGCCACGACCAGCAGCAGTACCGGCACGTCGGCCACGTGATGGGTGCCGAGGAGTCCGTCGCCACCCTGGTGGCGCCCTTCCTCCGCAGCGCGCTGTCCGCCGGGGAACCGGTGGTGATCGCCTGCCCCGAGCCGGTCGCCGGGGAGCTGGCCTCCGCGCTGGACGGCGCCCGGGACGTGCAGGTGGTGGCGGCCGGGGCGACCGGGCAGCGGCCGCCGGACGCCATCGCCACGATCACCGCGCTCGTCGACCGGGAGCTGCCCGGGGACGGCCGCCGGCTGCACCTGGTCACCGGGCCCGACGGCCGGGACGCCGACTGGTCCACCTGGACGCAGACCGAGGCGCTGCTCAACCACGTGCTGGCGGCGCGCCCCGTCGACCACCTCTGCCTGCTCGCGCCGGCGGACGACGGCTCCGACGGCGGGGCGCTGGCGCGGGCCACCCACCCGTGGCTGCTCACCGACCAGGGCGCCGTGGCCAACGCCGACTACCGGCCGCCGGCAGAGCTGCTCCGGGAGATGCAGCGCGCGCTGCCGCCGGACCCGCTGGAGGAGACCGAGCCGGCGCTGGCCTTCGACGACCTCGACGACATGCGGACGCTGCGCCGGGCGCTGAACGCGGTGCTCGCCGACAGCGCCCTGTCACCGGACGCCGCGCAGGACTTCGTGCTGGCCATCGACGAGGTCACCGCCAACGCCGCCGAGCACGGCATCCCGCCGGTCGACGTGACGCTGTGGTGCTCCCCGGAGCGGCTGCTGTGCGCGATCACCGACCGCGGCGCGGCCTTCGACGACCCGCTGGTGGGCTACGGCCCGGCGCACGGCGACATGGCCGTCGGCGGGATGGGGCTGTGGCTGGCCCGCCGCTCGGTCGACAGCCTCACCGCCTCCCCGGCCGACGGGGCCGGCGAGGGGACGACCGTGCGCCTGGTGGTCAACGCCTCCTGAGGGGGGCCCCGGCTCAGGAGGCAGGCGCCAGCCCGGCCGCCTCGATGAGCCGCGCCTGCTCGCGGCACCAGGGCGACCAGTCGTCGTACTGGGTGGTCTCCTGGCGCGCGCGGAAGTCCGACCAGCCCAGCAGCTCCCACTCCCCCACCTCGGTGGGGTCCGGTGCCGGCGCGCCGGTGAACCGGCCGAGGTAGACCGGGCAGACCTCGTTCTCCACGACGCCGCGGAACTCCGCGCGGTAGCGGTAGGACGGCAGCGCCGGCCGCAGGTCGGCGACGCCGAGGCCGAGCTCGTAGTCGGCCCGGCGGGCGACCGCGTCTCCGTCGGCCTCACCGGGGCCGGGGTGCCCGCAGACCGTGTTGGTCCACATCCCCGGGAACGTCGCCTTCCGCGCCGCGCGCCGGGTGACCAGCAGCCGGCCGTCGTCGTCGAACAGGTAGGCGGAGAAGGCCCGGTGCAGCGGGGTCTCGCCGTGGTGGACCAGCGGCTTCGGCATCGCGCCGATCGCGGTCCCGTCCTCGTCGACCAGCACGATCAGCTCAACCGCTGGGGATGCCACCACGGCCACCATCGTCCCCGACGGGCGGACGGGGCGCGCGGACGGGGCCCGGTCGGCGGGTGTGCGCGCCGGTGGGAGCGGGCACCCCGGGTGGATGGACAGCTTCTCCCGCGGCGACCTGGTCTTCGACGTCCGCGACTCCGGCCCGGCCGACGGCGAGCCCGTCGTCCTGCTGCACGGCTTCCCGCAGGACGCCGGGGCGTTCGACCGGATGGCCCCCGTGCTGCACTCGGCCGGGCTGCGCACGCTCGCCCCCGACCAGCGCGGCTACTCCCCGCGGGCCCGGCCGGCGGGGCGGTCGGCGTACGCCCTGCGGGAGGTGGTGGACGACGTCCTGGCGCTGCTGGACGCGGCCGGGCTCTCCTCCGCGCACGTCGTCGGCCACGACTGGGGCGGCATCGCCGGCTGGGCGCTGGCGGCCTGGCACCCGTGGCGGGTGCGCACGCTGACCGCGCTGTCGGTGCCGCACCCCGCGGCGATGGGGCAGGCCATGGTGCACAGCGACCAGGCGCTGCGGTCGTCCTACATCGGCCTCTTCCAGCTGCCGCGGGTGCCCGAGGGCGTGCTGCTGGCCGGCGGCGGCACGGTGCTGCGCCGGATGCTGACCTCCGGCGGGCTGCCGGCGGACCGGGTCGAGGAGTACGTCGACCGGATGCGCCAGCCGGGCGCGCTCACCGCGGCGCTCAACTGGTACCGGGCCATGCCGGCCGCCGGGCGCACGCCCGTCGGCACGGTGCGGGTGCCGACGCTGCACGTGTGGGGGGACGGCGACGCGTTCCTCGGCCGGGCGGCCACCGAGGCGACCGCCCGGTTCGTCGACGCGCCCTACGCGCTGGAGGTGCTCGAGGGCGTCAACCACTGGATCCCCGAGCTGGCCGCCGAGCGCACCGGAGAACTCGTCACCGCGCACGTCCGCACCCGTTCGTCGTAGGGCGGTCGTACCGTTCCCGCGTGGCTCCCCAGCAGCTGACCCGCGCGGACGTGCTGGCCTCCCGGGTGCGGGCGCACCAGCTCGACCGGGAGACCGGCACCGTCGCAGACACCGCCGTCCTGGACCTCGGCGTGCAGGACACCGGCGCGGACGCCGGCCGCTGGGCGCTCGCCGTCCGCGGCCTGACCGACGTCCGCGCCGACGACCTCGCCCTGGTCTGGACGTTGCGCGGCGCACCGCACCTGTACCGCCGGGCCGAGCTGCCCGGGGTCGCCGCGGCCACCGCCCCGTTCTCCGACGCCGACGCGGCGAAGCGGGTGTTCGACGCCGCGAAGCCGCTCACCGCCGCCGGCATCCCGGTGCTCACGGCGCTGGACACCGTCGCCGCCCGGATGCGCGAGATCGTCACCGTGCCCACCGTCAAGGGCGAGATGTCCCGGCAGCTCACCGCCCTCGTAGAGGAGCCGTACCTGCGGTACTGCCGGCCGTGCGACGCGGTGCACCTCTACGAGCAGCCGTTCCGGCTCGCCGCCCTGCGGGCCGGGCTGGAGCTGCAGCCGGACACCTCTCCCCCGGTGCTCCAGCCGGTCCCCGGGTTCACCCCCGCCGACGTGGTGCCCGCGCACCTGGACGTCGTCCGCGGCTACCTGCGGCTGCACGGGCCGGCGACCCCGCAGCAGGTCGCGGCCTACCTGGACGCCCCGGTGGCCGACGTGCGCGCGCACTGGCCCGAGGACGCCGTCGAGGTCCGGGTCGACGGCGAGCGGCGGTGGGCGCTGGCCGGCGACCTCGACGGGCTGACCGCGGGTCCGGTGCGCACCACCCGGCTGCTCGGCCCCTTCGACCCGTGGCTGCAGACCCGCGACCGGTCACTGCTGCTGCCCGACCCGGTGCGGGCGAAGGACGTGTGGCGCACGCTCGGCCGGCCCGGCGGCGTGCTGGCCGACGGCGAGGTCGTCGGCACCTGGCGGCCGCGCAAGACCGGCAGGCGGCTGCGCGTGCAGGTCGAGCTCTGGCAGGACGTGCCGCTCGCCGCACTGGAGGCCCAGGCGGAGCAGCTGGCCGCCGTCCGCGGGGTCGAACCGGCCGGTGTCGAGGTGAGCGGTTGAGGGGTGCCCGCCACCGGGTAGCCGCAGGGCATGGCTGAGCTTCCCAGCGGACTCCTCCCGGGCATGACCGTGGCGATCACCGGCGCCAGCGGCAACGTCGGCACGGCGCTGCTGCGCCGGCTCGCCGAGGCCGGGGTGGGTGAGGTCCGCGGCCTGGCCCGCCGCCGGCCACCGGAGACCGAGCCCTACGCCGGCGTGCGGTGGTTCTCCGCCGACCTCGGCACCCCGGACAGCGAGCCGGTGCTCGCCGAGTTCCTCGACGGCGCGGACGCGGTCGTGCACCTGGCCTGGGCGCTCATCCCCGACCGGGAGCCCGACGTGCTGCACGCGGTGAACATCGAGGGCACCCGGCGGGTGCTGGCCGCGGCCGGCGCGGCCGGGGTGCCGCACGTGGTGCACATGTCGTCGATCGGCACCTACGCCGCCGGGCCGCAGGACCACCCGGTGCGCGAGGACTGGCCGACCACCGGCATCCCGAGTTCGCAGTACAGCCGGCAGAAGGTCGAGTGCGAGCAGATGGTGCGCGACTTCGACGCCGCGCACCCGCAGACGACCGTGTCGGTGACCCGTCCGACGCTCGTCCTGCAGCCCGACGCCGCCAGCGAGATCGGCCGCTACTTCCTGGGGCCGATCCTCTTCCCGGCCGCCCGCGCGCTCCCCGGCCCGGTGGCCAAGCTGCTCCCCCTGCCGCTGCCGGGCTCGCTGCACCTGGGCTTCGTGCACGCGGACGACGTCGGCGACGCGATCGCCCGGATCCTCGACCGCCAGGCACCCGGCCCGTTCAACCTCACGGCCCCGCCGAACTTCGACGCCGACGGGATCGCCGCCGCGCTGGGCTCACGCCGGGTGCCGGTGCCGGCGGTCGTGCTGCGCACCGGCATGCAGGCGGCCTTCCTGGCGCGGGTGCTGCAGATCGAGCCGGGCTGGCTGGACCTCGGCATCGGGGTGCCGCAGCTGGACACCACGAAGGCGCGCACGGAGCTGGGCTGGGTGGCCCACCACCGCGGCGGCGACCTGCTCCGCGAGTTCGTGGCCGCGCTCAGCAAGGGCGAGGGGCACACCGGCGCACTGCTGCACCCCGGCACCGGCCCGGAGCACACCCCCGCTTGAGACCCCACCACAAGACGGAGATGGCCATCTCCGCCCCCGTCCAGAGGGCGAAGATGGCCATCTTCGCGGTGGTGGCTAGGCCAGCGCGTCGAGCCGGGCCATGTCGTCGGCGGACAGCGTCAGCTGCGCGGCGGCGAGGTTCTCGGTCAGGTGGTCGACCGACTTGGTGCCGGGGATCGGCAGCAGGACCGGCGACTTCTGCAGCAGCCAGGCCAGCGCGACCTGGGAGGGCGTGGCGTCGAGCTCCTGCGCGATCGCGGCGACCGGGCTGTCGGGCTTGGCGAGGTCACCGGTGGCGATCGGGAACCACGGGATGAAGGCGATGCCCTCGGCCTCGGCGTAGTCGAGCACGTCCTGGCTCTGCCGGGTGGTCAGGTTGTAGAGGTTCTGCACGCTGGCGATCTCGGTGATCTCGCGGGCCGCCTTCAGCTCCTCGACGGAGACCTCCGAGACGCCGATGTGCCGGACCTTGCCCTGCTCCTTGAGCGCGGCGAAGGCGCCGAGCTGGTCGGCCAACGGCACCTCGGGGTCGATCCGGTGCAGCTGGACGAGGTCGATCCGGTCGACCCGCAGGTTCCGCAGGGAGAGCTCGACCTGCTGGGTGAGGTACTCGGGGCGGCCGCAGACCGGCCACTCGCCGGGTCCGGTGCGGAGCAGGCCGGCCTTGGTGCCGATGACGAGCTGCTCCGGGTACGGGTGCACGGCGTCGGCGATGATCTGCTCGCTGACCTGCGGGCCGTAGGAGTCGGCGGTGTCGATGAAGTCGACGCCCTGCTCGACGGCGGCGCGGACGACGGCCAGCGCGCCCTCCCGGTCAACGGGCTGGCCCCAGACGCCGGGGCCGGTCAGCTGCATGGCGCCGTAGCCGAGGCGGTGGACGGTGAGGTCGCCGCCGAGGTCGAAGGTGGTCGTGGCGGTGGCGGTGGTCATGGGGCTCCTCGAGAGGTCGGACGTCGGGCTCGTGCTGCCCAGGACTCGTGGTGCACAACCGAGTGCCCCGGCCGGCCCTTCCCGCGGGCAGCCGATGTGACCCGGTGCACGGCCGCCCACCCCGCTGCCGGCCGGGCCGACCGGCGGAGGAAGGTGGACTGGTGCAACGAGGACGACGGGCGGGTGCGGCGGTCCTGCCGGTCCTGCTGCTGACGGGTGTGCTGCTGGTCGCGCTGAACATGCGCGGACCGCTGGTGGCGATCGCCCCGGTGGTCGACGACCTGCGCCGCGACCTCGACGTCACCGCCGGCACGGTCGGCCTGCTGACCAGCATCCCGGTGCTCTGCTTCGGTCTCGCCGCCCCGCTGGCCTCGCTGCTCATCGCGCGCACCGGCGTCCACCGCGCGGTGCTGGTGTCCATGGCGGGGGTGCTGGCCGGCACGCTGCTGCGCTCGCTGGGCTCCCCGGGCACCGCCATCGCCGGCACCGTCGTCCTGGGGCTGGCGATCACGGTGGCGAACGTCGTCGTCCCGGTCGTGATCGGCCGCGACTTCCCCGGCGCCACCAACGTCGTCACCGCCGCCTACACCGCCGCGCTGAACCTCGGGTCCACGCTCACCTCCGCCCTGACCGCGCCGCTGGCCGAGGTGGTCGGCTGGCAGGCGGCACTGGCGTCGTGGGGCCTGCTGGTCGCGGTCGCCGCCGCCGTGTGGACCGCGGCGCTGCGCCGGCAGGTCGCCCGGGCGGCCGCCGCGGAGGCCGCCGGCAACGCGCCTCCTCCTCCGCCGCCGCCCGGCCCGACCCGCTCGGTGTGGCGGCGGCCGGTCGCCTGGGGCCTGACGCTCGCGTTCGCCGGGCAGGCCTTCGCCTACTACGGGACGACGGCGTGGCTGCCGACGCTGCTCGCCGACGAGAACGGCATGACCCGGGCCGCCGCCGGGATCAGCTCCTCGCTGTTCCAGGTGCTGGCGATCGTCGGTGCGTTCGCCGTCCCGGCGCTGGTGGCCTGGTGGCAGCGGCCGTCGCTGGTGCTGCTCGCGATCACGGTCGTGTGGGCGACGCTGCCGGTGGGGCTGCTGCTCGCGCCGTCGCTGTGGGCGCTGTGGTGCTGCCTGGCCGGGATCGCGCAGGGCGGCGGCCTCACCGTCGTCTTCATCGCCATCGTGCGGCGGTCCGGCGACCTGACCGAGAACCGCCGGCTGTCGGCGATGGTGCAGGGTGGCGGGTACGTGGTGGCCGCGACCGGGCCGCTGGTGCTGGGCGCGGTGCACGACGCGACCGGGGGCTGGAGCGTCCCGCTGCTGGTCGTCCTGGGTGCCGTGGTCGTGATGGCCGTGGCCGGCACGGCGTCCGCCGGTGGCCGGATCGACGACGAGGACGAGGCGGGGCCGGTACCGGTGCCCGCAGGAGAGGACCGACGTGGGTGAACTGGTGGTCGTCCGGCACGGGCAGACCGAGTGGAGCACGAGCGGGCAGCACACCGGGTCGACCGACCTGCCGCTGCTGCCCGGCGGTGAGGAGGACGCCCGCCGGCTGCGGCCGGTGCTGGCGGCCCGCGACATCACGCACGCCTTCGTGAGCCCGCTGACCCGGGCCCGGCGCACCGCCGAGCTGGCCGGGTTGTTCGACGGCGGCATCGAGACCGCGCTCGAGCCGGACCTGGTCGAGGTCGACTACGGCCGCTGGGAGGGCCGGACCACGCCGCAGATCGCCGAGGCCCTCGGTCACCCGTGGTCGCTGTGGCAGGACGGGACCGAGCCCGGCGAGACCCCCGGTGAGTCGCTGGGGCAGGTCGCCGAGCGGGTCGACCGGGTGCTGGAGAGAGCCCGGCCGCTGCTCGCCGACGGGGACGTCGCGCTGGTCGCCCACGGGCACGTGCTGCGCATCCTGACCGCGCGCTGGCTCGGCTTCGGCCCGGAGCGGGGGGCGCTGTTCCCGCTGGCGACGGGGCGCTACGGCGTCCTCGGGCACGAGCACGACTGGCCCGCGCTCACCGGCTGGAACGTCGGCTGCGCGTAGCGGGCGCGCGCCGGCTTTGGATCAGGTCCCTGATCAAACGCCGTCCTCCCGCAGCAACGTCGGTGCGGGAAGACGGTCTTTGATCAGGTCACCTGATCCCGGGGGCACCCACCACGCGCGGACGGCGGACGGCGGCGGGTCAGGCGAGGACGAGTTCGGGCTCGGACTCCGGCTCGGGGCGCACCGGCCGGCCGAACAGCCAGCCCTGCCCGAGGTCGGCGCCGACGGACCGCGCCTGGTCGGCCATCTGCTCGGACTCGACGCCCTCGGCCACGACCACCCCGCCCTGCAGGTGGGTGAGCTCGCAGAGCGCCCGGGCGATCGCCTGCGGGCCCGGTTCGGCCAGCCGCGCGACGAGCGCCTTGCTGAGCTTGACCACGTCGGGCCGGACGACGGAGACCAGCGCCAGGCTCGACCAGCCCACGCCGACGTCGTCCAGCGCGACCCGCCAGCCCAGCGAGCGGTGGTGCTCGAGCACCGAGAGCAGGTGGCCCCGGTCGGTGACGGCGTGCGAGGCGACGACCTCGAAGACGAGCTGGCGGGGGTCGATGCCGCTGTCGTGCACGGCCCGCTCGGTGGTGGCCAGGCAGACCGAGGGCCGGTGGATCGCGGCGGGGTCGGAGTTCACGTAGAGGTCGGCGCTGCCCAGCCAGCCGGCGGCGCCGGCGATGGCAGCTTCCCGGGCCAGCCGGTCCAGCCGGCGCAGCCAACCGGCCCGCTCGGCGAGGAAGAACAGGTCGCCGCCGCCGACCTCGCGGCCGTCGACCCGGCCGCGCAGCAGCGCCTCGTGGCCCACCATCCCGCCGGAGGTCAGCGACATGATCGGCTGGTAGACCGGCCAGAGCACGGCGTCGGTGAGCAGCGACATCTCCACCGTCACGCCACGGCGGGCGAGCTCGACGGCCAGCGAGGGCGCGGTGAGCAGGCGGGTGGCCAGCGCCACGCCGTCCGCGGGCGGGTCGGCGGTGATGCGCACCGCCTCGGTCTCGGCCGCGGTCAGCTCCCGGGCCAGCCGCTGCAGCAGCCGGTCGATCCGCCGGCCACCGTCGTCGTCGACGATGTCGAGCAGCCCCGGCGCGGTGCCGATCCGCAGTCCCATCGCACCGGCCACCCGGGAGATGCTCGGCAGCACGTGGCTGAGCGAGCTGGCCAGCAGCAGCCGGCGGGCACGCTGCGGGGTGTCCCACGAGGGACGCACGACGTCGACAGGACCGTTCACGTCTGCAGGATGACCGACCGTAGGCAACCCCTCACGCAGGCGCGCGGGAGGCGGCCCGGCGAGCAGTGGGACGGTCGTCCCAGTTGGTGGCCTCCGACACGGGCCGACGCGTTCAGTTGAATGATCAACTCGGCTACAGTTGAGGTGTGCCTCACCTTCCGCCCGCCGACGGCACGCGACCCGGTCGAGGCGGCCGCCCCCGGGACCCGTCCCGCGACGGGGCGATCCGGGCGGCGATCCTGAAGGTGCTGGCCGAGTCCGGCTACGCCGGGCTGACCATGGACGCCGTCGCCGCGGCGGCCGGCGTCGGCAAGGCGACGATCTACCGCCGCTGGCGCACCAAGTCCGAGCTCGTGGCCGACGCGGTCGCCGAGCTGAGCTCGGTGTCGGTCGAGGTGCCGGACACCGGCTCGCTCGAGGGCGACCTGCGGGTGCTGCTGCACTGGCTGGTCGGCGCGGTGAACGGCCCGCTCGGCGCGGCCACCCTGTCGCTGCTGTCGGCGATGCCGCACGAGCCCGAGCTGCGCGAGGCGTTCCGCAGCGGCCCGATGGGCGTGTGGAGCGCGGTGTTCCGCGAGGTGTGGGTCCGGGCGGAGACCCGCGGCGAGGTGCAGCGCCCCGTGATGGGCACCGCCGTCGCCTCCACGGCCAGCGCACCGATCCTGCAGCGCTGGCTGTTCGGCGGCGAGGCGGTGTCGGTCGAGTTCGCCGACGAGGTGCTCGCCGAGATCGTGCTGCCGCTCATCGCCCGCCGCTCCGCCGCCTGAGCCCGACCCGCAGGGCGGCCCGGGCTCGGACGGCGGAGCGGGACCGGCTCAGGCCGCGGAGCGGAACCGGCGCAGCCGCAGGCTGTTGGTGACCACCAGCACCGAGGACGCCGCCATCGCCAGCCCGGCGAGCACCGGGTTGAGGAACCCCAGCGCGGCCAGCGGCACCAGGGCGACGTTGTAGGCGAACGCCCAGAACAGGTTGCCCTTGATCACCGCGAGCGTGCGCCGGGACAGCCGGACCGCGTCGACCGCGGCGTCCAGGTCGGCCCGCACCAGGGTCAGGTCGCTGGCCTCGATCGCCACGTCGGTGCCCGACCCCATCGCCAGGCCCAGGTCGGCCTGGGCCAGCGCCGGCGCGTCGTTCACGCCGTCCCCGACCATGGCGACCACCTTGCCGCGGGCCTGCAGCTCGCGGACGACGTCGACCTTGCCGGCCGGGAGCACGCCGGCGACCACCTCGCCGCGGTCGGGGTCCAGGCCGACCGCCCGGGCCACTGCGGCGGCGGCACCGGCGTTGTCACCGGTCACCAGCACCGGGGAGAGCCCCAGCGCGCGCAGCCGGCCGATGGCGGCGGCGCTGGTCGGCTTCACGGTGTCGGCGACGACGAGCACGCCGCGCACCTCGCCGTCCCAGGCGACCTGCACCGCGGTGCGGCCGGCCGCCTCGGCGGCCTCGACCACGGCGGCCAGGTCGGCGGGCAGCGGCGGCAGCTCGCCGCGGCAGCCGATGACCAGGTCGTGGCCCTCGACGCGGCCGCTGACGCCCATGCCGGGCCGGCTGCTGAAGTCCTCGACCGGGGCGAGCGGGGTGCCGGCCGCGGCGACGATCGCCGTCGCGATCGGGTGCTCGGAGCCGGCCTCCACGGCGGCCGCCAGCCGCAGGGTGTCCGGGTGGCCGGCGACCTCGAGCAGGCTCATCCGGCCGGTGGTGACCGTGCCGGTCTTGTCCAGCAGCACGGTGTCGACCCGGCGGGTGCTCTCCAGCACCTCGGGGCCCTTGATCAGCACGCCGAGCTGCGCGCCGCGGCCGGTGCCGACGAGCAGCGCCGTCGGGGTGGCGAGCCCCAGCGCGCACGGGCAGGCGATGACCAGGACGGCGACCGCGGCGGTGAAGGCCGCCGTCACGTCGCCGGTGGTCACCAGCCAGCCGACCAGGGTGGCGACGGCGATCACGAGGACCACGGGCACGAAGACCGCCGACACCCGGTCGGCCAGCCGCTGCACCGGGGCCTTGCCGCTCTGCGCGGCGGTGACCAGCCGGCCGAGCTGGGCCAGCGTCGTCGCCTCCCCCACGCGGGTCGCCTCGACCACCAGCCGGCCGCCGACGTTGACCGTCGCCCCGGTGACCCGGTCACCCGCGGCGACCTCGACCGGCACGCTCTCGCCGGTGAGCATCGACGCGTCGACCGCGGAGGTGCCGCTGACGACGACGCCGTCGGTGGCCACCTTCTCCCCCGGCCGGACGACGAACCGGTCACCGATCGCGAGCCGGCCGACCGGCACCCTCACCTCGACGCCGTCCCGCAGCACCGCGGCGTCCCGGGCGCCCAGCTCCAGCAGCGCGGTCAGCGCGGAGCCGGAGCGGCGCTTGGCCCGGGCCTCGGCGTACCGGCCGGCCAGCAGGAAGACGGTGACCGCGGAGGCCACCTCGAGGTAGATCTCGTCGTGCCCGCTGCCCCGCTCGGGGACGAGCTCGAAGGACATCCGCATGCCGGTCATGCCGGCGTCGCCGAGGAACAGCGCCCACAGCGACCACAGGAACGCCGCGGTGATCCCGATCGAGACCAGCGTGTCCATCGTGCTGGCGCCGTGCCGGGCGTTGACCACGGCGGCGCGGTGGAACGGCCATGCGCCCCAGACCGCGACCGGGGCGGCCAGGGCGAGCACCAGCCACTGCCAGTCGTCGAACTGCAGCGCCGGGACCATCGACAGCACGAGCACCGGCAGGGTCAGCGCGGCGCTCACCAGCAGGCGCTGGCGGAGCGCGGCGTCCGGGTCGACGGGCAGCGGGTCGCCGGTGGTCGGGCCCGCCTCCTCGACCGGCGGCGCCGGGAGGGCGGCTTGGTAGCCGGCGGCGGCGACGGTCTCCAGCAGCCGGTCGGTGTCGACCCGCACCGGGTCGAACCGGACGGTGGCCGCCTCGGTCGCGTAGTTGACGCTGGCCTGCACGCCGTCGAGCTTGTTGAGCTTGCGCTCGATCCGGTTCGCGCAGCTGGCGCAGGTCATCCCGGCGATGTCGAGCCGGACCTCGCCGGCCAGCTCGTCCGGGGCCCCCACCGCCGGACGGGCCGCGGAGGGCCCGGCGCTCATGCCGGCTGCGCGGTGTAGCTGCCGGCCTCGGACACGGCGGCCTGCACCTGCTCGGCGGTCACGTCGCCGACCACGTGCAGCCGGCCCGCGGCCAGGTCGACGTCGACCTCGCTGACGCCGGGCAGCTCGGAGACCTCCTCGGTGACGGAGGCGACGCAGTGCTGGCAGGTCATGCCGGTCACGGTGAAGTCGAGGG
Organism: Modestobacter versicolor; assembly: GCF_041028285.1. GTDB lineage: Bacteria > Actinomycetota > Actinomycetes > Mycobacteriales > Geodermatophilaceae > Modestobacter > Modestobacter versicolor_A. Next base: position 482,160 of record NZ_JABGDB010000001.1, on the reverse strand, counting down.
TGGGCACGGTGGTCCTCCAGGGGTCGAGCGGGATCGGGGTGGGTCGGGCGGTCAGGAGCGGACGAGCCGGGCGATCGCGGCCGAGGCCTCGGCGATCTTGGCGTCGGCGGCCGCCCCGTCGTCGGTGGCGCTGCTGGCGACCGCGTCCCGGACGCAGTGGCCGAGGTGGTCGTCGAGCAGGCCGAGGGCGACCGCCTGCAGGGCCTTGGTGGCCGCGGAGACCTGGGTGAGGACGTCGATGCAGTACGTGTCGTCCTCGACCATCCGCGCGATGCCCCGGACCTGCCCCTCCACCCGCTTGAGGCGTGCGAGGACCTGGTCCTTGTTGCCGGCGTAGCCCGTCATGACGCCCAACATACCCCCCGGGGGTACATCTGTCACCAGCCGCGGGTGCCGGCCTCGCCCTTGAACGGCCCGACCACGTCGGCGGTGATCCAGCCGCCGTAGAAGTCCCCCGCCTGCGCACGCACCGGCTCGCCGTCGACCGTCGCGCCGTCCACCCGGCTCGGGTAGAACGCCAGCGCACCGCGCAGCAGCTCGTACCCGGCGGTGGGCCGCTCGTAGGACCAGGCCACCGAGGAGTGGCGGACCCCGTCGACGACGACGTCCCAGTAGGTGGCCGTGCCCTTGAACTCGCACCACGACGAGCCGACCGCGCGCTCCAGGACGCCGGGCGCGACGTCGTCCCGGGGCACGTAGAAGACCGGCGGGTGGCTGGTCTCGCACACCCGGACGGCGCGATGGGTGGCGGCGATCACGCGGCCGCCGAGGCTGACCTCGACCCGGCGTCCGGTCACTGCGGCGGACGGCGGGCGGGGGTAGTCCCAGACTGACTCCTGACCGGGGCCGACCGGGTCTGGCTGCGGATGGCGCACCACCTGAGTGTGCGCCTCCGGATCAACGCCTGCGGACGGCCTTCACGATCTTCCGGGTGACGACGAAGGTCACCAGCAGCCCGACGCCGCTGACGACGGCGATCCCGGGCGGGCTCTGCAGGAACGCCTGGGCCTTCGCCACGCCCTGGGCCTTCAGACGCTGGGGGCTGGTCCGGAACGCCAGGTCGTCCAACGTGGCCGCCAACGACTCACGGGCGGCGTCGATCTCCTGCTGGATCTGCTCGGGGCTGCGCGGCACGGGCGACAGCCTGCCAGATCGTGTGCCGGACGGCCCGGTCAGTGCTCCCCGGGCCACCCGACCGGGTGCTCCTAGACTCCGGGACCACGCGGGAGTGGTGTAACGGCAGCCACGCCAGACTTAGGATCTGGTGCCTTCGGGCGTAGGGGTTCGACTCCCCTCTCCCGCACGCGGCCGGTCCTTGCGGCGCCGGGTCGCCCGGAGGACCGTGCCGGGCATGGGCCTCTACAGCCGCCACCTGCGCCCGCGGCTGCACGACCGGCAGCTCGGCACCGCCACCTTCGGCGTGCTGCGCGACCGGGTGTGCGCCGGGCTGGCCGGCGACGTGCTGGAGATCGGCTTCGGGTCCGGGCTGAACCTGCCCCACCTGCCGCCGGCGGTCACCGGCGTCTGGGCGGTCGAGCCGTCGGCCACCGCGCTGCGGCTCTCCCGCGCCCGGCAGGACGCCGCCGCCGTCCCGGTCGTCGTCGCGGGGGACGACGCCCAGCAGCTGCTGCTCCCCGACGACCGCTTCGACGCGGTGCTGTGCACCTTCGTGCTCTGCGGGCTGCCCGACGCCGGCCGCGCGCTCACCGAGGTCGCCCGGGTGCTCCGGCCCGGCGGCGCGCTGCACCTCGTCGAGCACGGCCTGTCACCCGACCCCGGCGTGCGCCGGTGGCAGCGCCGCGGGAACCCGGTCAACCGGGTGCTGGCCGGCTGCTCGCTGGACACCGACGTCGCGGGGCTCTTGGCCGCCTCGCCCCTGACGGTGGTCGAGCTGACCACCCGGTACGAGGAGGGCGTGCCGCGGCCGGCGGGGCACCTCTTCGAGGGCCGCGCGACCGCCTGAGCCCCGGGGTCAGCCCAGGACGACGCGCAGGTCGAGCTCGGCCGACGGCACGTCCGGGTCGTCGTCGTCCACCACCGCCAGCAGGCGGAGCACGCCGTCCCGGACGTCGACCAGGCCCAGTCCCTCCAGCTTGTGCACCCGGCCGGCCACCTCGGGCACCGGCACGACGGCCACCACGTCGTCCCCGTCGACGAGGGCGAGCGCGGTGGCGACCACCGGACCGTCGTCGACCGCGTTCGGGGTGTCCTCGGCCGCCGCGCTGAGCAGCAGCCGGCCGTCCGGCAGCGCCACCGCGTCGGTGACCGCCAGACCGACCCCTTCGACCTCGCCCAGCTCGTGGACCAGCGGCCGGCGCACGTCGACGTCCTCGACCGGAGCCCGACCGAGGACGGCGGCGACCAGCGCGTCCAGGGACAGCTCGACGCTGGCCGAGGGCAGCCCCGCGGCCAGGTTGCCGCGCTGGAACCAGCGCACCGTGCCGTGGTGCCGGCTGGCCCCCTCCAGGTTCAGCTGGTCCAGCGGCACCTGCAGGGCCGCAGCGACCCGGGCGTACACCGGGCCGAGCTGGGCCTGGTGCACCACCGGCCGTCCGTCGTCGTCCAGCACCACCAGCGCCGCACGCATCCGCCGCGCCGTCGAGCCCGAACCCAGGAGCAGGACGGCGGGCGCCCCGTCGACCTCGGCCGGGCACGCCACCTCGACGTCGGGCTTGAGGTGCTTGGTGCCGGCCCGCTCGCTGAACCGGTCGAGGCCGTCCACCGGGGGGAAGAGCCGGACCGGCGTGGTGGAGGCGGGCCGGCGCCACGCCGCGGACGTGGCGTCGTCCTGCGCGACCAGCCACCCGTCGCCGAGCGGCGCGATCGCCGACGCGGCGGTGACCGGCGTCCCGTCGTCGAACCGGAGCTGGCGGACGCCGTCCACGAAGACCTGCACGGCGCTGCAGTGCCCAGCCCGGGGCCCGCTCACGCCGGGTCGGGTCACGCCGGGGTCAGACGGCGTCCTCGTCGGCCCAGCCCTGCATCGCCTCGGCCCGGAACTGGGCCATGAACTGGTCCCGGGTCACGCCCCGCCGCTCCGCCTCGCGCTCGCAGAGCATGGCGATCACCAGCGACGACTGGCGGACGACGTCGGCCCGGGTGTCCACGTCCAGCGGACCGAACACCGACAGCCAGGCCGCCCAGTCCCCGTCGCCCGCCGCCTCGGCCATCTCCAGCACCAGCCCGAACCGGCGCAGCGCCTCCAGGTCGGCCATCGGGCACCTCCGCTCCCCGGTCGCCCGGCGCGGCCGCTCCCCGGACGGTAGCCACGGACGGCGCACGCCCGCCGGTGCGGGTCGCCGGCCGGTCCGCGCACCCCCCGTCGCCCGATCGGGTCGACCACCCCCGAGGGGTGAGCCCGGGTCGCGGCGACCACAGCCCGGGTGCCGGACTGCCGACCACTGCACGGTGACAGTCTTCGCGCCGAGCGGCGCCGCCTCCGGTCCGGCACCCCGCCGTGGCCGCGGCCGGCACGCTGCCCCGGAACGACTCGGTGACGTGCTGGTGGAGCAGGGCGCCCTCACCCGGGAACAGCTCCAGGAAGCACTCGACCAGCACCGACGGGTGGGCGCGCCGCTCGGGGCCGTCGTCCTGGCCCGCGGCATGGTCACCCGCCGCCAGCTGTACGTGGCCCTCGCCGAGGTGTGGGGCGCCGACCTCGCCTTCGTCGACCCGGTCGAGGTCGACGAGGAGCTGGCCCGGCGCTTCCCCGCCGCGATGCTCGCCCGGGAGACCTGGGTGCCGCTGCGCGTCGAGGAGGACGGCGACGGCCTGCCGCAGGTCGTCGTCGCCACCGCCGGCCGCCCGTCGGCGCACATCGCCGAGGAGGTCGTGCAGCGCACCGGCATCCCCCGGGTGCGCCAGGTCGTCACCACCGACTGGGACGTCCAGCGCGCGCTGCGCACCGTGTGGCGCGACGAGCTGGTGCACGACGCCGTCAAGTCCCTGGCCGAGCGCCGCCCCGAGGAGTCGGCGTCCACCGTGTTCGTCTGGCCGCAGGTCGCCGCTGCGATCGGGCTGCTCGTCGCCACCGTCACCGGGCTGGTGCTCGACTTCTCGCTGACCATGGTCGTGCTGGTGGCGACGGTGAACGTCGCCGTGGCCCTCGCCGTCGGCACCAAGGCGCTGATCAGCACCGTCGGCACCGCCTGGGAGACCGTCGAGCAGGTCACCGCCGCCGAGGTCGCCGCGCTCGAGGACGCCGACCTGCCCGTCTACACGATCCTCGTCCCGGTCTACAAGGAGGCCGGCATCGTCGGCCTGCTGATGCGCAACCTCGCCGACCTCGACTACCCGCGCGAGAAGCTGGAGATCCTGCTCCTGCTGGAGGAGGACGACCCCGAGACGCTGACGGCCGCGCTGGCCGCCGCGCCGCCGGACCTGGTCCGCATCGTCGTCGTCCCGCACTCGCTGCCCAAGACCAAGCCGCGCGCCTGCAACGTGGGGCTGACCTTCGCCCGCGGCGAGTACGTGGTCATCTACGACGCCGAGGACCGCCCGGACGCCGACCAGCTGAAGAAGGCGCTCATCGCCTTCCGCAAGGGCGGGGACGACCTGGTCTGCGTGCAGGCCGCGCTGAACTACTTCAACGCCCGGGAGAACCTGCTGACCCGGATGTTCACCCTGGAGTACTCCTCCTGGTTCGACTACACCCTGGCCGGCCTGGACAAGATGCGGCTGCCCATCCCGCTGGGCGGCACGAGCAACCACTTCCGCACCGACATGCTCCGCGACCTCGGCGGCTGGGACCCCTACAACGTCACCGAGGACGCCGACCTGGGCATCCGCGCCTCGGCCCAGGGGCACCGCGTCGCCGTGGTGAACTCCACGACGTACGAAGAGGCCAACATGGCCGTCGGCAACTGGATCCGGCAGCGCAGCCGCTGGATCAAGGGCTACATGCAGACGGTGCTCGTGCACACCCGCCACCCGTGGCGGCTGCTGCGCAGCGTCGGCCCCCGGCAGACCGCCGGCTTCGCCCTGCTCATCGGCGGGACCCCGCTGATGTTCCTGGCCGCGCCGTGGCTCTACGCGCTGTTCGTCGTCCAGCTGGTGTGGCCCGGCGCGCTGGTGCCGGTGCTGCCCGAGTGGCTGGTGCACGTCAGCCTGGCGAACCTGCTGCTCGGCAACGGCGTGATCATCTACCTGTCGCTGCTGGCCGGCTTCAAGCGCCGCACCTACGGGCTGGTGCCCTTCGCGCTGTTCTCGCCGGTCTACTGGCTGCTGCACTCGATCGCCTCCTACAAGGCGCTCTGGCAGCTGGTGGTCAACCCGTTCTACTGGGAGAAGACTGACCACGGCCTCTCCAGCCACGTGCAGGTCGACGAGTCGGCCGGCCTCGAGGAGCCGCCCGCCGCGCCCGTCGCAGCGGCACCGGTCCGCACCTCGGCGCCGGACCCCGTCCAACCGGCGGCCGACGTCGTCCGGCTGATCGACCCCGCCACCGTGCCGCCGCCCCCGGTGCGCCGCGCCCCCGAGGAGGACCAGCCGTGACCGCCGCGAACCCGCTGTCCCAGCTGCGCCCCGGCGCCTCCCCCGCCGAGGCGGAGAGCTTCGCCGAGGCCCGGATGCGGCTGGCCGTCTCCGGGGTCACGCCCCCGCGGCTGCCGATGCGCCGGGTGCTGGGCCTGTCGGCGGCCGTGCTCGTCGTGGAGACCGCAGTCATGCTCGTCACCGGGCAGTCGCTGCACGACGTGCTGCTGCCCGGCTACCTGATCCTGATGACCACCTTCGGCCTGGTGTTCTGCCTCGGCGCGGTCACCGTGGCCGGGTTCGCGGCCGGCGCCGCGGGCGCCGGGCTGGTCGTGCTGCAGCCCGGCGCCCTGCTCCCGCTGCTCGGCGGCGCCGCGGTGCTCGCCCTGGGCTGCGGCTTCGCCCCCGGCTGGGCCCGGGTCGAGGCGTGGCAGGCCGCGCACTCCCGCCCGCTCACCGCGGAGGAGGAGGCCGCGGTCGGCCAGCGCGCGCTGGACGGCGGCCGGTCCCGCGGCTGGTCCCCCGGCGTCCGGCTGCGCAACTACTGGCGCACCGACCGGGTGCTCGCCGCGTTCCTGGTGCTGGCCTTCCACCCGCTGCTGGCGGCCTTCGCGCTGTGGTTCACGCACTGGAGCGCCGGCCGCTGAGCGGTCAGCCGAGCACCTCGGCGATGACCGGCAGCAGCGCGGCGAACGCCTGTCCGCGGTGGCTGATCGCGTCCTTCTCGGCCGGTGACAGCTCGGCCGAGGTGCGGTCCAGGCCGGCGGGCACGAACACCGGGTCGTAGCCGAAGCCGTTGGTGCCGCGCCCCTCCCGGACCACCGCACCGCGCCACTCGGCCCGCAGCACCCGCTCGTCGCCGTCCGGGGTGACCAGGGCCGCGGCGCAGACGAACGCGGCGCCGCGCCGCTCGTCCGGGACGTCGGCGAGCTGACCGAGCAGCAGCGCGGTGTTCGCGTCGTCGTCCCCGTGCCGGCCGGACCAGCGCGCCGACAGGATGCCCGGCATCCCGTTGAGCGCGTCGACGGTGATCCCGGAGTCGTCGGCCACCGCGGGCAGGCCCGTGTGCCGGACCGCCTCCCGGGCCTTGAGCAGCGCGTTCTCCTCGAACGTCGCACCGGTCTCGGGCGCCTCGGGGTACTCGGCGACGTCGCGCAGGCCGAGCACCTCGACCCCGGGGACGGCGGTGGCCAGCAGCCGCTGCAGCTCGGCCAGCTTGCCGGCGTTGCGGGTGGCGAGCAGCAGCCGGCTCATGCGGCCAGAGCCTGCTGCTGCAGCGCGGTGAGCTCGGCGCACCCGGCGACGGCGAGGTCGAGCAGCTGGTCGAGGGTGGCCCGGTCGAAGACGGCGCCCTCCGCGGTCCCCTGCACCTCCACGAAGCCGCCGTCGCCGGTGCACACCACGTTCATGTCGGTGCCGGCCGTGACGTCCTCCTCGTAGGCGAGGTCCAGCCGGGGCTCGCCGTCGATGACCCCGACGCTCACCGCGGCCACCGAGTTCGGCAGCGGGGTGGCCTTGGCCAGCTTGCCGCGCTCGCCGAGGAACCCGACGGCGTCGGCCAGGGCGACGTAGGCGCCGGTGATCGCCGCGGTGCGGGTGCCGCCGTCGGCCTGCAGGACGTCGCAGTCCAGCGCGATGCTGTTCTCGCCCAGCGCCGAGAGGTCGATGCTGGCGCGCAGCGACCGGCCGATGAGCCGGCTGATCTCGTGGGTGCGCCCGCCGATCCTGCCCTTGACCGACTCCCGGTCGCTGCGGGTGTGGGTGGCCCGCGGGAGCATCGAGTACTCGGCGGTGACCCAGCCCAGGCCCGAGCCGCGGCGCCAGCGCGGCACGCCCTCGGTGACGCTGGCCGCGCACAGCACGCGGGTGCGGCCGAACTCCACCAGCACCGAGCCCTCGGCGTGGTCGAGCCAGTTGCGGGTGATGGTCACCGGGCGGAGCTGGTCGGCCGAGCGGCCGTCGGGGCGGGTCACGTGGACCGAGGGTACTGACGCCCCCGCCCCGGGCCGGTGGCCGTCCGCTCGCCGAGGCCTTGACAAGGAAATCTGTCAATGTCAGCGTGGCGTCATGCAGGACGTCGAGGTCATCGAGGACGCGCAGGCCGCCGCCACCGCGCTGGACCCGGTGCGGGCCCGGCTGCTCGCCGAGCTGGCCGTCCCCGCCTCCGCCGCCGGGCTCGCCGCCCGGGTCGGCACCACGCGCCAGAAGGTGAACTACCACCTCCGGGCGCTCGAGGCGCACGGCCTGGTGGAGCTGGCCGAGGAGCGCCGCCACGGGGGCCTCACCGAGCGGGTGCTGCAGGCGTCGGCGGCGTCCTACGTCGTGTCCCCGGCCGCCGTCAGCCCGTCCGCGGCCGACCCGGGCGCGAACGCGGACCACCTGTCCGCGGGCTACCTCGTCGCGCTGGCCGGCCGGCTGGTCCGCGAGGTCGGCTCGCTGGTCCGCCGGGCCGGCGCGTCCGGCACGCGCCTGCCGACGCTGACCATCGACACCCGGATCGGCTTCCGGTCGGCCGCCGACCGGGCCGCCTTCGCCGACGAGCTGACCGCCGCGGTGCTCGACCTGGCCGCCCGGCACCACCACGACGACGGGCGCATGCACCGGCTCGTCATCGCCGCCCACCCCCTTCCCGAGGAGACGCCATGAGCACGACCACGACCGTCCCGTACCGGCTGGATTTCAGCGTCGAGGTGCCGGGCACCCCGGAGCAGGTCTGGCAGGCCGTCGCGACCGCCCAGGGCCTGAGCGCCTGGTTCCTGCCGACCGAGCTGGAGGAGCACGAGGGCGGGTCGCTGCACTTCTCGATGGGCCCGGGAATGGGCTCGGACGGGCGGGTCACCGGCTGGGACCCGCCGCGCCGCCTCGCCTACGAGGAGGACTGGGCCGCCCTCATGGGCAAGGACCCGGAGGCGTTGAGCCCGCTCACGTCGGAGTTCCTGGTCGAGGCGCGGTCCGGTGGCACCTGCGTCGTCCGGGTCACCAGCAGCGGCTTCGGCACCGGCGCCGACTGGGAGTCGGAGTGGTGGGCCGAGATGGGCCCGGGCTGGATGTCGTTCTCCGACAACCTGCGCCTCTACCTGACGCACTTCCCCGGCCAGGCGGCCACGCACCTGGAGGCCACCGTCACCCGCTCCGCCGACGCGAAGGAGCTCTGGTCGGCGATGTCCGAGGCGCTCGGGCTGGGCGAGGTCGGCGCGGCGGTCGAGGTGTGCGGCGCCACCGGCACGGTCGAGCGGGCCGGCGAGGACCAGGCCATGGTCCGGCTCACCGCCCCGGTGCCCGGGATGCTCAGCGTCTTCGTGTTCGACCAGGGCGAGGGGACGGCGATGGCCGGCGTCCGGGCGTACCTCTTCTCCCCCGACGCGGCCGCCTTCGTGCAGCGCGAGGAGCCGGCCTGGCGCACCTGGCTGCAGGAGCTCCCGGTCGGGGGCTGACGCCCGGCCCCCGCCCGGCTCCCCCGCCCCGCGAGTCAGGCCTGGGGCGGGTCGCCGAGGTCCTGGCCGGCGACCCAGCCCGGCTGGTCCAGGCGCACCGGGTCACTGCCGACCAGGGCGGTGAGCTGTGCCTCGAGCCGGCCGAGCTCGTCGGCGCCGAGCTGCTGGGCCCACCGCTCGCGCAGCTCGTCGAACACCGCCTCGCCCTCCCGGAGCAGCGCCTGGCCGCGCCCGGTCACCTGCAGCCGCTTGCGGCGGGCGTCGGCGGGGTCCGCCTCCCGGCCGACGTAGCCGCGCTCCTGCAGGACGGCGATCGTCTTGGCCGCCGCCTGCTTCGAGACCGACATCCGGCGGCCCAGCTCGGAGGCGCTGTCGGCCCCCGCCGCGATGGCGCGCAGGGCGAAGTCGTGCACCGGCCGCACGTCCTCGTAACCGCGCCTGGCCAGCTCGGCCTGCGCGGCGTCGACCAGCGAGCGGAACCCGCCCAGCAGGAGCAGCGCCAGGTCGGCTCCGGAGCGGGACACCGCGCGATGGTAGCCAGCGCCCGGGCGCGCCGGATGCCATCGTGGGCGCATGCGCTCCGAGCTCCGTGCCGTCCGGACCGGGGGCGTGCCCTCGATCGTCGACCTCACCGACGAGTGCGCGGAGTTCGTCCGCGACGAGGGCGACGGGCTGCTCCAGGTGTTCGTGCCCCACGCCACGGCGGGCATCGCGATCATCGAGACCGGCGCCGGCAGCGACGACGACCTGCTCGCCCAGCTCGACGTGCTGCTCCCCCGGGACGACCGCTGGCGGCACCGGCACGGCGCCGCCGGGCACGGCCGGGACCACGTGCTGCCGGCGTTCGTGCCGCCGCACGCCTCCGTCCCGGTGCTGGAGGGCCGGCTGACGCTGGGCACCTGGCAGCGGATCTGCTTCGTCGACACCAACGTCGACAACCCGTCCCGGCACGTGCGCTTCACCTTCCTGGCGGGCTGACCGGCGTCCGGAGCCCGACCGGTCCTCCGGACGGGCGACCGGATTGGGTGAGCACCGCCCCGGTGCGGGAGGATGCGCGCATGACCGAGACCGACGTCGCTCCCGTCCGCCTCGCCGCCGGTGACCCTGCGCCGGAGTTCACCCTCCCGGACGCCGACGGCAGCTCCGTGTCGCTGTCCGACTACCGCGGCCGCCGGGTGATCGTCTACTGCTACCCCGCCGCGCTGACCCCCGGCTGCACCACCCAGGCCGTCGACTTCACCGCCGCCGCGGGCGACCTGGCCGAGGCCGGGCTGGACATCGTCGGCATCTCCCCCGACTCCCCCGAGAAGCTGCACCGCTTCCGCGAGGAGGAGGAGCTGGCGATCACCCTGCTGGCCGACCCGGAGAAGCAGGTGCTGTCCGCCTACGGCGCCTACGGCCCGAAGAAGCTGTACGGCAAGGAGGTGGTCGGGGTCATCCGCTCGACGTTCGTCATCGACGCCGAGGGCACGGTCGAGAAGGCCGCCTACAACGTCAAGGCCACCGGCCACGTCGCCAAGCTCCGCCGGGACCTCGGTCTCTCCTAGCCGAGGACGGACCTGGGACCCCCAGGGCCTGGCACCGGCCGGGGGCGATGCGGCAGGGTCAGCCGCATGAGTGATCAGATCGGCGTCACCGGACTCGCCGTCATGGGCGCCAACCTCGCCCGCAACCTCGCCCGGCACGGGCACCAGGTCGTGCTGCACAACCGCAGCCGGGCCCGTACCGACACCCTCGTCGAGCAGCACGGCAGCGAGGGCGACTTCGTGCCGACCGGCTCGGTGGCGGAGTTCGTCGGCGCCCTGCAGCGCCCTCGCAAGATCATCATCATGGTGCAGGCCGGCCCGGCCACCGACGCCGTCATCGACGAGATCGCCCCCCTCCTCGAGGAGGGCGACGTGCTGATGGACGGCGGCAACGCGCGGTTCAGCGACACCATCCGCCGCACCGAGGCCCTCACCGCCCAGGGCCTGCACTTCGTCGGCACCGGCATCAGCGGGGGCGAGGAGGGCGCGCTCAACGGGCCGAGCATCATGCCCGGCGGCTCGAAGGAGGCCTACGAGCTGGTCGGCCCGCTGCTGGAGTCGATCGCCGCCGTCGTCGACGGGGAGCCGTGCTGCACCCACGTCGGGGCCAGCGGCGCCGGGCACTTCGTGAAGATGGTGCACAACGGCATCGAGTACGCCGACATGCAGCTCATCGCCGAGGCCTACGACCTGCTGCGGCAGGGGCTCGGCCTCACCCCTGCCGAGATCGGTGACGTCTTCGCCGGCTGGAACGAGGGCGACCTGGAGAGCTACCTCATCGAGATCACCGCCCAGGTGCTGCGGCACACCGACGCCGAGACGGGGAAGCCGTTCGTCGACGTCGTGGTGGACGAGGCCGAGCAGAAGGGCACCGGCCGCTGGACCGTGCAGTCGGCGCTGGACCTGGGCGTGCCGGTCAGCGGCATCGCCGAGGCCGTCTTCGCCCGCGCGCTGTCCGGCCACCGCGAGCAGCGCAGCGCCGGACAGGCGGTGCTGCCGGGCCCGGGCCGGGAGTGGGACGAGCAGGTCGCCGACCGGGACGCCTTCATCGAGTCCGTGCGCCAGGCGCTGTACGCGTCGAAGGTGGTCGCCTACGCCCAGGGGTTCGACCAGATCACCCAGGGCGCCGACCAGTACGGCTGGGACATCGACCGGGCGGCGCTGGCCCGGATCTGGCGGGGCGGCTGCATCATCCGGGCCAAGTTCCTCGATCGGATCGCGCAGGTGTTCACCGACGAGCCCGACGTCACCACGCTGCTCACCAACGACTACTTCCGCGGTGCGGTGAGCGAGGGCCAGGAGGGTTGGCGGCAGGTCGTCGCCGGCGCGGCCCGGCACGGTGTGCCCGCGCCCGGCTTCGCCAGCGCGCTGGCCTACTACGACGGCCTGCGGGCGGACCGGCTGCCGGCCGCGCTGATCCAGGGGCTGCGCGACCTCTTCGGCGCGCACACCTACCGGCGCACCGACAAGGAGGGCTCGTTCCACACCATGTGGGGCGAGGACGGCCGCGAGGTGCAGACCGCCTGAGGACTTGCCCCCGCCGCGGGCGGGCCCTCCCGGGGGGTCCGCCCGCGGCCGGTGGGGCTCAGTCCCCGCTCGCGGCGGCCTTCGCCCGCGCCCGGCGCTTGCCCTCGTGCATCGCCGCCACCCGGGCGATCGGGATGGTGTGGCCCTCGGCGACCAGGTCGGCCGGCAGAAGCTGGGGCTCGGGCAGCGAGGCCGCCCACGGGTCGGTGTCGCCGTACCGGTCGGCGGCCGTGCGGACGGTGACGTCGCCGGGGCGCACGCCCGCGAGCCCGTCCCAGCCCACGGGTGCGGAGACCGGCAGCCCGGGGCGGACGCGGGGGCTGTACGCGGCGGCGATGGTGCCGCGGCCGGACCGGGTCGAGTCGACGAACACCCGGTCGCCGCGCTCCGCGACGACGTACTGGGTGGTGGCGAGCTCGGGGTCCAGCCGTTCCGCGCGTGCGGCCAGCGCCCGGGTCGCCGCGGCGACGTCCTCGGCCGGCGAGCCGTGCACCGGGACGACGACGTGCACGCCGGAGGAACCGCTGGTCTTCACCGCCGCGGTCAGGCCGGCGTCGGCCAGCGCCTGCCGGCACAGCTGCGCGGTCCGCACCACGACGTCGAAGTCCGCGCCGTCCGGCGGGTCGAGGTCGAGCACGAGCCCGGTCGGGTGCTCGTCGTCCACCCGGCTGAACGGCACGTGGAACTCCACCGCGCGCTGGTTGCCCAGCCACAGCAGGGTGCGCCGGTCGTCGCAGAGCACCTGGTGCACCTCACGCCGGGCACGGTCGGACCAGGTGGCCACGGTGCGCACCCAGTCCGGCGCGCCCTTCGGCACGTCGCGCTGGATGAACGGGTCGGCGCCGGGCCGCACCCGCTTGATGGTCAGCGGCCGGCCGGCCAGCAGCGGCACCAGCCGGTCGGCGAAGGCGTCGAGGTGGTCGACCAGCTGGCGCTTGGTCACCTCCAGGCCGTCGCCCAGCGGTGAGTCCAGGCTGCTCAGCCGGACGCCGTCCCGTTCCTCGTGCTCGGTGGCCACCGCGCCACCGTGCCCGCCGTGGCAGCTCGCGGCAACCCGTCCTGGCTCACCGCATGTGCTCCTGGCTCAGCGCGCATGGTGAGCCAGGAGCACCTGGGATCAGGTCACCTGATCCACGCCGGGCCTAGACGGGGTAGACGGCGGCGTGCCGGGCGAGCTCGCTGGCCGGGAACACGGTGCGGGCCGCGGCGAGCTGGGCGTCGGCGTCCACCCACGACGGCACGTGCGTGATCAGCAGCCGCCCCACCCCGGCCGCGGCAGCGTGCTCGCCCGCCTGCCGGCCGGTCAGGTGCAGCCCCGGCGGCAGGTCGGGCCCCTCGGCGTAGGCGGCCTCGGCGAGCAGCAGGTCGGCGCCGCGGGCGAGCTCGACCACGGCTGCGCTCGGCCCGGTGTCGCCGGTGTAGACCAGCGACCGGCCACCGGCGGTCAGCCGCACGGCGTAGCACTCCACCGGGTGGGCGGTCCGCGCCGTCGTCACCTCGAACGGCCCGAGCCGCCAGCTGCCCGGGCCGATCGGGGTGATGTCGAAGACGTCGTCGATGGGCCCGCCGTCGGGGTCGTAGGCCGTCGCCAGCCGCCGGTCGGCGCCGACCGGGGCGTACAGCGGCACCGACCGCCCGTCGGAGCGGCCCGAGTAGCGGTGCCAGACCACGAACGGCGCGGCGTCCAGGCAGTGGTCGGCGTGCAGGTGGCTGAGGTAGACGGCGTCGACGTCGACCGGGTCCACGAGGGACTGCAGCGCCCCGAACGAGCCGTTGCCCAGGTCCAGCACGAGGGTGAACTCGTCGTGCCGCACCAGGTAGCAGGAGGCGGGTGAGAGCGGGCCGGGGGCGCTGCCGGCGCACCCGACGACGGTCAGCTCCACGCGGCCGCCCCGGTGCGGGTGACGACGTCGACCTCGGGGCCGAGGAACCGGCGGCCGAGCCGGGCGAACGGCTCCGGGTCGCCGGTGGCCAGGAACGCGTGCACCGGCGGCGGTGACCCGGGGTCGCGCAGCAGGTCGGTGCGGGTGAGCACCCGGTACACGTCCTTGGCCGTCTCCTCCGCGCTGGACACCAGGGTCACCTCGTCGCCCAGGACGAGCGACAGCACACCGGTGAGCAGCGGGTAGTGCGTGCAGCCCAGCACGACCGTGTCGACGTCGGCCGCCAGCAGCGGGTCGAGGTAGGACTGCGCGAGCCCGACCAGCTGCCGGCCGCTGGTGACCCCGCGTTCGACGAAGTCGACGAAGCTGGGGCAGGCGGCGCTGGTGACGGTGAGCTGCGGGGCGGCGGCGAACATGTCCTCGTAGGCACCGCTGGTGATGGTGGCCTGGGTGCCGATGACGCCGACCCGGCCGTTGCGGGTGGCGGCGGTCGCGCGGCGGACCGCGGGCAGCACCACCTCGACCACCGGGACGTCGTAGCGCTCCCGGGCGTCGCCGAGGCAGGCGGCGCTGGCCGAGTTGCAGGCGATGACCAGCATCTTCACCCCGGCGGCGACCAGGTCGTCCATCACCGCCAGCGAGTGCCGCCGGACCTCGGCGATCGGCAGCGGGCCGTAGGGGCTGTGCGCCGTGTCGCCGACGTAGCGGATCGACTCGGTCGGCAGCTGGTCGAGGACGGCCCGGGCCACGGTGAGCCCACCGACCCCGGAGTCGAAGATCCCGATGGGGGCGTCGGCGCTCGTCATGACGCGGGCCAGGCTATCCGGCGGTGCCGACGGCCCGCAGCAGGCCCGCGGTGGGCAGCAGCAGACCGGTGCCGGTCCAGCGGGCCCCGGTCAGGTCGCGGACGACGACGTCGGCCGTCGTCCGGAGCGCGTCGCGGCCGATGCCGACCACGCGGCAGCCGGCGGCCTGCCCGGCGGCGACGCCGCTGGTGCTGTCCTCCAGGACGAGCAGGTCGGCCGGCGGCAACCCGAGCCGGGCGGCGCCGGTGAGGTAGGGCTGCGGGTCGGGCTTGCCGGCGGTGACGTCCTCGGCGGTGACCACCACCTCCGGCGGCTCGATGCCGGCACCGCGCAGCCGGCCGGTCGCCAGCGCGCGCACGCCGGAGGTGACCACGGCCCACGGCACGCCGGCCAGCTGCGGCACCAGGTCGAGCACCCCGGGCACCGCGGAGGTGGTCGCCGCCCCCTCCAGCTCGTAGCGGGTGACGGTCGCGGTCGCCTCCGCGACCTCGTCCGCTCCGACGAACAGCGCGACGGTGTCCGCGGCCCGGCGACCGGGCACGGCCGCCATCACCTCGTCCGGGTCGAGACCGTGCTCGACGGCCCACCGGCGCCAGGAGGTGACGACGCTCTCCTCGGAGTCGACCAGCACCCCGTCGTTGTCGAACAGCAGGCCCCGGGCCGGCAAGATGACGTCGCTGATCACGCCCAGAGCTGGCCCTCCAGGGCGGAGGACGCCTCCTCGAGCGTGCCGGCGTACGCCCCGGTGGACAGGTACTTCCAGCCCCCGTCGCACACGATGAAGACGATGTCGGCCTTGCGGCCGGCCGCGACCTCCTTGTCCGCGATGCCCAGCGCGGCGTGCAGGATCGCCCCGGTCGAGATGCCGGCGAAGATGCCCTCCCGCTCGACCAGCTGGCGGGTGCGGTGGATCGCGTCGTCCGGCCCGACCGAGAAGCGGGAGTCGAGCAGGTCGGCGTCGTAGAGCTCGGGGATGAAGCCCTCGTCGATGTTGCGCAACCCGTACACCAGCTCGCCGTAGCGCGGCTCGGCCGCGATGACCTGCACCTCGGGCTTCTTCTCCCGCAGGTACCGGGAGACGCCCATCAGCGTGCCGGTGGTGCCCAGGCCCGCGACGAAGTGGGTGATCGAGGGCATGTCGGCCAGGATCTCCGGGCCGGTGCCGGTGTAGTGCGCCTCGGCGTTGGCCGGGTTGCCGTACTGGTAGAGCATCACCCAGTCGTCGTGCTCGGCGGCCAGGCCCTTGGCGACGGCGACGGCCTGGTTGCTGCCACCGGCGGCCGGCGAGCTGATGATCTGCGCGCCGTACACCTCCAGCAGCTGCCGCCGCTCGATGGAGGTGTTCTCCGGCATCACGCAGATCAGCCGGTAGCCCCGTTGCCGCGCGACCATGGCCAGCGAGATGCCGGTGTTGCCGCTGGTGGGCTCCAGGATCGTGCTGCCCGGCTGCAGCCGCCCCTCCTTCTCGGCCGCCTCGATCATCGCGATGGCGGCCCGGTCCTTGATCGAACCGGTGGGGTTGTGGTCCTCGAGCTTCGCCCACAGCCGGACGTCGGCGGTGGGCGACAGCGATGGCAGCCCGACGAGCGGGGTGTTGCCGAGCGAGTCGACGAGCGAGGCGAAGCGGGCCATGGGGTCTCCTGGAGAGCGGTGCCGGGCGGGGAGGCTCCGGGCTCAGCAGCCGCCGGCGACCGCGGGGAGGATGGTGACCGAGTCGCCGTCCTTGACCGCGGTGTCCAGCGCGCCGGTGAACCGCACGTCCTCGTCGTTGACGTAGACGTTCACGAAGCGGTGCAGCTTGCCCTCGTCGGTGACCAGGCGGTTCTTGATCCCGGGGTGCTGGGCGTCGATGTCGTCGACCAGTGCGGCCAGCGTGTCCCCGCGGCCCTCGACGGTCTTGTTGCCGCCGGTGTGCGTGCGCAGGATGGTCGGGATGCGGACCTGGATGGCCATGGTTCGGGGATCTCCTCGGGCGGTGGTGTACGGGGGGACCGCGTGCGGGGACGCGGGAGGTCGTGCTGGGGGGAACGCCCTGGACCGGACGACGATTCCGCCGGGCTCCGGCGCTCCTGCAGGGGCCCGCGGCGCGCGGAGCGCGTCGTGGGGGGCAGGAGGGTCCTTACTCGTAGACGACGGTGGTCGGCGAGTGGCCGAAGAGGTAGGACTCGACGACCTCGACGTCCTCCTCGCGCACCTCGCCGTCGACGATGCGGAAGCTGCGGAACTCGACGTCGTCGCCGGCCAGGCCGGTCCGGGCGCCGTGCTCACGGGTGGACACCAGCACGTAGTGGGCGTCGGGCTCGGAGGCGTACGCGACGTCGGTGCGCGACGGGTGGGCCTCGGTGGCGGTGTGCGAGTGGTAGACCACGACCGGCACCTCGTCGCGGGCGTCCATGTCCCGGTACAGCCGCAGCAGGTCGGCGCTGTCGAACTCGTAGAACGTGGGCGACCGGGCCGCGTTCAGCATCGGGATGAAGCGCTCGGGGCGGTCGCTGCCCTCGGGGCCGGCGACGACACCACAGGCCTCGTCCGGGTGGTCTTCCCGGGCGTGGGCCACGATGGCGTCGTAGGTCGCGCGGTCGATGCGCAGCACGGGCCCGAGTCTAGGCGGCGTGCTGCCCGGTGCGCCGAGGAGGGCCTGCCGGCGGCGCCCTCCGGGTGAGGTCCCGGGGAACGGACTGTGTCGATCGGGTGTCGGACCGATAACGTCGCTGACCGTGGTGATCGAGGTGCTGATGATCGTCGGCGTGCTGGTGCTCCCGCTGCCGGCGCTGGTCCTGGGCGCCCGCCGGCTGCTGGTGCGCGTGGGGCACACCAGCACCGACGACCGCGCCGACCGGTTCGAGTTCGCCCTCCTGGTGACCGGCCGGGTGATCGGGCTGCTCATGCTGCTCGCGCTGTCCGGGATCACGCTGCTGGCCTGCATCGGCGGGCTGGTCAGGGGCCTGCGGGTGCCCAGCCTGGTCTACGTGTTCTTCGTCGCCGACCTGCTGGTCGCCACGCTCGTGGTGCTCACCGTCGGCCGGCGCGACCAGCGGCCAACGCGTCGACGAGCGAGCCCTGCACGGCGGTGAGCCAGTAGTAGACGGCCAGCTGGGAGTCCTCCTCGTCGGCACCGTCCCCGGACCCGTCGATCTCCGGCGGCTCGGTCTCGGCGGTGACCCCCAGCCGGGTGCCCAGCGCCAGCCGCAGGTCGTTGGTGGTCCGCAGCCAGGCACGGGCCTGGTCGTCGTCCAGCCGGACCTCCCCGCCCTCCGGCGGGAGCGTGGCGCGCACCATCGCCAGGTCGTCGGCCTTGCCGCTGCGCAACCCGGCCTCGGTCAGGTCGCGGTAGTCCGCGGCGATCTCCGGGTCGGTGGTGTTGCCCGGCGGCAGCAGCCGCTCCAGCACCGGGTCGCCCCCGGAGTCGTCGGGGTCGGCGGCGAGCAGCTGCTCGAGCTGGTCCAGCAGCAGCCCGACGATGCCGGCCTCGGCGTCGACCAGCCGGGCGACCAGCTCGTCCCCCCTGCGACGGAACGGCTTCATCGGGTCTCCTCGCCGGCGCTCGCGGCCGCGCTCACGCGTCCTTCTGGTACGTCGCCCACAGCCCGTAGGCGTGCAGCCGGTTCGTGTCGTGCTCCATCCGCTCGCGCGGGCCCGAGCTGACGATCGCCTTGCCCTCGTGGTGCACCTGCAGCATCAGCTCGGTGGCGGTGGCCTCGTCGAAGCCGAAGAGCTCCTGCAGCACGAACGTCACGTAGGTCATCAGGTTGACCGGGTCGTCCCAGACGATGGTCACCCAGGGGCGGTCGAGGTCGGACTCCTCCCCTGTCGTCGTCTCCGGCGTCCACACGGGCGCGAGCGGTCCGGCCACGGGAGCACTGTAGGACGCCCTCCCGGGGCGTCCCAGGGGGGAGGCCCCTATCGTGCTGCTCCATGCCGCAGAGCCCGCTCAGCCCCGCGCTGCTGACCGACCGCTACGAGCTGACGATGCTGGCCGCCGCGCTGGCCGACGGCACCGCCGATCGCGACTGCGTGTTCGAGGTCTTCGCCCGCCGGCTCCCGCACGGCCGCCGCTACGGGGTGCTCGCCGGCACCGGCCGCTTCCTGGACGCGCTGGCCGACTTCCGGTTCGGCGCGGCCGAGCTGGCGGCGGTGCGCGCCCAGGGCATCGACGACCCGCGGCTGCTCGACCACCTGGCCGGCTTCCGCTTCACCGGCGACGTCGACGGCTACGCCGAGGGCGACCTCTACTTCCCCGGCTCCCCCGTGCTCACCGTGCGGGCGCCGTTCGGGCAGGCGGTGCTGCTGGAGACCCTCGCCCTGTCGATGCTCAACCACGACAGCGCGATCGCCGCCGCCGGTGCCCGGATGGTCGGGGCGGCGTGCGGTCGGCCGTGCATCGAGATGGGTTCCCGCCGCACCCACGAGGAGGCCGCGGTCTCCGCCGCCCGGGCCGCCGCGCTGGTCGGGTTCGCCGCGACGTCCAACCTCGCCGCCGGTGCTCGCTACGGCATCCCGACCACCGGCACCAGCGCGCACGCCTTCACCCTGCTGCACGACGACGAGGCCGCCGCCTTCCGCGCCCAGCTGGACACCCTCGGCGTCGGCACCACCCTGCTGGTCGACACCTACGACACCGAGCAGGGCATCCGGACGGCGGTCGAGGTCGCCGGGACCGGGCTCGGCGCCGTCCGGCTGGACTCCGGCGACCTGACCGTCCAGGCCACCCGGGCGCGGGAGCTGCTGGACTCCCTCGGGGCGACGAAGACCCGGGTGATCGTCACCAGCGACCTGGACGAGTACGCCATCGCCGCCCTCGCCGCCGCCCCGGTCGACGGCTACGGCGTGGGCACCTCGCTGGTCACCGGCTCGGGCTCCCCCACCGTCGGGATGGTCTACAAGCTGGTCGAGCGGGACGGCGTGCCGGTCGCCAAGAACTCCGAGGGCAAGCGGTCGGTGGGCGGGCGCAAGCACGCCGTCCGCCGGCACGACCCCGACGGGACGGCGACCGCCGAGGTGGTCAGCGCCGCCCCGATCGCCGGGCGGCCGCACGACCGGGAGCTGGTCGTGCCGCTGGTCCGCGGCGGCGAGCTGGTCGAGCCGCGCACCCCGGCGGAGGCGCTGACCCACGCCCGGGAGCTGCACGAGCGGGTGCGCGGCGCCCTGCCGCAGGAGGCGTGGTCGCTGTCCCGCGGCGAGCCGGCGATCGACACCGTCACCGCCTGATGAAGGACCCCCGTGCCCCCCACCGTGCACGGGGGCCGGGGGAGGATGGGGACATGACGCGCGCACTGGTGATCGTCGACGTCCAGAACGACTTCTGCGAGGGCGGCAGCCTCGCCGTCGCCGGTGGCACCGCCGTGGCCCGGGCGATCAGCGCGCACGTCGCCGGGGCCGGGTACGACCACGTGGTCGCCACCCGCGACCACCACGTCGACCCCGGCGCGCACTTCTCCACCGAGCCCGACTTCCTGGACACCTGGCCCCGGCACTGCGTCGTGGGCACCCCCGGCGTCGAGCTGCACGCCGACCTCGACCGCCGGCCGGTCGAGGCGGTGTTCGACAAGGGCGAGTACGAGGCCGCCTACTCCGGCTTCGAGGGCAGCTTCGACGGCCAGGGGCTCGCCGACTGGCTGCGGGCGCACGGGGTGGACCAGGTGGACGTCGTCGGCATCGCCACCGACCACTGCGTGCGGGCCACCGCGCTGGACGCCGTCGGGGCGGGCTTCGCGACCCGGGTGCTGCTCCCGCTGACCGCCGGGGTGGCCGAGGCGACCACCGAGGCCGCCCTGGAGCAGCTGCGCACCGCCGGTGTCGAGCTCGAGGGCCGGGTCGGCCCCGTCCGCTGACCCCGCGTCACTCGGCGGGTGCGGCGTCCAGCACCTCGTCGCGGGTGAAGCCCAGCACCTGCAGGACGGCGTCCAGGTAGGGCTGGTTGAGCGCCGCGTGCGCCTGCTCGCGGACGACCGGCTTGGCGTTGAAGGCGATGCCCAGCCCGGCCGCGTTGAGCATGTCGAGGTCGTTGGCGCCGTCGCCGACGGCGACGGTCTGCTCCAGCGGGATGCCGTACTCGGCGGCGAACCGGGCCAGTGCCCGCGCCTTGCCCGCCCGGTCGACGACCTCACCGACCAGCCCGCCGGTCAGCTTGCCGTCGGCCACCTCCAGGGTGTTGGCGGCGGCGAAGTCCAGCCCGAGCGCGGCGGCCAGCGGGTCGGTGATCTGGCTGAAGCCGCCGCTGACGATGCCGCAGCGGAAGCCGAGCCGCTGCAGCGTGCGGATCAGCGTGCGCGCCCCCGGGGTGAGGACCAGGTGCTCGCGCACCTCGTCGAGCACGCCGACCGGCAGCCCGGCCAGGACGGCGACCCGCGCGCGCAGCGACTGCTCGAAGTCCAGCTCGCCGTTCATCGCCGCGGCGGTGAGCCGGGCGACCTCGGCGGCCCGGCCGGCCCGGGCGGCGAGCTCGTCGATGACCTCGCCGCGCACCAGCGTCGAGTCGACGTCCAGCACGATGAGCCGCTTGCTGCGCCGGGCGAGCCCGGTCTGCTCGACCGCCACGTCGGTGCCGGTCTCCGCGGCGACGGTGCCCAGCGCGGTCCGCAGCTCGGTGGAACCGGCCCCGGAGACGGTGAGCTCGAAGCTGGTGACCGGGTAGTCCGACAGCCGGCGGATCGCCTCGATGTTCCCGCCGACGCCGGCGATCGCCCGGGTCGCCCCGGCGATCGCCGCGGGCGGGACCGGCCGCCCCAGGACGATCACGTGGTGCCGGGCGGTGCGCTCCTCGGGGGCCGGCGTCGCGCTCGCCGGCTCGACGGTGACGTGCATGCCGGTGCGCTCGGCCACCCCGGCCACCAGGGGCGCCAGCCGGTCGGCGAGCGAGCCGCTGCCGCCCACCTCGCGCACGACCACGCCGAGCACCAGCTGGCGGTGCACCACGACCTGCTCGACCTCGACGACCTCGATGGACCGCGCCCCGGCGGTCTCCAGCGCGGCGAACAGCGTCGCCGTCACGCCCGGCCGGTCGGGACCGGTGAGGGTGAGCAGGGCTCCGGTGGGGTCGATCGGCGCGGGGGCGGCGGCGTCGGTCACCGGGCCATCGTGCCGGACCCCACTGCGCGGGACGACGGAGCCCCCGACGGGCTGGCCACCCGCGAGCAGCTGGCCCGGGCACGCGGACGCCCCGCCGGCCGGGTGGCTGACGGGGCGTCCGAGGTGACGTGCTGCGGTGGAGCTGCCTGCTACGTCGGGTCGGGGTCGTTGGCCCCAGCCCGGCTGCCGCCGGTGAGGCCGGCTTCCCCGGCGTACGGCGTGTGCCGCTTGCCGGCGTGGGCCTCGACCTGCAGCCGGTCCTTCAGGTGCGGGTAGTGCAGCTCGAACGCGGGGCGCTCCGACCGGATCCGCGGGATCTCGACGAAGTTGTGCCGCGGCGGCGGGGACGACGTCGCCCACTCCAGCGAGTTGCCGTGACCCCAGGGGTCGTCGCGCAGCGCCAGCCGGCCGTGCTTCCACGACTTGACCACGTTGTAGACGAAGGGGATCACCGAGGCGCCCAGGATGAACGACCCGATCGTGGAGATCGTGTGCATCGTCGTGAACTCGTCGCTGGGCAGGTAGTCGGCGTAGCGACGCGGCATGCCCTCGTTGCCCAGCCAGTGCTGGATGAGGAACGTGGCGTGGAAGCCGATGAAGGTCAGCCAGAAGTGCAGCTTGCCGACCTTCTCGTCCATCATCCGGCCGCACATCTTCGGGAACCAGAAGTACAGGCCGGCGTAGGCGGCGAACACGACGGTGCCGAAGACGACGTAGTGGAAGTGGGCCACGACGAAGTAGCTGTCGTTGACGTGCCAGTCCAGCGGCGGGCTGGCCAGCAGGACGCCGGTCAGGCCACCGAGGAGGAAGGTGATCAGGAAGCCGATCGAGAAGAGCATCGGCGTCTCGAACGTCAGCTGACCGCGCCACATCGTGCCGATCCAGTTGAAGAACTTGATGCCGGTGGGCACGGCGATCAGGTACGTCAGGAAGGCGAAGAACGGCAGCAGCACCGCGCCGGTGGCGAACATGTGGTGCGCCCACACGGCCAGCGAGAGGGCGGTGATGGCGATCAGCGCGAAGACCATGCCCTTGTAGCCGAACAGCGGCTTGCGGCTGAAGACCGGGATGACCTCGCTGATGATGCCGAAGAACGGCAACGCGATGATGTAGACCTCGGGGTGCCCGAAGAACCAGAAGAGGTGCTGCCACAGCATCGGGCCGCCGTTCTCGGCGGTGTAGACCTGCGCCCCGAGGTGCCGGTCGGCCAGCAGCGCCATCAGCGCGGCGGTCAGGATCGGGAAGGCGAGCAGGATCAGCACGCTGGTGACGAGCGACGCCCAGGTGAAGATGGACATCCGGAACATCGTCAGGCCGGGGGCGCGGAGGCAGACGATCGTGGCGATGAAGTTGACGCCACCGAGGATCGTGCCGAGACCGCTGACCGCCAGGCCGGCGATCCACAGGTCACCGCCGGCGCCCGGGCTGTGCGCACCCGTGGACAGCGGGGTGTAGGCGTACCAACCGAAGTCGGCCGCACCACCCGGGGTGAGGAATCCCGAGACCGCGAGGGACGCCCCGAAGAAGAACAGCCAGAAGGAGAAGGCGTTCAGCCGCGGGAACGCGACGTCGGGAGCGCCCAGCTGCAGCGGCATGATCAGGTTCGCGAAGGCGAAGAACATGGGCGTCGCGAAGAACAGCAGCATGATCGTGCCGTGCATCGTGACCAGCTGGTTGTACTGCTCGGGCGAGAGGAACTGCAGCTCCGGGCGGGCCAGCTCACCACGCATCAGCAACGCCATGAAGCCACCGACGAAGAACCAGATGAAGGCCACCGTGGTGTACATCAGGCCGATGGTCTTGTGGTCGGTGGTGCGCAGCAGGCTGAGGAGCCGCGACCCCTTCTCGGCTTCGTGCGCCGGGCTCGGCCGGCTCACGATCGGGGCGGGTGCGATCGTCACGCCCGGAGCTTAGACCGTCACCTGGACGGGCACGCGGCGGGAGCGGGCGTCGGTGAGCCGCGGGCTGGGCACCCCTCCCGGACCGGCATGCGGCGGCGGCCGGCCGCTCCCCCGCGGCCCCTGGGGAAGCGCAGGTCGGAAGCCTGTGGTGCATCACCCGATGGGGTGCAACCGACGGAACCACATGGTTCCGGAAGTTTGGAGTGGATCACCAGCGGGCATTGATGATCTTGCGCTGGACAGCCCAGCGCACGACGGCACCGCCGTCATGCGTAGGAGGCTCACGTGGACGTTCTCTGGAACATCATCGTCCTGATCATCATCGGGGCCATCGCCGGCTTCATCGCCCGCGCGGTCATCCCGGGCAAGCAGGACATCGGCATCGGCCTCACCATCGTGCTCGGCATCGTCGGGTCCGTGGTGGGCAACCTGCTCGGCAGCCTGATCTTCGAGCCGCACCGGTTCGAGCTCGGCACGTCCGGCATCATCGGCTCGATCATCGGCGCGATCGTCGTGCTCGGCATCTACGTGATGGCGACCAACAAGCGACGCATCACCCGCTGACCGAGCACCCGTCCCCTCTCCCGCACCCGCGGGGTGAGCCTCCGGACGGGTCTCCAGCACCGCTCGAACGAGGGCCCGGCCGATCTGGCCGGGCCCTCGTGCGTGTGCCGGGGTCGCCTGGCGCTCCGGCGCGGTCGGCGTCAGGGCCGGCGCCACGTCCCGACGTCGACCGCCACGGTCACCGCCACCGGGTCGGGCAGCGCGGCGATGCGGGTGGCCAGCACGTCACCGGTCAGGTGGCGGGCGTGCGGGCCCATCCCGACCAGCGTCCCGACCGCGGCGTGGTCGAGGCTCAGCCGCTCCCGGTGCTGCGCCGTCCCGGCCGGCTGCAGGTGCGGGCCGAGGCCCGCCGCGAGCCGGCCGGCCTTGTCCGGGTCGACCGAGAGCAGCCCGAGCGGCCCGACCAGCTCGGCGAGGTGGTCCGCGGCCGGGGTGACGACGACCAGCCGTCCCCCGGCGGCCAGCACCCGGGCGGTCTCCGCGCCGTTGCGGGGCGCGAAGACGACGAGCACCCGGTCCAGCGCGCCGTCGCGGACCGGCCAGCGCGCCCAGGTGTCGGCGACCACGGCCATCGCCCGCGGGTGCGACCGGGCCGCCCGGCGCGCCGCGTAACGGGAGGCGTCGAGCACCACACCGACGGCGTCCGGCACCCGGTCGAGCACGCCGGCCAGGTGGGCACCGGTGCCACCGCCCACGTCGAGCACCGTGCGCGGCCGTCCCGGTGCGAGCACGGCGTCGGCGAGCGCGGCGGTGACCCCGGCGTAGTGGCCGGCGGCGAGGAAGCCCGCGCGGTCGGCGACCATCGCCGCGGAGTCCCCCTCGTGCGGCGACCCACCCGCCGGCAGCAGCGTGACGTGCCCCTGCCGGGCCCGGTCGAAGGCGTGGCCGCCGGTGCAGCGGAGCCCCGCGGGGTCGGTGCCGAGGTCCGCCCCGCAGACCGGGCAGGCGAGCAGCCGCACCGCGGCGGGGGGCAGGACGGGCGGGCTCACCTGCGGCCCGGGCGCACCGGGAGCCGGTGCAGGGTGACGTCCGTGAGCCGGCCGGCGTCGGCGGTGCCGGTCAGGTAGGTGGCGAAGGGCTGCCGGCGGCGGTCGGTGGGCGAACCGGGGTTCAGCAGCCGGAGCCCGGTGGCGGCCGTGGTGTCCCAGGGGATGTGGCTGTGCCCGAAGACCAGGACGTCGACGTCCGGGAACCGCGCGGCGCACCGCTGCTCGCGCCCCGCGGCGCTCCCCGTCTCGTGCACGACGGCGAAGCGGACCCCGCCGAGCTCGACCCGGGCCACCTCGGGCAGCCGCACCCGCAGCTCGCCGTGGTCGTTGTTCCCGTACACCCCGACGACGCGCTGCGCCCGGCGCTCGAGCTCGTCGAGCAGGGCGACGTCCACCCAGTCGCCGGCGTGCACCACGACGTCGCAGGTCTCGATCCGGTCCCAGAGTGGATCGGGGAGGTCACGGGCCCGCTTGGGCAGGTGGGTGTCCGAGACGAACACCACTGAAACCGGCACGACCACATCGTCCCAGGGCGATAGCTTCAGGTCGCGGCCGGCGACCCGGCCGACCATCTCCCACGATCGAGGACCCACGTGAGCGACACCGCCCCCACCTCCGCGGCCGGGGACACCTCCCCCGGGGCAGAGCCGTACCCGAAGCGCTGGCTGGCCCTCGCGGTCATCGCCGTGACCGTGCTCATGGTCATCCTGGACGCGACGATCGTGAACATCGCGCTGCCGGCGGTCTCCACGGACCTGGACATCTCCCCCGCGACCCAGCAGTGGATCGTCACCGCCTACACGCTGACCTTCGGCGGTCTCCTGCTGCTCGGCGGTCGCATCGCCGACTTCTGGGGCCGCAAGCGGACCTACCTGGTCGGCGCCGCCGGCTTCGCGGTCGCCTCCGCGCTCGGCGGCTTCGCGCCCAACGAGGAGCTGCTGTTCGCCGCGCGCGCCCTGCAGGGTGCCTTCGGCGCACTGCTCGCCCCGGCGTCGCTGGCCCTGCTGACCGTGCTCTTCACCGACGCCAAGGAGCGCGCCAAGGCCTTCGCCGTCTACGGCGCGATCGCCGGTGGTGGCTCGGCCGTCGGGCTGCTGCTCGGCGGGGTGCTCACCGAGTACGCCGACTGGCGCTGGTGCTTCTGGGTGAACGTGCCGGTGGCGATCATCGCCATCGTGGCCGCGATCCCGACCGTCCCGGAGAGCAAGGCGCCCGGCGACTCGACCTACGACATCCCCGGCGCGGTGCTCGTCACCCTGGGCATCGCCTCGTTCGTCTACGGCTTCACCCGGGTCGCCGAGGCCTCGCAGGACAACGCCGCGGAGGGCAGCACCGACAACGCCTGGGCCAACGGGCCGGCGCTGGCGTTCATCGCGGTGGGCCTGGTGCTCGTGGCGCTCTTCGTCGTCGTGGAGCTGCGCACCCGCAACCCGCTGCTGCCGATGCGGCTGGTGCTCGACCGCAACCGCGGTGGCGCCTACCTGACGTCGACCCTGGTCGGCGCCGGGCTGATCGGTGCCTTCTTCTTCCTGAGCCTGTACTTCCAGCAGGTGCTCGGCTACGAGCCCGTCGAGGCGGGCTTCGCCTCGCTGCCGGTCACCCTGGGCGTGCTCATCGCCGCCGGGTCCGCCAGCGTCCTGGTGCCCCGGATCGGACCGAAGCCGCTGATGGTGCTCGGCGGCCTGCTCGCCGCGGCCGGGCTGTTCACCTTCTCCTTCCTGGGGACCGACAGCTCCTTCTGGACGCTGGCCTTCCCCGGCCAGGTGCTGCTCGGCCTCGGCCTGGGCTTCACCTTCGTGCCGCTGTCCAACCTGGCGCTGATCGGCGCCGGCGAGCACGACGCGGGTGCGGCGAGCGCGATGCTCAACGCCACCCAGCAGGTGGGCGCCTCGATCGGCACGGCGCTGCTGGCGACGATCTCGGTCGGCGCGATCACCTCGACGATCACCGAACGCGTCGCCGAGGGGGCCGACCCGGCCGACCCGGCGCTGGCCCTCGCAGCGCAGGTGGAGGGCTACACCACGGCCTTCACCTGGGCGGCGGGCCTGCTGGTCCTGGGCGCGATCGTGTCCGCGGTGCTGATCAAGGCCACCAAGGACGACCTCCCGACCGACGCCGCGATGGTGCACGCCGGCTGACCCCGCTCCACCGCACCCGGACGCCCGTCTCCCCCCGGGAGGCGGGCGTCCTGCCGTTCCCGGCCCCGTCCGGGCGACGTGCTGGAACGGCCCCGCTGCAGGGTCCCGCCGCGAGCCTGCGAGCGGTGGGGGGCAGCGGGGTCCTTCGTCAGTCGTGGACCGGCGACTCGTGGCTGCGGTGCCCGGGCGACTCGAGCTGGAAGGTGCAGTGCTCGAGGTCGAAGTGGTGGCCCAGGCAGCTGCAGAGGGCGTCGAGCACCCGGCCGCCGTGGCCGTCGGCGAGCGCCTCGTCGGTGACGACGACGTGGGCGGAGAGCACCGGCTGGCCGGAGGTGATGGTCCAGGCGTGCAGGTCGTGCACGTCCAGCACCCCGTCGACGCCGAGCACGTGGGCTCGCACCCGGGCCAGGTCGACGCCCTTGGGCGCCGCCTCGAGCAGCACGTCGAACGCCTCCCGCAGCAGCGTCCAGGCCCGCGGCAGCACCAGCGCACCGACGGCGAAGGAGGCCACCACGTCGGCGCCGGTCCAGCCGGTGGTCACGATGACGACGGCGGCGACGATGACGGCCACCGAGCCGAGCGCGTCGCCGACCACCTCGAGGTAGGCGCCCCGGGTGTTCAACGACGCCGACTGCCCGGCGTGCAGCAACCGCAGCGAGACCAGGTTGACCAGCAGGCCGAGGGACGCCACCGCGAACATCAGGCCGGGGTCGATGTCCGGCGGGTCCCCGATCCGCCGGACGGCCTCGACGACGACGTAGCCGCCGACGCCGAGCAGCAGCAGCCCGTTGGCCACGGCGGCGAGCACCTCGATCCGCTGCCAGCCGAAGGTGCGGCGACCGCGGGCCGGCCGCTGGGCGAGCGTGACGGCGCCCAGCGCCATGCCGATGCCGAGGGCGTCGGTGGCCATGTGCGCGGCGTCGGCGAGCAGCGCGAGCGAGCCGGAGAGCAGCGCGCCGACGAGCTCGACCACGAACACCCCACCGGTGAGCGCCAGCACGACCGCCAGCCGCCCGCGGTGCGCCGCGGACGCCGTGCCGTGCGCAGCACCGTGGTCGTGCCCCATCGAGGTCCCCCTGCTGCCGACTGCTCCTGGTATGCAGGATGCCGCATGTCAGACGGGAACGCCAGGAAGGGGCTCAGGGCGCGGCGAGCCGGGCTCCTCGCGACGTGCCGGAACGGCCCCCTCCCCGGGGCCCGCCCTGAGCAGGTGACGTGCTGGAGCGGCCCCGCTGCAGGGGCCCGCGCTGAGCCTGCGAAGCGTGGGGGGCAGCGGGGTCCTTACACCTGGACGCCGCGCTCGCGGAGCCACGGCAGCGGGTCGACCTTGGTGCCGTCCATGCCGCCGACGTGCACCTCGAAGTGCAGGTGCGGACCGGTCGACTGGCCCTGGTTGCCCAGCAGCGCGATCGTCTCGCCGGCCTTCACCGACTGGCCCTCGGCCACCAGGATCTCCTGCATGTGGCCGTAGACGGTGACGTCACCGTTCTCGTGCTGCACGTACACGGCCAGGCCGAACCCGCTGGCCGCACCGGCCCGGACCACGACGCCGTCCATGGCCGCGTACTCCGGGGTGCCGAGCGGGGCAGCGAAGTCGACGCCGGCGTGCTGGGTGCCCCAGCGGTAGCCGAACCCGCTGGTGAGGCGCGCACCGTCGACCGGGAGGACGGCCTTGGGCCGGGCCGCCTCGGCGGCAGCCGCCTGGGCCGCCGCCTGGGCCGCCGCAGCCGCGTCGATCGCTGCCTGGTCGGCCTGCGCCTGGACCTGCGCCGCGGCGATCTGGGCGTCCTCGCGCTCGGCGCGGGTGGCGGCGAACTCCTGGAGGCGGGCGGTGGCCTCGTCCTCGCTGAGCACCGGCTGCTCGGCCTGCACCAGGCCGAGCTCCTCGGCGACGCTGATCGGCTCGTCGGCCTGCGCGGTGGAGCCGGGGCCGCTGGCGGCGGTGGTGGCCGCGACGCCGGCGGCGCCGATCAGGGCGGCGGCCACGTACACCGCCGGACGGCGGACCCGCAGCGTGGTCGGGGCGCGGTGGCGGGGGCCGGACCCGGCGGCCACCGCGGCGACCACGGCGTCGGCGTCGAACGGCCGCGCGTCGGACGGCTCGGGGCCGGTCTCGGCGATGCCCGCCAGCTGCAGGGCGTCGACGTCGACCAGCGGCCACGCGTCGGTGAGGACCGGGCCCTCCGGCTCGACCGGGAGCGGCCAGGCGTCGGAGAGACCGTCGGGGCGCAGCACGATCGTGGTGTGCTCGGCGCGGCCGCCGCGGAGGAGCGTCAGGGCGCGCCGGCCGGGCCGGGAACCCGGTGCGGAGAAGAGCGGGACGGGCGCCGGAGCCGGCACCTCGGGGCCCTCGGGCGACCCGGTGGCGGAGGGGCCACCAGCGGAGCGGGTGCGGTTGCGACGCACCGTCCCGTCGTCGTCGAGCCGGGCGAGATGTTGCGGGTCCATGCACCTGTCTTCCGTCGGGGGCGAGCTCTCCTGGCCTGGGCCGGAGCTCGATGACGGGGCCCATGTAAACACGTCGTGATGAGTTCGTGATGTGTTCAACCATCGATGCACACGGGGTCAAGTGAGCAGCGTCACAACACTTCCTGCCAAACCGGCACCCTCCGTTACGTCATGACTGCTGGCAGGTCATGAATCGAACGCGCCGTGACGGGTACGGAGCGAGGAAGGTCACGCACGACGGATCGCGCTCGCGACGTCCGTGACCCGCGACCACGCCCCTGAACGCCATCCCCAGACCGAGGAGCACACCCATGCGCGCAGTCACCTGGCACGGCCGGGACGACGTCCGGGTGGACACCGTCCCGGACCCGTCCATCCAGGAGCCGACCGACGTCATCGTCGAGATCACCTCCTCCGGCATCTGCGGCTCCGACCTCCACCTGATCGAGGTCATGGCGCCGTTCATGACCGTCGGCGACGTGATGGGCCACGAGCCGATGGGCGTCGTCCGCGAGGTCGGGCCCGGCGTCACCGAGCTGCGGGCCGGCGACCGCGTCGTCGTCCCGTTCAACATCTCCTGCGGCACGTGCTGGATGTGCGCGCAGGGGCTGCAGAGCCAGTGCGAGACCACCCAGAACCGCGAGCAGGGCTTCGGCGCCTCGCTGTTCGGCTACACCAAGCTCTACGGCCAGGTGCCCGGTGGGCAGGCGGAGTACCTGCGGGTGCCGTTCGGCAACACCCTGCCGATCAAGGTGCCCGCGGGCCCGGCCGACGACCGGTTCGTCTACCTGTCCGACGTGCTGCCGACCGCGTGGCAGGCCGTGCAGTACGCCAACGTCAAGCCCGGCAGCACGGTGCTCGTGCTGGGCCTGGGCCCGATCGGCGACATGGCCACCCGGATCGCCAAGCACCTCGGTGCCGCGCAGGTGCTGGCGTCCGACACCGTGCCCGAGCGGCTGGCCCGGGCCCGCGCCAACGGCATCGACGTCCTGGACTCCACCACGCAGGCCGACGTCGTCGCCTGGGTGCGGGACAAGACCGACGGGCGCGGCCCGGACGCCGTCATCGACGCCGTCGGCATGGAGGCGCACGGCTCCCCCGGCGCCAAGTTCGCGCAGAAGGCCACCGCGCTCGTGCCGGACGCAGTCATGGAGAAGGTCATGCAGGTCGTCGGCGTCGACCGGATGGCCGCGCTGAACACCGCGATCGAGGCGGTCCGCCGCGGCGGCACCATCTCGCTGTCCGGCGTCTACGGCGGGGCCACCGACCCGATGCCGCTGATGCGGATGTTCGACAAGCAGATCGAGCTGCGGATGGGCCAGGCCAACGTGTGGCGCTGGGTGCCCGACATCCTGCCGCTGCTCACCGACGGCGACCCGCTCGGCGTGGACACCTTCGCCACCCACCACGTCCCGCTCGAGCAGGC
Organism: Modestobacter versicolor; assembly: GCF_041028285.1. Taxonomy (GTDB): domain Bacteria; phylum Actinomycetota; class Actinomycetes; order Mycobacteriales; family Geodermatophilaceae; genus Modestobacter; species Modestobacter versicolor_A. The sequence goes on along the minus strand of NZ_JABGDB010000001.1, from coordinate 450,978 downwards.
GCCGCAGGCCTACGAGACCTTCCGGCAGAAGCAGGACGGCGCGGTGAAGGTGCTGCTCCAGCCCTGAGCCAGCGGTGCGTCGCGGGCCGGCCCCACCGGGGCCCGGCCCGCGACGTGACCAGGCTCATGCCGGTCGGGTGCAAGGATCCGCGGCCCGCTCCTCTTGGCTGTGGTGGGGACGCCGACGTCCCCGTCCCCCACCCCGCCCGACCCCGAGGAGCTCCGCCGTGCCCCGCGCCCTGCTCGCGCTCGCCATCGGTGCCTTCGGCATCGGCACCACCGAGTTCGTGGTGATGGGCATGCTCCCCCAGATCGCCGAGGGCCTGGACGTCTCCGTCTCGGCGGTGGGGCTGCTGATCAGCGCGTACGCCATCGGGGTGGTCATCGGGGCGCCCACGCTGACGGCGCTGGGCGTGCGGTTCACCGCCCGGCAGACCCTCGTCGCGCTGATGGTGCTGTTCACCGTCGGCAACCTGCTGTCCGCGCTCGCGCCGAGCTACGGCTGGCTGGTCGCCGCCCGGGTGTTCGCCGCCCTGGCGCACGGGTCGTTCTTCGGGGTGGGCGCGGTCGCCGCGCGCCGGCTGGTGCCCAAGGAGAAGAGCACCCAGGCGATCTCGCTGATGATGACCGGGCTGACCCTGGCCAACGTCATCGGCGTCCCGCTGGGCACGTTCATCGCCCAGCAGCTGAGCTGGCGGGTGGTCTTCGCCGCCGTCGCCGCGATCGGCCTGGTGACCATCGTCGGGCTGCTGGCCTGGATGCCGGCCGTGGGCGGCCAGCGCACCGACCTGCGCAGCGAGCTGGCCGCGTTCCGCCGCCGCGGGGTCTGGCTGGTGCTGGGCACCACGATGGTCGGCTTCGCCGCGTTGTTCTCCGTCTACAGCTACGTCAGCCCGATCCTCACCGAGCTCGGCGGGATCCCGGAGGCGTGGGTGACCCCGGTGCTGGGCCTCTTCGGCGCGGGCACCACCGTCGGCACCCTGCTCGGCGGCCGGCTGGGCGACCGCTGGGGCATGTCCTTCGTCGCCGTCGGGCTGCTGGGCACGGCCGCCGCGCTCGCCGTGCTGGCCCTGGTGGCCCGCACCCCGGCCGCGGCCATCGCCGTCCTGGTGTTCTTCGGGACGCTCGCGTTCGCCCTCGGGCCCGTCGTCCAGAACCGGGTGATCGAGGCGGCCCGGGTGCCCGGCGGAAGCCTGGTCTCCGCGGCCAACCAGGCGGCGTTCAACCTGGCCAACGCCCTCGGTGCCGCCCTCGGCGCGGCCGTGCTGTCCGCCGGGCTGGGCTACACCGCGCCGATCTGGGTCGGCGCCGGGCTCGCGCTGCTGGGCACCGCGATCGCCGTGGTGACCATCCGCTCCGAGCGCCGGGAACGGGCCGCCCTCGCCGCGGCCGCCGGGGCCGACGTCGAGGTCTGGCAGCGGGCCCTCGCCCGGGTCGCCGACCCCGCACCGGCCGCCGTCCGCTGATCGTTTGACCGCCCCGGTCCCCGGGGGTAAGCCGGGGGCATGACGACGACGGCGGAGAAGTCCGGCCAGTTCACCCTCGGCGACCGCACGGTGCACCGCATCGGCTACGGCGCCATGCAGCTGTCCGGGCCGCACATCATGGGTCCCCCGGCGGACCGGGACGGCGCGGTCGCGGTGCTGCGCCGCGCGGTCGAGCTGGGCGTGGACCACATCGACACCAGCGACTACTACGGCCCGCACGTGACCAACGAGATCATCCGCGAGGCGCTGCACCCCTACCCCGAGCAGCTGACCATCGTGACCAAGATCGGGGCCCGCCGGACGCCGGAGGGCGAGTGGCCGGAGGCGCTGGGTGCCGACGAGCTGCGCCAGGCCGTGCACGACAACCTCGACCACCTCGGCCTCGAGGCGCTGGAGGTGGTGAACCTCCGGATGCCCGGGTTCGCCGAGCCCGTGCAGCGCTCGCTCGCCGAGCCGATGGAGACGCTCGCCCAGCTGCAGCAGGAGGGGCTGGTCCGGCACATCGGGGTCAGCAACGTGACCCCGCAGATGCTCGCCGAGGCCCGCGGCATCGCGCCGGTGGTGTGCGTGCAGAACCACTACAACCTGGTGCACCGGGACGACGACCCGCTGGTCGACGCGCTCGCCCGGGAGGGCATCGCCTACGTGCCGTTCTTCCCGCTCGGCGGGTTCACCCCGCTGCAGTCCGCGGCGCTGGAGTCGGTGGCGCGTGCGCTGGAGACCACGCCGATGGAGGTGGCGCTGGCCTGGCTGCTGGCCCGGTCGCCGAACCTGCTGCTCATCCCCGGCACCTCGTCGATCGCGCACCTGGAGCAGAACCTGGAGTCCGCGGCGCGGGTGCTCGGCCCGGTCGAGCTGGCGGAGCTGGACCGGATCGGCGGCGACGGCACCCTCGACCCCGACCTCTGACGACGCCGGCCGGTGATCAGGTGAGCTCACCGCACGTGCTCCTGGCTCACGTCCCACCGTGAGCCAGGAGCACGCGGGACCAGGTCACCTGATCCACGCCGGGACGCGGGGGTGGTCAGCGGACGGAGCGGATGCGGGCGACGCTGAGGGCGCCGAGCACGGTGACGGTGCCCGCGAGCCCGAAGAGGACGTCGTAACCACCGAGCTCGGCGATGACCAGGCTGGCCAGCAGCGGGGCCAGCGCCTGCGGGGCCACCGCGGCCACGTTCATCACCCCCAGGTCGCCGGCGACGGTGCGGGCGTCGGGCAGCACCTGGGTCACCAGCGCCTGGTCGACCGAGGTGTAGGCCCCGTAGCCCGCACCCAGCAGCAGCCCGGCGACCAGCGCGCTGGGCCAGCTGGGCGCCACCACCAGGACGGCGCACGCCAGGGCCTGCAGCACCGCGGCGCCGGCGACGAACACCCGCCGGCGCCCGGTGCGGTCCGACAGCACACCGCCGCCCCACGTCGCGGCGACGGTGGCCACCAGGTAGACGACCGTGAGCACCAGCAGCGAGCCCTCGGGGTCCTCGCGGCGGAGGCCGTCGGTGAGGAAGTACAGCAGGTACGTCGTCCCCAGGGCGTTGCCCAGGTTGACCAGCAGCCGCCCGCCGAACGCCCAGCCGTAGTCCGGGTGCCGGGTCGGCGCCGCCCAGCTCGCCCGCAGCGCCGCGCCCAGGGACCGGGGGCGGACGTCGGGCGCGGTGTCCCGGCTGCGCAGCAGCCAGGGCAGCGCGACGAGCACCAGCAGGACGGCGAGCCCGGCGTACCCGGTGCCGGTGCCGCCGCCCAGGCCGGTGACCAGCAGCAGGCCGACCAGGATGCCCAGGGCCTGCGGCGCGTAGACGGCGGCGGACACGGTGCCCCGCTGCCCGGCGGGCACCTGGTCGGCGAGGGTCGCGGTCAGCCCGGCCATCGCCGCGTACATGCCCAGCTGGGCCACCGACCAGCCGCCGGCCACCGACCGCCAGTCGTCGGCGGCACCGGTGAGCAGCAGCCCGGCGACGTAGCCCGTGACGCCCCCGGCCACCCACACCCGGCGCCGTCCGTACGGGGAGCGGGTGCGGTCGCACAGCGCGCCGAACACCGGCAGCGCCACCAGCGCCGCCAGCCCGGCCACGCCGTTGACCAGGCCGAGGTCGCGCACCTTGTGCACCGGGTCCAGCTCCTCCAGCTGGAGCGGGAGCAGCAGCTGCACGGGCGCGAGCTGGGCGGCCCAGAGGCCCAGCCAGACCAGCCCGAACCGCGCCGTCCACGCCCGGCCCACCGGGGCGGGTGCCCGGACCGCCGTCATCCCGCGGGCAGTTCGGCGTGCTGGGCCACGAAGAGCTCCACCGCGGCGTCCAGCACGGTCCGGGTGGCCGCGGTGTCCCGGTCGACCAGCCAGGTGGTCGTCGCCCCGTCGATGAGGGTCACCAGCAGCCGGGCGAGGTCGGGCACCGGCCGGCGCCACGCCGTCCCGGTCGCGGCGGCGACCTGCTCCAGCAGCCGGGTGGCCGCCGCTGTGTAGGCGCGGTACTGCTGGCGGGCCACCGGCCGCAGCGCGGGGTCGCGCAGCGAGTGCATCGCCAGCTCGAACATCAGCTGCTCGGCGCCCGGCTCACGCTCCAGGTGGTCCAGGTAGCCGGCCGCCGCGGCCCGCAGGCAGTCTGCCGGCCCGGCGCCGGGCGGGAGGTCGGCGGTGGCGGCGGACAGCTCGTGGCCCACCACCCGGTGCACCAGCTCGCGCAGCAGCTCGTCGCGGGAGGCGAAGGCGTAGTGGAAGCTGGCCAGCGACATCCCGGCCTCGGCGACGATCGCCCGGGTGGTGCCGGCGGCCAGGCCGTCCCGGCTCATCACCCGCAGCGCCGCCTCGACCAGCGCGGCGCGCCGGGCCTCGGCCGGCAGCCGGGGCACCTCAGGCCCGCCCGGAGCGCGCGGTCACGGGGCCGAGCACCCGGTCGAGGTGGGCGTTGCCGAAGACGCCGGTCGGGTCCAGCCGGTCGCGGACCGCCGTGAACTCGGCGAACCGCGGGTACCGGCCGGCCAGCGCGGCGGCGTCCAGGCCGTGCAGCTTCCCCCAGTGCGGGCGGCCGCCGACCGCCCCGGCGATCGCCTCGAAGGCGGCGAAGTACTCCCCCGGCTCGCTGGCCGCCGGCACGTGCACCGCCACGTAGGCGGTCGCCCGGCCCGAGGCGGTCGACAGCGGGACGTCGTCGGCCGCGGCGACCCGGACCTCGACCGGGAACGGCACCCGCCATTCCGAGGCGTCGACGGCGCGCCGCAGCTCGCGCAGCACGTCGGGGGCGGCGTCCCGCGGGACGGCGTACTCCATCTCCCGGAACCGCACCCGCCGGGCCGACACGAACACCCGGTGCGCGGCGTCGGTGAACGTCCGGGCGGTGAGCGCGCGGGAGCTGAGCCGGGCCAGCGGCCGCACCAGCGGCGGGGCGAGCCGGCCGGCGGCGACGACCGCGGCGAAGGCGCCGTTGGCCAGCACCTCGTCGTCCCAGAAGGCACGCCGGCGCGGCAGCGGGGCGACCTCGGCGAGCGGCACCCGGGTGTTGCGCTTGGTGGCGCAGCGGTCGGTGTGCGGGAACCAGTAGAACTCGACGTGGTCGGCCGACGTCATGAAGGCGTCGAAGTCCGCGCACAGCTCGGGCAGCGACGCCGACCCCTCCTCGGCGCGCAGCGCGAAGGCCGGCACCGCCTGCAGCGTCACGGTGGCCAGGACGCCGAGGGCGCCCAGCCCGACCCGGGCGGCGCTGTACACGTCCGGGTGCTCGGTCGCCGAGCAGCGCAGCACCGACCCGTCGGCGAGCACCAGCTCCAGGGCGCGCAGCTGGTCGGCCAGCCCGCCGAACTCCGCCCCGGTGCCGTGCGTGCCGGTGGACAGCGCGCCGGCCACGGTCTGCCGGTCGATGTCGCCGAGGTTGGTGAGCGTCCAGCCCCGGGCGGCGAGCGCGGCGGTGAGCCGGTGCAGCGGCATGCCCGCCTGCACGGTGACCAGCCCGTCGGCGGTGACGTCGACCAGCGCGGCGTGCCGGTCGAGCACCAGCTGGACGTCCTCGGGCCGGCCGATCGCGGAGAACGAGTGCCCGCTGCCGATCGGCCGGACCCGCTGCCCGGCGGCCGCCGCCGCGCGCACGGCGGCGGCGATGCCCGCGGTGCCGACGGGGTGGACGGCGGTGACGCCGGTCGCGGACTGGTTGCCCGCCCAGTTCCGCCAGCTGTCCTGCCCCGGCACGCGACCTCCCTGGCTGGTGTGTCGGCGGCAGCCTGACGCCGCGCACCACGCCGGTCAAGGGACTGGGACGCTTGACCCACTCGTGTCGCGACCTGGATGCTGCGCTCCCATGACGCCCGGGGAGTCCGCAGCCGCCACCCGGGCGCGGCTGGACGCCGCGACCGCCGGGCTCGACCCGCCACTGGCCGTGGTCGACCTCGGGGCGCTGGACGCCAACGCCGACGACCTGGTGCGCCGGGCCGCCGGACGGCCGGTCCGGGTGGCCAGCAAGTCGGTGCGCAACCGCGCGGTGCTCCGCCGGGTGCTCGCCCGGCCGGGCTTCGCCGGGGTGCTGGCGTACTCGCTGGCCGAGGCGCTGTGGCTGGCCGGCGCGGACGGTGACGACCCGGTGAGCACCGACGTCGTCGTCGGCTACCCGACGGTGGACCGCGCGGCGCTGCGCCGGCTGGCCGCCGACGAGCAGGCCGCCGCCCGGGTGACCCTGATGGTCGACTCGGCCGACCAGCTCGACGTGCTCGACGCCGTCGCACCACCCGGGACCCGGCCGGCCGTGCGGGTATGCCTCGACCTGGACGCCTCCTGGCGGCTCGGGCCGGCGCACGTCGGCGTCCGCCGCTCGCCGGTGCACACCCCCGACCAGGCGCACGCCCTGGCCCGCGCCCTGGTCGCCCGGCCGGGGGTCGCGCTGGTCGGGGTGATGGCCTACGAGGCGCAGATCGCCGGGCTCGGCGACTCCCCCGCGGGGCGGCCGCTGCGCGGGCTCGCCGTCCGCGGCATGCAGCGGTCCTCGGCCCGGGAGCTGGCCGCGCGGCGCGCCGCCGCGGTGGCCGCCGTCCGCGAGGTCGCCGCGCTGGAGTTCGTCAACGGCGGCGGCACCGGCAGCCTCGAGCGCACCGCGGCCGAGCCCGCCGTCACCGAGCTGGCGGCCGGGTCGGGGCTGTACTCCCCCACCCTCTTCGACGGGTACCGGGCCTTCCGCGGCCGCCCGGCGGCGCTGTTCGCGCTGCCGGTGACCCGCCTGCCGGGCCCCGGCCTGGTCACCGTCGCCGGCGGCGGCTGGATCGCGTCCGGCCCGCCGGGGCCGGACCGGGTGCCGGTGCCCACCCACCCCGCCGGGCTGCGGCTGGTACCGACCGAGGGCGCGGGCGAGGTGCAGACGCCGCTGCGCGGGCCCGGGACGGCGGGCCTGCGGGTGGGTGACCGGGTGTGGTTCCGGCACGCCAAGGCCGGCGAGCTGTGCGAGCGGGTCGACGAGCTGCACGCGGTGTCCGGGGACGCCGTCGTCGCGGCGTGGCCGACCTACCGCGGCGAGGGCCGCACCTTCGGGTGAGGCCCCCGGGATCAGCTGAGATCACTGCACGTGCTCCTGGCTCACCGCACAGCGTGAGCCAGGAGCACGGGAGATCAGCTCACCTGATCCCGGACGGCGATCAGCGGGCGCGCTGGACGCGGCCCTCGTCGAACACCGGCTCCGGCGTCTCGCGGACGTGCCCGTCGGAGCCGAACAGCAGGAACCGGTCGAAGGTGCGGGCGAACCAGCGGTCGTGGGTGACCGCGACCACCGTGCCGTCGAAGGCGTCCAGCGCCTGCTCCAGCGACTCCGCCGACAGCACGTCGAGGTTGTCGGTCGGCTCGTCGAGCAGCAGCAGGGTGGCGCCGGACAGCTCCAGCAGCAGCACCTGGAAGCGCGCCTGCTGGCCACCCGACAGCGACCGGAACAGCTGGTCGCCGGCCTCGGCCAGCCCGTACCGGCGCAGCGTGGCCATCGCCCGGCCGCGGTCGACGCCCGGACGGTCGGCCTCGCCGTGCCACAGCAGGTCGACCAGGGTGCGCTCCAGCCACTCCGGGTGGGCGTGGGTCTGGGCGAAGAAGCCGGGGACGACGCGCGCCCCGAGCCGCCAGCCGCCGGTGTGCGCGACGTCCTGACCGGCCAGCAGCCGCAGGAAGTGCGACTTGCCCGCACCGTTGGACCCCAGCACCGCGACCCGGTCGCCGTACTCGATCTCGACGTCGAAGGGCCGCATCAGCCCGGAGAGCTCGAGCTGCTCGGCGACGACCACCCGCACGCCGGTGCGGCCGCCGCGCAGCCGCATGGTCACCTGCTGGTCCTTCGGCGGCGCCGGCGGGGCGCCGGCCGCCTCGTACTTCGCCAGCCGGGTCTGCATCGCGTGGTAGGTCGACGTCATCGCCGGGGAGTTCTTGGCCTGCTGCTGCAGCGTGCGCACCAGCTCGACCAGCCGCTCGTGCTCCTCGTCCCAGCGCAGCCGCCGCTCGGCCATCCGCTCGTGCCGGGCGGTACGCGCCGCCGGGTAGCTGGCCCAGTTCCCGCCGTGCACCCACGCCGAGCCGCCCTCGACGGTGACGACCCGGTCGGCGACGCGGGCCAGCAGCTCGCGGTCGTGGCTGACGAACAGCACGGTCTTGCGGGTCTCCAGCAGCCGCTCCTCGAGCCAGCGCTTGCCCGGGACGTCGAGGTAGTTGTCCGGCTCGTCGAGCAGCAGCACCTGGTCGGGGCCGCGCAGCAGGCACTCCAGCGCCAGCCGCTTCTGCTCGCCGCCGGACAGCGTGCTCAGCTCGCGGTACTTGCAGCCGTCGTAGGGCACGCCGAGCGCGGCCACGGTGACGGTGTCCCAGGTGACCTCGACGTCGTACCCGCCGACGTCGCCCCAGTGCCCGAGCGCGTGCGCGTAGGCCATCTGCGCGGGCTCGTCGTCGTCCTCCATCATCGTCAGCTCGGCGGCCTCGACGGCGTCCCAGGCCTGCCGGACGGCGGGCGGCGCGAGGTCGACGAGGAAGCGCTGGACGGTGGTGTCGTCGCGCACCGAGCCGATGAACTGGCGCATGATGCCGAGCCCGCCGATGAGCGCCACCGAGCCGGCGTCCGGGGTCAGGTCGCCGCTGATGATCCGCAGCAGGGTGGTCTTGCCGGCCCCGTTCTCGCCGACCAGGGCGGCGATGGCGCCGTCCCCGACCCGGAAGCCGACGTCGTCGAGCAGCACCCGGCCGTCCGGCAGGGTGAGCCGGACACCGGTGACGTCGACGTAGCCCATGGACCCATCATCCGGCCCCCGGCAACCCGGTTCGGACGGCGGGGGCGGTCAGCCGCTGTAGGCGTTGCGGCCCTCGGCGGTGCTCGCGACGGCGTCGCGCACCAGCTGGTCCAGCGCCACGGTGTCGACCCGGTCCAGCGAGGTGAACCGGATGCAGCTCTTGCCGCAGGAGACCTTGCCGAGCTGCGCGGCCCGGGCCTCGGCGAGGTACTCCCCGTCCACGACCGCGCACACGTACACCGAGAGGTGCCGCTTCTGCGCGGCCAGCGCGATGAGCGGCCACTGCACCGTCTCCTTCGCCGACCGCGGCCGGTACGGCATCATCCCGTAGCCCAGCATGGCGCCGCTGCCCACCGGCACCAGCTGCCGGTCGATCCCCGGCGCGGCCGCCTGCACCAGCGCGTCGACCCGGCGCAGCTCCCCGGCCCGCTCGCCCGCGGCGGCGAACCACTCGTCGACGTCCGGAGTGTGCGCGTCCACGGCCGGGCTCAGAGCACCGAGCCGAGCAGCACCGCACCGGCGGCCAGCAGCATCGCGGCGACGATCACGCCGGCCACCAGCCGCTGCCGTCGTCGTCCGTCGGGCCCGAGGTTGCCCATCCCCATCATGGACGCACGGTACGTCCTCGACCGGCGGCGACGGACTCCCCGCGGTCCCGCAGGAACTGCCCGGCGGTCACCGGCGGGTAGCGCGACGGGCCGGCCGCGGCGGTGGGCAGCCGCTCGACGACGGCCAGCGGGTCGGCCACCTGCGAGAACACCAGCGCCAGCAGCTCCTCGGTGGGCCGTTCCGCCGACGGGGGCAGCACCCGGTGCGGCGCGGAGCGCCAGCGGTCGCCGGTCCACCGTGCCAGCAGGTCCCCCGCGTTCACGCTGAGCGCCCCGGGCACGGCCGGTGCGTCGACCCACACGTCGTCCGGGGTGCGCACCTGCAGCCCGCCGGACCCGGGCCCGCGGTCCGCCAGGGTGAGCGTCCCGGCGTCGGTGTGCCCGCCGACCCGCATCTGGCCGGGCAGCACCGACCCGAGCGTGCAGTGCGCCGGGTACCAGGCCAGGTCCACCGACCAGGGGCTGCCGGTGCAGCGCGCGACGAAGAAGTCGTCGGCCAGGTCGAGGGCGAGGGCGCAGACCCGCAGCAGGTCGTCGAGCAGCACGGCACAGCAGTGCGCGAAGGCGGCCGCGGCGGCGGCCAGCCCCGGCGTGGACGACGGCCAGTCGTTGGGCCCGAACCAGTCCTCCTCGGGGGTGCCGACCAGCGCCGGCGGCGGCTGCTCCGGCCCGAAGGTGAACGCCTCCCGGAGGTCCGGCGGCACGGCGCCGGAGTGCCCCGGCGGGGTCCAGCCGCGCCCACCGGGGAAGCAGGCCAGCTCCGCCTTCTCCGTCCCCGGCCGGGCGAAGAACGGGCGGACGCCGGCGCGCAGCCGGTCCCGCAGCTGCGCGCCGACCGGGTGGCCGGTGACAAGCAGGAAGCCCACCTCGCACAGGGCGCGGTCGACCTCGGTGGCCACCTGCCGGCGGCCCGCCGGGGTGCCCTCGTACCAGGGGGCCAGGTCGACCAGCGGGACGGCGGTCATCGGCTTCCTCTCCGCTCGGGTGCGCCCGACCGTAGGGACCCGCGGTTGCCTGCGGATGACGTCGCGGTGACGTGCTGGGCGGATCGTCGGCCCCCGGTGCCAGGGTGGGGCCGTGGACGACGAGATCTCCCTGCTGCGGATGGCGGCCCAGCGGCTGGTCGGCCCGCGCGCGCCGGGCCCGGCCGAGGCGGTGCGGCTGCTCACCGCCGTCCAGGGCCAGGACCTGCCGGGCGCCCTGCTGTCGGTGGCGCTGCGCGCCGGGTGCAGCCGGGCGGCGGTGACGGCCGCGCTGGACGCCGGTGAGGTGGTCCGCTCGTGGCCGATGCGCGGCACCCTCCACCTGGTCGCCGCCGAGGACCTGCCCTGGATGCTCGAGCTGCTCGGCGGCCGCGTGCTGGCCGGTGCGGCGGGCCGCCGCGCGACCGTGGGCCTCACCGACGCCGACGTGGCGCGGGCCCACGACGTCGCGGAGGCGGCGCTCACCGGCGGCCGCCGGCTGGGCCGCACCGAGCTGGTCGCGGCGCTGGCCGAGGGTGGCGTGCCCACGGCGGGCCAGCGCGGCTACCACCTGCTCTGGTGGCTGGCGCAGACCGGCCTCACGTGCCTGGGCCCCACCCGGGACGGCGACCAGCAGTTCGTGCTGCTCGACGAGTGGGTGCCCGCCCCCCGCCGGCTCGAGCGCGAGGAGGCCTTCGGCGAGCTCACCCGGCGCTTCTTCGCCGGCCACGGCCCGGCGACGGTCAAGGACCTGGTCCGCTGGGCCGGGGTGCTGGTGCGCGACGTGAAGGCGGGCCTGGCGCTGGCCGCCCCGCACCTGGAGCGGCTGGACGTCGACGGCACCGAGCACTGGATGGACCCGCGCACGCCGGACCGGCTGGCCGCTGCCCGCGCCGAGGCGGAGGCGGAGGCGGTGCACCTGCTGCCGGGCTTCGACGAGCTGGTGCTGGGCTACCTCGACCGCAGCTGCACCGTCCCGCCGGAGCACGCCGACCGGATCGTGCCCGGCGGCAACGGCATGTTCCGGGCCACCGTGGTGCACGCCGGCACCGTCGTCGGGGTGTGGCGCACCGGCCGCGGCAAGGCCCGGCCGATCGAGCTGGAGCCCTTCGCGGAGCTGTCCCCCGACGTGCTGGCCGCGGTGCAGGAGCGCTACGCCGCGCTCCCCTGACGGTTGCAGGGCGCACCGGCCGGGCACCGCCGGACCATGGAGTACACCCGCCTCGGCACCACCGGCCTGCAGGTCTCGCGCATCTGTCTCGGGATGATGAGCTTCGGCGACCCCACCCGGGGTGGTCACCCGTGGAGCCTCCCCGAGGAGGAGAGCCGCGCGGTCATCAAGCAGGCGCTGGACGCCGGCATCACCTTCTTCGACACCGCGAACGTCTACTCGGCCGGCTCCAGCGAGGAGATCACCGGCCGGGCCGTCCGCGACTTCGCCGACCGGGAGGACGTCGTCCTGGCGACCAAGGTCCACGGCCGGATGCGCCCCGGGCCCAACGGCGCCGGGCTGTCCCGCAAGGCCGTCCTCGCCGAGCTCGACGCGAGCCTGACCCGGCTGGGCACGGACTACGTCGACCTCTACCAGGTCCACCGCTGGGACCCGCACACGCCGGTCGAGGAGACGCTGGAGGCGCTGGACTCCGCGGTGCGCTCGGGCAAGGTCCGCTACCTGGGCGCCTCCAGCATGTGGGCCTGGCAGTTCAGCAAGGCGCTGCACCTGGCCGGTGAGCACGGCTGGCACCGCTTCGTGTCCATGCAGGACCACTACAACCTGCTCAACCGCGAGGAGGAGCGGGAGATGCTGCCGCTCTGCGTCGACCAGGGCATCGGCGTGATCCCGTGGAGCCCGCTGGCCCGCGGCCGGCTCACCCGGGACTGGGACGAGAGCACCACCCGCTCGGAGACCGACGAGTTCGGCAGCAAGCTCTACAACGACGCCGACCGGGTCGTCGTGGAGCGCGTCGCGGAGGTCGCCGCGGCGCGCGGCGTGCCGCGGGCGCAGGTCGCGCTGGCCTGGGTGCTGTCCAAGCCCGTGGTGACCGCGCCCATCGTCGGGGTCACCCGGGCACAGCACCTGGCCGACGCCGTGGCCGCGGTCGACCTGGAGCTGTCGGCCGAGGAGGTCGCGCGGCTCGAGGAGCCGTACACCCCGCACGGGGTGGTCGGCTTCGCCTGAGCCGCGGCCGGCGTGACCCAGCTCGCCCGCCCGGCGTGACCCGCGTCGACGACACGGGCTCCCCGGGCGGGCGACGATGACGACCGTGCCCGGCGCCTCCTCCACCCGCCGGGTGGCCGGGCACCTGCTGGGTCCGCCGCTGCCGCCGGCCCGGGTGCTGTGGGCCGCCCACGGTCGCCGGGCGCTGTCGGCTGCGGCCTGCGTCGGCCTGCCGCTGGCCCTCCTCGTGTCGCTGGGCCGCGCCGACCTCGGGGCGGCCGCCGCGCTGGGCGGGTTCACCGCGGTCTACGGCCACGCCCTGCCCCACCGGCGGCGGGCCCCGGTCTCGGCCGGGGTCGCCGCCGTGCTGGTCGCGGCGGTCGCCCTCGGCGGCCTGGCCGGCCCGCACCCAGTCGTCCTGGCGCTCGTGCTCGGCCTGCTGGCCGCGGCCGCGACGGCGGCGACCGCGGTGTGGCACGTCGGCCCGCCGGGGCCGCTGATGGCGGTGCTGGTCGGCGGCAGCGCGAGCGGGCTCGGGGCCACGGCCGCCGAGGTCGGCCAGCACGTCGCCGCGGCAGCGGGCGCCGCGGCGCTGGCCTGGCTGGTGGTGATGGCCGGCTGGCTCCGGGACCCGGCCGGCCCGGAACGCCGCGCCGTGGCCGCGGCGGCCGCTGCCGTGGCGGCCGGCACCCCGCGCGACGGCCGGCCGGACCCGGCGGCCCGCGCCGTCCGGCTGGCGCACGCAGCCGTGGACCGGGGCAGCCGGCGGCGACCGTCGCTGCGGCCTCGGCTGGCGGAGGTCGAGGACCGGTTCCTGCGGACGCTGCCCGCGATCGACCCGGCCGTCCCGGAGCCCGCGTCCGCCGCCCCGCGCCGGCGGCACCCCCCGCTGTGGCTGCCCACCGCCGCGCGCATCGGCCTGGGCACCTGGGCCGCCGGCACGCTGGCCGCCGTGCTGGGGCTGCACAGCCCCTACTGGGCCGCGACCGCCGCGGTCGCCGTGCTGCTCGGCACCGACGCGCGGCACACCCGGGCCCGCGCGTTGCACCGCGTCACCGGCACCCTGCTGGGCACCGTGCTCACCGCGGTGCTGTTCTGGCTCGACCTGCCGAACGGGGTGACCGTCGCGGTGATCGGCCTGATGCTGGTCTGCGTCGAGCTGCTGGTGGTCCACCAGTACGTGCTGGCCGTCTCGCTGATCACCCCGGTGTCCCTGTCGCTGGTGCACCTCGGCGCCGGCAGCCCGGGCGGGGCCGACCTGATCACCGTCCGGCTCGGCGAGACGGTGGTCGGCATCCTCGTCGGGCTCGCGGCCGGGCTGCTGCTGTTCCCCCGCACCGGCAGCCGGCGGTTGCCCGCCGCCGTCGCCGCGACGGTGCGGCAGGCCCTCGCGGCGGCCGCGGCCCCACCCGGCACCGCCGCCGACGGGGCGCTGCGCGACGCCCTGGTGGCCCAGCACGAGGTGGCGACGGCGGCCCGCGCGGAGCTCTTCGCCGCACCTGGCGCCGATGCCGCGCTGCGGCGCTCCCGCCAGGTGGCCGACCTCGGCTGGGCGCTGCTGGGGGCCCGGGCCCGGGACGGCGCGGCCCTGGCCGATGCGGTCGGCCCACAGATCCGCGCCGACCTGGCCTAGGCCTGCCCTCGACGCCCCATTCCAAGCGCTTTTCGGTATAACTCCGGGACACGGTATCGCTCGACGTCGTCTCGCGTACCGATATCAACGCCGAGCAAGCCAACCTCTCGAGCCAAGTTTTCCACCGCACCCTCGACATCTAGATCAATGGCATCAAATGGGGTCCGCCCGACATTTTCGAGGGCCACAAAGAGAGGCTCCAGTTCACGGAACTCCTCCCGCAGGGCCGTAATTGCCTGCTCACTGACCTCGTCCAAGGACTCAACCAAGGCGCGCGGGCGCAGGACGCTTCGCTCGTATGGATTACTTCGCTGCAAGCGACGCTCGACCTGCACTGCCTCGTTGAACAGCTGCAATAGCGCTCGCGGCGAGTGATTCTCATTCGCGTCCGAGAGGCGACTCCAGACCCAGTTATAGGTAAAGGCCGTTTTTCCGCCGGACACGCGCTCACCCACCAAGAGCGTCCACGCGTCGTACACGAGGGCTTCAGGCCAGTATTCAACAGCAGTGCGCCGGAGGTCGAGACCCGGCCGCCCAAGGGCAGCGTGGACATACTCTGCAAAACGCTCAGAACGCAAGGATTGCTTCAAGGCGACGCGCAGGTAGTCCGCTTGGTAGGCCCAAGCCAAACGCACCTCGCGCCCGTAGAAGTGGCTCTTATTTGCAACGGAGACGAGCCGCCAGATGTCCTCACGCAACATCAATTTGAAATCGATGGAGACGAGACCGTCACCATGGGACATGAGAAAACTGAGCAGGCCACCAATACCCTTTTGGCGGCGCTCTAGATCGGCCGTTTCCAACCCGAAGCCGGTGTCAAGTCCGTCAAACAGCAACAAGATTGACTCACCGAGGGCCGCATCAACCTCACGAAGCCACTCGACCCCGAGCAGCGCGGCATCCGGGTGTCCTAGCAGGGTGCGCAGGTCCTTAACCAGTTGCAAGTTTGAATACGCCGCCTCCGATGTGGTCTCGTAAGCAACATCGGTGGTATCAACCCATCTCGCCCCGGGCAGTTGGGGCGCACGCAGTTTCAGCGCAATACCGATCAACAGCGGCCAGGCGGCGCGCCAATCTCGCTCTAGCCTGGCCAATTCATCGCCGATCGCACGATACGATTCAGCTTCGGGCATCCAGGGTCGATACGTGACCAGCCCGGGAGGGCTCGTGACAACAACCGAGTCGTTTCGCTGGGCCAGTCGTCGGAACAGCGCAGTCTTGCCTGTACCTTTGCGCCCCAGGACAAGTGGGACGTCGGACCGCATCGCTCGCTCAACAATATCTGTGGTGAGGAAGGTCTGCTCGAAGTCTTCGTCCGATTGCGCCTCGGCCGTGCCCGTGGAAAAGCGTAACTCATCGAGCAAGCCCGACTTGGCGCTGACATCGATGTCGGGCTCGTCATCACGCCTTTCGCCGGGACGCTCTCCAACGAACCCCGCGATCCAGCCGGCGATTGGCTCATAAGCCGACAAGGTTGACTCGCCTACGTAATCCGAGGCCGCCACTTCTTCCGAGTAGCCAACGACATGAACTAGTTCCTCAACATCGTCAAACACCTTCTCGCCTTGGTCATCGCGAGCAGGAGCAAGCCACTCCCGAACCCACTCTACAGATCGGTCTTCGAAATGCTTCTTCAATTCTGGAGACGAGAGTCCTGGCACGGGAGAGATAAGAAACCGCGGCTCAGGCGTGAAATCGGTGTCCGTAGCGTCGCGCCGGTTAGACCGCGCTCCCAGCAAAGCGCGGGTCAAGGCGGCCGTACCAACGCGAGCCTGCGGGTGAGGAAACATTGTCACAACTGCTATATCTGCAACGTCGAAGAGGAGCGGGGCAGACAGTGGACTAATACCAGTACGGGAGTCAATCAGGACCACGTCAGGACGAAGTCTCATGGTTCTGACCGCCCGCATGAGGTCGCGAAGTGGGTTGACGGCTTCTCGATACCAAGCTGCAGGTTCCAGCTGAGCGAGCTTACGCGCGTAGTCAGCATTGGGCGTCCCAGCGGGCAGCAAATACAGGTTGCCTGACTGGCCAACGGGGATGACGTGCTCATCTACCGAGGTGATTTCGCCGGCCATCTCGCCCGCAAGGAGCAGAGAGACGACGCCGGCCCCCTCTAAGACTTCGTCTTCGACGTCCAGCAATGCTGCCAGGCCAGGAGCTTCCAAGTCCATGTCAATACAAAGGACGCGCATCGACCGGGCGAGAGAGATTGCCGTATGCGCTAAGGCAGTCGACCGCCCCACCCCTCCGCGCAGCGAATAGAATGTAGCCACCACCGGAGGCTCAAGAGATTCATCACTACGCGAAGGAAGATTCAGGTGGATGATTTCATCTTGCCCTCGTAACAACGATTCTGGCCACAGCGGAAGGTGCCGCTCATCTTCCGAAGCCGCGTCGTCGTCCGCTCCGACGATTGCAGCCTCCGCGCGTGTCAGCACCTCCACGTGCGCTACATCTTCGCCTACAAGGGCGTCGGCCAGCCGCCGTCGACGGTCGGAAGGCGAGTCATCTCTCCCGTCCGGTGTGATGACGAGAACGCGAAAGCCTCGATATGAATCACGGCGAACGATCGCCGAGCTCTCACCTCCAAATTCGTCAGCCACCTTGGCGGTGATGCGGGAGATTGCTTCGTCGGTAATTGAACTGCTCATTATCGCCCACCCATCCGATTCACGCGCGTCCTCAGCCAGCCAGCCAACTTGGTCGCCACAGCTACAGTGGACGCATAATCGCCCTGCAATGTGACTTCGTAACGCATCTCGACAGAGCGCTGCTCTGCAAATGCCCGCATGTCGGGAGGCAAGTCCTGCCTACGAATGCCGCAGGCCTCTAGCAAGTCGATAATCTCATGAGTTTTTGCAGGCCGGGTTCCCCTAGCCGTGCTGAGCGCCTTGGCGTACGCCTCGACGACGTAGCCCAACATATAGACAACTGCGAGTTGCCTCTGGCCAGTCATAAGGTGCGCAGCGTCGGCACCCCGCTCAGTGGCCACGTCTGACCACCGCTCCATCGCTGCCCTTCGCGAGCCGTCCAGAACCCCTCCCCCGATTGATGCCCCTGGTAAGACTGGCATATCCACACGGTGCCACCGGGCAAGCTCGACGCCGCATGCGCAACCGGCCCGGCTGAGGGCTCAGGCGGGCAGGCCGACCAGATGGGCGGAGCGTTCCCACAGCTCGCGGGCCCGCACCGCGTCCCGGGCCGTGGGCAGGGTGACGGCGGTCGACCGGTCCGAGTGGAGGCGGCCGTTGCGCCAGCCGCCGTCCGCCGTCGCCAGCCACACCAGGGTGTCCGCGCCCTGGGCGGGGGTGCGCAGGAACGCGACCAGCGGCGACCGGAAGGCCAGCCCGGTGACGCCACCGGCGGCGCGCCCGAAGGAGGTCGCCACCCCGCCGGGGTCGAAACAGGCGGCGGTGACCTCGGGCGCCCAGCGCCGGGCCAGCTCGGCGGTGAAGAGCACGTTGCACCACTTGGCGTGTGCGTAGGCGCGGGTGGCGACGTACGGGCCACGGGGCTCCAGCACGTGCCCGCGGCGCGCGCTGCCGGCCCAGTGGGCGAAGGAGGAGGTGACCACCACCCGGCCCCGGGCGGCGCGCAGCGGCTCCTCGAGCAGCCGGGTGAGCAGGTAGGGCGCCAGGTGGTCGACCTGCAGGGTCAGCTCGTGACCGTCCACGGTCTGCTGCCGGCGCCGGTTCGAGGCGCCGGCGTTGTCGGCCAGCACGTCGATCTGCGGGAACCGCTCGCGCAGCTCCCCGGCCAGCCGCCGGACGTCGTCCAGCCGCGCGAAGTCCGCGGTCAGCCCGACCGCGCCGGCCAGCTCCGCCGTCACCGCCGCGGTCTTCGCCGCGGATCGGCCGACCACGACGACCTGCGCGCCGCCGCGGTGCAGCCGGCGGGCCGCCGCCGCGCCGATGCCGTCGCTGGCGCCGGTGACGACGACGACCGGCCGGTCGCCGCTCAGCGCTTCGGCTCGACGAGGACGATCGGGATCTTCCGGTCGGTCTTCTCCTGGTAGCCGGCGTAGTCGTGGAAGGCGGCGACCGCGCGCTCCCACCACTGCACGTACTCCTCGCCGTCGATCTCGCGGGCCACGCCGTCCCACACCCGGTCGCCGTCCTGCACCGTCACCTCGTCGGGGTGGGCCTTGAGGTTGAAGTACCAGGTGGGGTGCTTCGGCGCGCCGCCCTGCGAGGCCACCATCGCGTAGACGCCCTCGTGCTCGACCCTCATCAGCGGGTTCTTGCGCACCTTCCCGCTCTTCGCGCCGCGGGTGGTGAACACGACCACCGGCTCGGGGCGGCCGGGCAGCGTCGCGCCCTCCCGCCCGCCGGTGCGCTCGTACAGCTCCACCTGATCGCGGACCCACTGCTCCGGACTGGGCTCGTAGTCACCTTCGAGGGGCATGGCCCGACCCTAGGTCCGGGCAGCGGTGGTCCGCACGGCGCCGGGGTGCGGACGGGCCGGGGTGACGGCAGAGTGCTCCGAGCGGTCGGGATCGTCCCGGCGCGGGAGGGGGCGGTGACCGTGGACCCGCGCGTGGTGGTGCGGGGCGAGGCCGTCACCGAGGCGCTCCCGGACGCCGCCGACCTCGTCGTCACCGTCGAGGTGCGCCACCGCCGGCGGGACGAGGCGCTCACCGCCCTGGCCGCGCGCCAGCGGGCGCTCACCGCGCTGCTGGCCGCGCAGGGCGACGTGCTGGGCGCGGTGTCCACCGACGCGGTGGCGGTGCACCCGGAGCAGGACGGCACCCGGGTCACCGGGCAGGTGGCCGCCGTCGTCACCCGGGTGCAGGTCGAGCAGGTGGACGCCGCCGGTGCGCTGGCCGCCGCCGTCGCCGCCCTCCCGGACACCTCCCTGTACGGACCGCACTGGCGGTTGTCCCGCAGCTCCCCGGCACACCAGCAGGTGCGGACGGAGGCGGTGGCCGACGCGATCGGCCGGGCCAACGCGTACGCCGCCGCGCTGGGCTGCCGGCTCACCGGCCTGGTCGAGGTCCGCGACACCGGCGGCGGCGGGGCGGTGCGCGCTCTGGCCGCCCTCGCCCCGGCGTCCCCGCAGCTCGAGCTGCGGCCGGCGCCGCAGGAGGTGCGCGGCTCGGTCGAGGTCACGTTCACCATGTCCGTCCCCGACGAGGAGGTCTTCCAGCGATGAGGTTCCGGGAGAGCGGCCGGTTGGACACCTCCGGCGTCCAGGACCGGCGGGCCGGCGGCGGTGGCGGCGGGCGCGGGCTGGCCGTCGGCGGCGGGGGGCTCGGGCTGGTCGGCGTGATCGTGCTCGTCCTGTTCCAGGTGCTCGGTGGCGGCGGCGGTGGGGGCGGCGGCACGGCCGGCCTGGCCGGCACGCTGGGTGGGCTGGGCAGCGGGGAGACGGCCGACAACTCCGCCCTCGAGCAGTCCTGCCAGACCGGCGCCGACGCCAACGACTCCGTGGAGTGCGCGATCGTCGCCGACATCGAGTCCGTCCAGGACTACTGGACGCAGGCCCTGGGCGGTCGCTACCAGCCGGCGGACACCGTGTTCTTCGCCGGCTCCGTGCAGACCGCCTGCGGCGGGGCGACCAGCGGGTCGGGCCCCTTCTACTGCCCGGCCGACCAGCTGATCTACATCGACCTGTCGTTCTTCGACGACCTGCAGAGCCGCTTCGGCGCCGCCGGCGGGGCGTTCGTCAACGCCTACGTGCTGGCGCACGAGTACGGCCACCACGTGCAGAACCTGCTGGGCACCAACCAGCAGGTCGACCCGCGGGAGAGCGGCCCGACCAGCGGCAGCGTCCGGCTGGAGCTGCAGGCCGACTGCTACGCCGGCACCTGGGCCAACCACGCCGAGACCGTGCCCGACGAGTCCGGCCAGCCGCTGATCTCCGACATCACCGACGACGACATCGCCCGGGCGCTGGACACCGCCGGGCGGATCGGCGACGACTTCATCCAGGAGAACCTGGGCAGCGGCACGGTCGACCAGGACGCCTTCACCCACGGCTCCTCGGAGCAGCGGCAGCGCTGGTTCAGCACCGGGTACGAGACCGGCGACCCGAACCAGTGCGACACCTTCGCCACCGACGACCTGGGCTGACCGGGACGGAAGAAAGGGCGGGCCGAACCGGTTCGCTGCGGTCATGACGACCCTGGGACTCATCGGCGCCGGCCACATCGGCAGCGCCCTCGCACGGACCGCCCTGGACGCCGGCTGGGACGTGGTGATCAGCAACTCCCGCGGCCCGGAGACGCTGGCCGACCTGGTCTCCGAGCTCGCCTCCCGCCCCACGGCCGGGGGCGCCGTCCGCGCCGGCACCGCCACGGAGGCGGCCGCCGCGGCCGACCTCGCCGTCGTCACGATCCCGCTGAAGGCGATCGGTCAGGTGCCGGTGGAGCCGCTCGACGGCAAGGTCGTGATCGACACGAACAACTACTACCCGCAGCGGGACGGGCAGGTCGCCGAGCTCGACGAGGGCCGCTGCACCAGCTCGGAGCTGCTGCAGCGGCACCTGCCCGGGTCCACCGTGGTCAAGGCCTTCAACCACATCCAGGCCGCGCAGATCGTCAGTGCCCGCTCGGCCCCCGGCACCCCGCACCGCCGCGCCCTCGTCGTCGCCGGGGACGACGCCGCCGCCAAGCAGCGGGTCGCCGACCTCGTCGACGCGATCGGCTTCGACGTCGTCGACCTCGGCACGCTGGCCGACAGCTGGCGGATCGAGCCGGGCACGCCGGGTTACGGCGCCGAGGACGACGCCGACCAGCTGCGGGCGCACCTGGCCGCCGCCACCCGCGGCTGAGTCAGCCGGCCGCCAGCGCCTGCTCGGCGGCCTCGACCTCGGCGTTCCACTCCGGCTTCTCGGCCTGCCAGCGGTCCTCGGTGCGCCCGAGCCGCCAGTAGCCGGAGATGGAGGTGAACGCCGGGTCGAGGCCCCGCTGCGTGCGCAGGTGCAGCCGGAGCTCCTTGACCAGCCCCGCCTCGCCGTGGACGAACACGTGCCCGGAGCCCGTCGGCAGCTCCACCGCCGTGACCGCGGCCACCAGGGCCGCGCCCGGCGGGCCGTCGCCGCGGTGCACCCACACGACGGTCACGCCCTCGGCCGCGTGCAGGTCCGACTGCTGCTCGGCCGGGCCCTCGACCTCGACGAAGACCAGCGCCGGGACGCCGGCGGGCAGCCGTGGCAGGGCCGCGCCGATGGCCGGCAGGGCGCTCTCGTCGCCGGCCAGCAGGTGCCAGTCGGCGTCCGGGCTCGGGGCGTACGCGCCGCCGGGCCCCTGGAACTGGATGCGGTCGCCGGGCGCGGCCTGCGCCGCCCAGGGGCCGGCGAGACCGACGTCCCCGTGGTGCACGAAGTCGATGGTGAGCTCACCGGCCTCGGCGTCCCAGGCCCGCACGGTGTAGGTGCGGGTGACCGGCCACAGCTCCGGCGGCAGCTCCGCGCGGAGCTGCTCGACGTCGAAGGGGGCCGTGTAGGTGGCCCCGGCCGGCGGGAAGAGCAGCTTCACGTAGTGGTCGGTGAACTCCCCGGCCGGGAAGCCGGTCAGGCCCTCGCCGCCGAGCACCACCCGGATCATGTGCGGGGTCAGGCGCGTCGTGCGGACGACCTCCCCGACCCGCGCCGTCCGCGGACGGCGGCCGCGCGCACCCCGTAGTGGTCCCTTCACCGGCTCCTCCTCGTTCGGGTCAGGCAAGGCTCGCCTTCCTCGGAGACTACGCAGCCGGTCCGGCGCCGGGTCGCCACGTCCTGAGCGTGATCCACATTTGACTGATCTTCCGGTTTACGTCGTAGCGGGCCGCGGGTACAAGACCATCAACGGAACGGCGTCCCACTGAGGCCACGGTGGGATCCCCCCGAGCGACTGGACCTGGGCATCTGCAGGCGCCCCCACCGCCGTCCCGCGACCCGGCACCCCGTTGCCCGGCCTCACGGTCGGTCTTCGGTCGTGCCCTCGTGCGGACGGGGTCGACCGGGCATGGACGCCCAGCACAGCCAGCACCAGCCATGCACCCCAACGCACGACGAGGAGGAACGATGACTCACTCCATCGACACCCCGACGCAGTCCCCGCCGAGCGGTGCGACCAACGTGTCCGGCACCCCGTCCACCACGGACGTCGCCAAGGACGAGGCGCGCAACGTCGGCCAGACGGCCGCACAGGCCGGCAGCCAGGTCGCCGCGACCGCCGCCGACCAGGCCAAGCAGGTCACGCAGGAGACCAAGCGCCAGGCGCAGGACCTGATCCAGCAGGGCCGCTCGCAGCTCAAGGACCAGGCCCGCAACGGCCAGCAGAAGGCCGGCGAGGGCATCTCCGGCATCGCCCAGCAGCTCCGCACCATGGTGGAGGGTGGCGGCGAGACGCCGTCCGGCCCCGCCGCCGACCTGGTCCGCCAGGCCGGTGACAAGCTCGAGGACCTCGCCACCTGGGTGCAGGCCCGCGAGCCCGGCGAGCTGGTCGACGAGGTCCGCGCGTTCGCCCGCCGCAAGCCCGGCGTGTTCCTGCTCGGCGCTGCTGTCGCCGGCGTGGTCGCCGGTCGCCTGACCACCGGCGTCGTGGCCGCCCACAAGGACGCCTCCCCCTCCACCGGCACGCAGCAGCTGACCGGCTCGGGTTCGCCCTACGCCGCCGACAGCTACGCGACCGGCACCAACTACATCGCCGACACCCCGGCCACCGGGTACGCGACCACCGGCACCGCCGGCTACGAGACCACCGGCTACACCACCGGTGCGGTCCCGCCGGCGCCGTACGGCACCGTCGCGCCGGAGGGCACCTCGGTGCCGCCGTCGACCGGCGCCGGCTGGGACGACCCGGCACGCACCCCCGGGTCCGGCCAGCTGTGAGCCACCCGAGCGGCGCCGGAGGCGCGCAGCCCTACGGGCAGGCCGGTGCTGGCTACACGCAGACCGGCTCGACCGGTTACGCAGCCACCGCCGACGAGTACGCGTACGGCAACACCGCGCAGCCGATGACCGACGACGGCCACCCGGACGTCGAGGGCACCTCGGTCGGCCAGCTGATCGGGGACGTCACCCGCGACCTGTCGACGCTGATGCGCCAGGAGCTGGACCTCGCCAAGGCCGAGCTCAAGGCGGACGCCAACAAGGCCTCGGCCGAGGTCAAGGCGCAGGGCAGCAAGGCCGGCAAGGGCGCGGGGATGCTCGGCGGCGCCGGGTACGGCGGCCACATGCTGGCGCTGTTCCTCAGCCTCGCGCTGATGTTCGCGCTCGGCAGTGCCATCCCGCTCGGCTGGGCCGCCCTGATCGTCGCCGTCCTCTGGGGCATCATCGCCGCGGTCCTGTTCGTGATGGGCCGCAAGCAGCTCAAGGCGATCGACCTCACCGGGCTCAAGAACATCAACCCCAAGCCGGAGCAGACCGTGGAGACCCTCCAGCAGGTCCCCGGCGCCCTCAAGCCCAACTGACCGGAACGGAGACCGACATGACCAGCAGTGACCCGGACGTGATCCGCCGCCAGATCGAGGACACCCGCGCCAACCTCAGCTACGAGGTCGACGCGCTGAACGAGAAGGTCAACCCGACCCGCGTGGTCGACCGCCGCGTCGGCCGGGCCAAGAGCACCGTCTCCGGCCTCAAGGAGCGGGTCTTCGGCGCCGCACACGACACAGGAGCTCAGGTGGGCAACACGACCTCGAACGTGGCCGGCAGCGCCCAGCAGGCCGCGTCCTCCGCGGCCGGCAGCGTGCAGAACGCCGCATCCTCCGCCATGGGCGCCGTGCAGTCCGCCCCGGACACCATCCAGCGGCAGGCGCAGGGCAACCCGATGGCCGCGGGCCTCATCGCCTTCGGCGTGGGCTGGCTCGTCTCGTCCCTCCTGCCGACCAGCGAGAAGGAGAAGCAGCTCGCCTCGCAGGCCGAGTCGGCCGTCAAGGAGCACTCGCAGCCCCTCGTCGACCAGGCCAAGAACGTCGCGCAGGAGATCGGCGACAACCTCAAGCCGATGGCGCAGGACGCCGTCGAGTCGGTCAAGTCGACCGCGCAGGAGGGCGTCCAGACCGTGAAGTCCGAGGGTCAGTCGGCCGCTCAGGACGTCCAGGGCCAGGCCCAGGACTCCAAGGAGACGGTCAAGGGGCACGCAGCCTCCTGATCCTGCTCCACCTCTCGACGGCCCCGGTGCGCACGCACCGGGGCCGTCGTGCGTCCCGGGCCGGTCACCTCATGGGGTGACCGGCCCGCCGCCGTCCCTCCAGGACCGGCACCGCGGCGTCGTTGCCCGACGTGACGGACCCCGTCCCCCAGCCGGGGGCAGGGCCGACGACGGAACGGAGGGGCGCCGTGGAGGCACCCGTGCGCGTGCTGGTCGCCGACGACGAGGAGGACATCCGTCAGCTCGTCTGCCTGGCGGTGCGTAAGGCCGGCTGCACCGTGGTCGCCGCGGTCGCCGACGGTGCCCAGGCGCTCCGCTCCGCCCGGGACGAGCGGCCCGACCTCGTCGTGCTGGACGTCTCCATGCCCGAGGCCACCGGCCTGGAGGTCTGCGCCGCGCTGCGGGCCGACCAGACCACCGCCGGCTGCCGGGTGCTGCTGCTCTCCGCCGGCGCGTCGTCCGACGACGTCGCCCGCGGCCTCGCCGCCGGCGCCGACGCCTACCTGCCCAAGCCGTTCACCATCGCCGGGCTGATCGCGGAGGTCCGCGAGCTCACCGCGGCACCGCGGGCATGACCACGCTCGCCCCGGTCGACGCCCCGGCTCCCCCGTCCCGGCCGGACGCGGCCGCGGCCGACCGGACCGTGCCCGGCGGCCGGCTGCCCGGCCGGGCGGCACCCGCGGTCCTCGCCGGCACCGCGACGGCGGGCCTCGCCGTGCTGCTCACCGGGCCCGGCACCCCGTGGCTCGTGGCCGCTGCGGTCGCCGTGGCGCTCCCGGTCGTGGAGCTGGCCCGCCGGCTGCGTGCCCAGCTGGCCGCCGCGACGACCTTGGAGGCCCAGCGGCAGGACCTGGTCACCCAGGGGCGGTCGACCGCCGACGAGCTCGAGGTGGCCACCCGGATGATGCGGGCGCGGGCCCAGACGATGACCAGCGTCATCGACGCGGTGACCGAGCAGTCGATCATCGGCACCGACCGGGACGGCCTGGTCCGCGTCTGGAACCCCGGTGCCGAGCGGATGCTGGGCCTGCCCCGGGCCGACGTCGTCCGGTTGCGCTCGATCACCGACTTCCACGCCGCCGAGGAGCTGGGCGGCGAGGACGGCGCACCGGCCGTGACCGAGCGCTTCGCGGCCCTGGTGCGCGTGGCCCAGGAGCAGGGCAGCGACGTCCGGGACTGGACCTACCTGACCGCCGACGGACGACGGCTGACCGTGTCGGTGGCGATCACCCCCCGCACCGACGACGACGGCGAGCGGGCCGGGTGGAACTTCGTCGGCACCGACATGACCGAGGTGCGGGCGACCGAGCGCCTCAAGGACCAGTTCGTCAGCCTCATCTCCCACGAGCTGCGCACGCCGCTGTCGTCGATCCTGGGCTACCTCGAGCTCGTCATGGACGACGAGGAGCAGCCGCTGACCGACGAGCAGCGCCAGTACCTGTCCACCGTCGAGCGCAACGCGCAGCGGCTGCTGCGGCTGGTCGGCGACCTGCTGTTCACCGCGCAGGTGGACGCCGGCCGGTTCACCCTGCAGCCGGCGGACGTCGACCTGGCCGGGGTCGTCCGTGCCGCGGAGGAGAACGCGCGGGTGACCGCCGCGGCCCGCGGGGTCGCCGTGGCCGTCGACGTGGCGGCCACCGGCCTGGTGGTCCGCGGCGACGCCCTCCGGCTCGGGCAGGCGTGCGACAACCTGGTCTCCAACGCCGTCAAGTTCACCCCCGCCGGCGGCCAGGTGACGCTGCGGCTGCGCGCCGCCTGGCGGGACGCCGACGGCGGACTGACCGAGACCGCGACGGCCGGCGCCGAGCCGGTCGCCCTGCTCTCGGTGCGCGACACCGGGGTGGGCATCCCGACCGGGGAGCAGGGGCGGTTGTTCACCAGCTTCTTCCGCGCGTCCACCGCCCGGCGCAACGCCGTCCCCGGTGTGGGCCTCGGCCTGACCATCACCAAGGCGATCACCACCGCGCACGGCGGCACGCTGGACGTCACCAGCGCCGAGGGCCGCGGGACGACGTTCACGCTGGCCCTGCCGCTGTAGGCAGCGCCCGCCCCGCCCGCTCCACCGACACCCCCTCCCGGCCCCCGGGAGGGGGTGTCGTCGTCCTGGTGACCTGCTGGAACGGCCTCGTCCGAAGCTCGTCCTGAGCCTGCGACGGGTGAGGAGGACGAGGTCCTTCATCTTGCGGATTTCTTGCGGATCACTGGCGGGTGCCCTGCGGATGGAGCTCCAGAGTCATGTCTGTCGCCGGGAGAACCCGCCGGCACCGACACACACGAAGGAGTCCCGGCCATGACCGCCACCGCCACCACCACCCGCAGCCGCACCGCCCGCAAGGTCCTCGGTTCCCTGGGCGTCATCGGCGCCGCTGCCGCGGTCGCCGGCATGGGCACCTTCGGCACGTTCACCGACAGCACCACCCCGCTGAACGCCACCGTCGCCTCCGGGACGCTCTCGCTGGACCTCAACAACGTCGGCGCCGCCGCGACGCTGCCGATGACCGCCGCCAACTTCGTGCCCGGCGACTCGGTCAGCCGCGCGGTCGACCTGGTCAACAGCGGCAACCTGGGCTTCGGCACCATGTCGCTGGTCTCGACCGCCACCACCTCGAGCCTGCTGGACACCGACAAGGTCAACGGCCTCCAGCTGACCGTGACCTCCTGCCCGGTGGTGTGGACCGAGTCCGTCGCCAACGGGGTGGCCACCTACACCTGCTCCGCCCCGACCACGACGCTGGTCACCGGCTCCGCGGTCAAGGCGAACGCCGCCCTCACGAACGTCGCCGCCGTCAACCCCAAGGGCGTCGACCACCTGGTCGTCACGCTGTCGCTGCCCACCTCGGCCGACAACAACTTCCAGAACAAGACCAGCGCGCTGAGCCTCACCTTCTCCGGGACGCAGCAGACCGGCACCAACCGCTGACCTGCGGTTCGACCCGCCCCCTCGCTGACCACTCCCCCGGAGGACCCGCCATGACCACCGCCCTGCTGTCCCCCCTCGCCCTCGCCGCGGACACCTCGACCCGTCCCGCGCAGGAGCAGCTGCAGTCCGCCGGCCTGGTGCGGCGCACCGCCGGCCTGGCGTTCCGCTGGACCGTCCGGCTCCTGGTCACCCTGGCCGTCCTCGCCTTCGGCGTCCTCGCCGTCGGCCCGCACGTCCTGGACTACCGCACCATGACGATGCTGACCGGGAGCATGTCCCCGGTCATCGACCCGGGCGACGTCACCATCGTCACCCCCCTGCCGGTCGACCAGGTCGAGGTCGGCATGGTCATCAGCTACCACGTCCCGATCGGCGACCACCACGTCGTCAGCCACCGCGTGGTCAGCGTCGAGCAGGGCACCGACGGCACGGTCACCGTCGAGACCAAGGGCGACGCGAACGACGCCGTCGACCCGTGGCAGGCGGTCCTGCAGGGCGACACCGCCTACCAGGTGCGCGCCGTCGTCCCCGAGCTCGGCCACGTCATCGAGGTGCTGCGCACCCCGGTCGTCAGCCAGGCCCTGGTCTACGGCGCCCCGGCCCTGCTGGCCGGCTGGCTGCTGCTGTCCATCTGGCGGCCGGCCCCGGTCGAGCGCCGCGAGGTCGAGGACACCGACGAGCGATGAGCCCGCTCGCCGAGCGCCAGGTCGACCCCACCGCCCGCACCCGCTCCGGCCGCACCACGCCGCCCGCCCCGTCAGGAGTCCTCCCGTGCTGACCGCCCTCGTGATCGACGCCTCGCCCGCCGCCCGCCAGTCGGTCACCGGCCTCCTGGAGCTCGCCGGCTGGGGAGTGCACGAGGCCGGGGACGCCGAGGACGCCCGCTGGCTGAGCACCGCGACCAGCCCCGACCTGGTGGTCACCGCCGCCACCGTGCCCGGCGCGGAGAGCGGCGCGACCCTCCTCCGCGAGCTGCGGGACGCCGGCAGCACCGCCCGCTTCCTCGTCGTCACCGCCGAGCCCACCGACGAGCAGCGCGCCGCGGTCACCGCCGCCGGCGCCCTCGCCTGCCTGGCCGCCCCGGTCGACGCCCACCTGCTGCTGGACGCGCTCGCCGCCCGCACCGCCCCGGCGCCCGCCGTGGAGCTGGTCGACGTCGAGGACCTGCACGACGCCGACCAGGACGCCGACCTCATGGACCGGCTGCAGGGCATGTACGACGACGCGCTCCCCGCCCGGTTCACCGCCATCGACCGCAGCGTCCGGTCCGGCGACCCGCGGGCCGTCGCCGACGCCGCCCACACCCTCGCCGGCACCTCCGGGCAGCTCGGCCACCCCGAGGTCGCCTCGGTCTGCCAGGCCATCGCCGCGGACGCCCGGCGCGGCATCCTCGCCCACGGGCTGGTCTCCCGGCTGGCCGGCCTCACCGGTGTCGACCGCCGGGGTGCCGCGCGTCGCCGGCACGCCGCCGGCTGACCCGTCGTCCGCCGACCCCACCCGCCACCGACCCATCCGCCGAACGCCCCGGCGACGAACACCGGACGCGACGACAACTCGGCCCGGTCCCACGGGGGGACCGGGCCGAGTCGTCGGATGCAGCAGGTACCGCTACGCCACCAGGCGGTAACCCACCCCTCGGACGGTCTTGATCTCGGGGTGGGCCAAGCCTGCGGCCGTGAGCTTGCGCCGCAGGTTGGACATGTGGGCCTCGACCAGCCGGAGGTTGCCCTCCCAGTCGGTCTGCCAGACCTCGCGCAGCAGCGTCTCCCGCTGCAGCACCCGGCCCGGCCGGGAGACCAGCGCCGCCAGCAGGTCGAACTCGGTGCGGGTCAGGTCGACGGCAGCGCCGTCGACCCGCACCTCCCGGGTGTCCGGGTCGACCTCGAGCTCGGCGAGCCGGCGCACGGAGTCCGCCTCCGGCTGGCGCGGCTCCGGGACGGCCACGGTGCGCGGCCGGCGGAGCATCGTCTGCACGCGCGCCACCAGCTCACGCGGCGAGAACGGCTTGGCCATGTAGCCGTCCGCCCCCACGGCGAGGCCGATCAGGAGATCGACCTCCTCTGCGCGGGCGGTCAGCATCAGGACGTAGCAGTCGGTCTCGGCGCGCAGCTGACGGCACACCTCCGTGCCGTCGGCGTCGGGCAGGCCGAGGTCCAGGACGACGACGTCCGGCGCCTCGCGGCGGACCTCCGTCAGGCACTCGGCACCGGTGGTCGCCTCGCGGACGTCCATCCCGGCGCGGCGCAGCACGGTGACGACGAGTTCACGGATCTCGTCGGTGTCCTCGACCACGAGCACGGACTGTCCCGGCACGATCCCTCCCCCACGACTGGTCACCAGCGCACGCCGTTCTGGCGTGCTCCCCGGTCATCGTCAGTCCACGGCAGGTGCTCCAGCCCGCGGGGCCACGCGTCACCCCGAAGGGGTGACGGCCCGCTCTCCGGGGCCCGCGCCGAGCCTGAGAGGCGTGGGGGGAGAGGGGGTCCTCACACGAACGCGCTCATCCCGGTGATCGACCGGCCGACGATGAGGGTGTTCATCTCGCGGGTGCCCTCGTAGGAGTACAGCGCCTCGGCGTCGTTGAAGAACCGGACGACGTCGTAGTCCAGCACGATGCCGTTGCCCCCGAAGAGCTCCCGGGCCCAGGCGACGGTCTCCCGGCCGCGGGAGGTGACGTAGCTCTTGGCGAGCGCCGCCTGGTCGTCGCGCAGCTCGTCGGTCTCCTGCAGCTGGGACAGCCGGACGGTCATGCCCAGGCTCGCGGTGACGTTGCCGAGCATCCGGGCGAGCAGGTCCTGGATCAGCTGGAAGCCGCCGATCGGCTTGCCGAACTGCTCCCGCTCCTTGGCGTAGGCGACCGCGACCTCGTAGGCGCCGAGCTGGCACCCCACGCCGCTCCACGCGACGCCGCCGCGGGTCACCTTGAGGACCTTGTTGACGTCCTTGAAGGTGTTGCCGCCCTCCAGCTTGTCGCCGGCCGTGATGCGGCAGTCGGTGAAGGTCAGGTCGGCGTTCTGCACCGTGCGCAGCGCGAACTTGTCCTCGATCTTGGTCGCGGTGAAGCCGGGGGTGCCCTTCTCGACGACGAAGGTCTTCACCTGGTCGTCGGCGACGTCGCGGGCGAAGACGACCACCACGTCGGCGAAGGTGCCGTTGCCGATCCAGCGCTTGGCGCCGTTCAGCACCCAGGTGTCGCCGTCCCGGCGCGCGGTGGTGCGCATGCCGCGGGCGACGTCGGAACCGCCCTCGGGCTCGGTCAGCCCGAAGGCGCCGATGGTCTCCATCCGCATCATCGACGGGATCCAGCGCTGCCGCTGCTCCTCCGAGCCCAGCACCATGATCGAGCCCATCGCCAGGCCGTTGTGCACGCCCAGGAAGGTCGCCATCGACGGGTCGACGCGGGACAGCTCCATCGCCTGGAAGCCGGTGAACAGCCGGGAGGCGCGCGGCCGGCCGTCCCAGTCGTAGGACCGGCCGACGATGTCGGCCTCGGCGATCTTCGGGATCAGGTCGTGCGGGAACTCGGCGGCGGCCCAGGCGGCGTTGACCCGCGGCTTGACCTCGGCAGCCAGGAACTCACGCAGCGCGAGGAGCTCCTTCTGCTCGTCCTCGGGCAGCAGCGACTGGAACCCGAAGAAGTCGGCGGGCAGGAGCAGCTCGGTCATGGCGGCGGTGCCTTCTCTCTCGTCGTCGTCGACGTCCTGCTCCCGATGCTGCGCCCGATCCGCGGCCCCAGCCACCGAGGGTGCCCCAGCTCACCCGGCACAGGGCCCGCCGGTGGTACCAGGCGTCGTGGTGCCACCTGGTGCGGCTCGTGGCCGCAGCTCGACGGCGATCGACGGCCGGGGCGGGGTGTCGCCGGTGCGGACGGCGGAGACCACCAGCCCGTGCGGCGCCGCCAGTGCGGCGACCCGGTCGGCCGCCTCGTCCGCCTGCCGTGGTCGCAACGGCTGGTCGACCAGCAGGAAGCGGCCGCCCGGGCCGAGGACCCGCCGGACGACGCCCAGCTCGTCGGCCGGCGGCCGCCAGAACACCCCGACGTGGACGGCGACCACCAGGTCGAAGGCCTCGCCGTCCAGGTCGGCGGTGAGCAGTGGCGCGGTCCGCAGCACGACCCGGCCGGCGGCCACCGCGTCGGCGTTGCGCGCGGCTGCGGCGGCCGTCATCGTCGCCGAGCGGTCCAGCCCGACCACCGTGCCGCTGGTGAGCCGGGCAGCCAGCAGGGACAGCAGCACCCCGTGCCCGCAGCCGACCTCGAGCACCCGGTGCACCGGCCGTGGCCCCGCCACGTCGGCTGCCCAGGCCAGTCGGGCGGAGGCCGCAGCCACCTCAGTTCAGCGGGCGGGTGCCGGCCGGCAGGGTGCCCCCGCCGACCATCGCGGTGGCGGCGTCCTGCAGCGCGGTCAAGGCCACCCGCTGGGTGAAGGGACCGGTGGAGACCCGGGCGACGCCGAGCTGCTCCATCTCCCGGGCCGGCAGCGAGGCGCCCGGCACGCTGATCAGGCTCAGCTTCCGGGGGCCGAAGGCGTCGACCAGCGCGGCGATGTCCTCGCGGGCGAGGACGCGGGGCACGAAGACCACCGGCGCCCCGGCCTCGAGGTAGGCCCTGCCCCGGGTGATGGCCTCGGCCAGGACCGCCGACGGGTCGGCGTCCGCAGCGGCCCGGACGAAGGCGTCGGTGCGGGCGTTGAGCACGAAGTCGATGCCGGCGTCCCGGCCGGCCCGCAGCACCGCCTCGACCGCGGCCACCGCCTCGTCCAGCGGCTTCATCTCGTCCTCGAGGTTGCCGCCGACGACGCCCACCTCGATCGCGCGGCGGGCGGTCTCCCCCGCGTCGCCGTAGCCGGCCTCGAGGTCCATCGACACCGGCACGTCGACCGCCTGCACGATCCGCTCGACCATGCCCAGGTGCAGGTCGAAGGGGATGTTCTCGCCGTCCTCGTAGCCGAAGGTGGCGGCGATCGAGTGGCTCGCCGTCGCCAGCGCGCGCACGCCTGGGGTGCCGGCGACGACCGTGGCGGAGACGACGTCCCACACGTTGGGCAGGGCCAGGATCCCCGGGGCGGAGTGCAGCTCGAGGAACGTGCGCGCGCGGGCGGCGAGGTCGGTCATGCCGGTCAACCTATCGACGTGTCGACACGTCGACACGTCGGTCCAGCGGTCCGCCTCTCTAGCCTGGTGCGGCGGGACGACCGGGCAGCGGAGGCCGGTCCGCCCAACCGTGCGCGCCGCCGTCCACAGCCGACGGCGGTGTCCACACCCGCCTGCCGGCGCCGCGGACCCGTCCCGGCGCCGGGCACCCTGGACCGGTGACCCCGAGGAGCTCGACGACCGTGGACGACGTCCTCCGCCTGCTGCTGGCCGGCGCCCGGCTGGCCGGCCAACCCGGCGTGACCGGCGGCGAGCTCGACCGGGTGGTCGACCGGCTGCTCGTCCGCGACGCGGCGGTCGACTCCGACGGCCACGCCCAGGAGGTGCTGCGCGGGCTGCTGCCGCTGCTGTGGGAGGGCGGCTGGCAGCCCGCCGACGTCACGCACGCCGTCCGCCGGAAGGTGAGCGCCCGCGCGGCCCGGCTGGTGGCCGCGGTCATCGCCGCCGAGGCCGGCGCCGAGCAGGCCGCCGACCGGGCGCCGTGGGCCTGGACCGTCCAGCTGGCCGAGCTGGACAGCGGCACCCGGACCGTCGCCGGCTGGTGGCAGACCGAGCGGATCCCGCCCGCGGCGGGCTGGCGGGACGTGCTGCGGGTGGTCGGCCTGCTGCGCACGCTGCCGAGGCTCGAGCAGCTGCTGCCCCCGCCGTCGGGCTGGTCGGCGGCGCTGCTGGCCGACAGCAGCTGGGACGACGCCGTCGACGCGCGGGCGCTCGCCCGGATCCGCGGGCTGCTGGCCAAGGCCGAGTCCACCGACTTCGAGGCCGAGGCGGAGGCGCTCACCGCCAAGGCGCAGGAGCTGATGGCCCGGCACGCCATCGACACGGCCATGCTCGGCCGTCGGGCCGGGACGCCGGCGACCGCGGGGCAGGTGCAGGCCCGGCGGCTGCACCTCGACGACCCGCACGCGGAGGCCAAGGCAGCCGTCGTCCAGGCGGTCGGGTCCGCCAACGGGGTGCGGGTGGTGCTGCTGCCGGCGTTCGGCATCGCGACGCTGGTCGGGATGCCCGGCGACCTGGACGCGGTGGAGCTGCTGGTCACCTCGCTGCTGCTGCAGTCGGGGCGGGCGCTCGCCGACGCGGTCCGGCTGGCCGGGTCCCGGGGCCGGACGACGGCCTACCGGCGCGGCTTCTTCTACTCCTACGCGCAGCGGATCGAGGAACGGCTCACCGACGCCCGCGACCAGGCCCGCGCCGAGGCGACCGCCACCTACGGCAGCGCACTGGCGCCGGTGCTCGCGGACCGGCAGGCGGCCGTCGACCTGGCCACGGAGGAGCTGTTCCCGTCGGTGCGCCGCCGGAGCGGTCGCACGGTGGACGCGGCGGGCTGGCACGCCGGCCGCCAGGCGGCCGACGCCGCCGACCTCGGCGGCACCCGGAGCGCCCCACTCACTGGCGGTTGACGGCCCCCGTGCAGGGGCCCGCCCCGAGCCTGCGAGGGGCAGGGGGCACGGGGGTCCTTCGTCTAGATCAGGACGTCGAAGGTGGACCCGAGGTCGCGGACCAGCATCGCCTGGTGGGTCAGGTCGGTCGCGGTGGTGAGCCACCCGGCCACGAACAGGAGGGCCTCTGCCGGGGTGTCGTCCAGCGACGCCGTCGCCGCCGTCGTCCCTGCCTGCCCCACCGCACTGCACGCCAAGGTCAACATGACCGGCTCCTCTCGTAGGAGGGATGAGTCGGCAGGACCGGCACGGAACTGGACGCCCACCCGCGCACCTCCCCCCGTGGGGGGAGGTGCGCAGTCCCGGGAGTGCCGTCAGCGCAGCCCGGCGACGAGCAGCTGCAGCAGCGACTCGTACGTCGCTGCCGGGTCCGGCGTGAGGACCGCGCCGCCGAGCTCCAGGCTCACCGCGCCGTGCACGGAGCTCCAGATCAGCTGGGCGGTCTCGGTGGGGTCTCCTTCCCGCAGCGCACCGCCGGCCATGGCGGAGCGGACGTGCGTGACCAGCGCCCCGAAGGCCGCCGTGGCGTGCGCGACCAACTCCTCGGCGCCCTCGCCGGGCAGCGGCCGCCCGCCGAACATCGCCGCGTAGTGCTGCGGCCGGGCCAGGGCGAAGCGCCGGTAGTTGCGCCCGCTGGCCACCAGCCGGACGACCGGGTCGGGGTCGGTGTCCTCCTCGACCGCGGCCCGCAGCCCGTCGAAGCCGCGGACCAGGACTGCCGAGATCAGCCCGTCCTTGCTGCCGAAACGGTTGTAGACGCCCATCGGCGCCACCCCCGCTTCGGCGGCAACCGCGCGGACGGTCACCGCGCCGAGGCCGTCGCGCACGAGCACCCGCTCGGCCGCGTCGACCAGGGCCTGCTCGACCGCTCGGCTTGGGGTGCGCCCCGCTCCGGGCCTGACATCCGTCACGGCCTCATCCTCCTGCACAGATCGACCTTGCCAGTATGTAGAACGTCGTCCTACTGTTCTGGTACGTCGTTCTACTAGCCGGAGGCCGCGATGACCACTCCCCCACCTGCGCCCACCACCCGTCGGTGGTGGGTGCTCGCCGTGCTCTGCCTGTCCGTGCTGCTGGTCAGCATCGACAACACCATCGTCAACGTCGCGCTGCCGACCCTCAGCCGCGAGCTGTCGGCCAGCACCAGCGACCTGCAGTGGGTCGTCGACGGCTACACGCTGGCCTTCGCTGCGCTGCTCCTGCTCGGCGGCGCCCTCGGCGACCGGTTCGGCCGGCGGCGGGTGCTCCAGGCCGGCCTGGTCGCGTTCGCCCTCACCTCCGCGCTGGCCTCGGCCGCCACCACCACCGACCAGCTCATCGCCGGCCGCGCGGCCATGGGCGTCGCCGCCGCGGCCATCTACCCGGCGACCCTGGCCCTGCTGGTCACCACGTTCACCGACCGCCGCGAGCGGGCCACCGCGCTGGGCGTCTGGTCCGCGGTCACCGGCCTCTCGGTGGCGATCGGCCCGGTCACCGGCGGCCTGCTGCTGGAGCTCTTCCCCTGGGGCTCGGTCTTCCTGGTCAACCTGCCGATCGCCGCGGTCGCCGTCGTCGCCGGCCGGCTGCTGGTGCCCGAGTCCTCCGCGCCGACGGTCCACCGCTTCGACCTGCCCGGCGCCGCGGCCTCGGTGCTCGGCATCGGTCTGCTGGTCTGGACGACGATCGAGGCCCCCGGCCACGGCTGGGGGTCGGCCACCACGCTCGGCGGCTACGCGGCGGCCGCGCTGGTGCTGGCCGGCTTCGTCGTCCACGAGCTGCGCACCGCGGCGCCGCTGCTGGACGTCCGGCTGTTCCGCGACCCGCGGGTGTCGGTCGGCAGCGGCGCGATCGCGCTGGCCTTCTTCAGCCTCTTCGGGTTCATCTTCATGATCACCCAGTACTTCCAGTCCGTCCGCGGCTACGGCACCCTGACCGCCGGTGTGGCGACCCTGCCCTTCGCCACGGTCATCGGGG
This sequence comes from Modestobacter versicolor, assembly GCF_041028285.1. GTDB lineage: Bacteria > Actinomycetota > Actinomycetes > Mycobacteriales > Geodermatophilaceae > Modestobacter > Modestobacter versicolor_A. The sequence continues at coordinate 415,362 of NZ_JABGDB010000001.1, read as the reverse complement.
TCACCGCGCCGCTGGCCATCGTCGCGATGCGGGCGGTCGGCACCAAGCTGGTCGTCGCGGCCGGGCTGCTCACCATGGCCGCCGGGTTCGTGGTCGCCACCGGCACGACGTTGGACTCCGCCTACTGGGGCCGCATCGTGCTCGCGATGGTGCTGATGGCCGCCGGCCTCGGGCTGGTCACGAGCCCCGCGACCGAGGCGGTGATGGGTGCGCTGCGTGGCGACCAGGCCGGTGCCGGGTCCGCGGTCAACGACACGGTGCGCGAGGTCGGCGGCACGCTCGGCGTCGCTGTCGTCGGCTCGGTGCTCAGCACGGTGTACGGCCCGGCCGTGGCCGACGGGCTCGCCGCGGCCGGCGCCCCGGCGCCCGCGGCCGACGGTGCGGCGGACTCGGTGGCGGCCGGGCTCGCGGTCGCCGGGCAGCTGCCCGGCGACGCGGCGGAGCTGGTCCGGCAGGCGTTCCTGGACGGCGTGGTCGCCGGCTCCTGGGTGTGCGCTGCGGCCGGCGCGGTCGGCGCCGCGGTGGTGCTCTCGTTCCTGCCCGCCCAGCACCGAGTCGCTGGAACTGCGGCACAGCCCCGCCCCGACGGCGCAGCGATGACCAGGTGACCTGATCGAACGCCGTCCTCCCGCACCGACGTTGGTGCGGGAGGACAGCCGTCGACCAGGTGACCTGATCGAACTCGGTCAGGCGCGCGGGTCCCAGGGCTCGCGGCCGGGCGGCAGGTTGGAGCGGTCAGGGGCGATGACCGTCGCCTCGTGCGAGTCCGGCAGCGCCACGGTGCGGGCGTCGGCGGTCAGCAGCAGGTCGCCGGTGCCTCGCAGCATCGTCTCGCCGCGGAAGAAGGCCGGCGCGACGCGGCTGTAGACGACCATCAGCACCAGGCCGAGCAGCAGCGCACCGATGCCGATGACGAAGACACCGCCGACGCCGTTGATCACCGTCTCGCCGTAGCCGGGGTCGGCGTACTCGACGCAGGCGAGCACGAAGACGACGAGCATCAGCAGCCCGCCCAGCAGGGGCAGCAGGAACCGCATGAGCACGTCCCGCGGACCCCGGAGCGACCGGCGGAACTCCCAGGCGCAGGCGAACCCGGTCAGGCCGTAGTAGAAGGCGATCAGCATGCCGGTGGCGGTGATCGAGTCGATCAGCACGTTCTCGCTGACCAGCGTCAGCCCGACGTAGAACGCGATCGACACCGCCCCCATCCAGATGGTCGAGACCGTCGGGGTCAGGTGGCGGGGGTGGATCCGGGCGAAGGACCGGGGCAGCGCGCCGTAGGCGGCCATCGACAGCGAGCCCCGCGCGGTCGGCAGGATCGTCGTCTGGGTGCACGCCGCCGACGAGGTGAGCACCGAGATGATGAGCAGCGCCTCGAAGACGTGGCCGAAGAGGTCGTCGCCGAAGACGGCGGCCCCGAGCGCGTTGAACACGTCCTCGGCGTTGGCCTCGTTGCCCAGCCCGATCCCCTCGGTGCCGACGCCGGCGAAGGCCACCGTGGCGACCGAGACGACGGTGTAGATGCCCACCAGCAGGACGGTGGAGACGATCGCGGCCCGTCCGGGCGAGCGGGTGGGGTTGGCGGTCTCCTCGTTGACCGCGACCGCGGAGTCCCAGCCCCAGTAGATGAAAATCGCCAGCAGGGTGGCCTCGGTGAGCGCCGTCCAGCTCAGCCCCGAGGGCCACAGCCACGACAGGGACGGGGTGAGCGAGCCCTCGGGCGCCGTCCCGCCGTAGACCTTGACCAGCGCGTAGCTGGCGAAGGCCACCAGGACGACGACCTCCACGGCCAGCAGCACGATCTGCACCCGGGCGGTCGGCTCGATGCCCCGGTAGCAGATCCAGGTCATCAGCGCGATCCAGCCGACGCCGGCGACCGTCGTCCAGAGCGTGCTCTCCGCGAGGGAGTCCAGGCCGAGCAGCCGGTACCCGTAGGAGCCGGCGACCTGGGCCAGGTTCGCCATCACGATGACGTCGGCGGCGATGATCCCCCAGCCGCCCATCCACCCGGTCCGCGGGCCGAACGCCCGGGCGGCCCAGGTGAACGTCGTGCCGCAGTCGGGCTCGCGCTTGTTCAGCTCCGAGTAGGCGACCGCGATCAGCCACATCGGCACGAACGCCAGCAGCATGATCGCCGGGGCCTGCACCCCGACCGCGATGACGACGAACCCGAGGGTGGCCGCCAGCGCGTACGCCGGTGCGGTCGAGGAGACGCCCAGGACGATCGAGGACACCAGTCCCAGCGCCCCGGTCCGGAGCCCCTTGTCGACGGCGACGCCCTCGACCCGTGCGGCCGGCCGCGGCGCCGTGGACGGAGGGGTCATGCCGGAGCCGTGCGCGCAGTCATGCCGTTGTTATCGCACACGGCGGGCGCCGCCGCGGGACGGGGTCGGCACTGCCCGCGTCGCTCCCCGAACCGTCGGACGCGGGTGGGAACATCGGCTCCGCCGAGATGGTTGCTTGCGCCTAGCAAGCAACAGGCGTCTCACGCCGGCGCGACGGTGCGCCCCCGCCCGCACACCCGCTCGCTCACCCGCTCGCACACCCGCCAGGAGTCCTCCGTGTCCCAACCCGCACCACCCACCCGGGCCGGCGCCACCGGCGCCTCTGCCGCCGGTGGCGGCACCGCTGCCGACGCGACGGCCACCGCCGACGCCAAGGCCAGCGCCTCCCGCGAAGCGGAGCACGACCACAGCCGCCGGTGGTGGACCCTCGCCGCGCTGGGCCTGGCCCAGCTCATGGTCGTGCTCGACGCGACCATCGTGAACATCGCGCTCCCCAGCGCCCAGGCCGACCTCGGCTTCGGCGACGCCGACCGGCAGTGGGTGGTCACCGCCTACGCGCTCGCCTTCGGCGGGCTGCTGCTCCTCGGCGGCCGGCTGGCCGACCTCTTCGGCCGACGCCGCACCCTGCTGGTCGGCCTGATCGGCTTCGCGCTCGCCTCGGCCCTCGGCGGCGCCGCGACCGGCTTCGGCACCCTCGTCGGGGCACGCGCCCTGCAGGGCGTCTTCGGCGCCCTGCTCGCCCCCTCGGCGCTCTCGCTGCTGACCCTCACCTTCAGCGACCCCAAGGAGCGCGGCAAGGCCTTCGGGATCTTCGGAGCCATCGCCGGCGCCGGTGCGGCCATCGGCCTGCTGCTCGGCGGCGTGCTCACCGAGTACCTCAGCTGGCGCTGGTGCCTCTACGTGAACGTGCCGATCGCCGTGATCGCCGGGCTCGGCGCGATCCGCTTCGTCCGCAAGGTGCCCCCGGCCAGCGGGGTCCACCTCGACATCCCCGGGGTCGTCACCGCGGTGCTGGGCCTCGGCGGGCTGGTCTACTCCTTCGCCCGCGCCGAGAGCGACGGCTGGAGCGACCCGGTCACCATCACGCTGATCGCCGTCTCCGTCGTCCTGCTGGTCGTCTTCGTGCTCCTGCAGCAGCGCGTCGCGCACCCGCTGCTGCCGCTGCGCGTGGTCCTGGACCGGCGCCGCGGCGGTGCGTACCTGGCCATCGGCCTGGCCGCCATCGGCATGTTCGCCGTCTTCCTCTTCCTCACCTACTACCTGCAGCAGACGAAGGGGTTCAGCCCGCTGCGGAGCGGGGTGGCGTTCCTGCCGTTCGTCGCCGGCATCCTGACCAGCTCGACGGTCATCGTGCCCCGGCTGCTGCCCCGGATCGGCCCGCGCTACCTGATCACCACCGGGCAGCTGCTCGGCATGGCCGGGCTGCTGTACCTGTGGCGGCTCGAGGCGGACAGCGGGTACGCGGTGCACGTGCTCCCCGCGCTGTTCGTCATGGGGTCGGGCATGGGGCTGATCTTCGCCTCGTGCTTCAACACCGCGACCTCGGGCACCGCGCCCGCGGACGCCGGGGTCGCCTCGGCCCTGGTGAACACCGGCCAGCAGGTGGGCGGCGCGCTCGGCACCGCACTGCTGAACACCTTCGCCGCCTCGGCGACCGCCGCCTACGTCAGCGCCAACGGGCAGTCGCCGTCGGTGCTCGCCGACGCCGCGGTGGCCGGGGAGACCCGGGCGTTCCTCATCGCCGCCGGGGTGTTCCTGCTCGGTGCGGTGGTCAGCCTGCTGGTGCTCCCCAGCGGGCCGAACCCGGTCCCCCAGCGCGGCGCGCCGGTGCCCGCCGGTCACTGACGCCGGTGCCGGGCCCGCCGCCCCGACGGTGGCGGGCCCGGCCTCCGGCCGCCGACGCGGCCCGGGCGTCCGGGCGCGGTGCTTGCCCCGGGCCGGTCGTCCGTGACATAACTCGACATCGCGGTTCAGACGGCCAGCCGTGCACGACCCCGGGGGTCCCGGGGACCGATGTGAGACAGGGTGGGCAGCTGTGGAGCCGACGTCCATGGAGGGCGTCCGGGCATCCGACGCGGAGGCGACCCGGCTGCGGGCCGAGCTGGCGATCGCCGCGGCCGGCATCGGGACCTTCGACTGGGACCTGCGCACCGGCCGGTTGAGCTGGGACACCCGGCTGATCGAGATGTTCGGCTACGAGCCGGCCACCTTCGAGCAGACCATCGAGGCCTTCAACGTCCGGCTGCACCCCGACGACCTGCCCCGGGTCACCGACGCCCTGCAGCACACGATCGCCACCCAAGGCGAGTTCGAGGCCGACTACCGCGTGGTCCGGCCGGACGGCGAGACCCGCTGGGTGAGCGCCCGGGGCAAGGCCTTCGGCGGCCCCGAGGGCGGCGCGCAACGGCTGATCGGGGTGGCCTACGACGTCACCGCGCAGGTGGCCGGCGAGGCCCGGGTCAGCCGCGTGCTGGAGGCCATGCCGGCCGGCTTCTACTCGCTGGACGTGGAGTGGCGGTTCACCCACGTCAACGCCACGGCGGAGCGGCTGCTGGGCCAGGCGCGCGACGAGCTGCTCGGCCGGCTCATCTGGGACGCGTTCCCGGCCGCGGTGAACAGCGTCTTCGAGGACAGCTACCGGCAGGCCGTGGCCACCGGCGAGCCCGTCGCCTTCGACGCGTACTACCCGGCACCGCTCAACGGCTGGTACGAGCTGCGCGCCTGGCCCACCCCCGACGGCCTGTCGGTCTACTTCCTCGAGGTCACCGAGCGCCGGCACGCCCAGGAGATGGCCGAGCGGGCCGCCCGGCGGCTGGCCCTGCTCGCCCGGGTCAGCGCGGAACTGGCCAGCACCCTGGACGTGCAGGCCGCGACCGCGCGGTTGCCGCGGATCGTCGTCCCGTCGCTGGCCGACTACTGCATCCTCACCGTCATCGACGACGACGGCCAACCCCGCGACGTCGGCAGCTGGCACGTCGACCCGGCCCGCCGGGCGGTGCTGGAGCGCTACGCCGAGGTGCGGCTGGACGCGATGCCGATGACCGCACCGGTGGGCCGGGCGCTGCACGCCGACGAGGCGGTCACCTTCGCCGGGGACGACGTCCTGCGGCTGCTGCCCCCGGGGCGGGCGCACGACCTGCTGGCGGTCCTCGCCCCCGAGTCGGAGGTGGCGCTGCCGCTGCGGGCCCGCGGCCGGACCCTCGGCCTGCTCACCCTGTTCTTCGACGTCGGCCACGCCCCGAGCCCCGAGGACGTCGCGGTCGCCCAGGACGTCGCCGACCGGGCCGGGCTGGCGTGGGACAACGCACGCCTGTTCGGCCAGCAGCAGCAGATGGCCGAGACCTTGCAGCGCAGCATGCTGACCGACCCGCCGGAGCCCGACCACGCCGAGATCGTGGTGCGCTACCAGCCGGCGGTCGAGGCGGCCCGGGTCGGCGGCGACTGGTACGACGCGTTCCTGCAGCCCAACGGCGCGACGATGCTGGTCATCGGCGACGTCGTCGGCCACGACACCGCGGCGGCCGCGGCGATGGGCCAGGTGCGCAGCCTGCTGCGCGGCATCGCCGCCTACAGCGACGCCGGCCCCGCCGAGGTGCTCCGCGGGCTGGACTCGGCGATGGCGGTGCTCCAGATCGACACGCTGGCCACCGCGGCGGTCGCCCGGTTCGAGCAGACCGCCGACGAGCGACGGCGCGGGGTGACCCGGATGGTCTGGGCGAACGCCGGGCACCTGCCGCCGCTGGCGCTGAACCCCGACGGCTCGGTCGCGGTGCTCGCCGACTGGAAGGCCGACCTGCTGCTGGGCGTCGACGCGGCGACCGAGCGCGCCGAGTCGGTGGTGACCCTTGACCGCGGCGCGACCGTGCTGCTCTACACCGACGGCCTGATCGAGCGCCGGGACGCCGACCTCGACGCGGGGCTGGACCGGTTGCGGACGCACCTCGCCGAGCTGGCCGGCCTGCCGCTGCAGCAGCTGTGCGACGAGCTGATCACCCGGCTGGTCGACGGCCGCCCCGAGGACGACGTCGCGCTGGTCGCCGTCCGGCTGCACCCGCAGGACCGGCCGCGGCCGCCGGAGGCCGGCCCGAACCGGGTCCCGTCCGTCGTCCCGTCCGACCCGACCGTTCCGTGATCGGGCGGTGACGCCGAGTAGGAATCCGCGCCGATCGTCGAGCACCCGCCGTCCGGTGACCTACCGTGGGTGTCCACCGCACCGGCGGACGTCGGCGACGACGACCGAAGAGGGAGACCCGCGTGCCCGCGACCGGGGCCGACCAGCACCCCGAACGACCACTGGGGTACCTGCACGACCTCGTCCTGGACGACTCGCCCGAGGAGCTCGCCGCGCACGCGGAGTCCTTCCTGCGCGCCGGCCTGGCGGCCGGTGACGGCGCGGTCGTCGCGGCCGGCCCGCGCATCGGGCCACTGCTGCGCGAGGCGCTCGCGGACGACGACCGGGTGCTCGTGCTCGACCCTGCGACGGTCTACCGCGGGCGCACACCCGCGGCCATCACGGCGCTGCGGCAGCTGGCCGAGCAGCACACCCCTGCCGGCCGCCGGCTCCGCGTCGTCGGGGAGACCGTCTTCGGACCCACCCCGCGGGACTGGCTGGAGTGGGAACGGTACGAGGCGGTGATCAACGAGGCGCTGCGCCACCACCCGCTGTGGGGCCTGTGCGTGTACGACACCAGCCGGCTGCCCGACGAGGTGGTCGCGACCGGGCTGGCCACGCACCCGTACCTGGTCACCGCCGCCGGACGGCAGGCCAACCCCGGGTACAGCGACCCCGCCGACGTGCTCCGGGCCCTGCCGGTGCCCGACGAGCCGCTGGAGCGCACCGAGCCGCTGCTCCGCGTGGACGACGTCGCCGACTTCATCGGGCTGCGGCACACCGTCGGCGACCGGCTGGCCGACCTGGGCGGCTCGCCGGAGCTGGCCGAGGACCTGCACCTGGCGATCGACGAGATGAGCTCGAACGCCCTCCGCCACGGGAGCCGCCCGGTGCAGCTGCTGCTGTGGGGCTCGGCCGAACGGGTGGTCTGCCGGATCCGGGACCACGGCCCCGGCATGGACGCCCCCTTCGCCGGCTACGGCCCGGCCCACGGCGCCGACCTCTCCCGGGGTGGCATGGGCCTGTGGCTGGCCCGCCAGCTGTGCGACCACGTCGACATCCTCGACGAGGGCGACGGCCTCACCGTGCGCCTGGTGACCTCGCTGCGCTGACCGCCCGGCTCAGCGGTGCCGGGGCAGCTTGGCCGGCGCGACCAGCAGGTCCACCCGGTGCACCCGGCCGCCGACGACGGTGAGCGCGCCGACCAGCTGGACGACGCCACCGGCCAGGTACTCGAAGCCCGGCCCGCCGTTGAGCTGGAGCACGCGGACCTCGTCGGCCGCGGCCAGCTTGCGCGCCACCCCGACAAGGAACCGGCCCACCCGGTCGGCCCCCTGCACGGGCCGCCGTGCCGCGCTGGCGACCCCTCCCCCGTCGCTGGTCAGGACGACGTCCGGGTCCAGCAGCGTCAGCAGCCGGTCGAGGTCGCCGTCCCCCGCGGCGGCCAGGAACGCCTGCACCGTGCGGGAGTGGTCGCGGGCGCCGACGTCGACCCGGGGCGTCCCGTCGGCGACGTGCGCCCGGGCCCGCACCGCGAGCTGCCGGACCGCGGCGGGCGAACGCCCGACCACGGCGGCGACCTCGGGGAAGGGCATGCCGAAGACCTCGTGCAGCACCCACACCACCCGCTCGGCGGGCGTCAGGGTCTCCAGCACGACCATCAGCGCGTAGCTGACCGTCTCGTCCAGGGTCACCCGGTCGGCCGGGTCGTCCGCCGGCCCGGCCGAGGTGACCAGCGGCTCGGGCAGCCACGGCCCCACGTACGCCGCGCGCTGGACCCGCGCCGAGCGCAGCACGTCCAGCGCCCGGCGCGAGGTGGCCACGGTGCACCACGCCTCCACGTCGCGCACCGCCTCCCGCTGGTCGGCGGCGACCAGCCGCAACCAGCAGTCCGACACGACGTCCTCGGCCTCGGCGGTCGTGCCCAGCATCGCGTAGGCGATGCCGGTCAGCCGCGACCGCAGCGCGGTGAACGTGGCGGCCAGCTCGTCGATCCGGTTGATCTCCACTGGGGGAGGACGGTCGGGGCCCTCCGGCTGTGACACCGGTGCCATGTCACACCCCTCCCGGCCGGCTCGTCCTGTCCTCGAACGGGCCCACCCGGGGCCCGGGACGAGGAGACGATCATGAGGATCGCAGTTGCAGGGGGCACCGGCACCGTCGGTCGCGCCGTCGTCGCAGAGGTCGCGCGCACCGGGCACGAGAGCGTGGTGCTCGCACCGTCCACCGGCGTCGACCTCACCACCGGGACAGGGCTGGACGACGCGCTGCAGGGCGTGGACGCGGTCATCGACGTCTCGAACGCGGCGGTCTGGACCCGCGAGGCGTCCGAGGCCTTCTTCACGTCGGTCGCCGAGCACCTGCTCGACGCCTGCCGGCGGGCCGGGGTGGGGCACCTGGTCGTGCTGTCGATCGTCGGCGCGGACGTCGTCGACCTGGACTACTACTACGGCAAGCGCCGGCAGGAGCAGCTGGTGGCCGCGGGGCCGGTGCCGTGGACGGTGCTGCGCGCGACGCAGTTCTTCGACTTCGCCGCCCAGGTGCTGCGCCCGCAGAGCGGGCCGGTGGCCGAGGTGCCGCCGATGCTGTCCCAGCCGGTGGCGACGGCCGACCTGGCGGCCCGGCTGGTCGAGCTGGCCACCGGCCCGGCCCAGGGCGTCACCGTGCCGATCGCCGGGCCGGAGCGGATGACGGTGGCGGAGATGGCCCGCCGCGTCCTGGACCGGCGCGGGGAGGACGTCGAGGTGCGCGTGCAGGAGGTGCCGGGCCGGACCGGGGAGCTGATGGCCGGGGGCGCGCTGACCCCGGCGGGCGAGGCCACGATCGGCGTGCACACCTTCGCGGAGTACCTGGAGACGCTGGCCCCCGCGAGGTGACGGACCGGCCGGCAGGACGGGAGGCGGGCACCGCTGGGCCGTGACAGGGTCGGCCCGACCTGACTGCCCGAGAGGAACCACGTGGACCTGCCTGCCGGCCTGCTCGACCTGCTGAACCAGCCCAGCCCCTGCTTCGTGGCCACCGTCATGCCCGACGGAGCGCCGCAGATGACCCAGACCTGGGTGGACACCGACGGCACGAACATCCTGATCAACACCGTCGCGAGCTTCCAGAAGGTGCAGAACATGGAGCGGGACGCCCGGGTGGCCGTCAACGTCGCCGACCCGGCGGACGTCTCCCGCTACTACGCCGTCCGCGGCCGGGTCGTGTCGATCACCGCCGACGGCGCCACCGAGCACATCGACCAGCTGTCCCAGAAGTACACCGGCGGTCCGTACCCCTGGTACGGCGGCCGGGACCAGGTGCGGCTGCTGGTGACGATCGAGGCGGACAAGGTCAGCTCGCCGCAGGGCTGACCTCCCGGCGTGCCGGCGGCTCCGCACCGGCGGTGACCTGGACCGCCTATCCTGGCGCCCCGCGCCGGCGCAGAGGAGCAGCACCATGACCGACCGCGACGTCGTGCCCGAGGACATCACCGAGGACACCGTCACCGACGCCGTCGTCGACAGCTTCGCCGGCAGCGCGGACCCGCGCCTGCAGGCCCTGCTGTCGGCCGTGGTGCGGCACCTGCACGCCGCCGTCCGGGAGGTCGAGCCGACCATCGCGGAGTGGGAGGCGGCCGTCGACTTCCTCACCCGCACCGGCCAGACGTGCGACGACACCCGGCAGGAATTCGTGCTGCTCTCCGACGTGCTGGGCATCTCGGCGCTGGTGGAGAACATCAACCACCGCAAGGTCGCCGGGGCCACCGAGGCCACCGTGCTCGGTCCCTTCCACATGACCGAGTCGCCGGTCCGGGCCAACGGCGACTCCATCGACCTGGTCGGCGGGCGGGAACCGTGCGTGGTCACCGGGCGGGTGCTCACCACCGTCGGCGACCCGGTGCCCGGCGCGTCGGTCGACGTCTGGCAGGCCGACGAGAACGGCTTCTACGACGTCCAGCGCCCCGACGTGCAGCCCGCGGGCAACGGCCGGGGGCTGTTCACCACCGACGACGAGGGCCGGTTCTGGTTCAGCACCGTCGTCCCCAGCTGGTACCCGATCCCGACCGACGGACCGGTCGGCCGGCTGCTCGGTGCCACCGGGCGGCACCCGAACCGGCCGGCGCACGTGCACTTCATCGCCGACGCCGACGGATTCGTGCCGGTGACGACGCACATCTTCGTGGCCGGCAGCCCGTACCTGGACTCCGACGCGGTGTTCGCCGTCAAGCGCAGCCTGGTCCGCGACTTCGACCCGGTGGACGACGCGGCGGAGGCGGCGCGCTCCGGCGTCGCCAACCCCTTCCGGCACGCCCAGGTCGACCTCGTGGTGGAGCGCGCCGAGCCGACGGCGGCGGGATGAGCAGCGCCGACCCGGTGCTCGAGCGGTTCGCGGCGGGCCGGTCCTTCGTCGCCGCGCCGGTGCCCCGAGTGGTGTTCGGGCCCGGCGCCGTCGACCAGCTGCCCGCGGAGGTCGGCCGGCTGGGCTGGTCCCGGGTGCTGGTGCTGAGCACGCCGGGGCAGCGGCGGCTGGGTGAGCGGGTCGCCGGGCTGCTCGGCGACCGGGCGGCCGGGGTGCACGCCGGTGCGGTGCAGCACGTGCCGGTCGGGTCGATCGCGGCCGCGGTCGCCGCGCTCCGCGGTGCCGACGCGTGCCTGGCCGTCGGCGGCGGTTCGACGATCGGCCTGGCCAAGGCGGTCGCCCGGGACGCCGGGGTGCCCTACCTGGCGGTGCCCACCACCTACTCCGGCTCGGAGATGACCCCGGTCTGGGGCGTGACCAGCGACGGCGTGAAGACGACGGGGCGCAGCGACGCGGTGCGGGCGAGCACGGTGGTCTACGACCCGCAGCTCACCACCGGGCTGCCGGTGGCGACGTCGGTGACCAGCGGGCTGAACGCGGTCGCGCACGCTGCGGAGGCGCTGTACGCGCCGGACGCCACCCCGCTCACCGACGCGATGGCGGCGAGCGCGACCGAGGCGATGCTGGCGGCGCTCCCCCGGCTGGTCGAGGACCCCGCCGACGCCGCGGCCCGCGGTGCCGCGCTGACCGCCGCGTGGCTGTGCGGCTGCTGCCTGGCGGCGACCACGATGGCGCTGCACCACAAGCTCTGCCACACGCTGGGCGGCGCCTTCGGGCTGCCGCACGCCGAGACGCACGCCGCGCTGTTCCCGTACTCGCTGGCGTTCAACCTGCCCGCCGCGCCGTTCGCGCACCGGACGCTGGCCGCCGCGCTGTCCTCCGACGCCCCGGCGACCGCGCTGTGGCAGCTGGCCCGCCGGCTGGGCGCGCCGACGGCGCTGGCCGCCCTCGGGCTGTCCGCCGCCGACGTGCCGGAGATCGTGGCAACCGTGCTGGGCAGCCCGTACGCCAACCCGCGGCCGCTGACCGGCGACAGGCTGACCGCGCTGCTCGAGGCCGCCGTCGCCGGCGTCGACCCGGCGGCGCTCGCCGCAGGCTGAGCGCGTCCGATCAGCCGCCGCAGTCGGGCAGCGCGGCGACGGCCGCGACCAGCCCGGCCGCGTCCGCCGGGCCGAGGACGAGGGTGACCTGCGGGACGTCGGCCACCCGCGACCCGCCCGTGCCCAGTGCAGCGGCCAGCCACTCGGCGCCGGCCGCTGAAGCCGCCGGGTGCTCGATGCCCGAGGCGGCGACCTCCCCGGTGCTCACCGCGCCGACGGTCAGCCCGGCCGCGGTCAGCCCCTCGGCCACCGCGGCGGCGACCGCCGGGTCGCCGGTGCCGTCGACCAGGTCGACCGTCGCCGGTGCTGCTCCGCCGAGGCAGGTGTCAGGGGCCGGCTCCGGGTCGGGCTCGGGCTCCGGGTCCGGCTCCGGTGCTGGCTCGACGCCGGGCTCGGGCGTCACCTCGGGCGCCGGCTCGGGGGCGGGCTGGGGGGCGGGCTCGGCGGGGGGTGTGGGCTCCTCGGTCGGTGCCGGCTCGTCGCGGGGCACCAGGTCCGGCGTCGCCTCGGGAGCCGGCTCGACAGGGGGCGCGGGCACCTCGGTCGGTGTCGGCTCGTCGCCGGGCCCGGGGACCACCTCGGGCGCGGGCTGCACGGGCGCGAGGTCCGCGGGAGGCGCCGGCTCCGCGGTCGGCTCGGGCTCCGCGGTCGGCTCGGGCTCCGTGGTCGGCTCGGGGTCCGCGGTCGGCTCGGGCTCGGCGGGCTGCAGCTGCTCCGGGGCGGCGGGCGCCGGCGGCACCACCGGGTCGGCAGCCGGCAGCTCCAGGGGCAGGGCTGGTGCCGGCGCAGCGAGCACCGGCGGACCGGGCACCGGCACCTCCGGCGCCCGCGGCTCCGGCGCCGCCACCACCGGCGGGTCGGGCACCGGCAGGGAAGGCGCGGGCAGAGCACGCGGGGGCAGGGCAGGCGGGGGCAGCACGGGCACCGGCAGGACCCGGGCCGGCGGGCGCACCGGAGCGGCGGGCGGCAGGTCCGGCAGCGGCGTCGTCCCGGCGTAGGTGGCGGCGAGCCGGAGCACCGAGGCGACGTACTCGTCGGAGTGGTTGTAGGCGAACACGGCGCGCGCCTGACCGGCCGGGCCGGTGAGGTCGCCGCCGGCCGCGCACAGGTAGTCCGCCGCGGCCGCGGCGGCGTCGAAGAGGGTGAACGGGTCCTCCACCCCGTCGCCGTCGCCGTCGGCGCCGTAGCGGGCCCAGGTCGCCGGGATGAACTGCATCGGGCCGACCGCCCGGTCGTAGACGGTGTCGCGGTCGTACCGGCCACCGTCGGAGTCCATGATCCGGGCGGTGCCGGCCCCGGTCAGCGGGATGCCCACGACCGGGGGCGTCGAGGTGCCGTCGGTGTGCAGGACCGCGCCGGCGAACCGGCCGTGGTTCGACTCCACCCGGCCGATCGCGGCGATCAGCGACCAGTCGATGTCGCAGTCGGCGCCGGCCGCGGCCCGGGCGTAGGCGGCCAGCGCGGTCGTCGGGATGCCGTTCCCGGCCAGCGGCGACGCCTCGCCGGCAGGGCGGGGCAGCGCGGGCGGCACCGCGACCGGATGCACCGGGTCGGCCGGCGCAGCGACCGGGGGAGCCGGCACGGGCAGATCAGGGGCTGTGGTGGGAGCGGCCGGCTCGACGTCGGGGCGGTCGGCAGCCGGCGGAGCGACGTCCGGGGCCGTGGCGCCCGGGACGACCGACCGGACGGGGCGGTCCTGGGGCGCTGGACCGGGGGTCGCACGTGCGGCCACCGGGGTGGCCGCGGTCGGGCTGGCGCTGGCGGCGGGCAGCACCGCCAGGACGGCGACCAGCGACCCGGCCGCCAGGCCCGCCCCGAGCCCGCGCCCGGCCCGTCGGCTCATGACGCGGCTGCCCGCGGGTGGCTGCACTGCTCGAGCTCCGGCACCGATGCTCCCCCTCGGCCGACCCTGCTGCCGAGCCCGCGACGTGCACCGGACGGCACACCGACACGGACGAGCCCGACCGTAGGCCGACCGGGCCACCGGCGCCATGCCCGCAGCTGAACTCCTGGGGTCGACGGAGCGGCCTACCGTGGTGCCGTGCCCGCCGACCAGCGCGATCCCGCCGCCGGCACCCCGGTGGGCCGGCGGGTCTTCCTCGGCCTCCTCGGCCTGGGGACGCTGGGCATCGTCACCGGCACCGCCCTGCAGGACGGGCTGAGCGCCGCGCTGGCACCGGTGCAGACCCGTGACCCGACGGGCCTGGTCTCGCTGCTCCCGCTCGGCAACACCTTCCGCTACTACTCCGTGACCGGGGCGGTCGACGAGCAGGACGCCGGCGACTACCGGTTGACCGTCGGCGGCCTGGTGCAGCAGCCGGGCCGGTTCACCCTGGCCGACCTGGCCGCGATGCCGCAGACCGAGCTGGTGCGCGACTTCCAGTGCGTCACCGGCTGGCGGGTGCCCGACGTCCGCTGGGCCGGCGTCCGGCTGTCGCACCTGATCGACCTCGCCGGCGCCGACGACCGCGCCACCGCGGTCCGGTTCACCTCCTTCGACGGCACCTACACCGAGAGCCTCACGCTGGAGCAGGCCCGGCGGGACGACGTCCTGGTGGCGCTGCAGATGCTCGACGGACCGGTGACCCACGACCACGGCGGTCCGGTGCGGCTGTTCGTGGCACCGATGTACGGCTACAAGAGCCTGAAGTGGCTGTCGGGGATCGAGCTGACCCGCGACGTCGAACCGGGGTACTGGGAGGACCGCAGGTACTCGGTCGACGCCTGGGTGGGTTCCTCCAACGGCCGGGCCGATGACCCGACCGGCTGACGCCCCGCCCGCCGAGCCCGAGTTCGCCCGGTTCGGCCGGCCGGCGCGGTGGGTGCACGGGCTGGTCGGCGTGCTGGTGCTGGTCTGCATCGCCACCGCGGCCGTGCTCTACAACAGCTCGCTGCAGGTGCTGGTCGGGCACCGGCGGGCGGTCGAGCTGGTGCACGTCTGGGCGGGCTGGGCGCTGCCGGTTCCGCTGCTGGCCGGGCTGCTGTCGGCCGGCTACCGCGCGGAGCTGCGCCGGCTGGACCGGTTCACCCGGCACGACTGGCGGTGGCTGCGCTCCCGCACCCGCCGGGACGGCCGCATCCCGGTGGGCAAGTTCAACGCCGGGCAGAAGCTGAACGGGTCGCTGAGCGCCGGGGCCATCGCCGTCCTGCTGCTGTCCGGCGCGTTCATGCAGGCCACCGACCTGGCGCCGCTGGCCTGGCGCACCGGGGCCACCCTGATGCACGACTGGTTCGCCCTCGCCCTGGGCCTGCTGGTGCTCGGCCACCTCTCGTTCGCCCTCCGCGACCCGATCGCGATGCGCAGCCTGCGCACCGGCACGGTGCCCCGCCGCTGGGCCCGGCACGAGCACCCGGCCTGGGCCGAGGAGCTCGAGGACCGCTGAGCGGTCGGCGCTGAGCGGTCAGCGGTCGCGCGGGTAGCCGAAGAACCCGCGCTTGCGGATCAGGCCGCTCACCTCGGGCGGCACCATGGCCTCCCACGACTCGTCGTCGGTGGGGATCCGCCGGAGCACGTCCCGGCTGAGGATCGGCAGGTGGGCGGGGTCGTAGTCGTCGAGCCCGACGAAGCTGCCGCGGCGGGCGAGGTAGTCGAAGAGCGGCTGCAGCTCGTCGGCCACCTGGACGGTGTCGACGGTGACGACCTCGCCGTCCCGGAGCATCGGGTGCACGAACAGCCGGAGGTCGTTCTTCAGCAGCCGGCCGAAGCTCTCCAGGATCCCGCCCGGCAGGTGCGCGTGGGTGGCCTCGTCGAACATGTCGATCAGGCTCGGGACGCCCATGACCATGCCGATCCGCCGGTCGGTGCGCCAGCTCAGGTAGGCGGCGAGCCGGTGGTAGGCGAGGAAGTCCGAGATCAGCACCGTCAGCCCGCAGGCGGCCAGCAGGTCGGCGCGGGCCAGGAAGTCGCGCCGGTCGACGACGTCCCCGCCGGCGCGCAGGTTGGCCATGGTGAGCTCGGTGAGCAGCAGGACCTCCTGCTCGTCGACCGCGGGGTCCTGCACGAACTTCTCCTGCGCCTGCTCCAGCATGGCGATGTTGACCACCGTGGGCGGGCGGAAGCTGCCGCGCTCGACCAGGATCGCCCGCTTCCGGAGCACCTCGCTGGGCTGCAGCACCTGGCGGTCGGGGCCGAACATCGCCGCGCCGCTGAGCCCGAGCTGGACCAGCTTCAGCGCCATCAGCCGGTTGTCGACGGCCCGGAACTCGATGCCGCGCAGCTCGATCATGTCGATCTCGATCCGGCCGGTGGTGAGCCGGTCGAGCAGGTTCTCCACCAGCTGCTCGGGCTCGTGGTGCAGGAAGAACGCGGCGTGCAGCAGGTTGACCCCGACCACGCCCAGCGCCTCCTGCTGGAGGGCGGCCTCGTCGTCGAGCATCCGCACGTGGACGACGACCTGACTCGCCTCGTCGCGCGGGTGGGACTGGAACTTCACGCCCATCCAGCCGTGGCACTCGTTCCCGCCGCGGTAGCTGCGCGCGACGACGGTGTCGGCGAAGGCGAAGAAGGCCGTCTCGTCACCGCGCTGGTCGCTCAGCCGGTCGAGGTTCAGCTGGTACTCGTGGTCGAGCATCGCCTGCAGCCGGCCCTTGGAGACGTACCGGTCGGACTTGCCGTAGACGGCGTCGCTGACCGACATGTCGTAGGCCGACATCGACTTCGCGACCGTGCCGGCGGCCCCGCCCGCGCGGAAGAACCAGCGGGCGACCTCCTGGCCGGCGCCGATCTCGGCGATCGTGCCGTACCAGCGGGGGTCGAGGTTGATCTGCAGCGCCTTCTGCAGGGTGTCCGCGCCGGCGTCCATGGGGGCTCCTGTCGTGGTTGCCGCTCGGCTGTGGCGGGAGGGTAGCGGCCACGGGTGGACACCGCGTGTCGATCGGACGACGACCCGTAACACGGCCCGGCTAGCGTCCGCGGCTCCAGCGGGTGGAGGGGGTCGGTCGGGTGTCCAGGCAGCGTCCGCCCGCGCCGTGGGTGCAGGCCCTGGCCAGCGCCCGCGACACCCCGTCCCAGGCGCTGGTGCTCGAGGAGCTGCGGGCGGTCATCCTGTCCGGACGGGTGCCGCCGGGTGCCGCGATCCCGGTGGATGACGTCGCGGCCCGGTTCTCCCTCAGCCACATCCCGGTGCGCGAGGCGCTGAAGACGCTGGTGGCCGAGGGGCTGGTCGAGCACCAGCCGCGCGGGGCTTACGTCGTCGCCAGGCTGACCCGCGCCGAGCTGGCCGAGCTGTACGTCGTCCGGGCGAGCCTGGAGACGGCGGCGCTGCCCACCGCGGTGGCCCGGGCGACGGCCGAGGACGTCGGGGTCGCGGCGACGGCGCTGCGGGCGTTGGAGGCGGCCAACGCGACCGGCGGCGTGGCCGACCACCACCGGTGGAGCCGCCGGTTCCACCTGGCGCTGATCGAGCCGTGCCGGATGCACCGGCTGCTGCAGATGTTCGAACGGGCCTGGAACGTCACCGAACCGGGCCGGCCCATGTCGCACGCGTCGGCGGCCGCCACCGCCGCGCTCGCCGACGACCACGTGGCCATGCTCGACGCCTTCGCCGCCCGGGACGCCGACGCGCTGATCGCCCTCACCGGCGTGCACTACGCCCGGCTGCAGGACGTCGTGGCGGGCATCCCCGAGCACGGCTGATCTCCTGCTGCCGATCCGCCGCCGCGGATATACCCGCGGGGACACGCGTGGGCAACACCTGCTCCCTAGCGTTCGCGCCGTCGATCCCGGACGGCCGACCCCCCGGCGCCTCCCGGGCACGACGCGCTCGTCACCCGCCGCTGCCGCACCAGCCGACGATCCGCAGGAGCCCCCATGACGACCACCTCGCCCGAGCCCACGGCGCTCGACCCCGACGTCCCGCCCGGCCACTCCGGGACAGCGCCGTCCGCGGCCGCCCCCGGTGGAGCGCTGATCGGCGCCGACTACGACCCCCGGCTCACCAACGAGGACCTCGCGCCGCTGCGTCAGCAGCGCTGGGGCTCCTACAACATCTTCGCGTTCTGGATGTCCGACGTGCACAGCGTCGGCGGGTACGTCACCGCCGGCAGCCTGTTCGCGCTGGGCATCGCCGCCTGGCAGGTGCTGGTCGCGCTCGTGGTCGGGATCGTCATCGTCCAGGTGTTCGTGAACCTGGTCGCCAAGCCCAGCCAGAAGACCGGCGTCCCGTACCCGGTGATCAACCGGGCGGTGTTCGGGGTCAAGGGCGCGAACATCCCGGCGATCATCCGCGGCCTGATCGCGGTCGCCTGGTACGGGGTGCAGACCTACCTGGCCGCGAGCAGCCTGAACATCATCTGGCTGAAGTTCGTCCCCGGCGCCGAGTCGCTGCTCGAGCCGTCGTTCCTGGGGCTGGCCGCGCTGGGCTGGATCTCCTTCGCGGTGCTGTGGGTGGCCCAGGCCGCCCTCTTCTGGCGGGGCATGGAGACGATCCGGCGGTTCATCGACTTCGCCGGCCCGGCCGTCTACGTCGTCATGATCGTGCTGGCGGTCTACCTGGTGTCCCAGGCCGGCTGGTCGAACATCGACCTGAGCCTGCACACCGGCCCCACGCTGAGCGGCTGGGCGACGGTCTCCACGATGCTCGGCGCGATCGCGCTGGTCGTCTCCTACTTCTCCGGCCCGATGCTGAACTTCGGCGACTTCGCCCGCTACGGCAAGAGCTTTGCCGCGGTCAAGCGCGGCAACCTGCTCGGGCTGCCGCTGAACTTCCTGTTCTTCTCGATCCTCACCGTCGTCTGCGCCTCGGCGACCGTTCCGGTGTTCGGTGAGCTGATCACCGACCCGATCGCCACCGTCGAGGCCATCGACTCCACGTTCGCGATCCTGCTCGGCGGGCTGACCTTCGTCGTCGCGACCGTGGGCATCAACATCGTCGCCAACTTCATCGCCCCGGCCTTCGACTTCTCCAACGTCTCGCCGCAGAAGATCAGCTGGCGGGCCGGCGGGATGATCGCCGCCGTGGGCTCGGTGCTGCTCACCCCGTGGAACTGGTACGACAGCGCCGAGGGCATCCGCTTCACCCTGGGCATCCTGGGCAGCCTCATCGGCCCGCTGTTCGGCATCCTGATCGCCGGCTACTACCTGGCCAGCCGGCAGCGGATCGCCGTCGACGACATGTACTCGATGGCTCCGACCGGCCGGTACTGGTTCCGCGGCGGCTACAACCCGAACGCCGTCATGGCGGTGGTCGGCGCCGGGGTGCCGACGGTCCTGCTCACGCTGTTCGCCTCGGTGGGCGACTACGGCTGGTTCATCGGCTGCGGGCTGGGCTTCTTCCTCTTCGCCCTGCTGGAGCGGGTGCGGCCGATGATCGTGCCGCTGGACACGGCCGAGCCCGGCGTCTCCGACGGGACCGTGGCGTAGGCGGAGGACCCCACCCTCCCCGCGACGGGGCCGACGGACAGATCGCAGAGAGGTGTTCCGTGCTCATCCAGGTCGTCAACCCGAACACCACCGCGTCGATGACCGACCTGATCGGGCGCAGTGCCCGGGCCGCCGCCGGCCCGGGCACCGCGGTCGTCGCCGTCCACCCGGAGATGGGGCCGGCGTCCATCGAGAGCCACTACGACGAGGCGCTGGCCGTGCCTGGTCTGCTCGCACGGATCGCGGCCGGCGAGGCCGCAGGCGCCGACGGCCACGTCGTCGCCTGCTTCGGCGACCCGGGGCTGGACGCCGCCCGGGAGCTGGCTGCTGGTCCGGTCGTGGGGATCGCCGAGGCCAGCATGCGGACGGCGACGTACCTGGGCCGGACGTTCGGCGTCGTCACCACCCTGCAGCGGACCACCGGCCGGGCGTGGGAGCTGGCCGGCCGGTACGGGGTGCGGGAGCAGTGCCGGACGGTGCGCGCGGTGGAGATCCCGGTGCTGGCGCTGGAGAGCGACCCGGCGGCGCGCTCCCGGATCGCGGCCGAGTGCGCGGACGTCGTCGGCACCGACGGCTGCGACGCGATCGTGCTCGGCTGTGCCGGGATGGCCGACCTCGCCGCCGAGCTGACGGTGCGGATCGGGGTGCCGGTGGTCGACGGCGTGGCCGCCGCGGTGACGATCGTCGAGGGGCTGGTGCGGCTCGGGCTGTCGACCGGCAAGCGCGGGGAGTTCGCCGCTCCCCCGCCGAAGCGGTACACGGGCGCGCTCGAGCAGTTCGGCGTCGGGGCGCCCGTGGCCGCACCGGAGTGGGAGGTCAGCCGGTGACGGCCAGGCCGGTGGTCACCGGGTCGTGGTAGCGGACGCGGACGTCGGGGACGCCGTTGCGCGGGTCGCCGGCGATCCAGGCCTGGTCGCGGCCGGCGTGCTTGGCGCAGTAGGTGGCCCGGTCGGCGTCGGCGATGGCCTGCTCGACGGTCTGGCCGGCGCGGTAGACGGCGAGGCCGGCGGAGAAGGTGACGCCGAGGTCGGCCTGGGCCGCGGCCGCCCGGAGCCGCCGGACGAGCTCCTCGCCGCACCGGCCGTCGCCGCAGCGCAGCAGGACGAGCATCTCCTCGCCACCGGAGCGCGAGGCCCGGTCCCGGGTGCGCAGCTGCTGCTGCAGGAGCCGACCGAAGGTGGCGAGCACGACGTCGCCGACGGCGTGCCCCTGCTCGTCGTTGACCAGCTTGAAGTGGTCGAGGTCGAGGACGACGAAGACGTCGCCCGGTTCGGCCTCGGTGAGGAAGCGGGCCTGGCCGCGGCGGTTGGCCAGGCCGGTGAGCGGGTCGACGAGGTTGTCGGCGCGCAGCTGCTCGACGAGCTCGCGCTGCCGGGACTGCAGCCGGTGCAGCAGCTCGCTGAGGACCAGCCAAGCCAGCGCGACGAAGGCGGTGCGGAGGACGAGCGGCGAGGTGACCGCGCCGAGCGTGCCGAAGTAGGCGGGCAGCGCCAGCGGGAGCAGCACCCACCCGCCCCGCGCCGGGAGGAAGAGGCCGGCGTAGGCGAAGCAGAGCACGAAGAAGCCGACCAGGACGCCGGCCAGCTCGGGCACCGCGTCGGTGACCATCACGAGGGCGGCCATCGAGACGACGGGGAAGGCGAGCAGCGCCCACGGCGACCAGCGCTGCCAGGGCAGGGCGAAGCTCAGCCACACCGCGACCAGGTGGAAGGCACCGACGGCGGCCAGCTGCGGCCACTGCACCGCGGTCGGGTGCAGCACGGCGAGGGCCAGGGCCGTCGCCAGCAGCGAGCCGAGTCCGAGCATGCGGCCGTAGCCCACGGCCTCACCGCCGCGCCACCACCAGCCCGGCAGGGCGCGGGAGGGCACGGGGCGGGACGGTCGGCGGGTCCTCACGCCTGCTGGATCGGTACGGCAGGTGCCCGACTGGAGCGCCACACACCGATCCCCTCCCGAGGGATGAGGGCGCGGCCCGTCCGGTGCCGGTCACGGTGGTCGGCGCGGCTCAGACGAGCAGCGGTGTGCCGATCACGATCTCGGTGCCGTCGGGTCGCCAGGTGCGCCACCGCCCGCCGGGTCGTCGTTCGACCCGGAACCCGTGGTGGACCTTGGTGTGGTGGCGTTCGCACAGCAGCGCGGAGTTGTCGAGGCTGGTCTCGCCCTCATCGGCGACCCACTCGCGTAGGTGGTGGACGTCGCACCAGTGCGTGGGTGCCGCGCAGCCGGTGAACACGCAGTGCCCGTCCCGCTGCTCCACCGCCCGCCGCAGGTGCGGTGGAACGACCCGCTTCTCCCGGCCCACGTCCAACGGCAACCCATCCGGGCCCATCACGAGCCGAGAGATGCTGGCGTCGCAGGCCAGCCAGCGAGCCCGGGCGGCGGAGATCCGGGCACCGAACCCCGTCCGCGCCGCCCCCGGCCCCGTCGTGCCCGTGTCGGTGAGGTCGTCGACGTCGATGGTGACCACCAGGTGCGGCTTCACCGTCCGCAGAGTGGGCAGGGTGCCGGCGGCGAGCTGGTTGTCGCACAACTGCACCAGGGCGTCGGCGTTCTGCTGCGCCCGGGTGCGGTCATCACCCAGCGGGCCGGTTCGCCTGCACGATCGACTCGATCGCCGCCTGCACCTTCTCCCCACCCACCGCATCCAGGTCGAACCGGCCGCTGACGCTGCCATCCGCGTGCTTGGCGATGCTCAGTCGACGCCCCTCGGTGGGGTCCGGCTCGGTGCCGTCGGGGTCGAGCGCTTCGAGGTAGTGGTGCACCGCCTGCGCCAGCCGCTCGTGCGCCGGGGACTGCGCCACCTCGGCCAGCGCCCGGTCCACCGCACCCAGATCCACTCCCTGCGCCTCGGCCGCCGCCCGCTGCTCCTCCCCCGCGATCGGGGCGATCGTCGCCACCTGACCAGCGGTCAGCGCACCGTCGGCGAACGCCGCCGCCGTGGCCGGCAGGTGCTCCAACGCCCGGCCGGTCCGCACCACCCGCCCCGCCTCAACCGTCGACAGGCGGGCGTGCCCGCGCAACCACGAGGCCATCGACTTCAACCCGTCGTGCTCCGCCGCCCCGGCCAACTCGCACTGCCGGACCGTGCGAGCGACCTCAGCCGCGATCCCGTTCTGCAACACCAGCAACGGACCCAGCCGCTCCAACAACGCCGGCCCGAACAGATGGGTCAGGTCCTCCGCGGCGAGGGCGTCCACGGCCGACTGCAACTCGCCCACGACACCTCCCGACCGCTTCGAACACCTGTACGGAGTCTAGCGCGTCACGAGGTGGTCCACCAGGCATATCCCCAGGTCAGACGCGCGTCCACAGATCTCGGCCAGCCCTTGACAGACCGTGCGACCGGCGCCGAGGAGCGGCGCCGGCCGCGACGAGCAGGTCAGCGGTTGGTGCGCCCCAGGTCGACCGGGAGCTGGATGCCGGTGACGTGCCGCGCCTCGTTGGACGCGAGCCAGGCCACGGCCGCGGCGATGTCGTCGGCCTGGCTGACCGGGTCGGGCAGCTGCCCCATGTAGAGGGTGCTCAGCGTCGGGCTGGCGTCCTGGATCATCGGGAACAGCTCGGGCACGGTGAGGCCGGTCTGCACGCCGTGCGGGTGCACGGTGTTGACCCGGATGCGGTACTCGGCGAGCTCGTTGGCCAGCGTCTTGGCCAGGCCGGTGACGCCGTGCTTGGCGGCCACGTAGCCGGCCAGGTAGGGCAGCCCGCGGAGCCCGGCGACCGAGCTGGTGAAGATGATCGCCCCGCCGGTGCCCTGCTCGATCATGATCGGGATCGCGACCTTGGCGGTGTGGAACGGCCCGGTCAGGTTGGTGTCGATCTGCTCCTTCCAGTGCGCCGCGTCGATCTCCCAGGTCCTCGCCGCGGTCGTCGTCCCGGCGTTGGCGATGACGACGTCGAGCCGGCCGAGCTCGGCGACCCCGGCGTCCAGGGCCGCCTTCAGGGCGTCGTAGTCGCGGATGTCGGCCTGGGTGGCGACGATCCGGCGGTCCAGCGCCTCGACCAGGCGGACCGTCTCGGCGAGGTCCTCCGGGCTCGCGCCCTCGTACTGGGTCTCCGGCACCTGGGCGGCGATGTCGACGGCGATGACGTCCGCCCCCTCGGCGGCCAGCCGCACCGCCTCGGCCCGCCCCTGCCCGCGGGCGGCGCCGGTGATGAAGGCGACCTTCCCCTCGAACCGCCGGGCGATCGGGTCGTGCGGCACGGGCGCTTCCGGAACCGGGTTGGTCATCGCGTCGTCCTCCAGGTCTGCGTCGTCGCGTGGGCCGAGCGGCCCGCGCCGGACTCTGCCACCTTGGTGGCACTCTGTGCCACGAACAGCGACGACGGTGCCCCCGGCCGACCGGGGGCACCGTCGCAGCCGGGTGCGGTCAGCCGACCGGCTCCAGCGGCAGGCCGGCGTAGTTCTCGGCCAGCATCCGGGACGCGGACGGCGAGCTGACGACCATCTCCAGCTCGGCCGTCTGCCGGCGCCGGTCGAAGTCCGTCACGTCGGAGAACCGGTGGAGCATCGAGGTCATCCACCAGGAGAAGTGCTGGGCCCGCCACACCCGGGCGAGCGCGGTCTCGGTGTAGGACTCGAGCAGCCGGGAGTCGTGGTCGGCGAACCGCGCGCCCAGCGCCCGGTCCAGCACGTAGACGTCGGCCATCGCGAGGTTGAGGCCCTTCGCGCCGGTGGGCGGCACGGTGTGCGCGGCGTCGCCGGCGAGGAAGAGCCGCCCGTACTGCATCGGCTCGCAGACGAAGCTGCGGAAGTGCAGCACGTCCTTCTGGAAGATCCGCCCGGTGGGCACGCTGATGCCCGCCTCCGTGACCCGGGCCTGCAGCTCCGACCAGATGCGGTCGTCGGACCAGTCGTCAGCCGACGTCGCCGGGTCGCACTGGAAGTAGAGCCGCTGCACCTGGGGCGACCGGGTGGAGATCAGGGCGAAGCCGCGCTCCGAGCGCGCGTAGACCAGCCCCTCCGCCGTCGGGGGCGCCTCGGCGAGGATGCCGAACCAGGCGAACGGGTACTGGCGGAAGTAGTCCGTCCGCACGCTGCCCTCGGGGATGAGGAAGCGGGTGGAGGTCCGCGACCCGTCGCAGCCGACCACCACGTCGCACTCCACCCGCACCCGGCGCCCGTGCTCGGTGAAGTCGACGGTGGGCCGGTCGGTGTCGACGTCGGCCACCGTGGTGCCGCTGATCCCGAAGCGGAGGTCCCCGCCGTCGGCCAGCCGGCGGGCGATGAGGTCCTTGAGCACCTCGTGCTGGGCGTAGACGGTCACCCTGCGGCCGCCGGTCAGCTCCGCCATGTCGACCTGCCGCAGCTCGCCGCCGAAGGCGAAGTTGATCCGGTCGTGCGGGGCACCCTCCCTGCCCAGCCGCTCCCCCACCCCGGTCTGCTGCAACAGGTCGACCGTCGACTGCTCGAGCACCCCGGCCTTGATCGTCGCCTCGATCTCCTCACGGGTGCGCACGTCGACCACGACGGAGTCGATGCCGCGGAGGTGGAGCAGGTGGGACAGCATCAGACCGGCCGGTCCGGCGCCGATGATCGCGACCTGGGTGCGCATGACTGATCTCCTCGTCGAGACAGGGGGACGTGCGGACGACACCGCGGGCGCGGGTGCGCCGGCGGCGGCTCAGGGGAGGGCGACGGCGTGGCGCAGAGCGCGACCACGCGGTCGGGTGGAGCACTCACCCTCGCGAGCGGCGAGGGGCTCCTGCTCCGGGTCCGTCAGCGGACCCGGGCACTCAGTGGCGGGGAGCCACCTGGCGTACGGCTGCGCCGTACGCCTCGGGTACGGCTACCGCACCCGACTGCCCGCGGTGGCCCCGGCACGGCCGTCCACCGAGCACGTCCACGACGACGTCCGCGGCGAGGCGGGCTCCCGTCGAGTGGCTGGCGGACAAGGACGACCTCCGGAGCTGGCCCGCGAGGGGCTGAGGCAGACCGATCCGGCCTGCGTGGCCCTGATCCTGGGCCGCCAGGCCGGGAGGAGGCCAGCACCTCTTCCGGGCTGCGGAAACGCGGCCGACCCCGAGGTGGCGAGCCTGCGGAGCCGGCCGAGCCCACGCCCGCCGCCGGCTGACGAGCCCTAGTCCGGCGCGACCCCGGCCAGCCCGAGGGTGCGGACCAGGTCGAACCGGGAGGCGTCCTCGGTGCCCGGCTCCGCGGTGTAGGCGACGATGCGGAGGTCGGTGCCAATCGCGGTGAGGACGTCGCAGTCGAGGGTCACCTCGCCGACGAGCGGGTGCACGAAGGTCTTCGACTGGAACCGGTGCTCGACGACGGTGCCCTCGGCCCAGAGCTGCGCGAAGCGCGGGTACGCCTGCAGCTCGGCGAGCACCGCCCGGACGGCCGGGTCGTCCGGGTAGCGGATCAGCGCCGTCCGCAGGTCGGACACCAGCGCCCGCTCGTGCCGCTCGTGGTCCGCGGGGTCCCACACCACCTCCGGCGCCGCACCGGCGAACTGCGCGAGGACCAGGTTCGAGCCCGGCCGCATCGGCCCGAGCAGCGCGGTCCACGCCGCATTGGCGGTGAGCAGCGTCCAGTGCGCGGTCCAGACGCCGACCGCGACGTCCGGGAGCCGGGCCAGGAGCCGTTGCACGCTGGCCGGGATGTGCGTGGGCACGGCGCTGGGCAGCGGGACGGGCAGGCCGGCGGCGAGGTGCAACTGGTCGCGTTCGAGGTCGGAGAGCTGCAGCACCCGGGCCAGCGAGGTGACGACCTGCGCCGAGGGGCGCTCCGCACGCCCCTGCTCCAGGCGGACGAGGTAGTCGACCGAGACGCCGGCCAGCAGCGCGACCTCCTCCCGCCGGAGTCCGCTGGTGCGGCGGTTCCCGACGGGGAACCCCACCGCGGCGGGCTGCAGCCGCTCCCGCCACGCGCGCAGCAGCGCTGCGAAGTCACCTCGGTCGGCCATGCGCCCATCGTCGTCCATCGCCGGCGGGCTGGGTGGTACTGGCGGTCATACGGTCGCAGGGGACCATCGACGTCCGCTCCGACCGCGGCATCGTCGGGTCCATGACGACGACGTTGATCACGGGCGGCAACAAGAGCCTCGGCTACGAGACGGCGCGGCGGCTGAAGGACGCCGGCCACCGGGTGGTCATCGGCGCCCGCGACGCGGAGCGCGGACGGCAGGCGGCCGAGGAGCTCGGTGTGGAATGGGTGGCGATCGACGTGACCTCCGACGACTCGGTCGCCACGGCGGCGGAGGAGGTGCGCGAGCGCTTCGGCGGGCTGGACGTGCTGGTCAACAACGCCGGCATCTCCGGGCCGTTCGCCGCCGTCGACGAGTTCGACGGGCCGTCGGTGCTGGCCGTCCTGGACACGAACACGGTCGGCGTCGTCCGGACGACGCACGCGTTCCTGCCGCTGCTGCGCGAGTCGGCGGCGCCGGTGGTGGTGAACGTGACCAGCGGGCTCGGCTCGTTCACCGTGCGGTCCGACGAGTCGCGCATCGAGCACTCGCTGCCGACGCTCGGCTACTCGGCCAGCAAGGCGGCGGTCAACATGATCACCTCGGTCTACGCCCAGTTCCTCCCCGAGCTGCGGGTCAACACGGTCGACCCGGGCTACACGGCGACCGACTTCAACGGCCACTCCGGCCCGCAGACCGTCACCGAGGGCACCGACGCGATCGTCGCGATGGCGTCCATCGGCGCGGACGGCCCGACCGGCACCTTCACCGACCGGCACGGCGCCGTCGGTTGGTGACCTGCGCGGGGCGGCCCCCGCCGGGGCGCCCCGCGCCCGTCACGAGTCGGTGGCGGCGGCGGTGTCCCGCTGCGCGCGGACGGCGTCCAGCCGGGCCTCGAGTGCCGCGGTCATCCCGGCCCACGAGTCACTGCCGAGCACGAGCCGGAGCGGCGCGGGGTCCCGGTCCACGCTGTCGATCATCGCGGCGGCCATCCGGGCCGGGTCCCCGACGACACCGGGCGGCCCGCCGTCCCGGAAGGCGCGCACCGCCGCGGCCGGCGAGACGTCGTAGGCGTCGAGCGGCTCGGCGAACCGCAGTCCGCCGGCGCCGAAGTCGGTGCGCGCGCCACCGGGCTCGACGATGGTGACGCCGATGCCGAACGGCGCCACCTCCGGGGCCAGTGCCTCGCAGAAGCCCTCGATGCCCCACTTCGAGGCGTTGTACAGCGAGGAGCCCGGCCACGCGGCCTGGCCGGCCATCGACGACAGCTGGAGGACCCGCCCGCCGCCGGCGGCACGCAGGTGCGGGAGCGCGGCGCGGATGAGCTGGACGGAGCCGAGCAGGTTGGTGTCGAGCTGGTGGCGGACCTGCTCGTCGGTGAGCTCCTCGGCCGCGCCGAACAACCCGTACCCGGCGTTGCTGACGACGACGTCGAGCCGGCCGAAGCGGGCCTGCGCGTCGTCCACGACCGGGCGGATGCGGTCGGTGTCGGTGAGGTCGAGGTGCTGGACGGCGAAGGTGCCGGGGTGGGTGCCGACGAGGTCGGCGACCGCGTCGGACCGCCGGACGGTGCCGACGACGCGGTCGCCGCGGGCGAGGAGCTGCTCGGCGA
This sequence comes from Modestobacter versicolor, assembly GCF_041028285.1. Lineage (GTDB taxonomy): Bacteria > Actinomycetota > Actinomycetes > Mycobacteriales > Geodermatophilaceae > Modestobacter > Modestobacter versicolor_A. The sequence continues at coordinate 387,645 of NZ_JABGDB010000001.1, read as the reverse complement.
GCTGGCGGCCGAAGCCGCTGCTCACCCCGGTGACGAGCCAGGTTCGTGTCATGCGCCCAGCGTCGGGAGGCGGTGCGCCGGCAACCAGGCCCCCGGTGAGGGGGGTGCCGGCAGGGACAGCCAGGGAAGTGGCGCGGGGACCTACCGTTCGGGCGTGGCGGAGAACCTGCTCGGTGAGTACCTGCGTGCCCGGCGCGAGCAGGTGCGCCCGCAGGACGTCGGGATCGCGGTGACCAACCACCGCCGCGTGCCCGGGCTGCGCCGTGACGAGCTGGCGATGCTGGCCGGGGTGAGCACCGAGTACTACACGCGCTTGGAGCAGGGGCGCGACCGGCGTCCTTCGGCGCAGGTGCTCGACGCGGTGGCGCGGGCGCTGGGCCTGGACGGCGCGTCGACCGGGCACCTGCACGACCTGGCGGACCCGGCACCCCGCCGCCGGCGCGCGCAGCGCCGTGCCGAGCGGGTGCGACCGAGCGTCACCCAGCTGATCGCGTCGTGGGACCACACGCCCGCATTCGTGCAGGGCCGCCACCTCGACGTGCTGGCGGCCAACCGGTTGGCCGTGGCGCTGTCGCCGCTGTTCACCCCGGGCACCAACCTGCTGCGGACCGTGCTGCTGGAGCCGGGCACCTCCGGCTCCCCGGCCGAGCTGGAGGCGACCGCCGCCGACCTGGTCGCCGTGCTGCGGAGCGCAGCCGGACCGGACGTCGACGATCCGCGGCTGGCCGAGCTGGTCGGCGACCTGTCGGTGCGCAGCGACCTGTTCCGGCGGCTCTGGGCCCGCCACGACGTGCGCCGGCATCCCGGCGGGGGCGTGTACCGGGTGCAGCACCCGCAGGTCGGTGACCTGGAGCTGCGCTACGACAAGTTCGCCGTCGCGGACGCCGACGACCAGGTGCTGGTGGTGTACCAGGCGGAGCCGGGTTCCCGGTCGGCCGAGTCGCTGGCGCTGCTCTCGACGATCGCCGGGGCTGCTGCGGCCGGTCCTCGGTCGGGGCACCGTGGTGGCCAGGCGTCCGACCCGGCGACCGCCCGCTCGGAGTGACGCACGGCGTTTCTTGACCCGGTCCAGGAAGCGGGCGAGGATCCTCCTCGTGACCGACCGCGCGGACCTCGAACGCGACCTGCGCGCCGCCGGCCTGCGGGTCACGCAGCCGCGCCTCGCGGTCCTGGACGCCGTCCACGCCCACCCCCACCTGGACACCGACGCCCTCATCACCGCCGCACGCACCCGCCTGGACGCGGTGTCGCACCAGGCGGTCTACGACGTCCTGCGGGTGCTCACCGACACCGGTCTCGTGCGGCGCATCCAGCCGCAGGGTTCGGTCGCCCGGTACGAGGCGCGGGTCGGCGACAACCACCACCACCTGGTCTGCCGGTCCTGCGGCGCGATCAGCGACGTCGACTGCGCCACCGGCGCGGCGCCGTGCCTGACGCCGTCCGGTGACGCCCCGGCCGGCTTCGTCGTCGACGAGGCCGAGGTCATCTACTGGGGCCGGTGCCTCTCCTGCGCCACCGCACCGGCCACCCCGTCCGCCACCGACCGTCCCGCAGAGAGAGGCACCACGTGACCGAGTACGACAAGTCCCAGGTCAGCACGGCCGACTACGACAAGACCGAGGTCGCCAAGGCCCAGTCGGAGAGCACCAGCGAGAGCGAGAACCCGGCGATCAAGGCGCCGCAGCCGGTCACCAACGGGCGCCCCCGCACCACCCGCGACTGGTGGCCCAACCAGGTCGACGTCCAGGTGCTGAACAAGACCTCCAAGGACTCCGACCCGCTCGGCGTGGACTTCGACTACAAGGCCGCGGTGGCCACGCTGGACGTCGAGGCGGTCAAGCGCGACGTCGTCGAGGTCATGCGCACCTCGCAGGACTGGTGGCCGGCGGACTGGGGCCACTACGGCCCGCTCTTCATCCGGATGTCCTGGCACGCCGCGGGCACCTACCGCATCGCCGACGGCCGCGGTGGCGGTGGCGAGGGCGGGCAGCGCTTCGCCCCGCTGAACAGCTGGCCGGACAACGCCAACCTGGACAAGGCCCGTCGGCTGCTGCTGCCGGTCAAGCAGAAGTACGGCCGCAAGCTCTCCTGGGCCGACCTGCTGGTGCTCGCCGGCAACGTCGCGCACGACGACATGGGCCTGAAGACCTTCGGGTTCGCCTTCGGCCGCGCCGACACCTGGCAGCCCGGTGAGGTGTTCTGGGGGCCGGAGGACACCTGGCTCGGCGACGAGCGCTACGCCGACGACGCCCCGCTGGACCTGGAGGACGGCCACCTCGCCGCCGTCACCATGGGCCTGATCTACGTCAACCCGGAGGGCCCGCAGGGCCGGCCGGACCCGCTGGCGTCCGCGCACGACATCCGCGTCACCTTCAGCCGGATGGGCATGAACGACGAGGAGACCGTCGCGCTGATCGCCGGCGGCCACACCTTCGGCAAGACCCACGGCGCGGGCAACCCCGAGCTGGTCGGCCCCGAGCCCGAGGGCTGCCCGGTGCACGGCAACGGCATCGGCTGGGTCAGCCAGTACGGCACCGGCAAAGGCGCCGACACCATCACCAGCGGCCTCGAGGGCGCCTGGACGCCGACGCCGACGACGTGGGACAACACCTACTTCGAGATGCTGTTCAGCTACGACTGGGAGCTCACCGAGAGCCCGGCCGGCGCCAAGCAGTGGAAGCCGAAGGACCCCGAGGCGCAGGAGCTCGTGCCGGACGCGCACATCGAGGGCAAGAAGAACGCCCCGATGATGGCGACCACCGACCTGGCCCTCATGGCCGACCCGGGGTTCCGCGAGATCTCCGAGCGGTTCTACGCCGACCCGGAGTACTTCGCCGACCAGTACGCCCGCGCCTGGTTCAAGCTGCTGCACCGCGACATGGGCCCGAAGAGCCGCTACGTCGGCCCGGACGTGCCGGCCGAGGAGCTCATCTGGCAGGACCCGGTGCCGGCCGTCGACCACGAGCTCGTGGGCGAGGCGGAGATCGCCGACCTCAAGGCGCGCCTGCTCGCCTCGGGGCTGACCGTGTCGCAGCTGGTGCACACCTCCTGGTCGGCGGCGGCGTCCTACCGCGGCACCGACAAGCGCGGTGGGGCCAACGGCGCGCGGCTCCGCCTGCAGCCGCAGCTCGGCTGGGCCGCCAACCAGGGCGTCACCGACGTGCTGCCGGTGCTGGAGCAGGTGAAGAGCGACTTCGAGCAGCAGACCGGCAAGCGGGTCTCGCTGGCCGACCTGATCGTGCTCGGTGGCACCGCAGCGGTGGAGAAGGCCGCGGCCGACGCCGGTGTGCAGCTCACCGTGCCGTTCTCCCCCGGTCGCACGGACGCGAGCCAGGAGCAGACGGACGTCGAGAACTTCCGCTGGCTCGAGCCGCGGGCCGACGGCTTCCGCAACTACCTGCAGCCGGGCAGCAAGCTCCAGCCGGAGACGCTGCTGATCGACCGCGCGTACATGCTCGAGCTGACCGCGAAGGAGATGGTGGTGCTCCTCGGCGGCCTGCGGGTGCTCGGGGCGAACACCGGCGGTGTGCAGCACGGCGTGTTCACCGACCGGCCGGGCGTCCTGTCGCAGGACTTCTTCCGCAACCTGCTGGACCTCGGCGTCCAGTGGCGCACCTCGGTGGACGACGAGGACGTCTACGAGGGCCTGGACGCCGACGGGAACGTCGTCCGCACGGCCACCGCGGTCGACCTGGTGCTCAACTCCAACTCCATCCTGCGCGGCATCGTCGAGGTCTACTCGGGCGACGACATGCAGGAGGAGTTCGCCCAGGACTTCGCCGCCGCCTGGGTGAAGGTCATGGAGCTGGACCGCTTCGACCTGCGCTGACCCACCTCGCCGACGCCCCGGTCCGCCTCGTGCGGGCCGGGGCGTCTGCGTGTCCCCGGCCGGACCACCGTGCGGCGTGCGCCTCCTCCCGACGACGACCGTCCGCCGGGACGATGACTTCCGCGTCATCCACGAGTCAGTGCTGCGAGACGACCGAACCGGTGGAGTTCCCGTGCCCACGATCCTGCCGATGCTGCTCACCGCCGACCCGGAACGGCTGAGGGACTTCTACGTCGACGCGCTGGGCGCGCAGGTGGTCGAGCGGACCTCGCCGGAGGACGCCGGCGACCCGCCGTTCTTCCTGAGTGTCCGGATCGGTGACTCGGCGCTGGGTCTGATCCGGGAAGCCGAGCCACCCGCCGGCAACCGCACCCTGCTGGGCATCGACGTCGCCGACGTCGATGCGCTCCTGGAGCCCGTGCGCTCGCACGGTGGCTCGGTCACCGGGGGTCCGACCGACATGCCGTGGGGCATGCGCGTGGCCCACGTGCGCGACCCGGACGGCAACCCGATCAACCTGCAGTGCCCCACCAGCGGCTGAGGTCGGTGGTCGGACGCCGGACGACCCGGCAGCCTCGGCTGCCGGGTCCTCGGCCGCCGGGTGTGCCCGGCGGGTCGTGCTCTGGTCGGCTCAGGCGGGCACCTCCGTGCGCTCCTCCTGCCGGGGGCCGGGCACCGTGGCGCCAGGCCCGTCCGCACGCCCGTCGGCCGGCGCCTCGGCGTCGATGCTGGGCAGCAGCCGGTCGAGCCAGCCGGGCAGCCACCAGCTGCGTCGGCCCAGCAGGGTCATCGTGGCGGGCACGAGCACCATGCGGACGACGGTGGCGTCGAGCAGCACCGCGACGGCCATCCCGAGGCCCAGCTGCCGGACGACCAGGTCGGTCTCGGTGGCGAACCCGAGGAACACGACCACCATGACGGCGGCGGCGGTCGAGATGACCCGCCCCGTCCCGGCCACGCCCTGCACGACGCTGGCTCGTGCATCACCGCTGCGCAGCCAGTGCTCCCGGATCCGGGACAGCAGGAACACCTCGTAGTCCATCGACAGGCCGAACAGGATGGCGAACATCAGGATGGGCAGCCAGCTGGACACCGGCATCGGGTGGTCGAGCCCCACCAGGTCGGTGCCCCAGCCCCACTGGAACACCGCGGTGACCACGCCGTACGCAGCGCCGATGGACAGCAGGTTGAGCAGCGCCGCCTTCACCGGCACCACCACGGAGCGGAACATGGCGGCCAGCAGCACCATCGACAGCGCGACGACGAAGCCGACGACCAGCCACAGCCGGTCCGACAACAGCACGGAGATGTCGGTGAACATGGCGGTGCTGCCGGTGACCTCCACGCCGTCCAGGTCGGCGCGGACCTGCTCCAGGAGCGCGGGGGTCCGCTCGTCGGCCGGCCCGAACGCCGGCTGGGCCTCGAAGACCGCCACCTGCCCGTCGGGTGAGACCACCGGCCCGGCGACTGCGACCACGTCGTCGACGGCCCGCAGCTGGTCCGCGGCCGCGGCGACGCCGGCGTCACCGACGGCGGCTCGGTCGACCACCACGGTGAGCGGGCCGTTCGCGCCCGCCCCGAACTCGGCGGCGATGAGGTCGTAGGCCTGCCGGGTCGTGCTGTCGGCGGCGTTGTTGGACACGTCCCGCGGGAACGTCCGCAGGTCGAGGGCAGGAGCGGCGAGCCCACCGATGAGGGCGAAGGCGGCCAGCGCCCACGGCACCGGGTGGCGGGCCACGGCGGCCGCCCACCGCGCGGACACGGGAGCCCGCGCCGGTCGCGGCCGCCGGGGCGGGAGGCCGCGTCGCTCCCGCCGGGGCAGCAGCCGGCGGCCGAGGAGCCCGCAGGACGCCGGGACCAGCGTCAGGGCGGCCGCGGCGACGGCCACCACCGAGATGCCCGTCGCGAAGCCGTAGGAGGAGTAGATGGGCACGCCGGCCAGCGGCAGCCCCATCAGCGACACCAGCACGATCGCCGCCGCGAACACCACCGAGCGACCCGCGGTGGCGGTCGCCCGCGCCGCGGCCTCGACGACCGGCACGCCGGCGCGCAGGTGCTCGAGGTGACGGGAGACGAGGAGCAGCGCGTAGTCGATGCCGACCCCGAGGCCCACCATCACCGCGACGGTCGGTGCCGTGGTGCTGACGTCGGTCACGGCAGCGAGCAGGGTGACCCCGGCGGCCGAGACGCCGAGTCCGGCGAGGGCCACCAGCAGCGGCAGCCCGGCGGCCACGACCGTGCCCAGCACCAGGACCATGACCACGAGGGCCACGACGACACCGACGACCTCCCCGGTGCCCTGCACCGCCTCGGGCGAGGTGTTCGGCAGCTGGCCGCCGAGCTCGACCTGGAGGGCCTCTCCCGCTCCGGTCACCGCGGTCTCCAGCGCCTCGACGCCGGCGCCACCCGCCAGGTCGGGGTGGGTGACCGGCACGTCGAAGACGACGGCCAGCAGCGCGGTGTCCCGGTCCGCGGAGAAGCGCGGCGGCGCGACGGAGGTGACGTGGTCGACCTCGCCGAGCCGGGCGGTCAGCTCGGCGATGTCGGTGTCGCCCACCGGGTCGCCGTCCGGGTCGTGCACGACGACCTGGGCGGAGCTCCCGGCCGCGCCCGACCCGGGGAAGTGCTCGCGCAGGGACTCGATGCCGGCGAGCGCGGGAGCGCCCTCGACGTCGAAGTCGTCCTGGGGCGTGCCGCCGAGCGCGCCGGCGGTCAACGTGGCCGCGACGGCGACGAGCAGCCAGGCCGCGAGCGTGCGCCACGGGTGCGCCGCGGTGCCGCGGCCGAGGCGGTGCAGGAACCGGGTCATGACCCGCCCCCGACGTCGGCGCCGGACGGCGTGAGGGAGAGGGACTGGGTGCCGATGACCGCGAGCACCTGGAGCTTCTCGTGGCTCTCCGTGCCGGGCGCGGCGGTGTAGACCATCAGGCGGTGCGCCTGGTGCGGGTCGACGAGCGTCTGGCAGTTCAGCTCCAGCCGGCCGACCTCCGGGTGCTGGTAGCGCTTGACCTCGTCGAGGTGGATGCCGACCTCGTGCACCTCCCAGAGGGAACGGAACTCCCCGCTGCGCTCCAGGAGGAGATCGGCCAGGTGTGCCGCCTTCGAGCCGGGTCCGCGCATCGTGACCAGGGCGCGGAGCCCGGCGGCGTAGGTGCGCGACATGTGCGCGTGGTCCTCCGGCACGTACAGCGCGCGGGCCGCCGGGTCGGTGAACCAGCGGTAGCCCCGGCTGCGCGCCGGCCCGGTGTACCGCATCGCGTCGCCGACGAGTGCGATCCCGGGCGGGGTCTGCCGCAGGGTCTCGCCGACCTCGGTGACGATCTCGGCGGGGGTGTCGCCGAGGCGGTCGAAGATCCGCAGCAGGCCGGGGCTGATGTGCTCGCTGCTGGTCCCGCGCGGTGGCGGCTGGTGCCCGGCGAGCCGGTACAGGTGGTCGCGCTCGTCGAGGGACAGGTGCAGCCCCTGGGCGATCGAGGCGATCATCTGCGCTGACGGCTGCGGGCCGCGCTCCCGCTCCAGGCGGGTGTAGTAGTCGGCCGACATGTGGCAGAGGGAGGCGACCTCCTCCCGTCGCAGGCCCGCCGTCCGGCGGCGCGGCCCGCGGGGGACGCCGACGTCCTCGGGCTGCAGCGATTCCCGGCGGCCCCTCAGGAACTCGGCCAAGCCCGCTCGATCGATGGCCATGTGCGGTCCTCTCGGTGTGCGGTCCACCGGCCCTGTCGGGCTCGGCGGTGCTGTGTCTACCGACGCCCCGGAGGTGGAGCCACGGCCTGCCGATCCCCCTCTCGGGCAGCCGGACGGGGGGATCGGCAGGCCCTGCCACCGGCGGGAGGACCCGGCGAGGGTGAGGGCACGGCGCGGTCAGCGCACTCTCTCGAACTCAGGAGCCCAGCCATGGCGAACACGATCGACATCACCGTCCCCGACCTGTCGGGGAAGCGCGCCGTGCTCACCGGCGGCAGCGACGGCATCGGCCTGGTCATCGCCCGCCGCCTGGTGGCCGCCGGGGCCGACCTGGTGCTCCCGGTCCGCAACCGCGGCAAGGGCGAGGCGGCGACCGCCGAGGTCCGGGCGCGCATCCCCCGGGCGGACATCACCCTGCACGAGCTGGACCTGTCCTCGCTCGACTCGGTCGCCGCGTTCGCCGGCGCGCTGGTCGACGAGGGCCGGCCGGTCGACGTCCTGGTGGCCAACGCCGGCGTCATGACGCCGCCGGAGCGGCGGACGACGGCCGACGGGTTCGAGCTGCAGTTCGGCACCAACCACCTCGGCCACGTCGCGCTGGTCGCCGGGCTGCTGCCGTTGCTGCGGGCCGGCCGGGCGCGGGTGACGACGCAGCTGAGCGTCGCCGCGAACCGCAACGCGGTCCACTGGGACGACCTGCAGTGGGAGCGGACCTACGACCCGATGCGCGCCTACAGCTCGTCGAAGATCGCCGTCGGCCTGTTCGCGCTGGAGCTGGACCGCCGCAGCCAGGACGCCGGCTGGGGCATCACGAGCAACATCTCGCACCCCGGGATCGCGCCCACGAACCTGCTCGCCCCGCGGCCGGAGATCGGCCGGACCGGGGAGTCGCGCGAGATCCGGCTGATCCGGCGCCTCTCGCGGTGGGGCATCGCGGGGACGCCGGAGACCGCGGCCCTGCCCGCCCTGCTCGCCGCGACCTCTCCCGACGCCGGCGGTGGCCGGTACTACGGTCCGCGCCGTTTCCAGCACATGAGCGGGTCGCCCGCCGAGCAGGCGCTCTACCAGCGGCTGCGGAGCACCGAGGACGCGCAGCGCATCTGGGAGGTGTCGGAGCAGCTGGCCGGGGTGTCGTTCCCCCACGGCGGCGCGGACGCCGGGGCCGGGCAGCCGGTGCTCGACATCGTCCGTGACCGGATCTGACGGCGGCGTGCGGGAAGAGCGAGGCAACGGCCCCGTGACCGGTCGACCGCCGGTGCCCACGCCTGCCGGTGGGACCCGCGTCTTCGTCCGGGAGTTCGTCCGCGCGCCCCTGCGGACGGCGTCGGTGGTGCCGAGCTCGTCGGCCCTGGCGCGGCGCATGATCGCGCCGCTGCTGGGTCCGGCGAGGACGGCGGACCTGCCGGTCGTGGTGGAGCTGGGACCGGGCACCGGGTCCTTCACCGCGGCGCTGCGGGAGGCCGTGCCCGGGATGCGGTACCTCGGGCTCGAGCTGAACGGGGCGATGGCCGACCACCTGTCCAGCCGGTTCCCGGGGATCGACCTCCTCCGCGGGCCGGCCTCCGGCCTCGCCCGGGCGCTGGCGCAGCGCGGCCTGCCCGCGGTCGACCTGGTGGTCAGCGGCCTCCCGTGGCAGGCGTTCGCCGGCCGGGCCGGCACCGAGCTGGTCTCCACCATCGCCGGCCACCTCGCCCCGACGGGTGCGTACACCCAGTTCACCTACAGCTGGAGCCGGTGGGCGCCACCGGGACGGCGGCAACACCGGGAGCTGCAGCGGTTCTTCGGCCGGGTCGACGTGTCGCCGACCGTGTGGCCGAACCTGCCCCCGGCCGTGGTGTACACCGCGACCCTGCCCAGGCCGACCGGGTGACCACCTGGGCGGCCGACGTGCCCCCTGCCGCGGCGACGGTGCTGGTCGTGGTGCTGCTGATGGCGGAGGCCGGGCTGCTGATCGGCCTGGTGCTGCCCTCGTCGTCATTGGCGCTGGGGCTCGGCGTGCTGGCGGGTGGCGCACAGGTCGCGCGTGCAGCGGTCCGATGACGTCGCGCGCGACCGCGCCGGCTACCGGTGCGCCGGGGAGGCTGCCGTGAGGATCGAGGTGAACGCGGCGCCGAGGGACCCCGCCACCGACGACGGGTCGGCCAGGTAGCCGTTCACCATCGCGCCGTCCCGCAGGAGCATCAGCTGCCTGGCGGTGGAGTCGACGTCGTCCACCCCCGCGTCCGCGGCGATCCCGGCGAAGGCAGCGAGCGTCCACGCGCGGTGCGCCGCGACGGTGACCCGGACCGGGTCCTGGGGGTCGGGGAACTCCGCCGCCGCGTTGATGAACGGGCAGCCGCGGAAGCCGGGCCGGCAGCTCGCGGCGCCGATGCCGGCGGCGAGCTCGCGCAGCGCCGCCACAGGGTCACCGGCACGTCGCACGCCTTCGATCCACTCCCGCTCCCCCGCGGCCTGCTCCTCCAGGTACGCGACGACGAGCTCGTTCTTGGTCCGGAAGTGCCGGTAGAAGGTGACCTTCGTGATGCCGACCTGCTCGATGACCCGGTCCGCGCTCGTCGCGCGGATGCCCTGCGCGTAGAACAGCTCGTTCGCCGCAGCCAGGATCCGCGCTCGCGTTGTCGACCCCGAGGTGGTCCGCGTCGCCGGTCCGGCGGTGTCGGCCTGCATGTCGCTCTCCTCCGCTCCGGTCCCGCTGCTTGTCACGGCACTGGCGGGAGTCTATGGTCTTTCATGTAGACGTACTAGTAACTCTACATCGACACCGACTGAGGAGCTGCCATGACCACCCCCCTGTACACCGCTGTCGCGACGTCCACCGGCGACGGCCGCGCGGGAGGCCGCGCGGTGACCGACGACGGCCTGCTCGACGTGACCCTCGCGGTGCCCGAGTCCATGGGCGGCCGGGGCGGGGCGACCAACCCCGAGCAGCTGTTCGCGGCCGGCTGGGCCTCGTGCTTCCACTCCGCGCTCAAGCTCGTCGCCTCGCAGCGCAGGGTGCGGCTGGTGGACTCCACCGTCGTCGCCGAGGTCTCGATCGTCCCGAGCGGGACCGGGGGCTTCGCCCTGGACGTCGCGCTGCGCGTCCACGTCGGCGGCGGCGCCGACCTCGCCACCGCGGAGAGCCTCGCCGCCGCCGCCCACGAGGTGTGCCCCTACTCGGCGGCCACCCGCGGCAACGTGCCCGTCTCGATCACCGCCACCGTCGCGTGACGCTCCCCCCGACCTCAGGAGGAACGGCCATGACCACGCCCGCCCTGCGCACCGACTCGACGTCCAGCGAGACGCTGCGCCGCCTCTACCTCCTCCGCGCCGCGTTCGCCGTCGTCTGGGCAGCGGTGCTGCTCGTCAGCTCGCCCGACACCGGACCACTGCTGGCCCTCCTGCTCGTGGTCTACCCGCTGGTCGACGCGGCTGCCGTCCTCTGGCAGCTGCGCTCCGAGGGCCGCAGCCCCGGCCTGCGGGTGACCGAGTGGGCCAACGTGGTCGTCAGCGTCGCCGTCGCGATCGCCCTCGGCTGGGCCGGGACCGACTCCATCGCCACCGCGCTCGGGATCTGGGGGGCCTGGGCTGCCGCCTCCGGCGTCACCCAGCTCGTCACCGCCCTGCTGCGCCGCAGCTCCGGCGGTCAGCTGCCGCAGGTCCTGAGCGGCGCCATCTCCGTCGTGGCCGGCGTCGGGTTCCTGGTGCAGTCGTCGCAGGACCCGACGAGCATGGCCGGTGCGGGTGGCTACGCCGTCCTCGGCGGCGTCTTCTTCCTGGTCTCCGCTGTGCGGCTGCGCGCCGTCCTGCGGCAGGCCGCGCGATGAGCGCCGCCGAGCAGTACGACCACGACCTGATCGTCGTGGGCGGCGGCCCGGTCGGTGAGAACGTCGCCGACTCCGCGACGAGGCGCGGGCTGCGGACGGCGGTCGTCGAGGCCGAGCTCGTGGGCGGTGAGTGCTCGTACTGGGCGTGCATGCCCTCGAAGGCACTGCTGCGCAGCGGCCACGCGCTCCGGGCGGCGCGTCGTCTCGCCGGGGCCCGCGAGGCGGTGACCGGCGCCGTCGACGCCGCCGCGGTGCTGGCCCGGCGCTCGTCCTTCACCTCACACTGGGCCGACGACGGCCAGGTCGACTGGCTGGGGTCCGCGGACATCGAGCTGATCCGCGGTCGGGCTCGCCTCGCCGGCCCCGGCACGGTGCAGGTCGCGGACCGGCTCTACTCAGCACGGGCCGTCGCGCTGGCGACGGGCTCCGTCCCGGTCCTCCCCGCGATCCCCGGGCTGGCCGAGGCCGCGCCCTGGGGCACCCGGGAGGCGACCGCCGCCGACCACGTGCCCCCGCGGCTGGTCGTCATCGGCGGCGGGGTCGCCGGCATCGAGCTGGCCTTCGCCTTCGCGTCCCTCGGCTCGCGGGTGACGGTGGTGTCCCGCGGCCGGTTGCTGGAGCAGGAGGAGCCGTTCGTCGGGGAGCACCTGGCCGCGGCCCTCGCCGCCGAGGACGTGGACGTGCGGCTGGGCGTCACCCCCACCCACGTCTCCCGGGGCACCGACGGGATCGTCAGCGTCGCCCTGGCGGACGGCACGGAGGTGCGGGCCGAGGAGCTGCTGGTGTCCACCGGGCGTCGTCCGAACACCGACGACCTGGGGCTGGAGACGATCGGGCTGCCCACCCGGCTGACCGTCGACGAGACGATGCTCGTCGACGGCACGGACTGGCTGTACGCCGTGGGCGACGTCAACGGCCGGGCGATGCTGACCCACCAGGGCAAGTACCAGGCACGCGCCGCGGGCGAGGCCATCGCGGCGCGGCTCAGCGGAGCACCCGTGGACGACCGGCCGTGGGGCCGGCACGCCGCCACCGCCGACCACGTGGCGGTGCCGCACGTGGTCTTCTCCGACCCGGAGGTCGCCAGCGTCGGCCTCTCCGAGTCCCGCGCGCGCGACGCCGGGCTCGCGGTGCGGGCCGTCGAGTACGACCTCGGTGCGGTCGCCGGCGCCTCGCTGCACGCCGACGGCTACACCGGCCGGGCCAAGCTGGTCGTCGACGAGGACCGCGGCGTCGTCGTCGGTGCGACGTTCGTGGGTCAGGACGTCGCCGAGCTGCTCCACTCGGCGACGATCGCGATCGTCGGCGAGGTGCCGATCGACCGGCTCTGGCACGCGGTTCCGGCGTACCCGACGATCAGCGAGATCTGGTTGCGCCTGCTGGAGGTGTACGGCCGACCGGCCTGAGGTCACCACGCGCGACCGCCCCGTCCGCCGGGGTGTCCGGGAAGCGCTCGGCCAGGAGCGAACGCCTCCTGCCACTCGATGCCCGGGATGGTCGCCCGGGTGGTCACCGTCACCCGGGCCCTCGGCTGGTGCGGGCCGGCGGTCAGACTGGGCCCCCGTCCCGACGACGAGCACGGGGGCACCCGGCATGGACACACCTCCCCACCCGGCCGACCGCGGCGCGACCGGGGCGGACGCCCACCCGGCGAGCCCCGGTGCGATCGACCTCGGCGGGGTCGTCGTCGAGCGGGTGGTCGAGCAGCAGCTGCCGATCTTCGACGCGCAGTCCTTCTTCCCGGGGCTGACCGACGAGGTGCTCGACGACGTCCGGCCGGCGGCGCTGGCCGAGGGCTCGTTGGACCCCTCCGGCGAGCTCGTGCTGGCGGTGCAGTCCTACGTCGTGCGCACCCCGCGGCTGACCGTGGTGGTCGACACCTGCGTGGGCAACCACCGGTCCTACCCGCACCTCCCGCCGTGGGACCGGCTGCAGCTGACCAGCTACGCCGGCGGGCTGGCGCGGCTGGGGCTGACGCCCGCCGACGTCGACGTCGTGGTCAACACCCACCTGCACGGCGACCACGTCGGGTGGAACACCACGCTGGCCGGCGGGCGGTGGGTGCCGACGTTCCCGAACGCCCGCCACCTCTTCGTCGCCGACGAGCTGGCGCACTGGCAGGCGGTGCACGCGGGGACGCCGAGCGCGGTCGTCGCCGACAGCGTGCTGCCCGTGCTGGCCGCCGGGCAGGCCGAGGTGGTGGCCGCGGACCACCAGCTCGACGACGGCGTCCGGCTGGTGCACACGCCCGGGCACACGCCGGGGCACGTCGTCGTCCGGGTGGACGGGACCGACCGCGGGGCGCTGGTCACCGGCGACCTGGTCCACTCCCCGGTCCAGCTGCGCCACCCCGACCTGACCATGCTGATGGACGTCGACCCCGCGCAGTCGGTGGCCAGCCGGCGCCGCGTGCTGAACGAGGCGCAGCGCGAGCAGCTGCTGCTGTGCACCGGGCACTTCCCGCTGCCCTCGGTGGGCACGCTGGACGCGCACGCCGAGGGGTTCGTCTGGGCCCCGGCCTGACGCCCGCCGCGGTCAGTCGACGGCGAGGGTGGCGGTGACCCGCGGGGCCAACCAGTCCTCGAGCAGCGTGACGCCCAGCCCGGGGCCGTCGGGCACCGGCACGCAGCCCTCGGCGTCGACGGCGTCCAGGTCGTCGGAGTAGCCGGGGCCCTGCACCTGGTAGTGCCGGCTCTTGTCGGTGATCCCCGGCGCCACGAGCCCCAGCTCGTAGAAGTTGGTGTTCCGGATCGCGGCCATGCACTGCCGGTGCGCCGGCCCCGGCCCGTGCAGCTCGACGTCCAGCCCCAGGCCCTCGGCCGCGTGCGCGATCTTCATGACCCCGGTGATGCCGCCGTCGAGGTCGGGGTCGGCGCGGACGAAGTCCGTCCCGCCGGCGAGCACCTGGTCCACGTGCGCCTCGAAGCCCCGGACGTGCTCCCCCAGCAGCAGCGGCGTGCGGATGAGCTCGCGCAGCTTGCGGTGGCCGAACGCGGAGATGCCCCCGTCGGCGTAGGGGTCCTCGTACCAGAAGCAGCCGGCCTCGTCGCACGCGCGGCCGACGGCGAGCGCGTCGGCGAAGGTCTCGTAGCCGCAGGCGGGGTCGACCATCAACGCCATCCCCGGTCCGACGGCCTCGCGGGTGGCCAGCACGGTGGCCACCTCGCGCGCCACCGGACCGCCCCAGCCGTGCACCTTGAAGCCCCGGTACCCGAGCTCGCGGCAGCGGACGGCGAAGTCCGCGTAGGCCGCGGGCGAGGAGAGGCCGCCGTTCTCGTCGCCGAAGTAGGTGGAGGCGTACGCCGGCAGCCGGGTGCGGTACCCGCCGAGCAGCTGGTGGACCGGCGCACCGAAGGCCTTGCCGGCGAGGTCCCACAGCGCGATGTCGATCGGGCCGAGCCCGACCCGGTCGTGCTTGCGGAAGTGCCGCTTGAGCTCGTTCCAGATCCGCTCGCGCTGCAGGGCGTCCCGGCCGATGAGGTGCCGCGCGGCGATCTTGATCTGGGCAGCGGGGACGGCGTTGCTGCCCATCGACCAGGCGTACTCGCCGGTGACCCCGGCCGCGCTCTCGATCTGCAGCACGTAGCCGGTGAGCCGCGCGGTGCTGGCCGGGTCGTACACCGGCTCGTAGCCGCTGCGGTCCAGCCCCAGCCCGGGCAGCGTCCAGCCGAACTCCCGCAGCACGACCCGCGTGATCCGCAGGTCGGCGGTGGCCACCGCCACAGCGTGCCCCTCTCGTCGTGGAGCCCCGACCCTGCCATGCCCCGGACGGCGGCCGCCCGCGGCGAGTGCTTGACACCTCCTGGCGGCGGCGGGCATCTTCCGCACTGCACCGCGGCCGGAGCTCCCGTCCCGGGTTCGAGGAGGACCGCCGTGATGCGGATGGTGTCGCTGCTGCTGCGCAGCGGGTCGCGCGGCCGCGACGAGCTGGACGCCGCGCTCGAGGCGGAGAGCCGCCGGGTGTGGGAGCTGTTGTCCGGGCGACCGGGTGCACGGGTCCGCGTCCTGCGGCTCCTCGACGGCGTGGCCGACGGCAGCTCGCACGCCCTCGCCATGGGCGGGCGGCCGTTCGACGCCGAGATCGAGGCCGGCTGGGACGACGCGCCCCTGGCCGAGCTGGTGGACGTCTTCGCCGGCCTGGCGGGGCGGCTCGGTGACCGGCTGGACGCGGCCGACTCTTTCGCCCAGGTCGGCACGGTCTACCCGTTCACGCCGCGGGAGACCGACGTGGTGACCCTGGTGGTCATCAGCCGTCCGCTCACCATGAGCTGGGACGCCCACCACCGGCACTGGCTCGACGAGCACGGCTGGCTGGTCAAGCCGGGCGCGGACGCCCGCGGCAGCGGCTACCGCCAGTTCCACGCCGACCCCAAGGCGAGCTCCTTCGCCGCCCGGAGCGCGGGCCTGGGCCGGCACGAGTACGAGGGTTTCGCGATGGCGTACTTCGCCGACCCGGAGGCCTACCGGGCGGTGATGGTCGGCGCCAACCCTAAGGTGCTGGCGGACGAGGCACGGTTCATCGACATGACCGACTCGGTGCCGGGCGTGTACCGGGTCACCACGGTCCACCAGGCCTGACCGCCGCCCGGGAACGACTCGGGCAGGTCGCCGGCTGCTGCCCCGTGCCGTCCGCCCCAGGACACTCCCCGCAACGGTCGCCTGTCCCGGGACGGGGCGCGAGGCGCCGCCTGCCGCATCCAGGGCGTCGAGACCCGCTCGGACACGCCGAGCACGAGCAGGGTCTCCACGAGGAGGTCCCGGGGAGTTCCCCGTCGCCGACGGTGCGTCAGACAGCGGCGCACGCACGTGTGAGTCCTCCCGGTCGACTCCGGGGGCTCCACCCCGAGGACGCGCCCTGCCCCCCGGCGACCCTGACCGGAGCCCACGGTATGAGTCCCGAGGACCACACGCCTGCTGTCGATGAGGCCACCGCCTTCGAACAGCTCGGTACCGTCGCGGTGTCTGAGCACTCGGTGCACTCGGTGTTGCAGACCGTCGCCGATCTCACCAAGCAGGTCATGCCCGGGACCATCGAGGCATCGGTCAGCGTGCTGGTGGCGGACAAGGCCACCACCATGGTCTACACCGGCCAGCTGGCACTGGACCTCGACGAGAGCCAGTACGGCCGCGGCTACGGCCCCTGCCTGCACGCCGCCAGCATGGGGCAGACGGTCGAGGTCGAGGACGCCCGGACAGAGGCGCGCTGGTCGGACTACATGAGGAACGCCGTCGACCGGGGCAGTCTCAGCTCCCTGTCGCTACCTCTCGGCAGTCCCTCTGCCATGGGGGCGGGGCTGAACATCTACGCACGCGGACCCTCCGCATTCCACGAGGACAGCCGCCGCATCGCGCACCGGTTCGCCCGCTTCGCCGGGGTCGCCACCGCGAACGTCAACGCCTATCAGAGCGCACGCGAGCAAGCCGACGACCTGCAGGTCGCTCTCGAGTCCAGAGCAGTCATCGACCAGGCCAAGGGCATCCTCATCGAGCGGTACCAGCTGACTGCCGACGAGGCCTTCAAGCTCCTGGCCCAGGCCTCCATGGCCAGCAACCGGAGACTCCGCGCTGTCGCCGACCAGCTGGTGACAACCGGAGAACTGGTCCTGCCGCCCAGCCGCTCGTGACGGACTGACGGCTCTCGCAGGCGGCCTCAGCCCCCGCGACGCCGGCTGCTGCGCGAGGCCACGCCACCGCCGTCCCTGCCGTGCCCGAGGTGTCGATGCCGTCGGTCGCGGCGGGGATGGCACAGGCCCTAGCGCGACGGGTCGGCGTCCAGCGCCAGCACCTCCAGGGGCACGTCGCGGTCGAGCAGCCGGGCTGCGAGTTCGTCGAGGTCCGTCTCCTCGCCGTAGGCGTACGCACGCAGCAACGCCAAGGTGTCCTGGCTGGTCACGCCGAGACCGGAGTTGACGAACCCCATGGCCTGCCAGACCAGGGAACGGCGCTCGGCGGCCGGCGCATCGAGCCACGCCGGTCCGTCCGCTCTGATGGGGGCCTGTCGACCGGTCGCCCGGAAGGTCTCGACCACCGCACGTGCCACGGTGAGCGCGTCGGAGAGGGTGACTGATCTGGCGTCGGCCGGCGGGACCAGGTAGAGGTCCAACGCACCGAAGCCGTGACGATCGTCGTCCAGCGGCAGGGCGATGACGTCGCGGACGGACGTGCGGGCCACGAGGCCGTCGTAGAAGGCCGGCCAGCGAGACGCGATCATGGCCTCGTCAGCGACGATGGCCCGACCCGACGCATGGGCGGACAGGCATGGCCCTTCGCCCACCGTGAACTGCAGGCGTTCCGCCTCCGCCGACTGCGCGTCGCTGGCTCCCAGCGGCAGCCTCCGGTCGGAGGCGAAGAACAAGCTGATGCCTGCGCCGTCGACGGGCAGGACGGCGGCCGCGGCTCTGGCCAGTCGCTCCGGCACGAGCTCTGGACCGGGTAGGTCGACAGCGGACGCCGCCAGGGCGATCGTGAAGCGCTCAGCCGTGCCCACCAGGACTCCAGACACAGCTCGTCGGGTGCCCGGTTGCAGCGAGAGCACCGGTGTCACCGCACGACCCGGCTGTGCTCACCGGGCGCATCCGTCATGCCCGGTGCCCACCCGCATCAACCCCCACCCGGTGGGTGATCCCCGACCTCGGCCGAGGGGAGCCTCGGCGATGTCGTGGGTCAGGTGGCTCCTGGTCGGCCATCCGGTCGGTCAGTTGCGGTCATCAG
Source organism: Modestobacter versicolor (assembly GCF_041028285.1). Taxonomy (GTDB): domain Bacteria; phylum Actinomycetota; class Actinomycetes; order Mycobacteriales; family Geodermatophilaceae; genus Modestobacter; species Modestobacter versicolor_A. The sequence continues at coordinate 369,615 of NZ_JABGDB010000001.1, read as the reverse complement.
CACGGTCCTGCGGGGGCGTGAGAAGGTGCCGCGTGACCGACGCTCCGGCTGACCCGACCAGCACCGACCCGCTGCGCTCGCTGCTGCGTGCCTCGCACCTGCTCACCGCGGACCAGCTGCCGGCCACGGTCCAGACCCACGCCGGGCTCCTGGGTGCCCGCGAGACAGTGCTCTACCTGGCCGACTACGAGCAGGCCACCCTCCTCCCCCTGCCAGGCCCGGGGGTGCCCGAGCGCCAGGAGCTGGCCATCGAGGGCACCATGGCCGGACGGGCGTTCCGCCGTGTCGAGGTCCTCCGCAGCGCTGTCCGCGAGGCATCGCACCGACTGTGGATCCCCCTGCTGAACGGTGTGGAGCGCCTCGGTGTCGTGGAGATGGTCTTCGCCTCCGCGCCGACTCCTGCCGTGGAGGACGACGCACGCATCTTCGCGTCCCTGGTTGCCGAACTGGTGGTGGTCAACGACGCGTACAGCGACGCCTTCACCCGGGTTCGACGGCGCAAGACGCTCAGCCTCGCGGCGGAGATCCAGTGGGAGCTGCTGCCACCCCTGAGCTTCGGTACCCACCGGGTCGTGATCACCGGCGCGCTCGAGCCGGCCTACGACATCGGCGGGGACACCTTCGACTACGCCGTCACCGGCGACCACGCCGACCTGCTGGTCCTCGACTCCGTCGGTCACGGCCTTCCCGCTGCGTTCCTGGCCAGCGCAGCGGTCGGGACCTACCGGCACGCCCGCCGGGACATGCTGGACCTGCCCGACATCGCGCAGGCCGTGAACGACGTCATCGCCACCCACTTCACCGGCTCCCAGTTCGCCACCGCAGTGCTGGCCCGCCTGGACCTCGACACCGGCCGGCTGCGCTGGGTCAACGCCGGCCATCCCTCGCCGCTCATCCTGCGCGCTGGCGCGCTGGTCCAACCGCCGCACTGCCCACCGGACCGCCCGCTGGGCCTGCAGGACCGCAAGGCGACCTGCTGCGAGACCCGGCTCGAGCCAGGCGACCGCGTCCTGCTCCACACCGACGGGATCACCGAGGCCCGCTCCCCCGACGGGGAGTTCTTCGGCGAGCAGCGACTGGCCGACTTCGTCACCACCGCCACCGCCGCCGGTGACCCCGCCCCGGAGACCATGCGGCGCTTGATGCGCAACGTGCTGGCACACCAGGCCGACCAGCTCCAGGACGACGCCAGCATCGTCTTCCTCGAATGGCTCACCGGCGACGAGGAGGGCCTGGAGATGTAGCCGGGCACCTCCTGTTCATCGGCGGCAGTGGGACACCACCCTGGCCGGCCGCCTCGCCTCGCTGCTGGGCGCGGGACGACCGCCGGATGTCACGGCTCGAGGTCAGGTGGGCTTGATGAGGCACGCCCAGACGAGCTTTCGGTCATGCTCGTAGTGGACACCGTGCTCGGCGGTGAGGTCGGCGACCACGTAGAGGCCGTAGCCACCCTGCCCGGCGGGGCGGTCCCTGGCCGGCGTGGGCGCCACTCCGGGAGCGCCGTCGGTGACGATGACGATCCACCGTCCGTCGTCGTCACCGATGTGCAGGCTCGCGGGTGGCGAGCCGTGGCGCAGCGCGTTGGACGTCAGTTCGTCGATCACCAGGACCGCCCGCTCGACTGAGTCCTCGACCGCCGGGGCCACGTCCACGCGCTCCCCCGCCCCCAGCGAGGACAGCAGGAAGTGCTGTGCCTGACGGCGCACGAGGCTCAGGCCGCGGAGCGACTCCAGCTGCACCAGGAGCCGGGTCTCGGCCGCTGCGGGCACGGGGTTGTCGTCATGCCAGGACGCGTAGGCCTCGGCGTACTCCGCCGGGGTCGTCGTGGGGCCGCTCACGGTCGCCTCCCTTCCGGACCTGCGGCGGGACGCCGGCGCGGTCGAGTGTCCACGGCCACGGTCACCGGTGGGTCAGCGCTCCCACTCGGCGACGGCGGTGCTGTCCGGCAGGTGGTCAGGACCGGCTCCCGCGGACCGTGGACGGTGCAGGCGGACGGCGACGAGGGCGACGTCATCGGCGGGGTGCCCCTCGACCAGCTGTTCGAGGACCTGGTCGCAGAACTCCTCGAGCGGCAGGTGCACCAGCTCGGCGCCCAGCCGGTGCAGCCGACCGACACCGGCGTCCAGGTCGCTGCCGGACCGCTCGACCAGACCGTCGGTGTACAGCAGCACCGTCGCGCAGGGAGGCAGCTCGACGGCGACGTGCCCACGGGTGCTGGCGGCGTCCACGCCGAGCATCAGCCGGCCGGAGGTCTCCGGGACGTCGACGAGCCCGCCGTCCGCGTCGAGGACGACCGGTGCGGGGTGCCCAGCGCTGGCCCACCGGAGGCGGCCGGTCCCCCGGGCCATGTCCTCGATGGTCCGCTCCAGCCGGCCCATGCCGACGGTGGCGTAGGTGTGCAGTCCCAACTGGACGATCCCGCTGTCCAGGGTGTCGAGCACGTGCGCCGGGTTCGAGCCGCCCGCCACGGCGATGCCACGCAGCAGGCTGCGCAGCTGCCCCATGGTCGCCGCGGCACTGGTGTCGTGGCCGACGACGTCACCGATGACCAGGTTGACGGCCCCGTCGGCCTGCAGGAAGGCGTCGTACCAGTCGCCGCCCACCTGGGCAGCGCCCGTGGCGGGCAGGTACCGGACCGCGATCTGGCAGTGCGTGGGCTGGAACGGCTCGGTCAGCATGCTCCGCTGCAGTTCTTCGGCCAGCTGCCGACTGCGCGCCGCGGTTCGGCGTTCCCGGGTCAGTGCCTGCAACCGGTCCAGGGCCTGCGCGGACTGGGCGGCGAAGGCCTGCACCAGATCGACCTCGTCGCGGGAGATGGTCCGCTCCACCGTCCAGCCGGCCAGCAGGGAACCCAGCAGTCGGCCCCCCGCGGACAGCGGGACGCTGATCCAGGACCTCTGCCCGGACTGCTCGAAGGCCTCCCGCATCTCCGGTGACCAGGCCTCGGCCTCGGCCTGGCTCTCGTAGACCACGGTCTGCCCGGTGCGTGCCGTCCACGCGGCGGGCAGTCGGCTGTCCAGGTCGATGGTGCCGAACCGCCGTTGCGCCCCCGACCCCAGGGACGGGGTCATGGTCAGGTGGACGACGCCGCGGTCGTCGTCGCGGAGTGCGATCGCGCCGCCGTCCGCGCCGATGGCCGCCAGGCCGGCCTCCGCGAGGATGGTCGTGACGTCCACGACGGTCTCGGCGTCTGTCAGCTGGAGCACCACCTGGGCCATGGCGGCCAGCCGGCGGGTCGCCGCCTCCCGGGACGCGAGCACCGCTCGGAGCTCCTGGGTGCGTGCGAAGAGGTCGGCCTCGAGCCCGTCGAGCCGGGCCCAGCTGCCGTCCTCCCGGCTCTCGGCGAGCCGCTCCCGTTCGGCGAGGTACTCCGAGACGTCCTCCACCCGTTGCAGCACCAGCCGGGTACGACCGGCCTCGTCGACGACAGGCGCGCTGATCAGAGACCAGGCGCGCGGGACGGGGCGGCCCGTCCCCTGGTCGAGCACCTCGTACCGGAACAGCGGCATGTGGTCAGGTGCACCGGTGTCGCGGGCGCGCTCGAAGGAGGTCTGCAGCGGGTTGACGCCGTCGGCGTCCAGGGCCTCCGGTGAGGGCGGGAAGGCGTCGAAGACGTACCGGCCGATCAGCTCCGCGCGTGCGCGGCCGAGCAGTTGCAGGTACGCCGGGTTCGCGTCCACGATCGTCAGGTCCGGGGACATCACCAGGTAGGCCGTGGGCAGCGCCGCGAAGATCGCGGCGAACTCCCCCTCACGGGCGCGGCCGACAGCATCCACGCCCACGTGGTTCCCCCGAGCCCTGCGTCTGGCGAGTGCGCGGGACGTCGCGCGCAACCTGAACGGGGCCATGATGCGGCATCCGCCGGCTGGGCGAGCGGCGGCCCCCCGGGAGCGGCTGACCGCGCAGGCGGCGCAGAGAGCCGCTCAGTTCGGCGAGCGCATGGTGGCCGGCTCGGAGTGGCACGAGGGAGACCTGGTCCCGGCTCAGCCAACGGGCGGCCGATCGGCAAGAAGACCCACCACGACGACGGGAGCCGGCCGCTGGCGGTCGCCGGCGTCCGGCACGTGCGCCTGCACGACGGCCGGCACAGCGCCGCGACGCAACTGCTGGGCGAGGACGTCCACCCACGGGTGGTCATGGGGCTGCGCGGCACAGCCCGATGCGCCCCACGAAGGACGTCCACAGCCCCGTGATGCCGGCCCTGGCATGGGCGGCTGCCGACCCGATGAGCACGCTGCTGCTGCCCGATGGAGTCACGCCACCTGCAACCAGAGACGAGTCAGGCCGCCCTCCCGGCGGGAGGACGGCCTGCTCACGAGGGTGGAGCTGAGGGGACTCGAACCCCTGACCCCCACACTGCCAGTGTGGTGCGCTACCAGCTGCGCCACAGCCCCGTACCGACCCGGTCTGGTGCGTCCGAGCCGGGGAGAACGATACATGGGCCGCGACGGGTCCCTGCTCCGGGGGGTTGGTCCGCGAGGGCGGCCTGTTGCCTCGTCGACACCCGACTGTCGGGGAGCCGCCGGTCCCCGTTCGCACACCGGGCACCCGGCCGCCATGCGGGCTGCGCAGCGTGGACGGGCCGGAGCCCACCGGCGTCCGCCCACCTCGGGAGCGTCCTGCATGCGCCGACTCCGTACCGTCCTGATCGCCACCGTCGCCGCGGCCCTGCTGCCGGCCGGAGCTGGAGTGGCCGCCGCGGCCGACCGCCCCGGGAGCAACAGCCCACGGTCCTTCGACGTCCAGGCCCACCGCGGTGGCGTCGGCCTCACCGTGGAGAGCACCCTCGCCGGCTTCAGCCGCGCCCTCGACCTCGGCGTCAGCACCCTCGAGCTCGACGTCCAGATCACCGAGGACGGGCACGCCGTCGTCACCCACGACCGGGACATCAACCCCGCCAAGTGCCAGGACACCGCCCCGGCCTTCCCCGGCGACCCGGAGTTCCCCTACGTGCCGGGCGTCCGCTACATCAAGGACCTCACCCTGGCCCAGGTCCGCACCCTCGACTGCGGCAGCCTCACGCTGCCGCAGTTCCCCGAGCAGCAGGCCGCGCCGGGCGCGCAGATGCCCCTGCTGTCCGAGGTGCTCGACCTGGTCGACGAGCGCCGCGCCCACCGGGTCTGGCTGAACATCGAGACCAAGGTCGAGGCCGGCGCCCCGGACCAGACGGCACCGCGCGAGCAGTTCGTGCAGGTGGTCGCCCGCGAGGTGCGCGACGCCGGACTGCTCCACCAGGTCAGCATCCAGTCCTTCGACTGGGGTGCGCTCATGCGGATGCGCGAGGTCGAGCCGGGACTGCCGATCGTCGCCCTGACCAACGGCCAGCAGTTCCTCCAGGCCGGCCTGCCCGGCGCCTCGCCGTGGCTGGGCGGCATCGACATCGACGACTTCGGCGGTGACCTGGTCGCCGCGGCGCACTCCTTCGGCGCGGACGCCATCTCCCCCGTGCAGGGCGACCCGCAGAGCGGCAGCATCGACGACCCGGGCTTCCGCCCCTACGTCACCCAGCAGATGGTGGACGACGCACACGCCGTGGGGATGGACGTCATCCCGTGGACCGTCGACGACCCCGCCACCATGCAGTACCTCATCGACCTCGGGGTCGACGGGATGATCACCGACCGTCCCGACCTGCTGCGCGAGGTCGTGGCACGCAACGGCTACAAGCTCCCCCGCACCTACCCCGCCCGCTGACCGGAGTGGCCGTCCCCGGGTCCTCCGGGGACGGCCACGCCTCAGCGCAGCTCGCGGTCCAGCGCCAGGTTCAGCTCCAGCACGTCCACCCACGGCGCCCCGATGAAGCCCAGGTCCCGCCCGTGCGTCGCCTCCGCGACCAGCACCTCGACGTCCGCGGCAGGCACCCCGCGGTCCGCCGCCACCCGGTCGACCTGCAGCGCGGCGTAGGCGACCGAGATGCCCGGGTCCAGCCCGGACGCCGACGCCGTCACCGCGTCCGCCGGCACCTCCGACCCGGGCACACCCTCCAGAGCAGCGACCGCAGCCCGGCGCTCCTCGACCGCGGCGACCAGCTCCGGCGCGTTCGGCCCCAGGTTCGACCCCCCGGACGCCGCCCCGTCGTAGTCCGACGCCGACGGCCGCGACTGGAAGTACTGCGGCAGCGGCTCACCCGACCCGGACACGAACGCCTGCCCGACCAGGGAGGAACCCACGACCTCGCCGTCCCGCGACACCAGCGAGCCCCCGGCGCGACCGGGCACCAGCTGCGCGAACAGCGTGATCGCCAGCGGGTACACCATCCCCAGCACGACGGTGGCCACGAGCAGGAACCGGACGGCGGCCAGCAGCTGGCGGCCGGAACGGAGAGCAGGCATCACGCGATCCCGGGGAGGAGGGAGACGAGCAGGTCGATGAGCTTGATCCCGGCGAACGGCAGCGCGACGCCGCCGAGGCCGTAGACCAGCAGGTTGCGGCGCAACATCGCCGACGCCGACGACGGGCGGTAGCGCACCCCGCGCAGGGCCAGCGGCACCAGCGCCACGATCACCAGCGCGTTGAACACGACGGCGGACAGGATCGCCGACTCCGGCGACGCCAGCCGCATCACGTTGAGCCGGTCGAGCCCCGGGAACGCGCCGGCGAACATCGCCGGCAGGATCGCGAAGTACTTCGCCAGGTCGTTGGCGATGGAGAACGTGGTCAGAGACCCGCGGGTGATGAGCAGCTGCTTGCCGATCGCCACGATCTCGATCAGCTTCGTCGGGTCCGAGTCGAGGTCGACCATGTTGCCGGCCTCCTTCGCCGCCGACGTCCCGGTGTTCATCGCCACCCCGACGTCGGCCTGCGCCAGCGCCGGGGCGTCGTTGGTGCCGTCACCGGTCATCGCCACCAGCCGGCCGCCGGCCTGCTCGCGCTGGATCAGCGCCAGCTTGTCCTCCGGCGTCGCCTCGGCCAGGACGTCGTCGATGCCGGCCTCGGCGGCGATCGCCCGCGCCGTCCGCTCGTTGTCGCCGGTGACCATCACCGTGCGGATCCCCATCCGGCGCAGCTCGGCGAACCGCTCGGCCATCCCCGGCTTGACGACGTCCTTGAGGTGCACGACGCCCAGCACCCGGGCACCGGCCGCGTCGGCGGACGCCAGCAGCAGCGGCGTCCCGCCCGAGCCTGCGATCCCGTCGACGACCTCGGCGACGTCCCGGGGCACCGCGCCGTCCAGCGAGCGCACCCACGCCTGCACCGCCCCGGCGGCACCCTTGCGCAGCCGGCGCCCGTCGGGCAGGTCGACCCCGCTCATCCGGGTCTGCGCGGTGAACGGCACCGGCACCGCGTCGGCCACGGACCGCTCGGGCAGCCCGTACGCCGTCCTGGCGAGCACCACGACGCTGCGCCCCTCCGGCGTCCCGTCGGCCAGCGACGCGAGCTGCGCGGCGTCGGCGACCTCGGCGTCGGAGGTCCCGCCGACGCCGATGAACGCCGCCGCCTGCCGGTTGCCGAGGGTGATCGTGCCGGTCTTGTCCAACAGCAGGGTGTCCACGTCGCCGGCCGCCTCCACCGCGCGGCCGCTCATCGCCAGCACGTTGCGCTGCACCAGCCGGTCCATCCCGGCGATGCCGATGGCCGACAGCAGCGCGCCGATCGTCGTCGAGATCAGGCAGACCACCAGGGCGATCAGCACGGTCGTCGACTGCCCGGCCCCGGCCTGGACGGCGATCGGCTGCAGCGTGACCACGGCCAGCAGGAAGACGATGGTCAGCGAGCTGAGCAGGATGTTCAGCGCCACCTCGTTCGGCGTCCGCTGCCGCGCGGCGCCCTCGACCAGCGCGATCATCCGGTCCACGAAGGTCTCCCCCGGCCGGCTGGTGATCCGGACGACGATCCGGTCGCTGAGCACCGTCGTCCCGCCGGTGACCGCCGACCGGTCGCCCCCGGACTCGCGGATCACCGGCGCGGACTCGCCGGTGATCGCGGACTCGTCGACGCTGGCGATGCCCTCGACGACGTCGCCGTCGCCGGGCACGACCTGGCCGGCGACCACGACCACCGTGTCCCCCGGCTGCAGGTCGGCCGCGGACACCTCCGACCCGTCGGGCCGGACGGCGACCGTCGTCGTCCGGGCCTGGCGGAGGGTGGCCGCCTGGGCCTTGCCGCGTCCTTCGGCGACCGCCTCGGCGACGTTGGCGAACAGCACGGTCAGCCACAGCCACACCGCGATCAGCCAGCCGAACACCGACGGGTCGAGCGCGGCGAGCACGGTGGACAGCACCGAGCCGACCCACACCACGAAGACCACGGGCTGGCGCACCAGCCCCCGCGGGTCGAGCTTGCGCACCGCGCCGGCCAGGGCCGGGCCCCAGTCGACCGCGGCACGCCGGGCGGTGGGCGGGGGGTCCGACGGGACGGGTGGGCGGTCGAGCACCGCGGTCATGACAGTCCTTCTGCGATCGGCCCCAGCGAGAGCGCGGGGAGGTAGGTGAGGCCGACGACCACCAGCACGACGGCGGTGAGCAGCCCGACGAACAGCGGCCGGTGGGTGGGCAGGGTCCCGGCGGTCGCCGGGGTGCGGCCCTGGGCGGCGAGCCGGCCGGCGAGCGCGAGCACCAGCACGACCGGCAGGAACCGGCCGAACGCCATCGCCAGCCCGAGGGCGGTGTTCCAGAACGGGGTGTTCGCGTTCAGCCCGGCGAAGGCCGAGCCGTTGTTGTTGCCGGCCGAGGTGAACGCGTAGAGCACCTCGGACAGGCCGTGCGGGCCCTCGGCGAGCATCGAGCTGCGCCCGGCGTCGACGCTCATCGCCAGTGCGGTGCCGGCGAGCACGACCGCGGGGGTGGTCAGCACGTACAGCGAGGCGAGCGTCATCTCGCGGCGGCCGAGCTTCTTGCCCAGGTACTCCGGGGTGCGCCCCACCATCAGCCCGGCGACGAACACCGCGACGACGGCGAGCACGAGCATCCCGTAGAGCCCGCTGCCGACCCCGCCGGGCGCGACCTCGCCCAGCATCATGTTCGCCATGGTCAGCAGGCCGCCGGCCGGCGTGAAGCTGTCGTGCATCGCGTTCACCGCGCCGGTCGAGGTGAGCGTCGTCGCCGTCCCGAACAGCGCCGAGAGCGGCCCACCGAAGCGCACCTCCTGGCCCTCGGTCGCCGCCCCGGCGAGCTGCAGCGCCGCTCCCCCGGCCCGGGCCTGCGCCCAGCTGGTCAGCGCCAGCGACGCCGCGGCCAGCGTGGCCATCACACCGACGACCGCGTACCCCTGGCGCCGGTCGCCGACCAGCCGGCCGAACGCGCGCGGCAGCGAGAACGGGATGACCAGCATCAGGAGGACCTGGAACAGCGAGACCCAGGCGCTCGGGCCCTCGAAGGGGTGCGCGGAGTTGGCGTTGAAGAAGCCGCCGCCGTTGGTGCCGAGCTGCTTGACCGCCTCCTGCGAGGCGACCGGGCCGCCGGGCAGGAACTGCGTGCCGCCGGCCAGCGTGGTCGCGTCGGTGCCCGCGGACAGTGTCTGCACCACCCCGCCGAGCACCAGCACGACGGCGCTGAGCACGGCCAGCGGGAGCAGGACGCGGGTCACCGCCCGGGTGACGTCGACCCACGCGTTGCCGAGCCGGTCGGTGCGCGTGCGGGCGAAGCCGCGGACCAGCGCGACGGCGACCGCCAGCCCCACTGCGGCGGACAGGAAGTTCTGCACCGCCAGCCCGGCCATCTGCACCAGGTGGCCCATCGTCGACTCGCCCGCGTACCCCTGCCAGTTCGTGTTGGTCACGAAGCTGACCGCGGTGTTCCACGCCGGACCCGGCTCGACCGCGGGCCTCCCGTTGCCCAGCGGCAGCCACTGCTGCACCCGCTGCAGCAGGTAGAGGAACAGCACCGACACCAGCGAGAACGCCAGCACGCTCCGCAGGTAGGTGGGCCAGCGCTGCTCGCTGTCGGCGTCCACCCCCACGGCCCGGTAGACCAGCCGCTCGGCCCGCCAGTGCCGCTCCGCGCTGAACACCCGGGCCAGCCAGTCGCCCAGCGGGCGGTGCACGGCGGCCAGCGCGGCCACCAGCAGCGCGACCTGCAGCCAGCCGGCTGCGGTGCTGCTCATCAGAACCGCTCCGGGAACAGCAGCGAGGCCAGCAGGTAGAGCACCAGCGCCACGGCCACCGCCAGACCGACCCAGCCCTCGGCAGCGCTCACAGCCGCTCCACCCCGCGCACGCCGAGGGCCAGCAGTCCGAAGACCGCCAGCGTGAGGAGCAGGTAGACCACGTCGGTCACGTCTCGAGCACCTTCGTCCCGTCCCGGCGGACGACCTGTCGTCGTCCACGTCCGAGCGGCGACGCTAGGAGCGGTGCAGGCCCCCGCCGCCGGTCTTGACGGGCTCTTGACGGTGCGCGGTGCCGACCTTGACGCGCTCCTGACGACGGGATCTCCGGGTCGGCTCAGGGCGTTCCCCGATGGTCGGCACCGCCGGACGACGACAGGCTCGGGCCGAGGACCGATCAGTCCGGTCCGCGGCGCAGGTCAGGAGGGACGTGGGGACGACGAGGCGGCAGCGGTGGTGAACGCGGTGCTGGACGCCGTCGGCAGCTGGCCGGCGGGGCTGGTGCTCGCCGTCGCCGCGGTGGTGCTGGCCCTGGAGAGCGGCGTCGTGCTCGGCGTCGTGCTGCCGGGGTCGACGCTGCTGGTCGCCCTCGGGGTGTGGTCGGCGGCGTCGGACACCCCCGCCGCGGTGCCGTTCGCCGTCGCCGCGTCCGCCAGCGTGCTGGGTGCGCTCGCCGGCTGGCGCCGGGGGCACGACCGGCGGGCGCCCAGCGGCGGGCACGGCCTGCTGCGTGCCCGCGTCGACCCGGCCGTGCGCCGGGCGCGGGAGTGGCTGGCCACCCAGGGACCGGTCGGGGCCGCGGCGGTGCTGGCGGTCGGGCACTGGGCCGCGGTCACCCGCACGCTGGTGCCGCGGGTGGCCGGCGGCGCCGGGGTGCCCTTCGCCGTCGCCGCGCCGGTCCTCGCCGTCAGCGGCACGGCGTGGGCCACCACCGTCGTCCTGCTGGCCCGGGCGCTGGGCCAGCAGGTCGCCGACGACGCGAGCTGGGCGCCGGCCGTCGTCCTCGGGGTGGTGGGTGCCGCCCTGCTGGTCCGGCACTGGCGGCACGCCCACGCCGCGCACACCGGCTGACCCGTCAGGACGACGGCGGCGGCGTCATCTGGGCGACCCGGATCGAGTTGCCGAACGGGTCGCGGAAGCCGAAGTCGATGCCGTAGGGCTGCTCGACGGGCTCCTCGGGCACGTCGACACCCCGCTCCCGCAACGTCGCGTGGGTCTTGTGCGCGTCGTCGGTGGTGAAGAAGAGGTGCCCGCCGCCGGCGCCCTTGGTGACGACGTCGCGCACCTGCTCGGCGATCTCCGGGCTGACCGACGGCGGCGCGGGCCGCTCCAGCAGGACGGCGTGCCCCGGGTCGCTGGGCAACGCCACGGTGAGGAAGCGCATCGGCCCGAACTGCTGGTCGGTCTGGACCTGGAAGCCGAGCTTGCCCACGTAGAAGTCGAGGGCCTCGTCCTGGTCGAGCACGTACAGGGAGGTGATCGAGATCGTGTTCAACATGGGGAGGACGCTAGGGGCGGGCAGCTCCGCCGGGCTTCTCCGAAAGTGCGCTGTCGGACGGTCGCAGCCAGCGCATCCCGAAGCAGCTGGGCACCGGCGCCAGCGGGCCGCGCCGCCGGTGGACGCTCGGCGGCTCCCCCACCACGTCGGCGAACACCCGGCTGAACGTGCCCAGACTGCTGAAGCCCACCGCCATGCAGACGTCGGTGACCGACTGCTCGGTGCTCCGCAGCAGCACCATCGCCCGTTCCACCCGCCGGCGCTGCAGGTAGCGGTGCGGCGTCTCGCCGAAGGTGGCCTTGAAGGTGCGGATGAAGTGCGCCGGCGACACGTGCGCGATCGCCGCCAGGGTGGGGACGTCGAGCGGCTGCGCGTAGCTGCGGTCCATCGCGTCCCGGGCGCGCAGCATCCGGCGGTTGGAGTCCTCGCTGGCGCGGCTCACGGCGCGATCATGGCAGCCGGCGACCGCAGTGCCGGGGCACCCTCCTGGGTGGTCTTGACGCGATCCTGACGCCGGACGGCGGCCGGCCGCGCCGGTGCAGGACGATCATGGGGGCATGGCCCGCGGCGCGCTGCGCATCTACCTGGGCGCCGCCCCCGGCGTCGGGAAGACCGTCGCCGTGCTCGGTGAGGCCCACCGGCGGGCCGAGCGCGGTCAGGACGTCGTCGTCGGGCTGGTCGAGACGCACGGCCGACCGCGCACCGCCGCCGCGCTCGCCGGGCTCGAGGTGCTGCCGCGCGCCGAGGTGACCTACCGCGGCGTCGCCCTGCCCGAGCTCGACGTGGCCGGGGTGCTGGCCCGCCGTCCCGAGGTGGTGGTCGTCGACGAGCTGGCGCACACCAACGCTCCCGGCTCCCGGCACGCCAAGCGCTGGCAGGACGTCGAGGCGCTGCTGGCCGCCGGGATCACCGTGCTGACCACCGTCAACGTGCAGCACCTGGAGAGCCTCACCGACGTGGTCGAGCAGATCACCGGCGTCGAGCAGCAGGAGACGGTGCCCGACGAGGTGGTGCGCCGCGCCGACCAGGTCGAGCTGGTCGACATGTCCCCCGAGGCGCTGCGCCGACGGATGGCGCACGGCAACGTGTACCCCGCCGAGCGGGTGGACGCCGCGATGGGCAACTACTTCCGGGTCGGCAACCTGACCGCGCTGCGCGAGCTGGCGCTGCTCTGGCTGGCCGACCGGGTCGACGAGGGGCTGCGCCGCTACCGGTCCGACCACGCCATCGACTCCGTCTGGGAGGCCCGCGAGCGGGTCGTCGTGGCGCTCACCGGCGGGCCGGAGGGCGAGACGCTCGTCCGGCGCGCCGCCCGGGTCGCCCGGCGCACCGGGAACGGCGCGCTGCTGGCCGTGCACGTGCTCAGCCCCGACGGGCTGGCCGGCGCCTCCCCCGCCGCGCTGCGCGACCAGCGCGCGCTCGTGGAGAGCCTGGGCGGCAGCTACCACCAGGTGGTCGGGGACGACGTCGCCGGGACGCTGCTGGACTTCGCCCGCGGCGCCGACGCGACGCAGCTGGTGCTGGGCACCAGCCGGCGCTCCCGGCCGGCCCGCGCCCTCCGCGGCGGGATCGGCGGGGAGGTGGTGGCCCGGGCCGGCGAGATAGACGTCCACCTGGTCACCCACTCCTCGGCCGGGCCGCGCGGCTGGCGGCTGCCGCCGCTGACCGGTGCGCTCACCGCCCGCCGGCGCCGGCTGGGCGTCGCGCTGGCGCTGGCCGGCGTCCCGGTGGCGACCCTGGTCTGCCTGGCCGCCGACGCCGCGCTCTCGCTGGCCAGCGTGCTGCTGGTCTTCCTGCTGCTGGTCGTCGCCGTGGCGCTCGTCGGCGGGCTGCTGCCGGCCGTGCTGGCCGCGGTCGTGGGCGGGCTGGCGGAGAACTGGTTCTTCACCCAGCCCACCGGCCGGCTCACCGTCGGCCGGGTGGACGACGTGGTCGCGCTCGGCGGCTACCTGGTGGTGGCCGTCGCCGTCGCCACCGTGGTCGACCGCTCGGCCCGCCGGGCCACCGCCGCGGCCCGGTCGGCCGCCGAGACGGCGATGCTCGCGTCGCTGTCCCGCTCGGTGCTGGCCGGCGACCGGGAGCTGCCCAGCCTGCTGGAGCAGGTCCGCGAGGCCTTCGGGCTGCGGTCGGTGGCGATGGTCGAGCGCACCGCGGACGGCCGGCGGACCGTCGGCTCCTGCGGGGACCCGGCCGGCGAGGCCGACGAGGTGCCGATCACCGACACGCTGAGCCTGCGGCTGTGCGGCCGCGCGCTGGCCGCCGGCGAGCGCCGGGTGCTGGTGGCCGTCGCGGAGCAGGCCGCCGTCGCGCTCCAGCAGGGCCGACTGTCGGCGCAGGCCGCCGAGGCCGACCGGCTCGCCGCCGGCAACAGCATGCGCACCGCCCTGCTGGCCGCGGTCAGCCACGACCTGCGCACCCCGCTGGCCGGGATCAAGGCCGCGTCCTCGGCGCTGCGCTCCCCCGAGCTGGCGCTGACCGACGAGGACCGGGACGAGCTGGTGGCGACCGTGGACGAGTCCGCCGACCGGCTCACCGGCCTGGTCGACAACCTGCTGGACATGAGCCGGCTGCAGTCCGGCGCGCTGAGCCCGGTGGTCACCCCGGCCGACCTGGCCGCGGTGACGGCGGCCGCGCTCAGCTGGCTGGAGGAGCCGCAGCGCGCCCGGGTGGCCGTGCACGCCCCCGACGACCTGCCGCCGGTGCTCGCCGACCCGGGGCTGCTGGAACGGGTGGTGGCCAACCTCGCCGACAACGCCACCCGGCACGCGGCCACCGGCCCGGTCGACCTGCGGGCCGGCGCGGCCGCCGGGCGGGTCGAGCTGCGGGTGGTCGACCGCGGCCCGGGCGTGCGCCCCGCCGACCGGGAGCGGGTGTTCGCCCCCTTCCAACGGCTCGGGGACGCCCCGGCCGGGCAGGGCGTCGGGCTCGGACTGGCCGTCGCCCGCGGGCTCACCGAGGCGATGGGCGGCACGCTGACCGCCGAGGACACCCCCGGCGGTGGCCTGACCATGGTCGTCTCGCTGCCTGCGGTCGCCGTCCCGGCGCCCGCCCCGGCCGCCCGGTGAGCCGCGTCCTCGTCGTCGACGACGACCCGCAGCTGCTCCGTGCCCTCCGGATCAGCCTGCGCGCCGCCGGGCACGAGGTGGTCACCGCACCCGACGGGACGACGGCGCTGCGCGAGGCCGCCGCGGCGCACCCGGACGTCGTCGTGCTGGACCTGGGGCTGCCCGACCTGGACGGCACCGAGGTGCTCGCCGGGCTGCGCCCCTGGTTCACCGGCCCGGTGCTGGTCCTGTCGGCGCGGGCCGACAGCCGGGACAAGGTCGCCGCGCTGGACGCCGGCGCCGACGACTACGTGACCAAGCCCTTCGACATGGCCGAGCTGCTCGCCCGGCTCCGCGCGGCGGTGCGCCGCGGCAGCCCCGAGACCGGTACCGCGCAGGTGGTCACCGACCACTTCACCGTCGACCTGGCCGCCCGGCAGGTGACGGTGGACGGCGTCCCGGTGCGGCTGACCCCGACCGAGTGGGCGCTGCTGTCGGAGCTGGTGCGGGCGCCGGGCCGGCTGGTCGGCCAGCGGGAGCTGCTGCAGTCGGTGTGGGGGCCGGCCTACGAGCGGGAGACCAACTACCTGCGGGTCTACCTGGCGCAGCTGCGCCGCAAGCTGGAGCCGGACCCGGCGCACCCGCGGTACCTGCACACCGAGCCCGGGATGGGCTACCGCTTCGTCCCGGACCCTCCCGCCGCCCGGCGCGCATAGACGCGCGAAACCGCACTCGACGGCGCGCCTGAAGTAGCTCGTCCACGGTTGTCTGTAGTACTTTTGCTACATGGCACCGCGCAAGCGCTCCGATGAGCCGGAGCTGTTCAACCGGCTGACCGTGCTGCGCACCGAGCGGGGGTTGTCCCGCCAGGAGCTGGCCGACGCCGTCGGCGTGCACTACCAGACCATCGGCTACCTGGAGCGGGGCGAGTACAGCCCCAGCGCCACCCTCGCCCTGCGCCTGGCCGCCGTCTTCGCCCTCCCGGTGGAGGCGGTCTTCTCGCTCACCCCGTTCCGCACCCTGTCCGAGCAGGTCTACGGCACCCAGGAGGTCCGATGAGCACCCCCACCCGCGTCCAGCGACGAGCCGAGCGCCTCGACGACCCGCGCTTCGAGTCCCTCCGCACGACCCGCGCCCGACGGCTGCTGGCGGCCGCCCTGTGCGGGCTGCTCGTGGTCGAGGCGGCGCTGTTCGTGCTGGTCGACACCGCTCCGGTCGCCGCCGCCATCGGGCTGACGCTGGTCGTGGTGGCGTTCGTGCTCTGCCTGGGCGCGCTCAAGGCGAGCACCCGCGGCATCGAGGAGCTGCCCGCGGAGGCGCTGGACGAGCGCCAGTGGCAGCTGCGCGGCGAGGCGTACGCCCGCGCCTACCGGCTCGGCTTCGGGCTGCTCACCCTGGAGCTCGCCGCGGTCGCCCTCTGGCTGGTGGCCGGCTGGGCCGCGCCCGACACCGGCGTGCTCACCGCCGCCGTCCTGCTGCCGTTCCACGTCGGGCTGGTGCTGCCCACCCTGGTCGCCGCCGCGACGCGGGACGTCTGACGGTCAGAGCTCGACGCCGCGGTCCCGGAGCCAGGCCACCGGGTCGACGCGTTTGCCCTCCATGCCGCCGCGGTGCACCTCGAAGTGCAGGTGCGGGCCGGTCGACTGGCCACGGCTGCCCAGCAGCGCGATCCGGTCCCCGGCGCTGACCACGTCACCGGCGCCGACCAGGATCTTCTCCATGTGCCCGTACACGGTGACGTCGCCGCTCACGCCCAGGATGTAGACGGCCAGGCCGTAGCCGCTGGCCGCACCGGCGCGCAGCACCACGCCGTCCTCGACCGAGTACTCGGGGGTGAGCATGGGCGCGGCGAGGTCGATGCCCCAGTGCATCGTCCCCCAGCGCATGCAGAAGCACGTCGTCATCCGGGAGGAGTCCACCGGGGCCACGACCTCGGGCCGGGCGGCCTCGGCCGCGGCCTCGGCGGCCGCCTGCTCCTCGGCGGCGCGCTCGGCGCGGCTGGCGGCGACCTCCTCGAGGCGGGCCCGGGCCTCGACCTCGGTGATCGCCTCGTGCGGGCTGAGCGGCTCGATCTCCAGCAGGCCCTCGGGGTCGGAACCGAGCAGGTCGGCCACGGCGAGGGTGTCGTCGGCGCCGGCCGACGGGAGCGCCTGGGTGCCGATCAGCCCAGCGGCCAGGCCGCCGGCGACCAGCGCGGCGAGCAGGGCCGCGGGACGACGCCGGGCGACGACCGGACGACGGCGACGGGCCCGCGTCGACGCGGCGGCGAGGGTGGCGGCGGGTACGGGGACCTCGCCCGAGGACAGGGGCTCGACCGCGGTCCGGTGCTCTCGGACGATCGTGCCGGTGTTCCTCGAACCCACAGTGCCTGCCCCTCGATCGCGTCCGGCGTCCCCGTTCCGGAGCTCGGCAGGTATCGAAACACTGAATGACAGTCTTGTAATTCGCTACCCGGCGTGTTCGTCAGGACACGCCGCGCTGATGCTCCCGGTCACCTCGGAGCCGGTGTCGACGAGGCGACATGTCGACACCTTCACCGGCGGGCCGCGGGGCCCGACCGGGTCACTCGGCGGCGACCAGCGCCAGGTCGTGGGCGATGTCGCTGGGGCTGTTCTCCGCGTCGAAGAGGACGTCGGCCTCGCCGTCGGTGCCGTAGAGCAGCAGGTACGTCGAGTGGCTCTGCCCGTCGTCCTGGGCCAGCGGCACGCCGGCGGCCAACTGCGCCTGCTCGACCTGCGCCTGGTCGCCGGTGAGCCCGACGAACCGGGTGGGCAGGCCGGCGTCGAACCGGCCCAGGTACTCGCCCAGCACCTCGGGGGTGTCCCGGGCCGGGTCGGTGGTGACGAAGACCACGGAGGTCTCGGCGGCCAGGGCGGGGTCGACGGTGCCCAGCGCCACCCCGATCTCGGCCATCGTGGTCGGGCAGACGTCGGGGCAGTTCGTGTAGCCGAAGAACAGCAGCGTCGGACCGGCGCCGGTGCGCGCGCCGAAGTCGTACTCCGCGCCCGAGGTGTCGGTGAGGGTGAACTCCGGCTTCAGGAACGGCTCGGGCAGCTCCAGGCCCTCGTAGACGCCGCCGTCGGTGGTCTCCAGGCTGGCCACGCCGCCGCCGGAGTGGTCGTGCTCCTCGGCGGCGGCGTCGGCGTCACCCCCGCAGCCGGCGAGCAGCAGACCGGCCACCAGCCCGAGCGCGGGCAGTCCGGTCCGGGCGGTACGGGAGGCAGCACTCACGAGGACACGGTACGTCGGCGCGCGGCCAGGCCGAGGAGGAGACCGGAAAGGCCGGCGAGCAGCCCGAGGACGGCGAGCACCAGCGCGACCGTCGCCGTGCCGTCGCTGCCGCCGTCGTCGGTGGCGGACGACGCCTCGTCGACCGCCGCCGGCTCGGCCGCGCCGGAGGTGAGCATCAGGACCGGGGCCGGGCTCTCCGGCTCCGGCTGCCCGTCGACCGTCGGCTCGATCCAGGCGGACTCCGCACCGTCGCTGTAGGTCTGCACGGTCGGGAAGGACAGCGCGTCGGCCTCCGGGAACGGCCCGCCGGACAGCGCGAACTCCTGGAACTGGCCCGGCGCGATGCCGCCGCCCGCGTCGGCCCGGAACTCGACCACGGAGACGGCCTCGTCGAGGGTGTCCCCGTGGTCGGTGGTCACCGGCGGGTCGAGCGGGGTGGTGGTGAGCTCGGCGGTCCAGCCGGCCACCGGCTGCACCTGCACCGAGGCCAGCGGCGTGTCCGTGGGCAGCTGGATGCGCAGCGCGACCGTGCTCGCGGTGTCGCTCTCGTTCGGCACCCGGAAGGTGACCTTGCCGTACCCGCCCGGCGACGCGTCGGACGACGACGCCCGCACGTGGGCCGAGGCGACGCCGGTGCCGGCGACGAGCAGCCCGGTGAGCGTGAGCAGCACGACCGCGAGGCGGGAGGCGGGGCGGGCAGGACGGGCCGGGTTCATCGTTCTCCTGGATCGAGGTGGGGTGCGCAGGGGTCAGCGCACCGGGAAGACGGTGCTGGCGGTGACGGCGGTGAACTCGTCGAGCCGCACGTTCACGGTCAGCGTCCAGCTGCCGGCGGACGGGAAGGACGGCTCGGCGACGTAGTGGCCGGGGCCGGCAGGGGCGAGGTCGAGGTCGAGCGGGCCGATCTGCTGGGCGAGCTCGGTCAGGGTCACCGCGATCTGGCGCGGCTGGACCAACCGGTCCTCGGCGTCGAGCAGGTACACGTGCACGGTGGTGGCGCCCGGCCGGGCCGGGTCGACGGTGAGCTGGACGCTCCCGGTGCCCTCCGTGCCGGCCGCCGACCGGAGCGGGACGGTGACGTCGACCGGGGTGGCCATCGACGCCTGGGCCGGCACCTGGCTGACCAGCACCGCCGACAGCACCAGGACGACGACCGCGCCGGCCAGCTCGACCAGCACCGCGCGGCGGAACACCCCCAGCTGCGCCGGCGGCTCCTCCGCCGCACCGGCGGCGAACGCCTGGGCCACCACGCGGCGGCGGGACCCGCCCGGCCGGCGGCCGCCGCCGATGCGCTGGTGCACCCAGTCCCGGCCCACCAGCGCGGCGACCAGCACCAGCAGCACCAGGGCGAGCTTGCCGACCAGCACCCAGCCGTAGGTGGTGGACACCAGACCGGAGAAGGAGCCGACCTCGCGCACCGCCTGCAGCACCCCGCTGACCACCAGCGCGCCGATGAACCCCCCGGCCAACCGGGACCAGCGCGGCAGGGCGGCGTCCAGCTCGGCGCGCGGCGTCGTCCCCCGGAGCAGGCCGGCGAACAGCACGGTCAGGCCGCCGAGCCAGCCGCTCATCGCGGCGACGTGCACGGCGGCCACCGCCACGGCCAGCACCGGGAGGGAGCCGGCGACGGGGTGCCCGACGGCGGCGACCGCCACCACCAGCGCCACCGCGACCGCCCCGGCGCCCACCTGCACGCCGGGCCCGGGGGCGCGCCCGCGCCGCCAGCTCCGGGCCAGGACGGCGGCCAGCACCAGCGCCAGGCCGGCCCGGACCAGCAGCGTGCGGCCGTAGCCGGAGCCGAGGGTGGCGCCGAGCAGGTCGGGGTCGGTGACCGAGCCCAGCCCGGCCGCGGCAGCGTAGGGGCCCTGCAGGAGCAGGAGCAGCCCCGCACCGGCGGCGACCGCGACCAGTCCGCCGAGCGCCGCGCGGCGCAGCCGGGGCGACGCCCAGCCCCCGGGCCAGCAGGTGGCCAGCGCCAGCGGGACGCCGACGCCCAGCGCCAGCCCGGCGTAGCCGACCCAGCGGGCCAGCGGGAGCAGCGTGCCCACGACCGGGTCGCCGTCGTCGCCGGTGCCGACCGACCCGGCGGGCACCAGCTCGCCGTCGCCGACGACGAAGGAGAAGGCCCCGGACACCGGGTGCGAGTCGGCCGAACCGACCCGGTAGGTGACGACGTAGCCGGCCTCGGGCAGGTCGGGCTCCAGCGGCACGGTGACCACGTCGCCCCGCACCTCGGCCGCCCCGGTGTCGACCCGCTCGCCGTCGCCGTCGAGCACCCGGGCGTACCCGGCGCCCAGCGAGACCGGCTCGTCGAACTCGAGGGTGACCACGTCGGGGGCGGTGTCCAGCCGGGCGCCGTCCGCGGGGGTGCTGGTGACCACGCTCGCGTGCGCGGACGCCGGGCGGGCGGTGCCCACGTCGAGCAGCAGACCCGCCCCGAGCAGCACGAACAGCAGGAGGACGGTGCCGAGGGACCGCCTCACGCGCGGGCCTGCTGCCGGTCGGGGTGCTGCACGGGAGAACAGTCGTCGGCGGGGTCCGTCCAGTTCCCGGCGATCGCAACGCACGGGTGAACGGACGGTGAACGCAGGGAGACCTATGCTCCCCGGGGTCGCCTGCCCGAGCGGGTGGACGGCCACCTCAGCCGCCATCACCTCCGGAGCACCGCGTGGCCTTCCGCCTCACACCCAAGGACTCGAGCTTCTACGACATGTTCACCGCCTCGGCGGAGAACCTGGTCGAGGCCACCGACGTCCTGAGCGAGTTCGTGCACGAGCACACCCGCCGCGAGGAGCTGGGCAGCCGGCTGCGCGACCTGGAGCACAAGTGCGACCAGGCGACGCACGCGATCTTCCGGCAGGTGAACTCCAGCTTCGTCACCCCGTTCGACCGGGAGGACATCTACAACCTGGCCAGCGACCTGGACGACGTGATGGACGCCATCGAGGCGGCCGCGGACCTGGTGGTGCTGACCAAGCTCGGCACGCTGCCGGCGGAGATGGGCCAGCAGGTGGCGCTGCTGCAGCGCTGCGCCCAGGTCACCGCCGAGTCGATGCCGCGGCTGCGCTCGATGAAGGACCTCGCCGACTACTGGATCGAGGTCAACCGGCTGGAGAACGAGGCGGACAAGCTCTACCGCCGGCTGCTGTCCCGGCTGTACTCCGGGGAGTTCGACGCCCTGGAGATCCTCAAGCTGAAGGAGGTCGCCGACCAGCTCGAGGAGGCCGCCGACGCCTTCGAGCACGTCGCGAACGTCGTCGAGACGATCGCCGTCAAGGAGTCCTGACCCGCGCATGGACGGGCTCTTCCTGGCACTCATCGTCATCGTCGTCGTCGCCCTGGCGTTCGACTACACCAACGGCTTCCACGACGCGGCCAACTCGATCGCGGTCGCCGTCTCGACCAAGGCCCTCACCCCGCGGGCCGCGCTGGCCCTGGCCGCGGTGATGAACCTGGTCGGCGCGCTGATCTCCACGAGCGTGGCCAAGACCGTCGGCGCCGGGATCATCGACACCCCGACCGGCGGCGAGGGCCTGCAACTGGTCTTCTCCGCGCTCATCGGCGCGATCGTGTGGAACCTCATCACCTGGTACTTCGGGCTGCCCTCGTCGTCCTCGCACGCGCTGATCGGCGGGCTGGTGGGCGCCGCGCTCGCCGCCGCCCACTCGGTGCAGTGGATGGGGATCCTGGACAAGGTCGTCATCCCGATGGTGCTCGCCCCGCTCATCGGCTTCGGGCTGGGCTACCTGTTCATGCTCGCGGTGCTGTGGAGCTTCCGGCGGGCCAACGCGCACAAGGCCAACCGCGGCTTCCGCTACGCCCAGATCGTCAGCTCGGCGACCATGGCGCTCGGGCACGGCATGCAGGACGCGCAGAAGACGATGGGGATCATCACCCTCGCGCTGGTCACGGCCGGGGAGATCGACACCTTCGAGGTCCCGTTCTGGGTCATCCTCGCCGCCGCCCTGGCGATCAGCGCGGGCACCTACGCCGGCGGTTTCCGGATCATGCGCACGCTGGGCCGCCGGATCATCCAGCTCACCCCGGCCGGTGGCTTCGCCGCCCAGACGGTGGCCTCCAGCGTCATGGTCACCACCGCGACGGTCTTCGCCGTGCCGGTGTCGACCACCCACATCACGACGACGTCGATCATGGGCGTCGGCGCCACCCGGCGGCTGTCGGCCGTGCGCTGGGGCGTGGCCGGCAACATCGTGGTCGCCTGGGTCGTGACGCTGCCGGCCGCGGGGATGGTGGCCGCGCTCACGTTCTTCGTCACGAACGCGATCGTGGGCTAGGAAGGACACATGACCGCGTCCCCGACCGAGGGGACGGAGCCCGACCCGGTCGGCCCGGTCGCCGTCGAACCCGTGCGGCTCGGCACCGCCCCCGGGCGGTGGGTGCTGCTGGCGACGGTGCTCGCCTCCGGCATGGCGATGCTGGACGCCAGCGCGGTCAACGTCGCGCTGCCGGCCATCGGCCGCGACCTGGGCGCCGGGCTGGCCGGCCTGCAGTGGACCCTCAGCGGCTACACCCTCGCGCTGGCCTCGCTGATCCTGCTCGGCGGCGCGCTGGGCGACCGGTACGGCCGGCGCCGGGTGTTCGTCGTCGGCACCGTGTGGTTCGCCGCCGCCTCGCTGGGCTGCGGGCTGGCCCAGACCACCGGCCAGTTGGTGGCGATGCGGGTGCTGCAGGGCATCGGCGGGGCGCTGCTCACCCCGGGCAGCCTGGCGATCATCCAGTCCTCCTTCCCGCACGCCGACCGGCCGCGGGCGATCGGTGCCTGGTCGGCCTTCGGCGGGGTGGCCGGGCTGGTCGGCCCCTTCCTCGGCGGGTTCCTGGTCGACGCGGTGAGCTGGCGCTGGGTGTTCCTGGTCAACGCACCGCTCGCCGTCGTCGTGGTGCTGGTCGCCGTCCGGCACGTGCCGGAGAGCCGGGACCCGCACCGCACCGGCCGGTTCGACGCCCCCGGCGCGGTATGGGGCGCGCTCGCCCTGGCCGGGGTCACCTACGCGCTGATCTCCGCCGGCGACGGACCCGGCCGGCCGCAGGTGTGGGTCGCGGCGATCGTCGGCGTGCTGGCCGGGGTGGCCTTCGTCGTCCGCGAGCGCCGGGCCCGGGAGCCGATGCTGCCGACCGGGGTGTTCGCCGACCGGGAGTTCACCGGGGCCAACCTGAGCACCTTCGCCGTCTACGGCGCCCTCGGCGGCTTCTCCTTCTTCCTGGTGCTCCAGCTGCAGACCGTGCTCGGTTACAGCGCCACGGCGGCCGGGGCGGCGATGATCCCCTCGATCGTGGTGCTCAGCCTGCTGTCGGCCCGGGCCGGCGCCTTCGCGCAGCGGGTCGGCGCCCGGCTGCCGATGACGCTGGGGCCGCTGGTGGCCGCCGCCGGCGTGCTGTGGCTCACCCGGGTCGGGGCGGGCAGCTCCTACTGGGTCGACGTGCTGCCCGGGTCGCTGGTCAGCGGGGTCGGCCTCGCGCTGCTGGTCGCCCCGCTCACCGCGACCGTGCTGGACGCCGCCCCGGACCACCTGGCCGGGGTGGCCAGCGGGGTCAACAACGCCGTGGCCCGGGCCGCCCAGCTGCTGGCGGTGGCGGCGCTGCCGGTCGTCGTCGGGCTCTCCGGGGACGACTACACCGAGCCGGCCACCTTCAGCGACGGCTTCCGGACGGCGATGGTGGTGTGTGCGGTGCTGATGGCCGCCGGCGGGGGCCTCGCCTGGTGGACCATCGGCCGGGACACGCTCAAGGCCGACTCGGCCCGCTGAGCGAGAGGTGGGGCACATCCCGGCCCGGTTGCCCACAATCCCTACCGGGATGGTAGACATGGACCCGTGTCGACGACTGCCGCGCTCCCCGGCGACCTCCTGGTGAGCCGCCTGCACGTCGACCTGCTCCGGGTCAGCACCGCCGCCTGTCGCGGCTGCTGAACTCCCCGCGCGCCGTCCGGCGCCCCAGTTCCCCGCGGTCTGCTGCGCCCTCGCGCGCCCGCCCCCTCGAACTCCGGAGCACATCCACGTGAAGACCTTGATCCTGCTCGCCCTGGCCGGCCTCGGCGCCCAGCTCGTCGACGGCAGCCTGGGCATGGGCTACGGCGTCACCTCCACCACGCTGCTGCTGGCCATCGGCACCAACCCGGCCGCCGCTTCGGCCACCGTCCACCTGGCCGAGATCGGCACCAACCTGGCCTCGGGGCTGTCGCACTGGCGCTTCGGCAACGTCGACTGGAAGGTCGTCGCCAAGATCGGCGTCCCGGGCGCCATCGGCGCCTTCGCCGGCGCCACCGTGCTGTCGAAGCTCTCCACCGAGGTCGCCGCCCCGGTGATGTCGTTGATCCTGCTGGGCCTCGGCGTCTACCTGCTCGCCCGGTTCACCCTGCGCGGCATCGACAAGCGCCAGCTCGGCAAGCCGATGCGCAAGCGGTTCCTCGCCCCGCTGGGCCTCACGGCCGGTTTCATCGACGCCACCGGTGGCGGGGGCTGGGGCCCGGTCAGCACCCCGGCCATCCTGGCCAGCGGCCGGATGTCCCCGCGGAAGACGATCGGCTCGGTCGACACGTCCGAGTTCCTGGTCTCGGTCGCCGCCAGCCTCGGCTTCCTGTTCGCCCTCGGGAACCAGGGCATCAACCTGGTCTGGGTCGCCGGACTGCTCGCCGGCGGGCTCATCGCAGCGCCGGTGGCCGCCTGGCTGGTCCGCTTCGTCCCGCCGCGACTGCTCGGTGCCGGTGTGGGCGGGATGATCGTGCTGACCAACGCGACCAGCCTGCTGAAGAGCGACTGGATCGGCGCCCCGGCCGGCGTCCGGTACGCCGTCTACGCGGTCATCTACCTGGTCTGGGCCGCCGCGGTGGCCTGGTCGGTCCGCGAGCACCGCCGCGAGCGCGCCGTGGAGCGGAGCGAGGCCCCGGCCGCCGGAGCCCAGCAGCCCGAACCGGCCAACGCGGTCGCCCCGCTGCTCCGCGAGGAGGTCCGGGCCGGCCGGCCGAGCGCCCCGAAGGACTGACGGTCTCGGCCACCTTTGCCAGTCTGGCAAGGATGTTTGTCATCGGCTGCTCCATGGCTGCAGTCTCGGTGCACGGCGGTCGCCACCCGGCGACCGGCCGGACGAACCGAGGAGCAGCCATGGAGCAGCAGTACGACGTCGTGGTCATCGGCGGGGGCGCCGCCGGGCTGAGCGGGGCACTGACGCTGTCCCGGGCACGCCGGTCGGTGCTGGTGGTCGACAGCGGGGCACCGCGCAACGCACCCGCCGGCCACGTGCACAACTACCTGGGCCGGGAGGGCACCCCGCCGGCCGAGCTGGCGGCCATCGGCCGCGCGGAGGTCACCGGGTACGGCGCCGAGGTCGAGCCCGGCGAGGCGGTGGCCGCCCGGCCGGTGCCCGACGGGTTCGTGGTCGACCTGGCCGACGGCCGGTCGGTGCAGGCCCGCCGGCTGCTGGTCACCACCGGGCTGGTCGACGAGCTGCCGACGGTGCGCGGGCTGCGCGAGCAGTGGGGCCGCGGCGTCCTGCACTGCCCGTACTGCCACGGCTGGGAGGTGCGCGACCAGCCGATCGGCGTCCTCTCCACCGGCCCGTTCGGCGCCCACCAGGCGCTGATGTGGCGGCAGTGGAGCGCCGACGTCACCCTCTTCCTGCACACCGGCCCCGAGCCGTCGGACGACGAGTGGGAGCAGCTGGCGGCCCGTGGGATCGCGGTGGTCACCGGTGAGGTGGTCGCCGTGGAGTCCGCCGGCGAGCAGCTGTCCGGCGTGCGGCTGGCCTCCGGGCAGGTGGTCCCCCGGGCGGCCGTCGTCGTCGCGCCCCGGTTCACCGCCCGGTCCGCCGTGCTGGAGTCCCTCGGCGTCGCGGCCGTGGACCAGGAGATGGCCGGCCACGTGGTCGGCAGCGCCGTGCCCGCGGACCCCTCCGGCGCCACCGCCGTCCCCGGCGTGTGGGTGGCCGGCAACGTCACCGACCTGCGCGCCCAGGTGATCAGCTCGGCCGCCGCGGGGCTGAACGCCGGTGCCATGATCAACGCCGACCTGATCACCGAGGACACCCGCCGGGCGGTCGCCGCCCGCGCGGTGTTCTCGGCGAGGACCGAGCGCGAGCTGTGCGACATGGTGCTGGGCGACCGGCGCCACGGGATCTGAGGAGGGCACCGTGAGCGACCACGAGCACCAGCCGGCGTCGAACGGCCACGACCTCGCCTCCTGGGAGGAGCGCTACCGGGACGCCCCGGCGCTGTGGAGCGGCCGGGCCAACCCGCCGCTGACGGCGGAGGCGGCCGACCTCCCGCCGGGCCGGGCGCTGGACGTGGGCTGCGGCGAGGGCGGCGACGTGCTGTGGCTGGCCGGCCGCGGCTGGCAGGTGACCGGACTGGACTGGTCCGAGGTCGCGCTGGCCCGCGCTGCGGAGCACGCCGCCGCCGCCGGGCTGGCCGAACGGGTGGAGTGGGTGCGCGGCGACGTCGACGGCTGGCAGCCACCGGCGGCCGCCTACGACCTGGTCACCGCCCACTTCCTGCACCCCACGGGTGACCAGCGGAGCCGCGTCGTGGCGCGGCTGGCCTCGGCCGTCGCCCCGGGGGGCACGCTGCTCTGGGTGGGGCACCCCTACGACGAGGAGCGGGCGGCCCGGTGGGGCGCCGACCGCTTCGCCCGCGCCACCGAGGTGGTGGCCGACCTCGACCCGGCCGAGTGGGAGGTCGTCGTGGCCGAGCTGCGGCCGCGCGCGGACGACGAGCACGGCCACGGCCACTCCGCCGACGAGGTCGTCCGGGCCCGCCGCCGCTGACCTGCCGACGTCCCGCCGGGGCCGGCCCGGACGCCGGGCCGGCCCCGGGCGGGCGTCGTCAGCCGGCGCGGACGCCGGTGATCGGGACGACCTCGGGCCGGGGCCGGGAGCCGGCGGCGGCCAGCACCCGCTGGGGGCTGCTGGAGTCCTCGCGCAGCCCGGCGAGCCGCAGGGCGCGCACCCCGGTCAGCGCGTCGGCCTCCGGCGGCACCACCACCAGGTCGATCCGCCGGCCGTCGTCGGCCACCAGCGAGACCAGCTGCTGGTCCATGCTGCGGAACGCCCCGGTGCGCACGGTCCGCCCACCGACGACCACCTTGCGCTGCACCTCGTGCTCCCAGGCGTCGACCGGGTAGGTGAACCGCTCGACCCGCACGCCGAGCTTGGCCAGCGCGGCGACCAGCTCGGGCAGCTCGGCGCCCAGGTCACGGCTGCGCGGCCACCACGCGCCGTCGAACGCGACGTCCAGCGCCGGCGCACCGGAGCGCAGCCGCACCCGCACGTCGATGCCGTTCCGGAAACCCGCAGCCCGCTGCACCGTCATCGGTTCCCCGACCACCTCTCGCACTCACTCCCCCAGGCGCGCGCGGCCTTCCCCAGCCGCGCCCACCTCTCCCGACCGGAACGTACGAGCCGGTGCGCGACACCCCGGTGCGCCACGAGGGGGTGCGGCGCCGCTGTCGCACCGCCCCGGCCGGTCCTCACCGACCGTGACCGACCGACAACTCTCACCACATCGGTCCCGCCGAATTAGCGTGATCATCGGCATCCGGCGGCCGACACGCCGTCCCGGCCGGGCGGACGCCGATGATCGACCGGTCGGCGCCCGGGAACGGCGAACGCCGCCGTCCCGGGGTGGGACGACGGCGTTCGGCGGCAGCGCCCCGGCAGGGGCGCGGCGTCAGGGCTTGGGCTTCCGGTTGCGGGAGCGGCCGCGGATGGTCTGGTCCAGCTCGACCTTCCGCACCCGTACGAAGCCGGGGGTGACCTCCACGCACTCGTCCTCGGCGCAGAACTCCAGCGCCTGCTCCAGGTTGAGGGTCCGCGGCGGGATGAGCCGCTCCAGCTCCTCGGAGGTGGACTTGCGCATGTTGGTGAGCTTCTTCTCCTTGGTGATGTTCACGTCCATGTCGTCCGGACGGGAGTTCTCACCGACGATCATGCCCTCGTAGACCTCGGTGCCGGGCTCGACCATCATCTGGCCGCGCTCCTGCAGCGAGAACATCGAGTAGGTGGTGGCGACGCCGCTGCGGTCGGCCACCAGCGAGCCGGTCGGGCGGGCGCGCATGTCGCCCAGCCACGGCTCGTAGCCCTCGAGGTTGTGGTTCAGCACGCCGGTGCCGCGGGTCTCGGTGAGGAACTCGGTGCGGAAGCCGATCAGGCCGCGCGAGGGGACGATGTACTCCATCCGCGCCCAGCCGGTGTCGTGGTGCACCAGGTTCTCGATCCGCCCGCGCCGGACGGCCAGCGCCTGGGTCAGCGTGCCGACGTACTCGCCCGGGGTGTCGATCGTGACCCGCTCGACCGGCTCGTGCAGCTTGCCGTCGATCTCCTTGGTGACGACCTGCGGGCGGCCGACGGTGAGCTCGAAGTCCTCGCGGCGGAGCTGCTCCACCAGGATGGCGAGCGCGAGCTCACCGCGGCCCTGCATCTCCCAGGTGTCGGGGCGCTCGGTGGGCAGCATGCGCACCGAGACGTTGCCGACGAGCTCCTGGTCCAGCCGGTTCTTGATCAGCCGGGCGGTGAGCTTCTTGCCCGACTTGCCCGACAGCGGGCTGGTGTTGATGCCGATGGTGATCGAGATCGACGGCTCGTCGACCGTGATCGCCGGCAGCGGCCGCGGGTCGTTCGGGTCGGCGAGGGTGTCCCCGATGCCGATGTCCGGGATGCCGGCGACGGCGACCAGGTCGCCGGGGCCCGCGCTCTCGGCCGAGGTGCGGGTGAGGCCCTCAGTGACGAGCAGTTCGGTGAGCTTGACCCGCTGGATCGTGCCGTCGGCCTTGCACCAGGCGACCTGCTGGCCGTTCTTCATCTCACCGGAGTGGATGCGCAGCAGCGCGAGCCGGCCGAGGTAGGGCGAGGCGTCGAGGTTGGTGACCTGCGCGCGCAGCGGCTCCTCGGCGTCGTAGACCGGCGCCGGCACGGTGTCCAGCAGCGTCTTGACCAGCGGGCCGAGGTCGGGGCTGTCCGGGACGGTGCCGTTCTCCGGCTTGTTCAGCGAGGCCTGGCCGGTGCGGCCGTTGCAGTAGACGATCGGGAACTCGAGGGTCTCGGCGGGCAGGCCGGCGTCCTCGAGCAGCTCGAGGAAGAGCTCGTAGGTCTCGTCGACGACCTCCTCGATGCGGGCGTCGTGCCGGTCGGTCTTGTTGACCGCGAGGATGACCGGCATCCCCTTGGCCAGCGCCTTGCGCAGCACGAAGCGGGTCTGCGGCAGCGGGCCCTCGGAGGCGTCGACGAGCAGGCAGACGCCGTCGACCATGGACAGCGCGCGCTCCACCTCGCCACCGAAGTCGGCGTGGCCCGGGGTGTCGACGATGTTCACGATGACGGGGTTGCCGTCCTCGTCGTGCAGGTGGATCGCGGTGTTCTTGGCGAGGATCGTGATCCCGCGCTCGCGCTCGAGCTCGCCGGAGTCCATGACCCGGTCCTGCGTCGAGTCGTTGTCGGTGCCCTCGCCCTTGGAGCGCCCGAGGGCACCGGCCTGCCGGAGCAGGGCGTCGACCAGGGTGGTCTTGCCGTGGTCGACGTGGGCGATGATCGCCACGTTGCGCAGGTCGTTGCGGGTGGGCATGCGGAGAGGCACCTCAGGAGATCGCGTGGGGTCTGCGCGCTGCGGCGCGCGACACTGGGTCAACGACCGCGCGGGCCGAGACCTTCCCGCCCAGGGTACGGGACGCCGGGGCGTCCTCGGTCCCGTTGTGACCCGTCCCCCACTCTCGGAGGACCTCGGTCCCCCTCGTCCCTCGCAGGCTCGGGACGAGCCTCTGGACCGAGGCCTCAGGACGCCGTCCGGTCCGCGACGACCCAGGACAGCACGGCGGCCGCGGCCGTGACCACCCCGACGGCCAGCCACGACGGCCAGCCGACGCCGAGGGCGAGCACGTGCGCGAGCACGAAGGCGGCCACGTAGACGGCGGCGAGGACGGCGGCGACGGCAGGGCCGCGGCGGCGGTACCAAAGCCACCCGGCGGCCAGCCCGCCCGCGGCGAACACCAGCCCGCCCAGCGCCCGGACGCCGGTGCCCTGCGCGACGCCGAAGCCGGCCGCCAGCCCGACGGCGACGGCCACGGCGGACGGGAAGCGGGTCTGCACGCGGGCGAGGGTGGAGGTCGACATGTCCACCAGTGTCCCAGCCGGCTCAGCCGCGGGCGGCGGCCTCGACGGCCGCGGTGATGCCCTCGGGGGTCAGCTGGCTGCCGTTGTCGAGCGGCTCCCCGTCGACGAGCACCGTCGGGGTGCCGGTGACGCCGGCCCGGCTGGCCGCCTCGGTGACCTGGGCGGTCCAGTCCTCGAACCGCAGGTCGCGGATGCCCTGCTCGACCGCCTCGCCGGTGGCCCCGGCCTGCGCGGCGTACCCGACCAGCTGGTCGTCGGACAGCCCGGCGCCGCCCTCCGCGGGCTGGTCGGCGAACAGCAGGTCGGAGAACTGGTCGAAGGCCCCGGTCCCGGCCTGGTCGGCGACCACCGCGGCGGCGTTGAGCGCCCGGGTGGAGTAGTCGGTGGTGGAGAACCGGTCCAGGATCGCGATCGGTCGCTGCTCGAGGAGGACCTGCCCGTCGGCGACCAGCTGGTCCAGGGTGTCGCCGTTGGTCTCCTCGAACCGCTGGCAGACCGGGCACTGGTAGTCGGTGTAGACGGTGAGCGTGACCGGTGCGTCTGCCTCGCCGACCGCGAAGGCCGTGCCGCCGGCTACCGTGCCGGCCGGTGCGGCGGCGTCGAGGGCCGTCGACGTGCGCCGGGTCTGCACCACGACCACCACGACCAGGACCAGCACCAGGACGAGGGCCGCGGTCACCCCGCCGACGACGGTGCGGCGCCGGCGCTCGGCGGCGGCCCGGGCGGCGGCCTCCGCGGCGCGCTTCTCGGCGATCCGCTGACGGGCGGCCGCTCGCTTGGACTCACCGGACATCTGCGAACTCCCTCTCCGAGTGCCCGCCGAGCGCGAGCCGGGACGCGGGCCACCGGGCCAGCGCCAGTGCGACGAGCAGCAGGGCGGCGTCCCGGGCGACCTCGCCGGGGTAGCCGGTCTCCCCCGCCGCGACCTCGCCGCCACCGCCGAAGCAGCCGCAGTCGATCTGCAGCCCGCGCGCCCAGGCCGAGCCCACCCCGAGCAGGAACACGACCATCAGCGCGGCCGCCGCCAGCGCCGCCGTCCGGACGAACACGCCGGCGAGCAGGGCCAGTCCGACGGCGATCTCCAGCACCGGCAGGCCGAAGGCCGTGGGGCCGACCAGCGCCTCGGGCAGCAGCCGGTAGGCGCGCACCGCCCGCTCGGCGGCCGCGGGGTCGGGCAGCTTCAGCGCGCCGGCGACGACCAGCACGGCGCCCAGCAGCAGCCGGGCGCCGGTGGCGGCCCAGGGCCGGAGCGACGTCATGACCGTTCTGTCGCGCGGCGGCCCCCTGCGGTTCCCCGGCCGACCTGTGGGTTGCCTGGCAGTCCCGGACACGCCGAGGGCCCCGGCGCGGTGCGCCGGGGCCCTCGTGCGGTGCTGGAACGGCCCCGCTGCAGGGCCCCGCGTCGAGCTCGCGAGGCGTGGGGGGGGCAGCGGGGTCCTTCCTCAGGCGGTGCGGAGCACGGCCTCGATCTCGAGCTCGACGGAGATCTTGTCGCCGACGACGACGCCGCCGCCGTCCATCGGCATGTCGATGTCGACGCCGAACTCCTTGCGGGAGATCTCGGTCTTGCCGGAGAAGCCGGCGCGCGTGCCGCCGTAGGCGTCCGGGCCGAAGCCGTTGAGCTCCAGGGTCAGGGTGACGGGCTTGGTGATGCCCTTGATGGACAGGTCGCCCTCGACGACCCAGTCCTCGCCGTGGTTGCGCACGGCGGTCGAGCGGAACTCCATGACGGTGTGGTTGCCGACGTCGAAGAAGTCAGCGGACTTGATGTGCGCGTCCCGCTGCTCCTGCCGGGTGTCGATCGAGTCCATGTCGACGGTGGCGTGCACGGTGGACTGCGACGGGTCGGCGGCGGTGACGATCTCGCCGGAGAAGGAGCGGAAGTAGCCACGCACCTTGCTGACCATCATGTGGCGGACGCTGAAACCGACCGTCGAGTGCGTGGCGTCGATGTCCCACGTGCCGACGACGTAACCGGGGATCTGGGTGCTGGTGGTCATGCTGACTCCAAGTGGTTGAGCGTTTGACTGCTTACGCCGGACCGTAGCGTAGTTGAAGACTTGAGTATTCCGCTAGTACCCTCGCAGCATGACGACTGACGTGTCCCCCGCGGTGCGGACGGCGGGCGCTGCCCCGGCTGCCGGGACCAGGGTGCACGACGCCCCCCGCTGGCTCGACACCGGCGAGCAGCAGGCGTGGCGCGCCTGGCTGTACAGCTGGATGCTGCTGGAGGACCGGCTCAACAGCGACCTGGTCCAGCAGACCGGCATCTCCCACGCCTACTACGAGATCCTCGTCCAGCTGTCGGAGACCGAGGGCCGGCAGCTGCGGATGAGCGAGCTGGCCGACCGGTGCCTGTCCTCCCGCAGCCGGCTCTCGCACGCCGTCTCCCGGCTGGAGGAGCGCGGCTGGGTGCGCCGGCAGGTCTGCGCCGAGGACGGGCGCGGCCAGCTCGCCGTGCTGACCGACGAGGGCTTCGCCGCGCTGGAGCAGGCCGCCCCGGTGCACGTGGAGAGCGTCCGCACCCACCTGTTCGACCAGCTGTCGCCCACCCAGGTCGCCGCCCTGCGCGACGTCGGCGAGACGCTGCTGCGCCACCTGAACGACCAGCCCTGACGTCCCGGCATCCCGTCCCCACCCGGACGGGGTGCCGCACGCGGGGTCAGGCTGCGGGCTGCTCGGCCTCCAGGAACAGCGCGCGGGTCAGCACGCCGGTGTCCGGGTTGTCGGTGAACAGCCCGTCGACGCCGGCCGCCCAGAAGCGCAGCTGCTCCTCGATCGCGTCGCCGTACGCCGCCGGGTCGGGCCCCTCGTCCAGGTCGGCGGGCAGGAAGCTGTTCTCGTTGCGGAACGTGTACGGGTGCACCAGCAGGTCGACCGCGTGCGCGTCGGCCACGAAGGACGTCGGCTCCCCCAGCGTCCCGTCGGCCGCCAGCGGGATGACCTGCGCCTTCTCCGGGCCCACGCCGTCGGCGTACTCGGCGATGCCGGCCAGCCCGGCCGCGGTGGACAGGTCCGCGTAGGTGCGCGGGTCGCCGGCGGCGACCAGGTCGGCCGGGGCGCCGGTGGCCGAGAGCAGCTGCACCAGCGGCACCCGGACGCCCGCGTCGTCCAGCTCCCGCAGGTTGGCCGTCTCGAACGACTGCAGGAACACCGGTGCGCCGTGCCGGTCGAGGTGGGCCTCGCGCAGGTCGGCCACCAGCGGCTCCTCGAGGGAGAGCCCGATGCCGTCGAAGTAGGTCGGGTGCTTGGTCTCGACGTAGGCACCGACCTCGCGCCCCAGCTCGTCGCTCAGGTCCGCCCGCAGCTCGAAGAACTCGTCCAGGGTGGGCACCGCGAACAGCCCGTCGTAGAGGGTGTTCTCCTCCCGCACCTCGGGCAGCCGCTCGACCGCGCGCAGGGTGCGCAGCTCGTCCAGCGTGAAGTCCTCGGTGAACCAGCCGGTCAGCTCGACGCCGTCCACCGTCCTGGTGGTCCGCCGGTCGGCGAACTCGGGGCGGTCGGCGACGTCGGTGGTCCCGGAGATCTCGTTCTCGTGCCGGCAGACCAGCACCCCGTCGGCGGTGCTGACGGCGTCGCACTCGACGTAGTCGGCGCCCATCCGGGCGGCGAGCTCGTAGGAGGCCAGGGTGTGCTCGGGCCGGTAGCCGGAGGCCCCGCGGTGGCCGATGACCAGGAGGTCCTCAGCTGCGTCCGCCCCGGGGTCGGGCGTGCCCGGTGGCGTGGCGCTGGAGCTCGGGACGACGACCAGGGCCAGCAAGGTGGCCAGCAGGGCCGTCAGCACGGCGGCGGACAACCAGGACATGCGCCTCATCGGGAGCTCCCCCGGGCTCGGGCGGCGACCGTCGCCGTCGGCCCACCCCCTGATCCCAGCCCCCGGCCGGGCGCCGTGGGGTGTCCAGGAACCGAACAGTCGGTGAGCGTGCCCTCACCCCGGGGTGTCCCCACCCATGTCGTCGTCGGCGGTCACTCCCCGCGCCAGACGGGGGCGCGCTTCTCGGCGAAGGCCAGGGCGCCCTCCTGGGCGTCGGCCGAGGCGAGCACCTGCCCGACCAGCTCCCGCTGGGCGTCCAGCGCCGCGCGGTCGGTCCAGGCCACCGAACCGGCGACCAGGTGCTTGCTGACCCGCACCGCCAGCGGTCCGTT
Organism: Modestobacter versicolor; assembly: GCF_041028285.1. GTDB lineage: Bacteria > Actinomycetota > Actinomycetes > Mycobacteriales > Geodermatophilaceae > Modestobacter > Modestobacter versicolor_A. The sequence goes on along the minus strand of NZ_JABGDB010000001.1, from coordinate 335,545 downwards.
CACGGTGATCCGGGCGGCCAGGTCGAGGGCGCCGGCCAACGCCCCGCCGGGCTCGGTGAGCACGTTGACCAGCCCGAACCGGTGGGCCTCCTCGGCGGGCAGCGGGTCGCCGGTGAGTGCCATCTCCATCGCCCGCTGGTAGGGCAGCGTCTTGGCCAGCCGCAGCACCCCTCCCCCGGCGGCGACCAGGCCGCGCTTCACCTCCGGGATGCCGAACCGCGCGTCCCGGGCGGCCACGACCAGGTCCGCGGACAGCGCCAGCTCGCAGCCGCCGGCCAGCGCCCAGCCCTCCACCGCGGCGATCAGCGGCTTCGCCGGCGGCGCCTCGGTCAGCCCGGCGAAGCCGCGGCCCGGCAGGCTCGGCCGCTCGCCCCGGGAGAAGGCCTTGAGGTCCATGCCGGCGCAGAACGTGCCGCCGGCGCCGGTGAGCACCAGCACGGCGACGTCGTCCCGCGCCTCGAACTCGTCCAGCGCCGCGGCCAGCGCCGTGGTGGTCGCCAGGTCGACGGCGTTCCTGGCCGCCGGCCGGTTCAGGGTGAGCACCCCGACCCCGTCGGTCACCTCGGTGAGCACCGGGTCCGTCATCGCGCGTCCTCTCCTCGTCGGGTGGGGTGCCGGTCGGGTGGGGTGCCGGTCGGGTGGAGTGCCGGTCGGGTGGTCCGCCGGTGCTCGAGCCCTGCCCACCGCTGTGGGCAGGGCTCGAGCGTGCGGGGTCAGCCGTGCCAGACCTCGCGCACCCGGTCGGCGACCGACGCCGCCTGCGCCCGGCCGGCCCGCGCGGAGGGCTCCCGGGCCGCCGGGTCCAGCACGTTCCGGCCGATCGCGGTCAGGCTCGCCTGGTCGGGCGCGACGACGGCGACCCGGCTGACCAGCCCGGTCACCTGCGCGTCGACGCTGGCCATCGGCCCGGCACCGCGGGGCAGCGGGGCGATGACGACGATCCGGTCGTAAGCGGCGGCCAGGTCGGCGTTCGCGGGCGAGCGCATGCCGCCGTCCATGTACCGGCGTCCGTCGATCGTCACCGGCGGGTAGACCCCGGGGACGGCGCAGCTCGCGGCGACCGCGGCGGCCAGCTCGACGCCGGACGCGCGGGTGAAGGTGGTGAACTCACCGCTCTCCGCGTCGACCGCGGTGAGCACCAGCGGCCGGTCGGACCACTCGTGGCTGCGCAGCCGGGAGCCGATCACCTCCCGGCGCTCCTGCTCGCTCGGGGTGCGGCCGGTGTCGGCGGCGGTGCGCGCCAGCCGGCCCACCCGGCGGCGGAAGGCGACGTCGTCCCGGCGGGCCAGCAGAATCGCGAGGCCGTAGCGGGCCAGCGTCCCCCGGCCGAGACGCGCGACCCGCTCGCTGGCCGGCGGCTCCAGCTGGCTGCCGAACAGCTCCTCCACCGGGGCGCCGCTGCGCAGCTGGGCGCCGACCACCGACCCGGCCGAGGTGCCGACGACGAGGTCGGCGCCGGTCAGGTCGACGCCGGCGTCGAGCAGTCCGGCGATGACGCCGATCTCCCAGGCGATCCCGGTGATGCCCCCGCCGCCCAGCACCAGGGCCGTGCGCTGCTCGCTCATCGGGCCATCCTGACGCACACCCGCGGTGCTCCTCCGGGGGGTGACGTGCGCCACCGGCGGGTCGACCGGCGACGATGCACGCGTGAGCGAGATCGCCGAGGCCTTCTACCTCCCGCTGGGCGAGGGCCGCTACGCCCCCACCCGGGCCACCGAGAGCCCGTGGGACACCGACTCCCAGCACGGCGGACCGCCGTCGGCACTGCTGGCGCACCTGGCCGGTGCGGCCGCCGGACCGGGGCAGCGCGCCGGCCGGGTGTCGGTGGACTTCCTCGGCGCCGTGCCCCGCCGTGAGCTGACCGTCGAGGTCTCCCCCGTCCGGCCGGGGCGGCGGGTCGCGCTGACCGAGGCGCGGATGAGCGTGGACGGGCGGGCCGTCGCGGTGGCCCGGGTCTGGCACCTGGCGACCGGTCCCACCCCGCCGGCGACCACGCCGGTCGTCGTCCCGCCGCCGCTGCCCGAGGAGGGCGCCGCCCCGACGCTGCTGCTGCCGCACCTGGGCGACTGGGGCTACGGCCGGGCGCTGGACTGGCGGTACACGTCCGGCTCCCCCGACCGGCCCGGCCCGGCGGCGGTGTGGACCCGGGTGCGGGTGCCGCTGGTCGCCGGCGAGCCGCTCACCCCGCTGGCCCGGGTGCTGGTGGCCGCGGACGCCGCCAACGGCATCTCCGCCGAGCTGGACCTGACCGGGTGGCTGTCGATCCCCCCGGGCATGACCACCACGCTGCTGCGCGAGCCGGCCGGTGGGTGGGTGCACCTGGACTGCCGCACCCTGCTGTCCGACGACGGCCTCGGGCTGTGCTCCGGCGTGCTCTCCGACCCGGCCGGCGTGGTGGCCGAGGTGGCGCAGCCGCTGCTGGTCCGCCGGCGGTGAGCGCGGCAGGACGCGGTCCGAGCACCGCGGCGGCTATCGTCCGCCCGTGACCGAGGAGCTGCCGGCGTGCTGAGCGACGACCACAGCGGCGTCCACCTCGCGCACACCGAGGAGTCACCGGCCCGCCAGGTGTGGAAGCGGGTGGTCATCGCCTCGGTCGTGCTGATCGCGACGGTGGCCATCGTCTACTTCGACCGCAACGGGTACGTCGACAACAACGGCGGCGAGATCAGCGTCCTGGACGCCACGTACTACGCCACCGTCACGCTCTCCACCACCGGCTACGGCGACATCACCCCGGTCGAACCGGGTGCCCGGCTGGTCAACATCCTCGTGATCACGCCCCTGCGGATCGCGTTCCTGCTCATCCTCATCGGCACCACCCTCGAGGCGCTGACCGCGCGCTCGCGGGAGGAGTTCCGGGTCCGACGCTGGAGGTCTCGCGTGCGCCAGCACGTCGTCGTGTGCGGTTACGGGACGAAGGGCCGCAGCGCCATCCGCGCCCTGCTCAGCACCGGTACCGCCCCCGACCACATCGTGGTCGTCGACCCCGACCCGCGGGCCATCGAGGAGGCCACCTCGGCCGGCCTCACCGGCGTGCTCGGCGACGCCGGGCGCACCGAGGTGCTCCGCCGGACGTCGGTGGAGAAGGCCAGGGCGGTGATCGTCGCCGCCAACCGGGACGACGCCGCGGTGCTCATCGTGCTGACCGTGCGGCAGCTCAACCCCAGCGTGCCGATCACCGCCAGCGTCCGCGAGGAGGAGAACGCCAGCCTGCTGCGGCAGTCCGGCGCCGACTCGGTCATCACCACCTCGGCCACGTCCGGGCGGCTGCTCGGGCTGTCCCCGGACCAGCCGGGCGTGGTGCACGTGGTGGAGGACCTGCTGACCTCCGGGCGCGGGCTGGACCTGCAGCAGCGCACGGTCTCCCAGTCCGAGGTGGGCCTGGGCCCCCGCCAGCTGCGCGACGTGGTGCTCTCGGTGCAGCGCGGCGGCCGCGAGCTCCGCTTCGACGACCCGCTGATCGGCACCCTGCAGAGCGGTGACGTGCTCGTCGTCGTCAAGGCCCACCGGGCGCACGACGCCACCCTGAACTGACCCCCGGGCCGGTCGGGCGCCGGTCACCCGGACGGGGACGCTCCGGTTGCCGGTGCCCGGCGCCCCACCGAGACTCGCCCGGTGGACCAGCGCGACCAGCAGCAGACCGTCCCGGCCGACGGGGAGGAGACCGCACTGCGGCGAGCGGTCAGCGGCCGCCTGCTGTTCGTCTTCATCCTCGGCGACGTCCTCGGCGCGGGCATCTACGCCCTCGTCGGCGAGATCGCCGGTGAGGCGGGCGGCGCCATCTGGGTGCCGATGCTGGTCGCCCTCGGGCTGTCGCTGCTGACCGCCGCCTCCTACGCGGAGCTGGTCACCAAGTACCCGCGGGCCGGGGGGTCGGCGGTCTTCGCCGAGCGGGCCTTCGGCCGGCCGGTCGTGTCGTTCCTGGTCGGCTTCTGCATGCTCGCCGCCGGCGTCACCAGCGCGGCCGGGCTGGCGCTGGCCTTCGCCGGTGACTACCTGTCGGTGTTCCTCGACGTGCCGGCCGTCCCGGCCGCGCTGGTGTTCCTGCTGGTCGTCGCGCTGGTCAACGCCCGCGGGATCAAGGAGTCCGTCCGGGCGAACGTGGTGATGACGGTCGTCGAGGTGTCCGGGCTGGTGCTCGTCGTCGTCCTCGGCGCGATCGTCCTCGGCCGCGGCGACGGCGACCCCGGCCGGGTGGTCGAGTTCCCCGAGGGGGTGTCGGCCGGCTCCGCGGTGCTGGCCGCCGCGCTCCTCGCCTACTACTCCTTCGTCGGGTTCGAGACGTCGGCGAACGTCGCCGAGGAGGTCCAGGACGTCCGCCGGGTGTACCCGCGGGCGCTGTTCGGCGCGCTGCTGACCGCCGGCGTCGTCTACGTGGCGGTCGGGCTGGTCGCCTCGGTCGTGCTGCCCGCCGACGAGCTGTCCGCGTCCTCAGGGCCGCTGCTGGCGGTCGTGCAGGCCACCGGCATCGGGGTGCCCGACCAGCTGTTCAGCGCCGTCGCGCTGGTCGCCGTGGCCAACGGCGCGCTGCTCACCATGATCATGGCCAGCCGGATGGTGTTCGGGCTGGCCGAGCAGCGGCTGCTGCCGCCGGCGCTGGGCGCCGTGCTGCCGGGCCGGCGCACGCCGTGGGTGGCGATCGTGCTGACCACCGCGGTCGCCATGGCGCTCACCCTCGTCGGCGACCTCGGCGACCTGGCCAACATCGTCGTGCTCCTGCTGCTGCTGGTCTTCCTGAGCACGAACGTCGCGGTGCTGGTGCTGCGCCGGGACCGGGTGGACGCCGACCACTTCACCGCGCCGGTCGTCGTCCCGGTGCTGGCGATCGGCTCGTGCCTGCTGCTGCTGTGGCAGCAGGAGGGCGCCACCTGGCTGCGCTCGGGCCTGATGCTGCTGGTCGGCGTCGCGCTGTACGCGCTGGCCCAGGCGCCGTGGTGGCGGGGCGGCAGCGGCCGGCCCGACGAGGTGCCCGCCGCGCGGTGACGGCCCGTCGGGGTGGCGTCAACGACCGGCCTGTGACGTTCGGGTGAACGGACGCCGCTCGCGGCCCCGCGCGGGTGAGGATGCTCGCAGGACGGCGAGAGGAGCGACCCGATGACGGTGTCCCAGCCCAGCGCGGTGGAGATCGGCCTGATGTCCGGCCGGGCCGGCTACGTGCTGCGCGCCAACGACCGGGGCGCCTTCACCGTCGCCTCGCCGACCCTCTACCCGCACATGTGGAGCTGGGACGCCGGCTTCGTCGCGCTCGGCATCGCCACCGTGTCGGTGCCGCGCGCGCTCGGCGAGCTGCGCAGCCTGCTGTCCGGGCAGTGGGCGACCGGGATGATCCCGCACATCCTGTTCCACCAGCCCAGCGACTACTTCCCCGGACCGGAGCGCTGGCGCACCCAGGTCGCCGCCGCGCGCCCGGCCGGCGTGCAGACCTCGGGCATCTGCCAGCCGCCGATCCACGTCATCGCGCTGTCCCGGATCCTGCACGACGCCCGGCGCCGGGGCGGGGCCGACCAGGAGCTGGCCGAGGAGTTCGTGCGGGAGACCTTCGACCAGTGGCTGGCCTGGCACCAGTACCTGGCCACCGCCCGCGACCCCGACAGCTACGGCCTGGTGGAGATCCACCACGGCTGGGAGTCCGGCATGGACGACTCCCCGCGCTGGGACGCCGCCTACGCCGGGGTGCACCCGCAGCCGGACATGCCGCCGTTCGTCCGGGCCGACCTGGCGCACGTCGCCGACCCCTCGCAGCGCCCCACCGACGCCGAGTACGCCAAGTACCTGTGGCTGCTGGAGCAGAAGGTCCGGGCCCGCTACGACGACGCGGTGTACCGGGCCACCGGCGACTTCGTGATGGGCGACGTGCTGGTGTCGGCGCTGCTCGCCGCGGCCAGCGACCTGCTCGCCGACATGGGCGAGGAGCTCGGCATCGGCGGCGGCGCCGCGGGCGGGGTGGAGCAGTCCCGGGCGATCGCCCGGCGCTTCCGCACCGGCGTGCTGCGCTCGGTGAACCCGGACACCGGGCTGGCCCGCGACCTGGACCTGCGGACGGGGGCGTGGCTGGACGTGGAGAGCGCGGCCGGTTTCGCGCCGCTGCTGTGCGGCGGGGACGACGCGCTCACCCGCCGGCAGCGCGACCTGCTGCTCGGGCCCCGCTGGTGCGGGCACTCCCGGCTGCGCTGGCCGGTGGTTCCCTCGGTCTCCCCGGCCTCGCCGGCGTTCCGCGAGCAGACCTACTGGCGCGGCCCGCAGTGGCCGGTGCTCAACTGGCTGATGGCCTGGGCGCTCAACCGCTCCGGCGAGCAGGAGGCGGCCAACCAGCTGCGGCTGGCCGGCCTGTCCCAGCTCGTCGACTGCGACTTCGCCGAGTACTACCAGCCGGTGACCGGCCAGACGCTGGGCAGCCGGGACCAGTCCTGGACGGCGGCGATCGCGCTGGACTTCCTGGCGGCACGACGGCCGGCGCAGCGCCGTCCGGTGCGCTGGCTGACCAGCGAGCTGCCCCGGATCACCCCGGCCCAGCGGTCCGCGCACGCGGTCGGCGGCCAGCCCCCGGGCCAGCCGGGGCACCCGGGGCACCTGGCCGGCCGCCGACCGGGGCACGGACCGGCGACCGCCCCGCAGCCGCAGCCGCAGCCGCCGGAGCGGCCCCGCCCGCGACCGCGCTGACCGCCGGTCCGCGCCCGCCCGGCGCTCGCCCGTCCGGTCCGTGCCCGCCGGTCAGGGGCGCGGGTCCGGGCTCCGGGTCAGCGCCGGGTCGGTCAGCGCGACCGGGGCCAGCACCTCGTCGATCCGCGCCTTGACGTCGTCATCGAGCCGGACGCCGGAGGCCGCGGCGTTGTCCGCGACCTGCTCGGGCCGGCTGGCGCCGATGATCGCCGCGGCCACGTTCTCCTCCTGCAGCACCCAGGCGAGCGCCAGGGCGGCCATCGACAGCCCCAGGTCGGCGGCGATCGGCTGCAGCTGCTGCACCCGCTCCAGCACGTCGTCCTTCATCCACCGGGAGATGAAGTCCGCGCCGCCGCCCTTGGTGTCGGTGGCCCGCGACCCCTCCGGCACCGGCTGCCCGGGCCGGTACTTGCCGGTGAGCACCCCCTGGGCGACCGGGGAGAAGACGACCTGGCTGATCCCCAGCTCGCGGCAGGTCGGGATGACCTCCGCCTCGGGGACCCGGTAGAGCGCGGAGTACTGCGGCTGGTTGGACACCAGCGGCACCCGCAGCTCGTCGGCCAGCACCTTGGCGGCGCGGATCTCCTCGGCGCGCCACTCCGACACCCCGATGTAGAGGGCCTGCCCGGCGCGGACGATGCCGGCGAAGGCCTCCATCGTCTCCTCGAGCGGGGTCTCGTAGTCGTAGCGGTGGGCCTGGTAGAGGTCGACGTAGTCGACGCCCAGCCGGCGCAGCGAGCCCTCGATCGACTCCCGGACGTGCTTGCTGGACAGCCCCCGGTCGTTCACACCGGGCCCCGTCGGCCAGTACACCTTCGTGAAGATCTCGATGCCGCCGCGCCGCTCGCCGGCCAGCGCCTTGCCCAGCACCTGCTCGGCCCGCCCCTCGGCGTACCCGTCGGCGGTGTCGAAGGTGGTGATCCCGGCGTCGAGCGCGGCGCGCACGCAGGCGGTCGCCGCGTCGGCCTCCACCTGGCCGCCGTGGGTGATCCAGTTGCCGTAGGTGAGCTCGCTGATCTTGAGGCCGCTGCGGCCGAGGTGTCGGTGCTCCATGTGCCCTTCCTACCCGGCGGGTCGTACAGCCTGCACCACCTCGACCGTCCGGCCAGCAGGATCGATCACCCGGCCCGCCCGGGACAGGCTCGAGGTGTCCGCACCACCGCCGTCCCGGAGGAGTCCCCGTGACCCAGCCCGCCACCGAGCCCGCCACCCAGCCCGTCGCCCGCCGCACCTGGGCCACGCTGCTCGTCGCCGCCACCGCCGTCGCCGGTCTGGGGGTCGGTGGCGTGCTCAGCCCGGCCACCGCCGGCAGCCCGGCCGGCACCGCACCGGACCCGGCCGTGCAGCAGCAGCTGGACGCCCTGGTCACCGGCGGCGGCTTCCCCGGCGCGCTCGCCGCGGTCCGCGACGAGGACGGCGCCGAGCACGACCTCACCGCCGGCGTCGGCGACCTCACCACCGGCGCCCCGGTGCCGGTCGACGGCCAGGTGCGCATCGCCAGCAACACCAAGACCTTCACCGCCGCCGTCGTGCTCCAGCTGGTCGACGAGGGGCTGGTCGACCTCGAGGCGCCGATCGAGCAGTACCTGCCCGGCCTGGTCCGCGGTCCGGGCGGCGACGGCGCCGCCATCACCGTGCGCCAGCTCCTGCAGCACACCAGCGGGCTGCCCGACTACGACCACGTCCTGGTCGCCGACTACCTCGCCGTGCAGCACCGCTACGTCGAGCCGCACCAGCTGCTCGACGTCGCCCTCGCCCAGCCCGCCCTGTTCGCCCCCGGGGACGGCTGGGAGTACAGCAACACCAACTACGTGCTCGCCGGGCTGCTGGTCCAGGAGGTCACCGGCCGGCCGATCGGCGAGGTCATCACCGACCGGGTGATCGAGCCGCTGGGGCTGGACGACACCTACTGGCCGCTGGAGGGCGAGCAGGAGCTGCGCGGTGAGCACCCGCAGGGCTACTTCGCGACCGCGCCCGACGTCGCCTGGACCGACGTCACCACCCAGGACCCCTCCTTCGGCTGGGCCGCCGGCCAGCTGGTCTCCACCCCGGACGACCTGCTCGACTTCTTCACCGCGCTGGTCGACGGCGAGCTGCTGAGCCCGGCGATGCTGGCCGAGATGCAGACCACCGTGCCGGCGCCCGGCGCGACCGTGCGCGGCGACGAGTCCTACGGCCTGGGGCTGCAGACCTTCACGCTCAGCTGCGGCGGCACCGCGTGGACCCACGGCGGGGACATCCCCGGCACCGAGACGCGCGGCGCGGTGCTGCCCGGCGGTGAGGGGGTGGTGCTCGCGGTGACCGCGCTGCCCACCACCACCGAGCGGGCCGAGGCCGTCGAGGCCACCGTGGACGCGGTGCTCTGCGGCTGACCGCCGCAGCGGCCCCGGTCCGCGGGCGCGGACCGGGGCCGGCCTACGCCAGCGGCACCAGACCGGACTCGTAGGCGGCGATGACCGCCTGGGTGCGGTCCCGCGCCGACAGCTTCCGCAGCAGGCTGCTGACGTGGGTCTTCACCGTCTGCAGGCCCAGGTACAGCTCGGCGGCGATCTCGGCGTTGGACCGGCCGCGGGCCATCAGCAGCAGCACCTCCGACTCCCGCGCCGTCAGCTCCACCCGCAGCGCCCGGCTGCCGCCCTGCCGGCCGGCCAGCGCCCGGATCGCCGCGGGGAACAGCAGGCTCTCCCCCCGCGCGACCACCCGGACGGCGTCGACGATCTCGGCCGGGCGCGCCCGCTTGGGCAGGAACCCGTCGGCTCCGGCGTGCAACGCGGCGTACACGTTCCCGTCGTCGCCGAAGGTGGTCAGCACCAGCACCCGCGGGCCCTGCCCCGGCAGCCGGCGGAGCGCGCGGGTGGCGGCGATCCCGTCGACCAGCGGCATCCGGAGGTCCATCACCACGACGTCCGGCCGCAGCGTGGCCACCGCCGGCACCACCACCGCACCGTCGGCGACCTCGCCCACGACCTCGATGTCCTCCCGCGACCCCAGGACTGCCCGCAGCCCGCTGCGCACCAGCTCCTCGTCGTCGACCAGCAGCACCCGGACGGTCATGCCGGCACCGGGAGCCGGACGGCGACCCGCCACCCGTCCGCGGACCGGCCCGCCTCCGCCGTCCCGCCGAGCAGGGCGGCCCGGTCGTGCAGCCCGCGGACGCCGCTGCCGGTGCCGGCGGCGGACGGCGCCGCCGGCGGCACCGGGTTGCACACCTCGAGGGCGAGCTCCCGCCCGACGACGTCGACCCGCAGCCGCACCGGCACCGGTCCCGCGTGGCGGAGGGCGTTGGTGAGCGCCTCCTGGAGGATCCGGTAGCCCTCCTGGGACAGCGGCGCCGGCAGCGCCGCGACCGCGCCGGTCACCTGCAGGTCGACCCGGGCACCGGCCGCCTCGGCCGAGCGCACCAGCCGGTCGACGTCGGCCAGCGTCGGGGCCGACGGCGGGCGGGACGAGCCGCGCAGCAAGCCGAGCACCCGGTCCAGGTCCTCGGCGGCCGCCCGGGTGGTGTCCTCGATGGCCGCCAGCGCGCCGCGGACGAACGCCGGGTCGCGGTCGGCGAGCTCGCGGGCGGCACCGGCCTGCAGCAGCGTGACGGTGAGGGCGTGGCCGATCGAGTCGTGCAGCTCGCCGGCGAGCCGGGTGCGCTGCAGCAGCCGCTCGGTGCGCAGCTGCTGGGCCGCCAGCCGCTCCGCCGCCGAGGGGTGCAGCAGCTGCCGGGCGGCGGCGGCGAGCAGCCCGCCGAGCGCGGCCAGCACGTAGAGCAGGGCCCCACCGAGGACGACGGCCGCCGGCAGGCCGGCCTGCGGGGCGAGCCGGACCGCCAGCGCGGTGAGCTGCCCGGCGAGCACCCCCAGCCAGACGCGCACGCACAGCCAGACCAGCAGCCGGCCGCGGTCGGCCCAGGTGCGGGAGTCCTCCACCGTCACGTCGTCGTCGCCGGGCAGCACCATCGCCCGCACCTGCACGCCCTCGCTGCGCCGGACGGCCGGGACGACGGCGAGCACGGCCAGCAGCGGCAGCGGGGCGAGGTACAGGCCGAGCAGCGTCCGCGGCGTCATGCCCTCCAGCCCCGGGGCGACCATCGCGCAGGCGACCGCCGCCCACAGGCCCACCGCCAGGTGCAGCACGCGCGTCCACGTCGTCCTGCTCGTCACCGGCCGGAGCACCCTGCGCACGCACTCAGCATCCCGCCTCCGGGTCCGCCGTGGCCTCCCGCGCGAGAGGGAGGTGGTCGGACCGCGCGACGGAGGTGCCGGTCGCGCCCGTCGGCCAGCGTGGTGGCATGCCGGACGACGGGAGCAGGACGTGATCGAGGTGCGCGGGCTGGGCAAGCGGTACGGCGACGTGGTGGCGGTGGCCGACCTGACCTTCGACGTGCGCCCGGGGGTGGTCACCGCCTTCCTGGGCCCGAACGGCGCCGGCAAGTCCAGCACGCTGCGGATGCTGCTGGGGCTGGACCGGCCCACCACCGGGACCGCCCGCATCGACGGCGCCTCCTACGCCGACCTGCCGGCGCCGCTGCGCGCGGTGGGCGCGCTGCTCGACAGCAGCGGCGCCCACCCCGGCCGGACCGCGCGGGACCACCTGCGCTGGCTGGCCGCCAGCAACCGGCTCCCCCGGCGCCGGGTGGCCGAGGTGCTGTCGCTGGTCGACCTCGGCCCGGCGGCCGGCCGGCGGGTCGGGGGCTTCTCGCTGGGCATGCGGCAGCGGCTCGGCATCGCCGCCGCGCTGCTCGGCGACCCGCCGGTGCTGCTGCTGGACGAGCCGACCAACGGCCTGGACGCCGAGGGCATCCGCTGGCTGCGCGGGTCGCTGCAGCGGCTGGCGGGTGAGGGGCGCACGGTCGTCGTCTCCAGCCACCTGATGGCCGAGGTGGCCCGGACCGCCGACCACCTGCTCGTCATCGGCCGCGGCCGGCTGCTGGCCGACACCCCGCTGCCGGCCTTCCTCGCCGAGCACGGCACCCGCTCGGTGCGGGTGCGCACCCACCAGGGCGACCGGCTCCGCGGACTGCTGACCGCGGCCGGGGCCGGGGTGGCCACCGACCCGGACGGCGCGCTGCGCGTCTCCGGGGCCCGGGCGGAGGACGTCGGCGCGCTCGCCGCCCGGCACGGGGTGCCGCTGCTCTCGCTGGCCGACGAGGGCCGGTCGCTGGAGGACGCCTTCCTGCAGCTGACGGCGGGGGCGGACACGTGATCGCGGCGGTGCACGCCGAGTGGGTCAAGGCGACCTCGCTGCGCCCGGTGCTCGCCGGGCTGCTGGCCTACGTGGTCGCGGCCGCCGGCATCAGCATCGGCGTGGTCGCCGCCGTGGGCGCGGAGGAGGCGGCCGGCCCCGGCTACGACGCCGGCACGATCGCCTTCTACGGCCTGAACTTCGCCCACGTCGCGGTGGTCGTGGTGGCGGTGCTGCTCACCGCGGGCGAGTACAGCCGGTCGACGGTGCACACCTCCCTGCTCGCGGTCCCCCGCCGCGGCGTCCTGCTGCTGGCCAAGGTCGTCGTCGTGGCGGGGCTGGTGTTCGCCGCCGCGGCGGTGGCCGCGGTGGTCAGCGTGGTCGGCACCCAGGCGGTGCTCGGGCCGGCCGGTCTGCCGGTGGGTGACCTCACCCGCTCGACGGTCGCGGCGACGCTGTACCCGACGCTGCTGGCGGTCCTCTGCGCGGGCGTGGCGATGGTGCTGCGCGACCAGGCCGGTGCGCTGACCCTGCTGATCCCGTTCTTCTTCCTGGTCTCACCGCTGCTGGAGCTGGTGCCGGTGCTGCAGCGGGCGGCGGTGTTCCTGCCGGACCGGGCCGGCGCGGTCGCGGTGCGCCTCCACCCCCGGCCGGTCGACGTCTTCGGGCCGCTGACCGGGCTGGCCGTGCTGGCGCTGTGGGCGCTCGCCGCGGTGCTGGCCGGCTGGTGGGTGCTCCGCCGGCGCGACGCCTAGCGGGAGGACCCCGCGTCACGAGCGGCGGCGGACGTCGTCGAGGTAGCGCAGGACGGCGGTGACCCGGCGGTCGGCGCGGTCGTCGGGCGGCAGGTCGAGCTTGGCGAAGATGCTGCGGATGTGCTTGTGCACCGCGCCGTCGGTGACCACCAGCCGCTCGCCGATCGCGGTGTTGCCCAGGCCCTCGGCCATCAGCGCGAGCACCTCGCGCTCGCGCGGGCTGAGCCGGTCCAGCCGGCTGTCCGGGCGGGTGCGGGCGAACAGCTGCGCGACCACCTCCGGGTCGATCGCCGTCCCGCCCGCGGCCACCCGGTGCAGCGCCCCGAGGAACTCCTCCACCCGGCCGACCCGCTCCTTGAGCAGGTAGCCCAGCCGGGCGGCGCCGCCGGCGAGCAGCTCGGTGGCGAAGGACTGCTCGACGTAGGCCGACAGCACCAGCACGGCCAGCTCCGGACGGCGGCGCCGCGCCTCCACGGCCGCCACGATGCCCTCGTCGGTGTGCGTCGGCGGCATCCGGACGTCGACGATCGCGACGTCGGGCAGGTGCTCGTCCAGCGCGGCCAGCAGCCCGTCCGGGGTGCCGGCGGTGGCGACGACGTCCAGCTGCTCGGCGCGCAGCAGCAGCGCGAGGCCCTCCCGCAGCAGCGGGTCGTCCTCGGCGATCACGATCCGCACGGCAGCTCCGCGGTCAGGGTGGTGGGCCCGCCGGGCGGGCTGGTCAGCTGCAGGGTGCCGTCGTGGGCCTCGACGCGGCGGCGGATGCCGACGAGCCCGGAGCCGGCGCCCTCGACCGCGCCGCCTGCGCCGTCGTCGGTGACCCGGACGCCCAGCCGGCCCTCGCGGGAGCGGACGTCGACGGCGACCCGGGTGGCGCCGCTGTGCCGCGAGGCGTTGGTGAGCGCCTCGGCGACCAGGAAGTACGCCGTGGCCTCGACCGACGCCGCGCACCGCACCGGCACGTCGACCGCGACCTGGCAGGGCACCGCCGACGTCGCCGCCAGGCCGCTGAGCGCGCCGGCCAGCCCGCGGTCGGCGAGCACCGGCGGCAGGATGCCGCGGGCCACCGAGCGCAGCTCGGCCAGCGCGTCCTCGGCCGCGGACTGGGCCCGCTCCAGGATCTCCTCGGCCGCCGCCGGGTCCCGCGGCACCGCGCGGCGGGCGGCGCCCAGCAGCACGGTGACGGCGACCAGGCGGTTCTGCGTGCCGTCGTGCAGCGACCGCTCGATCCGGCGCAGCTCGGTGGCGTGCGCGTCCAGGGCGGCGGCCCGGGTGGCGGTCAGCTGGGCGATGCGCAGCGGCAGGTCGACGTCGGCGGCGTCCAGCAGCCGCCGGCCGCGGCCGGCCAGCAGCGCGGCGACCGGGCGGGTGACCAGCAGGCTCAGCGTCGTCCAGGCGAGGCCGAGGCCGACGACCAGCGGGACGTCGGACCACTCCCGGACGTCCCAGAAGGTGAGCGAGTCGCTGGCCGCGCCGGGCGGCACGGCCCACCACCACAGCGGGAAGCTGAGGTCGCGGACGGCGTAGATCGGCAGCAGCACCACGATCGCGCTGAGCAGCAGGCCGCCGGTCCCGTGACCGACCAGCCAGCGCAGCTCCCGCCGGGTCGCCGGGTCCGCCGCCGCCGCGCGGAGCCGCTCGGGGAGCGGCCCGGGCGAGACGACCTCCGGCCCCCAGCGGCCCAGCCGCGAGCGCTCCCGGTCCGCGACGGCGTGCAGCCCCCGGACGGCCGCCGGCGCGGCGAGCAGCCCGACGCCGACCAGGCAGGCGACCGCGACCAGCAGCCCGAAGACGAGCACCCCGAGGGCCAGCAGCGCGGTGCCCAGCGCACCGGGCAGCTGCTCGAGCGCGACCAGGGCGGCGACCAGCGGGGACCGCCCCGCCCGCCTGCTCCCGCTCCGCTGCTGCGCCACGGCTGCAGACGCTAGGTCGCGGGACGAGGCAGGGACAGCCCGACGGCCCAGGAGTACAGCCTGCTGTACCCGAAGAGGGCAGGTCACGGGCTCGGAACGGGGTCCCGCCGTCCCGAGGATGGACGTCGTCCCACCCGACCACCGCCAGGAGCCCCTCCCGTGCCCCAGCCCTCCACCCGCTCCCGATCCCTCCCCACGCTCAGCTGGGTGGTGCTCGTCGTCTGCGTGGTGGGCAACACCGTCGCCTCGCTCGCCGGCGCCCCGCTGGCGGTGCACCTCGGCCTCGGTCTGCTCGCCGCCGTCTGCATCGCCGCCCTGACCGCCGCCCAGCTGCGGAACCGGCGGTGAGCGTCGCGGCGGGCACGCTCCCGCAGACCACCGACCGCGCGCCGGCCATCGTCCTGACCGGGGTGGGCAAGGTGCACCCCGGCGGCGTCCGCGCGCTGGACACCGTGTCGCTGACCGTCCCGGCCGGCGCCTTCCTCGCCGTCATGGGCCCCTCCGGGTCGGGCAAGAGCACCCTGATGCACGTCGCCGCCGGCCTGGACACCCCGACCACCGGCAGCATCCTGGTCGACGGCCGGGAGATCGCCGGGCTGGACGAGACCCGGCGCACCGAGCTGCGCCGCGAGCGCATCGGCTTCGTGTTCCAGGCCTACAACCTGGTGCCCTCCCTCACCGTCGCCGACAACATCACGCTGCCGCTGCGGCTGGCCGGGCAGGCGCCCGACCGGGCCTGGCTGCAGGAGCTGGTCGAGCGGGTCGGGCTGACCGGCCGGCTGGACCACCGGCCGGCCGAGCTGTCCGGCGGGCAGCAGCAGCGGGCCGCGATCGCCCGCGCGCTGGTCGCCCGGCCCGCTGTGGTCTTCGCCGACGAGCCGACCGGCGCGCTGGACCTGCGCAGTGCGCGCGCCGTCCTGGAGCTGCTGCGCGAGTCCGTCGACGAGCTGGGCCAGACCGTGGTGATGGTGACCCACGACCCCGGCGCCGCCGCGCACGCCGACCGGGCCGTGGTGATGGCCGACGGCCGGGTCGTCGACACCGTCGACCGGCCCACCGCCGCCCAGCTCGCCGACCGCCTCGTCACCCTCGGGCAGGGCTGAGCCGTGCTGCACCTCGCCGTCCGGATGGTCCGCTCGCGCTTCGTCGCGCTGCTCGCCGTCGCCTGCGCCGTGCTCGGCGGCGCCGCCCTGGTCACCGGCACCGGCGTGCTGACCGAGTCCGGGCTCCGCTCGCACGTGGCCGCCGGCCGGCTCGCCGCCGCCGACGTCGTCGTCGCCGCCGACCAGACCCTCGGCGTGCCGGGGGACCTGCCGGTCGCGCTGCCCGAACGGTCCCGCGTCCCGGCCGAGCTGGTCGGTGAGCTCGCCGCGCTGCCCGGCGTCACGGCCGCCGTCGGCGACCTCGGCTTCCCCGCCGCCCTCGTGGACGACGCCGGCGCGGTGGTGCCGGTGCCCGACCCCGCGACCGCCGGCCACGGCTGGTCCTCCACCGGCCTGGCCACCGACGCCCGCACCCAGGGCACCCCGCCGGAGGGGCCGGCCGAGGTGGCGCTGTCCCGCGACCTCGCCGCGGCCGCCGGCGTCGCCACCGGCGACGACGTCACCGTGGTGGCGGCCGGGGAGACGGGCACCTGGACGGTGTCGGCCCTGGTCGACGCCCCCGGGGTCTTCTTCGCCGACGACACCGCGGCCGACCTCGCGGCGCAGGCCGGGGCGGCGGCCGCCGGCCAGGTCGACCTGGTCGGCCTGCGCACCGAGCCCGGCGCCACCGACCGGGTCGCCGACGCCGCCGCCGACCTGGTGGCGGGCAGCGGGCTGGTGGTCGCCACCGGCGACGACCGCGGCGACCTCGGCGAACCCGGTGCCGCCGCGGCCCGGCCGCTCCTGCTGCTGCTGTCCGGGTCGCTGGGCGGGATCGTGCTGCTCGTCGTCGGGTTCGCGGTGGCCGGCGCGCTCGGCGTCTCCATCGCCGGCCAGCGCCGCGAGCTGGCGCTGCTGCGCGCGGTGGGAGCCACCCCGCGCCAGGTCCGCCGGCTGGCCACCGACCAGGCGATGGTGGTCGCCGCGCTCGCCGTGGTCCCGGGGGTCGCGCTCGGCTTCCTGCTCGCCGGGCAGATGCGCCGGCTGCTGGTCGACGTCGGCATGCTGCCGGCCGCGCTGCCGCTCACGGTCAGCCCGCTGCCCGGGCTCGCCGCCGTGCTGCTGCTGGCCGCCGTCGTCTGGGTGTCCGCCCTGGGCGCCTCCTGGCGGACGTCCCGGCTGCCGGCGACCGAGGCGGTCGCCGAGTCGCGCACCGAGCCGCGCAGCCCCTCCCGGGTGCGCACGCTGGTCGGTGGGCTGCTCGTCGTCGCCGCGACCGTGCTCGGCACGACCCCGCTGTTCGTCCGCAGCGACCTGGGTGCGGCGCTGGTCCCGCTGGCCGGGCTGGTCGGCGCCATCGGGGCGGCCCTGGCCGGGCCGGCCGTGCTGCGCTGGGCCGGCGACGTCGTCGCCCCCCGGTTGCCGGCGCAGCTGTCCGCGCCGAGCTGGCTGGCGGTCGCCAACCTGCGCGGCTACACCACCCGGGTCGCCGGCGTGGTGTCGAGCCTGGCCATGGTGGTCGTCTTCGCGCTCACCTACGTGCTGAGCACGACCACGCTGATCAGCGCCGGGGCCCGCGACCTGCAGACCGGCACCCTCGCGCAGCACAGCGTCGGCGCCGGGGCGCTCGGCGGGGTCCCCGGTGACCTGCCGGCCGAGGTGGCCGACCTGCCCGGCGTCACCGCGGCCGTGCCGACCGGCACCACCACCGTCGCCTGGGAGTACTCCGAGCTGGGCGAGCCGACCGTGGAGTCCGGGTCGGCGCTGGTGGCCGACCCCGCCGCGGCCCGGGTGCTCGACCTCGACGTCCGCGACGGCGCCCTGGCCGACCTCACCGGCGCCACCGTCGCGGTGGGCAGCGACGTGGCCCGCTCCCGCGACGCCGGCCTCGGCGAGTCCGTCGAGCTGGTGCTCGGCGACGGCGCGCCGGTCGAGGCCCGGGTGGTCGCCGTCTACGACCGCACCCTCGGGTTCGGGCCGGTGGTGCTCGCCGCCGACCTCGCCGCCGGGCACACCTCCGCCGGGCTCGCCCAGCAGCTGCTGGTGCGCACCGACGGCAGCGCCGCGGCCCGCGAGGGGCTGGCCGCGCTGGTCGCCGACCGGCCCGGGCTGACCCTCGGCGACGCCGCGCCCCGGGAGACCTCGCTGGCCGACGCCCCGGGCGAGGTGTGGCTGAACCTGGCCACCGTCTCGGTGCTGGTCGGCTACCTGCTGCTGAGCATCGTGAACAAGCTGGTGGCGGTCACCTCGCAGCGGCGGGGCGAGATCGCCGTCCTGCGGCTGACCGGCAGCACGCCCCGGCAGGTGCGCTCGATGATGCGGCGGGAGGCGGCGGTCCTCACCGGCGTCTCGCTGGCCGCCGGGCTGGCGCTGTCCGCCGTCCCGCTGCTCGCGCTGGGCATCGGGTTCCTGGGCCGGCCGTGGCCGGCCGGGCCGGTCTGGCTGGCGCCGGCCGCGGCGCTCGTCGTGGCGGCCATCGCCGTCCTGACCACCGAGCTGCCCACCCGGCGGGCGCTGCGCGCGGAGCCCGCGTCGGCCCTGTCGCACGCCGGGTAGGAGGATCGAGCCGATCGCGTCCCCAGGAGGAAACAGATGCCACCCTCGCTCCCCCCGCTGCCCACGACCGTCGTCGGCAGTCTCCCCCAGCCGGACTGGCTCATCGACCGGGACCGGCTCGGGCACCAGTTCCCGCCGCGGGTCCGGGCCAAGGAGCTGTGGCGGGTGCCCCCGGAGTTCCTCCAGGAGGCGCAGGACGACGCCACGCTGGCCACCATCCGGGCGCAGGAGCGGGCCGGGCTGGACATCGTGGGCGACGGCGAGATCCGGCGGGAGTCGTACTCCAACCACTTCGCCACCGCGCTGGAGGGGCTGGACCTGGACCACCCCGGCTCGGTGCGCAACCGGTCCGGCATCGACATCCCCGCACCCCGGGTGGTGGGCGAGATCCGGCGTCCGGCGCCGGTGCAGGTCGAGGACGTCCGCTTCCTGCGCGCCCAGACCGACCGGGCTGTGAAGATCACCGTGCCGGGGCCGTTCACCATGGCGCAGCAGGCGCAGGACGACCACTACGGCGACGACCGCGCGCTGGCGCTGGCCTACGCCGAGGTGGTGAAGGCGGAGATCGCCGACCTGTTCGCCGCCGGCGCCGACATCGTGCAGCTGGACGAGCCGTGGCTGCAGGCCCGGCCCGAGGTGGCCCGCCGCTACGGGGTCGAGGTGCTCACCGCCGCGCTGGAGGGCGCCCCCGGCCCGGTGCACGTGCACGTCTGCTTCGGCTACGCGGCGATGGTGGCCGACCGGCCCGAGGGCTACTCGGTGCTGCCGCAGCTGGCCGACGTGCCGGCCGCCGCCATCTCCATCGAGACGGCGCAGTCGGGACTGGACCCGGCGACCCTGGCGCCGCTGCGCGGCAAGGGCGTCGCGCTCGGCGTGCTGGACCTGTCCACGCCCGAGGTGGAGACCCCCGAGGTCGTCGCCGACCGGGTGCGCCGCGCACTGGACCACGTGGACGTCGAGACGCTGGTGCTGTCCAGCGACTGCGGGCTGAAGTACCTGCCGCGGGAGTCGGCCGCGGGCAAGATGCGGTCCCTCGCGCAGGCGGCGGAGCTGCTGCGCGCCGAGCTGTGAGGTGGTGCCGCGCCGGGGAATGACCGCCCCGGCGCGGCACTTGCCCCCGGCATGACCACCATCGGACTCATCGGCAGCGGCAACATCGGCAGCACCGTCGCCCGGCTCGCGGTCGACGCCGGCCACGACGTCGTGCTCAGCAACAGCCGCGGACCCGAGACCCTCGGCGACCTCGTCGCCCAGCTCGGCCCGCGCGCCCGGGCGGCCACCGCCGCCGAGGCCGGCGCGGCCGGCGACCTCGTCGTGGTGACCGTGCCGCTCGAGGCCTACCGGGAGGTGCCGGTCGAGCCGCTGCGCGGCAAGGTCGTCATCGACACGAACAACTACTACCCCGACCGCGACGGGCGCATCGCCGAGCTCGACGACGAGTCGACGACGACCGGCGAGCTGCTGCAGGCCCACCTGCCGGAGTCGCACGTGGTGAAGGCGTTCAACTCCATCTACGTCGCCCAGCTCGGCGTCCTGCAGCGGCCCGCGGGTGACCCGGAGCGGTCGGTCCTGCCGATCGCCGGGGACGACGAGCAGGCCAAGCAGACCGTGACGGCGTTCCTCGACTCGATCGGCTACGACGCCCACGACGTCGGCCCGCTCGCCGAGGGCTGGCGGTTCCAGCGCGACACCGCGGCCTACGTCATGCCGTACGCCGTCCCCGGGCCGGACGCCCCGAACGGACCCGGGCAGCAGGTCACCCGGTCCACCCTCACCGAGCTGCTGGCCGCCGCCGTCCGCTACCGCGACATGTGACGACCGCTTCCTCGCAGCCGCGACGGCGTGCGCGGACTGCCAGCCGGAGCGGGTCCAGCTGGCACTCCGCGCACGGCGTTCGCCCGCACCAGGTCGTCGTTGTGTCGGTAGCGATCCCGAGCCCGCACCGCCTTGCCGTACGCAGGGAGGACGAGCAGGCCCTCGCACGCTCCTGGTCCAGTCCGAGCTGGATGGCTGTCCCCTCGACCGGCGGTGCCGGCTGTGCCAGGGTTCGCTCGGGCAACGGGGCGCCGGCGGGGGTGGGTGCGTGGACCTGGAGCGGCTGCTGCGTCGGATCGCCGGCGAGATGGTCCGTGATCACGCCGACCACCCGTCGAGGTGGCGCGCGCACCGCGAGTCGCCCTACGCACTCCTGGCGCAGGCGCTCGGAGACCACCCAGCACAGGGCTACGACGGCGGTGCCCGCCTGTTGGAGCTCATGCTCAGCCATCGCGCCCTGACCGAGGACTTCCACCGCCGCCTCGCTCGTGCGCTGGAGTGGGGGCAGGACGCCGCCCGGCCGACTCGTCCCGGTCGTGTCGACGCGCCTGCACGTCGCGACGAGACGGACCCGGGCCGCCCCTACGGCGATGCGTCATATAGGTCGCGACGCGACACGGAGGTGCCGCCGTCCCGGGGAGCGCCCCGCCGCCGCCGAGAGGAGCACACCGGCAGCCACTCCTTCCCGCCCGGATACCGGCCCGACGATCGACCGGCGGGTCCACCGACGTGGGGAGGGAGCGCCGACCGGCGGGTTCCTCCACCTGCTGCTGGTCCACCGGCGGCCCGGCCAACGCAGCCACGGCCCTCTCGACCGCCGGCCGCACCAGCCGTCCCGCCTCCGCTGCGTTCTCCGCAGGAGCCGCGACCGGATCGCAAGCCCTTGTCGGACGAGGAGCCGGCTGTCTGGCTACCGCCGCCGGCGATGGCCGTGCCGGTGCCCGAGGAACAACTGGTGCGCCGGCTGGAGCCCGACGACAGCACGCTGACCGACCTCCCCGCGTTCCTCGGCCCGCCGGACGAGGTCTCGCCGGACGAGGTCTCGCCCGACGCGGCCTCGCCGGACGAGGCTCCTTTCGCCCGGTTGGAGTGCGTCGACCGGGTGGCCGCCAACCAGGTGTTCTCCTTGCGGGTGGGTCTGTCCGGGCAGCGGCAGCACGGAGTCGTCGGTGACCGGCTGACGTTGACCTCCGAGACGCTGCGAACGCCGTACACGTTGTCGGTCCACGTGCTCTTCGACGGGTTCGTCCTCGAGCCCGGCAGCTCGGCGGAGCTGGAGCTGGTCGTCATCCCGGGACAGCCGTTCCCCGAGCATGAGATCCGGCTCCGCGCGCTGACCGGCGACCTGGCGGCCGGCCGCTCGATCCTGGCGGTCTACAAGCTCGCCGGCCAGATCCTCGGCGTCGCCAGCAGATCGGTGGTCGTCGAGCCGGCTGGCACGCCGGTGGTCGCCCGATCGCTCGCCAGCGGTTCCGACGTCGCGGTCGACGCCACCGACGACGTCCCGGACCTCACCCTGGTCATCGCCCGGGGCGACGCGCCGGGGGAGACCGGCCTGATGTGGACCTGGACCTCGCCGCACGCCGCCGTTCGGCCCGCACCGGAACGGTTGGTCAGTTCCCTGGGGGACCGTCCGCAGGACTTCCTCAAGCGGGTGATCCGGTACTTCGACCAGCCCCGCGCCAGCGCGGTGGCACTGCGCTACGTCGCCGGTGTCGGCAAGCAGATCGCCGACGTGATGCCGGCACCCGTTCGCGCGGCCCTGGACTCGCTCGCCGGAGTCGCCGAGCAGCAAGGACGTCCTGCCCACGTCCTGCTCGTCACCCAGGAGGCCTACGTTCCCTGGGAGCTGGTCTGGCTCCCCGAGGCCTGGGACCCGCAGCGACCGCAGTTCCTCGGCGCCCAGGCGGTGGTGGGGCGCTGGACGCTGAGTGAGCGCAAGCGCTTCCCGCCGCCCAGCGCGCACGTCGTCCAGGCGATGGCCGTCGTCTCCGGTGCCTACGAGGCGGTGCCCGGCTGGCAGCGGCTCGAGGAGGCCGAGGCCGAAGCGGCGGACCTGGTGAGCGCCTGGGCCGGCGTGCCCGTGAACGCCAGCACCGAGGAGGTCCTCGACTGCCTGGGCGGGCTCCCGCCGGCCGATGTCATCCACTTCGCCGTGCACGGCCGGTACGACCCGACGGGCCAGGAGGACGGCCTCGTCCTCGTCGACGGCGAGATGCTCGATCCGCTGCTCGTGCGGGGAGAGCAGTTGGCGGCTGGACCGCTGGTCTTCCTCAACGCCTGCCAGGTCGGCGCCGGCGACGCCATGCTCGGTGACGTGGCGGGCCTGGCCGACGCCTTCCTCGACGCGGGTGCATGCGCCGTGATCGCGCCGCTGTGGGCCGTCGACGACCGCATCGCCCGCGACATCGCCGCACGGTTCTACCGGGCGGTCTTCCAGGACGGGGTCCAACCAGCCGACTTCTTCCGTGACGAGCGCCAGTACGGGCGCCCAGGGACCGACGTGCCGGAGACCCACCTCGCCTACCTCTTCTTCGGTCACCCCCGGCTCGGGGTGACCCGGCTCGCGCGGGAGGCGCTCGATGCCTGAGCTGGACCCCAGCGGCACCCCGGTGGCCCTCGGCCGGCTGGTGCTCAGGACGCCGGGCTTCTCCGGCAGCGCGGAGATGGCCGTCCCCGGGGTCCCTGGCGGGCGCGGGTCGGCCGACCTGCCCTCGGCCGCCCTGGGCGCGGCGCTCGACGCCCACGGCGTCACGGAGTTCCAGACCGCCGTGCTGACCGGCGTGCGCGAGGCAGCGGGAGGTGGCGGGGCCCGCGGGGGACGCGGCGCCGACGCCCCGGTGGAGCTGACCGCGCCGGCCGCCGGAACGGGCCTGGCCCAGGTGGCCCTGGTCGAGGACGCCTGGGGGACGTCCACCTGGCACGTCCCCGCGGCGGCCGCGCCCGGGCCGGCCGGTCGCGGCGGGGACACCGTGGTCTACCAGCTGCCCCGCCGGGTGCTGCAGACGTCCACGGCCGGCGACAGCAGCACCCGCGGACCACTCGGGTTCCTCGGTCGGACGGTGCTGCGGATCCTGGTCTTCCCGTTGGTGGACGAGGCGGTGGGCCGCGTCGGCGAGCACTTCGTCGAGCGGTGGGAGCAGCGCCACCGGCCCTACCGCCTCTTCCTCGCCACCGCAGAGAACCTCACGCTCGCCGACCCACCCGAAGCCACGGCGGAACAGCTGGCCGAGCTGCTCGGAGCGCCCGCCCTGCTGCTCGTTCACGGCACCTTCAGCCGGGCTCGGTCGGCCTTCGCGGGCTTGCTCGACGACAGCACCGGCCCGTCGACGTTCGAGCAGTTGTCGCGCCGCTACGAGGGCCGGGTGCTCGCCTTCGACCACCCGACCCTGCACGCCGACCCGGTGGCCAACATCGAGTGGCTGTTCGACCACCTGCCGAGGGGGACCGAGGCGCAGGTCGACGTCGTCTCGCACTCGCGCGGCGGGCTGGTCACCCGGTGCCTGGCGGAGGGTGCGCTCGGTCCGGCGGACCGGACGGTCTCCGTCCGGCGCGCAGTGCTCGCCGCCACGCCGAACGCCGGCACGCACCTGGCCTCGCCCACCCATCTCGGAGACCTCGTCGACGCGTACACCAACCTGCTCAGCGCGCTGCCGGACATCGCCGTGCTGGACGTCTTCGAGATGCTCGTCGCGGTGGTGAAGGAGCTGGCCGTGGGGGTGGCCAAGGCCCTGCCTGGGCTCATGGCCATGGAGCCGGACAGCTGGATGCTCCGACGGCTGAACGCCGCGGTCGAGAACGCGCCGACCTATTTCGCCGTGGCGTCGGACTTCGAACCGGTCCAGCCCGGCCTGAAGGCGTGGGCCGCCGATGCACTGGCCGACCGGGTGTTCGGGGGCCGGTCCAACGACCTCGTCGTTCCCACGGCCGGCACGTTCAGCGCCAACGGCTCGTCGCTGTTCCCCATCGCCGACCCGCTGCAGCTGCCGGTCACCACCGGCATCGGCCACTCCGGGTACTTTTACGACGCCGACGTGCGGGAGGCGCTGCTCCGCTGGCTGCCCTAGCCGGTGCGCTGAGCGGCCGACTCGTGATCAAGAGGTGTCTGTCGTCCATCGGAGCTCGCCTCGCTGCTGCCCTCCGCGGGGTGGCACGACTGGACGCGAGCAGGGCACCAGGCGGACGGCCCCTCGGTGGCCAAGCGGACCGTCCTCCGCAGGCCCGTACACACGAAGAGCCGGGTGCCACCGCTGACAGCGGTGGCACCCGGCTCTTCGCCAACTAGGGTCCCGGCGTTCAACCAGGACCCGGGGGGTGGAGGCGGCGGGAATCGAACCCGCGTCCTGCGACGCATCACCAGGGCTTCTCCGAGCGCAGTCCGCTCTGTCTCTGCTCGACCCCACCGATCCCACGAACAAGTCGGTGTGACGGGCCCAGTCACTGTTTGGTGTCCCGCACGTACCCGCGACCGGTACGTGCAGTGAGTCATCTAGCTGATGCCAGGATCCGGGTCGATGACGAACCCGGGCTGACAGACTCGCCTAGCTGCTGTTAGGCAGCGAGAGCGAAGTCGCGCTGACTGGAGTCGGCGCTTGTGTTTTTTGCAACGCGTGGTTAACGAGCTCATCGTTGCCTTCCTCGGCTCGCTTCCCCTGGTCACCCGACCGCAGTCGAGACCAATCGCCCCCCTGTTGAGTTGTGCAGTGAGCGTAACGGGCCGCCGCCCGGTCGTGTTCCCCCGGTGCCGCCACGCCGTGTCGCCGTCCGGGCCGCGACGACGCCGGGCCGCTCCACGACGGGCCGGGCGGACCATCTCCGGTGCCGGTCGCCCGTCGGCGGCCACGAGTCCCGCGGAGGTCCGGGCCATGACACCGGAGGAGAACGTCGCCGCCGTCCGCCGCCTCGTCGACACGTGCGTCAACGCGCACCGCGCCGACCTCCTCGACGACCACGTGAACGCCGACGTGCGGGTGCACGCCGCCACCCCCGGCGACTCCCCGGAAACCGTGGGCATCGAGGAGCTGCGCGCGGCGTTCCGCGGCCTCCGCACCGTCCTCGGCGACCTGCACGTCACCGTGGACGACGTCGTGGCCGCCGGCGACCGGGTGGTCGTGCGGTGGACCGCCACCGGGGTGCACACCGGCGAGCTCGCCGGCGTCCCGGCCACCGGCCGGCCCGTCCGCTGGGGCGGGACCGACGTCTACCGGCTCGACGACGGCCGGATCGCGGAGTGGTGGCGCAACGACGACCAGGCCGGCCTGCTCGCCCAGCTCACCGCGGTGGCACCGGCGTGAGGCGAGGGCGGGTCAGGCCCGGCGCTCCCACCACCGCACCGACGACAGGGTGCCGTCGGGCCGCGGCGCCGTCGTCACGCCGAGGTCGGCGTACCCGGCCCGGGCGGCGACCCGGGCGCTGGCCTCGTTGTCCGGCAGCATGCCGAGCCGGACGCACGGGTGCCCCACGGAGAGCAGCCAGTCGGTCATCAGCCGCACCGCCGCGACGGCCATCCCCCGGCCGCGGCCGGCCGGCAGCAGCGCGTAGCCGACCGCCGGCTCCGGCGAGCGCTCCACGGTCAGCGCCGCCATCCCGAGCGCCTCGCCGTCCGGCGAGCAGACCGCGTAGCGCTGGCCGACCCGCGCCCGGGCCCGCTCGGCGACCTCGGCCATCCGCTGCCGCGCGGCCTCCTCGGTCAGGTGCGGCGGGTGCGTCGTCCACCGGATGACGGTCGGGTCCTCGGACAGCGCCTGCTCCAGCGCCCAGTCCGCCGCCGTCATCGCCCGCAGGACGACGCCCTCGGACACCAGCGTCTCCGGTGGGGCCGCCCGCAGCACGTCGGTCATGCTCAGATCCAGTCGCGCCGCTTGAACACCGCGTACAGCACCACGCTGACCAGGCCCATCAGCACCACGGCCATCGGGTAGCCGAACCGCCAGTCGAGCTCGGGCATGTGCGTGAAGTTCATCCCGTAGACGGTGCCGACCAGCGTCGGGGCGAACAGGATGGCCGCCCACGCGGAGATCTTCTTGACCTCCTCGCCCTGCGCGAGCGAGGTCTCGGTCAGCTCGCGGATCTCCTCGTTCTGCCGCTGGGCGACCAGCGTCGCGTTCACGGTGAGGATGTCGCGCAGCTGCAGCCGGAAGCCCTCGACCCGCTCGACCACCTGGGTGACGTGGTCGGCGACGTCGCGCAGGTAGCTGCGCAGCTCCTCGTCCACGCCGTACTTCTCGAAGCCGGCGGTGATCGCAGCGAGGATCCCGTTCAGCGGCTGGGCGGCGCGCTGGAAGTCCACGACCTCCTGGGACAGCTCGTAGATGCGCCGGGAGGCACCCGGGTCGCCGCTGAAGACCTCGACCTCGATCTCGTCGATGTCGTTCTCCAGCCCGGCCACGACCGGGGCGTACCCGTCGACGACGGCGTCCAGGATCGCGTAGAGCACCGCCTCGCTGCCGCGGGCCAGCAGGTCCGGGGAGCTCTCCAGCCGGCGGCGCACCCGGGACAGGTCCGGCGACTCGCTGTGCCGGACGGTGATGGCGAAGTCCTTGCCGAGGAACAGGTGCAGCTCGCCGAACTCCACCTCCTCCTTGGCGTCGAGGTACCGGGCGGCCTTGAGGACGACGAACAGCGTGTCGCCGTACCGCTCGAACTTCGGCCGCTGGTGGGCCTGGATCGCGTCCTCGACGGCGAGGTCGGGCAGCCGGTACTGCTCGGCGAGCTCGCCCAGCTCGGCGGGGTCGGGCCGGTACAGCCCCAGCCAGACCATCCGGTCGCCGTAGCCGTCGTCCAGCCACTCGTGGCTCTCCGCCGGCGAGGCGGGGGTGGCGATCCGCCGTCCGGCGGCGTAGACGGCGTTGTCGACGACCCGGGACGGCCGCTCGACCGGCACCGCGACGGCGCGCTCCGGCGGGCGCGGCGCGGCGACCGGGCGCGTACGTCGGGTGAGGGTGGACAGCGCGGCGCGCGGTGCGCTGCGCGAGGTACGGCGACGATCGGTCACGGCGGACTCCCGGGAGGGCGCTGGAGCGGGGCAGCAGAGCGGTCCCCGCACGCGCGCTCCCCCGGTTCAGGAGCGGACCGGGGGCGTCAGCGAGGGGGGACCTCGGGACTGTGACTGGGGGGCTCGGTGCGCATCTGCCCGGTCACCTCCCGACGTCTGGGTACCCGGCGAGGGCGCGGGCCGTCGTCCATCGTGACACGGGCCGCGGCGGACCGGTACGTCCACTCCCCGTCCGGGTGGTGAACTCCCGGTGCCGGTCAGCCGCCCGGGGTCCCCAGCACGAGGTCGATCATCACCGGCAGCACCACCACGATGAGCAGCGCCCCGAGGACGTCGAAGGAGAACCCGCTGCGGATCATCTTGGTGATCGGGACGACGCCGGACCCGTAGACGATGGCGTTCTGCGGCGTCGAGACCGGCAGCATGAAGCCGAAGGACGCCGCGAAGGTCGCCGCCAGTGCGGGCACGAACGGGTTCACCCCGGCCGCCAGCGCCACCGGGATGATGATCGGCACCACCACGGCGGCCGAGGCCGTGTTGCTGGTCGTCTCGGAGATGATGATCGCCAGCACCACCGCGAAGACCGTGATGGCGAACGTGCTGGTCAGCCCGAGCAGGTCGGCGGACCCCTCACCGATGGTCAGCGCCAGGCCGGTGTCGTCGAGCAGCGAGCCGAAGACGATGCCCGTGCCGAAGAGCACCACGGTGCCCCAGTCGATCTTGGCAGCGTCGCTCCAGACCAGGGTGAACTCCCGGGCCTTCCAGTTCGTGGGGAGCACGAAGAGCAGCGAGGCACCGAGGACGGCGACGATGCCCTCGTTCAGCCGGCCGCTGACCGTCTCGTAGACGCTGGACTCGGTGCCGGCGGTCAGCGCGATGAGGCCGGGGAAGATCCACAGGAAGACGGTGGTGCCGAACGCGATGAGGGTGTTGCGCTCGGCGACCGAGAACCGCCCTAGCTCGGCCCGCTCGGCGCGGACGTACTCGTTCACGCCCTCGATCCGCCGGATCTCGGGGCGGTTGAGCAGCAGCAGCACGAAGGCCAGCGCGCAGAACATCAGCAGGCAGATCGGGGCGGCCATCAGCATCCAGTCCAGGAAGCTGATCCGCTCGCCGGTGGCCTCCTCGATCAGGCCGCGGCCGATCAGGTTCGGCGGCGTGCCGACCGGGGTGAGCAGCCCGCCGACGCTGGCGCCGTAGGCCAGCATCAGCATCAGCGCCACGCCCACCCGCAGGCGCAGCGGGTCGAAGTCCTGCTCGACCATGCCCTTGCTCTGCAGCAGCTTGGCGATCACCGAGAGGATGCCGATCGCCGTGGGCAGCAGCATCGCCACCGTCGCGGTGTTCGACACGAAGGCGGACAGCAGCGCGGTGATCGCGCCGAACGCGATGACCACCCGGTAGGTCGAGGTCCCGACCCAGCGCAGCGACAGCACGAACATGGCGAACCGCCGGGCCAGCCCGTGCCGGAGCATCGCCTGGGCCAGGATGAAGGCGCCGATGAAGGTGAACACCGTCGTCGAGCCGAACGGCGCCACCGCCTCGTCGGCCGGCACGACCCCGAGCACGACGATCGCCCCGATGCCGATAAGGCCGCCGATCGGGATCGGCACCGGCTCGGTGATCCACAGCACGATGACGCCGAGCAGCACCGCGGCCAGCAGGTGCTGCTGCCGGGGCAGGTCCAGCGGCACCAGCGCCACCACCAGCGTGACGAGCGGGGCGAGGAAGAGGCCGATCGTGCGGCGGCCCTTCTCGAACCGCTCCTCGGCCGGGCTGAGGGTCTGCTCCCCCAGGCTCCGGTAGGTCGCCGAGCCGAGGAACGCCGCGTCGACGTCCGTCCGCTCGGGCTGCTGCGGACCGCGCTCGGTGGTGGTCATCGTCCCTCCACGGCTGGATGTGGGACCAGACCCTAGGGACCGGCGGAGCCGCCGTCGACCGGGTCCGACGCGCCGTCCGGCGCCGGGGTCAGCGGGTGGCGAAGACCCCGGCCGGGAAGGCGCCGGCGGCCAGCACCCGGCCGGTGAGCGCGGCGGCGAGCTCGCCGACCCGCTCGGTGCGCTCGGTGCCCAGGTGCGCGAACGGCGCCGCGGACAGCTCGTCGGTCTCCTGCTCCAGCGCCTCCCGGAGCGCGATGCCCGCCGGGGTCAATGCGCCGTCGGCGACCAGGCCGCGGTCGGCGAGCCCGCCGGCGGCCGCGTCCCACTCCGCCGCGGACCAGCCGCGGCTCAGCTGGGCGGTCTCCCGGGTGAAGCCCCGGCCGGTGAGGGTGTGGGTGACCAGCGCCTCGAGCCCGGTCAGCCGGTGCCGCAGCAGGACGGCGACGTGCCCGTCGCCGCGGTGCTCGCGCAGCAGGCTGACCCCGTGCCAGACCTGCAGCACCGGGTCGGCCGGCCAGGGCAGGTCGGCGTGCGCGGCGTACAGCGGCCGGCCCTCCGGGGTCAGCGCGCCGCACGCCTCGCGCAGCAGCTCGGCCAGCTCGGCGACGTCCGCGGTCGGGACGTCGTCGCCGAGCAGGCGGGTGAGCGAGGCCCGCGCGGCGTCGTGCCGGGCGGCGAGCACCTGCTCGGGGTCGGCCAGGGTCCACGCGCGGGGCAGGTGGCGGGCGACCACCGACGGCGCGAAGTTGTAGAAGGTCGCCGTCACGACGCCGGGCCCGACCGCCCCCAGCGGGGCCGCGCGGCCGGCGAAGTAGCCCATCCGACCGGGGCGCAGGCCGGCCGCGGTGAGGCGCTCCCCGGTCTCCGGGGCGAAGTAGACCTGGGAGTGCAGCGGCTCCAGCCGCCTGTGCGTGCGGGCCACGAGACGCAGGTCCAGACTGGGCTGATCGACGCTGACCATGGCGCTGACCGTAGCCGCCGGGTGAACGTCGAGAAAACTTGACGCAGTAAATACTTGTACTCAGTTCAGGTTTCGGCCTACGGTGGGGGCGTGATGAGGAAGACGGTCAAGGCGGCGAGCAGTCCGCGCTGTCCGGTCGACGTCGTCATGGGGCATCGGGAGCGCAAGAAGCTCGAGGCCTGGCGCACCATCCGCTCCACCGCGCTGCGCCTGATCAGCGAGCGCGGCTACGACGCCGTCAGCGTCGAGGACATCGCCAAGGAGGCCGGTGTCTCGCGCACGACGTTCTTCAGCTACTTCCCCAGCAAGGAAGCAGTCGCCTTCGAGTTCGACCCGCAGGAACTCCAGCAGTGGCGCGCCCTGGTCGATGCCGAGGCGAGCGACCAGCCGCTGTGGGAGGCACTGACCGACCTGTTCCTCGACATCACCGAGCTGCTGCCCGAGTGGTTGCCGGTGCAGAAGCGGCTGCTCGTGGAGCACCCCGGGCTCATCCAGTCGGCCCGGGGCACCTGCGACAGCTTCGCCCCCGACCTGAGGGCCTGGATCGCCCGCCGCCTCCCCGACGGCGACGACCTCAGGACGACGCTGCTGCTCAACGTCTCCATGGCCGCGTTCATCACCGCGGTCGAGGCCTGGGACCCGGACGACTCCGTCGACACGCTGCGGGACACCGTGCGGACCTGCCTGCGCTGGGCCGGCGCAGGACTCGCACAGCCCGTGGGCTGACCCGCACCACCCTCATCGGCCGGCACCGCCGCCGGCCTCCCCGCACAGGACGACGACCGCGCACCGGCGCCGGCCGTCCCTGGGCGCACGCCCGCCACCCCCCACGCACTGCGCGACGCGCAGGAAGGACGGCTCTGCCATGCCCGCAGACAGCCTCACCACCCCACCCGGGACGGAGCTCCCCGACCTGGGCAGACCCGCTCCGGACGCCGGCCCGGACCCCCGCCGCTGGGCCGCGCTGGCGGTCATCGCCATCGCCCAGCTGATGATCGTGCTCGACGTCTCCGTGGTGAACATCGCGCTGCCCGACGCCGGGGCCGACCTCGGCATCAGCGCCGCGAACATCCAGTGGGTCGTCACCGCCTACACCCTCGCCTTCGGCGGCCTGCTCCTGCTCGGCGGCCGGATCGCGGACTTCATCGGCCGCAAGCGCGCCTTCCTCGTCGGCCTGGCCGGGTTCGCCGGCGCCTCCGCCCTCGGCGGCATCGCGCCCAACCAGGAGCTCCTGTTCGCCGCCCGCGGTCTGCAGGGCGCCTTCGCCGCGCTGCTCGCGCCGGCCGCGCTGTCGCTGCTCGCCGTCACCTTCACCGACGCCAAGGAGCGGGCGCGGGCCTTCGCGGTCTTCGGTGCCATCTCCGGCGGCGGCGCGGCCATCGGCCTGATCCTCGGCGGCGTGCTCACCGAGTACGCGTCCTGGCGCTGGACGCTGGGCATCAACGTGCCGATCGCCGCCGTCACCGCGGTGTTCGCGGTCGTGCTGGTGAAGGAGAGCCGGGCCACCGGCGACCGGCGCTACGACGTCCCGGGGGCGCTGCTGTCCACCCTCGGCCTGGTCAGCCTGGTCTACGGGTTCAGCAAGGCCGCCGAGGAGGGCGTGGGCTGGACCGACCCGGTCACCCTGGGCCTGCTCGCCGCCGCGGCCGTGCTGCTGGTGTCGTTCGTGCTCTACGAGCGCCGCGCCAGCCACCCGCTGCTGCCGCTCCGCGTCGTCCTGGACCGCAACCGCGGTGGCTCGTACCTGGTCTTCCTGTTGGTCGGCGCGGGGATCTTCGCGATCTTCCTGTTCCTGACCTTCTACTTCCAGCAGACCCTGGGCTACAGCCCGCTGGAGTCCGGGTTCGCGTTCCTGCCCTTCAGCGGCGGGATCATCCTGGGCGCCGGCATCGTCTCCCAGCTGCTGCCCCGCGTCGGGCCGCGCCCGCTGATCCTGGTCGGGCTGGCCCTGGGCGTGCTCGGGATGCTGTGGCTCACCCAGATCGAGTCGACCAGCGCCTACGTCACCGAGGTGCTGCCCGCCGAGATCGCCATCAGCTTCGGCATGGCGGCGGTCTTCGTCCCGGCGTCCAGCACCGCGCTGGTCGGCATCGGCGAGCACGACGCCGGCATCGCCTCGGCGGTGCTGAACACCTCCCAGCAGGTCGGCGGCTCCCTCGGCCTGGCCCTGCTGAGCACCTTCTACGCCTCGGCGGTCACCGGTCACCTGGCCGACAACCCCGGCGAGGCGCCCGGTGAGGCGTTCGTGCACGGATACCACGTGGCGTTCCTCTGGGGCGCGGTGTTCCTCGCCGTCGCCCTGGTGATCGCGGCGGTGCTGATCTCGGCGAAGAAGGACGACCTGCCGGCCGAGACCGCGATGGCCGTCTGACCTCCCCTCCCTTGCGAAGATGGCCGTGTTCACCCCTCCTGCGGGGGGCGAACACGGCCATCTCTGCCCCTGCGTGACACGGCGACGGCCGGTCCGGGCTCCCCGGGCCGGCCGTCGGCGTCTCAGCGCAGCGGGTCCAGGTGCCGGGACCACGACACCTCGGTGCGGGAGGTGCGGAAGCCGAGGCTCTCGTACAGCCCGAGGGCGCCGGTGACGTTGCCGCTGTCGACCTGCAGGCCGGCGGTCTGGCAGTCGCCGGCCGCCGCCACCCGCAGCGCCTCGACGATGACCGCCTTGGCCAGCCCCCGGCCGCGGGCCTCCGGCAGCACGCCGATCTGGCCGAAGTAGGTCTCCCGCTCCCCCGTCACCGCGGTGGTCGCCTCCGAGACGTAGGACAGCGCGTAGGCGAGGACGACGCCGTCCTCGACGGCCAGCACCGAGAGGTCGGGGCGGAACTGCGACTGCCCGGTGAACATGACCTGCCACGAGGTCTCGTCGCGCTCGCTCGACCCGTAGTGCTCGGTGAACGCGGCGTTGTGCGCGCGGCGCACCTCGTCGTCCCGGTCCCAGCTGAACGGCACCAGCTGCACGCCCTCGACCACCCGCGGCTCGGGCAGGTCGGTGAGCGGCCGGGTCATGTGGAAGAACCAGCGCGCCTCGACCAGGCCGGCCCGGCGCAGCATCGCCGCGAGGTCAGGCATCGAGGTGTAGGCGGTGACCGTCAGCCGGGCCGGCGCCTCCGGGTGCCGCTCGGCGTGCACCTGCGTGCCGCGCTCGAGCTGCCAGGCCAGCAGCGCCCGGCCGATGCCGCGGCCGCGCCACCGCGGGTGCACCCGGCCCTCCAGGTGCACGCCGTAGGCGTCCCGGAAGGTGGGCGGCGCGATCGCGGTGGCGAAGGCGACGACCTCGCCGTCGGCGGTGCGCACCACCTGGCTGTCGCGCGCCAGGTCGACCAGCTCGTTGACCCACCACCCGTGCAGGTCCTCGACCGACTCGTGGACGCCGGTGTCGTCGACGGCCTCCGCCGCGGCCAGCAGCTCGGCCAGCGCCGGGACGTCGTCCGGGGAGATCGGGCGGGCGGTCAGACCGTCGGGGAGCGTGATCACGGTGCCCCAGGCTAGTGACCGACGTCGAACAGGCGGGCACCGTTGTCCCACAGCACCGCCCGCAGCCAGTCCTCCCCCAGGTCCAGCCGGTGCAGCGCGGCGAGCTGGTGGGCGTAGGGGTAGGGGATGGCGGGGAAGTCGCTGCCCAGCAGCACCTTGTCCCGCAGGGCGGCCAGCCGGGGCAGCAGCGACCGGTCGAAGGGCATCAGCCGCTCGGTGAAGTCGGTGGCGAACATCGTGGTGTCCAGGTGCACCCGCTCGTACCGCTCCGCCAGCTCCAGGAAGGCGCCGTACTCCGGCATCCCCAGGTGCGCGATCACCAGCTGCAGCCTTGGGAAGCGCTCGAGCAGGCCGGTCATCGGCGCCGGCCCGGTGTGGTCGCCACGCAGCGGACCCGACCCGCAGTGGATGACCACCGGCGCCCCGGTCCGCTCCAGCCGGGCCCACACCGGGTCGAGCAGCGGGTCGCGCGGGTCGAACCGGCCGACCTGCACGTGCACCTTGAACACCCGCGCCCCGGCGTCCAGCGCCTCCTCGACGTACCCGGACGCCTCCGGCTCGGGGTAGAAGGTCGCCGACTGCAGCACCTGCGGGTGCTCGCCGGCGAAGGCGGCCGCCTGCTCGTTGAGCCAGCCGGCCATCCCCGGCTTGTGCGGGTAAGGGAGCGTCGGGAACGCCCGGACGCCGAGCCGCGCCAGGACGGCGAGGCGCTCGTCCACCGGCAGCGCGTAGGTGACCGGCCACGGGGCGCCGTAGTGGGTCTCGGCGTCGGCGAAGTACTGCCACACCTTCGCCTGCACCCGCTCGGGCAGGAAGTGCACGTGCACGTCGACCAGACCGGGCAGGCCGAGCTCCCGCCAGTACCGCGGGACGTCGTCGTCCCCCGCCGGCGGCTGGATCACAGCGTGACGACGACCTTGCCGCGGACGTGGCCCTCGGCGACCAGCCGCTGGGCGTCGGCGGTCTGCGCCAGCGGGAACGCCCGGGCGATCGCCACCCGCAGCTGACCGGCGTCGGCCATCCGGCCCAGCTCCTCGAGGTCGTGCTGGTCGGGCCGGACGAACACGTACCGGCCGCCCAGGTCCTTGACCACCGGGTCGACGATGCTGGCGATCCGCGCCGGGTCGCGCACCTGGTCGGGGGCGTCGCCCAGCGCGGGACCGCCGACCAGGTCGAGGACCGCGTCCACCTTGTCCGACAGCTGCCCGGAGATCGGACCGGCGCTGTAGTCGAGCACCTCGGCGGCACCGGCGTCGCGCAGGAAGCCGTGGTTGCGCGGGCTGGCCGTGCCGATGACGTGGGCCCCGAGCGCGGCGGCGATCTGGACGGCGAAGAAGCCGACCCCGCCGGAGGCCCGGTGCACCAGCACCCGGTCGCCCTCGCCGACGTCGAGCGCCTCGGTGAGCGCCTGGTACGCGGTCAGCCCGGCCAGCGGCAGTGCGGCGGCCTCGGTGAACCCGAGCGACTCGGGCTTGTGCGCGATGCACCGCTGCGGGGCCGGGACCAGCTCGGCCGTCGTCCCCCACTGGACGTCGTCCCGGCGGAGGTAACCGAACACCTCGTCGCCGGGGGCGAACTCGACCACCGCGGGGCCGACCTGCTCGACGACGCCGGCGAGGTCCCAGCCCGGGACGATCGGGAAGTGGTGCGGGAAGGCGCCGGCGAGGTGGCCCGCCCGGATGGTGAGGTCGACCGGGTTGACCCCGGCGGCGCGCACCCGGACCAGCACGGCGTCCGGACCGACGGGCGGCTCGGGCAGGTCGTCGCGCAACTGCAGGACCGACTCGTCACCGAACCGGTCGTAGGCGATGCCGCGCATCAGGTCAGCGCCGTCCCTTCACGTAGCGACCGAAGGCGCGTTCCATCTCGCGGCGCGAGTCGCGCTCGGCGAGGTCCTGCCGCTTGTCGTAGGTCTTCTTGCCCTTGGCGAGCGCGAGGGTGGCCTTGACCTTGCCGTCCTTGAAGTACAGGTCCAGCGGGACGAGCGTCAGCCCGCCCTCCTTGGTCTTGCCGATCAGCTTCTCGATCTCGGCGCGGTGCATGAGGATCTTGCGCTTGCGCCGCGGGGTGTGGTTGTTCCACGTCCCCTCGGTGTACTCCGGGATGTGCACGTGCTGCAGCCACACCTCGCCGTCGTCGACGGTGGCGAACCCGTCGACGAGCGACGCGCGGCCGGCCCGCAGGCTCTTCACCTCGGTGCCGGTGAGCACCAGGCCCACCTCGTAGGTGTCGAGGATGGAGTAGTCGTGCCGCGCCTTCTTGTTCTGGGCGATGAACTTGCGCCCCTGTTCCCGCGGCATGTCCCCAGGTTAGCCGCCCGTGACAACTGCGATCCCGGGGCTGTCAGAGCGCGGTGACCCGGTCGGCTCGAAGGCGCGGAACCGCAGGGACCGTCGCCTGCACCGTCTCGTCACCGCCTGACCCGGCTCCCCCTGGGAGGTGCTGACGCGGGTAGAGCCCTGCCCACAGGTGTGGGCAGGGCTCTACCCGGCTGGACCCCTGCCTGGCGCTGGGCCCTGGGGACGTCGAACGGTGGTGGACCATGCCGGTGACCGCCCCCGGCCGGGGCGCTCTCACGGCCGAGAGACCACGAGATCGCAGAGCTGGGCGCCCCTGGGGCGACGGCGGCTACAGGCGGACGTACAGGCGCAGGGTCACGTAGGCCGCGACGGCGGCCAGGCCGACCCCGGCGGCGGCGATGATCGGGGAGATCGCCGCGATGGCGCTCCAGTCGACCGGCGGGATGATCCCGGACTTGATCGGCCCGGCCAGCGTCTTGTCGACGAAGAGGATCTTGGTGAGCACCAGCCCGCCGATGGCGAGCAGCGCACCGATCAGGCCGGCCAGCGCCGCCTCGAGGATGAACGGCAGCTGGGTGTACCAGCGCGAGGCGCCGACCAGCCGCATGATGTTGGTCTCGTTGCGTCTGTTGAAGGCCGCGAGCTGGATCGTGTTGGAGATCAGCAGCAGCGCGGCCAGCGCCTGCACGACGGCCACCGCGATCGTGCCGTTGCGCGCCCCGTTGAGCAGGCTGAACAGCCGGTCGAGGAAGTCGCCCTCGTCGCGGACCTCGTCGACGCCGTTCTGCCCGTTCGGGAACTGCTCGGCGATCACCTCGTAGCGCTGGGCGTTCACCAGCTCCACCCGGAAGCTCTCCGGCAGCGCGTCCTCGGGGGTGTTCGCGATCAGCGCCGGCTGCTCCTGGAACTGCTGGGTGAAGCGGGCGTAGGCGTCGGCCTTTGACTCGTAGATGTAGTCCTTGACCTCCGGCGAGGCGTCGAGCTGGGCGGCGATCGCGTCGCGCTGCGGGTCGGTGATCCCGTCGGCGAGGTAGATCGAGACCTGGATCTTGTCGTAGTAGATCTCCCGCATGTCGCCGATCATGTTGGCGATCAGCAGACCGGTGCCCATGAGGCCCAGCGAGATCCCGGTGGTGAGGATCATCGCGACCGTCATGGTCAGGTTCCGACGCAGCCCGGCGGCCACCTCGGAGAGGACGAAGTTGACGCGCATCAGTTCCCTGTCGTGGTGTTCAGAGTCGTGGCGTGCAGCCGCCGGCCGGACGACATCTCAGCGGCCGAGCCCGTAGACGCCACGGCTCTGGTCACGGCTGAGGACGCCGTCGTTCAGCTCGATCACGCGGCGCCGCATCGAGTCGACGATGTGGTAGTCGTGCGTGGCCATGACCACGGTCGTGCCGGTGCGGTTGATCCGCTCCAGCAGCAGCATGATGTCCTGGCTCGTCTCCGGGTCCAGGTTGCCGGTGGGCTCGTCGGCGAGCAGCACCAGCGGGCGGTTGACGAACGCGCGGGCGATGGCCACGCGCTGCTGCTCGCCACCGGAGAGCTCGCCGGGCAGCCGGCCCTCCTTGCCGTCCAGGCCGACCATCTCCAGCACCTCGGGCACGACGCGGCGGATCGTCCGCTGCGGCTTGTTGATCACCTCGAGGGCGAAGGCGACGTTCTCGGCCACCG
The DNA here is from genome assembly GCF_041028285.1 of Modestobacter versicolor. GTDB lineage: Bacteria > Actinomycetota > Actinomycetes > Mycobacteriales > Geodermatophilaceae > Modestobacter > Modestobacter versicolor_A. The sequence goes on along the minus strand of NZ_JABGDB010000001.1, from coordinate 298,309 downwards.
TCTTGTTGCGCAGCAGCCGGAAGTCCTGGAAGACGCAGCCCATGGTGCGGCGGAGCTTGGGCACCTGCCACTTGCTCATGGTGTTCAGGTTCTTGTCGTTGACCTTGATGACGCCCTTGGTGGGGCTGTCCTCCTTCAGCAGCAGCCGCAGGAAGGTCGACTTGCCCGAACCCGAGGAACCGATGAGGAAGACGAACTCCCCCTTGTCGATGTGCATCGAGACGTCATCGAGGGCCGGCCGCGGACTGGTCGGGTAGATCTTGGTGACGTGTTGCAATTCGATCACGAGGGACGACGGTACCTGTCCGGGCGCCGACGATGTCCTGTCTGGCCGGGCGCGCCGGGAACTCTCAGGAAGAGCTGTCGGCGGTCTCCTGCTGGCGGCGCCAGCGGATGCCGGCCTCGATGAAGGCGTCGATGTCGCCGTCGAGCACGTTGGACGGGTTGCCCGACTCCTGCTCGGTGCGCAGGTCCTTGACCATCTGGTACGGGTGCAGCACGTAGGAGCGCATCTGGTTGCCCCAACTGCTGCCCTCGCCCTTGAGCGCGTCCATCTCGGCCCGCTGCTCGGCCTGCCGGACGACGAGCAGCCGGGCCTGCAGCACCCGGAGCGCGGCGGCCCGGTTCTGGATCTGCGACTTCTCGTTCTGGCAGGAGACGACGATGCCGGTCGGGATGTGGGTCATCCGGACGGCGGAGTCGGTGGTGTTGACGCTCTGCCCACCGGGGCCGGAGGAGCGGAAGACGTCGACCCGGATCTCGTTCTCCGGGATGTCGACGTGGTCGGTCTGCTCGACGACGGGCAGCACCTCGACGCCGGCGAACGACGTCTGCCGGCGGCCCTGGTTGTCGAAGGGCGAGATGCGCACCAGCCGGTGGGTGCCCTGCTCGACGGAGAGCGTGCCGTAGGCGTAGGGCTGCTTGACCGCGAAGGTGGCCGACTTGATCCCGGCCTCCTCGGCGTAGGAGACGTCGTAGACCTCGGTCGGGTACTTGTGCCGCTCGGCCCAGCGCAGGTACATCCGCATCAGCATCTCGGCGAAGTCGGCGGCGTCCACGCCCCCGGCCTCGGAGCGGATGGTCACCAACGCCTCGCGGGCGTCGTACTCACCGGAGAGCAGGGTGCGCACCTCGAGCTCGTCGAGCACTGCGCGGATGCTCACCAGTTCGCGCTCGGTCTCGGCGGTGGTGGCCTCGTCGCCCTCCTCGGCGGCCATCTCGTGCATCAGACCGACGTCGTCCAGCCGGCTGCGCAGCTCCTCGACCCGGCGCAGGTCGCCCTGCAGGTAGGACAGCCGGGAGGTGAGCGCCTGGGCGGCCTCGACGTCGTTCCACAGGTCGGGGGCCGCGGCCTTCTGCTCCAGCTCGGCGACCTCGCGGCGCAGGTCGTCGACCCGCATCACGGCCTCGATCGACCGCAGGGTCGTGTCGAGCTCGTCCAGGACGACGGAGAAGTCAGCAGCCACGTCGGTCGAGGGTAATCGCGTGCACCAGCCGGCGTCGCGGGCCCGTCACTCGTAGAGCACGTACTCCGGCTGGGGGACGAGGGCGAGCACCGCGGCGGGGTCCATCAGCGGGCCGGAGCGGGTGTCCTCCTCGTAGAAGAGCTTGAACCCGGCGTGCACGAACGGCGGCGTCCCCTCCATCACCCGCTGGTAGGTGGCCACCTTGTCCGCCGCCGCCCCGATGCCGTCGACGCTCTTGACCACCGCCACGCCGGGGCGGTCGACCAGGACCTCCTGGCCGGTGACGATCTGGGCGTGCAGCTGGTGGTAGAGCATCACCTTCTGCGGCAGCCGGTGGGTGGTGACCAGCCCGTCCAGGTAGGCCGAGACGCTGTCGAGCTCGGCGCCGGTGGTCGAGCCGAAGACGTCGCCGGGCACCTGGCCGGGGTCGACCGCCCACTCCGGGTCCAGCGCCACCCCGACGTCGGGCTCCTTGAGCCACCGCTCGTAGTGCTGCACGGCGGGCAGGAAGTCCTGGTTGCCGGGCTGGATGCCGAGCAGCAGGATGCCGCCGCCGGCGCGGGCGGCGTCCAGGTACTGCTGGACGACGGCGTCGTCGGCCGGGCCGGAGAAGGTGCCGGCGGGGCCGGGGAACGGGTGCGCGGTGGTGGCGATGAGCTCGTAGGTGGGCAGCACGGTGCGGTCGGCGCCGTAGGGCACCGCCTGGTCGCGCAGCCGCTGGGTGGCCGCGGCCAGGTCGCCGGTCATCGGACCGAGGGCGGCGGAGCCCGGCGCGCCGGAGAAGCCGACCAGCCGGTGCTCGGGGAACACCCGGGTGCCGCCGGTGGGCAGCACCAGCTGGGTGGGGGTGGGCGGCGCGGTGGTCGTCGGCGCCGCCGAGGTCGACCGGGGCGCGGACGTCGAGGTCCCTGGGGCGTCGGCCTCGGACGCCGCCGAGCCACCGCCGCAGCCGGTCAGCAGGAGGACGGCGGCGAGCAGCGCGGCCGGCACGGCCCGGCGCGGCCGGAGGTCAGGGAGGCGCACCCCCGCCAGCCTGGTCGGCCCGGTCCGCCGGGGCAAACCGGGCCGGTGGGTCACGGGCGGTGCACCGGGGTCGCGCCGGGCCGCCAGCGGCCGGGGTGCGCGGTGAGGAAGGCGGGCACGTCGGCCGCGGGCATCGGCCGGGCGATGACGTAGCCCTGGGCGAAGGTGCAGCCCAGCTCGCGGACGAGGGCGAGCTGGTCGGCGGTCTCCACGCCCTCGGCCAGGCTGCGCATGCCGCAGGCCTTGGCCATGCCCACCACGGCGGCGATCGCGGCGGCGGACTCGCTGCGCCGGGTCTCGGTGCCGGCGATGAGGCTGCGGTCGAGCTTCAGCACGCCGGCGGGGATGGAGACCAGCTGGCTGAGCGAGGAGAAGCCGCTGCCGAAGTCGTCGATGGCTACCTCGATGCCGGAGATGCGCAGCTGGGCGAACTGGGCGGCCGCGCGCAGCGGGTCCTCCGCGACGCTGGTCTCGGTCAGCTCCAGCACCAGCCGCTCGGGGGCCAGGCCGGCGGCGGTGAGCGCGTCGTGGACGTCGGCGACCAGCGTGCCGGTGCCGAAGTGGGCGGCGCTGATGTTGACGCCGGTGACCAGCGGCAGGCCGGCCCGCTCCCACGCGGCGGTCTGCCGGGCGGCCTCGCCGAGCACCCACCGGGTGAGCGGCACGACCATGCCGTTCAGCTCGGCCAGCGGGATGAAGTCGCACGGCTGCAGCAGGCCGCGCTCGGGGTGCTGCCAGCGGACCAGCGCCTCGACGCCGGTGACGTCGCCGGTGGTCAGCTGCAGCAGCGGCTGGTAGTGCAGCACCAGCTCGCCGCCCTCGATGGCGGCCTGCAGCTCGGCGGCGACCAGCGCCTTCTGCTCGACGGCCGAGCGCAGCTCGGTGCTGAACACCCGCACCCGGTTCCGCCCGGCGGCCTTGGCGGCGTACATGGCCAGGTCGGCGTCGCGCACCAGGTCGGTGGACCGGACGTGGTCGTCGTCCCGGGCCGCGGTGGCGATGCCGATGCTCACGGTCAGCCGGGTGCTCCGGTCACCGAGCCGGAACGGGTCGTCGAAGGTGCTGTGGAAGCGGTCGGCCAGCGCGAGGGCGCCGTCGGCGTCGCAGTCCCGGCAGAGCACGACGAACTCGTCGCCCCCGAGCCGGCCGACGGTGTCCTCGCCGCGGGTGCGGTTGGACAGCCGCCGCGCCAGCTCGCGCAGCAGGTGGTCGCCGACCTCGTGGCCGAGGGTGTCGTTGACGTCCTTGAAGCCGTCGACGTCCAGGAAGAGCACGGTCACCGCGCCCCGGTCGGGACGGCGGAGCTCGGTGGCGATCAGGTCGTGCAGGTGCGCCCGGTTGGGCAGGTCGGTGAGGTGGTCGTGCCGGGCCTGCCAGGCGGAGGTGCGCTCGGCCTCGACCCGGGAGGTGACGTCGGTGTGGGTGACGACGACCCGGCCGGACTGGTCGGCGCGGGAGGCCTGCAGGTGGTACCAGCGCCGGCCGGCGACCGTGGCCATCGCGAAGTCGGCGGAGACGGCGCGGCGGCGGCCGCCGGCCAGCTCGCGCAGCGCGGCGATGCGCTGGTGGACGACCGGGTCGTCGGAGAGGCTGAGCATCACCGCGAAGTAGTTGCCGCCCACGCCCACCCGCAGCCGCTCGTCGGCGGTGAGGTCGCAGGCGACGTTCCAGGCCGAGTTGACCAGCAGCATCGTGCCGTCGGCGTCGATGAGCACGGTCGGCGAGGGCAGTGCGTCGAGGACGCCGCTGACCAGGTCGGCGTGCGTGGCGCCGGCGCCGTCCCGGTGGCTGATGTCCAGGGGCAACGGCGGTGTCGGCACCGATCGCGGCACGCGAGCCCTCCCCGGTCGTCCTGTCCGGACGCCGGCTGCTCGACGTCGCTCCTCGGGTCATCGGGCACCGGCGTGCGGTGCTGTACCCATGGCCGGGGCGGGTCGCCGTATCGGGTGAGCTCCGCCGCGGTCGCTGACCACCGTACGTCGGCCGCCCAGGTGTGGAGGCGAGCCGGGCACGGGTAGGGGCCGGGCATGGACGGATCGACGACGATCGAGCTCGGTGGCGAGCAGTACCTGGTGCAGCGGGACGGGGGTGCGCTGCGGCTGGGCCGGCAGGTGGGCGGCGAGACCGTCTGGCTGGACGACATCGCGGTGAGCGACCTCCCCGGCCCCGCCCAGGAGGCGCTGGAGAGCGGCGAGCACGCCGACACCACGCTGCAGACGGCGCTGCTCGGCGTCGTGCGCGCGCAGGTGGACCGCGGCGCCTGACCTTGCGGAGGTCTTGCGGTTGGCTGCAGCCGGCCGTGCGGGAACGCCCCGAGGCTCGGGGCATGGACATCGAGGACGCCTTCGCCCTGCTCACCGAGCTCGAGCTGCACGAGGTCGAGGAACTGGACGACGAGTGGTTCGAGGCGGAGCTGCGGGAACTGCTGCCGCTGGCCTGACTCCGAGTGCACGGACGGCGTCGGAGGGGCACCCTGGTGTCCTGGGGGACGACGACGTCCCCCGGCCGGGAGGCTGGTCCGATGAGCGTGCTGTTCCGCTGCGACGAGTGCGCGGAGGTGGCCGACGACGAGGCCGCCGTCGGCTGGGTGGAGGTGCGCGAGCTGGGCGGGCGGCCGCTGCTGCCCCCGGCGCCGCACCACCTGTGCCGGCTGTGCTGGGCGCGCACCACCGCCGCGGTGCACGCGAGCCGGGTGGAGGTGCTGGAGTTCCCCCAGCTCAGCGAGCACGCGCAGAACCGAGACACCGTGCAGTGACGCCGGCGGCGCCGGTCAGTCGAAGGGCGTCCCGCCGCCGGCGATCCAGGTGAGCAGGATCATCGCCACGAAGACGGCGAGGACGCAGGCCACCCCGAGCGCGGGGGTGAGCCAGGCGTGCCGGCCGAAGAGCCCGACCGGCTCGCTCGGCGCGGTCTGCCGGTTGCCGGACCGGTGGTCGAGGTCCTCGTCGACCGGCGGGTCGGCGGCCTGCCGCGGGGCGGGGACGGCGGCGGTGGCCGTGCGGTCGGTGCGTGCCGGAGTGCTCATGGCGTGCCTCCTGCGGAACCGGCCGGGACCGGTGCCCGTGCTCGGCTCCGGTGCGGACGCTACTCGCGATTATGGGCTCCGGGGGTCCTTCCGGCCTCCCTTCTCGACCGGCCCGGTCAGCCGTCGACGTAGCGGTCGCGTTCGACGACGAACTCACCCGTCGCGGTGTTGGCGTCGATGAAGTCCGGCAGCAGCGGGACGCGCACGGTCACCGTGACGCAGACGGTGAACTCCTCGCCCGGCGCCAGCGTCGGCGCGTAGCTGCCCGCGGCGTCGCAGCCCGCACCGACCGGGGCGTAGCCGAGCACCACGTCGGTGGCCTCGACCGACTGGTCGGCCACCGCGATCGCCACCGCGGCCTCCGCCCGCGCCTGCCCGGTGACCGGGTCGGGCGCGGTGCCCATCGCCCGGCCGGCCTCCCGCGCGGCCTCGGTCGAGGCGAACACCCCGCGCTGGACGGCGGAGAACCCGGCCACGACGTAGACCAGCGGCAGGAACACCACCAGCGCGATGAACACGAACTCGACGATCGCCGAGCCGGCCTCGTCGTCCCCGTCGGCGAGCCGCGCCCGCAGCCACCTCACGGCCCCTCCTCCAGCGCACGGCCGGTCGCCTCCAGCGGCAGCAGCGCGCCGAGGGTGGCGAACAGGCTCGGCACCGCGCCGGTGCACCGGACGACGACCAGCGAAAGCCCGCTCGCGTCGGTCTCCTGCTGCGACGTGCAGCTCAGGCCGGCCGCCGTCCGGGCTGAGGTGGCCTGGCCGACGACCTCCAGCGTCCGGGCCGCGCCGGCCTCGGCGGGCACATCGGCGTTCGCCGCGTACCGGGCGCCCTCCTGGGCGCTGGCCACCACCACGTTGCGCACGTGCACGTAGACCGCGACCTGCAGCACGGCCAGCAGCAGCGCGACGACCAGCACGCCGACCAGCACGAAGTCGACGACCGCGCTGCCCCGCTCCCGACCTCCGCTCTGTGGCCCCTCTGCAGGGGCCCGACGGGAGCCTGCGAGGGGCGGGGGGCAGAGGGGTCCTTCGTCAGGGCGCACTCGTGACGGAGTCCAGGGCGTTCGACACCGCCTCCACGATCGCCGCGCGGAAGGGCACCAGGATGGCCAGCACCAGGGCCGCCGTCATCACGGTGATCATCACCCAACCGGGCACGTCGCCCCGCTCGGGGTCGTCGTCACGCAGCCGGTCGGCCAGCGCCGCGAGCGCGGCCAGGGTCCAGGCGTACATCTGTGGTCCTCCTCGGTACGTCACCGGCGTCACTGCGCCAGCGAGACGATGCTGATGAGCCCCGGGAACAGGGCGAACAGGACGGTGACCGGGAGCACCAGGAAGACGACCGGCACCATCATGGCGATCTCCTTGCGCCCGCCGGCCTCGAGCAGCCGCCGCTTGCCGGCCTCCCGGACGTCGGCCGCCTGGGCCCGCAGCACCTCGGCCAGCGGCGTCCCGCGCTCGATCGCCACGACCAGGCCGTCGACGAACCGGGCCAGCGCGTCGAGCGAGGTGCGGTCGGCCAGCTGCTGCAACGCCTCGACCAGCGGGACGCCGGCCCGGGCGCGGGCCAGCGTGGCGCGGAGCTCACCGGCCAGCTCGCCGCCGGACAGCCGGGTGACCCGGGCGATGGCGGCGGTCGGGCTCTCCCCCGCGGTCACGGCCAGCGCGAGCAGCTCGGCGATCGCCGGGAACTCGGCCAGCAGCAGCTCCTCACGACGCTGCACCTGCTGCGTCAGCCACCAGTCGCGGCCGAGCACACCGCCGACTCCGCCGGCCACGCACAGCAGCACGACGGACAGCACGTTCACCGACCCGGCCAGCGCGGACCCGACGGCGGAGAGGGCGGCGGCGCCCAGCAGGCCCACCCCGCCCCAAACGACCTGCTCGACCCGGAAGTCCTCGACCGTGGTGTCGCCGCCGAGTGCGTCGAGCCGGCGGCGCACCGCCACGCGCCCGCCGAGCAGCCGGTCGACGTGCCGGGCACCGTCGGCGAGCAGCGGGCCGAACACCCGCCGGGCGGCGGTCAGCAGGCCGGGCTGGGTGACCGTGCCGAGCAGGCGGGAGGGTGCCGGGCTGTCGTGGACGTAGGGGGCCAGCCGGTCGACCAGCCGCACCTGCCGGAACGGCGGGGCGAAGCCGACGACCAGCAGCACCCCGGACGCCGCGGTGAGGCCGAGCAGCATGCCCACCAGCCCCGCGCTCACTGGAGCACCCGGACGTCTGCGGGCAGCCGCCCGATCCGCAGCATCAGCCGGTAGGCCACCACGCAGACGGCACCGCCACCGAGCAGCAGCGCCGTCCCGACCGGGCTGTCGTAGGCGGTGAGCGTCTGCTCCTGGGTGGCGAGCAGGAGCAGCACGACCCACGGCGCGCCGACGGCCAGCCGGGCCGCCTGGACGACCCAGCCCTGGCGGGTCTCCAGCTCGGCCCGCGCCCGGGCGTCCTCGCGGAGGAACGCCGCGAGCGTGCGGAGCACCCGACCGAGGTCGCTGCCGCCGACCTCGCGGGCGACCCGGAGGGTCTCCACGATGCGGTCGCCCACCGGATCGGCCAGGTCGTCCTTGAGCCGGTCGAGTGAGTCACTGAACCGACCGCTGCTGCGGTGGTCCGCGGCGAACCGGGCGAACGCCGGACGGAGCACCTCCGGCCCGCGGACCGACAGCGCGGACAGCGCCTCGGGCAGCGACAGACCGGCGCGGACGGCGGAGGCGAGGTTGTCGACGACCTCGGGCCACACTTCGCGGAGGTCCGCCCGACGCTTGGCCGCCAGCCGGCGCACCAGCAGGTACGGCACGGCGGCACCGAACACTCCGAAGACCAGGCTGATCGTCACCGTCCGGGTGGTGAGCAGCACCAGCACCGTCGCGGCCAGGCCCAGCCCGACCTGCAGCGCGAGCAGCTGGGCGCCGTTGATGCCGGTCAGCCCAGCAGCCGCGAGCAGCTGCTGGCGGCCGCCGGGCCGCGCGACGGCCCGGCGCACCGGCGCCCGGGGACCGCTGCGCCAGACGAGCAGCAGACCGGTCCCCAGCAGCAGCCCGAGGAAGCCGCCCGAGACGGTCACGACCGGTCCCCGAGGAGCGCCGCCAGGTCGAAGCCGTGGGCGGCGTACCTGTCGGCGTGCGGCGGGTAGCCGTCGGCCCGGACCAGCGCCCCGTCCCGGGTGGTGAAGACGTCGGCGGTCTCGACCACGCTGCCCTCGGCCCGACCGGGCAGCGCGACCACCTCGCGCAGCCGGCGCTGACCGCTGGGCTCCGTGCCGACGTGGACGACGAGGTCGACGCTCGAGGCGACCGTCGGGACGACGAAGGCGTGCCCGATGTTCTCCCCCGCCAGCAACGGCAGGGTGCACATCTTGACCACGGCCTCCCGCGCGCTGTTGGCGTGCAGGGTGCACATGCCGGGCAACCCGGAGTTGAGCGCGATGAGCAGGTCGAGGCACTCCTCCTGGCGCACCTCCCCCACCACCAGCCGGGAGGGCCGCATCCGCAGCGCCTCCTTCACCAGCCGGCGCAGCGGGATCTCCCCAGCGCCCTCCAGGTTGGGCTGGCGGGTCTGCATCGCCACCACGTCGGGCAGCGGGACCCGCAGCTCGAAGACCTCTTCGCAGGTGACGACCCGCTCCCGGGCCGGGATGGCGGCGCACAGGCAGTTCAGCAGCGTGGTCTTGCCGGCCTGGGTGCCGCCGGAGACGAGGATGTTGAGCCCGGCGGCGACCGACGCCTCCAGGAAGCGGGCCACCTGGGCCGTCAGCGTGCCCAGCGCCACCAGCTCGTCGAGGCTGTGCGCGGAGAGCACGAACTTCCGGATGTTGACCGCCATGTGCCGGCGGGTGACGTCGGGGATGACCACGTGCAGCCGTGAACCGTCGGGCAGCATCGCGTCGACGAAGGGTGTCGACATGTCGATCCGGCGACCCGACGTCCGCAGCATCCGCTCGACCAGGTCGGCCAGCTGGCCTGCGCCGAGGATGGTCGTGGTCAGCTCGCTGCGACCGCGGCGGGCGATGAACACCCGGCCCGGCTCGTTGACCCAGATCTCTTCGACCTCGGGGTCGTCGAGCCAGCGCTGCAGCGGCCCGTAGCCGGCCACCCGGTCCAGCACGTCGCGGACCACACCGTCGGCGTCACCGATCGGCGGCAGCGCCGAGGACAGCGACCGCTCGGAGTAGTCGGCCACCACGTCGCGCACGAGCAGCCGCACCGGCGCCGGGTCGGTGAACGGATCGAGCCCCCGGCGGCGGATGAGCTCCCGCACCTCGCCGTCGACGACGTCGACAGCAGTGCTCCCAGCCGGCACGACACCCCCGTTGAGCAGCCCATGGTCGTTGTGAGTCCAGTGACTGTAAGGGCACGAACCGGTTCCGTGGGGGCCTCGTGTGGACAGACTGTGATCTCCGGACGGGCAGGTTCACCCGATCAGGCGAACCCAGCTCGACCCGACCCGGCCGGCGGCCACTGTCAGTCACGCCACGGGGGTCTCCAGCACAGTCGAGCCCTGCCCACAGGAGTGGGCAGGGCTCGACTGTCGGCGGGACCTCTTCGGCCGACGGGTCCCTCAGGACCAGGAGGCGGAGCCTGCCGCGTCGCCGGCCTGCTGCACGGCCCGGGAGACGGCCATCGCCGTCACCCGCGCCGGGTGCACCATCGCCGGCACCGAGGCCTCGGAGTGCCGGAGCACCAGCGACACCGCGGCCACCACCGACCGGTCCGGGCCGAAGACCGGCGCAGCCACCCCGACGTACTCGTCGTCCACCTGCCGGTCGCTCACGGCGTACCCGCGGTCCCGCACCTCAGCCAGCGCCGGCACCAGGTCGGCCCGGTCGACGAAGGTGCGCGGGGTGTACCGGCGCAGTGGGGTGGCGAGCAGCTCCTCCAGCACCTCGTCCGGGGCGTAGGCGAGCAGGACCAGCCCGATGGCGGTGGCGTGCAGGGTGTACCGCCCGCCCACCCGGGGCCGGGCCCGCGCATGCCGCGGGTGCTCCAGCCGCTCGATGGTCACCAGCTCGCTGCCCTCGCGGATAGCCAGCTGCACCGTGCCGTGCGTCGTCTCGTAGAGGTCCTGCAGGTACGGGCGGGCCAGCCGTTGCAGCCCCATCGCCCGCGGTGCCAGCGAGGCGACCTCCCACAGCCGCAGCCCGATCCGGTACAGGCCGTCGGCGTCGCGCTCGATGGCGCCCCACTCGGTGAGCCGGCCGACGATCCGGTAGGCCGTCGACACCGGGAGGTCGGCCCGCCGGGCGATGTCCGACAGCGACTGGCGCACCCGGCCACCGGAGAAGGTGCCGATCACGGCCAGGGTGCGGTCGATCACCGAGCGGGCCGCGCGCGGCTCGTCCGGGTCCGTTCCGGGGCCGACCGTCACCCAGCCATCCTGCCGCTGAGGAGCGGCCGTCACTTCCCGTTCGGCAGCACGACGTGGTCGACGGAGTACGGGGTCGACTCGAGGGCGTCGTTCATGATCGCCTGCATCACCGGCAGCGGCACCAGGCACTCGGCGCAGGCGTCCGGGCCGGCCTCGACGTGCACGACCACCTGGTCGGCCGCGGCGGCGGTCCAGCGCAGCAGGTAGCCGTCGGAGGCGAGCACCTCGCGGAACTGCTGCAGCGCGGCGTCCACGGCTGCGGTGTCGATCGTCGTCGCGACGGTCTGCTCGGTCATCGGGACCTCCACGGGAGCGAGGGACGGCACGGACTCCCGCACCGGGTTCATGTGACCACCCCGCTCCACCAGGCGGGAGGACCGTTCTCACGGCGTGGAAAGCCGCCACACGGAAACGTCGTGGGGCCACAGGCCCACCCCTTCGGGTGGGCGACCACTCAGTTGATCTCCACCGTCCCCGCGGCAACGCCGAGTGCCTCCCTGTCACGTGCAGCTCAGGAGGAGCGCACGGCACGCCACGGAGGACGAAGTGACACAGCAGCAGGAAGGCCCGGTCTGGGCCCCCGACCAGGGGGTGTCCCCGCAGGGCACGCTCCCCCCGGTGCCACCCGCACCACCGGCTGCCGCAGCAGCCACCCCACCGCAGCAGCTCCCCTTCGGCCTGACCGGTGACGACGTCAACGGCGCGCTCCGCGTCGTCGGCCGCTCGCTGCTGCCCGTGCTCGGCGGGCTCACCGTCGTCGTCGCGGTCGTCGCGCTGTTCGCCGCGCCCGACGGGCACGGCGGTTCCCTGGCCGACTGGCTGCGCACGGCTGTCCTGCTGCTCGCCCTGTCCCTGGGTGGCCGCGCCGTCGTCGACGGGTCGCTGGACGCCGACGTCGTCCAGGCGGGCATGTCGGTCGGCGTCCGGGTCCTCCCGCTGGTGGTCACCGTCGTGACGCTGGCCCTCGTGGCCCGGGCCAGCGCGGCGGCCGAGGGCATCTCGGCGTCCACCGGTCGCCAGCAGCTGCTGGTGCGCTCGGTGCTGACCGGCCTGGTCGCCGGTGTCGGCCTGGCCGTCGTCGTCGCGCTTGCCCGCAGCGGCAGCGTCTACGGCGTCGACCTCGCCGACGCGTTCGACGGGGCCGGCGCCGAGGTCGGTGCCGGTGCGCTGGGTGCCTTCCTCGGCGCGACGGTCCTGGTCTCGCTGGTCGCCGCGGCGGCCCGCGCCCGGACCGCCCCGGGCGTCACGCTGCTGCCGACCACGGCCACGGCCGAGCGGACCGCCACCCTCGGGCCGGTGCTCGGGACGCTGCGCACGTTCGCCCTCGGCCTGGGAGGCGCGGCAGCCGTCGCGGTCGTGCTCGCCTTCCTGCACCGCGCCTACCTCACCGACGACCTGGACGGCGACCGCTGGCAGGCGCTGGCCGGGCTCGCCGTGCTGGGCGTCAACGCCGTCCTCGTCGTGGCTCTCGGTGCGCTCGGCGTGCCGATGGGCTTCTCGGCCGAGAGCCGGGGCGACGCGGAGCTGCTCGAGTTCCTCGACGACGCAGCCGGCGGCAGCGGCAGCGGCCAGGTCACGCTGTTCGACTCCAAGGTCTGGCTGCTGGCGCTGCTGGTGCCGGTCCTGGTCGCGCTCGGCACGGCCGTACGGCGGTCCGTGCGCGGCCACGGCAACGTGCCGGGCACCGCTGCGCTGCAGGCCGCCGCGGTGATCGGGGCGGCCGCCGGGCTGGCTGCCGCGCTGCTCGTGCGGGTCTCGGTCGCCGGCTCGGCGGAGGGGTCGGCCGAGGTGATCGGCGCCTCGGCGTCGGCGTCCGCGTCGGCCTCGGCGGGGCCCTCGCTGCTGTGGGCACCGCTGCTGGGCGCGGCCTGGGCCGCCGCCGCGGTCTGGGCGCTCCGCTCAGGCCCCACTCTCGCGCTGTCGCTGCCCGTGCGGGTCACCCGGCTGCTGGGCGGTCGGGCGATCGCGCCGGAGTGGGTTGCCGCCCTGGCCGGGACCGCCCCGGCGCCGGCCGGCACCCGCTCGGCCGCCGTCCGGCTGGGTGCGCTGGTCGCCGGCCTGGTGCTGGTGGTCGGTGCGCTCGGTGCCGCCGCCGTCGCCGCCGTCAACGCCTTCGTCCTCACCCCGCAGGCCGCGGCCGAGGAGTACCTCGACGCGGTGGCGGACGCCGACGTGGCCGCCGTCCTCGCGCAGCTCGCCGACGCACCGGAGGTCGACGGCCAGCTGCTGCTGAGCGACGACGTGCTCGGCAGCGACGACTTCACCGCCATCGGCGACGTCGAGGTGGGCGAGGTGTCCGAGTACGGCGGGTCCGCCTCGGTGCAGGTCACCTGGTCGGTCGACGGCCAGGAGGTGGAGGACTCCATCTCGCTGGTCCGCGGTGACGACCGGTTCGGCCTCCTCCACCAGTGGGAGGTCGCCGAGAGCCTGTCCGCCGTGGAGCTGTACTCCGACAGCGGCCTGGGTGCCCAGATCGCCGGTGCCGACCTGGCGGGCGAGTCGTACCTGGCGCTCCCCGGCGGCTACCGCGTGCACGCCGCCGACCACCCGTTCCTGACGTCGGACCCGTCGTCGTTCGTGCTCGGCTCCGGCACGTCCGCCGGGCCCTCGCTGGACCCGCGGGTGAAGCCGGAGGCCCTGGACGGCGCCCGGGCGGCGGTCGAGGAGCGGCTGGCCGAGTGCGCGGCCAGCACCACGGTGCCGCTGGACAACTGCCCGTTCCTCAGCACCTGGTCGCGCTACAACGGCACGCTGAGCGACGTCTCCATCGCCATCCCGACCGCGCCGGAGTTCTCGCTCGAGTACGACCAGTACGACGGGGTCCTGGCCATCGTCACCGAGACGCGCGGCCGGGCCGTGCTGACCGGCACGATGACCGACACCGACTGGCGCGGGGAGGTGGAGGTCGAGCCGTACAAGAGCGACTTCCGCTTCAGCATGGAGGGCGAGGTCTCCAGCTCCGGCGGCGACCTGGCAGTGCTGTTCTACGAGTGAGGCCGGTCCGCCGGTGATCGGGACCCCGGGTGGGTGCAGCCGCACCCACCCGGGGTCCTCGACGCCCCACACCGGCCGGGCGGGTGTCATGGTGGTCCATGACCTGGGCCACCCGCGCAGCGGCAGCCGGACTCTCCGCCCTCGCCGGCGTCGCGGCCCGCGACCTCCTGCAGCGCGAGCACACCCTGCTCCGCAACTTCCCGGTGCTCGGCCGGGCCCGTTACCTGCTGGAGGCCGTCGGCCCCGAGCTGCGGCAGTACCTGGTCGCGGGGAACAACGAGGAGCGGCCGTTCACCCGCGACCAGCGGCGCTGGGTGTACGCCTCGGCCAAGAAGGAGAACAACTACTTCGGCTTCGGCACCGACAACGACCTCGAGTTCACCGCCGGCTACCCGGTCATCAACCACCGCACCTTCGGCCGCGCCGTCCCGACCAGCACCGCACAGGCCGGTCACGACGCGCCGCTCCCCAGCGCCAAGGTGCTCGGCGCCGCCCGCGGCCGGGCGCACGCGTTCCGCCCGGAGTCCGCGGTCAACATCTCTGCGATGAGCTTCGGCTCGCTGTCCGGCAACGCGATCGAGGCGCTCAACCGCGGTGCGGCGCTGGCCGGCTGCCTGCAGAACACCGGCGAGGGCGGCCTGTCCACCCACCACCGGCACGGCGGTGAGCTGGTCTTCCAGCTCGGGACGGCGTACTTCGGCTGCCGCGACGAGCACGGCCGCTTCGACCTGGCCCGGCTCAAGGACCTCGTCGCCTCCGCCCCCGTCCGGGCGCTGGAGGTGAAGCTCAGCCAGGGCGCCAAGCCCGGCCTCGGCGGTGTGCTGCCGGCGGCCAAGGTGTCGGCGGAGATCGCCGCCGCCCGCGGGGTGCCCGCGGGCGTGGACTGCATCAGCCCGTCCCGGCACGCCGAGTTCTCCGACCCGGACAGCCTGCTGGACTGGGTGGAGCTGCTGGCCGCCGAGACCGGGCTGCCGGTCGGCCTGAAGTCCGCGGTGGGCGACATGGGCTTCTGGCACGAGCTCACCGAGCTGATGGCGACCACCGGCCGCGGCGTCGACTTCGTGACCATCGACGGCGGCGAGGGCGGCACCGGCGCCGCCCCGCTGATCTTCACCGACTCGGTCTCGCTGCCCTTCCAGCTCGGCTTCGCCCGGGTCTACTCGACCTTCGCCCGGGCCGGGCTGCACGAGCAGGTGACCTTCATCGGCGGCGGCAAGCTGGGCCTGCCCGACAACGCGATCGTCGCCTTCGCCCTCGGCTGCGACATGGTCAACGTCGCCCGCGAGGCCATGCTGGCCATCGGCTGCATCCAGGCGCAGAAGTGCCACACCGACACCTGCCCCACCGGCGTCGCCACGCAGAACGCCTGGCTGGCCCACGGACTCGACCCGGCGCTCAAGTCGGTGCGGGCCGCCACCTACGTGCAGACGCTGCGCCGCGACCTGCGCAAGGTCGCCGAGGCCTGCGGCGTGGAGCACCCCGGGCTCATCGACACCTCCGCGGTGGAGATCCTCACCGGCCGCACCGCGTCGCGGCCGCTGTCCGAGGTCTACGACTACGACCCGTCGTGGGGGCTGCCGTCGGCCGCCGACCGCGAGCAGATCGCCCGGCTGATGACCGCCGCCGCACCCCAGGGCGGCAGCGCACCGCCGTCCCCCACCGCGGTCGACTGACCACGGCCGGGGACGGCGGAGCGGGTCACCGGACGAGCGCGTCCTCGCGGGCGCGCTCCTCCACCGGCATCTCCACGGTGAGGTGCGGCAGCGCCCGGTCCAGCCGGCGGGGCAGCCACCAGTTCGCCGCGCCGAGCAGCTCCATCGCGGCGGGCACCAGCACCAGTCGGACCAGCGTCGCGTCGATCAGCACCGCCACCGCCAGCCCGAAGCCGAACAGCTGCAGCTCCCGCGCGGACCCGAACACGAAGCTGCCGAAGACGCACACCATGATCGCCGCCGCCGCGGTGATCACCCGCGCCGTCCGGGACAGGCCGACGGTCACCGCGGCCGCGTTGTCGCCGCTGCGGTCGTACTCCTCGCGGATCCGGGACAGCAGGAACACCTCGTAGTCCATCGACAGCCCGAACACGATGGCGATCAGCATCATCGGCACCCACGCCTCCACCGGCGCCTCGCCCTCGACGCCGAGCAGCTCCGCGCCCCAGCCCCACTGGAAGACCGCGACCACCGCGCCGAACGCCGCGCCCAGCGACAGCAGGTTGACCACCACCGCCTTGAGCGCGACGAGCAGCCCACGGAACACCAGCACCAGCAGCACGAACGACAGCCCCAGGACGACGGCCAGGAACAACGGCAGCCGGTCGGCGGTGTGGTCGGCGAAGTCGATCGCCGCCGGCTGGGCACCGCCGATCGCCACCTCGGCGTCCCCCGCCACGCCCGGGACGACGTCGTCGCGCAGCCGGTGCACCAGGTCGGCGGTCGCCTCGTCGCGCGGCGCCGACGACGGGACCACCTGCAGCAGCGCCGTCCCGCCGTCCGGGGACACCACCGGCGCGCCGACCGAGGCGACCCCCGGGTCGGCGCCCACGGCATCGGCCAGGCCGGTGGCCACCGAAGCCGCGTCGGCGCCGGAGACGGCGACCACCATCGGGCCGTTCACGCCCGCCCCGAACCCCTCGCCGAGCAGGTCGTAGGCCCGGCGGGCGGTGTCGTCGGTGCTCAGCGTGCCCGCGTCGCTGAAGCCCAGCCGCAGGTCGGCGACCGGGACGGCGAGCAGGACCAGCGCCGCCAGCGACGTCAGCAGCCACACGACCGGACGACGCTGCACCGCCCGCGCCCAGCGCGCCGCCGCCGTCCCGTCGGTGCGGCCGCGCCGCCCGCGCACCCGCGCCAGCCGCGGGCCGGCGAACCCGAGCAGCGCGGGCAGCAGGGTGACCGCGGCCAGCATGGTGACCAGCACCGCCGCCGCGATGCCGATGGCGACGCCGGTGATGAGCGTCAGCCCCATGAACACCAGCCCGAGCGAGGCGATGACGACGGTGGTGCCGGCGAACAGCACCGACCGGCCGGCGGTGCGCTGGGCCAGCACGACCGCGTCGACCACCGGCAGCCCGTCGCGCAGCGCCTCGCGGTACCGGGTCACCAGCAGCAGCGAGTAGTCGATGCCGACGCCGATCGCGATCATCCCGGCGGCCGCCCCGGCGAAGCTCGGCACGTCGATCACGTGCGCGGCCAGCTCGATCGCGGCCACCCCGCACAGCGCACCGAGCACGCCCACCACCAGCGGCAGGGCCATCGCCAGCAGCGACCCGAACGCCACGAACAGGATCAGCCCGGCCGCCAGCACCCCGATCACCTCGGCCGGCGGTCCCCCGGCGGCGTCCTCGTCGAGCACCAGCCCGCCGACCTCGACCTGCAGCCCGGGGACGTCGACGTCCGCACGCAGCGCCGCCATCGTGTCGCCGACCTCCGCCAGCTCCTCGACCGTGCGCTGCGGGAGGTCGACCTGCAGGTAGCCGATGGTGCCGTCGGCCGACACCTGCCGTGCGCCGGCCGGGTCGAACGGGCTCACCACCTCCGCGCCGGGCACCCGGTCGGTGATGTCGGCGGCCAGGTCGTCGGCGGCGGCCCGCACGGCCGGGTCGTCGATGCCGTCGGGGCGGTGCAGCACGACCTGGGCCTGGTAGCCGGAGCGGGCCTCGAAGCCGGCGTCGGCGAGCAGGTCGGCGGCCCGGGTGCTCTCGGCACCGGGCAGGGTGAAGTCGTCGCTGGTCGGGCCGGCGAACGCGCCGGCGAGCACCGACAGCGCGACGACCGAGACCAGCCACAGCGCGACGACGAGGCGCCGCGAGCGGACGCAGGAGCGGGCGAGGGACTCGAGCACGACGATCTCCTGACGACGGCCGGACGGACGCGGCTGACGCTAGGAACGCCGCAGCCGGACGTCGTCCGCTCCGGGACCCGACCTCGCTGCGCTCCGGGACGTAGCAGGAGGCGCGGGATACGGCGCAGCGCGGACGCGCAGCACCCGTGGACTCCCCTAGCCTCCGGGCATGACCTGGCGCCCGGGGCGTGTCGACGTCGTGCTGGTGCTCGCGTCGGTGCTGCCGGCCTGGGCCGCGCTGGCCGGCCACCTGGAACCCGAGGCCCGCTCCAACGACCTGCTCGGCTTCGCCCTCGTCGCCGTCGTCGGGCTGCCGATGCTGTTCGCGCGGCGGGCGCCGGTGCCGGTGCTGCTGCTGTGCATCGCGCTGCTCTTCGGCTACTACTCGACCGGCTACTCAGCGGTCGGCCTGGTGCTCCCGCTGGCGCCGGCGTTCTTCACCGTCGCAGAGGCCGGGCGGGTGCGGCTGGGCGCGTGGATCGGCGGCACCGGGCTGGCCCTGTCGACCGTGTTCCGGCTGATGAGCGACCACCAGAACGAGAAGGCCGGGCTGGTCCTCGGCTACGACGGCGCGATCTCGCTGGCCCTGCTGGCCGCGGTGCTGGCCCTCGGGGACGCCGTCCGCTCCCGCCGGGGCTGGCAGGCCGAGCTCGACGCCCGGCTCCGGCTCGCCGCGCAGGAGCGGGACGCCGAGGCCCAGCGCCGGGTCGCCGACGAGCGGGTGCGGATCGCCCGGGACGTGCACGACCTGCTGGGCCACGCGGTCGCCGTCGTGACGCTGCACGCGGCGGTCGCCGCCGAGTCGCTGGACGACGACCCGGCGGCGACCCGCCGCTCGCTGGACACGATCCGGACGGTGAGCCGGCAGGTGCTGCACGACCTCGGCGGCACGGTCGGCCTGCTCCGCGGCGACGCCGGGACGAGCACCGACCCGGCGGCCGGGCTGGGTGACGTCGCGGACCTGGTGGCGTCGACGGCGTCGACCGGGCTCGACGTGCGGCTCGAGGTGCGCGGCCCGGAGCGTCCGCTGCCCTCCGCGGTCAG
Source organism: Modestobacter versicolor (assembly GCF_041028285.1). Classification (GTDB taxonomy): domain Bacteria; phylum Actinomycetota; class Actinomycetes; order Mycobacteriales; family Geodermatophilaceae; genus Modestobacter; species Modestobacter versicolor_A. The sequence goes on along the minus strand of NZ_JABGDB010000001.1, from coordinate 279,554 downwards.
CGCCACCGTGCACCGGCTCGTGCAGGAGTCGCTGACCAACGTGCTCCGGCACGCGCACGCCCGGTCGGCGACGGTCACCCTCGAGCACGGGCCGGGCGACCTCGTGGTCACCGTCACCGACGACGGCACCGGGGACGCCGGCACCGGCACCCCCGGGCACGGGCTGCAGGGCATGCAGGAGCGGGTGGCGCTGCTGGGCGGCCGGCTGTCGGCGGGCGACCGGGACGGCGGCGGCTTCGTGGTGCGCGCGGTGCTGCCGGTCGCCGCCGACCGGGTCGGTGCACCGGGGTGATCCGGGTGCTGGTGGTCGACGACCAGCCGCTGGTGCGGGCCGGCATCCGCGCGGTGCTCGACCGCGCGGAGGACGTCGAGGTGGTCGGTGAGGCCGGCGACGGCCGGGCGGCGCTGGACCGGCTGCGGGTGGCCCGGGACGTCGACGTGGTGCTGATGGACCTGCGGATGCCGGTGGTCGACGGCATCGAGGCGACCCGGCGGATCGTCGCCGACCCGGCGCTGGAGGCGGTCGCCGTGGTCGCGCTGACCACCTTCGACGACGAGGAGCTGGTGCTCTCCGCCCTGCGCGCCGGGGCGAGCGGGTTCCTGCTGAAGGACGCCGAGCCCGACGAGCTGCGCCGGGGGGTGCGGACAGCGGCCGCCGGCGAGGCGGTGCTCTCCCCCGCCGTCACCCGCGGGGTGGTGCGCGCCGCCGTCACCGCGGTCACCCCGCCGCCGCCGTCGTCCGAGGCGCTGCAGCCGCTCACCGCCCGGGAGCGCGAGGTGCTGGCCGCGGTCGGCGAGGGCCTGTCGAACGACGAGATCGCCCAGGCGCTGGTGATGAGCCCGGCGACGGCGCGCACCCACGTGGGCCGGGTGCTCGGCAAGCTCGGCGCCCGCGACCGCGCCCAGCTCGCGGCGCTCGCCTGGCGCACCGGTCTGCTCCCCCGCCGATGAGGCACACCGCGGGGACGCACCACGGGCCGCCTCCCCGGTGGGGAGACGGCCCGTCGGGTGCCGTGCGGGTCAGGCGCGGGTGGCCCCACCGGTGTCGCCCCGGTGGACGTCGCCCCGCTGGATGTCCTCGCGGCTGATCTGCTGGGTGACGTCGGCGTTCTGCGCACCTGCCACGTGGCGGCCACCGTCGTGCCGGCCGCCGTCGTGCTGGGCCAGCCCCGGCGCCAGCTTCTCGGCCTTGGCCTTCAGCTCCGCGGCCGCCGAGCGCTCGCCCTGGGCGTGCGCGGCGCGCTCCTGCGCCTCGCGCTCGGCCTGCGCCGCGCGCTCCTCGACCTCGGCCCGCTCGCGGCGGGCGCGGGCGGCCTGCTCGTCGGCCAGGGCCTGCTCCTTGTCGGCGCGCGCGCCCCGCAGCTGCGCCTCCTGCAGGTGCTCGCGCGCCTGCTCCTGCTTGCGGACCTTGCCCGCCTTGCCACGCTTGGCGACCGCCAGGGCGATGAGCGCCAGGACGATCAGCACGGCGATGACGATGACCACGATCAGCCAGGTGTCCACGGTGGATCCTCCTCAGTCGGTTGCCCCTCAGTGCCCAGAGATGATCTTCCGGAAACCTGGAGTTCCGGTCGTCCGCCCAGCCGCGTCAACCCGAGATTGACGATCTCGGGTCCGTCAACCTAGCGTTGACGACATGACGCAGATGCCGCCCACCGTCCGCCTCGACCACCTGATCTCTGCCATCCAGGAGGTGCACGACCAGCCGCTCGAGCAGCTGACCGACGCCGTGCTGGCCGCCGAGGCCCTCGGCGAGGTCGCCGACCACCTCATCGGTCACTTCGTCGACCAGGCCCGCCGCTCCGGCGCCTCCTGGACCGACATCGGCCGCAGCATGGGCGTGACCAAGCAGGCCGCGCAGAAGCGGTTCGTGCCCAAGGACCTGCCCCTCGACGCCGAGCAGGGCTTCACCCGGTTCACCCCCCGGGCCCGGCGGGTGGTGGCCGCCGCCCAGGAGGAGGCCCGGGCCGCCGGCAACACCGCGGTCGGCACCGCCCACCTGGCGCTCGGCCTGCTCGCCGAGCCCGAGGCGCTGGCCGGCCGGGCGATCGTCTCCCAGGGCGTGCCCCTGGACGCCGTCCGGCAGGCGGTCGCCCCGACCCTGCCCGCTGCCGTCGGCGAGGTGCCGGCGCTCATCCCCTTCGACAACGGCGCCAGGAAGACCCTGGAGCTGACCTTCCGCGAGGCGCTCCGCCTGGGCCACAACTACGTGGGCACCGAGCACCTGCTCCTCGCGCTGCTCGAGGTCGAGGACGGCGAGGGCGTGCTGACCGGGCTGGGCGTCGGCAAGACCCGGGCCGAGGAGTTCGTCGCCGCGGCCCTCGCCGAGCTCGGCTGACCGGTCAGCGCGGCAGGACCGCGTCGATCAAGTGCGGGCCGGGCTCGGCCAGTGCGGTGCGGAACTGGGTCGCGAGCTCCTCGGCGGTGGTCGCCCGGGTGGCGGGGACGCCCATCCCGGTGGCCAGCGCGACGAAGTCCAGGGACGGGCCGCCGAGGTCGAGCAGCTGCCCGGCCCGCTCCCCGCCGCTGGTGGCGCCCACGTTCTCCAGCTCCGCGGCGAGGATCGCGTAGGCGCCGTTGTCGCAGACCACGGTGGTGACGTCGAGCCCCTCGCGGGCCTGGGTCCACAGCGCCTGGACGGTGTACATCGCGCTGCCGTCGGCCTGCAGCGACACGACCGGCCGGTCCGGGCAGGCCACCGCCGCACCGGTCGCCGCGGGCAGCCCCTGGCCGATCGCGCCGCCGGTGAGGGTGAGCCAGTCGTGCGGCGGCGCACCGACCGTGGCGCCGGGCAGGAACCGGCCGCTGGTCAGGGCCTCGTCCACCACGATCGCGTGCTCGGGCAGCAGCGCGCCGACCACCTCGGCGAGGGTCCGGAGCTCCAGCGCGCCGGTGGGCAGACCGGGACGGCGCGCGTCGGCGACCGCCGGGGTGGCACCGGGCGCGGCCAGCTCGGCCAGCTGCTGCAGCGCCGCGACCGCGTCCTCCGCCGGGGTGGCCAGCACGTGCACGGTGCAGCCCGACGGCACCAGCCGGCCGTCGGTGCCGGGGTAGCCGAAGAAGGCCACCGGCTCGACCGCGCCGACCAGCACCAGGTGCTGCACGCCGGCCAGCTGCTCGCGCGCGGCGTCGGGCGGGTAGGGCAGCTTCAGCACGTCGGGCACCCCGGCGCCGCGGGCCATCCGGGCCGGGAACGTCTCGGCGAGCAGCCGGCTGCCGGTGCCCGCCGCGACCTGCGCCGCCGCCCGCAGGCCCGCCTCGCCCACCGCGCCGCCGCCGAGGAAGAGCACCGTCGAGCTGCCGAGCACCCGGGCGACGTCGTCGACGACCTCCGGAGCGGGGTGCGGCGCCGGCCGCCGGGCCGGGACGGCGGCCACCGACGCACCGTCGCCCCAGGAGACGTCGGCCGGCAGCACCAGCGTGGCCACCTGCCCGCGGGCGGCGGCCGCGATCGCGTCGGCGACGTCGGCCCCGACCTCGCCGGTGGTCAGCGACCGGCGCACCCAGCCCGACACCGCCCCGGCCAGCGCGTCGACGTCGGACTCCAGCGGGGCGTCCAGCCGCTTGTGGGTGAGCGCGTGGTCGCCGACCACGTTGACCAGCGGACTGCGGGCCCGCCGGGCGTTGTGCAGGTTGGCGATGCCGTTGCCCAGCCCCGGCCCCAGGTGCAGCAGCGTGGCCGCCGGTCGCCCGGCCATCCGCGCGTACCCGTCGGCCGCCCCGGTGGCGACGCCCTCGAAGAGGGTCAGCACCGCGCGCATCGAGCGGACGTCGTCCAGCGCCGCGACGAAGTGCATCTCCGAGGTGCCGGGGTTGGCGAAGCAGACGTCCACGCCGCCGCCGACCAGGGTGCGGATCACTGCCTGCGCGCCGTTCACCGGGACCTCCGCTCGCGGGCCGCGCACCGGTGGGCGTCCCCGCGGGGAGCCTCGCACGCGGCCTCGCCCGCGGCGATCCGGCTGCGGCACGATGCCCGGGTGACCGCGCCGGTGCCTGCGCTCGTGCCCGCCGTCCGCACCGCGCTGCGGGCGGCCGCCGACCCGGACCGCGGCCGCGGGATGCAGGCCTACCTGAAGACGGCGGAGCCCTGCCTCGGCGTCCGGCTGCCCGAGGTGCGCCGGCTCACCCGGGACGCCGCCGCAGCCGACCCGCCGCGCACCGCCGGCGACGTCGGGACCGCCGCGCGCACGCTGTGGCGCGAGGCGGCGTGCCGGGAGGAGCGCTACGCGGCGGTCGCGCTCACCGGGCTGCCGGTCGCCCGCGGCGCGCTCGAGCTGCTGCCGCTGTACGAGGAGATGATCACCACCGGGGCGTGGTGGGACCTGGTCGACGGGGTCCAGCCGCGCGTCCGGGACCTGCTGCTCGCCGACCCGGGCCGGCTCGTGCCGGTGCTGCGCGACTGGGCACGCTCGGACGACCGGTGGCTGCGGCGCAGCGCCGTGATCGCCCAGCTCGGCGCGCGGGAGCGCACCGACCGGGCGCTGCTTACCGAGGTGGTGGAGGTCAACGCCGCGGACGGCGAGTTCTTCGTCCGGAAGGCCATCGGCTGGGCACTGCGCGACCTGGCCAAGACCGACCCCGGGTGGGTGCGCGACTTCCTCGCCGGGCACGAGCTCAGCCCGCTGTCCCGGCGGGAAGCCGCCAAGCACCTCTCCTAGAACACGAGGACGAGGCGGCCGCGGACGCCGCCGGCCTCCAGCCGGCGGTGCGCCTCGGCGGCCTCGGCGGCCGGGTACGTCTGCGCCACCCGCAGCGTCAGCTCGCCCTTCTCGACCTGCTCGCGCAGCCGGTCCAGCGCCGCGCCCTCCTCGGCGTACTGCCGGACCATCACCGCGTGCACCCGCAGGTCGCGCTGCCCGTCGCCGCGGTAGCCGCGCACGGTGGTCACCGTGCCGCCGTCCCGGACCGCCGGCAGCACCGCGGCGTCCTGCACCGACCCGTCGGCCAGCCCGTCGACGCCGTCGGGGAACTGCTCGCGGATCCGGGCAGCCACGTCGTCCCCGCGCCGCACCACCACGTCGGCGCCGAGCCCGCGCACCAGCTCCTCGTCGGCCTCGCTGGCGTCGGCGACGACCGTGAGCCCCTCTACCTTGGCCAGCTGGACGACGTAGCCACCGAAGGCGCCCGCCGCGCCGGTCACCGCGAGCACCTGGCCGGGCTGCAGCGCCATCCGGTCCAGCGCCAGCCGCGCGGTGAGCCCGTTCATCGGCAGCGTCGAGGCGGCCGCGTCGTCGACGCCGTCCGGCACCCGGGCGATCGAACCGGCCGGCAGCACGATGTCCTCGCGGTAGCCGCCGTGCGCCCCGGTGGGCACGACGACGCCCATCACCCGCTCGCCGACCGTGATGTCCAGGTCGACGCCCTCGCCGAGTTCAACCAGCTCGCCGGCGACGTCCATGCCGGGCACGTAGGGGAACTGCTTGACCGGGTCACGCTGGGCGTAGGTGCCGTTGCGCGAGTAGGTGTCGGTCGGGTTGACCGTCGCGGCGGTCACCCGCAGCCGCACCTGACCGGGCCCGAGCGGCTCGGCCGGGACGTCGACCAGCTGCAGGGCCTCGGGCCCACCGAACTCCGTCACTCCGACTGCTCTCATGCTCCCGGCCTACCCCTGCGCCGTCGCTCCGCACACCCGTCGTCCCGGGGGCGGAAGACGGGCCGCCCCCGGGAGGTGCCCCTGCCGGCGCTCGAGCCCTGCCCACGGTGGTGGGCAGGGCTCGAGCGGTGGCGGACCTCCTCGGTCAGCCCGCCGGCGGGGCCGGGGACCAGCGGTCGAAGAGCCGGCCGAGCGTCCGGTCCGGGGACCGGTAGACCAGCGGGCGGCCCTTCCGGAGGGTGACGGTGACGACGTCCTCGTGGCCCTGGCGCTGCAGGGTCACGGTGCGGACCGCGTCCAGGGCGACCCGGGTGACGTCGTCCGCGGCCGCGCGGTGCTCGGCCGCCGAGCCGTAGACCGGTGGCCGCTGCCGCGACCGGCGGCGGGCGGCCCGCGCGGCGGCCACCGTCAGCGCGCCGAGGCTCGCCGCCAGCAGCACCCAGGTCAGCCACGGCAGGCTCCCCGCCCACACCGCCGCGGCGGCGGAGGCGACGAACAACCCGACGACCAGGACCATCCAGCCGATCAGCGCCCGCACCCGCCGGCGGGTGTCCTCGGCGGTGGGGACGGCGACGGGCGCCACGATCCAGCCGTCGTCGTAGACCGACACCAGCTGCCAGGTGTCCGCTGCATCCCGGGCCGTGGCCCATCCCCGGCGGGGCATCGCTCGCTCCTCGGGACGCCGGCGTCTCGGTCACCGGCGAGTATGGCCGACGCCGCCGCGGCGGCCTGCCGCACGCCCCGGGCGCACAGCGCGGGCGGTTACCGTCGCCGGGGTGTGGTCCCGCAGCGTCGTCCTCGGCACGGTGACCGCCGCCGTGCTCGCGGTGGCCGGCTGCACCTCGCCGGCGCCCTCGACGGCGGGCAGCTCCGCGTCTGCCAGCTCCGCGTCGGGCAGCTCCCCGGCCCCGGCCGCGACCGGCTCGGCCGAACCGCCGGCCGCGTCGGCCGCCGCGGCGGCGGAGGCGGCCGCCGACCCGGCGCTCGCCACCTCCCCCGCCGACGCCGCGCTCGCGCTGGCGCTGCGCGCCGGCGACCTGCCCGCCGGCTGGTCGGTGCAGGCCAACCCGCTGCCGTCGGGCGCCGCGCTGGCCGACAACCCGAGCCTGGCCGGCATCTGCGGCGCCGAGTTCACCTCCGAGGCCCACCGGACGACGAAGCACCCGGTGGTCGGGCTGGACGGCAGCCGCACCCCGCAGGTGACGGCCGAGGCGATCGCCTACGACTCCCCGACGGCCGCCGCCACCGCCGTGCAGGAGCTGGTGCGGGCCTTCAGCGGCTGCCCGGCCGACCAGTACACCTTCGAGCCGGGCCCGGCCGCCGACGGCCTGGCCGCCAACAGCGTCGTGTTCCAGTACCGGCTCGCCGGCGGGAGCACGCAGGTCGTCGTCGCCCAGGCCCGCGGGCAGGTGCTGTCCGTGGTCATCGGGGAGGACCCGGCGACCACCTCGGCCGCCGCCCGGTCGATCGCCGTCCGGGTGGCGGCCCTGCCTGCCGCGGCCGTCGGCGGCTGACCCGCACACTCACCCGGTGAGCGAGGACGACCTGTACCGCGGCGACCCGCCGCCGGCGTACCAGCCGCCGGCGTCCGCAGCACCGACGTACGGCCCCCCGCCGCCCGGATACGGCCCACCTCCTGGCTACGGCCCACCTCCTGGGTACGGCCCGCCGCCGGGGTACGGGTGGCGGCGGCCGACCAACCAGCTCGCGGTGGTCGCGCTGGTGCTGTCCTTCCTCGGGCCGCTGGCGGTGGCCGGCCTGGCGCTCGGCGTGGTGGCCCGCGGCCAGATCCGGCGCACCGGCGAGGAGGGCGAGGGGCTGGCGCTCGCCGCGGTGGTCATCGGCGGCGTCGTCACCACGTTCCTGGTGGTCGTGCTGGTCTTCTGGATCGTGGTGCTGTCCTCGCTGGGCGGCTCGCTGACGCCGTAGCGGTCAGCCCTCCGGGGGCGTGTACGACGAGGTGCGGGACAGCCCGGCGGCACGGCCCTTGCCGGCGATCACCAGCGCCATCTTGCGGCTGGCCTCGTCGATCATCTCGTCGCCCAGCATCGCCGAGCCCTTCGCGCCGCCGGCCGCCGAGGTCGCCCAGTCGTAGGCGTCCAGGATCAGCTCGGCGTGGTCGTAGTCCTCCTGCGACGGCGCGTAGACCTCGTTGGCGGCGTCGATCTGACCCGGGTGCAGCACCCACTTGCCGTCGAAGCCCAGCACGGCCGAGCGCCGCGCGGCCTCGGTGAACGCCGGCACGTCGCGCACCTGCAGGAACGGCCCGTCGATGGCCTGCACGCCGTGGGCGCGGGCGGCCACCAGGATCTGCACGAGGACGTGGTGGAACGGGTCGCCCGGGTAGTCCGGGTGCAGGGCGCCGACCGCCAGCGACCGCATGCCGGTGCTGGCCATGAAGTCGGCCGGGCCGAAGACGAGCGTCTCGACCCGCGGGCTCGCGGACGCGATGGCACCCGCGTTGAGCAGGCCCTGCGCGGTCTCGATCTGCGCCTCGATGCCGATCCGGCCGACCTCCAGGCCGTGGGCCTTCTCGACCTGGGTGAGCAGCAGGTCCAGCGCCTGCACCTGGGCGGCGTCGGCGACCTTGGGCAGCACGAGGCAGTCCAGCTCCGCCCCCGCGCCGCCGACGACCTCGATCACGTCGGTGTGGGTCCACGCCGTCGTCCAGTCGTTGACCCGGACGGTGCGGACCGTCGAGCCCCAGCCGCCCTCGTTCAGCGCCGCCACGACGTTCTTCCGGGCGCCGGGCTTGGCCAGCGGCGCGCAGGCGTCCTCCAGGTCGAGGAACACCTGGTCGGCGGGGAGCCCCTTGGCCTTCTCGAGGAACCGGGTGTTGCTGCCCGGGACCGCGAGGTTGGAACGGCGGGATCGGAGCTCGGCCACGGTGCCTCCGCTGTCGACGACGTTGGTCACCGGAGGCTAGCGGTGGCCGTCGGCGCACCGGGGCCGGCGGCTAGAGGGGGTCGACCTCCGGGGCCGGCCGCCCGCCGCGCACCACCAGGGCCACCCCGACGACGACGGCGACCATGCCGGGCACCGCCAGCAGCGGCGGCACCTGGTCCAGCAGCACCAGCGCGACCAGCAGGGCGCCGGGCACCTCGAGCAGGATCGCCAGCCCCACCACCGTCGGCCCGACCGAGGAGAGCACCAGGTTCAGCAGGGTGTGCCCGAGCAGCTGCGCGCAGGAGGTGATGGCCGCGATCAGCCACCAGTCGCGGGCGCTGAACCCGGCCAGCGGGACGTCGGTGACCAGCGCGGCGACGGCGAGCACCACCGCGCAGGTGGAGTAGCAGACCACCGCGTACGCCGAGGTGGTCAGCCGCTCCCGGGCCCGGGCACCGGCCAGCATGTAGCCGCCGGCGCAGACGGCGCCGAGCAGCGCGAGCGCGTCACCGGCCAGCGCCTCCCACGAGACGGTGACGTCGACCCCGGCGATCAGCGCCGCCCCGAGGACGGCGAGCGCCAGCCCCCACCAGACCTGGCCGGGCAGGTGCACCCCGACGGCGCGGGCGGCCAGCGCCGTCCAGATCGGGGTGGTCGTCACCAGCGCGGTGGAGGCGGCGACCGTGGTCATCGACAGGCTGGGCAGCCAGGCGGCGAAGTGGGCGGCCAGGAACAGCCCGGCCACCAGCGAGCTGCCCAGCTGCCGGACGCGCAGGCCGTGCAGCGTCGCCCGCTCGCGCAGCAGCAGCACGGGCACCAGCAGCAGCGCCCCGGCGGCGGTCCGCCAGAAGGCGATGGCCAGGAACGAGGCGGCGACCATCGCGGTCAGCGGCCCGGAGAAGGCGACACCGACGACGGCGACCGCCATCAGGCCGACGTCGCGGCCGCCCGGCCGGTGGACGGCCCACGCCGGTGCGGGTGCAGCCGGGGCGTCCCTCAGCATGCCGGGACGCGGACGATGCCGCTGGCGATCGGGCGCACCGCGCCGGCGACGCTGACCTCGGTGACGGCTCCCCCGGCGACGGTGACCCGGCCGCTGAGCACCGAGGGCCGCCCGACGGCCGCGCCCTGGGCCAGCTCGTAGTCGGTTGTGCCGTCCGCCGCGAGGCCGGTGGCGGCCAGCCAGATGCCGGTGCCCAGCGCGGCCGAGCCGGTGGCCGAGTCCTCGTGCCAGCCCAGGCCGGCGGCGAAGACCCGCACGGTGCCGGTCGCGGTGGCCGCGTCCCAGGCCAGCACGGAGACCCCGCCCTGGACGCCGGGCAGCAGCGCGCCGAGGGCCGCGGGGTCGGGCTCGGCACGCGCCAGGGCGGCGGCGTGCACCTCGAGCTGGGCGAAGTCGATGCCGCAGCCGACCAGGTGCACCGGCCGGCCGGTGACGTCGCCGGCGTCGAGGCCCACGGCGGCGGCGAGCACGGCGGCGTCGGGGCCGGGGCGCAGCGACACCGAGCCGCCGGTGAGCCGGGCGCCCTCGTCGTCCACCGCGACGGCGACGACGCCGGCGCCGCACTCCTGCCGCAGCACCCCGGGAGGCAGGTGGCCGAGCCGGACCAGGGTGTGCGCCGTCCCCACGCTGGGGTGCCCGGCGAAGGGCAGCTCGTGCTGCGGGGTGAAGATCCGGACCCGGTAGTCGGCGTCCTCGGTGCCGGGGGCGCTGACGAAGGTGGACTCGGAGAACCCGAACTCGGCGGCCAGCGCCTGGCACTGCGCGGTGGTCAGGTCACCGGCGTCCAGCACCACCGCGAGCTGGTTGCCGCTGAACGGACGGGGGGCGAACACGTCCACGACCTCGTAGGCCAGCAGGTCAGGTCCCGGGGCGCTCACGTCGGCGACGGTAGCCTCAGCGACCGTGACCACGGTGACGAGGGCGTACGTGAGCCGGGTGGCCGGCTTGACCGTCTTCGACCCCAACGGCGACCGGGTGGGGAAGGTGCGCGACGTGCTCGTCGCGCTGCGGGTCGACACCGCCGCACCCCGGGCGCTGGGGCTGATCGTCGAGGTGGTCGCCCGCCGCCGGATCTTCGTGCCGATGGGCCGGGTGACCGGGCTGGACGCCACCTCGGTGATGCTGTCGTCGGGCACGCTGAACCTGAAGCGGTTCGAGCAGCGGGCCGGCGAGACGCTGGTGCTGGGCGAGCTGCTGGACCGGTCGGTGACGGTCAACGACACCGGCCGCCCCGCCGCGGTGGTCGACGCCGCGATCGAGCAGACCCGCACCGGCGACTGGGTGCTGTCCCGGCTCGCGGTGTCCGAGCCCGGTCGGCTGGGCCGCCGCGGCCAGCTGCACCAGCTGGCGTGGGACGAGGTCAGCGGGCTGACGCTGCCGCAGTCCGGGCAGAGCGCCGAGACGCTCATCGCCACCTACCGTGAGCTCAACGCCGCCGACGTGGCGCACGCGCTGCAGGAGCTGCCGATCAAGCGGCGGCACGAGGTGGCCGAGGCGCTGGACGACGAGCGGCTGGCCGACGTCCTCGGCGAGCTGCCCGAGGCCGAGCAGATCGTCATCCTGGGCACGCTTCAAGAGCGGCGGGCCGCCGACGTGCTGGAGGCGATGGACCCCGACGACGCCGCGGACCTGCTGGCCGAGCTCTCGCACGTCGACCGGGACCGGCTGCTGGAGCTGATGGAGCCCGACGAGGCCGAGCCGGTGCGGCAGCTGCTCAAGTACTCCGAGGACACCGCCGGCGGGATCATGACCAGCGAGCCGGTGATCCTGGCGCCGGACGCGACGATCGCCGAGGCGCTGGCCCGGGTGCGCTCCCCCGAGCTGACCCCGGCGCTGGCCAGCCAGGTCTACGTCTGCCGGCCGCCGTCGGCGACGCCCACCGGCCGCTACCTCGGCCTGGCACACATCCAGCGGCTGCTGCGCGAACCCCCGTCGACGCTGGTCAGCGGGGTGCTCGACGACCTCGACCCGCTGCGGCCGGAGGCACCGCTGGCCGAGGTGACCCGGTACTTCGCCACCTACAACCTGGTCGCCGCCCCGGTCGTCGACGTCCAGGGTCGGCTGGTCGGCGCGGTGAGCGTCGACGACGTGCTCGACCACCTGCTGCCCGAGGACTGGCGCGAGCGGGCCCGGCGTGGCTGACGACCGCCGGCCCGAGCAGCGGCTGGACCAGCCGCGCGGCACCCGGAACCTCGGCCAGTGGCTGCGGCTGGACCCCGACGCGGTCGGCCGGTTCGCCGAGGGCATCGCCCGCTTCCTGGGCACCGGCCGGTTCCTCGCCGTCCAGACCATCATCGTGATCGTCTGGATCGTGCTGAACGTGGTCGCGGTGCGGCTGCGCTGGGACCCCTACCCCTTCATCCTGCTGAACCTGGCGTTCTCCACCCAGGCCGCCTACGCCGCGCCGCTGATCCTGCTGGCGCAGAACCGGCAGGCCGACCGCGACCGGGTGCAGTCCGAGGAGGACCGCAGCCGGGCCGCCGCGACGCGCGCCGACACCGAGTACCTGGCCCGCGAGCTCGCCTCGCTGCGGGTCGCGGTCGGCGAGCTCGCGACCCGCGACTTCATCCGCGGCGAGCTGAACCGGCTGGTGCCCGAGGACGGCTCGGAGGACGGCGTGGAGCGCAAGAAGAAGAAGAAGCGCCGGGAGCCGGGGGACGCAGCGCCCGCGACCAGCCCGGCGAGCTGACCCGGCCGGCGTCGGGGTCGCCTGCGCCGTAGTGACACGCTGCACATCGAGCAAGCTTGCACACTGTGCAGCGAACGGCGCATCCTCGTCGGGTGACCGAGAAGGGCCTGCGCGAGCGCAAGAAGGCCGACACCCGCGCCGCGCTCGCCGCAGCGACGCTGCGGCTGGCCACCGACCGGGGCTGGGACGCGGTCACCGTCGAGGCGATCGCCTCCGCGGCCGACGTCTCCTACCGCACGTTCTTCAACCACTTCTCCAGCAAGGAGGAGGCGCTGCTGCAGCCGGGCGGGCCGGAGCAGGAGCGGCTGTCCACCCGGCTGCGCGCGGCGCCGGCCGAGCTGCCCGCGCTGGCCGCCGTCCGCTGGGCGGTGCACCGGGAGCTGGCCGACCTGGAGGCCGACCCGCTGGCGCTGCGCGAGCGGATGGCCGTGCTGATGTGCACCCCGTCCCTCCTCCCCCGGCTGGTGCAGACCAGCGCGACCGACGAGCGCGAGCTCGCCCTGGCGCTGGCCGACCGCACCGGCCTCGACGCCGACACCGACCTGCTGCCGGCCCTGCTGGCCGCCGTCGTCTCCGCCGCCCTCCGGGTCAGCCTGCTGCGCTGGCAGGCCCGCGGCGGCACCACCTCGTTGACCGCGCTGGCGGACGAGGCGCTCGACGCCCTCGCCGCCGGTCTGCCGGCCGCGCACCACCACCCCACCACCCGTACCTGACAGGAGCACCATGACCAGCACGACCGACGTCGAGGGAGCCGCTGCGGCGAGCGCCCCGGCCGCCGCCATGAGCCGGCGGGAGGTCCTCCAGGCGCTGTCCGGCCTGATGATGGGGATCTTCGTCTCCATCCTGGCGGCGACCATCGTCTCCAACGCCCTGCCGGTGATCATCGCCGAGCTGGACGGCAGCCAGTCGATCTACACCTGGGTGGTCACCGCCGAGCTGCTGGCGATGACGGTGACGGTGCCGCTGTGGGGCAAGCTGGCCGACCTGGTCAGCCAGAAGCTGCTGGTCCAGCTGTCCCTGGGGCTGTTCGTGGCCGGCTCGCTGCTGGCCGGGTTCTCCCAGGACACCACCATGCTGATCGTCGCCCGGGTCGTCCAGGGCATCGGCGCCGGCGGCCTCACCGCCCTGGTGCAGATCGTGATGGCCTCGATCATCCCGCCGCGCGAGCTGGGCCGGTACGCCGGCATCTTCGGCGCCGTCTTCGCCGTCGCGACCGTCGCCGGGCCGCTGATCGGCGGCGTCATCGTCGACACCTCGTGGCTGGGCTGGCGCTGGTGCTTCTTCATCGGCGTGCCCTTCGCGCTGGCCGCGATCGTGCTGCTGCAGAAGACGCTGAAGCTGACGACGGTCCGCCGCCGCGACGTGCGCATCGACTGGCTCGGCGCGCTGCTGATCACCGCCGGCGTCAGCCTGCTGCTGGTGTGGGTCACCCTCGCCGGGGACCGCTACGACTGGCTGTCCGCCGAGACGGCGCTGATGGTCGGCGGCTCGCTGGTGCTGCTGGCGCTCGCCGTGCTGGTGGAGTCCCGGGTCGCCGAGCCGATCATCCCGCTGGACATCTTCCGCAACCGCACGATCACCCTGACCGTCGCCGCCAGCGCGCTCGTCGGCGTCGCGCTGTTCGGCGGGACGGTCTTCCTCTCCCAGTACTTCCAGATCTCCCGCGGCTACTCCCCGACCGCGGCCGGGCTGCTGTCCCTGCCGCTGATCGGCGGGCTGCTGGTCTCCTCCACCGTGGCCGGCGCGCTGATCACCAAGACCGGGCTGTGGAAGCGGTACCTGGTCGCCGGGGCCGCGCTGATGACCGTCGGCTTCGGCCTGCTCGCCACGATCTCGGCCGGCACGTCGATGTGGCTGATCGGCACGTACATGGCCGTGCTGGGCGTGGGCGTCGGCATGCTGATGCAGAACCTGGTGCTGGCCGCGCAGAACGACGTCCCGGCGCGGGAGCTCGGTTCGGCCACCTCGGTGCTGAGCTTCTTCCGCAGCCTGGGCGGCACGATCGGCGTCAGCGCGCTCGGCGCGGTGCTGGCCGCGTCGGTCACCCGGGACCTGTCGGTGCTCGGCGGCTCCTCCGACGGCGGCACCACCGTGCCGGACGTCACGACCCTGCCCGCCGAGGTCCGCACCCTGGTGCAGGACGCCTACGGCGACGCGACCGCGGAGCTCTTCCTGATCGCCACCCCGCTGGCCGCCCTGGCCCTGGTGGTCGTGCTCTTCCTCAAGGAGAAGCCGCTGAAGACCACCAGCGGGGCCGAGCGGCTGGCCGAGGAGCAGGCCCAGCTGCCCGTGCACTGACCCCCACCGGCTGCCGTGGTCCCCTTGCCGGGGGCCGCGGCAGCCGGCTGTCCGGGGTCAGCCGGTGACGACGTGCACCAGCGCACCGGCGGCGCCGGCCAGCACCAGGACGACGATGAACGGCGCCCGCAGGGCCAGCGCGAGGGCGGCCACCGCCAGCCCCACCAGCCGGCCGTCGGCCACCAGCGCGCCGTCCGAGGTCGCCGCCTGGACCGCGACGAGCGCCGCCAGCAGGGCCGCCGGGACGAACTCCACGACCCGGGTCACGGTCGGCCGCTGCACCCACGCCGCCGGCACCGACAGCCCGGCGAGCTTGAGCAGGTAGCAGCCGAGGGCGCCGGCGAGCACCACGGTCCACAGCGTCGACGAGCTCACCGGGCCTCCTCCGGACGACGGGGCCGGCCGGCCAGGGCGACCGCGACGACGGCCAGCACGACCTGCACCCCGGCCGGCACGAACGGGGTGAGCGCCAGCGCGACGACCGCCCCGCCGAGCGCGACCCGGCGCTGGACGGCGGCCTCCGCGGCGCCGCGGGTGAGCCGGGGCCACAGCAGGGCGAGGAACGCGGCCGGGACCACGGAGTCCAGCGCCGCCTGCGCGGTCTCCCCCAGCGCGCCGGCGCCCAGCGCCCCGAGCAGCGTGGTGGCGTTCCAGCCGAGGTAGATGGTGGCGCCGGTGACCCAGAAGGCGAGCTTGCCCAGCTCCCGGTCGGGGGCGGCGACCGCCATCGCCGTCGTCTCGTCGATGACCAGGTGCGCCGCGCCCGCCCGGCGCAGCCAGCCGCGCGGCGCCAGCATCGGGGCCAGCCGGACGCCGTAGACGGTGTTGCGGGTGCCCAGCAGCAGCGCGCTGCCGACGGCGGCAAGCGCTCCCCCGCCGGCACCGACCACCCCGACGAGCGCGAACTGCGAGGCGCCGGTGAACATCAGCGCCGACATCGCCAGCGCCTGCCAGGCGTCCAGGCCGGCACGCACCGCGGCCGCGCCGAACGCGACCCCGTAGAGCCCGACGGCCACGCCCAGCCCGACGGCGTCCCGGAGGGTGGCCGTGCGGGCCGAGGTGGTCACCGCACGACCCTAGGCACAGCGGTCCCGGCACCGACACCGCCGTCCCGGCCGGGCACCGGCGGAGAGCTGCCACGAGGGGCAGGTCCGCCGCCGGCACCGTCGCGCTACCGACCCGGGGCGTCCGTGCGGCGCAGCGCGGCCAGGTGGCCGACGACGGCGTCCAGGGCCTGCTCGACCGCCGCCCGACCGCGCTCCGTGTCCGGGCCGGTGTCGAACCCGTGCTCGGCCGCCGGGACCTCGATGGTCGTCAGGCCGGCGGGCCGCGCCGCGAGCAGCGCCTGCTGCCCGGCCACGAAGGCCGGCAGCTCGTGCTCGACGAGGGTGAGCACCGCGGGGGTGCCGCCGAGCCCGTGCAGGGCATCGGCCAGGGACGGCCAGCCCGGGATGTCCTCGGTCGGCAGCAGCGGGTAGGTCAGCGCCACGCACCGCAGCCAGTCGTGACCGGCGGCCAGCAGCGGGTAGGCCAGCGGACCACCGCCGGAGAAGAACCAGACGGCCACCGCGTCGCCGTCGACCTCGCTGCTGCTGCGCACCGCGGACAGCACCCGGTCCAGCGTCGCCGCCGCCTCGGGGTAGCGCATGCCGCCGGTCAGCTCGTGGTCGAACACGACGGCGGCCACGCCCCGGTGCGCGAGCTGCGAGGCGTACGCGCGGAAGAACGGGGTCCGGCGCGGGAGCACCGGCGGGGGCTCCGGGAAGAGGCCGTGCACCAGCAGGACGACGGGCGGGCGCCCGGCCTGCTCGGGCAGGAAGAGGTCGAGGTCGCCGCGGTCCACGGCGTCGGCGGGGCGGGTGGGGAGCACGAGGTCGGGGCCGTGGTTCACGTCGGTTCCTGTCCGTGGTCGGGGAGCTGGCGGATGCGGTCGGTGAGGGTCGCCAGCACGCGGGCGCACCGGGCGAGCTCCTCGACGTCGAGGTCGGCGGTGACGCGGTCGAGCGCGGCCAGCTCGCGTGCGTGCACGTCGGCGAAGGTCTGCCGGCCGTGCTCGGTCGCCGCGACCAGCCGCGAGCGCCGGTGCCGGGGGTTGTCCGCGAGTTCGACGAGCCCGCGGGCCGCACCGGCGTCCACCAGGGCCTGGACGCTCTGCCGGGTGACCCCGAACTCGCCCGCCACCTGCGGGACGGTCATCGGACCCCGGTCGAGCACGAGCTCCAGCACGGCACGCAGCGGCACCGTCAGGCCGGTGCCCTGCAGCGCCTGCTCGACAGCGCGTCCGGAGGCCTGGTAGATCGGCCGCACCTGCGCCAGCACCCGGTACGCGGAGACCCCGGTGCGGCTCCCCCCGTCGTCGGGTGTCCCGGAGGTCGACGTCATGACAGCCAGCCTGTCATGTCGACAGGTGGACTGTCAACAGCCGCCGAGCCGGGTTGCGCTGCCTCACACCCCGGTCCGGGCAGGTGGGACGCCCGTCCGCCGTACAGTGGCAGGAGTCCGCGCGCAGGACCTCGAGCCACGGTCCCGGCAGCGCAGGCTCCCCGTCGAAGGAGACACATCCCGCATGACCGACACGCTGACCGGGTCACCGGCGCTCGATGCCGTGAACGCGGCACTGGCGACCGTCCAGGACCCGGAGATCAACCGTCCGCTGCCCGAGCTGGGCATGGTCAAGGACGTGCAGATCGGCATCGGGGGCGACCCGGGTGCCGTCCGCATCGAGGTCTACCTGACCGTCGCCGGCTGCCCGATGCGCGAGACGATCACCAACCGGGTCACCCAGGCCGTCGGCGCCGTCCCCGGGGTCACCTCCGTGCAGGTCGGCCTGGACGTGATGAGCGACGAGCAGCGCACCGAGCTGCGCAAGACCGTGCGCGGCACGGACGCGGCCGACCCGGTCATCCCGTTCGCCCAGCCGGGGTCGCTGACCCGCGTCTACGCCGTCGCCTCCGGCAAGGGCGGGGTGGGCAAGTCCAGCGTCACGGTCAACCTCGCCGCATCGATGGCGCGCAAGGGGCTGTCGGTGGGTGTCGTGGACGCCGACATCTACGGCCACTCGGTGCCCCGGATGCTCGGCGTCGACGACAAGCCGACCCAGGTCGAGAACATGATCATGCCGCCGCAGTCCTACGGCGTGAAGGTCATCTCCATCGGCATGTTCACCCCGGGCAACACCCCGGTCGTGTGGCGTGGCCCGATGCTGCACCGCGCGCTGCAGCAGTTCCTCGCCGACGTGTGGTGGGGCGACCTGGACGTGCTGCTGCTCGACCTGCCCCCGGGCACCGGTGACGTGGCGATCTCGGTGGCCCAGCTGGTGCCCAACGCCGAGATCCTGGTCGTGACGACGCCGCAGCTCGCCGCCGCCGAGGTCGCGGAGCGGGCCGGCGCCATCGCCACCCAGACCCACCAGCAGGTGGTCGGCGTCATCGAGAACATGTCGTGGCTGGAGCTGCCCGACGGCAGCCGGATGGAGGTCTTCGGCTCCGGCGGTGGCGAGGCGGTCTCCGACGCGCTGACCAAGACCCTCGGCGCCCGGGTGCCGCTGCTCGGCCAGATCCCGCTGGACACCCGGCTGCGCGAGGCCGGCGACGCCGGCGCCCCGATCGTGCTGGCCCAGCCCGACGCCCCCGCGGCCCAGGCGCTGGAGAAGATCGCCGACGGCCTCGCCGTCCGGTCCCGCGGCCTGTCCGGGATGTCCCTGGGGCTCACCCCGGTCCGCCGGTAACCGCTCGGACACACGGACGGCCGGTCCCCTCAGGGGGCCGGCCGTCCTGCTCTAGTCCCGGGCGACAGCCCGGGCGGCCTCGGTGCAGGGGCCCGCGCCGAGCGTCAGCGAGGGGTGGGGGGGCACCGAGGTCCTTCCTCACGTCGCGTCGGCGTCGAAGGGCGGCGGGGTCGCGGAGTCGCGGGACCGGGTCCGCTGCGACGGGCGCACCCGCCCGGCCGCGGTGGCCGCCGTGGCCCCCGCCGTGCCGGTGGCGCTGCCGCGGCGCACCGGGGCGTCGTCGTCGGCGAGCAGCTGGCTGCGGATGAAGGTCTTCGGGTGGTACTGGCGCAGGTCGACGTCGCGCAGGTGGTCGAAGTCGTCACCGAGCGAGTCGTGCAGCTGACCGCGGACCCCGGTGATCGCCTCCCGGGCCTTCTTCAGCCCGCTCGCGGCGTCCTTGGCCAGCGACGGCAGGCGCTCGGGGCCGAAGATGAACAGCGCCGCCAGCGCCAGGACCACGATCTCGCCCCAGCCGATCGAGTCGAACACCGTGCCTCCTCACCCGCCGTCGCGCCGGACCGCGCGCCGCGGTCGTGTCCAGCGTAGGTGGGGCGTCTGTCCGACAGCTGAGCAGCGGCCCAACAGCCGGTGGACGGACCCCGTTCCGCTCAGGTCCGGCCGCCTCGCAGGGGCCCACCGCGAGCTCGCGAGTGGTGGGGGGCGAGGTGGTCCTCTCGCTAGGCCTCGATGAGCGTGGCCTGCACCTCGCGCGAGCCGCCGCCGCGGACGAGCTCCAGCGTGATCGTGTCCCCCGGGTCGTGGGAGTCCACCGCGACCACCAGTTCCTCGGAGCTGGCCACCGGCTCGCCGTCGACGGCGATCACGACGTCCTGCTCCTGCACGCCGGCGTCGGCCGCAGGGCTGCCCGGCTCGACGTTGACCACCAGGGCGCCGTCCCGGGTGCCGTCGGTGACCGTGCGGGCGTTGACGCCCAGCGAGGCGTGCACCGCGCTGCCGGTGGAGATCAGCTGCTCGGCGATGTCGCGCACCGTGTCGATCGGGATGGCGAAGCCCAGGCCGATCGAGCCGCCGGTGGTGCCGTTGCCGCCGACCGAGGCGATGGCGGTGTTGATGCCGATCACCGCACCGGTGCCGTCGACCAGCGCGCCACCGGAGTTGCCCGGGTTGATCGGGGCGTCGGTCTGCACCGCGGAGATGACCGCGTTGGTGTCGCTGCCCTCGCCGGACAGCCGCACCGGCCGGTCCAGCGCGCTGACGATGCCGCTGGTCACGGTGCCGGCCAGCCCGAGCGGGGAGCCGATGGCCACCACCGGGTCGCCGACGACGAGGTCGTCGGACGTCCCGAGGCTGGCCGCGGCCAGCCCCGGCTTCTCGACCTTGAGGACGGCGAGGTCGCTGGCCGGGTCGCGCCCGACGATGCGCGCCTCCGACCCGCTGCCGTCGCTGAAGACCGCGCGGATGGTGGCGTCGTCGGCGTCGGCAGCACCGGACACGACGTGGTTGTTGGTGACGATGTAGCCGTTCTCGGCGTCGACCACGACCCCGGACCCGGTGGCGCCCGCGTTGGTCAGCTGCACCTCGATCGAGACCACGGCCGGCGTGACCCGGCCGGCGATGTCGGCCACCGAGCCCGGCTCCCGGCTGACGCCCGGGGAGACCGAGGACAGCTCGGTGCCCGGGGACAGCAGCGGCTGCTCGGTGGCGTTGCGGCCGAGGAACCAGGCGGTGGTGCCGCCGATGACGCCGACGAACAGCAGGCAGAGCAGGGCGAGCACGCTGAGCCGGACGGAGACGTCGCGCAGCCGGAGCTTCCGCCGTCCCGCGGCGTCGACGACGACCGGGCCCTCCTGGTCGTCGACCTCCACCGGGTACTCGGCGGGCGCGCCCAGGCCGGCGGGCGAGTACGGGTCGCGCCAGGGGTCGGCGGTCGCGTCCGGCTTCCAGAACGGGGCCGCGGCGGTGCGCCGGGCGCCGCGCCGGCCGCCGGGCGGCTCACCGAGGCCGCCGGCCCCGTCGCGCGGCGCGAAGGCGCGCAGCACGGCCTCGGGCGGGGGCGGCGGTGCCGGCCGCGGCGCCATGGTCGGCCGGTCACCGCCGAAGGAGCCGGCGACCTCCGCCGGGCGGCCGAACGCGGCCTGCTGGGCGGGCTGCGGCGGTGGCGCCTGCGTCGGGGCCGGCCGCAGCCGGTCCGCGGTGGGCGCGAAGGCGCCCGTCGTCCCGGCCGGGCGGGCGAACGCCGCCGACGACGCGTCCGCCGCGCCGTCAGGGGCGGCGGGGTCGGTGGCGCGGGGGTCGGCCGGGCCGGGTGGCGCCTGGTCGGGCTCGGTGCCGGGCGTCGTGGTCAGGGCGTCCCGCCGGGGGGCAGGGAGCTGGTGGACCCGACCGTGACGGTGCGGACGACGGGCGGGACGACGTCGGTGCGCTCGCCGGTGTCGACGCTGCGGACGGCGCCGGCGGACGGCCCGGTGAGCTCGTCACCGACGCCCGCGGCGACCGGGACGGCGACCGCGAGCACCGCGACGCCCAGCCCGATGCCGGCCAGCGCGCCGGTCATGCCGCCGCGCAGCCAGCGGGAGCTGCCACCGGTGTCGGCGGCGCGCGCCGGGCGCTCGGCCGGCGTGAGCGGGATGGCCCACGACCCGCCGGCACCGCTGATGGTCAGGCCGTCGGCTCCGGCGCTCAGCGTGCCCAGCCCTCCGCCGCCGGGCACGTCGGCGGTGAACGGGATGGCCTTCAGCCGGGAGAGCAGGTCGCAGGGGACGGCGACGTCGGCGTCGCGCTGCAGGGCGGCCTTGGCCTCCCGCTGCGCCGCGACCGCCATCCGGCACTGCCCGCAGCCGGCGAGGTGGCGGGCCGCCCGCTCGGCCGCACCGCAGGAGAGCTCGCCGTCGACGAGCGCCGCCACGGCCTCCTGGGCGAGGTGCCCCTGCGGGGTGTTCACTGCGCCTCCGCCATCGGAGCCCGGCCGGGGGCCAGGTGGGCCAGCGCCTCGCGGAGCTGGACGCGGCCGCGGTGGATGCGGCTGCGCACGGTGCCCAGCTTGATGCCGAGCGTCGCGGAGATCTCCTCGTAGGTGAGGCCCTCGATGTCGCAGAGCACCACGGCGACGCGGAACTCCGGCGACAGCGCGTCGAGCGCGGCCTGCACCTGCGGGTCGAGGTGGGTGTCGGCGTAGACCTGCTCCGGCGAGGGGGCGGTGCCGGGCAGCCGCTCGGTGTCCTCGGGCAGGGCGTCGAACCGGATCCGCTGGCGGCGCCGCACCATGTCGAGGAACAGGTTCGTGGTGATCCGGTGCAGCCAGCCCTCGAAGGTGCCCGGCGAGAAGTCCGCGAGCGAGCGGAACACCCGGACGAACGTCTCCTGGGTGAGGTCCTCGGCGTCCTGCTGGTTGCCGGAGAGCCGGTAGGCGAGGCGGTAGACCCGGGCGGAGTGGTCGCGGACGACCTGCTCCCAGGTGGGGGCGACCCAGCCCTCGGCCGCGTCGGCGGCCGGCTCGGGCTGCGCCGGACCCGCGGGTCCGGCCGCATCGGGTGCGGTCACGGCCCCAGGATCGCAGACGGCCGTCGACGGCACCTCCCCAGCGGGGGTGGTGCCCTGGTCGGGGCGCTGACTGGTGGCACGCGAGAGACGCACGTCCGGTCCAACGGGCGGGGCCGTTCCCGGTGTTCCCGCTCACCCCGGACCCACAGGGAGTTCCCAGGCAGCGCCGCCGGCGGCGCACCCGGCGGGGCGCGCACCGGGCCCGCGCCACTACCCTCGCCCGGTGACCAGCGTTGCCGGACCCCCTCCGCCGGGTGGGTCCCCGACCGGCGCCGCGGCCTACGCCGACAGCTTCGCCACCGAGACCGCCGCGCAGCTCGCCGCCCGCAACCGCGCCCTGACGTCGGCCGCCGCGTTCGGCACCCCACTGCCCGTCGAGCCGGCCGTCGGCGCGACGCTGGCGATGCTGGCGGCCAGCTCGGACGCCCGCTCGGTCGTGTCCATCGGCAGCGGTGGCGGTGTCGCCGGGCTGTGGCTGCTGCAGGGGATGCGCCCGGACGGCGTCCTGACCGCGCTGGACGGCGACCCCGCCGAGCTGCGGGCCGCCCGCCGGGCCTTCACCGAGGCCGGCATGCCCTCGGGCCGCACCCGGCTGATCTTCGGCACGCCCGGCGAGGTGCTGCCCCGGCTCTCCCCCGGCGCCTACGACCTGGTGGTCTGCGACGGCCCGCCGGTGGAGTTCGCCGCGCACCTGGCCGGGCTGCTGGGGCTGATCCGGCACGGCGGGTCGCTGGTCTGCCACGGGCTGCTGGCCGAGGGCAGGATCGCCGACCGGTCCGCCCGCGACCCGCAGAGCGTGGCCTGGCGGGAGATCGCCCGCACCCTGCGCGAGGACGAGACGCTGGTCTGCGCGGTGCTGCCGATCGGCACCGGCCTGCTGGTCGCCACCCGGCACGGCTGACCCCGGTGGGCTCCCCGGTGCGCGCCACGGTCGTCCGGGCCGCGGAGGGTGAGCGGGTCGACGCGGCGGGCGTGGCCCACCTGTTCAAGCTGACCGGCGGCCGGCTGGGCCTGGAGCGGTTCGACGTCCCGCCGCTCACCGTGGGCGCCGGGCCGCACGTGCACGGCTCGCACGACGAGTACTTCTACGTCCTCGGCGGGACGCTGACCGTCACCACGGACGACGGCGAGGTCGAGCTGTCCACCGGCGACCTGGCCGCGGCCCCGCGCGGGGCGCTGCACGGCTACCGGAACGCCTCGCCGGACACCCCGGCCACGGCGCTGTGCCTCTACACGCCGCCCGGCTACGAGCAGTACTTCCGGGACGTGCACGCCGCGGCTGCCGACGGCGCCGAGGTCACCCCGGCGCTGCTGGCCGAGCTCCGCAGCCGGTACGACACCGAGAGCCGCTGACCCACCGGGCTGCGCCGTCCCGGTGGTGCCGGTGCGGGAGGACGACCGTCCCCCCGCACCGGCACCGGTCAGGTCAGTGCTCGTGGTCCCCGTGCTCGTGGTCGTCGCCGTGGTCGTCGCCGTCCGCGTGGTCCCCACCCTGGCCGCGGTCGTCCTCGAGGACACCGCACAGCGCCGGGTCCGTCGCCTCGGTGGGCAGCGACGGGTCCAGGTCGGACGGCACCGGGCCGCCGTAGACGCCGTCACCGTCGTAGTCGACGCCGTGCACGACCACGACGCCGCGACCCTCGGCGATCGCCTGGGCGACCTCCTGGCTCGTGGAGATCGCCGTCTCGCGCTGGTAGTCGATCGTGCCGCCGGTCGCGGTGTCGAAGCGGTCGATGGCCAGGGCGCTCGCCGGGCTGGTGTCCCCCTCGGTGGTGAGCGAGGCGACGATGCCGCCGTAGGCCGGGGCCCCCTCGGTGGTGTTCAGCCGGCCGTCGCCGTTCACGTCGTCGGCCAGGCCGGGGCACTCGTTGCGCGCCTGCTCGCCGAAGTGGATGTGCGCGGCGTGCGGGGCGTTCTCGAGCAGCCCGTAGGCGGTCAGCCGGAAGGCGTCGATCATGCCGCCGTCCTCGAACTCGACCGTGGCGGTGCCGCCGCCCTCGACGCCGTTGCCGGGGACGGGCGTCAGGTGTGCGACCACCTGGTCGGGCGGGCCGCCGGAGTAGTCCTCGTCGCCTGCGCTGGCGGGCGAGGCGACCAGGGCCAACCCCAGGACGGGGGTGAGCAGTGCGAATGCGCGGAGCTTGGTGGACATCGGGTTCTCTCTCCGTTGAGTGGGTGCCGGTGTGCCGGCCGTGCACCCGTGGTTCGGCGCTGCGCGCCGTCCGGATGCCGTGCGGACGCACTTTCCTGCACCCGATCCGCCCGCCCCAGCGCGGCGTGACTCAGACCACCACCTCGCCTCCTCCGCGTGGCCACCCCGAGCCGACGGCCCGCTCGCGCCGACGCCGACGTCGGCCGACGCGGGTCAGCGGAAGGGGAACTCCGCCTCGAGGTCCCACGGCCCGCCGCGGTAGTGCCACAGGCCCAGTCCGCGCCCGGTCACCGTCTCCGGTACGAACGCCGCCGACAGGTCCGCGTGCAGTGCGCGGGCGACGTCGGGTTCGACCTTGTTCTGCACGGTGACGTGCGGGCGCGACCACTGCCGGTCCTGCCGGGTGAGCCACGGGTCGAAGGCCGCGGCCAGTGCCCGGCGCAGTGCGGTGAGCTCCGGCGAGGCCAGGTCCAGCGCGACGCCGCGGCCCAGGGACCGGACGCCGGTGACCGCGACGTCGAACGGCGACCGCGCGGCGGCCGCCCGCAGCTCCCCGGTCACCTCGCCGAGGTGCTCACCCGGCAGCGCGTGGAACAGCGTGACGTGCGCCCGCAGGTGGTTCCGCTCCGCCGGGAAGTGCGCCGCCCGCAACCGGTCGAACCGCTGCTGGGCGTCCTCGTCCAGCAGCAGCGTCAGGACCAGCGGATCGCTGCTGGAACGGCCCTCGTGCAGGGGCCCGCTGCGAGCGGAGCGAGCCGTGGGGGGCACGAGGGTCCTTCAGCTGATGGCGCGGGAGCCCTTGCCGAGGACCACCACGCCACCCGCGCTGACCTGGTAGCGCTCCCGGTCGCGGTCCAGGTCGACGCCGATCTGCGCGCCCGGGGGGACGACGACGTTCTTGTCCAGGATCGCCCGCCGCACGATGGCGCCCTCGCCGATGTGCACGCCGTCCATCAGGATGCTGCCCTCGACCCGGGAGCCGCGCTCCAGCCGCACGCCGGGCGAGACGACCGAGCCGTGCACCGAACCGCCGTCGATGATCACCCCGGCGCTCACCATCGACTCCTCGGCCCGGCCGCCGAGCACGAACTTCGCCGGCGGCAGCATGGGCGGGAGGGTGTAGATCGGCCAGCGGTCGTTGTACATGTTGAAGATCGGGCTGACCGAGACCAGGTCCATGTGCGAGTCGTAGTAGGCGTCGAGCGTCCCCACGTCGCGCCAGTAGCCGTGGTCGCGCTCGGTCTCCCCCGGCACCACGTTGCTGGAGAAGTCGTAGACGTGGGCGTCGCCGGCGGCGGCCATCATCGGCATGATCGAGCCGCCCATGTCGTGCACGGAGCTCTCGTCGGCGGCGTCGACCCGCAGCGCCTCGAGCAGCGCGTCGGTGCTGAAGACGTAGTTGCCCATCGACGCGAAGGTCTCGTCGGGGTTGTCCGGCAGGCCGGGCGGGTCGGACGGCTTCTCCAGGAACTGCAGGACCTTGCCGTTCTCGTCGGCGTCGATGACCCCGAACTCGGAGGCGTCCTTGCGCGGCACCCGCAGGCCGGCGACCGTGACGCCGGCACCGCTGGCCAGGTGCTGGTCGATCATCTGCGCCGGGTCCATCCGGTACACGTGGTCGGCGCCGAAGACGACGACGATCTCGGGCCGGTCGTCGTAGATCAGGTTCAGGCTCTGGTAGATCGCGTCGGCGCTGCCGGTGTACCACCGCGGGCCGAGCCGCTGCTGGGCCGGGACCGGGGTGATGTAGCTGCCCAGCAGGGTCGACATCCGCCACACCGTGGTGATGTGCCGGTCCAGCGAGTGGCTCTTGTACTGGGTGAGCACCGCGATCCGGCGGATGTCGGCGTTCACCAGGTTGGAGAGCACGAAGTCGATGAGCCGGTAGTTGCCACCGAAGGGGACCGCGGGCTTGGCCCGGTCCTGGGTCAACGGGGCGAGCCGCTTCCCCGCTCCACCAGCCAGCACGATGCCGAGTACTCGGGGGCCGCCACGCATGGGGGCAACGTATCGGCTGCGCTGCCCGTTCGCTCCCTCCGCCCCCGCCTTCACCACCTAGGGTGACCTGGTGCGCGTAGGCATCGTGACCCGAGAATGGCCGCCGGACGTCTACGGAGGGGCCGGGGTGCACGTCGAGCACCTCGTCGCCGCGATGCGGGGGCTGGAGGACGGACCGCAGCTCGAGGTCCACGCCTTCGGCGGTCCGCGGGAGGACGCCGCGGGGTACGGCGTGCCCGCCGGGCTGCGCGAGGCCAACGGCGCCCTGCAGGCCCTCGGCGTCGACGTGGAGATCGCCGCGGCGCTCGGCGGCGTCGACCTGGTCCACTCGCACACCTGGTACGCCAACCACGCCGGTCACCTGGCCGCGCTCGTGCACGGCGCCGCGCACGTGGTCACCGCTCACTCCCTCGAGCCGCGCCGGCCGTGGAAGGCCGACCAGCTCGGCGGCGGGTACCGGCTCTCCTCCTGGGTGGAGCGCACCGCCTACCTGTCCGCCGACGCGGTGATCGCGGTCAGCCGCGGGATGCGCGCCGACGTGCTCGACGTCTACCCCGACCTGGACCCGGCGAAGGTGCACGTGGTCGGCAACGGGGTCGACGCGCAGGCGTACCGGCCGATCGAGGCGCCGGACGTCGTCCGGGGGCTGGGTGTGGACCCCGACCGGCCCTACGCGCTGTTCGTCGGCCGGATCACCCGGCAGAAGGGCCTGATGCACCTGCTGGCCGCCGCCGAGCAGCTGCCGCCCGAGGCCGGGCTGGTGCTGTGCGCCGGGGCCCCGGACACCCCGGCCGAGCGCCAGCAGGTGGCCGACGCCGTCGCCGAGCTGCAGACCCGCCGCTCGGGGGTCGTCTGGATCGAGCAGATGGTGCCCCGCGACCAGCTGGTGCCGCTGATCACCGGCGCTACGGTCTTCGTCGTCCCGTCGGTGTACGAGCCGCTGGGCATCGTCAACCTCGAGGCGGCCGCCTGCGGCACCGCGGTGGTGGCCAGCGCGGTCGGCGGCATCCCCGAGGTCGTCGACGACGGCCGCACCGGGCTGCTGGTGCCCTACGACGCCGACCGGCCGGCGGAGTTCGCCGCCGGCCTCGCCGCGCGGATGGGCGAGCTGCTCGCCGACCCGGCCCGGGCGGCGGCGATGGGCGCTGCGGGGCGCGAGCGGGTGCTGGCCGAGTTCGGCTGGCCGGCCATCGCCCAGCAGACCGTGCAGACCTACGCGACGGTGCTCGCCACCCGCGGCTGAGTCGCCGCACGATCAGGTGACCTGATCGTGCGTGCTCCTGGCTCACCGCACACCGTGAGCCAGGAGCACGTGCGGTGAGCCAGGACGCCGCTCAGAGCTCCGGCTTGAGCTGCACCTTCACGTAGCCGTCGGACTTCTCCTGGAAGGCCTTGTAGGCAGCCGGCGCCTCGGACAGCGGCAGCCGGTGGGTGGCGAAGGTGTCGACGCCCAGCGGGTCGGCGTCGGTGAGCAGCGGCATGATCTCCGGGATCCAGCGCTTGATGTTGGCCTGGCCCATGCGCAGCTGGATCTGCTTGTCGAACAGCGTGACCAGCGGCATCGGGTCGGCCGCGCCGCCGTAGACGCCGGAGACCGAGATCGTGCCGCCGCGGCGGACGATGTCGATGGCGGAGTACAGCGCGTTGAGCCGGTCGACGCCGGCCTCCTTCATCACCGGGGCGGCGATCGCGCGCGGCAGCAACCCCGCCGCCTTCTGCACGAACCCGGTGGCCGGGGAGCCGTGCGCCTCCATGCCGACCGCGTCGAGCACCGAGTCCGGGCCGCGCCCGTCCGTCATGTCGCGGATCGCGTCGCCCAGGTCGTCCTCGTGGTCGCGCAGGTCGACGACCTCGACTCCCCGGGCCGCGACCCGGGCCAGCCGCTCGGGCACGAGGTCGACGCCGATGACCCGGTAGCCGCGGTGCTGGCCGATCCGGCAGGCGAAGTCCCCGATCGGGCCCAGCCCGAGCACGACCAGGGTGCCGCCGTCGGGCACGCCGGCGTACTCCACGCCCTGCCAGGCGGTGGGCAGGATGTCGGAGAGGTAGGCGAAGCGGTCGTCGGCCGGCCCCTCGGGCAGCTTGACGTGGGTGAACTGCGCCTGGGGCACGCGCAGGTACTCGGCCTGGCCACCGGGCACCTCGCCGTAGAGCTTGGAGAAGCCGAACAGCGCCGCGCCCATGCCCTGGTCCCGCACCTGGGTGGTCTCGCACTGGGTGTACAGGTGCTGCCGGCACATCCAGCAGTGCCCGCAGGAGATCTGGAACGGGATGGAGACGCGGTCGCCGACCCGGAGGTCGCCGACCTCGGAGCCGACCTCGACGACCTGCCCCATCGCCTCGTGGCCGAGCACGTCGCCCACGCCCATGAACGGCGACAGCGGGTCGTAGAGGTGCAGGTCGGAGCCGCAGATGTTCGTCGTCGTCACCCGGATGACGGCGTCGGTGGGCTGCTGGACGAAGGGGTCGTCCACGGTGTCCACCCGGACGTCCTGCGTGCCGTGCCAGGTCACTGCCTTCATGGGGCTCCGTTCGTCGGGACGACGCACGGGACGTCGTCCTGCTCGGGGTGCCCCCGCCGGACCTGGGCAAACGGATCCCCACGGCGACCGCGAGGTCAGACGGCCGCGGTGCCGATCAGGCCCTTGCGCGTCACCAGGGCGGCCAGCTCGTCCTCGGCCAGGTCCGCGGTCCCGTCCGGCCGGCGCGGCAGCACCATGTACCGCGACTCGGCGCTGGCGTCCCACACCGCGACCGAGGTGGTCGCCGGCAGCTGCACGCCGAACTCGGCCAGCACCCCGCGCGGGTCGCGGACCACCCGGGAGCGGTAGGCCTCGCTCTTGTACCAGCCCGGCGAGGGGCCCAGCAGCGCGATCGGGTAGCACGAGCACAGCGTGCAGACGACGACGTTGTGCTCGTCCTCGGTGTTCGCCACGACCTTGAGCCGCTGCTCCTGCAGCCCGCCGGCCATCGACAGCCCCACCTCGCGGATGGTGGCGTTCGCGTCGGCCAGCAGCCGCTCCGCGAAGCCGGGGTCGACCCACGCCCGGGCGACGATGCGGGCGCCGTTCGCCGGGGTGCCGCCGGCCAGGACCTCGTCGATCCGGGTGTCGACCTCCCCGGCGTCGAGCAGGCCGCGGGCCTCCAGCAGCGTCTCGACGTGCCGGACCTGCGCCGAGATCAGCGTGCTGCCGTGGTCGCCGCTCACGTGTCCTCCACCGGGGTCAGGTAGTCGTCCCACAGCTCGACGGTGACCGTGTGGTCGCCGCCGCCGAACAGGTCCGCGGCGGCGAACCGCACGTGCCAGACCGGCTGGGCGTCCCGGGTCAGCCCCCGCGCCCGGTCGTCGGCCAGCGGGTGGGTACCGGCGCGCTCGACCACCACGCCGACGGCGCCGCGGGCGTAGCGCGGCAGCCGGGTGTGCCCGGCCGGGTCGGTGGCCCGGGTGCGCACCCGGTCGCCGGGGGCGAACCGGTCAGTGCCCGTGGTCATCGACCGCCAGCTCCTCCGCCGTCGCCACGCCCTTCTCGGCCAGCAGGGTGGTGATCGCGGCGAACCAGCGCTCGTAGTAGGACGCGGCCAGGTACCGCTCGACCGGCAGCCGCTCCTGCGCGTCGCGGAACTCGTCCAGGTTGTAGACGCCCCGCTTGATCAGCGCCCCGTTGAGCGCGAAGACGTGCGCCTCCCAGTCGGCGTGGAACGGCGGCTCGTCGGGCTCCTCGACCACCGCCGGGAACCCGGCCATGCCGCCCACGTCGTTGATCCGGCTCATCGCCCCTCCTCGGGTCGTCCCGCCGCCTCGGCCACCAGCAGCAGCGCGTAGGCCGCCACCGTGGTGGCGTCGTCCACCGCGCCGGTGCGCACGAGCTCGGCGAGCTCGGTGCGCGGCACGAGCCGGTGCACCATGTCCGCCTCCGTGGGCTCCCGGTCGGTCGGCCCGCCGGTCAGCTCCTCGGCCAGGTAGACGTCGAAGCCCTGGCTGGAGAAGCCGTTCGCGGTGGACAGGTGGCCCAGCAGGGTCAGCCGCCCCGCCTGCAGCCCGGTCTCCTCGCGCAGCTCGGCGCGCGCCAGGTCGGCCAGCGGTCCGCTGCGACCGGCCGGCCAGCCGCCCATCGGGAACTCCAGGGTGCGTCGGCCCACCGGGTAGCGGTGCTGCTCGACCATCCAGAACCCGCCGCCGTCCCGCGGGACCACCACGGCGAAGTCGGGCTTGTCGACCACGGCGTAGATGCCGGGCCGACCGTCGGCCTGTTCGACCTCGTCCTCGCGGAGGGTCATCCAGGCGTTGCTGTAGACCGTCCTGCTGGAGAGCTGGCGCACCCCCGCAGCATGCCGTACGGCAGCGCGGTCAGGGCCAGATCGAGGCGATGATGATCGCCGAGACCGCCAGCGTGGAGGCCGCGCTCACCAGGCTCGCCGGGTGGAAGGGCACCCCCACCAGCAGGTGGCCGAGCTTGCCCGGGGTGAGCAGGTCGAGCACCAGGAAGGCGACGACCTGCAGCGCGATGCCGACCAGGCCGAAGACGACGGTGTCGGCCAGCGCGTCGCCGAACCCGCTGGTGCCGTTGGTCCAGATCGTGGTGAAGGCGATGGCGCCCTGGCCGAGGAAGACGGCCGCCAGGGCGATGCCGGCGTTGACCGACCGCTCCTCGTAGATGTGCTTGGCCAGGTGGCCCGGGGTGAGCAGGTCGAGGACGACGGCGCCCACGATCAGGAGCAGGATGCCGACGCCGGTGTAGGCGACGGCGTATCCGATGCTGGCCAGCACAGGGGACCTCCGGGGTGGGGACGGCGGGGCGCGCCCCGGGAGCCTAGGGGTCACCCCCGGCCGTCGTCGCCACCCCGCCCCGCCGACGCGCCCGGGACCCCCGCGGTCAGCCGCGCCACCCCGGGCCCGGCGAGCCGCGGCAGCACCTGCCGGCGGCCGGTCACCAGGAGCAGCAGGTCGCCGGTGGCGCCGCGGACCTCCGGCCCCGAGCCCGCCCGCCAGCCGGAGTCGGTGCCGGCCAGGGCGACGCCCCGCAGCCGGCGCCGGGCCCAGAACGGCCAGCCCATCGACCACACCCGGGTGGCCGCCACCGCCGCGGCCCCCGGCGGCACCGGTCGCTCGCGGCCCAGCGGCAGCGCCACGTCCTGGCCGTGCACCAGGACGTCGATCAGCGGCTCGAGCTCCGTCGTCCCCACGGCGTGCCGACGCGAGCCGACGAGGCCCCGGAGACCGGCCACCAGCTGCTCGGGCGGCGCGGCCGCCGCGGCGTAGGCGGTGTCCCGCACCATCCGGTCGAAGCTCCCGCGCGCCCGGACCAGGGCGGGCAGGGCCGCGGCAGCGCCCATGTGCGCGAGGGTGAGGTGCGCGGCGACCTCCCGCACCCGCCAGTCGGCGCAGAGCGAGGGCTGCTCCCACTCGGCGGGGGTCAGCTCCGCCAGCAGGTCGGCCAGGCTCGACCGTTCGTCGTCGATCGTCGTCCACAGCGCGTCTCGGTCCATCGTGGCCTCCTGCACGACAGAACTGGTCAGGTATCTTGACCATCCTCGCCGGACCGCGACCACGCAAGGGGTGGGATGACCGACGCCGAGCCGAACACCGGGCTGCTGCTCTTCTACCCGTACCGGGCGCTGGAGAGCCGGGTGCTGGCCGCGCTGGCCGACGCCGGCTTCGCGGTCACCCTCGCCCAGGCACGGCTGCTGCAGCGGGTCGCCGAGGGGGGCAGCCGGCTCACCGACCTGGCAGCGCAGGCCCAGGTGACCAAGCAGGCCGCCGGCGGACTGGTCGACCAGCTGGAGCGGCAGGGCCTCGTCGAGCGGGTGCCGGACCCCTCCGACGGCCGGGCCCGGCTGGTGCGGCTGGCCGCCCGCGGCCAGGCGGCCGCCGCGCTGGCGGCGCCGGTCGTCACCGCCGTCGAGGCGGAGTGGGCCGCCCACCTCGGCCCCGAGGCGATGGCCGCGCTGCGCGCGGCGCTGACCCGGCTGCGCGAGATCACCGACCCCTGGGCCTGAGTCCCGGACCACGCCCCGGCGTGGAACAGCAGCGGGCCGTGCCGCGCTGCACCTGGTGTGACGGACGCACTCACCCTCTTCGACGACGTCCTCCCCGCCGAGACCCCTGTCCGGAGCCGCCTGCTGCAGGTGCGCACCGTCTACGCCGAACCCGCCGCCGCGGCCTCCCCGCGCGGCCGCCAGGTGCTGGCCCGCTTTCCCGACGCCGAGCTGGTCGAGGTGCCCTCGCACTGGCAGATCCCCGACCTGCACGGCAACGAGGGCAACGTCGAGCGCTGGGTGCGGGTGAAGACCGAGACGCTGGTGCTCGGGGTGAAGAAGGCGGTGTCGGTGCGCCCGAACGGCCGGTCGGCGGACTTCATCGCGCCGTCCACCGCGAACGGCTGCGCGATGGCCTGCGCCTACTGCTACGTGCCGCGGCGCAAGGGCTACGCGAACCCGATCACCGTCTTCACCAACATCGACCAGATCTCCCGGGCGGTGCAGCGGCACGTCGGGCGTCAGGGCGAGAAGCCCGAGCCGAACGAGTGCGACCCGGTCAGCTGGGTCTACGACCTCGGCGAGAACAGCGACTGCTCGGTCGACGCGCTGGTCAGCGACAACGTGGCCGACCTGGTCGCCACCTTCCGGACGCTGCCCACGGCCAAGGCCTCCTTCGCCACCAAGTACGTCAACCGGCAGCTGCTCGACCTCGACCCGCAGGGCCGCACCCGGATCCGCTTCTCGCTGATGCCCGACGCCGACGCGAAGCTGCTCGACGTCCGCACCAGCCGGGTCGACGAGCGGATCGAGGCGATCGACGACTTCGTCGCGGCCGGGTACGAGGTGCACCTCAACTTCTCCCCCGTCGTGCTGCGCGAGGGCTGGGAGGCGGACTGGACGACGCTGCTCCGGCAGCTCGACGACCAGCTGTCCGACGCCGCGAAGGCCCAGGCGGCCACCGAGGTGATCATGCTGACCCACAACGAGCAGCTGCACGAGGTCAACCTGGGCTGGCACCCGCAGGCCGAGGAGCTGCTGTGGCGCCCGGAGCTGCAGCAGCCCAAGGTCAGCCAGAACGGCATGCGCAACGTGCGCTACCGCAACGACGTCAAGCGCGCCGGGGTCGACCGGCTGCAGCAGCTGATCGCCGAGCACGCGCCCTGGCTGCGGGTCCGGTACGCGTTCTGACGCGGCGCCCGCCGGACCGGTCGGGCGACCCGTGACCGGGCTCCCGGTGTGGGATCGTGGGCAGCCAGAGGCCGGCCCGACCGGGCTGATCCCGGGAGGAGGGGCAGTGGTGCCCGCACCGAGCGCGACGCTGGCTGCGCCGGCACTGCTGGAGGCCCTGCCGGACACGGTGGTCGTGGCCGACCGGGACGGGCACATCGCCTACGTGAACCCCGCGGTCACCACCCTGCTGGGCCACCGTCCGGCGGACCTCGTGGGACGGCCGCTCACCGTGCTGATGCCCGAGCGGCTGCGGCGCGGCCACGGGGCCGGCTTCGCCCGCTACCGCGCCACCGGCCGCGGTGAGCTGGTGGGTGCCACCACGCGGGTCCCGGCACTGCACACCGACGGCCACGAGGTGCCGATCGACCTGACGCTGGCCCGGCTGGCCGCGGACGGGGAGGACGTCGAGGGGGCGCTGGTCGTCGCCGTCCTCCGCGACGCCAGCACGACGATCCTGCTCGAGCGGCAGTTCCAGGTGAGCCGCTACCTGGCGGCCATCCAGCGGGTCACCGCCGCGCTGACCGAGGCGCCGGACGCCGACACGGCCTTCCAGCAGCTGCTGCCGACCCTCTGCACCGAGCTGGACTGGGACGCGGCGACGATCTGGCAGCCCGACGACGTCGCGGGCCACCTGCGCTACGCCGGCGTCTGGACCGCGCCGGGGGCGGACATCCCGGCGCTGCACGCGGAGGCGCTCACGCTGTCGCTGCGGCGCGGCGAAGGGCTGCCCGGGATCACCTGGCAGCGGCGCGAGCCGGTCGTCATCGAGGACCTGTGGTCCGACCCGCGCTTCACGCGCCGGGTGAGCGCCGAGGCCGACGGGATACGCACCGGCCTGGCCTTCCCGGTGCTCCACGGCGACACGCTGCTCGGGGTCTGCGAGCTGCTCTCCCGGCAGGCCCGCCCGGTGCCCGAGGAGCTGCTGGACGTGCTCGCCACGGCCGGCCGGCAGATCGGGCAGTTCCTGAGCCGCCTGCGCGCCGAGTCGCAGGTCCGTTCCCTGGCCGAGACCCTGCAGCGCAGCCTGCTGCCCCCGTCCCTCCCGGTGGTGCCCGGCGTCGAGCTGGCGGCCCGGTACGTGCCCGGCGGCCGGGGGCTCCTGGTCGGTGGCGACACCTACGACGTGCTGCCGCTGCCCGACGGCCGGTGGCTGGTCCTGATCGCCGACGTCTGCGGCAAGGGTGCCGAGGCCGCGGGCACGGCGGCCCTCGCGCGGCACACCGCACGCGCCGCGGCGACGCCCGGGTCGGGCCCGGCGGACGTGCTCCGCGCGGTGAACTCGGCGCTCATCCACGAGGCCGCCCCCGGCCCGTTGCGGTTCGTCACCGCGTGCTGCCTGGTCCTCCGCCCCCACGAGCGGGGGGTGAGCGCCCGGCTGAGCATCGCCGGCCACCCCCGACCGGTGCTGCGCACGGCCACCGGTGCGTGCACCGAGGTGGGGGACCCCGGACGCCCGCTCGGGGTGGCGGCCGACACCCGCTACCAGGAGATCGACCTCGAGCTGACCCCTGGCGGGACCCTGGTGCTGTACACCGACGGCGTGACCGAGGCGCGCGACGCCACCGGTGCCCAGTTCGACGAGGCCGGGCTGCTCACGGTGCTGGGGACCGGCCCGGAGCACTCCGCCGAGCAGACGGTGGAGGCGGTGCAGTCCGCCGTCGACCGGCACCGGCAGGGGTCACCGCACGAGCGGGACGACCTGGCCGTGCTCGCCCTCCGGTGCTGACGCCCCAGCTCTCCCTGCTCGACCGCGCGCGCACCCGCGCCGGTGAGCCGGACGCCGCCGCCCTGACCGGCACGGTCGAGCGCGCCGTCGCCGCCGAGGCGCTCGGCTTCGCACGCTCCTGGGTGGCCGAGCACCACGGCGTCCCGGGCATCGCCGGC
The DNA here is from genome assembly GCF_041028285.1 of Modestobacter versicolor. Taxonomy (GTDB): domain Bacteria; phylum Actinomycetota; class Actinomycetes; order Mycobacteriales; family Geodermatophilaceae; genus Modestobacter; species Modestobacter versicolor_A. The sequence continues at coordinate 244,572 of NZ_JABGDB010000001.1, read as the reverse complement.
GCCGCCCCGGCGGTGCTGCTGGCGGCCGTCGCGGCCCGGACGACGACGATCCGGCTCGGCTCGGCCGGCGTGATGCTGCCGCACCACCAGCCGCTCGTGGTCGCCGAGCAGTTCGCGACCGTGTCCGCCCTCGCGCCCGGCCGGGTCGACCTCGGGCTGGGCCGGTCGCCCGGCTTCACCCCACCGGTGCGCCGGGCGCTGCGGGAGACCGAGCGCGACTTCGCCGCCGACCTGGCCGAGTTGCGGGCCTACCTCACCGGCACCGCCGAGGTGACCCTGCACCCGCAGCCGGCCGGCCCGGTGCCGCTGCACGTGCTGGCCACCGGCTCCGGGCTCGCCGTGGCCGCCTCGCTGGGGCTGCCGGTCGTCGTCGGCGGACCGCTGCTCGGCGTGGCCGGCGACCCCGGACCGGGCCTGGCCGCGCTGGCGGAGTACCGGCGGGCGTTCCGGCCCTCGCCCCAGCAACCGGAGCCGCGGGTGGCGATCAGCCTCGACGTGCTGGTCGCCGACACCGCCGCCGAGGCCGCCGACCTGCTGCTCCCCGAGGCGTGGGCGATGGCGCAGGCCCGCACCACCGGCGTCTTCCCGCCGCTGGAGCCGGTCGCTGCCGTGCGGGCGGCGTCCTGGACCCCGCGGCAGCGGCAGTACGTCGAGCAGACCGCAGCCGCCGCCGTCGCCGGCACCCCGGCCCAGGTGACGAGCCGGCTGGCCGAGCTGCTCGAGCGCACCGGCGCCGCCGAGCTCGTCGCCTCCAGCAGCACGTTCGACCGCTCGGCGCTGGCCGCCTCCGACGCGGCCCTGGCGGGGGTCTTCGGCCTGCCGGCGGGGGGCGGGGCGGTCGGTCAGCCGTCGAGCGTCGGCAGGGCTCCGGCGATGGCGTCGCCGTCGGTGCCGTAGACCACCGGCACCGTCCCGAACCGCTCCACCCGGGCCGCTCCCCCGCTGGTGTCGCGCAGCAGCACGGCGCGCACCCGGTCGGGCCGGTCCAGCGCGAACTGCTCGTAGAGGGCCGGGTCGTGCTCACCGGTGTCGCCGACCAGCGTCCAGCGCACCCCGGGCAGGTCGGTGGCCAGCCGCTCCAGGGACGTGCGCTTGTGCGAGCGGCCGTCCCGGAACCAGCGGGTCGGCGTCGGGCCCCAGTCGGTGAGCAGCAGCGCGCCCGGCGGGTAGCCGCTGCGCTCGAGGAACCGGCCGAGCGGGCCGGCGAGGTTCCACGGCCCGTTGCTCAGGTAGACGACCGGCACGTGCGGCGCCTCGTCGGTCAGCCGGCGCAGCAGCTCGACCATCCCGGGCACCGCCTGCCGCCGGCTCATCGGCTGGACGAAGGTGCGCCAGGCCGCCCGCAGCGGGGTGGCGATGCCGGTGACCAGCACCGTGTCGTCGATGTCGCAGACCACCCCGAGGGCGGCGTCCGGCGAGGACAGGTGCACCGTCCCGGTCGCCGTCCGGTCCCCTGCGGTCAGCCGCACCGGCAGCGCGCCGGCGTCGGGCAGGTCGACCGCCAGGGTGGCGTCGACCAGGCCGTCGTCGTCGCTGCGGACGACGGTGCGCTGCCCGGCCACCTCGACCGCCACCTCGGTGCCCGGGCTCTCCAGGGTCAGGAACCGCTGCCAGCCGGGCACCGCCGCGCGTCGGTCCTCGGGGTGGGCGCCCGGCGGCGCCAGCAGCACGCGGCCCAGCACGCGCACCCGGCCGCCGCTGCCGTAGCCGGGGTGGGCGAGCACGGCCGGGGTCCAGCCGGAGCGGCGGGCGAGCCGGGAGGCCACGTCGCGGAACGCGCCGTCGGCGCGGCGGGCGAGGGCGGGGAACGAGGGCACCCGGGCAGCCTGCCACCCGGCCGGTCTGCCGGTGTGCGCCGATCGCGGCCTCCCCGCCCGGGACACCGCGATGACCGCACACCGGCGGACCGGTGGCGGGCGGTGGCTACCGTGGACGGCGTGGCCCGGGTCGTCGTCGTCGGCGCCGGCCTCGGCGGGCTGGCGGCCGCTGCCCGGCTGGCCGCCGGCGGGCACGCCGTGACGGTCGTGGAGCAGGCCCCGCAGGTCGGCGGCAAGCTCGGCTGGTGCGCCCGCGACGGGCACGGCTTCGACACCGGCCCCAGCCTGGTCACCCTCCCCCAGGTGTTCGAGGACCTCTTCGCCGCCACCGGCGACCCGCTGCACCGGGTGCTCGACCTGCAGCGGCTGGACCCCGCCGTCACGTACCGGTTCGCCGACGGGACGACGACCGCGGTGCCCGGCCGGCTCGCCGAGGTGCCGGGCCGGCTGGACGACGACCTCGGGCCCGGCGCCGGTGCCCAGTGGTCGGCGCTGCTGGCGCGGGCCGAGGCGATGTGGCGGGCGACCGAGCAGCCGTTCCTGCGCTCGCCGCTGGCCGGCGCCGGCACGCTGGTCCGGCTGGCCCGCGACCTCGGCGACCTGCGCACCATCGCCCCGGGCCGCACGCTGCGCGGGATGGGCCGCAGCCACCTCACCGACCCGCGGCTGCGGATGCTGCTGGACCGCTACGCCACCTACTCCGGCTCCGACCCGCGCCGGGCCCCGGCCGCACTGCTCACCGTGCCGTGGGTCGAGCAGGCGTTCGGCTCCTGGTACGTCCGCGGCGGGCTGCGCCGGCTGCCGGAGGCGGTGGCCGACCGGGCGGTCGAGCGCGGCGCGGTGGTCCGCTGCGGCACCGCGGTGACCGGGGTGCTGGTCGAGGGCGGCCGGGCGGCCGGCGTGCAGCTGGCGGACGGCGGGACGCTGCCGGCCGACGTCGTCGTCTGCAACGCCGACGCGACGACCCTCTACCGCCGGCTGCTGCCCGCCTCCGCGCCGGTGCGCCGGGTCCGGGCGGCGCTGCGCCGGGTCACGCCGTCGTCGTCCGGGCTGGTGCTGCTGCTGGCGCTGCGCGGCCGCACGCCGGGCCTGGCGCACCACACCGTGCTGTTCCCCGCCGACTACGACGCGGAGTTCGACGCGCTGTTCGGCCGGAAGGGCCCGGCGCGCCCGGTCGCCGACCCCACGGTCTACGTCAGCGCTCCCGACGACCCGGCCACCCGGCCCGACGCGGACAGCGAGTCGTGGTTCGTGCTGGTCAACGCACCGCGGCACGAGCCGGACGGCGGCGTCGACTGGACCGCGCCCGGCCTGGCCGACGCCACCGCCGACCGGGTGCTGGCGACGCTGGCCGACCGCGGGCTGGACGTCCGCGACCGGGTGAAGTGGCGGGTGGTGCGCACCCCGGCCGACCTGGAGCGGGAGACCAGCAGCCCGGGCGGCTCCATCTACGGCACCTCCAGCAACGGCGCCCGCGCGGCCTTCCTGCGCCCGGCCAACGCCTCGCCGCTGCCCGGCCTGTTCCTGGTCGGCGGCTCGGCGCACCCCGGCGGCGGGCTGCCGCTGGTGACGCTGTCGGCCGAGATCGTGGCCGGCCTGGTCGGCCCCGCCTGATCTCCGGCCCCGCTGATCACTGCCCTGTCGCCCCACCACGGGCGAGCTCGGGCCGGGACCCCACCACCGGGCTGAGCCGCAGCAACCACCAGCCGTAGCCGATGAGCACCACGATGACCAGGACCTGGACGACGTCGGGCAGCGCCCCGGGGCTGTTGATGCTGGTGAAGTCCACCAGGGCGTGCAGCAGGACCAGCGGCCAGATCGTGCGGACGTGCCAGCGGACGGCAGCCAGGCAGAACCCGAAGGCCGCGGTGTTCACCACCTGGAAGGCGATCTCCTCCGGAGCCCGCCCGAACCACAGGCCGCTCAGCGCGTGCCCGAGGCCGAACAGGACGCCCACCAGGACCGCCGCCCGCGCCCGCCCCAGCGGGCTCAAGAACCGCTGCACCAGCCCTCGGCTGAGCGACTCCTCGGCCAGCCCGACCGCCAGCATGGTCACCGCAGAGCTGACGAGCGCCGTCGCGGACCCGGTCAGCCCGTCGACGAGGTGCAGCAGACCCTCGGCCAGCAGGGGCAGCAGCAGCCACCACGACCGGTCCGGCCACCGCCAGACGACACCGGTCTCCCGCCACCAGCCGAGCCAGCCGATCACGGCCAGCGTGAGCGCCGCGAGGACGACGTTGACCACCGCCGCACCCAGGTCGGGGAACCACCCCGGCCGCAGCGGTGGCAGCAGGTCCTCGACGGCGAAGAGCACCAGGTGCCAGGTGACCGTGGCCGCGGCGGCGAGGGTCAGCGGACGTCGGTCGGCCAGCTCGAGAACGCGTCGCCGCACGGGCGCAGCCTCTCGTGCCAGGTGCGGGGACGTCCACCTGCGGCACTGCACCCGGCAGGATCCGGTCATGCCGGTGTTCCCCGAGTCCACGCCCGACGAGGCGACCCAGCTGCTCCGCTTCCTCGACGCCCAGCGGCAGGGCCTGCGGGCCGCCGTCTCGGGGCTGACCGAGGAGCAGGCGCGCAGCACGCCCACGGCCAGCAGCATGTCGCTGTCCTCGCTGCTCGAGCACGCCACGGCGGTCGAGCGCCGGTGGGTCGTCGCCGCGGTCGCGGACCGCCCGGAGGGCCTCTGGCCGGTCGAGGACTGGGACGCCGAGTGGCGGCTGCTCCCGGAGGACACCGTGGAGCACCTGCTGGCCGCCTTCGCCGCGGCGGCGGAGGAGACCGCCACCGTCGTCGCCGGGGTCCCGGACCTGGCCGCCCCCTGCGCGCAGCCGGACAGCGCGGAGTTCTCCGTCCGCTGGGTGCTGCTGCACCTCATCGAGGAGCACGCCCGGCACGCCGGCCACGCCGACGTGGTCCGCGAGTCGATCGACGGCGCGACAGCGGACCAGCTCGGCGGCTGAGCCGCCGAGCCGGTGAGCTGGTGAGCTGGTGGAACGGCCCCCGTGCAGGGGCCCGCCGCGAGCGTGCGAGCGGTGGGGGGCACGGGGGTCCTCCATCAGGCGTCGCGGCGGCGGAACACCAGGGTCGCGGCGACGAGCAGGACCGCGATCTCGGCGGCGAACACCGCGAACCCGGTCCACGGGGCGAGGGCCACCCCGGTGAAGGGCTCGATCATCGCGACCGACCCGCCGGCGTTGCCGGGCAGCAGCTTGGCCACCCACTCGCCCCAGGTGCCGGGCAGCGCGTAGGCCAGCTGGCCGACCACCAGCACCAGCCCCATGCCGACGGTCAGCGCCGCCCCGGTGTTGCGGATCAGCAGCCCGGTGGCCAGGGCGAACAGGCCGAGGCCGGCGAGGAAGAGCCCGTTGCCCAGCAGGGCCCGCAGCACGCCGTCGTCGGACAGCGCCACGCCGGCACCCTCCCGGTCGAGGAACCAGTTGCCGCCGAGGTAGCCGGCGACGGCGGTGACCAGGCCGGCGACGAAGAGCACGCCGCTGACCACCAGCGCCTTGGCGGCGACGATCCGGCCGCGCCGCGGGACGGCGGTGACGCTGGCCCGCACCATCCCGGTGCCGTACTCGCTGGTGACCACCAGCGTGCCCAGCGCCAGGGCGGTGAGCTGGGAGAAGATCAGGCCCCAGGTGAGGAACGAGCCCGCCGCCTCCCCGGTCTCGCCGGAGGCGATCGCGTCGGCGGCCGCCCAGCAGATCAGCGTGGTGAGCCCGGCACCGAGCACGAAGAGCATGGCCAGCGACCAGCGGGTGGACCGGACGCTCCACAGCTTGATCCACTCGGCGTGCAGCACCGCACCGAAGCCGGGCGGCCGGACGCCGGGCACGTGCCGGTCGGGGTCGAGGGAGACGACGTCCACCGCGCTGTGCCGCGGGGTCGCCGTGCTGCGGTCGGGGGTCTGCACCTCGGTCATCGGAGTGCTCCTGCGGGCTCGGCGGCGGTCGCTGCGGGGTGGGTGGCGTACTCGACGCTGTCGGCGGTGAGCGTCATGAAGGCGTCCTCGAGGGAGGACTGGACCAGCGCCAGCTCGTGCAGGTGCAGGCCGGCGGAGCCGACCAGCTCGCCGATGCCGGCGGCGTCCAGGCCCTGGACGCGGAGCTCGGTGCCGTGCGCATCGACGTCCAGGCCGCGGTTGCGCAGCAGCGCCTCGACGTCCGCGGTGCGGGGCGCCCGGACCCGGACGTAGGAGGCGGCGTGGTCGGCGATGAACTGCGCCATCGAGCAGTCGGCGAGCATCCGGCCGCGGCCGACGACGACCAGGTGGTCGGCGGTGAGCGCCATCTCCGACATCAGGTGGCTGGACACCAGCACGGTGCGGCCCTGGCCGGCCAGCTCGCGGGCCAGGTTGCGGACCCAGCGGATGCCCTCGGGGTCCAGGCCGTTCACCGGCTCGTCCAGGACGACGACCGGCGGGTCGCCGAGCAGGGCGACCGCGATGCCCAGCCGCTGCCCCATGCCGAGGGAGAACCGGCCCACCCGCTGGTCGGCGACCGCCTCCAGGCCGACGAGGTCGAGCACCTGGTCGATCCGGGTCCGCGGGATGCCGTTGCTGGCGGCCAGCCAGCGCAGGTGGTCGCGGGCGGTGCGGCCGGGGTGCAGGGCGCGCGCCTCGAGCAGGGCGCCGACCGCGCGCAGCGGCGCCGGCGAGTCTGCGTAGGAGCGGCCGTGCACCGTGGCCGTGCCCGCGGTCGGGCGGTCCAGGCCGAGCACCATCCGCATCGTCGTGGACTTGCCCGCGCCGTTGGGGCCGAGGAAGCCGGTGACCCGGCCCGGCTCGACGGTGAAGCTGAGCCCGTCGACGGCGACCTTGGGTCCGTAGGTCTTAGTGAGCCCGGAGGCGATGATCATCGCGACCACCGGGCCGGTCGGTGAGGTGTGGTGTCCATGCCGAGGAGCCTGTCGGCGGACCGGTGCCCGGCACATCGGGGACCGCCCTGAACCGGACCCTGAGCGCCCCCTGAGCCACCCCTGACCCCGACCCCTGAGCCGACCCCGAGAGCGGGGCCGGATCGGCTCCCGCGCGGGTCCGGCCGTGGCACGATCCTGCGCGTGACCAGCCGACCCCTCGACGAGCAGCGGCTGCGCGACCTCGCGCGGCTGCGCCGGGTCCGCGACCGGATCGACCGCGAGCACGCCCAGCCGCTGGACGTCGAGGCGCTGGCCCGCGGGGCGCACATGTCCTCGGGGCACCTCAGCCGCGCGTTCCGGGCGGCCTACGGCGAGTCGCCGTACTCCTACCTGATGACCCGGCGGATCGAGCGGGCGATGGCGCTGCTGCGGCGGGGCGACCTGAGCGTCACCGAGGTCTGCTTCGCGGTCGGCTGCTCGTCGCTGGGCACGTTCAGCACCCGGTTCACCGAGCTGGTCGGGATGCCGCCGAGCGTGTACCGCCGCGAGCAGGCCCGGGCGACGGTGGGGATGCCCTCGTGCGTGGCCAAGCAGGTGACCCGACCGGTCAGGAATCGAGAAGCGTCGGCCCCGGCGCCGTCCCTAGCGTGATCGCCATGACCACCGACCAGCTGGACGTCTCCATCCACTCGAGCTTCCTGCCGCACACCGACCCGGAGGCCTCGCTGGCCTTCTACCGGGACGTGCTCGGCTTCGAGGTCCGCCTCGACGTCGGGTACGACGGCATGCGGTGGATCACCGTCGGCCCGCCCGGACAGCCGGACACCGCCATCGTGCTGCACCCGCCGACGGCCAGCCCCGGCCTCACCGACGACGAGCAGCGCACCATCCTGGAGCTGATCGCCAAGGGCAGCTTCTTCGGCGTCAACCTGGCCAGCAAGGACCTCGACGGGGTGTTCGCCGCGCTCGAGCGCAGCGGCGCCGAGGTCGTCCAGGAGCCGACCGAGCAGCCCTACGGCGTCCGGGACTGCGCCTTCCGCGACCCGGCGGGCAACATGCTCCGGATCCAGGAACTGCGCTGACCCGTCCGGCCGCGACGCACCACCGACCGAGGGAGACCAGATGAGCACGGAGACCCCGTCGCCCCAGCGGCACGGCGCCGACAGCCACGACCTGATCCGGGTGCTCGGCGCACGGGTGAACAACCTCAAGGACGTCAGCGTCGAGATCCCGAAGCGGCGGCTGACGGTGTTCACCGGGGTCTCCGGCTCGGGCAAGAGCTCGCTGGTGTTCGACACGATCGCCGCGGAGTCCCAGCGGCTGATCAACGAGACCTACAGCGCGTTCGTGCAGGGCTTCATGCCCACGCTGGCCCGGCCCGAGGTCGACCTGCTCGAGGGGCTGACGACGGCGATCATCGTCGACCAGGAGCGGATGGGCGCCAACCCCCGCTCCACCGTCGGCACCGCGACCGACGCCAACGCGATGCTGCGGATCCTCTTCAGCCGGCTGGGCCGCCCGCACATCGGCCCGCCCACGGCGTTCTCCTTCAACGTGCCGACCCGCAGGGCCAGCGGGGTGATGAGCACGGAGAAGTCCGGCGGCCGGGTCGAGAAGGCCGTGGTGAAGGACGTCGTCTACCTCGGCGGCATGTGCCCGCGCTGCGAGGGCATGGGCTCGGTCTCCGACTTCGACCTGACGGCGCTGTACGACGAGTCGAAGTCCCTGGCCGAGGGCGCGCTGACCGTGCCCGGCTACAGCATGGACGGCTGGTACGGCCGGATCTTCAGCGGCGCGGGCTTCGACATGGACAAGCCGATCGGCCGGTACACGAAGAAGGAGCTGCACGACCTGCTCTACAAGGAGCCGACGAAGATCAAGGTCGAGGGCATCAACCTCACCTACGAGGGCGTGATCCCGAAGATCCAGAAGTCGATGCTCTCCAAGGACGTCGACGCCATGCAGCCGCACATCCGCGCGTTCGTCGAGCGCGCCATCACCTTCCAGACCTGCCCGGAGTGCGACGGGACCCGGCTCACCCCGGAGGCCCGGTCGTCGGAGATCGGCGGGAAGAACATCGCCGACCTCTGCGCGATGCAGATCAGCGACCTCGCCGGGTGGGTCCGCGAGCTCCACGAGCCGTCGGTGGCCCCGCTGCTCACCGGCCTGCAGCACCTCCTCGACTCGTTCACCGGGATCGGGCTGGGCTACCTCTCCCTCGACCGGCCGGCCGGCACGCTGTCCGGCGGCGAGGCGCAGCGCACCAAGATGATCCGCCACCTGGGGTCCTCGCTCACCGACGTCACGTACGTCTTCGACGAGCCCACCATCGGCCTGCACCCGCACGACATCGAGCGGATGAACGACCTGCTGCTGCAGCTGCGCGACAAGGGCAACACCGTGCTCGTCGTCGAGCACAAGCCCGAGACGATCGCCATCGCCGACCACGTCGTCGACCTCGGTCCGGGCGCGGGCACCGGCGGTGGCGAGGTGGTGTTCGAGGGCACCGTCGACGGGCTGCGCGGCAGCAGCACGCTGACCGGGCGGCACCTCGACCACCGGGTGGCGCTCAAGCCCGCGGTGCGCACGCCCACCGGCGTCCTCGAGGTCCGCGGGGCGAACACCCACAACCTCAGGGACGTCGACGTCGACGTCCCGCTCGGCGTGCTGGTGGTGCTCACCGGCGTGGCCGGGTCGGGGAAGAGCTCGCTGGTGCACGGCTCGGTCGCGGCCCGCGAGGGCGTGGTCACGGTCGACCAGGGGGCGATCCGCGGCTCGCGGCGGAGCAACCCGGCCACCTACACCGGGCTGCTGGACCCGATCCGCAAGGCGTTCGCGAAGGCCAACGGCGTGAAGCCGTCGCTGTTCAGCTCGAACTCCGAGGGCGCCTGCCCCAGTTGCAACGGCGCCGGGGTCATCTACACCGAGCTCGGCGTGATGGCCACGGTGGAGTCGCCCTGCGAGGAGTGCGAGGGGCGGCGGTTCCAGGCCTCGGTGCTGGAGTACACCCTGGGCGGCCGCAACATCGCCGAGGTGCTGGCGATGCCGGTGACCGAGGCGGAGGAGTTCTTCGGCGCCGGGGAGGCCCGCACGCCGGCCGCGCACACGGTGCTGGACCGGCTGGCCGACGTCGGGCTCGGCTACCTGACCCTCGGCCAGCCGCTGACCACCCTCTCCGGCGGCGAGCGGCAGCGGCTCAAGCTGGCGACCCAGATGGCGGAGAAGGGCACCGTCTACGTGCTCGACGAGCCGACCACCGGCCTGCACCTCGCCGACGTCGAGAACCTGCTCGGCCTGCTCGACCGGCTCGTCGACTCCGGCAAGTCGGTGCTCGTCATCGAGCACCACCAGGCGGTGATGGCGCACGCCGACTGGATCGTCGACCTGGGGCCGGGCGCCGGGCACGACGGCGGCCGGGTGGTCTTCGAGGGCACCCCGGCCGACCTGGTCGCCGACCGGTCGACGCTGACCGGCCGGCACCTCGCGGCCTACGTCGGCGCCTGAAGCCCGACTCCTCAGCCGCGCGGCTGGCCAGCCGGTCAGCCGCGCGCGGCGCCCAGCCCGAGGACGGCGGCGAGGCCCAGCGCGCTGCGGGGTGCGTACGGCGAGCGCCACAGCCCGCCGTGCGCCGCCGCGTACGCCTCGTCCTGCCACGGGTGCGGGTGCGCCGGGCCGCCGCCGGTGTTCAGGTCGTGCACCAGCAGGGCGGCCATCAGCACGTTGGACGTCGCCGGCTCGAACACCTCGACCCCGAACCGGTGCGCGCCGGCGTAGGCAGCGGCCAGCGCACGGTTCTTCACCACCGAGCGGGTGCGGGTGGGCGGTGCGACGTTCATCGACACCGTGGCGCCGGCGTCCCGGGCGACCGTGGCCCGCCAGCGCTGCAGCCGCTTGGCCAGCGCGTAGTTCGGGCCCTGCTGCGGCACCAGGCTGTCGTTGACGCCCGGGTCGGAGCCGGGCAGGTAGTTGCGGCGCAGCAGCCCCCCGCCGGAGACCGTACGCAGCGGCCGGCCGAGCAGCTTGCCGGCCGCGGACCGGTGGGCGTAGGCGGCCACCGAGGCGTCCACGGCCTCCCGGGGCACGACGAACACGTCGGTCGGGGTGGCCAGGAAGGCCAGCGCCAGCTCCGGGCGGGCCGCGGCCAGCCGCAGGGTGAGCGCGTCGACGGCGACCGAGACCCGCACGTTGGTCGCACCGTCGGCGTAGACGTAGTTGCCGAGCACCGGGGCGCCCGGCAGCCCGGTCAGCCAGTCGGCGACCTCGGGCACCTCGGCGATCAGGTCGGCACCGGCGGCCTCGTCGGCACCCACCGGCAGCAGCAGCGTGCCCGCGCCGCGCCGGGCGGTGTCCCGGACCCGCTGCCAGAGCGGCGGCCGGGGCAGGTCGACGGCCGCGACCCGGGCGCCCCAGCGGAGCAGCGCGGTCAGCGGTCCCATCTCCGCGCCGGCTCCGAGCACGGCGACCGTGCGGTCCGGGAGCGCCAGCCACTCGGGGTGGTCGGCGACGGTGCGCACCGCCTCGGCGCAGCTGTGCTCGACCACCCCGGCGTCGACCCAGGCGACCAGCCGGCGGTGCAGGTCGTCGCCGCGCAGCCGCTGGCCGCGGTAGGGCACCGACAGCTCGCGCTCGGGCTCGGCGTCCCCGGTCAGCTCGACGGTGCGCAGCGGGCGGGCCGGCGGCCGGGCCTGCAGCGTGCTGAGGTCGGCGTCGCCGTCCGGTCCGGCGAGCCGCATGCGCGCGTGCACCGCGTCCAGGCCGGCGGCGGCGATCTGCAGCGCGGCGGCGCGGGAGGCCAGCCCGGCCTCGACCGTGCGCCGGACGTGGGCCAGGTAACCGGTGCGCCAGTTGGTCTCCTGCTCGGCGGCCAGGGCACCGGGCCGGTCGACCGGCCGCAGCGCGTCGGCCACCACCGCCCGGCCCACGGCCGCGGTGCTGCGCCGGCCGTCGGGCCCCACCGGGAAGACGACGCCGCGCTGCTCGTCCACGTCCTGGTCGCTCACCCGGTCGATCCTGCCCGACCGGGCCGACGCCGGCGGCCGAGGTCCCCCCGGACCCTCAGCCGCCACGGGGTCGGTTACTCGTTGCCGAGCTTGCCGTCGGCGAGGTCGCGGCCCTTGTCGATCTGCGCGTCGTGGTTCCCACCGGTCTTCTGGTCGGCCACCTGGCCGGCCTTGTCCAGGCCCTTGTCGCTGGCCTGCTCGCCCTTGTCGCTGTTCAGGAACTCGCCGGCCTTGTCGCCCAGTCCAGCCATGTCGTCCACCCTCCGTGCGGTCGCGTCCGGTGACGCGGCTCCCCGGGGGACGTGCCCGCGACACGCCGTGCCCAACCGGCCGGCCGCTGCCCGCGTCCGCCCGCCGTCCCGCCGCGCCGCCGTCCCGCCGCGCCGCCGTCCCGCCGCGCCGCCGTCGCCCCGCACCGGACGCCGTCCCCCTGCACCGGACGCCGTCCCCCTGCACCAAAGGCCGTCCTCCCGCAGCAGCATTGGTGCGGGAGGACGGCCTGTGATCAGGTCACCTGATCGAAGCCCGGCCCACCCGCCGGGGCGCCGGCCTCGAGCCAGCGCAGCAGGGTGCGGGCGGCGAAGCCGGTGCCGCCCTTGACCAGCTCGGCGTCGTCGCTGCCGGCCCGGGCCGGGCCCGCGATGTCCAGGTGCGCCCAGGGCAGGTCGCCGGCGAAGGGCTGCAGGAACAGCGCCGCGGTGGTCGCGCCCGGGTTGCCCGGGGCGTTGTGCGCGTCGGCGACCGGGGAGTCGAGCAGCGCGCGCAGGTGCCCGACGTGCTCCTCGGCCAGCGGCATCCGCCAGAACGGCTCGCCGGCGTGGCCCGCAGCGGTGAGCAGCGCGTCGGCCAGCCCGTCGGTGGTGGCGTAGAGGCCGGCCGTCCGCGCCCCGAGGGAGGTCCGCACGGCCCCGGTCAGCGTGGCGACGTCGACCAGCACGGTCGCCCCGAGCTCGCGGCGGGCGTGGGCCAGGCCGTCGGCCAGCACCATCCGGCCCTCGGCGTCGGTGTTGCGCACCTCGGTGGTGCGGCCGCCGACGTGCCGGACGACGTCCCCGGGCCGGTAGCCGGCGCCGGAGACGGCGTTCTCCGCGGCCGCCACCAGCGCGGTCACCGCGACCGGCAGCTGCAGCCGCGCAGCGGCGTCGACGGCGGCCAGCACCGCCGCACCGCCGGCCATGTCGGTCTTCATGTCCCGCATCCCGGCGTTGGTCTTGATCGACAGGCCGCCGGTGTCGAAGGTGATGCCCTTGCCGACCAGCACCGGGTGCGCCGGCCCGGCACCCGGCGGCCGGTAGGCCACCAGCACCACGCAGGGCGCCGACGCCGACCCACCACCGACGGCGAGCACCCCGCCGAAGCCGCCGGCCGCGAGCTCCGCGGGGCCGAGCACGGTGACCGTCACACCCGCCGACCCCCGGAAGCGCTCGACGACCTGGCCGGCCAGCCAACCCGGGTCACCCGTGCTCCCGGGGGTGTTGACCAGGTCGCGGGCCCAGGCCACCGACTCCGCGGTCACCCGGCCGGCGCGGGCCGCGGCGACCACCGCGGGGTCGGCGGCGTCGGCGGCCACCACGGTGACCTCGGCCAGCCGCGTCGGGTGCGGGGTGGACGTCGTCCGGAAGCGGTAGCCGGCCAGCAGCACGGTCTCCACCGCGGCGCGGACCTCGTCGGCACCGGCCGGGGCGACGGTGGTGTCCAGCGGCAGCACCAGCCGGCGGGCCCCGTGCTCGGCGAGGGTCTGGCTGCGGCGGACCGCGACCGAGACGTAGGAGCGCAGGTGCGGCAGCGTCGCGTCGCCCACCCCGACAGCGACGGCGCTGCGCGGCCGGCGGCCGGGCACCGGCACGTTGGTGATCCCGCCGGGCCGGCCGCCGTTGCCGGTGTCGGCCAGCGCCCCGGCCAGGAAGTCCGGGTCGACCGGCGGCCGGGCGGCCGCGGTCAGCCATCCGGGCAGCGAGCCCTGGGCACCGACCGGCACGGCCAGGACGTCGTCCTCGCCGAGCACCGGCAGCGCGGCGACCACCTCGACCCGCGGGAACGGCGCGGCCCCGGTCGCCGGTGTGCTGCCGGCGGCCGGGGCCGAGTCGTCGAGCGCGGGGCTGCCGGGGGGCAGGCTCGCGGCGGGGGTCAGCTGGTCGCGCCCTTCAGGGCCTCGGAGAGGGCGGTCGCCTCGTCGGGGGACAGCTCGACGACCAGCCGGCCGCCACCCTCCAGCGGGACGCGCATGACCAGGCCGCGGCCCTCCTTGGTGACCTCGAGGGGACCTTCACCCGTGCGCGGCTTCATGGCCGCCATGCGTGCCTCCTTCACCGGCCACCCACGCACCTGCTGGCCGTGGTGTGGCGACTGTTGCTGCGTCAGCTCTGCACCCATGATCCCGTATCAACGGCGATCGACCAACCGGGACCCCTCAGTTCCGGTCCCGGGCCACCCGATCGGGCTCCGCACCCGCGGCACGGAAGCACGTCGCCACGTGGTCGTCGACCATCCCGGTGGCCTGCATCAGGGCGTACGCGGTGGTCGGGCCGACGAAGCCGAACCCCCGCCGCTTCAGCTCCTTCGCCATCGCCACCGACTCCGGGCTGGTCGCCGGGACGTCGGCGAGCGTCTTCGGCCGGGTGCGCGGACCGGTCGGCGCGAAGGACCACAGCAGGGCCGACAGGCCGCCCTCGACCTGCTGCGCGACCCGGGCGTTGCGGAGGACGGCGGTGACCTTCGCGCCGTTGCGGACGATCCCCGCATCGCCCATCAGCCGCTCGACGTCGGCGTCGGTGAACGCGGCGACCGCGTCGATCCGGAAGCCGGCGAACGCCGCCCGGAACGCCGGCCGCTTGCGCAGCACGGTGATCCAGGACAGCCCGGACTGGAACGCCTCCAGGCTCATCCGCTCGAACAGCGCGTCGTCGCCGGTGAGCACCCGGCCCCACTCCTGGTCGTGGTACTCCGTGTACATCTCCCGGTAGGCCTCCGGCGCACTCGTCGCCCATCCACAGCGCTCCACGGGTGCCGAAGCTAGCGTCTGCGGTCGTGCGCATCCTGATCACCGGAGGGGCGGGCTTCATCGGCTCGCACGTCGTCGCCGCCTGTCTCGGGGCCGGTCACGAGGTGCGGGTGCTCGACGCCCTGCTCCCCGCGGTCCACCCGGCCTACCCCGACGGCGTGCCCGGGCTCGACGGGGTCGACCTCGTCGTCGGCGACGTCCGGGACGCCGGCACCGTCGACGGGGCGCTCGACGGGGTGGACGCCGTCTGCCACCAGGCGGCGATGGTCGGCCTGGGCATCGACGTCCAGGACATGCCCGCCTACGCCGGCATCAACGACCTCGGGACGGCGGTGCTGCTGGCCGCCATGGCCCGGGCGGACGTCGGCCGGCTGGTGCTGGCCAGCTCGATGGTGGTCTACGGCGAGGGGCGCTAC
Organism: Modestobacter versicolor; assembly: GCF_041028285.1. Taxonomy (GTDB): domain Bacteria; phylum Actinomycetota; class Actinomycetes; order Mycobacteriales; family Geodermatophilaceae; genus Modestobacter; species Modestobacter versicolor_A. Next base: position 229,478 of record NZ_JABGDB010000001.1, on the reverse strand, counting down.
GAGTGCCCCGAGCACGGCGTCGTCCCGGCGGCCCCGCGCCGGCGGGCCGACCTGGACGCCGGCCGGTTCGAGCCGCCGTGCCCGGTGTGCGGGCGGCAGCTGACCTGGGGCGAGGTCGGCGAGGACACCCCGGCCGACCCGCGCAACACCTACGCCGCGACCAAGCTCGCCCAGGAGCACCTGGCGGCGGCCTGGGCGCGGTCGACCGGCGGCGGCGCCATCGCGCTGAGGTACCACAACGTCTACGGCCCGCACATGCCGCGCGACACCCCGTACGCCGGGGTCGCCTCGATCTTCCGCAGCTCCCTGGAGTCCGGCCGGGCGCCCCGGGTGTTCGAGGACGGCGGGCAGCAGCGCGACTTCGTGCACGTCACCGACGTCGCGCAGGCCAACCTGGCGTCGCTGCTGGCGGAGCCGCCGGACTCGGCGCTGCGGGCCTACAACGTGGCCTCCGGTGTGCCGCACACCGTCGGCGACATGGCCGGCGCGCTGGCCGAGGCCTTCGGCGGGCCTGCGCCCGAGGTCACCGGCGACTACCGGATCGGCGACGTCCGGCACGTGGTGGCCTCCCCGCTCCGGGCCGGGGCCGAGCTGGGCTTCCGCGCCCGGGTGACGTTCGCCGACGGCATGCGCGAGTTCGCCACCGCCCCCCTGCGCCCCGCCCCCTGACCCCGCCGGAGGGCGAAGACGGCCATCTTCGCCCTGTCCCCGAGGGGCGAACATGGCCATGTTCGCGAGAGTGGGCCGGTCAGGGGACGGCGGAGTCGACGTCGGCGAGCTCGGAGCGCGCGGTGCCGGCGGGGCTGCGCCGGGTGGCGAGCACGCAGCCGGCGAGCACCAGCGGCAGCCCGATCGCCAGCCCGAGGGTGAACGGCTCGTCCAGCAGCAGGACACCGAGCAGGACGGCGACCGCCGGGTTGACGAAGGTGATCACCAGCGCCCGCTGCGGGCCGGCCTCACGGATGAGCGCGAAGAACAGCGCCATCGCCAGGGCAGTGCAGACCGTGCCGAGCGCCAGCACCGCCAGCCAGGCGTCGGCGGGTGCGTCCGCCGCCTCGCCCAGCTGCGGCACGGCGAACGGCGCGTAGACGACCGCCGTCACCACCAGCGCGACGGCGCTCGCGGTCACCCCGGGGACGTCGGGCAGCTTGCGGCTGATCACCATCGGCGCGGTGGCGTAGCCGACGACCACCAGGGCGACCGCGCCGATCGCCGTCCACTGCCCGCCGCCGATGTCCAGGCCGAGCAGCACGGCGATGCCGACGACGCCGACGAGCATGCCGGCGACCCGCACCCGGGACAGCCGGTCGTCCTCGCCGGCCAGCCGCGCGGTCAGCGCGGCGACGAACGGCACCCCGGCCACCAGCAGGCCGGTCAGCGAGGAGGAGAGGTCCTGCTCGGCCCAGGACAGCAGCAGCCACGGGCCGGTCATCTCCAGCACGGTGAACACCAGCAGCGCCCGCCAGTGCCGGCGCAGCGCGGGGCCGAGCCGGCCGCGGGTCAGCGTCCAGGGCAGCAGCAGGGCCGCCCCGACGGCGCACCGCAGGAAGACCACGACCACCGGCGGGAAGTCCGCCACGGCGACCTTGATCAGCAGGTAGGGCACGCCCCAGATGACCGACATCGCCACGAACAGCGCCCAGCCGCGCCGGCTCACCGGAGCCCTCCCTGCGTCGTCACCGGCACATCATGGCCGCCCGGTACGACGGCCCGGCGGCTCTCACCACTCGGTGCGGACGACGACCTCGATGCCGATCGTCAGCACCACCGACAGCAGCAGCCAGAGGTGCCGCTGCCGGCGGGGCAGGAACGCGGTGGCCACCAGCACCCAGACGTAGAACGGCACCCAGATCCGCTCGGTCTCGCCCCGCACCAGCCCGGACAGGTCGCTCACCAGGACCCCGGCCAGCGCGGCGAGTGGCAGCAGCGCCAGCCGGGTGCGGCGCAGGCACGCGAGCCCCGCGACGGCGGCCGGCCCGACCGCGAGGGCGGCGGCGGCGAGGTTGGCGAAGACGAAGAAGCCGAACGGTCGGTCCGCGTAGGAAGGGCCGGACCGCACCCGGGCCCCGGCGGCGGTGAACCCCTCCACCCACCAGTAGCCACCGACCGCGAAGGCCACGAACACCACGAGCACCCCCGCCGCGGCGACCCCGAGCACCCGGGCGACCCCGGCCCAGCCCAGCCGGCCGCGGTGCACCAGCACGACCGCGAGCGCCACCAGCCCGAGCACGGCCAGCCCGAAGGACAGGAACAGCGTCAGCCCGAGCACCAGCCCACCCGCGGCGGCCCGGACGTCGGCGCCCCGGCCCGGCGCCCGGGCGGCGGCCGTCGCCAGCAGCGCCACCCCGACCGCGGCCACCCCGGCGAACAGCGCGTCGGCGCTGGTCGCCACCCACAGCGCCACCGGGGCCAGCACCAGGAAGGGCGCGGCCAGCCGGGCCGGCTCCTCCCCCGCCACCGCCCGCACGGTCACCAGCACGGCCGGCACCGCCAGCGCTCCGCCGGCGATGCACAGCGCCGCGGCCCAGCCCAGCCCGGGGAGGCCGACCCGGTCGAGCAGCACGAACGCCAGCAGGGCGCCCGGCGGGTGCCCGGAGACGTGCGTCGTCCACGGGTCGGCGGAGTCGGCCGGCACCGAGTCGACGAAGCCGGACAGGAAGGAGCCGATCGAGCCCACCCGCGGCACGTCGTGCGGGTACTCGTAGACCGAGTCCAGCGGCTCGCGCAGCCGGTCCTCCCCCGACGTCCGGGCCAGCACCACGGCCCAGCCGGCCGCGGCCAGCGCCGACAGGGGCAGCAGCGCCCGCCAGGGCAGCCGGGCGGCCAGCGTCGGGCCGAGCAGCACACCGGCCAGGCCGACGACGACCGGCAGCCACACCCGCGGGGTCCAGACGACGTCGAACTGGCCGCGCAGCACCCACCCGCCCTGCAGGTGCAGGACCACGCCGTCCAGCGTCAGGTGCCGGCCGATCCGCCCCATGACCAACACGAACCCGACGGCCAGGAGCACCGCGAGGAACGGCGCCCACCACCGCGTGCGCCGCCGCGGGGACACCTGCCCGAGCGGGTCGGACACGGCGGTGCTCACGGGAGGCGAGCGTAGTGACGCCCCGGTGGGCGGCCATCGAGGGCAGCGGCGGGCACCCGTCCCGGCACGCCCCCCGCGCACGCGGCAGCCCGATGACCGATCATCTCTGCAGGAACCGTCGTCGACCGAACGGAAGGACGTCCCGTGGCTGGTGGACTCGTGGCGCTGCTGGACGACGTGGCGGTGCTCGCTCGCGCGGCAGCCGCCTCGATCGACGACATCGGGGCGGCGGCCGGGCGCGCCAGCGTCAAGGCCGCCGGGGTGGTCGTCGACGACACCGCGGTCACGCCGCAGTACGTGCACGGGCTGAACGCCGACCGGGAGCTGCCGATCATCCGGCGGATCGCGCTGGGCTCGCTGCGCAACAAGCTGCTGATCATCCTGCCGGCGATCCTGCTGCTCAGCGAGTTCGTGCCGTGGCTGCTGACCCCGATCCTCATGCTCGGCGGCACGTACCTCTGCTACGAGGGCGCGGAGAAGATCTGGCACCGGGTGAAGCACGACGAGCGCACCCACGACGCGGTCGAGGACGCGCTGCCCGACGAGAAGACCATCGTCACCGGGGCCGTGCGCACCGACTTCATCCTGTCCGCCGAGATCATGGTCATCTCGCTGAACGAGGTGGTCGACCAGGGCTTCTGGTCGCGGGCGATCATCCTGGCCGTCGTCGCGGTGGGCATCACCGTGCTCGTCTACGGCGTCGTCGGCGTCATCGTGAAGATGGACGACGTCGGCCTGCACCTGGCCCAGAAGGACGGCAAGGGCACCGCCCGGTTCGGCCGCGCGCTGGTCAAGGGCATGCCCAAGCTGCTCAGCGTGCTCACCGTGGTCGGCACCGCCGCGATGCTCTGGGTCGGCGGGCACATCCTCCTGGTGGGCACCGACGACCTGGGCTGGCACGGGCTCTACGACGTCGTGCACCACCTCGAGGAGGGCGCGCACGACGCCACCGGCGCCGTCGGCGGGGTGGTCGGCTGGCTGGTGAACACCTTCGCCAGCGCGCTCATCGGCCTCGTCGTCGGTGCGCTGGTCGTGCTGGTCGTCACCCTCACCGTGCACCGCCGCAAGGGCGCGGGCGCGAAGGCCGCGCACTAGCCCAGCCCATCCGGATCCGCCCGGGGGACGAACACCGGGCGATGAACCCCGACCGCAGCTACCGTCCGTCCGTGCCGGACGTCGTCTTCCCCTGCCTCAACGAGGCCGGGGCCCTGCCCCAGGTCCTCCCCCGGCTGCCCGCGGGCTACCGGGCCATCGTGGCCGACAACGGCTCCACCGACGGGTCGGCGCAGGTCGCCGCCGACCACGGCGCCACCGTCGTGACGGTGCCGCAGCGGGGCTTCGGCGCGGCCGCCCACGCCGGGCTGGAGGCGGCCACCGCCGACGTCGTCTGCTTCTGCGACGCCGACGCGTCGATGGACCCCGCCCAGCTGCCCCGGGTGGCCGGGCCCGTGCTCGCCGGCGAGGCGGACCTGGTGCTGGGCCGCCGCCGGCCGACCACCCGCGGCGCCTGGCCGCTGCACGCCCGGGTGGCCAACACCGCGCTCGGCCTGATGCTGCGCCGGCGCACCGGGCTGTCGCTGCACGACCTGGGCCCGATGCGCGCCGGACGACGAGAGGCGCTGCTGGCGCTGGGCCTCACCGACCGCCGCTTCGGCTACCCGCTGGAGATGGTGACCCGCGCGGCGGACGCCGGCTGGCGGATCGTCGAGGTGGACGTCGACTACGCCCCGCGCGCGGAGGGCACGAAGTCGAAGGTCACGGGCACAGTGCTGGGCACCGTGAAGACCATCAACGACATGCGCAAGGTGCTCGCCCGATGACGCAGCTCCTGGTCATCACCAAGGCGCCGGTGCCGGGCCGGAGCAAGACCCGGCTCAGCCCGCCGTGCACCCCCGACCAGGCGGCCGCGATCGCCGCCGCCGCCGTCGGCGACACCCTCGACGCCGTTCGGGCCACGCCGGTGCAGCGCCGGGTGGTCGCGCTGGACGGCGCCCCGCTGGACCTGGACCTGTCCGGCTGCGTCGTCGTCCCGCAGGTCGAGGGCGACCTCGGCACCCGGCTGGCGCACGCCTTCGCCGACGCGATGGCCGGGCCGGACGGCGCGCTGCCCACGCTGCTGATCGGCATGGACACCCCGCAGGTGACCGCGGACCTGCTCGCCGGCTGCCTGGCCGAGCTGGTGGCGGCCGGCCCCGGGACCGCGGTGCTCGGCGTCGCGCCGGACGGCGGCTGGTGGGCCCTCGGCGTGCACTCCCCCGCCGACGCCGCCGTCCTGCCCGACGTCCCGATGTCCCGAGACGACACCGCCGTGCTCACCCGCGCCGCGCTGGAGCGGGCCGGGCTGACCGTCCAGGACCTGCCGCAGCTGACCGACGTCGACCACTTCCCCGACGCGCTCTCGGTGGCCGCCGAGTGCCCGCCGGACAGCCGCACGCGCCGGGTCGTCGACGGGATCGCGGCGACCCTCCCGTGACCCGCGCCCTGGACCGGGTGCTGGGCGCCCGGCTGCCCGCACCGCCGGAGCAGCTGCGCCGCGGCCCGTTCCGGCCCGGCGCGTTCCCCAGTCCGCTGCACTCCGAGCGGCGGGCGGCGCGCACCGGCGCCTTCCTCGGCCTGGCGTTCACCGTCTGCTTCCTGACCGGCCTGCTCAGCCACTGGGTGCAGCAGCCGCCCGGCTGGTTCAGCTGGCCGGCGTCGCCGTCCTGGCTGTACCGGGTCAGCCAGGGCACCCACGTCGCGACCGGGCTGGCGTCGATCCCGTTGCTGCTGGTCAAGCTGTGGACGGTCTACCCGAAGCTCTTCGAGTGGCCGCCGGCCGGGTCCCCGGCCCGCGCGGTGAGCCGGCTCGCCGTGCTGGTGCTCGTGGGCGCCAGCGTGATGCAGCTGCTGACCGGCCTGATCAACATCGCCGAGTGGTACCCGTTCGGCTTCTTCTTCACCACCACGCACTACTGGACCGGCTGGATCGCCATCGGCGCCGTCCTCGTCCACGTCGGCGCCAAGGCCCCGGAGATCCGCCGGGGCCTGGCCCGCCGCGGGTCCCCGGGCGCCACCGCCGGGCTGGACGACGCGACGGCCGCCGAGCTCACCGCGGTCGACACCGAGGCCGAGGTCAGCGGCGTCCCGCGCCGGGCGTTCGTGCTCGCCGCCGGGCTCACCGTCGGCGCGGTCACCCTCACCACCGTCGGGCAGTCGGTCACGCCGCTGGCCCGGGTGTCGGTGCTGGGCCCCCGCATCGCCGGCGTCGGGCCGCAGGGGCTGCCCGTGCGGCAGACCGCGGAGCGGGCGGGCACCACCGACGTGGGCGCGGACTACCGGCTCGTGGTCGACGGTCCGGACCGGCTGGAGCTGTCGCTGGCCGACCTGCAGGCGTTCCCCCAGCACACCGAGCGGCTGCCGATCAGCTGCGTCGAGGGGTGGAGCGCGAACGCCACCTGGACCGGCGTCCGGCTGGCCGACCTGCTCGAGGCGGCGGGCCTGCCGCGGGACACCGAGGTCACCGTCGAGTCGCTGCAGACCGGCGGGCTGTACCGGGTCTCCACGGTCTCCCCGCCGCACGCGCGCAGTCCGCGGACGCTGCTGGCGCTGCGGCTCAACGGCGAGGAGCTGGCGCCCGACCACGGCTACCCGGTGCGGCTGATCGCGCCCAACCGGCCCGGCGTGATGCAGACCAAGTGGGTCACCCGGGTGACCCCCGGCGCGGGCGGGATCGGCGGATGAGCACCGCCGCGCCCCGGGCCGCCGACCCGTACCTGTCCGACCCGCGCCGCCCGGCGACCAGCGCGCTGACCCCCTGGTGGCGGTGGCTGTTCCTGCTGCCCGGGCTCGCGGCCGTGCTCTACGGCGTCCGGGGGCTGCTCACCGCCGGCGGCCGGGTGCCGCTGGACTCCTGGCTGACCTGGTTCGTCGGCAGCGCGCTGCTCAGCGACCTGGTGATCACCCCGGTGTGGATCGCGCTGGGCTGGCTGTCGACCCGGCTGCTGCCGCGCGCCGCCCGGCCGGCGGCGGTGGTGGGCGCAGCGGTCAGCGGGGTGCTGACCCTGGTCGCGCTGCCGTTCGTGCTGGGGAAGGGCTACGACCCGGCCAACCCGTCGTTCCTGCCGCGCGACTACGGCCAGACCCTGCTCGTGCTGGTGCTCGTCGTGCTGGCCGTCAGCGCGGTGGTGGGGACGGTCGCCGTGCTGCGCGAGCGCCGCCGCAGCTGACGACGCCGCCCCGGGTTTCACCCGGTGCAGCGGGGGCAGCCTGCCGCGGTGAGCACACCCCGCGACGTCCCGGCCGGCCGCCGCCGGGTGCTGCTGTCCGGGCTGCTGCTCGGCGCGGGCGCCGCCGGCGCGGTCGACGAGATCGTGTTCCACCAGCTGCTGCACTGGCACCACTTCTACGACCGGGCCAGCGGCGCCGCCGGGCTGGTGTCCGACGGGCTGCTGCACGCCGCCACCTGGTCGGCGACGGTGGCCGGGCTGGCGCTGCTGGCCGACGTCCGCCGGCGCGGCACCTGGTCGCCGGCGACCTGGTGGGGCGCGGTGCTGCTGGGCGCGGGCGCCTTCCAGACCTGGGACGGCCTGGTGCACCACAAGCTGCTCCGGCTGCACCAGGTGCGCTACGGCGTGGACCTGACCGGCTACGACGTGCTCTGGACCGGTGCGGGGCTGCTGGTCGGGCTGGCCGGGGTGCTGCTGGTGCTGCGCGGCCGGCGCGCATGACGTCCCTGGTCTGGGTGGTCGCGGTCGCCGCGGTGGCGGCGTACCTGGTCGCGGCCGGCCAGCGGCCCTGGCCGGTCGCCCGGACGGCGTCCTGGCTGGCCGGGGTGGGCTGCGCGGTCGCCGCCCTCACCGTCCCGGCCGCCGGGCACAGCGGCGGCTCCGCACACCCCGACCTGCGCGCCCACATGGCCGCGCACCTGCTGCTGGGCATGGTCGCGCCGGTGTTCCTGGCCCTGGCCCGCCCGGTGACCCTGACCCTGCGGGCGCTGCCGGTCACCGCGGCCCGGCGGGTCGGCCGGCTGCTGCGGACGCCACCGGTCCGGGTGCTCACCGACCCGGTCGTCGCCACCGCGGTCAACGTCGCGGGGCTCTGGCTGCTCTACGGCACCGGGCTGCTGACCGCGGTGCTGCACTCGCCGTCGCTGCACCTGCTGGTGTCCGGGCACGTGCTGCTGACCGGGTGGCTGGCGACGACCGCCGTCCTGGCGCTGGAGCCGACCGCCCACCGCCGCGGCGTCGTCGTCCGGGCCGTGGCCCTGGCCGGCGGGATGGCGGCGCACGACGTGCTGGCGAAGACCCTCTACGCCTTCCCGCCCGCCGGGGTCACCGGCGCCGAGGCGGGCGCGCGGCTGATGTACGACGGCGGCACGGTGGTGCACCTGGTCGTCGCCGGCCTGCTGTGGCGGCAGTGGTACCGCTCGCGGGCGTCGGTGCGCGCGGCCGCCCTGGCCTGAGCTCCACGCCCGCCGGGCTCAGCCGCGGTGCTGCTCGGCGAAGGTGGCGAACCGGCGGAGGGAGAACCGGACGCCGGCGGCCATCACCGGGCGCACCAGCGGCCAGCCCAGCCGCCCCAGCACGCCCAGCGGCAGGTCCAGCCCCTCGCTCCAGACGAACGTCGAGCCGGTGGCGCCGCGCGGCCGCACCTCGAAGGTGCCGGTGCCGCGCACCACCCGGCCGGTGTGCCGGACGTCGACCCGGCGCGGGGACTGCCAGTCGGTGACCAGCATCGTGTCCAGCACGCCGATCCGCCGTCCGCCCAGCAGCCCGGCGGGCAGCTTGACCCCGGTCACCGCGGCCAGCCGGCCGCCCACGCCCTGCCCGTCGCCGTCCACCGCGCGCACGTCGGTGAGCAGCATCCACTCGCCCTGCCGGTCCCAGTCGACCAGCGCCGCCCAGACCTGCTCCGGCGGTGCGTCGACGTCGACCTGTTCGGTCAGCTCAGGCACCGGTCCTCTTCTCGTGGTCCGCGACCACCGGGAGCCCGTCGGGGTCGGTGTCGTCGGTGTCCTCGGTGTCGTCCCGCCCGGCCTGGTGGTCGGCGGCGTGTCTGGGAGCGGCGTGCGCTCCGGTCCGCGGGGGCACCGCGGCGCGCAGCTCCGCGATCTCGGCGTCCCGTTCGTCGAGCACCTGGGCGAACTGGTCCAGCAGCCAGTCGACCTCCGTCATCCGGTACCCCCGGAAGGCCACCGAGATGCGCAGCGCGCGCACGTCGTCCCCGACCACCGCCCGGTCGTCGGGCAGCTCGACCGGTGACCGGCCGACCTCGGCCGGCGGCTGGGTCTCCCCGCGCCCGAGCAGCAACGAGCCGCCCAGGAACAGCAGCCCGCCGACGACCACCAGGCCGACGACGAACACGACGCCGGTCACGGTCAGTCGTCGACCGGCGCCGGCGCGGGCACGGCCTCCCCGCGCGGGGGCTCCGGGGCGTTCTGCGCCCGGGCGGCGTCCGCGGCCTGGATCACCCGGACCGCCTCGGCGATGTCGTCGGTGACGTGCAGCAGGTCGAGGTCGGCGGGGCTGACCGTGCCCTGCTCGACCATCGTGTCCCGCACCCAGTCGACCAGCCCGGACCAGTACGCGCTGCCGAACAGGATCACCGGGAACCGGGTGACCTTGCGGGTCTGGACCAGGGTCAGCGCCTCGAACAGCTCGTCGAGGGTGCCGAAGCCGCCGGGCAGGATCACGAAGGCCTGCGCGTACTTGACGAACATCGTCTTCCGCACGAAGAAGTAGCGGAACAGGATGCCCACGTCGACCCACTCGTTGAGCTCCTGCTCGAACGGCAGCTCGATGCCCAGCCCGACCGACATGCCGCCGGCCTGGCAGGCGCCCTTGTTGGCCGCCTCCATCGCGCCGGGGCCGCCGCCGGTGATCACCGCGTAGCCCGCGTCGGCGAGCGCGGCACCCAGCTGGACGCCGGCCTCGTAGTACGGCGAGTCGCGCGGGGTGCGGGCGCTGCCGAAGACGCTGACCGCCCGCGGCAGCTCGGCCAGCAGCCCGAAGCCCTCGACGAACTCGGCCTGGATGCGCAGCACCCGCCACGGGTCGGTGTGCACCCAGTCGCTGCCGTTGCGCCGGTCGAGCAGCCGCTGGTCGGTCGTCGTGCCGTCCATCGCGGGGTCGGGCTCGCCGCCGCGCAGGGTGATGCCGCCACGGTGCCGGATGGGCCGGCGTCGACGGTCGTCGGACTCGCTCATGCGTCACTCCTGCTGAGGTAGGCGATCAGGGCGTCCTCGGCCGGCTGCAACCGGTCGACCCGGACGTGCTCGTCCACGGTGTGGGCCAGGTTCGGGTCGCCGGGGCCGTAGTTGAGCGCGGGGATGCCGAAGGCGGCGAACCGGGCGACGTCGGTCCAGCCCAGCTTCGCCCGCGCCGGCTGCCCCACCGCGGCGACGAAGGCGGCAGCCGCCGGCTCGGCCAGGCCCGGCAGCGCGCCGCCGGAGGAGTCGGTGAGTTCGAGGGTCACGCCGTCGGCCAGCGCGCCGGCGAACACCTCGCGGACGTGCGCGAGCGCCTGGTCCTCGTCCCGGTCGGGGGCGAACCGGAAGTTCACCGTCACCCGGCACTCGTCCGGGACGACGTTGCCGGCGACCCCGCCCTCGACCCGGACGGCGTTGAGGCCCTCGCGGTAGGTCAGCCCGTCGATCTGCACCTCGCGGGCCCGGTACTGCGCCAGCGTGGTCAGCACCCCGGCCGCGCCGTGCACCGCGTTGACCCCCAGCCAGGACCGGGCGCTGTGCGCGCGCCGGCCGGGCACGGTGAGCACCACCCGCAGGGTGCCCTGGCAACCGCCCTCGACCACGCCGTCGGTGGGCTCGAGCAGGATCGCCAGGTCGCCGTACAGCCAGCCGCGGCGCTCGCGGGCGACCCGGCCGAGACCGTTGCGGACCGCCTCGACCTCCTCGTTGTCGTAGAAGACGAACGTGAGGTCGCGGGCGGGCTCCGCGCCGGGGACGCCGAACCGCGCGGCCAGCCGCAGCATCACCGCGTCGCCGGCCTTCATGTCGCTGGTGCCGCAGCCGTAGAGCCGGTCCTCGCCGTCGACCGTCTCCCGCCGGCTGGGCAGGTTGTCCGCGATCGGCACCGTGTCCAGGTGCCCGGCGAGCACGATGCGGGTGTCCCGGTCGAGGTTCGTGCGGGCCAGCACCGCGTCGCCGACCCGCTCGACCTCCAGGCCGCCGAGCCCGCGCAGGGCGGCCTCCACGGCGTCCGCGATCGACTGCTCGGAGCCGGACACCGAGGGGACGTCGACGAGCCGGCGGGTGAGGGTGAGGACGTCGGCGGTCAGGTCGAGCTCGGGCTGCAGGTCGCTCACGACTCCCGAGCGTAGACAAAGGACCCGGTCGCCCCTCCCGGGCCGCTCCGCGACCCGCGAGCCTCTGCGACCGGGCCGTCTGGCCCCATCGGTAGCCTCGGTGCCCGTGACGAGCGCAGAGCAGACCACCGGTGCCAACGCCGTCGGGCTGGCCACCCTGACCGCCGACGGCACGGTGCTGGACACCTGGTACCCGGCCCCCTCGCTGAGCAGCGCCGACCAGGGCGAGTCCGGCACCCAGCTGATCGGCGTCCTGGAGCTGGAGGGGCTGCTCGGCCCCGACGTCACCGGCCTGGTCCGCACCGACGACGCCCGCGGGGTGCAGGTGGTCGCGGTGTCCACCACCATCGCCGACCTCGCCGCGCCGCCGGTCGACGCGCACGACGTCTACCTGCGCCTGCACCTGCTCTCGCACCGCCTCGTCCGCCCGCACGGGGTGAACCTGGACGGCCAGTTCGGGTTGCTGGCCAACGTGGCCTGGACCAGCGCCGGCCCGGTGCTCGCCACCGAGCTGGACGCCGTCCGGGCCCGGCTGCGGGTGGCCGCCGGCGGGCAGCTCACCGTCTTCGGCGTGGACAAGTTCCCGCGGATGGTCGACTACGTGCTGCCGTCGGGCGTGCGGGTCGCCGACGCCGACCGGGTGCGGCTGGGTGCGCACCTCGCCGAGGGCACCACGGTCATGCACGAGGGCTTCGTCAACTTCAACGCCGGCACCCTCGGCCCGTCGATGGTCGAGGGCCGGATCAGCGCCGGCGTCGTGGTGGACGCCGACTCCGACATCGGCGGCGGCGCCTCGATCATGGGCACGCTGTCCGGCGGCGGGAAGCAGGTCATCTCGATCGGCAAGGGCTGCCTGCTCGGCGCCAACGCAGGCATCGGCATCTCCCTCGGCGACGGCTGCGTCGTCGAGGCCGGCTGCTACGTCACCGCCGGGTCGAAGGTGCGGCTGCCCGACGGCACGACCATCAAGGCCGGCGAGCTCTCCGGCCGCGACGGCCTGCTGTTCCGCCGCAACTCCGTCAGCGGCGCGCTGGAGGCCCTGCCCCGCAACGGCGACTGGGGCGCCCTCAACGCCGCCCTGCACGCCAACTGACGGATACCCGCCCCCACCCGCGGTTTCGCGCGCCTTCCCACGCACCCGCGGGTTTCGCGCGCCTTCCCACGCACGCGCGGTTTCGCGCGCCTTCCCACCCGCGGTTTCGCGCGCCTTCCCACGCACGCGCGGGTTCGCGCGCCTTCCCACGCGCGGTTTCGCGCGCCTTCCCACGCACACGCGGTTTCGCGCGCCTTCCCACGCGCGGGTTCGCGCGCCTTTCCACGCGCGGTTGGCGTGGGTCAGGCGAGGAGGTCGTCGGGGCCGGGGGTCTCGGGGGTGTTGGACGGCGGCAGCGCCGGGTGGGTGAGGTGCTCCAGCAGCGCCACGGTGAACTCCTGCGGGCGCTCGACGTGCGGTGAGTGGCCGACCCCGGGCAGCAGCACCTCGCGGTAGCGGCCGCCGCTGGCGGCGTACCGGTCGAGCACCGCGCGGGTCTGGGTGACCATCGGCTGCGGCGGGAACTCCGCGTCCCCCGGCCAGCCCGGCACCGCGCCGACCGAGCCGAGGAACGCCAGGTCGAACGCCGAGGTGTCGGACACGATCTGGTCGGCGTCCCCCCGCACCCAGAGCACCGGTGGCTTCACCGGCAGGTCCACGATCGAGGAGACGTCGAGCACCGTGGGCGCCATGGTGTTCAGCACGCCGCGCTCCCCCGGCGCCGTCCCCGGCCACGCCTCGACCGCCGTCGCGTCGCCCGGGTAGTGGTCCGGGCCCGTGCGGGTGGTCAGCATCGAGGCGACGAACACGTCCTCCAGCACCGGGTCCAGCGGCAGCGAGCCGGGCGCGACGTAGAAGGCACGCAGGATCGACCGCGGGCTGGTGGGCGCGTCCGCGGAGGTGTCGCCCGCGGCCAGCGCGGCCACGAAGTCGGGGTTGGCCGCGCCGCCGCCCGAGCCGGTGCCGTCGGCGTGCACCGGCTGCCCGTCGTGGCCCACGGTGCCGCCGAAGCCGTAGGGCGACACCGGCGCCACCAGGACGACGGAGGCGACCCGCTGCGGTGCGTCGAGCAGGTGCTGCAGGACGACGCCGGCGCCCATGCTCCAGCCGACCAGGTGCACCCGCTCCAGGCCGAGCGCGTCGAGCAGCGCACCGAGGTCGTCGGCCCAGTCGCGCACCCCGCGGCGGGCGTCGACCGGCAGCGGGTCGGTGCCGCCGTACCCGCGCAGGTCGACGGCGAGCGCCCGCCACCGCGGGTCGAGGGCGAGCAGCTGCGGCTGCCAGAAGGCCGCCGAGCTGACGTTGCCGTGCACGAACAGCACCGCCTCGCCGCCCCCGGACGGGTCGACGTCGTCGGCGTGCAGCACCTGCTGGGTCAGCCGGGCGGTGGGCACCGAGGTGGCGGTGACGCCGGGGAGCAGCAGGTCAGCGGGCACGGGGCGGCTCCAGGAGGTCAGGGCCGGGGCTCCCCCGGCGCGTCCCCGGCAGGCTAGTGGGGCACGCCACGGCGACGTCGACTCCCGGCCCTGCCACGCCTGCCGACCTACCATCGGAGGCGATGGCGAGCACCCGGGTCGGCAGCCGCCCGCCACCGGTCCGCCCGACCCGGCCGGCGGTCCGCTCGAAGGGGCGACGGCGCCGCCCGTCCGTCCGCCGGTTCGTCCCCCTCGTGGTCGTGGTGCTGCTCGCCGCGCTCGTCGCCGTCCTGTGGGACCGCCGTGAGGAGCTGATCCCCCCGATGGCCAGCCAGTGCTCGATCCCCGGCAGCGACGTCGAGCTCACCACCGAGCAGGCAGCCAACGCCGCGACCATCGCCGCCGTCGCCCGCTCCCGCGGGCTGCCCGCCCGGGCCACCGTCGTCGCGCTGGCGACCGCGCAGCAGGAGTCCCGGCTCCGCAACCTGGACTACGGCGACCGCGACTCCCTCGGCCTGTTCCAGCAGCGGCCGTCGCAGGACTGGGGGACGCCCGAGCAGGTCCGCGACCCGGTCTACGCCGCCGGGAAGTTCTTCGACCGGCTGGTGGAGGTGCCCGGCTGGGAGACCGGCCGGCTGACCGAGGTCGCCCAGGCGGTCCAGCGCAGCGGCTTCCCCGAGGCCTACCAGCAGTGGGAGCCGCTGGGCACCGCGCTGGCCGGTGCCCTGCTCGCCACCACGCCCGACGCGCTGCGCTGCGGCTTCCCCCCGCCGACGACCAGCGGCCCGGCGGCCCAGCGCACCGGGGCGGTGGCCGAGGTGGTGCGCCGGGAGGCGGGCGCACCGACGGTCGAGGACGGCACCGTCTCGGTCGCCGGCGCCGGCTGGCCCGAGGCCACCTGGGCGGTCGCCCACGCCGAGCGCCTGCAGCTGGACCGGGTCGTGATGGACGGCTGGCGCTGGACGCCGTCGACCGGCTGGGAGCAGACGCCCAGCGCCTTCGCCCTCCCCCTCCAGCTGCGGCTCGCCTGAGCCGTCAGCCGCCGTCGGCCAGGACGACGGTCAGCGCCGCGGCGGAGGCCAGCGCGGCGAGCGCGCGGACGGTGTTCCACGCCGTCCACCGGCGGAGGTAGTCGGTCCACGCCACGTCGGCCCCGGCCAGCGCGTCGTTGAGCGGCACGTTGGCCAGCACCGTCACCCCGAAGACCCCGAGCAGGAACAGCGCCGCGCCGGCCAGCACCAGCGGCCGGCGCTCCCCCGCCAGCTCCCCCACCGCCAACGCCGCGCACAGCAGCGCCGTGCCGAGGAACAGCGCCAGGAACGGCGGCCGGACGGCGGCCCGGTTGACCGACTGCATCGCGGCGACGCCCGCCGGGCCGGGCAGCGCGGCCAGCGCCGGCATCACCATCAGGCTGAAGACGGCGAAGGCCCCGGCCACCACCGCGGTGGCGACCCCGGTGACGAGCACCAGGGCCCTCACCCCCAGCACCCCGCTGCGGCGCTGCGCCGGACGAGGTCGGCGAGGTCGCCGGCCGGCCGGCCGAGCACCTGCTGGACGCCGTCGGTGGGCGCGGAGTTCCGCCCGTCCAGCACCTCGGTGAACAGGTGCGCGAGCAGGTCCAGGACGTCGTCCGGCACGCCTTGGCCGGCGAGCTCGGCGCGGAAGCCGTCCAGCGGCACGGGGCGGTAGCCGACCGGCCGGTCCAGGGCGGCCGCGATCTCCTGCACCGCCTCGGCGAAGGTGAGCGCGCGCGGGCCGGTCAGCTCGTAGGTGCGCCCGGCGTGGCCCTCGTCCAGGAGCGCGGCCACGGCGGCGTCGGCGACGTCGTCGGCGTCCAGGAACGGCTCGGGCACGTCACCCACCGGCAGCGCGAGCTCCCCGGCCGCGACCGCCGCGGCGAACTGGCCCTCGCTGAAGTTCTGCGCGAACCAGCTGCAGCGGAGCACCGTCCAGGCCAGGCCCGTCTCCTCGGCCACCGACCGCACCGCCTGCTCGGCCCGCTGGGCGCCGGGCTCTCCGCGGCCGGACAGCAGCACCACCCGCCGGGCCCCCGCGGCCGCGGCCCGGCGGGTGAGCGCCGCCACCGTCGCGTCGGCGCCGGGGACGGCCAGGTCGGGGGCGTACGCCAGGTACACCCCGGCGGCGCCCTGCAGGGTGGCGTCCCAGGTGCCCGGGTCGGCCCAGTCCAGGACGCACCTGCTGCTGCGGGACGCCACCCGCACCCGCGCTCCCCGCGCCCGGAGGCGCTGCACGACGCGGCTGCCGGTGGTCCCGGTGCCGCCTGTCACCAACTGGGTGTCCGTCATGCACCCAGTCCATCGGTGCGCCGTGAGACGGGCCATCGTCCAGACTCCCGATGGCATGCGCGTGCGTCTAACCTCACCCGCGTGGACGCCGTCTCCGCCCTCCTCAACGGCCCGCGGGCCAGCGACGCCTTCCTGCTCCGCTCGGTGCTCCGCGCCCCGTGGTCGATGCGGATCGCCGACGAGGCGCCGCTGACCGTCCTCGCCGTCCTGCGCGGCACGGCGTGGGTGCTGCCCGCCGGCGGCCGGGCCGAGCAGCTGGACGCCGGGGCGGTGGCCCTGGTCCGCGGTCCCCGGCCCTACGTCGTCGCGGACGACCCGGCCACCGCACCCCAGGTCGCCATCGGGCCGGGGCAGGTCTGCACGCCGCTGGGCGCGCCGACGATGGCGGGCCTGGGCACCCGGAGCTGGGGCAACGACCCGGACGGCGAGACCGTGCTGGTCACCGGCACCTACACCGACCCGGGCGCGGTCGGACAGCGGCTGGTGCGGGCGCTGCCGGAGCTGGTCGTCGTCCCGCCGGAGCCCGGGACCGGCGCGGTCACCGGCCTGCTCGCCGCCGAGCTGGGCCGGGAGGCGCCGGGCCAGGAGGCGGTGCTCGACCGGCTGCTGGACGTGACGCTGGTCAGCGCGCTGCGCACCTGGGCCGGCCGGCCGGGCGCCGGCGCCCCCGGCTGGTACCTCGCGGACGGCGACCCGGTCGTCGGGCCGGCGCTGCGACTGCTGCACGAGCGGCCCGCCGACCCCTGGACCGTGGGCTCGCTCGCCGCCGCCGTGGGCGTCTCCCGGGCCACCCTCGCCCGGCGGTTCACCGAGCTCGTCGGCGAGCCGCCGATGGGCTACCTGACCGGCTGGCGGATCGCGCTCGCCTCGGACCTGCTCGCCGACCCGGCGCTCACCATCGCCGGCATCGCCCGCCGGGTCGGCTACGCCGGGCCCTTCGCGCTGAGCACCGCCTTCAAGCGGGTCACCGGCGTCAGCCCGGCCACCCACCGCGCCACCGCCACCGGTTGACGCGGCGCCGGCTGAGGCGCCGTCCGGGCTCACCGCCGGTGCTCCTGGCTCACCTCCTGCGCTGAGCCAGGAGCACGCGGGATCAGGTCACCTGATCCCGGCGTCACCCCGCGAGGCGCTCCACGGCGGCGTCGACGCGCTCGTCGCTCGCGGTCAGCGCCATCCGCACGTGCCGCTCGCCCGCCGGGCCGTAGAAGCTGCCCGGAGCGGCGACGATGCCCAGGCCGGCCAGCCAGTCGATCGTCGTCCAGCAGTCCTCGTCGCGGCTGACCCACAGGTAGAGGCCGGCCTCGGAGTGGTCGATCCGGGCCCCGGCCGCCCGCACGGCGGCCGCCAGCCGGTCCCGGCGCAGCCGGTAGCGCTCGCGCTGGACGGCGACGTGCCCGTCGTCGGCGAGCGCGGCGGCCATCGCGGCCTGCACCGGGGTGGGCACCAGCAGCCCGAGGTGCCGCCGGACCTCCCAGACCCGCCGCACCAGCGCGGGGTCGCCGGACAGCAGCCCGCCGCGGTACCCGGCCGCGGTGGACTGCTTGGACAGCGAGTGCACCGCCAGCAGCCCGGTGTGGTCCGGGCCGGCGACGTCCGGGTGCAGCAGCGAGCGCGGGACGACGTCCCAGCCCAGCTCGACGTAGCACTCGTCGGCCACGACCGGCACGCCGTGCGCTCGGCCCCAGGTGACCCAGGCCCGCAGCTCGTCGTCGGTGAGCACCCGGCCGTGCGGGTTGCCCGGCGAGTTCAGCCAGACCAGGACCGCGTCACCCGGGTCGTCCGGCGGGGTGTCCGTGCGGAGCACCTGCAGCCCGGCGACGACCGCGCCGACCGCGTAGGTCGGGTAGGCGACCTCGGGCAGCAGCACCGTGCCTGCGCCGGTCAGCCCCAGCAGCGTCGGCAGCAGGGCCACCAGCTCCTTGGAGCCGACGGTCGGGATCACCGACGGGTCGGCGCCGAACGGGTCGGCCACCTGCACGCCGAGCCGCCGGGACAGCCAGCCCGCGGCCGCCCGGCGCACCTCGGCGGTGCCCAGCGCCGTCGGGTACCCCGGGGCGTTCCCGGCCGCGGCCAGCGCCTCGCCCAGCAGCGACGGCGTCGGGTCGACCGGGGTGCCGATCGAGAGGTCGACGACGCCGCCGCGGTGCTCAGCGGCGCGGGCGCGCGCTGCGGTCAGCGAGTCCCAGGGGAAGTCCGGCAGCCGGACCGCGCTCAGTGCCCCTCGCCCTGCGGCGGGAGGGCGGCGACCAGCGGGTGGTCCTTGTGGATCTTGCCGGTCTTGGCGGCGCCGCCGGGGCTGCCCAGGTCGGAGAAGAACTCCACGTTGGCGTTGTAGAAGTCCTTCCACTTGTCCGGGACGTCGTCCTCGTAGTAGATGGCCTCCACCGGGCAGACCGGCTCGCAGGCACCGCAGTCGACGCACTCGTCGGGGTGGATGTAGAGCATCCGGTCGCCCTCGTAGATGCAGTCCACCGGACACTCGTCGATGCACGCCTTGTCGAGGACGTCGACGCAGGCCTGGGTGATGACGTAGGTCACGGGGTTCCTCCGGGAGCGAGTTCCCTGGCTGACCAGGGGTGCGTTCGATCTTCCCCAAGTATCACCCGAGGTCCCCCCGGTCAGCGCGACGGGTGGCGGGACACGACCCGGTGACCGGTCGCCGGGGCCTCCGTCGCAGGATTCCGGGCATGGGACAGAAGCGCTCACCGCTGGGTGTCGGCGACCTGGAGCGGGTGGCTGCCCGCGGCTGGCGGGCGCTGGAGGAGGCCGACCTCGGCGGCTGGCTGCTCCGCGCGGGCGGCGGGTTCACCGGCCGGGCCAACTCGGTGCTCGTGGTCGGCGACCCCGGGATGCCGCTGCCGGCTGCGGTCGAGGCCGTCACGCGCTGGTACGCCGAGCGCGGGCTGCGGCCGTGCGCGCAGCTGCCCGGCGTGCAGTCCCGGGCGGCCGCGGCCGCGTTCGCCGCCGCCGGCTGGGAGCGGGACGAGGACGTCCTGGTGCTCACCGCACCGGTCGCGGCCACCCCGGCGACCAGCGTCCCGGTCGAGCTGGCCGCCGAGCCGGACGACGCCTGGCTGGCCGGCTACCGGCACCGCGGCGCGGCGCTGCCGCCGGTCGCCCGGCAGGTGCTGACCAGCGCCGAGGGCGCCGTCTTCGCCTCGGTCCGGCTGGACGACGGCCCGCTGGCGGCGGTCGCCCGGGGGGTGCTCACCGACGGCTGGCTGGGCGTCACCGCGCTGACCGTCGCCGAGGAGCACCGCCGCCGCGGGCTGGGGACGGCGGTGATGGCGGCCCTGCAGCGGTGGGCCGCCGAGCGGGGCGCGCACTCGGTGTACCTGCAGGTGACCGCGGGCAACGCCGCGGCGCGGGCGCTCTACCGCCGGTCGGGCTTCATCGAGCACCACCGCTACCACTACCGGCGGCCACCGGCCTGACCGGCGGGGAGCCCAGCGTCCGGCCGACCGCGAAGGCCGCCGCGACCACCCCGAGCAGCAGGAAGGCCAGGTTCAGCGTCGAGGTGACGGCGTCCCCGCCGGGCAGCAGCAGGTCGCCCTCGGGACGGCGCATCGTCGCGCCCACCGCGACCGCCAGCCACACCACGGCGGGCAGGACGGCGACCACCCGCGAGCCGGACAGCCGGCGCGCCCACCCGACCAGGAGGACGTTGCCGGCGACGGCGGCCACCAGCGACACCGGCACCGGGACACCGCCCAGCCGCCAGGGCATCCAGAACACCTCGACCAGCGCGAGCCAGGCCGACACCAGGACCGTCAGCACGGCCCAGCCGGCCAGCTGCAGCAGCCTCATCCGGGGAGCCCGGCGAACAGGTCGTCCTCCCAGCCCTGCGGCCCCGGGCCCGCCGGGCCCCGGTCGCCGCGCACCAGGCGGTAGTACTCCGCACCCAGCACCTCCTGGCCCAGGTTGTTCGACAGCGCGAAGAACGGGCCGTCGACGGTCATCTGGGTGGGGTGGGCGCGCATGGCGGCGTCCTTGCGGGCGGCGTAGGGGCGACCGTCCACCTCGGTGGTGACCACGTCGTCGGCGACGGCGAACGGGACGTCGTCCAGGTCGCCCAGCCCCTCGAAGGGCGACGCCTCGCCGAGCGCGGCCATCGCGTCGATGCCGGCCTGCACGACCGACCGCGGCATGGCGCACCAGTAGACCTTCGCGACGTCCCAGGCCGCGCCCAGGTCGGGGCGGTACGCCGGGTCTGCGGCGGCCTCGACCGCGCCCATCGCGACCCGGTGCGCCTGGATGTGGTCGGGGTGGCCGTAGCCGCCGACCTCGTCGTAGGTGACCACCACCTGCGGGCGGACCTCACGGACGACGGCCACCGCGTGCGCCACCGCCTCGGCCAGGTCGGCCCGCCAGAAGGCGCGCGGCGCGTCGTTGGCGGGGGTGTCCATCATCCCGGAGTCGCGGTACCGACCGGCGCCGCCGAGGAAGCGCCAGTCGGTGACCCCCAGCGCGTCCATCGCCGCAGCCAGCTCGCCGATCCGGTAGCCGCCCAGCTGGTCGGCCTGGTCGGCCGCGAGCTGGGCCAGCTCCGGCACCAGCACCTCGCCCTCCTCCCCCAGCGTGCAGGTGAGCAGGGTGACGGCGGCCCCCTCGGCGACGTAGCGGGCCATGGTGGCCCCGCAGTTGATCGTCTCGTCGTCGGGGTGGGCGTGCACGAGCAGGAGGCGGCGGTCGGCGGTCACGGGGGACATCAGACCAGAGGTCCCCCGGGACGCCGTCCGCACCCCGGACGGCGTCAGAGCACCGACCGGGCCTCCGCGAAGTGGCAGGCGTTGAGGTGCCCGGCGCCGCGGTCCTCGAGGGCGGGGTCGTCGGTCATGCACTTCTCCCGCTGCCCGTCGGTGAGGACGTTGGCGAACTTCTGGCAGCGGGTGCGGAACCGGCAGCCCGAGGGCGGGTTGGCCGGGCTGGGCACGTCGCCGGAGATGATGATCCGCTGCCGGGCCCGCTCGCGACGGGGGTCGGGCAGCGGGATCGCCGACAGCAGCGCCTGCGTGTACGGGTGCGCCGGCCGCTCGAACAGCTCGTCGCGCTCGGCGATCTCGATGATCCGGCCCAGGTACATGACCGCGACCCGGTCGGAGATGTGCCGGACGACCGACAGGTCGTGGGCGATGAACAGGTAGCTCAGGCCCAGGGTGTTCTTCAGGTCCTCGAGCAGGTTGATCACGCCGGCCTGGATGGAGACGTCCAGCGCGGACACCGGCTCGTCGAGCACCAGCACCTTGGGCTGCAGCGCCAGCGCGCGGGCGATGCCGATCCGCTGCCGCTGCCCGCCGGAGAACTCCGCCGGGTAGCGGTTGGTGTGCTCGGGGTTGAGCCCCACGGTCTCGACCAGCTCGCGGACCCGCGACCGCAGCTCCTGGTCGTCCTTGGTCAGCCCGTGGATCACCAGCGGCTCGGCCACGATGTCGAACACCGGCAGCCGCGGGTTGAGCGAGGCGTAGGGGTCCTGGAACACCAGCTGGATGTCCCGGCGCAGCGGCCGCATCTGCTTGCGGTCCAGGCCGACGAGCTCCCGGCCCTGGAACACGACCGAGCCACCGGTGGCCGGCTGCAGGTTGAGGATCGCCCGGCCGGTGGTGGACTTCCCGCAGCCGGACTCGCCGACCAGCCCCAGCACCTCACCGGGGTAGAGGTCCAGGTCGACCCCGTCGACGGCGCGGACGGCGCCGACGGTGCGCTTGATGAGCCCGCCGCCCTTGATCGGGAAGTGCTTCTCCAGGCCGCGGACCTTGAGGATCGGCTCTCCGCGCTGCGCGGCGCCGTCGGCGCGCTCGGTGGTGGGAGCGCTCATGCCCGGTCTCCGTCCGTGGGGTCGCGATGGGTGCTGAGGATGCTGCCGGTGTCGCGCTGGGCGCCGGTGACCGGCTCGGTCTGGTCCGCCGGCGGGGCGTCGGCGACGGTGGCGTCACCGGCGCCCTCGGCCAGCGCCAGGTCGGCCGGCAGCGCCTCGCCGGCCAGGCCGGCGTCGCTCGCGGTGTCGCTGAACACCTCGGCCGCGTGGCCGTGCGCCCGCTCGACCTGCTCGGTGCGGATGCACGCCGCCTCGTGGCCGGGCGACACCTGGTACAGCGGCGGCTCGGCCGCGTCGCACTCGTCGACGTGCAGCGGGCAGCGCGGCGCGAACGGGCAGCCCGGCGGCATGTTGACCAGCGAGGGCGGCGCGCCGGTGATGGGCGTCAGCCGCTCGCGGGTGGGGGCGTCCAGCCGGGGCAGCGAGCCGAGCAGGCCGAGCGTGTAGGGCATCCGGGGCTCGTAGTAGATGTCCTCGACGCCGCCGATCTCCACCGGGCGGCCGGCGTACATGACCAGCACCCGGTCGGCGATCCCGGCGACCACCCCGAGGTCGTGGGTGATCATCACCATCGCCGCGCCGGTCTCCTGCAGCGCGGTCTGCAGCACCTCGAGGATCTGCGCCTGCACGGTGACGTCGAGCGCCGTCGTCGGCTCGTCGGCGATGATCACCTCGGGTTGGTTGGCCATCGCGATGGCG
Source organism: Modestobacter versicolor (assembly GCF_041028285.1). Taxonomy (GTDB): domain Bacteria; phylum Actinomycetota; class Actinomycetes; order Mycobacteriales; family Geodermatophilaceae; genus Modestobacter; species Modestobacter versicolor_A. The sequence continues at coordinate 206,821 of NZ_JABGDB010000001.1, read as the reverse complement.
ATGACGACGCGCTGGCGCATGCCGCCGGAGAACTCGTGCGGGTAGGAGTGCACCCGCTCGACGGCGTTCGGGATGCCGACCAGCTCGAGCAGCTCCACCGCGCGGGCCTCGGCGGCCTTGGACGACAGCGACCTGTCGTGGGTGCGCAGCGTCTCCTCGATCTGCGCCCCGACCTTGTACACCGGGTCCAGCGACGTCATCGGGTCCTGGAAGATCATCGAGACGCCCTTGCCGCGGATCCGCGACATGCTCCGGTCGTTCTGCCCCAGCAGCTCCTGGCCGCGGTACTTCACCGAACCGGTGACCCGGGCGTTGCTGGGGAGCAGGCCCATCACCGCCAGCGAGGTGACCGACTTGCCGGAGCCGGACTCGCCGACGATGCCGAGCACCTCACCCGACCGCAGCGTGTAGTCGACGCCGCGGACGGCGTGCACCAGCCCGTCCTCCGTGGGGAACCGGACGTTGAGGTCGGTGACCTCCAGCAGCGGGGCCGAGGCGTCGAAGCCCGGCAGGCTCTGGGTGCGCCCCTTGCTGAGCGTGCCGGACGAGGACACGGCGGTGGCACCGTTCGTGGACATGGGGTTGCCTCTCAGGCCCGCACGCGGCGGTTGCTCGGGTCGAACGCATCGCGGATCCCGTCGCCGATCAGGTTGATCGACAGCACGATGACCAGCAGCACGATGCCGGGGAAGTAGAAGAGCCAGGGGCGGGTGCTCGCGGCCTGGACGCCGTCGGAGACCAGCCGGCCCAGCGACGTCTCGTTGGTGCCGTTGACGCCGAAGCCCAGGTAGGTCAGCGAGGCCTCGAGGATGATCGCGTTCGCCGCGGCCAGCGTCGTCCACACGATCAGCGAGCCCAGCGCGTTCGGGATCAGGTGCTTGAAGATGATCCGCGAGTTCGAGGCGCCCAGCGAGTGCGCCGCCTCGACGTACTCCTTCTCGCGCAGCGAGAGGAACTGGCTGCGCACGATCCGCGCGAGGTCCAGCCAGCCGAACAGGCCCAGGATGATGCCGACGCCCAGCGGGGTGCGGGAGCCGGGGAAGTTGCTGGCCACGACGATCAGCACGACCAGCAGCGGGACGGTGAGGACCAGGTCGACCAGCCGCATCAGCAGGCTGTCGACCCACTTGCCGAAGTAGCCGGCCAGCGCGCCGACCAGCAGGCCCAGCGGCAGGGCGATGGCGATGAACAGCGCCACGATGAACAGCGACCGCTGGACGCCGGACATCAGGCCGGCCAGCAGGTCGCGGCCGATCGCGTCGCTGCCCAGCAGGTACCCCTGGTTGCCCGGGGACACCGACTGCGCGCTGGAGTCCAGGTCGGAGTAGCTCTTGCCGTCCAGCAGGGGGCCGATGAAGCCGAAGACCAGCAGCGCCACGAAGATGACCAGGCCGGTCATGCCGACCTTGTTGTGCACGAAGCGGCGGACGATCTGCTGGCGCTGGCTGCGCGCCTTGACGGTGAACTCCCGCTCCACGCCCCCGCTGGCCTGCGGGGCGCCCGGCACGGCCGGCTGGACACCGCCGGCGGTGCCGGAGGTCGCCTGGGTGGTCGCCATGATGGAGGTCCTTCTCTCTACGGGGAGCGGCCGCTCAGGACAGCCGGATCCGCGGGTCGAGGACCGCGTACAGGATGTCGGCGACGAGGTTGAAGAGGACGACGAAGACGGCGCTGACCAGCAGCCAGCCCAGGACCACGTTGACGTCCTGCTGACCGATGCCGTTCTCCAGCAGGTACTCGCCCATGCCGTGCCAGACGAAGACGGTCTCAGTGATCACGGCACCGCCGAACAGCGTGCCGATGCCCAGCGCCACCACGGTGGTCAGCGGGATCAGCGCGTTGCGCAGGCCGTGCTTGAGGACGACGCGACGGTAGGTGAGGCCCTTGGCCCGGGCCAGCCGCATGTAGTCCGAGCCCAGGACGTCGAGCATCGAGGCGCGCTGGAAGCGGCTCCAGGCGGCGAAGGACAGCAGCGCCAGGCTGACCGTGGGCAGCACCAGGTGGCCCAGCCGGTCCGACCACAGCTCCCAGCCGTCGGCGTACAGCGACAGTCCGGGTGTCTCCTCACCGATCGTGTAGAGCACCTGGCTGCCCAGCAGGTCGTTGATCCCGCCGGCCACGAACTCCTTGAGCAGCGCGGCGAACCAGAAGGTCGGCAGCGCGATGAGCACGTAGGCGATGAAGGTGAACGTGTAGTCCGAGGGCTTGTACTGCCGGACCGCACCGATCACGCCGACGATGACCGCCAGCACGACGGCGATGACGATGGCCGCGAGGATCATCCGCCCGGTGACCGCCAGCCGGCCGGGGAGCTGGTCGGCGACCGGGGTGCCGTCGACGGTGAGGCCGAAGTCGCCGTGCAGCACGCCGGTCAGCCAGTTCCAGTACCGGACGAGGAACGGGTCGTTGAGCCCGAACCGCTCGCGCAGCTGGTCGAAGAACTCCTGCGGCGGCCGGGGGTTGCGGCTGTAGTACTGGGCCAGCGGGTCGAAGCTCGCCGCGCAGAGGGCGAAGACCAGGAACGAGCTGACGACCAACACGAGGACCGACGCCAACACGCGCCGGATCGTGAAGAAGAACATGTGGTGACCTTACGCCGACAGCGGAAGTCGTCCGGCTGGAACGACCAGTGCAGCGAGGCGTCCTGCGAGCCGCCGCAGGACGTCGTCCCGGCCGCCACGGAGGGGCCGGCCGGAGGCCGCACCGGTGGACACCGAGGGGTCACCGGTGCGACACAGCGGTGTCACGTCGTGCCCGGACACACCGCGGCCCCCGGGAGCTGCCGGGGGCCGCGGGTGTGCGGGTGGTGCTGGTGCCGGGAGACCCGTCAGGTCACTGCTGGAGCGACCAGGTGGAGGCGTTCCAGAGCGGCCCGGCCTGCGTCGGGTTGTCCTCAGCGCCCTCGATCGTGCTGCTGTAGGCGATGAAGGTCGGCTTCTGGTACAGCGGGATGGTGCCCATCTGCTCCCAGAGCAGCCGGTCGATCTCGTTGCCGGTGTCGGCGATCTCGCTGTCCTCGGTCAGCGTCGTCCACTCCGCGAAGAGGGCGTCGATCTCCGGGGTGCCGATGCGGGCGTAGTTCTGCCCGATCGCGTCACCCTGCGGCGACAGGTAGATCGGCGGGGTGCCCGAGATGAAGGGGCTGCCGACCCAGGCGAACAGCGCCACCTGGAAGCCACCGGCCTCGAGGGAGGTCGGCTTGTCCGCACCGGCGAAGATGTCCGGGTTGGCGTTGAAGCTGGCCTCGATCCCGGCCTCCTTCAGCTGCGGGATCATGACGTTGATCGTCTGCTCGCGCAGCGGGTTGTTCGCCGTGGTGTCGATCCGCAGCGAGAGCCGCTGACCGCCCTTGGCGAAGATGCCGTCCGAGCCCTGGGCCCAGCCGGCCTCGGTGAGGAGCGCCTTGGCGGCCTCGGCGTTGGGCTGCTGGTACTGCTCCGGCGCGGTGTCCTCGTACTGCGGCTGGGTGTTGAGCCAGATGCGGTTGTCGAGGACCTGCGCGTCGGAGGAGAACTGGCCGACGGTCTGGTCGACGATCTCCTGCCGGTCCAGCGCCATCGCGAACGCCTGGCGCACGCGGACGTCGGACAGCAGCGGGTCGGTGGTGTTGAAGTCGACGTGCTCGAAGCTGAGGCCGAAGTTCACGTCGCTGACGACGTTCGGCTCCAGGTCGGCGATCTGGTCGACCAGGTCCAGCTGCGGCTGCGGGTAGATCATGTTCAGCTCGCCGGAGGACAGACCCTGGACGGCGGTCGTCGGGTCGTTGCCGATGCCCTGGATGACCAGCTGCTCCAGCTTCGGCTTCTCGCCCCAGTAGGCCTCGTTCGGGGTGAGGACGACGATCTGCTGACCGTTGTTGATGTTCTCCTTCTTCAGCTGCCAGGGGCCGCCGGAGATGTCGCTGGGGATGCCGTCGGCGATCGGCCAGCCCGTGGTGACGGCCTCGCAGTTGGCGGCCGGGTCGCCCTTGTCCAGGACGTGCGCGGGGAAGACCGGGTTGTTGGACCCGGAGAACAGGGCCTTCCAGTCGGCGAACGGCGAGCCCAGGGTGACCGTGACGGTCCCGTCGTCGGAGCCCTCGACCGCGGTGACCTGCTCGTAGCCGGTGGTGCTCAGCAGCGACGCGCACCCGCCGTCGGCCGGGTCGGAGGACCGCTGCAGGTTCCAGCTGAACTCGAAGTCCTCGGCCGTGATCGGCTCGCCGTCGCTCCAGACGGCGTCCGGGTTGAGCTTGTAGGTGACGGTCTGCGTCTCGCCGCTCACCTCGGAGGTGGGCTCCTCGGTGAGGAGCTCCTCGTTCCACTCCAGGGTCAGGTCGGGCTGGACCAGGTACACCTGCGGGAAGAGCTGCGCCTCGATGTTGGCCACCGAGGTGGCGTTGCCCGCCGCGATGAGGGGGAAGAGGTTCTCGGGCCAGTCGGTGGACTCGCCGTAGACGACGCGGCCGGAACCACCGCTCGAGGCCTCGTCGTCACCACTGTCGCTGCCGCCACCGCAGGCCGTCAGTGCCATCGCACCGGTGACCCCGGTGGCGATGAACACTGCGCCGCGCTTGCTCAACTTCACGTTCGAATGCCTCCTCGACCCGCCTGCGCGGGGGGAAAGTTCAGGACCGACCGCCCCGGGATCGCCGGGGGCGGGCTGACTCACTTGACCGCAGCTTGTCAGGCAGCTGGACCGACGCTGTCGGACAGGGTGCGACGGGCGAACCCTAGGCAGTCCCCGGAGAGGCAGTCCACGGCCGTCATCATTTTGTGACCTGTGCTCAGGAGACGGCTCGGACCGCCGAAACACGGCCGCAACGACGGTGCCTTGACCGCAATCTTTGCGGTGTACCGGCGGGTACGCGACAACCTCGCGCGACCTCGCAGGCCCGACGCTCGACACGAGCTGGCCGCGGGGTGTGCCTGCGGCGGCGCGCGGGTACGGGTGCACCGGAGTCGCGGGGTCCAGCCCTGCGGCGACGACGGACCGAGGAGGCCCAGATGAGCGGCATGGACAAGCTGCAGAACAAGGCGCAGGAGCTGGCCGGCAAGGGCAAGGAGGCCGCCGGCAAGGCGACCGACGACCAGGACCTGCAGGCCGAGGGCCACAAGGACCAGGCGGCCGGCAACGCGAAGCAGGCCGGCGAGAAGGTCAAGGACATCTTCAAGTGACACCGCGCGGTGCGTGAGCACCGCGACCGAGAGCGCCGTCCCCGCCAGCCGGGGGCGGCGCTCTCGCGTTCCCGCCCGGTGACGTCGCCACCCCACTGTTTCGCGCGTCTTCCCACGCCCCACGGTTTCGCGCGTCTTCCCACGCACGGCCGGCCCTCAGCCGATGACGCCGGCCTCGCGCAGCGCTGCCTCGATCCGCGCGACGACGGCATCGAGGTCCCGCAGGTCGGCTGCCAGCAGCCGGATGACCCGCCAGCCCGCCGCCGCGAGGCGCTCGTAGCGTCCGTCGTCCTTGACGATCTGGGCGTCGTCGAAGTGGTGGGCGCCCTCGTACTCCACGACGAGCCGAGCCTCGGGCCACGCGAGGTCCACCTGCCCCAGGAAGACGCCGCGCTCCCACACCGCGAACTGCGGAACGGGGTGCGGCAGCCCGGCCAGGTGGCACGCCACCCGCACCCGCGACTCCGGCGGGCTCATCGCGCGGTCGTCCAGCAGCGGCAGCAGCGCGGCCGCCCGCCTGCTCCCCCAGCGGCCACCCCGCCGCAGCACATCGGCCGCCAGCTCAGGGACGGTCAGCCCGTCCGGCCGGTCACGGCCGTCCCGCAGCATGCCGTCCACCAGGGCCACCGCCGTGGCGGTCGACTCCAGGGTCGCGACGTCCCATGCCGTCCGGACCGCCGTCGTGACGCGCACCCCGTCCCCGTCGGTCCAGACCTCGGCCGGCCGGACGTCGGTCCGGTGGACCTGCACTCCGGAGGGCCCCTGCCAGCGGCAGGCACGCGGGACGACGACCAGCACAGGATCGGCCGATGAGCTGAACGGGGCACCGAACCACGCCGCCGCCGACCGGCCACCGATCGCTCCCGCTGCGGGCATCAGCAGGGCGGCGGCCCTCGCCCGCAACTGGTGGTCGTGCCGCAGGCCCGGATCGGCGTACACGTTGCGCAGCACCCGGCGGTACCACCCGGACTCGAGCTGGCGCCTGGTGAGGGCCCCCGCCGCCACCGCGTGGGAGCCGACGAAGAGCCCGCCGAGGAAGTGTCGGGTCGGCGTCACCGCGGCAGCCTCGCCCATCCGGCCCGGCGCCCGTCCCCGTCATCCACAGGCCGCTGACGCGGCTCGTGGGAAGACGCGCGAAACCACCCGTGGGAAAGCGCGCGAAACCACAGGAGGGAGCCCGGCCGTGGGAAGACGCGCGAAAGCGCGCGTGGGAAGACGCGCGAAACCGTGCGGGTGGGTCAGGGGCGGGCGAGGAGCGTGCGGACGGCGGGGAGCAGCGGGCGGTCGGCCGCGATCCAGTCCAGGTCGTCGAGGTCCTCGGCGCCGACCCAGCGCAGCTCGGTGTGCTCGTGCGCGACCAGCTCCCCACCGGTGATCCGGCCCGACCAGACCCGCAGGGTGGAGGCGCCCGGCGGGCCGCCGGCGACGACGCCGTCCAGCGGCACCTCCCCGAGGAAGGACTGCGGCTCCACCACGACGCCGAGCTCCTCGACGCACTCGCGCACCAGGGCCGACAGGTCGGGCTCCCCCGGCTCGACCTTGCCGCCCGGGAACTCCCACAGCCCGGCCAGCGACCCCGACCCCCGCTGCGCGACGAGCACCCGGCGCCGGTCGTCGACCAGCGCCGCGCCCACGACCTGGGTCACCTCGAGCGCCCGCTGGGCGGCGGCGGCCGCGTACCCGTCCAGGTGGGCGCGCATCGCCCGGGCCACCTTCGGGCGCAGCACCGCCCGGTCCACGAGCCGGCCCAGCAGACCGGGCAGCCGGGGCGCCCAGTCGACCTGCTCGTCGACGCGGGTGCCGGCCCCGGTCGCGGTGAAGTTCCGCGTGTGGGTCGGCGTCCACCGGCCCCGGGAGGGCACCCCCGCGTACACGTCGCGCCACGGCCGGTCGGAGTCGACCTCGTGCAACGGGTGCGGCCAGGGGCGGCCCAGGGACCGCGCGACGTCGAAGGCGACGGTCAGCGGCGCCTCCACCAACGTGGTGAACCGCAGCTCGGACACGCGAGCCAGCTTCGCAGACACGGCAGGATGGGCCCCGTGCGCATCTCAGCCCGGGTCGACTACGCGGTACGGGCGGCCGTCGAGCTGGCCGCCGTCGCCCCCGACTCGTTGACCTCGGACAAGATCGCGCAGGCCCAGGGCATCCCGGCCCGCTTCCTGCAGGCGATCCTCGGCGACCTCCAGCACGCCCGGCTGGTCACCAGCCAGCGCGGCCGCGAGGGCGGCTACCGGCTGGCCCTCCCGCCGGAGGAGGTCTCGATCGCGCGGGTGATGCGGGTCGAGCAGGGCTTCCTCGCCGAGGTGCACGGCCAGCGGCCCGAGGACGTCGCCTACCCCGGCGCCGCCGAGCCGCTGGCCCAGGTCTGGGTCGCCGCCCGCGAGGCCTACCGCCGGGTGCTGGAGAACGTCACGCTGGCCGACGTCGTCGCCGGCAAGATGCCCGCCCAGGTGGCGGAGATGATCGAGCTGGAGAGCGCCTGGCGCTCCTTCAGCCTCCCCGACACGGAGTGAGCCGGACGCCTCGCACGGCGCAGCCCGCCGGATGTGGGACCATCGACTCGTGACTGACTGCGGCGCACTCCTCGTGGCGCGCCTGCACGTCGACCTGGCGCGGGTCTCCAGCGCCGCGTGTCGCGCTCCGCGCTGACCCCGGCCCCCGCTCTGCTGCAGCCACCTGGCGCTGCACCCCGAACCGGCCGCGTCGCGCACGCCACCCGTGCCGGCGCAGATGGAGAACCACTGACGTGTCCACCCCCACCCGCAGCAGCAACCGGCCCCAGCGCGGCCAGGGCCAGTGGGCGCTCGGCTACCGCGAGCCGCTGAACCCCAACGAGCGGATGAAGAAGGACTCCGACGGCCTGGAGGTGCGGCAGCGGATCCTGGACATCTACTCGAAGACCGGCTTCGAGGGCATCGACCCCGGCGACCTGCGGGGCCGGATGCGCTGGATGGGGCTGTACACCCAGCGCGCCCAGGGCATCCCCGGCGGCAAGACCGCCGTGCTGGAGGCCGAGGAGCTCGAGGACTCGTACTTCATGATGCGGGCCCGCATCGACGGCGGGCAGCTGACCAGCGAGGCGCTCCGGGTCCTCGGCGGGATCAGCACCGAGTTCGGCCGGGACGTCGCCGACGTCACCGACCGGCAGAACGTCCAGTACCACTGGATCCGGATCGAGGACGTGCCGGAGATCTGGCGGCGGCTGGAGTCGGTCGGGCTGAGCACCATGGAGGCCTGCGGCGACGTGCCGCGCGTCATGCTCGGCTGCCCGCTCGCCGGCGTCCTCGAGGACGAGGTGCTCGACGCCACCGACGTCATCGCCGCGACGGTGGAGAAGTACGTCGGCAGCCCGGAGTTCAGCAACCTGCCGCGCAAGTGGAAGACCTCGATGTCCGGCTGCGTCGACCACTGCACCGAGCCCGAGATCGACGACGTCTCCTTCGTCGGCGTGGTCAACGCCGACGGCGAGGCCGGGTTCGACCTGTGGGTCGGGGGTGGGCTGTCGACCAACCCGATGTTCGCCAAGCGGATCGGCGTCTTCGTCCGGCCCGAGCAGGTCACCGAGGTCTGGGCCGGCTGCACCTCGATCTTCCGCGACTACGGCTACCGCCGGTCGCGCAACCACGCCCGCATCAAGTTCCTGATGGCCGACTGGGGCCCGGAGAAGTTCCGCCAGGTGCTGCAGGACGAGTACCTGCACGCCGAGCTTCCCGACGGCCCCGCCCCCGCTCCGGCGAAGCACGACCAGCGCGACCACGTCGGGGTCAGCAGGCAGAAGGACGGCGCCAACGCGGTCGGGTTCGCGCTGCGCACCGGCCGGATCAGCGGCACCCTGCTCACCCGGATCGCCGACCTGGCCGCCGAGTACGGCACCCGTGGCGGCCGGATCCGGACGACGACCCAGCAGAAGCTGGTGATCCTCGACGTCCCGGACGAGCGGGTCGAGGACCTGGTCGCCGCGCTGGCCGAGCACGACCTGCTGGTGCGGCCCAGCGCCTTCCGCCGCGGCACGATGGCCTGCACCGGGCTGGAGTTCTGCAAGCTCGCCATCGTCGAGACCAAGCAGCACGCCCAGGACCTCTACGCCGAGCTGGAGAAGCGGCTGCCGGGCTTCGACGAGCCGGTCGGGATCAACGTCAACGGCTGTCCCAACAGCTGCGCCCGCTTCCAGACCGCTGACATCGGCTTCAAGGGCATGATCGTCCGCAACGCCGCAGGCGAGAGCGTCGAGGGCTTCCAGGTGCACCTGGGCGGCCACCTCGGCGTCGAGGCGTCCTTCGGCCGCAAGTTCCGCGGTCACAAGATCACCAAGGACGAGACGGCGGACTACTGCGAGCGCGTGCTGCGCGGCTACCTCGACCGGCGCACCGAGGGCGAGCGGTTCGCCGCGTACGTCGCGCGGGCCGAGGAGGAGTGGCTGCTGTGACGTCCCCGGACCCCGGCGGTGTGACGCGGCCCACTGCCGGAAGGGGCCGCACCCTGCCGGTGTTCCACTGCCCGTACTGCGGCGAGGAGGACCTCCTCCCCGAGGGCGAGGGGTGGCACTGCACCTCGTGCCTCCGGAGCTTCGCCGTCCAGCTGATCGGAACAGGGGTGGACCGACCGTGACGACCGCCGTCGTGCAGCCGACGCCCGAGCTCGCCGCCGAGGCCGACGCCCGGTTCGAGGGCATCGCCGACCCGGTCGAGCAGGCGCTGGCCGTGCTCGCCTGGGCGGGGGAGACCTTCGGGGACTCCTTCGCGATCACCTCGAGCATGGCCGACGGGCTGCTCGCCCACCTGGCCAGCCGCGCCTTCCCGGGCGTCAACGTCGTCTTCCTGAACACCGGGTACCACTTCGCCGAGACGATCGGCACCCGCGACTGGATCACCGCCGTCCTGCCGATCACGCTGCACGACGTCCAGCCGCTGCGCACCGTCGCCGAGCAGGACGCCGAGCACGGGCCGCGGCTGCACGAGCGCGACCCGGACCTGTGCTGCTCGCTGCGCAAGGTGCAGCCGCTGGCGCAGGCGCTGGCCGGGTTCACCGCCTGGGGGTCCGGCGTGCGCCGCGACGAGGCGGTCACCCGGGCCGGCACCCGGGTCGTCGACTGGGACGCCAAGCGCGGCATGGTCAAGGTCAACCCGCTGGCGGCCTGGACCCAGGACGACGTGGACCGGTACGTCGCCGAGCACCAGGTGCCGGTCAACCCGCTGGCCGAGCTGGGCTACGCCTCCATCGGGTGCGAGCCCTGCACCCGGCCGGTGGCCCCGGGCGAGGACCCGCGGGCCGGCCGCTGGGCGGGCAAGGCCAAGGTGGAGTGCGGGCTGCACCTCTGAGGAAGGACCCCGTCCTCCTCACCCTTCGCGAGCTCAGGGCGAGCTTCGGGACGGGGCCGTAGGCCAGGATGGGGCGATGCCCCGACCCCCGCGCCTGTCCCCCGACGACGTCACCGCCGCGCTGAGCGCGCTGCCGCTGTGGTCCGGCGGCCCGGACGGCATCGAACGCACCGTGCAGCTGCCCACCTTCCGAGCGGCCGTCGAGGCGGTCAGCGCCATCGCCGACGTCGCCGAGCTGCTCGACCACCACCCGGACATGGACCTGCGCTGGACCGAGCTGCGGGTCGCGGTCGTCACCCACTCGGCCGGCGGGCTCACCGAGCTGGACCTGGACCTGGCCCGCCGGGTGGACGCGCTCTACCCGGGCTGACCCCGCTCACCTCCGATCCGTGACGGCGCGCTGACCCACCGCACCGCCGCCGCGGATGCACCGCCACGCACGGTCGGCGCGAGTAGCTTCCCGACGGTGACCACGACCGCCGTCGCCAGCGCCGTCGAGGACTACGCCCGGGCCTGGCTGGAGACCGATCCCGCCGCCCGCCGGGCGCTCCTGGAGCGCTGCTGGGCCGAGGACGGGGTCTACTGCGACCCGATCGGCCGGGCGACCGGCCGGGACGGGCTGGCCGACCACATCGGCGGCTTCCAGGCCGAGCAGCCGGGTGCCCGGCTCGAGGTGGTCAGCGGCGTCGACGAGCACGACGGCCACCTCCGCTTCGGCTGGCAGCTGCGCGCGCCGGACGGTTCGGTGGCGCTGGAGGGCACGGACTTCGGGGAACTGGACGGCGACGGGATGCTGCGCCGGATCATCGGCTTCTTCGGCCCGCTCCCCCCGGGTGGGCCGACCAGCTGACCCCGACGCCGCCTCCCCCTGAGGAGGACGGCATGGCTTCGATCGTGGTGCTCGGCGGCGGTGTGTGCGGCCTGGCCACCGGCATGGTGCTCGCCCGGGACGGGCACGACGTCCGGGTGCTGGAGCGGGACCCCGGCCCTGTGCCGGACTCCCCCGCTGCGGCGTGGGAGGGCTGGAGCCGCCCCGGGGTGGCCCAGTTCCACCAGGCGCACTACCTGCAGCCCCGGTCCGCGCGGGTGCTCGACGCCGAGCTGCCCGACGTCCGGGACGCACTCCTCGACGCCGGGGCGCTCCGCCACGACCCGCTGCGCAGCGCCCCACCGTCCGTCGGACCGCTGGAGCGCCGCCCGGACGACGACCGGTTCGGCACGGTGACCGCCCGCCGGACCACGCTCGAGCAGGTGGTCGCCCAGCGGGCCGCGGGAGCACCGCGGCTGCGCGTCGACCGGGGCGTCGAGGTCGAGGGCCTGGTCAGCCGGCGGGTGGACGGCGCCGTCCAGGTGACCGGCGTGCGCACCACCGACGGCTCCCGGCTGGTCGCCGACCTCGTCGTCGACGCCACCGGCCGCCGGTCGCCGCTGGCCGGCTGGCTGCGGGCCGCCGGTGACCGGCCCCCGCAGGAGGAGGCGACGGACTCGGGGTTCGGCTACTACACCCGCTTCTTCCGGTCCGCGGACGGCGGCCTGCCCCAGGTGCGGGCGAGCCTGCAGACCCACGTCGGGACGTTCTCCCTGCTCACGCTGCCGGCCGACCGGGGCACCTGGTCGGTCACGCTGGTCATCGACTCGCACGACCGGCCGCTGACCGAACTGCGGCACCCCGACGTCTGGACGGCGGTCGTGGCCGCCTGCCCGCAGCACGCCCACTGGCTGGACGGCGAGCCGATGACCGGGGTGCTGCCGATGGCCGGCGTGCTCGACCGGTGGACCCGGGCGGTGGTGGACGGCTCGCCCGTGGTCACCGGGCTGGTCGCGGTCGGCGACGCCTGGGCCTGCACCAACCCCTCGCTCGGCCGCGGCATCAGCATGGGGCTGATGCAGGCGGTGTGCCTGCGCGACGCCCTCCGGGAGGGGACGGACGACGACCCGCGGGAGTTCGCCGAGCGCTGGGACGACGCGGTGCAGAGCCGGCTGACGCCCTGGTACCGCGCGACGCTGGCGGTCGACCGGGCCCGGCTGGCCGAGGTCCGCGCGCTGCTCGAGGGCCGGACGCCCGCCCCGCCGGAGGGCCGGGCAGCGCTGGGGCCGGCGCTGGCGCGGGCGGCCGGCCACGACGCGGAGCTGTTCCGGGCGATGCTGGAGATCGTCGGCTGCCTCGTGCTGCCGGCCGAGGTGTTCAGCCGCCCGGGCTTGGCCGAGCGGGCGGTGCGGACGGCCGGCGAGCACCCGCCAGCCCCTCCCGCGGGGCCGGACCGCGAGGGTCTGCTGCGGCTGCTGGCCGGCACACCGGTGGGCTGAGCCGACCGACCCGGGACGGGGTCCGGCCGCGGGCAGCGACCGGACCCCGTCCGCAGGTCAGCTGCCGACCCGGCCCCCGTCGGTGCGGAAGACGACCGCCACGCTGGGGCGCGGGAACGGCCGGTCGGCGAGCCGGTCCGGCCAGGTGCTCGACGGCGTGTCCCGCGTCGCCCCGGTCGTCTCCCCCGGGTGCTGCACCGAGACGAAGACCGAACGGGCGTCGGAGGTGATGAGCGGACCGCTGCACTCGGCGCCGACCGGCACGGTGAGGAACGCCTTCAGGTGGCCCCGCTCGGGCCCGGCCGTCGGCACGGCGAAGAGCCCGTCGTTCGTCCCGGCGAACGTGCCCGCCTCCTGGTTCCGGGTGGAGAGCACGTTGCCGTCGGTGGAGATCCACAGGTTGCCGGCCGGGTCGAACTCCAGGTTGTCCGGGCACGACATGGCGCTGACCTGCGTCTTGTCGAAGCCGGCGAAGTACGTCCCGGGGCTGCCCGGGTCACCGGCCACGATGAAGACCCGCCAGTAGAAGTCGTCGCCGGCGATGCCGTCGGTCTCCAGCCACTCCAGCACGTGGCCGTTGCGGTTGCCGGTGCGCTCCTCGTAGGTGCCGTCCTCGAGGTCGAAGGCGAACGAGCGGGCCACCGGGTTCGCCTCGTCGGCGACCGTGCGCTGGGAGTTGTTGGTCAGCGCCGCGTAGACCCGGCCGTTGACCGGGTTGACCTGGATGTCCTCGGGCCGGTCCATCCGGGTCGGCACCCTGGCCGGGTCGACGACCACGGGGGCAGCCGGGTCCGGGAAGTCGCCGTTGGCGTCCAGCTGCTTGCCCAGCCGGTCGGCGGCCAGCCGGGTGAAGGTGAGCACCCACGGCACCGACTTGCCCGGGATCATCGACTGCCCGTCCTCCACCAGTGGGATCCACTGGCCGGTCCCGTCGAACTCGCCGTCGGCCGGCACCGTCGCGAGGCCGTCGACCTGCTCGGACGGCGAGTCGCCGGTGAACCGTGCGACGTAGAGGTCCCCCTCCTCCAGCAGCGTCATGTTGTGCGCCCGCGAGGCCGGGTCGTCGCCGGGCCGGTAGCTCTTCCGCGACACGAACTTGTAGACGTAGTCGAAGCGCTCGTCGTCGCCCGAGTAGGCGACCACCCGTCCGTCCTCGGCGATCTGGACGTTCGCCCCCTCGTGCTTGAAGCGGCCGAGCGCCGTGCGCTTCTTCGGGGTGGACTGCGGGTCGTAGGGGTCCAGCTCGACCACCCAGCCGAAGCGGTTGACCTCGTTGGGCTCCTTCGCCAGGTCGAACCGCGGGTCGACCTGCTCCCAGCCGCGGACGGCGGCGTCCTCGGCGCTGACGCCGTAGCGGCCCAGCCGGGGCTCCCGGGGGTCCTCCGTGATCGCCGCCGAGGTGCCGAAGTACTGGTTGAAGTTCTCCTCGCCGTGCAGGGTGGTGCCCCACGGTGTCATCCCGCCGGCGCAGTTGTTCAGCGTGCCGAGCACCGTCCGGCCCGCGGGGTCGGCGCTGGTCCGCACGTACTCGGAGCCGGCGGCCGGACCGGTCAGCTCGAAGGTGGTCATCGCGGTGACCCGGCGGTTGCGCTTGCCCCGGCGTTCGGGCCGCCAGTTGCCCGTGCCGCCGTCCCGGCGGACCTCGACCACCGAGATCCCGTGGGCCATCATCGCGATGCGCTTCTGCTCCACGGTGGTGGGTGCGGCCTCGTCGGCGACGCCGGCGAACATGAGCTGCTCGTTGGTGTACTCGTGGTTGACGACCAGCAGCGCACGGTGCCCGTCGCGGCCCAGCGGCAGCAGCCCGATGTAGTCGCAGTTGTAGCCGAACTGCTTGGCCTGGGCCTCCGGCGTCTGGGCGTCGACGTCGAACTCCGGCGCGTCGCGCTCGACCGGGTCACCCCAGCGCATCACGACGCCGTACTCGTAGCCGGCCGCGGTGACCAGCTCGTCCAGCAGGTTCTGCTCGACCGGCTGGAAGGTCAGCGGCGCGTCCGCAGCCGGCTGCCAGCCGACGTCCGCCCAGCCCGCATCCGCCCCGCCGCTGGCCAGCGCGGGGGTGGACCGCAGCGGGCCCGCCGCCACGAGCAGCGCACCGGCGCCGGCGGCCTTGAGCATGCTCCGCCTGCTGAAGGCACCCTCGATGACCTCCCCGATCGTCGGGTTGTCCGTCTTGTTCGGCACCTGGGCGTCGCAGGCGTTGCCGCACTTGTAGAAGCACGTCGTGTGGCTCCGGGTGCCGTGCCGGACCGAGTTGAGCAGCGGCAGCAGGAGCCGACGGCGAGCGGGGACGATGTCCGTCATGGGGGTCCTCTGGTCGGGGGGACGTCCCGACGGACGGTAGGAGGACCGACCCACCCACCAGGTGAACGGCGGACGAAGCCGGGGTGACCTGTGTGGCGCGTGGGACGAGACCGGCGTGTCGCGCCGGGCGTGTCGTCGGGCGTGCCGGGTGGGGCCCGAGCGCGGAGACCTCCGTGACCGACGGTCTGGTCGACGGCCAGGACACGATGCACGATCGGGGGATGCGCCCCGTCCAGATCGTCCTCGACGCCCAGGACACCCAGCGGCTGGCCACCTTCTGGGCCGCCGCGCTGGCCGACCGCGGCTACCGCCTGCCCGTCCCGCCCGACGGCGCACCCGACTGGCCGACCTGGCTGCGGGCCCAGGGCGTGCCCGAGGAGGAGTGGGGCGCCGGCTTCGCGCTGGACAACGACGACGAGACCCAGCCGCGGGTCTACGTGCAGCGGGTCCCGGAGGCCAAGGCCGCGAAGAACCGGGTGCACCTGGACCTGCTGGCCGGCGGCGGCCAGCGGGTGCCGCTGCCCGAGCAGGAGCAGCGGGTGGCCGCAGCGGTCGCACGCCTCACCGCGCTGGGGGCGACGCACGTGGAGACCAGGACGGAGCTCGGCACGCACTGGGCGGTGCTGCGCGACCCGGAGGGCAACGAGTTCTGCGCCTGATCAGCGCAGGCCCACCGCATCGTGGCGCCAGAAGACGTCGGGGTACACCAGGGTCCCGGTCATCCACGGCTCGTGAGCCGGCAACAGCACGGCCTGGAACGCCGGCTCGGGGACCCGCAGCGACGGCCGGCGGAAGCCGAGACCCGCACCGGCGACGAACTCGAGCCGGCCGTAGTAGGCCGGGTCGCCTTCCAGGAAGACGACCGGCACCCCGCTCGCGGCCAGCTGCTCGAGGCCGGCCCGGACCAGGCTCGCGCCGATCCCCTGCCGCTGCCGCTCGGGCAGCACCGCCAGTGGGCTGAGCGTCTGCACCGGCACCAGCTGCCGCGGCGCGTCGAGCAGGGCCGGGGAGAACCGGACGTGCCCGACGACGCGGCCGTCGTCCTCGGCCACCAGCGACAGACCCGGGGACAGCCCGTCGAGCAGGCCGACCACCGCGTCGCCGTGGTCGCCGAAGGCCGCGCGGTGCAGCGCGTGGACCTCGACCCGGTCGCTCGGTCGCTCGGGGCGCAGCAGGACGGTCACGACGCCGCACACTGCCAGCCGACGGGTCCCACGTCGCGCGAGTTGTCAGTCGGTGACGGGCAGGACGAGCAGCCGCAGCAGGCGGTCGGCCTCGGCGTCCGGGTCGGCGGTGAGCCCGGTGTGCACCGGCCCGGGCTGGACGACGGTGCTCCGCGGCGCGGTGAGCCAGCGGAACCGCGACCCCAGCGCCTCCCGCCCGGCGGCACCGGCACCGACGGCGGCCGAGCAGACGTCGGCGGCGGCCTGCAGGGCGGCGGTGATCGCCAGCGGGTCGGCGGTCGGGTCCAGCGCGCGCAGCCGGTCGACGTCCAGGTGCACCCGCGAGCCGAGGTAGTCGCGCTGCCGGCAGTAGACGAGCACCCCGGCGTTCAGCGACTCGCCCCGCTCCACCCGCGGCACCACCCGCAGCACCGCGTACTCGAAGGTCTCCCGGCCGGTCATCGCTGGGTGACCCCCTCGGGGGGCGGCGGGCCGAGCCAGGTCGGCCGGTTCTGCCCGCGCGGCGCGGTGCGCCGGCCGGCTCCTCCGGCCGCGGCCGCGGCGACAACGCCGGGCAGCCACGCGTCCCGGGCGGCCAGCCGGTCCAGCAGCTGGGCGGCGTAGCGCTCGCGGACGTCGTCCGGGGCGTCGTCCGGGTCGGGGCCCTCCAGCCAGGCGTCGGGCACCTGGCCGAGCACGTCGGTGAGCAGCGCCCGGGTGACCAGCGGCGCCAGCGCGGCGTCGGCGGCGCGCACGTCGGGCTCGCACTCGACCAGCGCGTGCTGGGCGGCGTCGTAGGGGCGGGCCACGGCGGCGGGCGCGCCGGGCCAGTTGTGGTGGAAGGTCAGCGCCGCGCCGTGGTCGATCAGGTGCAGCCGGCCGTGCCAGAACAGCATGTTCGGGTTGCGCCAGGACCGGTCGACGTTGCCGACGAGGGCGTCGAACCACAGCACCCGGCCGGCCAGCTCCGCGCCGACCCGGGCCGCACCGGCCTCGAAGTCCAGCGCACCGGGCAGGTAGTCCATGCCGAGGTTGACCCCGGCGGAGTTGCGCAGCAGCTCCTGGACCTCCTGGTCCGGCTCCCCCACCGCCAGCTCCGGGGCGACGTCGACGGTCACCAGCGCGGGCACCGGCAGGGACAGCCGGCGGGCCAGCTCGCCGCAGACCACCTCGGCGGCGAGCACCTTCACGCCCTGGCCGGCGGCCCGCCACTTGACCACGTAGGTGCCGAGGTCGTCGGCCTCCATGAGCCCCGGCAGCGAGCCACCCTCGCGCAGCGGGGTGACGTAGCGGGTGGCGGTGACGGCGGCGAGCACAGTGCGCCGACCCTATGCCGTCCGCTGCGGCTGGAGCTGCACCTCCACCGGGCAGACGTGCGCCGGCGTGCCGACGACCCAGGCCACGGCGTCGGCGACGTCGTCCGGACGCAGCAGCCGCGCCGGGTCGACGCCCGGCGCGCGCAGCCCCGCACCGGCCGCGACCAGTCCCGGGGACAGCAGGGTCACCGCGACGTCCCGGTCGCGGACGTCGAGGAACACCGACCGGGCGAACCCCGCCAGCCCGTGCTTGCTGGCGACGTAGGCGGGGTTGCCGGCGAAGGCGGCGTGCGCCGCACCCGACCCGAGCAGCACCAGGGACGACGGCGCACCGGCCAGCAGGGCCGGCAGCACCCCGCGGGTCACCCGCATCGCGGCGGCCAGGTTCACCGTGAGCAGCTCGTCCCACACGTCCGGGTCGCCCTCGTCGGCCGGTGCCCAGTCGAACAGCCCCGCGGCGTACACGACGACCGACAGCCGGGCGGGCAGCCCGGCCAGCGCGGCGTCCACCGCGGCCGGGGAGAGCAGGTCGACGACGCGCGACCTGGCCGGCAGCCGTGCCACGTCCCTCCCCCAGCCGGTGCAGTCGTGCCCCGCCGCGGTGAGCGCGCGGACGACGGCCGCCCCGATGTCGCTGCTCGCCCCGACCACCAGCGCCTCGCCCATGCAGCGCCCGGTACCCCGAGGCCCGCACACTGACCCGGTGGGGATCCTCCGTCGCACGACGCTCGCCCAGCTGGCCGGCGCACCGTTCACCTACGCCGAGCAGGGCGCGACCCGGGACGCCGTGCTGCCGGCCGGCTACGACCACGTCGAGCGCGAGCACGTCATCGGCTCCGGGCGCGCGGAGTTCGACCGGGCGTCGGCCGCGGTGTTCCGCTGGACGGCGCAGCGCGGCGCTGGCCTGCGGATCCAGGCGAGCGGGCCGGCCAGCACCCCGGGCACCGTCGTCCTGATGACCGCGGGGCTGCGCCGGCTGGGGCTCGACGTCCCGTGCCGGGTGGTCTGGGTGGTCGACGAACCCGACCGCCGCGGCTTCGGCTACGGCACGCTGCCCGGGCACCCGGAGAGCGGCGAGGAGTCCTTCGTCGTCTCGCTGCGCCCGGACGGCGCCGTCGTCTACGAGCTGCGCGCCTTCGCCCGGCTGGCCACCCGGCTCGCCCGGCTCGGCGGCCCGGTCGCCCACCGGGTGCAGACCCTCGCCCTGGACCGCTACGTCGTCGCCATGCGCCGGGCCGCCCGCGGCTAGGGCGTGTCCCTCGGTGGCGTCAGGTCCAGGGCCCCGGCCTCGGCGCGTCGTACGGGGCCCCGCTGTGCGGACGGGTGGTGCCCTCGAGGACTGTGCGGCGTCGCCCTGGTGCCCTCGACGGCGCGGCGCACCGCGCTGATCCGGAGGCGGTCGGACAGGGCGAGGACCTCGTCGCGCAGAGCGTCCGGGGTGATCACCTCGAAGTCCCAGCCGAGCCCGGCCAACATGCAGGCCATGCCGTCGAGGCGCTCGGCGCGCGTCTCGAGGAGCACACCGTCGACGTGCTCGCTCAGCCGTCCCGCGCTCCGGGGCAGTCGAGCGCCCGCATCCGCGAGGGTGGTCCGCAGCACGACGGAGACCTCGTGCGACCACCCGACCGCGGCGATGCCCGACACGACGTGCGTCGTGGCGTCGAAGTCAGCCGGCACGAGGTAGGAGCCGTCGCCCTGCTCGACCGAGGCGATGCGGTCCAGTCGGAAGGTCCGCAGGTCGTTGCGGCCGTGGTCGCGTCCGGTGACGTACCACCGACCGGAGTGGAAGACCAAGCCGTAGACGTCGAGCTCACGCTGCGACTCCCGCCCGTCCCAGGCGGTGTACGCGATCACGACGGTGCGCCGCGCCTGCGCAGCCGAGGCGAGACCGAGCAGCGCGTCGGCGCCGGCGGGAGCGGTGGACCGCACCGGGCTCGTGAACTGTGCGGTCGACAGCAAGCTGTCCAGCCGCTGGCCCAGGGCCCGCGGCAGTACCCGCGACACCTTGGCCAGTGCGCTCGCCGCTGCTGCGTGGTCGGTGGTGGCGAGCCCCGCGCGTTCTGCGGCCCTGAGGCCCAGCACGACGGCGACGGCCTCGTCATCGGTGAGCATCAGCGGCGGCAGTTTGTAGCCCGGGGAGAGCCGGTAGCCGCCGTACCTGCCCCGCTGCGCCTGGACGGGGATGCCGAGGTCGGCGAGGTGCTCGGCATAACGCCGCACCGTCCGCTCGTCGACCCCGAGCCGGGCAGCGAGGTCGCCGACGGTGCGCTGCCCGCCCGTCTGGAGCAGCTCCAGCATGGCCAGCACCCGAGCGGTGGGGCGGGTCACGGCCCTCCTCGTCGCTGCCGGGAAGGAGCTGAGGCACAGACCCTGCATACCGGGCGGATCCTGTCCGCATTCCAGCCTAGCGTGGCCGCCATGAACACCGCCACCTACGTCCTCGTCCCCGGCTTCTGGCTCGGCGCCTGGGTCTGGAGCCCCGTCGCAGACTCGCTGCGTGAGCGGGGCCACGTCGTGCACGCCGTCGACCTCCCAGGAATGGGCGAACGCGCCCACCTCGCCTCGCCCGAGACCGACCTGACGACCCACATCGACGACGTCGTGCACCTGCTCGAGCAGCAGGACCTGCACGACGTCGTGCTCGTCGGCCACAGCTACGGCGCCCTCGTGACGACCGGTGCGGCGGACCGCGTGCCGGAGCGCGTGGCGCGCCTGGTCTACGTCGACTCGGGGCCCCTGCCGGACGGCATGGCACAGGCCGACTTCGAGGGACCCGACGCGCGCGCGGCCAACGACGATCTGGTCCTGACACACGGCGAAGGCTGGAAGCTCCCGCCACCGCCCTGGGCCGCACTCGCCGCCGAGGTGGCCGAGGTCGACGACGCTGCCGTCGCCGCGCTGGTCGAAGGCTCGCAGCCGCAGCCCTGGCGCACCGCCACCCAGCCGGTCGCGCTCACCGGCGCCTGGGAACGGCTGCCACGGACGGGAGTCCTGTGCAGCTTCAGCCTCGAGCAACTGCACCAGATGGCGCCACACGCACCGGTGTTCGCGCACATGGTCGACGGCGACTGGACTCACGTCGAGCTCCCGACGTGGCACTGGCCGATGGTGAGCCGACCGGCGGAACTCGCCGAGGTGCTGGAGTCGGTCAGCCGCTAGCGCGTGTCTCCCAGATGCGGGTCCAGGCAAGAACGACGGCCAGGACGACGGCTCCGGCGTCCATCGACTCGGGGGACACGCCCTAGGCGCCGGCTGCGGCGCGCTCCCGCTCGATCATGTCCTTGCTGCGCACCAGCCGGAGCAGGGTGACCACCAGCAGACCGCCGGCCATGTTGAGCAGGGTCACGTACCAGAACCAGGCCAGCCAGTCGCCGTAGCCGAACGGGGCGCCGGCGTGCAGCGCTGCGAAGACGATGAGCGAGTCCAGGATCGAGTGGAACAGCTGCAGCCCGGCGAGCACCAGGGCACCGGCGAACGCCGCGACGATCTTCGCGACGTCCGAGGTGGTGCCGTGCTGCATCCGGGTCATCAGGGTGATCGCGATGCCGGCGAGGAACGCCAGGGCGGCCGACTCCAGGTCCAGCGGGGCGGTGACGAAGGTCGTGGCGCTCTCCACCGCCGTCGCCCGCAGGTCCGGCAGCGCGTGCACGACCAGCCACATCAGCGCCCAGCCGCCGACCAGGTTGGCCACCAGCGTGCCGCTCCACAGCTTGGCCAGCTGCCGGGTGCTCGCCCGGCCGGCGACGACCGCGGTCACCGGCACCAGGAAACCCTCGGTGAACAGCTCGCTGCGGGCCAGCACCAGCGCCACGAACCCGACGCCGAAGGCCAGGCCGGCGAGCAGGTGGCTGCCGGTCTCGGCGTACACGGCGAACAGCAGCACGACGCCGAAGCCGATCTCCAGCCCGCCGGCCAGCCCGGTGGTCAGCACCTCCCGCCAGGTGCGGTGCAGCCGCTGGGCCCCCTCGCTGACGATGGTGTCGAAGGCCTCCTGCAGCTGGTCCTCCGTCGGCCCCCCGCTGTCCCCGAGCTCCCGGCGCGCCGCGTCCTGCTCCTGTGCCATGCGGCCCGGCGTACCCGTCTGGTGGGAGATGGAACGGCCACCCTCCAGGGGCCCGCGCCGAGCCTGCGAGGCGTGGGGAGGCAGGTGGTCCTCTCAGACGTCGCGGCGCACGAGCAGGACGGCGGCGAGCAGCCACGTCCCGGCGGCCCAGGCGGCGGTGACCGCCAGCCCGGCCTGCCAGCCGGTGCCGGCGGCGAGGAACGGGTCGCCGCCGACCCGCAGCACCGGCATCGCCTCCGCAAGCCGCTCGCCGGTGCGCCCGAACAGCGGCAGCAGCAGCGGCAGCAGGAAGACCAGCGCGGTGCCGGTGCCGACCGCGCCGGCGGTCGACCGCAGCAGGGTGCCCAGCGCGACCGCCAGCACCGCGGTCAGCGCCGCGCCGGCCACCTGGAGCAGCAGCGCGCGACCGACCCCGCCGCCGGCCGGCGGGATGCCGCCGGGCACCGCGGTCAGCGTCCGTGCTGCCAGCCAGCAGACCCCGACCAGCACCGCCGTCAGGACGGCGACCGCGCCGGCGACCACGCCGGTCTTGGCCGCCAGCCAGCGCACCCGCCGGGGCACCGCGGTCAGCGAGGCGAGCACCAGCCCGCCGGCGAACTCCCCGGCGGACGCCGTCGCGGCCACCACGACCACCGCGAACTGTGCGAAGCCGAACCCGATCAGCGCGATCCGCACCGCATCGCTCGCGCTGTCGGCGGCCGGCGTGGTCGCCGCCGCCAGCCAGCCGAACGCGCCGGCCACCAGCACGTAGACCGCCGCGGACGCCCAGGTGGAGCGGAGCGAGACGAGCTTGGTCCACTCCGACCGCAGCACCGCGTGCGCCGGCACAGCACCGCTCACCGCTCCCCCGTCCGGTACTCGACGTCGGCGCCGGTGAGCGCGTGGTACGCGGCCTCCAGCGAGGTGGCGACCCGGGTCAGCTCGTGCAGCCGGACGCCGGCGGCGAAGGCGACGTCGCCCACCTGCGCGAGGTCCAGCCCGCGCACCTGCAGCGTGCCGTCGGCGTCGGCCGCCACCTGCGCACCGGCCCGGTGCAGGGCGCCGGCCAGGGCAGCGGGCGCGGGCGTGCGCACCCGGACGACGGCATCGGCACCGAGCAGCTCGGCCATCGGCAGGTCGGCCAGCAGCCGTCCGCGGCCGAGCACCACCAGGTGGTCCGCGGTGTCCTGCATCTCGCTCATCAGGTGGCTGGACACCAGCACGGTGCGGCCCTCGGCGGCCAGGTCCCGCAGGAGCCCCCGCACCCAGCGGATACCGTCGGGGTCCAGCCCGTTGACCGGCTCGTCGAACAGCAGCACCTCCGGGTCGCCGAGCAGCGCCACCGCGATGCCCAGCCGCTGCCCCATGCCCAGGGAGAAGCCGCGCACCCGCTGGTCGGCCACCGACTCCAGGCCGACCAGCTCCACCACCTCCTCGACCCGGCTGCGCGGCAGGTGGTTGCTCTGCGCCAGCGCGAGGAGGTGGGCGTACGCGGTCCGGCCGGGGTGCCGCGCCCGGGGGTCGACGAGCGCGCCGACCGCGCGCATCGGCACCGGCAGCTCGGCGTAGGGCACGCCGAGCACCCGCGCCGTCCCGGCGGTCGGGCGGGTGAGGCCGAGCACGCAGCGCATCGTCGTGGTCTTGCCCGACCCGTTCGGCCCGAGGAATCCGGTGACCCGGCCGGGCTCGACGGTGACCGTGAGGTCGTCCACCGCGGTCCGCGACCGGTAGCGCTTGGTCAGCCCGACCAGCTCGATCACCCGCTGCCTCCTGTGGTCCGCCGTCGGCGGCCACCCCAGCAGATCCGCACGCCCGGGACCGCCGGACACGCGGTTCACACGGTGCGGATCGTCGCCATCATCGCCATGTCCTCGTGCTCGAGGTTGTGGCAGTGCACGACGTAGCGGCCGCGGTGGCCGGTGAACCGGACGGCGACCTCCACGACCTCCCGCGGCCGCACGTCGACGGTGTCCTTCCACCCGGCGTCGGAGGGGCCGGGACCGCCCGGGCCGCGCCTCAGCACCTGGAAGCCGTCCAGGTGGACGTGCACCGGGTGGTGGACGTCGGTGCGGAAGCGCCAGGTCTCGGTCTGCCCGAGCGGCACGTCGGCCTGGGAGGCGTCCGGGTCGAACGGCAGGCCGTTGACCGTCCAGCCGCTGTGCCGGCCGACGCTGCCGCGCTCGAAGACGAACTCCCGCCGCACCCGCCCCGGCACCAGCGTCTCCACCTCCGCAAGCCGGTCGGGCACCCGGCTGTCGTCCACGGCCCGGCGCGCCACGCGGAAGCGCATGACCTCGCCGGTCCGCCCCTCCCCCAGCTCGTTCACCATCGTCACCGCCGTCCCGACCGGCACCGCCGAGAAGTCGACCAGGACGTCGGACCGCTCGGCCGGCGCCAGGGTGAGCGACCGGTGCCCGACCGGCGCGGCCAGCAGCCCGAGGTCCGAGCCGATCTGGGTGAACGGCAGGTCGCCCCCGCCGTCGACGCGGAGCGCCAGCTGGAAGCGGCGGGCGTTGGCGGCGTTCAGCAGCCGCAGCCGGTGGCGGGCGGCGTCGACCTCGTGCACCGGCCACGCGGCCCCGTTGACCAGGACGACGTCGCCGAGCACGCCCTCCATCCACTCGTCGGCGACCCCCGGCTCGTGCCGGAGCGCCGGGTCCCGCGCGGGGTAGGCGAGCTCGCCGTCGGCGCCGAAGGCCCGGTCGCAGATCATCAGCGGCAGCTCGCGGTCGCCGCGCGGGAGCGGCAGGGCGTCCTCGACCTCGTCCCGGACGAGGTGGAACCCGGCCAGCCCGCGGTAGACGGCCGGACCGGTGAAGTCCATCCGGTGGTCGTGGTACCAGAGCGTCGCGGCCCGCTGGTCGTGCGGGTAGCGGTGCTCGCGGACACCGACGGCCAGCGAGCCGGTGCCGTGGTGCGGCGTCCAGCCGGTGGTGTCGCCCATCGGGACGACGAGGTCCAGCGGCCAGCCGTCGTGCTCGGGCGGGGTGTGCCCACCGTGCAGGTGGACGACGGTGGGCACCGGCAGTTCGTTGCGGTGCCGGACGACGAGCGGGCGGCCCCGCCGCCCCTCGACCGTGGGCCCGGGGAAGACCCCGTCGTAGCCCCAGACCGTGGTCCGCACCCCCGGCAGCAGCTCTGCGGTGCCCTGGCGCTGGGTCAGCTCGACCAGGTCGGCGCCGTCCCGGGTGCCCACCACCCGGGCGACCGGGGGCACCGGCAGCGGCACCTGGAACGACCGGGGCAGCGGCACCGCGCTGGCCAGCTGCTCCCCCGTCTGCCCGGGAGGGGTGTCCAGGTCCAGCGCGGCGCAGCCGGCCAGCCCCAGTCCGGCCGCCCCGGCCAGGCCGAGGAAGCCGCGCCGGGACAGCCCGCTCACCGCGGCCGCCGGGCGGCCGGGCTCCACGCCCAGCCGGTGAGCACCACCACGGCGGTCACCACGCCCACGCCGAGGGGCACGTGCACCGACAGGGTGCCGGCGTACCCGAACGTCAGCTGGACCACCTCGGCGGCCGCCGCGAGGACGGCGACCGGCAGCACCCACCACCGGCCACGTCCGCCGAGCACGTAGGCCCCCGCGACCACCGCGGTGGTCACCCCGAGCAGCACGAGCAGGCCACCGGCGATGCCGTGCCAGACGACCGCGTCGACGTCGCCGCCCAGGAACAGCCCGGCCAGCACCGGCAGGGTCACCGCGGTGACCAGCTGCGCCGTGAGCACGACCCGCAGCAGCCACAGCGAGACCCGCGGCCGGCGGGACCGGACCGGGGGCGCCGGCCGGAGAGCCAGGGAGTCCATGCCGCCGAACGTAGGAGCGGGCAGCCGGCCCGGACATCGGGGAACACCCCGGTTCCCCGACGTCCGGCTACGCGTCCGGACGTACGCCGACGCGCCCGGGTCAGCGCTTCGGCAGCTCCAGGGCCGAGGGCCCGAAGCGCTCGACCCGCACCGAGGGCGCCGGGATGCCGAGCCCGACGAGCAGCTGGCTGGCCGCCTCGGCGAACCCGGCCGACCCGCAGACGAAGGCGGTCTGCCCCGGCTCCCACAGCGGGAGCAGGTCCATCGCGGTCAGCCGGGCGGCAGGCCGGATGCCGTGCGCCTCGCGGGTGGTCACGACCAGCGCACCGGCCGCGGCGAGCTCGTCGGCGTAGGGCAGCTCGGCCAGCGTGCGTGCCGACACCGCCACCCGGAGCAGGTCGAGCCGGCCGAGGTCACGGGCGTGCCGCACCATCGCCACCAGCGGGACGACGCCGGTGCCGCCGCCGACCAGCAGCGCCGGGGTCTCACCGTCCCAGACGAACCAGCCCCCGATCGGGCCGCGCACCTCCAGCTCGTCGCCGGGCTCGACCACGTCGGCGAGGTAGGTGGACACCTCGCCGTCGTCCAGCCGCTCGACGAACAGCTCGACCAGCGGGTCGCCCGGTGCCGACGCGACCGAGTAGGACCGCTGCGCGGTGTAGCCGTCGTCGGCGGTGAGCCGCACGACGTAGTGCTGACCGGGCAGGTGGTCGAGCCGGTCGTGGACGTCGAGGCGCAGCTCCACCGAGCGCGCGATCGGACGCCGGAGGCCGGCCACCGTCGCCGTCGTCCACCCGCCGGCCGGCGCCCGCCCCGGCTGCACCCCCGGGTCACCGATCGGAGGCTCTGATGGCGTCACTGCAGGGTCCCGCCGCGAGCGTGCGAGTGGTGGGGGGCAGTGAGGTCCTTAGTCACCCTGGTACCGCTGCTGCTTCCACGGGTCGCCCCGGTCGTGGTAGCCGTTCTGCTCCCAGAAGCCCTGCTGGTCGCGCTTCAGGACCGTGATCCTGCTGATCCACTTGGCGCTCTTCCAGAAGTACAGGTGCGGCACGAGCATCCGCACCGGCCCACCGTGCTCGGCGGTCAGCGGCTTGCCGTCGAACTCCCAGACGATCCACGCCTTGCCGCCGGTGACGTCCTCGATCGGCAGGTTGGTCGTGTAGCCGGTCTTGGAGGTGGCCATCACGAACCGGCCCTCCTCCGTCGGCTGGGCGACGTCCAGCAGCGAGTCGACGCTGATGCCCCCGAAGGTGGTGTCGAACTTCGACCAGGTGGTGACGCAGTGGATGTCGCCGCGGTACTCGGCGCCGGGCAGCGCGTGCGCCTCGTCCCAGCTCCAGGTGGTCGGGTTCGCCACCTCGCCGTCGACGGTGATCGACCACGTCTCCGGGGTGATCCGGGGCGTGGGCTCGGCGGTCAGCACCGGCCAGTCGCCACCCACGTCGTACTGCCCGGGGGGCAGCCGTGGGTCGCTGGCGGTGCGGCGGCGTCCGAGGAAGCCGCGGGTGGGTCCTGGCACGTCGTCGTCCTCTCGGAGGCGCTCTCGGAGCACTCGACTGGGTCGCCGGCGATCTTCCTCCACCGCGGGCCCCGCTGTCAGCAGGGGTGCCCGCCCTCCTCCGGACGCCGTCCCGGGGTGAAGCCGCTGGTGAGGCTGGCCTTACATGAGGTGTGTCACGGCGGGTTCACCTGGGTGTCACGTGGGAAGTGGGCCTACCGTGGCCCTGTGGCGACAGTGACGACGCAGCAGGCACCACGCAAGACCCCGAAGACCGGCAGGTTCAGCAACTCGGTCGTGAAGAAGGCCGTGATGGCGGTCAGCGGGATCATCATGATCCTGTACTTGATCGCGCACATGGTCGGCAACCTGCACGCCTTCCAGGGCGCCGAGGAGTTCAACGAGTACTCCCACTGGATCCGCACGATCGGTGAGCCGGCCGTGCCGGAGGAGACGCTCCTCTGGATCATCCGGCTGGTGCTCGTGGTGTCCGTGGTCGCGCACTTCTGGGCGGCGATCTCGCTGTGGCGCCAGGCGCGCCGCGCCCGCCCGGTGGCCTACGTGACCAAGAAGCGGGTGCAGCAGAGCTTCGCCTCGCGCACCGTCCGCTGGGGCGGCGTGATCATCGCGCTGTTCATCATCTGGCACATCCTCGACCTCACCTTCGGTGCGGTGAACCCCGCCGGGTCAGACGCCACCCCGTACGACCGGCTCGTCGCCAGCTTCCAGAACATCCCGATCACGCTCTTCTACGTGCTCGCGCTGGTCCTGCTGGGCCTGCACCTGCGGCACGGCGTCTTCGCCGCCACCCAGACGCTCGGGCAGACCAACAAGCGCCGTGAGCGGGCCGTGAACGGGATCGCCTACGCCGTCTCCGGTGTGATCACCGTGGGCTTCCTCATCGTGCCGCTGTCCATCGCCTTCGGCCTGATCGACTGACGGGATCTGACATGACGCTCGAGCTCTTCACCGTCGGCGAGCCGATCGCCGACACCAAGGCACCCCGCGACGTCCCCGTCCCGCAGATGTGGGAGGAGCGGAAGTTCCGGGCCCGGCTGGTCAACCCGGCGAACCGCCGGCGGCTGTCGGTCATCGTCGTCGGCACCGGCCTGGCCGGTGGCTCCGCCGCCGCCACGCTGGCCGAGGCCGGCTACCGGGTCCAGAACTTCTGGTTCCAGGACAGCCCCCGGCGCGCGCACAGCGTCGCCGCGCAGGGCGGCATCAACGCCGCGAAGAACTACCGGAACGACGGCGACAGCGTCCACCGGCTCTTCTACGACACGGTCAAGGGCGGCGACTTCCGCTCCCGGGAGAGCAACTCCTACCGGCTGGCCGAGGTCAGCGCGAACATCATCGACCAGGCCGTGGCCCAGGGCGTGCCGTTCGCGCGGGAGTACGGCGGCCTGCTGGACAACCGGTCCTTCGGTGGCGCCCAGGTCTCGCGCACCTTCTACGCCCGCGGCCAGACCGGCCAGCAGCTCCTCTACGGCGCCTACCAGGCCCTCGAGCGGCAGATCGGCCTCGGCAACGTCGAGACCCACGGCCGCACCGAGATGCTCGACCTGGTCGTCGTCGACGGCCGGGCCCGCGGCATCGTCGTCCGCGACCTGATCACCGGGCAGATCAGCACCCACCTGGCCGACGCCGTCGTGCTCGCCTCCGGCGGGTACAGCAACGTCTTCTACCTGTCCACGAACGCCAAGGGCTCCAACGTCACGGCCGCCTGGCGGGCGCACAAGCGGGGCGCGTACTTCGCCAACCCCTGCTACACGCAGATCCACCCCACCTGCATCCCGGTCAGCGGCGACTACCAGTCGAAGCTGACGCTGATGAGCGAGTCGCTGCGCAACGACGGCCGCGTCTGGGTGCCCAAGGAGCGCGGCGACGACCGCGACCCGCGGCAGATCGCCGAGGACGAGCGGGACTACTTCCTCGAGCGCAAGTACCCGGCGTTCGGCAACCTGGTGCCCCGCGACATCGCCTCGCGCCAGGCCAAGAACGTCTGCGACGAGGGCCGCGGTGTGGGCCCGAACGGGCTGGGCGTCTACCTGGACTTCTCCGACGCCGTCGAGCGGCTGGGCCGCAGCACCATCGAGGCCAAGTACGGCAACCTCTTCGACATGTACAACCGGATCACCGGTGAGGACGCCTACGAGACCGGGATGCGGATCTACCCGGCGGTCCACTACACGATGGGCGGGCTGTGGGTCGACTACGACCTGGAGTCCAACATCCCGGGCCTGTTCGTGATCGGTGAGGCGAACTTCTCCGACCAGGGCGCCAACCGGCTCGGTGCCAGCGCGCTGATGCAGGGCCTGGCCGACGGCTACTTCGTGCTGCCGAACGCCCTGGCCAACTACCTCGCCGACGGCCCGTTCCCCAAGGTGGAGGCGAGCCACCCCGCGGTGGTGGAGGCCGAGACCGCGGTTCGCGTGCAGACCGAGAAGCTGCTGTCGATCAACGGCACCCGCACCGTCGCCTCGTTCCACCGCGAGCTGGGCCGGCTGATGTGGGACCTCTGCGGCATGGAGCGCTCCGAGGAGGGCCTGCGCAAGGCGCTGGACCGGATCCCCGAGCTCAAGCAGGAGTTCTGGACCAACGTCAAGGTCTCCGGTGAGCAGGGCATCTTCAACCAGAACCTGGAGCACGCGGGCCGGGTCGCCGACTTCATCGAGCTCGCCGAGCTGATGTGCGTCGACGCCCTGCACCGCAACGAGAGCTGCGGTGGCCACTTCCGCGCCGAGAGCCAGACCCCCGAGGGCGAGGCCCTCCGCGACGACGACGCGTTCGCCTACGTCGCGGCCTGGGAGCACACCCCGGACGGGACCCCGCCGGTGCTGCACCGCGAGGCCCTCGAGTACGAGTACATCCACCTCGCACAGCGGAGCTACAAGTGAATCTGACCCTGCGGGTCTGGCGGCAGCGGGACAAGACCAAGAAGGGGAAGATGGTGACCTACCAGGTCACCGAGGTCTCCCCGGACATGTCGTTCCTCGAGATGCTGGACGTGCTCAACGAGAAGCTGATCCTCGACGGCGACGACCCGATCGCGTTCGACCACGACTGCCGTGAGGGCATCTGCGGCTCCTGCGGTCTGATGATCGACGGCATCGCGCACGGCCCGGAGCAGGCGACGGTCTGCCAGCTCCACATGCGGTCGTTCAAGGACGGCGACACGATCGACATCGAGCCGTGGCGCTCCGGTGGCTTCCCGGTCGTCAAGGACCTGGTCGTCGACCGGTCGGCGCTGGACCGGATCATCTCCGCCGGCGGGTACATCAGCGTCCCGACCGGGACCGCACCCGAGGCCCACGCGGTGCCGGTGCCGAAGAAGGACGCCGACAACGCGTTCGACGCGGCCACCTGCATCGGCTGCGGTGCCTGCGTCGCGGCCTGCCCCAACGGCTCGGCGATGCTGTTCACGGCCGCCAAGGTGGCCCACCTCGGGCTGCTGCCGCAGGGCCAGCCGGAGCGCGACACCCGGGTGCTGCGGATGGTCGGCCAGCAGGACGCCGAGGACTTCGGCGGCTGCACCAACATCGGCGAGTGCTCCGCGGTCTGCCCCAAGGGCATCTCGATGGAGACGATCTCGCGGCTGAACCACGACCTGCTCGGCGCCCTGCGCGCCGGTGCGGTCCCCGCCAGCTGAGAGGACGGGCCGGTACCCCTCGGGGTGCCGGCCCGTGCTGCGTCCGGTCAGCCCTCGCTGATCCCCAGCCGGTCGGTGAGGAAGAGGAACGCGACGGCGAAGTCGTTCTCCGCGACCTCCTTGCGCAGCCGCGGCCAGTCGACCTGCTCGCGCACCGCCCGCACGTGCGGCAGCAGCCGGCCGAAGTCGCAGTAGTGCTCGGTCATCGACCGGAGCTTGCTCGACAGCAGGTCGGTGGCCGGCAGCACCGGCAGCCGGATGCCGATCAGGTCCATCTCCTCGGACCGGTCCAGCATCTCCGCACCCACCGGTTCGCCCACGATGCGGTGCAGCACGTCGACGACGACGCCGTCCGTGCGCGCCTTGAACAACCAGTCCTCGGGCGGGCGGACCACCTCGAAGCCGGCGTCGGTCAGGACGTTCGCGGCGCGTTCGGTGTCGTCCTCGGCGACGACGAAGTCCACGTCGTTCTCCGACTCGGGGGCCCCGTGCGCCCACAGCGCGTAGCCGCCGGCGAGGGCGAACGGCACCCCGTCGTGCTTGAGCGCGGACGCGGTGCGCTTCAGCGCCACCCTGAGGACGTCGCGGTCGGCAGGCACGCAGTGCTCCTCTGATCGGGGCCAGGACCGGGTGTGGGACTACCCGGACGGGTAGCGGTCACGCGTGCGCCTCGCGACCTTCAACATCCTGCACGGACGCTCCCTCACCGACGACCGGGTGGACGTCGACCGGTTCGCCGCCGCGGTGGCGGGGCTGGACGCCGACGTCCTCGCCCTGCAGGAGGTGGACCGCGAGCAGCCCCGCTCGCACCACGCCGACCTCACCGCGGTGGCCGCCGAGGCGATGGGCGCCGTCGCGCACCGGTTCGTCGCGGCGATCGCCGGCACGCCAGGGGCGACCTGGATGGCGGCCACCGGCCAGGAGCAGCCCGGGACGGCGGAGTACGGGATCGCGCTGCTGTCGCGGTACCCGGTGAGCAGCTGGCAGGTGATCCGGCTGTCCCCGATCCCGTTCACCTTCCCGATGTGGCTGCCCGGCCCGCGGAAGGTGATCATGGTCCACGAGGAGCCGCGGGCGGCCCTGGTCGCCGTCGTCCAGACCCCGCACGGCGACCTGACCGTGGTGAACACCCACCTGTCCTTCGTGCCGGGCTGGAACCGGCGCCAGCTGCGCCGGCTGCGGCGGGACCTGACGGCGTTCCCCGGGCCGCTGGTGCTGATGGGCGACCTCAACATGACGCCGCCCACGCCGGCCGCGGTGACCGGCTGGCGCCCCCTGGCCGCCGGGCTGACCTTCCCGCTCGAGGAACCGGACCGGCAGCTGGACCACGTGCTGCTCCGCGGCAGCCTCGGGCAGGTCACGGCGTCGTCCGCCCCGGCCCTCCCGCTGTCGGACCACCGGGCGCTCACCGTGGACGTCGGGTGAGCGGAGGATGGGCCCCGTGACCACCCGGACCCTCGTCTTCGACGGCGACTGCGCCTTCTGCACGCGGTCCGCCGACCTCGCCCGCCGCGCGCTGCCGCCCGACGTCGACGTGGTGGCCTGGCAGTTCGCCGACCTGGCCGCGCTGGGCACCACCGCCGCGCGGGCGCAGACCGAGGTGCTCTGGGTCGACCGGGACGGCGCGGTCTCCGGGGGCGCGCCGGCGGTCGCGCGGGCGCTGCGGGCGGCCGGGCTGCCCTGGTCGGTGCCGGGCTGGGTGCTGACGGTGCCGCCGGTGCGCTGGGTCGCCCCGTTCGTCTACCGGCTGGTCGCCGCCAACCGGTACCGGCTGCCGGGCGGCACCCCCGCCTGCCGGACGCCGCCGGGCGGGGCCGCCTGAGTCAGGCGGCGTCCGCCGCCCGCCGGTCGGCGAGCGCGAGCAGGTGCGGCGCGAGCGCCTCGGCCACCAGCGCGTAGCCCGCGGACGACGGGTGGAACCGGTCGGCGGAGAACAGCGACGGGTCCGCGGCGAAGCGGCCGGCCACCGCTGCCCCGACCGGGGCGACGACCGCGCCGGCGGCCTCCGCCGCCGCGGTCTGCCGGGCCCGCTGGGCGTCGCAGACCGCCGCGACGACCGACCGGAACACCGGCGGCACCCAGGCGACCGAGGACAGGTCGGGCGTGGGGACGACGAGCACCTCCGTGCCGCGTGCGCGCAGCTGCCGGACGGCGTCGGCGAGGGAGGCCGCGGCCCGGGCGGGCGGCACCTGGCGGGTGATGTCGTTGGCGCCGACGACCAGCAGGGCGACGTCCGCCGGGGCGGTGGCGGCGGCCCGGACGACCTGCGCCGCCAGGTCGAGCGAGGTCGCGCCGGGGACGGCGACGACCTGCAGGTCGACGGTGCGGCCGGCGTCCCGGAGCACGCGGGTCAGCCGGGCGCCGAGGGTGTGCTGGGTGCTGGTGGCACCGGTGCCGGCGGCCAGCGAGTCACCGAGGACGAGGAAGCGCATGCCAGGGTCAACGCCCCCTCCCCCGCGGCTCATCCCCCCTGCCTCATCCCCCCTGGGCGAAGAGCGCGGCCGCCTGGGCGTCGTCCACGAACGGGTACCTGACCTTGAACTGGGCGAGCGCCTCGGCCACCGACAGCACGTGGGTCTCCCGGCGGCCGGCCGCGTCGACCGTCTGCACGGTGACCACGTCCCCGTTGATCGGCACCCAGTGGGTCTCGGCGTAGTCGGTGAAGACGTTCATGCGCCCATCCTCGCCCGGGCCCCGCCGGGCGCACCGACGTAGCGTCTGCCCATGGCCACCTGGGACGACGTCGCGCGGATCTCCCTGGCCCTCCCGGAGGCCACCGAGGGCCCGTCCCACTCCGGGGCGCGGAGCTGGCGGGTGCGGGACAAGGCGTTCGCCTGGGAGCGGCCGCTGCGCCGCGCGGACGTCGCCGAGCTCGGGGACGCCGCGCCGTCGGGCCCGGTGCTCGCCCTCCGGGTGGCGGACATCGGCGTCCGGGCCGCGCTGGTCGCCGACTCCCCCGACGTCTACTTCGCCACCCGGCACTTCGCCGGCTACCCGGCCGTGCTGGTGTGGCTGGACGAGATCGACCTGGCCGAGCTCGCCGAGGTGCTCGAAGAGGCCTGGGCCTGCCGGGCGCCCCGCCGGCTCGTCGCCGAGCACCGCCCGCCCGACTGAGCAGCCGGTCCCGTTGCTGAGCCCAACTCAGCAGACCTGAGGTGCTCAAGGACCTCGCGCCCCGCGCCGATCAGGTGGCTGGGTCACCCGAACGGGTGACCGTCCAGCGGAAGGGGCACACGGGACATGGTCACGCAGACCACCACCCGACGGACGGTCGCCGTCCGGACGGCGCGCCGGCTGGCCGGGGTCGTCGCGACGGTCGCCGTCTGCCTCGTCGCCGCCCCGGGCACCGCCGTCGCAGTGCCGACGGCCCCCTCGGACAGCCAGCTCGGCCAGGCCCAGCAGGCCCAGGCGGACGCCGCCGCGCAGGTCGGCGCGATCGCCGCGGAGCTGGCCGCTGCCCAGGTGCGGGTGGACGCCGCCCGCGCCGAGTCGGCCATCGCGCTGGACGCCTTCCAGGGCACGCAGGCCGAGCTGGAGGCCGCCGAGGCCGCCGCCGAGACCGCCGCTGCCGCCGCCGAGCAGGCGCGCGACGACCTGGCCGACGCCCGCGCCGGGCTGGCGGCCTTCGCCCGGCAGAGCTACCTGCAGGGCAGCACGTCCCCCACGCTCGAGGCGCTGATGACCGCCGACGGCCCGGCCCAGATGGTCGAGCGGGCGGCGCTGCTGGAGGCCGCCGGCGCGCACCAGGGCGACGTCGTCGTGCAGGTCACCGCGGCCGAGCAGTCCGCCGCCGCCGCGGACGCGGCTGCCCGGACGGCGCTGGACCAGGCCGCCGTGCTGGCGCAGCAGGCCGCCGACGCGCTCGCCGCCGCCGAGGCGCTGGAGGTGAGCGCCCGCGCGCAGGCCGCGGCGCTCGCCGCCCGGCAGACCACGCTGCAGGCACAGCTCCAGCAGGCCCAGCAGGCCGTGCTCGGCCTCGAAGGGGCCCGGGTGGCGGCGCAGCAGTACGCCGCCCAGCAGGCCGCCGCCCGGACCGCCGCGGCCCAGCACGCCGTCAGCAGCGGCGGCACCACCACCGCGGGCGCGGCCTCGGCCGGGGCGGTCGAGACGGCCGTCTCCGCCGCCCGGCGGTACCTGGGCACCATCTACGCCTGGGGCGGCGGCTCGCTGACCGGCCCCAGCGTCGGGTGGGGCGTCGACGCCGGCATCGTCGGCTTCGACTGCTCCGGCCTGACCCGCTACGCCTACGCCAAGGCCGGGATCTCGATCCCGCGCAACAGCAGCGCGCAGTACGCGGCGCTGCCGAAGGTGTCCCGCACCGACCTGCAGCGCGGTGACCTGGTCTTCTGGGCCACCGACACGAGCCGGGCCTCGACCATCCACCACGTCGCCATCTGGCTGGGCGACGGGCAGGTGCTCGAGGCGCCGCAGAGCGGCTCGGTGATCCGGGTGAGCCCGATGCGCTGGAGCGGGTTCATCGGCGGCGCCCGCCCCAGCGCGTGACGACGGGGTCAGACGCTGACGGACTCCATGGCCTCGGCGGTGAGGGCGACCGAGCGCAGCCGGCCCTCCGTGGTCGGGGACTGGTGGGCGACGATGAGCTCGTCGGCGTCGGCCTGCGCCCGGAAGCGCTCCAGGAACTCGGCGACCTGGGGCGGCGTGCCGACCGCCGTGTGGGTCAGCATCGAGTGGACGTGGTGACCGGCGCCCTGCTCGAGCAGCAGGTCGGCCTCCGCGTCGGTGAACGACCGGCCGCGCCCGAAGAGGCCGATCGCGAGGTTGCGGCGCACCGCCTGCAGCGACTCCTTCGCCGCCCCCTCGGTGTCGGCCGCGACGACGTTGACCCCGGCGATGACGTGGGGCTCCTCCAGCTGGGCGGACGGCTTGAACTCGGCCCGGTAGGTGGCGACGGCGGCCTCGAGGGCCTGCGGCGCGAAGTGGCTGGCGAAGGCGTAGGGCAGCCCGAGCGCAGCGGCCAGGTGGGCACCGAACAGCGAGGAGCCGAGGACGAACAGCGGGACGCGCGAGCCCTTGCCCGGGATGGCGTCCACGCCGGGCACCCGGGTCTGGCCGGCCAGGTAGGCCTGCAGCTCCAGCACGTCCTGCGGGAAGTTCTCGGCGGAGCCCGGGTCGCGGCGCAGCGCGTACATCGTGTTCTGGTCGGAGCCGGGCGCCCGGCCCAGCCCCAGGTCGATGCGGCCGGGGTACATCGCCTCGAGGGTGCCGAACTGCTCGGCGATGGTCAGCGGCGAGTGGTTCGGCAGCATGACGCCGCCGGAGCCCAGCCGGATCGTCGAGGTCTGCGCGCCGACGTGCGAGATCAGCACGCTCGTCGCCGAGGACGCGATGGTCGGCATGTTGTGGTGCTCGGCGTACCAGACCCGCCGGTAGCCGTGCTCCTCCGCCGACCGGGCGAGGGCGACACTGGCCGCGATGCTGCTGCTGACGGTCTCCCCGCGGGCGATCGGGGCGAGGTCGAGGACGGACAGCGGGATGCGCATGGAGGGGCCTTCCGGGTCGGTTGTCCAGGACAACGCACAGCGGCGGACCGTCCTTCCCGCGGCCGCAGATCCGCCGCGCCTCACCCTGCGTGTCTGCCCGACCGCATATCGTCCCGGCCGTGCACGACCCCGGGATGACGGCGCTGCTCGGCGAGCCGCTGCCCGTCGAGTTCAGCCACGGCGGCGACTGGCACCCCGCCGTCCTGCTCGGCTGGCGGGACGCCGTCGAGGGCGCCTGCCAGCTGCGGCTGCAGTTCGTCGTGGGCGGGCTGAAGCGGTCGAGCTGGCTGCCGCTGGCCGCCGTCCGGCTGCCCGGCTCGGCGGGCACCTGAACCGGGCCGACGGCTTCCGGGACCGGACCGGTCGTGGGACCCTGGGAGGGTCCACCTCTCCCCCGGGAGCAGCCGTGTTGAGTCGCAGCACGTACGCGCAGGACTACGTCGACCAGCGTCGCGCGGCCGTCGACGCCCAGGTCGCCGCCTACCGCGACCTGGCCGCCGCCGCCAGCTCGTCCCCCGGCGCGCTGGACGCCTTCGAGCCGGTGTTCTTCAACAACATGGTCGTCGCGCTGGACAACGGGTTCGTCCACCGCCGGCACGGCGCCGACGGCACCGAGGGCACCGCCCTGGACGAGGTCCGGCTGATCGCCGAGTCGCTGCAGCGCGGCAGCGTGCTGATCTCCGACCGGAGCATCCGGCTGGCCCCCGAGCGCACCGTGCTGCGGTACCGGGTCGGCGACACCATCGCCGTCCGCGAGGCCGACTTCGTCGCCCTGGCCAAGGCGTTCTTCGCCGAGCTCGAGGCCACCCACCTCTGACCGCCCGGCCGCCGGACCCCGACCGGCCACTACGGTGGCCGGGTGCGCGGCGGGGAGGGCAGGACGACCGGCAGTGGCCGGTCCCCCCGGGGCAACCCCGGGGAACCGTGAGCGAGCAGGGCACAGCGGCATGAGCCGGACGGCGCGCTCCGCGCACGCCCCGGCGCATCGTCCAGGGACGGGCTGGCCTCTCCGTCGCGCACCCCGGCCGGCGGGCACCCCCCGGTGACCCCGGGACGGCGACCCGAGGCGCTGGCCGCGGCGGTCGCCGGTGCGCTGCTGGCCGGCCCGTGGCGCCGGCCGGAGATGGTGCGCCGGGTGGCGGTGACGCTGGGCCAGGCCCGCGCCGCGACCTGGGTGGGCACGATGGTCGGCGAGGTGCAGACCGCCCACCCGCAGCCGCCGGTCGACCGGCCCCGGGAGCTGGCCCGGTTCCTGCGGACGACGCAGGGCTGGCTGCGCGGGCAGGGGGCCACCCCGCCGCCGCGACCGGTGCGGTGGCAGCCGACGCCCACCACGCTCGACCGCCGACGCCACCCGGTCGCGGACCTGCCCGACCAGTCGGCGGTGGCCCGGCTGCTGGACCTCGACCCCGGAGAGCTGGCCTGGTTCGCCGACGTCCGCGGCCTGGAGCGCACCGCCGGCGAGCCGCTGCGGCACTACCGCTGGCACGTCGTCCCGCGGCCGCACGGCGTCCGGTTGCTCGCCGCGCCGAAGCCCCGGCTGAAGGAGGCACAGCGGCGGCTGCTGCGGCACGTGCTGGAACGGGTCCCGGTGCACGACGCCGCCCACGGCTGCGTGCCCGGCCGCTCGGTGCGCACCGCCGTCGAGCCGCACTGCGGGTCCGCCGTCGTCCTGCGGATGGACCTGGAGGCCTTCTTCCCCGGCATCGCGGCCGGGCGGGTGCGCGGGGTGCTGCTGGGGCCGGCCGGGCTCCCCGAGCCGGTCGCCCACCTGCTCACCGCGCTGACGACGACGGTGGTGCCCGCGCAGGTGTGGCGGGCGGCGCCGGTGCCCACCCCGGTCGAGGACCGCGAGCGGCACCGGCGGCTGGGGCAGCGGCTCGCCGTCCCGCACCTCCCGCAGGGGGCGCCGACCTCGCCGATGCTGGCGAACCTGGTCTGCTTCCGGCTGGACCGGCGGCTGGCCGGGCTGGCGGCGCGGTACGGCGGCACCTACACCCGGTACGTCGACGACCTCACCGTCAGCGGTCCCCCGGCCATCGGCCGCGCCCGCTTCGCCGAGCAGGTGGCCGAGGTCGTCACCGACGAGGGCTTCCGGCTCAACCCGGGCAAGACGACGGTCACCACCGCCGGGCGCCGGCAGTCGGTGCTCGGCGCGGTGGTCAACGTCCACCCCGCGCTGCCGCGGCGCGAGCGGGACGCACTGCGCGCCCTGCTGCACAACTGCGCGACGGCCGGGTGGCGCAGCCAGTTGCGCGGGCACGACCCGGCCACCTTCCGCGACGTCGTGCTGGGCCGGGTGGCCTGGGCCGCCTCCCTTGACCCGGCGTCCGGTCGCCGGCTGGCCGCGCTGGCCGACCGGATCGACTGGTCGGTGGGCTAGCGGCTCTGCAGCGCGTCGAGCGCCACGGCCATGGCCGCCGCGACCCGGAAGTCCAGCCGCGGGTCCGGGACCGTGACGGTGTACCGGTCGCGGATGGCCTTCTGCCGCTCGCTGACCAGCACCGGCTGCCCGGTGGCGGTGTCGAGGAAGTCGAAGTGGAAGACGAAGGGGCCCAGATGTCGCCGAGGTACGGGATCAGGTTCCAGACCCGGCGCAGGACGGCGATGAACAGCCGCCGCTCCTTGCCGACCGCCTCGATGCCCGGTGCGGACAGCTTCCACGTCGAGCGCAGCAGGCTGGCGCCGAACTCCTTGCTGAACATGCCCAGCGGCATGCCCTGCTCGTCGTGCACGTCGTGCTGGGCGTGCACGTCGAGGGTCTGGCGGGCCTTGAAGGAGAACACCCGCCGGGTCTTCGTCTCGTCGGTGAAGAAGACCACCTCCTCCTTGAGCTTCATCCGCTTCTGCTCGGCGAAGGCCAGCAGCTGGCCCTCGCTGCCGTCGGGGTTGGCGGCGAGCACCTCGTAGCGGTTCACCATCACCGTGATCCGCTGCTTGACGAAGAACCGGGGCACCACCATCGGGGCCGGCGGCGGGAAGGCGGAGGGGTCGGTCACGGCGGTGCTCCCGTACTGGTCGACGCTGCGGAGCGCCCATCCTGTCGCATCCCGGCACCGCTCCGGGTGCGCGCTAGCGCTGCTGGCGGCGGGCGACCAGCACGAGGCCGCCGACGAGCACGACCAGGGGCGCCCAGGAGGGCAGGCCGAACGGCCCGATGACCAGCGCCACCAGGAAGAGGGCCAGCTGGAAGGCGAGCCAGAAGAGCACGGCCACCCCGAGCCAGAAGAGCAGCGGCCGTTCGGACCGCAACTGGCGCAGGTACTCCATGACGTCTCCTCCGTGTCGTGCCCGGGCGATGGCGGGCCACCCGCCACATCGGCAGCGGGCCGCCCGTCCTTGAGGTGGCAGCTCCACGGTGAACGCGCCAGCCGTGCCCACGGTGCCACGGCCGTCGCGCCGGCGTCGTCCCGAGGACCGTCAGCCCTCCCGCCGGACGCGCTCGGTCGTCACTTCTTCGCGCCCTTCTTCTTCCCGCCGCCCTTCTTCTCCCCGCCCTTCTTGCCGCCCTTCTTGCCCAGCTCGCTCTGCGCGGCGGAGCTGGTGCGGGGGTTCTTCTTGCCCTCCTTCTCAGCCTTGGCGTTCGCCTTCTTCGCGGTGTCGCTGCCCTTGCCGCTCTTCCCGGCCATGCCGACCTCCCCGTCGCGGGTGCCGCCCGGGTCCCGGGCGGTCAGGGGGCAGGCCCTACCCCGGGCCACCCGGCCGCCACACCCGGGTTCCAGGTGGACGCCACGGCGCGGGTCGGTACCGTCGGCACATGAGCGAAGCCGACAACGTGTGGCGGGTCGACGTCGACGGGACGTCCCACCAGGTCGAGTTGGAGCACGACAGCTGGTCCGGCCGACGCCGGGTGCTGCTGGACGGCACGACCGTGCACGAGAGCCGCAAGTGGTGGGACACCGGCAGCACCCACGACTTCCCGATCGGCCCGTCCACCGCGACGGTGAAGATCCGGATGAAGTACAGCGGCTTCGCCCACGGCTCGTCGCTCTACCTCGACGGGCAGTTCGTCTCCCCGCTCCCCCGCTGACCTGTCGGCGGCTGCCGCTGCGCGGAGGAGCGCCGACCCGCTCAGCGCACTGAGCCGGGCGGCGTGGAACCGCGCCTGCGCCGATCGATCAGCCGGAGCA
The DNA here is from genome assembly GCF_041028285.1 of Modestobacter versicolor. Taxonomy (GTDB): domain Bacteria; phylum Actinomycetota; class Actinomycetes; order Mycobacteriales; family Geodermatophilaceae; genus Modestobacter; species Modestobacter versicolor_A. The sequence continues at coordinate 166,639 of NZ_JABGDB010000001.1, read as the reverse complement.
GCGTGGACGGTGGCCGCTCCGGGCCGGATCAGACGTTGAAGCGGAACTCCACGACGTCGCCGTCGGCCATGACGTAGTCCTTGCCCTCGATGCGCACCCAGCCGCGGGACTTGGCCTCGGCCATCGACCCGGCCTCCATGAGCTGGTCGAAGCCGACGATCTCGGCCTTGATGAAGCCGCGCTGGAAGTCGGTGTGGATGACCCCCGCAGCCTCGGGAGCGGTGGCGCCGACCGGGATCGTCCAGGCCCGCGACTCCTTGGGGCCGGCGGTGAGGTAGGTCTGCAGCCCCAGGGTGCGGAAGCCGACCCGGGCCAGCTGGTCCAGGCCGGGCTCGTCCTGCCCGATCGACGCGAGGAGCTCGGCGGCCTCGTCGGCGGGGAGCTCGATCAGCTCGGACTCCGTCTGCGCGTCGAGGAAGATCGCCTCCGCCGGCGCGACCAGCGCCCGCAGCTCGTCGAGCTGCGCGGTGTCGGCCAGCTCGTCGGCGTCCACGTTGAACACGTACAGGAACGGCTTCGTCGTCAGCAGCGTCAGCTCGCGCAGCGGCTCGGGGTCGACGCCCGCGGCGAACAGCGTCGTCCCGGAGTTGAGCACCTCCTGGGCGGCCACGGCGGCGTCGTGCAGGACCTTGCGGTCCTTGTCCTTGCGCGACTCCTTCTCCAGCCGCGGGATCGCCTTCTCCAGCGTCTGCATGTCGGCCAGGACGAGCTCGGTGTTGATCGTCTCGATGTCGTCATTCGGGTCGACCTTGCCTTCGACGTGCACCACGTCGGGATCGGTGAAGACCCGGATGACCTGGCAGATGGCGTCGCTCTCGCGGATGTTGGCGAGGAACTTGTTGCCCAGCCCCTGCCCCTCGGAGGCGCCGCGCACGATGCCGGCGATGTCGACGAAGGAGACCGTCGCCGGGATGATCTTCTGCGAGCCGAAGACCTCGGCGAGCCGCGCCAGCCGGGGGTCGGGGACGCCGACCACGCCGACGTTGGGCTCGATCGTGGCGAACGGGTAGTTCGCGGCGAGCACGTCGTTCTTGGTCAGGGCGTTGAAGAGCGTCGACTTGCCGACGTTGGGCAGGCCGACGATCCCGATGGTGAGACTCACGAGGAACCAGCTTACGGACGCCCGGCTAGGGCGACACCGGGATCAAGATCTCGCTGCCGTCGGGTCGCCAGGTGCGCCACCGGCCACCAGGTTGTCGTTCGACCCGGAACCCGTGGTGGACCTTGGTGTGGTGGCGTTCGCACAGCAGCGCCGAATTGTCGAGGCTGGTCTCGCCCTCATCGGCGACCCACTCCCGTAGGTGGTGGACGTCGCACCAGTGCGTGGGTGCCGCGCAGCCGGTGAACACGCAGTGCCCGTCCCGCTGCTCCACCGCCCGCCGCAGGTGCGGTGGAACGACCCGCTTCTCCCGGCCCACGTCCAACGGCAACCCATCCGGGCCCATCACGAGCCGAGAGATGCTGGCGTCGCAGGCCAGCCAGCGAGCCCGGGCGGCGGAGACACGGGCACCGAACCCGGTCCGCGCCGCCCCCGGCCCCGTCGTGCCCGTGTCGGTGAGGTCGTCGACGTCGACGGTGACCACCAGGTGCGGCTTCACCGTCCGCAGAGTGGGCAGGGTGCCGGCGGCGAGCTGGTTGTCACACAGCTGGACCAGGGCGTCGGCGTTCTGCTGTGCCCGGGTGCGGTCGTCGCCCAGCGGGCGGTTGGCCTGCACGATCGACTCGATCGCGGCCTGCACCTTCTCCCCACCGACGGCGTCGAGGTCGAACCGGCCGGTGACCGAACCGTCGGCGTGCTTGGCGATCGACAAGCGGCGCCCCTCGGTCGGGTCCGGTTCGACGCCGTCGGGGTCGAGCGCTTCGAGGTAGTGGTGCACCGCCTGCGCAAGCCGCTCGTGCGCCGGGGACTGCGCCACCTCGGCCAGCGCCCGGTCGACGGCACCCAGATCCACTCCCTGCGCCTCGGCCGCCGCTCGCTGCTCCTCCCCGGCGATCGGGGCGATCGTGGCCATCTGCCCGGGGGTGACGGTGCCGTCGGCGAACGCGGCCGCAGTGGCCGGCAGGTGCTCCAACGCCCGCCCGGTCCGCACCACCCGCCCGGCCTCAGGCGTCGACAGGTGAGCGTGCCCACGCAACCACGAGGCCATCGACTTCAACCCGTCGTGCTCCGCCGCCCCGGCCAACTCGCACTGCCGGACCGTGCGAGCGACCTCAGCCGCGATCCCGTTCTGCAACACCAGCAACGGACCCAGCCGCTCCAACAACGCCGGCCCGAACAGATGGGTCAGGTCCTCCGCGGCGAGGGCGTCCACGGCCGACTGCAACTCGCCCACGACACCTCCCCACCGCTTCGAACACCTGTACGTATACTAACGCGTCGAGCAGCACCCCACCACACATATCCGCAGGTCAAACGCCTGTCCACAGATCCGGCCGATGCCTTGACAGGGTCGCGATCAGCCGTGTCAGGCCGAGCCGGGGCCGGGCAGCAGGCCGCGCTCGACGGCCACCAGGACGGCGCGGGTCCGGTCGTCGACGCCGAGCTTGGCGAACACCCGCAGCAGGTGGGTCTTCACCGTCGCCTCGCCGATGTACAGCTCCCGGCCGATCTCGGCGTTGGTCATCCCGCGGGCGACGGCGGCGAGCACCTGCAGCTCCCGGGCGGTCGGCGCCTCGGCGGCGGGCGCCCGCATCCGGGACACCAGCCGGGCCGCCACCGGCGGCGCCAGCACCGTCTCCCCGCGCGCCGCCGCCCGCACCGCGTCGGCCAGCTGCGGCAGCGGCGTGTCCTTGAGCAGGTAGCCGGTCGCCCCCGCCTCGACGGCCCGCACGATGTCGGCGTCCGTGTCGTAGGTGGTGAGCACCAGCACCCGGACGCCGGGGTGGTCGGCGGTGATCCGGCCGGTCGCCGTCACGCCGTCCATCCGGGGCATCCGCAGGTCCATCAGGACGACGTCCGGCCGGTGCTCGGCCACCGCCGCGAGCGCCTCCAGCCCGTCGGCCGCCTCCGCGACGACGTCCAGGTCGGGCTGGGCGGCCAGCCAGCCGACCAGCCCACCCCGCACCACCGGGTGGTCGTCGACCACCAGCACCCGGGTCATCGGGTCGGCACGCGCACGGTCACGCGCGTCCCCCGCCCCGGCGCCGAGGCGACGTCGACCGCGCCGCCGACCTCCTCGGCCCGGTCCCGCAGCCCCGCGAGCCCCACCCCGGCGGCGTCCGCCGGGTCGAAGCCGACCCCGTCGTCCTCGACGTGCACCGACACGACGTCGCCGACGTGGCTCAGCCGCAGCACCACCGCGGTCGCCGACGCGTGCCGGCGCACGTTGGCCAGCGCCTCCTGGGCCCCGCGCAGCAGCACGATCTCCTCGCTCCTCGTCAGCCCCGCGTCCTCCGCCAGCGCCGCGGTGTCCAGCCGGGTGGGCAGGCCGGTCTCCCGGCCGAACCGCTCGGCGAGCCGCTCCAGCGCCTCGCGCAGCGTCGCGGAGTCCAGCGCCACCGGCGCGAACGCGGCGACCATCGCGCGGGCCTCGGCCAGGTTCTCCCGGGCGACCTCCTCGATCAGGGCGACCCGCTCCGCGGCCGCACCCGGGTCGCCGGGCAGCTGCGCCGCGGCGGTCTGGGCCAGCACGACGATGCTCGTATAGCCCTGGGCCAGGGTGTCGTGCACCTCCCGGGCCCACCGCTCGCGCTCGGCGAGCACGCCCTGCTGGTGGTGGGCCTCGGCCAGCTCGGCGCGGGTCGCCTCCAGCTGCTGGATCAGCTCGGCCCGCTCCTCGCTCTTGGCCAGCAGGCCGTGCACCCACAGCCCCATCGCCAGGCTGAAGACCATCCCGACCAGGGTCTCCCCCGGGCCCCAGAGCGGCTCGTCGCCGCGCGCCCAGGCGACGAACGGGCCGGTGGTGCTGGCGACGGCGAGCACCACCGTCCAGACGACGCCCGCCGGCACGGTCGGCACGATGAACCAGACCTGCGGGTAGGCCAGGAACATCAGGAACAGCAGCGACGGCTCGATCCACGCGACGACGCCGATCACCGCCACCAGCAGCGCCAGGTAGGCCGTCGCCCGGCGCGGGTCGCGGCCGGTCAGCGCCGGCGCGCCCAGCCCGACCCAGCCCACCGCCAATACCCCGAGGGCACCCACCAGCAGCGCCCGCGGGCCGCCGTCGGCGTCGACGACGCCCACCGCACGCACCAGCGCCGTCCCGAGCATCGCCGCGACGACCAGGTGCCAGACGACGACCGCCGTCCGCCAGCCCTGCTCGGACAGCGGGGCGCCGCCGTCCCCCCACGCGGGGACGGCGGCGACCCGGGGCCGGGGGCGCAGGTTCACCCGTCCGCCCGGCGCCAGCGGAACGTGCGGACGCAGACCATGACGCCGATGATCACCCATGCGACCAGCACCAGGGCGGTCCTGCCGTGCTCCCACCCGCCGGCGACCTCGAACGCGCCGGCCTCCTCGGGCAGGAACGCCGAGCGCATCCCCTGGGTGAGCCACTTGAGCGGGAAGACCGCGGCGACCTGCTGCATCCACCCGGGCAGCTCGGTGAAGCCGAAGAACACCCCGGAGAAGAACTGCAGGACGATCGCGAAGCCGGAGACGGTCGTGGTGACCGACGACGCGCTGCCGGGCAGCGCCGACACCGCGATGCCGAGCACCGTGCCGGCCAGCGCGCCCAGCGCGGCCACCCACAGGAAGGTGAGCCAGTGCCCGAGGTCGGCCGGCATCGGGACGTCGTAGGCGTAGCGCGCCAGCGGGAGCAGCAGCGCCAGCTGCACCGCCGTGGTCACCAGCACCTGGCCGGCCTTGCCGGCGAAGTAGGCGACCGGCGGGGTGCCCAGCAGCTGCAGCCGCTCCAGCTGACCGGCCTCCCGCTCGGCGGCGATCGCGGTCCCGACCGCCTGGAAGCTGCTCAGCATGATGCCGGTGGCCGCGATCCCGGCCAGGAAGTACTGCGCGAACGGGATGTCGCCGGGGCGCTCGTCGCCGCCCAGCACCGAAGCGAAGATCACCATCATCACGAGCGGGTAGGCGAACGAGAACACCACCTGCTGGCGCTCGCGGGCGAACAGCCGGAGCTCCAGCCGCACCCGGGCCAGCGCGATGCGGGCGGTCGACGGCGGGGCGGGTCGGTCGGTCCGGACGGCGGTCATCGCAGCTCTCCTCCAGGGGTGGCGCCCACGAGCTGGAGGTAGACGTCCTCCAGGCCGGGGCGGGTGACGGTGAGGCCGGGGACCTCGGCGTTGGGGCTCGCGGCGAGCAGGTCGCGCAGGACGGCGGCCGGCGCCCCGGTGCGCACCTCGCGCCACCCGCCGTCCTCGCGCCAGCGGACGGTGGCCTCCCGGCGCAGGGCGGCGCCGAGCTCGGCGGGCGGGGCCACCTCCACCAGCCGGCCAGCGGCGATGACGCCCACCCGGTCGGCGAGCTCGGCGGCCTCGTCGAGGTAGTGGGTGGTGAGCAGCACCGTCGTCCCGCCGGCGCGCAGGTCCCGCACCAGCTGCCAGAACCGGCGGCGGGCGACCGGGTCCATGCCGGTCGTCGGCTCGTCGAGGAAGACCAGCTCCGGGCTGCCCTGCACCCCCAGCGCCACGGCCAGCCGGCGGCGCTGCCCCCCGGACAGCCGGGCGACCCGGGTGCCGGCCTGCTCGACGAGGCCGACCGCGGCCAACAGCTCGTCGGTGGACCGCGGCGTGGCGGTGTAGACCGCGAAGTGGTCGAGGGTCTCGCGGACGCTGAGCGCCTGGCCGGCCCCCTCGCCCTGGCTGACCACGCCGATCCGGCCGCGCCAGCGCCGTCCGGCCGTGGCCGGGTCCTCGTCGAGCACCAGCACCTCGCCGGCGTCCCGGGTGCGGACCCCCTCGAGCACCTCGATCGTCGTCGTCTTGCCCGCCCCGTTGGGGCCGAGCAGCGCGAAGCACTCGCCGCGTCGCACCTCGAGGTCGAGGCCGTCGAGGACGGCGCGGCCTCCGTAGCTCTTGCGCAGCCCGCGGACCGTCACGGCCGGGGACCGCCCGCCGGTCGTGGTCGCCGGGGGCGCCGGCTGGGTCGTCGTCATGCAGTCAGCCTGTCGGCGGCGCGCCGGCTCCGGGACCACCGGCGAGTGGGTCCGCCGTCCACCGGTCGGTGGACGGCGGACCGGTCTCAGCGGGCGAGCTGCGGGTAGAGCGCCGCCACGCCGCCGGCCAGACCCGACTGCACCTGCCGGCTGACCTCGTCGGCCACGATCTCGTGCGCACCGGCCTCGATCGCGTCCACGGCGATCCGGGCGATCTGCGCCGGGTCGGACTTCGGCGCCGTGATGCCCTCGGTCATGTCGGTGTCCATGTAGCCCACGTGCAGCCCGGCGACCGCGACGCCGCGGGGCGCCAGTTCCGCGCGCAGCGCGTTCGTCATCGACCAGGCGGCGGACTTGGCGGCGCTGTAGGCGCCGGTGCCCGGGAAGCTGATCCAGGAGAGCGCGGACAGCACGTTGACGATCGTGCCGCCGGCCGCCTCGACCTGCGGGAGGAACGCCCGGACCACCGACAGGGTGCCGAGGTAGTTGGTGTCCAGCTCCGCCTGAACGTCGGCCAGGTCGCCGGTGAGCAGGTTGGTGCGGGTGTCGATGCCCGCGTTGTTGACCAGCAGGGCGACGTCGCCGGTGGCGGCCGCAGCAGCCGCGATCGAGGCGGGGTCGGTGAGGTCCAGGGCGATCGGCGTGACCCCGGGCAGGTCCACCGACCCGGGACGACGGGCGGCGGCGTGGACCGTCGCGCCGCGGGCGACGAGCTCGGCGGCGAGGGCCCGGCCGAAGCCGCGGTTGGCGCCGGTGACGAGGGCGGTGGTCGTGCTGAGGTCCACGGGGTCTCCTGGTGACGTCGGTTTGATTCTCAGACTAACGCGCCCGACCGAGCGCCTCCGCCACCCCCACCGCTGCGTCCGAAAACCGCCAGTCGTCGTCCGGCCCGGGTGCCATGCTCGGGCCATGACGCAGACGCTGGACCGCGGCCGGCTGGACGAGGAGCACTGCTACCGGGCCGTGACCAGCCGGGACCCCCGCTTCGACGGCTGGTTCGTCACCGCGGTGCACAGCACCGGCATCTACTGCCGTCCGTCCTGCCCGGCGCGCACCCCGCTGCAGCGCAACGTCTCCTTCCACACCACCGCGGCCTCCGCGCAGGCCGCCGGCTTCCGCGCCTGCCGCCGCTGCCGCCCCGACGCCGTCCCCGGGTCGCCCGAGTGGGACGTGCGGGCCGACGTCGTCGCCCGGGCGATGCGGCTGATCGCCGACGGCGAGGTCGAGCGCGGCGGGGTGGGCGGGCTGGCGGCCCGGCTGGGCTACTCCGAGCGCCAGCTGCACCGGCTGCTCACCGCCGAGCTCGGCGTCGGCCCGCTTGCCCTGGCCCGGGCCCAGCGGGCGCAGACCGCCCGGCTGCTGATCGAGACCACGACGCTGCCGATGGCCGACGTCGCGTTCGCGGCCGGCTTCGCCAGCATCCGGCAGTTCAACGAGACCGTGCAGTCGGTCTTCGCGACGACGCCCTCGGCGCTGCGGCCGGCCACCCCGCGCACCGACGGGGGCGCCCCCGGCTGGCTCACCCTGCGGCTGGCCGCGCGCGCCCCGTTCGCCGCCGACGAGGTGCTGCTCTTCCTCGGCGCGCACGCCACCCCCGGCCTCGAGGAGTGGGACGGGACGACGTTCTCCCGGGTGCTCGACCTGCCGCACGGTCCCGCGGTCGTCCGGCTCTCCCCCGCCCCCGACGGCGGTGCCGCGGTGACCGCACGGCTGCGGCTCGGCGAGCTGCGGGACCTCGGGGTGGCCGTCACCCGCTGCCGGCGGCTGCTGGACCTCGACGCCGACCCGGCCGCCGTCGACGCGGTGCTCGGCGCCGACCCCGCCCTGGCGCCGCTGGTCGCCGGCGCCCCCGGCCGCCGGGTGCCCACCTCGCCGGACGCCGACGAGCTCGCGGTGCGCGCGGTGCTCGGCCAGCAGGTGTCGGTCGCCGGCGCCCGCACCCTCACCGCCCGGGTGGTCACCGCCGCCGGCCGGCCGCTCGCCGAGCCGGTCGGCACGCTCACCCACGCCTTCCCCCGACCCGACGCGCTCGCCGACGCCGACCTGACCGCGGTCGGGCTGACCGGCGCCCGCCGGCGGACCGTGCACACGCTGGCCGCCGCCCTCGCCGACGGCTCGGTGGTCCTCGGGCCCGGTGCGGACCGGGACGACGCCCGCCGCCAGCTGCTCGCCCTCCCCGGCATCGGCCCGTGGACGGCGGCGCTGGTCGGGCTGCGCGGACTGGCCGACCCCGACGTCTGGCTGCCCGGCGACCTGGCGCTGCGCCGGAGCCTCGCCGCGCTCGGCAGCTCCGACACCGACGCCGCGTCCCGCTGGCGGCCGTGGCGGTCCTACGCCGTCCTGCACCTGTGGGCGCTCGCCGTCCCGGCCCTCTTCACCCGCGGTCCCCTTCCTGATCGGAGCCCGTCATGAGCACCGCCCCCGCCCGGTTCGCCACCGTCACCACCCCGCCCGGCCCGTTCACCGTGCTGGTCACCACCGACGCCGACGGCGAGGACGTCGTGCTCGCCAGCGGCTGGACCGCCGACGTCGGCGAGCTGCTGCCGGTCGTCCACCGGGACCTGCGCCCCGACCGGGTCGAGCGCGCCGACGACCTCCCGGTGCTGGCCGTGGTCGCCGCCTTCCACGACGGGGACGTCGCGGCGATCGACGCGGTGCCGGTCCGGCAGCGCTCCGGCCCGTTCCTCACCGACGCGTGGGAGGTGCTGCGCACCGTCCCGGCCGGCCGGCCGGACACCTACGCGGCCTTCGCGGTCCGCTGCGGCCGGCCCGCGGCCGTCCGCGCCGCCGCGGGCGCCTGCGCCCGCAACGCCGCGGCGCTGTTCGTGCCCTGCCACCGGGTGCTGGCCACCGGCGGCGGGATGGGCGGCTTCCGCTGGGGGACGCCGGTCAAGCGCTGGCTGCTCGACCACGAGGCGGCGCACGCCCCCGTCGCAGCCTGAGCGCGTCGCCGGCCGAAGTGTCGGACCCGTCAGGCAACCTGCCGGGCATGGACGCCGCTTCCCTGCTGCTCGGGCTCCTCCTCGGCGCGCTGCTCGCCACCGCCGTCACCGTCGGCGTCGTCGCGCTGCGCGGCCGGGGCACCCCCGCGCCCGACGGGCTGGAGCCGGTGCACGAGTCGCTGGACCACCTGCACCGGCTGCTGGCCGGCATCGAGCGCGACCGGGCCACCGCCCACGGCGAGCTGCGCGAGCAGGTCGGCACCATCGGGCAGACCTCGGCGCTGCTGCGGCAGGAGACCGCCGCGCTGGTCACGGCGCTGCGCACCCCGCACGTGCGGGGGCGGTGGGGCGAGCTCCAGCTGCGCCGGGTGGTCGAGGTCGCCGGCCTGCTGGAGCACTGCGACTTCGTCGAGCAGCCAGGCGGCACCACCGACGACGGCGCCCGGGTGCGCCCCGACCTGGTGGTCACCCTGGCCGACGGCCGGCAGGTGATCGTCGACGCCAAGGTGCCGTTCACCGGCTACATCGAGGCGGTGCAGGCCACCGACCCGGCGGTCCGCGCCCAGCGGGTGGCCGACCACGCCCGGCAGCTGCGCACCCACGTCGACACCCTCGCCGCCCGGCAGTACCCCACCGCCTTCGGCGCGGCCGCCCCGTTCACCGTGCTGTTCGTGCCCTCCGACGGCTTCCTCACCACGGCGCTGGAGGCCGAGCCGGCGCTGCTCGAGCACGGCTTCGCCCGCGACGTCATCGTCGCGACGCCGAGCACGCTGCTGGCGCTGCTGCGCACGGTCGCCTACTCGTGGCGGCAGGAGCGGCTGGCCCAGGACGCCGGCGCGGTCCTCGAGGTCGGCCGCACGGTGCACGCCCGGCTGAGCACGCTGTCGGGCCACCTCACCCGGCTCGGGTCCGCGCTCGGGTCGGCGCTCACCCGCTACAACGAGACGGTCGGCTCCTACGAGAACTCGGTGCTGGTCGCCACCCGTCGGTTCGACGACCTGGGCGTGGCCGCGGCGCCGGTGCCCCGGCCCGCGCCGGTCGAGGGCGCCGTGCGGGTGCTGCGCTCGGTGCCCGACGGGGACACCGGCCCGCTGGCGGAGCTGCCGCTGCCCGGGCTCGACGGCCCCGGCGCGGCGCCGGCCGCCCGGCACGACGTCCCCCGGCACGACGTCCCCCGGCACGACGTCCCCCGGCAGGACGACGGTCGGCAGGACGAGGGTCGGCACGACGACGGTCGGCACGCCGGCGAGCGGGACGGCACCACCGGCTGACGCCGCGCGCCGCGTCGGGCGCGGACGCCCGGTCGACCCGGCCCGCGACACGCGCGGACCGCGACGGGTGTGCGTGCTGGGACGGCTGGGGCCCCGCTCTGCACTTTCCGCCAGCTGCCGGTGCGGACACCGGCGAGTTCTGACCCGCCGCTGCTCCGAGGGTCCAGCGTCTACTCAGGAAGGGCCGATACCGTGGCCCCAACGGTGGGCGCGCGTGCGCGTCCGCCGCCGACGAGGAGGTGCACCATCGCTCCGGTCACTGTCGATGCTCGATCCCAGGACAGGCGGGAGGACGCCGTGCGTGCAGAACGGAGCGACGCCGGCCGCGCCGCCGGCCGCGGCTACCCCTCGCCCCGCGTGGGCGGCACCCCGCCGCGAGGACGCGCCCCCGAGCGCGACCGGTCCGCGGCCGACCGTTCGGCCCGGGTGGGCCGCCCGCCCGAGCGCCGGTCCCCCGACCTCCGCCCGCCCCGCGCCGGCGGCCGCCACTCGGGTGAGTTCCGCCGCCCGGTGCCCGCTGCCGACGAGCGGCGCACCGGCTCCTCCGTGGCCGGCCGCACCCGCACCGCGCCGACCTCCGGCTCCCGGCTGAGCGGTGCGCTCGCCGTCCTCGGCGTCTTCCTGCTCACCCTGGCCGCGGCGGCCGCCGACTCCTACATCGGCCTCGGCCTCGGGATGATCACCCTGGTCGCGCTGACCGTCGGCACCGTGGCCGCCGCCCTGCTGGTCCGCCGCCGGGACCTGCTCAGCGTGGTCGTCGCCCCGCCGCTGGTCTTCGTCGCCGTCGCCGTGGTCAACATCGGCCTCGCCCCGTCGGCCACCCTCAACGCGGCGACGCTGGCGACCCTGCTGGTCCGCGGCTTCCCGGCGATGGGCGTGGCCACCGCCGCGGCCGTCGTCATCGCGCTCGGCCGGCTGGTCGCCAAGCGCTGAACCGCCCCGGACGTGCGACGGCCCGGCACCCCCACGGGGTGCCGGGCCGTGCTGCGTCCGGAGCCCGCAGGGGGCCGGTGCGTCAGTCCGCGTCGACGGCGAGGGCCGTGCGGCGCTGCTTGAGCTCGTGCGGCAGGGCGAACACCAGGCGCTCCTCGGCGGCCTTGACCGTCTCGACGTCGAGGTAGCCGCGCTCGGCCAGCCAGTCGAGGACGTCGCTGACCAGGATCTCCGGCACCGAGGCGCCGCTGGTGACGCCGACCGTGCCGACGCCCTCGAGCCAGGCCTCGTCGATCTCGGAGGCGAAGTCGACCAGGTGCGAGTCGCGGGCACCGGCCTCCAGCGCCACCTCGACCAGCCGCACCGAGTTGGAGGAGTTCGTCGAGCCGACCACCAGCACCAGGTCGCACTCGCCGGCCATCTGCTTGACGGCCTGCTGGCGGTTCTGGGTGGCGTAGCAGATGTCGTCGCTGGGCGGGCTCTGCAGACCGGGGAACCGGGACTTCAGCGAGTCGACGGTGGCCAGGGTCTCGTCGACCGACAGGGTGGTCTGCGACAGCCAGACCACCTTCTCCGGGTCGCGGACCTGCACGTTGGCGATGTCCTCGGCGCCGTCGACCAGCTGGGTGTGGGCCGGGGCCTCGCCCATCGTGCCCTCGACCTCCTCGTGCCCGCGGTGGCCGATCAGCAGGATGTCGTAGTCGTCCTTGGCGAAGCGCTTGGCCTCCATGTGCACCTTGCTCACCAGCGGGCAGGTCGCGTCGATGGTGTGCAGCGACCGGGCCTCGGCCTCGGCCTTGACCGCCGGGGACACCCCGTGGGCGCTGAAGACGACGACCGAGCCCTCGGGCACCTCGTCGGTCTCGTCGACGAACACCGCACCGCGGCGCTCGAGGGTGGCCACCACGTGCTTGTTGTGGACGATCTGCTTGCGGACGTAGACGGGGGCACCGTGGATCTCCAGGGCCCGCTCGACGGCGATCACCGCCCGGTCGACGCCGGCGCAGTAGCCCCGGGGGTCGGCCAGCAGGACGCGTCCACGCGGTTCAGCCATGGCACCCATGCTAGGCGGCCCAGCGGCGCCGGACCGGCTGCCGACGGCCCGGGCGGGTGGCGCTGGACACGCTGCCGCACCCGCACGGGCGACGTCCCGCCCGGTCGGGCTGCCGCTGGCCGGTCCGTGCGGCACGCTGGGGGCATGGCTCGAGAGATCCCCGAGGTGGTCCGCGCGGTAGCCGGACTGGCCGCCACCGTGCTGGACGAGGCGCGCAAGCTCCCCGAGACGCTGCCCGGCCTGCCGGTGCGGCTGGTCGGTCAGGCGCTGCAGACGTCGCTGCGGCTGCAGCAGCAGTACTCGGGTCTGGTGGCCCGCGGCGACGAGGTGTTCACCGGGCTCCGCGGTGAGCACGAGCCGGGGATGGCCACCTTCGACGACGACGTCCCCGCACCCACCCGCGCCGCCGGGACCACCCCTGGGCCGCGCAGCTCCGCCTTCGACCGGGTCGCGGACCTGCCCGAGGACGCCGTCGACGAGGAGCTGTCCGACGAGCTCGCCGACGACCTGGCCGTGGCCGGCCTGCCGCTGGCCGCCGCCGACCCGCTGGCCGCCGCCGACCCGCTGGCCGACGCCGACGAGCTGTCCGACGACGAGCTGTCCGACGCCGAGCTGTCCGACGCCGAGCTGGCCGCCGAGGCCGCCGCCGTGCTGACCCTGACCTCGGACGACGAGCCCACCCCGGCCCAGGTCGCCGCCCTCCCCGACGACCCGATCGCGGACGCGGTCACGGCCGCCGTCGACGAGCTGGCCGACGAGGTCTCCGACGAGGTGGCCGCCGACCTGCCCGCCGGTGCGCCGGACGAGCTGGTCGAGGACGTCATCGCCGACGCGGTGGCCGAGGTCGCCGAGGAGGAGGTGGCCGTGGACGAGGCGGTCGCCGAGGAGCTCATCGCCGACGCCGTCGTCGGCGGCACCCCGCCGCCCGCGGCCCCCGCCGTCCCCACGCTGGACGACGTCAGCCCCGGCGAGGCGCCCGGCCAGACCGAGCTGGTCGACGACGCCACCCCGGACGTCGCCGCCCTCGACGACGCGGCCGAGGAGCTGGTGGACCTCGGCGGTCCGGAGGCCGCGGAGAGCGTCACCCCCGGCAGCGACGTCACCGACAGCCGGGCCAGCGACCCCCTGGTCGCCCCCGACGGGGCAGCCGGGGCCGGCCCCACCAGCCCGGTCGACGGGTACGACACCTTCAGCATCCCGGCGCTGCGCGGCCGGCTGCGCGGCTACCCGGCCGAGACGGTGGCCGACCTGCTCGATTACGAGCGGGCCACCCGGGCGCGGGCGCCGTACGTCACGCTGCTGCAGAACCGGCTGGAGAAGCTGAGCATCGACCGCGGATGAGCCGGTGACCAGCAGTCCGGGCAGGCACCGGCGGCGGTCACGGGGGCTCCGGCTGGTGCTGGCCCTCGTGCTGCTGGCCGGCGTGCTCGCGGTGGTCGTCGCGGTGCGGGAGGTCCGCGACCCGGGCGCCGACCCCGCGTCCGCTGCGGCCTCCGCGCCGGCGACGACGACCCCGCCGACCTCGGCGCCGCCGGAGACGACTCCCGCTCCGACGACGCCTGCGCCCCCACCGAGCACCCCCGCCCCGCCGACCTTCGACCGCACCCAGCAGTCGATCGACGACCCCGCCAGCCTCTGGGTCGTGGTCAACAAGGCCCGACCGCTGTCGCCGATCGACTCCGCGCCGACCGACCTGGTGCCGATCAGCGGCCTCCAGCTCCGCGCGGAGGCGGCGCAGGCGATGTCCGACATGCTCGCGGCTGCCGCCGCCGAGGGGCTCGGCATCTCGGTGCAGAGCGCCTACCGCTCCTACGACTACCAGGTGGGCCTGTTCAGCGCCCAGGTCGCCCGGTTCGGCGAGACCCGGGCCGAGGTGCAGGTCGCCCGGCCGGGCCACAGCGAGCACCAGACCGGGCTCGCCGCCGACGTCGGGGGCGGCGGCTGCGACATCGAGAGCTGCTTCGGCACCACGGCGGAAGGCCAGTGGGTGGCGGCCAACGGCGCGCGGTTCGGGTGGGTGATCCGGTACCCCGACGGCGCCCAGGACGTCACCGGCTTCAAGTACGAGCCCTGGCACGTGCGCTACGTGGGCGTCCCGCTGGCCACCGAGCTGCAGCGCACCGGCGTCCGGACGCTCGAGGAGTTCTTCGGGCTGCCGGCCGCGCCCGGCTACCCCGGCTAGCGGCGGGCCCCGGCGACGGCAGTGGCAGGCTCCTCCCCGTGACCAGCCCCTCCTCCCCCGAGCAGCCGTGGCCGGTGCGCACCGTGGCCCGCAAGGTCGCCGAGTGGATCGGCCGGCTCGGCGAGGTGTGGGTGGAGGGGCAGGTCGCCCAGCTGTCCCGGCGCGGGAACGCCGCGACCGTCTTCCTCACCCTGCGCGACCCGGCCGCCGACCTGTCCATCCCGGTCACGTGCCCGCGCGACGTCGCCGACCGGCCCGGCCTGGAGCTGGCCGAGGGGTCCCGGGTGGTCGTCCGGGCCCGCCCGGACTACTACGTCGCCCGCGGCTCCTTCTCGCTGCGCGCCACCGAGATCCGCGCCGTCGGCCTCGGTGAGCTGCTGGCCCGGATCGAGCGCATCCGCCGGCTGCTCGCCGCCGAGGGACTGTTCGACGCGGCGCGGAAGCGGCCGCTGCCGTTCGCCCCGGCGGTCGTCGGCGTCATCACCGGCCGGGACAGCGCCGCCGAGCGCGACGTGCTGGTCACCGCCCGCCGGCGCTGGCCGGCCGTGCGGTTCGTGGTGCACAACTGCGCCACCCAGGGGCCGACGGCGGCCGAGTCGGTGATGGCCGGGCTGCGCCGGCTGGACGCCGACCCCACCGTCGAGGTGATCGTCATCGCCCGCGGCGGCGGCTCGGTCGAGGACCTGCTGCCCTTCTCCGACGAGGGTCTGGTGCGCGCGATCGCCGGCACCCGCACCCCGGTGGTCACCGCCGTCGGGCACGAGACCGACACCACGCTGGTCGACCACGTCGCCGACGTCCGGGCGGCCACCCCCACCGACGCCGCACACCGGATCGTGCCGGAGATCGGCGAGCAGCGGCGGCTGGTCGAGGGGCTCCGCGCCCGGGCCCGGCAGCTGCTGGGCAGCCGGCTGGAGCAGCAGGAGCGGTGGCTGGAGCAGGTGCGCAGCCGGCCGGTGCTCGCCGACCCGCAGCGGCTGCTGGCCGGCCGTGCCGACGACGTCGCCGCGCTGCGCCGGCGGTCGACCCGCACGCTCACCTCGCGGGTGGAGCTGGCCGACCGGGACCTCGAGCACGCCCGGGCCCGGGTGGCCGCGCTGTCACCGGCCGCGACCCTCGACCGGGGCTACGCGGTGGTGCAGCGCGCCGACGGGGCGCTGGTGCGCGACCCGGCGGAGGTGGGCGACGACGAGCGGCTGCAGGTGCGGGTCGCCGGTGGCCGGCTGCCGGTGCGCGTCGACAGGCAGGATGGTCCCCCGTGAGCGAGCCCCAGGCCCCCGAGCCGACCCAGACCTACGAGCAGGCCCGCGAGGAGCTGGCCGACGTCGTCCGGAAGCTGGAGGCCGGCGGGCTGACGCTGGAGGAGTCGCTGGCGCTCTGGGAGCGCGGCGAGCAGCTGGCCGAGCTCTGCCAGCACTGGCTGGACCGCGCCCGCGAACGCCTCGCGGCGGCCGCCCCCACCGAGTAGCGGCCCACCCCGGGCGGACATGGCCATGTCCGCCCCCCGAGGTGGGTCGGTCAGGGGCGGTAGGGCTGGAGGGAGCCGGCGAGGGTCTGCAGCTCCTCGTCGGACGCCGAGCCGGTGACCAGCAGCGTCGCCGTCCCCTGCGCGAGGGTCAGCGCCGTCTCGCCGCGTTCGGTGGTGACCCGCTGCCAGCTCTCCCCGCCCACCTGCTCGGTGCCGTCGTCGGTGGCGTCGTCGAGGACGTCGGTGAGCGCGGCGGCGTCCGCGTCGTCGCTGACCACGTACTGGGCGAACTCCTCGTCGGGGGTCAGCCAGCCGATCTGCAGGGTGATCGGGTCGCCGGCCGTCGCCTGCCCGGCGTCGGTCCGCACGCTGGTGGGCCGCCAGTCCTCGGACAGCCCGCGCGGGACCAGCAGCTCGTAGGAGGCCCGCTCGGCGGCCGTGCGCTCGGCGCCGGAGGTGTCCACCTCGCGCACCGGGTCGTCGGGGTTCTGCTTCCACGTGGTCACCCCGACGACCAGCAGGCAGCCGAGGACCAGCGGCAGCAGCGACCGGAGCATGTTCGCCGCGGTGAACCGCTGCATCCGGTCCACCGCGGGCGGGGCGGGCGCCTCGACGGGGGCGGAGGCCCCGGCCGCGACGGGACCGGGCTGTTGACCCTGCTGGCCGGTTTCGGGCATGCCCCTAGGATCGCAGCACTGCTCCCCCCACCCGCCGACAGCGTCGCCGGCGGCCGTCAGGAGGTCCCGTGTCCCTGCCCCTGCCCGACGGACCGCTGCCCGCCAGCCCCGCCCGCGCCCCCCGCGGGGACCGCCCGCCGCCGGACCGGAACCTGGCCCTCGAGCTGGTGCGGGTCACCGAGGCGGCGGCGATGGCCGCCGGTCGCTGGGTCGGCCGGGGCGACAAGAACGGCGGGGACGGGGCCGCGGTCGACGCGATGCGCGCCCTGATCGGCACGGTGAGCATGCGCGGCGTCGTCGTCATCGGGGAGGGCGAGAAGGACGAGGCCCCGATGCTGTTCAACGGCGAGGAGGTCGGCGACGGCACCGGCAACGAGTACGACGTCGCGGTCGACCCGATCGACGGCACGACGCTGATGGCCAAGGGCATGCCGAACGCCGTCGCGGTCATGGCGGTGGCCGACCGGGGCGCGATGTACGACCCCTCGGCGGTGTTCTACATGGACAAGATCGCCACCGGCCCGATCGCGGCCGACGTCATCGACATCACCGCGCCGGCCGCCGAGAACATCCGCCGGGTCGCGAAGGCCAAGCGGGTGTCCGTCGGCGACGTGACCGTCTGCATCCTGGACCGGCCGCGGCACGAGGACCTGGTGCAGGAGGTCCGCGAGGCCGGCGCCCGGATCAAGTTCATCAGCGACGGCGACGTCGCCGGCGCCATCGCCGCAGCCCGCGAGGGCACCGGCGTCGACCTGCTGATGGGCATCGGCGGCACCCCCGAGGGGATCATCACCGCCTGCGCGCTCAAGTGCATGGGCGGTGCGCTGCAGGGCCGGCTCTGGCCGCGGGACGACGCCGAGCGGCAGCGGGCGCTGGCCGCCGGGCACGACCTGGACCGCGTGCTCGACATCGACGACCTGGTCAGCGGCGACGTGTTCTTCGTGGCCACCGGGATCACCGACGGCGAGCTGCTGCGCGGCGTGCAGTACCGGGCCGGCGGCTGCACCACGCAGTCGCTGGTCATGCGCTCGCGGTCGGGCACCATCCGGTCGATCGAGAGCCTGCACTCGCTGGAGAAGCTGAACGCCTACTCCGCCGTGCCGTTCGGCGACGACGAGGCCTGAGGGTCAGCCGGCCGGCGGCAGCGGCGGCGCGGGCGGCCGACGGTCGGCCAGCCGGTCGAGCACGGCCCGCCACCGGCTGGCCGACTCCCCCGGCGCCAGGCTGCGCAGCCGCAGGTCACCGAAGACCGTCCGGGCCCGGACGACGACCTGCGGCGTGCCGGCCAGCCGGGGCACGGGTGCGAGCTCGGTCTTCCGGTCGCCGAACACCGTCCAGCCCTCGATGACCGCCGCGACCCCCTCGCTGACGATCACGTCGACGTCGCCGAAGACCGTGCCCAGCTCCAGCCGCACCGTCCCGGCCGAGGTGCGCAGCCCGCGCAGGTCGATCCGGATGTCGCCGAACACCGTGTTCGCCCGTGCCGGCACCGACGTGGTCGCGGTGACCTTGACGTCGCCGAAGACGCTCGAGATCGCCTCGGGCGTCTGCTCGCCGACCGGCTCGCCCACCGCGGGCGACGCCGACGCCGGGGCCGGCAGGTCGGCCAGCAGGGCGTCCAGCTCCGCGGTCGTCGTCGCCGCGTAGGCGGCCCCGGCGCGCTGGCCGAACTCGTCGAGGGAGATCCGGCCCTCGCCGACCGCCGTCTGCAGGCGGGTGACCGTCGCCTCGCGGTCGGTGTCGCCGGCCCGGACGACGGGGACGTCGGTGCGGCCCGGCTGCGGCCCGGGCGGCTGCTCGGAGGTCATGCGCCCGACCCTAGCCAGCGGGCTGCGCTCAGTCCCCGGTGTCGGAGAAGACGTCGGCACAGAACGACCAGGCGCCGCCGCCCCGCCGTCCGGCGCAGGTGTCGCCGTAGTCCTCGTAGTCCGAGCCGACCGGCGAGTCGGTGTACAGGTCGTCGCAGGCGCGCATCCGGCCGTCGTGGCACTCCTGCGCGAGCCGGTCCAGCCCGGGGTCCTCGCCCAGGCCGGCGGGCTCCCGGACGGCGACGGGGGCGGGCACGACGGCGTCCGGCGACGCGTCCTCGGCCACCAGCAGCACGCCGACCACCACCGCGACGAGCGCCACCGCGACGCCGAGGAACCACAGCAGCACGGTGCGGTCGCTGCGCCCGGGCGGCGGCGCGGTGGAGGGCGGCGTCCAGTACTGCGGTCCGTACGCCTGCTGGCCGTACGGCGGCTGGCCGGGGTGTGGCGGCCCGTACTGCGGCGTCCAGTACTGCTGGCCGAGGGGCGACGGCCCCGGCGGGAGCCCGTCGGCGGCGCCGGGGTCGGTGCCGTCCCGCCACTGCGGGCGCTCCCACGGCGGCAGCTGCGGCGGGGGCGGCGTCATCAGTGCTCCTCCGGTCAGTCGAGCGGTCGGTCGAGCTCGGTGCGGGTCCCTCCAGGGCTCGTGGTCCGGCGGAGCGTAGGACGCGCCGGGCGCCGTCCGCGGCAGCCGCGGCGGAGGCCCTCCGGACCGCACCCCCGCCGGTGTCTAGGGTCGCTGCTGCAGCACCAGTCCCATCCCCACCACCCCCGGGAGCGCAGCGTGGCCACCGACACCGACGGCGCGGATCACCGCATCGAACACGACTCCATGGGCGAGGTCCGTG
The DNA here is from genome assembly GCF_041028285.1 of Modestobacter versicolor. Classification (GTDB taxonomy): domain Bacteria; phylum Actinomycetota; class Actinomycetes; order Mycobacteriales; family Geodermatophilaceae; genus Modestobacter; species Modestobacter versicolor_A. The sequence goes on along the minus strand of NZ_JABGDB010000001.1, from coordinate 147,400 downwards.
TCCCGTCCTGGGCCAAGTGGCGCGCCCAGACCCAGCGGGCCGTGGAGAACTTCCCGGTCTCGGGCACCCCGATCGAGCGGGAGCTGATCGGCGCGCTGGCCGCCATCAAGGGCGCCGCCGCCGGGGTCAACGCCTCCCTCGGGGTGCTGCCGCAGGAGGTCGCCGACGCCATCACCACGGCGGCCGCGACCGTCGCGCGGGGCGACTGGGACGCCCACTTCCCGATCGACGTCTTCCAGACCGGCTCCGGGACGTCGAGCAACATGAACACCAACGAGGTCATCGCCACCCTCGCCACCGAGGCGCTCGGCAGCCCGGTGCACCCCAACGACCACGTCAACGCCTCGCAGTCGTCCAACGACGTGTTCCCCTCCGCGATCCACGTCGCGGCGACCCAGGCGATCGTCCGGGACCTCGTCCCGGCGCTCCAGCACCTGGAGCTGTCGCTGGAGCGCAAGGCCGACGAGTTCGCCGAGGTGGTCAAGAGCGGCCGCACGCACCTGATGGACGCCACCCCGGTCACCCTCGGCCAGGAGTTCGGCGGTTACGCCGCGGCCGTCCGTTACGGCGTCGAGCGGCTGCAGGCCTCCCTGCCCCGCATCGGCGAGCTGCCGCTGGGCGGCACCGCCGTCGGCACCGGCATCAACACCCCGCCCGGGTTCGCCGCCGCCATCATCGAGCGGCTGGCCGCCGAGCTGGAGCTCCCGCTGTCGGAGGCGCGCAACCACTTCGAGGCGCAGAGCTCGCGCGACGCCCTGGTGGAGGGCTCCGGCCAGCTCAAGACCATCGCCGTCGGGCTGATCAAGATCGCCAACGACCTGCGCTGGATGGGCTCCGGACCGCGCACCGGCCTGGGCGAGATCGCCCTGCCCGACCTGCAGCCGGGCAGCTCGATCATGCCGGGCAAGGTCAACCCGGTCATCCCCGAGGCCGTGATCCAGGTGGGCGCCCAGGTCATCGGCAACGACGCGGCGGTCACCTACGCCGGCACCACCGGGGTCTTCGAGCTCAACGTCACGCTGCCGCTGATGGCCCGCAACGTGCTGGAGTCGATCCGGCTGCTGGCCAACGTCTCCCGGCTGCTGGCCGACCGCTGCGTCGACGGGGTCACCGCCAACGTCGAGCAGTGCCGCACCTACGCCGAGTCCTCGCCGTCCATCGTCACGCCGCTGAACAAGTACATCGGCTACGAGGAGGCGGCCAAGGTCGCCAAGCAGTCGCTGGCCGAGCAGAAGACGATCCGCCAGGTCGTCGTGGAGCGCGGCTACGTGCAGCAGGGGAAGCTCACCGAGGAGCAGCTGGACGCCGCCCTCGACGTGCTGTCCATGACCCACCCCTGAGGAAGGACCCCTCTGCCCCCACCCCTCACAGGCTCGCGGCGGGCCCCGGCAGAGGGGCCCGCGGCGGGGTCGTGTCGCACAACGGCGAGGACTGAGTAGCGTGCTGCCCTGATGAGCGAGACAGCGAGCACCCCAGACGTGGCCCTGCGCTGGCCGGGCGGCGAACTGCCCCTGCCGGTCATCCCCTCGACCGAGGGGTCCGAGGGCATCGACACCAGCAAACTGCTGGCCACCACCGGCCAGGTCGCCTTGGACATCGGGTTCGTCAACACCGCGGCCTGCACGTCGGCGATCACCTACATCGACGGCGACCAGGGGATCCTGCGCTACCGCGGGTACCCGATCGACCAGCTGGCCGGCAAGGCCAGCTTCCTCGAGGTCTCCTACCTGCTGATCCACGGCGAGCTGCCCACCGCCGACCAGCTGGCCACCTTCGACCAGGGGATCCGGCGGCACACGCTGCTGCACGAGGACCTCAAGCAGTTCTTCAAGGGCTTCCCGAGCGACGCGCACCCGATGCCGGTGCTCAGCTCGGCGGTCAGCGCCCTGTCGACCTTCTACCAGGACTCGCTGGACCCCTTCGACCAGCGCCAGGTGGAGATCTCCACGCTGCGGCTGCTGGCGAAGCTGCCGACGATCGCCGCCTACGCCTACAAGAAGTCCGTGGGCCAGCCGTTCCTCTACCCGGACAACTCGCTGGGCCTGGTGGAGAACTTCCTGCGGATGACCTTCGGGTTCCCCGCCGAGCCGTACGAGGCCGACCCGGAGCTGGTCAAGGCGCTGGACATGCTCTTCGTCCTGCACGCCGACCACGAGCAGAACTGCTCCACCTCCACGGTGCGGCTGGTCGGCTCCTCGCACGCCAACCTCTTCGCGTCGGTCTCCGCCGGCATCAACGCGCTGTTCGGCCCGCTGCACGGCGGGGCGAACCAGTCGGTGCTGGAGATGCTGGAGTCGATCAAGCGCGACGGCGGCGACATCGACCGCTTCGTCGCCCGGGTGAAGGACAAGGAGCCCGGCGTCAAGCTGATGGGCTTCGGCCACCGGGTCTACAAGAACTACGACCCGCGCGCGGCCCTGGTGAAGGACACCGCCGACACGGTGCTCAACAAGCTCGGCGGCAACAACGAGCTGCTGGACCTGGCCCGTCGCCTGGAGGAGATCGCCCTCTCCGACGACTACTTCATCCAGCGCAAGCTCTACCCGAACGTCGACTTCTACACCGGCCTCATCTACCGGGCCATGGGCTTCCCGACCAAGATGTTCACCGTGCTGTTCGCGCTCGGCCGGCTGCCCGGCTGGATCGCCCAGTGGCGCGAGATGATCGAGGACCCGGCCACCAAGATCGGCCGCCCGCGGCAGGTCTACACCGGCGAGACCGAGCGCGCGTTCGTGGAGATCGGCAACCGCTAGCGGCTGCACCCGCACGACACCAGGCCCCGCCGTCCCCCGTGGACGGCGGGGCCTCGTCGTGTGCGCGGGCTCCCCCCGATGGGGTGAGCCACGTCCTCCGAACCGGTGAGGGACCTACACCGACCCCCCGGGCACGTCGATGGGATCGAGACACCGGGCGCCCCCAGGCGCCCGGACCGATCTCACGGACGAGCCAGGGGGGCGACGGTGCCGGCACCACGCGCGCAGGACGCCGCGCGTCGTCCCCGTCCCCGGCCGCAGGGGTCACCCCAGCGGTCACGGCCCCCGTCCCGCCGTCCCTCCTCCGGGCGCGGCCGGCCGCCGTCCGGCCGCCGTCCGGCGCCGCCGCGGCGTCCGGTCCCCCGCCGGCGCACCCCGGGCGCGCTCCGGCACTGGGGACGGCGGCTCGCCGTCCTGGTCGGCACGACGCTGGCCCTCACCCTGCTCGCCGCGTTCCCCCAGCCGCCGACCGAGGCAGGTCAGCTGCCCCAGCCGGCCGCGGCCACCAGTGCGGCCGGGACGACCGCGACCACCCTGGCCGACGCCACCACCCGCTACCGGGCAGCGCTGGCCGAGGCGACCGATGCCGAGGCCCGGGCGCGGCAGGCGCACGCGGCCGGCGCCGCCGCGAGCGCGCTCGTGACGGGTGACCGCGCGACCGTCGGCGACTACGCCGACACCCTCTACCGGCGCAGCGCCGACGAGCGCTGGCCGCTCGCCCAGCTGTCGCTGCACACCCCCGCCGGCACTGCCGACGTGCTGCACGCCCAGGGGCTCGCCGAGCAGCTGAGCCGCGCGCAGGACGTCCGCGTCGCCCACGCCGCCGCGGCGGCCGTGCGGGCCGCCGAGCACACCGACGCCGCCCGGGCCGCCGAGTCCGCTGCGGCCGCCGCCCGGGCCGAGGCCGCCACCGTGCTGGCCGGGGCCCGCGAGCTGGTCGCCGGCCTCGACCCGACCGTCGCCGCCCAGTGGGCCGCGCTGGCCACCGACCCGACCTCCACCGCGCAGCAGGCCCGCAACACCGCGGCGCTGGCCGACTGGCAGGGCTACCTCGGCCTGCTCTCCGCCGCCGGCATCACCCCGCCGCCCGCGGCCGAGCTGGCCGACACCGGCGCGCTGCCCGACGGGCTCGCCCCGCTCCGTGACGCCGCAGGCACCCCGATCGCCGGTGTGGCCACCACGTTCACCGCCGGGCGGGTGGTCACGGTGCTCCCCGCCGAGACCGTCGCCGCGGTCAGCGCCGCCTTCGCCCAGCTGGGCCGGCCCTACCTGGTCGACGCCACCGGGTTCGACGGGTTCAGCTGCGCCGGCCTCGTCTCGACCGCCTGGACGCAGGCCGGCGTCGGCCTGCCCGCCGACCTCGCCGCCCAGTGGTCCCGGGGCACCCCGGTGCCGGTCGGCCAGCTGCAGGTCGGCGACCTGGTCTTCAGCACCGACCCACGCTCCGGCCTGGACGACGTCGGCCTCTACCTCGGCGGTACCAGCGTGCTGTCCGCGTCGGCCGACCGCTGGCAGGTCGCCGTCCGCGACGTGGCCGACCTGCGCACCGCCGTCCGGGTGACCGTGCCGCCGTCGGCACCGACCCCGCCGCCGGTCGCCGCGACCGGCACGCCCGCCACCTGCAGCGCCCCGCTCCCCCCGCCCGGCGCAGCGTCCGGCCCGGTGAGCGGTGCGTGGGGTGGCTGGTCGAACGGTCAGATCCCCCGCGACGAGCTGTGCACCATCGGCGACGGGCACCGGCTGCGCTGCGACGCCGCCGCCGCCTACAACGCGATGTCGGCGGCGTACGCGGCCGCCTTCGGCTCGCCGCTGTGCATCACCGACTCCTACCGATCGCTGAGCGCCCAGGTCGACGCGCACCACCGGAAGCCGAAGATCACCGCGGTGCCCGGGACGTCGAACCACGGCTGGGCGCTGGCGGTCGACCTCTGCGGCGGGGTCAACGTGTTCGGCACCGCGCAGACGGCGTGGATGCAGGGCAACGCGGGTCAGTACGGCTGGGTGCACCCCGACTGGGCGGCGGCTGGCGGGCAGAACCCCGAGCCGTGGCACTGGGAGTACGGCAGCCTCACCTGAGCCGACCGGTCCGGGTCAGGCCCAGCCGAGGTCGGCGACCGTCCGCCAGGGCAGGGTGGCGCTGGCATCGGTCGCCTCGGCCACCAGCCGGCGGGCCACCGGGGCCTCGGCGCAGGCGACCGGACGGCGCGGGGTGACCACCAGGTGGGCGTCGCGCAGCCGCAGACCGTGCCGGGCCAGCTCGGCGAGCAGCGACTCCGGCCGGACCAGCACGGCGCTGTCGATGCCGGGGGCGTCCGTCGCGGTCCAGAGCCCGATCGGGCCCTGCACCCGCAGCTGCCCTGCGACGACCGCCGCACGGCCCAGCGCGCTGGAGCGGGTCTGGTGCACCGAGGGCAGGGTCGCGGTGCGCGAGGGCCGCCACGGGACGACGAGCCCGTCGCGGACGACGACGACCCGCCAGCCCAGCGCGGTCTGCCGGTCGTCGGTCCAGTCCAGGACGGCGACGCCCTCGGCGGCGGCGACCCGGTCGGGCACCGGCCGGCGGGCCAGCCACGCCGTCAGCGCCGCCCCCACCCCGTCGGCGGTGGCGGCGACCCGGGACCGGGTCATCTCCACGGCCAGCTCGCCGAGCAGCACCCGGGTGCGCCGGCCGGCGTCGTCGAGCACCAGCATCGGGCCGCGCACGCCGTCCAGCACGGTCAGGCCGACCTCGGGCCCGAGGTCGAGGGCGGCGAGCCGGTCGACGGCCGCCCGCACGTCGGGCACCCGGACCTCGGCCCGGTTCAGCCGCTGCAGCAGCCCGGTCGGGGACCCGAACAACGCCTCGCTCATGCGCTGCGCCCGCCGGCCAGCGCCTCGCGGGCGAGCGGTCCCAGTCCCGGCAGGGACAGCACGCTGGCCAGCTCCACGGCCGACAGCCGGACCGGGACGACGTCCGCGCCCCAGCCGGTGGCCCGGCGGACCCGGGCGGCCGGCGCCGGCCAGACGACCTCGCGGGCCGCGGCGACGTGCAGCTCGGTGAGCACCTCGGCGAGGTGGACGGCGGCGACCGGGTGCACCGGCGCGCCGTCGAGGGCGGACCGGATGGCGCGCTCGACCTCCTGGCGGTCGGCGGAGCTGAGCCAGTGCGGCACGAGGACGTCCAGGGCCGGGTCGTGGACCGGCGGCAGGCTCATGCCCGCGCCGTCCGGCCGACGACGTCGAGCGGGGCGCCCGGCCGGCCGGTCGCCGCGGTGCGGCGGAGGGTCCCCGGTGCGGTCACACGAGGGATATCGGCAGGTTGGAGGCCCGGTGGACCCGTGGCGGGGGTCAGTTTTCCCGGTCTGCAACCATCCCGGGGACGACGACGGCCCGCCCTCCCCGACGGGGAGGACGGGCCGGGTCGGCCTGCTGCACCGCTATCCGGCGAGCTCGGCCAGCCGCTCCTTGAGCGCCCGCTCGGCGCGGTCGGCGTGCACGTTCATGTTGCGCACCGAGGTGCCCAGGTCGGCCGAGAGCTGCGTCTTGGTCTGCCCGCCCCAGGTGGTCAGGTACCAGGTCGCCCAGCCCAGCACGTTCGGCTGGGCCGCCCGCTGGTCGCGGCGCGCGGTCGGGTCGGGGGCGCAGGCCGCGGTCAGCGCGTGCGACAGCAGCGTCTGCTCGGCCTCGCCCATGATCTCGTCGGGCACCTCGGAGCTGTCCGGGAGGACGAACTCGACGGCGTCCGCGCCGCCGTCCAGGGACTGCAGGTTGCGCAGCCCGTTGAGGGTGGCGACGGTCTGCGAGTTGCGGCGCAGGGTGGCCACGCTCTGCCCCATGTAGGCGGCGAGCTCCTTCTCGCTGGGGCGGCGCTGGTGCTCGGCGGTGAAGGCCGCGACCGCCTTCTGCTGCTTGTTCTCGGTGTCGGCGGCGGTCCGGCCGTAGGCGTTGCGCCCGAGGTCGTGCACCCACTTCGACAGCTGGGTGGCGAGGTAGGCGCCGAAGGGCACCGACTTGGTCTCGTCGTAGGTGGACACGGCCTTGAGCACCCACTCGGCCACCTGCTGGTCGATGTCGTCGTTGTCGGGCAGGTGCAGCCGGATCGTCGACATGTTGCGCTGCAGGCGCTTGAGGCTGACCCGGCAGTAGTGCCGGCACAGGTCGGCCAGGAAGGCCGGCGGCAGGTCGCGGGGGGCCCGGCGGCGGACGCCGGTCTCCGGGCGCAGCCCGACGGTGGTGTAGCCCTCGGTGGCGCACCAGGCGCGGATCAGCGCGGCCAGCGCGTCGGCGGAGCCGGGCTCGCCGTCGACGCGGTACAGGCCGTCGCCCTCGTCGTAGGTGACCGTGACGCCGGCCGGCAGCGCCTGCCGGAAGGTGCCCAGCGGCAGCTCCCGGTCGGTGCGGAAGTGCACCCGGTCGCGGGGGGTGATGGGCGCGAGCGCCCACCCCTCGGCCTCGGGGAGGCCACCGAAGACGAGCGGCTCGCGGATGCGGCGCTCCTCGGCGGCCTGCGCGGTGGAGCGCGGACCGGCGTCGGTCGGGGTCGTGGCGACGTGCTGGGCGGCGAGTTCGTTCTCGGACACCGGTCCTCCTGAGGGGAAGTGCAGGTGGGCGGAGTGGACGTGCGGGGTGCCGGCGGACCGGCGTGCGGGTCGCTCCGGGTGAGGCCCCGGAGCTGCCCGGGAGGTCAGACGGAGACGGCGACCCGGGTACCGGCGGCGAGGTCCGACGGCCGGCGCGGGGAGGGGATCCGCGGGGCGGCGACGCGCGGGCGGGGGGTCTCGGCGGCCTCGAGGACCCCGGCGGCGGCGGCGCGCTCGGCCTCGCTGGGCTCGCCCACGTAGACCGGCATGTAGTCGTAGAGGTCGGTGAACAGACCGTCGACGAAGGCGTAGGCGGCCTGCGCCTCGTCGGAGAACTTGGCGATCAGCTCGCGCGGGCCGAGCTCGACACCGACCGTCACGCGGACCACCCGGTCGTCGCCGCCGAGCCCGGTGAGGGCGAACGGGACGGCGTCGTGCCGGGTGGCCAGCGCGGACAGGGCGGCGAGGCAGCGGCGGGTCGAGGACCGGCGCGGCCGGAGCTGCACGTGCACGACCACGGTCTCGGGGTACATCGCCGAGGGGCAGACCGGCTCCAGCGCGTCGACCGTGCCGAAGGCGTCGCGGTCGTCGCTGCCGGACGTGTCGACCCGGAGGTCGACACCGGTGGCCGACTCGAGTGCGTGTGCGCTGAGTTCCATGTTCGTCTCCCCCTGTAACCGTGGCGCTGTGGGGGAAGACTTGCGCAAGAACGAACACCTCGACGGCGAGACTCGCCGCCGTGTGACCAGTGAGGCGTACGGGACGAGCGGTTATTGGTCTGGTTCGATCATTGTGTTGGCACATCCTGACGAGGAGCGGGCTCCGACGCTGGTGCGAATGCTGCCAGGGCGCCCAGCGCGTCGGCGGCGACCTCAGCGGCCAGGCTCTTCGCCTCGGCGATCTGGCGGTAGACCTCCTCGCGGTGGATCACCACCTCGCGGGGGGCCTTGAAGCCGAGCCGCACGGTCCCGCCGCGCACCTCGACGACGTAGACCTCGATGTCCTCGCCGATCCGGATGCTCTCGCCGACGCTGCGGGTGAGAGTGAGCATGGGTACCCCTCCATGGGTCAGTGGTGGCCGTCCGTGGCATCGCCCCGCCCGGTGGCGGGACTGGAGCGGCCCACCCGGGTGGGCCGCTCCTGCTGTCCTTCTCGGCAGGTGGCGCCCGGAAACGGGCGTGCCTGCCGCGCGGTCAGCGCAGGAAGTCCAGCAGAGTGGGCTGAAGGGCCTTCGCAGTGACCCCCAGCGCCGCCTCGTAACCGGTCTGCTGCATCTGCAGGTTCATGATCGTCTTGGCCAGGTCGACGTTCTCGATGCTCGCCGAGCGGCTGGTCAACGACAGCTGCAAGTCCTTGTTCACCTGCTGCGCGGTCTCGATCCGGTTGGTCCGGGTGCCGATGTCCGCGGCGGCGGTCAGCATGCGGTTCAGCGCGATGTCTAGTCGCTCGAGGTGTCCGACCAATGCCGCCGGGTCGGCGACGACGTCGGTGGCGATGACTCCGACGAGTGCGAAGAGATCGCCGGCAGTCGGGTCTCCGAATGCCTCCGGGCCGGTGATGTCCACCCGGATCGCGTCCGCGTCGGAGACCTGGCGGGTGATCGGGACCACGGGCGCCCCGCCACCCCCACCGAAGCCGGTGTAAGCGCCGGTCGTCGCGTCATAGGCCGTCGGGCCACTGGTCACGCCGCCGAAGATGGGCCGTCCCTGCACCGCGGTGTTCGCCAGCCCCAGCAGGCTGCCGCGGATGCCGCTGATCTCGGTGGCGATGGCCTCCCGGGAGGCCAGGGACAACGCGCCGTCGTTGAGCCCCTTCACGGTCAGCGCACGCACGTTCTGCACCTGCTTGACCATGTTCTGCAGCGCCGAGTCCGCGGCGTCGAGCAAGCCGATGCCGTCGGTGATGTTGCGGCTGTACTGCAGTGCGCCGGCCAGTTCTTGACGGGTCTGCATCGCGGCGTTCGTGCCGGTCGGGTCGTCCGAGGGCTTGTTGATCGTCTTGCCCGACGTCAGCTGGGCCTGCAGCTTGGCGATCGCGTCCATGTTGCGGTTCAGCCCCTGCAGGCTGGTGACGGCGAGGGAGCGCTGGGTGATCCGCATCAGGTCACAGCCCCACTCGGCCGGTGCGGTTGATCAGCACGTCGAGCGTCTCGTCGATGGCGGTGATCATCCGCGCTGCTGCGGAGTAGGCGTGTTGGAACTGCAGCATGTTGGTCATCTCCTCGTCGATGCTGACCCCGGACACCGACTCCCGGGAGGCGTCCACCTGGGCGGCGACGACCGTCTGGGTCTGCAGGTTGCTGGTGGCCACCGACGCCTCGACCCCGAGGTTGACGATCAGCTGGCGGTAGACGGTGGCCACCCCGTTGCCGGACTTGGCCATCGCGGCGAAGACTGCTGCGTTGCCACCGTCCGCCGACGGCTTCGCTGCGACAGCCGGCGGTCCCGCGACCGGCGGGATCGGGGGGGTCGATGCGGCGGCCAGCTTGGCAGGGTCGGTGATCCGCAGGGTGATGTTGGCCGCGGTGACCTTGGTGAGGTCGACCGGGCCGGGACCCGTCCCGTCGCGGAACACCGGCTCACCGGCGGCACCGTTCTTGTCGTAGCCCGCCGTGTGCGCCGCGTTGACCTCGGTGGCCAGTCCGACAGCGACGGCGTCCAGCTGCGCCTGGTATCCCGGGATGGTGTCGGTCAGCGCGGTGAGCGCGCCGCCGGCAGTGCCACCGACGGCCAGCCGGGTCCCGCCAGGGTCGGTCACGAACGCGGGGTTCCCGACCGCGGCTTCCCCAGGGACCCGCGTGCCCTCGACCTTGATCCTGACCGTGGAGCCCCCGGAGACGATCTGCGCGCCAGCGACGACGACGTTGACCTGACCGTCGTTGCCGGGGGTGACCGTGGCCCCGATCGACACGGCGAGGTCCATCACCAGCACGTCGCGCTTGTCGGCGAGCTCGTTGGCGGGCAGCCCGGACTGGGTGGCCCGTTTGATGGCGGTGTTCAGGTCGGCGATCGACTGCGCCTTGGCGTTCACCCCGGTGGCCAGCACGTCCAGGCTGTCCCGGGTCTGGTCCCATTGCTTGTCCAGGTTGGAGCTGGTCGTGTGCAGTTCGGCCACCAGGGTGGCCGTCTTCTGCAGCACCGCCGTTCGGCCGCCGTCCTCTGTGGGCTTGTTGGCCACGTCGCCCCAGGCGGTGAAGACCGCGGTGAGCTTCGCCGAGATCCCGGTCTCCCCCGGCTCCCGGAACGCCTGCTCGATCTGGGCGAGGACGTTCTCCTTGGCGGTCATCCTGGCGGTCTCAGCGCTCTCGAGCTGCGCGCGGCCCTCGAGGAAGGTGTCGCGGATGCGGATCACCTTGTCGGCGTCCACGCCCTGGCCGACCTGGTTGCTCTTCGCGTAGATCGCCGGGACGGCGTTGCCGCCCACCGACTGCAGCTCTGCGCGCTGCCGGGAGTAGCCGGCGGTGTTGACGTTGGCGATGTTCTGACCGGTGACGTCCAGTCCGCGCTGCTGCGCCCACAGCGCGGTGGTCGCGGTGTTCAGACCGGAGAACGTGCTCACAGTGCGCCGTCCAGGGTGACCGAGCGGTAGGCGTTGCCGGACGCCCGGCCGTTCTGCGTGTACGTGCCGGCGGTGGCGGCCGGCTGGGAGGAGGTCAGCGCGTCGTTGATGACGGCCAGGCCGCTCTCGATGAGCTCCCGGTTGGCGTCGGACAGGCCGCGCAGCTCGCTCACCAGCACCAGGAGCGCCTCGTGGTGCTTGGCGTAGAGGTCGTTCCACGGCGCCGGCGCGGAGTCCGCGAGCTGGCGCAGCGAGGGGTTGGCGTCCAGGCCGAGCCGGCCGGCGATCTGCTCGGTGGCCGCGGCGCGCTCGACCTCGAGGGTGCGCAGCTGCTCCAGGACCACCTCGATCTCGTGGGCGATCCGGGCGAGCCATCGACTCTTGCCGGTGAGGATCAGGTACTGCTTCTCCTCGGCCTTGAAGAGCAGCAGGTCGAGCAGTTCCTGCTCTCGCCAGAGCAACGTCGACAGGTGCTGGTGGTCCATGCCGGCCGCCTTTCCGTCGTCGTGTGCAGCCCGTGGTGCAGGCCTCGTCCCACCGGGTCCGGCGGGAACTGTCGATCTCCCTTCGGCACGGCGCCGGGCCCGGTCAAGCCGAGAGGCGGGGCGGGCTCGGTGAAAATCTCCGCGCCGACGGTCCCGCGCGGGCCGGGACCCGCCGAGACAGGAGGCGTGACCGCAGCGAGCCCCACCGTGAGTCAGCGCCGACCTGCCGACGTCGACGCGCTGGTGACCACCCACCTCCCGCTGGCCCAGTTCGCGGTGAACGCGGTGGCATCGCGCATCTCGCTCCCCAGCCACGTCAGCCGGGACGACCTGCTCTCCTGCGCGAGCATCGCGCTGGTCGAGGTGGCCCGCCGCTTCGACCCCGCGGCTGGCGCCACGTTCGCCACCTACGCCCTCCCCCGCCTGCAGGGCGCGGTCCTCGACGAGCTGCGCTCCGGCGACTGGGCCAGCCGTTCGGTCCGCGCCGCGGCCCGGCGCACCGACGCCGCCACCGACGCGCTGACCATCAGCCTCGGGCGCCCGCCGACGAAGGCCGAGCTGGCCACGAGCCTCGGCGTCGCGCGCTCGGACCTGGACTCGCTGCAGATCGACGTCCACCGCGCCGTGATGGTCAGCATCGACGCCGAGACCACCCACGACGGCGGCTCGCTGGACCTGCCCGACACCGGCGACTCCCCCGAGCGCGCGCTGCTGCGCACCGAGCGTGCCCGGCACCTGCACGAGGCCGTCCAGGCGCTCCCCGATCGGCTCGACGAGGTCGTCGAGCGCAACTTCTTCGGCGACGAGTCGCTCACCGACATCGCCGACTCCCTCGGCGTCACGCTCTCGCGGGTGTCGCAGATGCGCGCCCGCGCGCTGACCCTGCTGCACGCCGCGATGAGCGAGGTGTGGGACGGCACGGCGGTCCCGGCCGACGGCGGGGTGCGGGCCCGCAACCAGCAGCGGGCATACGTGGACCGGGTCGCGGCCCGCCAGCTCGCCGGCCGCCGGACCGGTTCCGCGCCGGCCGCCGCCCTCCCCCAGCAGCTCGCTCCCGCGGTCCCCCAGCCGCGCCCCCGCTCGCGCGGCTGGGTGCTGCCCGAACGCGACCCGGCGGCGCAGCCGGCCTGACCGGCACCCCCTGCACCACGCGCACCGACGGCCCCGGCCGTTCGGGTCAAGACCAGCTCCGGCCGACCGTAGAAGAGACCGTTCCCGCCGCACGGACGCGGCGGTCCCCGTCTCGTCCCCTGTCCACGGAGGGCCCGCATGAGCGTGACTGTCGGTACCAACATGTCAGGGCTCAGCTCCGTGCGCAGCCTCGCCACCGCCGACCGCCAGCAGACCACCTCGGTGGAGCGGCTGTCCTCGGGCCGCCGGATCAGCCGCGCCGCCGACGACGCCTCCGGGCTCGCGGTGTCCGAGGGGTTGCGGACCCAGGTCGGCGGGCTGGCGGTCGCGCTGCGCAACACCCAGGACGGCATCTCGGTGCTGCGCACGGCCGAGGGCGGGCTCACCGAGACCCACAGCCTGCTGCACCGGATGCGCGACCTCGCCGTGCAGGCCGCCAGCACCGGGGGGCTGGACCCGGCCGCGCGGGCCGACGTGCAGACCGAGTTCGCCCAGCTGACCGCCGAGCTCGACCGGGTCGCCGACGCCACCCGATTCAGCGGCCGGCAGCTGCTGGACGGCAGCTACCGCACCACCTTCCAGGTCGGCGCCGACGTCGGCCACACCATCGACGTCGGCATCGCCGCCCTGGACGCCGCCGGTCTCGGGGTCGGCGGCCTGGACGTCGGCACCGACGCCGACACGGCCCTGGCCGCGGTCGAGGCCGCGATCGGGCAGGTGTCCACCGTGCGGGCCGAGCTCGGCGCGGTGCAGAACCGGTTCGAGCACAACGTCGCCAAGGTGAGCGCGGCACTGGACAACACCGCCGCGGCGGAGAGCCGGATCCGGGACACCGACATGGCGTCGGAGATGACAGCGTTCAGCCGCACGCAGATCCTCACCCAGGCCGGCACCGCCATGCTGTCCCAGGCCAACCAGACGGCGAGGGGCGTGCTGGCCCTGCTGGCCTGACGGCGGCCGGCCCACCCCATGGGGGGACCTCCGCGGAATCTGCCGCGAAGTCCTCAAGGACCTCCCGGTCCCGTCCGTTGACAGGGGAGCAACGACTGCGGCACGGATGCCGCGGTCGCCCTGTCCAAGGAGGAACACCATGGGTCTGTCCGTCAACAACAACATCGCGGCGATGAACTCGTACCGCAACCTGGCCATCACCGACAGCCAGATGAGCAAGTCGCTGGAGAAGCTGTCCTCCGGTTTCCGCATCAACCGTGCCGCCGATGACGCAGCGGGCCTGGCCATCTCCGAGGGCCTCCGCTCGCAGATCGGTGGCGTCAAGGTCGCCGTCCGCAACACCCAGGACGGCATCTCGGTCGTGCAGACCGCTGAAGGTGCGCTCACCGAGACGCACTCGATCCTGCAGCGCATGCGTGACCTGTCGGTCCAGGCCAGCAACGACGGTGGTCTGAACGGCGACGCCAAGTCCAACATCCAGGCCGAGGTCACCCAGCTCAAGTCCGAGCTGGACCGGATCGCGTCCACCACCAAGTTCAACGGCAAGGCGCTGCTCGACGGCAACTACGCCGGCAAGTTCCAGGTGGGCGCCAACACCACCGCCACCGACAGCATCGACGTCACCCTCAACACGGCCATGTCCGCGCTGGGCCTGGGCGTCAACACCGTCGACGTGACGGCCGGCGGTCCGCAGTGGTCCTTCGGTCCCAACGCCGTCAACTTCGCCGCCACCACGGGCCCGGTCATCACGCTCGACCTCAAGAGCGCCGGTGCCCAGACCGTGTCCGTCGCCGGGTGGGACACCGCCGGCACGGCGGTCGCTGCGGGGAAGAACCAGGCCCTGCTGCAGAAGTCGTTCGACGCCCTCACCGGCAGCAGCGGCTTCAAGGTCACCGTCGGCAACTACGGCCAGCTCACCGCCAACGGCCCCACCGGCTCCACCACGGGCCAGCTGGCCATCGCCGGCGCCGGCGTCACCGGGACGGCCACGTTCTCCAACGCCGGCTCCGGTGGTTCCGCGGCGATCGACGCGCTGGACAACGCCATCAAGACCGTCTCCACCACCCGGGCCAACCTGGGTGCGCTGCAGAACCGGTTCGAGCACACCATCAACAACCTCAACGTCACCGTCGAGAACCTGACGGCGTCCGAGAGCCGGATCCGCGACACCGACATGGCGTCGGAGATGACGAACTTCACCCGGTCCCAGATCCTGACCCAGGCCGGCACCGCGATGCTGGCCCAGGCCAACCAGGCCCCGCAGGGCATCCTCCGCCTGCTCGGCTGACCCGCCCACACCACCAGCACCACCCAGTGAGGGGGAGGCCCCCGGGCCTCCCCCTCACTGCTGTGCCGGCACCGCCGCGCCGGCGCAGGGACGCTCCCCTCGCAGCTCTCGAAGAGAGTCGCCGTTTCGGGTCAAGAACCCGTGGCCGCCCGCCGATCCCAGTGAGGCAACACCCCGCAGCACGGATGCAGCGGACAACCCGAAACCCACGTCCACGGAGGAACACCATGGGTCTGAGCGTCAACAACAACATCGCGGCGATGAACTCGTACCGCAACCTGTCGGTCACCGACAGCCAGATGGGGAAGTCGCTGGAGAAGCTGTCCTCCGGTTTCCGCATCAACCGTGCCGCCGATGACGCAGCGGGCCTGGCCATCTCCGAGGGCCTCCGCTCGCAGATCGGTGGCGTCAAGGTCGCCGTCCGCAACACCCAGGACGGCATCTCGGTCGTGCAGACCGCTGAAGGTGCGCTCACCGAGACGCACTCGATCCTGCAGCGCATGCGTGACCTGTCGGTCCAGGCCAGCAACGACGGTGGTCTGAACGGCGACGCCAAGTCCAACATCCAGGCCGAGGTCACCCAGCTCAAGTCCGAGCTGGACCGGATCGCGTCCACCACCAAGTTCAACGGCAAGGCGCTGCTCGACGGCAACTACGCCGGCAAGTTCCAGGTGGGCGCCAACACCACCGCCACCGACAGCATCGACGTCACCCTCAACACGGCCATGTCCGCGCTGGGCCTGGGCGTCAACACCGTCGACGTGACGGCCGGCGGTCCGCAGTGGTCCTTCGGTCCCAACGCCGTCAACTTCGCCGCCACCACGGGCCCGGTCATCACGCTCGACCTCAAGAGCGCCGGTGCCCAGACCGTGTCCGTCGCCGGGTGGGACACCGCCGGCACGGCGGTCGCTGCGGGGAAGAACCAGGCCCTGCTGCAGAAGTCGTTCGACGCCCTCACCGGCAGCAGCGGCTTCAAGGTCACCGTCGGCAACTACGGCCAGCTCACCGCCAACGGCCCCACCGGCTCCACCACGGGCCAGCTGGCCATCGCCGGCGCCGGCGTCACCGGGACGGCCACGTTCTCCAACGCCGGCTCCGGTGGTTCCGCGGCGATCGACGCGCTGGACAACGCCATCAAGACCGTCTCCACCACCCGGGCCAACCTGGGTGCGCTGCAGAACCGGTTCGAGCACACCATCAACAACCTCAACGTCGCCGTCGAGAACCTGTCGGCGTCCGAGAGCCGGATCCGCGACACCGACATGGCCCAGGAGATGACGAACTTCACCCGTACGCAGATCCTGAGCCAGGCCGGCACCGCGATGCTGGCCCAGGCCAACCAGGCCCCGCAGGGCATCCTGAAGCTGCTGGGCTGATCCACCCGCACCACCTGAACACCCGGTGAGGGGGGAGGCCCTCGGGCCTCCCCCCTCACTGCACTCCCCGTCCCGAGCACCGGAGGTACCGCATGGCTGGCATGAGCGTGAGCACGGGGCTGGTCTCGGGCATCGACTACGACTCGATGATCGGCCAGCTCATGCAGGTCGAGGCGAACCCGCAGACCCTGCTCAAGAAGCAGCTGTCGGCGACGAACGCCGACGCCACCGCCTACCGCGCGGTCAACACCCGGTTCGACGCCCTGCGCACCGCCGCAGCTGCGCTCACCGCGGACTCGACCTGGAGCGCCGTGAAGGCAGGCAGTTCCAGCACCACCGTCGCCGCCTCGGCCGGCGCCACCGCCGTCGGCGGCTCGGTGACCTTCACCGTCAAGCAGCTCGCCACCACGCACTCCACGATCAGCAATGCGACGTTCACCGGCACCGACCAGCTCTACGGCGCCGGCACCTTCACCTTCACCTCGAACGGGACGACCACGTCCATCCCGATCACCACCGCGAACGCCGCTGGCGCCACGCTGGCCGACACGGTGGCTGCGATCAACTCCGCCGACAAGGGCGTGACCGCGTCCGCCGTCAAGATCAAGGACGGCGAGTACCGGCTGCAGGTGACCGCCACCACGACGGGGGCCAAGGCCGGCTTCGTCGTCGGCGACGGCACCGGCTGGACGACCGCGACGACGGGCAAGGACGCCAAGCTCCTGCTCGGCGAGAGCAGCCTCGAGGTTTTCAGCGACACCAACACCTTCACCGGACTGTTGGCCGACACGTCGATCACGGTGAGCAAGGCCGACGAGACGGCGACCGTCACAGTGGCCAAGGACCCGAGCGCGGTCGCCGCCAAGGTGCAGTCTCTCGTCGACGCTGCCAACGGCCTGCTCGCTGCGGTCTCATCGTACACCGACGCGGACAGCGCGACCGCCGTCCTCAAGGGCGACAGCACGCTGCGCGACCTCTCGAACCAGATCCTCAGCGTCGTCTCCGGCACGGTGGGCGGGACGTCAGCGTCCGCCGTGGGCATCCAGCTGACCCGCGAGGGCAACCTGAAGTTCGACAAGGACGTGTTCACCGCCAAACTGGCCAGCGACCCCGCGCTGGTCCGGAAGACGTTCGCGGAGAAGAGCGTCATGAGCGCCGGCATCGACGGGATCAGCGGCAACGCCGACGACGTCACCTCGCCGGTGGGCCTGGCTGCCCGGCTCGAGGTGCTGGCCAAGGGCGCCAGCGACACGACCACGGGCTCCCTGGTGCTGCTCGCCACCAGCCAGGACGCCCTGGCCAAGGACCTCCAGGCCCGGATCGACGCCTGGGACACCCGGCTCGAGATGCGTCGGATCACCATCACCCGGCAGTTCACCGCCATGGAGACGGCGCTGAGCTCGATGCAGAACAAGGCGTCCTGGCTCAGCTCGCAGATCGCCAGCCTGCCGTCCTGGTCCCAGTCCTCCAAGTAGTCCTGCCCCGCTGCCGCGTCTTCCCCCTGGAGCCCCGTACCGATGAGCACCGCTTCCCTCCGCGCCCGCTACCTGGGCGACACGGTCACCACCGCCTCGCCGCAGCGGCTGCTGGTCATGCTGTACGACCGGCTCGCGCTGGACCTCGAGCGTGCGCACGCCGCCCTCACCGCCGGCGACCGCGACGCGGCCACCGAACAGCTGCAGCACGCGCAGGACGTCGTCTTCGGGCTGCTGGAGAGCCTGCAGGTGGACGCCTGGGAGGGCGCTCCCCGGCTGGCGGCGCTCTACAACTGGCTGATCTCCGAGCTCGGCAAGGCCATCCTGAAGGGCGACCTGCGCCGGGTCGCCGACTGCCGGTCGATCGTCGAGCCGCTGCGCGACGCCTGGCGGGAGGCCGCCGCCTCCCTCGCCTCGAGCCCGGCATGACCGCCCGCGGCACCGCGGGCGACTCCGCGCGCAACCGGGTCGGGGACTTCCCCACCCTGGTCGGCGAAGCGCGGAACTGGCCGGCGGTGCTCAGCGCCCTCGAGGGCGACGTGTACGAGGCCGAGGAGACCCTCGCCCGCGGCCGGGCCGAGGAGATCGCGGCCTGGGGACGCCGGCACACCGACTGGATCCCGCCCAGCAACCTCGGCCCGCTCCCCGACGACCTGCGCGAGCGCGCGGCCCGGCTGCTGCAGCACCAGCTGGCCGTCGCCGAGGCGCTGGTCGAGCGGATCACCCAGAGCCAGAAGCAGCGCGACGTCGCCGCCCGGATGTCCTACGCGCCCACCCGCCCGGTCGCCTCGTTCATCGACCGGGCGCTCTGACCCCGCTCCTGCACTCCCCCGTCCCCGGGTCGAAGCCCCCGCTTCGACCCGGGGACGGTTGCGTTGTGTGACCGTGCGCCCACGTACGGGTGCAGCTGGTCATGGTCGGGCCCGGCACTGCCGATGACAGAGCTGCACGGAACGCACCATCTCGCCACGGATCGGCGGCCCCCCACGCGCACAGGTTCCCCTGTGCGCGCGTCCCGCCGTACCCGGAGGTACCACGTGCCCCGTCGCTCCCTGCCGAGCGCCCGGTGATCACCGACTCGACCATGACGGCGCTGCACGCGTCCCTCACCGGACTCCAGCAGCGTCAGCGGGTCACCGCCGACAACATCGCCAACGTCCAGACGCCGGGCTTCCTCGCCGGCCGGGTCGACTTCGAGTCCACGCTGCAGTCCGAGATCGCCAACGGCGACGTGCCGCAGGTCGGCCGTCGCGCCGTCACCCGCTCGATGGACCCGACCCGGACCGACGGCAACAACGTCAACCTGGACACCGAGACGATCATCCAGACCGAGACCGGCCTGCGGTACCAGCTGGCGATCAGCGCCCTGGACGGCAAGTACGCGCTGCTGCGCACCGCCCTGCGGACGCAGTGACGTGAGCACGTTCGACACCCTGCGCATCGGCGGGTCCTCGCTGTTCGTCCACCGCAAGTGGATGGACGCCGTCTCGGACAACATCGCCAACATCAACACCGTCGCCGCCCCCGGCGAGGGCGCCTTCCAGGAACGCATGATCGTCGCCGAGGCCGTCCAGTACGGCTCCGGCCAGGGCGGGGTGCGGGTCGCGCGCAACGAGCTCGGCAGCGCCGAGGGCCGGATGACCTACGAGCCGGACAACCCGCTCGCCGACGACGAGGGCTACGTGCGGTACCCCGACATCGACCTGGGCGACCAGATGACCCAACTGCTCATGGCGCAGCGCGGCTACCAGGCCAACCTCTCGACCATCCGAGCCGCCACCGAGGCCTACCAGATGGCCCTCCAGCTCGGGAAGGGCTGACCATGACCTCCCCCCTCAGCGGCATCTCCTTCGGGATGCCCTCCGTCGGCATCCCCGGGGTCACCGACGTCACCGGCGTCGCCGGGGCCGCGAACGCCTCCTCGGTCCGCTCGGCGTCCGGCGACGGCGGCTTCGCCGCCGTGCTCACCGGCCAGATCGACAGCCTCAACGCCGTCCAGGGCACCGCGGACTCCCTGGCGCTGCAGGCGGCCACCGGCGACCTGCAGGACGCCCACGACTACATGATCGCCAGCACTGAGGCCCGGCTGGCCACCGACACCGTGGTCACCCTCAAGAACTCGGCGGTCCAGGCCTTCACCGAGATCATGAGGATGCCGATCTGATGCCCGCAGCCCTCGCCGGCCCGCTGAACCGGGTCAAGGCCCTCCTGTCGACGATCAGCCTCGGCCAGAAGATCGTCATCGGCCTGCTCCTCGCCGGGCTGGTCCTCGGGGGCTTCATGTTCACCCGCTGGATCACCGCGCCGACCATGACGCCGCTGTTCAGCAACCTGGCCTCCAGCGACGCCTCGGCGATCGTGGAGGAGCTCAACGCCGAGGGCGTCGGCTACACGCTGGCCGACGGCGGGCAGACGATCATGGTCGCCAACGAGCGGGTCTACGACCTGCGCCTGGCGATGAGCGGGAAGGGCCTGCCGGCCGGGAACGAGACCGGCTACGCCCTCCTCGACGAGCAGGGCATCACCACCAGCGAGTTCCAGCAGCAAGTGTCCTACCAGCGCGCCCTCGAGGGCGAGCTGGCCAACACCCTCAAGGCGCTGGACGGCGTCAACGGTGCCGTCGTCCACATCGCGCTGCCCAAGGACGAGGTCTTCGCGACCGACGAGGGCAAGCCGACCGCCTCGGTGCTACTGGACCTCGCGCCGGGCACGAAGCTGGGCGGCGAGCAGGTGCAGGCGGTGACCCACCTGGTCTCCTCCAGCATCGAGAAGATGGACCCGGCCGACGTCACCGTGGCCGACTCCACCGGCGCGGTCCTGTCCGCCGCCGGCGAGGGCGCCACCGGCGCGGCCTCCGACGCCCAGAGCCAGCAGGAGCAGGAGTACGAGGCCCGGCTGGCGGCCAACGCCCAGTCGATCCTGGACACCGTCGCCGGTCCCGGCAACGCCAAGGTGTCGGTCCGGGCGGACCTGGACTTCTCCCAGCGGGACACCACCAGCGAGAGCTACACCTACGTCGAGGGCACCCCGGCGCTGTCGGAGACGACGACGACCGAGACCTACACCGGCACCGGGTCGGCCGTCGGCGGCGTGCTCGGCGCGGAGGACACCGGCACCGCCGGCAGCGGCGACTCCGCATACGACAAGAACTCCACCACCGCGAACAACGCGGTCGGCAAGACCGTCGAGGTCGTCCAGGGCGCGCCCGGGGCGATCACCCGGCTGACCGTCTCGGTGGTCATGGACGACGCCAACGCCGGCGCGCTCAACCAGCAGCAGATCCAGGCGCTGGTGGGCAACGCGGTCGGCCTGGACGTGACCCGCGGCGACGCGATCACCGTCGCCGCGATGGCGTTCGACACCACCGCCGCCGAGCGGGCCGCCGCCGAGCTCAAGGCGGCGGAGGAGGCGGAGAAGACCGCGCAGATGTGGTCGATGGTCAAGACCGGCGGCATCGCGCTCGGCATCGCGCTGCTGGTCCTCGTCGTCTGGCTGCGCTCCCGGCGCGGCCGGGAGGAGTACGAGGAGCTCGACGAGGAGCCGCTGGAGTACGAGCGCATCCAGGTCGAGAGCATCCGCGACCCCGAGCTCGACGACCGCCAGGCAAAGCTCGAGTCGGCCAAGCGCGAGCGGGTGCGCGGCGAGATCTCGGAGATGGTCAGCGACCGCCCGGACGAGGTCGCCACCATGCTGCGCGGCTGGTTCGCCGAGTCGAAGTGACCCCGGGGCGCCTGCGCCCGCACAGCACGGACGTCCGGCACCCCCGGGGCCGCACCCTGCCGGGTGCGGCCCCGGACTGCCGATGGAGGAGGTGGACGCCGGTGGCGTCCGTGGACGAGGAGAACCGACAGTGAGCGCCTCGAGGACGACGAGCGAGCGAGCATCGCAGGGAGCGCCCGTGACCGGGCCGCAGGACGAGTTCGGAGCCGAGCAGTGAGCATCGCCAGCGTCGAGCAGCTCGCCGGGGTGCCGGCCCAGCGGTCCGCGCAGGTCGCCGTGCCGCGCAAGGAGCTCCCCGGGCTGCGCAAGGCCGCGGTGCTGCTGGCCCAGCTGTCCCGGGAGGAGGCCGGCGCCGTCCTGGCGCAGCTGCGCCCCTCCGAGGTGGAGAAGCTGACCGGCGAGCTCATGCGGCTGGAGAACGTCGACGGCGGCGACGTCGACGACGTGCTCACCGAGTTCCACACGCTGATGAACGCCCGCCGCTTCGTCGGCACCGGCGGTGTCGAGTTCGCCCGCGAGGTGCTCGCCGCCGGCCTGGGCGAGGAGCGGGCCGACGGCATCCTGTCCCGGCTCAACGTCGTCTACACCGAGCTGCCCTTCGCCTCGCTGCGCAACAGCGACGTCCGGCAGCTGGTCACCTTCCTCAAGGACGAGCACCCGCAGGTCGTCGCGCTCGTCCTGGCCCACCTCCCCGCGCCGCAGTCGGCCGAGGTGCTGTCGGGCTTCCCGCCGGACCAGCAGGCCGACGTCGCCTACCGGATCGCGATGATGGACCGCACGGCCCCGGAGATGGTCCGGATGGTCGAGGAGGAGCTCGGCCGCCGGATGGGCTCGCTGCTCGCCTACCAGGACATGGCCACCGTCGGCGGCGTCGAGACGCTGGTCGAGATCATCAACCGCTCCTCCCGGCCCACCGAACGGTCGATCCTGGAGTGGCTGGAGAACAGCGACCCCGAGCTCGCCGAGCGGATCCGCTCGCAGATGTTCGTATTTGAAGACATCGTCACGATCGACGACCGGTCGCTGCAGCTGGTGCTGCGCGACGTCGAGGCCAACGACCTGGCCACCGCGCTCAAGGGCGTCCGCCAGGACGTCCGGGACAAGGTGGTCCGCAACCTCTCCGAGCGCGCCGGGGAGAACCTGCTCGAGGAGATCGAGCTGCTCGGCCCGGTCCGCACCCGGACCGTCGAGGAGGCCCAGGCCAAGGTCGTCGCGGTCATCCGCACGCTCGAGGAGCAGGGCGCGCTGACCATCTCGCGGGGTGGTGAGGATGAGTTCGTCGCCTGACGCCACCGACGCAGCGCCGGCCCCGTGGACCCCCCGCGAGACGTTGCTGCTGCGCGGGGCCTCGGCCGCCGACGCCGTGCCCTACCAGCGCCGGGCCGAGGCACCGGTCTGGGGACGGCGGTCCGACCGCCCGGCCGCCGACGCGGTGACCCCGATGCCGGCAGCGCCACCCCCGCCGGCCCCGATGCCGCGCCCGGCCCGGTCCGCGCCGCACAGCACCCCGCACCTGCCCCCGGCCGCGGCCGGGGCGACCGGCGGCAGCCGCGCCGAGGCCGCCGCCGGCCGGGCCGGCATGCGGCTGGGCGAGGTCTACGCCGAGCAGCTCGGCCGGCTCCGCGAGGAGGCCCGCCGCGAGGGCTGGGCCGCCGGGCACGCCGAGGGCCTCGTCGCCGCCGAGCAGGTGGTGGCCGCCTCCGAGCAGGCCGCCGAGGAGCGGCTCGCAGCGGTGCAGGCGCGCTGGGAACGACGGCTCGCCTCGGCGACCGCCGCCATGGGCGCCGCCGTCGAGCGGCTGGACGGCACCGCCGCACCGGTGGTCGACGAGATGCGCGACAGCATCCTCGACGCCCTGCTGCTGCTGGTCGGCGACCTGCTCGGCCGGGAGCTGGCCATGTCCGCCGCGCCCGGCCTCGACGCCCTGCAGCGGGCGCTGACCCTGTGCCCCACCGACGTGCCGGTCGTCGTCCGGCTGCACCCCGACGACCTCCGCGAG
Organism: Modestobacter versicolor; assembly: GCF_041028285.1. Taxonomy (GTDB): domain Bacteria; phylum Actinomycetota; class Actinomycetes; order Mycobacteriales; family Geodermatophilaceae; genus Modestobacter; species Modestobacter versicolor_A. The sequence continues at coordinate 124,105 of NZ_JABGDB010000001.1, read as the reverse complement.
GTGCCGCCGGAGGCCCTCGCCGCGCTGCCCGGCTCGGTCACCGTGCTCGGCGACGAGTCCGTGGAACGCGCCGGGGCGCTGGCCGAGGCCGGCACCCAGCGCGTCGACGCCCAGCTCGGCGCCGCCCTCGAGCGGGTCCGCGAGGTGCTCCGCTCGTGACGGCCCTGGACGCCTCCGACCTGATCGACCGTGCCCGGGCCGCCGCCCGCCCGCAGCTGACCGGCATGGTCACCGGCGCGATGGGGCTCACCCTCACCGCCGAGGGCGTCTCCGCCGCGGTCGGCGACCTCGTCGACGTCACCACCGGCACCCGGCAGCTGCTGGCCGAGGTGGTGGCCGTGCAGCGCGAGCGGCTCACCTGCATGCCGCTGGGCGACCTCTCCGGCGTGCGCGCCGGCGCCCGGGTGCGGGCCACCGGCATGCCGCTGCAGGTGCCCGTCGGCGAGGCGCTGCTGGGTCGGGTGCTCGACGGCCTGGGCCGGCCGATGGACGGCCGCGGGCCGCTCGGTTCCGGGGTCCGGTACGTCGACCTCACCAGCGAGACGCCCAACGCGCTCACCCGCGCCCGGGTGCAGCGCCAGCTGGCCACCGGCGTCCGCGCCCTGGACACCCTCGTGCCGGTCGGCCGGGGGCAGCGGCTGGGCATCTTCGCCGGCTCCGGCGTGGGCAAGTCGACGCTGCTGAGCCAGATCACCCGGGGCACCGACGCCGACATCCGGGTGATCGGCCTGATCGGCGAGCGTGGCCGCGAGGTCCGCGAGTTCCTCGAGGAGGACCTGGGTCCTGCGGGGATGGCCAACACCGTCGTCGTCGTCGCCACCTCCGACGAGCCCCCGCTGGTGCGGCTCAAGGCCGCCTTCGTGGCCACCCGGATCGCCGAGGGCTTCCGCGACCAGGGCCGCGACGTGCTGCTGATGATGGACTCGATCACCCGCACGGCGATGGCCCAGCGCGAGGTCGGGCTGTCCGCCGGGGAGCCACCGGCGACCCGCGGCTACCCGCCGAGCGTCTTCGCGATGATGCCCAAGCTGCTGGAGAAGGCCGGCACGTCCACCACCGGGTCGATCACCGGCCTGTACACCGTGCTGGTGGACGGCGACGACCACAACGAGCCGATCGCCGACACCGCCCGGTCCATCCTGGACGGGCACGTGGTGCTCACCCGGAAGCTGGCCACCGCCGGCCACTTCCCCGCCATCGACGTGCTCGAGTCGATCTCCCGGGTGGCCACCGCGGTCGTGCCGCCGCCGCAGATGACCGACGCCCGTGAGGTCCGCCGGATGATGGCCGCGCTGCGCGACGTGCGGGAGCTGATCGAGATCGGCGCCTACCAGCCCGGCAGCGACCCGCTGGTCGACCGCGGCCGCCGGCTGGTGCCGCAGATCGACGCCTTCCTGCGCCAGTCGACCGACGACCTGACGTCGCCCGCCGAGGCCTTCGCCCGCCTGCACGCGATCGCCACGACCGCGTGAGGCAGCCGGCCTTCCGGCTGGAACCGGTGCTGCGGGTGCGCCGCAACGAGGAGCGCGCGGCCGCCCTCGCGGCCGCCGCCGCGGCCCGCGACGCCGCCGAGGCGCACGCACGCGCCGAGCGCGACGCCGAGGCGCTCGCCGTCCGCCGCCCGCCGACCTCGGCCACCGGGGCCGGTTTCGTCGCCGCGATGGTCGCATCGGCCGCCGCGGCTGCCGATGTGTCTGCTGCACGGGCACTGGCCGTCGCCCGCACGGAGCAGGCCGACCTGGTCCGCGAGCGGTGGACCGAGGCCGCGCAGCGCACCAAGGGCCTCGAGCGCCTGCGCGAGCGGCACCTGGCCGACCTGCGACGGGCCGCCGACGTGGCCGAGACCCGGGTCGTCGACGACCTGGTCACCCGCCAGCACGGCGCCGCACGACGACGAGAGGAGGAGGGGACGTGGACGGACTGACCGCGGTGCACAGCCGGATCGGCCAGATCCAGGCGCGCTTCGCCGCCCCCCTCACCACCCACGCCACCTGGGCGCGCGCCGCCTCCGCCGCCGGCCTCACCGGCACGGACGCGGCGACCACCCCGACGGCCGCGGCCGCCACCGGCTCCGGTGCGGAGGTCGTCGGCGCCGCCAGCAAGTACCTCGGGGTGCCCTACAAGTGGGGCGGCACCGACCCGGCGACCGGCCTGGACTGCTCGGGGTTCACCCAGCGCGTCTACGCCGACCTGGGCATCAGCATCCCCCGGACGTCGTCGCAGCAGGCCACCGCCGGCCGCCCGGTCGCCTCGCTCGCCGAGGCCCAGCCCGGCGACCTGGTGTTCTTCGACAACACCTCCTCGCGGGCCGGCATCGACCACGTGGGCCTGTACATCGGCGGCGGCAAGATGATCGCCGCGCCCCAGGAGGGCGAGGTCGTCAAGGTGCAGGACGTCGGCAACCCGACCCTCATCCGCCGCGTCCTCCCCGACCGCGCGAGCGCCGCGACCACCCCGGCCCCGGCCGCCGGCGGCAGCGTGGCCGGGGTGCCCTACGCCGACCTGTTCAACCAGGCCGGCGCCCGGCACGGGGTCGCCCCGGCCCTCCTCGCCGCCGTGGCGAAGACCGAGTCCGGCTTCAACAGCTCGGCGGTCTCCCCCGCGGGCGCCACCGGGCTCATGCAGTTCATGCCGGCCACCGCGAAGGGGCTCGGGGTCGACGCCACCGACCCGGCGTCGGCGATCGACGGCGCCGCCCGCTACCTGGCCGGCCTCACCAAGCAGTTCGGCTCGACCGACCTGGCGCTGGCTGCCTACAACGCCGGCCCCGGCACGGTCCAGCGGTACGGCGGCGTCCCCCCGTACGCCGAGACCACCTCCTATGTCCAGAAGGTCAAGAGCGCCGCGGAGGCCTACTCATGACGAGCCCGACCACCTTCCCGGTGGCGCCGCCGGCGGCCCGCGCCGGCGGCTCCGCCCGGCCCGCAGCCGGCGACCGGGGCCCGGCGTTCGCCAGCGCCCTGGACGACGCCCTCGGCGGCGGCCGCACCCCGCGGACCCCCGACCGCGGACCGGACCGGGCGGCCGGCCGTGCCGCGGACCGGGCTGCCGACCGCGCCGCCGACCGCGCCGCGGACCGGTCGGCGCTGCGCCGTCCCAGCGACCCCGCGCCGGCGACCGGCCCGGCCGAGGACGGCGCCCGCACCGACGGGACGGCCGAGGACGCCGTCCCCGAGCCGACCGCGCCCACCGTCGTCCCGCCCGGGCTGTGGGCGCTGCTGGCCGCCGCCGCACCGCTCACCACCGACGCGGGCACCGACGCCGCCACCGCCGCGGCCGGGTTGATCGGCGCCGTCACCGGCACCGGCCCGGCCACCGCGGCAGCGATGTCGCCCGCCGCCCCGGCCGTGCCCACCGCCGTGCTGACCGCGCCGCAGCTGCCGGTCGTCGACGCCGGCCCGGTCCCCGCCGCCCCGCTGCCGGCCCCGCCTCCGTCGGCCCCCGCGCCCGGTGCCCCGACGGTCGCCGCCGGTCCGGTCGCGGCCGCGACGGCGCTGCTCGCGGAGGCCGCCGGCCTCACCGTGGTGCTCGACCCGGCGTCCGCGCCGACGGCCGCCCCGGCCGGGGACGCGGTGCCCGGCCTCGCGGTGCCGCCGCCGGCGACCGGTGGCGGCGACACCCCGGACACCGCCGACGGCGGGACCACCGCCGCGCCGACCGAGCCGCTCGCCCAGCCGACGGCGCCGGCCACCGACGCCGACGCCGTCTTCTCCCTGGCCGGCCCCGCGCCGACCGCTGCGGCCACGCCGGTGGCGGCGGCTGCCGGAGCGGCTGCGCCGGTCGTTCCGCAGCCCCCGGTCGCCGACCAGCTCACCCCGCAGCTCGCGGTGCTCCGCTCGGCACCCGACGGCAGCCAGACCATGACCGTCGTGCTGCGGCCGGAGTCCCTCGGCGAGGTCACCGTCGCGGTGACCGTCACCGACGGGAAGCTGGACCTGGTGCTGCACGGTGCGTCCGACACCGGACGGCACGCCCTCCGCGAGGCGCTCCCCGAGCTCCGCCGCGACCTCGAGGCCGCCGGCCTGTCCTTCGACCGGCTCGAGGTCGACACCGCCCCCCGCGACGGCGGTCCGGGCCAGCGGAGCGCCCAGCAGCAGCTGCTCGACGCCCGCGCCGGCCAGCAGGGACCCGGCGGCCAGCAGGCTCCGCGCCCCCGCGGCGAGGACTCCCCCGCCCCCCACGGTCCGGGCAGCGCCGCCCGTGCCGCCGACCAGTCCGCGTCAGCCGGCGTGGACGTCCGTGTCTGACCAGGAGACCGCTCGATGACCACCCCGATCGGCACCGTCGGCACGCCGACCACGAACGCCACCACCTCGGCGAACCGCAACGACCAGATGGGCAAGGACACCTTCCTCAAGCTGCTGGTCGCCCAGATGCGCTACCAGGACCCCAGCAACCCGACGAGCAGCAGCGAGTTCATGGCGCAGACGGCCACATTCACCCAGGTGGAGAAGCTCGAGCAGCTCGCCTCCCAGAACGCCGAGCTGCTGACCCTGCAGCGGTCGCTCAGCGCCGGCGCGCTGGTCGGCAAGCACGTGGCCTACACCGCCGACGACGGCACCACCGTCACCGGCGCGGTCTCCTCCGTGGTGGTCACCAGCGGCAGCGAGCCGCGGGCCGTCATCGGGGACAAGGCGGTCCCGCTGGGCCGCATCACCGAGATCACCCTGCCCGAGGTCGTCGCGCCGGCCACCGGCACCCCGGCCACCCCCGCCGGCTGACCCCGCGCACCCGACCCGCCCCCCGCACTCCCCACCCCACACGAGGAGCTCCTCGCCATGCTGCGTTCCATGTTCTCGGCCATCTCCGGCCTGCGCGCCCACCAGACCAAGCTCGACGTCGCCGGCAACAACATCGCCAACGTCAACACCGTCGGCTTCAAGGGCAGCCAGACCGTCTTCGAGGACACGCTCAGCCAGGTGCTGCGCAACGGCTCCTCGCCCAACGGCACCACCGCCGGCACCAACCCGGCGCAGGTCGGCCTCGGGGTCAAGGTCGCCGGCATCACGACGAACTTCGGCCAGGGGTCGACCCAGAACACCGGCCGGGCGAGCGACTTCATGATCAGCGGCGACGGCTTCTTCGTCACCAAGGTCGGCAACGAGAGCCTCTACACCCGGGCCGGCTCGTTCGACACCGACGGCGTGGGCAGCCTGATCACCCCGGACGGCGCGAAGCTGCAGGGCTGGATGGCCAACGGCGCCGGCGTCATCGACGCCAACGGCCCCCTGGTCGACCTGCGGATCCCGACCGGGCAGGTGCTCGCCCCGGTGGCCACCACCGGCGCCGGGCTGGCCGGCAACCTCTCGGCCTCGGCCACGGCCGCCTCCGGTGCGGTGACCTCGCAGGTCAACATGTACGACGACCTGGGCAACGCGCACCCGGTCAGCGTCACCCTGACGAAGATCGACCCGGTCGCCCCGGCCACCACCTCGAACGACTGGTCGCTGAGCTTCGCCGACGGCAGCAAGACCCCGCCCACCCCCCTCGGGACGACGACCGTCTCCTTCACCGCCGCCGGGGCCCTGGCCTCGCCGGCCACCTACACGATCGCCGCCCCCACCGCCGCGACCCCGGCCTGGACCAAGGCCGTGACCATCGACCTGACCGGCCTGACCCAGTTCGGCGGCAAGAGCGACGCCGCGGCGAAGACCACCGCGCTGAGCGGCTCGGCCATGGGCGTCCTGGAGGGCTACTCGCTGGCCAACGACGGCACGATCGTCGGGCTCTACTCCAACGGCCTGCGGCAGTCGATCGGGCAGCTCGCGCTGGCCACCTTCACCAACCCCGGCGGCCTGGAGAAGGCCGGCAACAGCTCCTACCGGGCCGGCGACAACTCCGGCAACCCGCTGGTGGGCCAGGCCAGCACCGGCGGCCGCGGCACGCTGTCGGCCGGCGCGCTGGAGATGTCCAACGTCGACCTGGCCGAGGAGTTCACCGGGCTGATCGTCGCCCAGCGCGGCTTCCAGGCCAACAGCCGCGTGATCACCACCTCCGACGAGATCCTGCAGGACCTGGTCCAGCTCAAGCGCTGATGACGCGGCCGGGCGCCCGGCCGCCCCGACGGGGCGGCCGGGCCGCCCGGCTCAAGCACCCCCCTCGACGCGCCGATGACCCCGGTGCGGCGCGTCGAGGCCCGCACCGGCGCCCCCGCCGAACCGACCTCCTGGAGCAGCTCCGTGATCCGTCTGACGCGCCTCAACGGCGAGCACTTCGTGCTCAACGCTGAGCTCATCCAGCGCGTGGAGGGCCACCCGGACACCGTCGTGACGCTCCGCGACGACACCAAGTACGTCGTCACCGAGACCGTCGACGAGGTGGTCCGCGAGGTCCGCGACTACCGGGCGAGCATCCAGGCGATCGCCTTCCAGATGGACCGCGGGGAGCACCGCATGCCGGCCGCGCACCACCCGAAGGGCACCGAGGACTCCTCGGTCGTGCCGTTCCCCACCCGAGAAGAGCGCTGAGCCATGGACCCCGTCACCCTCATCGGCTTCGTCATCTCGCTGGTCGCGTTCCTCGTCTTCATGGTGCTCGAGGGCGCCAGCCCGGGATCGCTGATCTTCCTGCCGGCGATCATCCTCGTCATCGTCGCCACCTTCGGCGCTGCGCTGGCCAGCCAGACCACGGCCGACATGAAGAAGATCCCGACCTGGTTCAAGATGGCGGTCCTGCCGGCCAAGGTGCCCGCGGCCACCGAGCAGATCCAGACCCTGGTCACCCTGGCCGAGAAGGCGCGCAAGGAGGGCCTGCTGGCCCTCGAGGCCGAGGTCAAGAAGATCGAGTCGCCGTTCCTCAAGCGCGGTCTGCAGATGAGCATCGACGGCACCGACCCCGAGGACCTGCGCACCATCCTGGAGGGTGAGATCGCGGCCAAGAAGGCCGAGGACAAGGTCGCCGCCAAGTTCTTCACCGCGATGGGCGGCTACGCCCCGACCATCGGCATCCTCGGCTGCATCGTCGGCCTGATGAACGTGATGGGGAGCCTCAGCAACCCCGAGGCGCTGGGCCCGATGGTCTCCGCGGCCTTCATCGCCACGCTGTGGGGCGTCATGGCGGCCAACTTCTGGTTCCTGCCGATGGGCGCCAAGATCACCCGGGTCAGCGAGCTGCAGGCCGCCCAGATGGAGCTGCTGGTCGAGGGGATCGCCGAGATCCAGGCCGGCACCAGCCCGCGCACCGTGCGGGCCAAGCTCACCTCGCTGGTGCCGCCGAGTGAGCAACAGCGCGACGCGGCATGAGCAAGAACGCCGCCAAGAGCGGCCACGGCGGGCACGGCCACCGCCGGGCCAAGAAGCACGAGGAGGAGGAGCACGAGAACCACGAACGGTGGCTCGTCTCCGGCTTCGACATGATGACGCTGCTGTTCGTGCTCTTCGTCGTCCTCTACGCGATGAGCTCGATCGACGCGGCCAAGTTCACCGCCTTCGCCCAGGGCGCCCGGGAGGGCGCCGGTGCCCCGATCACCATCCTCAACGACGGTGCCGCGATCGACGCGCCGGTGGAGAACGACAGCCCGCTCAAGCCGGTGCAGGTGGCCCAGGAGGCCGCCATCGACGGCACGCAGCAGACCGCCGCCGAGGCCGCCGCCGCGGAGGCCGCGGCCGCGCTGGAGGCCCAGCAGACCGCGGCCGAGGCCGCCGCCGCCTACGACCAGCTGGCTGCTGCCCGGGAGGCGCTGGCCGCCGGGCTGGCCGCCGCCGGGCAGAGCGGTGCGGCCGAGTTCGTCATCGACGAGCGGGGGCTGGTCGTGCACGTGGTGTCCGACCCGGTCCTCTTCGCCCCCGAGTCCGCCGTGCTGCAGCCGCAGGGCACGACCGTCCTGGACGCGCTCGCCCCGACGCTGGCCGGCCTGCCCAACCAGCTGCGGGTCGAGGGCCACGCCAACTCGCTGCCGGTCACCCGTGGCGGCCCCTGGCCCTCGAACTGGGAGCTGTCGGCCATCCGCGCGACGACCGTGCTGCGGCACCTCGCCGAGGCCGACGGCGTGGCCGGTGAGCGGATGTCGGCCGCGGGCTACGGCAGCACCCGGCCGCTGGTGCCCGACTCCGACCCGAGCTACGTGACGGTCAACCGGCGGGTCGACATCGTCGTCCTGTCCGACGCCTCGGCCGAGGCCAACGCCCTCCTGCCCGGGCTGGAGGCGGCGGCCGCCGCCGCCCCGGCGGGCCCCGGACCCACCACCCACACCAGCACCTCCGGAGGAGGACACGGATGAGCAAGGACAAGGACACCACGAAGGCAGCGCCGGCGGACGGCGAGGCCGAAGAGGGCGGCGGCAAGAAGAAGCTGCTGGTCATCGCACTGGTCGCGGTCCTGGCGCTCGGCGCCGCGGCGTACTTCTTCCTCTTCAGCGGCGGCTCGGCGGAGGCCGAGCCCGCACCCGAGGCGGGCAGCGTCGTGCTGACCGTCGAGCCGGTCGCGATCAACCTGGCCGGCGGCAGCTACCTGAAGTTCGGGTTCGCCATGCAGTTCTCGCTGACCTACGACGAGCACGCCGGCGGCGGGCACGGCGGTGGCGGGACCCCGGACGGCTCGAAGGCGCTGGACATCGCGATCGCGCAGTTCTCCGGCGCCAGCCTGTCCGACGTCCAGGTGAACCGGGAGGCGATGAAGGCGGCCTTCGAGGCGGCGGTCATCGAGGCCTACCACGGCGACGTGTACGAGGTGTACTACACGGAGTACGTCACCCAGTGACCGGAGGGGCGCCGGCCCGGCCGGCGCTCCTCCTCCCCCACCGTCCCCACGGGGACGCACCCGTCCCAGCCGCTGCCGGAGTCCCGGCACCGGCCGGGCCCGGCGGTCAGGGTCGGCCCACCCCCCGCCGATGAGGACATGCGTGAGCCTGTCCGACACCGTGGCCGACGCGCCGAGCGTGCCTGCCCCCCGGAGCCCCGAGGGGCAGGGCCGCTCCGCGCGGCGGCGCGAGCCGCGCACCTACGACTTCCGCCGCCCGACGAAGCTCTCCCGCGAGCACGTCCGGATCCTGCAGATCACCCAGGAGTCCTTCGCCCGCCAGGCGACGACGACCATGACGTCGCTGCTGCGCACCGGCGTCCGCGTCGAGCTGACCGGGATCGAGCAGTTCTCCTACGACGACTACATCGCCACGCTGCCGGCGTCCTACTTCGTGGCGACGTTCACCCTGGAGCCGCTCGCCGGCAAGGGCGCGCTCGCCTGGCCGCTGGACACCGCGATGGCCATGGTCGACCACATGCTGGGCGGCTCCGGCGCCGGTGACCAGCCGAACCGGCCGATGACCGGCATGGAGAGCGCCATCACCAGCCACCTGCTGGACCGGCTGCTCGACGAGCTCGGGCAGGCCTTCGCCCCGGTGACGGCGCTGACGCCGGTGCTCGACAGCGTCGAGTACAACCCGCAGCTGGCCCAGGCCGCCGCCGGCTCGGAGACGGTCATGGTGGCGACCTACAGCATGCGGATCGGGAGCCGGGAGCCGCAGGTCACCCTGGTGCTGCCGTTCTCCTCCTTCGCCGCCCCGCTGAACAACGCCGCCTCCCCGCAGCTGTCGGAGTCCGCGAAGCACAAGCGGCAGCGGGCGCTGGCCGCGCTCACCGAGCGGCTCAACGACGTCCCCGTCGACGTCAGCGTGCGCTTCCACCCCATCGAGGTGCCCTCGGGTGACCTGCTGAGCCTGGCCGTCGGCGACGTGCTGCTGCTGCGGCACGCGCAGGACAGCCCGCTGCAGGTCACCACGAACGACGTCACCTTCGCGCACGCGCTCCCGAGCAACCACCGGCGCCGACTGGCCGCCGAGATCGTCCCCGTCACCGCGACCGGCGGAAAGGACCCCGCATGACCACCGCCTTCGGTACCTCGTCCGACTCCCAGACCATCGCCACGGCCGTCGCGGCCGCGGCCCAGGCGGCCGCGGCCGCGATGCCGGCCGAGCTGGACCTGCGCGCCGGTGAGACGGTGGCCGACCCCGAGTCGGTCCCGCTCCCGCCCGCCCCGGGCGCCGCCGTCACCGCGGCGCTGGGCGGCGAGGTCAGCGGCGACATCGTCCTGGTGCTGTCGGAGGAGATCGTCAGCGCGCTGACCAACTCCCCGGTCGGGCCGATGGACGTCGCCACCGCGCTGCGCCCCGCGCTGGAGGCCGCCGCGTCCGCGCTGGGCCGGGTGCGGGTCGCCGCCGAGCGGGTCGAGGACGTCGTCCCGGCGCTCGACGGGCTCCGCGACAAGGGCGTCTTCCTGGCCGTGCCGCTGGTGAGCGGCGGCGAGGTGGCCGCGACGCTGGCCCTGCAGGTGACCCTGCCCCGGCCCCGCGAGCGCCGCGGCAGCCTGGACCTGCTGCGCAACGTGGCCATGGAGGTCACCGTCGAGATCGGTCGCACCCGGATGACGGTGTCCGAGCTGCTCTCGCTGCACCCCGGTGAGGTCATCGAGCTGGACCGCGCCGCCGGCGCCCCGGCCGACCTGCTGGTCAACGGCACGCTCATCGCCCGCGGCGAGATCGTCGTGGTCGACGAGGACTTCGGGCTGCGGATCAGCGAGATCGTCACGGACGCCACCGAGTACGGAGCGCCGGGCGCATGACGTCGAAGCCGACCAGCGAGCGAGCATCGCAGGGAGATGCGCCGAGCGGAGCGGCCGTGAGCATCGCAGCGAGCGCCAGCGAGCGAGGAGCGGAGCGGCCGCGGGAGCGAGCCGTTCTCTCGACCGAGGAGCGGAACGAGCCCGGAGGCGAGCGATGACCTGGATGGTCATCCGGCTGGTGCTGTGCCTGGCCTTCGTGGGGGGCGTGCTGCTCTTCGCCAGCCGGGTCGCCCAGAAGCGCGGGCTCGGCGGCACCACCGGCGTGATCGAGGTCGTCGCCCGGCAGCGCATGGGCCGCGCCAGCAGCGTGTCGGTCCTCCGGGTCGCCGGGCGGGTGCTGGTCGTCGGCTCCACCGAGGAGCAGGTCACCCTGCTCGCCGAGGTCGAGGACGAGGAGCTGGCCACGGCGATGGCCGGCGCCGCCCGTCCCACTGCCGACGGCGAGCCCGCCCAGGTGCCGTCCCCGCGGGCGGCGCTGCCGTCCGCCCCCGGCTCCGGGGTGCTGGCCGGCTCGGTGCTCGACCGCGGCACGTGGACGACGGTGGTGCAGGAGCTGCGCGAGCGGACGGTGCGCCGCTCATGACCCCCCTCCCCCGCCTGCTGCCGGCCACCGCGTCCGCCGCAGGCGCCTCAGCCGTGCCCCGGGCCCGCCGCTTCCTGTGGCTGCTGCCGCTGCTGGTGCTCGCCGCGGTGTCGGCGATGGTGCTGCTGGCCGACCCCGCCTCCGCCGCCCCGACGGCCCCGACCGCCCCGGTGGCGCCGGTCGACCCGGTCTCCCCGGTGGTCGACAGCGGGGTGAGCATCAACGTCGGCGGCAACAGCCCGAGCACCGCGGTGACGCTGATCCTGGCGATCACGGTGCTGTCCATCGCGCCGTCCGCGCTGCTGCTGGTCACCTCGTTCACCAAGATCCTGGTGGTCCTGTCGCTGACCCGGAACGCGCTGGGGCTGCCGACGTCGCCGCCGAACCAGGTGCTCACCGGCATCGCGCTGTTCCTGACGATCTTCGTGATGGGCCCGGTGTTCGGCGACATCAACGACCTCGCCGTCCAGCCCTACCTGGACGGGGCGATCACCGCCTCGCAGGCCTACGACGCCGGTGAGGCGCCGTTGCGCACCTTCCTGCTGGACAACACGCGGGACGACGAGCTGAAGCTGATGATCGGCCTGTCCGGCGAGGAGGCGCCCGCGGACGCGGGGTCGGTCAGCATGCTCACCCTGGTGCCGGCCTTCGTGCTGTCGGAGCTCAAGAGCGCCTTCATCATCGGGCTGGTCATCTTCATCCCGTTCCTGGTGCTGGACATGATCGTCAGCGCCGCGCTGATGGCGATGGGCATGATGATGGTGCCGCCGTCGGTCGTCTCGCTGCCGTTCAAGCTGCTGCTGTTCGTGGTCGTCGACGGCTGGGGCCTGATCGCCACCGCGTTGGTCGGGTCCTACACATGAGCGACGCCGACGTCACGGAGATCGCCACCCAGACGATGCTGGTGGGCGCGAAGGTGGCCGCCCCGATCCTGCTCACCGCCCTGCTGGTCGGCTTCATGATCTCGCTGTTCCAGGCGGCGACCCAGATCCAGGAACCGACGCTGTCGTTCGTGCCGAAGATGATCGCGGTGGCCATCGCGCTGCTGGTGACCGGCAACTGGGTGCTGGCGGAGCTGGTCTCCTTCACCAACCAGCTGTTCGAGTCGCTGCCGCGGTTGCTCGGCAAGGGCTGAGGTCGCGGTGGACCTCGAGGTCCCCTCCGCGACCCTGGCCGCGCTGCTGCTGGCCAGCGCACGGGCCACCGGCTTCATCGCCCTCGCCCCGCCGTTCAACTCCAACGGCATCCCGGCCGCGGTCAAGGGCGCGCTCGGCCTGGCGCTGTCGCTGGTGGTCTTCCCGCACATCTCCGGGACGCTGCCGGCCATCACCGCCGGCTTCCTGGTGGTCGCGGCGATCACCGAGGCGGTCATCGGCGCGGCCCTGGGCTTCCTCGTCCAGGTGCTGTTCACCGCCGTCCAGCTGGCCGGCGACATCATCGACGTCACCGGCGGCTTCTCGCTGCAGCCGGCCTACGACCCGATGTCGCTGTCGACGCACGGCGTCATCGGCCGGCTGCACTACCTGCTGGCGATCACCCTGCTGTTCACCAGCGGCGGGCACCTGATGCTGGTGCGCGGTTTCGTCACCTCGTACGAGGGGCTGCCGGTCGGCGGCTCGATCCCGACGGCGCAGCTCGGCGAGGCGATGCTCACCGCCTTCACGATGATGTTCCTGGCCGCGCTGCAGATCGCCGGGCCGATGGTCGCCGTGCTGCTGCTGGCCGACGTCGCGCTGGCCCTGCTGTCCAAGGCGGCGCCGGCGCTGAACATCTTCGCCATCGGCTTCCCGGTCAAGATCATGGTGACCCTCACCCTGCTCGGCCTGACCTTCCCGCTGCTCCCCTCCGCGCTCGACGCGCTGATGGACACCGCCGTCGAGGGCATCACCGCCCTGAAGAGCGGCTGACGTGACCGGTCGGGGAGGTGACTGATGGCCAAGGACGGGCCCGGCGGTGAGAAGACAGAGAAGCCGACACCGCAGAAGCTCAAGAAGGCCCGCAAGGAAGGGCAGATCCCGCGCACCCAGGAGCTGGGCACCTGGCTCGGTGCGGCGGCGGCCAGCGTGCTGCTGCCGATGCTCGCGGGCAACGCCTTCGACGCCGTCCGGCAGCTGTTCGTGCAGGTCGGGGTGATCGCCAACGACCCCCAGCCCGCGGCGCTGTCCAGGCTGCTCGGCGAGGCGCTGGTGGTCTTCCTGACCACCATGCTCCCGATGGCGCTGGCCATGATGCTGATCGGCACCCTCGCCTCGGCCGCCCAGGGCGGGGTCACCCTCGCCACCAAGGGGATGAAGCCGACCCTCAAGAAGATCAACCCGTTCCCGGGCATCAAGCGCATGTTCGGCACCCAGGGCCTGTGGGAGGCGGTCAAGGCGCTGATCAAGACGGTCGCGCTGGCCGTCGTCATCATCACCACGTCGGACAAGGCCCAGACGTTGGTCTCGGCGTCCGGGGCGCTGCCGTTGTCCGAGATCGCCCGGGTCTTCACCGAGTCGGCGGTGTCGATGTTCCGCGTCGTCGGCTTCACCGGGCTGGCGATCGCGCTCGCCGACTACGTCGTCGTCCGCCACAAGATGATGAAGCAGCTCAAGATGAGCCAGTACGAGATCAAGCAGGAGCACAAGCAGTCCGAGGGCGACCCGCACATGAAGGCGCAGCGCCGCGCCACCCAGATGGCGATGTCGCGCAACCGGATGATGTCGGAGATGGCGGACGCCGACGTCCTGCTGGTCAACCCCACGCACGTGGCCGTGGCGCTGAAGTACGACCCGCTCAAGGGCGCGCCGCGGGTGGTGGCCAAGGGCGCCGGCGAGGTGGCCGCCCGGCTGCGCGCCCGGGCCGAGGAGTGCCGGGTGCCGATGGTGCAGGACGTCCCGCTGGCCCGCGCCCTGCACTCCTCCTGCGAGCTCGGCCAGGAGGTGCCCGCGCAGCTGTTCACCGCCGTGGCCCGGGTGCTGGCCTTCGTCATGCACCTGTCGGCCCGCGGCGTGCGCGGCGGGATGCACCGGCCCGGCTTCGAGGCACCGGCCCTCGAGGGGCTGCCCAAGGCAGGCCGCCGCCGCTGACGCACCCGCCCCGAGAGCCCCGCCGTCCCCTCCCGCCGCCCCGTCCTGAGGCCGCCGGAGCTGCTGTGACGGACGGGGCTGTGCGGCATGACCGTCCCCCCGGTCGCGGTACCGAGCCTCCCCGGCACTGCCGAGAACGGCTCTGAGGGGCGCACCGCCTCAACACCGGAGCGTCACCGCACAGGAACGAGGGCCCGTGGGAAAGCTGACGAAGGCCGCCGTCCCCATCGGGGTCGTCTCCATCGTCCTGATGCTCGTCGTCCCGCTGCCGGCCGCCGTGCTGGACCTGCTGATCGCGCTGAACATCGTCGGGTCGCTGCTGATCCTGCTGGTGTCGATGCAGATCAAGCGCCCCCTGGACTTCGCGATCTTCCCGTCGCTGGTGCTCATCGCCACGCTGATGCGGCTCGCGCTCAACGTCTCCTCGACCCGGCTGGTGCTCACCGACGGCTACGCCGGCAAGGTGATCGAGGCCTTCGGGCACTTCGTCATCGGCGGCTCGCTCATCGTCGGCCTGGTGATCTTCGTGATCCTCACGATCATCCAGTTCGTCGTCATCACCAACGGTGCCGGCCGCGTCGCCGAGGTCGGGGCCCGCTTCACCCTCGACGCGATGCCCGGCAAGCAGATGGCCATCGACGCCGACCTCAACGCCGGCCTGATCAACGAGAAGCAGGCCCGCAAGCGCCGCTCCGAGGTCACCGCCGAGGCCGACTTCTACGGCTCGATGGACGGCGCCAGCAAGTTCGTCAAGGGCGACGCCATCGCCGCGATCATCGTGACGCTGATCAACCTGATCGGCGGCTTCGCGATCGGCATCATGCAGCGCGGCATGGCCCCCGGCGAGGCCGTCTCCACCTACTCGCTGCTCACCGTCGGCGACGGGCTGGTCTCCCAGATCCCGGCCCTGCTGATCTCCACCGCGACCGGCCTCATCGTCACCCGCTCGGCGTCCCAGGGCGACATGGGCAGCGACCTGGTCCGGCAGCTGAGCCGCAACAAGCAGCCGGTGCGGATCGCGGGCATCGCGGCCATCGCGCTGTGCCTCATCCCCGGGCTCCCCAAGCTGCCCTTCCTCCTGGTCGGCGCGGTGCTGCTCTTCCTCGCCACCCGGCTGACCGACGCCGTGGACGACGACGACGACGCCGCCGAGCCGGGCGAGAGCGCCCCTGCCGAGGCCATGCCGGACTCCCCCGAGGCGATCGTCGACCGGATGCGCGTCGACCCGCTGGAGCTCGAGGTCGCCTTCGACCTGGTCGAGCTGGTGGACACCGCCCGCGGCGGCGACCTGCTGGACCGGGTCAAGGCGCTGCGCCGCAAGGTCGCGATGGAGACCGGCCTGGTCATCCCGCTGGTGCGCACCCGGGACAACCTCGACCTGCCGGCGTCCCAGTACGTCATCTGGCTCAACGGCGTCCCCGCGGCCAAGGGCATCTCGCCCGCCGGCACGGTGCTGGCCATCGGCGACCACCTGGACGGGCTGCCCGGCAAGGCCACCCGCGAGCCGGTCTTCGGGCTGGCGGCCAAGTGGGTGCCCGCCGAACTGCAGCGCCAGGCCGAGATGGCCGGCGCGACCGTCGTCGACCGCTCCTCGGTCATCACCACCCACCTGGCCGAGGTGGTCCGGCAGAACGCCGCCGCGCTGCTGGGCCGGGAGGACGTGAAGGTGCTGGTGGAGATGGTCCGCCGCTCGCACCCCGCCGTCGTCGAGGAGCTCACCCCGAGCCTGCTCAGCCTCGGCGAGGTGCAGCGGGTGCTGCAGTCGCTGCTGGACGAGGGCGTCTCCATCCGCGACCTGGTCCGGATCTTCGAGGCGCTGTCGCTGCGGGCCAAGGTCTCCACCGACCTCGACGGCCTGGTCGAGGCGGTGCGCGCCGCCCTCGGCGCGGCGATCAGCCACCCGTACGTCACCGAGGACGAGCGCCTGCACGTCATCACCCTGGAGCCGTCGTTCGAGCAGCGGCTGCTGGAGTCCGTCCGGCAGACCGAGGGCGGCCAGGTGCTGGCCCTCGACGGGCACACCGTCGACGTCCTGGTCCGCGGGTGCACCGAACTGCTCGACGAGGCGGAGCGGATGAACCTGTCCCCCGTGCTCGTGTGCTCGCCGCAGGTGCGAGCCGCCCTGTCCCGCCTGGTCCGCCAGGTCCTGCCCCGCCTGACGGTCATCTCGTACAGCGAGGTGTCCCGCACGGCACAGATCGAGTCCCTGGGAGTGGTGAGCGGTGCCGTCGCAATCCGTTGAGGCCGCCACGCGTGACGAGGCGATCGCCGCCGCGCGTGAGAAGTTCGGGCCCACCGCCCGGGTCGTCGGTGTCCGCCGCATCCGCTCCGGCGGGATGTTCGGCTTCTTCACCAACGAGCGCTACATCGCCGAGGTGGAGGTGACCAAGCCGGCACCGGTCGGTGGTCCGGACTCCGGGTCGCTGCTCAAGGTGGGGCCCCGCGAGGAGCGCCCGGCGGCGTCCATGGACGACCGGATGCGCGAGCTCGCCGACCTGCTCGGTGCCGCCCAGGAGCAGCAGCCGGTCGGTCTCTACGGCCGCACGGGTGCCGCGCCGGAGCCGGCGCCCGCCCGCGCCGCCACGGCCGGCCACCTCGCCGCCCTCGTCGACGACGACCGGCCGGCCCGCCGTCCGGCCGCGGACCGTCCCGCCGCCGCGGCGCGTTCGGGGTCCGCTGCGCCGTCAGGCCGGTTCGGTGCGGCGGTGGCCGACCGCTTCGGCGCACCTGCCTCGGTCCCGTCGCCGGCCCGCGTCGGCGCCGGCGCCCCGGGCGGCCGGTCGTCGGCCGCCCCGCAGCGGAGCGCCGCCAAGCCGTTCACCCCGGCCCGGCACACCCTGATGCTGTCGCCCGACGAGCTCGGCCCGCTGGCACCGGAGCCCGCCGAGCCGGTCGCCGAGCAGCCGGCCCGCCCCTCGCCGTTCGCCGCCGCCCTCACCCGGATGGTCGCCTCCAGCCCGGTCCAGGCGGCCGCCGAGGCCGCGGCGGACGCCGCTGCCGCCGAAGCCGCCGCCACCGAGACCGCCGCCGCGGACGCCGCCGCAGCCCAGGCCGCCGCCGTCGAGGCCGCTGCCGCCGAGGCCGCCCGGACCGCCGCTGCCCGGATCGACGCTGCCGCGGCCGAGGCCGCACGGCTCCGCGCCGAGGCCGCCGCCGCCGAGGCGGCCCGGTTGAAGGCTGCTGCTGCCGCCGCCGAGGCCGCCCGGGTCGAAGCGGAGGCCGCTGCCGCCGAGGCCGCCCGCGCCGAGACCGAGGCCGCCGCTGCCGAGGCGGCGCGGGTCGAGGCTGCCCGGGTCGAGGCTGCCCGGGTCGAGGCGCAGCGCCTGGAGGCTGCCCGGATCGAGGCCGCCCGGATCGAGGCCGCCCGCATCGAAGCCGCCCGCATCGAAGCCGCCCGCATCGAAGCCGCCCGCATCGAGGTTGCCCGGGTCGAGGCCGCCCGCATCGAAGCCGCCCGCATCGAGGCCGAGCGCGTCGAGGCTGCCCGGGTCGAGGCCGAGCGCGTCGAGGCTGCCCGGGTCGAGGCCCAGCGCCTGGAGGCTGCCCGGGTCGAGGCGGCCCGGATCGAGGCCGAGCGCGTCGAGGCTGCGCGGCTCGAGGCCGAGCGCGTTGCGGCCGAGGCCGCTGCGGCCGAGGTCGCACGGATCGAGGCCGCCCGCATCGAGGCGGCCCGTGACGAGGCTGCGCGCATCGAGTCGGAGCGGATCGCGGCCGAGCGCATCGAAGCCCAGCGCATCGAAGCCCAGCGCATCGAAGCCCAGCGCATCGAGGCCGAGCGTGTCGCCGCCGAGCGTGTCGCCGCCGAGCGTGTCGCCGCCGAGCGTGTCGCAGCCGAGGCCGCAGCCGTCGAGGCCGCCCGCAACGAAGCCGCGCGGATCGAGGCGGCCCGGATGGAAGCCGTCCGGATCGAGGAGGCCGCGGCTGCGGAGGTCGCTCGCCTCCGGGCCGAGGCCGCCGCCCGTGACGCGGCGCCGCTGTCGATGGTCGAGTCCGTCCGCAGCGCCGACGAGGAGCTCGCCGCGCTGCTGGAGGAGGTGCTCGCCGCCAACGGCTCCGGTCGCGGCCGGCACCGCCTCCCCGAGTCCCTGGCCGCCGCGGCCGCCGTCGCCGAGGCCACCGCGGTGGTCGAGGCCGCGGCGGAGTCCCTGCTGCCCGCCGCTGCCCCGGTCGCCGAGGAGCGGGTTCTCGACGTCCCCGAGCCGTGGGCCTACGAGACCCGCGGCGCGGAGCCCAGCGCCTACGACACCGGCTCCTACCGGACCGATGCCTCGCTGGCGCAGGCCTGGGCGAGCGAGGCCCGGGTGGCCCAGCGGGCCGCCCAGGTCGCCGCCGCGCAGAGCCTGGTCGTGGACGCCGTCGTCGTCGACGAGACCCCCGACGTCCGCCCGCTTGAGACGCGGCCGGTCGAGGACGACTTCTTCGCGGTGCCGGTCTCCCTCGCCCCGGCGATGGCCCGGACCGCGAGCGACCCGGCTCCCCTCGCCCTGGACGCCACCATGATCCTGCCGCCGCTGTCGCTGATGCCGCCGCAGCGGTTCGGGGGCGGGCTCCCGCCGGCGCTGCCCGGCCGCCCCGCCGTCCCCCCGGCCCGCCGTGGCCGCCCGCCGGTGCCCGCGGGCCGGCCGGCGCTGACCGGACGTCCCCCGGCGAGCACCGCCGCGGTGCCCATCACCTCCCGGTCGGCCGCCGGTGCGCTGCCGGCCTCGTCCGACGACGAGCCCCGCTCGCGGCTGGCGACGGTGACCCGGCTGGTCCCGGCCACGTCGTCGACCGCGCTGGTGCCGTTCACGATGAGCGGTTCCGAGGAGCTCGTCGTCCGGCTGCTGGCCCTGGGGCTGCCCGACTTCCTGCTGGGCGCCGACTTCACCGCCGACGTCGCCGCGCGCGGGGTCTACGCCGCGCTGACCCGCACCCTCGCCGAGCGCCTGCCGGAGGCACCGCGGCTCCCCACCGCGCCCGGCGACGTCCTGATGGTCGTCGGCCCCGGCGCGGAGACCTTCGCCGCGGCGCGCTCGCTCGCGGTCTCGCTGCGGCTGGCCCCCGAGGACGTGCAGTGGGCAGCCTCCGGTGCGCTCGCCGGGCTGGCCCCCGAGGCCAGCCGGATCACCACGCTGGAGACCGCGGTCGAGCGCCAGCGGGTCAGCACCGCCACCGGCGCCGTCACGGTCGTCGCCGTGGACGCCCCCCTGCGCACCGCCGGCGGACCCTGGCTGGAGCACATGCTCGCGGTCTGGTCGCCGACGGCCGTGTGGGCGGTGCTCGATGCCACCCGCAAGCCCGAGGACCTCGTGCCGTGGCTGGACGCGCTGCCCCGGCTCGACGCGGTCGTCGTCCAGGACACCGACTCCACCGCCGACCCCGCCGCCGTGCTCACCCACGTCCCGGTGCCGGTCGCGATGGTGGACGGCGCCCGGGCCACCGCCCACCGCTGGGCGTCGCTGCTGTGTGAGCGGCTGGAGGAGATGGACGCATGATCAGCCCGTTCCGCGGCGACGTCGTGCTGGCCGGCTTCGTGCTGGCCATCCCGGTGCTGCTGCTGGGGATGCGCGGTGACTTCTCCGTCGACGACGTGGTCACCCGGCTGCTGTGGTGCCTCGGCGCCGGCTGGCTCGCGGTGACCGTCGTCCGGCTGGCGAGCACCCCGCCGGCCCCGCGGACGGCGCCCACCGCGGCGGACCCGGCGTCCGGCGCCGACCCGGACAGCGAGCCCGCCCCCGCCTGACCTGCTCGCCGGCTCTTGCGGTGTCGTGCCCGCTCTTGCGGTGGTGCACCAGCGCAAGAGGCGCTGGACCACCGCAAGAGCCTGCGGCTGTCCACAGATCCGGACGACGGCCGTCCTGCCGACCCTCCGGCGGGCACGCTGCTCGGGGTGACCGATCCACGGGTCCTCCTACGTTCGGCGGCGCTCGATCAGGGGTTCAGCGACGGGGAGCTGGCGCGCGCAGTACGCCGCCAGGAACTCCACCTGCTGCAGCGCGGCGCCTACGTCGACGTGCCGCGGCCACCGAGGAGGACCGGCACCGGGCCGTCGTGACCGCGACGGTGGCCGGTTTGCGGCGGCCGGCGACCGTGAGCCACACGTCGGCGGCCGTCCTGCACGGGCTCCCCCTCTGGCGCACCCCGCTGCGGCGGGTCCACGTCCTCCGACAGCCGCCGGCGGCCGGCAGCGGGAGCAGCCGGGTCCACCTGCACGTGGCACTCCTCCCCGACGACCAGGTCACGGTCGTCGACGGCGTCGCGGTGACCGACCTCGCGCGCACCGTGGTCGACGTGGCGCGGTCCGTCCCGTTCGAGGCTGCGGTCGTGATCGCCGACGCGGCGCTGGCGCGGCGGCGCTGCACACCAGAGGAGCTGCGTTCCTGCCTCACTGGGATGGGGCCGGTCCCGGGCTCCCGCCAGGCGGCGCGGGTGCTCGCCTTCGCCGACGGGCGGAGCGAGAGCGTCGGGGAGACCCGCAGCCGGGTGCTGTTCCACCGGCTCGGGCTGCCGCCGCCGACGCCGCAGCTCGAGGTGCGTCGACCGGGCGGCGGCCTGATCGGGCGGTGCGACTTCGGCTGGGAGCAGCACCGCACGCTCGGCGAGTTCGACGGCCGGGTGAAGTACGGCCGGCTGCTGCGGCCCGGGCAGTCGGCCGGCGACGCGGTCCACGAGGAGAAGGTCCGCGAGGACGAGCTCCGGGACGTCGGCTGGCAGGTCACCCGCTGGACCTGGTCGGACCTCGACCGTCCGGCCGTGGTGGTCGACCGGCTGCAGCGGGCGTTCCGCCGTGGCCGGCGCCCGTGAGCCCGACTCTCGCGGTGTTCCTCCCGCTCTTGCGGTGCTGCAGCACCGCAAGAGCGGGAGGAGGACCGCAAGAGGGTCAGAGGGGGAGGTCCTCCAGCATCTCGGTGACCAGGGCGGCGATCGGGGAGCGCTCCGACCGGGTGAGGGTGACGTGGGCGAACAGCGGGTGGCCCTTGAGCGCCTCGATCACCGCGGTGACGCCGTCGTGCCGGCCGACCCGCAGGTTGTCCCGCTGCGCGACGTCGTGGGTGAGCACGACCCGGGAGTTGGTGCCCAGCCGGGACAGCACGGTCAGCAGCACGCCGCGCTCCAGCGACTGCGCCTCGTCGACGATCACGAACGAGTCGTGCAGCGACCGACCGCGGATGTGGGTCAGCGGGAGCACCTCGATCAGCCCGCGCGCCACGATCTCGTCCAGCACGTCGCCGCTGACCAGCGCGCCGAGGGTGTCGAAGACCGCCTGCGCCCAGGGCGCCATCTTCTCGCCCTCGCTGCCGGGCAGGTAGCCGAGCTCCTGGCCGCCGACGGCGTACAGCGGCCGGAAGATGACGACCTTCTTGTGCGCCCGCCGCTCCATGACCGACTCCAGGCCCGCGCACAGCGCCAGCGCCGACTTGCCGGTGCCGGCGCGGCCGCCCATCGACACGATGCCGATCTCCGGGTCCAGGAGCAGGTCCAGCGCGATGCGCTGCTCGGCGGACCGGCCGTGCAGCCCGAAGGCGTCCCGGTCGCCGCGGACCAGCCGCACCTGCTTGTCCGGCAGCACCCGGCCCAGCGCCGAGCCGCGGGCGGACAGCAGCACCAGCCCGGTGTGGGTGGGCAGTTCCGCGGCGGCCGGCAGGTACACCGACCCGCGCTCGTAGAGGGCCTGGATCTCCGGCTCGTCGACGGACAGCTCGGCCATCCCGGTCCAGCCCGCGTCGACCGCTCCCAGCGCGCGGTACTCGTCGGTCTCCAGCCCGAGCGCGGCGGCCTTGACCCGCAGCGGCACGTCCTTGGTGACCAGGCAGACGTCCCGGCCCTCGGCTCGCAGGTTCAGCGCGACCACCATGATCCGGCTGTCGTTGCTGTCGTTGCGGAAGCCGGCCGGCAGCGCCGAGGGGTCGCTGTGGTTCAGCTCGACGTGCAGCGTGCTGCCGCCGTCACCGATGGGCACCGGCGCGTCCAGCCGGCCGTGGGCGACCCGCAGGTCGTCGAGGGCCCGCAGCGTCTGCCGGGCGAACCAGCCCAGTTCCGGGTGGTCCCGCTTGGCCTCCAGCTCGCTGATGACGACCAGCGGCAGCACCACGTCGTGCCCGTCGAAGCGCAGCAGCGCACCCGGGTCGGACAGCAGGACGGAGGTGTCGAGGACGAACGTACGGCGAGTGCTCACGAGTCGACTCCCGTGGGGCGCACAGCGCGCCCCGGCTCGAAGGTGGCCGGGTCCCGGCGCAGGGGCCGGGACACGGCCCCTCTGGTCGACGTACGAAGTCGCACCAACCGGGCCTCCCGTGGTGGACGGGGTGGAACCCGTCCGCCACCACGGACGCTAGGCCCCGGGACCGACAAAAGCAGCGGCAGGACACGCCAACGGGTGACTCGTGAGGCATTCGTGAACTGCCGGAAACCTCCCGTTCAGCTGCCGCGAGGAGCCGCTCAGGGCTCCCGGCGGGGCCGGACGGCGACCAGCGCCCAGACCAGCGGCACCAGCAGCACCGGCCACTGCAGCGACAGGTCGCCGAGCCAGAGCAGGCCGCCGACCAGCAGCACGGCCAGCCAGCCCGCCGTCCAGAGCCCGAGGACCCGGCGTTCCCCCGGCGTCGCGCGCACCACGGCGATCAGGCGCCGGCGAGCTCGGCCGTGATCACGGCGGGGGTCAGCGGCTCGTCGAGCAGCCGCAGGAAGCGGTCGGCGACCGGCTGCTCCGCCGGGCGGGCCGCCAGCCAGGTGGAGAGCAGGTCGAAACCCTCGACGTAGGTGGAGATGTAGGCCCGCCACAGCGGGTCGGTGAGGAAGCGCAGCTGCTGCACCGCGCGGTCGTGGCTGACCAGCGCCCAGCGCTGCAGGTGGGCAGCGACCTCGTCGGGGTCGGCGCCCCGGTCGTGCAGCAGGATCGCGGCGTCCTGGCGGACCCGGTTCAGCGGGGCGGCCGCCGTGGCGATCCGCTCGGCCAGGTGACCGTCGAACCGCAGCCCGAGGTCGGCCAGCACCTCGGCCGCCCACGGGCCCCAGCCCTCGCCGATCGCCGCCTCCACGCCCAGGTCCGCCAGCCCCTCGGCCATCAGGCACTCGGGGGTGTTGACCACGAACACCGTGTGCTCCAGGTGGTGCTCGCGCTCCACCAGGCCCTGCTCCTTGCGGCAGTGCTCGGTGTGGTGGCCGGGGTAGGACTCGTGCGCCACCAGGTGCGGCAGCTGGGCGAGCCGGTGCGGCAGGTCGGCGTTGATGGCCACCCGGGACCGGTAGCCGCCCTCGTAGTAGTTGAAGCCCGACCACGGCTTGTCGGTGACGACCTCGTACCGCACGGTCTCCGACTCCGGCAGGCCGTACTGCCCGCGGACCCGGTCGCGCAGCGCCGAGGAGAGCGCATGGACGGCGGACTCGAGCTTCGCCGGCGGGCACTCCTCGCGGCGGCGGTGCCGGGCGTACCGCTCGGCCAGGGTGCCGCTGCCGGGCAGCAGCTGCTCCAGCTCGGTGTGCGCGGCGGCGTACTCCGCGGTGTCCCCCAGCGACACCTGCACCTGGAAGTAGGCCTCCACCTCGGCGATGAAGCCGACCGGCTCCCCGCCCATCTTGCGGGCGGTGCACTCCAGCCCGGTCAGCTGGCCGCGCAGGTAGGCGGTCCGGTCTGCCGGCAGGGACGCCGAGTCCAGCTCGCCGAGCAGCGCACGCGCCTGGTCCCGCAGCTGGTGCGGGGTGGGCGCGGGCTCGTCGGCGACGGCCGAGCGCAGCCGCGGGTCGCCGGTGTAGGCATCGACGAAGCCGGACTCCAGCCGGTCGAAGCGCAGCCCCAGCCGCACGTACTCCAGGGGGACGTCGACCGCGCCGGCTGCCATGCCCGCGATCTTCTCAGCCGCCCGGACACAGGCGGCCTCCGCCCCGGTTCCGCTCCTCGGTCGCCGGCGCTCCCTGCGATGCTCGCCGGAGCGTCAGCCGCCGAAGCGGCGGTGCCGCGCGGCGTAGTCCCGCAGCGCCCGGAGGAAGTCGACCCGGCGGAAGTCGGGCCAGTAGACGTCGGTGAAGTGGAACTCGGAGTTCGCCGTCTGCCACAGCAGGAAGCCGGAGAGCCGCTGCTCGCCGCTGGTCCGGATCACCAGGTCCGGGTCGGGCTGCCCGCGGGTGTAGAGGTGCTCGGCGATGTGGTCGACCTCGAGCGCCTCGACCAGCTCGGGCAGCGTCGTCCCCCGTTCGGCGTGCTCGGTCAGCAGCGACCGGACGGCGTCGGCGATCTCCTGGCGCCCGCCGTAGCCGACGGCGAGGTTGACCGTCGCCCCGGGCCGGCCCTGGGTGTCGCCCTCGGCCTTCTTCAGCACCGCGGCGGTCTCCGCCGGCAGCAGCTCCAGCGCACCCATCGGCCGCAGCTGCCAGCGCCGGCCGGGGCGGGACAGGTCGGTGGCGACGTCCTCGATGATCGACAGCAGCGCGCTCAGCTCTGGCTCGGGACGCCCCAGGTTGTCCGTGGAGAGCATGAACAGCGTGACCACCTGGACGCCGGCGTCGTCGCACCAGCCCAGCAGGTCGACGATCTTCTCGGCGCCACGCCGGTGGCCGTGGGCGACGTCCTCGAGGCCGATGGCCCGGGCCCAGCGCCGGTTGCCGTCCATGATGACGCCCACGTGCCGCGGGATGTCCGCCCCCAGCAGTGCCCGGGCGAGACGGCGCTCGTAGAGGACGGTGAGCCCGTCCCGGACCTTCCTGCGGACCCCCACGCCGCCACCCTAGGACCAGGGGGCCGCCCCGGCCGACCCGAGGGCGCGCCGGTGCCCGGCAACCTCACAGCCGGCTCGGGATGACGCGCCACCTACTGCTCCGTAACCTCGGTGCATGACCCTCTCCCCTGACCGCGAGGACCAGGTCCGGGTCAGCGCCGGCGGCGCCGAGCTGGAGGCCCCGCTGGCCGAGGCGGTGTGCACCGTCCACGCCGAGGGCGAGCAGGTCGACGGCGTCGCGATGCAGGGCGAGTGGGCCCTCAGCGAGTACGGCGACCGGGACTACGACCACCCCGACTCCCGGCCCCGGATGCGCGGCTGGCTGCACCTGTTCGCCTTCTTCGGCTCGATCCTGGCCGCCGCGGTGCTCATCCCGCTGGCGTTCGTCGAGGGCGCTCGGGCCGGCTTCCCGGTGACGGTCTACTGCGTGACCATCCTGGGCCTGTTCGGGGTCAGCGCGCTGTACCACCGCCGCCGCTGGTCACCGCGCGGCTGGGCGCTGATGAAGCGCGCGGACCACTCGATGATCTTCCTGTTCATCGCCGGCACGTACACCCCGTTCGCCTTCCTCGCGGTGCCCGAACCCACCGGGTGGTGGCTGCTGGTCACCGTGTGGACCGGCGCGCTGCTCGGCATCGGGCTGAAGATGGCCTGGCCGCACGCGCCCCGCTGGCTCGGCGTCCCGATCTACCTGGCCCTGGGCTGGGCCGCGGTGTTCGTGCTGGTCGACATCCTCGACCTGGTCGGCGTCACCGTGCTGGTCCTCATGGCCGCCGGCGGCCTGCTCTACAGCGTCGGCGCGATCGCGTACGCGTCGAAGCGGCCCAACCCCTGGCCGGGCACGTTCGGCTACCACGAGGTCTTCCACGCGATGACCATCGTGGCCGCGACCTGCCACTACATCGCCGTCTACTTCGCGATCTACAACAGCCCGTTCGTCTGAGGAAGGACCCTCCTGCCCCCCGCCCTGCAGGAGGGCCGTCAGGGCGTGGGGGTGGCGGGCGCCTCCGGCACGGGGACGACGACCGGCCGCCCCTGGTCGTCGTACGTGTGCACCTGCCGCTGCTGCGGGAAGGCGTTGCCGGGCTGCACCGGGGAGCCGGGGACGGTCTCCACCAGCTCCCCGTCGACGGTCCAGTCGGCGAGGTCGTCGATCGGCCGCCCGTCCTGGTCGTACAGCAGGACGCCGGTCAGCGGCTCTCCGGTCGAGGAGTACGGCAGCACGTTGGTGATCGGCGTGCCGTCCTCGTGGACGAGGGTGTCCGGGGCGCCGTCGTCGTAGTAGACCGGCTCGGCGGAGGCCACGCCGGTGCGGTCGGCCAGCCCCACCAGGGCGATCAGCGCGAGCAGCCCCAGCCCGGCGTTGAGCACGATGGCGGCGCGGCCCGGGGCGCGCCCCTCGGCCCTGGCCCGCAGCCCCAGGCGCACCGACCAGGCGACCGCCGCGGCGGTGACCACGAAGCCCACCGGGCCGAGCCCCAGCGTGGGCACCGGGAAGGACGTGCCGCCCACGAAGACCACGTCGACGGCGGTCACCGCGGCCCAGGCGCGCAGCACCCACCACGCGGGCCGGAGCTCGGGCAGGAACTCCTCGACCTGGCGCACCGGACCCCAGGCGCGCAGCCGGGCGACCAGTTCAGCACCGCCGGCGAGCGCCCCGGCCCGGCGCTCGGCGGGACCGGCCGGCAGCCCGGCCGCGCTCCGCAGCTCGTCGGCGTAGGCGGCCGGCGACCCGAGCCGGAACTCCAGCGGCGCCTCGTCGTCGGCGGCCACCTCGGCGAGGTGCTCCTCGAGGTCGTCGAGCAGCTCCTCGCTCCGGTCGGCCGGGACGTCGGCCAGCGCCGCCCGCACCGCCGCCGCGTACCCGGCGATCTCCGCCGTCCGGGCGGTCCCCGTCGCACTGGTCATGACGCCACCTCCGCGTTCTGCTGCAGCAGCGCCGTCATGGTGTCGGCGAAGCCGTGCCAGGTCTTGGTCGAGATCTCGAGCTGGGAGCGTCCGGAGACGTTGAGCCCGTAGTACTTCCGGTGCGGCCCCTCCGCGGAGGGGACCACGTAGGAGGTCAGGTGCCCGGCGGAGTACAGCCGGCGCAGGGTGCCGTAGACCGACGCGTCCCCGACGTCCTGCAGCCCGGCCGCGCGCAGCCGCCGGACGACGTCGTAGCCGTAGCCGTCCTCGCCGTCCAGGACCGCGAGGACGGCGAGGTCCAGCACCCCCTTGAGCAGCTGCGTGGTGTCCATCGCGCCTCCCCGGCCGTTGATGTGCACCGCACGCTACTGCGCATCGCGCACTAGCCGCGACAGGCGGGCGGCGTGTCCGCCCCACACCGGCCTGCGGGCGGTGCGCTCAGGCGAAGGGTGGGCGGTGGTCCAGCCGGACCGACAGCCGGCCGGCCAGCCGCCAGGCGCGTGCGACGACGTCCCGGTCTGCCTCGGTGACCAGGTTGCCCATCACCCGCAGCGCGACGGTCATCAGGGCCCGCGAGCGCATCCCGACCGGTCCGGCCGCCGGCAGCAGCCGGGGCACGGTGAGCAGCCCGGCCAGCCGCCGGGCGATCGAGAACGCCTCGCCGTAGTGCCGGCGCAGGCCGGCCGGCCACGCCCGGGACCAGTCGTCCTCGTCGAACAGCTCGACGACGGTGCGGCCGGTCTCCAGGCCGTAGTCGATGCCCTCGCCGTTGAGCGGGTTGACGCAGCCGGCCGCGTCGCCGATCAGCGCCCAGTTGCGGCCGGCGACGTTCGACACCGCCCCGCCCATCGGCAGCAGGGCGCTGGCCGGGGCGCGGACGGCGCCGTCGATCTGCCACTCCTCGCGCCGCTGGTCGGTGTAGAGCTCCAGCAGGCTGCGCAGCCGGACGTCGGCCGGGCGCCGCTCGGTGGCCAGCGTGCCGACCCCGACGTTGACCTGACCGTCGCCCAGCGGGAAGACCCAGCCGTAGCCGGAGAGCAGCTCACCGTCGGCGCCGCGCAGCTCCAGGTGCGAGGAGATCCACTCGTCGTCGCTGCGGCCGGAGGTGACGTACCCGCGGGCCGCGACGCCGTAGGCGGTGTCCTTGTGCCACTCGCGGCCGAGCACCCGGCCCAGCGGCGAGCGGGCGCCGTCGGCGACGACCAGCCGGCGGCAGCGCACGGTGCTGACCGCGTCGTCCGGGCCGCGGAAGACCACGCCGGTCACCCGGTCGCCGTCCCGCTGCACGTCGACCGCGCGGGACCCCTCGAGCGGTGCGGCCCCGGCGGCCAGGGCGACGTCCCGGATGCGGGCGTCCAGCTCGGTCCGCGGGACGGCACCGCCGTGGTCGGGCAGCGACCCGCCGGGCCAGGGCAGCAGCAGCTCCTGGCCGAAGCCGGCGGCGCGCAGCCCCCGGTTGCGACCCTTGGACCGGACCCAGTCCCCCAGCCCGAGCCGGTCGAGCTCGCCCATCGCCCGCGGGGTCAGCCCGTCGCCGCAGGTCTTGTCCCGCGGGAAGACCGCGGCGTCGGCGAGCACGACGTCCGCGCCGCTGCGGGCCGCCCAGGCGGCTGCCGCCGAGCCGGCCGGACCGGCTCCGACCACCAGGACGTCGGTCTCCGTGGGCTCGACGGCAGTGGTCACCCGACCCAGTGTCCCCGCTGCCCGCCACCCGGGATCAGGTGACCTGATCCCGGGTGCTCCTGGCTCACGGCAGGAGGTGAGCCAGGAGCACGGGAGGTGAGCTCGGACGCGCGGCCTCAGTCGACGCGGGGCCCCTGCGCGCGCACCTGCTCCACACCGGCCATGGCCTCGCGCAGCTGGGTGAGCCAGTCGTCGGTGTGCTGGCCGACCAGGCGCACGGCCCAGGCCAGCGCCTCCGAGCGCGACCGGGCGACCCCGGCGTCGACCAGGGTGTCCAGGACCAGCCGCTCAGGCTGCCGCAGCCGGGTCATCACCGGCACCGACAGGGTGGTGAACAGCTCGCGCTCGCCGCCGCAGCTGGCACCCCAGGCGACCGACCGGCCGTAGCGCTCCTGCGCCGCGTCGGCGATCGCCATCCGCTGGGTGCGGGTCTGCTCACGGAAGCGGGCGATCCGGCCGGCCCGGGCGGCCGCCGGGTCGCCGTCACCGGCGTCGGGCTCGGGGACGGCGCCGACGACGGTGATCTCGTCCCGGTCGATCACCAGCTCGACCGGACCGGCGAACCACTCGTCGGGCAGCCGGCCGGCGAACCAGCCGGCGACCTCGGCCCGCTCGACGGGCGGCGGGGCGTCGGCGGCGCGACCGCGGGCGCGGCCCCGGCCGGGGAAGCCCTCGGGTGGGAAGCGGTGGTGTGCGTGCACGGTGTCCTCCTCGGGACGACGAACTGTGTGCACCACTGTAAGCGTGTAATCAGCCGTCGGTGCGACTGTCGGTCAGCCCAGAGCGGACACAGTCAGCTGCCCTCGTCCGGCTCCCGTTCCTTGACCCGCAGCGCCCAGGCGGTGCTGCCGAGCAGCAGGACCAGGACGCCGAGCACCGCGATCTCGGTGATCCGGTCGTCGAACTCCGCGCCCTTGCCGATCACGCCGGCCGCCTCGACGGAGAGCACGACGATCTCCTTGATCGAGGCGATGATCCCGACCAGCAGGAAGGGCTCGGCCACGAGCTCGCGCCGCTCGACGGTGGTCCGGACGGCGAAGAGCAGCTCGACGACGATGAAGACCAGCAGCAGGACGTCGAGGACCTCGAGGACCGGGGTGGTCGAGAAGTCGCCGACCAGGCCCCAGCTGGTCTTCGCCGCGACGCCGAGCAGCAGCAGCGCGGTGGCCACCAGGAAGATCGCGATGCCGGTGTAGACGACGTTCTCGGCGATCTCCAGCGCCCGGGTGCCCACCCGGCCCAGACCCGGCGGATGGCCACGCTTCTCGGGGTCGCGCTGCTCCGAGTCGCGCGTGCTGCGCTGGGTGGTCATCCGGTGATCATGGGGCAGCGGTCCAGCGTGCGGGCACGGACGCCCCGCACCGTCCCCCCGGAGGGTCAGCCGGGCGTCCGTGGCGGTGCACAACGACCACGGGACCTGACAGCCGACACGCCCACGATTCGGTGGTTGTGGAGCCTCTGCACATCTGGTATTGGGCGGCGTGTCGCGGGACGCTGCCGCCGGCGCACACCACTGGAGGCACGCCATGGACAGTCCCCGTCCCCGTCCTCTGTCCCGTCTCCTGCTCGTCCTGGCCGCGGTCGCTGTGACGATGCTCGGCCTGGTCGGGCCCGCCCACGCCGCGCCCTGGTGCAGCCTCACCTGGGGGTCTCAACCCGAGGGCGACCCGTCCGGCCCGGGCAGCGCCGGAGCCGTCGTGCACGACGTCCGGGCCGGGCAGCACGCGTGCTTCGACCGGCTGGTCGTCGACGTCTCGGGCGCGACCCGGGTCGGCTACGACGTCCGGTACGTCCCGCAGCTGGTGGCCGACGGCTCCGGCCGGCCGGTCCCGGTCCGCGGCGGCGCCGTGCTGCAGGTCGTGGTGCACGCGCCGGCGTACGACGCGAACGGCTCCGCGACCTACCGGCCGGCCGACCCGCGCGAGCTGGTCCGCACGACCGGCTGGGCCACCTTCCGGCAGGTGGCCTGGGCTGGGTCCTTCGAGGGCAGCACGACCGTGGGCATCGGCACCCGGGCGCGGCTGCCGTTCCGGGTCGCCGTGCTCACCGGCCCCGGCTCAGGCAGCCGGGTCGTCGTGGACGTCGCGCACCGCTGGTGACCCCGGCAGGAGACGGCGGCCGGTCAGGCCCGCGGGCCCGGCCGGCCGTCGTCGTCCCGGGGCGGCTCGATCGCCAGCGGCGCCCGGCGCAGCGTGTCCAGCAGCTCCTCGCCGGGGTCCCGCGCCGGGGTGGTGACCAGCTCGGCCGGGGTGTCGGGCACCTGGTCGGCCGGGTCGAAGCTCATCGGCACCTTCTTCAGGTGCCGCCCCATCGACCGGCCCAGCACGATCACCGCGATGAGCAGCAGGACGATCAGCAGCAGGCCGAGCGGGCCGGCCTTGCCGACGTCCTCGGGGAGCTGCGGCTGCTCGGCGGCGGCGAGCAGGACAAGCGCGGTGTTCACGAGATCTCCGCCGAGCAACGGATGCCCGCGAACAGGTCGTCCTCGGGCGTCGGTGAGTCGACGACCGACCGGGCCAGCTCGTAGTCCTCCGTCGGCCAGGCGTTGCTCTGCACGTCCAGCGGCACGGAGAACCAGCGGCCGGTCGGGTCGATCTGGGTGGCGTGCGCGATGAGCGCGGCGTCCCGGACCGGGAAGTACTCCGCGCACGGCACCTGGGTGGTGACCCGGTGGGAGATGTCCTTCTCCGGGTCCCAGTCGGCCAGCCACTCGGTGTACGGGGACTCCGCGCCGCTGGCCAGGATGGCCTCGTGCAGCGCCTTCGTCCGGGGCAGCGTGAAGCTCATGTGGTAGTAGAGCTTGCTGATCTGCCAGGGCTCACCGAGCTCCGGGTAGCGCTCCGGGTCGCCGGCCGCCTCGAAGGCGTGCACGGAGATCTCGTGGGTCTTGATGTGGTCGGGGTGCGGGTAGCCGCCGCGCTCGTCGTACGTCGTCATCACCTGCGGCTTGAACCGGCGGATCAGCTCGACCAGCGGGGCGGCGGCCTCCTCGAGCGGCACCAGCGCGAAGCAGCCCTCGGGCAGCGGCGGCAGCGGGTCGCCCTCGGGCAGGCCGGAGTCGACGAAGCCGAGGAACTCCTGCTCGACGCCGAGGATCTCGCGGGCCTTCGCCATCTCCTCGGTGCGGATCTCCGCCATCCGCTCCCAGACCTCGGGGCGGTCCATGGCGGGGTTGAGCACCGAGCCGCGCTCGCCACCGGTACAGGTGGCCACCATCACGCGCACGCCCTCGGCGACGTACTTGGCCATGGTGGCGGCGCCCTTGCTCGACTCGTCGTCGGGGTGGGCGTGCACCGCGAGCAGACGCAGCTGGTCCGGTTCGGTCACCTCCTCATTGTGACCCTCCGACGCGGACCCTGGTGCGCGGGCCGGGACATCGGCACTGTGCCGGTCGCCACGCTGCCGCCCCGGGTCCCGGCCGCGGACTTCTGCCCGGTGCCGTTCCGATGGCGGCTGCGTCGGGACACCTCGCGGTGTTAGGTTGCCCGGATTGACCACCCGGTGGCCCTCCTGACGGAGGGTCGCGCTTCCGAGCACCAGGAGTGATCCGTGTCCACCCCGACTGACCAGCAGGACCAGGGCGTCTGGCTGACGCAGGAGGCCCACGACCGGCTGCGCGCCGAGCTCGACCAGCTGATCGCGAGCCGTCCGGCGATGGCCAAGGAGATCAACGACCGCCGCGAGGAGGGTGACCTCAAGGAGAACGGCGGCTACCACGCGGCCCGCGAGGAGCAGGGCAAGGCCGAGGGCCGCATCCGGCAGCTCACCGACCTGCTGCGCAAGGCGCGGGTGGGCGCCGCCCCGACCGAGGCGACCAACGCCGCGCTCGGCACGGTCATCACGATCGCCTTCGACGGCGACGAGGACGACACGGAGAAGTTCCTCCTCGGCTCCCGCGAGATCGCCGGCACCACCGAGCTCACCGTCTACTCCCCCGAGTCGGCGCTGGGCTCGGCGATCGTGGGCGCCGCACCGGGCGACACGGTCACCTACACGGCACCCAACGGCAAGCAGATCTCGGTCAAGGTGCTGGCCGTCGAGCCGTTCGCACCCTGACCGACCGCACGACCAGCACGATGACGGGCGGGCAGGCGCGGGGCCGGCGGGCGGAGAACACCGACTTCGTCTGCGGCCACTGCTCGACCCTGGTGCCGGCGAACACCGACGGCCACTACCGCAACCACTGCCCGTGGTGCCTGTGGTCCCTGCACGTCGACGAACTGCCCGGCGACCGGGCCAGCGAGTGCCGGGCGCTGATGGAGCCCATCGGCCTGGTGGAGAAGTCCGGCAAGGGCTGGCAGGTGGTGCACCGCTGCACGCGGTGCGGCCACCGCCAGCCCAACCGGCTGGTCCGCGACGGCGCCGCCCCCGACGACCTCGACCTGGTCCTCGAACTCCCCTGGCTGTAGCCCGCGCGTTGATCAGGTGCCCTGATCGAAGACCGTCCCCCCGCACCGACGTTGCTGCGGGAGGACGGCCTTTGATCAGGGCACCTGATCGAAGTCGGCGGGCGGCGGGCGGCGGCCGGCTGAGCGCGGCGCACCCTGCTGACCGCATTGCACGCGGTCTGTGCGCACTGCTCGGGCTGCGGCGCGTGCAGTGCGGCCACAACACGTGCAACGAGGGCGGCCGCCGGGCAGGCGGCCGCCCTCGTCGACCCGCCGTCAGGCGGGTTGGGCGGTCAGGCCACGGCGGCGGAGCAGGGGGCCGGTGTCGGCGTCCCGGCCCCGGACCGCGCGGAAGGCCCCGAGGGCGTCGACGGACCCGCCGCGGGACAGCAGCCGGTCGCGGAAGACGTCGCCGTTGGCCCGGGTCAGCCCGCCGTTCTCCTTGAACCACTCCACGGTGTCGGCGTCCAGCACCTCCGACCAGATGTAGGAGTAGTAGCCGGCCGAGTAGCCACCGGCGAAGACGTGCTGGAAGTACGTGGTGCGGTAGCGCGGCGGGACGAGGTCCGAGGCCACCCCGGCCGCCGCCAGCGCCTGCGCCTCGAAGGCCTGCGGGTCCTCGACGACGGTCTCCGGGTCGAGCCGGTGCCACGCCTGGTCCAGCAGCGTGGCGGCCAGGTACTCCAGCGTCGCGAACCCCTCACCCCACAGCGAGGCCGCCTCGATGGCCTGCACCGTCGCGGCCGGCAGCGGCTCCCCCGTCTCGACGTGCGTGGCGTAGTGGCCGACCACCTCCGGCCAGAGCGCCCACATCTCGTTGACCTGGCTGGGGAACTCGACGAAGTCCCGCGGGACGGCGGTGCCGGAGAACCGCGGGTAGGTGACGTCGGAGAACAGCCCGTGCAGCGCGTGGCCGAACTCGTGGAACAGCGTGGTGACCTCCGACAGGGTCAGCAGCGTGGGCTGCCCCGGGGCCGGGCGGGTGACGTTGAGGTTGTTGAAGACCACCGGCCGGGTGCCCAGCAGCGACGTCTGCGGGACGAAGCTGCTCATCCAGGCCCCGCCGCGCTTGCCCTCGCGGGCGTGGAAGTCGCCGAGGTAGAGCCCGACCGGCTGCCCGTCGGGGCCGGTGACCTCCCAGACGCGGGTGTCGGGGTGGTAGCCGACGAGCTCGGGACGCGGGGAGAACGTGCAGCCGTAGAGCAGCTCGGCGGCGCGGAAGACGCCGTCGACGAGCACCCGGTCGAGCTCGAACCAGGGCCGCAGCGCCGTGCTGTCGACGGCGTACCGCTCGGCCCGCACCCGCTCGGAGTAGAACGCCCAGTCCCAGGCGGCCAGCTCGACCCCGTCGGCGGCGGCCAGCTCGGCCAGCACCGCGGCCTCGGCCCCGGCGTTGGCGACCGACGGGCCGACCAGCTCGCCGAGCAGGGCGTCGACCGCCGCAGAGGTCTTCGCGGTCTGGTCCGCGGCGATCAGGTCGGCGTGGGTGTCGAACCCGAGCAGCCGGGCTCGCACCGCACGCAGGTGGGCCATCTCGGCCGCGACCGGGCCGTTGTCGTGCTCGCCGGACGACGCCCGGGTCACCGACGCCTCGTACAGCCGGCGGCGCAGCTCCCGGTCCCGCAGCTTGGCCAGCGCCGGCTGCCCGCTGGGCAGCACCAGGGTGAGCAGGTGGGCGCCCGCGTGGCCCCGCTCGGCCGCCGCGCCGGCTGCGGCGGCGACCTCGGCCTCGGACAGCCCGTCGAGCTCGGCCGGGTCGTCGACCACGACGGCGGCGGCGGTGGTCGCCGCCTGCAGGTTCTGGTCGAAGGCGGTGCTCAGCTCGGCCAGCCGCTGGTTGAGCTCCCGCAGCCGGGCGCGCCCGGCGTCGTCCAGGGCGGCGCCGGCCAGCACGAAGTCGAGGTGGTAGCGCTCGACCAGCCGCACCTGCTCCTCGTCGAGCCCGGCGTCGTGGCGGCCGGCGTGCACCGCGTCGACCCGGGCGAACAGCGCCGGGTCGAGCCGGAGGGCGTCCGCGTGGGCGGCGGCCAGCGGGGCGAACTCGCGCTCGATCTCCCGGATGCGCGTGTCGGAGACCGCCGAGGTCATGTTGTAGTACACCCGCTCGGCCCGGGAGAGCAGCTGCCCGGACCGCTCCAGGGCGACCACCGTGTTGTCGAAGGTCGGCTCCGCCGGGTCGGCGACCACCGCGGCGACCTCGGCACGGTGCTCGGCCATGCCGGCGAACAGCGCCTCGCGGACGTGCTCCGCGGTGATGTCGGCGAACGGCGGGAGCTGGTAGGGCAGCTGCGACGGCGCCGCGAGCGGGTTCGACGCGGGCAGGGGCGCAGGGGCGGGTGAGGAAGTCATCGCTGCCATCCTCGCCCGCCGCCCCGCCCCGCACCCGGCGACCCCACCGCGATCCGGACGACGGGGTCCTTCTTCAGCGGCTGGCCGTGCGCAGGTAGGCCCGCACCGACAGCGGCACGAAGACCGCCAGGATCGCCACGGCCCACAGCAGGGTGTAGAGCACCGGGTTCTGCAGCGACCACGCCTCCGGCTCGGGCGTCCCCGCGGGGATGTTGCCGAAGAGCTCGCGGGCCGCCTGGGTGACCGTGGAGACCGGGTTCCACTCGGCGAACCCGCGCAGCACCGCCGGGAAGCTCTCCAGCGGCACGAAGGTGTTCGCCACGAACGTGATCGGGAAGATCACGATGAAGCTGGCGTTGTTCACCACCTCGGGCGTGCGGACCAGCAGCCCGACCATCGCCATCAGCCAGGAGATGGCGTAGGCGAAGACCAGCAGGATCAGGAAGCCCCCGACCGCCTCGGCGACGGAGGAGTTGATCCGCCAGCCGACGAGCAGCCCGGTCACCGCCATGACCGCGATGGAGATGGCGTTGAGCCCTAGGTCGGCCACCGTGCGGCCGATGAGCACCGCCGAGCGGGACATCGGCAGCGACCGGAACCGGTCGATGAGCCCCTTCTGCATGTCGTCGGCGATGCTCGCGCCGGTGATGGTGGACCCGAAGACCACCGTCTGGGCGAAGATGCCCGGCAGCAGGAACTCGGCGTAGGTGATCCCGTCGGGCAGCTCGATCGCGCCACCGAAGACGTACCGGAACAGCACCACGAACATGATCGGCGACAGCGTCGCGGCCACGATCAGGTCGGGCACGCGCTTGACCTTGATCAGGTTGCGGCGGGTGATGACGACGCTGTCGGAGACGGTCTCGGCCAGGGTGCTCATCGGGAGGCTCCTGCGCTGACGGTGGTCGTGGTGGGGGCCGCGTCGCCCGAGGGCTCGGCGTCCTCCGCGGCGTGCCCGGTGAGGGTGAGGAAGACGTCGTCCAGGTCGGGCCGGCGCAGCCCGATGTCCAGCACGTCGGCGTCGACGCCGACGAGCCGGCGCAGCGCCTCGGCCAGCGTGTCGGTGCCGCCGGTGACCGGCACGGACAGCCGCCGGGTCTGCTGGTCGGCCTGCACCTCGCCGTGGGACAACGGCCGCAGCGCCTCGGTGACGGCGGCGAGCTGCTCGACGCTGCGGACGGTGAGCTCCAGCCGTTCGCCACCGACCTGGGCCTTCAGCTCGTCGGCGGTGCCGCGGGCGATGACCCGGCCCTTGTCGATGACCACCATCCGGTCGGCCAGCCGGTCGGCCTCCTCCAGGTACTGGGTGGTGAGCAGGATCGTCGTCCCGTCGTGGACGAGGTCGGCGATGAACTCCCACATGCCGAGCCGGCTGCGCGGGTCGAGCCCGGTGGTGGGCTCGTCGAGGAAGAGCACCTTGGGCCGGGCGATCAGCGAGGCGGCGATGTCCAGCCGGCGGCGCATGCCCCCGGAGTAGGTCTTCGCCGGGCGGTCGGCCGCGTCGGTGAGGTCGAAGCGCTCCAGCAGCTGACCGGCGCGCAGCTTGGACTCGCGCTTGCCCAGCCGGTACAGCCGCCCGACCATCTCCAGGTTCTCGGCCCCGGTCAGGTACTCGTCGACCGCGGCGTACTGCCCGGTGAGCCCGATCGCGGCGCGGACCTGGTCGGCCTGGGTGGCGACGTCGAGCCCGGCGACCTCGGCGCGCCCGGCGTCGGGGCGCAGCAGCGTGCTCAGGATCCGGACGACGGTGGTCTTGCCGGCGCCGTTGGGCCCCAGCAACCCGAGGACCGTGCCCTCGGAGACGGTGAGGTCGACCCCGGCGAGCGCGGTGTTCTCCCCGAAGCGCTTGACGAGCCCCTCGACGACGACGGCGTTGGTCATGCCCCGCACGCTAGGGCCGACCTACGACAGTTCTCGCCCTGTTTTCCGGTGACCCCGGCGGTCCGGTCCATCTGCACTCCTCCAGCGGCACGTGGTGCGGGCGGCCGGCTCGGCGGCCCACCCCTCCAGACCCGCGCCGCCGCAGGAACTCATCGGCCGGCCGCTCACCGCCACCGGTACTCGAGCTCGGGCCGCCCGGTGCCGCCGTAACGCGGTGCGCGGACCACCACGCCGGTGTCGGCCAGGTGCTCCAGGTAGCGCCGGGCGGTGATCCGCGAGGCGCCGATCAGCTCGGCGGTCCCGGCCGCCGACAGCCCCTCCCCCTCCCGCGTGGCGGCGCGCACCGCCGTCACGACCGCGTCCAGCGTCTCCCGCGCCAGGCCCTTGGGCAGCGGCGCCGGCCGGGCCGGGCGGGCGGCCTCCAGCACCCGGTCGACGGCGTCCTGACCGGCCACGTCCCCCTCGGCCCGGACCTGCGCCCGGTAGTCGAGGTAGGCGGTCAGCCGGTCGCGCAGCGCGGCCTGGCTGAACGGCTTGAGCAGGTAGCCCACGACGCCGTGGGCGGCGGCCGCGCGCACGGTCACCAGCTCGCGGGCGGAGGTGACCGCCAGCACGTCGACGTCCCGGCCCGAGGCCCGCAACCGGCGGCACAGCTCGATGCCGTGGGTGTCGGGCAGGTTCATGTCCAGCAGCACCAGGTCGACGTGGTGCCGGGAGAGCGCCTCCCAGGCCGCGGCGCCGGTGCCGGCCACCGCGACCACCGAGAAGCCGGGCGTCCGGTCGACGTAGGCCCGGTGGGCGTCCGCGGCGACCGGCTCGTCCTCGACCACCAGCACCTGCAGGTCGCTCACCGGGGCACCTGCGCCGGCGCCCGGACCGGGAGCGACACCTCGAACAGCCCGCCGGGGCCCGGCCGGACGGTGACCGTGCCGCCGTTGCGCCGGACCGCCTGGGCCACCAGCGCCAGCCCCAGGCCGCGGCCGAGACCACGCGGCGCCGTCGACTCCTTCGTCGTCCAGCCGCGCTCGAAGACCCGCTCCGGGTCGCTCACGCCCGGCCCGGTGTCCTCGACCCGGACCTCCAGCCGCTCGTCGGCCACCCACAGCGAGAGCTGCACCTCCCGCGGCGGGTCGCCGAGCAGGGCCGCGTCGATCGCGTTGTCCAGCAGGTTGCCGACGATGGTCACCAGGTCGCCGCCGGGGATGCCGGTGGCGCCCACGTGGGTCTCTGGGTCGATCTCCAGGACGACGCCCCGCTCGTGCGCGGTGGCCGCCTTGCCCAGCAGCAGCGCGGCCAGCACCGGCTCGCCGACCGCCGCCACCACCCGGTCGGTGAGCTGCTGGGCCTGGGCCAGCTCGGCCGTGGCGAACGCGACGGCCTCCGCACCGCGGCCCAGCTCGACCAGCGACACGGTCGTGTGCAGCCGGTTCGCGGCCTCGTGCGCCTGGGCCCGCAGCGACTCGGCGAAAGAGCGCACGCTGTCCAGCTCGCCGGTGAGCGCCTGCAGGTCCGTGTGGTCGCGCAGGGTGACCACGGTGCCGACCGACCGGCCGTGCTGGGTCGCCGGGGCCTGGTTGACCACCAGCACGCGGGAGCCGCTCACGTGCACCTCGTCGGCCGCCGGGCGCTGGTCGGTCAGCGCCGCGGTCAGCTCGGCCGAGAGCCCCAGCTCGCCGACGTGCCGCCCGGTGACGTCGCCGTCGAGGTCGAGCAGCCGGCGGGCCTCGTCGTTGACCAGCTGCACCCGGCGGTCGGCGTCCAGCAGCAGCAGCCCCTCCCGGACCGCGTGCAGCACCGCGTCGTAGTACTCCAGCATCCGCACCAGCGTCGCCGCCCCCAGCCCGCGGGTCTGCCGGTGCAGTCGCCGGCTGATCGCCCAGCTGCCGAGCACCCCGACGGCGAGCACGGCCAGCACCGCGGCGAGCAGGCCGGGCAGCGCGGCGGTCACGTCGTCGCCGATCGCCGCCACGGTGATGCCCACGCTGACCAGCGCCACCACCTCGGTGTCGCTGCCGGTCGCGAAGACCGGCGCCACGGCCCGGACCGACGGGCCCAGCGTGCCGCTGTAGGTCTCGGTGAACGTGCGGCCGGACAGCGCCGGGCCGACGGTGCCGAGGAAGGGCCGGCCGATCTCGGCCGGGTCGGGGTGGGTGAAGCGGGTGCGGTCCGGGGCGAGCACGGTGATGAAGGAGATGCCCGTGTCGGCCCGGACCTGCTCGACGTAGGGCTGCAGGACCGCGGTCGGGTCGGCCCCGACGACGGCCTCCCGGACCAGCGGGGAGTCGGCGATCGCCTCGGCCGTGCTGCGCGCCTCGGTGGTCGCCCGGCTCTCGACCGCGTCGCCGGCCTGCCGCCAGCCGACCAGCCCGAGCACGAGGACGACGACCAGCACGACCAGCCCCTGCAGCAGGAGCAGCTGGCGGGCCAGGCTGCCGCGGTCGCGGACCAGCGCCGAGGGGGTGCGCACCGGCCGAGTGTGCCCCGCCGCACGGGCCGGCGGTGCCGCTCCCCACCCGGTCGGGTACCGGCGCTGTCACCGAACGCAATGAACGAATCAGTGACCGGCATCACCTGCGGGCCCAGAGTGCTCCTGTCGCCGACGTCGGCGACGTCACGGCGGTCCCCCGCCGCCAGCCACCGACTCCACAGGAGCAGTCATGGCCGCGACCACGGCATCCTCAGCGCGCCCGGCCCCGTCCGGCAGACGCGACCGCACCCACTGGCTCTACATCGCGGTGATCGTCGCGGTGGTCCTCGGCATCGCCGTCGGCCTGGCCTTCCCCGACTTCGCCGTCTCGCTCAAGTGGCTGGGCACGGCGTTCGTCGGGCTGATCCGCATGATCATCGCGCCGGTCATCTTCTGCACGATCGTGCTGGGCATCGGGGCGATCCGGCGGGCGGCGCAGGTCGGCCGGATCGGCGGCCTGGCGCTCGGCTACTTCATCACCATGTCGACGGTGGCGCTGGCGATCGGCCTGGTCGTCGGCAACGTGCTGCACCCGGGTGAGGGCCTGCAGCTGACCGACGAGGTCCGCGGCGCCGGGGAGGAGCTGCTGGCCGAGGCGGAGGAGACGGCCCCCGAGGGGACCACCGGGTTCATCCTGTCGCTCATCCCCACCACGCTGCTGTCCTCGCTCACCTCGGGCTCGGTGCTCCAGGCGCTGCTCATCGCGCTGCTGGTCGGCTTCGCCCTGCAGGCCATGGGCAACGCCGGCACCCCGATCCTGACCGGCGTCGGCCACCTGCAGCGGCTGGTCTTCCGCATCCTCGCGATGATCATGTGGGTCGCCCCGATCGGCGCCTTCGGGGCGATCGCCGCGGTCGTCGGTGCCACCGGGACCGACGCGCTCAAGAGCCTCGGCATCCTGATGCTCGGCTTCTACGCCACCTGCGCCGTGTTCGTGTTCGTCTTCCTCGGCGCGATCCTCAAGGTGGTCGTCGGGATCAACGTCTTCACGTTCCTCAAGTACCTGGGCCGCGAGTACCTGCTGATCGTCTCCTCGTCGTCGTCGGAGACCGCGCTGCCCCGGTTGATCGCCAAGATGGAGCACGCCGGCGTGAGCAAGCCCGTCGCCGGCATCGTGGTGCCGACCGGGTACTCGTTCAACCTCGACGGCACCGCGATCTACCTGACGATGGCCTCGCTGTTCATCGCCGAGGCCCTCGGTGACCCGCTGAGCATCGGCGAGCAGGTCAGCCTGCTGGTCTTCATGATCATCGCCTCGAAGGGCGCGGCCGGGGTCTCCGGCGCCGGCCTGGCCACCCTGGCCGGCGGGCTGTCCTCGCACCGGCCCGAGCTGCTCGACGGCGTCGGCCTGATCGTCGGCATCGACCGGTTCATGTCCGAGGCCCGCGCGGTCACCAACTTCTCCGGCAACGCCATCGCCTGCATGCTGGTGGCGACCTGGACCAAGGAGCTGGACCGGGAGCAGATGACGGCCGTGCTCGCCGGCGAGCGCCCGTTCGACGAGACCACGATGCTCGACGACGGCCACGGGGCGCCGGCGGACGGGCCCGCCCCGGCGGAGCCGGCGGCCGCCGTCCGCTGACCGCGCACCGCACCGGTGCCCGCGCCCTCCCCGGGGGCGCGGGCACCGTCGCGTCAGTCGACCCGCGGGGCGTAGCCGGCGGCCGCGAGGGCGGCCAGCACGTCCCGGGCGTGGTCGGGCCCGCGGGTCTCCAGGTGCACGCCGACCTCGACCTCGCCGAGGTCCAGCCGCGCCGTCGTCCGCTCGTGCTCGACCGACAGCACGTTGGCCGACAGGCCGGCCAGCTCGCGGAGCAGGGCCGCCAGCGACCCCGGCCGGTCGGGCACCTGCACCCGCAGCGACAGGTAGCGCCCGGCCGCGGCCATGCCGTGCTGGACGACCTTCATCATCAGCACCGGGTCGATGTTGCCGCCGGAGACCACCGCCACCACCGGCGGCGCGAACGCGGCCGGGTCGGCCATCACCGCGGCGACCGCGGCCACGCCGGCCGGCTCGACCACCAGCTTGGCCCGCTCCAGGCAGAACAGCAGGGCCCGGGACAGGTCGCCCTCGGTGACCGTGCGGACCTCGTCGACCAGGCCCGCCACGTGCGACAGCGTGAGGTCACCGGGCGCGGCGACGGCGATGCCGTCGGCCATGGTCGCCATGGCGCCGAGCGGCACCGGCCGGCCGGCGGCCAGCGAGGCGGGGAAGGCGGCTGCGGCGGCGGCCTGCACGGCGACCACCCGGACGTCGGGACGGCGCGCCTTGACCGCGGCGGCGATCCCCGAGACCAGCCCGCCCCCGCCGGTGCACACGACGACGGTCGCCACGTCCGGGCACTGCTCGAGCAGCTCCAGCCCCACCGTGCCCTGGCCGGCGATGACGTCGGGGTGGTCGAAGGGGTGGATGAACACCGAGCCGGTGGCGGTGGCGTGCTCCACCGCGGACAGCAGCGCCTCGGTGAGCGTCGCCCCGCCGAGCCGGGCGTCGGCGCCGTAGCCGCGGGTGGCGGCGACCTTGGGCAGCGGCGCGCTCTCCGGCATGAACACGGTGGCCGACGCCCCCAGCTCGCGGGCGGCGAGCGCGACCCCCTGCGCGTGGTTGCCGGCGCTGGCCGCGACCACGCCGCGGGCCCGCTCCTCCGGCGTCAGCCGCGCGATCCGGGTGTAGGCGCCGCGGATCTTGAACGACCCGCCGCGCTGCAGGTTCTCGCACTTGAGCCAGACCG
The DNA here is from genome assembly GCF_041028285.1 of Modestobacter versicolor. GTDB lineage: Bacteria > Actinomycetota > Actinomycetes > Mycobacteriales > Geodermatophilaceae > Modestobacter > Modestobacter versicolor_A. The sequence goes on along the minus strand of NZ_JABGDB010000001.1, from coordinate 81,804 downwards.
GGCCGCCGACCTGCTCGGCGAGGGCGCGGGAGTGCTCGAGCGGGGTGCGCCGGACGACGCCGTCGAGCAGCGCGGCGGCCGCCTCGACGTCGGCACCGCTGACCAGGGGGACTGCACCGGGGACGGACACGGCACCGATCCTCGCAGTCCGGCGCCGGACAGCGACGACGGACGACCCACCCGTCACACTCCCGTCGTACCGTGGTCGAGGTGACGGACGCCGCACCGCTGGGGACCTCGCAGTCCCCCACCCCTCCCGCTCCCACGACCCTCGGTGAGCTCCGCGACAGCGGGGCCGCCCCCAAGCCCGTCAAGGCCGAGATCCGCGCCAACCTGCTCGCCCGGCTCGCCGCCGGGGAGCCGACCCTGCCGGGCATCGTCGGCTTCGAGGACACCGTCGTCCCGGAGGTCGAGCGCGCGCTCATCGCCGGGCACGACCTGGTCCTGCTCGGCGAGCGCGGCCAGGGCAAGACCCGGCTGATCCGCACCCTCGTCGGCCTGCTCGACGAGTGGACGCCGGTGCTGGTCGGCAGCGAGCTCAACGAGCACCCGCTGCAGCCGATCAGCGTCTGGGGCCACCGCCAGGTCGCCGAGCACGGCGACGCGACCCCCGTCGGCTGGCTGCACCGCAGCGACCGGTTCGGGGAGAAGCTGGCCACCCCGGACACCAGCGTCGGTGACCTGATCGGCGACGTCGACCCGATCAAGGTCGCCGAGGGCCGCACCCTGGGCGACCCGGAGACGGTGCACTACGGCCTGGTGCCGCGCACCAACCGCGGGATCTTCAGCGTCAACGAGCTGCCCGACCTCGCCGAGCGCATCCAGGTGGCGTTGCTCAACGTGCTCGAGGAGCGCGACATCCAGATCCGCGGCTACCGGGTGCGGCTGCCGCTGGACCTGCTGCTGGTGGCCAGCGCCAACCCCGAGGACTACACCAACCGCGGGCGGATCATCACCCCGCTCAAGGACCGGTTCGGCGCCGAGGTGCGCACCCACTACCCGATCGAGCTCGCCGACGAGGTCCGGCTGCTGCACCAGGAGGCGCAGACCAGCTGGCCCACCGGCGCCGGCTTCGACGCCCCGCTGGTGCCCGAGCACCTGGTCGAGATCGTCGCCCGGTTCACCCGGCTGGTCCGCGAGTCCAGCCACGTCGACCAGCGGTCCGGCGTCAGCGCGCGGTTCGCCATCGCCGGGCTGGAGACGCTGGCCGCCTCCGCCGTCCGCCGGGCCGCGGTGGCCGGGGAGCCGCGGCCGGTGGCCCGGGTCGTCGACCTGCCGAGCATCGTACCGGCCAGCCGCGGCAAGGTGGAGTTCGCCGACGCCGGCAGCGACAACGACGACGACCGCGACCTCGAGGTGCTGGAGCACCTGCTCCGGCAGGCCACCGCGCAGACCTTCCGGGCCCGCTGCGGCGGGCTGGACCTGACCGGCCTGCAGGAGCACTTCTCCGGCGGCGACACCGTCGAGTCCGGCGACCTGGTCCCGGCCGCGGCGCTGCTCGGCCAGCTCGGCACCATCCCGCACCTGGCCCAGCTGCTCGGCCGGCTCGGCGTGCCGGAGGGCGAGCAGTCCGCCGAGCAGGCCGCCGCCGCGGTCGAGTTCGCGCTGGAGGGGCTGTACCTCACCCGCCGGCTGGCCAAGGACACCGACGGCTCCCGCACGGTGTACGGGGCCTGACGTGACCGGACGCCGCCCGAGGGGCTACCGGTACGGCCAGTGGCGCGGCGGGCCCGACCCGCTGGCCCCGCCCTACGACGTCGCGGCCGCCGTCGACGAGATCGGCGACCAGGTCCTGGCCGGCAGCGGGGTGCGCGAGGCGATGCGCGACCTGCTGCGCCGCGGCATCGACGGCCGGCGCGGGCTGGACGCCCTGCGCCGGTCGGTCCGCGACCGGCTGCGCGAGGCGCGGCAGGCCGGCCGGATGGACGGCACGCTGGAGCAGGTGCGAGAGCTGCTGGACCAGGCGGTGGAGGCCGAGCGCGGCGCGCTCTTCCCCGACCCGGACGACGCCGCCCGGCTGGCCGAGGCCGAGCTCGACGGCCTGCCGCAGGACACCGCCGGGGCCGTCCGCGCGCTCAAGGACCACCAGTGGCGGTCCCCGGAGGCGGCGCAGGCCTACCAGCAGATCCAGGACCTGCTGCGCCAGGAGGTGCTCGACAGCAACTTCCAGGGGATGAAGCAGGCGCTGCAGCAGATGCAGGACGGCGACGGAGCCGCGATGCAGGCGGTCAAGGACATGGTCGCCGACCTGTCCGCGCTGGTCGACGCGCACAACCGCGGCGAGGACACCGACCAGCAGTTCGCCGACTTCATGCGCAAGCACGGGCAGTTCTTCCCCGACGACCCCCAGACGGTGGAGGAGCTGATCGACTCCCTCGCCCGCCGGGCGGCGGCGCAGGAACGGATGATGGCCGGGTTGTCCGCCGAGCAGCGCGCCGAGCTGCAGGACCTGATGGGCCAGGCGATGGGCGACCTGGGCCTGCAGAGCGAGATGGCGCACCTGTCCGACGCGCTCCGGCAGGCCCGCCCGGACCTGCCCTGGGGGCAGCGGGGTCCGGTGCCCGACGGCGAGCAGCCGCTCGGCCTGGGTGACGCGACGACGGCGGTGGCCGAGCTGGCCGACCTGGAGTCGCTGTCCCAGCAGCTGTCCCAGGGCTACGCGGGGGCGTCGCTGGCCGACGTCGACGAGGAGCTGCTGGAGCAGGCGCTGGGCCGCTCCGCCGTCGACGACCTCGCCGCGCTGCGCCGGCTGGAGCGCGAGCTCGAGCGGCAGGGCTACCTGCAGCGCTCCGACGGCGCCCTGCAGCTGTCGCCCAAGGCGGTGCGGCGGCTGGGCGCCACGGCGCTGCGCCGGGTGTTCGCCCAGCTCGACGCCACCGGCCGCGGGGAGCACGACGTCGCGGACGCCGGGTCGGCGGGCGAGCTCACCGGCGCCTCACGGGAGTGGCGGTTCGGCGACGAGCAGCCGCTGGACGTCGTCCGGACGGTGCGCAACGCAGTGCTCCGGACGGCGGGCACCCCGCGGGCCGACGGGCAGCGGCAGGTGCGCATCGCGGTGGAGGACTTCGAGGTCGTGGAGACCGAGCGGCGCACCGGCGCGGCCGTGGCGCTGCTGGTCGACCTCTCCTACTCGATGGCGCTGCGCGGCACGTGGGGTGCGGCGAAGTCGACCGCGATGGCGCTGCACTCGCTGGTGACCACCCGGTTCCCGCAGGACGCGATCGAGATCATCGGCTTCTCCTCGACCGCGCAGGTGCTGCGGCCGGAGACGCTGGCCGAGCTGAGCGTCGACACCCTGCAAGGCACCAACCTGCAGCACGGCCTGATGCTGGCCCGCCGCTTCCTCGGCCGGCACCGGGACGCCGAGCCGGTGGTCCTGGTGGTCACCGACGGCGAGCCCACCGCGCACCTGGAGGACGACGGGACGCCGTACTTCTGCTGGCCGCCCATGCCGGAGACGATCGCCCGGACGGTGGCCGAGGTGGAGCGGGTGGCCCGGTCGGGCGCCACGCTCAACGTGTTCGCGCTGGACCCGGAGCCGGCACTGGTCGAGTTCGTGCACGACATCACCGCCCGCGCCGGCGGGCGGGTGTTCCAGCCCGACAGCGACCGGCTGGGCGAGTACGTCGTGGCCGACTACCTCCGGGTCCGCCGGGGTGGCCGCGGCCGCTGACGGCGGGTCTTCGATCAGGTCCCCTGATCAACGGGCGTCCTCCCGCAGCAACGCAGGTGCGGGAGGACGGCCTCTGATCAGGGGACCTGATCCAAGCGCGGGGGCGGCGCGAGGAAGATGGACGCCGTGAGCAGCGAGCCGGGCGCGGGGACGATCACCATCGAGCAGGTCGACGCCCCGGCGACGTACGCCCTCCGCGCCCAGGAGCTCCGGCAGGGCCGCCCGGTGGAGATCGACGGGGACGACGCCCCGTACGCGCTGCACCTGGCCGCCCGGCTGGACGGCGACGAGGTGGTCGGCGTCGTCCGCTTCCACCCGCGGGACTGCCCCTGGCGGGAGGGCGAGGGCTCCTGGCAGCTGCGCGGCATGGCCACCGACCCGCGGGTCCGCGGGCTGGGCGTCGGCCGGGCGCTGGTCGCCGCCGGCCTCACCCGGGTGCAGGCCCGCGGCGGCGACCTGGTGTGGTGCGACGCCCGCAAGGCCGCGGTCGGCTTCTACCAGCGGATCGGCTTCACGATCGTCACCGCGGAGTACGACCTGCGCCCGGTCGGCCCGCACGTCGGGATGCTGATCGAGCTGCCCATCAGGTGAGGGGCTGGGCTCCGCTCGAGCTGATGCCGGGGATCTGACCGGCCCGGAACGCGTCGACGAAGAGCCGGTGGTCCTCGCGGGTGCGCCGGGCGTACTGGTGGGCGAAGTCGACGAGGTCGGCGACGAACTCCTCGCGCCGGTCCCCGATCATCGTGGTGATCGCCTCCTCGGTCTGGAACGGCACCAGGGTGTGGTCGCTGTCGGCGTCCCCGACGCAGTGCAGCTTGGCCGTCGCCCGACCGAGCTGGGTGAGCACCGGGCCGATCTCGTCCGGCTCGGTGAGGTCGTCCCAGTCCAGGTCGACCTCGTAGGGCGACAGCTCGGCCACCACGAAGCCCACCCCGCCGATCTCGGTGTGCCCGAGGAACTGCGAGGCGTTGGCCTGCAGCGCCCGCTGGCTGACGGCGGTGCGGTGGCCCTCGTGCTCGAAGTAGGCCCGGATGTCCGGGTCGTCGACGATGCGGCTGGGCGCGGGCACGTTGCCCTGCTTGACCGACAGCACGACGTCGTTCTCCAGCGCCTGGTCGTACCCCTCGAGCAGCACGTTGTAGGCCGGCAGCCCGGCGCTGCCGATCCCGAACCCGCCCGTGCCGACGACGTCCTTCACGTCGTAGGCGACGTCCCGCCGCCGGCGCGGCGGGTGCACGGTCTCCCGGTACCGGTCGACGGCGCGCAGCACCTCGGCCCGCTCCGCGTCGTCCAGCTTCCGGTTCCGCGGCCCGTCGGCGAACCGCCGCTCGTACCCCTCCACCACGGTGAGCCGGCCGAGCAGGTCCAGCCGGGTGCGCGCGGTGGTCGCCAGGACGACGTCGTGCACCGCCCCCTCGGTGTTCTCCCGGACCAGCGCGAACGACCGGTCGTCGTCGTCACGGGTGAACGCCTCGATCTGGTCCAGGTACGCGCCCAGGTAGGTGCCGAGCATCTCGGCGATGACGTCGTCGGCGAACGCCTTGCGCCAGGCGAGCAGGGCGAAGCTGGCCGCGAACCGGCGCAGGTCCCAGCTGACGTGGCCCAGGTAGGCCTCGTCGAAGTCGTTCACGTCGAAGACGATCCGCCCGGCGCCGTCCATGTAGGTGCCGAAGTTCTCGGCGTGCAGGTCACCCTGGATCCACACCCGCGACGTCCGCTCGTCACTCCACGGGTCCTCCGTGGTCGCCATGTCCGCGTAGAACAGGCAGGCGGACCCCCGGTAGAAGGCGAACGGGTCGGCCGCCATCTTGCGGAACTTGGTGCGGAAGGCGTCGGCGTCGGCCGACATCAGCGCCGAGAACGCGTCGACGAGCACGTCGACGATCTGCTGCTGGCGCTGCACGCCGTCGGGGTTCTCGCCAGCAGGGGTGAGGGGAGTCCGGTCGGCCACGAGCCCACGGTAGGGGGTGGCTAGCCTGAAGATCAGCTCCCGCCCGCCGGACGCGGCCGGCGAGCCGGAGGAGAGGACGGGCCGGGTGACGCGAGCGAGCAGGGCGCGGCGGCTGGCGACCGCCGCCGCCTACGGCGGTGGCGGCGTGGGCCTGGCCGGGGCCGCCCTGGTGACCCTCCTGCGCGAGGAGGCCCGGGCCGCCCGCCGCCGGGTGATCGCGAACCGTGCGCAGGCCGACCCGCCCACCGGCAACGGCGTCTACGGGCGCGGCCGCGGCAAGCCGATCGTCTTCGCGGTGCTGGGCGACTCCAGCGCCGTCGGGCTGGGCGTGGACCACGCCGGCGGCACCCCCGGCGTGCTCATCGCCTCGGCGCTGGCCGAGCTGGCCGAGCGCCCCGTCCGGCTGGTCAAGTTCGCCCGGTCCGGCGCGGTGTCCCGGGACCTCGCCGGCCAGGTCGAGCAGGCGCTGCCCGAGCACCCGCAGGTCGCCCTGATCATGATCGGCGCCAACGACGTCACCAGCCGGGCCCGCCCCGCGGAGTCCGTCCGGGCGCTCGCCGAGGCGGTGCGCGCGCTGATCGCCGCGGACTGCCAGGTCGTCGTCGGCACCTGCCCGGACCTGGGCACCGTCCGGCCGATCGCCCAGCCGCTGCGGGTCCTGGCCCGCCGGTGGAGCCGCCAGCTGGCCGCCGCCCAGACCATCGCCGTCGTCGCCGAGGGCGGCCGCACCGTGTCCCTGGGCTCGGTGCTCGGCCCCTCCTTCGCCACCGACCGCGAGCTGTTCAGCACCGACGAGTTCCACCCCTCGGCCGCCGGCTACGCCGCTGCCGCCGCGTCGCTGCTCCCCTCGATCGCCGACTCGCTGGGGGTCTGGCCCGCGGCGGCCGACCGCGGCCTGCGGCTGCGCCGGGACACCGTCCGCCCGGTCGCCCGGGCCGCGGCCAAGGCGGCCGGGCGCACCGGCACCGAGGTGCAGCCGACCGAGGTGCGCGGGGCGGAGAGCGGGCCCCGCGGACCGTGGGCACGGCTGCGCCGGCGGCGCCCGGTCGAGATCCCCCCGGTCGAGCAGGCCGAGGAGGCCGCGCGCACTCCCGTCTCCTCCTGAGCCGGTGCGCCGCGCCCGCGAGGGTCCGACCTACCCGGGGGTAGCTTGAGGACGACCCGACGTCCGTCGCCGCCCGCGGGTGGCGCGCCTCATCGTGGAGGACACCATGCCCGAAGCCGTCATCGTCGCCGCCGCCCGCTCCCCCATCGGCCGCGCGTTCAAGGGGTCGCTGAAGGACCTGCGGCCCGACGACCTGGCCGCCACCATCACCCGCGCCGCCCTGGACCAGGTGCCGCAGCTCGACCCCACCGACATCGACGACCTGATGCTCGGCTGCGGCCTGCCCGGCGGCGAGCAGGGCTACAACATGGGTCGGATCGTCGCCGTCCTGATGGGCATGGACCACCTGCCCGGGACGACGGTCACCCGCTACTGCTCCTCCTCGCTGCAGACCACCCGGATGGCGCTGCACGCGATCAAGGCCGGCGAGGGCGACGTGTTCATCTCCGCCGGCGTGGAGATGGTGTCCCGCTTCGTCAAGGGCAACTCCGACGCCATCCCGGACACCCAGAACCCGCGCTTCGAGGCCGCCGCCGCCAAGGTGGCCAAGGCCGCGGAGAGCGGCGCTGACTCCTGGCGCGACCCGCGCGAGGACGGCGAGCTGCCCGACGCCTACATCTCCATGGGGCAGACCGCGGAGAACCTGGCGCTGGTCAAGGACGTCTCCCGCGCCGAGATGGACGAGTTCGCCGTGCGCAGCCAGAACCTGGCCGAGCAGGCCATCGCCAGCGGCTTCTGGGCTGACGAGATCACCCCGGTCACCACCCCCGACGGCACCGTGGTCAGCACCGACGACGGCCCGCGCGCCGGCACCACCCTCGAGGGCATCGCCGGCCTCAAGCCGGTCTTCCGCCCCGACGGCCGGGTCACCGCGGGCAACGCCTGCCCGCTCAACGACGGCGCTGCCGCCCTGGTGGTCATGAGCGACACCAAGGCCCGCGAGCTCGGGATCACCCCGCTGGCCCGGATCGTGTCCACCGGCGTCACCGGCCTGTCGCCGGAGATCATGGGCTACGGCCCGGTCGAGGCCACGAACCAGGCGCTCGCCCGCGCCGGCATGTCCATCGGCGACATGGACCTGGTGGAGATCAACGAGGCCTTCGCGGCGCAGGTCATCCCCAGCTACCGCGACCTGGGCATCGACATCGACAAGCTGAACGTGCACGGCGGCGCGATCGCCGTCGGCCACCCCTTCGGCATGACCGGCGCCCGGATCACCGGCACCCTGCTCAACGGCCTGCGCGCCCGCGACGGCCAGTTCGGCCTGGAGACGATGTGCGTCGGCGGCGGCCAGGGCATGGCGATGGTCCTCGAGCGCCTGAGCTAGCGGTTCCGCCCCCGCTGCCGTTGATCATCGGCATCCGGCTGCCGGCACGCCGCCGGGCACCGCCGGATGCCGATGATCAACGGCCGTCCGACCCCGCACATGACCGTGGCCCGACCCCCTCGCGGGGACCGGGCCACGGTCATGTGGTGCAGGGGTGCGGTTACTCGCGGAAGTAGCTCAGCAGCCGCAGGATCTCGATGTACAGCCAGATGACCGTGACGAGCAGGCCGAAGGCGATGTACCAGGCGAACTTCGGCGCGACGCCGCGGCGGATGGCCTCGTCGGCAGCGTCGAAGTCCAGCAGCAGCATGAACGCCGCGATGCCGATCATCAGCAGGCTGAAGCCGATCGCGACCGGGCCGCCGTCCCGCAGGTTCAGCGGGTCGCCGGTGGTGAACATGCCGACCAGGAAGTTGACCAGCAGCAGCACGAGCGCGCCGACGGCGGCACCAACGACCCAGCGGGTGAGCTTCGGCGTGACCCGGATGGCGCCGGTCTTGTAGACCACCAGCATGCCGGCGAAGACGCCGAACGTGCCGATCAGGGCCTGCATGACGATGCCCGGGTAGATGTCGTTGAAGGCCTCGCTGATCGCGCCGAGCGCGATGCCGTAGAGGACCCCGTAGGCCAGCGTCGCCACCGGGTTGGCGATCTGCTTGAACGAGATCACCAGGCCGAGGACGAAGGCGACCAGGACGGCCGGGAGGGCCAGGCCCCACGCCAGCGACTCGGGCAGCACGGCCCAGGTCACGGCGGCGGACACGACCGTCACCAGGAAGCTGATGCCGGTCTTGGTGACGACGTCGTCCATCGTCATGTAGGCGCGGTCGGTGGCCGCGTACGGGGTCGGCGCCGAGTACGGGTCGTACTGGGCGGGTGCGCCGCCGTACGTCTGCTGCGGGCCTGCGCCCCAGCTGCCGGACTGGCTGCCGGCCGCGGGGAAGCCCCGACTGAAGGCCGGGTTGCTGCTGGGCATCGTCATCTCCTCGAGGTGACTGGTCGGTCCGTGGGGCACAGCCTCTCGCACCCCACGCTGTCCGGTCCAACGCCGGGTGGGCCCGGCGAGTTCCCACCGGGCCACGACCACCCGGACGGGTGTGCCCCCGGTCGGGATCGAACCGACACTGGGACCCTTTTAAGGGGCCTGCCTCTGCCGATTGGGCTACGGGGGCGTCAGCTGCCTGAGCTTGCCAGCTCCGTCGCCCGGTGCAGCACGGCGTCCAGCATCGGCTCGGTCAGCCGGCCGGTGAAGGTGTTCTGCTGGCTCACGTGGTAGCTGCCCAGCAGGGTCAGCGGGCCGGCCGGACCGGTGAGGGTCACCTCGACCCCGTGGCCGAACGCCGGCCGCGGCCGGGGCAGCGCGTACCCGGCCGCACCGAGCACCGGCCACAGCGCCGTCCAGCCGAACCCGCCCAGGACGACGACCGCCCGCAGCCGCGGCAGCAGCGCCAGCTCGCGGGCCAGCCACGGCGAGCAGGTGTCCCGCTCGTCCGGGGTGGGCGCGTTGGCCGGCGGGGCGCAGCGCACCGCGGCGCAGACCCGGACGGCGGTGAGCTCCAGCCCGTCGTCCTTCGCCACCGAGGTGGGCTGGTTGGCCAGCCCGGCCCGCCAGAGCGCGGCGAAGATCCAGTCGCCGCTGCGGTCGCCGGTGAACACCCGGCCGGTCCGGTTCCCGCCGTGCGCGGCCGGCGCCAGGCCGACGACGGCGATCCGGGCGTCGGCCGGCCCGAGCCCCGGCACCGGCCGGCCCCAGTACTCCTCGGCGCGGAAGGACGCCCGCTTGACCTCGGCGACCTCCTCCCGCCAGGCCACCAGCCGCGGGCACGCCCGGCAGCCGGAGATGCGCTCGTCCAGCACCGCCAGCTCGCGGGTGCCGGCGGCCGCGCGCCGCACCCCGCCCGCGGTCCGGGTGACGGGGAAGCCGTCGGCGTCGCGTGCCACGTGCCCCAGCAGACCAGATCGTCCCCCGCGCACCCAAGGCGGGCATGATCGCCACCGTGGCGAAGACGACGAAGGCACCGAAGGTCAAGACCCCCCTGCTCTACAAGGCGCTCGGCCTGGGGATGGCGGTCCCGACCGGCATCGTGGTGAAGAAGGCCGCCGACGCCGCCTGGCTCAAGGTGCGCGGGTACCCGCCGCCGAAGAACCCGGCCGCCCCCGGCGTCAGCTGGCCCGACGCGCTGGCCTGGGCCGCGGCGTCCGGCGTCCTGTACTCGTCGGGCCGGCTGGTCGCCGCCCGCGGCGCCGCGGCGGCGTACCAGAAGATCACCGGGCAGCTGCCGCCCGGCGTGAACACCGACAGCGCCGCCTAGGAGCGCGCCAGCCGCAGCGCGATGCCGTCGAGGATGTCGTGCTCGCTGACCACGACATCCTCCAGGTCGAAGGCGTCCATGACGACCCGCAGCACCAGGGCGCCGGCGCCGATGACGTCGACCCGGCCCGGGTGCATGACGGGGTGGGCGGCCCGCTTTGCCCGGGTGGCGCTGAGCAGACCGGCGGTCACCGACCGGACGGCGGCCACCGGGATGCGCGAGCCGTGGATGGCCACCGGGTCGTAGGCGGGCAGGCCGAGCGCGAGCGCCGCCACGGTCGTGACCGAGCCGGCCAGCCCGACCAGGGTCGCCGCCTCCCGCACCGGGACGTCGGCCGCGACCAGCTCGAGGGCCGCCCGCACGTCGGCCTCGGCGGCCTGCACCTCGTCCGGCGGCGGCGGGTCGCCGTGCAGGTGCCGTTCGGTGAGCCGCACGCAGCCGACGTCCACCGAGCGGGCCGCGCGCACGCCGGTGGCGTCGCCGAGCACGAACTCGGTCGAGCCGCCGCCGATGTCGACGACCAGGAACGGCGGCCGGGGCGGCTCGGTGCCGTGCACCCCGGCAGCGGCGGCCAGCGAGGCGGTCGCGCCCAGGTAGGACAGCTCCGCCTCCTCCAGGCCCGGGACGACGTCGGGCAGCTGGCCCAGCGTCGCGGTCACCATCGCCTCGAAGTCGGCCCGGTTGGCGGCGTCCCGGCTGGCGCTGGTGGCCACCATCCGGACCCGCTCGGCGCCGAGCTCCCGCGCCTGGGCGGCGTACTCGGCGAGCACCACCCGGGTGCGCTCGATCGCCTCGGGGGCCAGCCGGCCGGTGGCGTCGACGCCCTGGCCGAGCCGGACGACCTCCATCCGGCGGAGCAGGTCGGTGTGCGCGCCCTCGGCCGGGACGTCGGCGACCAGCAGCCGGATCGAGTTGGTGCCGCAGTCGATGGCGGCGACCCGGGTCACGCGCGCACGCCCGGGGCGCCCGGCACCGCGTCGTCCGCGGACCGGACGTCCGCCGGGTCCTGCGCCGACGGCCGGGCGCAGGGGCCGGCGGCCCACCACTCCCCCATCTCGGCCACCGCGCGGTCCCCGATCGGGTTGACGCCCAGCCCGGCGGCGAGCGCGTGGCCGGCCAGCGCGTGCAGGCACTTCACCCGGTCGGGCATGCCCCCGGCGCTGGCCCGGGTGGGGAGCACGTCCCGGGCGTCGCGGGTGACCAGGAACGACTCGTGCGCCGCACGGTAGGCCGCCGCGAGCCCGGGGTCGGTGGCCAGCTCGTCCTGCCACACGCGCATCCGGCCGGCCGACTCCAGCCGGCTTGCCGCCGCGGTCGCCCGGGGGCAGGTCAGGTAGTACAGCGTGGGGAACGGGGTGCCGTCCTCCAGCCGCGGCGAGGTCTCGACGACGTCGGGCTGACCGCACGGGCAGCGGTGCGCGACGCCGACCAGGGCGCGCGGCGGGCGGCCGAGCTGACGGGCGATGACGGCCCGCTCGGCGTCGGTGACCGGCGGCGGGACCGGCGCGGGATCGGGACTGCTCACCCGAGGAGTGTCCGCCAGCGGGCTAGTCGTCGGTGCCAGGGGGGTCGCCGTCGGCGGCGGCCACCGAGCCGATCAGCGCCTCGTACCAGGGCACCGCGCCGGACTGCCGGGCGTCCTGCGCCGGGGCGTCGGCGGTGTCCCCCGGGTCTCCGGCGTCGCCGACGATGATCAGCCGGTCGCCGGGCAGCACCATCGTCAGCCGCTCCCGGGCCTCCTGGGAGATGTAGGCCGGGTCGGACTGCCGGTCCAGCTGGGACTGCAGCTCGGCGGCTCGCTGGGTGAGCGCCTCCTGCTCGGCGGCCAGCTCGGCGAGCTCCTGGCGGCCGGCCACGTACTGGCGCAGCGGCCCGGCCAGGGTGAGCGCCAGCAGCAGCACCAGCGCGCCGAGCAGCACGGCCTGGCCGGTGAAGCGCGGCCCGCGCCGGGCGGTGGCGCTGCGGGCCGGGCGCCGGGTGGTGCGCCGTCCGGGACGGCTGTCGGCCGAGCCGCGCGCACCGGCCCGCACCGGCCGCGACGGGGTCCGGCGGCGGCTGCCACCGGACCTGCCGCGGCGCGGGCGGGCCTGGCTCACGACATCTCCTCGCTGGCGCTCGTCGAAGCCGTTCGCCGAGCTGCTCTGCACATGGGTGAGCTCGCGAGCTCGCTCACGGTCCGAGTCAGCCGCGGGCGAGGCGCGGGAACGCGGCGGCGCCGGCGTAGCGGGCGGCGTCGTCGAGCTCCTCCTCGATCCGGAGCAGCTGGTTGTACTTGGCCACGCGCTCGCTGCGGGCCGGGGCGCCGGTCTTGATCTGCCCGCAGTCGGTGGCGACCGCGAGGTCGGCGATCGTGGTGTCCTCGGTCTCGCCGGACCGGTGGCTCATCATCGAGCGGTAGCCGTTGCGGTGGGCCAGGTTGACCGCGTCGAGGGTCTCGGTGAGCGTGCCGATCTGGTTGACCTTGACCAGCAGCGCGTTGGCCGCGCCGCGGGCGATGCCGTCGGCCAGCCGCGTGGGGTTGGTGACGAACAGGTCGTCGCCGACGAGCTGCACGCGGTTGCCCAGGGCGGAGGTCATGGCGACCCAGCCGTCCCAGTCCTCCTCGTCGAGCGGGTCCTCGATGGAGACGATCGGGTAGGCGTCGACCAGGCCGGTGTAGTACTCGATGAGGTCGTCGGACGACTTCGTCGACCCCTCGAAGGCGTAGCCCTCGGCGCCGTGGAACTCGCTGGCCGCGACGTCCAGGGCGAAGGCGATGTCCGTGCCGACGGTGTAGCCGGCGGCCTGCACGGCCTCCACGATCAGGTCCAGGGCGTCGCGGTTGCTGGGCAGCGACGGGGCGAACCCGCCCTCGTCGCCCAGGCCGGTGGACAGCCCGCGCTTCTTCAGCACGGCCTTGAGCGCGTGGTAGGTCTCGGTGCCGACCTGCAGCGCCTCGGCGAAGGAGCCGGCGCCGATCGGGGCGATCATGAACTCCTGGACGTCGACGTTGCTGTCGGCGTGGGCGCCACCGTTGACGATGTTCATCATCGGCACCGGGAGCAGGTGCGCCGAGGGGCCGCCGACGTAGCGGAACAGCGGCAGGCCGGCGGACTCCGCGGCGGCCTTGGCGACGGCGAGGCTCACGCCGAGGATCGCGTTGGCGCCGAGCCGGGACTTGTCGGGGGTGCCGTCGAGGTCGATCAGCCGCTGGTCGAGCAGCCGCTGCTCGGAGGCCTCGAAGCCGACGAGCTCGGGGCCGATGACGTCCAGGACGCCGTCGACGGCCTGGGTGACGCCCTTGCCGCCGTAGCGCTCACCGCCGTCCCGGAGCTCCACCGCCTCGAAGGCGCCGGTCGAGGCGCCGCTGGGCACCGCGGCCCGGGTGATCGTCCCGTCGTCGAGTGCCACCTCGACCTCGACGGTGGGGTTTCCGCGCGAGTCGAGGATCTCCCGCGCGCCTACTGCATCGATGCTGGCCACGGGCTGCAGCCTAGCCAGCCCGGCGGCCCCCGCGGGACACCCGGCGGCGACGGGTCGGCACACGGCGGCCGGACGGCGCGGCCCAGCTGGGACGATGGCCCGCGATGACCACGCCGCTGTCCTCGCCCACCACGCCACGGCCGCACCGGCGCGCCGTCGCCCAGCTGTGGCTCGGCGTGGTGCCGGTGCTCGTGGTGGCGGTCGTGCTGCTGGTCGTGCTGGTCGTGCGGCTGGGCGACGTCCGGGCGCCGCTGGACGCCGCCACGGCCACCGCGACGGCGACCGTCACCGAGGTCGGCACCGCGCCGGACGGCCGCGGGCTGGGCGTCACCTTCCCGGGCGGGAACGGCGCCGAGCGCACCGGCACCGTGGAGCTGGACCGCCCGCTGGACGTGCCGGTGGGCGCGGAGCTGACCGTGCGGTACGACCCGGACACACCGGACGGGTCGCCCGTGCACGCCGACGGGGACGCCGCCTCGGCCGCGCTCGGCGACGTGCTGTTCGGGCTCTTCGCGGTCGTCCTGGTGCTCGTCGTGTGCAGCGTGCTGACGGCGGCCCGGCTGCTGGGCCGGCCCCGGCTGCGCGGCCGCCGCGCCGTCCGCGTCCCCGCCACCCACGTCGTCGTCCGGCAGGGGCTGCTGGTGCGCAGCTGGCTGGAGCTGGACACCACCGCCGGGCTGCGCTGGGTGCCGGTGCACTGGAGGCCGGAGCTGGACCGGCTGGTGCCGGGCACCCGGGTCGAGGTGCGCGGCGACCCGGCGCAGGACCGGCTGGTGCTGCCGGTGCTCGACGGCGCCGAGGTGTGGCCGTCGGGCCGGGTCCGGGACCGCCAGCCCCGCGGCGACCTGCGCCAGGCCGGTGTCGACCCGACGGCCCCCGACGTCGGCCTCGCCCGGCAGGTGCGGGCCGACGGCGTCCCCCCGCTGGTCGCGCCGGTGCTGGGCCTGCTCTGGGCCTACGTCGACAGCAGCGGGGTCAGCGGCTTCCTGGTCGCCACCGCCCTGTCGGCAGCGGTGCTCTTCTGGGTGCCGCAGCTGCTCGGGTCCGACCCGCGGGCGCCCGGCCGCGCCTAGCCCGCCTGGTGGGCGGCGGCGTCCAGCTCGCCGGCGTAGCGGCGCACCGCCTCGCGCAGCGCGTCCTCGACGTCCCAGCCGCGCTCGGCGGCCGCGACGACCACGCCGAGCAGCTGCTCGCCGAGCGCCTCGGGGCTGTCCACCGACAGCTCCCCCGCGGGCGGGGTGGGCAGCCCGGCGCGGGCGGCCCGGCGGGCCAGGGCGGCGCCCCACGCGGCGGCCGGCTGCGAGCGCGACACCCCCTCGGTCGGCGAGCGGCGCTGCTTCTCGGCCTTCTTGATCTCGTCCCACCCGGCCTCGACCTGCGCGACGTCCCGGGGGCCGGCGTCGGCGAACACGTGCGGGTGCCGACGGACCAGCTTGTCGACCAGGTCCCCGGCGACGTCGTCGACGTCGAACCGGCGCCCGTCGGCCGCCTCGGCGGCCACCCGGGCGTGGAAGACGACCTGCAGCAGCACGTCGCCGAGCTCCTCGCGCATCGCCGCCGCGTCGTCGTCCACGATCGCGTCGTAGGCCTCGTGCGCCTCCTCCAGCAGGTAGCCGCGCAGCGACGCGTGGGTCTGCTCGGCGTCCCAGGGGCAGCCGCCGGGCGAGCGCAGCCGGTCCATCACGGTCACGACGTCCAGCAGCCGGGCGCCGGCGGGCTCGGGCGCGCCGTCGACCCGGGGCACGTCCGGCCAGCCGGCCGCCTCGTCGGCGGTCGCGAGCAGGACGGTGTCGCCCTCGGTGCCGCTGACGTCGGTGACGTCGGTGACCGGGCACCCCTCGGCGCGCAGGGCGGCGGCGGTCGCGGCGGCGCCGGGCAGCGCGAGCACCAGCGGGGCGGCGCCCACGGCGCGCCAGCCGGCGGCCGCGAGGAGCCCGGGGAGGCGGGGGCTGACGGTGACGACGAGCGTGACGGGCACCCGGTCAGTCTGCGGCAGGCCCCGGAGCGGCGTCCGGCGCCCCCGCCGACCCGGCCTCGTCGAGCAGCCGCACCACGCCGCCGTCGCCGGCCACGACCTGCTCGTCCTCCAGCACGCCGTAGCGCGGGTTGACGTCGAGGTCCAGGTCGTCCCGCACGGCGGCGACCCGGGCGAGGCCGGCCTGCTGCGCCTCGCCGGCGGCCTGCTCGGCCAGCTGGTCGCGGACGTCGTCGAACGTGGGCGCGGTGACCGCGCTCACGAAGCCGACCACCACGCCACCGGCCTGGGGCACCGACCGGGTGAAGCCCTGCCCCGCCGCGGTGGCGGCGATCGGCTCGGCCAGCACCTCGGGCAGGTCGGCGGCCGCGAACGACTGGACCTCGGGCAGGGTGTTGTCGCCGGGGTGCTGGGCCGCGACCGCCGGGTAGCTGGCCGGGTCGGCGGTCAGCTGCGCCAGCACGGCGTCGGCGGTGGCCTGGTCGGGCACGGTGATGATGCCGAGCACCGTCTGGTCCAGCTCGCCGGCGGACTCGTCGTACCGCGCCTGCAGGCCGGCGTCGGAGAGGTCCGCGTCCCCCTCGGCCTCGGCCACCCGCTCACGGACCAGCTGCTGGCGCACGTTCTCGAAGACGTCCTCGGCGTTGGCGCCCTGCTGCTGGGCGACCTGGGCGTACACCTCGGCCGGGTCGTTGTCGCCGAGCAGCTCGGCCAGCCGCGCCCGGACGTCGGCGTCGGACACCTCGACGTCGTAGCGGCGCGCGACCGCGGCGTACACCTCCTCACCCACCCGCAGGCTGAGCACCTGGCGGGTGAAGCCCACCTCGTCGTCCGCGGCGTAGGCGGCGATGCCGGGGTCGGCGAGCCGCTCGGCCACCGCGTCGTCCAGTTCGGCGACCGTCACCTGCTCGTCGCCGACGTAGGCGGCGACGTTCGGCGAGGTGCGGCAGCCGGCCAGCCCCCCGAGGCCGGCGGCACCGACGAGCAGGACGGCGAGGAGTCTGCGGCGCTGCACGCGGCCGAGCGTGCCACATCGGCTGTGACCCAGGCCGCACCCCGCCGCGCCCAGGGGTCAGGAGGCGACGGCGACCTGCTGCTCGAGGACGGCGGACAGCAGCGCGTGCAGCTTCTCCAGCAGGGCGACGTCCCGCAGCGGCGTCCGCCGGTCCGGCGCCACCGGCACCTTGATCGACACGGTGCGCACGGCCTCCTTGTAGGTGGCGCCGTCGGCCAGCCGGGCCAGCTTCATCACCTGGGACTCGCGCAGCTCCACCGGGCTGACCCGGATCGACTTGCCCTGCATCGACACCTCGGTGACCCCCAGCCCGCGCATCGCGGCGCGGAACCGGGCGACCGCCAGCAGGTTGAGCACCGGTGCCGGCGCCGCCCCGTACCGGTCGGTGAGCTCGTCGAGCACGGCCTGGGCCTGGTCGTCGTCCTGCACCGAGGCCACCTTGCGGTAGGCCTCCATCCGCAGCCGCTCGCCGGGGACGTAGTCGTGCGGCAGGTGCGCGTCGACGGGCAGGTCGACCCGCACCTCGGCCGGCTCCACCGCCGGGGACTCCCCCGTCGCCTGCGCCCGGTAGTCGCTGACCGCCTCGCCGACGAGCCGGACGTAGAGGTCGAAGCCGACGCCGGCGATGTGCCCGGACTGCTCGCCGCCCAGCAGGTTGCCCGAGCCGCGGATCTCCAGGTCCTTCATCGCCACCGCCATGCCGGCGCCGAGGTCGGTGTTGTGCGCGATCGTGGTCAGCCGGTCGACCGAGGTCTCGGTCAGCGGGCGGGACGGGTCGTAGGTGAAGTAGGCGTAGGCCCGCTCCCGGCCACGGCCGACCCGGCCGCGGATCTGGTGCAGCTGGGAGAGCCCGAAGGTGTCGGCCCGGTCGACGATCAGGGTGTTGGCGTTGGGGATGTCCAGCCCGGACTCGACGATCGTGGTGGCGACCAGGACGTCGTACTCCTTCTCCCAGAAGCCGACCATGATCTCCTCGAGCTGGTGCTCCTTCATCTGGCCGTGGCCGACCGCGACCCGCGCCTCGGGCACCAGGTTCCGGATCTTGGCCGCCGCCTTGTCGATGGACTGCACCCGGTTGTGGATGACGAACACCTGGCCGTCGCGGAGCAGCTCGCGCCGGATCGCCGCGGCCATCTGCTTGTCGTCCCAGGCCCCGACGTAGGTGAGCACCGGGTGCCGCTCCTCGGGCGGGGTGAGGATCGTCGACATCTCGCGGATGCCGGTGAGGCTCATCTCCAGGGTGCGCGGGATCGGGGTCGCCGACATCGACAGCACGTCGACCGCCGTCCGGACGCTCTTCAGGTACTCCTTGTGCTCGACGCCGAAGCGCTGCTCCTCGTCCACGATGACCAGGCCGAGGTCCTTGAACCGGGTGGTCGGCTGCAGCAGCCGGTGGGTGCCGACCAGGACGTCGATCTCCCCGGCGGCCAGCTTCCGCAGCGTCTCGGTGCTCTCGCTCGCCGACTGGAACCGGGACAGCACGGCGACGGTCACCGGGAACTGGGCGAACCGCTCGGAGAAGGTCTTGAAGTGCTGGTTGGCCAGCAGCGTCGTCGGCACCAGGACGGCCACCTGCTTGCCGTCCTGCACCGCCTTGAACGCCGCGCGGACCGCGATCTCGGTCTTGCCGTAGCCCACGTCGCCGCAGATGATCCGGTCCATCGGCACCGGCTGGGCCATGTCCGCCTTGACCTCGTCGATGGCGGCCAGCTGGTCGGGCGTCTCCTGGAACGGGAAGGCGTCCTCGAGCTCGCGCTGCCAGACGGTGTCCGGGCCGAACGCGTGGCCCTTCGTCGCCATCCGGGCCGAGTACAGCCGGATGAGCTCCGCGGCGATCTGCTTGACCGCCTTGCGCGCCGACGCCTTGGTCTTCTGCCAGTCCGCGCCGCCCAGCTTGGACAGCGCCGGGGCCTCGCCGCCGACGTAGCGGGTGAGCTGGTCGAGGGAGTCGGTGGGCACGAACAGCCGGTCCGGCGGCTGGTTCCGCTTGCCGGGGGCGTACTCGACGATCAGGTAGTCGCGCTGCCCGCCGTGCACGGTGCGGCTGACCATCTCCACGTAGCGGCCGATGCCGTGCTGCTCGTGCACGACCAGGTCGCCGGGCTGCAGCTGCACCAGGTCGACGGCGTTGCGCCGCCGGGCCGGCATCTTGGTGGCGTCCTTCATCGAGGTGCCGCGCTGGCCGGTCAGGTCGCCCTCGGTCACCAGCGCCAGCCCGACGGAGGGGAAGGCGAACCCGGACTCCAGGTTGCCCTGGGTGATCAGCGTCGGGCCCGGCTGCGGGGCGGCCTCGATGCCGGGCACGAGCCGGGCACCCAGGTCGGCCTCGGTGAGCTGGTCGGCGGCGCGCTGGGCGGGGCCCGGGCCGGCGAAGGTCAGCACCACCCGCCAGCCGTCCCGGCCCCAGCCGCGCAGGGCGTCGAACGCGCGGTCCTGGTCGCCGTGGAACCGCTCGACGCCGGTGGCGTCCAGCGTCACGTGCGCCTCGTCGTCGTCCGGGCTGAGCGTGAAGACCCCGGTCGTCCACCAGGGCAGCCCGCGGCGGCGGGCGGCGTCCTCGACGTCGGCGAGGTCCTGGAAGGACGACGCCCCGAGGTCGATCGGCGCCTGCCCGGCCTCGGCGGCGGTCTGCCAGGAGGCGGCGAGGAACTCTTCGGCGGTGCGCACCAGGTCCGCGGCCCGGCTGCGCACCCGCTCCGGGTCGCAGACCAGCACGTGCGTGCCCGGGGCCACCAGGTCGGTGAGCAGCTGCATCTGCGCGCCGCCGATCAGCGCCGGGATCAGCGACTCCATGCCCTCCACGGCGATGCCCTCGGCCAGCTTGCCGGCGACCTCGGCCAGCTCGGGGTGGTCGAGCGCCAGCTGGGCGGCCCGCGCGCGCACCTCCCCGGTGAGCAGCAGCTCCCGGCAGGGCGGGGCCCACAGCCGCTCCGGCCGCTCGTCCAGCGAGCGCTGGTCGGCGGCGGAGAAGTACCGCAGCTCGTCGACCTCGTCGCCCCAGAACTCCACCCGCACCGGGTGCGGCTCGGTGGGCGGGAAGACGTCGAGCAGCCCACCGCGGACGGCGAACTCGCCGCGCTTCTCCACCAGCTCGACCCGGCTGTAGGCGGCGTCGGACAGCGCCTGCGCCACCGCGTCGAGGTCGGCGGACTGCCCGGGGACCAGCTCGACCGGCACCAGGTCACCGAGCCCCGGCGACAGCGGCTGCAGCACGCTGCGCACCGGCGCGACCAGCACGTCGACCTGCGCGCCCGGGCCGGGGTGGGCCAGGTCGCGGAGCACGGCCAGCCGGCGGCCGACGGTGTCCGCCCGGGGGCTGAGCCGCTCGTGCGGCAGCGTCTCCCAGGCCGGGAACACCTCGACCCGCTGGTCGGGGACGAAGCAGCGCAGCAGCGAGACCAGCGCGTCGGCGTCCCGCTCGCCGGCCGTCACGACCAGCACGGGCACGCCGGCGCCCGGCGCGCGGGCGGCCAGCGCGGCGGCGACCAGCGGCTGGACCGGCGGCGGTGCGGTGACCGCCAGCTCGGCCGTCCCGGCCTGCGCGACCACCTGCGCCATGCCGGGGTCGGTCAGGACGACGTCGAGCACGCCGCGCAAGCTCACGGAGGTCACTCCTGGTTCCGGGGGCCGCACGCAGCGCGCCGGGTGCACGCGGGGGCCCACGCCCAGGTTAGACGCAGGACGCCACTGCCCCCCACTCCTCGCGGGCTCGCAGCGGGCCCCTGCGGCCTGGCCGACGGGCAGGCCGGGTCAGGAGCTGAGCGCGTGCACCCGGGCCGCGGGCTGGTCGCCGGTCATGGTGGCCAGCGCCTTGCGCAGCATCGTGCTGGAGGTGTGCATCGTGTACGGGAAGTAGTGCACCTGGACGCCGACCGCGGCGAAGTCGCGCTCGAGCTTGTCGCCCTTGGGGGTGCCCCGCCAGTCGTCGCCCTTGAAGATCACGTCGAAGCCGACCTCGCGCCAGGTGTCGACCTTGTCCGGGACGACCTCGGCGTGCACCGCGGCCACGAAGCGCAGGTTGCGCACGATCTCCATCCGCTCGGCCAGCGGGACCACCGGCAGCCGGCCCTTGGTCTGCAGCAGGACCTCGTCGGAGACGACGCCGGCGACCAGCAGGTCGCAGTGCTCGGCAGCGTGCTTGAGGATGTTCAGGTGCCCGATGTGGAACAGGTCGTAGGCGCCCGGGGCGTAGCCGACGACCGGGCGGGGGGAACCGCCGCTGGTGGAACTGGACACGAGCACACTCCCTGACTTCCGACACGCTCCGTGACTGCCGGACCGGGTGTCCCCGGCCCTGCTGGAGCTCGTGAGGTCACGTTAGGGAGATGCGGTGACCCAGCGTGAGGTGTACACGTTGAATTCACCCGTTGGGGCGGGCGGGACGACCTGATCGGTGGGCGCCCTCCCCAGCGCCGCTGCACGCCGTGGTCCGCGGGCCGGCCGGGGCACCTCCCCATCGGGTGAGACCCCCCGCCGACGACCGCATCCGGCCTGGTCAGCGCCGTAGCCTCGGACGAGGACCAGGAGCACCGGGCGCGCGCCGAGCGCGCTCCCGGCGCCCGGCGGGCGTGGACAGGGAGACGGCGACATGGAACTGCGCGACTACGGGACGGCCCTGCGCCGGTACTGGACCACGTGGCTCGGCGTCGCCCTCACCGGCCTGCTGCTCGCCCTGGTCGTCGTGCTGGTCACGCCGCCGACGTACCAGGCCACCGCGCAGGTGTTCGTCGCCAGCGTCGACGGCGGCACGAGCGGCTCGCAGTTCGTCAACCAGCGGGTGACCAGCTACCCGCAGGTCGCCGACAGCCGCACCGTCCTGGCGCCGGTGATGGACGACCTCGACCTCACCGAGTCCTTCGCCGACCTGCGCAAGCGGGTCAGCGCGACCAACCCCGTCGACACCTCGCAGATCGAGATCGTGGTCACCGACGGCGACGCCGGCCGCGCCGCGCAGATCGCCAACGCGGTCGCCGAGCGCTTCGGCACCGCGGTGGAGGAGCTGGAGCAGCCGGGCGTCGGCGCCTCGCCGGTCAGCCTGACCGTCACCAACCCGGCCACCGTGCCGGCCTCCCCCATCTCCCCGGTGCCGACCCTGTTGCTGCCCCTCGGCCTGGTCGTCGGGCTGGCGCTCGGGGCGGCCGCCGCCGTCGTCCGGAGCCGGCTGGACACCCGCCTGCACGGGCCGGACGACGTCCGGGCCGCCTGGGGCCCCGGCGCCGAGCAGCTGGTCGTGCACGCGGCGCCGGGCGGGCACCTCCGCCGGTCGCGGTCGGCCCACCGGCCGACGACGTCGCTGGCCCGGCAGCTCGAGCCGATGGCGGAGCACGCGCCGGTCCGGGTGCTGGTCATGTCGCCGGCGCCCGACCGGACGGAGGCCGCCCAGGCGGTCGTCGACGAGGTCGCCGCCGAGCTGACCGCCTGGGAGGTGCCGGTGCTCGACGCCGACGCACCGGCCGGTGACCGGCCCGGCGTCCAGCTCCGGCTGGGGTCCCCGCAGTCCTCCCCGCGCGAGTGGCGCCGGGCGACCGCCGAGCACGCCGGCGTCGTCCTGGTCGTGGAGCCCGGCCGGGTGGACCGGGCCGACCTGGCCGAGCTGCGCTCGATACTGGACGCCGCCGGCGTGCCGGTGCTCGCGGTGGTCGTCCCGGTGCCCGAGCGGCGACCCGGCCGGCGGTCCCCGGCCGTGCCGGCCACGACCGAGCCGCGGACGACGCCGGCCGCTGCTGCCGTGCCGGCACCGGCCCGGCCGGTCGAGCCGAAGGCCCCCGCCGCCCGGGGCGCCGTCCCCGCCGGCCGCCGCTGACCCGTCGACCCGGCCGGCTCCCCGGCCGGGTCCCGTCGTCGTGCAGAGATCGTCGTGTCCCGCATCGGGAGACGACGATCTCCGCACATCGGCGCCGGCGGCTCAGGCGCGGTCGTGCAGGGTGACCTGGTAGCCGTCCGGGTCGGCGAAGGTGAAGGTGCGCCCGAACGGGCCGTCGACCGGCGCGGCGACGATCCGGTGGCCGTCGGCGACCAGGGCGTCGTGCACGGCCTGGACGTCGGTGGCGTTCAGCCAGATCGCGGCGCCGATGCCGGGCTGGGCGACCGCGTCGAGGTCGGTGCCGGGCACGACGTCGCGGAGGGCGAACGCGATGGGCGTCGTCTCGAAGACGACGGCGTGCGGCGGCCCGGCCTCGAGCTGCTGGCCCAGCGTCCGGGTCTGTCGAACTCCGAGCTCGCGCGCGGTGCGTTCGTCACCCGCCAGTCGATGAACGTGCTGCTCCAGGCGCTCGAGCGGGAGGGCCAGGTGACCAGGCCCGCGGAGCCACCCGTGGGGAAGGTGCTGCCCACGCGGCTGACGCCTCGTGGCCGGCAGCGCCTCGCGGAGGCGACCGCGGCGGTCCGGGGCGTCGAGCTGCGGATGCTGGCCGGCCTGAGCGAGACCGAGCAGGCGGACGCGTTCCGCGCCCTGCAGAAGATGGTCCGCTCGCTGCGCGACGGCGACCGCGGGGCCTGAGGCGTCAGCTGCGGGGCGGGGTGACCGGGGGCCGCCCGGCGGCGGCCTCGGTGCGCAGCCGCTCCCGGGACGCCGACTCCGACAGCAGCGAGACGGCGAGGAACAGCAGGAACGCCGGGCTGGCGTCGAACAGCCCGCTCTCCAGCAGGCTGCGGCCGACCAGGAACACCCACAGGCCGACGAAGAGCACCCGGTGCGGGTACGGGGCGCGCAGCGCGCCGCGGGCCACCCACAGCACCCAGGCCAGCGCCACGAACAGGCCCAGCAGGCCGGTCTGCACGAGCAGCGAGGCCCAGCTGCTGTCCAGCGGCTGGGTCTTCCAGTACTGGCCGGTCACCGGGATGATCTTGATGTTCAGCCCGCCGCCGAAGACCGCCTGCCACCCGGACTCGGCCCAGCCGGCCGCGGCCCGCCAGGCGATGAACCGGGAGTCCAGCGTGCTGGTGCCGTCGCCGCCGCGCTCCGCGAAGCCGGCGAGGAAGCCGGTGCTGACCGCGCCCACCACGCCCAGGGCCCCGACCACGAGGGCGCCGACGACCAGGCCCACCCGCGGCCGCCGGACGTGCAGGGCCATGACGGCGACGCCCAGCAGCAGCATGAGCAGCGCCGTCCGGGAGCCGGTGGACCACAGGACCGCCAGGAAGTACCCGCTGCCGACGGCGATGCCCCAGCCGGCCTCCCCCATGACCACCCGCCAGGCGAGCACGAGCAGCGGGATGCCGGCGAGCAGGGCCAGCGCGTTGGGGTCCATGGCCGGCAGCCCGCCGGCCAGCCGGCCCTCGGTCATCCCGGGCAGGCCGGTCAGCGAGGCGACCACCGCGATCGCGCCGGCTGCCCAGGCCGTGCGGCGGAGCACCTCCAGCGCGGGTGCGGCGCGGAGCAGGAAGAACACGGTGCCGCCGAGGACTGCGACCCGGACCGCCATGACGCCGCCGCCGAGCAGCTGACCGTGGGTGAGCGCGCCCCACACGGAGCTGCCCAGCACGACGCCCAGCCCCCAGACCGACAGGGTGCCCAGGCGGTGCCGCCGGCCGGCGGACGCCAGCCCGACGGCCAGCGCCAGCCCCAGCCCGGCGACCAGCGCCTTGGCGAGCACCACCGGGTCCAGCGAGCCGGAGAAGTAGGCGCCCCGCCGCCAGTCGACCGCGCCGAGCACCATCAGCAGCGCGGCCACCTGGAGCACCGGCGAGCTGCGGCGCCGGAGGCCGGCGTCCGCGGGTCCGGTGGGGGCGGGGTCGGTGAGCACGTGGGTCATGCGGCGGCCGGCTCCAGGGCGGGGCGGTCCGCGGTGCTCCGCACCAGCGGCAGCAGCACGGCCCGGCGGACGGCGACGGCGGCGAGCACCGGGCCGAGCGTGAGCGCCAGCGGCGTCCAGGGCACCCCGCCGTCGACGACGAGGAGCAGCAGGGCGACCGCGGCGAGCGAGACGAACTCGAAGCTGCGCAGCGCCAGCACCCGGCGCTGGCCGCCGTGCACGGAGGCCAGGCTCGAGTAGGGCAGCAGCACCGCGCTGGCGACCGCGTAGACCGACCAGCCGGCGACCGCGGCGGCCGGCACGGCGTAGCCGCCGCCGGTGAGCACCGGCCCCAGCCACGGCAGCGCGAGCAGGGCCAGCACGCCGACCGCACCGACGGCCAGGGCGAGCCCGGCGGCGGCCCGGTCGGCGGCCCGGAGCCCCGCGGCCGGGCCGGCCGGGCGCAGCGAGACGAAGTGCGGGAGCAGGAAGCTGCCGAGCCCGGCGACGAGGACCAGGGTCGGCGCGGTGTAGACCCGGGCCGCCTCGAGCGGTCCGTAGGCGGCAGCGCCGGCCACCGCGACGACCAGCAGCCGCAGCAGCGTCAGCAGCGCCGGTCGGATGGTCTGCGCGGCGGCGCGCCAGCTGCCGAAGGACACCACCGCGCCCAGGGCCGGGTGCCGCCACGGCCCGCGCGGGCGTTCGGCGGCCGGGAGCACCGCCCAGGCGACGACCGCGGCGGCCGACTGCCCGGCCAGCAGGGCGAGGACGAACGAGGCGAGGGAGAGCCCACCGGTCCGGTCGGCCACCAGCAGGGTGGCCAGCGCGACGACCAGGCTGGTGACGTCGACCGCGGGCAGCGACCAGAACCGCCCGGCCGCCATGAGCAGCCGGCGCAGGGTGTCCTCGACGATGAAGGCGGCGGTGGCGGCCCCGAGCAGCAGCCCGGCCCAGGCCGGCAGGACGCCGGTGGCCACCCCCAGCACGCAGCCGGCCAGCCCGGCGGTGCCGGACACCAGCGCGGTGCTGACGTGCAGGCCGGCCCGGATGCCGGGGTCGGTGCGGTCGAGCACGGTGAGCGAGTCGCCGACCAGACCGCTCGACACCGCGGTGGCCAGCACGATGGCGCCGTAGGCGAGGGAGAAGGTGGCGAGCCCGGCGGCGCCGAGCGCCCGGGCCGCGGCCACCTGCAGGACCAGCCCGGCGAGCGCGGACGTCACCTGACCGGCGAGCGCGCCGGTGGCGGGTCGCCGCAGCAGGCGCACCACTCCGGTCACCGTCTGATCCTCCCCGCAGCGACGCCCGGTGCCGCTGCTGCGGCACCGGGCGTCACCCGAACTGGTGGTCCGCGGGGCCGCCGGAGCGGCCCCGCGGCCCGGTCACGCGGCCGGCGTGACGCTGATCTCGGCGAACCGCACGTCCACCGGGGCAGTGGCGCTGCCCGAGAGGTAGGCGGTCAGCCAGACCGAGCCCGCCGCCTGGAGGCCGGCGGTGGTGTCGGTGCCGGTCAGCGTCGGCGTGGCCGGCTCGGCCGTGCCGGCCGCCCACACCGTCGCCGACAGCTCCGTGGCGCCGACACCGGAGGCGACGACCCGCACGTTGAGCACGGTGCCCGGCGTGTAGGTCAGGCCCGGCAGCACGAGCTCCTTGCCGATGAGCACGTCGGCGGCGGTGCCCTCCTGCTTGACCAGCGCGACGCCCACGGTGCCGTCGGCGAGGAACCGGACCCGGCCCTGGTAGGCCACGTTGGCGTCCACCCGTCGGGCACCGACGTAGACCATCGCGCCGCCGCCGGTCGGGACCGAGGACAGCGAGACCGCCGTCTGCACCTGGACGCTGGTCTCCGCCACACCGGTCAGGTACGACCCGGTGTTGGTGCCCTTGGCCAGCGCGAACGTCGCGGCGCCGTCGGACACCGACTGCCGGGCGGCACCGGCGCTGACGACCCAGGCACCGCCGTCGGCGGTGGTGCCCAGACCACCGGTGACGGTCCGGTCGAAGCTGTCGGCGGCGATGACCTCGGCCGGCTCCTCCGGGGTCACCGGGACGACCGGCGCGGTGACGGTCACCGTCTGCTGGGTGCGGCCGGTGGCGCCCTTGTCGTCGGTCACCGTCAGGGCGACGGTGTAGGTGCCCGCGGCGGTGTAGGTGTGCGCCGCCGTGGCACCGGTGCCGGTCGAGCCGTCACCGAACTCCCAGGCGGCCGAGGCCACGGTGCCGTCGGCGTCGGTGGAGCCGGCGCCGTCGACGGTGAC
This sequence comes from Modestobacter versicolor, assembly GCF_041028285.1. Classification (GTDB taxonomy): domain Bacteria; phylum Actinomycetota; class Actinomycetes; order Mycobacteriales; family Geodermatophilaceae; genus Modestobacter; species Modestobacter versicolor_A. The sequence goes on along the minus strand of NZ_JABGDB010000001.1, from coordinate 54,996 downwards.
GGTCAGCGCGTCCGTGGTCGCGGTGAAGGCGGCCGTCGGGGCGGTGTTGACCGGCGGGACCGGCGTCGTCGGCGGGACCGGCGTGGTCGGCGTCGTCGGGGTGGTGGGGGTGGTCGGCGTCGTGGGAGCCGCGCCACCGACCGGGACGGCGCTGAACGAGGTCAGCCGGAGGGCGACCGGGCTGGTCGCGCTGCCGGACAGGTACCCGAGCAGGCCCACGCCACCGGCCGCCTGCAGCGCCGCGGTGGTGTCCGTGGCGGTCAGCGTCGGGGTGGCCGGCTGCGTCGTGCCGTCCGCCCACACCGTGGCCGACAGGGTGGTCGGGCTGGTGCCCTGCGCCTGGACGTCGACCCGCAGGACGGTGCCGGCGGTGTGGGTGACGCCCTTGAGGACGACCTCCTTGGCGATCACGACCGCGTCCGTGGTGCCGGCGAACCGGACCAGCGAGACCCCGACCTGGCCGTTGGCCAGCACCCGGACCTGCGCGGAGTAGGAGGTGTTCAGCGCGACCTGGCGGGCGGTGACGTAGACGAACGCACCGCCGCCGGTCGGCTGGGAGGCCAGCGAGAAGGACGTCTGCACGTCCGAGCTGGTCGCCGACACGGTGCCCAGGTAGGCGCCGGTGTTGGTGCCCTTGGTCATCGCGAACGTCGCCGTGCCGGCGCCGACCGACTGGCGGGCGGCACCCGCCGAGGAGGTCCAGGCACCGCCGGTGTCGGCCGTGCCCAGGCCGCCGGTCACCGTGCGGCCGAAGCCGTCGGCGGCCAGGACCGTCCCGACGATCGTGACCTGCTGGGCGGTGGTGGTGCTGGCGCCGTCGTCGTCGGTCACCGTGAGGGACACGGTGTAGGTGCCGTCGGCGGCGTAGTCGTGCGAGGCCGTGACGCCGGTGCCGGTGCTGCCGTCGCCGAAGTCCCAGCGGTGGGCGGCGACGGTGCCGTCGCTGTCGGCGGACGCGGAGGCGTCGAACGCGCCGGTCCGCCCGCCGGTCACCGCGGAGAACGCGGCGGTCGGTGCGACGTTCGGCGGGGGTGCGACCACCGACACGGCCGTCGTCCGCGAGGTGCTCGCGCCGGCGTCGTCGGTCACCGTCAGCGTCACGGCGTAGGTGCCCGCGGCGGCGTAGGTGTGCGTGGCGGTCGCACCGGTGCCGGTGCTGCCGTCGCCGAAGTCCCAGGCGTGGGCGGCCACGGTGCCGTCGACGTCGCTGGAGCCGCGGCCGTCGAAGCGGGCGTCGAGGAAGGTCGACGTCGCGGTGAAGGCGGCGGTCGGGACCTTGTTCAGCGCCTTGCCGGTGGTGGCGACGGCCACGTGGCCGGCCAGCTGCTGGGCGGTCAGCGCGGTCGGGTAGACCGCGACCTCGTCGACGGAGCCGGTGAAGGTGCGCGAGCCGGACCACACGGAGTCCGAGCCGATCCGCCAGTAGCCCTTGAAGGCCTGGGCGGAGGTGGCGTCGGTGCGCGAGGCGACCTGCGTGCCGTCGACGTAGAGGACCAGGCCGCTGGCGCTCAGCGTGGCGGCGACGTGGTGCCACTTCCCGTCGTTGTAGGAGCCGGTGCTGGTGACGGTCTTGACCGCGCCGTCGTAGATGCCGAAGGAGACCCGGCCGTTGGCGTCCATGAACGCCATCCGGTCGTAGCTGCTGCTGGTCCCGGTCGTCGAGTTGCCGAAGCCCACGATGCGGCCGCCGGTCGTCGAGGTCGTGTTGACCCAGGCCTCGACGGTGAACGTCTGCGGGCCGTTGACCGAGGTGCGGGTCGAGGCGAACGACGAGGTGCTGTTGGAGAAGGTGTACGCGGTGTCGGCGTCGCCGGTGAGGGCGCCGGCGGTGCCGCGGGTGACCACGCTGCCCGTCGTCATGTCGGTCGTGCCCTCGAGGTCGAAGGCGGTGGTGCCGGAGGCCTCACCCAGCGACCAGAGGTCGGTGGCACCGTCGGCGCGGACGACGTCGGCGTAGGGGCGGGCCTGGCCGGCGGTGGCCACGTCGGCGGTCACCAGGGCGGACCGGGCGACGTTGCCCATCGGGTCGGTGGCCGTGACGCGGTAGGTGTGCGCACCGGCGGACAGGCCGGTGTCACCGACCGCCATGGCCGGGGTGTTCCACCAGGTCGAGGCCTGCGCGATCTCGGCGAACGGCGTGGTCGCACCGTCGCGGTAGACCCGGTAGGTCAGGTTCTCGTTGTCGTTGTCGCTGGTGGCGGTCCAGCCGACGCGCACGGCCCCGGCACCGACGGCGGTGACGGTCGGCTTGATCGCCGCGGCGTCCGGGCCGACCTTGTTCGGGGCGATCGAGGGGACGGCGAAGCGGACGAGGCCCTGCTGGGTCGCGCCGTTCACCCGCGGGAACTCGCCGCCGTAGACGACGTACTGCCCGTTGCCGGTGACCGACCAGCCGGCCTGGTACTGGCCGGTGTAGGTGCCGGTGGCGAAGGAGGGGAACCAGTTCTGCAGGGCCGGGGCGGGCTTGCCGGCGAAGGCCGCGTTGGCGATCGTGGCGCTGCCGTTGACGCCGACGGCGGCGGTGCTCAGCGCGGTGCCGAACTTGAAGACCTGCGGGTTCTGCTCGGGGAAGCCCCCGATGTTGGAGCACTGGTGCGCGTGGCTGGCCAGGTACAGCGACCCGCCGGCCGGGTAGCTGGAGTAGGTGTCGCCGCGGCAGGTGCTCGCCCAGACCAGGGCGCCGCCGTCGGCCTGCGCCGCGAAGGCGCTCTCCATGTTGCCGGGGCCGTAGAAGTCGTAAGCGGTGCCGTAGACCGTGCCGCCCTCGGCCGAGAGGCTGTAGACGGCCGAGTTGACGCCCTGGTTGGTGAGCAACTGGTTGACCGCGAAGGTCCGCGTCTCACCGCTGACCGCGTCCAGGGCGCCGATGCCGGTGGCCTTCTGGCCGTTGAGGGAGTCGAAGCGGCCTCCGGCGACCACCTGGGAGCCGCCGCCGGTCACCAGCAGGGCCATCACCTCGGTGCTGGTCTGCTGGTTGCGCGGGTCGTTGTTCGGCAGCCGGTTGCCGCTGGTCGTGCCGACCCCGGGGACCGGGGCCCAGGGCAGCAGCGAGCCGTTGGCCGCCGACACCGCCGCCAGGCTGGTCCGGCTGGTGGTGCCGACCGCGGAGATGCTCCCGCCGAGGTAGACGGCGTCGGAGGTGGCGGCGAGCGCGCGGACCTGGCCGGCGACGCTGGGCTTGAAGTCGGCGACGAGCTGGCCGGTCGCGGTGTCGTAGGCCGCGACGCGCTTGCGGGTCTGGCCGTTCGCGGTGCTGAAGTCACCGGCGACGTAGATGCGGCGGCCGTCGGGCGAGGCGGTGAGCGCCAGCGCCTGGGCGTTCAGGTCGGGGGCGAAGGACGTGATCAGCTGACCGGTGCGGATGTCGTAGGCCAGCATGTTGTTGCGGACCGTCTCCTGCGTGCCGGCGGCGGCGCCGGCCGGGCGGGCGGAGGTGAACTTGCCCGCGACGTAGACGGTGTTGCCCACGACGACCTGCGCCCAGGCGACGCCGTTGATCTGCACGGTGGGCAGCGCGTCGGCGGTGACCGTGACCGGGGTGGCCACGTTGGTCGGGTCCAGCGGCGCGGAGTCGGCGAGTGCCGCCGGTGCCGTCCCGAGCACGCCGATCGCCAGCGCCAGTCCCACCGCTCCCGCGATGGACCGCGCGGCGATGGTCGCCGTCCTTGCCCTCATGCTCGTGTCCCGTCCGTCGTCCCCCTGGCGCCCGGTCGGGCTGCGCAGTCGATGAACACTAAGCGTGACGAGAGCGGCACCACCAGGGTGAACGCGTCACCCGATACGGTACGAAACCCCAGCTCAGCCGCGAGTGTCACCCGGACGGCGTAACCGAGTGTGACCCGGGAGGGTCAGGTGCCGGACGCGCCGGAGCACCGCCGCCGGGGACCCCGGAGGCGGTGGGTGCGGGCCGGGGCAGCCGCCGGCCGGGGCGTCAGCGGCCGTGCTGGCGGAGCTGGTGCCGGGCCATCCTCGCGACCAGGTGCGCCGCCGTGTCCCGCGGGCTCACGTAGCAGCGGGGCAGGGTGAGCCGGTCGCCCGGCTCGTAGTCGCCGATGACGCAGGCGTTGTCGTAGCCGGCGGCCGCGACCGCGTCGACGGCGTCGTCGTCGCAGGCGCCGTAGGGGTAGCAGAAGCTGGTGACGTCGTCCTGGAGCACGTCCTGGAGGACCCGCCGGCTGCCGGCGACCTCCTCCTGCAGGGTCGCCGCGGCGGTGCCGACCAGCCGTTCGTGGGTCATGGTGTGGCTGCCGACCTCGTGGCCGGCGGCGGCGACCGCGCGCACCTGGTCCGCGCCCATGATCGGCAGCTGCGGACCGGTGTCCCACGCGTTCGACCCGTCCATCCGGCCGGCGACGACGTAGAGCGTGGCGCGCATGCCGTGCCGCTCGAGCACCGGCAGCGCGTGCTCGCCGAAGTCGGTGTAGCCGTCGTCGAAGGTGAGCGCGACGAGGCGCCCGGCCTCCCCGCGTTCCTGGGCGCGCAGCAGCTCGGAGAGCCCCACCCCGCGCAGGCCCAGCCGGCGCAGCAGGCGCAGGTGCCGGTCGAGCCGGTCCGGGTGCACCCGCAGCCGGTGCGGGTCGGGCCCGGTGGACGGGCTGATCGAGTGGTACATGAGCACCGGGCGGACCCGCAGCGGCGTCCGGGTGCCGGTGGTGGGCAGGCTCATCGGGACCCTCCGGCGGTCGTGACGGCGGACGGGTCGACCGGCCGGCGCGGGGTCGGCAGCGGCGGCACCGCGACGTCCCGGTGCCCGCTGAGGGCGGCGACCACCCCGACCAGCTGCTCGGCGTAGTGCTGCTGGGCGTGCCGGGTGCGCGCCTCGGCGGCGTCGGCCACCGCGGCGCGGCGGAACGTGCCCCAGTCGGTGACGACCCGCTGGACGGCGTCCGCCCAGCGGACGGCGTCCCCCGGCACGACCGCCTGGGCGCTGGCGTAGCCTGCCGCGGCCTCGCGCAGCCCGCTGCCGTCGCTGACCACCAGGGGCCGGGCGGCGAGGACCGCCTCGACGGCGGTGAGCCCGAAGGACTCCTCCATGACCGACGGCACCAGCACGACGTCGCTGGCGGCGAGCGCCGGCCAGACGGAGCTGCGGAAGCCGAGGAACTCCACCCGGTCGGTGAGCCCGGCGCCGGCCACGGTGGCGCGCAACTCGTCCTCGAACCACTCGTAGCCCTCGAAGACCGAGCCGAGCAGCTGCAGCCGGGCGTCGACCCCGCGGGCCAGCAGCTCCTGCAGGGTGGCGACGGCGACCTGCGGGCCCTTGCGCGGGGACAGCCGCCCGACGAACAGCAGCCGCACCGGGCCGTCGAGCTCGGCCCGGGGCGGGACGACCTCGTCGGGGGCGGTGACGGCGTTGTAGACCACCGTGCTCCGCCGGCGCAGCCAGGGCGCGGTCTGCGCCAGCACGTCGAGGGAGAACCGGCTGTTGGCGACCACCCGGTCGGCCAGCGCGGGGCAGACCGCCATGCCGATCCGGAGCAGACGCGGGGCGGACTGCTCGGCCTCGTGCACGTGGCAGACCGACCGTCGGCCGGCCAGCCGGGCGAGCAGCGGCCAGGACGGCAGGGTGAGCGTGTTGACGTAGACACCGGCCTCGCCGGCGGACCGCAGCAACCGGAACGCCGGGACCGCACCGAGCACGGCGTCGGCCAGCAGCCGCAGCGCCCCCCGCGGCCGCAGCGCCGAGTTGCGCAGCACCGGCATCCGGCAGGTGACGACCCGCAGCCCGCGGGACCGGAGCTCGCCCACCAGCGGCCCGTCCCCGGGCAGCGCCACGGTGACGTCGAACCGGGTGGCCAGCGCGGACGCCGACGCCGCCAGCACCCGGTCGGCGCCGTAGAGCTCGGCGCCGGGGTGGACGACCAGGACGCGGGGGCGGGCCGTCGTCACGCCGCAGAGCCGGTGAAGACGAGGATCGGTGCGCCGGCCTGGTAGCCGACCGACAGCGTGACCTCGCCCCGGTCGGCCGGGGCGATGCTGAAGACGTAGGTGCCCTCGGCGGTGGCGCCGGCCGCGACGGTGCCGGTGAACGGCGCCGCCGAGGCGTCGCCGACCGGGGACGCGGGCACGAGCTCCGGGCCGGAGGCCAGGTCGACCGCCACTCCCCCGAGCGGCACCGGCCCGGCCGTGCCGTTGGTGATCCGGACCGTCACGCGCAGCGCGGGGCCGGACACGTTGCCGGGGCCCACGGCGGTGGCGTCGATGCCCTCGAGCGCGACCACCTCGGCGGTGATGCCGTTGCCGACCGCGGCCGGCTGGTCGAGGGCGACCGGGACGAGGCTGGCCGGCGGCTCGTCGGCGTCGGCCGTCGGACCGGTGGGCTCGGGGGTGACGGCGACCGGGGCGACGCTGGTCGGCGCGGCCGCGGAGGGGGCCGCCGGCGTCGGCGCGGCCGGGGTGCTCGTCGCCGCCCCGGACCCGGCCGCGGCCGGCGACGGCTCGTCGTCGGTGCCCGTGGTGAGCACCAGGGTGACCACGGCGGCGACGACCACCGCCAGCAGCGCGCCGAGCAGCGTGAGCCGGCGGCGCGACCAGCGCCCGGCCGGGGTGTCGGAGGGGACGTTCATCGCGGCAACCTGCCCATCTCGCGGAACCACTTGACCGAGGCGAGGGCCAGGAAGGCCGCCATCGCCACGAAGAGCGCGGTGTACACCGACAGGAAGACCGTCGGCGCACCGAAGAGCACGAACACGCAGCACAGCAGCCCGTAGTCGGTGGGCAGCACCAGCAGCGACCGGACCACGCTGGGCCGCTCACCGCGCTGCTTGGACCGGATCGGCACGCCGTGCTGGGCGCGGAGCGCGTCGTTGAGCATCGTGCCGAAGTACAGGACGGCGTCGACGACGCAGTAGCCCAGCGGCACCAGCAGCCAGGCCGGGTCCAGGTCGGCGAACCGGTACAGCCCGACCAGCACGGCCAGGTGCAGGCTCGAGGCCTTCACCGCGTCGACCATGTGGTCCAGCCACTCCCCCGCGGGCGAGCCGCCGCCGCGGAGCCGGGCCAGCTGGCCGTCGGCGGCGTCCAGGGCGTAGCCCAGCACCAGGCAGGCGGCGACCGCGACGCCCATCGGCCAGGACGGCGCGACCAGCGCGAGCGTCGCGATGCCGGTCGCCGAGAACACGGCGCTGACCGCGGTGACCTGGTTCGGGGTCAGCCCGAGGTGGAAGGCGACCGCGGCCAGGACGCGGCCGAGCTTGCGGTTGACGAAGCGGGAGTACGCGGGCGCGCCGAGCGCGCCCTTCTGCGCGCCGGACAGCCGGGCCAGCGTCTGCCGGAAGGTCTCGGCCGGCGCGGGCGGGGCCGCCGGCTCCAGGACGGTGCTCACGACTGGGCTCCCGTGGTCGTGCGGACGGCGGTCTCCGGGGCGGCGGCGGACCGGGGCGACGGCACCGGCGGCTTTCCGAGCTGCCGCACCGGGGCCGGCGCCGGGTCGACCGGGGCGCTGCCGGTGCGGCGCCGTCCGCTCGGGCGGGAGCGCGGGAAGTCCCGGGCGGCCAGCCGCCGGCACAGCGTGCCGTAGCCGGACGCGACGTCGTCCCAGTCGTACCGGGCGGCCAGCACCCGGGCGCGGTCGCCGTCCCGGCGGACCCCGGCGGGGTCGGCCTCGGCGGCGGTCACCGCGGCCGCGACGTCGTCGGCGGTGCGGAAGTACCGGCCGCTGGTCTGCAGCACCTCGCGGTTGAACGACACGTCGAAGGCGATGGTCGCCGCGCCCGCGCCGATGGCGCGCAGCAGCGAGGGGTTGGTGCCGCCGACGGAGTGGCCGTGCAGGTAGGTGGCGCAGTGCGCGTACAGCTGGTCGAGGAGCTCCTGGTCCCAGAGGCCCCCGAGGAAGCGGACCCGGTCGTCGGCCAGCGCGTGCACCCGGGCGGTGTACTCGTCGGCGTAGGGCGCCGAGCCGACCACGACCAGGGGCAGCGTCGCGCCGCTGCGGCGGTAGCCGTCGACGATCACGTCGACGTGGTTCTCCGGCTCGAAGCGGGCCACCGCGAGGTGGAAGCCCCGCGAGGTCAGCTCGACGTCGGCCAGCTTGTCCGCGGCGCCCCCGGTGATCGCCGGTGCGCCGTAGGCGAGCAGCTCGGTGGGGGCGGCGAACTCGTCGCGGTAGTAGTCGGCGATGCCCTGGGCGTCGGCGATGAGCGCGTCGGACCAGCGCACCGAGAGGGCCTCGACCATCCGGTAGTAGCGCCGTCCGGCGCCGCCCCACTTGGCGCGCTGCCACTCCAGGCCGTCGACGTGGGTGGCGACCGGGATGCGCGCGGCGCGCAGCAGCGGCAGCCACGGGGCGTTGGCCGCGTTGAACACGATCGCGGCGTCGACCCGGTGGGCGAGCAGGTGGGCGACCGAGAGCCCGGTGTGGCTCAGCGTCTCCAGCGACCGGCGGCGGAGGGCGGGCAGGTGCACCAGGCGCATGCCCAGGTGCGTGCTCGGCCGCGGCTGGCCCGGCGCCGTCCGGCAGTAGACGACGACCTCGTGGCCGGCGTCGACCAGCCGGCGGCCCACCTCCTCGACGGCGGTCTCGAAGCCGCCGTACCGCGCGGGGACACCGCGCGTGCCGACCAGCGCGATGCGCAGTCCGTCCGACGTGCTCCGTGGCATGGGTGCCGCTCCTTCTCCGCGTGCATCGGCACTCGTCGGGGCCGGCCGCCGGAGCGGTCCGGCACCACGGGACGGTGACCAGGCATTTACTGGATCGACACTGCCCGTCACGGAGCGTGTCGTCACTGGATCGGCGGACGCCGTCACCCGGACGGGGTGACACTCCGCATGCGGCTCAGTACGCCCCGGAGGCGGACACCACGGCGCGGGCGGTCTTCCAGAGGATCTGCACGTCGAGGGTCAGCGACCAGTTCTCGACGTACCGCAGGTCCAGCCGGACGGCCTCCTCCCAGGGGAGGTCGCTGCGGCCGGAGATCTGCCACAGCCCGGTGAGGCCGGGCTTGACCAGCAGGCGGCGGCTGACCGAGGAGTCGTAGCGGGCGACCTCCTGCGGCAGCGGGGGCCGCGGGCCGACGAGGGACATGCTGCCGCGCAGGACGTTGACCAGCTGCGGCAGCTCGTCCAGGGAGAACCGGCGCAGCCAGCGACCCACCGGGGTGACCCGCGGGTCGTGCCGCATCTTGAACAGCAGGCCGTCGGCGTCGTTGCCGTCGGAGAGGCTCGCGACCTGCTGGTCGGCGCCGGGGACCATGCTGCGGAACTTCAGCATCGCGAACGAGCGGCCCTGCAGGCCGATCCGCTCCTGCCGGTAGAACACCGGGCCGGGGCTGGACACCCGCACGGCGAGGGCGAGGGCGGCGAGGACCGGGGCGAAGAAGACCAGCGCGGCCAGCGCCACGGACCGGTCGATCGCGCCCTTGACGACGCGGCGCCAGCCCTCGAAGCGCGGCTGCTCGACCGACAGCAGCGGCAGCCCGTCGAAGGGGCGGATGTGCAGCCGCGGCCCGGCGACCTCGACCAGCCCGGGGGCCACCAGCAGCTCCAGGCCGCTGCCCTCCAGCTGCCAGGACAGCGTGCGCAGGTACTCCGCGGCGGTCTCGCTGGCGGAGGTGACGGCGATCGTGTCCGCCCCGTGCAGCCGCGCGGTGGCGAGCACCTCCTCGAGGCCGGCGACGGGCAGGTCGAGCGCCCGGGCGACCCGGCTGCGGTCGTCGGGGGTCACGCAGGCGGCGACGACGTCGAGGCCGGCGTGCCGGTTGCGGCTCAGCCGGTCGGTGAGCTCCAGCACAGCTCCGCCGCGGCCGACGACGACGACGCGCTTGAGGCTGCGCCCCTGCAGCCGCTGGCGGGCCAGCAGGAGCCGGGCGAGGTAGCGCTCCAGGACGGTGGTCAGCGCCAGGGCCGGGACGGCGACGACGACGAGGCCGCGGCTGAGGTCGAGCTCGGCGGCGTAGCTGACGAAGCCGAGCCCGGCGAGCAGCACCAGGCCCGCCCGGCCGATGCGGCGGAACTCGTCGCTGCCGATGCCGAAGGACCGCTCCTCGTAGGCGCCGACGACGGCGAGCAGCGCCGGCCAGGCCAGCACCAGCGCGAGGCTGGCCCACAGCAGCCCGCTGCCCGGCAGCGGCCCGTCGGCGGCGGCGAGCACGACCGCGGCCGTGCCGGCGGCGAGCAGGGTCTCGGCCGTGACCAGGCCGGTGCGGTGCCGGCGGGCCCAGTCGACGTCGGTGCGCGGCACCGGGACCGCGGCGGCCGCAGCCGGCGGCGGCGCGAGGGTGAGCCGGACGTCCCGGGGGGCGGGCAGCACGTGGCCATCGGTGGTGCGCATCTCGGTCCGCTGGACGAGCAACGTTCCCCCTCGGTGTCGGCCGTCACCGTGGGTGACGGGTGCTCCGACTCGTGGGTCGATCCTGCGCTGTTCGGGCTGGGGTCGAGGCGTCGAAGCCCCGCAACCGTCACAGAAGGTGAGCAACGGCAGCAACGCGCACCGGCTGCTTTCACCCGATGGGGGCCGACGGCGGCCCGATCACCACCCGTGCGTGCGACCGGGGCTCACGAACGGGGGTGCACCACGTTCTGCGCCGCCTCGAGGCCACGTTCGAGCAGCAGCTCGGTGGCGTCGGCCGCCTCGACGACCAGCAGGTCGAGGGTCTTCCGCTCGGTGGCGGAGAAGTCCTTGAGCACGAAGTCGGCCGGGTCCTGCCGGCCGGGGGGACGACCGATCCCCACCCGCACCCGCAGGTAGTCCTTGGTGCCGGTCGACCGGGAGATGGACCGCAGGCCGTTGTGGCCGCCCTCGCCCCCGCCGCGCTTGAGCCGGACCGCCTCGAAGGGGATGTCCAGCTCGTCGTGCAGCACGACCAGGTCGGTGGCGGGCAGGTGGTGGTAGTCGAGCATCCCGCGCACCGGTCCACCGGACTCGTTCATGTAGGTCAGCGGCTGGGCCAGCACCACCCGCCGGCCGGCCAGCCGGCCGTCGCCGGACAGCGAGCGGGCCCGGGGGCCCTTGCCGGGCGACAGCCGCACGCCGGCCCGGCGGGCGAGCTCGGCCAGCACCATGGCGCCGACGTTGTGCCGGTTGCCGGCGTAGCCGGGGCCGGGGTTGCCCAGGCCGACGACCAGGAACGGCCCCTCGGACACCGGGTCGGGAGACGCCGCAGGGGCGCCGGCGGTGCCGGCGCCCCTGCGGGTCGTGCTCTCGGTCAGTCTCGTGCTCCGGTCTCAGCTGTCGCTGGACTTCTCGGCGGAGTCCATCGACTCGCCGCTGCCCTGGTCGGCGGGCTCCGGGACGACGTCGCCGTCGGCGTCGGACTCGTCGCGCTCGATGCCGGCCTCGGCCTCGGCCTCGGCGAGCTCCTCCTCGAGCTGGGCGGCGGTCGGGGCGCCCAGGAAGCCGATGACCAGCGCCTCCGGGTCGGTGATCAGCGTGGCGCCGGCCGGCAGCGGCAGCTCGCCGGCGGTGATCCCGTTGCCGGCGGTGCGACCGGTGATGTCGACCTCGATCGACTCCGGCAGGTTGGTGGCGTCGGCCTCGAGGGAGACGACGTTCAGCTGGTGGTTGCTGATGGTGTCGGGGGCCGGCTCACCGGTGATGACGACCGGGACGTCGACGGTGGTCTTCTCGCCGCGGCGGACCAGCAGCAGGTCGACGTGCTCGTGCACCCGGGAGATCGGGTCGCGCTGCACGGCCTTGGTCAGCGCCAGCTGGTCCTTGCCGTCCAGCTCGACGGTCAGCAGCACGTTGGTGCCGCCGTTGCGCAGCGCCGCGGCGAACTCGCGGGCCGGCAGCGACAGGTGGACGACGTCCTGGCCGTGCCCGTACAGGACGGCGGGGACGCGACCGGCCCGGCGGGTGCGGCGGGCCGCGCCCTTGCCGAAGTCGGTGCGGGGCTCGGCGACGAGGCGGAAGTCAGCCACGGTGATTGCTCCTCAACAGGGTGGATCGGGTCTGTGCGCCCGGCGCACGAGCGCGGCACACCCTGGAGGGCAGACGCACGTCGATCACGGAGCAGGCCGGAGCCCCTCCCTCGCCGGGCAGTGCCAGCCAGGTTACACGCCACCCAGACCCCCTCCCCACGCCAACCCCCGGCGTGGGAAGACGCGCGAAAGCGCGGACGTGGGAAGACGCGCGAAAGCGCGCGTGGGAAGACGCGCGAAACCACCCGTGGGAAGACGCGCGAAACCGCGGGTGGGGGTCGGACCGCCGTCCCGGAGGGACGCCTGCCGCCCCGGTCGCGGCGGCCGGAGGCTGCCCGACCGGGACGGCAGCCGGTCCGGCGGCGACAGCACGGGGCCCGCAGGGTCCCTGCTGGCGCCGCGACCAACAGCTCAGCGAAGGCCGGGCACGGCTCCTGGCCGCGGTGGGAGCCCGGAGGGCGACAGTCCTACGAAGCCCCGCCGAACAGGCTCGTCACCGAGCCGTCCTCGAAGACCTCCTTGATCGCCCGGCCGAGCAGCGGGGCGATGGACAGGACGGTCAGCTTGTCGAAGCGGCGCTCTGGCTCGATCGGCAGCGTGTTGGTGATGATGACCTCGCTGACCCGGCTGTTCTTGAGCCGGTCGACCGCGGGGCCGGAGAGCACGCCGTGGGTGGCGGCGATGATGACGTCGGCCGCGCCGGCGTTGAACAGGGTCTCGGCCGCCTTGGAGATGGTGCCGCCGGTGTCGATCATGTCGTCGACCAGGATGCAGACGCGGCCCTCGACCTCACCGACGACGCGGTTGGCGACGACCTCGTTGGGCCGGGTGACGTCGCGGGTCTTGTGGATGAAGGCCAGCGGGGTGCCGCCGAGCTTGTCGCTCCACCGCTCGGAGACGCGCACCCGGCCGGAGTCGGGCGAGACGACGGTGAGGTCGCGGTCGCCCCACTTGCGCTTGACCTCGTCGATGAGCAGGTCCATCGCGAAGAGGTGGTCGACCGGGCCGTCGAAGAAGCCCTGGATCTGCGCGGTGTGCAGGTCGACGGTCATCAGCCGGTCGGCGCCGGCGACCTTGAACATGTCGGCGACCAGCCGGGCGGAGATGGGCTCGCGGCCGCGGTGCTTCTTGTCCTGGCGGGCGTAGGGGAAGAAGGGGGCGACGACGGTGATCCGCTTGGCCGAGGCGCGCTTGAGCGCGTCGACCATGATCAGCTGCTCCATGAGCCAGGTGTTGATCGGCGCGGTGTGGCTCTGCACCACGAAGGCGTCGCAGCCGCGCACCGACTCCTCGAACCGGACGAACAGCTCACCGTTGGCGAACTCGTAGGCCGCGGTCGGCGTGGGGGTGACCCCGAGGTGCCCGGCGATCTCCGTGGTGAGCTCGGGGTAGGCCCGGCCGGAGAAGAGCATCAGGCTCTTGTTGGTCGTCTGCCGGATGGCGCTCATGGCTGTCCCTGCTGTTCGTCGTCCGTGGAGGGGGCCGTCGACCCTGCGTGCTGAGTGTCGGTCGCGGGCCCGGGGGCTGCACTCCCAGCTGCTGCTGCCGCCTCGGCTGCGGGCGTGCCCGGACGCCGTCGTCCGACCCAGCCTGCCACATTGCGCTGGCGCCCCCGGGCGATGCCCATGGCCCCCGGCGGGACGTCGTCGGTGATGACCGACCCCGCCGCGGTGTAGGCGCCGTCGCCCACGGTGACCGGCGCCACGAGCATGGTGTCCGAGCCGATCCGGACGTGGTCGCCGATGGTCGTGTGGTGCTTGGCGACCCCGTCGTAGTTCACGACGACGGTCGCTGCGCCGATGTTGCTGCCCCGGCCGATGGTGGCGTCGCCGACGTAGGACAGGTGCGGCACCTTGGACCCCTCGCCGACCTCGACGTTCTTGGTCTCGACGAAGGCGCCGACCTTCGCGCCGCGGGCCAGCCGGGTGCCGGGGCGGCAGAAGCTGAACGGCCCGACGGTGGCGTCGGGCCCGATGACGGCGAGCTGGCAGTGCGACCGGACGACCGACGCCCCCTCACCGACCTCGGTGTCGGTGAGCGTGGTGTCCGGGCCGACGGTCGCGCCGGCGCCGACGAGGGTGGCGCCGAGCAGCTGGGTACCGGGGTGCAGCACCGCCTCGGGGGCCACCTCCACGGTGACGTCGACCCAGGTGGTCCGCGGGTCGACGACGACGACCCCGGCGCGCATCAGGTCGTCGAGCACCCGGTCGTTGAGGGTCCGGCGGCGCTCGGCGAGCTCCCGCTGGTCGTTGCAGCCCAGCACGTCGTCGGCGTCGTCGGCGCGGACGGCCGCGGTCGGTGCGCCCCCGGCGACGAGCGGGGCGAGCGCGTCGGTGAGGTACTGCTCGCCCTGCGCGTTGGCCGAGCCGAGTCCGGCCAGCACCCGGCGCAGCGTGCCGGCGTTGGCGACGTAGACCCCGGCGTTGATCTCCCGGATCGCGCGCTGGTCGTCGGTGGCGTCGCGCTCCTCGACGATGGCCTGGGGTGCGCCGCGCTCGTCGCGGACGATGCGACCCAGCCCGGCCGGGTCGGCCACCTCGGCGGTGAGCACGGTGAAGACGCTGCCGGCGGCCCGGTGGGCGGCCACCAGCGCGGTCAGGGTGCGGCTGGTCAGCAGCGGTGCGTCGCCGTTGACGACGAGGACGGCGCCCTCGAGGTCGGGCAGCGCGGCCAGTGCGACCTCGGCCGCGTGCCCCGAGCCGAGCTGCTCCTCCTGGACGACGGCCTGGGCGTGCGGGGCCGCCTCGGCGAGGTGCGCGACGACCTGGTCCCGGCCGGAGCCGACGACCACGACCGTCCGCTGGGCCCGGAGCGGCTCGGCAGCGGCGAGCACGTGCCCGAGCATCGACCGGCCGCCCAGGCGGTGCAGCACCTTGGGGGTGCCCGACCGCATCCGGGTGCCCTGCCCGGCGGCGAGGACGACGACGGCCCCGATGCCCCCGTCCGTGGCGGTCGTGGACGGCGTCTCCTGCTGGCTCACGTGGCTCCTCGCGACGACGTGTGCTGCGGCTGCCCCGCCCCGGTGGAGCGCAGGTCGGCCGGCCACAGCGCGGACTGGCTGGGGGACTCGGACTCGAACCGAGACTGCACGGCTCCAAAGGCCGGCGGGCTGCCGATTACCCCATCCCCCATCACCGGCCCGCCGGGCAGAAGCGCGGCGGCCCACCGTGAGCCTAGGGCCGGGGCCGGGCGGGAGCACCCAGGGTCGACCGGCGCGGTGGCTCAGCCCACGAGCCGTGCGCCGTGCACCGGGCCGTGCACCGCGCGGACGGTCCGGAACACGCCCGCCCCGGCCAGCTCGGCGGCCAGCCGGACGGCGGCGTCCTCGTCGTCGGCGAGGGCGGCCACGGTGGGTCCTGACCCGCTGACCAGGGCGGCCCGGGCGCCGGCCTCGGTGGCCGCCTGCATCGCCCGGCGCAGCTCCGGGCGCAGCCGCAGGGCAGGGGCCTGCAGGTCGTTGTCCAGGGCCGCGGCGAGCGCCGACGGCGGGCCGCTGCGCAGGGCGGCGATGACCGGCTCGGTCGAGGCGAGCACCTCGCCGCCGGGCACGGCGCCGGCGGCGCGGAGCGTGTCGAGCTCGCCGTAGACGGTGGGGGTGGACAGGCCCGCGCCGGCGATGCCCAGCACCCAGTCCCAGCGCCGGCGGGCGAGCACCGGGGAGAGCTGCTCGCCCCGGCCGGTGCCCAGCGCCACCCCGCCGAGCAGGCTGAACGGGACGTCGCTGCCCAGCTCGGCCGCGAGGCCGGCGAGGTCGCCGCGGGTCGCGCGGGTGCCCCACAGGGCGTCGAGCGCGACCAGGGTGGCCGCGGCATCGGCGCTGCCGCCGGCCAGCCCGGCTGCCGCCGGGATCGACTTGTCGACCTCGAGGTGCGCCTCGGCGCGCACGCCTGCGTGCCGGGCGAGCAGCTCGGCGGCCTGCCAGACCAGGTTGCGCCGGTCGGCGGGCACGCTCGCCGGCCCCGCGTCGGTGTCGGTGCCCTCCCCGCGCACGGTGAGCGAGATCCCCTCGGCCCGGCGCACGGTGACGGTGTCGAAGAGCGAGACCGCCAGGAACACCGTCTGCAGCTCGTGGAAGCCGTCGGCCCGCAGCGGCCCCACGCCCAGGTGCACGTTCACCTTCGCCGGCGCGCGCGCCGACACGGCGCCGTTGCCGGCCAGCCGCCCGGGCCCGCCCGGGGTCGCGTTGCTCACCCGGTCACCCTGCCTGCCGGGGCGGTCGGGCGCCAACGCCAGCGCCGCTCACGCGCCGACGCCGGCCGCGGTCACGCGCCGACGTCGGGGGCGGTCGCGGCGAGCCGGGCGAACTCGGTGACCGACAGCTGCTCCCCGCGCGTCGTGGGCTCGATCCCGGCGGCGCGCAGCCGTGCCTCGGCCGCCGCGGGGCTGCCGGCCCAGCGGGCCAGGGCGGCCCGCAGGCCCTTCCGCCGGGTGGCGAAGGCGGCGTCGATCGCGGCGAAGGTGGCGGCCCGGTCGCCGGGCGGCGACGGCCGGCGGACCAGCGCGACCAGCCCGGAGTCGACGTTGGGCACCGGCCAGAACACCGGCCGCGGGACGTTGCCGGCCCGCCGGACGTCGGCGTACCAGGCCGCCTTGACGCTGGGCACGCCGTAGGCCGCGCTGCCCGGGGCGGCCGCCAGCCGGTCGGCCACCTCGGCCTGCACCAGCACCAGGGCGGTGCGCAGCGTCGGCAGCAGCTCGAGCAGGTGCAGCAGCACCGGGACGGCGATGTTGTACGGCAGGTTGGCGACCAGCGCGGTGGGCGGCGGGCCGGGCAGCTCGGTGACCCGCAGCGCGTCGGCGGTCACCACGGTGAGCCGGTCGGCCAGCGCGGGAGCCCGCGCGGCGACGGTCACCGGCAGCCGGTCGGCCAGCCGCGGGTCGATCTCCACCGCGGTGACGTGCGCGCACGCCGGCAGCAGGCCCAGGGTCAGCGACCCCAGCCCGGGCCCCACCTCGAGGACGACGTCCCCGGGGACGAGGTCGGCGGTCCGCACGATCCGCCGGATGGTGTTGGCGTCGTGCAGGAAGTTCTGGCCGAGGGTCTTCGTGGGCCGCAGGTCGAGCTGCTGGGCCAGGTCGCGGATGGCGGCCGGGCCCAGCAGCCCGTCGGACGGCTGCTCGGGGGGTGTGCTCAGGACCGGCCTCGCTGCCGGGGGCGGTCCATCAGCCGAAGAGGCGGGAGCCGCAGTGCGGCCACTGCCCGGCGCCGGACCGGGCGTAGAGCATCTGCGCCCGCATCGTCTGCTCCTCGGCCGACGCGGCGGCCGGGTCGCCGCTGCCGCCGACGGTCGCCCAGGTGCCCGTGGAGAACTGGTACATGCCGCGGTACTTGCCGGTGCCGCTCACCGCGTCGGGCCGGCCGCCGGACTCGCAGGCGGCCAGCGCGGCCCAGTTCAGGCCGTCGGCGGAGACCACCGCGGTGCTGGCCGGCTTCTCCTTGGTGCCCACGGTGACCAGCTCGTCGACGGCGGGGGTGGTGACCACGGCGCCGAGCTGCTCGCGGCCGGTCTCGACCCCGTCGGTGACGGTGACCCGCCAGGTGATCGTCTGCTCGCCCTCGACGCCCTCCTGGGTGACCGTGCGGTCGCCCTCGAGGGCCTCGGCGTCCGGGGTCTCGACCGTCGCGAAGTCCACCGGCAGCACCTCGGTCACGTCGGTGACCTGCACCCGGGTCACCCGCAGCACCATCGCGTCGAGCAGCGGCTGGCGCGGGTACAGCGAGGTCCGGTCGGTGGCCGACAGCGCGATGCCCTGCTCGGCGAGCAGGTCGCCGGCGGTCTGCGCGGTGGTGACGACGACCCGCTGCTGGCCGTCGGCGACCAGCGTGACGGTCTTGTTCGTGGCGATCGACAGGGCCATGCCGTCCAGCGGCAGGCGCTCGCTGCGGCTGGCCGAGAGCACCAGGTTCTCGGCGCGGTAGCCGAGCTCGTCGAGCGCGCCGTCGACGGAGAGCGCGGTCGTGTAGACGTCGCTGCTCACCCCGTCGACGGTCAGCGACAGCGGCCGGGCGCGGTTGAGCACGATCGTGTCGCCGTCGCCGATGCTGGCGTCCGGGGCGGGGAGGACGACGTCGTGGGACGCCGGCTCCAGGCCCTCGTCGGCGAGCACCTCACCCGCGGTGGCGGCATAGGTGCGCACCTCGCTCGCCTGGCCGTCGACGGTCACGGTCACCGTCTTCTGGGCGAGGTAGAACGCGGCGGACCCACCCACCAGGCCCAGCAGGACCAGGGTGAAGAGACTCAAATTCAACGATCGGCGCACAACACATCCACGGGTCACTGGGCCCGGGCAGGGGAACGGGGGCAGCAGCCCACGAGCCCCACCCGGAGTGGCGCCCGTCGTCGTGCTGCGCCCGACGTCTCCGCAGGACCGGGGTCACCCGTCCCGGCGGAGCTCTTCGCCCAGGTGTTCCCCACCCCGGCTGGTCGGTCACGACACGATAACGAACGCGCTTCGGAAGACAACGGTGCTCGATGAGGAAACCAACATGTCGACCCAGCGCAGTGCAGGCGCGCCGACACGGACGGTCACGCACACGCCGTGCTGGACGATCAGCGGCCCGGGCGTCCACGTGGCCAACGGCACACCGGCAACCGGCCTCAGGCGAGTGCGTGCGAGGTCTGCCGGACCGGCTTGAGCCAGGTCAGCAGGAAACCGGCCACGATCAAGCCGGCCAGCAGGGCGGAGAAGCCGCCCGCCACCAGGGCCACCGGCAGCAGCCCGGTGCCGTCGTCGGCCACCCGGTCGTCGAGGTCGATCGCCGCGCGCAGCAGCAGCGCGCCGAGCGGGATGACGCCGGCCACCGTCGCCGCGGCGACCACCAGGTGCGCCGTCCAGGTGCGCTGCGCCTCGTCGATCGGGACGTCGGCGCCCTCGGCCGGGAGCGGGCGCAGCAGGATGCGGAGCAGCGCCGCCTCGGCGAGCAGCCAGCCGCCCAGCGGGACGGCGAGGGCGATCGCGGTGGCCGCCGTGCCCAGGTCCTCGGCGAGCAGCCAGGCGGCCACCGCCGCACCGGCGACGACCGCGCGCATGGTCCACAGCAGCCACGGGGAGACCTGCTCGCCGCGGCGCTGCCGCCGCGGCGGGCTGGACAGCGCCCAGCGCGGCCGCGGCCGGGTCGCCTCGGCGAGGAGCACGCCGGCCAGCAGGCCGACCGCCAGCGCGGGCACCCACAGGAAGACCGACGCCTCGGCGAACAGCACGACCGAGACCACGACCAGTGCGACGCCGAGGGCGAAGCCGATCCGGCGCACCCGCCGGCCGTGGGCGGCCTGGCGGGCCAGCTGCGCCGTCGCGGTCGGGGTGGCCGGCACGAACTCGACACCGGCCGAAGCGGCGGCGCGGCGCTCGGCGGCGTGCGACCACCCGCGGGTGAGCAGTGCGGCAGGGATCAGGAGGGCGATGAACAGCACGACGGCGATGAGGCGGCCCACGGTGCCAGTGTGCCCCGGATCCGGCCGGAGGGTGGCCGGCCGCTCACCGCCGCCTGCTCACCAGGCGCCGAAGACCCGCTCCGCGGTGCCGGTCAGCGCGGCGCACAGCTGCTCGAGGTCGGTGCCGGTGACCTCGGCCAGCGCCCGCACCGTGTGCGGCACCAGCCGTGCGGAGTTGGGCCGGCCCCGCAGCGGGGCCGGGGTGAGGAACGGCGCGTCGGTCTCGACCAGCAGCTGGTCCAGCGGGGTGAGCGCGGCGGCCTCGCGCAGGTACCCGGCGTTGCCGAAGGTCAGCGTGCCGGCGAAGGACAGCACGTAGCCGCGCTCGACGCACTGCCGGGCGAAGGCGGCGTCCCCGGAGAAGCAGTGCAGCACGGTGTGCTCCGGGGCGCCCTCGTCCTCGAGCACCCGCAGCACGTCGTCGTGGGCGTCCCGGTCGTGGACCACCAGGGCGATGCCGTGCCGCTTGGCGATGTCGATGTGCGCCCGGAAGGAGGCCTCCTGCGGCGCCCAGCCCTCCGCGCCGGTGCGGTAGCGGTCCAGCCCGGTCTCCCCCACCGCGCGCACCCGGGGGTGGCCGGCCAGCCGGTCGATCTCGGCCAGCGCGGTCTCGGTGGCGGCGCCCGCACCGGCCTCGTTGGGGTGCAGCGCGACGGCGGCCAGCACGTTGGGGTGCCGCGCCGCGAGCTCGGCCGACCAGCGCGAGGAGGCGACGTCCACCCCCACCTGGACCAGCCGCGGGACACCCACCGCCACCGCGGCGGCGACCGCCTCGTCGACCTCGGCGTCGGTGGGTGCGCGGTCCTCCCCGCCCACGGCGATGTCGAAGTGGGTGTGGCTGTCGACCGCCGGGGCCGGCAGCGGCTCGGGCGACGGTGGCGGTTCGCCGCGCCGGTTGGCGCGGGAGGAGGCCGAGCGGCTCATGCCTCGCCGTCCGCCGTGCCGTCCCCCTCGCCGCCCTCCAGACGCCGGAGCTCCTCGTCCACGATCGAGGGGTCGAGCTTGGTGAAGACCGGCGTCGGCGGGGCCAGCGGCGTGCCCGGCGGCGGCAGCGGCGTCGACGCCCACACCGCCTGCGACTCGGCGTAGGCGCCGGTGATGACCGGGTAGGGCGAGCCGTCGTCGAGGTCGGTGACCTCGTCGATCCGCGGCGCCACCGACCAGGTGCCGGTGCCGCCCAGCAGCTCGTGCACCTTTTGGGAGGAGTGCGGCAGGAACGGCGTCAGCAGCGTGTTGCAGTCCTTGATCGCCTGCAACGCGGTGTGCAGCACGGTGTCCCGGCGGGCCGGGTCCTCCTTGAGCTTCCACGGCGCCTGGTCGGACAGGTACTTGTTGGCCTCGCTGACGATCCGCATCGCCTCGGTGGCGGCGGCCTTCTGCCGGTTGCGGGCCAGCAGGTCGCCGATCGGGCCGAAGGCCCCCGACGTGGTGGCCAGCAGCGCCCGGTCGGCGTCGGTCAGCTCCCCCGGCGTCGGGACGGCGCCGACGTTCTTGGCGGCCATCGACACCGAGCGGTTGACCAGGTTGCCCCAGCCGGCGACCAGCTCGTCGTTGTTGCGGCGCAGGAACTCCGCCCAGGTGAAGTCGGTGTCCTGGTTCTCCGGGCCGGCGACGGCGATGAAGTACCGCAGCGCGTCCGGGTCGTAGCGGGACAGGAAGTCGCGCACGTAGATGACGACGTTGCGCGAGGAGGAGAACTTGCGGCCCTCCATGGTGAGGAACTCGCTGGAGACGACCTCGGTCGGCAGGTTGAGCCGGCCGTAGGAGCCCGGGGTGCCGCCCTTGTCGCCCTCGCCGTTGTAGCCGAGCAGCTGGGCCGGCCAGATCTCGGCGTGGAAGACGATGTTGTCCTTGCCCATGAAGTAGTAGGCGTCGGCGTCCGGCGTCTGCCACCACTGCCGCCAGGCCTCCGGGTCACCGGAGCGGCGGGCCCACTCGATGGACGCCGACAGGTAGCCGACCACCGCGTCGAACCAGACGTAGATCCGCTTGTCGTCGCGGTCCCGCCAGCCGTCCAGCGGCACCGGCACGCCCCAGTCGATGTCCCGGGTGTAGCTGCGCGGCTTGAGGTCCTCCAGCAGGTTGACGCTGAAGTTCAGCACGTTGGAGCGCCAGTTGGTCCGGGTGGCCAGCCAGTCGCCCAGCGCCCGGGCGAAGGCCGGCAGGTCGAGGAAGTAGTGCTCGCTCTCGACGAACTTCGGCGTCTCGCCGTTGATCCGGCTCACCGGGTTGATCAGGTCGGTCGGGTCGAGCTGGTTGCCGCAGTTGTCGCACTGGTCACCACGGGCGCCGTCGTAGCCGCAGATCGGGCAGGTGCCCTCGATGTAGCGGTCGGGCAGGGTGCGCCCGGTCGACGGGCTGATCGCGCCCAACGTGGTCTGCGGGAAGACGTAGCCGTTCTTCAGCAGGCCCAGGAAGATCTCCTGGCTGACCGCGCGGTGGTTGGCGGTCGTCGTCCGGGTGAAGAGGTCGTAGCTGAGCCCGAGGCTCTGCAGGTCGTCGACGATCACCCGGTTGTTGCGGTCGGCGATCTCGCGCGGGGTGACCCCCTCGGCGTCGGCGGCGACGGTGATCGGCGTCCCGTGCTCGTCGGTGCCGCTCACCATCAGCACCTTGTCGCCGGCCATCCGGTGGTAGCGGCTGAAGACGTCGGAGGGGACGCCGAACCCGGAGACGTGCCCGATGTGCCGCGGGCCGTTCGCGTAGGGCCAGGCGACGGCGGTGAGGATGTGCCGATCTGTCACGTGCTGAGGGTAGTGAGGTGACGATCGAGGGAGCATCGCAGGGAGCGCCAGCGACCGAGGAGCGGATCGAGAGCGGAGCCGAACCGTGTCGTGGTGGCCGCCGTCCAGCCGCTTCCGGCGAGCACCCGGCTCAGGGGGCGACGGTGGACGCCGTGGTCGGCGGGGCCGCCGGGTCGGCGGTGCTGCCCAGCAGGGCAACCCCGGTGAGCGCGACGCCGATGCAGACGACGGTGACCGTCCGCAGCCCGCGGTGGACGACGCGCGGCGCGGCGCGGCGGGTGCGGGGCCGGCCACCGGCGGCGACCCAGGCGACCGCGGAGGTCGAGGTGGCCAGCAGCAGCTTGGCGGTCGGGACGCCGAGCGCGAGCAGGGCCAGCGCGGGCACCGGCAGCGCGCCGAGCGGGCCGAGGGCGACCAGCCAGACGCCGTCGGCGCCGAGCACCCCGGCCACGGTGAGCACCAGCAGCAGCACGATCTCGCCCCAGGCGACCGACACCACCAGCGAGCGGCCCGCGCCGTCGACGAGGGTCGCCCCGCCACCGGCGCAGAGCACGACCCAGCCGGCCAGCAGCAGCAGCGTGGTCGCCACCAGCCCGCCGTCCGGGCGGATGCCGGTGCCGAAGACGCCGTCCAGGCTGGTCAGCCCCAGGGCCAGCAGGGCGAGGGACTCCAGCACCGCCAGCGCCGCGACCGCGAAGACCGGGGCCGGCATCCGCCGCGGGCGCCCGGCCACGGCACCGGGACGCGGCGCGGTGGGGACGACGCGGGGTGCGTCGAGCAGGGCGCTGGGCACGGACGGCCTCCTGACCGGGGACGGGTGTCACCGATCAGGTCGGGTGGTGCGGGCCCGCTCCGGAGGGCGGGGCACGGGACCTCACCCCGGGGGGTGAGGTCCCGGGGTCAGCGCTCCCCGCCGGCCCGCTGGCCGGCCGCCTCGCGCTCGGCCGCGCCCCGCCGGGAGAAGCGGGAGTGCTGGCGGCCGTAGACGAAGTAGAGGACGACGCCGAGCGCCATCCAGACGCCGAACCGGGCCCAGGTCTCCCCCGGCAGGTTCAGCATCAGGTACAGGCAGGCCAGGGTGGACACGATCGGCAGGACCGGCACCAGCGGGACCCGGAAGGCGCGGGGCAGGTCGGGCCGGGTGCGGCGCAGCACGATGACGCCGATGGACACCAGCACGAAGGCGAACAGCGTGCCGATGTTGACCAGCTCGGCCAGCACGCCCAGCGGGATGAAGCCGGCCAGCACGGCGACGACGACCCCGGTGATCAGGGTGATCTTGTACGGCGTCCCGTACTTCGGGTGCACCGCGCCCAGCGCCGGCGGGAGCAGGTGGTCCCGGCTCATCGCGAACAGCACCCGCGACTGGCCGAGCATCAGGATCATCACCACCGACGTCAGACCCGCGAGGGCACCGACCGAGATGGCGCCGGACAGGAACGGCAGACCGACGCTGCGGAAGGCGTCGGCCAGCGGCGCCTCCGAGGACAGCTCGGTGTACCGCTGCATGCCGACCACGACCAGCGACACCGCGACGTAGAGCAGCGTGCAGACCGCCAGCGAGCCGAGGATGCCGCGCGGCAGGTCGCGCTTGGGGTCCTTGGTCTCCTCGGCCGCGGTGGCCACGATGTCGAAGCCGATGAAGGCGAAGAAGACGATCGCCGCGCCGGCGAGGATGCCGCCCACGCCGAAGGTGCTGGGGGCGAAGCCGAACAGCGTCTGGATCAGCGGCGCGCTCCACCCGCTGCCGGTCTCGGACGGCTCGGCCGGCGGGACGAACGGGGAGTAGTTCGAGGCCTTGACGTAGAACAGCCCGACCACGATGACCAGCAGCACGATCGCGACCTTGATGGCCACGATGACCGAGGTCACCCGCGAGGAGAACTTGATCCCGAGCATCAGCACGGTCGTCATCACCGCGACGATGACGATGGCCGGGATGTTGACCGTCGCCTCCTCGCCGGCGATCGACGTGGGCAGCGGGATGCCCAGGTCACCGAGCAGCTGGTTGAGGTACCCGGACCAGCCGACCGCCACCGTGGCCGCACCGAGCGCGAGTTCCAGGACCAGGTCCCAGCCGATGATCCAGGCGACCAGCTCGCCGGCCGTGGCGTAGGAGAACGTGTAGGCGGACCCGGCGACCGGGACGGTCGAGGCCAGCTCGGCGTAGCAGAGCGCGGCCAGGCCGCAGACGATGCCGGCGACCACGAACGAGATCGCCACCGCCGGGCCGGCCGTCGTCTTGGCCACCTCGCCGGTCAGCACGAAGATCCCGGTGCCGATGATGACGCCGACCCCGAAGACGGTCAGGTCCAGGGCGGAGAGGTTCTTCTTGAGCTGGTGGTCCGGCTCCTCGGTGTCGCGGATCGACTCCTCGACGCTCTTGACCCGCGCCCTGTTGTCGGCCACGAGCACCCCCTCTCGAACGGCCGGGAACAGTCCGCCGGCCGGCTGGTGATCACCTGTGCGGCGAGCGTCCCACGCTGTGACGCATCCCGCAGACCTACGCTCTGCGGGCCGCGTGCCCGGTCGGGGCGCGGCGCACGAGAGAGCAGGAGGACCCGGTGACCAGCACCGACAGCACGTCCGGCTCCCGCTCGCGGCTGCCCCAGGTGCGGCGTCGTCCGCGGCCGGTGGGCGCCCCTCCGCCGCCGGTGGACGAGCGCCCGGGCACCGACTTCGTCGTCGACTGCGCGGTCTACGTCGACGGCCGGCGGCAGGCGCCGGTCGCCTACGACGAGGCGCTGCAGGCCGCGGTCGACCACGA
This sequence comes from Modestobacter versicolor, assembly GCF_041028285.1. Classification (GTDB taxonomy): domain Bacteria; phylum Actinomycetota; class Actinomycetes; order Mycobacteriales; family Geodermatophilaceae; genus Modestobacter; species Modestobacter versicolor_A. Next base: position 30,196 of record NZ_JABGDB010000001.1, on the reverse strand, counting down.
CGGCTTCGTGTGGCTGGGGCTGCACGAGCCGACCGAGGCCGAGCTCGCGGGCGTGGCCGCCGTCTACGGGCTGCACCCGCTGGCGGTCGAGGACGCCGTCGAGGCGCACCAGCGGCCGAAGCTGGACAGCTACGAGGACTCGCTGTTCATGGTGCTGAAGACGGCGCGCTACGTGGAGCACGACGCGCTCACCGCCACCAGCGAGGTGGTCAACACCGGCGAGGTGATGGTCTTCCTCGGCAGCCACTACGTGATCACCGTCCGGCACGGCGACCACGGCGGCCTCAAGGACCTGCGCAACAGCCTGGAGGGCCAGACCGAGCTGCTCCAGCTCGGCCCGTCGTCGGTGCTCTACGCGGTCAGCGACCTGGTGGTCGACCACTTCGTCGAGGTCGCGGAGGCGGTGGAGGACGACGTGGAGGAGCTGGAGACGTCGGTGTTCAGCTCCTCGCGCACCGACGACACGCCGCGGATCTACCAGCTCAAGCGGGAGATCATGCAGCTGCGGAAGGCCGTCCAGCCGCTGGAGGTGCCGCTGTCCACGCTGGCCGACCGGCCCGACGCGCTGGTGCCGGACGCGATGCGCTCGTACTTCCGCGACGTGCAGGACCACGCCCTGCGGGTCCGGGACCAGGTGGGCGGGCTGGACGAGCTGCTGTCGAACATCCTGCAGGCCGCGCTGGCCCGGATCTCGGTGGCGCAGAACGACGACATGCGGCGGATCTCCTCCTACGCCGGTCTGATCGCCGCGCCGACCCTGATCGCCGGGGTGTACGGGATGAACTTCGAGCACATGCCCGAGCTGGGCTGGTCCTTCGGCTACCCCTTCGCCCTGCTCCTGATGGCCGGCCTGGTCTACCTCCTGTACCGAGCCTTCAAGCGCAGCGGCTGGCTGTAGCCCCCTCCGTTGTGCACTCGTGGCTGCCTCGCGCCCGTCGAGGCAGCCATGAGCGCACAACGGTGCAGGCCTGTGGACGGCTCGAGCGGGCGCACCGCCTGGTCGGGCACCGTGCCCCGGTGCCCCTTCCGGCTGCCGTGCCCGACCAGCTGCGTTCCCGCCCGTTCCGCGGCACGGAGGCCATCGCCCAGCAGCTCCTCACCCGCGCGCAGCTGCGGAGCCGTCCGTGGCGGCGGCTCTTCCGCGACGTCTACGTGCACGAGGGCATCCCGATCACCCACGAGCTGCGCGTCCGGGCGTCGACGCTGCGGTACCCGCACGCCGTCGTCCGTGGCCGCAGCGCCGCCGTCCTCTGGGGTGCGCCGATGGCCGGGCCGGACGACGACGTCGAGCTGGCCGCCTTCCCCGGCCGCCCTCCGGTGCGGGCTGCGGGCATCCGCCTGCGCCGCGCGGACCTGGAGGAACGGCACGTCCTCCGCCACCTGGGCATGTGGGTGAGCAGCCCAGCGGCAACGGCGGTGGAGCTCGCGGCCGGCCCCGACCTGGACGAGGCGGTGGCTGCCGTCGACCAGCTGGTGGTCGTCGGCGGCGCCGACCTGGCGACCGTGCGGTGGCTGGCCGAGGCCGCGGACGGCCCCGGGTGCCGCCGCGCCCGACGGGCGTGCCGCCTCGCCGACGGCCGGGCCGGGTCGCCGCAGGAGACCCGGCTCCGGTTGCTCATCGGCCGCAGCGACCTGCCGCTCCCGGTCGCGCAGTTCGAGGTGCGCGCCGGTGGCCGGTTCGTGGCGAGGGTCGACTTCGGCTGGCCGGAGCAGCGCCTGGCCGTGGAGTACGACGGGCTGTGGCACAACGACACGCAGCAGTTCGTCAGGGACCGGCAGCGGCTCAACCGGCTCACCGCCGCCGGATGGCGGGTGGTCTTCGTGACGGCCGCCGACCTCCACCGGCCGGACCAGCTCATCGCCCGCATCTCCGCAGCGCTGACCACCGTTGTGCACTAGTGGCTGCCTCATGCACGTCGAGGCAGCCACCAGTGCACAACGGCGGGCGTCAGGAGCCCTTGGCGGCTACCACGGCGTCGTAGACGGCGCGGCGGGGCAGGCCGGTGCGGGCGACGACGGTGCGGATGGCCTCCTTGCGGTCGGCGCCCGCGGCCTCCTCGGCGGCGACCTCGGCGGCCAGCTCGGCCGGGGACATCGACGCCGGCCCGGCCACCGCACCGGCCACCACCACGGTGATCTCCCCGCGCACGCCGTCGGCCGCCCACGCCGCCAGCTCGCCCAGCGGCCCGCGGCGGACCTCCTCGTGGGTCTTGGTCAGCTCGCGGCAGACGGCGGCGGCCCGGTCGGCGCCCAGCACGGCGGCGGCGTCCGCCAGCGCCTCGGCCAGCCGGTGCGGCGATTCGTAGAAGACCATCGTCCGGGGCTCGGCGGCCAGCGCGGTGAGCGCCGCCCGCCGCTCACCCCCCTTGCGCGGCAGGAACCCCTCGAAGCAGAACCGGTCGGTCGGCAGCCCGGAGACGGCCAGCGCGGTGACGACGGCGGACGGCCCGGGCACCGAGGTGACGTCGATGCCGGCGTCGATCGCGGCGCGCACCAGCGTGTACCCGGGGTCGGAGACCGAGGGCATCCCGGCGTCGGTGAGCAGCAGCACCGTGGCGCCGTCCTGCATCGCGGCGACCAGCCCGGGCAGCCGGGCGGCCTCGACCGACTCGTAGAAGCTGACCAGCCGGCCGGTGAAGGTGACGCCGAGGTCGGCGGCGAGCCGGTGCAGCCGGCGGGTGTCCTCGACGGCGAGCACCTCGGCGGTGGCCAGCACCTCGCGCAGCCGCGGGCCGACGTCGCCGGGCTGGCCGAGCGGCGCGCCGCCGAGCACGAGTCGTCCGGTCATGCCGCCGAGCCTGTCACGGCGGTCCCCCTCGGCCCGACTACCGGGGGGCGGTCAGGTCGGCTGTCTACCCTGGCGCCATGGCGGTGCTGACCCCCGAGCGGGCGGAGTCGGCACCCGAGGACCCCGCGCCGCACCGCCGGTTCCCGCTCCCCCGCCGCCAGCACGCGCCGGCGCTGCCCGGCGACCGGCGGCTGGCCGCGGTGCTGACGACGCTGCTGGGGCTGGCCACGCTGGTCACCCGGCTCTGGGACATCCGCTACCCCGCGGACCTGGTGTTCGACGAGGCCTACTACCCGCCCGAGGCCCAGGAGATCCTGGAGCTGGGCTACGAGTACAACCGCGGCTACACGTTCATCGTCCACCCGCCGCTGGGCAAGCTGCTCATCGCCGCGGGCGAGCACCTCTTCGGCTACAACTCCTTCGGCTGGCGGTTCCCCAGCGCGGTCGCCGGCGCGGTCGCGGTCGTCGTCCTGACCCGGCTGACCCGCCGGCTGACCGGCTCGACGCTGCTCGGCCTGGTGGCCGGGCTGCTGCTGGCGCTGGACGCGTTCTCCTTCAGCCTGGGCCGGATCGGCCTGCTCGACGTGTTCCTGCAGACGTTCGTGGTCAGCGCGGTCGCCTGCCTGGTCGTCGACCGCGACCGGGTGCGGCAGCGGGTCCGCGAGGGCAGCGACCGGATGACCGACCGGATGACCCGGCACGGCTTCCGGCTCGGCCCACGGGGATGGCGGCTCGCGGCCGGCGTGCTCTTCGGCAGCGCGTGCGCGGTCAAGTGGAGCGGCGTGTACTTCCTGGCGCTGTTCGCGCTGCTGTCGCTGTGGTGGGACCGGGCCGCCTGGCGGGACGCCGGTGTCACCCGGCCGACCGCGGTGGCGCTGCGCCGCGGGCTGCCCGGGGCGGCGTGGGCGCTGGGCGCCCTGCCGGTGCTCACCTACCTGGCCACCTTCACCGGCTGGTTCCGCGGCGAGAACGCCCAGGGCCGGCACTGGGCCGACCAGCACCCCGACACCGCCTTCCCGTTCGTCCCGGGGGCGCTGCGCTCGCTGTGGCACATGCACGGCGAGTGGCTCACCTTCCACAACGGCCTCTCCACCCCGCACCCGTGGGAGTCCGGCCCGTGGTCGTGGCTGGTCGACGGCCGGCCGATCCTGCTGTGGAACCCGCAGGACCTCACCGACGCCGACGGCGAGCAGGTGGTCCGGTACATCCTCATGCTCGGGACGCCGACGCTCTGGTGGCTGTTCGCGCCGGCGATGCTGTGGCTGCTGTGGCGGGTCCTCGCCCGCCGGGACCAGGCCGCGGTGGTCGCCGCCGGCGGCATCGCCGCGGGCTGGCTGACCTGGTTCGTCAACCTGGACCGGACGATGTTCATCTTCTACATGGCGCCGGCGGTGCCCTTCTTCGTGCTGGCCGTGACGCTGGTGCTGCAGGACGTGCTGGGCCGCCCGCGGGACAGCGCGCTGCGCCGGCAGGTGGGGCTGGGCGTCGTCTCGCTGTACCTGGCGGTGGTGGCGATGACCTTCGTCTTCTTCTACCCGGTGCTCACCGGGCACCCGCTGTCGCACGGCGAGTGGCTGCAGCGGATGTGGTTCCCCTCCTGGTTCTGACGCCGGCCGCCGTCGCGTCGTGCAGCGGGAACACCGCAGCGCTACCGTGCCGGCGATGAGCCCACCGATCCGGATCGCCATGTGGTCGGGGCCGCGGACGCTGTCCACGGCGACGATGCGCGCCTGGGAGAACCGCCGGGACACCGTCGTCGTCGACGAGCCGCTGTACGCCTACTACCTGGCGGCCACCGGGCTGGACCACCCCGGGCGCGACGAGGTGCTCGCCGCGCAGTCCACCGACTGGCGGACCGTGCTGGCCGGGCTGACCACCGGCGACCTGCCGGACGGCGCGACCATCGGCTACCAGAAGCACATGACCCACCACGTGCTGCCCGAGGTCGACCTGGCCGCCTTCGCCGGTCTGCGGCACGCCTTCCTGCTCCGCGACCCCCGGCAGCTGCTGGCCTCCTACGCCCGGGTGCGCGCCGAGCCGACGCTGGCCGACCTGGGCCTCACCCAGCAGCTGGCGCTGTACCGCCGCTTCGGCGGCCCGGTCGTCGACTCCGGCGACCTGCTCCGCGACCCCGAGGGCGTGCTGCGCGCGCTGTGCGCGGCCCTCGAGGTGCCCTTCGACCCGGCGATGCTGTCCTGGCCGGCCGGCCCCCGCGCGTCCGACGGCGTCTGGGCGCCGTACTGGTACGCCTCGGTCGAGGCCTCCACCGGCTTCGGGCCGTACCGGGAGCCGGCGGTCGAGCTGCCCGACCACCTGGCGGTGCTGGCCGACCAGTGCCGCGCCGCGTACGACGAGATGGCCGGTTCCCGACTGGCCCCGCAGAGGAGCTGAGCACGTGCTGCAGCAGTTCGACGAGCGCAACCGCGACCTGGTGGTCAACGTCGCCGGCCGGCTCACCCACCGCGACGAGGCCGCGGTCAGCCCCTTCGACTCCGTCGTCCAGGGCGGGGACGCCGTCTGGGAGGGGCTGCGGCTCTACCAGGGCCGCGTCTTCGCCCTCGACGAGCACCTGGCCCGGCTGCGCCGCTCGGCCCAGGCGCTGGCCTTCACCGAGGTGCCCAGCGACGAGGAGATCATCGAGCAGCTCCGCCGGACGCTGGCGGCCAACGGGATGACCGACGGGGTGCACGTCCGGCTGACGCTCACCCGCGGGGTGAAGACGACCAGCGGGATGGACCCGCGGCTCAACACCAGCGGACCGACGCTGATCGTGCTCGCCGAGTTCAAGCCGCCGGTCTACGACGCCGGCGGGATCACCCTGGTCACCTCCAGCGTCCGCCGGCCCACCCCGGACGTGCTCGACCCGAAGATCCACTCCAACAACCTGCTCAACTCGATCCTGGCCAAGATCGAGGCGAACGTCGCCGGCGCGGACGACGCGCTGATGCTCGACTCCCGCGGGCACGTCGCCGAGACCAACGCGACGCACCTCTTCTTCGTCATCGACGGGGTGCTGTGCACCTCCACCACCGCGGCCTGCCCGGAGGGGATCACCCGCGCGACCGTGCTGCGGCTGGCCGCCGACGCCGGCATCCCCTACGACGTCGGCGACTTCTCGCTGCCGCAGCTGTACGCGGCGGCCGAGGCGTTCGTCACCGGCACGATGGGCGAGCTGACCCCGGTGCTGCAGGTCGACGGCCGGACCATCGGGGACGGCGAGCCGGGGCTGGTCACCCGCCGGCTGGCCGCCGACTACGCCGCGCTCACCGCCAGCAGCGGGACGCCGGTCGTCTGACCGGGCCGGGCCGGCCGACTCCCCCTAGCGTGGACGGGGCCCCGACCGGAGGAGGACGGACATGACCGCACCGGCAGCACGGGTGGACGCGACGCCGGACGGCGACGTCTGGCGGATCGACCTGGCCGCCGCCGACACCGGCAACCCGGTCGACCGGGTGATGGCCGCGCAGCTGGCCGAGGCGCTGGCCCGGCGCCCGGGGTCGGCCCGCACGGTGCTGCTGCTGAGCACCGGCCGCGACTTCTGCGTGGGCACCGACGTCGCGGCGCTCGCCGGCAGCGCGGACCTGCCGGCGGCGCTCCGCGAGCTGTCCACCGCCTGGCACGAGGTGGTCCGCGCCGTCCTGTACTGCCCGGTGCCGGTGGTGGCCGGCGTCCGCGGGCAGGTGGCCGGGGCCGGCATCGGCCTGCTGGGTGCCTGCGACCTCGTCGTCTGCGGCCGCTCGACCAAGCTCCGCCCCGGCTACGGCCCGCTCGGTCTGTCGCCGGACGGCGGGACGTCCTGGGCGCTGACCCGGGCACTGGGCGCGCCCCGGGCGCTGGAGCTGCTGCTCACCGACGGGGTGCTGCACGCCGCCGACGCGCACACCTCCGGGCTGGTGGCCCGGCTGGTCGACGACGAGACGCTGGTGGAGGAGGTCACCGCCCTGGCCCGGTCGATCGCGGCCGGTCCGGTGCGCGCGATGGTCCGCACCCGCGGCCTGGTCCGCCGGGCCGCGATCCGGACGCTGGACGAGCAGCTCGAGGACGAGGCCCGGCTGGCCACCGAGTCCGCGGCCGACCCGGAGAGCCGGGAGGGCGTGGCGGCGTTCCTGGCCGGGCGTCGTCCGGACTTCCGCGGGAGCCCCTGACGTGCGTCAGGCCGGGTCCTCGTGGACCCGGCCTGACCAGGGTGGAGCTGAGGGGAATTGAACCCCTGACCCCCTCGATGCGAACGAGGTGCGCTACCGGACTGCGCCACAGCCCCTTGCCCCCACGACTTTACCGTCCGCCTGCTCCGGCACCGCCAGGGGGTGTGACCCTCCTGCGCGGCCCGCTGCGAGCAACGGCGGCAGGAGGGTCCGTCGTCAGCCGTTGACCACCCGGGCGGGGCGGTACTCGTCGATCTCGGCGAAGGCCATGTCCTCGTCGTCCAGGCCGACGACGGCGCTCTGCTGCCAGCCGGCCGCGACCGGGACGCGGGCGGCGACCACCCGGCCCGGGCGCAGCGGGTGCACCGGGGCGAGCGGCAGGCTCGGGTGGATCGGGCCGGTCGGGGCGGCGACCACCGGCGCGGGCCGGGGGGCGGGCGCGACGGGACGCTCGGCGGGGCGGCGGACCGGGCGCTCGTGCTCGAGCCGGGCCCGGGAGGCCAGCCGGGCGTGGCGGCGGGCCGCGGCCCGGCGCTCGCGGTCGGCCGCGGCCTTGATCACCATCAGGTAGCCGACGACGGCGACGTCGAGCAGCAGCTGCGGCGCCCACAGCCAGGACCGGTAGGTCAGCGCGCCGACCAGCGCCAGGACGGCGAGGGCGACCAGGCCGGCCAGCGTGCGCCGGCGGACCGCGTGCACGTCGACCCGCAGCTCACCGCTGCTGACCAGCGCGGCGCGGTCGATGGACACCCGCTCGGTCTCCGCGTGGACGACGGGGTCCACCGGACGACGTCGTTGCAGGGTGCGACCCGAGTCCGCCGCACCGGCCGTCGCGTGTGCGTCGCCCCGGGTGACCACCATCGGCACCAGGACCACGAACCACAACACGACGAGAGCGGCCAGCAGTACGCCCGATCCCATCACCAACACCTCGATCCATCCGTGGCACAACGGAACGACCCCATCCCTGGGGCCACACGAGTCACATCCGTCACTCGGGAGTCACGGTAAGGGCGTCGACCGCCGATACCAGGGAACTCCTGCGGTGTGTCGGCGCAGTCTGCCGGACGTCGCGGCGTGTCGGCAGTCCCCGTGGATCTCGAAGCGATAACAGCCGGTCAGCGGTCCGCGACGGTCCGTGTCACAGCGGTGCCCGCCGCTCCCAGCGGGCCAGCGCCCCGCCCGGGACGTCCTCGGCCAGCAGGGCGTAGCCGAGGTGGTCGCGCCAGCCGCCGTCGATGTCGAGGTAGCTGCGGAACAGCGCCTCCTGCCGGAACCCCAACCGCTCGACCAGCCGCCGGCTCGCCCGGTTCTCCGGCCGGATGTCGGCCTGCAGCCGGTGCAGCCCCACCGGCCCGAAGGCGTGGTCGCAGACGAGCGCGACCGCCAGCGAGGCCACGCCGCGACCGGCGACGGCGGAGTCGATCCAGTACCCCAGGTGCCCGGAGCGCAGCGCGCCGCGCACCACGTTGTCCACGGTGACCTGGCCGACCAGCCGGCCCTCGTGGTGCACCGCGAACGGCAGCGACATGCCCACCCGGGCCCGGCGGGACGCCGCCCGGCGCATCGCCCGGAACGCCGCGGGGGTGTGCCGGTCACCCCAGGGCAGCGGCGCGGAGGGCTCCCAGGGGGTCAGCCAGGCCTCGTTCTCGGTGCGCACCCGGACCCAGTCGCGGGCGTCGGACCGCTCGAGGGGTCGCAGCACCACGGGCCCGTGGGCCAGCCGGGCCGGCCACCCCGGGTGCAGCGCCGGGTCCAGCTCAGCCCCCCAGCAGCATGGGCATGACGGTCACCAGTCCGCCGGCGGACACCTCGGTGACGTCCTCGTCCACCACGATCAGGCAGTTCGCCCGAGCCATCCGGGCCAGCATCGCCTGGTCGCCGTCCCCGATCGGCTCGACGACGTACCCGCCGTCGGGGTGCCGCATGACCTGGCCGTGCAGGTACTGCCGGTAGCCCAGCGGGGAGAGCAGCTGCTGGGCGGAGACCGCCTGCACGGTGCGCCGGAACAGCTGCCGCTTGCCCAGCATCAGCCGGATCGCCGGCCGGACGAAGACCTCGAAGGCGACCAGCGCGGCGACCGGCTCACCGGGCACGCAGATCACCGGGACGTCGTTGGGGCCCAGCGTGCCGAAGGCGTGCACCGGCCCGGGGTGCATGGCGACCTGGGTGAACGACAGCCCGCCCAGCTCGTCCAGCGCCTCCTGCAGCAGGTCGGGCGCGCCGGTGGCGAACGTGCCGGCGATCAGCACGACGTCGCTGCGCAGCGTCTGGCCCTCGATCAGCTCGACCATCCGCCGCTTGTCGTTGGGCATGATCCCGGCGCGGTAGGCCTCGGCGCCGGCGTCCCGGGCGGCGGCGGCGAGCGCGTAGCTGTTCACGTCGACCTGCTGGCCGGGGCCGACGGTGGCGCCGACGTCGACGAGCTCCTCGCCGGCGCACAGCACCGCGATCCGCGGCCGGGGCCGCACCGCGACCCGCTCGCGCCCCACGGCGGCGAGCAGGCTGATCTGGGCCGGGCCGATCGGGGTGCCGATCTGCACGGCGGTGTCGCCGGGCGCCACGTCGTCGCCGATCCGGCGCACGTAGCTGCCCGGCGCGAGGGCGGCGTAGACCTGCACCCGCGCTGCGCCCTGGTCGGTCCAGGCGGCCGGGACGACGACGTCCGCGCCGGCCGGCAGCATCGCGCCGACGGCGACCTTCTGCGCCAGGCCGGCGCTGATGGTCGCCACCTGCGCCGAGCCGGCCACGGTCTCCCCCGCGACGACCAGGTCGGTGGGCAGCTCGACGGTCGCGGTGGCGATGTCCGCCGAGCGCACCGCGTAGCCGTCCAGGCCGGCCTGGTCGAAGGCCGGCAGCGCGCGGGAGCTGGTGACCAGCTCGGCGCAGAGCAGGCCCTGTGCGTCCAGGACCGCGAGCTCGATCGGCGCCGGCTGCGGCACCGCGCCGAGGATCCCGTCCAGGTGCTGCTCGACGGTGCGCAGCCGCACGCCGGAGACGTCGACCGAGCCGGTGTCGGCCATCGGGTCGGGCGTGCGGTCGCCGGTCGCGATCGCCGGGGAGGGCACCCGGTCGGAGGCGAACATGCCGCGGTCGACCTGGACGGTGTCGTGCCCGGCCACCGCGGCGCGCGGGGCGGTCGCCAGCCCGTTGTCCCGGGGCGCCGGCACCAGCGCGCCCTGTCCGAGGTCGAGCTGGGAGGTGTCCCGGCCACCTCCCGAGAACCACCCGCGCCTGCTGTCGTCGCTCATCCCCACCACCGTCGTCCTCCCCGTCGTCGGGCCTGTCCCCACGGCCGGACCGCCGGCCACGGCCGCCGTCGACGGACCTGAGCCCCGATGGTGCCTCCTGACGGGGCCGGTCAGGCCGGCGACGCGCCCTCGGCGGGCAGGTCGGCGACGAAGTCACGCAGCCAGGACCCGAACGCCGGGCCCAGGTCCGACCGCTCGGCGGCGAGCCGGACCACGGCCTTGAGGTAGTCCAGCTTGTCGCCGGTGTCGTAGCGGCGGCCGGAGAAGACGACACCGTGCACCGGCACGCCGTCGTCGACGAGCCGGAGCAGCGCGTCGGTCAGCTGGATCTCCCCGCCGCGGCCGGGCGGGGTCTTGCGGATCGCCTCGAAGACCTCCGGCGGCAGCACGTAGCGGCCGATGATCGCCAGCGAGCTCGGCGCCTCCTCGGCCGGGGGCTTCTCCACCAGGCCGGTGACCCGGAAGACCTCGTCCCCGGCGGCGTCCCCGGACACCTTCGCGTCCTCGACGGCGACCGCGCCGTACTTGGAGATGTTCTCCGCGCCCACGTCCAGCAGCGCGATCACCGCCCCGCCGTGCTCGGCCTGGACGGCGAGCATCTGCTCCAGCAGCAGGTCGCGGGCGTCGATGATGTCGTCGCCCAGCAGGACGGCGAACGGCTCGTCGCCGACGAACGCCGCGGCCTGCAGCACCGCGTGCCCCAGGCCCTTCGCCTCGCCCTGCCGGACGAAGTGGACCTGCGCCACGTCGGTGGACTCGTGCACGGCGTCCAGTCGGGACTGGTCGCCCTTGGCCTCCAGCGCGGTCTCCAGCTCGGGGGTGCGGTCGAAGAAGTCCTCGATGGCGCCCTTGCCGCGGCCGGTGACCATCAGCACCTCGGGCAGGCCCGCGCGGGCGGCCTCCTCGACGATGTACTGCAGGGCCGGCCGGTCGACCACCGGCAGCAGCTCCTTGGGCACCGCCTTGGTCGCGGGCAGGAAACGGGTGCCCATCCCGGCGACGGGGATCACGGCCTTAGTGGCGGTCCGGGGCGTCGAGTGGTCAGTGGACGGGCTCGGCATGCCGGGCAGCCTAACGAGCCGACCGCCGGGCCCGGGTCCCCCGAGACGGTGAAGCCGGGGGCGATCCCGGGCACACCCCGCGGTCGTCGAGGTGCCCGGCTGCCGACCGGCAGCAGCTCGACTGACGTCCCGGGCGCCCCGGTGAGAGGGTGGGCGGACGTCTCTGTCGTCTCCTCGGAAGGACCCCGACCCCGTGAGTGGCCCCCTGGACGGCGTCCTCGTCGTCGACCTGACCCGCGCCCTGGCCGGCCCGCACGCCGGGATGATGCTCGGCGACCTCGGCGCGCGGGTGATCAAGGTGGAGAGCCCGGGCAGCGGGGACGACAGCCGCGGCTGGGGCCCGCCGTTCGTCCAGCCCGAGGGCGCGGACCGCGAGTCGACCTACTTCTTCGCCGCCAACCGCAACAAGGAGTCGATCACCCTCGACCTCAAGGACGCCGGGGACAAGGAGGTGCTGACCCAGCTGGTCCGCCGCGCCGACGTGCTGCTGGAGAACTTCCGCCCCGGCACGCTGGCCAAGCTCGGCTTCGGCACCGAGGTGCTGGCCGAGCTCAACCCGCGGCTGGTGACCCTGGCGATCAGCGGCTTCGGCCACGACGGTCCCGAGGGCGGGCGGGCCGGCTACGACCAGATCGCCCAGGGCGAGGCCGGCCTGATGTCGATGACCGGCTCCGGCCCCGAGGACCCGCAGAAGGTCGGCGTCCCGATCAGCGACCTGCTGGCCGGCATGTACGGCGCCTACGGCGTGCTGGCCGCCCTGCTCGAGCGGGAGCGCACCGGCCGCGGCCAGGTGGTGCGCACCTCGCTGCTGTCCGCCGTCGTCGGCGTGCACGCCTACCAGGGCACGGCGCACACCGTGGGCGGCAAGGTCCCCCGCGGTCAGGGCAACCACCACCCCTCCATCTCCCCCTACGGCCTCTTCCACTGCGCCGGCGGCAGCGTGCAGCTGTCCTGCGGCAGCGAGGGGCTCTGGCGCCGGCTGTGCAGCGAGTTCGGGCTGGACCCCGACGCCCCCGGCTTCGCCACGAACGGTGAACGGGTCGCCCGCCGGCAGGAGGTCATCGAGCTGCTGGAGGCGACCTTCGCCGGCATCGAGGCCCCCGAGCTGCTGGCCCGGCTGGCCGCCGCCGGGGTGCCGGCGGGCAAGGTGCGCACCCTGGACGAGGTGTACGCCTGGGACCAGGTCGAGTCGCAGGGCCTGAAGATCGAGGTGGAGCACGCGACCGCTGGCCGGCTGACGCTGCCCGGGCCGCCGCTGCGCTTCTTCGCCCCCGGCGCGGACGGCGAGGTCGAGACCACCCGCCGCGACCACACCCCGCCACCGGTGCTCGGGGCCGACGGGGACGCCGTCCGGGCCTGGCTGTCCACCGCCGACGGCGTGCCGCAGCCGGCCGGGGACGACGTCGAGGACGGGCACGCCACGTGAGCCGGATGGACGCCCGCACGCTGCGCGACCTGGTGCTCGACCCCGGGTCCTGGCGGCCGTGGGACACCCCGGTGCCGCCGCGCGAGGCCGACGACGACTACGCCCGCGAGCTGGCCGTCGCCGCCGAGCGGTCCGGCCAGGACGAGGCGGTGGTCACCGGCGAGGCGACGCTGCGCGGCCGCCGGGTCGCCGTGGTGGCCGGCGAGTTCGGCTTCCTGGCCGGCTCGATCGGGGTGGCCACCGCCGAGCGGCTGATGACGGCGGTCGAGCGGGCCACCGACGAGGGGCTGCCGCTGCTGGCCGCGCCCGTCTCCGGCGGCACCCGGATGCAGGAGGGCACGGTCGCCTTCCTGCAGATGATCGGCATCACCGCCGCGATCGCCCGGCACAAGGAGGCCGGCCTGCCCTACCTGGTCTACCTGCGCGGACCGACGTTCGGCGGGGTGCTGGCCTCCTGGGGGTCGCTGGGCCACGTGACCATCGCCGAGCCGGGTGCGGCCGTCGGCTTCCTCGGCCCCCGGGTCTACGAGGCGCTGTACGGCGAGCCGTTCCCCGAGGGCGTGCAGACCGCGGAGAACCTGGCCGCGCACGGGCTGATCGACGGCGTCGTCCCGGTCGACGAGCTGGCCGACGTCGCCGACCGGGCGCTGCGCGTGCTGGCCGCCCGCGAGACCTGGCACCGGGGCGCGGCCGTCGAGGGCCCGGTCGAGGGCGACGGCACCGACGCCGACGACCCGGAGGACGGGCGCACCGCGTGGGACGTCGTCACCGCCTCGCGCCGGGCCGACCGGCCCGGGGTGCGGCAGCTGCTGCGGACGGCGGCGACCGACGTCGTCACCCTCAACGGCACCGGCGCGGGCGAGTCCGACCCGGGGCTGCTGCTGGCGCTGGCCCGGTTCGGCGGGGCGCCGTGCGTGGTGCTCGGCCAGGACCGGCGCGGGCAGTCGCTGTCGGCGCCGCTGGGACCGGGCGCGCTGCGCGAGGCCCGGCGCGGGATGCGGCTGGCCGCAGAGCTCCGGCTGCCGCTGCTGACCCTGATCGACACCCCGGGGGCCGCGCTGTCGGTGGCCGCCGAGGAGGGCGGGATGGCCGGCGAGATCGCCCGCTGCCTGCAGGACCTGGTGATGCTGCGGGCACCGACGCTGGCGGTGCTGCTCGGTCAGGGCACCGGCGGCGGCGCGCTGGCGCTGGTGCCGGCCGACCGGGTCCTGGCCGCGGCCAACGGCTGGCTCGGCCCGCTGCCGCCGGAGGGCGCCTCGGCGATCGTGCACCGGACGGTCGACCGGGCCGACGAGATGGCGGCGTCCCAGGGCGTGCGGGCCACCGACCTGTGGCGGGCCGGCATCGTCGACCGGGTGGTGCCCGAGCGGCCGGACGCCGCGGACGAGCCGGTGGAGTTCTGCCGGCGGCTCGGCCGGGTGCTCGCCGAGGAGCTGGCCGGGCTGCTGGGCCGCGACGACGTCGAACGGCTGCGCAGCCGCACCCGCCGCTGGCGCCACCTCGGCCGCTAGCCGACCCCCGGGATCAGGTGACCTGATCCCGGGTGCTCCTGGCTCACGGTGTGCGGTGAGCCAGGAGCAACGGCGGTGAGCCCGGACAGTCGACGGACGACGGCGGACGGCGGACGGCGCCGTCGTACCCGCGGGCCACCATGATCGCGTGGACACCCGCCCCATCCGCCGCGTCAAGCCCGACCCCGGCGCACCGCCGCCGACCGCCGAGCAGCGCGCCCGCTGGCCGTTGACCGTGCCGGCGGTGGCCCAGCTGCTCGCCGAGGGACTCGAGCTGCCCGCCGGCGCGCTGGTGCTGGTCGGCGAGAACGGCTCGGGCAAGTCGACGGTGATGGAGCTGCTGGCGGTCACCCTCGGCTTCAACCCCGAGGGCGGCACCCGGAACACCCGGTTCCGCACCCGCGCCAGCGAGCCGGAGTCGCAGGGCCTGGTCGTCGAGCGCAGCCCCGGTGCGTCGACGTGGGGCTGCTTCCTGCGCGACGAGACGCTGCACGGTCTGTACAGCCACCTCGAGGAGATCGGCAGCCCCGACCCGCAGTACCACGAGCTGTCGCACGGGGAGGCGTTCCTGGAGGTGCTCACCCGCCGGGCGCACGGCAGCGGCACCTACCTGCTCGACGAGCCGGACGCCGCGCTGTCCTTCGGCGGCAGCCTCGCGCTGGTCGCCGTCCTGCTGGACGTGGTGGCCGCCGGCGCGCAGGTCGTCGTCGCCACCCACTCCCCCGTCGTCGCGGCGCTGCCCGGCGCGCAGCTGCTGGAGGTGGGCGACTGGGGGCTGCGCCCGGCGCGCTGGGAGGACCTCCGGCTCACCCGGGACTGGCGGCAGTTCCTGGACGACCCGGGGGCCTACCTGCGCCACCTCCGGTGACGGACGGGTCAGCGGTTCCGGTAGCGCAGGTACACCAGCCCGCTGCCGAAGGACCGCTCCTCGACCAGCCGGAGGTCGAGCCGCACGCCGTCGGGGAAGAACCGCTTCCCGCCGCCGACGACGC
The DNA here is from genome assembly GCF_041028285.1 of Modestobacter versicolor. Classification (GTDB taxonomy): domain Bacteria; phylum Actinomycetota; class Actinomycetes; order Mycobacteriales; family Geodermatophilaceae; genus Modestobacter; species Modestobacter versicolor_A. Next base: position 15,022 of record NZ_JABGDB010000001.1, on the reverse strand, counting down.
TCGTGGTGACGAACAGGTGGTACTCGTCCACCAGCCCGGCCGCGATCGCCTGGGCCGCGAGCTGGGGACCGTCGATGCTGAGGTCGTGGTCGGACCCGGCCTTGAGCCGGCGCACCGCGTCGGGGTCGAAGGTCCGCTCGACCCGGGTCCGCGCGCTGGACACCGACTGCAGCGTCGTGGAGTACACGACCTTCTGCGCGGCCTGCCAGTCCCGGGCGTACTGCACGACGAACGGGGGCGCCCCGGGCGCGGCGTCCGCCGTCTCCCAGAAGACCATCGTCTCGTACATCCGGCGGCCGTAGAGGAACGTGCCGACGGAGCGGAAGCGGTCGCCGATGAAGGTGTGCACCTCCTCGTCCTCGGCCCCGGTGCCGAGTCCGCCCGACGCCGCCTCGGCGTAGCCGTCGAGCGAGGTGACCATCCCGTAGACCAGCTCGGCCATGCTGCCTCCCGGTGCCAGCGCCGCGCTGCGGCAGCGTCCTGCAGGCTCTGACCCCCGCCCGACCGGGAACTCATCGACGGACGGGCGCAGCCCCCGGGCGCCGCCTCCGTCAGGCGGCCGCCTGGTGCGGGGCGGGCAGGCCCCAGGCCGCGGCCAGCAGCTCCAGGCTGTGCAGCCGTTCGGCCACCCCGTGCGTGGAGGCGGTGACCATCAGCTCGTCGGCCCCGGTGTCGGCGGCCAGCTGCCGCAGCTCGGCGACCGCCCGCTCGGGCCCGCCGATGATCGCGTTGCTCGGCATCGCCTCCGCCGCGGCGCGCTCCGGGTCGGCGACGGCCTCGGCCAGCGACGGCACCGGGCGCAGCCGGTTGGTCCGGATCGACAGCCGCATCAGCTGCCCGGGCAGCGCGAGCCGGCGGGCCTCCTCGTCGGAGTCGGCGACCAGCGTGTTCGCGGTGACGACCGCGTAGGGCTCGGCGAGCACCGGCGAGGGCTGGAAGGACTCGCGGTACAGCGTCAGCGCGGCGACCGTGTTCGGGCTGCCGAAGTGGTGGGCGAAGGTGAACGGCAGGCCCAGCTGGCCGGCCAGCTGCGCGGAGAAACCGCTGGACCCCAGCAGCACCACCCGCGGCGCGGTCTGCGCGGCGGGGGTGGCGCGGAACCGCTCGGCCAGGCCGCCCTCGACCCGCTCGTCGCCGAACAGCCCCAGCAGGTCGACCACGTTCTGCGGGAAGTCCTCCGCCGACAGCGCCGTCGGGTCGCGGCGCAGGGCGAGCGCGGTGTGCTGGTCGGTGCCCGGTGCCCGGCCGATGCCCAGGTCGATCCGGCCCGGGTGCAGCGCCTCGAGCAGCGCGAACTGCTCGGCGACCACCAGCGGGGCGTGGTTGGGCAGCATCACCCCGCCCGAGCCGACGACGATGCGCCCGGTCACCGCCGCCAGGTGCGCGATGAGCACCGGCGGGTTGGTGCTCGCCACCGCCGGCATGTTGTGGTGCTCGGCCACCCAGATCCGGCGGTAGCCCAGCCGGTCGGCGGCCTGGGCGACCGCCACGGTGGCGGCCAGCGCCTCGGCGGTCGTCTGGCCGGAGCCGACCGTGGCCAGCTCGAGCACGGACAGGGGCAGCGGGTCCTCGTTCATCACCGGCGGCAACGCCGACCCGGTGGCCGGGCTTCCCGAGGCCTCAGCCGACCTCGGGCACCCGCAGCGTGTGGTCGGGGTCGAGCCGGTCCAGGACGACGGCCAGCGCGTCCCCGAGCGCCTCGGTCTGGGCCGGGGTGAGCCCGGCGAACAGCCCCTCCCGGACGGCGGCGGCGTGCCCGGGGGCGACCCGCCGGACGACCTCCCAGCCGGCGTCGGTGAGCACCGCCAGGTTGCCCCGGCGGTCGTCGGCGGCCCGCTCCCGGCGCACCCAGCCGCGCTCCTCGAGCCGGGCCACGGTGTGCGACAGCCGGCTCTGCGACTGGTTCGCGGTGCGCGCCAGGTCGCTCATCCGGCGGCTGCGGTCCGGGGCCTCCGACAGCATCGCCAGCACGACGTAGGCGGCGTGCGTCAGCCCCGCGTCGCGCTGGAGCTGGGCGTCCAGGGTGCGGGGCAGCAGCTCGGTGACCGCCAGCCACGCACGCCAGGTGCGCTGCTGCCGGTCGTCGAGCCACTGCGGTTCCACGGGGCGAGACGGTACCCACCCGGGGAGCTCATGCCGCCCGCCCCAGCCGGGCGAGCACCCGGGTGGCGCGGTCGGTCCCCTCGCCGGCCGGCACCGCGGGCCGGCAGATGCCCTCCATGTAGAGCGAGTCGCCGAAGCTGTCCGCGCCGGCCTCCACCCGGTCCAGCTCGGCGTCGGTGAGCCCGGTGTCCTGGCCGGTGGCCCGGGCCACGTCCCAGCGGTGCACCACCATGTCCCAGACGTAGAACTGCTCCAGCGTGGAGCCGATCGTCGTGGGCCCGAAGAAGCCGTCGTAGCCGCGGCCGGCGACCTCGTCGTCGGCGATCACCGCGGCCACCCGCTGCTCGTGCGCCCGCCAGCCCGCGGCCGGGTCGGCGTCGACGTCCGGGGCGGGACCGAGGTCGAGCTCGTGCCGGCCGAACAGCTCGCGCTGGGTGTCGACCAGGTGCCGGACGACGTCGCGCGCGCTCCACCCCTCGCACGGCGAGGGCCGGTCCCACGCCTCGGCGGGGACGGCGTCGAGCACGGCGGACAGCGAGCGGGCGGTCGCCTCGTAGGCGGTGGCGGTGGTGTTCATGCCGACGAGCCTGGCCCGGTGCGGCAGGCTGGTCTTGATGAAAGCCGACAGCGAGCCGCCCCGGCTGGACCTGGTCGAACGGGCGCACCTCAAGGAGCCCGGCGACGCCTCGCACGTGATGTACCGCTACGAGCCCGACCCCGGGCTCGCCGGCCTGGTGCGCCGGTTCTGGATCCCGGTCTGGTCCGTGCCGCCCGGCGAGGAGGCGGCACAGCGGGTGCTGCAGTACCCGGTCTGCCTGCTCGTCGTCGCCCACGACTACGCCCGCTGCTACGGCGTGCGGACCGGCCTGTCCACCACCACGCTGGCCGGCGACGGCTGGGCGGTCGGCGTGATGCTCACCCCGGCGGCCGGGTGGCTGGTCGCCGGCGGCCCGGTCGCCGAGCTCACCGACCGGCACGTCGACGTCCAGGAGGTGCTCGGCGCCGCCGGGGAGCGGCTGGTCGACCGGGTCCGGACGGCGATGACCCCTGACCCGCACGCCGCGACGGCGCACCGGGCGGCGATGGCGGCCTTCGACGACGCGTTGCGCCCGCTGCTGCCGGTCGACGCCGAGGGCGAGCTGGTCGACCGGGTGGTCGCCTACGTCGAGGACGACCCGGAGGTGCTCCGGGTCAGCCAGGTCTGCGCGGCCTTCGACCTGTCGGAACGGTCGCTGCAGCGGCTGGTGCACCGCCGGCTCGGGCTGACGCCGAAGTGGCTGATCCAGCGCCGCCGGCTGCAGGAGGCGGCCGAGCGGCTGCGCAGCGGCGGCGGCACGGTCGCCGCGACCGCCGCCGTGCTCGGCTACGCCGACCAGGCGCACCTGGTGCGCGACTTCTCCCGGGTGACCGGGACGACGCCCGGCCGGTTCGCCGCGCGCCACGCGACCGCAGCCGACTCCGGAGCCGACCGGCGCGACGACCAGATGTGACGCGGCGCACCCACCCGCCACGGGGGCCCGGCGTGGACGGCGGGCGGGGCGACGGCGCATCATTGGCAGTCGCCGGGGTCGAGTGCCAGCCTCGGCCCGGACACCACGAGGAGTTCCCAGCACCGTGCCCACCTACCAGTACGTCTGCACCAACCCCGAGGGCAAGCACGAGTTCGAGGTCGTGCAGTCGTTCACCGACGCCGCGGTGGCCACCTGCCCCGAGTGCGGCGCCCCGGTGCGCAAGGTCTACGGCTCGGTCGGCGTGGTCTTCAAGGGGTCCGGCTTCTACCGCACCGACAGCCGCAAGGCCGAGAGCGCCGCCACCCCTGCCACCGGCAAGGACTCCGGCAGCAAGGACTCCGGCAGCAGCAGCAAGGAGTCCTCGACCAGCGGCTCAGGCGGCGCGAGCAAGGACTCGGCCGGCAGCAGCTCGACGCCCTCCACCAGCGCCGCGAGCACGAGCACCGGCGGCAAGGCCGCCAACTGACCCGGCACGGACGACGCCGGCGCGCTGCCGGCCGTCCACAGCGGGCAGCGCGGTCCACAACCCGCCGCTGAGCCCCCGGCCGGTGTCCCCCACCGGCCACGCTCGTGGGGTGCCCCGCCTCCTCCGCCCCCGCCCACCGGTGCACCGGCTCCGGCAGGTGACCGCTGCGGCGCTGGTGTGCCTGGCGCTGGTGCTGGCCCTGCGCCCGCCACCTCCGGCCACCGGGGTCGCGGCCGGGCCGCCGACCGTGCCGGTGACGGTCGCCGCGGCCGACCTGCCGGCCGGCACCGTGCTCACCCCCGCCGACCTGGCCGTCGTGCCGCTGCCGGCCGGCACCGCACCGGCCGGCGTCGCCGCGGCGCCCGACGGGCTGGACGGCCGGGTGCTCGCCGCCCCCGTCCGGGCGGGTGAGCCGGTCACCGACGTGCGGGTGGTGGGGCCGGGGCTGTGGTCGGCGGTCCCGGAGGGGTTGGTCGCGGCGCCGGTCCGGCTGGCCGACCTGGCCGTGGCGACCCTGCTCCGGGCCGGCGACCGGGTCGACGTCCTCGCCACCACCGCGGGCGGGGACGGCGGCGGTGGCGGGCCGCCGGCGGTCGAGGTGGTGGCCGGCGACGCGCTGGTGGTGACCGCCGGCCCGGCGGGTGACGACCCGGGCGGGTCCGGTGACGGCGGACTGCTGGTCCTGGCGGTGCCGACGGCGACCGCCCAGCAGCTGGCCGCTGCCGGGACCGCGGGCTCCCTCACCGTTACGCTCGGCCGGCCGTGACCACGGGGGGCCCTGCCTCGCCTGCCCCCACGACCCGAGGGTGCCTCGTTGCTCAAGAACGCAGTCAAGGGCTTCAAGGACTTCCTGCTGCGCGGGAACGTCGTCGAACTGGCCGTCGCCGTCGTCATCGGCACCGCCTTCACCGCCGTGGTCGGCTCGTTCACCGCGTCGTTCCTCGAACCGCTGATCGGCCTGGTCGGCGGCGGCGGGGTCACCGGGGGCACCCTCACGGTGAACGGCCAGGTGTTCACCTGGGGCTCGTTCATCAACCAGATCATCACCTTCGTGCTGACCGCGGCGGTCATCTACTTCGTGGTGGTGCTGCCGCTCAAGGCCGTGGCCGAGCGGCGCCGGCGCGGCGAGGAGGCCGGCCCGGCCCAGCCCAGCCAGGTCGAGCTGCTGGCCGAGATCCGCGACCTGCTGCGCGCCCAGCAGGGCCTCGAGCCGGCCGTCGAGGAGGAGGGCGGCCGGCACGCCCACACCGGCGAGTTCCGCCGCCCGGTCTAGTCGCTGCCCCAGTGCGGGGGGCGGTCCTCCAGCCAGCGGCGGTCCTCGTCGTCCGGGTCGACCGGCCGCTCGCCCCAGCCGACGTCGCTGTCGTCGGGCGCTCGGCGCGGTGGCGGGCTCGGTGCGGTCCCGTGCTGCGGCTCGGGCGCCGGCTGCCCCGGCACTGGTTGCTCGGACACGTCCAGAGCGTAGGCGCCGGCGGGCCGCGGTCAGTCCAGCGGCTGACCCAGCCCGTCCAGCACCACGGCGCCCGGCAGCGCCGCGAGCACCGCACCGGACACGGCGAGCTTGCTGCCGCGGGTGCCCGACCCGATGACGACGAGCTCGCTGGCGGCGACGGCGGCGTCCACCAGCACCGGCCAGGACGCCGGCAGCCCGACCGGGGTGATCCCGCCGTAGGCCATCCCGGACTCGGCGACGGCGACGTCCTGCGGCGCGAAGGACGCCTTGCGGGCGCCCAGGTGCCGGCGCACCAGCCCGTTCACGTCGGCCCGGGTGGTCGCCAGCACCAGGCAGGCGGCCAGCGTGGTCTCCCCCGCGCGCCGGGCCGCGACCACGACGCAGTTCGCCGACGCGGCGGCCGGCACCCCGTAGACGTCGGTGAACGCCGCGGTGTCGGCCGCGTCGTCGTCGATGGCGGCCACCCAGGCCGGCCCGGACAACCCGGGCAGGGCGGCGGCGACCGGGGCGCCGAGCAGGTCCGGGTGCTCGTGCGCGGGCGTCCAGGTGAGCGTGCCGAGCTGCGGTGCGGTCATGACCTGATCGTGCGGCACCGGCCTGGCCGCGCGCCCGCCGGGTCGACCGTCCCGGTGTCGCGCCGGCCCGGCCGGGGGGAGGATGTCGACCATGATCGGTCAGCTGCACTCCGTGGTCATCGACGCCCCCGACCCGCACGCCCTGGCCACCTTCTACGCCGGCGTGCTCGGCATGGAGGTCAAGGGCGAGCCGGGCGACGACTGGGTGGTCGCCACCGGCGCCGGCTACCGGCTGGCCTTCCAGGAGGCGCCGGGCCTGCAGCCCCCGGACTGGCCCGACCCGGCCCGCCCGCAGCAGTTCCACCTGGACATCCGGGTCGCCGACATCGACGTCGCCGAGCCGCAGGTGCTGGCCATCGGCGCGCGCCGGCTGCCCGGTGGCGGCGGCGACTTCCGGGTCTACGCCGACCCGGTCGGCCACCCGTTCTGCCTGGTCTGGGACGCGGCGTGACCCCGGACCTCACCGCGGCCAGCGCCTTCGTCGCCGCGACCGGTCTGGAGCTCGCCGAGGTCACCGGCACCCGGGTGACCGGGCACGTCGAGGTCGGCCCGCAGCACCACACCCCGTGGGGCGTGGTGCACGGCGGCGTCTACTGCACGGTCGTGGAGTCGGCGGCCTCCATCGGGGCGAGCACCGCGGTGGCCGAGCGCGGCCAGTTCTCCGTCGGGGTGGCCAACAGCACCGACTTCCTGCGGCCGATGACCGCCGGCCGGCTGGACGTCGTCGCCGAGCCGGTGCAGCAGGGCAGGACGCTGCAGCTGTGGCTGGTCACGCTGACCCGGGAGGACGGCAAGCTCGTCGCCCGCGGCCAGGTGCGGCTGCAGAACGTCCCGCTGCCCGCCGGGTGACCGCCGCGGCCGTCGCCGCGGCGGTGGCGGTGGCCTGCGCGCACGGCCTCACCAGCACCGACCCCGTGGTGCTCAACGACGGGGTCAACTGCGTCGTCCACCTGCGGCCCGCGCCGGTGGTCGCGCGGGTGGCCACGTACACCCCGCTGCTGCGGCCGGCCGTCGAGGTGCCGTTCGCCCGCGAGGTCGCGCTGGCGACCGCGCTGACCGACCTGGGGGCGGCCGTGGTGCCGCCGTCGGACCTGCTGCCGCCCGGGCCGCACCGGCACGACGGGCTCACCCTCTCGTTCTGGCGGCACGTCCGGGTGCTGCCCGACCAGCCCGGGCCCGAGGTGGCCGGCCGCTGCCTGGCCGAGCTGCAGGTCGCGCTGGCGCACGTCCGCCCGGACCCGGCCACCCGGCCGCTGGACCGGGTGCTCGACGACCTGGCCGAGTTCGGCCGCCGCGGGACCGACCTGGGCGCCGACCCGGGCCGGGTGGCGGCGGTCGGTGACCTGGTCGGCCGGCTGCTCCCCCGCCTGACCGGTGAGCCCGGGACGCTGCACGGCGACGCGCACCCGGGGAACCTGCTGGCCACGCCCGCGGGCTGGCGGTGGACAGACCTCGAGGACACCTCGGCCGGCCCGCGCGCCTGGGACCTCGCCACGCTCCGGACGACCGGCCGGCTGGACGGGCGCGCGGCGCTGGACGCGATGCCCGACCCGGTCCCGGACGCCGAGCTGGCGCCCTTCACCTGGCTGCGCCGGCTGCACGCCGCGGCGTGGTGGGCCGTGCACGCCGTCCGGGAGCCCGACCACGGGCCCGCCGCCCGCGACCGGCTGGCCGCCGCGGTCGCCGAGGTCAGCGCAGGCCTGGCGGCAGCGCCCCGGGGTCGAGGGTGACCCGGAACAGCGCGCGGGGGTCCTGCAGGGTGGCCGGGGGCCGGGCCGCCGAGCGGGGCACCACGGCGGCGAAGCGGGCCGGCCGGCGGTGCGGCAGCAGCTCCCGGCCGGCGAAGGCGTAGTCCCCGACCACCTCGCCCAGCAGCAACCCGGCGCCGTGCTCGACCGGCAGCCCGACGAGGTCGCCGGGGGCCATCTCGTCCAGCAGCGCCGACAGCTGCCGCAGGTCCTTGGCCGGGCGCTTGCCGGTGAGCTCCTTGGACAGCGCGCGGAGCTCGGCCGCGGACAGCCCGGTGGCGTCGACGTCCACGCCGGACTGGGTGCCGAGGCCGACGACCCCGGTGGCCAGCGCGGCCCCCAGCTCGGTGTGCGCGCGCGGCCGCACCACCCACACCGGCACCCCCGCCGGCGGCGGGGCGGGCGGGACGTCGTCCGAGCCGGGCCACAGGTAGGGCAGGTCGTCCGGGTCGCCGGGGAACCGGGCCCGGTAGAACTCCGGGTCCTTGGCCAGCAGGTTGGACCGGTGCGAGAGGTGCAGCTCCTCGTTGCCGACCCAGCTGGGCAGCAGCCCGGCGGCGGCCGCCTCCGCCTGGGTCAGGCCCGCGGCGTCCGGCGCGAACTCGGCGATCAGCGCCTCGGTGCTGTCGGCGAACCCGCGCTCGCGCCACACCCGGACCATCGCCAGCGAGTACACGACCAGGCCGGCGGTGTACCCGCGCCACATCGTGACCACCGGGTGGCTGGCCCAGCCGTAGTCGGGCAGCTCCAGCGCGCGGAGCACCTGCAGGCACTCCACGCGCTGCTTGCCGAGCCGGGGGTTGTCCAGGAGCCGGGCGGACTCGGTGAAGTCGGCGACCGGCAGGAACGTCTGCATCGCCGCCCATCCTCTGTCAGCCGCGCGCAGCGCGCCCGGTCAGCCGGCCTGCCTGCAGGGGCCCGCCGTGAGCCTGCGAACGGTGGGGGGCAGGGAGGTCCTTCCTCAGGGCTCGAGCTCCCGCAGCGCGGTCTCCCAACGGTCCCGGCGGGCGTCGTCGTCCTGGTCCCACCAGGCCTCGCCGCGCTCACCGAGCCCGGTCTTGGCCAGCTGCACCCGGGCGCGGGCCGCGGCCACCGCGGCGTCGTCCCCCCGGGAGGTGCGCACCGCGGAACGGGCCACGCCGAGGTGGTGCAGCAGCCGGGACCGCACGTCGTCGGGCAGCGCCGGGTCCGCCGTCCGCCACCGGCGCCCGTCGACGACGATCCAGCGCCCGTCGTCGGTGTGCTCGACCTCGCGGCTCATCGCAGCCGGCGGGCCAGCTCGGGCAGCACCGCGCCCAGCGGGGCGTCCACCCGGACGTCGGCCTTCGCGTCGCCGCGGGTCGGCCCGGAGTTCACGATCGCCACCGGGATGCCCCGCTTGGCGGCGGCGATGACGAACCGGTAGCCGCTCATCACGGTCAACGACGAGCCCAGCACCAGCAGCGAGCGGGCCTGCTCGACCAGCCCGAAGCAGTGGTCGACCCGGTCGCGGGGCACGGTCTCGCCGAAGAAGACGACGTCGGGCTTGAGCGGCCCGCCCCCGCAGGCCAGGCAGTCGACCATCACGAACCCGTCGAGCGCCTCCTCGGGCAGGTCCACGTCACCGTCGGGGTTCACCCCGTCGGCGGCGTCGGGCCGGAACCCCGGGTTCGCCGCCCGCAGCCGGACGTCGAGGTCGGCCCGGTCGGCGACGTCGCCGCAGCCCAGGCAGACCGTGCGGTCCAGCCCACCGTGCAGCTCGGTGACCTCGCGCGCACCGGCGGCCTGGTGCAGCCCGTCGACGTTCTGGGTGATGACCGCCCCGACCGCCCCGGCCGCCTGCAGCTCGGCGACCGCCCGGTGCCCCGCGTTGGGGCGGGCCTCCCCGATCTGCCGCCAGCCGACGAAGCTGCGGGCCCAGTAGCGGTGCCGGCCGCGCGGGTCGCGGGTGAAGGTCTGCCAGGTCATCGGCGTGTGCCGGCGCTGCGAGCCGGTGACGCCGCGGTAGTCGGGGATGCCGGAGTCGGTGGACAGCCCGGCGCCGGACAGCACCAGCGCACCGCCGTCGGTGAGCAGGTCGGCGAGCAGGTCGGCGGGGGCCGGGCCGCCCTCGACGGTGGTGGGGACTGCGGTCACCGCACCATCGTCCCCGCGGATCGGCCGCGGCGCCCGCCCCGCGGCGCCCGCCCCGCGGCGAGGGTCAGCCGACCGGCACCAGCACGCCGCCGCCGACCAGCAGCGCGGTCATCCTGCCGGCGTCCAGCGCCGGGGAGAACAGCCAGCCCTGCGCCGAGCGGCAGCCCAGCCGCAGCAGCGCGTCCCGGTGCTCCTCGGTCTCCACGCCCTCGGCGACCACGTCCAGGCCGGCCGCCTCGGACAGCGCCATCACGGCGCGGACGATGCCGACGCCCAGCGACCGGCACTCGCTGTCGCCGCCGAGGTCGCGGACGAAGCTGCGGTCGATCTTCACCGTGTCCACCGGCAGGTCACGGACGTGCGCGAGGTTGGAGTAGGACACCCCGAAGTCGTCGAGCACCAGGCTCACCCCGGCGTCGCGGAGCCGGTGCAGCTCCTGCAGCTGGGCAGCGGTCCGCTCCATGTTCTCGGTCACCTCGAGCCGGAGGTGGCCGGCGGGCACCCCGTGCCGGCGCATCGTGGCGGCCACCCGGTCGACGAACCACGGGTCGTCCAGCTGCACGGCGGACAGGTTCACCGACGCCCGCAGGTGGCCGCTCCCGGGCAGGGCGCGCCAGGCGCCCAGCTCCCGGCAGGCCTCCTCGACCACCCAGTCACCGATCGCGGCGATGACCCCGGTCTCCTCGGCCAGCGGCACGAAGACCTCCGGCGTGACGTCGCCGAGCACCGGGTGCTGCCAGCGGAGCAGCGCCTCCACCCCCTCGACCCGCCCGCCGGCCAGCGCCACGATGGGCTGGAAGAGCACCCGCAGCTCCTCGCGCGCCAGGGCGCCCTGCACCTCCTGCCGGAGCCCCAGCCGCTCGACCGAACGCCGCGCCGCCGCCGCGTCGAAGACCTGCACCCGGCCGCGGCCGGCCCGCTTGGCCTCGTACATCGCCGCGTCGGCGTCCCGGAGCAGGTCGCTCACCGCCGCGGGCCCGGTCCGCTCACCGAGCGCCCCGCCCACGCTGGCCCCGATCCGCACCGGGTCGCCGTCCAGGGAGAACGGGCGGCGCAGCGCGGCGAGCACCCGCTCGCCGACCGCGGTCAGCACGTCCCGGTCCGCGGTGCCGGCGAGCACGACCACGAACTCGTCGCCGCCCAGCCGGGCCAGCAGGTCACCCGGCCGGACGCAGCCGCGCAGCCGGTCGGCGACCTGGCGGAGCAGGTCGTCACCGGCCTCGTGGCCGAGCCGGTCGTTGACCGCCTTGAACTCGTCGAGGTCGCAGAACAGCACGCCGACGGTGCACGGCGGCCCGCCGGCCAGCCGCTCGTCCAGCGCGCGCCGCACCAGTGCCCGGTTCGCCAGGCCGGTGAGCGAGTCGTGGGTGGCCTGCACCCGCAGCTCGTCCTCCAGGCGGCGCCGCTCGCCGGTGAACCGGGAGGACAGCACCGTGCTGCCCTCCTCACCCGGCGACACCGACAGCCCGGTCTCCACCCACGCCCACTCGCCGGCCTCCTGGCCGACGTGGTCGGCGGTGCCCTGCCGGAGCCGGTGCTCGACCCGGGTGACCCGGGGCCAGGAGCGCAGCGCGCGGCGCACCTCGGCCCGGTCGTCGGGGTGCACGCGGTCGACCCAGCGGCGGCCGACGAGCTCCTCCGGCGGCACCCCGAGCCCGCGCGAGTAGGACGGCGAGACCCACCGGACGGTGCCGCTGGGCTCCACCACCGCGACCATGTCGCTGATCGCGTCGGTGAGCACCCGCAGCCGGGCCTCGCTGTCGGCCAGTGCCCGGTACAGCCGGGCGTTGACCAGGGCCGCCGCGAGCGACCCGCCCAGCAGGGCGGCCGCGTCGACGGCGGCGGTGGTGAAGGCGCCCGGCCGAGGGTCCACGGCGTAGAGGAGGACCACCGGCCGGCCCTCGACGAGCACCGGGATGCACATCAGCGACCGGACGTCGCCGCGCAGGTCGGGCCCGAGCCGGTCGGGGCCCTCGGCCATGTCGTGCACCACGGTGGTCTCCCCGCGCAGCGCCGCCGGCCAGGACACCAGCTCGGACACCGGACGGGGCCAGCGGGCCTCGTCGTCGACCACCCACGCGCGGGCGGTGGCCAGCTCGGCCACGCCGTCCTCGACGGTGACCGCGCTGGTCCAGGCCGCGCCGGCGATCTCGGCCAGTGCGTCGACCGCCTCCGCCAGCAGCGCCTCGGGCTCGAGGTGCCGGGCCAGCCGGGCCCCGGCGCCGGCCAGCCGCTCCACCGTCTGCCGGCGTTCGGCGTCCTGCACCGCGGACTGCAGCCGCTCGGCGATGGAGCGGAGCAGCAGCAGGTCGGTGGGTTGCAGCGTGGTGGGCTCGGCGTGCACCAGCACCAGGGCGGCGCTGCCGGCGCCCCGGCTGTCGACGGGCACGTGGGCCACCGTCCGGACGGCGACGCCCGCGACGACCGGCAGCGTGTCCGCCGGCGCCGTCCAGGTGCCCGGGGACCGGCCCGCCAGCAGGCCCGCCGCGACGACCTCGGCGGGCAGCGCGGGCACGTGCTCGTCGCCGAAGCCGCAGGACGCGAGCACCTCCATGCCGGCGGCCGCGCTGCGGCCCCAGAGGACGAGGTCGGCGGAGAAGATCTCCGACAGCGCCTCGACGGCCCGCTCGGCCAGCTCCTCGGGGCTGCCGCTGCGGCCCAGCAGGTCCAGCATCCGGACCAGGCCGGCCGACCGCCGGTAGGCCTCCTGGGCGGCCAGCTGCGCCCGGCGGAGCTGGCCGGCCTGCGGATCGCCGCGCGGCCCGGCGACCGGCGGGACGCCCGGCGCCCACGGGCGCGGCGGGGGGACGAGCGCGGTCATCAGAGGGCGATCGCCGTCAGGGTGGCGTTGTGCACGCCACCGGCGCCGCGCGACCGGGAGAACTCGCCGTAGGTGTACAGGCCGAACACGGTCGCCCGGCCGGCCTCCCGTTGCAGCCGGTCGACCTCCTCCGCGACGAGTTCGCCCAGGAGGGTCTGCCGGGCGGCGCAGTCGAAGGTGAGCAGCACCCGCTCGGAGCCGGTGACCACGGTCCCGGCGGCGACGTCGTCGACCACGGCGAGCAGCGTCGACTGCTCGGCGCTCATCACCTGGACGGCGGCGAAGGTCGGCACCGGCTCGAAGGTGTTGAGCTCGCCGCAGGGCCCGCTGAACACCGCCCGGACCAGGTGGGAGCCGTCGGGCTGGATCAGGCCGAGGGCGTAGGAGCTCTCCACGACGGTGTCGGCGATGCCCTGCTGCTGGGCCTCGGCGAGCCCGGTGGCCTCGGCGAAGACCTCGCCGGCGGACTGCCCGCCGAGCTCGTGCAGGACCAGGCCCTCGGCCCGGGTCACCAGCAGCGGCGGCCCGACCGGCGTCCAGCCGTGGGCGGTGGCCACCCGGAGCGGGTGCGGCGAGGCGATCCAGACGCCCACGGCGGCGTCGCTGAGCGCCTCGTCGCCGAGCAGGACCTTGGTGGAGCTGAGCTGCCAGTCGTCGGCCGCGACGCCGCCGACGATCGGCACGCTGGACCCGGCCGCCCGGTGCGCGCCGGCGACGACGGACTGCTGCCCGCCCACCAGCCCGTCGGTCAGCAGCAGCAGGGCGGCGTGCGGCAGGCCGTGGTCGCCGGCGGCCGCGCGGGCCTCCCGCACCAGCTCGACACCGGCCTCGGTCGGCCGGGAGCTCATGCCGCGCGCGGACCCGACCCCGAAGCGGTACCCGCCGCCGGACAGCGTCAGGACGGCGACGCCCTGCCCCGGGCCGGTGACGTCAGGACCGACGAAGTGGCCGACGCTCGTGGCACCGACCAGCGGGGCGTCGCCGGTGACCGAGCGGATGCCGGCCAGCAGCTCGGGGAGGTCGTAGCGGACGGAGGTGAACACCACGACCAGGTCGGGTGCGCCGGGCAGCCCGGCGACGGCCGCGGTCGCGGCGGCGCGGCCGGCGTCCGTGGCGGCGGGTGCGTCGCTGGACCCGGTGCCGTGCAGGAGGGTGCTCACCCACTCCTGGTCGTCAGCGGCCGCCCCGGGCTTGACCCGAGGTCATCCCGTGGGGGGAGCTCAGCCCAGCGTGCCGGCCAGCCGGTCCAGCAGCGCGCCGTGGATCCGGGCGAGCCCGCGGGGTGCGAAGGTCCGCTCGAAGAACCCGCCGATGCCGGTCGCGCCGGTCCAGGTGGTGCGGGCCCGGACGGTGCTCCCGCCGTCGTCGGTCGGGTGCACGCTCCAGGTGGTGACCATGCTGGAGTTGGTGTCGCTCTCCACCAGCGTGCCGTCGGCGCCCTGGGTGACGACGACGTCCTGCTCGCGGACGCGCTTGGACGTGGCCTGCAGCCGCCAGTGCACCCGGGTGCCCGAGCCCTGGCCGCCCTCGTCGACCCGGTACGCGCTGTACTGCTCCGGCAGGACGGCGGGGCGGGTGGTGGTGTAGTCGGCGAGCGCGGCGCGGACGACGTCCGCCGGTGCCCGTACGACCCGTTCAGCTGTGGCGACGACCTGACCCATGCCGCCCAGTCTGCCCGCTCACCCCGGCGGCTCCTCCTCGGCGTCGAGGTAGCGGCAGCGGAACCGGGCGTCGGCCATCGCCTCGGTGAACCGCGCCTCCCACAGCGGGTCGCGCGCGGGGAAGGTCTCGAACACCCGCTCCTCCAGGACCTCGGGGCGGCCGTCCGGGCCGGGGACGGTGCGGCGCAGCAGCACCCGGGTGGTGCCGTCGACCTCGTCGTGGGCCGCGGACCAGTGGGCCGGGACCGGCCCGACCCGCCGCTGGGAGCGGCTCGTGGCGGGCAGCCGGCCGGACGCTGCGGCGGGCCGGGGCGCCGCGGCGGCCCAGGCGACGATGCCGGCCAGCAGCACGAGCAGCAGCACGGCCATCAGCACACCGACCATGGAGGAACGGTAGTGCGGTGCCGCCCGCAGCGGTCAGTCGACGACGACGGCCGCCGGGGCCGCGGTGAGCGAGTGGGCGCCGCAGGTGCAGGTGCCGCCGTTGCGGGCGGACACGACCAGGGAGACCGCGTGCGCCCGGTCCCGGGCACCCAGCTTGCGCAGGATCGCCTTCACGTGGGACTTCA
>NZ_JABGDB010000019.1:0-781 GCF_041028285.1 Modestobacter versicolor | reverse complement strand
TCAAGGAGAATACTATGAGTATACTAAAAAAACCGGTTTCATTTACCGGGATGACAGATGAAGAAATTAAGGCTATTCCGCTGACACAGCTTACTGAACATGAGTTTCAGTGACTTAAACAGCAGGCACAGGAAAAGCAAAAGGAAGAATCAAAGGCTATCCTGTTTGGTAAGAAGATGTTTGTTGTATATAAGGGTGACATTTACCACAACAACAATGGTGTTTGAATAAATGTAAACAAGACTTACATTAAGCAAGACCTGATTACCAATTACATTAAGGGTGTCATTAGAAATGTGCTTGCAATCACAAAGACAAGTGAACTCAATAATACCTATTCTGAATTCATGATGGATGCGGTCACAAAGGCGTTGGTGACTGACAAGGACATAGACAAGAACATTTCAGTGTTCAAGAATGGATATTATGACCTTAACCAAAAGAAATTCATTGAGACTGATGTGCTGCCATTCTCTCTTAACCAAAAGACATATGAATGAAGTGAAACAGCAAAGTCAGATGTTGGTGAAAGGTTCATTAAGGCACTTGCAGACAAGGATGAAGACAAGAGACAGCTCATATTGGAAATAATAGGTTCATGTTTCTTCCCCCAAAACCCATCAATATTTGCCATACTGCACTCAGCACACTCAACGTCAGGTAAGGGTACAATCATTGATTGAATAAGAGCCGCTACGGGCTCAGTTAGAGAGCTTGACTACAAGAATATACTTGGAGGGTCAAACCAATTCTCTACGGGTGCTCTAAAAGGCACTGATGC
>NZ_JABGDB010000018.1:0-1004 GCF_041028285.1 Modestobacter versicolor | reverse complement strand
GACTTACGCTGAACATACTCCGCTGTAATTCACTGGAAACTATCGGTTTTTACAGCGCCATTACAGGTATAGGTTAGGCGTGAATTTTGCCTGGCTCAGAAACGAAAAAAGCCCACGACCTTTTACAGTGTGGGCTTCTCTCTGGTAACTTCATCACCTGCTGGTGCTGGTGGGTATTTACCTGAACTTTGGCGGGTTCAGTGGTAAGCCTATCAGCGGCGGGGTGTATGCGCAACATCCGCTGAACAAACTAACCAACTGCGAAGAATATCCACCAGCAACGGGCGACCTTTGAAAGCGGGACAAACAGGCAACGTGACCACCTAACCAGCACGGGAAAGATGCTGGCTCTACAGCGACTCGCATCACGACACGATGCACCTGACACAGCCCTAAACGCCAACAGACGATGCTCGCCTTGCTCGCTCTTTTCTCAGCGTACAGGTCACATCGGCTTTCTTTGGGTTATTGTCGCAGGGCAGATTTTCCGAAAACTCGTAGATTTGTGATTGGTAGCTGGGGTAAGGAGTTTACAGTAGCCAAATAGCGTTAAGCAGTTTTAACACTTGCTCAGGTGCTGCGGTTGATTAGGCCGCTGGGTATGCCCTGACCAAAGGGCAATCTCTGTAAATCTGCTGGCGTTTACTGGTGAACGGTAATCACTCGCCCACCTGGACAAATCAAAACGGGTTAAGCAGATCGTGGAATACTGCACGACCATTGCGCATTATCCGCATCTCGTAATCGTTCTGCCCCTGCCAACTGTTTAACGCTCGCTCGTAATCATCAGCGGTTCTGTAATCCTGCTGGCTCAACTCCACCAGCTCGGCCTCCTGCTCACCTGCCCGAATCAGCACATCATTTATCAGCGCCTCAGCCTCGGTTCGCACCTCACCGGCAAAGGCATCATCAGCGAAGCCATACAGCCCATCGAAGCCACTTCTAACGCTCTCAAGCAACGAGGCAAGGCGATTGCTCATCTTCTCCCGTAAAGCGTTCTGGCG
>NZ_JABGDB010000017.1:0-1059 GCF_041028285.1 Modestobacter versicolor | reverse complement strand
ATCGCCGCCGACCGCGGCTACGTCGACGCCGTCATCCCGCCCTCCCACACCCGCATCCACATCGTCCGCGCGCTGCGGCTGCTGGCCAACAAACGCCAGACCCTGCCCCCCAAGAAGCACGGGAACATCCCGCTGTGAGTGAAAACCAGCGCCCGCTGCTGCGGGTCGTCCGGGGCGAGCCGACCGCCGAGGAACTGGCCGCGCTGACCGTCGTCGTCGCCGCCCTCGCCCAGCGCCGTCCCGACCGCCGCCGGCCCGCACCGGTCGGCGCGTGGGCCTCCCGCACCGACGCCGTCCGGACGCCGCTGCAGGCCGGCCCCGGCGGCTGGCGCGCTGCGGGGCGGTTCGCGTGAGCCGCCGGCTGGTGCTCGCCTCCCAGTCCCCGGCCCGGTTGCAGCTGATGCGCCAGGCCGGGCTGGCGCCCGTGGTCGTCGTCAGCGGCGTCGACGAGACCGCCGTGACCGCGCCGCGGGTCGCCGAGCTGGTCGCGCTGCTCGCCTCGGCCAAGGCCGGCGCGGTCGCCCGGTCCGAGACCGACGCGCTCGTGGTGGGCGCCGACTCGGTGCTGGAGTTCCGCGGGCAGGCGATGGGCAAGCCCGCCGACACCGCGGAGGCGCGGCTGCGCTGGCAGCGGATGGCCGGCCGCCACGGGGTCCTGCACACCGGCCAGGCGGTGCTGGACGTGCAGGACGGCCAGGTGACCCGGCGGGACGTCGGCGTCGCCTCGACCGTCGTCCACTTCGCCTCGCCGTCGCCGGGTGAGCTCGAGGCCTACCTGGCCACCGGTGAACCGCTGGCCGTGGCCGGCGCCTTCACCCTCGACGGGCTCGGCGCACCGTTCGTCCGCCGGATCGAGGGTGACCATTCCGCCGTCGTCGGGCTGTCGCTGCCGCTGCTGCGCACCCAGCTCGCCAACCTCGGGATGGTGCTCAGCGACCTCTGGCAGCGCTGAGCACCCCCGTCCGCACCGTCAGTCGAAGGAGAACGAACGTGCAGAAGGTCCTGATCGCCAACCGCGGTGAGATCGCGGTGCGCGTCGCACGCGCCTGCCGGGACGCC
>NZ_JABGDB010000016.1:0-1350 GCF_041028285.1 Modestobacter versicolor | reverse complement strand
GGACCTGGTTGTCCCACTCGGTCTCGATCCAGCGGGTGTGCACGGTGAACGGCTCGGCGGTGAAGGCCGGGTCGGCGACGACGGCGCGGTGGAACGGGACGACGGTGGGCATGCCCTCGACGACGAGTTCGGCCAGCGCACGGCGGGCCCGCTGCAGCGCCTCGGTGCGGGTGGCGCCGGTGACGATCAGCTTCGCCAGCATCGAGTCGAACGCGCCGGCGACCTCGCCGCCGGTCTCCACGCCGGAGTCCCAGCGCACACCGGGGCCCTGCGGCACCTCCAGCCGGGTGACCGGGCCGGGGGCGGGCATGAAGTTGCGGCCGGCGTCCTCGGCGTTGATCCGGAACTCGATGCTGTGCCCGCGCGGGGTCGGGTCCTCGGTGATCTCCAGCGGCAGGCCCTCGGCGATCCGGAACTGCTGGCGGACCAGGTCGATGCCGGAGGTCTCCTCGGAGACGGGGTGCTCGACCTGCAGCCGGGTGTTGACCTCGAGGAAGGAGATGGAGCCGTCGGCGCCGACCAGGTACTCCACGGTGCCCGCACCCACGTAGCCGGCTTCGGCGCAGATGGCCTTGGCCGAGGAGTGGATGCGCTCGCGCTGGTCGTCGGTGAGGAACGGCGCGGGGGCTTCCTCGACCAGCTTCTGGTTGCGGCGCTGCAGCGAGCAGTCGCGGGTGCCGACGACGATGACGGTGCCGTGGGTGTCGGCGAGCACCTGGGCCTCGACGTGGCGGGGCTTGTCCAGGAAGCGTTCGACGAAGCACTCGCCGCGGCCGAAGGCCGACACCGCCTCGCGGACGGCGGAGTCGAACAGCTCGGGGATCTCCTCGATGGTGCGGGCGACCTTGAGCCCGCGGCCGCCGCCGCCGAAGGCCGCCTTGATGGCGACCGGGAGCCCGTGCTCCTGCGCAAAGGCGATGATCTCCTCGGCGTTCGCTACGGGGTCCTTGGTGCCGGGCACCAGCGGGGCGCCGGCGCGGGTGGCGATGTGCCGGGCGGCGACCTTGTCGCCGAGGTCGATGATCGCCTGGGGGGACGGTCCGATCCAGGTCAGCCCGGCGTCGATGACGGCCTGGGCGAAGTCGGCGTTCTCGGACAGGAAGCCGTAGCCGGGGTGCACGGCGTCGGCGCCGGAGGCCCGGGCGGCGTCCAGGATCTTGTCCACGACCAGGTAGGAGTCACCGGGGGTGGTGCCACCCAGGGCGAAGGCCTCGTCGGCGGCGCGCACGTGCAGGGCGTCCCGGTCGGTGTCGGCGTAGACCGCGACGCTGGTGAGCCCGGCGTCCCGGCAGGCGCGTGCGACGCGCACCGCGATCTCACCGCGGTTGGCGATCAGGACCTTCTGCACGT
>NZ_JABGDB010000015.1:0-1570 GCF_041028285.1 Modestobacter versicolor | reverse complement strand
GCGCGGACGATGTGGATGCGGGTGTGGGAGGGCGGGATGACGGCGTCGACGTAGCCGCGGTCGGCGGCGATGTAGGGGTTGGCGAGGGTGTCCTCGTACTCGCCGATCAGCTCAGCGCGCAGCGCCTCGGGGTCCTCGGCGGCGGCGAGCTCCTTGCGGTAGAGGATGCCGACCGCGCCCTGGGCGCCGATGACGGCGATCTGCGCCGTCGGCCAGGCCAGGTTGACGTCGGCACCGAGGTGCTTGGAGCCCATCACGTCGTAGGCGCCGCCGTAGGCCTTGCGGGTGATGACGGTGATCAGCGGGACGGTGGCCTCGGCGTAGGCGTAGATCAGCTTGGCGCCGCGGCGGATGATGCCGTCCCACTCCTGGGAGGTGCCGGGCAGGAAGCCGGGGACGTCGACGAAGGTGAGCACCGGGACGTTGAACGCGTCGCAGGTGCGCACGAAGCGGGCGGCCTTCTCGCTGGCGTCGATGTCCAGGGTGCCGGCGAACTGGGTCGGCTGGTTGGCCACGACGCCGACCGGGCGGCCCTCGACCCGGCCGAAGCCGGTGAGGATGTTGGGCCCCCACAGCGCTTGCACCTCGAGGAACTCACCGTCGTCGAGGACGTGCTCGATCACGGTGTGCATGTCGTAGGGGGTGTTGGGCGAGTCCGGGATGAACGTGTCCAGCTCGCGGTCGAGGTCGGTGACCGCCTCGGGCAGCGCGACGTCCACCGGCGCGGTCTCGATCGCCGGCAGCGGGTCGAGGTTGTTGCTGGGCAGGTAGGACAGCAGCGCCTTGACGTAGTCCAGCGCGTCGGCCTCGTCGGCGGCCAGGTAGTGCGCCACCCCGGACTTGGTGTTGTGGGTGCGCGCCCCGCCCAGCTCCTCCAGGGTCACGTCCTCACCGGTGACGGTCTTGACCACATCGGGGCCGGTGATGAACATCTGGCTGGTCTTGTCCACCATCACGATGAAGTCGGTCAGCGCGGGGGAGTAGACGTGCCCGCCGGCCGCGGCACCCATCACCAGCGAGATCTGCGGGACCACACCGGAGGCGTGCACGTTGCGCCGGAAGATCTCGGCGTAGAGGCCGAGGGAGACCACGCCCTCCTGGATCCGCGCGCCGCCACCCTCGTTGATGCCGATGACCGGGCAGCCGTTGCGGACGGCCAGGTCGAGGACCTTGACGATCTTCTCGCCGTAGACCTCGCCGAGGCTGCCGCCGAACACCGTGACGTCCTGGGAGAAGACGCAGACCGGGCGGCCGTCGACGGTGCCGTAGCCGGTGACCACACCGTCGCCGAAGGGCCGGCGGGCGTCCATCCCGAAGTTCGTGGACCGGTGCCGGGCGAACTCGTCGAGCTCGGTGAACGAGCCCGGGTCCAGCAGCGCGGCGATCCGCTCCCGGGCGGTCATCTTCCCCGCGGCGTGCTGCTTGGCGACCGCGCGCTCGGAACCGGCGTGCGTGGCCTCCTCCAGCCGCCGCTCGAAGTCGGCCAGCTTCCCGGCGGTCGTGTGCAGGTCGATGTCGGCGGGGACGGGTTCTCCCGCGCTCTCCAGTTCGGCGGCACTCACAGCGCCGT
>NZ_JABGDB010000014.1:0-5598 GCF_041028285.1 Modestobacter versicolor | reverse complement strand
GAGTTATGTCCGGCGGCGTCCTACTCTCCCACCCGGTCCCCCGGGCAGTACCATCGGCGCTGAAAGGCTTAGCTTCCGGGTTCGGAATGAGACCGGGCGTTTCCCTTTCGCCATGACCGCCGTAACACTGTGAACTTGTCCCCCACCCCCGACAACTCACCAACCGCGCACACGCACGAGCGTGTGGGGTGGTGGTGGGGGTGGGTTCCGTACGTTCAGAACCACACAGTGGACGCGAGACATCTATTCACACATGTAGCTGGATGATGTGTGGTCAAGCCCTCGGCCTATTAGTACCGGTCAGCTCCACGCATTGCTGCGCTTCCACCTCCGGCCTATCAACCCGCTGGTCTGGGCGGGGGCCTTACCCGGTTGACCCGGTGAGAGACCTCATCTTGAAGCGAGCTTCCCGCTTAGATGCTTTCAGCGGTTATCCCTGCCGAACGTAGCCAACCAGCAGTGCTCCTGGCGGAACAACTGGCACACCAGAGGTTCGTCCGTCCCGGTCCTCTCGTACTAGGGACAGCTCTTCTCAAGTCTCTTACGCGCGCGGCGGATAGGGACCGAACTGTCTCACGACGTTCTAAACCCAGCTCGCGTACCGCTTTAATGGGCGAACAGCCCAACCCTTGGGACCTACTCCAGCCCCAGGATGCGACGAGCCGACATCGAGGTGCCAAACCATCCCGTCGATATGGACTCTTGGGGAAGATCAGCCTGTTATCCCCGGGGTACCTTTTATCCGTTGAGCGACACCGCTTCCACATGCCGGTGCCGGGTCACTAGTCCCAGCTTTCGCTCCTGCTCGACCCGTCAGTCTCGCAGTCAAGCTCCCTTGTGCACTTGCACTCGACACCTGATTGCCAACCAGGCTGAGGGAACCTTTGGGCGCCTCCGTTACATTTTGGGAGGCAACCGCCCCAGTTAAACTACCCACCTGACACTGTCCCTGATCCGGATCACGGACCGAGGTTAGACATCCAATTCGACCAGAGTGGTATTTCAACGATGACTCCACGAACACTGGCGTGCCCGCTTCACAGTCTCCCACCTATCCTACACAAGCCGAACCGAACACCAATATCAAGCTATAGTGAAGGTCCCGGGGTCTTTCCGTCCTGCCGCGCGTAACGAGCATCTTTACTCGTAGTGCAATTTCGCCGAGCCTGTGGTTGAGACAGCTGAGAAGTCGTTACGCCATTCGTGCAGGTCGGAACTTACCCGACAAGGAATTTCGCTACCTTAGGATGGTTATAGTTACCACCGCCGTTTACTGGCGCTTGAGTTCTGAGCTTCGCCCCGAAGGACTAACCCGTCCCCTTAACGTTCCAGCACCGGGCAGGCGTCAGTCCGTATACATCGTCTTTCGACTTCGCACGGACCTGTGTTTTTAGTAAACAGTCGCTTCTCACTGGTCTCTGCGGCCACCCACCGCTGCCCACCGCAAGGGTGTTCACGATGAATGGCCCCCCTTCTCCCGAAGTTACGGGGGCATTTTGCCGAGTTCCTTAACCACAGTTCGCTCGATCGCCTTGGTATTCTCTACCTGACCACCTGAGTTGGTTTGGGGTACGGGCCGCTAAGAACTCGCTAGAGGCTTTTCTCGGCAGCATAGGATCATCCAATTCGCCTCATTCGGCTATGCGTCAGGTCTCACCCTGTATGCGATGCGGATTTACCTACATCGCGGGCCACACCCTTGCCCCGGTACTACCACTCACCGGTAGGACTACCTTCCTGCGTCACCCCATCGCTTGCCTACTACCAGTCCAGGTCCCGCGTTCCACCAGATCAGACCCGAAGGTCAGTCACCGGCTTCAGGCGGTTAGTATCGCTGGGTTCAGCATGGGCGTTCTTTCGCGGGTACGGGAATATCAACCCGTTGTCCATCGACTACGCCTGTCGGCCTCGCCTTAGGTCCCGACTCACCCTGGGCGGATTAGCCTGGCCCAGGAACCCTTGGTCATCCGGCGGGGGAGTTTCTCACTCCCCTTTCGCTACTCATGCCTGCATTCTCACTCGTGTGGCGTCCACGGCTGGATCACTCCGCCGCTTCAATCGCCACACGACGCTCCCCTACCCATCCCCACACCTGGCCCGCACCCCAAGGGCACGGACGGGTTCATGGAAATGCCACAGCTTCGGCGGTGTGCTTGAGCCCCGCTACATTGTCGGCGCGGAACCACTTGACCAGTGAGCTATTACGCACTCTTTCAAGGGTGGCTGCTTCTAAGCCAACCTCCTGGTTGTCACGGCAATCCCACATCCTTTTCCACTTAGCACACGCTTAGGGGCCTTAGCTGATGATCTGGGCTGTTTCCCTCTCGACTACGAACCTTATCGCCCGCAGTCTCACTGCCACGCTCTCACTTACCGGCATTCGGAGTTTGGTTGATTTCAGTAACCTTGTGGGGCCCCTAGACCATCCAGTGCTCTACCTCCGGCAAGAAACACGTGACGCTGCACCTAAATGCATTTCGGGGAGAACCAGCTATCACCGAGTTTGATTGGCCTTTCACCCCTACCCACAGCTCATCCCCTCCATTTTCAACTGAAGTGGGTTCGGTCCTCCACGCGGTCTTACCCGCGCTTCAACCTGGCCATGGGTAGATCACTCGGCTTCGGGTCTAGAGCACGCGACTGTGCCGCCCTGTTCGGACTCGCTTTCGCTACGGCTACCCCACACGGGTTAACCTCGCCACGTACCGCTAACTCGCAGGCTCATTCTTCAAAAGGCACGCAATCACCCCCACGCGTAAACGCGCATAAGGCTCTCACGGCTTGTAGGCACACGGTTTCAGGTACTATTTCACTCCCCTCCCGGGGTACTTTTCACCTTTCCCTCACGGTACTTGTCCGCTATCGGTCACCAGGGAGTATTTAGGCTTAGCGGGTGGTCCCGCCAGATTCACACCGAATTTCACGGGCTCGGTGCTACTTGGGATACAACTCGGGAGGCCATGTGTTTTCGTGTACGGGGCTCTCACCCTCTACGGCGACCCCTTCCAGAGGCCTTCCACTAACACAAGACTTTCTGACTCCCTGCACCCTCGGCAGAAGGCACTGAATCGTCCCACGACCCCGACCACACAACGCCTGCCGGCTTGACATGCGATCGGTTTAGCCTCATCCGCTTTCGCTCGCCACTACTCACGGAATCACGGTTGTTTTCTCTTCCTGTGGGTACTGAGATGTTTCACTTCCCCACGTTCCCTCCACACGCCCTATGTGTTCAGGCGCGGGTCACACCACATGACTGGTGCGGGGTTCCCCCATTCGGAAATCCTCGGATCAACGCTCGGTTGACAGCTCCCCGAGGCTTATCGCAGCCTCCTACGTCCTTCATCGGCTCCTGGTGCCCAGGCATCCACCGTGTGCCCTTAACAACTTGGCCACACAAACACCCACGCCCACCCACGACAAAACCCCAACCCCACCACACCTTCTGGAGGATCAGGACCGTCCTGGATCAGCGCGGGCGTCCAGATACATACCTACAAGATAAATAGATGCTCGCGTCCACTGTGCAGTTCTCAAAGTACGGAAAGTGACCCCACATCCCCCACCGCCAGACCCCCAACCCCACCCCTACGGGCAGCGTTCGAGCGGTACGACGAGCATGGAGCCCTCAGAGACAACCACCCGACCCCGTTCCCAGGACCGGCCCGTTCCCTCAGGACCCAACAGCGTGCCTACAACCAGCAACCCACCCACCACCACGTTCCAGACCACCGCATCCAAAGACACGGGGACGTACTAGCAGCGACACCAGGTCACCAGCCGAACTGGTCAGCGTTCCACCCTCGAGCTCCGCCACCAACACCCGCCGACATCCCAGAATGGAACATCGATCACGGTCGGTGCACGGCTCTGGACCACTTCCACAGGACGAACCTGCAAGAAAGCGGCCAGTGCTCCTTAGAAAGGAGGTGATCCAGCCGCACCTTCCGGTACGGCTACCTTGTTACGACTTCGTCCCAATCGCCGATCCCGCCTTCGACGGCTCCCTCCCACAAGGGGTTGGGCCACCGGCTTCGGGCGTTACCGACTTTCGTGACGTGACGGGCGGTGTGTACAAGGCCCGGGAACGTATTCACCGCAGCGTTGCTGATCTGCGATTACTAGCGACTCCAACTTCATGGGGTCGAGTTGCAGACCCCAATCCGAACTGAGACCGGCTTTTTGGGATTCGCTCCACCTCGCGGTATCGCAGCCCTTTGTACCGGCCATTGTAGCATGTTTGCAGCCCTAGACATAAGGGGCATGATGATTTGACGTCATCCCCACCTTCCTCCGAGTTGACCCCGGCAGTCTCCTATGAGTCCCCACCATCACGTGCTGGCAACATAGAACGAGGGTTGCGCTCGTTGCGGGACTTAACCCAACATCTCACGACACGAGCTGACGACAACCATGCACCACCTGTGCACGACCCTTTAAAGGACCTGCCATCTCTGACAGATTTCCGTGCATGTCAAGCCTAGGTAAGGTTCTTCGCGTTGCATCGAATTAAGCAACATGCTCCGCCGCTTGTGCGGGCCCCCGTCAATTCCTTTGAGTTTTAGCCTTGCGGCCGTACTCCCCAGGCGGGGCGCTTAATGCGTTAGCTGCGGCACGGAGACCGTGGAATGGCCCCCACACCTAGCGCCCAACGTTTACGGCGTGGACTACCAGGGTATCTAATCCTGTTCGCTCCCCACGCTTTCGCTCCTCAGCGTCAGTTACTGCCCAGAGACCCGCCTTCGCCACCGGTGTTCCTCCTGATATCTGCGCATTTCACCGCTACACCAGGAATTCCAGTCTCCCCTGCAGTACTCTAGTTTGCCCGTATCGACTGCAGGCCCGAGGTTGAGCCTCGGGTTTTCACAGCCGACGCGACAGACCGCCTACGAGCTCTTTACGCCCAATAATTCCGGACAACGCTTGCACCCTACGTATTACCGCGGCTGCTGGCACGTAGTTGGCCGGTGCTTCTTCTGTAGGTACCGTCACTTTCGCTTCGTCCCTACTGAAAGAGGTTTACAACCCGAAGGCCGTCATCCCTCACGCGGCGTCGCTGCGTCAGGCTTTCGCCCATTGCGCAATATTCCCCACTGCTGCCTCCCGTAGGAGTCTGGGCCGTGTCTCAGTCCCAGTGTGGCCGGTCACCCTCTCAGGCCGGCTACCCGTCGTCGCCTTGGTGGGCCGTGACCCCACCAACAAGCTGATAGGCCGCGGGCCCATCCTCAGCCGATGAATCTTTCCACCACCAGACCATGCGGTCAGCGGTCACATCCGGTATTAGCACCAATTTCTTGGAGTTATCCCAGAGCTGAGGGCAGGTTGCCCACGTGTTACTCACCCGTTCGCCGCTAGGGCACCCCCCGAAGGAGGGCCTCGCTCGACTTGCATGTGTTAAGCACGCCGCCAGCGTTCGTCCTGAGCCAGGATCAAACTCTCCGTAGATGATTTGATCGCAGCTGAGACCGAGAGTTGGCACTCTCGTTCAATCAACCAAAGGAACCCAAAGACCTGGACCAACAAAGACCCAGGCCAAGGGGAATTGTTACTTGGCACTGACTTTCGGCACGCTGTTGAGTTCTCAAGGAGCGGACGCGC
>NZ_JABGDB010000013.1:0-31457 GCF_041028285.1 Modestobacter versicolor | reverse complement strand
CGGTTTCGCGCGCCTTCCCACGCACGGTTTCGCGCGCCTTCCCACGCACGGTTTCGCGCGCCTTCCCACGCGCGGTTTCGCGCGCCTTCCCACGCGCGGTTTCGCGCGCCTTCCCACGCGCGGTTTCGCGCGCCTTGCCACGCACGCCCGCACGGTTTCGCGCGCCTTCCCACGCGTGGGAAGACGCGCGAAAGCTCAGTCGGCGGCGCGGAGGTCGTTCCAGGAGGCGCGGCGGGCGGCCTGCTCGTCCGGGTCGGGCACCGGCAGGGACGCCAGCAGCCGCTGGGTGTACGGGTGCTGCGGTGCGCCGAGCACCTCTGCCCCGGTGCCCTCCTCGACCAGCTGCCCCCGGTAGAGGACGGCGATCTTGTCCGCCAGCAGGTCGACGACGGCGAGGTCGTGGCTGATGAACAGCGCCGCGAACCCCAGCCGCTTCTGCAGCTCGTCGAACAGCTCGAGCACCCGGGCCTGCACCGACACGTCCAGCGCCGAGGTCGGCTCGTCGGCGATGAGCAGCTCCGGGTCCAGGGCCAGCCCGCGGGCCAGGCTGGCGCGCTGCCGCTGACCGCCGGAGAGCTCGTGCGGGTAGCGGTCGCCGAAGTGGCGGGGCAGCTGCACCGCCTCGAGCAGCTCGTCGACCCGGGCCCGGGCGGCGCGGGCGTCCTTGGCGCGCTTGTGCACGACCAGCGGCTCGGCCACCGCCTCAGCGATGGTGAGCAGCGGGTTGAAGCTGGACGCCGGGTCCTGGAAGACGAACCCGATCCGCTCGCGCACCGGGCGGAAGGACCGCTCCTTGAACCCGTTCATCTCCGCGCCCAGCACCTGCAGCGAGCCGCCGGTCACCTTGGTCAGCCCGGCGATGGCCCGGCCGATCGTGGTCTTCCCGCTGCCGCTCTCCCCGACCAGGCCGAGCACCTCGCCCGGGCGGATGGCGAAGCTGACGCCGTCGACGGCGGTGAAGTCCGGCCGGCGCAGCCGACCCGGGTAGACGATCCGCAGGTCGCGGGCCTCCACGACCGGCGCCACCTCGGCCCAGCCGGGCTCCCGGTGCGTGGCCCGCTCGCGGGTGTGCTCGACGCCCTGGCCCAGCCGCGGCACCGCGGCGAGCAGCTGCTGGGTGTACGGGTCCTGCGGGGAGCGGAACAGCGTCCGGACGTCGGCCTGCTCCACGATCTCGCCCTGGTACATCACCGCGACCCGGTCGGCGAGGTCGGCGACGACGCCCATGTTGTGCGTGATCAGCACGATCGCGGCACCGAAGTCGTCGCGGCAGCGGCGCAGCAGCTCGAGGATCTCGGCCTGCACGGTGACGTCGAGGGCCGTCGTCGGCTCGTCGGCGATGATCACGCCCGGGTCGAGCACCAGCGCCTGGGCGATGACGATGCGCTGCTTCTGCCCGCCGGAGAACTGGTGCGGGTAGTGGTCCACCCGGTGCTCGGGGTCCGGGATGCCGACCCGGCGCAGCACGTCGATCGCCTTGGCCCGGGCCTCCTTGCGGCTGATCTTGGTGTGCGCCCGCAGCCCCTCGATGATCTGCCAGCCCACCGGGAACACCGGGTTGAGCGAGGTCGAGGGCTCCTGGAACACCATCGCGGCGTCCTGCCCGCGCACCTGGCGCAGCGCCGAGCCCCGCAGCGGGACGACGTCCTGCGAGCTGGCGCCGTCCTTGGCCGAGAGCACCACGGCGCCGCGGACCCGGGCGGTCTCCGGCAGCAGGCCCAGGATGCTGCGGGCGGTGACGGTCTTGCCGCTGCCGCTCTCCCCCACGATGGCCAGCACCTCGCCGGCCTGCACCTGCAGCGTGACGCCGGTGACGGCGTCGACGGTGCCGGCGTCGGTGGCGAAGGAGACCTGCAGGTCGGTGATGTCGACGACGGTGCTCACTGCAGCTGTCCTTCCGTCGCGATGACCGCACCGCCGGGCTCGACGATGCCGGCCGGCGGGGGCGTGGTGTCGTCGGCCTTGCGGCGGCTGCGCAGCCGCGGGTCGGCGAGGTCGTTGAGGCTCTCCCCGACCAGGGTCAGGCCGAGCACGGTCAGCACGATGGCCGCGCCCGGGAAGATCGACGTCCACCAGATGCCGCTGGTCACGTCGGACAGCGACCGGTTGAGGTCGAAGCCCCACTCGGCCGCCGCGGTCGGCTGGATGCCGAAGCCGAGGAAGCCCAGCCCGGCCAGGGTGAGGATCGCCTCGGAGGCGTTCAGGGTGAGGATCAGCGGCAGCGTGCGGGTCGCGTTGCGGAGCACGTGCTTGCTCATGATCCGCCAGTTGCTGGCGCCGATCACCCGCGCCGACTCGACGAAGGCCTCGGACTTGATCCGCAGCGTCTCGGCCCGCACCACCCGGAAGTACTGCGGGATGAAGACCACGGTGATCGAGATGGCGGCGGCGAAGATGCCGCCCCACAGGCTGGACTGCCCGCCGCTGATCACGATCGCCACGACGATCGCCAGCAGCAGGGTCGGGAAGGCGTAGACCGCGTCGGCGATGACCACCAGCACGCGGTCGAGCCAGCCGCCGAAGTAGCCCGAGACCAGGCCGAGCAGCACGCCGATCACGATCGACAGCAGCACCGCGACGACGATCACGTACAGCGCGGTCCGCGAGCCCCAGATCACCCGGGACAGCACGTCGTAGCCGCCGACCGTCGTCCCGAGCCAGTGGTCGCCGGACGGCGACTGCTGGGCGCCGAAGGTGCCCTGGGCGTCGCGCAGCTGGCCGTACTCGTAGGGCGCCAGCAGCGGCGCGAAGACCGCGGCGAACACGAACAGGCCGGTGAGCACCAGCCCGGCGACGAGCATGCCGCGCTGCAGACCGACGCTCTGCCGCACCTGGCGGACGACGGGCAGCCCGCGCCAGCCGCGGCGCCGGCGGGTGGAGGTCGTGGCGGTGGTGGCGGTCGCCATGTCAGTACCTCACCCGGGGGTCGATGAGCGCCGCGATGATGTCGACGATGAAGTTGGTGACCGCGACGATCACCGCGAGCAGCGCGACGATGCCCTGGACGGCGACGAAGTCGCGGGCCTGCAGGTACTGGGCCAGCTGGAAGCCCAGCCCCTTCCACTCGAAGGTGGTCTCGGTGAGCACCGCGCCCACCAGCAGCAGCGCGATCTGCAGGCCGATGACGGTGATGATCGGGATGAGCGCCGGGCGGTAGGCGTGCTTGCGCAGCAGCCGGGACTCCGCGACCCCCCGCGACCGGGCGGCCTCGACGTAGCCGGTGCCCAGCGTGCCGATGACGTTGGTGCGCACCAGCCGCAGGAACACGCCCGCGGTCAGCAGACCGAGCGCGGTGGCGGGCAGGACGGCGTGCTGCAGGACGTCGCCGATGACGCCGCCGTCCCCGGTCCGGATGGCGTCGACGATGGCGATGCCGGTCGGGTTGTCCAGGGTCTGCAGCTGGATCTCGGCGCCGGTGGAGGCCCGGCCCGCGACGGGCAGCCAGTCCAGCCAGACGGAGAACACCAGCTTCAGCAGCAGCCCGGCGAAGAAGACCGGGGTGGCGTAGCAGAGGATCGCGAAGACCCGCAGCACCGCGTCGGGGAACCGGTCGCGGGAGTAGGCGGCGATCATGCCCAGCGGGATGCCGACGACGAACGCCACGAGCAGCGCGTACACGGCGAGCTCGAGCGTCGCCGTCCCGTAGGTGGTGAGCACCTCGCTCACCGGGCGCCGGTCGGACAGCGTGGTGCCGAAGTCGCCCTGGAGGATGTTGCCGAGGTACTCGAGGTACTGGGTGATCAGCGGCCGGTCGTAGCCGGCCTCGCGGATCCGCTCGGCCAGCTGGTCGGCCGGCAGCCGGCCGCCGAGCGCGGCGGTGATCGGGTCGCCGGTGGACCGCATGAGGAAGAAGACGGTCGTCACCAGGATGAAGATCGTCGGGAAGATCAGCAGGAAGCGGACCAGGACGTAGCTGCCCAGGCCGCCACCTCCGCCACGCCTGGTGCGTGGAACCGGGGCCGTGCCCGCGGGGTCACCCGCGTCGGTGGCGGGCTCCGTCGTCGTGGTGGTCATCGCTCCCAGTCCATCAGTTCGGTTGCAGCGCGGGACCATCAGGGTCCGGACGCGCGGAGCCCCGGGTGACCCGCATCTCGCGGGTCACCCGGGGCCGTGTGCGGTTCGATCAGCCGGTCAGGACCGGGTCAGCCCTTGGACAGGGCGCCGTAGCGGAACTTGAACGAGGCGTCGAGGGTGTCCTCGGTGCCGGACACGTCGGTCCCGGTGACGGCGACCTGCGCCCCCTGCAGGTAGGGCACCGTCGACAGGTCGTCGGCCACGAGGTCCTGGATCTGCTCGATCAGGGCCTGGCGGGCGGCGGGGTCGGGGGTGCTGGCCTGCTGCAGGATCAGGTCGTTGACCTGCTGGTCCTCGTAGTGGTTCGAGAGGAAGTTCTCCAGCAGGAAGAACGGCGTCAGGTAGTTGTCGGCGTCGGAGTAGTCCGGGAACCAGCCCAGCTGGTAGGCCGGGTACACGTCGGCGGTGCGGTCCTTGGAGTACTGCACCCACTCGGTGGTCTGCAGGTTCACCGTGAACAGCCCGGTGGCCTCCAGCTGGTCCTTGATCAGCGCGTACTCGTCGCCGGACGACGGGCCGTAGTGGTCGTTGGAGTACTGCAGGTTGAGCTCGACCGGGGTCTGCACCCCGGCGGCCTGCAGCCGCTGGGCGGCCTTGTCGGCGTCCGGGCCACCGGAGCCGTCGCCGTACTTCTCCTGCAGCGGCGTGGTCGCGCCGGTGAGGCCGTCGGGGACGAAGGAGTACAGCGGCGTGTAGGTGCCCTTGTAGACCTGGTCGGCGATCTCCTGCCGGTCGATCAGGTCGGCGACCGCCTGCCGGACGGCGAGGGCCTTGGCCGGGTCGGCCTCCGCGGTCGTCGCACCGAAGGGCTGGGTGTCGAAGTTGAAGGTGATGTAGCGGATCTCGCCGCCGGGGCCGTCGACGACCTGGACGTCGTCGTTGCCGCGGAGGTCCTCGACGTCGGTGGCCGTCAGGCTGCGGAAGGCGACGTCGATGTTGCCCTCCTGCACGTCCAGCTTCAGGTTCGAGGCGTCGGTGTAGTACTTGACGTTGACCGTCGAGGTCTTCGGCGCGCCGAGCAGACCCTGGTAGTCGGCGAACGCCTCGTAGGAGACGAGGTCGTTGAGCTGGTAGCTGGTGATCGCGTACGGGCCGGCGAAGGCCTCGCCGTCGACGATCTCCTGGTCCGGGGTCAGCGCGTCGGCGGCGAAGACGTCCTCGTCGACGATCGGGCCGGCCGGGCTGGACAGGATCTGCGGGAAGACCTGGTCGTCGGGGCTGGCGAGGGTGAAGACGACGGTGGTGTCGTCGACGGCCTCGGTGCTGACCAGGTTGTAGAGCAGCGACGCGGGGCCGTTCTCGTCGT
Organism: Modestobacter versicolor; assembly: GCF_041028285.1. Classification (GTDB taxonomy): domain Bacteria; phylum Actinomycetota; class Actinomycetes; order Mycobacteriales; family Geodermatophilaceae; genus Modestobacter; species Modestobacter versicolor_A. The sequence goes on along the minus strand of NZ_JABGDB010000013.1, from coordinate 26,077 downwards.
TGATCGCGACCATGCGGTCGAAGGAGAACTTGACGTCCGAGGCGGTCAGCGGGTTGCCGTTGGCGAAGGTCAGGCCCTCCTTCAGCGTCACCGTGTACTCGGTGGGCGAGGTGAACTCGGCCGACTCGGCGATGTCGGGCTCGACGTCCGGGCTGCCCAGCGGGGTGTTCATCAGGAACGGGTAGATCTGGTTCATCACGGCGAAGGAGCCGTTGTCGTACGAACCGGCCGGGTCGATCGTGGTGACCTTGTCGCTGGTCCCGATGGTCAGCGTGCCGCCGCCACCGCCGGACGAGCCGCCACCGCCGTCGTCGCTGCCGCCGCCGCACGCCGACAGCACGAGCGCTGCCGCTGTGATGCCCGCCGTTGCGACCAGCGTGCGCCGGCCGCTCCTGGACACGGAGTTCATCCGCTACCTCGATCTCATGGGCGGCGGCCAGCGGGCACACGAAGGGGCAACACCGCGGCCGCCGGTGGCCTGTTGGACCCCATGACTAACACACCGTTCCCACGGTGTGGGAAGCGTGGTCGGACCTGTGATCGTGTTGTGACCCCTCCCGCCGGCGGGGTGCCGGGCCGCCCCGTGAGGGGGGGGCCTCAGAAGCTGCCGCTGCCGCCGAAGTCGCCGCCGCCGCCACCGAAGTCGCCTCCGCCGCCGAAGCCACCGCCGCCGCCACCGCCGCCGTACCCGCCGCCGTAGCCGCCCCCGAGCCCGCCGAGCAGGATGCTGCCGATCACGCCGCCGGCCACCCCGCCCGCCACGCCACCGGCGAAGCCACCGCTGCCGTAGCCCCCGCGCCGGCCGCCGTACCCGCCGCCGCCGTAGCGGCCGCCGTAGCCGCCGGACATGTAGGAGTCGACGTCCTGCTGCGCCTCGGCCAGCGCCTGCTGGGCGAGGGTGTCCGCGCGCTGGGCAGACCGGAGCGCGGCGACCGGGTCCGACGAGCCGAGCCGGGAGGCGTCCTCGAGGTGCCGCTCGGCCTCGGCGAGCCGGGTGCGCGCGGAGCTGCCGACGGCCCCGCGGCGGGTGGCGATGAAGTCGCCGGCCACCGCCACCGAGGAGTCGGCGGCCCGGAAGGCCTGCTGCAGGTGGGCGGCGGCCCGCTCCTGCTGCTGGCGGGCGTCGCGGGCGGGCTCGAGGGCCGCCTCCAGCGCCAGGTCGGCCTCGTCCAGCTGCCGGACGACGGCCAGCGGGTCGGGCAGCGCGCCGTCGCGCTGCTGCAGCTGCGCGACCGAGCCGGCCAGCGCCCGCTCGGCCCGGGCCAGCTGCTCGCGCAGCCCCGGGGTGTCGACGCCGCGGGCCAGCATGGCCTGGGCCTCGGCGATGTCCTTCTCGGTCTCCGCCCGGACCTCGGCGAACCGGGTGCCCATCGCGGCAAGCTCCTCGGCCAGCCGGTCGACGGCCTCCAGCAGCGTGCGGCTCTGCGCCAGCGCGTCCTCGGCCGCCCGGATCGCCGGCACGGCCCCGGCCGGCCGGCCGGCGTCGAGCTCGGTGCGGCCGTGCGAGACGGCCTGCTCGGCCAGGTCGATCCGGGCGCGGGCCTCGGTCGCGTTGTCGGCGACCGCCGCCCACGCCGTCCGGGCGTAGCGCTGCTCGAGGTCCGCCAGCCGCCGCTCGGCCGCCGGCACCTGCGCGCGGGCGGCCGCGACGGCCGGGGTCAGCGCGGCCAGCGCCTCGGGGGCGGACTCCTGCAGGTGGCGCAGCCGCGCGTAGGCCTCGGCCTGCTGGTCGAGCCGGGCGTCGGCGGCACCGGTCAGCTGCAGCAGCTCGGTGAGCATGCGGCGCTGGGTCGGCTCGTCCTCCGGGACGTCGTCGTCGAGCTGCTGGCGGAGGGTGAACGCGCGGGACAGCTCGGCCTTCGACTGGTCCAGCGCCTCCTGGAAGCCGGCCAGCGGCTGGTCGCCGTACTGCGAGCGGGCGTAGGCCAGGTCCAGCTCGGAGGTCTTCACCGCCTCGTCGAGGGCGAGCAGCTCCTCGCTGGCACGGAAGGTCAGCTGCTCGGTGCTGGTGCCGTGGTGCGGGTCGCGGGCGGCCGCCTCCGCGGCGGCGCGCTCCTCCGCGGCCCGGGCCGAGGCCGCCGCCTGCTTCTTCCGGCGGCGGTTGCGCACCAGGGCGTACCCACCGCCGCCCACGACGGCGACCCCGAGGAGCACTCCCAGGGCGCCACCGCCGCCGTCACCGCCACCGCCGGACCCGCCGCCGCTGCCGGAGCCGCCGATGTCGGCCCGCAGGCCGTCGGCCAGGGTCACCGCCGCCGTGCCCCACTCCCCCTGGCCCAGGTCCGGTTCGACCTCGGTGGAGACCAGGTCGGACAGCTCGGCCTCGGTCACCTCCGTGTTCGGGCCGACGTAGTAGCTGTCGCGCCCGTCCTGGACCGCGACGGCGAAGAGGACGTCGTTGTTGCCGAGCTCGGAGGTGTCGAAGCTCTGGCTCGCCCACTCGCTGGGGGCGACCCCGTCGAAGGAGTCCACGTAGACGACGTAGAGCTGGGTGCCGTCCTCGGCCTGGAGCTCCTCCAGGGCCGCCTGCACCTCCGACTCGTCGCCGCTGCTGAGCACGTCCGCCTCGTCGGTGATCTGGCCGGTCACCGAGACCGGGGGCGCTGCGGCCGCCGTGCCGGTGAGGCCGAGCGGCACGAACAGCGCGAACGAGACGGCGGTCAGGCGAGCGATGCGGGACATGTCCCCATGGTCGCTGATCACGCCGGGACGTGGGCGGGCGGAGCCGCGACGGCGTGCAGCCGGCGCTTCGCAAGGGCGATCGGCGGCTGCGCGAGCACGGTCGGGAGCAGCCACGCCACCGGGTGGCCGGTCTCGGCGACGAGCAGCCCGGTGACCAGGGCGACGTAGGAGCCGCCGAGCAGGTGCGGCTGCCAGCTGCGCCACGCCGGCCAGCTGCGGCGCCGGGCCAGCGCACCGGTGACCGCGAGCACCTCGGTGACGACGGCGACCGGCAGCAGCCAGCGGAGGCCCGGGTCGGTGACCGCCAGTACCGCGGCCGAGCACACCACCCCGGCCACCGCGGCCTGGTAGGCCACCGCCAGGGCGTGCGCGGGGTGTCCACGCCGCCGGGCGACCAGCCAGGCCGGGCCCAGCGCCAGGCCGCTCGTACCGACGACCACGTGCAGCAGCAGGACGACGTCGCGCACCCGGACCACCCCTCCCGGGCCACACGGCCGGCTCGGTCACCGGGCCGGGACGCCGACCCGGTGACCAGCCTGACCGGGGCGACCCGGCGGGCACAGGTGCCAGATGTCAGGTGTTCAGGCGGGGATCTCCGACATCACCGAGAAAGACGCCCCCCAGGGGTCGGCGACGACGGCGAAGCGGCCGAACTCGGTGTCCTGGGCGGCCAGCAGCACCTTCCCGCCACCTGCCTCGACGGCCCGGACCGCCTCGTCGCAGGAGGCCACCGAGAAGCAGGTGGACCAGCCCGTGGGCAGGCCGGGCGAGACGCCGCCCAGGCCACCCAGCGGCCGGTCGTCGGTGACGAAGGTGCAGTAGCCGCCGGACTCCGGCAGCTCGTCCCACCGGAACCCGAAGACGGCGGTGTAGAAGTCCCGGGCCGCGGCCGGGTCGTCGACCGCTGCCTCGTTCCAGACCAGCGAGCCGGGCTCGTTGACGATCTCCGCGCCGGTGGTGGTGCCGGCTTGCCAGAGCCCGAACGGGTGGCCCTGCGGGTCGGCGCCGAGGGCCATCCGCCCGGCCGGGCCCACGTCCATCGGGGGCGCCAGGAGCCGACCGCCGGCGGCGGTGACCCGGCCGGCGAAGGCGTCGACGTCGTCGGCGGCGAAGTACGTCGTCCAGCGGGGCGGGTCGGCCGGGTCCTGCTGCGGGCCCAGGCCGGCCGCCTTGCGGTCGTGGCGCAGGCACATCGAGTAGCCGAACTCCTCGGGGCCGCCGCCGGAGTACGTCCAGCCCAGGACGGCGGCGTAGAAGGCCCGGGCGGCGTCCGGGTCGGGGGTGCCCAGGTCGACCCAGCACGGCGTGCCGTTCGGCCAGGGAGTGGTGCGGACGGGCATGACTCCTCCTCGCGTCGGGGGGTCGACCGTCCCACCGGGCACCGACAGGACGGCCCGGCCCGGGCGCGAGGTCTGCACGTCGCTGCGCCGGGTAAGGCGTCGGGCACCGACCGAGACCAGGAGGTCCCACCCGTGCCGACGTCCGAGCACATCCCCGCCGCCGACCTCCCGCCCGGCGCCGTGCGTCCCGCCGGCCCGTGGGCGGTGGCCAACGACCGCGGGCGGCTGACCGCGGTCTCCCGGCGCTGCCGGCACCAGCTGGCCGACCTCGCCGAGGGCACGGTGGACGCCGACGGCTGCCTGGTCTGCCCCTGGCACCAGGCCCGCTACGACCTGCACACCGGGGAGATGGTGGCCGGACCGCGCGGCTTCCTCGGCTACCACGGTCCGACCCCCGGCTACACCGGCCTGGTCCGCCGCTTCGGCCAGGTGGTCCGCCTCCGCGTCCGCCGGGCCACCCGGCGCGGCGACGACGTCGTGGTCGACGACTGACCCCTCCTCCCGGAGGGAGCTCTGCCCCGCGGCAGGCCCCCGCTCTCGGCCCCCGGCCCCGCTGCAGGGGCCCCCGCTGAGCCTGCGAAGCGGGGGGCAGCGGGGTCCTTCGACCTTCCTCAGGCGATGCGGCGACGGCCCTCGAACGCCCGGCCGAGGGTGACCTCGTCGGCGTACTCCAGGTCGCCGCCCACCGGCAGGCCGCTGGCGAGCCGGGAGACCGCCAGCCCCAGCGGGCCGACCAGCCGGGCCAGGTAGGCCGCGGTCGCCTCGCCCTCCAGGTTGGGGTCGGTGGCGATGATCAGCTCGGTGACCTGGCCGTCCATCAGCCGGGTCATCAGCTCCTTGACCCGCAGGTCGTCGGGGCCGATGCCCTCGATCGGGCTGATCGCGCCACCCAGCACGTGGTAGCGGCCCTTGAACTCGCGGGTGCGCTCGATGGCCACGACGTCCTTGGGCTCCTCGACGACGCAGATCACGTCGAGGGTGCGCCGCGGGTCGCGGCAGATCCGGCACTGCTCGCCCTCGGCGACGTTGTAGCAGGTCACGCAGAAGCGGACCTCGGCCTGCACCCGCTGCAGCGCCGCGACCAGCCGGGCGACGTCGGCCGACTCCGCAGCCAGCAGGTGGAAGGCGATGCGCTGCGCGCTCTTGGGACCGACGCCGGGCAGCCGCCCGAGCTCGTCGATGAGGTCCTGGACAGCGCCCTCGTACACGGTTCTCCTTCGAGGTGGGACGACGGTGCGTCGCCCCGGTGGGTCAGAAGCCGGGCAGACCCAGGCCGCCGCCGAGACCGCCGGTCACCGGGCCCATCGTGGTGGCGGCGAGCTCGTTGACGGCGCGCTGCGCGTCCCGGAACGCGGCGACGACCAGGTCCTGCAGCGTCTCGACGTCGTCGGGGTCGACGGCGGCGGGGGCGATGGTCAGCGCGACGACGTCGCCGCTGCCGGTCAGGGTGACGGTGACCAGCTCACCGCCGGCCGACCCGGTCACCTCCGCGCCGGCGAGCTCCTCCTGCGCGGCGACGAGCGCCTGCTGCATCTGCTGCGCCTGCTTGAGCAACGCGCCCATGTCGGGCTGGCCTCCGGGTCCCATGCCCCGAGAGTAGGTGCTCCCACCGACGATCGCGGTCGACGCGGCTGTCGGCCCCCTCGCAGGGTCCCGCGGCGCGCGGAGCGTGTCGTGGGGGGCGAGGGTTCCTCGTTCAGCTGTCGATGGGGCGAGCGCCGAGCTGGGTGCGCAGCAGCTGCAGCGCGGCCGCCTCGGGGTCCAGCGCCGGGGCGGCGTCCGCGCCGTCGACGGACACGTCCGCTGCGCGCTCGGCCATCAGCTCGTCGGCCTCGGCGCTCTCGGCCGCCTGGGCGGCGGCCCGGGCCGCCTCCGGGGTCACCGCGGGCCCGGCCGACGGCTGGCCGGGGGTGTCGACGACCGCCTGCACCTTCCAGCGGACGCCGAGCAGCTCCTCCAGCGCCTGCCGGACGATGTCCCGGTTCAGGTCGTCGCCGAGCATCTTGGCCAGCGCGGGAGACGTGGCCGCCAGCGTGAGCGTGCCGTTGGTGAGGTCGTGCACCTGGGCGCTCTTCAGCAACGCCTCGGTGGTCCGCTTGTGCCGCTTGACCACCGACAGCAGCTCCGGCCAGATGCGGCGGACGTCGGCCGTGGTCAGCGCGCCGTCGTCGCCGGCCGGCTCGGCCGGGGTCGCCGTGACCAGCGGCGTCGGGTCGCCGCCGCGCGGGGCGGGGGCGGACTCCGCGGCGGCCCGGGGGGCCGGAGCCGAGGCGGGCGCCGGAGCGGCGGACGACCCGGTCGCCGTCGGGGCGGCGGCCGGCGGGGCGCTGCGCGGCGGAGCTGCCGGGGTCGGCCAGTCCTCGTCGTCGGTGGGCTCCGGCGGGAGCGGGACGTCGGGGTCGCCGGTGGCGACCGGCGGGCGGGGCCGACCGCCCGGCGGCCCGGCCGCCGGGGCGGGAGCGGGTGCAGGTGCGGGCTTCGAGGCCATCGCCCCCGGCCGTGCGGTGACCGGCCAGCCGTCGTCGCCCTCGGGTGCGGCGGCCTTCGCCGGTGCCGGGGCCGCGGGGGCCGGCGCCTGCCGGGCCTGGGAGGGGCGCACGTAGGCGGGGCGGGCGGCGGCCGGCTCCGCCGGGGCGGGCGCCGGGACGGCGGGGGCAGCGGGTGCCGGAGCGGCGGGTGCGGGGGCGGTCGGGGCGGCCGGGGCGGCCGGGGCTGGGGGGCGGACCGCGGCGACCGGTGCGGCCGCGACCGCCGCCTCCGGGCGACCGGCGTGCTCGCCGGCGATGGACATCCGCCGCTCGAGCCGCTCCAGGCGCTGCAGCGTCGCCGTCGCCGAGCTGTCGACGCCGGGGAGCAGCATCCGCGCGCAGACCAGCTCCAGCAGCAGCCGGGGCGCCGTCGTCCCGCGCATCTCGGTGAGGCCCGCGTGCACCGTGTCGGCCATCCGGGACAGCGTCGCGCCGCCCAGCGCGGCGGCCTGCCGGCTCATCACGTCGATCCGGTCGGAGGGGCTGTCGAGCAGGCCGTTGCCACCGGCCTCGGGCACGGCGTCGAGCACGATCAGGTCGCGCAGCCGGTCGAGCAGGTCGGTGGCGAAGCGGCGCGGGTCGTGCCCGGCCTCGACCACCCGGTCGACGGCCTGGAACACCCCGGGCGCGTCGGAGGCGGCGAGCGCGTCGACGGCCTCGTCGAGCAGCGCCTCGTCGGTGACGCCGAGCAGGCCGACGGCCGTGCGGTAGGTGACGCCCTCGGGGCCGGCGCCGGCCAGCAGCTGGTCGAGGATGGACAGCGAGTCGCGCACCGAGCCGCCGCCGGCCCGCACCACCAGCGGGAAGACCGTCGGCTCGACGGTGACGCCCTCGGCGGCGCAGGTGCGCTCCAGCAGGCCGCGCAGCGTGCTGGGCGGCACCAGCCGGAACGGGTAGTGGTGGGTGCGCGAGCGGATGGTCGAGAGGACCTTCTCCGGCTCGGTGGTGGCGAAGACGAACACCAGGAACTCCGGCGGCTCCTCGACCACCTTGAGCAGGGCGTTGAAGCCCTGCGAGCTCACCATGTGCGCCTCGTCGACGATGTAGACCTTGTAGCGGCTGTGCACCGGGGCGAAGAAGGCCTTCTCGCGCAGGTCGCGGGCGTCGTCGACACCGCCGTGGCTGGCCGCGTCGATCTCCATGACGTCGATCGAGCCGGGGCCGTCGGGCGCCAGCGAGATGCACGATCCGCAGACGCCGCACGGCGTCGACGTCGGCCCCTGTTCGCAGTTGAGCGAACGGGCGAGGATCCGCGCCGACGAGGTCTTGCCGCAGCCGCGCGGGCCGCTGAACAGGTAGGCGTGGTTGATCCGCCCGCTGTCCACGGCGTTCATCAGCGGCGCGGTGACGTGCTCCTGCCCGACCACCTCGGCGAAGGTCGCCGGGCGGTACTTCCGGTAGAGCGCCAGTGCCACGCCGCGAGGCTAGCCGCCCGCACCGACGCTCCGGCGCGACCCGGGGCAGGAGCGTCCGGGATCACTGGGTGAGGCGCAGGAAGAACTCCACCTCGCCCTGCTCGTCCACCCGGACGAACCCCAGGTTCGGCGGGCCGATGCCGTAGTCGCCGAAGGTCACCGGCACCGACCCGGACACGTCCACGCCCTCGGCGGTCCGGACGACGGAGATCTCCGTCTGCACCTGCTGGGTGACCCCGCGCAGCGTGAGCTCACCGGTGACCGGGACCGTGACCGGCGTGCCGCTGAGCTCGGGCAGGTCGGCGGGCTGGGTCACCGAGAAGGTGGCCGTCGGGTTGGCCCCGACGTCCATCACGTTGCCCCGGAAGTAGTCGTCCCGGCGCCCGTTGTCGGTGGCGATCGAGGCGACGTCCACCGTGACGTCGGCATCGGCGAGGTCGCCGCCGCCGATCACGACCGCGCCGGTCACCTGGTCGGTGGTCCCGGCCACGGTGACGTCGGCGCCGTTGAGCACCTCGTGCACGCGGTAGCCCGCGGACGAGCCGGTGCCGACGGTCCAGCTGCCGTCGGTCTCGCTGACCAGCGCGGCGTCCGAGGGCTGGGCCTGCACGGTGGGCGCCGGCGGGGCGTCCTCCTCGAGGGCGGCGTAGACCAGCGGCCCCCCGATCGCACCGGCGGCGACGACGACCAGCGCCCCACCGGCGATCAACCACGTACGGCGACTCGGCATCGCGTCTCCCTCGTTGAAGGTTCATGCATCAAAGCGCACGAACCTGGGAGGAACATGTGAGACCGGAAAGGAAGGGACCCCCCGCACACCCGTCAGAGCCCGCTTATCCTTGCTGCCTTCCGGCCCTGGGGAGGTTCACAGGGTGACGCCGCACGAGGGGTCGCCGTCCACTGTAGAGGACGGCCGGCCGGTGCGGACGGGCCCTGCCCGGAAACCCGGTGCCGCGGCCTGCCGCCCCCGCTACGCTGCCGCCCCATGACCGGGCACCTCCTCGTGCTGCCCCCGCCGCGCTCCTGACCCGGGGCGACGGGGGCCTGGCCGACCCTGCCCGGCGCTCCGGACCGCGACCCCCGCACCGGCCCCACCCAGGAGCGCCATGACCACCAGCACCGCCCCGGCCCGGGGTCGCCGGACCACCCCCTCGCGCGGCTTCGCCCTCGTCGTCCTCGCTGCGCTGTGCTGGGGCACGTCCGGTCTCACCGGCGACCTGGTGGCCGACCGCGCCGGCCTGGACCCGCTCGACACAGCCTGGCACCGGATGGCGATCGGCGCCGCCGCCCTGCTCGCCGTCCACCTCGCCCGACCCCGCGCCGGCACCCGTACCCGGCTGGACGGCGCGCTGCGGTGGCGGCTGGCCGCCGTCGGCGCCGGCCTGGCGGTCTACCAGAGCGCCTACTTCGCCGCCGTGGCCACCGCCGGGGTGAGCATCGCCACCCTCGTCGCGCTCGGCCTCGCCCCGCTGCTGGTGGCCGTGGGCGCCGCCGTCCTCGGGCACGGCCGCCCCGACCGGGCGACCGGCCTCGCCCTGGCCGTGGCGCTGGCCGGGCTGGTGCTGCTGGTCGGCGTCTCCGCCGGCGGGGACGACGGGGACGCCGTGCTGCTGGGGGCCGCCGCCGCCGTCGGCTGCGCGGTCGCCTACGCGGGGGTGGTGCTGACGTCGTCCCGGGTGCCCGACGGGGTGCCGACGACCACCGCCGGCTTCGCCGTGGGCGCCGTCCTGCTCACGCCCGTGGCCCTGGGAGCGGGGCTGGACCTCACCACCGACCCGCTGTCGCTGGCCCTGCTGCTCTACCTGGGGCTGGTGCCCACGGCGCTGGCCTACGGGCTGTTCTTCACCGGGGTGCGGGCGGTGCCCGCGGCGGTGGCCTCGATCGTGACGCTGCTCGAGCCGCTGACCGCGACGGCGCTGGCCGTCGGCCTGCTCGGCGAGCGGCTCGCCCCCACCGCGCTGGTGGGGGGCCTGCTCATGCTCGGCGCCGTGACGGCGCTCTACCTGCGGAGGATGGGAGATTCGAACTCCCGAGGGCTTGCACCCAACCCGCTTTCCAAGCGAGCGCCATAGGCCACTAGGCGAATCCTCCAAGTGCACGGCCACTCTACCGGGCACCCCCGGAGCAGTCAGCCGCTCCCCCTCCGCCCGAGCAGCCCGCGGGGCCCGGGAGTGGTTGAGTGACCACACCCCGGCGAGCACCCGCCGGGCCGACGCATCGGAGGGACCGGACGATGAGCAGTACCGAACAGGTGCGCCCCGAGGTCGTCGCGGCGATCGTGACGGCGCTGCAGGAGACCGACCCCAGCAACCTCCCGGCCGACGCCACCCGCGCCGAGAAGGACGCGGCCAAGGACCAGTACCTGTCGGGCATGGTCGCCGACCGGGCGCAGCGGGACCGGCAGACCCGGGCCTGGGAGCTGCTGCTGACCCGCGCCCACGACGACCCGCCGAGCTGGTCGCAGCTGTTCGACGAGCTGCCGCAGAGCTCGATCACCGAGCTCGCCGACCTGTACGACGCACTGCCCGAGGGCGCCCAGACGGAGTACGCGCGCCGTTACGGCGCCCCGGTCTCCGCCTGACCCGCGGTCGGGCGGGCGTGCGATCGGCACCGGGGTGACCGCGCCGGGCACCCGCGTCGCCGGGCGGTACCTGCTGCGCTCCCGCCTCGGCGGCGGGGCGATGGGGGCGGTGTGGCTGGCCCGGGACGAGCTGCTGGGCCGGGACGTCGCCGTCAAGCAGGTGCTGATCCCGGTCGGCAGCGACCCCGAGGCGACCGCGGGGCACCGCGAGGCGGCGATGCGCGAGGGACGGATCGCCGCCCGGCTGACGCACCCGCACGCCGTGTCGGTCTACGACATGGTCGACGACGGCGGCACCCCGTGGCTGGTGATGGAGTACCTGCCCTCGCGCAGCCTGGCGCAGGTGCTCGCCGACGGCGGGACCCTGCCGGTGCAGCAGGTGGCCCAGATCGGTGCGCAGGTCGCCGACGCGCTCATCGCCGTGCACGCGGCCGGCGTCATCCACCGCGACGTGAAGCCCGGCAACATCCTGATCGGCGAGGGCGAGCGCAGCGACGGCCTGGTGAAGATCACCGACTTCGGCATCTCCCGGGCCCGCGGAGACGTCTCGCTGACCCAGACCGGCGTGGTCAAGGGCACGCCGGCCTACCTGGCGCCCGAGGTCGCCCGCGGCCAGGAACCCGACGAGGCCAGCGACGTCTTCTCCCTCGGCGCCACCGTCTACGCCTGCCTGGAGGGCACGCCGCCGTTCGGGATGACCGAGAACCCGCTGGAGATGCTCTACCGGGTGGCCGGCGGGGACTTCCAGCGGCCGCGGCACGCCGGCGTACTGACCCGGCAGCTGATGCGGATGCTGCACAACGACCCGGCGAAGCGGCCGTCGATGACCGAGGTCCGCGACCAGCTGGCCCAGCTCGCCGCCGGACGCGACCGGGACGTCACCGAGGTGCTCACCGCCCGGACGCCGCTCCCCCCGACGCTGACCGACGTCCGGCCGGTGGCCGGGGGGCAGCAGCCCGCCGTGCCGCCCGCCGTCCCGACCGCCGCACCGGCGGACGGGACACCCGCCGGGACGACCACGCCGCCACCGGCCCGGACGGCGGTCGAGCCCGCCGCGGTCGTCCCCCCGCCCGGGACGCCGGAGCCCGCACCCCCGCCGGCAGCCGTGGCCCCGCCGGTGGACGTCCCGCCCCGGGCCGCGCCGGCGCCACGCCCGACCGCCCGGCCCCCGCGGCGTCGGCGCGGGCGGCGGCTCGCGGTGCTGGCCGCGCTGCTCGTCGCCGCGGCGCTGGTGGCGGCGCTCGTCGTCTGGCAGCTCGGTCAGGACGGCGACCGGACGCCGTCCGCGGACGCCACCGGGAGCAGCGTGCCCAGCAGCGCGCCCAGCACGTCGCCGTCCGCGACGCCGACCGCGGCGTCGAGCTCGCCGCCGGCACCGGAGACCACGCCGACCACCGCACCGGAGACCACCCCGGCCGGCCCGGCACCCGGGAGTGCGGAGGAGGTGCAGCAGGCGATCACCAGCTACTACGCCCTGCTGCCCGGCTCGCCGGAGCAGGCCTGGGAGCTGACCGGGCCGCGGCTGCGCGCGGAGATCGGCAGCCGGGAGGACTACATCGGGTTCTGGAGCGACTTCAGCGCCGTGCAGCTCGGGCCGGTGCAGGCGCAGGACGGTTCGCTGGAGGCGACCGCCCCGGTGACGTACACCGACACCGACGGCGACGTGGAGCCGGAGGAGCACGTGATCACGCTGGTGCGCGGCCAGGACGGCCGGCTGCTCATCGACTACGACGTCCAGCCGTGACGGGGCACAGCTCACGCTAAGGTGACCGGATGCGCACTCTCAGCTACCGCACCCTCCTGCTGCCCCTCGTGGTGGCCCCACTCCTGCTCACCGGGTGTTCCTCCGACGACGAGTCCGGTCCCGCCACCAGCGATGCGAGCTCGTCCTCGGAGTCGGCAGCCGAGGCAGCGGCCGAGGCCGACGCGGAGAAGAAGGACACGTTCTGCACCGAGGTGCCCGACCTGCTCTCCGACATCGCCGGCGACCTGGAGGGCTTCCAGGCCGACCCGCAGAGCGCCCCGGCGCTGCTCGACGACGCCGTGGAGCGGATCTCCGCGGTCGAGCCGCCGGCCGACGTGGCGCCGGAGTGGCAGCGGCTGGTCACCGCGTGGACCGGCATGCGCGACCTGATCGCCCAGGCCGACCTGACCGACCCCTCGGCCAACACCGGTCTCGCCCCGCAGCTGCAGACCCTGCAGACCGAGCTCATCGACTCGGGCACCGCGGTGGACGACTACGGCAAGGCCAACTGCTGACCGGTCGGCACCGACTCCCCGGAGACGACGACGGCGGCGCCTGATCCGGTGTGGATCGGGCGCCGCCGTCGGGACGCGGTGGCGGTGGGATTTGAACCCACGGAGGCTTGCACCTCACACGCTTTCGAGGCGTGCTCCTTCGGCCGCTCGGACACGCCACCGCCGGAGAGACTACAGGCCCCGCTTCGCGCGGAAGAAGGCGCGTAGCAGCGCGGCGGACTCCGCTGCCCGCACCCCGGCGACCACCTCGGGCCGGTGGTTGAGGCGGCGGTCGCGGACGACGTCCCACAGCGACCCGGCAGCCCCGGCCTTCGGGTCGTCGGCGCCGTAGACCACCCGCGCCACCCGGGACAGCACGCTCGCCCCAGCGCACATCGTGCACGGCTCCAGCGTCACCACCAGGCTCGCACCGGTCAGCCGCCAGCCGTCCCCGTGGACCCGCGCGGCCTCGCGCAGCGCCAGCACCTCGGCGTGCGCCGTCGGGTCTCCCCGCCGCTCCCGTTCGTTGGCCGCCTCGGCGAGCACCGCGCCGTCCGGTCCGAGGACGACCGCACCGATCGGCGTGTCGCCCCACTCCTGGGCGGCGGCGGCCAGCTCGAGCGCCCGCAGCATCGCCTCGTCGTCGCTCATGCGGACACCTCCGCCGCGAGTAGAGCCCTGCCCACAGGAGTGGGCAGGGCTCTACCGGTCACGGAGGCACCTCGCGCCGCAGCTCGAGCCCTGCCCACAGGAGTGGGCAGGGCTCTACTGGCGGAGGGGCACCTCATGCCAGGTCCAGCCCGGTCAGCGCCGACAGGTCGGCGAGCGCCTCGGCCGGGTCGGTGACCTTGATCGTGTGCATGCCCAGCGCCCGGGCCGGCTTGAGGTTGATGCCGAGGTCGTCGAGGTAGGCGCAGTCCGCCGGGGCGATCGGCCGGCCCACCGCCGCGGCGAGCCGCCGCAGCGCCAGCTCGTAGATCGCCGGCTCGGGCTTGCGCACCCCCTCGACCGAGGACTCGACCACCACGTCGAAGAGCGCCAGCAGCTCCCCCAGCGGGCCGGCCCGCTCCATCGGGGCGACGTTGTTCGACAGCAGCGCCAGCGGCACACCCGCCTCGGACAGCCGGTGGACGGCGGTGACCACCGCCGGGCGCAGGTCGCCGTGCAGCGCTGCCAGCACCCGGCCGGCGTCCACGGTGTGGCCCGCCGCGGCCGCCTCGGCCTCGAACGCCGTCCGGAACCCGGCCTCGTCCAGCTCGCGGCGCTCGTACCGGGCCCAGGCGTTGGTGTCCGGGTCGGTGCTGTTCAGCCGGCGCACCAGCCCGTCGGGCAGCCCGGCCTCGGCCTCGTAGGCGGCGAACGCCGTCATCGGGCTCTCGGTGAGCACCCCGCCGAGGTCGAACACGACCGCGGACACGGTGCTCACGGGGCCGCCACCGCCAGCAGCTGGTCGGCGAACCCGAGCCGCTCGGCGATCCGCAGCACCATCTCGTCGGCCCACAGCTCGTCGGAGTCCAGCAGCCGGGTGAGCTCCTCGGCGGGCAGCCCCGCGTCGGAGAAGACGTCGAGGTCCCCGCCCGGCCAGCCCTGCCCGTCGTCGTCGAACGCGTCGTCGACGGTGGTGCCGGTCTCGACCGGGATGCCGTAGCGCTCCACCACCTCCGCGGCGAGCACCCACTCCTGGAAGGTGGCGTCGGAGATCAGCGCGCGCACCATCCCGCCCGGGCCGAGCCGCAGCACCACGAAGTAGAGCCGGCTGTCGACCACGATGACGAACGGACCCGGCCAGCCCGCGGCGCCGGGCTCGCCCAGGGCGCGCTCCAGCACCGGCAGCTCGTCGCCGGCGTCGGCCGCCAGCAGCTCGCACCGCCAGCGGTCGCCGTCCCGGCCGACCCGGACCGCGAAGCTCTGCCGCAACGGGGTGCCGTCGTCCGGCGGGGGCGTCATAGCCTCTGATCATGGCCGACGCCCCGGACGACGACAGCACGCCCGTCGACCCGGCCCTGTTCCGGGCGCTGGCCGCCGACCCGCTCGCCGCCCACCTGGGCATCGAGCTGACCGACGTCCGGCCCGGGTACGCCCGCGCCACGATGACCGTCGGCCCGCAGCTGCTCAACGCCGTCGGGACGGCGCACGGCGGCGCCACCATGGCCCTGCTCGACGTGGTGCACGGCGCGGTCAGCAACAGCCACGGCACCGTCGCGGTGGCCCAGGACGTGCACACCGAGTTCCTCTCCCCCGGCCGGCCCGGCGACCAGCTGGTCGCCGAGGGCGTCGAGCTGCACCGCACCAGCCGGACGGCGGTCTACCGGATCGACGCCACGACCACCGACGGCCGGCGGGTGGCCACCGCCCTCGCCCGGGTGTTCCGGCTCGGCACGCCCTGGGGCGCGACCGGCACGTCCGGGGCGACGGCGTGACCGGCTTCCCGGTCCCGACCATGCCGGTGCCGCCGGTGTCGGTGGTCGGGCTCGGCCAGCTGGGCGGGTCGCTGGCGGCCGCCCTGGCCGCCGCCGGCCGCCCCGTCTCCGGCTGGGACGTCGACCCCGCCGCCCGGGCCGCTGCCGAGGACCACGGCGTGCAGGTCAGCCAGGAGCTCACCGGGGTGGTGGTGCTGGCCGTCCCGCTGCCGGCGATGGCCACCGCGCTGGACGGGCTGCGGGTCGACCCCGGCGCCACGGTCACCGACCTGGGGTCGGTGAAGGTGCCGGTGCTCACCGCGCTGGGGGCCGCGCTGGGCGACCGCTTCGTCGGCGGTCACCCGATGTGCGGCACCGAGCGGTCCGGCCACACCGCCGTCGACCCGGACCTGTTCACCGGCGCCCGCTGGGCGCTGTGCCTGGAGCCGGGCACCGACCTGCACCGCTGGCTGCGGGTCGCCGAGATCGCGCTCACCGTGGGCGCCGAGGTCGTGCCGGTCACCGCCGCCGAGCACGACGACGCGGTCGCGGCGATCAGCGCCGTCCCGCACCTGCTGGCCGCCGCGCTGGCCGCCGCCGCCGGGCAGGCCGGGCCGCTGGCCCTGTCGCTGGCCGCCGGCAGCTTCCGCGACGGCACCCGGGTGGTCGGCAGCGACCCGGCGTTCGTCACCGCGCTGGTCGAGGGCAACGCCGGCCCCACCACCGCCGCGTTGGACCGGGTGCGGGCGCAGCTGGCCCGGCCGTGGGCGGAGCTGGTCGCCGACGGCCACGCCGTCCGGACCGCGAGCACCGGCCGCCGTCCGGTGCGGGTGCCCCTGGAGCGGGCCGCGCTGCTCGCGCTGGGTCGCTCCGGCGGCGCGGTCAGCCGGCGGCTGGCCGCGTTCGTCGAGGGCTGGGTGCCCGAGCTCTGACCGCAGGAGTGGGACCCGCAGCCAGCGGGCAAGGTGATCACGACGCACGAGGAGAGGGAGACATGGACGACAAGGACATCCACGCGAAGATCGACGCACTGGTCGAGGAGGAGCACGCGCTCCGCAACGCCAGCGAGCACACCGACGAGCAGCGTGCCCGCCTCAAGCAGATCGAGGAGGACCGGGACCAGCTCTGGGACCTGATCCGGCAGCGCGACGCCAAGCGCCAGTACGGCAACGACCCCGACGAGGCGCAGCCCCGCCCCGAGCCCCAGGTCGAGAGCTACCTCCAGTAGCGGACGGCCCCGTCCCCAGCGCGATGGGGACGGGGCCGCTCAGCCCGTCCCGGCCGGCCCGGCGTGACCGGCCCCCAGCAACGCCAGCTGCCACTGCAGCCGGGCGCGGGGGTCGGCCACCGACCGGCCGGTCACCTGCTCGATCCGTCGCAGCCGGTGCATGACCGTGTTCCGGTGGCAGTAGAGCTGCTCGGCCGCCCGGGTCGGTGAGCCGTCAGCGGCCAGGAACGCGGTCAGCGTGTCCAGCAGCACCTCGGACTCCTCACCAGGCAGCTCGAGGAGCTGCCCCAGGGACTGGTCCACCAGGCGGCGGGCGATCTCCGGCGCGCTGCTCAGCAGCGCCTCGGGCAGCCGGTCGTCGATGCCCACCACCCGCGCCTCGCCGGCGGGCAGGGTCCGGGCGGCGGTGTCCGCCAGCCGCCAGGCCGTGCCGACCGACGCGGCGCCCTCGACGACCGCCGACACCCCGACCGGCCCCTCGGCCCACTCCCCCAGCCAGGCCAGCACGTCGGCCGGCCGGCGGGTGCCCAGCGCGACGATCCCGACCTGGGCACCACCGCGCCAGCCCCAGACCGAGCGGACCCCGCGCTTGAGCAGCCGCGCGCCGGGGTCGGGCAGCGTCGGCCCGCCCGCGTCGTCCGGCGGCGCCACCGCGCACAGCAGCCGGCCCTCCAGCGGCAGTGCGAGCAGCTCGGACGCCGTCCGGACGAACACCGGGTCACCGCCCCGGCCGCCGAGCAGCCCGTCCAGCACCTGCTGCCGGGCCCGGTCGTCGATGGCGGCCAGCCGACGCTCCTCGGCGCGGTAGGCCTCGGCGAGCGCCGCGCACTGCACGTCGTTGACGTGCCACACCGACCCGGCCACCTCCAGCAGGACGTCGCTGTCGCCGGGCTCGTCGACGTCCCGCGCCGCGGCCCGCAGCGCCTCCCAGGTCACCTGGCCGCCGAGCCGGTAGGCGCGCAGCACCGTCTCCAGAGGCACGCCCTGGGCGGCCCGTCGGCGGCCCACCTCCCGTGCCGCGGCAAGCCCCGACCGGCCGCCGTCGTCGGCGTGCCCGGTGAGCGTGCGCACCCCGCGCTCGAGGTTGCTCCGGGTCGACTCGAACAGCTCGGCCATCACGGCCGGCCCCCGGTCGGCGTAGGCACCCTCACTGCGCTCGAGGATGCCGATCATGCGGGAGGTCATCGCATCGAGCTGACCGAGCAGCGGCGGTGCCAGCTCGGCGAGGCGCGCGGAGACCTCCGGTCGGAACGGTTGCACCGGAACACCCCCTTGTGACACACGGCACAGCGCACAGGCTCCGTCACGGATCGCTGTGCTGCGCGCCCATTGTGACCGTCCTCACCGGCCCGCACGCTCACGGGGTCGGACCAGCCGACCCTCGCCCGCCGCGTCCTGCGCGGTCGACGGGGACCCCGAGGCAGAGGAGCCGTGGGCCCGTTGGCGCAGCCGACCCCGACTGCAGGCAGCACCGCGAC
Organism: Modestobacter versicolor; assembly: GCF_041028285.1. Taxonomy (GTDB): domain Bacteria; phylum Actinomycetota; class Actinomycetes; order Mycobacteriales; family Geodermatophilaceae; genus Modestobacter; species Modestobacter versicolor_A. The sequence goes on along the minus strand of NZ_JABGDB010000013.1, from coordinate 8,188 downwards.
CGGCCGCACGGGGGTCGCAGCCACGGCCCCCGCCTCCCGGCTGGAGCTGAGCGGCATCTCGGTCGCGTTCGGCGGGGTGACCGCGCTGTCCGACGTCTCCCTGGTGGTGGAGCCCGGCCAGGTGCACGGGCTGATCGGCCCCAACGGCGCAGGCAAGACGACGCTGTTCAACGTCGCCTGCGGGCTGGTGCGGCCCTCGGCCGGGGCGATGGTCTGGCGGGGCCGCCCGGTGCGCCGGCTGCGCCCCCACCAGCTCGCCGGCCTGGGCATCGCCCGCACGCTGCAGGGCGTCGGGCTCTTCGCCGGGATGACCGTGCTGGAGAACGTGATGGTCGGTGCCCACCGGCACGCCCGGGCCGGCTTCGCCTCCGCACTGCTCGCCCTGCCGCGGTCGGACGCCGACGAGCGCGCCCTCCGCGACCGCGCCACCGCCGCGCTGGCCGACCTGGGCGCCGAGCGGTACGCCGGCCGGTACCCCGGCGGGCTCCCCTACCCGGTGCAGAAGCGCGTGGCGCTGGCCCGGGCGCTGGTGTCCGACCCGGACCTGCTGCTGCTCGACGAGCCGGCGAGCGGGCTCGGCGAGGACGAGATGCACGAGCTCGGCGAGCTGATCCGCACGCTCTCCGGCCGGATGGGCGTGCTGCTCGTCGAGCACCACATGGACCTGGTGATGCGGGTCTGCGACCGGATCACCGTGCTGGACTCCGGCCGGCAGATCTCGGCGGGCACGCCGGCCGAGGTGCAGGCCGACCCCGCGGTCACCGAGGCCTACCTGGGCGACGACGTGGACGTCGAGGCGGACGCCGCCGCGCTGTCGGACGCCGAGGGGGGAGGCCACCGTGGCTGACCCGCGGCCGCACGGCAGCACGGCGGTCCCCGGCGGGACGACGACCGCGCCCGCCGCGCTCGAGGTGCAGGACCTGTCCAGCTCCTACGGCCCCGTCCGCGCCCTGGACGGCGTCTCGCTGAGCGCTCGGGCCGGCCGGATCACCGCCGTCCTGGGCGCCAACGGGGCGGGCAAGACGACGCTGCTGCGGACGATCAGCGGGCTGGTCCGGTCCTCGTCCGGGCGGGTGCTGCTCGACGGCGAGGACGTCACCGCGGCACCGGTCGAGGCGATGGTCGGCAAGGGCATGGCGCACGTCCCCGAGGGCCGCGGCGTCATCGCCGAGCTGACCGTGGACGAGAACCTGCGGGTCGGCTCGCTGTTCCGCGGCAAGGTCGGCCGCGACGAGTTCGACCGCGTCTACGACCTCTTCCCGCGGATCGCCGAGCGCCGCGACCAGCCGGCCCACGTGCTCTCCGGGGGCGAGCGGCAGATGCTCGTCGTCGGCCGGGCGCTGCTGGCCCAGCCACGCGTCCTGCTGCTCGACGAGCCCTCCCTGGGCCTCGCGCCCCGGATCGTCGCGCAGATCTTCGGGCTGCTCCGCCGGCTCGTGGACACCGAGGGGCTGTCGGTCCTGCTGGTCGAGCAGAACGCCCGCAGCGCCCTGTCGGTCGCCGACGTCGGCGTGGTGCTGAACCTCGGCCGGGTCGTCGTCACCGACTCCGCCCGCGCGCTGATGGACGACGAGGACCTGCGGCACGCCTACCTCGGCTTCTGACCCACCCCACCGCCGGACCCGCACCGCAGGAAGGCACCCTCCCCGTGCAGTACTTCGTCAACGTCACCCTCACCGGGCTGACCGAGGGCATGGTCTACGCGGCCTTCGCCCTCGCCCTGGTGCTGATCTGGCGGTCCACCCGGATCGTCAACTTCGCCCAGGGCTCGATGGCCGCCGCGACCACGTTCATCGCGCTCGCCCTCATCCAGGACGGCCAGTCCTACTGGGTCGCCCTGGTGGTCGCGCTCGTGTCCGGGTTCGTCCTCGGCGCCGTCGTCGAGCGCGTCGTCATCCGGCCGGTCGAGGGCGGCCCCGAGCTGAACGCGGTGATCGTGGCGCTCGGCCTCTTCGTCGCGATCCAGGCGGCCATCGCGATCGTCTTCGGCTCGTCGTTCCAGTCCTTCCCCACGCCGTTCGGGCTCGAGGGCTTCCAGGTCGGGGACGACCGGATCGCACTGACCCCGACCAGCCTCTACGTCATCGGCTCGGTGCTGCTGGTCATGGCACTGCTGGTGGTGCTGTTCCGGTTCACCCGGGTCGGGCTGGCCATGCGCGCCGCGGCCTTCGGCCAGGAGGTGGCCCGGCTGCTCGGCGTGAAGGTCGGCCGGATGCTCACCCTCGGCTGGGCGCTCGCCGCCGTCGTCGGCTCGCTGGCCGGCCTGCTCATCGCCGGCGGCGAGTTCGTCTACCCGGCCTACATGGACAGCCTCATCGTCTTCGGCTTCGTCGCCGCCATCCTCGGCGGGCTCGACTCCCCCGTCGGCGCCGTCGTCGGCGGGCTGCTCCTCGGCCTGGCGCTGTCCTACGTCAGCGGCTACGTCGAGCGCGGCAGCGCGCTGGTGAACGTCGCCGCCCTGGTGATCCTGATGGTGGTGCTGCTCGTCCGGCCCGGCGGGATCTTCGCCAGCAGCACGGCCCGGAGGGCGTGACCGTGAGCGACCTCCAGGGCCCGACCTCCGTCGTCGCCGGCGCGGCCACCGACGACCCCCCGACCGCGGCGACGGCCGCGGCCGACGCCCCGTCCGCAGCGGCCACCGGCGGGCGGACCCTCCTCCCCCGCTCCACGCTGCTGCGCCACCTGCTGCTGGTGGTCGTGGGCGCGGTGGCCGCCGTGGTGCTGCTCGAGGTGACCGACCCGTTCACCAACTCCCAGCTCGCCACCCTGAGCTACTACGCGATCGCCGCCGGCGGGCTCACCGTGCTGACCGGGATGAACGGCCAGATCTCGCTCGGCCACGGCGCCCTGATGGCCGTCGGCGCGTACACGACCGCGCTGTTCCTGTCCGCGGACGAACCGCTGCCGCTGCCCGTCGTCCTGCTCGCCTCGACGGTGGTGGCCATCGCGGTCGGCGCCCTGGTCGGCGTGGCGGCCGCCCGGCTGCACGGGCCGTACCTGGCCGGCGCCACGCTCGCCCTCGCCGTCGGCCTGCCCGGGCTGGCCATCTACTTCAACGACTGGCTCGGCGGCGACCAGGGGCTGCGGGTGCGCGCGCCGCGGGCACCCGAGTGGTTCGAGGCGTTCATCGACGCGGTGTCGGGCAACCCGGCCACCAACACCAAGTGGCTGGCGTACGTGGGTGCCATCTGCCTGCTCGTCACCTGGTTCGTGCTCGCCAACCTGGTGCGCAGCCGGATCGGCCGCACCTGGCGGGCGGTCCGCGACCAGGAGGTGGCCGCCGAGCTGGCCGGCATCCACCTCGGCGCCTGGCGGGTGCTGGCCTTCGTGGTCAGCGCCGCGGCGGCGGGCCTGGCCGGCGGCGTGCTCGCGCTGGTCGTCCGGCTCGCCGCGCCCAGCGGCTTCACCCTCGTGCTGTCGCTGTCGCTGCTGACCGCGATCGTCATCGGCGGGCTGGGCAGCCTGCTGGGCGCGCTGCTCGGGTCGGCGCTGCTGGTCTTCCTGCCGCCGTTCGTCACCGACCTGGGCAGCGGCTGGGGCCTGGACAGCACCGAGGCCGCCCAGCTGGCCCCGTTCGTCTACGGCGTGGTGCTCGTGCTGGCGATGATCTTCGCCCCGGCCGGCCTGGTCGGCACCCTGCGGATGCGCTGGCTCGCCCACCGGGCCACCCGCGCCGCCCGTTCGACCCCCGGGTGACGACGCGCCGTCGGCTCCACCCCAGCTCCCCACCGACCCCCGGGCAACGCAGCCCGGGCCGCACCAGAGGAGAACCGTTGTCCAGATCCTCCCGACGTCTCGTGACCGTCCTGGCCGCCGCCACCGTCGCCTCCTCCCTCGCCGCCTGCGGTGGGGGCGGCGACGACGGCGACGGCGGCGGCGGGAACTCCGGCGGCGCCAACGAAGCCTCCGACATCGGCATCACCGAGGACTCGATCAAGCTCGGTGCGCACTTCCCGCTGACCGGCGTGGCCGCCCCCGGCTACAGCGAGATCCCGACCGGCGCGCAGGCGTACTTCGACCACGTGAACGACAACGGCGGGGTCAACGGCCGGCAGGTCGAGTACGTCTACCGCGACGACGCCTACAACCCGACCAACACCAGCCAGGTGGTCAACCAGCTGGTGCTCGAGGACGAGGTCTTCGCGATCGTCGGCGGCCTCGGCACGCCGACGCACAGCGCCGTCCTGGACTTCCTCAACAGCGAGGGCGTGCCCGACCTGTTCGTGTCCTCGGGGTCGCTGCTGTGGGGCGACGACCCGGAGACCAACCCCTACACGTTCGGCTGGCAGACCGACTACGAGAGCGAGGGGAAGATCATCGGCCAGTACATCGCCGACGAGTTCCCGGACGCCAAGGTCGGCCTCTTCCTCCAGGACGACGACTTCGGCGAGGACGGCGAGGCCGGCATCCGCGAGTTCATCGACGACCAGGTCGTCGCGGCCGAGCGGTACACCCCGGGCAACACCGCCATCGGCCCGCAGATCGCGGCGCTGCAGGCCGCCGGTGCCGACTTCGTCGTCGGCTTCAACGTGCCCAGCTACACCGCGCTGTCGCAGCTGGCGGCCCTGCAGCTGGGCTACCAGCCGCAGTGGTTCTACTCCAACGTCGGCTCGGACCCGACGCTGGTCGGCTCGCTGCTGAACAACTTCTCGCAGGGCAAGGTGACCGACGCCAGCGTGCTCGACGGCACGCTGACCACCGACTACCTGCCGACGGTCGACGAGCCGGACGACCCGTGGGTGCAGCTGTTCCAGGAGATCTGGGACGCCTCGGGCCAGGAGGGCGAGCTGACCAACTACCGGATCTACGGCATGGCGCAGGCGTACACGACGGTCCAGGCGCTGCAGGCCGCCGGCCAGAACCCGACCCGCGACGGTCTGGTCGAGGCGATCGAGACCGCCGGCGGCGACTGGGAGGGCCCGGTGCTCGCCCCGTTCCGCTACTCCGCGGACAGCCACCTGGGCACCGGCGGCATGTCGATCAGCCGGATCACCGGCACCAGCACCGAGGAGGTGCGGCCGGTCCAGCTGACCGACGTCGGTGACTCCGAGATCACCGAGTCCGACGTCGAGGCCGCCACCCCGCCGGAGAACGGCATCCCGGACGAGGAGTCCGCGGTCGACTGAGGCACAGCAGGGCGGGGCAGCTCCGGGCCGCCGGTCTCCTCCGGGAGGCCGGCGGCCCGCGTCGTCCGGATCAGTTCACGTCCGAAGTGGTTGCCGGGTGATCTTGCGGGTACCCGCCCCGCGAGCAGGGCGCAGCGCGGCGGACGGGAGCGGGACATGGCGGTACGAGGTCAGGTGCGGGGCACGCGGGAGATCAAGCGCGCGGTGGTCACCGGCGGGGCCGGTTTCCTCGGCTCCCACCTGTGCGAGCACCTGCTCGACCGCGGCGTCGAGGTGGTCTGCCTGGACAACTTCCTCACCGGCTCCCCGGAGAACGTGCTGCACCTGATGGAGCACCCCGGCTTCCGGCTGGTCCGCTGCGACATCACCGACTACGTGCACGTGCCCGGGCCGGTCGACCTGGTGCTGCACTTCGCCTCGCCGGCGAGCCCGCTGGACTACCTGAAGATGCCGATCGAGACCCTCAAGGTCGGCAGCCTGGGCACCCTGCACGCCCTCGGCCTGGCCAAGGACAAGGGGGCCCGGTTCCTGCTGGCCTCCACCTCCGAGGTCTACGGCGACCCGCTGGAGCACCCGCAGCGCGAGGAGTACTGGGGGAACGTGAACCCGGTCGGCCCGCGCGGGGTCTACGACGAGGCGAAGCGGTTCAGCGAGGCGCTGACCACCGCCTACCGCACCTCGCAGGGCACCGACACCGCGATCGTGCGGATCTTCAACACCTACGGCCCGCGGATGCGGCCCGACGACGGCCGCGCCATCCCCGCCTTCGTCGGCCAGGCGCTCGCCGGCGAGCCGCTGACCGTGGCCGGCGACGGCTCGCAGACCCGGTCGATCTGCTACGTCGACGACACCGTGCGCGGCATCCTCGCGCTGGCGTTCTCGACCGAGACCGGACCGATGAACATCGGCAACCCCGACGAGCTGTCCATGCTCGAGCTGGCCCGCTGGATCGTGCGGCTCACCGGCTCGGCGTCCGAGATCGGCTTCATCGACCTGCCCGTCGACGACCCCAAGGTGCGCCGCCCCGACACCACCCGCGCCGAGCAGGCGCTGGGCTGGCGTCCGACGGTGACCTCCGAAGAAGGGCTGCGCGCCACCGTCGCGTGGTTCGCCGCCCAGCGCGAGGCCGCCGCCGTCCAGACCGGCTGACGGCGCCCTACCACGCCCCACCCCGCCCGGGCAGCCGACGCGCCGACCGCGGGGGGAAACGACGTCCCCCGCGTGGGTAGAGTTCCGGCCGACCGATGCCCGGCGGGCGCCTGCACTGGCGCGCCGGGCACCAGCTCGGGACCTCGCACACAGACGGAGACACCCAGATGGGGCGCCACGCCTCCCACAGCCGCGCCCGCGCGCGCTCGGGCCTCGCCGGCCGGCCGGCCCTGCTCGGCGGCCTGGCCGTCCTCCTCGTCGCCGTGCTCGCCGCCGGGCTGCTCTGGTGGACGTCGCGCGAGGACGACGCCGTGGCCGTCGGCTGCACCGACGAGCAGACCGTCCGGGTCACCGTCGCCCCCGAGGCGGAGTCGCTGGTGGGCGGGCTGCTCGCCGAGCCCACGGCGCTGGACGAGGACTCCTGCGCGGTCGCCGAGGTGACGGCGGAGGAGCCGCTGCAGACCCTCGCCGACCTCGGCGCGCTGGCCGCACCGGAGCTCCCCCAGGTGTGGGTGCCCGACTCGTCGCTGTGGGCCGCCCGCGCCGGGGACGCCGGGCTCACGCCCGCCGGCTCGCTGGCGACCTCGCCGCTGGTGCTGGCCACCAGCCGCGCCGCCGCCGAGGGCCTCGGCTGGCTGACCACCCCGCCGACCTGGGGCGAGGCGCTGACCACCGACCGCCCGCTCGCCGTCCCCGACCTGGCCGCGAGCGCCGAGGGGCTGTCCGTGCTGGCCGCCGTCCGGCAGTCGCTGGGCGGCGGTGAGGCCGCCGACAACGCCGTCGTCCAGGCCGTGCTGGCCGCCGGCCGCGGCGACGTGCCGACCGCGGCCGACGCGATCACCGCCGGGACCGAGGGCGGCGCCGACGCACCGCTCGTGCCGGTGAGCGAGCAGGAGGTGCTCACCGCCAACCGGGCGGCGGGCTCGGACTCCCTCGTCGCGGTCTACCCGCGGGACGGGTCGCCGTCGCTGGACTACCCGGTGCTCCAGGTGTCGGCCGCGGACGAGGCGCAGGCCGCCGTCGAGGCGGTGACCGGGGTGCTCACCGGCGCCGAGGTCGGCGACCGGGCCCGCGCGGCCGGGTTCCGCGACCTCGAGGGCACCGCCCCGGACGGCGCGGGGCTGGGCACCGGGGTGCAGGAGGCCGCCCCCGCGGCGATGCAGCTGGACGCCGCGGCGCTGCAGGCGCTGCTCGGCCGGCTGTCCAGCCTGGCCACGCCGTCCCGGCTGCTCACCGTCATCGACGTCTCCACCTCGATGAACGCCCCCGCCGGCAGCGGCACCCGGGCGACGCTGGCCCGGGACGCCACCAAGAGCGCCCTGACGCTGCTGCCCGACTCGTACTCCGGGGGCGTGTGGGCCTTCGCCTCCCAGCTCGACGGCGCGGTCGACCACGTCGAGCTGGCGCCGCTGCGGCCCTTCGGCGCCGACGTGGGCGGCAAGACCCAGCGGCAGCTGCTCACCGAGCAGTTCGACGCCATCCCCTCGCTGCTGGCGCCCGGCGGGACCGGCCTGTACGACACCACCCTGGCCGCCGTCCGGGCCGCCCGGGAGGCCTACGACCCGGCGTCGGTGAACAGCGTCGTGCTGATCACCGACGGCGAGAACGAGGACGACGCCGGCATCCAGCTCGACGAGCTGCTGGCCACCCTGCGCAGCGAGGCCGACCCCGCCCGGCCGGTGAAGGTCATCGGCATCGCCCTGGGCCCGGACGCCGACCTGGACGCACTCGAGCAGGTCGGCGCGGCCACCGGGGGTGCGGCGTACCAGGCGCTGGACCCCGAGGACCTGCAGGGCGTGCTCTTCGACGCCATCCGCCGCCGCGGCTGACCCCCACGTGCGCTTTCGCGCGCCTTCCCACGCGCGGTTTCGCGCGCCTTCCCACGCGCGGTTTCGCGCGCCTTCCCACGCGCG
>NZ_JABGDB010000012.1:0-48136 GCF_041028285.1 Modestobacter versicolor | reverse complement strand
TGAAGTCCCACGTGAAGGCGATCCTGCGCAAGCTGGGTGCCCGGGACCGGGCGCACGCGGTCTCCCTGGTCCTCTCGGCCCGCAACCCCGGGTGCACCTGCGGCGCCCACTCCCTGACCTCCACCGGCGCCTGAGCCGGGCGGAGCAGCACGTCGGTCCGGGCGCCTGACCCCACGGCGCCCGGACCGGCAGGACCACCGGGGCGGCTCCCGCCCCGGTCGGCCTGCCCGGCCGGCGGACGCCCGCCGGGCAGGCCGCCACGAGCCGGTCCCCGTTCCCCCGGGGACCGGCTCGTGTGCCGTCCGGACCAGGGTGCGACGCCGGCGACGCGGCCCCGCGGTGGCCCTGCGCCGGTCGTCGTCCCCCCGACGTAGGGTCGGCAGGCGATGGCTGTCCGACCTGTCCACACCGCGTCCCGGACGGGGCGCCCGCCCGCTTCCGACGAGCCCACCGACGCCCTCTGGGTGATGGAGCGGTCGCTGCGCCGACGGGGGTTCGCCGCGATCGCCGGGGCCGACGAGGCCGGCCGCGGCGCCTGCGCCGGGCCGCTGGTCGCCGCGGCCTGCGTGCTGCCGGCCGGCAAGCGGGGACGCGTGCCGGGGCTGGCGGACTCGAAGCTGCTCACCCCGGCGACCCGCGAGGAGGTCTACGCCGAGGTCGTGGACCGGGCGGTCGCCTGGTCGGTGGTGGCCATCCCGGTGGGCGACCTCGACGCGCGCGGCATGCACGTGACCAACATCGAGGCGCTGCGCCGTGCGGTGCGCGGCTTGGACCCGGTGCCGGACTACGTGCTCACCGACGGGTTCCCGGTGAGCGGGCTGTCGCAGCCGTCGCTGGCCGTCTGGAAGGGCGACCGGGTCGCCGCCTGCGTCGCGGCCGCCTCGGTGCTGGCGAAGGTGACCCGGGACCGGACGATGCTCGAGCTGCACGAGCGGTTCCCGCAGTACGGGTTCGCCGAGCACAAGGGCTACATCACCGACGTGCACAGCGCCGCCCTCGACGAGCACGGGCCCTGCCCGGAGCACCGGATGCGGTTCGTCAACGTCGCCCGGGCCCGGGACGCGCAGGCCGCGCGGGCACTGCCGGTGCCCACGACGGCCGGCATGCACGATGATGGGCCGGCACCGGTCGTCCCAGCAGTCGACGAACGGGCACGAGATGTCCCAGCAGTGATGTCCCCGGCACCGATGGAGCACGCGCGATGAGCACCGAGGACCTCGAGAAGTACGAGACCGAGATGGAGCTGCAGCTCTATCGCGAGTACAAGGACATCGTCCGCCAGTTCTCCTACGTCGTGGAGACCGAGCGGCGCTTCTACCTGGCCAACAGCGTCGACCTGCAGGTGCGCGACGCCGGCGGTGAGGTGTTCTTCGAGCTCAACCTCACCGACGCCTGGGTGTGGGACATGTACCGCCCGGCCCGGTTCGTGAAGAACGTGCGGGTGGTGACGTTCAAGGACGTCAACGTCGAGGAGCTCGACAAGCCCGACCTCGAGCTGCCCGACCAGCCCCGCATGCCCTGACCCCTCCGCCATGCCGGCAGCCTGACCGCAGCTGACGGCGGGCGGCTCGCCGCTGTCCACAGCCGGCAGCTCCGTCCACAGCTCCGCCGCCGGCCTTCCGGTGCTGGGTGCCCGGCCGTCACGGTCGACGGGTGCCCACACCTGAGAACTCCCGGCCGGACCACCGCGCCGCCCTCGGCGCCTTCGGCGAGCGGGTCGCCGTCCGGGCGCTCGCCGACGCCGGACTGCTGGTGCTCGACCGCAACTGGCGCTGCCGCGACGGCGAGCTCGACCTCGTCGCCCGGGACGGCGACGCGCTGGTGTTCTGCGAGGTCAAGACCCGCACCGGGACGGGCTTCGGGCACGCCGTGGAGGCGGTCACCCCCGCCAAGCGGCGCCGGCTGCGGCTGCTGGCCCGCTCGTGGCTCGCCGCGCACGACCACCACGCCCCCGACCTGCGCTTCGACGTCGTCGGGGTGCACGTGCCGCGGTCCGGTCCGGTCCGGGTCACGCACCTGCGGAACGCGTTCTGATGGCGCTCGCGCGGACCTGGTCGGTGGGGCTGGCCGGCGTGCAGGGGGCGATGGTGGAGGTGGAGGTCGACCTGGCCCCGGGGGTGCCGACCGTCGCGCTCGTCGGGCTGCCCGATGCGGTGGTGCGGCAGTCGGTGGACCGGGTGCGGGCGGCGGTGGTGAACGCCGGCCACGACTTCCCGTTGCGCCGGGTGACCATCGGGCTCTCCCCGGCGGCGATGCCGAAACAGGGCAGCGGTTTCGACCTGGCGCTGGCCGTGGCGGTGCTGGCGGCCGCCGAGGTGCTCCCGGTCGGCAGCGTCCGGGACCTGGTGCTGCTCGGCGAGCTCGGGCTGGACGGCTCGCTGCGCGCCGTGCGCGGGGTGCTGCCCGCTGCGCTGGCCGCAGCCCGGGCAGGCCACCGGCAGGTAGTCGTCCCGCGGGAGAACGCCGACGAGGCCGACCTGGTCGAGGGCATCGAGGTGCTGGCCGCCGCCACCCTCGGCCAGGTGATCGCCCACCTGCGGGGTGCGGCCGCGCTGCCGCCGCACGAGCGGGCACCGGTGGCTCCGCCGCCGCCGGGACCGGACCTGGCCGACGTGGTGGGCCAGGCCGCCGGCCGCCGGGCCGTCGAGGTCGCCGCGGCCGGTGGGCACCACGTCTTCCTCACCGGACCGCCGGGCGCGGGGAAGACGATGCTCGCCGAGCGGCTGCCGGGCCTGCTGCCCCCGTTGGACGAGCAGGCGGCGCTGGAGGTCACCGCGATCGCCTCCATCGCCGGCACGCTGCCGCCCGGTGCCCCGCTGGTGACCAGGCCCACCTTCGAGGCGCCGCACCACTCGGCGACGATGGCCGCGCTGGTGGGCGGCGGCTCGGGGCAGATCCGCCCCGGCGCGCTGTGCCGGGCCCACCGCGGGGTGCTGTTCCTCGACGAGGCGCCGGAGTTCCCCCGCGCCGTGCTGGACACGCTGCGCCAGCCGCTGGAACGCGGTTCGGTGACCATCCACCGGGCCAACGGGTCGGCGACCTTCCCCTGCCGGGCGCAGCTGGTGCTGGCGGCCAACCCCTGCCCGTGCGCCAGCGCCGCCGGCGACACCGCCTGCACCTGCAGCCCGCTGGAGCGACGGCGGTACCAGTCCCGGCTGTCCGGCCCGCTGCTGGACCGGATCGACCTGCGGGTCACGCTGCCGCCGGTCACCCGGGCCGCCTGGCTCGACGGCGTCGGCCGGCCCGAGTCGACCGCGGTGGTCGCCGCGCGGGTGCGGGCCGCGCGGGCGGCGGCGGCCGAGCGGCTGGCCGGCACCGGCCTGGCCCTGAACAGCCAGGTGCCCGGCCGGCTGCTGCGGGACCGCTGGCCGGTGGCCCGCAGTTCGCTGGCGCTGGCCGAGCGCGCCCTGGAACGCGGCGCGCTGTCGGTCCGCGGCTTCGACCGGGTGCTGCGGGTCGCCTGGACGCTGGCCGACCTGGCGGGCCGGGTCACCCCGGGCCCGGACCAGGTCGCCGAGGCCCTGGGCCTGCGGCTGCAGCGGGTGGCGGCGTGAGCGGTATGGCGGAGCACCCGGTGCGGCGGGCGCGGGCGTGGCTGTCCCGGGCGGTCGAGCCGGGCTCGGTCGACGCGTGGCGCTTCGTCGAGCGGGTGGGCCCGGTCGAGGCCGAGCGCGCGCTGCGGGCCGGTGGGGGTCCGCCGACGGTGCAGGCGCTGGTCGGCCGGCGGGCGGCGGAGGACCTGGCCGAGGACGACCTGGTCCGGGCCGGGCGCTGCGGTGCGCGGCTGGTCGTGCCCGAGGACGACGAGTGGCCGGCGCCGGCGCTGCACTGCCTCACGCTGCGCGCCTCCCAGCTGCCGCTCGAGCACCGCGACCAGCCGGACCGGACCAAGGCCCTGGTGCCGCCGCTGGCGCTGTGGGTGCGCGGCGACCGGCCGCTCGGTGACCTGGTCGAGCAGTCGGTGGCGCTGGTCGGCTCGCGGGCGTCGACGGCCTACGGCGAGCACGTCGCCGCGGAGCTGGGGCACGGGCTGGGGGAGCGAGGCTGGACGACGGTGTCCGGTGGCGCGTACGGCATCGACGCCGCCGCCCACCGGGGTGCCCTCGCCGCCGGGGCGCCGACGGTCGCCGTGCTGGCGTGCGGGGTCGACCGCGCCTACCCCAGTGCCCACTCCGCCCTGTTCGCCCGGCTGCTGGACGACGACGGACTGCTGGTCAGCGAGTGGGCGCCGGGGTGCGCCCCGCTGAAGCACCGGTTCCTCGTGCGGAACAGGCTCATCGCCGCGCTCACCCAGGGCACCGTGGTCGTCGAGGCCGCGGCCCGGTCGGGTGCGCAGGCCACCGCTCACCGGGCCCGCGACCTCGGCAAGCAGGTGATGGCCGTCCCCGGACCGGTCACGTCCGCGATGAGCGTCGGCTGCCACGAGCTGCTGCGCGACGAGGAGCACCGGGTGGTCCTGGTGACGTCGGCGGCCGAGGTGGTGCAGCAGGTGGGCCGGCTGGGCGCCGACCTCGCCGACCCCGCCGCCCGGCCCTCCTCGGCGTTGGACTCGCTGTCCGACGTGGCCCGCCGGGTGCTCGACGCCTGCCCGGTGCGCGTCGGGGTCCCACCCGAGCGGCTGGCTACGGTCGCCGGCTGCGAGGTGGTCGACGTGCTCCGGGTGCTGCCGGTCCTGGAGCTGCACGACCTGGTCGAGTGGACCGGCACCGGCTGGCGGGTCACGCCCCCTCCCCGGACGCCCCGAGCCGGGGGGCGGGCGTGACCGCTGCTCCCGACCTCAGTCGAGGACGGCCACGGCCTCCACCTCGACGAGCAGGTCCGGCTCGCCCAACGCGGCGACCCCGATGAGGGTGATCGGCCGGATCGGGTCGATGCCCAGCCGCTCCACCACCCGGCCGACCCCGGTCATCAGGTCGCCCATCTTCTCCGGGGCGTAGTCGACGACGTAGACGGTCAGCTTGGCCACGTCGGCGAAGCTGCCGCCGACCGCGGCGAGCGCGGTGGCGACGTTGGTGTAGGCCTGCTCCACCTGGGCGGCGAGGTCGCCGGTGCCGACGGGCTCCCCACCCGCGTCCCGCGCCACCTGCCCGGACAGGTAGACGGTCCGGCTGCCGGTGGCGACCGACAGCTGCACGTACGCGGTGGGCACCGGCAGTCCGGTGGGGTTGACCAGCTCGACGCTCATGACGGCCTCCTGTCGTGGTCCGCCGGTCGGCGGGTGCCCAGCCAAGCGCAGGGGTACGACAGTCGGGTGCGTCTCCCCGCGGCCGGACTGCGGCGCGTCCGGTTGACCCACCCGCGCCCGTCGACGGACCCTGCCGCCATGGCCACCGGGACAGCAGAGCTGCGCGCCGCCCTGCCGCCGGCGCTCGCTGAGTCCCTGGACAGCTGGGAGGAGCACCTCCGGCTGCAGCGCGACCTGTCCCCGCACACCGTCCGCGGGTACGTCGGCGACGTGGTCTCGCTGCTCGACCACCTGGTCCGCCGCAGCGGGACGACCGTCGCGGCCCTCGACCTCGCGGCCCTGCGCAGCTGGCTGGCCCAGGGCCGGGCCAAGGGCGACGGCCGCTCGACGACGGCGCGCCGCGCCGCCTCGGCCCGGTCGTTCACCGCCCACCTGCGGCGCACCGGCCAGCTGGCCGAGGACGTCGGGCTGCGGCTGTCCAGCCCGCGCGCGCACCGGACCCTGCCCGGGGTCCTCGGCGCCGACCAGGCCCGGGCCGTGCTCGAGCAGGCCGCCCAGCCCGCTGCCGGGGAGGAAGCACCCGCCGACACGGCGCTGCGGCTGCGCAACGCCCTGGTCGTCGAGCTGCTGTACGCCAGCGGCATCCGCGTCGGCGAGCTGGTCGGGCTGGACGTCGACGACGTGGACCGCGGCCGCCGGCTGCTGCGGGTGCTGGGCAAGGGCCGCAAGGAGCGCAGCGTCCCGTTCGGTGCCCCGGCCGCCGCGGCGCTGGAGGACTGGCTGGTCCGCGGGCGCCCGGTGCTCGCCACCGGCTCCAGCGGCCCGGCCCTCCTGCTCGGCACCCGGGGCGGCCGGCTCGACCCCCGCGAGGCCCGCCGGGTGGTCCACGCCGCCGTGGCAGCGGCCCCCGGAGTCCCCGACATCGGCCCGCACGGGTTCCGGCACTCGGCGGCGACGCACGTCCTGGAGGGCGGCGCCGACCTCCGCAGCGTCCAGGAGCTGCTGGGTCACGCTAGCCTCGCCACGACGCAGGTCTACACGCACGTGACGGTCGAGCGGCTGCGGGCGGTCCACGCCCAGGCCCACCCACGAGCATGAGGAGAGCGTCGTTGCAGCAGTTGCAGAAGTCGGTCCAGCGGGGGAGTGCACGTGTCTGAGGCGACGGTCCACCAGCTCAGCAGCGAGGACCCGGACGCGTTCATCGCCGACCTCTGGGCCCGCTACGTCGTCGACCGGGACAGCGGCCTGCGGGACCGGCTGATCCTGCACTACGCGCCGCTGGTCAAGTACGTGGCCGGCCGGGTCGGCAGCGGTCTGCCCGCGCACGTCGAGCAGGCCGACCTGGTCTCCTACGGCACCTTCGGGCTCATCGACGCGATCACCCGGTTCGAGCCGGAGCGCGAGATCAAGTTCGAGAGCTACGCGATGGCCCGGATCCGCGGCGCGATCATCGACGAGCTCCGCTCCACCGACTGGATCCCGCGGTCGGTGCGGATGAAGGCGCGCCAGTTCGAGCGGACGGTCGCCGCCCTGGAGGCCAAGCTGCAGCGCAGCCCGACCGACGAGGAGATCGCCGACGAGATGGACATGGACGTCGAGGAGATCCGCAAGTTCCTCGGCCAGCTGTCCCTGGTCAACGTGGTGGCCCTCGACGAGCTGCTGGTGGACGACGACGGGTCCGCCCCGCGGCTGGTCGACACCCTCAAGGACACCAGCGCGCTGGACCCGCAGGCGATGGCCGAGCACGGCGAGGCCCGCCAGCTGCTGGCCCGCGCCGTCGAGCAGCTGCCCGAGCGGGAGAAGGTCGTCGTCAGCCTCTACTACTTCGAGGGCCTCACCCTGGCCGACATCGGCCGGGTGCTCGGGGTGACCGAGAGCCGGATCTGCCAGCTGCACACCAAGGCGGTCCTGCACCTGCGCGGCAAGCTCGCCGACATCGCCTGACGGCCCGGCGCCGGACCGCGGCGCCGGCCTACTCCCCGGGGCGCGGACCCAGCAGCGGCTGGGCCGCCGCCGGGTTGCGGTGGCCCTCCTGCCAGGGCAGCCGGCCGGCGGAGTCCGGCCACACCAGCTGCAGCGCGTCCACGCTGCCGTACAGCTGCTCGAGCACCGCCAGCCGCGCGGTGTCCTCCACGCGGATGAAGACCACGGGGGAGCTGGCGTCGGTCAGCGCCGTGGTGGTGACACCGGCGGGGAACGCCGCACCGGCGCGCACCGCCTCGCCGACCAGGTTGAGGTAGGTCTCGCCGGCCTCGAACGGCAGCCCGACGACGACCACCTCCGGGTGGCCGAAGCCGTGCAGGCCCACCGTGTGCGACCAGCGCGGGTCGTCCGGGCCGCCACCGCCGCCGTGCAGCACCGCCCAGCCGAAGCGGTCGACCACCCGCTGCAGGTCGCCGAGCACCTGGGCGGGGTCCTGCTCGCCCGGTACCTCCGCCCCGGTCTGGTCGGGTCGGGACGAGGACCTGCGCCGGAATCGCACGCGCCGACCGTAACGCCGGGCCCCGGCCGCCCTCAGCCGTGCCACGGCAGCAGCCGGACCCGGGGCGGCCGCAGCAGCGACAGCGGGTCGAGGTAGGTGCCCGACCGGCGCAGGCCCCAGTGCAGGCACGCCGCCACCGGGCAGCCGACGTGCCCGGCCACCAGCACGCCGAGCGGCGATCCCCGGGCCACCGGCTGCCCGGCGGCCACCGTCGGCTGCACCGGCTCGTACGTCGTCCGCAGCCCGCCGGGGTGCTCGACGCTCACCACCGGGCGCCCGGCCACCAGGCCGGCGAACGCCACCACCCCCGCCCCGGCCGACAGCACCGGCTGCCCGGCGGTGCCGGCGAGGTCCGCGCCGCGGTGCCCGGCCGCGTAGGGGCCCGGCGGCGGGTCGAACGGCCGGGCGACCAGCAGCTGCCCGGGCAGCGGCAGCTGCCACGGACCGGGCGCTCCCCACGCCGGTGGCGCCGTGCCGAGGCAGGAGAGGACGGCGAGGACCAGAACGAGGACGAGGACCAGCGACCGGGTGCGGGACACCCGGTCGACCCTCCGCGTCCCGGCCGCCGTCCGGGTCCGCAGGAGGGCGGCTGTGGACGGTCGGCCGAGCTGGGGACGACCTGGTCAGGGCGCCCCGGGCGGGCGCGTATGCTCGTCGGTGCGGTCCGTCCCTGACGGATCGACTTCGCGTGTCCTCTTCCCGCTGCTGCAGCGGGGCAGTCGCCACCTCGGTCCCGCCCTCCGGGCGGGTTCGGTGGCGCGGCCGGACACCAGGGCGGCGCTCCACCGGAGCGCGTGCGACAACCGAGCAGCGCGGTACCGGCCCCGGCCGGCCGCGCACGAGAAGGAAGGCGGCGCCACGTGGCAGTCGTCAGCATGAAGAACCTGCTCGACAGCGGGGTCCACTTCGGGCACCAGACCCGTCGCTGGAACCCGAAGATGAAGCGCTTCATCTTCACCGAGCGCAACGGCATCTACATCATCGACATCCAGCAGACGCTGGGCTACATCGACCAGGCCTACGAGTTCGTGAAGCAGACCGTCGCCCACGGCGGTTCGATCATGTTCATCGGGACCAAGCGCCAGGCGCAGGAGGTCATCGCCGAGCAGGCGACCCGGGTCGGCATGCCCTACGTCAACCAGCGCTGGCTGGGCGGCATGCTCACCAACTTCCAGACCGTCTACAAGCGGCTGGAGCGCCTCAAGGAGCTCGAGGACCTCGAGCAGACCGGCGCGCTGGTCAGCCTGTCGAAGAAGGAGCAGCTGGTCCTCTCCCGCGAGAAGGCCAAGCTCGAGCGCTCCCTCGGCGGCATCCGCGACATGAAGAAGGTGCCCAGCGCCGTCTGGATCGTGGACACCAAGAAGGAGCACATCGCCGTCGGCGAGGCTCGCAAGCTGAACATCCCGGTCGTCGCGATCCTGGACACCAACTGCGACCCCGACGAGGTCGACTACAAGATCCCGGGCAACGACGACGCCATCCGCAGCACCGCGCTGCTGACCCGCGTCATCGCCGACGCGGTCGCCGAGGGCCTGATGGCCCGCTCGGCCGCGCAGGCCAACGCCGGTCGCACCGAGGACGGCGCCGAGACCCCGGCCGCCGAGCCGCTGGCCGACTGGGAGCGCGAGCTCCTCACCGGTGGCGCCGACGCCGCTGCGCCGGCCACTGACGCCGTCGCCCCGGTCGCCGACGCCGCTGCGCCCGACGCCGCCCCGGCCACCGCCACGGAGCTGCCGGAGACCCCGGCCGAGCCGCCGGCGGTCACCGCCACCGAGGTCGCCCCTGTCGAGGGCGTGCCGGCCACCGGTGACACCTCCACGGGCACCCAGGGCGCCCAGAACGGCTAGTCCGCACCGGCGCCGCTGCCCGTCACCCCACCGGTGACGGGCAGCGGCGCCGCCGCACGTCCGCACCCCCGCCCCACCAGACAGAGGAAGTGACATGCCCGCCTTCACCGCAGCCGACGTGAAGCGTCTCCGTGACGCCACCGGCGCCGGCATGATGGACTCGAAGAAGGCCCTGACCGAGGCCGATGGCGACTACGACAAGGCCATCGAGTTCCTCCGCGTCAAGGGCGCCAAGGACGTGGGCAAGCGCCTCGAGCGCTCCACGACCAACGGCGTCGTCGTCACCCGTGACGGCGCGCTGCTCGAGCTCGACTGCGAGACCGACTTCGTCGCCAAGAACGCCGACTTCGTCGCGCTCGCCGAGCGCCTGCTCGACGTCGTCCTGGCGCAGAAGCCGGCCGACGTCGCCGCGCTGCTGGCCACCGAGGTCGACGGCCAGACGGTCGAGAAGCTGGTCGAGGGCGAGTCGGCCCGGATCGGCGAGAAGCTGGTGCTGTCCCGCTTCGCCGTGTTCGAGGGCGAGACCGCCGTCTACCTGCACAAGCGGGCGACGGACCTGCCCCCGGCCATCGGTGTCGCCGTGCAGTACACCGGCGGCGACGCCGACGCGGCCCGCTCGCTGGCGATGCACATCGCCGCCGCCCGCCCGCGCTACCTGAACCGCGACGAGGTCCCGGCCGACGCCGTCGAGACCGAGCGCCGGGTCGCCGAGCAGACGGCCAAGGAGGAGGGCAAGCCCGAGCAGGCGATCACCCGCATCGTCGAGGGTCGGGTCAACGCCTACTACAAGGACTTCGTCCTGCTGGAGCAGCCCTCCATCACCGAGCCGAAGCGCACGGTGCAGCAGGTCATCGCCGACGCCGGCCTCACCGTGGAGCGGTTCGCCCGCTTCGAGGTCGGCCAGGCCTAGCAACACGCAGCACCAGATCGGCCCCGCTGCAGGGGCCCACGCCGAGCTCGCGAGGCGTGGGGGCAGCGGGGCCGATCTGCTGTCCGGACGGCGACGCGGCGGACCCGCGCTCGGCGATGGGGCAGGATCCACCCACGACGCCACCGACCCGAGGGACCCGCCACGTGACCGACACCACCGCTGCCCCGAACTCCGAGGGGCTGCTCTTCGCCCCGGCCGCCTCCGTCCCGACCGACGGCAGCGGCTACCGCCGGGTGCTGCTCAAGCTCTCCGGCGAGGCCTTCGGTGGCGGCAGCGTCGGGGTCGACGGCGGCATCGTGCACCGTATCGCCGAGCAGCTCGCCGAGGTCGTGCACGGCGGCACGCAGGTCGCCGTCGTCGTCGGCGGGGGCAACTTCTTCCGCGGCGCCGAGCTGGCCGAGGCCGGCATGGACCGCCGGCACGCCGACTACATGGGCATGCTCGGCACGGTCATGAACGCGCTGGCCCTGCAGGCCTTCTGCGAGCAGGTGGGCCTGGAGACCCGGGTGCAGACCGCGATCACCATGGGCCAGGTGGCCGAGCCCTACATCCCGCGCAAGGCCGTCCGGCACCTGGAGAAGGGCCGGCTGGTCATCTTCGGCGCCGGCGCCGGGATGCCCTACTTCTCCACCGACACCGTCGCCGCCCAGCGCGCGCTGGAGATCGGCTGCCAGGTGCTGCTGATGGCCAAGAACGGGGTGGACGGGGTCTACGACGACGACCCGCGCACCAACCCGGCGGCCACCATGTACACCGACCTGGACTACGGCACGGTGCTGGCCAAGCAGCTGAAGGTCGCCGACGCCACCGCGATCAGCCTCTGCATGGACAACCGGATGCCCATCGTCGTGTTCAACCTGCTGAAGGACGGCAACATCGCCCACGCGGTCGCAGGTGAGAGGATCGGCACGCTGATCAGCCAGCCGGTCTGACCCGACCGGCTCGGGGTACGGACGACGGTCGCCGGACGTCTCCGCGCACGTACCCGGCGCACACCCACCGGCCAGCACGGCGGCACTGCCGCAGGAGGAGAGAACCCCGTGATCGACGACACCCTGCTCGACGCCGAGGAGCGGATGGACAAGGCCTTGTCGGTCGCCCGCGAGGACCTCGGTTCCGTGCGCACCGGCCGCGCCGCCCCCTCCATGTTCAACAAGATCGTGGTCGACTACTACGGCGCGTTCACGCCGATCCCGCAGATGGCCTCCATCACCGTCCCCGAGGCGCGGATGGCGGTCATCAAGCCCTACGACGCCGGCCAGCTGACCGCGATCGAGCGGGCGATCCGCGACTCCGACCTGGGCGTCAACCCCACCAACGACGGCTCGCTGATCCGGGTGGTCTTCCCCCAGCTCACCGAGGACCGGCGGCGCGAACTGGTGAAGGTGGCCCGCTCCAAGGGCGAGGACGCCAAGGTCGCGATCCGCAACATCCGGCGCCGGTCCAAGGAGGAGCTCGACCGCATCTCCAAGGACGGCGAGGCGGGCGAGGACGAGGTGCGCCGCGCGGAGAAGGAGCTCGACGACCTGACCGCCACCCACGTCACCGCCATCGACGAGGCGATGAAGAACAAGGAGACCGAGCTCCTCGACGTCTGAGCCGACCAGCGGACGCGTCCCGTGACCCCCGACCTGCCCCGCAACGAGCCCCTCGGCCCGGGGCGTGAGCCTGCCCGCGGCCGGTCCGGCCTCTTCGACGCCCCGACCGACGACGCCGGTCGGGTCCGGCGGATCGGGGACCTGCCGGTGCCGCCGCGGCCGACGCTGCCGCGGGTCCGCCCGGCGCAGCAGCCGCCGCCGGTGGACGGGCCCGGGACGGTCGGCCTGCGCTGGGAGGACGACGTGCCGGACGGCGGCCCCGCCGACGCCGGCGGTGCCGCGGACGGGCCGGACGACGAGGGCGACCTGCCGGGCGCGTACGACGGACCGGCCGGGTACGACGGGCCGGGCGCGGACGACGGGGCCGAGCCGCCGCTGACCGCGGTGCCGGACGCGCTGGGCGCCGAGGCCACCGGCGAGCCGCCGGTCGACACCCCGTCGGGCGCGCCGCGGGCGACCGGTCGCGCCGGCCGGGACATGGCCGCGGCGATCGGCGTCGGGCTGGGCCTGGGGGCGGTCGTGGTGGCCACCCTGCTGCTCTGGCGGCCGGCGTTCCTGGTGGTGGTCTCCATCGCCGTGCTGATCAGCATCGTCGAGCTCACCGGCGCGCTGGAGCGGGGCGGGCACCGCCCGCCGCGCGCCCCGGTGCTGGTCGGTGCGGTGGCGATGATGGCGCTGGCCTGGACCCGCGGCTCGTCGGGGCTGGTGGTCGCCTTCCTGCTGACCGTCTTCGCCGTCCTGCTGTGGCGGCTCGGCGACGGCCCGGTGGGCTACCTGCGGGACGCCTCGGCGGCGGTCTTCGTGGCCCTCTACGTGCCGCTGCTCGCCGGGTTCGCCGTCCTGCTGCTGGTGCCCGACGACGGCGTCGCCCGGGTGCTGGCGTTCATCGCCACGGTGGTCTGCAGCGACGTCGGCGGCTTCGCGGCGGGCGTGCTGTTCGGCAAGCACCCGCTGGCGAGGTCGATCAGCCCGAAGAAGTCCTGGGAGGGGTTCGCCGGCTCGGTGCTGGCCTGCGTGCTGATCGGCACCCTGCTGGTGACGCTGACGTTCCACGGGCCGTGGTGGGGCGGGGTGCTCTACGGCGTGGCGATCGCCTGCACCGCGACCCTGGGCGACCTGGGCGAGTCGCTGATCAAGCGCGACCTCGGCATCAAGGACATGGGCAACCTGCTGCCCGGGCACGGCGGCCTGATGGACCGGATGGACTCGCTGCTGCCCTCGGCGGTCGTGGCCTACCTCGTCCTCTCGGCGGTCGTCCCGGCCTGAGCCGGGCGCACCGCGTCCCAGGTGCGGCCGACGACGGCGAAGCCGCGGCGGGTGTACCAGTGCCGCGGCCAGTCGAGCTCGGCCGCGTCGAGGACGACGAGGTCGCAGCCTGCTGCGGCGGCGTGCCGCAGCGCGGCGGCCAGCAGCGCGTCGGCGTACCCGCGCCGCCGGGCCCGCGGGTCGGTGAGCACCGACTCCACCGCGGCGGTGGCGCCGTCCACCCGCAGCTGCAGCGCGGCCACCACCTCCGGCCCCTCGCCCAGGTCGGCGCGGACGGCGAGGTCGACCACCCGGACCACCCGGTCGTTGCGGTGCTCCCGGCCGACCAGCTGGGCCACCACCTCGGCGAGCGCCGGCCCGGTGGCGGCGAGCTCGCGGCGCCACGAGCTGTCCCACAGCGGGTGCACCGCGGCCTGCGGCACCACCTCGACCTGCGTGCCGACCTCCGTGCCGGCGTGCGCGCCGCTGCGGAGGGCCGGGAGCGGGCTCCGGGCGAGCACCAGGGTGCCGGAGACGTCCCAGCCGCGGCGGGCGAGCTCGTCGGCGACCGGCCCCGCGTCGGGGTGCAGCAGCGTCGCCGCCCGGCTGGGCCAGCCGCCCTCCTCGGCCAGCCGGGCGGTGAGCGCCTCGACCGCGTCGGCGTCCGGCACGCCGGTCACCAGCAGCCGGTTGTCGTCCCGGGAGTGCCGCAGGTCGGGGTCGAGCACCGCGATGCCGCCGGGCACGTCGCGGGACGCCGTCGCCCGGCGCACGGGCAGCGAGACGGCGAGCGCCCGCGCCCGCGCAGCTGCGTCGTCCGGAGCAGGCAGGTCCAGCGGCGTGCCGGGGCGCCAGGGCACGACGGCGACGACCGCGGCGGTCGGCAGCGGGCCGTACAGGTGCGGGAAGCGCATGCTCTCCGGGTCACCGGGCACGCCCGGCTCCAGCCGCACCGGGTCGGCGAGCCGGGCCGGGTCGACCACCAGCAGCACGACGTCCCGCCGGCCGGGGAAGAGGCGCTCGGCGGGCAGGTGCACCTGCGCCGGGGTGGACAGGTGCACGAAGCCGACCTCGGCCAGCGACGGCGGGGTCACCGCGCCGGTCGACAGCGCCGCGCGCCACTCGGCGGGCGTGGTCAGGTGCAGCAGCAGACGGCCCGGGTCCTCGGTCACCGTCGGGCCCTACCCGCCGGACCGGACGTGACAGCATCCCCGGCGATGACGAGCGGACCACCTCCGGACGACGGCGCCGGCCCCACCGAGTGGGGTGGGTCGGTCGGCGTCGGCCCGTGGACCGGACCGTGGCCCCAGGACCCGCGCTACGACCCCCAGCTGCTCGCCGACGGGGACCGCCGCAACGTCGTCGACCGCTACCGGTACTGGACGCTGGAGGCGATCGTCGCCGACCTGGACACCCGGCGGCACCCCTTCCACGTGGCGATCGAGAACTTCGAGCACGACCTGAACATCGGCACCGTGGTGCGGACGGCCAACGCCTTCCTCGCCGCCGAGGTGCACGTGGTGGGCCGCCGCCGCTGGAACCGCCGCGGCGCGATGGTGACCGACCGCTACCAGCACCTGCGGCACCACCCGGACGTCGCCGGGGTGCTCGCCTTCGCCGCGGAGCGGGGGCTCACGGTGGTCGCGGTCGACAACGGCCCGGACGCCGTCCCGCTGGAGACCGTCGAGCTGCCGCGGGACTGCCTGCTGCTCTTCGGCCAGGAGGGCCCGGGCATCTCCCCGGCCGCGCGCGAGGGCGCGGCGCTCACCGTCTCGATCGCGCAGTTCGGCTCGACCCGCTCGCTCAACGCCGGGGTCGCCGCGGGGATCGCCATGCACGCATGGGTCCGACGGCACGCCGGACTGCCGATGACAACGGGGGACGCCCCGGTCTGAGGGGACCGTCCTGCCTCGGGGGAACCGGGTGACCGCCACCGGTCGGCCCCGGCCCGGGCACGAGCAGGGGCGGGACGGTGGCCGCCCGGGGAGGAGGGGCAGTGCCGACCGGACCTGAGCAGGGCCCCGGGACCCCCGCGGCGGAGCCGGCCGAGCACGCGCCGGTCGACGCCGTGCTGCCGGGCGAGCCGCCGGCGGCGGCGGCCACCGAGGCCGGCACGCCGACCCGGGACGAGCCCTGGGACGAGACCTGGCTGCCCGCCTGGGTCGCCGACGAGGACGAGCCCGCGGACGACGCGGCGGCACCCGAGCCCGAGCCCGACCGGTCCCCGGTCCTGGCCGACCCGCCGGCGGAGGCCGCTGCGGGCCGCCGGCCGCTGCCACCCCGCATCCAGGTCGCCCTGGCCGAGTTCCACGACCAGCAGCGCGCCGCCGAGCGGGCGGCCGAGGAGCAGGCCGCCGCCCAGTTCGCCGCCTGGGAGGAGGCCATCCGGGCCGGCGAGGAGCTCGCGGCCCGCGCCACGGCACGCTCGGCCGAGCGGCCCGCCCCGTCGCCGGTCCCGGTCGCCCAGCCGGTCGAGCCGGTCGCCGAGCCGGTCGAGCCGGTGGCCACGGCCGATCCCGAGCCGGCGGCCGCGGTGACCGAGGACGACGTCCCCGGCCCGGTCGCCGTCCGCACGCCGCCGGTCGCCGGGCACCGCCGCCTCCGGGTGCTGCTGCCGCTGGCCGTGCTGCTGCTGGCCGCGGTCATCGCCGGCTTCACGCTCCCCGGCGCGTCGGGCACCGACCGGCCGGAGGTCGCCGCGGCCGAGCAGGACGCCGGCCCGACGTCGTCCCGGCCGGCACCGCGCACCCCCGTGCCGCCGGCGGTCACCGCCACCCCGGTGGCACCCACCCCCACGACGCCCACGCCCACCACGGGAGCCCCGACGACGCCCGCGCCGCCGCCGTCCGCCGACGTGCCCGAGAGCACCGCGCACACCCCGCCGGTCCGCAGCCGTCCGCTGCCGACGTCCGCCGCCCCGCGGGCGGTCGTGCCCGTGGCGCCGCCGCCGGTGGTGCCGGTGGTCGCCGTCGAGGTGCCGATCGCGATCGACCCCAGCAGCGGCGACGAGAAGGACCCGCCCCTCGGCGACGTCGACGGGGGCGACGGCGGAGACAGCGGGGACGGCGACGTGCCGGTCGTGCCCGAGTGCCCCACCCCGCCGGACCCGGTGGCCACCGACGAGGTCGGCGCCGCCTGCCCGCCGCCCGGCACGCCGACGCCGACGCCGACCACCCCCGTGCCGAGCCCCGAGCCCACCGGGACCGCCACGCCGACCACCACCGGGACGGCGACCAGCTCGCCGACCGCCACCGCCGCGTCGAGCACCCCGCCCGGCACGACGCTGTCCGCCGGGCTGACGGCCGGCCGGGGCTGACGCGGGGCCCGGGGGGAGCGAGATCACGGTCCTGACCCGTCCCGGACGGCCGGGGAGTGGGACGATGGACGACGCCATGACTGTCCTGCCCCTCGTCTTCGACGCCCCGCGTCCGACCATGCCGCCCCGCCACCTCGCCGACCTCACCCGTGACGAGGCCCGTGCGGCGGTCACCGAGCTCGGTCAGCCGGCGTTCCGCGCCGACCAGCTGGCCCGGCACTTCTACGCCGGGGTCACCGACCCCGCGCAGATGACCGACCTGCCGGCCGCCGTCCGGGAGGAGCTGACCGGTGCGCTGCTGCCGGGGCTGGTCACCCCGGTGCGGCACCAGTCCGCCGACGGCGGGCGCACCCGCAAGACGCTGTGGCGGCTGCACGACGGCGCGCTGGTCGAGAGCGTGCTCATGCGCTACCCCGAGCGCGCCACGGTCTGCATCTCCAGCCAGGCCGGCTGCGGCATGGCCTGCCCCTTCTGCGCGACCGGCCAGAGCGGCCTGACCCGCAACCTGTCCGCCGCCGAGATCATCGGCCAGGCCGTCGCCGCCGCCGCGGCGATGGCCGGTGGTGAGATCCCCGGCGGTCCGGGCCGGCTGTCCAACGTCGTGTTCATGGGCATGGGCGAGCCGCTGGCCAACTACAAGCGGGTCCGCAAGACCCTCGACGCGCTGCTGTCCCCGGCGCCGCACGGGCTGGGACTGGGCCAGCGGTCGGTGACGGTCTCCACCGTCGGCGTCGTACCGGCCATCCGCCGGCTCACCGAGGAGGGCCTCAACGTCACCCTCGCGGTGAGCCTGCACGCCCCCGACGACGAGCTGCGCGACACCCTGGTGCCGGTCAACACCCGGTGGAAGGTCGGCGAGGTGCTCGGGGCGGCCGACGACTACGCCCGGCGCACCGGCCGGCGGTACTCGGTGGAGTACGCGCTGATCCGCGACGTCAACGACCAGCCGTTCCGGGCGGACCTGCTCGGCAAGCTGCTGGCCAAGCGGCTGGCGCACGTCAACCTCATCCCGCTGAACCCGACGCCGGGCAGCAAGTGGGACGCCAGCCCGCTGCCCGCGCAGCAGGAGTTCGTCGCCCGGCTGCGGGCGGCCGGGGTGCCGACGACGGTCCGGGACACCCGCGGCTCCGACATCGACGGCGCCTGCGGCCAGCTGGCCGCGGCCGACGGCATCGAGGACGCCGTCGAGGGGATCCCCAGCATCGCCGTCCCGGTGCCCGGCGCCGACGCGCCGTCCTTCGAGGAGGGCGTGGCCCTCGGGGCCGAGTCGGACCAGGGATGACGGTGCTGCCCGGCGCCGAGGCGCACGAGCACACCCACGCCGACGTCTCCGGCGGGTGGCTGCGGGCCGCCGTCTTCGGGGCGATGGACGGGTTGGTCACCAACACCGCGCTGGTGGCCGGGGTCGGCGCCGGCGGGGCGTCGGCGCACACCGTGCTGCTGTCGGGCACCGCGAGCCTCGTCGCTGGGGCCATCTCGATGGCGCTGGGCGAGTACACGTCGGTGACCACCCAGAACGAGCAGCTCGAGCTCGAGGTCGCCAAGGAGCGCGGCGAGCTGGCCCGCAACCCCGAGGGGGAGCGGCACGAGCTGGTCGCGCTGCTGCGCGCCGGCGGGGTGGACGACGACCTCGCCGAGCAGGTGTCGGTGCAGCTGTCCCGCGACCCGGAGACCGCGCTGCGGCTGCACGTGCTCGCGGAGATGGGCATGAGCCCGGAGGACACCCCGTCGCCGAAGGTGGCCGCGGTCTCCTCGTTCGTCACGTTCTCGGTCGGTGCCGCCGTGCCGCTGCTGCCCTACCTGCTGGGGCTGGACCTGCTGTGGGTCGCGCTGGTGGCCGGCGCGGTGGGGCTGGCGGTCGCCGGCGCGCTCTCCTCGCGGTTCACCCCCCGGCCGTGGTGGTGGTCGGCGCTGCGCCAGCTGCTGTTCGGCGCGGTGGCCGCCGCCGCGACGTACCTCATCGGCACCGCGATCGGCGTCGTCACCAGCTGACGCCCGGCCAGCCGGGACGACCGAGGCCGCCTCCCCGACGGGGAGACGGCCTCGAGAGTGCGTGGGCCGCTGGTCGGCGGCCGGGGCGTCAGCGGGAGCGCCAGGCGTTCTTGCGCCGGCGGGAGTCCCAGATGAGCGAGATCAGGACGATGAGCGCCGTCCCGACCAGCCAGAGGTCCTCGATCCGGCCCTCGTGGTTGCCGAACAGCATGACGAGCAGGGCGACGATCATGACGTAGCCGGTGATCCGGCCCGCCTTGCCGGCCTCGCCGTGCCAGCCCCAGTCCTCGGGGCGCTCGTGAGTGATCGGCGTCTCGCCCGCGCGGACGATGCCGGCCTCGCGGTCGGGCTGCTCGACTACACGGGCGCTGGTCTGGCGGCCCTGGCCGCGGCCGGTGGCGTCGCTCACTTGGCATCCTCGCTGGCGCTCGTCGCCGCGTCCGCGGCGCTGCTGGTGTCCCTGCGTCGGCTGGTGGACTCGCCGACCCGCCCATGATGACAGGCCGGAGCGGACCGCACCCGGTGGCCCCCGGGCGGGTCGCACGCACGCCGTCGGCGTCCGGGCTGCGGTCCGGGGCGCCGGCCGGGGCGCGAGGTCAGGCAGGATGGGCCGGTGAGCGAGCCACGCGAGGTCACCGTGCTGGGGTCGACCGGGTCGATCGGGCGGCAGGCGATCGCCGTGGCCCGGCAGAACCCCGGCCGGCTGCAGGTCACCGGGCTGGCCGCCGGCGGCGGCGACGTCGCCCTGCTGGCCGAGCAGGCGCTGTCGCTCGGGGTGCGCACCGTCGCGGTCGCCCGGGCCACCGCCGCGCAGGACCTGCAGCTGGCCTTCTACGCCGCCGCCCAGCAGCGCGGCTGGGCGCAGGGCAACTACGCGCTCCCGGAGATCCTGGCCGGCCCGCGCGCCGCCGAGGAGCTCGCCGCGCGCCCGGCCGACGTCGTGCTGAACGGCATCACCGGCTCGATCGGCCTCGGGCCCACGCTGTCGGCGCTGCGCGCCGGGCGCACCGTCGCGCTGGCCAACAAGGAGTCGTTGGTCGCCGGCGGCGACCTGGTGCGCGCGGCCGCCGCACCCGGCCAGCTGGTGCCGGTCGACTCCGAGCACTCCGCGCTGGCCCAGTGCCTGCGCGGCGGGGCCCGCACCGAGGTCGCCCGGCTGGTGCTCACCGCCAGCGGCGGTCCCTTCCGCGGCCGCAGCGCGGCCGAGCTGGAGGGCGTGACCCGGGAGCAGGCGCTGGCGCACCCGACCTGGGACATGGGCCCGGTCGTCACCATCAACTCCGCCACGCTGGTCAACAAGGGCCTGGAGCTGATCGAGGCGCACCTGCTCTTCGACGTCCCCTACGCCGACATCGACGTGGTGGTGCACCCGCAGTCGATCGTGCACTCGATGGTCACCTTCGCCGACGGCGCGACCATCGCCCAGGCCAGCCCGCCGGACATGCGGCTGCCGATCGCGCTCGCCCTGGCCTGGCCCGACCGGCTGCCCGACGTGCAGCCCGCGCTGGACTGGTCCCGGGCCAGCACCTGGGAGTTCATGCCGCTGGACGACGAGGTGTTCCCGGCCGTGCGGCTGGCCCGGCACGCGGGTGAGGCGGGCGGCGTCGTCCCGGCGATGTACAACGCGGCCAACGAGGAGGCGGTCGCCGCATTCGCGGCCGGACACCTGTCGTTCCCAGCGATCGTGCAGGTCATCACGCGTACCCTCGACGCCGCGCCGGACCTCGGCGCACCCACCTGCGTCGAGGACGTGCTGGCCGCTGAGAAGTGGGCCCGGGAGCACGCCCGCGTCGCCATCGCCGGAGGCTGAGCTGAGCGCGTTCCTCCTGACGGTCCTCGGGATCGTCTGCTTCGCCGTCGGGCTGCTGTTCAGCATCGGCTTCCACGAGTTCGGGCACTTCTACTGGGCCCGCAAGTTCGGCATGCGGGTCCCGCAGTTCTTCGTCGGCTTCGGCCCCACCGTGTACTCCCGCCGCTTCGGCGAGACCGAGTTCGGCATCAAGGGCGTCCCGCTGGGCGGGTTCATCCGCATCGTCGGGATGATCCCGCCGGCGGAGGAGAACGAGAGCAAGCGCGCGACCCGGATGCGCAGCTTCATCGCCGAGGTCCGCGGCCAGGCGCTCAACGACGTGCTGCCCTCCGACGGCGACCGGGTGTTCTACCGCAAGCCCTGGTGGCAGCGGGTGATCGTGATGTCGGCCGGGCCGCTGCACAACCTGGTGCTGGCCGTCGTCTTCTTCACCGTCGTCCTAGTCGGGCTGGGCACCAACGTGATCACCACCCAGATCGACTCGGTGCCCGCTTGCGTGCTGCCCGCCGGCACGGCCGCTGCCGACGCCGAGGAGGCCTGCGCCGGGGCACCGGAGAGCCCGGCCGAGGAGGCCGGGCTCCGCCCCGGGGACACGATCGTGGCCGTCGAGGGCCAGGAGCTCGACCCGACCGCCTACGACAGCTGGACGGTCGTCCAGGACGCCATCCGCAGCCATCCCGACGAGCAGGTCGCCCTCACCGTCGAGCGGGACGGCGAACGGCGGGACCTCACCGTCACGCCGATCGCCAACACCGTCTACACCGACGCCACGGCCGAGGAGACGACGACCGCCGGCTACGTGGGCATCGCACCGGCCACCGGCTTCGCGCGGCAGTCGATCGGCGCCGTCCCCGGCTACTTCGGGATGGTCGTCTCCCAGTCGGTGCAGAAGCTGGTGGAGATCCCGCAGCGGGTGCCGCAGCTGTTCCGGGCCGCGTTCCTCGGCGAGGAGCGTGACCGCAACGGCCCGATCGGCGTGGTCGGCGTCGGCCGCATCTCCGGGGAGTACTTCGCGCTCACCCAGTTCAGCGCGCTGGAGAAGCTGAGCTTCTTCCTCAGCCTGCTGGCCAGCGTGAACATGGTGCTGTTCCTGTTCAACCTGGTGCCGATCTACCCGCTGGACGGCGGGCACGTGGCGGGGGCGCTGTACGAGAAGGCCCGGGCCGTGGTGGCCCGGCTGCGGGGCCGCCCCGACCCGGGACCGTTCGACATCGCCCGGCTGATGCCGGTGGCCTACGTGGTGGCCGGCCTGTTCATCGTGCTCAGCGGCCTGCTGTTCATCGCCGACATCGTCAACCCGATCACGCTGGGCTGAACGGCCGCGGCACCGAGGTGGGCTCTGCCCGCTCTGCGGGGCCCGCCCGAGCAGTGGTGTCAGGGACGACACAGTGGCCCCAGCAGCGTCAGCGGCACCGGCGCGGCGGGGAGTAGATACTGGTGACCATGGCCGTCCCCGTCAGTCTCGGCATGCCCGCAGCGCCGCCGCCCGTGCTCGCCCCCCGCCGCAGGACCCGGCAGCTCGACGTGGGCGGTGTCGGGGTGGGCAGCGACTCGCCGGTCAGCGTGCAGTCGATGTGCACGACCAAGACCGCCGACATCAACGCGACGCTGCAGCAGATCGCCGAGCTGACCGCCTCGGGCTGCCAGATCGTGCGGGTGGCGGTGCCCGACACCGACGACGCCGAGGCGCTGCCGATCATCGCGCGGAAGTCGCAGATCCCGGTGATCGCCGACATCCACTTCCAGCCGCGCTACGTCTTCGCCGCCATCGACGCCGGCTGCGCCGCCGTCCGGGTGAACCCGGGCAACATCAAGAAGTTCGACGACAAGGTCGGCGAGATCGCACGGGCGGCCAAGGACGCCGGCACGCCCATCCGGATCGGCGTCAACGCCGGCTCGCTGGACCGCCGGCTGCTGGCCAAGTACGGCAAGGCGACGCCGGAGGCGCTGGTCGAGTCCGCGCTGTGGGAGTGCTCGCTGTTCGAGGAGCACGACTTCCGCGACATCAAGATCTCGGTGAAGCACAACGACCCGGTGGTCATGGTGCGGGCCTACGAGCTGCTCGCCGAGCAGTGCGACTACCCGCTGCACCTCGGCGTCACCGAGGCCGGCCCCTCCTTCCAGGGCACGATCAAGTCCGCCGTCGCCTTCGGTGCGCTGCTGTCCCGCGGCATCGGCGACACGATCCGGGTGTCGCTGTCGGCCCCGCCGGTCGAGGAGGTCAAGGTCGGCAACCAGATCCTGGAGTCGCTGAACCTCCGCCAGCGCGGCCTGGAGATCGTCAGCTGCCCCTCGTGCGGCCGCGCCCAGGTCGACGTCTACAAGCTCGCCAACGAGGTGACCGCCGGCCTGGAGGGCATGGAGGTCCCGCTGCGGGTCGCCGTCATGGGCTGCGTCGTCAACGGGCCCGGCGAGGCCCGGGAGGCCGACCTCGGGGTCGCGTCCGGCAACGGCAAGGGCCAGATCTTCGTCAAGGGCGAGGTCGTCAAGACCGTCCCCGAGTCGATGATCGTGGAGACGCTGATCGAGGAGGCCATGCGCATCGCGGCCGACCAGGTCGCCGCCGGCACGCCCTCGGGCGCCCCGGTCGTCACCGTCTCCTGACCCGGGGCACGGGGCAGGGAGGTCGGCGTGCTGCGTCAGGTCCACGCCCGCGTCCTCGACGCCGACGACGAGGGCGCCGTCCGTGAGCTGCTGGCCACCGACCCGGTCGGCAGCTGCATGCTCGCCGGCCGGGTGGAGACCCACGGCACCGCGACCGCCTCGCTGGGTGCGCCGCTGTGGGGGCTGCACAACGGCCGGCGGCTGGACGCCGTCTGCCTCGCCGGCGCGAACCTGATCCCCTTCGCCCGGCCGGGCAGCGAGCGGGACGCCGCCACCGCCTTCGCCGAGCGCGCCCGCCGCGCCGGGCGGCGCTGCTCGACCATCGTCGGCCCCGCGGCCGCGGTGCTCCCGCTGTGGGACCTGCTGACCCCGCACTGGGGAGCTGCCCGCGAGGTGCGCGCCCGGCAGCCGCTGCTGGCCATCGACGGGCCCCCGGACGTGCCGGTCGAGCCGCGGGTGCGCCCGGTGCGGGTCTCCGAGCTCGACGTGCTGCTGCCGGCGGCGGTCACCATGTTCACCGAGGAGGTGGGCGTCAGCCCGATGCGCGCCGACGGCGGCTCCGCCTACCGCGCCCGGGTGGCCGAGCTGGTGCGGGCCGGGCAGTCGCTGGCCTGGATCGAGGACGGCCAGGTGCTGTTCAAGGCCGACGTCGGCGCCGTCTCCCGCGCGGCCTGCCAGCTGCAGGGGGTGTGGGTGGCCCCCCAGTTCCGCGGCCAGGGCATCGGCCAGCGCGGCACCGCCGCCGCCGTGGAGTACGCCCGCACGTCCATCGCCCCGGTCGTCAGCCTCTACGTCAACGACTACAACCGGGCGGCGCGTGCCGCCTACGACCGGGTGGGCTTCCGGCAGGTCGGCACGTACGCCTCCGTCCTGTTCTGAACGAGGGCCTCGGTGCCCCCCACGCCTCGCACGCTCGGCGCGGGCCCCTGCACCGAGCCCGGCTGCTCGCGCCGGGTCACTGCGAGGGGCCGCTCCCGCACGTCTGCGCGATCCGGCCGGTCCCGTCTGCCAGGGTGGGGGACGTGCGCAGCTCGACGAGGACCAGGGGCAGGCGCGGGGCGACCCGCCGGGCGGCGACGGCGGGCGGTGCGGTCCTGCTGGTGCTGGCACCGGTGCTCGCCGGTTGCTCGTCGGACCCGACCGACGACGTCCGGGCCGCGGCCCAGGCCTTCCTCGACGACTGGACGGCCGGCCGGGCCGACGACGCCGCCGGCCGCACCACGGACGCCGCCGCGACCAGCGCGCTGCTCGCGCAGACCGCCGAGGACCTGCCCGAGGCGACGCTGACCGCCGACCTCGGCGACGTGCAGGTCGGCGACGACGGGGCGGCGACCGTCGACTGGCAGGCCACCTGGGACCTCGCCGCGGCCCCGGACTGGAGCTACCCGGCGACCCTGTCGCTGACCGAGGGCGACGACGCCTGGGAGGTCACCGCGGCGCCCACGATCGTGCACCCGGAGCTGGGGGAGGGGCAGCACCTGGTGCTGGCCCGCTCGCTGGCCGCGCGGGCGCCGATCACCGACGCCACCGGGGCGCCGCTGTTCACCGAGACCGAGGTGGTCAACGTGGGGGTCGACACCGGTCAGGTCACCGACCTGCCGGCGCTGGCCGCCGGCCTGGCCGCGGCCACCGGCATCTCCGCCGACGAGATCACCGCCGACGTCCAGGCCGCCCCGGCCGGTCAGTTCGTCCCCGTCATCACGCTCCGCCGGCCGGACTTCGAGGCGATCCGGGCGCAGGTGTTCGACCTGCCGGGCGCGGTGTTCCCCACCGGCACCCGGCTGCTGGCCCCCACCCCGCGGTTCGGGCTGGCGCTGCTCGGCCGGGTCGGCGACGCCACCCAGGAGGTCATCGACGAGACCGTCGGCGAGGACGAGCAGCCGGTCTTCGCCGCCGGGGACACGCTGGGCCTGTCCGGTCTGCAGCGCGCCCTCCAGGAGCAGCTGGCGGGCACCCCCGGTCTCACCGTGAGCGTGGCCAGCACCGACGAGGCCCTCGACGACGCCGGCCAGGTCGTGGACACCGTCGAGCCGGTGCCCGGTACGCCGGTGCAGACGCCGCTGGTGCCCGCCCTGCAGAACGCCGCGGACGCCGCGGTCGCCGGCCAGCCGCTGGCCACCCACGTCGTCGTCGTCCGGCCCGGCACCGGCGAGCTGCTCGCGGTCAGCTCCAGCGAGTCGGCCAACCCGGGCAACGCGCTGTCCGGCCAGTTCCCGCCGGGGTCGAGCATGAAGGCGATCACCGCGACGGCGCTGCTCGGCGCCGGCGCGCTCACCCCGGCCACCGCGGTGCCGTGCCCCGGCACGACCACCGTCGAGGGCCGCGAGTTCGAGAACCAGGACCAGTTCGACCTGGGCACGGTGCCGTTCTCCGAGGCCTTCGCCCAGTCCTGCAACACCACCTTCATCCAGCAGGGCATGGCGCTGCCCGACGGTGCGCTCGCCGCCGCCGCGACCTCCTACGGCGTCGGCACCGACTGGCAGCTGCCGGTGGCGGTCTACGGCGGCGAGGTGCCCGCGGACGCGACCGGCACGACCAAGGCCGCCGACCAGATCGGCCAGGGGCAGGTGCTGATGAGCCCGGCGCAGATGGCGCTGGTGGCCGCCGGCATCGCCAGCGGCACCCCGGCCGCACCGGTCGAGGTGGTCGGCGGCCCGCCGGCCGGCGCCGCGCCCGCCGGCCCGCCCGCGGCCGTGCTCGACCAGCTCCGGCCGATGATGCGGCAGGTGGTGGTCGGTGGCACCGCGACGGCGCTGGCCGACCGCGGCGAGGTGTACGGCAAGACCGGCACCGCGGAGTTCGGGGACGCGACGCCGCCGGAGTCGCACGGCTGGTTCGTCGGCTACCAGCTCGGCGGGCCGCAGGGCGACATCGCCTTCGCGGTGCTGGTCGAGGCCGGGCAGTCCAGCAGCGCCGCGGTGGCGGTCACCGACGCCTTCCTCGGCGCGCTCGGCTAGCCCTCGGGCAGGCCCGGGAAGGCCGTCGTCACGGGAGCGCGGGCGGCCTGCCCGCGCCAGCCGACCGCGCGCACCTCGGCGTCGGCCAGCCGGGCGACCGCCAGCTCGCGGGTGCTGCGCTCGGTGGCCTGGTCCAGCACCCACGTCCACGCGCGCGCGGCGCCGTCCTCGAGGGTGACGGCGAGCGCGGCGGCGTCGATCGGGGAGAGCACCGGGAAGGGCAGCGCGTAGGCGGCCTCCGCCGCCACCGGGTCGACCCGCCGGGTGGTCAGCAGCCGGGTCAGCTCGTCGCGGACGTCGCGGTGGGCCTGCTCGGCCGCCGACACCGGACCGCGGACGTCGGCCGGCAGCGCCGAGCCGACCACCCCGTAGCCCCAGACGGCGCCGTGCGCCGCGGCCAGGGCCGCCTGCAGGGCGGCGTCCTCGGCCGCGGGAGCCGAGCCGCCCGCCGTGCCCGGTGCGTCGTCAGCCACGTCCGTACCCCTCCCACGCCCGGCCGGTCATGCCAGCTGCCCGTCCTGGCCGCGCAGACCCGCGGCGATGCTGCCCAGCAGCGCGGCCCGGCCGCCGGTGAAGTCCGGGCACGCCGCGGCGTGCGCGTCGGCGGCCGCGGCCACCTGCGCGCGCAGCCACGCACGGGCCCCGGCCGCGTCCACCGGCGCGGACGGCGCGGACGGGGCGGCGCCGGTGGTGCCGGCGTCGCCCGGTGCCGCGGCGCGCAGCCGCGCCAGCTGGGCGCCGGCCTGGTCGGCGAGCGCCGTCACGGCGCCGGCGAGGTCGGGTGCCGCGGCGACCGCCTGCGCGTACGCGGCGACCAGAGCCTCCTGCACCCGCACCTGGGCGGCGAGCTGGTCGACCTGCGCGGGGGTCACCGCGTCGGCGGCGTCACCGTCGCTCCCGGTGCACCCGACGGCGGCCACCGCGGTGCCGGCCAGGGTCGCCACCAGCAGGCTGCGGCGGGTGAACGGGCGCCCGGTCAGCGCCCCGGTGGGGGCGGGCGGAGGGGGAGGGGACATCGCCGTCCATCCTCGCAGCCCGCCGACACCGCGCTCGCCGGGCGCACCGGTGCAGCGGCGGTCCCGCGGGGCGGGTGGGACGGCCGGGGCGGGCGGTAGCCTGAGGGTCGACGCGCAGCACGCCGGCGGCCTCGAGCCGGCGGCGGCCGGCCGCCGGACCGTCGTCCGGCACGGTCCGGACCGGTGCTCGCGACCCACACAACAGGAGGCAGCCGGTGTCCAGCAGAGGCGCACAGGCCGCCGACCCGGTGACCGCCCGGCTGACCGGCTGGGTCGAGCCGGTGGTGGCCGAGGCCGGCTACGACCTCGAGGAGCTCGTCGTCCGCCCGGCCGGCCAGCGTTCGGTGGTCCGGGTCGTCGTCGACCGGGACACCGGGGTCAGCCTGGACGACGTCGCCGAGCTCAGCCGCACCCTGTCCGAGGTCCTCGACGCGCAGGACGAGGCGCTCGGCCGGTCGCCCTACGTGCTGGAGGTGACCAGCCCCGGCGTCGACCGGCCGCTGACCGCGCCCCGGCACTGGCGGCGCAACGTCGGCCGGCTGGTCAGCGTCGCCGTCGGCCCGCAGGGCGCCGGGGAACAGCTGACCGCCCGCGTGCTGCGGGTCGAGGACGGCGGGGTGGTGCTGGCCGTGGAGAAGGGCGGCACCAAGAAGGGCCAGGTGCGCCGCGCCGTCGGGGAGCGCACCGTGCGCTGGGCGGAGCTCGGCGAGGCGCGGGTGCAGGTCGAGTTCACCCGGCCGGCCGGGCACCGCGACGCGGCGCTGGTCCACGAACCGGACGAGAGCGCCGACGACACAGACGACGACACCGACGACGACACCGACGAGCTCGACGGCGAGCTGGACCACGAGCTGGACCACCTGCTGGACGACGAGGACGAGCAGGACGAGCAGGACGACGAGCACCACCCGGTCGGGTCCGACGCGGCGGACGCGAGCGGGAGGACCGGGCGACCGGCCCCGCGTCGCGCGCCGCAGGACCCCCGGCCGAGACGAGGAGGCAGCAAGTGAACATCGACGTGACCGCGCTCAAGGCGGTCGAGCGGGAGAAGGGCATCCCCGCGGACACCGTGCTGCAGGCGATCGAGACCGCACTGGTCACCGCCTACCGGCACGCCGAGGGCGCCGCCAAGCACGTCCGCGTGCAGGTGGACCGCAAGAGCGGCGAGGTCGCCGTCCTCGCCCAGGAGCTGGGCCCCGACGGCGAGGTCGTGCACGAGTGGGACGACACCCCCACCGACTTCGGCCGGATCGCGGCCAGCACCGCCAAGCAGGTGATCGTGCAGCGGCTGCGGGACGCGGAGAACGAGCAGACCTTCGGGGAGTACGCCGGCAAGGAGGGCGACATCGTCAGCGGCATCGTGCAGGCGCACGACCGCCGCAACAACCAGGGCATGGTGCTGGTCGACATCGGCAAGGTCGAGGCCACGCTGCCCCCGACCGAGCAGGTGCCCGGCGAGGACTACCGGCACGGCAGCCGGCTGAAGGCCTACGTCGTCTCGGTCGCCCGCACCTTCCGCGGCCCGCAGGTCACCCTCTCCCGCACCCACCCCAGCCTGGTCCGCAAGCTGTTCGCCCTGGAGGCCCCCGAGGTCGCCGACGGCAGCGTGGAGATCGTCGCGGTGGCCCGGGAGGCCGGCCACCGCTCGAAGATCGCCGTCCGCACCTCGGTGCCCGGCCTCAACGCCAAGGGCTCCTGCATCGGCCCGATGGGCCAGCGGGTGCGCAACGTGATGAGCGA
This sequence comes from Modestobacter versicolor, assembly GCF_041028285.1. Taxonomy (GTDB): domain Bacteria; phylum Actinomycetota; class Actinomycetes; order Mycobacteriales; family Geodermatophilaceae; genus Modestobacter; species Modestobacter versicolor_A. The sequence goes on along the minus strand of NZ_JABGDB010000012.1, from coordinate 19,413 downwards.
GCTGCACGGCGAGAAGATCGACATCGTCGACTTCTCCGACGACGACGCCACCTTCGTCGCCTCGGCGCTCTCCCCGGCGCGGGTGTCCAGCGCCCGGGTCGTCGACGCCGCCGCCCGCGCGGTGCAGGTCGTGGTGCCGGACTACCAGCTGTCGCTCGCCATCGGCAAGGAGGGCCAGAACGCCCGGCTCGCCGCCCGGCTCACCGGCTGCCGGATCGACATCCGCAGCGACGCCCAGCCCGCCGACGGCGCCCCGGCCTCGCCGGGGGTCGGCCGGGCCCCGCTGCGCCCGGCTCCGAGCGCGGAGCGGTCCGGGGGCCGCGGGCCGCAGGGGGGCTCCCGGCCTCCTGTGCGGCGCGCGGAACATCCCGGACCGGCGGCGCGCTAGACTCGTCGATGGCCGATGCGTCGGTGCCGGTCCGCACCTGTGTGGGGTGCCGGCGACGAGCCCCGGTCACCGAGCTGTTGCGTGTCGTCGTCCGCGGCGGGGACGTCGTCCCCGACCCGCGGCGGCGGCTCCCCGGCCGGGGTGCGTCCCTGCACCCCACCGAGGAGTGCCTGCAGGCAGCAGTCCGGCGTCGGGCCTTCCCACGCGCGCTGCGCAGCAGTACGCCGCTGGAGACCGGTCCGCTGGTGGACCACCTCGCACACCTGGTCGGAGGACCGGATGCGGCCGTGGACCCCGGCGGGCGCACCACAGCAGGAGAACCGACGGACCGGCACCCGGCCGGTCCGCACGTCGAGAGCAGGACGTCCTCGGATGAGCCACCTGTGAAGTCGTCACGATGACCATGTACCACTGACCTAGGGGTCGAGCGGGCCAGCCGCCGGCCTCACCAAGAGGAGACCCGTGCCAGGCAAGGCCCGCGTACACGAGCTCGCGAAAGAGCTCGGTATCGACAGCAAGACAGTGCTCGCCAAGCTCAAGGAGCAGGGCGAGTTCGTGAAGTCCGCCTCGTCCACCGTCGAGGCCCCCGTGGCCCGGCGGCTGCGCGAGGCCTACGGCGACGGTGGCGGCAGCGGCTCCACCGGCGCCCGCCCCGGTCCCGGCCCGCGGCCGGCTCCCGGCCCGCGCCCGGTCGCCCCGCAGGCGTCCGCCCCGGCCGCGGCTCCCGCGCCGGTCGCCCAGCCCGCGGCCCCCGTGGCCCCGGCGGCGTCAGCACCGGTCACCCCGGCTCCGGCCCCGGCGGCTCCGCAGGCCCCCGCGGCCTCGGCTCCCGCCCCGGCCGCCCCGGCACCGTCCGCCCCGGCACCGTCCGGTCCGCGCCCCGGCCCCCGGCCGGCACCGCAGCAGCCCGCGGCGAGCGCCCCGGTCCAGCAGCCCCCGGCGGCCCCGGCCGCGCGTCCGGCTGCCCCCGGCCCGCGTCCCTCCGGTGCCCCCGGCGGCGCCCCGGGTCAGGGCGGTGCGCCCGCGGGTGCCCGTCCCGGTGCCCCGGGTCCGCGTCCGGGTCCCCGTCCGGCCCCGCGGCCGGGCAACAACCCCTTCAGCAGCGCCCCGCGTCCGGCTGCGGCCGGTCCGCGTCCGGGTGGCGCCCCCGGCCAGCAGGCCGGCCCCGGTGGGCCGCGTCCCGGCCCCGGTGGCCCGCGTCCGGCGCCCGGCTCCGGCGGTCCCCGCCCGGCGTCCGGCCCGGGTGGTCCCCGTCCCGCCGCAGGTCCGGGTGGGCCGCGTCCCAACCCCGGCATGATGCCGCAGCGTCCGAGCCCCGGCATGATGCCGCCGCGGCCGGCCGGTCGGCCCGGTGGCGGCCCTGGTGGCCCCGGCGGTGCCGGTGGTCGTGGCCGTCCGGGTGGTCCCGGTGGCGGCGGTGGCTTCCGTCCCGGCGGCGGCGGCCCCGGTGGCCCCGGTGGCGGCGGCGGTGCTCCGGCCGGTGGCTTCCGCCCCGGCGGCGGTGGCGGCGGTCGTGGCCGTGGCCGTGGTGGCTCCGGTGCGGGCACCGCGGGTGCCTTCGGGCGTCCGGGTGGTCGTGGTCCGGTCCGCGGGCGCAAGAGCAAGAAGCAGCGGCGTCAGGAGTTCGACTCCATGGCGGCGCCGTCGATGGGCGGCGTCAGCCTGCCCCGCGGCAACGGGCAGACCGTCCGGCTGCCCCGTGGCGCCTCGCTGACCGACCTGGCGGAGCGCATCAACGCCGAGCCGGCCGCGCTGGTCACCGCCCTGTTCCACCTGGGCGAGATGATCACCGCGACGCAGTCGGTCAACGACGAGACGCTGCAGCTGCTCGGCGCCGAGATCGGCTGGGTCATCCAGGTCGTCAGCCCGGAGGACGAGGACCGAGAGCTCCTCGACACCTTCGACCTCACCTTCGGTGACGAGGAGAGCGACGACGAGGACGACTGGGACATCCGTCCGCCGGTCGTGACCGTCATGGGTCACGTCGACCACGGGAAGACCAAGCTCCTCGACGCGCTCCGGCACGCCAACGTGGCGGGCAAGGAGGCCGGTGGGATCACCCAGCACATCGGCGCCTACCAGATCATCACCGAGCTGGAGGGCAACGAGCGCCCGGTCACCTTCATCGACACCCCGGGTCACGAGTCGTTCACCGCGATGCGTGCCCGTGGCGCGAAGGTCACCGACATCGTCGTCCTGGTGGTCGCCGCCGACGACGGCGTCATGCCGCAGACGGTCGAGGCGCTCAACCACGCCCAGGCGGCCAACGTGCCGATCGTGGTCGCGGTGAACAAGATCGACAAGGAGGGGGCCAACCCCGCCAAGATCCGCCAGCAGCTCACCGAGTACGGGCTGGTGGCCGAGGAGTACGGCGGCGACACGATGTTCGTCGACGTCTCCGCGACCACCCGTCAGGGCCTCGACGACCTGCTGTCGGCGATCCTGCTCACCGCCGACGCCTCGCTGGACCTGCGCGCCAACATCGGCCAGGACCCGCAGGGTGTCGTGATCGAGGGCAAGCTGGACAAGGGCCGGGGCCCCGTCGCCACGGTCATGGTCCAGCGCGGCACGCTGCGCCAGGGCGACTCGATCGTGGCCGGCGACGCCTACGGCCGCGTCCGGTCGCTGCTCGACGAGCACGGCAACAAGCTCAAGGAGGCCCTGCCGGCCCGACCCGTCCAGGTCGTCGGCCTGACCTCCGTGCCGCGCGCCGGTGACACCTTCCTCGTCGTCGAGGAGGACCGGATCGCCCGGCAGATCGCCGACCGCCGCCAGGCCCGGATCCGCAACGCGCAGAACGCCTCCATGCGCAAGCGGATCAGCCTGGAGGACCTGGACGCGGCGCTCAAGGAGACCCGTCAGCTCAACCTGATCATCAAGGGCGACAACTCGGGCACCGTCGAGGCGCTCGAAGAGGCCCTGATGAAGATCGAGGTGAGCGACGACATCTCGCTGCGGGTCATCCACCGCGGCGTCGGCGGGATCACCAAGAGCGACATCGACCTGGCGCTGGCCGACGACGTCATCGTCCTGGGCTTCAACGTCCGGGCCGAGGGCCAGGCCACCGAGCTGGCTGCCCGCGAGGGGGTGGACGTCCGGTACTACACGGTCATCTACCAGGCCATCGAGGAGATCGAGTCCGCGCTCAAGGGCATGCTCAAGCCCGAGTTCGAAGAGGTGCAGCTGGGCACCGCGGAGGTCCGCGAGGTCTTCCGCGTCCCGAAGATCGGCAACGTCGCCGGTTCGCTGGTGCGCAGCGGGACGATCGTCCGCAACTCGAAGGCCCGCCTCATCCGGGACGGCAACGTGGTCGCGGACAACCTGACAGTCGAGTCGCTGCGTCGCTTCAAGGACGACGCGACCGAGGTCCGGGAGGGCTACGAGTGCGGTATCGGGCTGGGGTCGTTCAACGACATCAAGCCCGAGGACGTGATCCAGACCTTCGAGCTGCGTGAGAAGCCGCGCGCGTAATCGAGGACCAGCGATGAGCAGGGGAGGTGGTGAGCGTGTTCACGGGCACGCTCACCGCCGACCTGCTGCTGGGTGACGTGCACTCGCTCAAGGAGAAGCGCGCCGTGGTGAAGCCGATCGTGGCCGAGCTGCGGCGCCGCTTCGCCGTGGCCGCCGCCGAGGTGGGCGACCCCGACCTGCACCGCCGTGCGCAGGTCGGGGTCGCCACCGTGGCGGGCGAGGCCGCGCAGGTGGGTGACGTGCTCGACGCCTGCGAGCGGTTGCTGGCCGAACGGCCGGAGGTGACGCTGCTGTCGACGCACCGGCAGCTGCTGCACGACGACGACCTGTAAGACCCCCTCGCACCCGCCGCCACAGCGGCGGGACGCGCGAGGGGCCGTCCCGTCCACCGACTCGGAGGTCCTCAGATGGCCGACCCGGCCCGGGCGCGCCGACTGGCGGTGCGCATCCGCCAGATCGTCAGCGCCACGATCGAGATGCAGATCAAGGACCCCCGCCTGGGGATGGTGACCATCACCGACGCGCGGGTCACCAGCGACCTGCGCGAGGCGACGGTGTTCTACACCGTCTACGGCGACGCCACGGAGGTCGAGGAGTCCGCCCGAGCGCTCGCCAGCGCCACCGGCGTGCTCCGCTCGACGGTGGGCAAGCAGACCGGCATCAAGTTCGTGCCGACGCTCACCTTCATCGCCGACATCGTCCCGGACACGGCCCGGGAGCTGGAGGAGGCGCTGGAGCGGGTGCGGCACGCCGACGCCGAGCTCGCCCGCGCCCGGGAGGGGGCCGAGTACGCCGGTGACGCCGACCCGTACCGCAAGCCCGCGGTGGACGAGGACGACGAGGACGCCGAGCGCGACGACGACCTGGCCGTGGACGCCGGCGACGAGCTGACCGCCGACCCTGTCGGCGACGCCGTCACCGGTCCGGCCGCCGGGCGCCGGGACGGCTTCGAGGACGGTCGGCCCAGCGCCGCTGCCCAGCGGAGCGCGTCGTGACCGAGGCCGTCGACCCGGACCCCTTCGACCCGGCCGGTGAGCCCGCGGGCACCACGCTCGGCGGGCGCGAGGAGCCGGCCACCGGCGACCCGACCGCCGGCGGCAAACAGGGGAAGATCGGCACCACCGACAGCATCGCCGCCGACGAGCCCGCCGACGGCTCGCACTACGCCGTGGGCGGTGGACGGGTGGAGGAGGAGTCCAACGCCGTGCCGGTCGCCGACCCCGGTCCGGACGGGTCCGCGTGACCCGGTGACCGTCCCCGTCGCCACCTCGACCGCCGCGGCGGTCGAGGTGCTGGCCCGGGCCGCGGCGGACGGTTCCACGGTCGTGCTCTCCGGGCACGTGCAGCCCGACGCCGACGCGCTCGGCAGCACGCTCGCCCTGGCCGAGGGGCTCCGCCGCCGTGGCGCCCGGGTGGCCGCCACGTTCCCGGAGCCGTTCACGCTGCCGGCGTCGCTGGGCTGGCTGCCCGGCGCCGACCAGCTGGTGCCGCCGGCCGACCTGCCTGCCGAGGTCGACGTCTTCGTCAGCCTCGATGCCGCGTCCACCGGACGGCTGGGGAGCCTGGCCGCGCTGCTGGACACCGCCGGCAGCTCGGTCGTCGTCGACCACCACGCCAGCAACCCCGGCTTCGGCGACGTCCGGCTGGTCGACCCGCAGGCCGCGGCCACCGTGGTGCTCGTCGCCGGGCTGCTGGACGGGCTCGGCGTCGACCTGGACGAGCAGCTGGCCACCTGCCTGTACGCCGGGCTGACCGCCGACACCGGGTCGTTCCGGTTCGGCAACACCGCCCCCGGCACGCACGAGCTCGCCGCACGGCTGCTGCGCACCGGCATCGACCACGCGGCGATCAGCCGGCGGCTGTTCGACACCGCCCCGTTCGGCTGGCTCGGGCTGCTGTCTGCGGTCACCGGCCGGGCCGCGCTGGAGCCCGACGTCGGCGCCGGGCTGGTCTGGACCTGGTCGACCGCGGCCGAGGCCCGGGCGCACGGGCTGGCGCCGGACCAGCTCGAGGCGCTCGTCGACGTCGTCCGGGCCACCGCGGAGGCCGACGTGGCCTGCGTGGTCAAGGGGCAGGACGACGGCTCCTGGGTGGTCTCGCTCCGCTCCCGCGGCGCCACCGACCTGACCCGGGTGGCCACGGCGCTGGGCGGGGGCGGCCACCGCGCCGCGGCCGGCTACAGCTCGGCGACCGACCTCGAGGGCACGGTCGCCCGGCTGCGGGCCGCGCTCGGCTGAGGTGACCCGGTCCGTCCCGGCGCTCGCGGCGCCGGCGCTCGTGGTGCTGGCCGCGGAACCGCTGTACCTGCTGGTCGACACCGCGGTGGTCGGCCACCTCGACGCGGTCAGCCTCGCCGGGCTCGCCGTCGGCGGCGGCCTGCTGGCCTACCTCGCCGCGCTGCTGAACTTCCTCGCCTACGGCACCACCGCCCGGGCCGCCCGCCGCACCGGCGCCGGCGACCGGGCCGGTGCCGTGAGCGAGGGCGTGCAGGCCACCTGGCTGGCGCTCGCGCTCGGTGCGGCCCTGGTCGGGGTCTTCCAGCTGGCCGCCGGGCCGCTGACCCGGCTGCTCGCCGGCGGTGCCGGCCCGGTCGCCGAGGCCGCCGAGCAGTGGCTGCGGGTGGCCAGCCTCGGGCTCCCGCTGCTGCTGGTCGCGCTGGCCGGCAACGGCTGGCTGCGCGGGGTGCAGGAGCTCCGCCGGCCGATGGGCTACGTGCTCGCCGGCAGCGGCGTCGGCGTCGTGCTGTGCCCCCTGCTGGTGCACCCGGCCGGGCTGGGCCTGGTGGGCTCGGCGTGGTCCAACGTCGCCGGGCAGGCCGTCGCGGCGGCCTTCTTCGCCCGCGCGCTCGCCCGGGAGCTGGCCGGCTCGGGCGTCTCCTGGCGGCCCCGGCTGCCCGCGCTGCGGGCCCAGCTGGTGCTGGGCCGGGACCTGCTGCTCCGGGCGGCGGTGCTGCAGCTGGCCTTCGCCGCCGCGGCGGGCGTCGTGGCCCGGTCCGGGACGGCGGAACTCGGTGCCCACCAGGTCGCGCTGCAGCTGTGGCTGTTCCTGGCGCTGGTGCTCGACGCCTACGCCATCGCCGCGCAGACGCTGGTCGGGTCGGCGCTGGGGGCCGGCCGCCCCGACGACGCCCGGCGCACCGCGGTCCGGGTGGTGCGCTGGGGGCTGGGCACCGGCGTGCTGGTCGCCGTGGTGCTGCTGGCGCTGCGGCCGGTGGTGCCGCCGCTGTTCACCGACGACCCGGCCGTGCTCGCGCAGGCCGACGTCGTCTGGTGGTTCCTGGCCCTGATGCAGCCGCTGGCCGGGGTGGTGTTCGCCCTCGACGGCGTGCTGATGGGCGCCGGCGACGTCGCGTACCTGCGCACGGTCACCCTGGCCGCGGCGCTGCTGGGCTTCGTGCCGCTGTCGCTGCTGTCCGGCTGGCTGGACTGGGGGCTGCCGGGCGTCTGGACCGGGCTGACCCTGTTCATCGTGCTCCGGCTGGTCGCGGTCGGCCGGCGGGTGCGGGGGAGCGCGTGGCTGGGTGAGACGGTGGGGCGGTGAGCAAGAAGCCCGACGCCGACGTCCCGCCGTCCCTGCTGCTGGTCGACAAGCCCGGCGGGATGACCTCGCACGACGTCGTGGCGATCGCCCGGCGGGTGCTGTCGGTGCGCAAGGTCGGGCACGCGGGCACGCTGGACCCGATGGCCACCGGCCTGCTGGTGCTCGGCGTGGGCGCCGCGACCCGGCTGCTCGGGTACCTCTCCGGCTCGGACAAGACCTACGAGGCCACCGTGCGGCTCGGCCGGTCGACGGTCACCGACGACCGCGAGGGCGAGGTCACCGCCACGACGTCGGCGGCCGGGGTCACCGACGACGCCGTCCGGGCCGCGCTGGCCGCCCAGGTCGGCGCCCTGCAGCAGGTGCCCTCCTCGGTGAGCGCGGTCAAGGTCGACGGCAAGCGGTCCTACGACCGGGTGCGCGCGGGGGAGGAGTTCGAGCTGGCGCCGCGGTCGGTCACCGTGCACCGGATCGACGTGCACCGCATCGACCGGCCGACCGCCGACCTGGTCGACGTCGACCTCACCGTCTCCTGCAGCACCGGCACCTACGTCCGCGCCATCGCCCGGGACGCCGGCGCGGCGCTCGGCGTGGGTGGCCACCTGACCGCGCTCCGGCGCACCTCCTCGGGCCCCTTCGACACCGGGCGGGCCCGGCCGGTCGAGGACGCCGCCGGGGCCCTGGCCACGGCCGGCGCCGGCGACGGGGTGGTCGGGCTCACCGACGCCGCGCGCACGGTCTTCCCGGCCCGCGAGCTGTCCGCCGACGAGGCCGTCGCCCTCGGCCACGGCCAGCGGGTGCCCGCCACCGGCGCCCCCGGCCTGCACGCCGCCGTGGCCCCGGACGGGCGGCTGGTCGCGCTGGTCGAGGACGCCGGGCAGGTCGCCAAGGTCGTGGTGGGCTTCCCGCCGCGGTGAGCCGGGTGGCACCCTCGGCCCGGTGAGCACCCTCGAGGACCGGCTGGCCCTGCTGGACGCGGAGCTGGCCGCGGTGCCCGGGGTCCTGGTCGCCTTCTCCGGCGGGGTCGACTCCGGGGTGGTGCTGGCCGCCGCGGTCCGCGCGCTGGGCGCCGGCCGGGTGGTGGCGGCCACCGCCGTCTCCCCGAGCCTGCCGGCCGCCGAGCAGCGGGCCGCGCACGAGTTCGCGGTCGGCCTCGGAGTCCGGCACGAGCAGCCGCGCACCGACGAGCTGTCCCGCGCCGGGTACGTCGCCAACGCCGGCGACCGGTGCGCGTTCTGCAAGGCCGAGCTGGTCGACGTGCTCACCCCGCTGGCCGCCGAGCTGGGCATCGCCGACGTCGTCACCGGCACCAACGCCGACGACCTGCGGGCCGGCTTCCGGCCAGGGATCCGGGCCGCCGCCGAGCGCGGTGCCTGGGCCCCGCTCGCCCGGGCCGGCATGACCAAGGACGACGTCCGGGCCGCCGCGCGCCGCTGGGAGCTGCCGCTGGCCGACAAGCCGGCCGCCGCGTGCCTGGCCAGCCGGATCGCCTACGGCGTGCCGGTGTCGGCCGCCGGCCTGGCCCGCGTGGAGGCTGCCGAGACGGCCTTGCGGGCGGCGCTGGCCGGTGCGGGTCTGCCGGTCCGCGACCTCCGGGTGCGCGACCTGGGCGACGACGTGGCGCGGGTGGAGGTCGACGCGGCCCTGGTGCCGTCGGTCGGCCCGGAGCTGCTGTCCGCCGTCCGCGGCTTCGGCCGGGTCGAGCTGGACCCCCGGGGCTTCCGGTCCGGGGCGATGAACGAGCTGCTGCCCGACCCGGTGCGCTACCGCTGAACCGAGCGGGCGATCCGGGCCGCGGCGACGCCGGCCCCGAAGCCGTTGTCGATGTTGACCACCAGCACCCCCGGCGCGCAGGCGGTGAGCATCGTCAGCAGCGCGGCCAGCCCCTCGAAGGCGGCGCCGTAGCCGACCGAGGTCGGGACGGCGACCACCAGCCGGTCGGTGAGCCCGGCGACGACGCTGGGCAGCGCGCCGTCCATGCCGGCCACCACCACCACCGCGTCGGCGGCGGCGAGGTCCGGCGCGACGGCCAGCACCCGGTGCACCCCGGCCACCCCGACGTCGTCGACCCGGCGGCAGCCCACCCCGCTGGCGGCCAGCGTCGCGGCCACCTCGGCGGCCACCGCGCCGTCCGAGGTGCCGGCGGTGAGCACCAGCACCCGGCCGACCGGCGGTGGGGGAGCGCCCACCCAGGCCACCCGGGCGACGGGGTCGACGTGCGCGTCGGGCCAGCGCTGCTGCACGGCGGCGGCGGTCTCCGGCGGCACCCGGGTCGCCCAGGCCAGCGGCGCACCGGCGTCCAGCAGCCCGGCCAGGCACGCCACCGTCTCGGCGGGGGTCTTGCCCGCGGCGAAGACGACCTCGGGGGTGCCGGTGCGGGCCGCCCGGTCGACGTCCAGCCGGGCGAAGCCCAGGTCAGCGGTGCGCTGCGGGTCGGTCACCGCCCCAGTCTCGCCCACCGGCCGTGTCGGGCGGCCGCGAGCTGGGCAGGGAGGGGGGCATGAGCGTCGTCAAGATCAACGTCGTGACCATCCCGGAGGACAAGCGGGCCCGTTTCGAGGAGCGCTTCCGGGGCCGGGCCGGCGCGGTGGAGACCACCCCGGGCTTCGAGTGGTTCGAGCTCCTCCGGCCGGTCGAGGGCACCGATGCCTACCTCGTCTACACGCGCTGGGAGAGCGAGGAGGCCTACCAGGCCTGGCAGAGCTCGCAGGACTTCGACCGCGCGCACGAGGGCGGCGGGGACACCCTGGCGCCGGCCGCCGAGCGGTCGCAGAACCACCTGTGGAGCTACGCGGTCGTGGAGTCCGCCGCCCCCAAGGGCAGCTGACCCGCCGGCACCGACCCGGCCCGGAGCGCCGCCGCCCACGCGGCGGCGCGGTCGGCCGGCGCCGTCGTCGTCGCCACGAAGTCGGCGACGACGCCGGCGAACCGGCCGGGCTCCTCGACCTGCGGGAAGTGCCCGGCGCCCTCGAACACCACGAGCCGGCTGCCCGGCAGCAGCTGGTGCAGGGCGTCGGCGTGCGCGACCGGGATCACCGGGTCGCGGCCGCCCCACACCAGCAGCAGCGGCAGCGAGGCCGCCAGGTAGAGCCGGTCGGTGGCGCTGACCCGCTGGCCCCGCACGTCGATGACCGAGCGCGCCGTCTGCACGAAGGCGGCGCGGGCCTCGGCGTCGGCGAGCGTGGCCAGCCCCGCCACGACCTGCGCGAGCGCCGGCGGGGTGAGCCGCTGCAGCGGGCGCAGCAGCCGGGCCGCGGCCCGCGCGGCGTAGGGGTTGAACACCGCCGGCAGCACCCACTCCGCGCCGGGCAATGCCACCGCCCGCAGCGCCGGGCTCACCGTGCGGCCCAGCCCGCCGGAGCCGACCAGCACCAGCCGGTCGACGGTGGTCGGGAACTGGTAGGCCAGCTGCATCGCCACGCCGCCGCCCAGGCTGTGCCCGACGACGGTCGCCGAGTCGACGCCGAGCACCACCAGCAGGTCGCGGACCAGGGTCGCCAGCGAGCCCAGGCTGTAGTCGCCGGTGGGCTTGGCCGAGGCGCCGTGTCCGAGCAGGTCCGGGGCCACCACCCGGTGGGTGCGGGCCAGCTCGTCCAGGGCCGGCCCGAAGCTCGCGCCGGAACCGAGGAGGCCGTGCAGGAGCAGCAGGACCGGCCCCGACGTCCCGCCGACCCGCACCGACACCCGGTGCCCGTGCAGCAGCACCACCTCGGTGCGCACGTCGTGCCCGGTCCAGCGCACCGGGGCCCACCCGGTGCCCGGGCCGGTCTGGCTCGCGTCGGGCTCCACCCCCGCAGGCTAGGTCCCCCCGCGGCGGCGTGCGGCCGCCGAGCCGCTCGGTGCCTGCTCCGCGGAGGGCCGGTCTAGGGTGGCGGAGCGGACCGGGCAACCGCCGGGTCCGCTCCAGCACGAGCACCAGCAGGTGGGAGCCATGACCGACACGCTCGCCGACAGCCGTACCTCCTCCCGGGACTTCACCGAGGGCGTGCCGCTGGTCGTGGAGGACGTGCCGCGCCGCTCCGCCGCCGAACGCGCCGAGCTGCTGCAGGACCCGGGCTTCGGCCGCTACTTCACCGACTCGATGTTCGTCGCCCGCTACCGCACCGGCGAGGGCTGGGTCGACGCCCGGCTCACCCGCTACGCCCCGCTGCAGCTGGACCCGAGCGCCGCCGCGCTGCACTACGCGCAGTCCATCTTCGAGGGCCTCAAGGCCTACGCCCAGCCCGACGGCAGCGTGGCCACCTTCCGGCCGGAGAGCAACGCCGCCCGCTTCGCCCGCAGCGCGGCCCGGCTGGCGATGCCGCCGGTGCCGGAGCAGGCGTTCCTCACCGCCGTCGACGCCCTCGTCGACACCGACCGGGACTGGGTGCCCACCGGCCCGGACCAGACCCTCTACATCCGGCCCTACCAGCTGGCCGTCGAGCCGTTCCTGGGCGTCCGGCCGGCGCACGAGTACCTGTTCATCGTCATCGCCAGCCCGGCCGGCGCCTACTTCCCGCGGGGCGTGCAGCCCGTCTCGGTCTACCTCTCCGAGGACTACATCCGGGCCGCGCCCGGCGGCACCGGCGACGTCAAGTGCGCCGGGAACTACGCCGCCAGCCTGCTCGCCCAGGAGCAGGCCATCGCCGCCGGCTGCGACCAGGTCGTCTGGCTGGACGCGACGGAGAAGCGGTACGTCGAGGAGATGGGCGGGATGAACCTGTTCTTCGTCCTGGGCTCGGGCGCCGATGCCGAGCTGGTCACCCCCGAGCTCACCGGCACGCTGCTGCCCGGCATCACCCGCGAGTCGCTGATCACCGTCGCCCGCGAGCGCGGCCACCGGGTGACCGAGCGGAGGTTCACCGTCGACGAGTGGCGGGCCGGGGTCGCCGACGGCTCGGTCACCGAGACCTTCGCCTGCGGGACGGCCGCCGTGATCACCCCGGTCGGCACGGTGAAGGCCCGCACCGGTGACTTCGCCGTCGGCGACGGCACCCCGGGTCCGCTGACCATGCAGCTGCGCGAGCACCTGCTCGACGTCCAGCACGGCCGCGTCGCCGACAGCCACGGCTGGCTGCACCGCGTCGCGCCTGCCGCCTGACCGGGCGAGCAGGGCACAGGGGAGGGGCGGCGTGCTGCGCTGGCGTGGGCTGGGGGCGACCCCGCCGGAGCTCGGCCGCACCGTGGTCACCATCGGCATGTACGACGGGGTCCACCGCGGGCACCAGCACCTGATCGGCACGGCGGTGGCGCGGGCCCGCGCGCTGGGCCGGCCGGCGCTGCTGGTCACCTTCGACCCGCACCCCTCGGAGGTGGTCCGGCCCGGCTCGCACCCGGCGATCCTGACCGCGGCCGACCGCAAGGCCCAGCTGGTCGCCGACCTGGGCGTCGACGCGATGTGCGTGCTGCCCTTCACCCCCGAGTTCAGCCGGCTCTCGCCCGGGGAGTTCGCCCACACGGTGCTGGTCGAGCACCTGCACGCCGCCCAGGTCGTGGTCGGCCGCAACTTCACCTACGGCCACAAGGCCGCCGGCACGGTGGACACCCTGGTGGTCGAGGGCCGCCGCTTCGGCTTCGGCGTCGAGGGCGTCGACCTGACCAGCGTCGGCTCCGCGCCCGACCTGTCCGGCGACGGCGAGGTCACCATCTCCTCCACCTACATCCGGGCCTGCGTCGCCGCCGGTGACATGGCCTCGGCGGCGCTCGCGCTGGGCCGGCCGCACCGGGTCGACGGCATCGTGGTGCGCGGCGACCGGCGGGGCCGCGAGCTGGGCTACCCGACGGCCAACGTGGAGAGCCCCGCGCACACCGCGGTCCCGGCCGACGGGGTGTACGCCGGCCGGCTGGTGCTCCGCGACCACCTCGGCGCCCCCCGCAGCACCCACCCGGCGGCGGTCTCGGTGGGCAGCAACCCCACCTTCTCCGGCGCCCGGCGCACGGTGGAGGCGTTCCTGCTGGACTTCGACGGCGACCTCTACGGCGAGCACGTCGGCGTGGAGTTCGTCGAGCGGCTGCGGCCGATGCTGACCTTCACCGGCGTCCCGGACCTGCTGGTCGCCATGGCCGACGACGTCACCCGCACCCGCGCCGTCCTGGGGGTGTGAGACCTCGTCGGCCGGGGGCCGGGGCGCGGTGGGGTAACCTGGACCCGTACGTCGGGCGACCGACGTGTGTGCATGCTGCCCCCGTGACACAGACCGGGGGCCACACGTGACCTGCCCAGGAGGCACCATGGCGCTCGAGAGCGCGACGAAGAAGCAGATCATGACCGAGTACGCGACGGTCGAGAACGACACCGGTTCCCCCGAGGTGCAGGTCGCGATGCTGACCCGACGGATCAGCGACCTGACCGAGCACCTCAAGATGCACAAGCACGACCACCACAGCCGGCGGGGCCTGCTCCTGCTGGTCGGCCGCCGCCGGCGGCTGCTGAACTACCTGGCCAAGACCGACATCACGCGGTACCGCTCGCTCATCGAGCGGCTCGGCCTGCGCCGCTAGCACCACCGAGGGGACCGCTCCGGCACGCCGGGACGGTCCCCTCTCTCGTGCGGCACCCGCCGCACGGGCCCACCGGCGCACTGCCCCGACGGACACCCGCGAAGGGCCGGTCCTCGGTAGTGGCCCCCGGGAGGCAGCGAACCTGTCCGCAGGGACCCGCGACACCCCCGAGGGCTTCGATCGAAGACCGGTCGCCCCGGACACCGCCGGCCAGCGCGCCGCGAAGAGGACGTCGCCGTATGCGACGTAGGAAGAGGACACGATGTCCGCACCCACGACAGAGACCGACTTCGACGCCGAGGACGGCGTCTTCACCGCCTCCGCGGTGATCGACAACGGGGCCCTCGGCTCCCGCACCGTCACCTTCGAGACCGGCCGCCTCGCCAAGCAGGCCGCCGGCTCGGTCGTCGCCACCATGGGCGACACCACGCTGCTGTCGGCCACCACGGCCGGCCGCCAGCCCAAGGACCAGTTCGACTTCTTCCCGCTGACGGTGGACGTCGAAGAGCGCATGTACGCGATCGGCAAGATCCCCGGCTCGTTCTTCCGCCGCGAGGGCCGCCCCTCCGAGGACGCGATCCTCACCTGCCGGCTGATCGACCGGCCGCTGCGGCCGACCTTCGCCAAGGGCCTGCGCAACGAGGTCCAGGTCGTCATCACCGTGCTGTCCCTGGACCCCGACCACGTCTACGACGTGCTCGCGATCAACGCCGCCTCGGCGTCCACCCAGCTGTCCGGCCTGCCGTTCTCCGGCCCGGTCGGCGGCACCCGGGTGGCGCTGATCAACGGCCAGTGGGTCGGCTTCCCGACCCACGCCGAGCTCGAGGACGCCGTCTTCGACATGGTCGTGGCCGGCCGGGTCCTGCCCGACGGCGACGTCGCGATCATGATGGTCGAGGCCGAGGCCACCGAGAAGACCATCGAGCTGATCGCCGGTGGCGCCACCGCCCCGACCGAGGAGGTCGTGGCCCAGGGCCTCGAGGCCGCCAAGCCGTTCATCAAGGCGCTGTGCCAGGCGCAGGCCGAGCTGGCCGGCAAGGCCGCCAAGCCCGAGGCGCACTTCCCCCGCTTCCTGGACTACCAGGACGACGTCTACGCCGCCGTCGAGGCGCACGCCGCGGAGAAGCTCGCCGCCGCGCAGGCCATCGCCGGCAAGCAGGAGCGCGAGGAGGCCACCGACGCGCTCAAGGACGAGGTCAAGGCCGCGCTGGCCGGCCAGTTCGAGGGGCGTGAGAAGGAGGTCTCCGGCGCCTTCCGCGCGGTGACCAAGAAGGTCGTCCGGCAGCGCATCCTGCGCGACAAGGTGCGCATCGACGGCCGTGGCCTCACTGACATCCGGCCGCTGTCGGCCGAGGTCGAGGTGCTCCCGCGGGTGCACGGCTCGGCGCTGTTCGAGCGCGGCGAGACTCAGATCATGGGCGTCACGACGCTGAACATGCTCCGCATGGAGCAGCAGCTGGACACGCTGAACCCGGTCACCCGCAAGCGCTACATGCACAACTACAACTTCCCGCCGTACTCCACCGGTGAGACCGGCCGGGTGGGCTCGCCCAAGCGCCGCGAGATCGGCCACGGCGCGCTGGCCGAGCGGGCGCTGCTGCCCGTGCTGCCGGACCGCGAGGAGTTCCCCTACGCGATCCGCCAGGTCTCCGAGGCCCTCGGCTCCAACGGCTCCACCTCGATGGGCTCGGTCTGCGCCTCCACGCTGGCCCTGCTCAACGCCGGTGTGCCGCTGAAGGCCCCGGTCGCCGGCATCGCCATGGGCCTGGTCTCCGACGAGGTCGACGGCAAGACCGAGTACGTCGCGCTGACCGACATCCTCGGTGCCGAGGACGCGTTCGGTGACATGGACTTCAAGGTCGCCGGCACCAAGGACTTCGTCACGGCCCTCCAGCTGGACACGAAGCTCGACGGCATCCCCTCCGACGTGCTCGCCGGTGCGCTGACCCAGGCCCGCGCGGCCCGGCTGCACATCCTCGACGTCATGCTCGAGGCGATCGACGGCCCCGACGAGATGAGCCCCTTCGCCCCCCGGGTGACCACGGTGCGCATCCCGGTCGACAAGATCGGCGCGGTCATCGGCCCGAAGGGCCAGATGATCAACGCGATCCAGGACGAGACCGGCGCCGACATCACCATCGAGGACGACGGCACGATCTACGTCGGCGCCTCCGACGGCCCCTCGGCGCAGGCTGCCGTGGACCGGATCAACGCGATCGCGAACCCGACGCTGCCCAAGGTCGGCGAGCGGTTCCTCGGCACCGTGGTGAAGACGACCGCCTTCGGCGCGTTCGTCTCGCTGCTGCCGGGTCGCGACGGCCTGGTGCACATCAGCAAGCTCGGTGGCGGCAAGCGGATCAACAAGGTCGAGGACGTCGCCAACGTCGGCGACAAGCTGCAGGTCGAGATCACCGACATCGACGCCCGCGGCAAGATCAGCCTGGTGCCGGTCGCCGACGGCGACGCCGCTGCCGCGCCGGCCGACGCCCCGGCCGAGGCCGCCGCTCCCGCGGAGGCGTGATCACGAGCACCGACCACCTGACCGGGGCCGGGACGGGCGCTGCGGCGTCCGTCCCGGCCCCGGTCGGTACCACGGAGGTGCTCGACGTCGACGAGTTCGGCGGCCGGGTCGAGCGCACCGAGCTGCCCGGCGGCCTGCGGGTGCTCACCGAGACGATGCCCGGGGTGCTCTCGGCGACCGTGGGCATCTGGGTGGGCGTCGGCTCCCGGGACGAGAGCCCCGAGCTCGGCGGCTCCTCGCACTTCCTCGAGCACCTGCTGTTCAAGGGCACCCGCAGCCGGACGGCGCTGGAGATCGCGACCGCCATGGACGCGGTCGGCGGTGAGATGAACGCCTTCACCGCCAAGGAGCACACCTGCTACTACGCGAACGTGCTCGCCAGCGACCTGCCGCTGGCGGTGACGCTCCTGGGTGACCTGGTCACCGACGCCCTCAACACCGCCCTGGACCTGGAGTCCGAGCGCACGGTGGTGCTCGAGGAGATCGCCATGCGCGACGACGAGCCCTCCGACGCGGTGCACGACCTGTACGCCGAGACGCTGTTCGGGGACACCCCGCTCGGCCGGTCGGTGCTCGGCACGGTGGCCTCGATCGAGTCGCTGTCCCGGGACGACGTCGACGGCTGGTACCGCGACCGCTACGCCGTCCCGTCGATCGTCGTCTCGGCCGCCGGCCGGGTCGACCACGCCGAGGTGCTGGCGCTGGTGGCGGCGGCCTTCGATGACCGGCTGACCGGCAGCACCCGGCCCGACCCGCTGCGGCTCGGGGAGGACGTCGCCCTGACCGGACCCGCCCGGCCCGCCGGGCTCATCCACCGGCGCACCGAGCAGACCCACCTGCTGCTCGGCAGCCTGGGCATGGGCCGGCTGGACGAGCGCCGGTACGCCGCGGCCGTGCTGGACGCGGCTGTCGGCGGGGGGATGAGCTCCCGGCTGTTCCAGGAGGTACGGGAGCGGCGCGGCCTGGTCTACAGCGTCGGGTCGTCGCTCACCCACTACGCCGGCACGGGCAGCTTCTCGGTGTACGCGGGGTGCTCGCCCAAGCGGGTGCCCGAGGTGCTGCGGCTGGTCCGCGCCGAGCTGGCGGCGGTGGCCGCGGACGGGCTGACCACCGAGGAGGTCGCCCGCGGCCGCGGCCAGCTCAAGGGCGGCATGGTGCTGGGGCTGGAGGACACCGGGTCGCGGATGAGCCGGCTGGGCAAGAGCGAGCTCTCCTACGGGGAGTACCTGCCCGTCCGCGAGGTGCTCGACCGGCTGGACGCCGTCGACGAGGCGCAGGTGCGGGCGGTCGCCACCGACCTGCTCGCCCGTCCGACGTGCCTGGCGGTGGTCGGCCCGTACAAGGAGCGCGACGTCGACGCGCTGCTCGGCTGAGCCGTGAGCTCCGCACTCCGCGAGCACGGCGCCCTCGCCCGGGGCGCCTTCGCGGTCGCCGTGCTGGTGTCGCTGGCCGTGCTGTTCGCCCCGCCCTCGGACGTGCCGTCCGGGCCGGCGGGGGTGGACAAGCTGGTGCACGCCACGCTGTTCGCGGTGCTCGCCGTCACCGGGCGGTGGGCCGGCGTCCGCAACGGCGTGCTCGCGGGTCTGCTGGTGCTCTACGCCGCGGGCAGCGAGCTGCTGCAGGGCACGGACCTGGTCGACCGGGACGCCTCGGTGGGCGACCTGGTGGCCGACGCCGCGGGGGTGGTGGCCGGCCTGCTGCTGTGGCGGTTGCTGGCTGACCGGGCCGGGCGCCGGCGCAGCTGAGCCGACCGCTCCCCGGGAGGCCGCCTTGCGCCGCGCGCCGGCGTTCGTGAGCATCGCGGGGTGACGACTCCGCCGGACACCGCAGCTCCCGCTCCCGCCTCCCCGACCCCGGGCGAGGCGCCGCTCATCTCGGTGGGGGTGCTCGGCGCCCGGGGCCGGATGGGCACCGAGGTGTGCCGCGCCGTGGACGAGGCCGAGGACCTGGAGCTCGTCGCCATGGTCGACGAGCGGGACTGGCTGTTCAACGTCGCCGACGCCGGCGCGCAGGTGGTCGTGGACTTCACCCGGCCGGACTCCGTGATGGAGAACATCCGCTTCTGCATCGACCAGAACATCCACTGCGTGGTCGGGACGACGGGCTTCGACGAGCAGCGGCTGGCGACCATCGCCGAGTGGCTGCGGCCCAAGCCGGACGTCGGCGTGCTGATCGCGCCCAACTTCGGGATCGGCGCGATCCTGCTGATGCGCTTCGCCGCCGAGGCCGCGCGCTTCTTCCCGTCCGTGGAGATCGTCGAGCTGCACCACCCGGCCAAGGTCGACGCCCCGTCGGGTACCGCCGCCCGCACCGCCCGGCTGGTGGCCGCCGCCCGGCGGGCAGCCGGCGTGCCGGCGGCGCCGGACGCCACCCAGGAGGCCGACTCGCTGCCCGGGGCCCGCGGGGCCGACGTCGAGGGCATCCCCGTGCACGCGGTCCGGCTCACCGGGCTGGTCGCGCACCAGGAGGTGCTGATGGGCGCCGCGGGGGAGACGTTGACCCTGCGGCACGACTCCTACGACCGGGCGTCCTTCATGCCCGGCGTCCTGCTGGCCGTCCGGGAGATCGGCTCCCGCCCCGGGCTGACCGTGGGGCTCGAGTCACTGCTGGGGCTGTGAGCGGTACGCCAGGGGCCACCGGGGCTGCCGGGGCGTCCCGACACCGCGCTGACACGTGACCTGGCTCGCACTCCGGCACGGTCCGGACAGCGCTGACCTGGGACTTCGTCCCGGCGCCGGGTCCGCTGACCCAGGTCCGGCCGGATCGGGGCCCGCACCGGTTTGACGACGCCCGGATCGCCACGTAACTTCCTCTTTGCGCCGAGCGAGACCGGGTTGCAAGACCCGGGAGCCGCCAGTCAGACCCCCGGGTGTGACAGCGAGCCGTGCACGGCGTAGCGTAGGACAAGCCGTCAGGGACGAAGGCCCGCAAGGGTCCGGATCGCTGCGCGTCCGCTCCTTGAGAACTCAACAGCGTGCCGAAAGTCAGTGCCAAGTAACAATTCCCCTTGGCCTGG
>NZ_JABGDB010000011.1:0-64375 GCF_041028285.1 Modestobacter versicolor | reverse complement strand
TAAGCCTTTCAGCGCCGATGGTACTGCCCGGGGGACCGGGTGGGAGAGTAGGACGCCGCCGGACATAACTCAACGAAACGGGGGTCGGAGCATCGCGCTCCGGCTCCCGTTTCGTGCGTTTGTCCGCTCTTCGTCGACCGTCCGTACCGCGCTGTCCAGCGACGCTGCGGTCGGATGCGAGCCCGTTCCAGGTGCCCCTATCGGGCGTGCGCCGTTCACCAGTGAGGTACCCCCACATCATGACTTCTCCGCGACGCGGCCCTAGCGGCTCCGACCGAGGCCGAGGGACCGGCGCTCCTCGAGGCGCGAACGGTGGCGGTGCCCGCCAGGGTGGCGCCGGCGGCCGGCCGCAGCGTCCGGCGGGTCACCGCGGTTCGCGCCCGACCGGTGGCGACGACGCCGCCCCGACGCGCGGTGGATCGTCACGTGACGATGCGTACCGGGCTCGGGGTGGTGCGGCCGGCGGCGAGTGGGGTCGCCGTCCGGCCGGCGAGCGCCCACAGCGCGACCGTCCGCAGGGCGGCGACCGGCCCGAGCGCGGTCGGCCCCAGGGTGGGCGCGCGCAGAGCGGCCGTCCCCAGAACAGTGACCGACCCAGTTGGCAGGACCGTCGTCCCGGCGGCGACCGTCCGCAGTCCTCGGGCGGCCCGCGTCGCGAGTGGCAGGACCGTGGCGGGTCCGGTGGCGGTCGCCCGGCGTCGTCCGGTGGGCGTCCGCAGGGTGACCGCCCCAGCTGGCAGGACCGTCGCCCCGCCGGCGACCGTCCGCAGTCCTCCGGCGGTCCGCGCCGTGAGTGGCAGGACCGTGCGCCCGGTGGCGGTCGTCCGCAGTCCTCGGGTGGTCCGCGTCGCGAGTGGCAGGACCGCGGCGCCCCAGGCGCTGGACGTCCGGCGTGGTCCGGGGGTCGTCCGCAAGGTGACCGTCCCAGCTGGCAGGACCGTCGCCCCGCCGGCGACCGTCCGCAGTCGTCGGGTGGTCCGCGTCGTCAGTGGCAGGACCGTGCGCCCGGTGGCGGTCGTCCGCAGTCCTCGGGTGGTCCGCGTCGCGAGTGGCAGGACCGCGGCGCCCCAGGCGCTGGACGTCCGGCGTGGTCCGGGGGTCGTCCGCAAGGTGACCGTCCCAGCTGGCAGGACCGTCGCCCCGCCGGCGACCGTCCGCAGTCGTCGGGTGGTCCGCGTCGTCAGTGGCAGGACCGTGCGCCCGGTGGCGGTCGTCCGCAGTCCTCGGGTGGTCCGCGTCGCGAGTGGCAGGACCGCGGCGCCCCGGGCGCTGGTCGCCCGCCGTCGTCCGGGGGTCGTCCGCAAGGTGACCGTCCCAGCTGGCAGGACCGCCGCCCCGCCGGCGACCGGCCGCAGTCCTCGTCGGCTCCCCGGCGTGAGTGGCAGGACCGCAGCGCTGGTGGCGACCGTCCGCAGTCCTCTGGTGGTCGTCCGCAGGGTGAGCGTCCGGCATGGCAGGACCGTCGTCCCGGGAGCGACCGTCCGCAGTCGTCGGGTGGTCGCTCGCAGGGTGACCGTCCGGCATGGCAGGACCGTCGCCCCTCGGGTGACCGTCCGCAGTCGGCGGCGGCTCCCCGACGTGAGTGGCAGGACCGCGCTCCCGGCGCGGACCGACCGCAGCGCGACCGGCTCGCAGGCAGCCGCGGCCCCGGTGGTGCGCCCACCCAGGGTCGGACCGGCGACGACCGTCCCGCCTGGCAGGACCGTCGGCCGCAGCGCGCCGGTGGCCCCACCGACGGCGCCGGCGACCGACCGTCGTGGCAGGACCGTCGTCCCGCGGGCCGCCCGGCCGGCCGCGACGACGCCGCCCCCCGTCGAGCCCCCGGTCCCGAGCTCCCGGAGTGGGCGGACGCCGGTGAGCTCGACCCCGCGGTGCGCACCGCCCTCCGCGGCCTCGACTCCCGCAACGCCGACATCGTCGGCCGGCACCTCGTCGCCGCGGGCGGCCTGATCGAGGAGGACCCCGAGCTCGCGCTCGAGCACGCCCGCGCAGCCCGCGATCGGGCGTCCCGGCTGGCCCCGGTGCGGGAGGCCGTCGGGGTGGCGGCGTACCACGCCGGTGACTTCGCCGAGGCCGCCCGCGAGCTCCGCGCCTACGCGCGGATGAGCGGCGACGAGAGCTACCGCGCGGTGCTGGCCGACTGCGAGCGCGCCCTCGGCCGCCCGGAGAACGCCCTCCGGCTCGTCCAGGAGGCGCTCGCCGCGTCGCCGGACGAGGAGGAGCTGGTGGAGCTCCGCCTCGTCGAGTCCGGCGCCCGCCAGGACCTGGGTGAGGGCGCCGCCGCCGCGCTGGTCCTCGAGGCGGCCCTCGGTGGCCGGCCCACCCCGGCCGGCCTGGGCACCCCCGACCTCGGCCGGCTCCGCCTGGCCAGCGCCTATGCCGACCTGCTCGCCGCCCGCGGGGAGCAGGACCTGGCCCAGCAGTGGTGGTCTGCCATCGCCGCCGCCGACCCTGACGACCTCACCGGCGTCTCCGAGCACTTCGCCGGCGAGGACGGCGAGGACGACGAGGACGACGACGTCGAGGACGACACCGACCTCGGCGCGCTCGTCCTGGACGACCAGGCCCCTGTCGACGACGACGACGAGGACGACGACAGCGCTGACGGTGACGCCGTGACCGCCGCGCCCGACGCGGACGCGGAGGTTTCCGACGAGGCGCTCGGCCGGGACCTGTCCGACGAGGTGGGCGGCGAGGTGACCCAGGCCGACATCGAGGCCGAGGTCGCCGAGCTGCTCGGTGAGGTCCCGCCGCCGGTCGAGCGCGACCACACCCGGCTCTTCCAGGAGGCGGCCGCCGACGAGGAGCACCAGCCCCCGACGGTCTGAGCTGCGTCGTCCACATCCGGCAGGGTCGTCCACAGGTCGACGACGACCCTGGCCGGTGGGTCGGCGGACGGCGAGGCTCGCCCCATGAGCCTCGCCGTCATCGACCGGAACGACGTCGTCCTGCGCGGGCGGTTGTCCGCGCCACCGGAGCTGCGTCCGCTGCCCAGCGGCGACACGCTCCTGGTGTTCAAGCTCGTCGTGCGCCGGGCGGACCCGCGTCCCCGCGGGCCGAAGTCCGACGTGATCACCTGCGTGAGCCTGCTGCCGGCGCTGCAGCGCTACGCCACGGCCTGGACCACCGACGACGTGGTCGAGGTCGAGGGCGCGCTGCAGCGCCGGTTCTGGCGCACCCCCACCGGCACGGCGGTGGCGTACGAGGTGAGCTGCCGTCGCGGCCGCAAGGTGGCCCGGGGCGGGCAGCGGACGGCGCCCCGGTCGGCCTGAGCCGTGACCGGGTCAGTCGCCGTGCGGGCGCAGCACCAGCCCCGTCCGCGGCTTCGGCACGAACAGCGTCGACTTGCGCGGCATCCGCGCGCCGGCGCGGGCGACCGCCGCCACGTCCGCCGGCGAGGGGGACCGGAGCAGCAGCGCGACGCCGGACCGGTCGTCGGCCAGCCGCAGCGCCTCGTCGACGTCGTGGGCCACCAGCACCGACGACGGGTCGTCGGCCCGGCCCCAGAGCCCGGTGATCAGCGCAGCGTGCGCCAGCACCACGTCCAGCCCCCGCCAGGCCGCGGGCGCCTCACCGGGCACCGCAGCCGTCGTGCGCGGCGACGGCTCGGACAGCTCGGACAGCCGCGCGCCGTCGGTCACCAGGAACGCCGGGCCGCCCCGCCCGGTGGTCCAGGCCAGCGCCGTGGCCCGCACGTCGCCGCCGGGCGTCGGCACTGCACGGACCCGGAAGCCGTCGCCGGCGCGGGTCAGCGCCTCGTCCAGCGCGAGGTCGGGCACGACGCGGTGGATCGCGCGCACCTGCAGTCCGCCCGCGCCCATCGGGGTGAGCAGCGCCAGCACCCGGCCGTGACCGGAGTCCTCGTCGGGACCGTCCCGGTGCCCGGCGGCGACGTGCTCCCGGGCCGCGGCGAACCGGTGGTGCCCGTCGGCGATCACCGCTCGGGTGCCGGCCAGCGCCCGGGTCAGCTGCTGCAGCGCCGACGGATCGGTGACCCGCCACAGCCGGTGCACCACCCCGTCGGGGTCGGCGACCTCCAGGGAGGGCGCGCCGGCGCCGGTCCGCCGGGTCAGCTCGGCCACCTCGGGGTCCGGGTCGTGGGCCAGCACGATCGGCTCGAGGTCGGTGTGCGTGGCGGCCAGCAGCGCCGTCCGCCCGGCCACGGCCGGGGCGAAGGTGTCCTCGTGCGGGAGCACCGCGGCCGAGCCCGGCGGCGGCAGTGTCACCGCACCGAGCCAGCCGGTGGTCGGGTCCACACCGGGGGCTGCCATCTCGTAGCGCCACAGCGCCGGCAGCGGGTCGCGGACGAGCACGTCGTGGTCCAGCCAGCTGTCCAGCGTCGCCGCGGCCGTGGCGGCCGAGCGGCGGTCCCGGGCCGACCGGTCGTCGCCGGGGCCCGGTGCCGGGTCGACGTGCGGCAGGATCAGGCGGACGATGTTGTGCGGGTCGGCGGCGGCCAGCCGGTCGCGGCCCGCCGCGGTCACCAGGTCGTAGGCCGGCGAGCTCACCCGCGCCAGGTGCTCCGGGCGGGCGTCGCGGTAGGTCAGCGCACGGAACGGCCGGACGTCGAGGCCCGTCGCGTCCGGAGGCGGGGAGTCCGCCGGCGTCGAGGGCACGAGGTCGATCGTAGGAGCGCGTCGGCGGGGAGCCGGGGGCGGCGTCTGCCAGCAGCGCGTCCGCCCGGTGAGACCGGCCGGTCGGCGCACGGGGGAAGGAGCGGTGGTGGCGGATCCGGGGCAGCCGGACGGCGGGGTCTACGAGTGGTACCGGCGTGGGCTGCGGCTGCTCGGCGACGGCCACCCCGACGCCGCGGCCACCCTGCTCGAGCGGGCCCTGGCCGCCGAGCCCGGGTCGCGCAGCGTCCTCGAGGGCCTCGCCCGCGCCCAGTACGACGCCGGCCGCCACCGCGAGGCGATGGACAGCTTCACCCGCCTCACCAGCGCCGACCCGACCGACCACTACGCCCACTTCGGGCTGGGCCTGGCCGCCAGCAGGGCCGGTGAGCTGGAGCTCGCCGCCGAGCACCTCGCGCTGGCCGTGGCCATGCGCCCGGACCTCACCCACTACGCGCGGGCGCTGCGCGGAGTCCGGACCCGCCGCGGTCTCGCCGAGGAGCTGCCGTGACCATGACGACCGAGACCCTCGCGACGCCGACGACCACGCCGACCACCATGCCGACCACCAGGAGCACGATGCCGACCGCGCTGCCGCCCGCCCCGCCGACCACCCTGCCGACGACGGAGCCGACCCCCGGGTCCGTCCCGACCGTCCGCCGCCCGGGCGGTGAGGGGTGACCGGCCCGGCCCGGCCGCCGGTGCCGCTGAGCGCCGGGGCCGACGTCCCGCCGGCGCAGACCTTCGACGTCGCCCTGCTCGACCTCGACGGCGTCGTCTACGTGGGACCCGCCGCGGTCCCCGGGGTGCCCCGAGCGTTGGAGCGGGCCGCGGCGCAGGGCATGCGGCTGGGCTTCGTCACCAACAACGCCGCACGCACGCCGGAGCAGGTGGCCGCACACCTGACCGAGCTGGGCGTCGCCGCGGAGCCGGACGACGTCATCACCAGCTCGCAGGCAGCGGCGTCGGTCGTCGCCGGGCTCGTCGGCCCGGGCGGGCGGGTGCTCCCGGTCGGCGGCCCCGGCGTCGCCGCCGCGCTGACCGCGGCCGGGCTGAGCGTCGTGGAGACGGCCGAGGACTCCCCGGCTGCCGTGGTGCAGGGCTACGGCCCGGGCGTGGGCTGGGCGCAGCTGGCCGAGGCGGTGGTCGCCGTCCGGGGCGGGGCGCGGCACGTGGCCACGAACACCGACGCCACCATCCCCTCGCCGCGCGGCGTGCTCCCCGGGAACGGTGCGCTCGTCAACGTCGTCAGCACGGTCACCGGTCAGCCGCCGCTGGTCACCGGGAAGCCCGACCCGGCGATGCACGCCGAGTGCGTCCGCCGCACCGGGGCGCGGCACCCGCTGGTCGTCGGGGACCGGCTGGACACCGACATCGAGGGCGCCCGGCGGGCCGGCGCGGCCAGCCTGCTCGTGTTCACCGGGGTCGCCACGCCGGCCGACGTGCTGGCCGCGCGCCCGGACCACCGGCCCGACCTGATCGCGCCGGACGCCGCCGGGGTGCTGGTGCCGCACCCGGCGGTCACCGCCGTCGAGGGTGCCTGGCGCTGTGCCGGCTGGGAGGCCGAGGCCACCGGGGAACGGCTCACGCTGCGCTCCGTCGGCGGTCACCGCGACGACGGCGACGGCCTCGACGGGCTGCGGGCGCTCGCCGTCGCCCACTGGGCGCGGCACCCCGACCACGGGGCGGCCGCCGCCGTCACCGCCGGGGACGGCGCAGCCGCCACCGCGCTGGCCGGCTGGGGGCTCGGCGCGGCATGAGCTCCCGGTCCGGCCCCCGCGCTGGGCTCGGTGCAGGGCTCAGCGCGGGTCCGGGCTCAGAGCAGCGAGCGGAGGCGGAGCATGTCGCGGAGCCCGGCCTCGAGCTTCACCCGGCCGCTGGCCCACGCCGGGGTGAAGGACAGCTGCCCGGAGGTGAGCGCCAGCAGGTCGTCGCTGCTCATGGTCAGCCGGATGTCCGCCTTGGGCACCGAGGGCCCGTCCGGCTCGGCGGCCAGGTCGTGCACGGCGCCGCGGGCGATCCGCCCGGCGACGACCTGCCCCAGGTCGGTGATGCGGCAGGAGACGCTGCGGTCCAGGTCCCGGGCGGCGTCCCGGGCGGCCAGCTCCGTCACGAAGCCGTCCAGGGCGGTCATGCACTCTTCCAGCGTCGCCACGTGCGGGTGCCTCCATCAGCCAGGGACCGGGCTCGTCCCGGCCGGGCGGTCCGCAGAGGCACGCTACCGGCGCGCCCGAGGCACCTGCACCGTCGCCCCGGCGGCACCGCAGGCCGGACGGCGGCCCGTCCACCGGTCCGCCCAGCGCACCGTCGTCCGTCGGCCCCGGCCGGTAACCTGCGGGAGGCAGGCCTGACCGCACCCGGGAGGAGGAGACCGTGACCGACCCAGCACCGCCGCGACCGGTCCCCGGTCCGCCCCGCACCCTCGCGCCCGCCGCCGACCCCGCCGCCGACCCCACCGCCGACGGCGCCCGGTTCGCCGACCTCGCCGACCGTCCGGTGGCCGAGCACGTCGCGGTCTTCGAGGCCGAACACGACCGGTTGCAGGGCGAGCTGTCCACCATCGACCAGCTCTGATGGTCCGACGCAGCCGGCTCGACGCCGAGCTCGTGCGCCGGGGGCTGGCCCGCTCGCGCGAGCACGCCGTCAGCCTCATCGCCGAGGGCCGGGTCACCATCGGCGGGCAGGCGGCCACCAAGCCCGCGACCGGCGTGGAGGCCGGGTCGCCGGTCGTCGTCCGCACCGACCCGAACGCCCCCAGCTGGGTGTCCCGCGGCGCGCACAAGCTGCTCGGTGCGCTGGAGGCCTTCCCGGTGGCCGTCGAGGGCCGCCGCGCGCTGGACGCCGGCGCCTCGACCGGCGGCTTCACCGAGGTGCTGCTGAGCCGCGGCGCGCGCGAGGTGGTCGCTGTCGACGTCGGCTACGGCGAGCTCGCCTGGTCGCTGCGCACCGACGACCGGGTCGCCGTCCACGAGCGCACCAACGTCCGGGAGCTGACGCCCGACGCGATCGGCGGGCCGGTCGAGCTGGTCGTCGCCGACCTCTCCTTCATCTCCCTGCGGCTGGTCCTGCCGGCGCTCACCGGCTGCGCCGACCCCGCCGCCGACCTGCTGCCGATGGTCAAGCCGCAGTTCGAGGTGGGCCGCGACCGGCTCGGCGCCGGCGGCGTCGTCCGCGACCTGACCCACCGGGCCGACGCCGTGCACACCGTCGCCCGGGCGGCCGCCGACCTCGGCTGGGGCACCGCCGGGGTGGTCGCCAGCCCGCTGCCCGGCCCGGCCGGGAACGTGGAGTTCTTCCTCTGGTTGCGCCGGGACGCACCCGCACCCGACCGCGACGCCATCGACCGAGCAGTACAGGAAGGACCGAGATGACCGAGCCTGCGAGCGAGGGCACCGCCGCCGCCTGCGGCACGGAGGAGCGGACCCGGCGGGTCCTGCTGGCCGTGCACACCGGCCGGGCCGACATCGTCGCGCTCGCCCGCTCCGCCGCCGCCCGGCTGGCCGAGGCCGGCATCGTCGTCCGGCTGCTGGACGACGAGGCCGAGGCGATGGCCGTGCCCGACGCCGAGGTGTGCGCCTTCGGGCCCGCCGCCGCCGACGGCGTGGAGATCGTGCTGGTGTTCGGCGGTGACGGCACCTTCCTGCGCGCCGCCGAGCTGGCCCGCAACACCGACGCGGCGATCACCGGGGTCAACCTCGGCCGGGTCGGCTTCCTCGCCGAGACCGAGCCCGAGGCGGTCGAGGAGATGCTCACCGCGGTGGAGAAGTGCGAGTACGAGGTCGAGGAGCGGCTCACCCTCGACGCCATCGTGCTCGACGCCGACGGCCGGCCCACCGGCGAGGGCACCTGGGCGCTCAACGAGGTCTCGGTGGAGAAGGTCGAGCGGTCCCGGGTGCTCGACGTCGTCCTGGAGGTCGACGGCCACCCGCTGACCAGCTTCGGCTGCGACGGCATCCTGTGCGCCACCCCCACCGGCTCCACCGCCTACGCCTTCTCCGCCGGCGGCCCGGTGGTCTGGCCCGACGTCGAGGCCCTGCTGCTGGTGCCGACCAACGCCCACGCGCTCTTCGCCCGGCCGCTGGTCACCTCGCCCACCTCGGTGCTGACCGTCGCCGTCCCGCCGGACGGCACGCGCGCCCGGGTCTCCGCCGACGGCCGCCGGATCGTGGAGGTGCCCGACGGCGGCCGGGTCGAGGTGCGCCGCTCCGACCGGCCGGTGCGGATCGCCCGGGTCAACCCGACGTCCTTCGGCGACCGGCTCGTCGCGAAGTTCGGGCTGCCGGTGCGCGGGTTCCGCGACGCCCGGTCGCACGGTCCCGGCCACGAGGCGCCGATCACCCGCACCAACGTGCTCACCGGCGACGTCAACACCAGTGACGGCGCCCTGCGCACCCCGGGGGAGGTGGGCGGTGGCCACCCGCACGGCGCGGTCTGAGCAGCGGCCCCGGACGACCCGGAGCCGCCCGGCCGACCCGCCGGCCGGCACCCCGGCGGCCCCGGCGGCCCCGGCCGGCCCGGCGACCGCACCGCACGGCGCGCTGACCGAGCTGCGCATCCGCGGGCTCGGTTCCATCGACGACGTCACCCTGGAGCTGGGCCCGGGCCTCACCGTGGTGACCGGGGAGACCGGCGCCGGCAAGACGATGGTCGTCACCGGCCTGTCCCTGCTGTTCGGCGGCCGGGCCGACCCCGGCCGGGTCCGCGCGAACGGGCGCGCCGGGGTCGAGGGCCGGCTGGTGCTCCCGCCGGACTCCCCGGTGTGGGCCCGCGCGGCCGACGCCGGTGCCGAGCCCGACGAGGACGGCAGCCTGATCCTGGCCCGCACCGTCAGCGCCGAGGGCCGCTCCCGCGCGCACCTGGGCGGCCGAAGCGTGCCGGTCGGCGTGGTCGCGGAGCTGGCCGAGGACCTGCTGGCCGTGCACGGGCAGACCGACCAGCTCCGGCTCACCCGCCCGGCCGAGCAGCGCCGCGCGCTGGACCGGTACGCCGGCGCCGAGCACCTGGCCCTGGTCGACCGGCACCGCGCCGCGTACGCCGCCTGGCGCGCGCTCGCCGACGACCTCGACCGCCGGCGCGGGCAGGCCCGCGAGCTGGCGCAGACCGCCGACGTGCTGCGGCACGGGCTGGAGGAGATCAGCGCCCTCGCCCCCGAACCGGGTGAGGACGAGGCGCTCGACACCCAGGCGAAGCGGCTGGGGGACGCCGACGCGCTGCGGGCCGCGGCCGACTCTGCCCGGTTCGCGCTGGTCGGCGACGTCACCGGCGACCTGGGCGGCGCCGACCTCGGCCAGGACGCCGCCACCGCGCTGGCCGCCGCCGAGCGGGCGCTGGCCGGCTCCGACGACCCCACCCTGGTGCTGCTGGCCCAGGACCTCGCCGACGCCGTCGCCGTGGTCTCCGACGTCTCGGTGCAGCTGGCCGGCTACGTCGCCGACCTCGACGCCGACCCCGCCCGGCTGGCCGAGGTGCTGGACCGGCGGGCGCTGATCACCGCCCTGGTCCGCAAGTACGCCGAGCCGGGGGAGGGGCTGGCCGGGGTGCTGTCCTGGGCCGCCGACGCCGAGGCGCGGCTGTCCCAGCTCGACGTGTCCGACGAGGCGCTGGCGGCGCTGCAGGCCGAGCGGGACACCGCCCGGGAGGAGCTGGCCGCGCTGTCCACCCAGGTCACCGAGGGCCGCCGGGCCGCGGCCGAGGGGTTCGCCGCCGAGGTCGGCGCCGAGCTGGCCGGGCTGGCGATGAAGAGCGCGCAGGTGTCCTTCCAGGTCGTCAGCGACCCCGGCAAGCCCGGCCCGGAGGGCGCCGACGAGGTCGCCCTGCTGCTCTCCCCGCACCCCGGTGCGCCGGCGCGACCGGTGCACAAGGGCGCCTCCGGCGGTGAGCTGTCCCGGGTGATGCTGGCCATCGAGGTGGTCTTCGCCGGCGCCGACCCGGTGCCGGTGATGGTCTTCGACGAGGTCGACGCCGGGGTCGGGGGCCAGGCGGCCGGCGAGATCGGGCGCCGGCTGGCCAGGCTGGCCGCCGAGCACCAGGTCGTGGTGGTCACCCACCTGGCCCAGGTGGCCGCGTTCGCCGACACCCACGTGGTCGTCGACAAGTCGCCGGACACCGCGCAGGGGGTCACCGCCACCGACATCCGCGCGGTGCTCGGCGAGGACCGGGTGCGCGAGCTGGCCCGGATGCTCTCCGGGCTGACCGACAGCGACACCGGGCAGGCCCACGCCCGGGAGCTGCTCGCGGTGGCCGCCGAGGGGCGCGGCTGAGCGGTCAGCCCTCCGGCGTCCCGAGGGCGAGGGTCAGCGCCAGCACGGTCCGCGGGTCCTCGAGCCGGTCGCCGAACAGCTCGCGCAGCTGGCCCATCCGGTAGCGGACGGTCTGCGGGTGCACGAACAGCTCCGCGGCGACCTGCTCGCGCCGGCCGTGGTGCAGCAGCCAGGACCGCAGCGTCGCGGTCAGCTTCTCCCGGACGGCGGCGCCCAGCCCGTCCAGCGGCGCGAGCGCGGCGGCCCGCAGGTCGGCCAGCGCCTCGTCGTCGGCGCGGAGCACCAGCTCGGGCAGCCGCTGCTCGGTGTCCAGCGGCGCCGTCCCGCCGTCGGCCAGGCCGAGCCGCAGCGCGCGGAGGGCGCGGGCGTAGGAGCGGGTGACGGCGTGCCAGGGCCGGGGCGGGCCGACCAGCGCGGCCCGGCCCTCCAGCGCGCGCAGCAGCCCCGGCCGGGCGCCCTCCCCGGCGTCGGGGACCAGCAGCACGGTGAGCTCCGCCGACGGGTCGAGCCCCGGCGGGTCGTCGCTGACCTGCAGCGTGCGGGTGTCCAGCAGGGCCAGCGCACCGCGGGCCCGCCCCTCGGGCAGCAGCACGGCGGTCAGCGTGCGCGGCGCGGACCAACCGGCCCGCTCGGCGGCCGCGGTCAGGTCGTGCAGCGGCCGGCCGGCCAGCAGCAGGGCGCCGAGCCGCTCCAGGTGGTGGCGGCGGGCCCGGCCGGTGCTGTCCAGCTCGTCGGTGTGCCCGGCGACGCTGGAGGCCGACAGCTGGTCGATGTAGGCGAACACCAGCTCGGCGAAGCGGGCCAGCGACTCCGCGCCCAGCCCGGCGGCCACCGCCGTGTCGCTCATGTGCCGCCAGGAGACCCGGGCGCCCACCCGGTAGGCGGCCAGCAGCGAGTCCATCGACCGGCCGCTGCGGGCCTCGCCGCGGCCCAGCGCGTAGGCGCCCTCCAGCGCCGGGGCGATCGGCAGGCTCGGGTCGACGCCGCCGCGCGCGGTCGCCAGCTCGAGGAAGCCGCCGAGGGCCAGCTGTACGGCGCCGGAGATCGCCCGGCCCATCTCCCCGGAGAAGGCGTCGGCGTAGCTGGGCACCTCGACGACGATCGAGGACACGGTGTGCTCGGCGACCGCGCGCAGCTCGGCCTGCATCGCCTCCACCACCACGGGCGGAAAGGTGATCACCTCGCTCGTCGTCCTCACCTCATCCTTGTTCGCGGAGGACAAAATGTACCGCCCGAATCACGTCGGGCGCACAGGTAAGCGCCCACCGGGCTGGGCATGCTCAAGGCATGACCGCAACCGTCCCGCGCCCGTCGAAGGCCCGGCCGGTGCTGGGCCGGCTGCGCGACCGCGTCGTCAAGGTCGCCGAGCTGGTGACCACGCCGCTGCTGCCCTCGGACTACCTCGACCTGGTCGACCCGTTGCGCTCCGGTGCCGCCCTCCGCGGGCGCATCGAGGACGTGCGACCGGAGACCCGGGACGCCGCGACGGTCGTCATCCGCCCGGGCCGGGACTGGCTGCCGCACACCCCCGGCCAGTACGTGCGGCTCGGCGTCGACGTCGACGGCGTCCGGCAGTGGCGGGCCTACTCGATCACCTCGGTGCTCGACCGCGCCGACGGCTGCTTCACGATCACCGTCAAGGCGTTGCCGGGCGGCAAGGTCAGCAACCACCTGGTGCACCGCACCCGCCCGGGGACGATCGTCCAGCTGGACCAGGCGACCGGCGACTTCGTGCTCCCCGGGGAGCGGCCGGCCAAGAGCCTGTTCGTCACCGCCGGCTCGGGCATCACCCCGGTGATGGGCATCCTGCGCAACCACGTGCACGAGCACGACGACGTCGTCCTGGTGCACTCGGCGCCCACCGCCGACGACGTCATCTTCGGCGCGGAGCTGCGCGAGCTCGCCGCCACGGGGCAGCTGCGGCTGGTCGAGCGGCACACCGCCACCGACGGCCTGCTGGACGCCGGGGCGCTGGCCGAGCTGGTGCCCGACCTGGCCGAGCGGTCCACCTGGGCCTGCGGGCCGGTCGGGATGCTCGAGGCGCTCGAGGAGCACTGGGCGGCCACCGGCATCGCCGAGCGGCTGTACACCGAGCGCTTCCGCCCCCGGGTCCTGGTGACCGGCGAGGGCGGCACGGTGAGCTTCACGAAGGCCGGCCGCACCGTCGAGGCCGACGGCGCCACCCCGATCCTGGACGCCGCGGAGGACGCCGGGCTGCTCATGCCCAGCGGCTGCCGGATGGGCATCTGCTACGGCTGCGTGCTCCCGCTGCGCGAGGGCGCCGTCCGCGACCTGCGCACCGGCGAGGTCACCACCGCCGCCCCCGGCGACGGCGTCCTCGTCCAGACCTGCATCAGCGCCGCCGCCGGCGCCTGCGACATCGACCACTGACCTGGGCACCAGCCCGCGCACACCACCCAGCACGAGCCACCGCACGAGCCAGAGCACGAGGAGCCGCACGTGACCGTCCTGCAGAACAAGGCTGAGAACCCGATCGCGCACCTGTCCGCCGAGGACGTCGAGTCCATCGGCCGGGAGCTCGACGCGATCCGCCAGGCCGTGGTGGACAGCCGCGGCGAGTCCGACGCCGCCTACATCCGCCGGGTCATCGACGTCCAGCGCAAGCTCGAGCTGGCCAGCCGCGCCGTCCTGCTGCTGTCGAAGTTCCCGCCGGCCTGGGTGATCGGCACCGCCGGTCTCTCCGTGGCCAAGATCCTGGAGAACATGGAGATCGGGCACAACATCCTGCACGGGCAGTGGGACTGGATGCGCGACCCGAAGATCCACTCCACGACCTGGGAGTGGGACATGGCCAGCCCGGCCGACCAGTGGAAGCACTCGCACAACGAGCTGCACCACACGTACACGAACGTGATCGGCAAGGACAACGACCTCGGCTACGGCATCATGCGCGTCGACGAGGACCAGAAGTGGGTGCCGCTGTACCTGCTGCAGCCGGTGTGGAACTTCGTCAACGCCTGCTTCTTCGAGTACGGCATCGCCGCCTACGACCTCGAGCTGGGCAAGAACCTGGCCACCAAGAAGCGCCGCAGCGACCCCGGCTTCCGCGCCCGGGGCAAGGCCGTGCTCAGGAAGATCCGCAAGCAGGCGACCAAGGACTACCTGGTGCACCCGCTGCTGTCGGGCCCGTCGTTCCTGCCGACCCTGGCGGCGAACTTCACCGCCAACGTGGTGCGCAACCTGTGGTCGCACTCGGTGATCATGTGCGGGCACTTCCCCGAGGGCGTGGAGACCTTCGAGAAGACCTCGATCGACGGGGAGACCCGCGGTGAGTGGTACCTGCGCCAGATGCTCGGCTCGGCCAACATCTCCGGCAGCAAGGCGATGCACATCATGACCGGCAACCTGTCGCACCAGGTGGAGCACCACCTGTTCCCCGACCTGCCGAGCAACCGGTACGCCGAGATCGCGCCGCAGGTGCAGGACCTCTTCGCCCGCTACGGGCTGCGGTACCACTCCGCGTCGCTGCCCCGGCAGGTCGGCTCGGCCTGGCACAAGGTCATCCGGCTGTCGCTGCCCAACGGCTGGCTGGCGCAGACCACCCCGGCGAACGCGCCGGCGCAGGTGGCGAAGCTGTACAAGATGACGACCGGCGGCGCCAAGGTGCGCCGGGAGCTGCAGCGCGCCGCGTAGCGGCCGGCACGGCCGAAGGGCCCCTCTCCCGCCTGGGAGAGGGGCCCTTCTCGGCGTGCGGGGGGTCCTTCGTCAGCGGCGCTTGGCGTACCCGGCCAGGCCGAACTGCAGCAGGGCCAGGCCGCGGCGGCCGCGGGTGCGCAGCTCGGCCACCAGCTCCGGCCCCGACGCCCCCTCCAGCACCCGGTCGCGGGCCAGCTCGAGCAGGGCGGTGTACAGCCCGGTGACGGCGTTGGCCGCCAGCCACGGCTCGAGCACACCGGCCGCCGGGCGGGTCTCCAGGGTGATCTGCTCGGCCAGGGTGTCGGTGAGCGTGCCGAGGATCTCCCGCTCCCGCACCTGCAGGGTGCGGGAGCCGCGGATCACCCGGGCCATCTCGGCCACGCCCCCGGCCGCCTCGGGGGCGCCCAGCTGGCTGATCGCGGCGACCACGAAGTCACCGGCGGCGGCCGCCGCGGACTGACCGGCCGGACGACGGCGCACGGCCTCCAGCAGCGCGGCCCGGATGGGCGGGTCGAGCTCGAAGACCAGGCCCTCCTTGACCGGGAAGTGGTTGAAGACCGTCTTCTCCACCACGCCGGCGCGCTGCGCGATCTCCATCACGCTGACGTGGTCGAAGCCGCGCTCGACGAAGAGCTCGGCGGCCGCGTCGACGATCGCCTCCCGGGTGCGCTGGCGGCGCTGCTCGCGCAGCGTCGGACCGCGGCGCTCCCGGCGGCGGGGGCGGCGGCCGGGGCCGGGGGCGTCGGCGGGTGCGGCGGCAGCCGGCGCGTCGGGCGCGGCATCGGCCGGGACGTCGTCCGGGGGCTGGGTGCCGACCGGTGCGTCGGCGGCGGGTGCATCCGGGGCGGGGCGGGGCGGCAGCGCCACCACCTGGGCGTTCGCCGGGTCCGCACCTCCTGGCTCGACGGCCGGGGCGCCCGCGACGTCCTGCACGGCCTGCCCGGCCGAGGCCTCGGGGTCACGGAGGCCGGTCAGCTCCCCGACCAGGTCGTCGGCGAGAACTGTCGCTGTGCTCCGGCTCGCGGAGGCCCCTGCAGTCACACCAGCCACGCTAGTGACGGGCCGGTCCCGTCCCCGGGGAGCGACACCCGGTCGACGCGGTCGGGTTCCGAGCGCGTCGCGGTGTCGCTCACCGACTGTGACCGATCGGTCGCGCTCGCGCGTCGGGTCCAACCGACCCTGCCTCCGTGGGACGATCGCGGCCATGCGCATCGGCACCCTGCGACGCGGGCGGCCGTCCGAGACGGCACCCGGCGTGACCGGCACGGCCCGTGTGGACCGGCGGACCAAGAACCTCACCAAGCGGCTGCGGCCCGGCGAGATCGCGGTCATCGACCACGCCGACGTGGACCGGGTGGCCGCCGACTCGCTGGTGGCCTGCAAGGTCGCCGCGGTCGTCAACGCCGCGCCCAGCACCACCGGGCGCTACCCCAACCTCGGTCCGGGGATCCTGGTCGACGCCGGCATCCCGCTGGTGGACAACGTGGGCAAGGACGTGCTGACCGCGCTCAAGGACGGCACCGAGGTGCGGCTGGAGGGCGGCACGCTCTACGCCGGCGACACGGTCGTCGCCCAGGGCACCGAGCAGACCCCGGAGACCGTGGCCACCTCGATGGCCGAGGCGCGCGAGGGGTTGTCGGTGCAGCTGGAGGCCTTCGCGGCCAACACCATGGAGTACATGAAGCGCGAGCGCGCGCTGCTGCTCGACGGCGTGGGCGTGCCCGACGTGACCACCCAGATCGAGGGCCGGCACGTGCTGGTCGTCGTCCGGGGCTACGACTACAAGGAGGACCTCCAGGCGCTGCGGCCCTACATCCGCGACTACCGGCCGGTCCTCATCGGTGTCGACGGCGGCGCCGACGCGCTCATCGAGGCCGGCTACCAGCCGGACATGATCATCGGCGACATGGACTCGGTGAGCGACGCGGTGCTGCGCTGCGGGGCCGAGGTCGTGGTGCACGCCTACGCCGACGGCCGCGCCCCCGGGCTGCAGCGGGTCCTCGACCTCGGGGTCGAGGCGATCACCTTCCCGGCCTCGGCGACCAGCGAGGACATCGCGATGCTGCTCGCCGACGAGAAGGGCGCCTCGCTCATCGTCGCCGTCGGCACGCACGCCACGCTGATCGAGTTCCTGGACAAGGGCCGCGGCGGCATGGCCTCGACCTTCCTAACCCGGCTCCGGCTGGGCGGCAAGCTGGTCGACGCCAAGGGCGTGAGCCGGCTCTACCGCAGCCGCATCTCCACCCTCGCGCTGGTCCTGCTGGTGCTCGCCGCGCTGGCGTCGATCGTCGCCGCGCTGGCGGTGTCCACGGCCAGCCACATCTACTTCGACCTGCTCGTCGACCAATGGGACAGCTTCGTGTTCTGGCTGGAGAACCTCTTTTCGTGATCGACTTCCGGTACCACCTCGTCTCGCTGATCGCGGTGTTCCTGGCCGTGGCGCTGGGCATCGTCATCGGCA
Source organism: Modestobacter versicolor (assembly GCF_041028285.1). Lineage (GTDB taxonomy): Bacteria > Actinomycetota > Actinomycetes > Mycobacteriales > Geodermatophilaceae > Modestobacter > Modestobacter versicolor_A. The sequence goes on along the minus strand of NZ_JABGDB010000011.1, from coordinate 47,384 downwards.
CCACGCAGCTCAACGGGCCGCTGACGGACAACCTGCAGGGCCAGGTGACCGCACTGCAGGAGGACAAGCGGTCCCTGGAGGACCAGACCCAGCAGCTGCAGACCCAGCTGGACGACGTCGGCAGCTTCGAGGAGGCCGTCGGCCCGACCCTGGTGGAGAACACGCTGACCGGCCGCAGCGTCGTCCTGGTGGTCGCCGGCGCCGACCCCGAGCCCGACGTGGCCGAGGGGCTGACCGCGCTGCTGGGCAGCGCCGGGGCCACCGTCACCGGCACGGTGCGGCTCACCGACGGCTACGCCGCCGAGTCCACCGCCGACACGCTGGAGACCTTCCTCAGCGGGCCGGGCGTCCCGCTCACCGTCACCCAGCCCGAGACCGACGACCCGGGCGAGGCCGTGGCCTCCGTCCTGGCCCAGCTACTGATGGTGCCGGCCGAGGGCAGCGCCCGGGTCGCGCCCACCGCGACCGACACCGCCACCGTGCTCGCCGGGCTCGAGGAGCTCGACGTGCTCAGCCAGGACAGCACCTCCGTCACCCCGGCCGACCTCGCCGTCGTGCTGACCACCGGCGCCCTCGAGGGCGACGACGCCGAGACGCGGACGTCGGCCCTCCTGCAGCTCGCCGTCGCACTCGACGAGCAGGGCTCGGGTGCCGTCGTCGCCGGCAACCTGGCCTCGGCCGGGGACGGCGGTCTGGTGGCCGCCCTGCGCGCCGACTCCGCCGCCCGCGGCACCGTCTCGACCGTGGACAACGTGACCGCCGCGGCCGGCCGGATCAGCACCGTGCTGGCCCTGGCCGCCGAGGCGCGCGGCACCTCCGGCGAGTACGGCGTGGGCGAGGACACCCAGCCGGTCCCGGCCCCGGTGTCGTGACCGCCCGGACGAGGGCCGGGCTGGTCGCCGCCGGCGCCCTGGCCGCGCGGGCCGGCCTGGCCGGTGCCGCGGCGCTGAACGGCCAGGACGCCGGAGCGCCGTGGCGCCGCACCAACTTCGCCGGCCGCCCGGTGACCCTGCTGGGCGGCCCGGTGCTGGCCGCCGCCGCCACGGCCACCGCGGTCGCCGGCGCCCCGGCCGGGCAGCGGGCCGCGGCAGCGGTCGTCGGCGGCGTCGCCGGGCTGGTCGGCGGCTACGACGACCTGGCCGGCGCCCGCCCCGAGCAGGCCCGGGACAAGGGGCTGGCCGGCCACCTCGCCGCCCTCCGCGAGGGCCGGGTCTCCGCCGGCGCGGTGAAGGTCGCCGGCATCGGGGCCGCCGCGGCGGTCGCCGCCGTGCTCACCCGCCGGGGCGGCGGGCTGCCGGCGGTGGCCGACGCCGTGCTCACCACCGGCCTGGTCGCCGGCACCGCGAACCTGGTCAACCTGCTGGACCTGCGCCCGGGCCGGGCCGCGAAGGCGACCGCGCTGCTGGCCGGCGGCACGCTCGGCGGCCCGGCCGGGGGGCTGGTCGCCGGACCGCTCGGCGCCGCCCTCGGCGTGCTCCCCGCCGACCTCGGCGAACGGGTCATGCTCGGCGACTGCGGCGCCAACGCCGTCGGCGCGCTGCTCGGCCTGCGGCTCGCGGCGCTGCCCGGCCGCGGCACGCGCGCCGGGCTGCTCACCGTCGTCACCGCGCTCACGCTCGCCAGCGAGCGGGTCAGCTTCACCCGGGTGATCGAGGGAACCCCCGGCCTGCGCGAGCTCGACCGGCTCGGCCGCCGTCCGGCGTGACCACGGCCAGCAGCGGCGGACGGCGGTGACCGGCCGGCGCGTCGTCCAGGGTGCGGCGGGGGCCGCCCTGCTCATCTCGGTGCTCACCCTGCTGTCCCGGCTGGCAGGGTTCGGGCGCACCGTCGTGCTGACCAACGCGGTCGGCGCCGACAGCACCGGCGACACCTACCAGGCCGCCAACAACGTGCCCAACATCGTCTTCGAGGTGGTCGCCGGCGGCGCGCTGGCCAGCCTGGTCGTGCCGATGCTGGCCGGCGGCATCGCGGCCGGCGACCGGGACCAGGTGCGCCGCACGGCGTCGGCGCTGCTGGGCTGGACGCTGCTGGTGCTCGTCCCGCTCGCGCTGCTGCTGGCGGCGCTGTCCCGGCCGATCGCCACGGCGCTGCTCGGCGGCGACGCCGGCGACCCGGTCAAGGTCGACGTGGCCGCCCGGTTCCTGCTGATGTTCGCCCCGCAGGTGCCGCTGTACGGCGTCGCGGTCGTGCTCACCGGCGTGCTGCAGGCGCACCGCCGGTTCGCCGGCCCCGCGCTGGCCCCGCTGCTGTCCTCGGTGGTCGTGGCCGGGGCGTACCTGCTCTTCGCCGGCGGCGGCGGCAGCCGGGACGTCGGCGGACTGACCACCTCCGCGGAGCTCGTGCTCGGGGTCGGGACGACGCTGGGTGTGGTCGCGCTGGCCGCCTCGCTGCTGCTGCCGCTGCGCGGGCTGCGGCTGGGGCTGCGCCCCGCGCTGCGGTTCCCGGTCGGGGTAGCGCCGCGGGTGCGCCGGCTCGCGCTGGCCGGGGTGGTCACCCTGGCCGGTCAGCAGCTGGTCGCGATCGTGGCGATCCGGCTGGCCAACGCGGACGCCCCGGCCGGCACGCAGGTCGTCTACTTCGCCGGGATGACGGTGTTCCTGCTGCCCTGGGCGGCGCTGGCCGTCCCGCTGGCCACCTCGGTCTACCCCGCGCTCAGCGAGCGGGCCGCCGCGCGGGACGAGGCCGGGTACGCCGCGACCCTGGGCCCGGCCGCCGTGCTCACCGTCGTCACCGGCGCGGTCGCCGCCGCCGGGCTGGTCGCCGTCTCCGGGCCGATGGCCCGGGTCTTCCTGGCCTCTCCGGACGACGCCGCCCCGGCGGCCGCGCTCGCCCCGACCATCGCCGCCTTCGCGCCCGGGCTGGTGGGCTACGGGCTGGTCGCGCTGCTGTCCCGCGCGCTGTACGCCCGCGGCCTGTGGCGGGCGCCGGCGGTCTGCGTGGCGGGCGGCTGGCTGGTCGCCGTCGCCGCCGACCTGGTGCTGGCCGCGGTGCTGCCCGACGCCGACCGGGCGCTGGCGCTGGCCACCGGGCACACCGTCGGGGTCACCGTCGCCGGGGCCGCGCTGCTCGTCGTCGTCGTCCGCGAGGCCGGGGGTGCCGCGCTGGCCGGGGTGGCCCGCACCGGCGGGCCCGCCGTCCTGGCCGGTGTCCTCGGCGGGGCGGCCGGGCTGCTGACCGCCCGCGCGCTGGGCGCCGACCCGGTGCCCGGCGGCGGGGTGCCGGCCGCGATCGGCATCGGGGTGGCAGCCGGTGCAGTCGTGCTGGTGGTCGCTGCGGCGGTCATGATGGGGACCTCCCGGGGACCGCTGCTGGCCGCCGTCTCCGGCCTTCGTCGATCGGGCAGTCAGGAGGTGGCGGGTGTCTGAGCAGCGTCCCCTCGCCGACCGCCGGATCGCCCAGGTGCTGGCCACCAGCACCGGCGGGGTGGGCACGCACCTGCGCTCGCTGCTGTCCCCGCTCGGCCGGGCCGGCGCGTCGGTGCGGGTCTGCGGACCCCGGGCCACCGAGGAGCTGTTCGCGTTCACCGCGACCGGCGCCGACTTCCGCGAGGTGGGGATCTCCGCCGGCCTGGCCCCGGCGGCCGACCTGCGCGCCGTGCTCGCGCTGCGCCGGGCCACCACCGGGGCGGACCTGGTGCACGCCCACGGGCTGCGCGCCGGCCTGGTCGCGGCGGCCGCGCGACGGCTGGCGGGGGAGCGGTCCCGGCCGCTGGTGCTGACGCTGCACAACGCGCTGCCCGGTGGCGGCGGGCTCCGGCGGCAGGTGCTGCAGGCCGCCGAGCTGGCCACCATCCGCGGCGCCGACGTCGTGCTCGCGGCGTCGGCGGACCTGGCCGACAACGCCCGCCGGCTCGGTGCCCGTGACGTCCGGGTCGCGCCGGTCGCCGCCCCACCGCTCCCGCCGGCCCGGCGACCGCGGCCCGAGGTGCGCCGCGAGCTCGGCCTGGACGACCAGCGCCCGCTCGTGGTCGCCATCGGCCGGCTGCACCCGCAGAAGGGCTACGACGTCCTGCTCGACGCGGTGGCGCGCTGGGTCGCCGACCCCCGGCTGCGGCCGGTGCCGCTGGTCGCGATCGCCGGCGACGGCCCGCTGCACGACGAGCTCGCCGCCCGGATCGCCGCCGAGCAGCTGCCGGTCACCCTGCTCGGGCGCCGCACCGACGTCGCCGACCTGCTCGGCGCCGCCGACGTCTGCGTGCTGCCCTCGGTCTGGGAGGCCCGCTCGCTGACCGCCCAGGAGGCGCTGCGGGCCGGCACGCCGCTGGTGGCCACCGCCGTGGGCGGCATCCCCGAGCTGGTGGGTGCTGCCGCGCAGCTGGTGCCGGTCGGCGACGCCCGCGCGCTGGCGGAGGCGGTGACCGGGGTGCTGACAGACCCGGCCCTCATCGCCCGGCTGGGCGCGGCCGGCCCGGCGCAGGCCGCCGGCTGGCCGGACGAGGCGGCCACCGCGCAGCAGCTGGTCGGGCTCTACCGAGAGCTGCTCGGGCAGCGCCGATGACCGGCCGGACCGCCCGGCGGTCGGCGGTCCCCGTCCTCCTGGTGCTGCTCGTCGCGCTGCTCGCCGGCTCGGTGCCGCCCGCGTGGGCCGCCGACGGCGACGACCCCTTCCGCGCCGACCAGGTGGTGTCCGTCGGCGTCCCCGGCCTGGTCTGGTCCGACCTCGACCCGGAGCTGACGCCGCAGCTGTGGGCGCTGGCCGAGGACTCCGCGATCGGGGCGCTGTCGGTGCGGGCCGGCCGGTCCACGACCTGCCTGCTCGACGGCTGGGCCACCCTGGGCGCGGGCAACCGGGCGCGCTACCCCGGCCCGGTCGAGCCGGTCCCGCCGGCGCCCGAGCCGGCCGAGCCGCAGCCCGAGGCCGACGGCGCCGAGCCGGTGCCGACCGCCGAGCCACCCGTGCCGACGGTCGACGCCCGGCTGTCCTACTGCGGGCTCGAGGAGCAGGTCGCCAAGGTCGGGCTGGCCGAGCCCGGCCGCACCGTCACCCGGGTCGCCGAGGACGAGGCGACCGCACGCTTCGGCGCCGAGCCGGGTGCGCTGGGCCAGGCGGTCCCCTGCAGCACCGTGGTCGGTCGGGCGGCCGCGCTGGCCGTCGCCGGCGAGGGCGCGGACTTCACCGTGCGCGACTCGCTGCCCGGCGACGACGGCGAGCTGCGGCAGCTGCTGGGGGAGTGCCCGCTGACGCTCGTGTCGCTCGGCCAGCTCAGCGACGCCGCGGCGCCCGGCGCGGACGCCACCGACGACGGCACCGTGCCCAGCGCCCGGGACGCCGCGGTGCAGGCCGTCGACACCGCCGTCGGCCGGCTGCGCACCGCCGTCGGCGCGCTGGACGGGGAGACGCTGCTGCTGCTGCAGGGCATCTCCGAGGTCAACGGTGGCCGGCCGCAGCTGCACGTGGGGATGGCCGAGGGGCCGGGCATGACCACCGGCTGGCTCACCTCGGCCAGCACCGGGCGCGCGCCGTTCGTCCAGCTGATCGACGTGGCCCCGACCGTGCTGCGGGCCCTGGGCCTGCCGGAGCCCGCGTCGATGAACGGCCAGCCGTTCACCGTCGCCGCCGGCCGGCCGGACCTGGTGGACGCGCTCGCCGAGCTGGACCGGGCCAACACCCGGGCGGTGGTGCACTACCGGAGCACCGCGCTCACCTTCTGGCTGCTGGTGCTGGTCAACGCGGTCGTGGTGGTGTCGGGGGCGGTTCTGCTCGGCGGCTGGGACCGCGGCCGGCTGCCCGCCCGCCCGGCCCGGGTGCGCGACTGGCTGCGCGGCCGCCGGCCGGTGCACCGCGGCCGGGGGCTGCTGCGCGGGGCGGCGCTGCTGGCCGCGTCGCTGCCGGGGGCAACGTACCTAGCCAACCTGGTGCCGTGGGAGCGCACCGGTTCCCCGCGCTGGACCCTGGCCGCTGCGGTCGTCGCGACCACGCTGCTGGTCGGCGCCGTGGCCGGGCTGGGGCCGTGGCGCCGGCGGCGGCTGGGGCCGGCCGTCGTCGTCCTGGCGGTCACCCTGGCCACCCTGCTCGGCGACGTGCTGACCGGCTCGCACCTGGAGCTGGACGGACTGCTCGGCTACGACGCGATCGTCGCCGGCCGGTTCACCGGCTACGGCAACCTCACCTACGGGCTGCTGGCGGTCAGCGCGTTGCTGCTCACCGCCGCCGCGGCCGCCGCCCTGGTCCGCCGCAGCGCCACGCCGTCGCGCCGCACCTGGCTGCTGCCGGTGGCCGTCGCGGGGGTGGTCTGCGTCGGGCTGATCGGGGCGCCGTCCCTGGGCCGGGACTTCGGCGGCGTGCTGGCCGCGGTGCCGGCGTTCCTGGTGCTGGGCATGCTGCTGGCCCGGATCCGGGTGACCCCCGCCCGGCTGGCGGTGGTGCTCGCGGCCGCGGTGGCGGTGGTCGGCGTGGTGGCGGTGCTGGACTGGCTGCGGCCGGCGTCCGAGCGGAGCCACCTGGGCCGGTTCGTCGGCCAGCTGCTGGACGGCCAGGCGTGGACGGTGGTCAGCCGCAAGGCCGAGGCCAACGTCGGGATCCTGCTGGGCAGCCCGCTGGCCTGGATGCTGCTGGTGGCCCTGCTCGCGGCCGGCTGGCTGCTGCGGCCCGGCGGTCTGCTGCGCAGCGGGCCGGACGGCGGGGTCGCCGGGCTGGCCGCCGACGACGTCCGGGTGCTCCGCGCGGCGCTCACCGCGATCGCGCTCAGCCTGACCGTCGGCGCGCTGGTCAACGACAGCGGTGTCGCCCTGCCGGCGACCGCCGCGACGCTGCTGGTGCCGCTGCTGGTGTGGCTGGCCGCCGGCGCTCCGCCGGCCTCCGCGCCGGGGGACGACGACGCGCCTGCGGAGGCCGCCGAACAGCGTGTTAACGTGGGCGTCCGTGGGTCGACTGGCAGAACCTCGTGACCGCGGACCTCTTCTCCCCAACTCCCAGCCGACGAAGTTCGTCTTCGTCACCGGCGGCGTCGTGTCGTCACTGGGCAAGGGACTGACTGCAAGTTCTCTGGGGGCTCTGCTCTCCAGCCGGGGCCTCAGGGTCACCATGCAGAAGCTGGACCCCTACCTCAACGTGGACCCGGGGACGATGAACCCCTTCCAGCACGGCGAGGTGTTCGTCACCGAGGACGGCGCCGAGACCGACCTGGACATCGGGCACTACGAGCGCTTCCTGGACACCGACCTGACCGGCCGGGCCAACGTGACCACCGGCCAGGTGTACTCCGACGTGATCGCCAAGGAGCGGCGCGGGGAGTACCTGGGCGACACCGTCCAGGTCATCCCGCACATCACCAACGAGATCAAGGCCCGGATCATGGCCGTGGCCGACGGTCCCGAGCGGGTGGACGTCGTCATCACCGAGGTGGGCGGCACGGTCGGCGACATCGAGTCGCTGCCGTTCCTGGAGGCCGCCCGGCAGGTGCGGCACGAGATCGGCCGGGACAACTGCTTCTTCCTGCACATCTCGCTGATCCCCTACATCGCCCCCTCCGGTGAGCTGAAGACCAAGCCCACCCAGCACTCGGTCGCCGCGCTGCGCAGCATCGGCATCCAGCCCGACGCGCTGGTCTGCCGGTCGGACCGGGAGATCAGCGAGGGCCTCAAGCGCAAGATCAGCCTGATGTGCGACACCGAGGCCGAGGGCGTCATCTCCTGCCCGGACGCGCCGTCGATCTACGACATCCCGAAGGTGCTGCACCGGGAGGGCCTGGACGCCTTCGTCGTCCGGCGGCTCGGCCTGCCGTTCCGGGACGTCGACTGGACCGTCTGGGGCGACCTGCTCGACCGCGTGCACGCGCCCAAGGCGACGGTGACCGTGGCGCTGGTCGGCAAGTACATCGACCTGCCCGACGCCTACCTGTCGGTGACCGAGGCGCTGCGGGCCGGCGGGTTCGCCCACCGCTCGCGGGTGCAGATCCGCTGGGTGCCCTCCGACGACTGCGAGACGCCCGAGGGTGCCGCGGCCGCGCTGGCCGGCGTGGACGGCGTCTGCATCCCCGGCGGGTTCGGCGTCCGGGGGATCGAGGGCAAGCTCGGCGCCATCCGGCACGCGCGGGTCAACGGCATCCCGACCCTGGGGCTGTGCCTGGGCCTGCAGTGCATGGTCATCGAGGCGGCGCGGGACCTGGCCGGGATCGAGGGCGCCAACTCCACCGAGTTCGACCCGGAGACCCCCGACCCGGTCATCTCCACCATGGCCACCCAGCTCGACGTCGTGGCCGGCCGCGGGGACATGGGCGGGACGATGCGGCTGGGCAGCTACCCGGCGCACCTGCAGAAGGGCTCGGTCGTGGCGGCCGCCTACGGCACCACCGAGGTCACCGAGCGGCACCGGCACCGGTACGAGGTGGCCAACGCCTACCGCGACCGGCTGACCGCCGCGGGCCTGGTCTTCTCCGGCACCTCGCCGGACGGCACGCTCGTCGAGTTCGCCGAGCTGCCGGCCGACGTCCACCCGTTCTTCGTGGGCACTCAGGCGCACCCGGAGCTGAAGAGCCGGCCCACCCGGCCGCACCCGCTGTTCGCCGCGTTCGTGCAGGCCGCGGTGGACTACCAGGAGTCGGCGCGGCTGCCGGTGCCGACCGAAGAGCCGGTCGGCATCTGATGGCCCACTCCTATGAGGTCCTCGGCAGCGAGCAGGTCTACGAGGGCCGGATCATCTCGCTGCGCACGGACACCGTGGCGATGCCCGGCGGCGGGGAGAGCGTGCGCGAGGTCGTGCACCACCCCGGCGCCGTGGGCGTCGTCGCGCTGGACGACGAGGACCGGGTGGTGCTGCTGCGGCAGTACCGGCACCCGGTGCGCCAGCACCTGTGGGAGCTGCCGGCCGGGCTGCGCGACGTCGACGGCGAGCCGCCGGTGGAGACGGCCAAGCGCGAGCTGGCCGAGGAGGTGCAGCTGGCCGCTGATCGCTGGTCGCTGCTGGTCACCCAGCACCCGTCCCCGGGCTTCTGCGACGAGCTGATCCACCTCTACCTGGCCGAGGGCCTCACCGAGGCGGCCCGGCCGGACGGGTTCGTGGTGGAGCACGAGGAGCTCGACATGACCGTCGAGCGGGTGCCGCTGGCCGAGGCGGTGCAGTGGGTGTTCGACGGCAAGGTCAAGAACGCGCTGGCCGTCATCGGGCTGCTGGCGGCGGCGCAGGTCCGGTCGGGCTCGCCCCGTCTGCGCCCGCTCGACGGCGACTGACCCCTCGCGGCCGGGGCCGCGCCCCCGTCCTCCACCTCGGACGACATCTGCCATGTCGGGGCCACCGAGCGCCGGTGTGCCCCGACATCGCAGAACTCGCGGTCCGCGGCACCGTTGGTGGGACCGGGCGCGGTCAGGCGGCCGCGTCCTCCAGGTAGGGGCGCAGCGCCTCCAGCGAGTAGGGGAGGGACAGCGGCGTGGGCGTGTTCAGGCCGACGATCGTGGCGAGGTCCAGGATCGCGACGGTGCCCGGGAGCTGGTCGAAGCCCGGGATGTCGGCGGTGGCGCCCGCGTCACCGCCGTTGACCAGGAACGCCACCAGGTCGGCCCCGAGCAGGTCGGCCCGCTCGACCGAGAGCGAGACCCGCGCCGCGGCCTGCGCCTGGCCCTCGTCCACGACCGGCTGGTGCAGCTGCATGCCGAGGTCCTGGAAGAAGACGCTGGAACCGTCGGACCGGTCGGCGACCGCGTAGATCGAGTCGCCCACCACGTACTGCGCGAGCACGAACGTCCGGCCCGCCAGCCCCGGCAGGTCCGCGGCCGTCTCCGCCACCTGTCCGTCGACCTCGGCGACCAGCGCGGCGGCCTCCTCCTCGCGGTCCAGCAGCTGCCCGGCGACGTCGACCAGGTCCTGCCACGCGGTCACCTGCTCGGCGTCCAGGGCCGGGACGGTGGGCGCGATGCCCGAGAGCAGGTCGTAGGTGGCCTGGTCGCCGATGGACCAGGAGCCCAGGATCAGGTCCGGCTCGAGCGCCGCGACCTGCTCGACCGGGACCTCGAAGTCCCCGTCCAGCTCGATGACGGTCGCCCCGGCGGGGAGCTCCTGCCACGGGTACGGCTCCGCCGACGGCTCGACGGTGTAGCCGACCGGGTCGACGCCCAGCGCCAGCAGGGTGTCGGTCCACTGCAGGTCGATGGCGACGACCCGCTCGGGGACGCCGGTGACCTCGGTGGTCCCGTACAGGTGCTCGACCGTCGTGGACCGGTCGGCCGCCGGGGACGCAGGCGAGCTGCCGCCCTCGTCGGCGCCGGCCGAACAGGCGACCAGGCCGGCGAGCAGGGCGGTGGACAGCAGCAGCGGGAGAGCCGGCGGGCGCGGTGACATGGGAGGGAACTTAGGGCAGCCTTGCCTTCGTCGTCCATCCTGGTGCTCGACCGGTTTGCCTTCGGGACGTCGTGGGGGCGAAGGTGGCCCGGTGCTGACACACGACCAGGCCCTGTCCCTGCTCCAGGCCGCCCGCGAGGAGTCCACGACGCTCGGCGTCCCGATGTCCTTCGCCGTCATGGACCCCGCCGGCCACCTCGTGGCGCTGGTCCGGATGGACGGCGCGCCCTGGATCTCCGCCGACGTCGCCCAGGGCAAGGCGTGGACCGCCGCCGCCTACGGGGCGCCCAGCGCCGCGCAGAAGGCCAAGATGGAGCCGATGCCGAACTTCGCCTCCGCCGTCACGACGATGACGCACGGCCGGTTCACCCCGCAGACCGGCGCCGTCCCGGTGTACTCCGACGGTCAGCTGCTGGGTGCGATCGGTGGCAGCGGTGGCACCGGCCAGCAGGACGAGGACGTCTGCGCCGCCGCGGTCGCCGCCTGCGGTTTCACCGTGAGTTGATCTCGGGCACGCGCAGGCCCAGCCGGGCCAGCTCGATGCCGGCGAGCGCGCGCAGCGCCGCCGGGTCGCCCGCCCGCCAGCCGGCCCCCGTGCCGGCGGGCAGGCGGGCCAGCTGGGGCAGCGGTGCGGTGGCCATCGCCCGGGCGGCCAGCAGCTCCAGGTCGGGCAGGCCGTCCGCGCCGTAGCGCAGCAGCCGGTCGGCGGCGGTCGCCTCGCGCGACCACCCGAGCCGCCACCGCAGCCAGCGCAGCAGCAGCCAGCCGACCGGCAGCACCACCAGGACGACGGCCAGCACGGTCGCCAGCGTCTGCACGGCGTCCGTGGCGCCCTCGCCGGCCCCGGTCACCGCGCCGCCCGCCTCGCCCAGCGCGTCGAAGGGGCCCGACAGCTCGTCGCCGACCAGCGGGACGTCCTCGGCCGCGCCCGCCGCGTTGCCCATGGTCTCCGAGATCGACCGGCCCAGGTCGGCCACCGCGCGGCCGGGCTCGGCGAGCACCAGCACCGCCCCGTGCACCGCCCGCGCCACCAGCACCCAGAGCACGGTCCAGGCGACCAGCCCCAGGTCGGTGGCCAACTGCCGCGCGCGGGCGTCGGGACGGTCGGCGTACAGGCGCATCGGGGCAGCTCCGGGATGAGGTCACAGGTGGACGGCGGGTCCCCGGCATGGTCCGTCACGCCGCCCGCGGCGGCGATCCGGGCAGCGGGTGGACAGGGCAAGAACGGTCGGGCGGGGCCGAGCCCGCCGCACCAGACTGACCGCATGACCGAGGACGTGCCCACCGGACGCGACCGGCTGCGCGAGCTGCTCGACGCGGTGCTGGACGAGGACAACCGGACGCTCACCGACATGGCCGGGGACGCCTTCGCCTCGCCGTGGCACTTCAGCCGGCAGGTGGCCCGGGGCGCGGGGGAGTCGCCGGTGGCGCTGCGCCGGCGGGTGGAGCTCGAGCGCGCCGCGTGGCAGCTGCAGGCCGGCCGCAGCGTCACCGAGGTGGCCTTCGCCGCCGGGTACGAGTCCGTCGAGGGCTTCAGCCGGGCGTTCGCGCGCTCCTACGGCCGGTCGCCGGGCTCCCGGACCACCGGGCCGGGGCCCGTCGCCCGGGACGCGCACTGGCTGCCCGCGCCCAACGGCGTGCACTTCCACCCGCCGACCTCGCTGTGGGTGACCGGCGACCAGGGCTCCCGCGGTGGCGACGAGGTGACCGCCCTGCTCGTGCACCACGCGCTCGAGGACACCCGCGCCCTGCTCGAGCTGGCCAAGGGCCTGCCCGAGCCGGAGTACCGCCGCGTCCGGGAGCCCGGCCTGCGGGTGATCGAGTGGGACGGCCCCGAGGAGTCGCTCGCTGCGCTGCTCGAGCGCCTGGTCTGGACGACGGAGGTCTGGCTGGCCTCGGTCGAGGGCGCCGACCACCCGGTGCGCGGCGCCGACGACCCCGCCGCGCTGCTCGACCGGCACGACGAGGCCGCGCCCCGCTGGCTGGCCTTCGTCCGGGACGTGTCCCGCCGCGGCGCCTGGGGTGACCGGCTGGTCGACGCCCTGTGCGACCCACCCGAGACCTTCGTCGTGGGCAGCGTCGTCGCCCACGTGCTGACCTTCGGCGCCCACCGCCGCCTGCTCGCCCGGCACTGGTTCCGGGCGGCAGGCGTACCGGTGGACGCCGGTGACCCGATCGACTGGCTGAGCAGGAGGACCTCGTGACCCGCACCGTCTACTACACCGCCACCTCGCTGGACGGCTTCATCGCCACCACCGACCACTCGCTGGACTGGCTCTTGAGCCGGAAGAGCGACGAGGACGGGCCGATGGGCTACACCGACTTCATCGCCGGGGTGGGCGCCCTCGCGATGGGCGCCACCACGTACCTGTGGGTGCGCGAGCACGACCCGGAGTGGATGCCCGAGCGGCCGGCCTGGGTCTTCACCCACCGGGACCTGCCGCTGCTGCCCGGCGCCGACCTGAGCACCACCGCGGAGGACCCGGCCACCGTGCACGCCGAGATGGTGCGGGTGGCGGCGGGGAAGGACGTCTGGATCGTCGGCGGCGGTGACCTGGCCGGCCAGTTCGCCGACCGCGGGCTGCTCGACGAGGTCGTGGTGTCCATCGCGCCGGTGACGCTGGGCAGCGGCGCCCCGCTGCTGCCCCGGCGGGTCGAGCTGGCCGTGCAGGACGTGGCCCGCAACGGGGAGTTCGCCGTCGCCCGGTACGCCGTCGTCCGGCCGTCGTCCCACGCGGAGGACGGGGCGGAGGACGACGCGGAGGACGCGGCGGAGGACAGGGTGGCCGTCCCGACGTGACCGTCGCGTCTCCTCCCGCCGGGTGACACCGTAGTGACCTCCGCCATGCCTAGACTCCGCCCGAGGCGCGCCCCGACCGGGCCGCCCACCATGCGCTGGCGGACCCGGCACCCCGGGGACGCCCGTCGAGGCGGGGAGTTCGAGTCATGCGGGTCGGTGTCGCCCGAGAGGTCAAGAACCGCGAGTACCGGGTCGCCCTCACCCCGTCCGGGGTGACCGAGCTGGTCGCCGCCGGGCACGAGGTGCTGGTCGAGCACGACGCCGGGGTGGGGTCCTCCCTCCCGGACGCCGACTTCACCGCGGCCGGGGCGCGCATCGTGCCCACCGCCGACGACGTGTGGGGCGAGGCGGACCTGCTGCTCAAGGTCAAGGAGCCGGTCGCCGAGGAGCACGGCCGGCTGCGCGCCGGCCAGACCCTCTTCACCTACCTGCACCTGGCCGCCTCCCGCGCCTGCACCGACGCGCTGCTGGCGTCGGGCACGACCGCGATCGCCTACGAGACCGTGCAGACCGACGGCGGGGCGCTGCCGCTGCTGGCCCCGATGTCGGAGGTCGCCGGCCGGATGGCGCCGCAGGTCGGGGCGCACACGCTGGAGCGGGCCTCGGGTGGGCGCGGTGTGCTGCTCGGCGGGGTGTCCGGCGTGCACGCGGCCAAGGTCGTCGTCCTGGGCGCGGGGGTGTCGGGGATGAACGCGGCGACCATCGCGCTGGGCATGCAGGCGCAGGTGACCGTGCTCGACCGCGACCTGGAGAAGCTGCGCGCCGCCGACCGGCTCTACCGCGGGCACCTGCAGACCGTCGCCTCCAACGCCCTGGAGGTCGAGCGGGCGGTGCTGGACGCCGACCTGGTGATCGGCGCGGTGCTGGTGCCCGGCGCCAAGGCCCCCACGCTGGTCAGCAACGAGCTGGTGAGCCGGATGAAGCCGGGCTCGGTGCTCGTCGACATCGCCGTCGACCAGGGCGGCTGCTTCGCCGACACCCGCCCGACCACCCACGACGACCCGACGTTCGTCGTCCACGAGTCGGTCTTCTACTGCGTCGCCAACATGCCCGGCGCCGTCCCGCACACCTCCACCTACGCGCTGACCAACGTCACGCTGCCCTACGTGCTGGCGCTGGCCAACGCCGGCACGGCCGCCGCCCTCGCCGCCGACCCGGCGCTCGCCCGGGGGGCGAACGTGGCCGGCGGGCAGCTGGTGCACGCCGGGGTGGCCGACGCGCACGGGCTGCCCAGCGTCCCGTGGCAGGAGGTGCTGTCCTGACAGCCGTCACCAGCGCCGGCCCGGCCGTCGAGCGGGTGGTCTCCGGCTACCTGGACCACCTCACCGTCGAGCGCGGCCTGGCCGCCAACACCATCGCCTCCTACCGCCGCGACCTGCGCCGGTACGCGGAGTTCCTCACCGCGACCGGCGTCGAGGGCATGGGCGAGGTGGGGGAGTCCGACGTCACCGCGTTCCTGGTCGCGCTGCGCACCGGGGACGACGACCATCCGCCGCTGTCGGCCACCTCGGCGGCGCGCGCCGTCGTCGCGGTCCGCGGGCTGCACCGGTTCGCGTTGCTCGACGGCCTGGTGGGCGACGACGTCGCCGCCGAGGTCAAGCCGCCGGCGCCGGACCGGCGGCTGCCCAAGGCCATCCCGGTCGAGCAGATCGAGGCGCTGATCGCCGGCGCCGGCTCCGTCGAGGGCCCGCGCGGGCTGCGCGACCGGGCGCTGCTGGAGCTGCTGTACGGCACCGGGGCGCGCATCTCCGAGGCGGTCGGGCTGGCCGTCGACGACCTGGACCTCGGCTCGGCCGCGGTGCGGCTGGCGGGCAAGGGCGGCAAGGAGCGCGTCGTCCCGGTGGGCAGCTACGCCGTCCGGGCGGTGCAGGAATACCTGGTCCGGGCCCGCCCGGCGCTGGCGGAGAAGGGCCGGTCCGGGGTGCGCGGCGGGGCGCTGTTCCTCAACGCCCGCGGCGGGCCGCTGTCCCGGCAGAGCGCCTGGTCGATCTTGCGGGACGCCGCCGAGCGGGCCGGCATCGACGCCGAGCTGTCGCCGCACACCCTGCGGCACTCCTTCGCCACCCACCTGCTCGACGGCGGCGCCGACGTCCGGGTGGTGCAGGAACTGCTCGGGCACGCGTCGGTGACGACCACCCAGGTCTACACGCTGGTCACCGTCGAGCGGCTGCGCGAGGTCTACGCGACCAGCCACCCCCGCGCGCTGCGCTGACTCAGCCGGCCGCCGCCAGCACGCCCCGCACCAGCGCGACGTGCTCGGGCCGGGCGGGGGTGCGGTGGTGCCAGGTCGCCGCCAGCCCGATCGCGGCGACCCGCCCGGTGGCCACCAGCGCGCGCACCGCGGCGAGCACGTCGGCGACGGCGACCCCGCCCGGCACCGGGTAGAGCAGGTCCGGCAGCTCCGCGGGGGCGCAGACGTCGACGTCCAGGTGCACGTAGAGGTCGCCGTCCGGGACGACGCCGGGCAGCTCGGCCACGGTGGTGCGGGTGACCGCGGAGCCGGCGAGCAGCGTCGCCTCGCCGGGGTCGGTGTCCCGGGCGTCGACCAGGACGACGCGGTCCTCGGGCAGCGGCCGCAGCCCGAGGGCGGCCGGCAGGGTCAGCTCCCCGCGGCCGACGGCGAGCGCGAGGGGGAAGCCGCCGAGGTAGCCCGACGTCGTCGTCCCGGCGGTGTGGAAGTCCGCGTGCGCGTCGAACCAGACCACGCCGACGTCCCGGCCGGCCCGCTGCAGGGCGGCCAGCACGCCGAGGCTGGTCGTGCAGTCACCGGAGGCGACGACGGCCGCGCCGTCGCCGACCGCCGCGGCGACCTGCTCGTAGAGCACCGCCATCCGGTCCCACGGGTCGCCGGGGGGCAGCTCGGCGTCGACCACCGCGTCGACGGGGACGCCGAGGTCGAAGTCGTCGAGGTGCTCGTCGAGGTGGAACGGGACGCTCAGCAGCCGCATGTCGACATGTTGCCCCGAGGTGGTCACGGTCGGCGCGGCCCCTGCCGATGAAAGGTGCGGGAGAACGGGTCGGCGGCTTCCCCGCGCCGGTCGCACACGTCCGCCCACCGGGGCCGCAGCGGTCCCGGTCCGCCGACCACCGAGGGAAGAGGCACAGACGATGTCGACACGAGCCGAGGCGGCGGCCTCCGCCGTCGCGCTCCCGCGCGGAGGGGCCCCGGCGGGCGACGCCGAGATGGGCGTCCCGACGAGCCGGGTCGACCCCGCCCGGGCGCGGCAGCGGAAGCTGGCCGACCCCAAGCCGATCACCCAGCACGGTCCGGCGCAGATCATCGCCATGTGCAACCAGAAGGGCGGGGTCGGCAAGACGACCTCGACCATCAACCTGGGTGCCGCCCTCGTCGAGCAGGGCCGGCGCGTGCTGCTGGTCGACCTGGACCCGCAGGGCGCACTGTCGGTGGGCCTCGGGATCCCCTCCCAGCAGCTGGACCGCACGATCTACAACGCGCTGATGGAGCCGCGGACGACGCTCGCCGACGTCCGGGTGGCCACCAACATCCCGGGGCTGGACCTGGTGCCCAGCAACATCGACCTGTCCGCCGCCGAGGTGCAGCTGGTCAGTGAGGTCGCCCGCGAGCAGACCCTGATGCGGGTGCTCGCGCCGGTGCGCGCCGACTACGACTACGTGCTCATCGACTGCCAGCCCTCCCTCGGGCTGCTGACGGTCAACGCGCTCACCGCCGCGCAGGGCGTGATCATCCCGCTGGAGTGCGAGTTCTTCTCGCTCCGTGGCGTCGCGCTGCTGGTGGACACCATCGACAAGGTCAAGGAGCGGCTGAACCCGTCCCTGGAGATCTCCGGGATCCTGGCCACCATGTACGACACCCGCACCGTGCACTGCCGGGAGGTCTTCAGCCGGGTCGTCGAGGCCTTCGGCGACACCGTGTTCCAGACCGTCATCAGCCGCACCGTGCGCTTCCCGGAGACGACCGTCGCCGGGCAGCCCATCACCCAGTGGGCTCCGACGTCGTCGGGCGCTGCGGCGTACCGCGACCTGGCCAAGGAGGTCCTCGCTCTGTGACCCGCCGTCCTGTGCTCCCCGGGGCTGCAGAGCTGTTCCGCCGGACCGACATCGCCGCGAACAACCCGGCACCCGTCACCGAGCTGCCCACGCTCGCGGCGGCCCAGTCCTCACCCGCGCTGCGGTCGTCGGCCCAGCGGGAGGCCGACGCCGCCAACCCGCCGCTGCAGCTGGTGCCCGACGTCGCCGGCGGTGCCCCGCGGATCGTCGTCGACGAGCTGGCCTCGCACCGCTCCACGCTGCCCGCGGCCGCGCCGAAGCCGGCCACCCGCGCCAAGGCGGTCAAGGACCGCACCCGGCACGAGGAGAAGATCACCGTCTACTGCTCGGCCGACGAGCTGCTGGCCCTGGAGACCGCGCGGCTCACCTTGCGCGGCCAGCACGGCGTCGCGGCCGACCGCGGCCGGATCGTGCGCGAGGCGATCGCCGTCCTGCTGGCCGACCTCGAGGTGCACGGCGAGGAGTCCGTGCTCGTCCGGCGCCTGCGCAACTGACGGCGGCGCCGTTGGTGATCATCGGCGAACGGCTGCCCCGGCCGGCGTGTCGGGCCGCCGCACGCCGATGATCAACTCGTGGTGAGCGCCGGAACTAGGCTGCCGTTGTGACGACGGGGGAGGCCGACGGGCGGTTCACCGTCCGGCTGACCAACTTCGAGGGCCCGTTCGACCTGCTGCTGAAGCTGATCGGCAAGCACAAGCTCGACGTCACCGAGATCGCGCTGTCCGTCGTCACCGACGAGTTCATCGCGCACCTGCGGGCGCTCGGGCCCGAGCTCGACCTGGACCAGGCCAGCGAGTTCCTGGTGGTCGCCTCGACGCTGCTGGACCTCAAGGCCGCCCGGCTGCTGCCCGCCGCCGACGTGGAGGACGAGGACGACCTCGCCGTCCTGGAGGCGCGGGACCTGCTGTTCGCCCGGCTGCTGCAGTACCGCGCCTACAAGCGGGCCGCGGAGTTCCTGCGCCGCCGGGAGGCCGAGGCGTCCCGGCGGTTCCCGCGGGACGTCGCCCCGGAGCAGCGCTTCGCCGACCTGCTGCCCGAGGTGCTGCTCGGCGTCACCCCCGAGCAGTTCGCCGCGCTGGCGCTCGAGGCGCTGACGCCGAAGCCGCCGCCGACGGTGAGCGTCTCGCACCTGCACGCACCCACGGTGAGCGTCACCGAGCAGCTGGTGCTCGTGCGCGGCCGGATCGCCGACGCCGGGACGGCGACCTTCCGGTCGCTGAGCAGCGACTGCGCGCACACCCTGGAGGTGGTCGCCCGCTTCCTGGCCCTGCTGGAGCTGTACCGGCAGCAGCTGGTCGTCTTCGACCAGGTGACGCCGCTGGGCGAGCTGCACGTCCGGTGGACCGGGCCGGCGCTGGTCGGCGGCCGACTGCCCGACGACTTCCCCTCGGACGACCCGACCGACCTCGCCGCCGACCTGGAGGACCACACGTGACCGAGCCGGACGACGAGCCGCGGCCCTTCTCCTGGGACGCCGTGGCCGCGGAGGTGGCCGCCGGCCTCGAGGACGACGACGCGACGCCGGTCGAGGGCTGGGACGTCGTCGCGCGGCAGCTGGCCGCGGACCTGGGCGGGCCGGCGGACCTGCTGGGCACGGCCGACCCGGCGGCAGCCGAGGAGGCGACCACCGTCGAGGAGGGGCCGGTGCTGGCGTTCGGCCGGGCGCCCGCGGCGCCCCCGGTCGAGCTGGAGGTGGTGCCCGAGCGGGAGGCCCCGGTCGAGGAGGCGGTGTCGCCGGACGACGGGGGAGTGGAGCAGCTCGAGCTCGACGTCCACCAGGACCCGCAGGTGCTGCGCGGCGGGCTGGAGGCGCTGCTGTTCGTCGTCGACGCGCCCGTCGACGAGGCGACCCTGGCCGACGCGCTGCGCTGCCCGGTGTCCCGGGTGCTCCGGGAGCTGTCGGCGCTGGCCGCCGACTACGACGCGCGCCGGGCCGGCATCGTGCTGCGCCGGGTGGGGGAGGGGTGGCGGCTCTACACCCGGGAGGAGCACGCCCCGGTGGTGGAGCGGCACCTGCTGGAGGGCCAGCGGAACCGGCTGACCCAGGCCGCGCTGGAGACGCTCGCGGTGATCGCGTACCGCCAGCCGGTGACCCGGGCGCGGGTGTCGGCGATCCGCGGCGTCGGGGTGGACGCCGTCGTCCGCACGCTCACCTCGCGCGGGCTGGTGCGGGAGGCCGGGTCCGACCCGGACACCGGGGGCGGGCTGTACGTGACGACGCCGCTGTTCCTG
The DNA here is from genome assembly GCF_041028285.1 of Modestobacter versicolor. GTDB lineage: Bacteria > Actinomycetota > Actinomycetes > Mycobacteriales > Geodermatophilaceae > Modestobacter > Modestobacter versicolor_A. The sequence goes on along the minus strand of NZ_JABGDB010000011.1, from coordinate 28,051 downwards.
GAGCGGCTCGGGTTGACCGGCCTCGACGAGCTGCCCGAGCTGGCGCCGCTGCTGCCCGACACCGGCTCGGTGCTCGACGAGAACCCCGACTCCTGACCGGTCAGCTCGACCCGGCCTTCTCCTTCTCGTACCGCTCGGTCATGGTCGCCACCGCCGCCATCTGGGCCGCCGCGTAGTCCTCGCGCTTGCCGGTGGCGTGGGCCTTGGCGTCCAGCGTCTGCTGGGCGTGCGAGATCGAGCCGCCCTGGAAGTGCGGCATGACGTGCTGGGCGATGAGCTCCCAGGAGCGCTTGGTCGCCTCGGGGTTGGCCCACTCGTGACCGAGCAGGAGCATGCAGCCGAAGCCGCCGGACTGGTCCCACAGCCGCTGGACCTGGGCTCGGGCGTCCTCGACGGTGCCGATGGCGCCGATGCCGGCCTCGTTGATGAAGTCGATCATCTCCTTGGCGTCACCGCCCTCGACCGCCATCTGCGGGAAGGCCGCCGTCTTCTGGAAGTAGCGGAACCAGGTCTCGATGCCGAACTGGACGTCGCGGTAGGCCTGCTCGCGCGTCTCGGCGATGTGCATGAGGCCGACGAGCCGCCAGTCGCGCCGGTCGGCGCTCTGGCCGTTGGCGGCGGCGCGCTCCTCGACGACGCTCCAGTGGTGGGCGAGGGCGTCGAAGCCGTCCTTGCTGAGGGTGGCGCCGATGGAGAGCAGGCCGATGCCGTGCCGGCCGGCCATCCGCGGTCCGGTGGGGGAGGCGACGGCGGCGACGGCGATGTCGAAGCGCGGCTGGGTGTAGGGCCGCAGGTGCAGCTTGGCGTCGACCAGCTCGTGGGTACGGGTCTTCTCGGTGACGGTCTCGCCGCGGAGCAGCCGCATGATGATGTCGAGGTCGACCTCCATCAGCTCGCGGGTGTCGGTCGGGTTCAGCCCCAACATCATCGAGTCGGTGGGCAGCGAGCCCGGGCCGCAGCCGAGCATCGCGCGGCCGCGGGTGAGGTGGTCGAGCAGCACCATGCGCTCGGCCACCCAGAGCGGGTTGTGGTAGGCGATCGAGGTGACGCCGGTGCCGAGCTTGATGTGCCGGGTGCGCTCGGCTGCTGCGGCGATGAAGATCTCCGGCGACGCGATGATCTCGGTGCCGGCCGAGTGGTGCTCACCGATCCACGCCTCGTCGTAGCCGCACCGGTCGAGGTGCTCGATGAGCTCCAGGTCCCGCTGCAGCGCCAGCGTGGGGTTCTCCCCGGCGGGGTGGAACGGGGCCAGGAAGGTGCCGAAGCGCATGCGGTCCATGGGGTCTCCCTCGACGAGGTGCGGCGGACGTGAGCTGGGTCACACGCGTCGCAGTCTGGTGGGCGCAGCTCCCCGGTGTCGAGGGTCGGTCGCGGACCGGCCCGGGTCAGCCGGCCGCGTCGACGGGCGTGCCGGCCCGTCGGGCGCGGAGGGCCCGGCGCAGCGTGCCCATCGTCAGGGCGACGTGCAGCAGGCCGATCGGTGAGACGACGCCCCAGAACGGTGACCGGCCGCGCAGCACCACGCCTCGCTCCCAGTTCGCCGCCAGCACGGGGGAGACCAGCAGGTGGACGGGGACCACGGCCAGCCAGCGCGGCACCCGCCGGTGCCGCAGGCGGTCCCACCGGGCCGGGTCGCGACGGAAGGCGTGCACGACGGCCAGCCCGGCCACTGCGTTGGCGAGGCTGACCAGGTGCGGACCGGTCGAGATGCCCGAGTGACCGAGCAGGCGGCGCACGACGGGGACGCCGACCTCCGTGGGAGCCGCCAGCAGCGAGACGACGGCGGTGGTGGCGAGGTACGGCTTCATCGCGTCGAACACCGCGATGACCCGAGGGTCGGCGGCCGGGGCGCTGGAGGCAGGTGCGGGCTCGACCACGCCTGCACGCTAGTGGCCGTGGCCAGGATCCCGATCAGACCCGGAGGACCGGCTCGGCGACGATCTCGGTGCCGTCGGGGCGCCAGGTGCGCCATCGCCCGCCCGGATCTCGTTCGACCCGGAACCCGTGGTGGGCCTTGGTGTGGTGCCGTTCGCACAGCAGTGCGGAGTTTTCCAGGCTGGTCTCGCCCTGGTCGGCGACCCACTCGCGTAGGTGGTGGACGTCGCACCAGTGGGTGGGTGCTGCGCAGCCGGTGAACACGCAGTGCCCGTCCCGCTGCTCCACCGCCCGCCGCAGGTGCGGTGGGACGACCCGCTTGTCCCGGCCGACGTCCAGCGGCAGCCCGTCGGGGCCCATGATCAGTCGGGAGATGGTGGCGTCGCAGGCCAGCCAGCGCGCCCGGGCGGCGGAGATCCGGGCACCGAACCCGGTCCGCGCCGCCCCCGGTCCCGTCGTGTCGGTGTCGGCGAGGTCGTCGACGTCGATGGTGACCACCACGTGCGGCTTCACCGTCCGCAGCGTCGGCAGAGTGCCGGCCGCGAGCTGGTTGTCACAGAGCTGAACGAACGCGTCGGCGTTCTGCTGCCCGCGGGTGCGGTCATCGCCCTGGGGTCGGTTGGCCTGGACGATGGACTCGATCGCGGCCTGCACCTTCTCCCCACCCACCGCGTCCAGGTCGAACCGGCCGGTGACGCTGCCATCCGCGTGCTTCGCGATCGACAACCGGCGCCCCTCGGTGGGGTCCGGCTCGGTGCCGTCCGGGTCGAGCGCTTCCAGGTAGTGGTGCACCGCCTGCGCCAGCCGCTCGTGCGCCGGCCCCTGCGCGACCTCGGTCAGCGCCCGGTCCACCGCACCCAGGTCCACGCCCTGCGCCTCGGCCGCCGCCCGCTGCTCCTCCCCGGCGATCGGGGCGATCGTGGCCATCTGCCCGGGGGTGACGGTGCCGTCGGCGAACGCGGCCGCAGTGGCCGGCAGGTGTGCCAACGCCCGCCCGGTCCGCACCACCCGCCCGGCCTCAGGCGTCGACAGGTGGGCGTGCCCGCGCAGCCAGGCGGCCATCGACTTCAACCCGTCGTGCTCCGATGCCCCGGTCAGCTCGCACTGCCGCACCGTGCGCGCCACCTCCGCCGCCAGGCGGTTCTGCAACACCAGCAACGGCCCCAGCCGCTCCAGCAACGCCGGACCGAACAAGTGGGTCAGGTCCTCGCCGGCGAGCGCGTCCACAGCCGACTGCAACTCGCCCACGACACCTCCCGACCGCTTCGAACACCTGTACGGATCATACCGCCGGGACAGGCCGCCGACCAGTCGAATGCGCAGGTCAGCGGCCTGTCCACAGATGTCGCCGACCCCTTGACACCCGTCGTCCACACGACGTCGGTCGCGTGGTGATCGGCGTGCCGGGGAGGTGGGAGGATGGGAGGGATGAACACCACCCCGGACGACGAGTCCACCACCGCGGGCGGCGAGGGCTGGTCCGAGGACATGGAGCTCGCGCCGCTCCGCCCCGGTGACGTCGAGGAGACCGAGCCCGACGACGACCGCCCCGGCGAGCGGCTGCAGAAGGTCCTGGCCCGCGCCGGCGTCGGCTCGCGCCGCGTCTGCGAGGACATGATCGACGAGGGCCGGATCAGCGTGGACGGCAAGGTCGTGCGCGTGCAGGGCATGCGGGTCGACCCGGCCACCGTCGTGATCGCCATCGACGGCCGGCGCATCGACATCAGCAACGACAAGGTCACCTACGCGATGAACAAGCCCTTCGGGGTCATCACCGCGATGAGCGACGACCGCAACCGACCCACCGTCGGCGACATGATGGGCGACCTCGCCGCCGGCCTGGTGCACGTCGGCCGGCTCGACCAGGACACCGAGGGCCTGCTGCTGCTCACCACCGACGGCGAGCTCGCGCACCGGCTCGCGCACCCCTCCTACGAGGTGAAGAAGACCTACCTGGCGCAGGTCAGCGGCTCGGTCAACCGCGACCTCGGCCGCCGGCTCCGCCAGGGCGTCGTGCTGGAGGACGGGCCGGTCACGGTCGACGCCTTCCACGTGATGGACACCCACGCCGGCCAGTCGGTCGTCGAGATCGTCCTGCACGAGGGCCGCAAGCACATCGTCCGCCGGCTGCTGGCCGAGGTCGGCCTGCCGGTCAACCGCCTGACCCGGACCGCCGTCGGACCGATCGACCTGGCCCGCATGCGCACCGGCACGATCCGCAAGCTCACCCGGTCCGAGGTCGGTGCCCTGCACGAGCTCGTCGGCCTGTGACGGCTGCCGGCCGCTGACCGGACGGCGGCGGCTGACACGATTGGCGCGTGACGACCGACCGCGTGATGCCGCCACTGCAGGCCGACGAGCGGGCGACGCTGGAGGGCTGGCTCGACTTCTACCGGGCCACCCTCGTCGCCCGCTGCGAGGGCCTCACCGACGAGCAGCTGCGCTCGGCCGCGGTGCCCCCGTCGCCGCTGACGCTCCTGGGGCTGCTCCAGCACGCGGCCGAGGTCGAGCGGAACTGGTTCTGCCGGGTGCTCCTCGGTGAGGAGGTCCCGCCGATCTACGCCGTCACCGGGGAGCCCACCGGCCAGGACGGCGGCTTCGACCTCGCCGACGACGCGACCTTCGCTTCCGCCCGCGCCACCTGGGAGGACGAGGTGGCCCGCAGCCGGACCGCGGCCGCCGGGCGCCGCCTGGACGAGACCAGCCCCTTCCTGGGGGCGCAGGTCACGCTGCGGTGGGTCTACGGCCACATGACGGCGGAGTACGCCCGGCACGCCGGCCACGCGGACCTGCTGCGCGAGCGGATCGACGGCACCACCGGCGCCTGAGGAAGGACCCTCCTGCCCCCCACCGCTCGCAGGCTCGCGGCGGGCCCCTGCAGCAGGGCCGGTCGGCGGCTCTACAGCGGCGTGACCTCCACCGGGGTGGTGAGCACGCGGTCGGCGCCGACGACGCGGTCCGGCCCGGTGAGCCGCAGCGGGGCCGTCAGCCGCAGGTCCTCGCTCGAGGCGCCCAGCTGCAGGACGACGTCCCCGGCCTCCACGACCCGCCGCAGGTCGCGCCCGGTGAACGACGTCCGGTCGGCGTGCACGGTGAACGTGACCCGCGCGGCCGCCCCGGCCGCCAGCTCGACCCGGGCGAAGCCGACCAGCTGGCGCACCGGGCGCACCACGCTGGCCACCGGGTCGTGCAGGTACAGCTGGACGACGTCCGCGCCGGAGCGGGCGCCGGTGTTGCGCACCGTGCAGGAGACGGTGACCGCACCGTCGGTCGGCCAGGCGCCGTCCTCGGCACCGGACACCGACAGGTCCGACCAGCCGAACGTCGTGTACGACAGCCCGTGCCCGAAGGGGAAGGCCGGCGTCGGGTCGGCCGAGCTGATCCCGCTCCTCCGGGCCAGGGCCGGGGAGAGGTAGGTCGCCGGCGAGCCGCCGGGGGTGCGGGCGACCTGCACCGGCAGCCGGCCGGAGGGGTTGACCCGGCCGCTGAGCACACCGGCGACGGCGCCGGCGCCCTCCTCGCCCGGGAAGAACGCCTGGACGACGGCGGCGGCCCGGTCGACGACGGCACCCAGCGCGTAGGGCCGGCCGGTGAGCAGCACGACGACGACGGGCTTGCCGGTGTCCAGCAGCGCGTCCAGCAGCTCCGCCTGCGAGCCGGGCAGCTTCAGGTCGTCGGCGTCGCAGCCCTCGCCGGAGGTGCCGCGGCCGAACAGCCCGGCCCGGTCGCCGAGCACGGCGAGGACGACGTCGGCGTCCTGCGCGGTGCGGACGGCCTCGGCGATGCCGCTGGTGTCCGGCTCCTGCACCGGGCAGCCGGCCGCGTAGGAGACCGCCGCGGAGGGGAACTCGGTCCGCACCCGCTCCAGCAAGGTCGGCAGCTCGATGCCCAGCGGCATGCCGGGGTGCTGCACGCCGACGTGGTTGGGGAAGGCGTAGCAGCCCATCAGGGCGAGCACGTCGTCCGCGGCCGGTCCGACGACCGCGACCGAGGCCGGGCCCTGCAGCGGGAGCACCCCGGCCCGGTCGTCGAGCAGCACGACCGACCGCTCGGCCAGCGTGCGGGCCAGGGCGCGCATCGCCGGCGGGTCGAAGTCCAGCTCGTCGGCCGACCGCAGGGCGGCGGGCTCGGGGTCCCAGCCGGCGTCGAGCAGGCCGAGCTCGGCCTTCTGCCGCAGCACGCGCTCCAGCGCCCGGTCGACCAGCCCGACCGGCACCGCGCCGGAGCGGATCAGCTCCAGCAGCGGCTCGCCGTAGCAGCGCACCGTCGGCAGCTCGACGTCGATGCCGGCGGTCAGCGCGAGCACGGCGGCCTCGGCGGGGGAGCCGGCCACGCCCTGCGTCGTCTCCAGGAAGGAGACCGCGAAGTAGTCGGCGACGACCACGCCGTCGAAGCCGAGGTGGCCGCGCAGCAGGTCGGTGAGCAGCGCCGGGTCGGCGCCGGCGGGCACCCCGTCGACGGCGGCGTAGCTGTTCATCACCGAGCGGGCGCCGCCCTCGCGCAGCGCCGTCTCGAACGGCGGCAGGACGACGTCGGCGAACTCGCGCGGGCCCATCCGCACCGGGGCGTGGTTGCGGCCGGACGACGAGGCCGAGTAGCCGGCGAAGTGCTTCAGCGTGGCGACGATGCCGGCGTCCTCGAGCCCCCGGGTGTAGCCCGAGCCCAGCGCGGCGACCAGGTACGGGTCCTCGCCGATGGTCTCCTCGGTGCGGCCCCAGCGGTGGTCGAAGGACACGTCGAGCACGGGGGACAGGCCCTGGTGCACCCCGACCGAGCGCATGACGTCGCCGATGCCCCGGGCCATGGCGTGCACGGTCGCGGCGTCGAAGGAGGCGCCCCACGCCAGCGGCGTCGGGAAGACCGTCGCGCCCCAGGCGGTGAAGCCGGTCAGGCACTCCTCGTGCGCGATGGCCGGGATGCCGAGCCGCGACCCGTCGACGATGCCGCGCTGGGTCTGGGCGAGGACCTTGGCCCCGATCGCCGGCTCGACCGGCCCGGTGCCGAAGACCCGGGTCAGCTGGCCGAGGCCGGGGGCGGTCAGCTCCTCCCACGGCGGCATCGGCTCGGAGAACTCGTGCTGGTTGGGGGCGACCTCCTCGCCCTCGGAGATCGCGGTCCAGACACCGTAGAGCTGGGCGACCTTCTCCTCGAGGGTCATGACGCCCATCAGCGCGTCGACCCGGTCGGCGACCGGGCGGGACGGGTCGCGCCAGACGGCGGCGGCGGCCGTGGCCTCGGCGTCGAGGGCGGGCGGGGACTGGCTGTCGGTCACGAGCAGGGCTCCTGGGGGTGGTGAGGGCGCCGGGGCGGCGCGACAGGTGAGCGCCGGGTCCCGGCGGTGCAGGTGGTGGCGGAGCGGGGGGAGGGAGCGGGAGAGGCGGGTCAGCGGGGACGGGGGGCGGCGGTGGAGGCGCGCGGCACGAGGTGGGTGGCCAGCTCGACCCGCTGGCTGGCCAGCTCGCCGCCGTCGATCAGCTCGTGCAGCATCCGGCCGGCCATCCGGCCCATGTCGGCGAGCGGCTGGCGGACCGTGGTCAGCGGCGGGGACGACCAGCGGGCCATGGGCAGGTCGTCGAAGCCGACGACGCTCAGGTCGGCGGGCACCGACAGGCCGGCCTGCCGGGCGGCCTCCATCACGCCGAAGGCCTGCTCATCGCTGCCGGCGAAGACCGCCGTCGGCGGGTCGGGGAGCGCGAGCAGGGCGCGGGCCTGGTCGTAGCCGCCCTCGTGGTGGAAGTTGCCGTGCCGCACCAGCTCCGGGTCGACCGCGATGCCGGCCCGCTCCAGCGCGGCCCGGTACCCGTCGATGCGGGCGCGGCTGCACAGGAAGTCCTGCGGCCCGCCGACCACCGCGATCCGCCGGTGGCCGAGCTCGACGAGGTGCTCGGTCGCGGCCAGCCCGCCGGCCCAGTTGGTGGCGCCGACGCTCGGCACGTCCTGCCCGGGCATGTCGACGGGGTCGATGACGACGACCGGCAGCTTCGAGCGGCCCAGCCGGCGCTGGTCGGCCGCGGTGAGCCGGGAGGTGACCACCAGCGCGCCGCGCCGGCCGCCGGCGATCAGCGCCTGCACCCAGTCCTTGTCCGGCGTCCGGGACTGCGAGGAGACGACGACCTCCAGGCCGCTCTCGGTCACCCCGCGCAGGATCTCCACCGCCCACGGGCTGTCCAGCGCGGTGAAGACGACGTCGACCAGCACGTCGGTCGGCGCCTTCCGGGTCACCGGCACGTACTTGTGCTCCGCCAGCAGCTGCTGGACGTGGGCACGGGTGGCCGCGGCGACGTCGGTCTTGCCGTTGACGACCTTGGAGACCGTGGGCAGCGACACCCCTGCCGCCGCGGCGATGCTCGCCAGCGTTGGTCGGCCCAGCTCTGGTGATGGCACTGGGTACGGCCCTCCCGGTCCTCGCTCGGTGCCGACCCAGGTGTCCCGAGCCTGCCCACCGCAGCAACCGCGGTCGGGCCGGCGTCGCTGTCGGCGTGTGGTGGACCGTACCGAAACTTTCGGAGATCTGGAAGCCGCCACGACGTCACAGGGTGCCAACTGGGGCGGCGAATCGGTTCCATAACGAGCTGGACACGCCCGCTGCAGGCCGCGTTGACACTCGTCGGTGACGTGGCTTACGTTCTCGCAACTGCTCGAAACTTTCGGTTTTCAACGACGAAACAGGAAAGGTGGCTTGGGATGAACTCCCGGCGTCTGACCCGTGTGGCCACTGCTGCCAGCACCCTCGTCCTGCTCTCATCGGTCGCTGCGTGCGGGTCCTCGGGCCCGAGCGCAGGCGGCGGTGGCGGCGGCGGGGGCGGCTCCGCCCAGGTGTGGGCCCTCCAGGACCCCGTCCTCAACCCGATCGAGCAGGGCTCGATCGACCGCTTCGCCGACTCCACCGACAGCGACGTCGAGTTCGAGCTCGCGACCTTCGGCAACGACCCCTACAAGCAGCGGCTGCGCACGGCCATCGGCTCGCCGCAGGCCCCCGACCTCTTCTTCAACTGGGGCGGCGGCAACCTCAAGGAGTACGTCGACGCCGGCAAGATCGAGGACCTGACCCCGCTGCTGGACGAGAACCCCGAGGTGCGCGACGCCTTCCTGCCCAGCGTGCTCAACGGCGCGGTGCTGGACGGCAAGAACTACGGCCTGCCGATGCGCGGCATGCAGCCCGTCGTCCTCTTCTACAACAAGGCCGTCCTCGACGAGGCCGGCGTCTCGGTGCCGACCACCTGGGACGAGCTGCTCACCGCGGTCGACGGCCTGAACGCGGCGGGCAAGACCCCGATCGCGCTGGCCGGCAACCAGCCGTGGACCGAGCTGATGTGGGCGGAGTACCTGCTCGACCGGGTCGGCGGCCCCGAGGTGTTCCAGAACATCCGGGACGGCGTGAACGGCGGCTGGGAGCAGCCGCAGGTGCTCGAGGCGATGACGATGCTCACCGACCTCATCCAGAACCACGACGCCTTCGGTGACGAGTTCGCCTCGGTCGGCTACGACGTCGGTGGCGCCTCCACCATCCTGGCCCGCGGCGACGCCGGGTTCCACCTCATGGGCACGTGGGAGTACACCAACCAGCTCGACCAGCAGCCCGACTTCGTCACCAGCGGCGACCTGGGCTACACCCTGTTCCCGGCCGTGACCGGTGGCGCCGGGGACCCGTCGAACCTGGTCGGCAACGTCTCGAACTTCTACTCTCTGACCGCTGACTCCGAGAACAAGGACGCGGCCGAGGAGTTCCTGACCACCCAGCTGACCAGCGACGAGTACGTCACCAGCCTGATCGAGGCCGGCGACGTCCCGCCGGTGGCCGGTGTGCGTGACCAGCTGGAGTCCGGCGACAACGCCGACTACACGACCTTCGTGTACGACGCCACCGTCGAGGCGTCCAACTTCCAGCTGAGCTGGGACCAGGACCTCTCCGCCGACCAGGCCACGCAGATGCTGGAGTCGCTGTCCCGCCTGTTCCTGGGCGAGCTCGACGCCCAGGGCTTCATCGACTCCCTGGCCGGCTGAGAAACAACCGAGAACGGTAGGTCATGAGCGCACGAGGGTCCTCGGAGCAGGCGACGCACCAGCGTCCGTCTGCCTGGTACGCGGCACCGGCAGTCCTGTTCTTCGGGCTGTTCGCGGTGGTGCCGATGCTGCTGGTCGTCTACCTCAGCTTCACCGACTGGGACGGCTTCGGCTTCCCCCAGCCCTCCGGGGCGGGGAACTGGAGCCGGCTCGCCCAGGACGGCGAGGCCCGTGACGCCCTGGTGCTGACCCTCGTGTTCATGGTCCTGTCCTGGCTGGTCCAGACCCCGATCGCCCTCATGATCGGGGTCTGGGCAGCCGGCAAGCAGCTCAACCGGGCCGTGCTCAGCTCGCTGTTCTTCCTGCCGCTGCTGCTGAGCACCGCCGCCATCGCGCTGCTGTGGCGGTCGGTGCTCGACGTGAACTTCGGCGTGACCCAGTCGCTGCCGTTCCTGGACCGCTTCAACTTCCTCGGCAACACCGAGATCGTCGTCTACACGGTGGTCTTCGTGATCACCTGGCAGTACGTGCCGTTCCACACGCTGCTCTACCAAGCCGCCGCCCGGGGCATCCCGGCGAGCCTGTACGAGGCCGCGACGATCGACGGCGCGGGCCGCTACAAGCAGTTCTTCCAGATCACCCTGCCGCTGCTGCGGTACACGATCATCACCTCGACGGTGCTGATGCTGGTCGGGTCGTTCACGACCTTCGACACCGTCCTGATCCTCACCGGCGGTGGGCCCGGGACGGCGACGCGCATCGCGCCGCTGTACATGTACATCACCGGCTTCAGCGGGTTCGAGTTCGGCTACGCCAGCGCCCTGTCGGTGCTGCTGCTGGCGCTGGGCGCGGGGCTGTCGCTGGTGGTCACGCGGGCCTCCGGGTTCCGCACCATGCAGAGCCAGCAGGAAGGCGTGTGACCGTGGCCCAGACCGCCACCCTCCCGGAGACCCCGGCCGGCGCCGCGGCCGGCCCGGTCCGCCCCCGCCGCGGCCGCCGCAGCTCCGGCGGCCGGCGCGAGCGCCCCAACGGCCTGGCCGGCATCCTCGCCGCGATCTGGCTGGTGATCGTCGCCGTCCCGCTGTACTTCCTGGTCGCGGCCAGCTTCCGGACCCGGCAGGACTACCTGTCGACCAGCCCGCTGAAGCCCCCGACGGACCCGACGCTGGAGAACTACCGGACGGTCCTGTCCGGCGGGTTCCCCACGTACCTGCTCAACAACGTCATCGTCACGGTGGCCACCGTGCTCATCGTGCTGGCCGTGACCGTGCCGGCGGCCTACGCCGTGGCCCGCAACGCCGGCCCGCTGGTGCAGCGGATGTTCTCGATCATGCTGGTCGGCCTGGCCATCCCCGCGCAGGCGACGATCATCCCGGTCTACCTGCTGATCACCCAGCTGCGGCTCTACGACACCCTGCTGGCGATCATCCTGCCGACGGCCGCCTTCGCGCTGCCGGTGGCGATGCTGGTGATGACCAACAGCCTGCGTGACGTGCCCAAGGAGCTGTACGAGGCGCAGACCCTCGACGGCGCCGGCCCGGCCGCGGTGCTGCGCAACCTGGTGCTCCCGCTGGCCAAGCCGGCGATCACCACGGTGTCGGTGTTCACCGCGCTGAACGCCTGGAACGGCTTCCTCTTCCCCCTGGTGCTCACCCAGTCCCGCGACACCCGGGTGCTGACCCTGGGCCTGGTGGACTTCCAGGGGCAGTTCGGCGTGAACGTGCCCGGCCTGCTGGCCGCGGTCACGTTGTCGGTGGTGCCGATCTTCGTGCTGTACCTCGTCGGACGGCGCTACCTGCTGGGCGGGCTCACCGCCGGCTTCGGCAAGTAGCGGCCCACCCGGTGGAGGTCATCGCGCTCGGGTCAGCCGAGGAAGCGCGCCGGGTCGGCCAGGACGACGTCCAGTGCCCGCAGCGCCGCGCCGCTGGCCCCGGCCGCCGGCGGGCCCTGCGCGCCGACGATGCGGGGGGCCTGCCAACGGGCGGACAGCACCCGGTCGGCCAGGTGCCGTTCGAGGGCGGGGCGCAGCAGCGCGGCGAGCTCGGCCAGGTGCCCGCCCAGCACGACGGTCGGGATGCCGACGACGTTGACCACGCCGGCCAGGGCCACGCCGAGGGCCCAGGCGCCGGTGCCCAGCGCACCGGTCGCCGCCGGGTCGCCGGCGCGGACCCGGTCGGCCAGCTCGGGGGAGGGCACGTCCGGCGCGAGCCCGGCGGCGTGCAGCAGCGCGTGCCGGCCGGCGTAGAGCTCCAGGCAGCCGGTCGACCCGCAGGTGCACGGGGGCCCGTCGGGGCGGACGCAGACGTGGCCCACCTCGCCGGCCCAGCCGGAGCTGCCGGTGACCACCCGGCCGTCGAGGACCACGGCCCCGCCGATGCCGATCTGCCCGGAGAGGTAGAGGAAGTCGCGGTGCGGCCCGGCGCGGCCCGGCGCCTCCGCGGCGACGGTCCGGGCGGCGAGGTCGGCCTCGTTGCCGAGCACCACGGACACCTCCGGCGGCACGCAGCCGGCCAGCAGTTCGGCGGTGGGCAGGTCCGACCAGCCGAGGTTGGGGGCGCGCAGCAGCACGCCGGCGTCCTCGTCGACCAGCCCGGGCAGGGCGAGGCCGGCCCCGACCAGGCGCACGCCCGGCGCCAGCGCGGCGAGCACCTCGGCGGCGACGGCCCGCAGCCGGGCGAAGGTGCCGGCCGGGTCGCTCGCCCGGAAGTCGCCCAGCTCGACCCGCTCGGCGACCGTCCGGCCGCGCAGGTCGAGCACCCGGGCGGCCACCAGCCCCGCGTCGACCTGCAGGCCGAGCGCGGCGAAGCAGGCGCCGGGCAGCAGCGGCGTGGCCGGCCGGCCGCGTCGGGGGAGCGCCTCGCGCGCCACCTCGTCGAGCAGCCCACCGGCCACCAGCTCGTCGACCAGCCGCGCGGCGGTCGCCCGGGTCATCCCGGTCGCCGCGGCGATGTCCGACCGCGAGGTGGGCGTCGGCGAGGCGCACACGGTGCGCAGGGCGAGGCCCAGGTTCGTCGTCCGCAGGGTGGCCTGCCGGGCCCCGCTGGGCACGTCGGCCGGTCGCTGCGTCACCTGTTGAGGTTAGCCGCTCCAAGCCTTATGTTTCGAGGCGATACAAAATCATTGCCCCACCGGGTGACCCACTCCGGCGACCGGCCCGCGCCGGTCGCACGCCGGTCCCCGGTGCGCACCCGCCCGCTCCACCCAGCGAGAGGAACTCAGTGATGAGCACCCTGCAGCCGACCCCCGAGGACAAGTTCACGTTCGGCCTGTGGACGGTCGGCTGGACCGCCCGCGACCCGTTCGGTGACGCCACCCGTCCCGAGGTCGACGTGGTCGAGTCCGTGCACCGGCTGGCCGAGATGGGGGCCTACGGCGTCACGTTCCACGACGACGACGTCATCCCCTTCGGCAGCGACACCGCCGCCCGCGACGAGCGGATCAAGCGCTTCCGCACCGCCATCGACGAGACCGGTCTCGTCGTCCCGATGGTGACGACGAACCTGTTCACCCACCCGGTGTTCAAGGAGGGCGGGCTCACCGCCAACGACCGCGAGGTCCGCCGGTTCGCCATGCGCAAGGTCATGCGCAACATGGACCTGGCCGCCGAGCTCGGCGCGCAGACCTACGTGCTGTGGGGCGGCCGCGAGGGCGCCGAGGTCGACATGGCCAAGGACCTCATCGCCTCGCTGGACCGCTACGCCGAGGCCATCGACACCCTGGCCGCCTACTCCGAGGCCCGCGGCTACGGCCTGCGCTTCGCCCTGGAGCCCAAGCCGAACGAGCCCCGCGGCGACATCTTCCTGCCCACCATCGGGCACGCGCTGGGCTTCATCGCCAAGCTCGAGCACGCGCACCTGGTCGGCCTCAACCCGGAGACCGGGCACGAGCAGATGGCCAACCTGAACTTCACGCACGGCATCGCCGAGGCGCTGTGGGCCGGCAAGTTGTTCCACATCGACCTGAACGGCCAGCACGGGCCCAAGTTCGACCAGGACCTGGTGTTCGGCCACGGCGACCTGCTGCAGGCGTTCTCCACCGTCGACCTGCTGGAGAACGGCGGCGTCGACGGCGCCCCGGCCTACCAGGGCCCGCGGCACTTCGACTACAAGCCGCTGCGCACCGAGGACATGGACGGCGTGTGGCGCTCGGCCGCGGCCAACATGCGCACCTACCTGCTGCTCAAGGAGCGGGCCGCGGCCTTCCGCGCCGACCCCGAGGTGCAGGAGGCGCTGGCCGCCGCCCGCGTGCCGGAGCTGCGCACCCCGACCCTCGGCGAGGGCGAGACCTTCGAGGAGCTGCTCGCCGACCGCTCGGCGCTGGAGGAGTTCGACGCCGAGACCGTCGCCACCCGCGGCGCCGGCGTCGTCCGGGTCGACCAGCTGATGATCGAGCACCTGCTCGGCGCCCGCTGACATGACCCTGGTGGCGGGGGTCGACTCGTCGACCCAGTCGTGCAAGGTCGTCGTCCGGGACGCCGGGACCGGCGCCCTGGTCCGCGAGGGCCGGGCGTCGCACCCGGACGGCACGGAGGTCGACCCCGCCGCCTGGGCCACGGCGCTGCGGACGGCGATCGGCGAGGCCGGCGGCCTCGCCGACGTCGCCGCGGTCGCCGTGGGCGGGCAGCAGCACGGGATGGTCTGCCTCGACGAGGCCGGCGAGGTGGTCCGTCCGGCGCTGCTGTGGAACGACACCCGGTCGGCCCAGGCGGCGACCGACCTGACCGCCGAGCTCGGCGGGGGCCGGGCCTGGGCCGAGGCGGTCGGGCTGGTGCCGGTCGCGTCGTTCACCGTCACGAAGCTGCGCTGGCTGGCCGAGCACGAGCCGGACAACGCGGCCCGGACGGCGGCGGTCTGCCTGCCGCACGACTGGCTCACCTGGCAGCTGGCCGGCACACCGGGGCTCGACGCGCTCGTCACCGACCGCGGCGACGCCAGCGGCACCGGGTACTGGTCGACGCACACCGGCGAGTACCGGACCGACCTGCTGCAGCGGGCGTTCGGCCGGGACGCGGTGCTGCCCCGGGTGCTGGGGCCGGCCGAGGAGGCCGGCGTCGTCGCCGCCGGTGCCCTCGGGGCCGACGGTGGTGCCCTGCTGGGGCCCGGCACCGGGGACAACGCCGCCGCGGCCCTCGGCATCAACGCCGAGCCCGGCGACGTGGTCATCTCCATCGGCACCTCAGGCGTGGTCTCCACCGTCTCGGCGACCCCGAGCGCGGACCCCTCCGGCACGGTCGCCGGGTTCGCCGACGCGACCGGCAACTTCCTGCCGCTGACGGTCACCCTCAACGCCGCCCGGGTGCTGGACGCCACCGCACGGCTGCTCGGCGTCGACCACGCCGAGCTGTCCCGGCTGGCGCTCAGCGCGCCGGCCGGGTCCGGCGGGCTGGTGCTGGTGCCCTACCTGGAGGGCGAGCGGACGCCGGACAAGCCGCGATCCACCGGCGCGCTGCACGGGCTGACGCTGGGCACCGCCGACCCGGCGCACCTGGCCCGGGCCGCCGTCGAGGGCCTGCTCTGCGGGCTCGCCGACGGGCTGGACGCCATCGCCGCGCTGGGCAACCCGGTGCGCCGGGTCTTCCTGGTCGGCGGCGGCGCCCGCTCGGAGGCGGTCCGCCGGCTGGCGCCCGCCGTCCTCGGCGTGCCGGTGCTCGTGCCCCCGCCCGGCGAGTACGTCGCCGACGGCGCCGCCCGCCAGGCGGCCTGGGTGCTGGCCGGGGGCAGCACGCCGCCGGTGTGGCCGGCGACGAGCACGGAGACCTACGAGGCCGACGCGGTCCCGCACGTCCGCGAGCGGTACGCCGAGGTCCGCGACCTGACCGCGGACCGCACCTGACCCACCCACGTCGGGCCGGCCGCGGGGAGCGCGGCTCGACCAGCACAGCACCACCGTGTACCGACCCACTCGGATCGTCCGGCACGTTCCTGCCGGTAGGAGGAGCACACCCCATGGCGTCAGTCACCTACGACCGCGCGACCCGCCGCTACGCCGGCGCCGACCGCCCCGCGGTCGACGCGCTGGACCTCGACGTCGAGGACGGCGAGTTCCTGGTCCTGGTCGGTCCGTCCGGCTGCGGGAAGTCCACGTCGCTGCGCATGCTGGCCGGGCTGGAGGAGGTCGACGAGGGCGCCATCCGGATCGGCGGCCGCGACGTCACCGACGTCGCCGCCAAGGACCGGGACATCGCGATGGTGTTCCAGAACTACGCGCTGTACCCGCACATGACCGTGGCGGACAACATGGGCTTCGCGCTGAAGATGGCCAAGGTCGGCAAGGACGAGATCGCCACCCGGGTCAAGGAGGCCGCCCGGCTGCTGGACCTCGAGGACTACCTGGACCGCAAGCCCAAGGCGCTGTCCGGTGGCCAGCGCCAGCGGGTCGCCATGGGCCGGGCCATCGTGCGCAGCCCGCAGGTGTTCCTGATGGACGAGCCGCTGTCCAACCTCGACGCCAAGCTGCGGGTGCAGACCCGCACCCAGATCGCCCAGCTGCAGCGCCGGCTGGAGGTCACCACCGTCTACGTCACCCACGACCAGGTCGAGGCCATGACCATGGGCGACCGGGTCGCGGTGCTCAAGGACGGCCTGCTCATGCAGGTCGGCAAGCCGCGCGAGCTCTACGACCAG
Source organism: Modestobacter versicolor (assembly GCF_041028285.1). GTDB lineage: Bacteria > Actinomycetota > Actinomycetes > Mycobacteriales > Geodermatophilaceae > Modestobacter > Modestobacter versicolor_A. Next base: position 11,549 of record NZ_JABGDB010000011.1, on the reverse strand, counting down.
CCGAGGAACGTGTTCGTGGCCGGCTTCATCGGCTCGCCGGCGATGAACCTGTTCACCCTCGACCAGGTCGACGGCGGCGTCTCCTTCGGCGACGACGTCTACCCCGTCTTCCGGGACGTGCTCGGCCGCACCGGGGAGGACCAGGTCACCCTCGGCGTCCGGCCGGAGGACCTCGAGGTGTCGGCCCAGGGCCTGCCGATCGAGGTGGACGTCGTGGAGGAGCTCGGCGCGGACGCCTACGTCTACGGCCGCACCCGGGTCGGCGACGGCGAGCACCAGATCATCGCGCGCGTCGACGGTCGTCGTCCCCCGGCCAAGGGCGAGGTCTTCCACGTCACCCCGCGCCGCGGGCACGTGCACCTGTTCGACGTCGGCAGCGGCGAGCGCCTCGGGTGACGGCGCTGCCCACCGGCGAGCAGTACGTCCTGCGCTCGGCCGACGCGGAGGCCGTCGTCGTCGAGGTCGGTGGCGGGCTGCGCACCTACCGGTCCGGCGGCCGCGACCTGCTCGACGGGTTCGGCGAGCGGGAGATGGCCGCCAACGCCCGCGGCCAGGTGCTCGCGCCGTGGCCCAACCGGCTGCGCGACGGCCGGTTCCGCTGGGACGGCGAGGAGCACGAGACCCCGCTGTCGGAGGCGGCGACCGGCAACGCCATCCACGGCCTGGTGCGCTACCTGCCCTGGCAGGTGGTCGACCGGACCAGCGACTCGGTCCGGCTGCAGCACCTGCTGCACCCGCAGCCGGGCTACCCGTGGACGCTGCGGCTGGAGGTCGGCTACGAGCTGACCCCGGACGGGCTGCGCGTGCAGACCACCGCCACCAACGACGGCGACGAGGCGCTGCCCTACGGCGAGGGGCACCACCCCTACCTCGCCGCGGGCGCCGGCCTGCACGTCGACGACTGCACGCTGACCGCCCCCGGCGCGACGCGGCTGGAGACCGACGAGCGGGCGCTGCCCGTCGGGTCGGCGGAGGTGGCCGGCACGCCGTACGACCTGCGCGCCGGCCGGCTGGTCGGTGACCTGGTCATCGACCACTGCTTCACCGACCTCGAGCGGGACGCCGACGGGCTGGCCTGGGTCCGGTTCGCCGGGCCCGACGGTCGCGGCACCGCGCTGTGGCTGGACGGCGCCTACACCCACCTGCAGCTGTTCACCGGTGACGTGGTGCCCGAGCCGCGCCGCCGGCAGGGGCTGGCGGTCGAGCCGATGACCTGCCCGCCGAACGCGTTCGCCACCGGCGAGTCGGTGATCCGGCTGGAGCCGGGGGAGTCGACCACCGCCAGCTGGGGCCTGGCACCGCTCGGCTGAGCCGCTCGCCACCTCTCCCGCCGTCCGTCGGGAGAGGTGGCGCGGGCTCCGTAGACTCGACCGAGGTGCACGGCGACCCGTGCACCGCATCGATCGAGGAGAGTGCTGTGGCCGTCCGAGCCATCCGGGGTGCGACACAGGTGGCCGCCGACGACCGCGACGAGGTGCTGGGCGCCACGCGCGAGCTCGTCAGCACCGTCCTGGAGCGCAACGCGCTCGACCCGGCGGACCTGATCAGCATCCTGTTCACCGCCACCCCCGACCTGGTGTCGGAGTTCCCGGCGCTGGCCGCGCGGGAGCTGGGGCTCGGTGACGTCCCGCTGATGTGCGCCACCGAGATCGCCGTCCCGCACGCCCTGCCGCGGGTGCTCCGGCTGATGGCGCACGTCGAGACGTCGCGGTCCCGCGCCGACGTGCAGCACGTGTACCTGCGCGGCGCCGTGGCCCTGCGACGGGACATCGCCCAGTGAGCGGGTTCCGCGGGCAGGTCACGCTGGACGGGCCGTCGGGGACGGGGAAGTCCAGCGTCGCCCGCGCCGTGGCCACCGAACTCGGCGCGGCCTACCTGGACACCGGCGCGATGTACCGGGCGGCCACCGTCGCGGTGCTGGACGCCGGGGTCGACCTGGACGACGCCGAGGGCATCGCGCACGCGGTCGCGGCGGCCGACATCCAGGTCGGGACGGCGGCCGACGCCGAGGTGGTGCTGGTCGACGGCGTGGACGTCGCCGAGCGGATCCGCGGCACCGAGGTCACCCGTGCGGTGTCGCCGGTGAGCGCCGTCCCCGCGGTGCGCCGGCTGCTGGTCGACCGGCAGCGCGCGCTGGTCGGCGAGGCGCACGCCGTCGTCGTCGAGGGCCGGGACATCGGCACGGTCGTGCTGCCCGACGCCACCCTGAAGGTCTACCTGACCGCCGCCCCCGAGGCGCGCGCCGACCGCCGCGCCGGGCAGCTCGGGGTCACCGACCCCGCCCGGATCGCCCAGATCGCCGCCGACCTGCGCCGCCGGGACGAGTACGACAGCAGCCGGGCCGACAGCCCGCTGCGCCCTGCTGCCGACGCCGTGGTCGTCGACAGCACCGGGCTGGACCGCGAGGCCGTCGTCGAGCGCGTGCTCGAGCTGGCCCGCACAGCAGTAGGAGAGCCCGCATGAGCGACATCGACCTCCCGCCCGCCCTCGACGAGCCCACCGGCCCGCTGCCGGTGGTGGCGGTCGTCGGCCGGCCGAACGTCGGCAAGTCGACCCTGGTCAACCGGTTCATCGGCCGGCGCGCCGCGGTGGTGCAGGACGTCCCCGGCGTCACCCGGGACCGGATCCCGTACCAGGCGCTGTGGAACGGCAAGAACTTCACCGTCGTCGACACCGGCGGCTGGGAGCCCAAGGCGACCGGCATGGCCGCGGCGATCGCCCGGCAGGCCGAGTACGCGATGAAGACCGCCGACGTGGTCGTGCTGGTCGTGGACGCCTCCGTGGGGGCCACCGAGACCGACCTGGCCGCCGCCCGGGTGCTCCGGCGCAGCACGACGCCGGTGATCCTGGTGGCCAACAAGGTCGACGACGAGCGCAGCGAGGCCGGCGCCGCCGAGCTGTGGTCGCTGGGGCTGGGGGAGCCGTTCCCGGTCAGCGCACTGCACGGCCGGGGGAGCGGTGACCTGCTCGACCTGGTGCTCGACGCCATGCCGGAGGCGCCGCGGGAGACCGACGAGGTCGGCGGCCCTCGCCGGGTCGCGCTGGTCGGCCGGCCGAACGTCGGCAAGTCCAGCCTGATCAACCGGCTGTCCAAGGAGGAGCGGTCGGTCGTCGACTCGGTCGCGGGCACCACCGTGGACCCGGTCGACTCGATCGTGACGATCGGCGGGGAGGAGTGGCGGTTCGTCGACACCGCCGGCCTGCGCCGCCGGGTGAACACCGCCAGCGGCACCGAGTACTACGCCAGCCTGCGCACCGAGGCCGCGATCGAGGCGGCCGAGGTGGCCGTCGTGCTGCTGGCCGCCGACGAGGTGATCAGCGAGCAGGACCAGCGGGTGATCACCCAGGTGATCGAGGCCGGCCGCGCGCTGGTGATCGCCTTCAACAAGTGGGACACCCTCGACGAGGACCGGCACGCCCAGCTGGAGAAGGAGATCGACCGCGACCTGGCCCGGGTGAAGTGGGCCAGCCGGGTCAACATCTCGGCGCTGACCGGCCGCGGGGTGGCCAAGCTGGCCGGGCACCTCGAGGAGGCGCTGGCGGGCTGGGAGACCCGGGTGCCGACCGCGGAGCTGAACACCTTCATCCGCGCGCTGGTGCAGGAGACGCCGCCGCCGGCCCGCGGGGGCAAGGCGCCGAAGATCAAGTACGTGACCCAGGCCGACATCCGGCCGCCGCGGTTCGTGGTCTTCTCCACCGGCTTCCTCGAGGCCGGCTACCGGCGGTTCCTGGAACGCCGGCTGCGCGAGCAGTTCGGCTTCCACGGCACCCCGATCGACGTCTCGGTCAAGGTGCGGGACACCAAGGCGCGCGACCACCACAAGGCCTGACCCGGTTCTCCGGGCGGGGGAGCGGCTGGGGTAACCTGCTCCGGCAGCGATCGAGCGCCGCGAGGCGCTCGGAGCTCGGGCTGTAGCGCAGCTTGGTAGCGCACTTGACTGGGGGTCAAGGGGTCGCAGGTTCAAATCCTGTCAGCCCGACAGTGAAACCGCAGGTCAGAGGCGGGTTGTCCATCCGGACGGCCCGCCTCTCGCGTTATCGTGGGCGCCGTTTACAGCAACGGGCTGCTGTACTCGCTCCCGGGCAGGCCGCCAGGTGGTCGGGTAGGAGTCCGGCAGGCGCGGGTCGCACACAGCAGCCCTCCTGGGTGCGCTGGCCGCCGGCACGCCGCGGAGACCCCTCCACGGGTGCGCGCCCGGCAGGTCCGTCGGACGTCAATCAGCGTCCGTCCCGGTCCAGGGAGGGTCATCGCTGTCCCCAGTCTCGTCTGGAGCTGACCAGGCCGGGCCGGTGTAGGTGTCCGGGGACGCGCATCTTCCCCGCGGGCCGGGCGAGGCCTGGCGAGAAGCGAGCCGGAGGACTTGGGCATGTCGGTGCCCTGTCGCCCATGTCCGCGCGTCAAGGGGTCGTTGGTCCAGATCCTGGCTGCCGGACGGCGAAGCTCAGCTCAGAGTGGCGTCCTGGGAGAGTGTCGGGTGCATCTGCTCGTCAGTACTGCCACGGTCGACCGAGGCGGCGGGACTACGCGGCAAGACGTGGAGGTCCTCGGTCCGCACAGGGAGAAGCCTCGACCTGCCTGCAACATCGTCAGCGGGCGAGAAGCATCTCGGTCCGCTCGGCCTCGCTATGGTCCGGGCCGTGACGAAGCCCGAGATCGACTTCCGTACCCGCAAGTGGGTCAAGCCGGAGGACCTGAACGCCAACGGGACGCTGTTCGGCGGCAGCCTGCTCAAGTGGATCGACGAAGAGGCAGCGATCTACGCCATCGTCCAACTCGGCAACCAGCGCGCAGTCACCAAGTACATGTCCGAGATCGACTTCGTCGCCTCCGCGGAGCAGGGCGACATGATCGAGATGGGCCTGACCGCCACTGGGTTCGGTCGCACCTCGTTGACGCTGCGGGCTCAGGTCCGCAACATGATCACGCGAGAGCTGATCCTGAGCATCGACAAGATCGTCTTCGTGAACCTCGGCGAGGACGGGCGACCGGTCCCGCACGGGTACAGCGAGATCACATACGACAGGGACCGCATCCCCGGGCCGCCGCGCGGGGTTTGAGCAGTCCACTCGTCGGACCCCGATGTCGCGTGCACGAGTCGAGAGGCGTGCGAACGACGCCCTCCGTGCCTTCCTCGCCCGTCGACCGGGAGGTCATCGACATGGCGCCCGCGCCGGGCCTGGACTCGGAGCCGAAACGGATGAGCGTCGACGCCGTCCGGCCCACCCGGGAATTCGGCCACAGCCAGGGCACGGTGGAGGTCTTCTCCGCCCGTGGAGGTCGGCATGTGTGCATCCGGATGAACTCGCGGATCAGGTCGAGCAAACGGCGACCAAAGGGACCCGACGTCGACCTGGCGCGGTCGCGGCTGCGTATCGCGGCGGGGGAGTGGGCGCGGGGTGACGTCAATCGTGCGGCGCTGCGGATCCGGCCAGCGGCGCGCTCGGTCAGATGGACTCGGGCCGGTGGATGCTCTCTGCGCCACCGTCGATGAAGATGACCTGTCCGGTCACGTGCGTGTTCTCGGCGCTGGCCAGCCAGGCGAGCAGGGCGGCCGGGGCCTCTGGCGGCGCCGCCGGGCCGTTGAGGGGCGACGGCGCACCTGCATCGAGCATCGCGCGGCCCTCGACGGTGGCCAGGACCGGAGCGGTCATCGGTGTCGCGATGACGCCGGGGGCGACCGCGTTGAGTGCGATGCCTACCCCGGCCCACTCCGGGGTGGGGGCGGCTGCGCGGACCCATCGGGCGATGGCGTACTTGGAGGTCGTGTACACCGGGCTACCCCCGGAGGCGTTGAGCGTCGTGCCGATCCGCTCGGCCTCTCGGCGTGCGCCGGCCTCGTCGCCGGCCATCAGGCGCTCGAAGAGTGCGTTGTCGGTCTCCTGGATGGCGGCGATGGAGGAGACCACCACGGCTCGGGGAGCCGCGGACCGGACCAGCAGGTGACGGAGGTCCTCGGCCGCGGCTTTGGCGCCGAAGTAGTTGACGCTGATGGTGACCGGGCTGGGGGCGACGAGGCCAGCGACGGCGATGACGGCGTCGACCTGACCGTTGCTCTGGGCCGAGACCTGCTCGACCAGCGATGCGCGCCCCTCGTCGGTGCTCAGGTCCGCGGTGACGTCGGCGTCTCTGAGGTCGACGCCGATGACCTTCTGCCCGTCGGCGCGCAGCCGCTCGGCGGTCGCCTTGCCGATCCCCGATGCCGCACCGGTGATGACCGTTGTCCTGCTCATGATGTCCCTCGTGTCGTTGATGACGGGGCGTGCGGATGTGGCACGCAAGGTGCGCCCGGGTTGGTGGAGGAGCTGGTGATCACGTCTTGCCGGTCAGCCGGCCGGGGACCACGCTGAGGAGGCGGTCGGTGAGGACCTGCGGGTCGGCGTACGGCTCGGCGTCGCTGTCGCGCAGCCACCGCGTGACCAGCGAGACCATGCCGCCGGCGATGAACAGGGCCGCGTCGTCGTGCCGCAGCTCGGGTGGGACAGCGTCGCCGAGCAGGCGGATGACCTCGCGGATCTGGCGCGCGTAGGCGTCGACGATCTTCTCGTCCACGGTGGAGGTGAGCCGCCAGTCGAGCGCGGCGCGGTAGAAGGTCCGCCGGCTCGCGATGTGTGATGACAGGCGGTGGATCGCCGCGCGGACATCAGGTGGCCCGGTCGCCGTCGGTGTCGCCGGTGCGATGCCGAGGTCCTCAAGGGTGTCGACGAGCATCGCGACGGCGAGGGCTTCCAGGTCGGGGAACTGCGCGTAGAACGCGCTACGGCTCACGCCGGCGCCTCGGACGATGGCGTTGACGGTGACGTCGGCGGCGGCATTGGCGGACAGTCGCTCGACCGAGGTGAAGATCGCGGCGCGAGTCCGCGCGGGGCGCGGGTCCTCAGCTCGGATCGACGCATCGGGACGGCTCATGCCAGTCACCGTACAACTTTCCGAACAGGCGTGCGGAAAATCGGTGCGGCTCAGTGGCCGAGTCGTTGGGCCAGGGTGCGCAGCAGGTCCTGCGCGGCCTCGGAGATGACGGTGCCGGGTGGGAAGACCGCGGCTGCGCCCATCTCCTTCAGGGTGGGGACGTCGTCGGGTGGGATGACGCCGCCGACGACGACGAGCACGTCGTCGGCGCCGAGGGCGGCGAGGGCGTCGCGCAGCGCGGGGACCAGGGTGAGGTGGCCGGCGGCGAGGGAGGAGACGCCGACGACGTGCACGTCGGCCTCCACGGCCTGGCGGGCGACCTCCTCGGGGGTCTGGAACAGCGGGCCGACGTCGACGTCGAAGCCGAGGTCGGCGAAGGCGGTGGCGATGACCTTCTGGCCGCGGTCGTGCCCGTCCTGGCCCATCTTGGCGACCAGGATCCGCGGTCGGCGGCCCTCGGCCTCGGCGAACGCCGAGGCCATCGCCCGGGTGTCGGCCACGGCGCCGTCCTTGCCTGCCTCGTCGCGGTACACCCCGGAGATGGTGCGCACCTGGCCGGAGTGCCGGCCGTAGACGGCTTCGAGTGCGTCGGAGATCTCCCCGACCGTGGCCTTGGCTCGCGCGGCGTTCACGGCGAGCTTGAGCAGATTGCTCTCCAGCGAGGAGTCGCGTCGTCCCTCGGCGGCGGCGCGGGCGGCGTCGGTGAGCCGGCCGAGGGTCTCCTCGACGGCCCGAGGGTCGCGGGAGGCGCGCAGCTCCTCCAGCTTGGCCTTCTGCTGCGCGAGCACGTCCTTGTTGTCGACCTTGAGGACGTCGACGGCCTCGTCGGCGGCCACCCGGTACTTGTTCACCCCGATCACCGGCTGGCGGCCCGAGTCGATCCGGGCCTGGGTGCGGGCGGCGGCCTCCTCGATCCGCAGCTTCGGGATGCCGTCGTCGATGGCCTGGGCCATGCCGCCGTGCGCGGCCACTTCCTGGATATGCGCCCACGCCCGGCGGGCCAGGTCGTAGGTGAGCTTCTCCACGTACGCCGAGCCGCCCCACGGGTCGATGACCCGCGTCGTCCCGGACTCCTGCTGCAGCAGCAGCTGGGTGTTCCGCGCGATCCGGGCGGAGAAGTCCGTCGGCAGCGCGAGGGCCTCGTCCAGGGCGTTGGTGTGCAGCGACTGGGTGTGCCCCTGGGTGGCGGCCATCGCCTCCAGACAGGTCCGGACGACGTTGTTGTAGACGTCCTGTGCGGTCAGCGACCAGCCAGAGGTCTGGCAGTGGGTGCGCAGCGACATCGACTTGTCCTTCTGCGCCCCAGCCTCGCGGACCAGCTTGGCCCACAGCAGCCGGCCGGCCCGCAGCTTCGCGACCTCCATGAAGAAGTTCATGCCGATCCCCCAGAAGAAGGACAACCGGGGCGCGAACACGTCCACGTCCATGCCTGCGGCCTTGCCGGCCTGCAGGTACTCGACCCCGTCGGCGAGGGTGTAGGCCAGCTCGAGGTCGGCCGTCGCCCCGGCCTCCTGGATGTGGTAGCCGGAGATGGAGATCGAGTTGAACCGCGGCATCTGCGTGGAGGTGAACGCGAAGATGTCGCTGATGATCTGCATCGAGGGCTTCGGCGGGTAGATGTAGGTGTTGCGGACCATGAACTCCTTGAGGATGTCGTTCTGGATCGTCCCGGTGAGCTGGTCCGGGCCCACGCCCTGCTCCTCGGCGGCGACCACGAACAGCGCCAGCACCGGCAGCACGGCGCCGTTCATCGTCATCGACACGCTCATCCGGTCCAGCGGGATGCCGTCGAACAGCTGCCGCATGTCCAGGATCGAGTCGATCGCCACCCCCGCCATCCCCACGTCACCGACCACCCGCGGGTGGTCGGAGTCGTAGCCGCGGTGGGTGGGCAGGTCGAAGGCGACGCTCAGGCCCTTCTGCCCGGCGGCGAGGTTGCGCCGGTAGAAGGCGTTGGACGCAGCCGCGGTGGAGAACCCGGCGTACTGCCGCACCGTCCAGGGCTGGGTCGTGTACATCGTCGGATACGGCCCACGCAGGTACGGGGCGATGCCCGGGTACGTGTCCAGGAAGTCCACGTCGGCCAGGTCGGCCGCGGTCGACAGCGGCGGGACGGCGATGCCCTCCGGGGTCTGCCACGTCGCCTCGGCCACACTGCGCCCGGTGGCTTGCTCGTAAGCCTGCGCCCAGTCCTCGGCGGTCGCTTCGGTGGCCGGGGCGCCCAGCTCCACAGCGCCGAAGTCGGGGATCCCGCTCATGCCCGTGCCTCCTGGTCGACGGGGGCAGAAATGGCCATTTCTGCCCCGAGGGACTGCTCGAGCACGGTGCGCACTGCGGCGAGTGCATCACATCCGGCGTGCGCGTACCCGTCGACGCCGTCCACCGCCAGGGACGGCGGACCGGCGAGCCACACCTGGGTGGCGCCGGCCGACCGCAGCTCGGCGGCCAGCTCCGCGGCGCGCTCGGCGTAGTCGCGGTCGGTGCCGCAAATGCAGGCGACGGTCGTGCCGGCTTCGGCGAGCCCGCCGGCGCCGTCGCCGGCCGGGGTGTGCAGGCCGCCGGCGCCGAACAAGTTGGCTGCGAAGGTGGCCCGCGCGGTGTGCCGGGCGACCGGGCCGAGCGTGGCCAGGTACACCCGCGGGCGGGGCTCGACTGCCTCCACCGCGTCGCGCAGCTCCTCGAACGCGCCCGCGGTGCGCACCCGGGGCAGCCCGCCGGACGGCGGCGGCGGAGCCGGGCGACGGACCGGCAGCTTCTCCGCCGGGTTGGGGAACTCGCTCACCCCGGTGATCGCCTCGGACCGGGTGGCCAGCCGCTGCGACCGCTCGGCCCAGGCCGTCCCGATCCGCTCGGCCACCAACCCGGAGGACAGTGCAGCGGCCAGCCCACCGGCTCGCTCGATCTCGGTGAACCACGCCCACGCCGCCTGGGCGAGGGACTCGGTCAGCGACTCGACGTACCAAGAGCCGCCGGCCGGGTCGATCACCCGAGCCAGGTGCCCCTCCTCGACCAGCAGGCCCTGGGTGTTGCGGGCGATCCGCCGAGCGAAGGCGTCGGGCAGACCGAGGGCTGCGTCGAAGGGCTGCACGGTGACCACGTCGGCGCCCCCGACCCCAGCGGCGAAGCAGGCCACCGTCGTCCGCAGCATGTTCACCCACGGGTCGTGCCGGGTGGTCATCACCGAGGAGGTGACCGCGTGCTGCCGCATCGCCCGAGCAGCCGGGGATGCCCCGCTGGCCTCGCCCACCCGGTCCCACAGCCGGCGGGCCGCCCGCAGCGCGGCGATCGTCGTGAACTGGTCCGCGGAGGCGGAGAAGCGGAACTCCAGCTGGCCCAAGGCCTCGTCGACGGTCAGGCCTTGCGCGGTCAGCGCCCGCAGGTAGGCCACCCCGGCGGCAACCGCGCAGCCGAGCTCTTCCACCGCCGAGGCGCCCGCGTCGGCGAAGACGGTCCCGTCGACCACGACGGTCCGCCAGCCGTCAGGTGCGCGCCGGGCCCGGTCGGCCAGCCCGTCCAGCGACTGGGGCTCACCGGTGGCGGCCAGCAGCCCGAGCGGGTCCAACCCCAGGCAGCCGCCTGGCGCCAGGTCAGTCCGGCCCTCGACCAGGGCGAGGAACGCCTCGGCGGCCGGGGTCCCACCGGAGAGCGTCACCGGGGCCAGGTCCAGCAGGACGTCGGCGAGCACATCGGCCAGCGACTCCACCGGCACCGCGCCCTCACCGAGCACCAGCCACAGTGACGAGACGCCGTTCTCCAGGTCCGCCGCGATCGCCTCCCGGGTCCCGGCCACGTCCGGGTCGGCGTGCCGCTGCCGCACGTCCCAGCCGGTCGGTACGTCGGCGTCCGCACCGCCGGCCGCGGTGACGCCTGCCGCACCGGCCCGGGCGCCGCGGGTGAACGGCGGCAGCCCCGGCACCCCGGCCAGTGCCGGGAGCTCGTCCGCGTCCTCGGCGCTGTACAACGGCGCGACCGTGACGCCGGTGGCGACCGGCACCCGCAGCGCCTCCTCGACCGGTTCGGGCAGCCCGTCGCGGCCGGCCTTGCGCAGCACCCCGGCCACCAGGTCCCGCCACTGGGCACGGCTCGCCGCCGGGAACTCCCCGGCCAGCTGGAGCACCTCCGGAGCCTCCGGCTCAGCAGGCGGCGGGCTGCCGTGACCGACGGTCACTCGGTGTCCTTGATGGTGCAGAGGACGGCGCCGCTGCCGATGCTGGCGCCGACCTCGGCGGTCAGCCCGGTGACGGTGCCGGCCTTGTGGGCGGTGATGGGCTGTTCCATCTTCATCGCCTCGAGGACGACGACCAGGTCACCGGCGGCGACGGTGGCGCCGTCGTCGACCGCGACCTTGACGATGGTGCCCTGCATGGGCGCGGTGAGGGAGTCACCGGACGCAGCCGACCCGCCGTGCCCGCCGCCGCGCTTGCGGGGCTTGGCGCCCGCGGCGGCCGGTGCCGGGCCACCGGCGGCCAGCCCGGCCGGCAGGGAGACCTCGAGCCGGCGGCCGCCGACCTCGACGACGACGGTCTGCCGCGGCTCGGCCTCCTCGGCTTCGGCGGCGGGGCCGTAGGGCTGGACCTGGTTGTCCCACTCGGTCTCGATCCAGCGGGTGTGCACGGTGAACGGCTCGGCGGTGAAGGCCGGG
>NZ_JABGDB010000010.1:0-95814 GCF_041028285.1 Modestobacter versicolor | reverse complement strand
CCACCGCTTCGAACACTTGTGCGAAGTCTACCGCGGTAGGAGGCAGACGAGAAATCGAATCCCCAGGTCAGGGGCTTGTCCACAGATCTCCCACGGCACTTGACAGCAGCCGGACCGACCCCGAGAGCGAGCGTCAGACGAGCGCGGTGTGCCCCTCGGGCATCCGCCTCGGGCCGGCCTCGGCCGGCCGGGGCCGGTCCTCGGGGTGCGCCCGGATGGCCAGCAGCGCCACGTCGTCGTCCATCTCGGAGAGCTCGGCGAGCACCGCGTCGCACAGCTCCTCGAGGGGCAGGTGCCGCAGCGACTGCACCAGACCGCTCAGCCACCGGACGCCCTCGTCGAGCGGCACACCGCGGCGCTCGATCAGCCCGTCGGTGTAGAGCAGCACCGTCGAGCCGGGCGGCAGCTCGTGGGTGTGGTCGGCGCGGGCCCGGAGCGGGTCGACGCCCAGCAGCAGGTCGGCCGGCCGCTCCAGCTCCTCCACCGTCCCGTCGGGTGCCACCAGCAGCGGCGCGGGGTGGCCGGCGTTCGACCAGCGGAGCACCCGCACACCCCGGGCCGCCTCGGCGGGCGTCTGCTCCACGCTGGCCAGCACGGCGGTGGCCAGCGTGCCGATGGCCAGGTCGCGCATGGCGCAGTCCAGGCCGGTCAGCACCTCCGCCGGCGTCCCGCCGCTGTGGTGCGCCACGCCCCGGAGCACGTTGCGCACCTGCGCCATGGCGGCGGCTGCGTGGCTGTCGTGGCCCGTGACGTCACCGATGACGAGCACCGTGCGCCCGTCGCCCAGCACGAAGCTGTCGTACCAGTCGCCGCCCACCTGGGCCTGCCGTGCCGCCGGCAGGTACCGGACCGCGACCTGCAGGTGGTCCGGCTCCGGCGGGTCGGAGAGCAGGCTGCGCTGCAGCGCCTCGACGGTTCCGGCCAGCGCGGTGAGCGCCGTCCGCTCGGCCGCCCGGGTCTGCAGCCGGTCCAGCACCTGGGCGGCCTGCGAGGCGAACGCGACGACGACGTCGGACTCGGCGGCCCCGAAGTCCTGCGGCTCGGCCCAGCCGACCACGAGAGCGCCGACCAGCCGGCCACCGGTCGTCAGCGGGTGCGCGAACCAGGCCTGGCACCCGGTGTCGGCCATGACCTGGGCCATGTCCGGGGTGAGCGCCAGGGACTCGGCCGCGTCGTGGGTGACCACCGGCCGGCCGGTGCGGGCGGCGATGCTGACCGGCATCGGTCCGTCGAGGGCGAGCAGCTCGTAGGCGTGCTGCGCGACCGAGCCCAGCCCGTCGGTGATGACCAGCCGGAGCCTCGAGCGGTCGTCGGGGTCGACCACCGCGACGGCACCGCCCTGGGCGCCGAGCACCGCCAGGCCGCGCTCGACCACGATGGACGTCAGCTCGTGGACCGACTCCGCCCGGCCGAGCGTCAGGGCCAGGTCGGCCAGCGCGGCCAGCTGCCGGGCGCTGCGGAGCTCGGCCTGCCGGGTCTGGATGCGGTCGAGCGCCTGGCTGCACTGCGCCGCGAACGCGGTGAGCACCTCCACCTCGGCGGGGTCGAAGTGCCGCGGCCGGTCCCAGACGATGGTGAGGACGCCGATCTCCCGGGTGGGCGTGCGCAGCGGCAGGCTCGCGTACGCGACGCCCCCGGTGGCCTCGACGACCGCGGCCATTCCGGGGGCGAAGGCCAGCGAGGCGTCGCGGTCGGGCAGCAGCACCGGCCGGCCGGTGCGCGCGGCGACGCAGACCGGCAGCGGTCCGTCCACCGGCAGCGTCTGGTAGGTCTCCTGGGTGGCTGCACCGCCGAGCTGCTCGGACACCACAGAGCGCAGCACGTCCCCCTCGCGGACGGCCACGGCACCGCCGGGTGAGTCCACGACGGCCATCCCGCCCGCGGTGATCACCGAGACCAGGTCGGCGACGGTCTCCGCGCCCGCCAGGCGCAGCGCGACCCCGGCCAGCGCCGTCAGCCGGTCGGCACTGGCCGCCTCGGCGGCCTGGGCGGCGCGCAGCTCCAGGCCCCGGGCGTAGAGGTCGGACTCGACCTGCAGCACGCGGCGCTGCAGCGCCGAGGCGTCGGCGCCGGCGCGCTGCTGGTCACGGACGTAGTCGGTGACGTCCTCCGCGCGCTGGACGACGTAGGCGCACCGGCCCTCGGCGTCCAGGACCGGCGTGCTGATCAGGCTCCAGAACCGCTTGCTGAACCCGCCGCGGCCGTCGGGGATGTCGTACTCCTGCAGCGGCATGGTGTCCGGCTGCCGGGTGTCACGGGCCCGCTCGAAGGACGCCTGGACCTTGCTGACCCCGCCGTCGGCCTCGCTCTCGGACGGGTTGCCGGGGAAGGCCTCGAAGACCGGGACCCCCACCAGCTCGTCCCGGGTGCGCCCGGTGGTCGCCAGGTACGCCTCGTTGGCCTCGGCGATGACCAGGTCCGGCGTCATGACCAGGAACGGCGTGGGCAGGGACCTGAACACAGCAGCGAAGTCGATGGCAGGCTCGCGCCCGTCCCCCGTTGTCACAGACACCGCCGTCCCCGCCACCCGACGGTCGGGAGCACAGCCCCGAGGGTATCCGGGACCACGGCGGCGGTCGGCTGCACCGACCGCCGCCGTCGCGGACCGACGGTCAGAGGTACTGGCGGACCAGGATCGTCGCCACGCAGGCCGGCTTGGCCGAGCCCTCGACCTCGAAGGTCAGCGTGGTCTGCAGCTGGATGCCGCCCTTGACGTCGGTCACCGAGTCGATGACGGCCGACGCGCGCAGCTTGCTGCCCACCGGCACCGGCGAGGGGAAGCGGACCTTCTCCGTGCCGTAGTTGACGCCCATGCCGAAGCCGGTGATCTTCATCAGCTGCGGCATGAACAGCGGGGTGAGCGACAGGGTCAGGTAGCCGTGGGCGATGGGGCCGCCGAACGGGCTCTCCTTCTTGGCGCGCTCGACGTCGACGTGGATCCACTGGTGGTCACCGGTGGCGTCGGCGAAGGTGTTGACCATCTCCTGGGTGATCTCGACCCATTCGCTGGGGCCGAGCTGCTGGCCGGCGAGGGTCTTGGCGCCTTCGACGCCGTCGACGGTGATCGGGGTGGTCATCGGACCTCCTGGTCGGTGGCGGCCAGCGGCGGCTGCTGCTGGCCGGTGCTCGGGTCGGGCGACCCGCTGGCGACCAGCTTCGCCCACGCCAGGTCCGCCTTGCCCGAGGGGCTCCGGCGGACCTGGTCGACGATCACGAGGTCGCGCGGGCGCTTGTGGTCGGCGAGCCGCTCGCCGACGAACTGGCGGGCCTCCTCCGTGGTCAGCGTCGTGCCCGGCCGCAGCGCGACGACGGCGACGATCCGCGAGCCCCACCGCTCGTCGGGCGCGCCGAGGACCATGGCGTCGCGGACGGCGGGGTGGGTGAGCAGCAGCTGCTCGACCTCTTCGGCGAAGACCTTCTCGCCGCCGGTGTTGATCACCCGGCTGCCACGGCCCTGGAAGACGACGGTGCCGTCGGCCTCCAGGCTCGCCATGTCACCGGGCACCACCCAGCGCCGGCCGTCGAACTCCCGGAACACCGCGGCGGTCGCCGAGGTGTCGCCGGCGTACCCGATGCCCTCGATGGCCGGTGCGGCGAGCATGCCGACCTGGCCCGAGCCGGGCACCACGTCCCGACCCTCCTCGTCGACGATCCGGGCGCCGGGCGCCAGTCGGAAGCGGGCCGTCGTCGCCGCGTCGCCCCGGCGGGTCTCGGCGATCGCGAACGGCCCGCCCTCCGACGCGGCCACGGAGTCGCGGCAGACGATGTCGGCGTGGTGCAGCAGCCGCTGCTTGACGTCGGCGCTCCAGGTCACGCCCACGCTGATCATCCGGATGAGGCTGCTCAGGTCGTAGGGACGGCCCTCGGCCTCGGCCCGGTCCAGCGCATCGGCCAGCGGGCGGGCGAAGACGTCGCCGACCACGGAGACCACGGTGACCCGCTGCCTGCCGATCGTCGCGGCCAGCTCGTCGGGGTCGTACCGCTTGGAGGCCAGGTAGACGACCCGTCCGCCGGCGACCAGGGCACCCAGCGAGGTGTACATGCCGGTGCCGTGCATGAGCGGCGGCGCCGGCAGGCAGACCATCGTGTCGCGGTCGGGCCCCAGCCGGCGCAGCGCGTCGCGCAGCTCGTCGAGGCTCTCCGGGTACGGCTCGCCGAGCAGCAGGTAGCTGTTGGCGCACACGGTGCGGAACAGCCACGAGTGCGGCGCCCACACGCCCTTCGGCTTCCCGGTGGTGCCGCCGGTGTACATCAGCCAGCCGTCGTCGCCGCGCTCGATGCGGGGGGCGGGGGCGGTGTCCAGCGCGTCGTCCCACCCGGTCGCCCAGTCGGGGACCTCGACGTCCGTGCCGAGCTGGACGGCCGTGGTGAGCCGGGGCAGGTCCGCGCGCGCCTCGCCGAGCCGGTCGGCCATGGAGGAGTCGTAGAAGATCGCCACCGCGCCGGAGTCGGCCAGCAGCCCGACGAGCTCCTCGCGGCGGTAGCGGTAGTTCACGTTCACCGGCACGGCGCGGACCTTCAGGATGGCGAAGACCGCCTCCAGGTACTCGACGCCGTTGTAGAGGCCGATGGCCACCCGGTCGTCGTGGCCGACGCCGGCGGCGGTGAGGAACCCGGCCAGCCGCGAGGCACGCTCGTCCAGCTCCGCCCAGGTCCGGTCGGTGTCGCCGTGGCTGATCGCCACCCGGTCGGCGCGGACGTCGGCGATCGTCTCCAGGACGGTCGCGAAGCTCTCCTTCACTTCGCGGCCGGGGCGCCCGGGGCGGCCGCGGGCCGCCACTCCTGCAGTGCCCCGGAGAAGACGCCGCCGGAGAAGGCCTCGGCCAGCGAGTCGGCGTCCCAGCCGCCCTCGCGCAGCTCGGCGGCCACCTCGGTCGGGTGCGACCAGATCGCGATCCGGTCGCCGCCGGCGCCGATGGCCTGGCCGGTGATCCCGGCAGCCGCGTCGGAGGCGAGGAACACCACGAGCCCGGCGACGTCGTCGGCGGTGCCCAGACCGCCCTGCCGGACCTCGGCGGGGATCGGCTTGCCCTGGTCGGCCAGCTCGACGAGCTCGGCCATGCCGGGGATGGTCGCGGCCATCCGGGTCAGCGCGACCGGGACGATCCCGTTGACCGTCGTGCCGCTGCGCTCGAGCTCGGCGGCCCAGGTGCGGACCAGGCCGATGATGCCGGCCTTGGACGCGGTGTAGCCGGTCTGGCCGAAGCTCGCCCGCTGCCCGGCCGGCGAGCCGATCAGGATCAGCCGCCCGTTGCCGCCCTGCTCCTTGAACTGGCGGGCCGCGGCGCGACCGCAGGTGAAGGTGCCGCGCAGGTGGGTCTGCACCACGAGGTCGAAGTCCTCGTCGGCCATCTTCAGCAGCGTGCGGTCCCGCAGCACGCCGGCGTTGGTGACCATGACGTCGAGCCGGCCGAACTCGGTGACCGCCTTGGCGACCACCGCGTCGGCACCCTCGGTCGTGCCCATCGCGGAGCCCTCGGCGACGGCGGACCCACCGGCGGCGGTGATCTCACCGACCACCTCCTGGGCGACCTCGAGGTCGAGGTCGTTGACCACGACCGAGGCGCCCGCGGCGGCCAGGGCCTGCGCGTAGGCGCGGCCGAGACCACGACCGGCTCCGGTGACGACGGCGACCTTGCCCGACAACTCCATGGGTTCTCCTCTACCGACGATCACACGACCAACCTTCGGGATGCTGGTGACCGGCACCACAGGGCACAACGGCGACATCCGCCTGACGGAAGGACCCGCTCCGGCGGCGGCACCGGGCTACCGGTGGGTAGCGTGCGGCCATGCCGCTCAGCGAGGAGTCGGACAGCCCGTCCGCGACCGTGCACACCCCGGCCCGCCTCGAGTCCACGGACCCGGCGACCGGCGACGTCGTCGGGGTGTTCCCGGTGCACGACGCGGACGCCGTCCGGGCGACCGTCGAGCGGGCCCGGGCGGCCGCGGAGCGGTGGGCGGCGCTGGGCTACGCCGAGCGGCGGCTCCGGCTGGCCGCCTACCGCGGGCACCTGGCCCGGCGGCTGCCCGAGCTGGCCGACCTGGTGCACCGGGAGAACGGCAAGCCGCACGACGACGCCGTCCTGGAGGTCACCCTGGCGGTCGACCACCTCGCCTGGGCCGCCGGGCACGCGGCCAGGACGCTCGGGCCGCGCCGGGTGCGACCGGGGCTGCTGGCCGCCAACCAGGCCGCGTACCTCGAGTACAGGCCGCTCGGGGTGGTCGGCGTCATCGGCCCGTGGAACTACCCGGTGTTCACCCCGATGGGCTCGATCGCCTACGCGCTCGCCGCGGGCAACGCCGTGGTGTTCAAACCCAGCGAGCACACCCCCGCCGTCGGCGCCTGGCTCGCCGCGGCCTGGCGCGCCGCCGTCCCGGACGTGCCCGACGCCGTCCAGGTGGTCACCGGGTACGGCGAGACCGGCGCCGCGCTGTGCCGGGCCGGGGTCGGCAAGATCGCCTTCACCGGGTCGGCACCGACCGGACGGCGGGTGATGGCGACCTGCGCCGAGACGCTCACCCCGGTGCTGATGGAGCTCGGCGGCAAGGACGCGATGATCGTCGACGACGACGCCGACGTGGCCGCCGCGGCGGACGCCGCCGTCTGGGGCGCGATGAGCAACGCCGGGCAGACCTGCATCGGCATCGAGCGGGTCTACGCGACCAGCGCCGTCTACGACCGGTTCGTCGGGGAGGTCACCCGTCGGGTCGCCGACCTGGAGCCCGGCTCGCACGACCGCGCCGCCTACGGCCCGATGACGATGGCGGGCCAGGGGGACGTCGTCCGCCGGCACGTGGCCGACGCGCTCGCGGCTGGCGGCCGGCTCGTGGCCGGCGGCACCGTGGACGGCCGGTTCGTCGCACCGACCGTGCTGCTCGACGTGCCGGAGACCTCGGCCGCGGTGCGCGAGGAGACCTTCGGGCCGACGCTGACCATCACCCGGGTCGCGGACGCCGAGGAGGGCCTGACCCGCGCCAACGCCAGCTCCATGGGGCTGGGCGGGTCGGTGTTCAGCGGCTCGGCGGCGCGGGCGATGGACCTGGCCCGCCGGATGCGCAGCGGGATGACCTCGATCAACTCGGTCCTCACCTTCGCCTCGGTGCCGGCGCTGCCCTTCGGCGGGGTCGGCGACAGCGGCTTCGGCCGGATCCACGGCGAGGACGGGCTGCGCGAGTTCTCCCGCGCGAAGGCGATCACCCGCCAGCGCTTCGCCCTGCCGGTGCCGCTGATGAGCTTCGCCCGTCCGGCCCCCGCCGCCCGCACGCTGGCCCGGGTCACCGGCCTGCTGCACGGCCGCCACCGCTGACCGCCACCCGCGGTTTCGCGCGCCTACGTACGCGTACGTAGGCGCGCGAAACCGCAGACTTCGTCAGCCGTGGGCCTGGTCGGCGGCGGCCGGGACGGGCTCGACCGGGAGCGTGGTCGCCGGCGACGCCGGCCGCTTGCGGATCGAGATGGACAGCGCCGCCGCGACCAGGCACAGCGCCGCGGCGGCGTACCAGGCGGCGTCGTAGGAGCCGGTGACGTCGCGGACCACACCGGCCCCGAAGGCGGCGAGCGCGGCACCCACCTGGTGCGCGGCGAACACCCAGCCGAACACGACCGGCGCCCGGGCACCGAAGTACTGCCGGCACAGCGCCAGGGTCGGCGGCACGGTGGCCACCCAGTCCAGGCCGTAGAAGACGATGAACGCGATCATCGAGGCCTGCACGTCGGTGCCGAACAGCTGCGGCAGCAGGAACAGCGACATCCCGCGCAGCCCGTAGTAGGCCAGCAGCAGCAGCCGCGGGTCGGCCCGGTCGGTGAGCCAGCCGGAGAAGATCGTGCCCGCGACGTCGAAGACGCCGACCACCGCGAGCAGCCCGGCGGCCGTGGTCACCGGCATCCCGTGGTCGTGCGCGGCGGGGATGAAGTGCGGCTGCACCAGCCCGTTGGTCGAGGCCCCGCAGATCAGGAAGCCGCCAGCCAGCAGCCAGAACGGCCGGGTCCGCACCGCGTCGGCCAGCCCGCGCAGCGCGGTGCGCGCGGGGTTGCCGCCGACCGGGTCGACGTCGTCGGCCGGCGTCCCGCCGTACGGCGCGACCCCGAGGTCCCGCGGCCGGTCGCGGAGCAGCCAGGCCACGAACGGGACGACGGCCAGCGCGGCCGCCGCCGTCCCCAGCGCCGCCGGCCGCCAGCCCCACCGCTCGTTGACCACGGCGACGACCGGGAGGAACACCAGCTGCCCGGTGGCGCCGGCCGCGGTGAGCACGCCGGAGACCAGACCGCGGCGGGCGACGAACCATCGGCCGGTGACCGTCGCGACCAGCGACAGCGCCATCGACCCGGTGCCCAGCCCGACCAGCACGCCCCAGCACAGGATGAGCTGCCAGCTCGCCGTCATGAAGACGGTCGCCCCGCTGCCGGCCGCCACGACCAGCAGCGCGCTGACGACGACGCGGCGGATGCCGAACCGGTCCATCAGCGCCGCGGCGAACGGCGCGGTGAGCCCGTAGAGCGCCAGGTTGATCGCGACGGCGCCGGAGATCGTCGACAGCGACCAGCCGAACTCCTCGTGCAGCGGGTCGATGAGCACGCCGGGCACGGCGCGGAAGGCGGCGGCGCCGATGAGGGCCACGAAGGTCACCGCGGCCACCCACCAGGCGGGGTGGACGCGGTGGGTGCGGACGGGCGGCGCGGCGGTCACGGCGGAGATGCTCCCGGCCGGACGGCGGCGGAGCCAGTGGCCCGACGGCCAGCCTGTGCAAGGATCGGGCCATGGCTGCACCGACGCCGCATGAGGTGGCGGTCCTCGCCCTGGAGACCACCGTCGCCTTCGAGCTCGGTCTGCCGCACGCCTTCCTCGGTGGGGCGGTGGACGCCGACGGGCACCCGCTCTACCGGGTCCGGGTCGCATCCGAGGACGGCGGGCCGGTGCGCACCAGCGCCGGGTACCTGGTGCAGCCCGACCACGACCTGTCCCTGTTGGAGACCGCGGACACCGTCGTCGTCCCCGGCATCTACGGCGGGCCGCAGATGGACGGCCGGAGCCTCTCCCCCGCGATCGCCGACGCGCTGACCCGGGTCGCCGGGCGCGGCCGGGTGGTCTCCATCTGCACCGGTGCGTTCGTGCTCGCCGCCGCCGGACTGCTCGACGGCCGGCCGGCGACCACGCACTGGATGCACGCGGCCGCCTTCACCGCCTTCTTCCCGCAGGTCGACCTCGACCCCGACGTGCTCTTCGTCGACGACGGCAACGTGCTCACCTCGGCCGGCAACGCGGCCGGCATCGACCTGCTGCTGCACGTCGTCCGCCGCGACCACGGCAGCGACGTGGCCAACAGCGTCGCCCGCCGCCGCGTCGTCTCCCCGTGGCGGGACGGCGGCCAGTCGCAGTTCGTCGACCGCCCGCTGCCCGAGCCCGACGGCGCCGGCACCGGCGACACCCGGGCCTGGGCGCTGACCCGGCTGGGCGAACCGTTGCCCCTGGCCGACCTGGCCGGCCACGCCCGGATGAGCGTGCGCACCTTCACCCGCCGCTTCCGCCAGGAGACCGGGCTGAGCCCGCAGCGGTGGCTCACCCAGCAGCGGGTGGCGCTGGCCCGGCGGCTGCTCGAGTCGACCGACACCCCGGTCGAGCGGGTGGCCGCGGAGGCCGGCTTCGGCACCACCGCGTCGCTGCGCCAGCACCTGCACGCGGCGATCGGGCTGGCGCCGCTCACCTACCGGCGCTCCTTCCGCGGCGCCCCGGCGACGGACCGGGCCGCCACCCCGATGTGACGAGGCCCTCCCCGACGTCCCCGCGCTGGGAGGTCGCGTCTGGCAGAGTGGAGATCACCGGCGCCGCCCCCCGCTCATCCGAGGGCAGGTGGACTCGACGTCGGCGCGAGGCTGCGCCACCGAGGCGCGCCGGCGACCCGACGTCCACACCGGACGAGCGATGCGGCCCCACCGTGGCGGCCCCGCACCCGGTGGACCGACGGTGGCCACCGGACTGTTGAGGAACCGACCGTGACCAGCTCGACCACCCCTGCCCAGAACGGCAGCGCTGACCGCCCGCGCCGTCGCGCCACCCGCCCGGCCACCGCCCCCAGCGACTCCGCCACCCCGCACGCCACCTCGCACGCCACCCCGCACGCCACCCCGGCGACCGGCGAGGGCGCCCGCCGTCGTCGCGGCGGCCGCGGCAGCGGCGCCGGCCCCCGCCCGGAGGGCGCGCAGACCCGCGCCCCCGAGCAGGTGCCCGCGGCTCCCGTCGTCCCCGTCGGCGACGTCCCCACGGTGCTGCCGACCGACACCACGTTCGAGGCGCTCGGCGTGCCCGCCCCGCTGGTCGAGGTGCTCACCGCCAGCGGCATCACCGCGCCGTTCCCGATCCAGGTCGCCACGCTGCCGGACACCCTCGCCGGGCGCGACGTGCTCGGCCGCGGCCGCACCGGCTCGGGCAAGACGCTGGCCTTCTCCATCCCGCTGGTCGCCCGGCTGGCCACCTCGACCAGCAAGCGTCAGCCCAAGCGGCCGCGCGCGCTGATCTTGGTGCCGACCCGCGAGCTGGCCAACCAGGTCGCCGCGGTCGTCGACCCGCTGGCCCGCGCGCTGGGCATGAAGACCGCCGTCGTCTTCGGCGGCGTCGGCCAGAACCCGCAGGTGCAGGCCCTCGCCGGCGGCATCGACGTGCTCATCGCCTGCCCCGGCCGGCTCGAGGACCTCATCCAGCAGCGGCACGCCGACCTCGGCGCCGTCGAGATCACCATCCTCGACGAGGCCGACCACATGGCCGACCTGGGCTTCCTGCCCGGCGTGAAGCGGCTGCTCGACCGCACCCCCAAGGTCGGCCAGCGCCTGCTGTTCTCGGCCACCCTGGACAACGGCGTCGACGTCCTGGTCAAGCGCTACCTGGACCGGCCGACCACGCACTCGGTCGACCCGGCCGTCGCACCGGTGTCGACGATGACCCACCACGTGTTCCGGGTCGACGCCGCCGACAAGCCGCAGATCGTCAAGGAGCTCGCCTCCGGCCTCGGCCGCACGGTGATGTTCACCCGCACCAAGCACCAGGCCAAGAAGCTGGCCAAGCAGCTCACGGCGGCCGGCGTCCCCGCCGTCGACCTGCACGGCAACCTCAGCCAGAACGCCCGCGAGCGCAACCTCGAGGCGTTCAGCAACGGCGAGACCCGGGTGCTGTGCGCGACCGACATCGCCGCCCGCGGCATCCACGTGGACGACGTCGCCATCGTCGTGCACGTCGACCCGCCGGCCGAGCACAAGGCCTACCTGCACCGCTCGGGCCGCACCGCCCGCGCCGGTGCCGGCGGCATCGTCGTCACCATCGCCACCCCGGACCAGGCCGCCGAGGTGCGCACCCTCGCCCGCCAGGCCGGCATCACCCCGGACGTCTCGGCGATCAAGCCCGGCGCCCGCGAGATCGTCGCGCTGACCGGTCCGGCCGCCCCCTACGTGGAGCCGGCCCCGGTCGCCGCCCCGCAGCCGCAGGGCTCCGGCGGTGGCGCCAACGGCGGCCGCCGTCGCAGCGGCGGCAGCAAGCCGGCCGGTGCGTCGTCCGGCGGCTCCGGTCGCAGCAGCTCGGGTGGTTCGGGCCGCACGTCCGGACCCGCGCGCACCCGCGCCGAGCTGGCCGCGCGGGCCGGGCAGTCGCCCAGCGGCGCAGGCCGGGGCCGCGGTCGCTCCGGCCGCTGACCCACGTCCTGGCTCACCCCGCGTGCTCCTGGCTCAGCTCCTGAGGTGAGCCAGGAGCACGCGGGATCAGGTCACCTGATCCGAGGCGGCGGCGGGGACCCGGGGTCGCGGGGCGGCGGGCAGCCGGTGAGGATGATGTTGAGAACAGCACCATCCCCATCGCCAGTGAGGTACCCCATGCGCCTGCCCATCACCGCCAGCGAGATCCCCCCGCGGATCGCCACCGGCGCCTTCATCCTCAACTCCGGCCTCGGCAAGCGCGGCGCCGACGAGGGCACCGCGGCCGGGCTGCACGGCTTCGCCGCCGGCACCTACCCGTTCCTCAAGGACGTGCCGCCGGCCACCTTCGCCAAGGCGCTGTCCACCGCGGAGATCGGCATCGGCGCGCTGCTGCTCGCCCCCTTCGTCCCCACCGCGGTGGCCGGCGCGGCGCTCACCGGCTTCTCCGGCGGGCTGCTGGGCCTCTACCTGCGCACCCCGGGGATGACCAAGCCGGGTAGGAGCGTCGCGCCGACCCAGGACGGGCTGCCGATCGCCAAGGACGTGTGGATGCTCGGCATCGGCATCGGCCTGCTCACCCAGGCCCTGGTCGGCCGGCAGGAGCGCGCGGCCCGCACCAGCCGGCGCAGCCGCAAGGCCGCCAAGCGGGCCCTGCGCTCCTAGGACACCGCCGCGAGCAGCTCGCGGACCAGCCGGGCGACGTCGTCCGGCCGGGTCTGGGGGGTCATGTGCGCCGCACCGGGCAGCTCGACCAGCCGCCCGTGCGGCGCACCGGCGGCCAGTCGGGCCGCCCAGTCGTGCGGGCACAGCGCGTCCCGGTCCCCGCGGACGACGAACACCGGCACCGGCACCCGGCGCAGCCGCTCGTCGACCCGGTCGCCGGCGACGGACCGCCACAGCACCCGCATCGCCCGCGGCCCGGTGCGCGACCACTGCGCCAGCACCAGAGGCGCCTGCCACCACGGTTCGTGCACCGCGGTGCGCAGCCAGCGGGACACGAGCATGGCGGGACGGCGCAGCCGCGGGTCGGTGGTCGGGCCGAGGAGCAGCAGCCCGGCCACCCGCGGGTCGCGCTCCGCCGCGGCGACCACCACCTGGCAGCTCTGCGAGTGTCCGACCAGCACCACCGTGCGTGACGGCAGCGCCGCGACCAGCTCCTCGGCGAGGTCCGTCAGCGTGCCCGCTCGGCGTCGGCGGCCCATGCCGGGCAGAATGACCACCGCTCCGCCGATGCGCTGTCGCAGCCGCGCGGAGGAACGCTCGTCGAGGCCCAGTCCCGGGACGAGCACCACGTCGGGAACAGCCGCCGGTGCCCCGGCGCTGTCCTGGGTGGGACTCACCGCCACCGTCCAGGTGGGGTGGGCGCAGCAACCCACAGCGCGGTGGGATGATGAGTCATCATGACGACATATCAGGAGGCACCGTGACCACCGCGACCCAGCCCACCGGACAGCGGCCGAAGGTCGTCATCGTCGGGTCGGGGTTCGGCGGTCTCTTCGCCGCCCAGCGGCTGAAGAAGGCCCCTGTCGACATCACGCTGATCGGGAAGACCACCCACCACCTCTTCCAGCCGCTGCTCTACCAAGTGGCCACCGGCATCCTCTCCGAGGGCGAGATCGCCCCGGCCACCCGGGAGATCCTGGCCCGGCAGGACAACGCCCGCGTCGTCCTGGGCGAGGTCACCGAGATCGACCTGGCTGCTCGCACCGTCACCTCCACCGTCCTCGGTCGCACCACCGTGCACGAGTACGACGAGCTGATCGTCGCCGCCGGCGCCGGGCAGAGCTACTTCGGCAACGACCAGTTCGCCGAGTTCGCGCCGGGCATGAAGAGCATCGACGACGCCCTGGAGCTGCGCGGCCGGATCTTCGGCGCGTTCGAGCTCGCCGAGCTGGCCACCGACCCGGCCGAGATCGACCGGCTGCTCACCTTCGTCGTCGTCGGCGCCGGCCCGACCGGCGTGGAGATGGCCGGTCAGATCGCCGAGCTGGCCCGCCGCACGCTCAAGCGCGACTTCCGCTCCATCGACCCCACCAGCGCCCGGGTCATCCTGCTCGACGCCGCGCCCAAGGTGCTGCCGCCGTTCGCCGACTCCCTCGGCCAGTACGCCCACAAGCGGCTCAACGAGATCGGTGTCGAGGTCCAGCTGGGTGCGATGGTGACCGACGTCGACGCCGACGGGATCGTGGTCAAGGACGGCGAGGGGCACCAGCGGCGCATCCACTCGGCCACCAAGATCTGGGCCGCCGGCGTGCAGGCCAGCTCGCTGGGCAAGATGCTCGGTGAGCAGTCCGGCGCGGCCGTCGACCGGGCCGGCCGCGTGTCGGTGCAGCCGGACCTGACGCTGCCCGGTCACCCCGAGGTGCACGTCGTCGGCGACATGATCTCGCTGAACCGGCTGCCGGGGGTCGCCCAGGTCGCCATCCAGGGTGGCCGGTTCGCTGCCGATGCCATCAAGGCCCGGCTCGCCGGACGGCCGGCCAAGCCGGAGTTCACGTACCACGACAAGGGCAGCATGGCGACGGTCGCGCGGTTCGCCGCCGTCGCCGACCTCGGCAAGCTCAAGTTCACCGGCTTCATCGCCTGGGCGATGTGGTTGGTCGTGCACATCTTCTACGTCGTCGGCTTCAAGAGCCGCTTCACCACCGCGATCGGCTGGGTGGTGAGCTTCCTGGGTCGCGGCCGCGGCCAGCGCACCGCCACCCAGCAGCAGGTCTACGGCCGGCTGGCGCTGGAGGAGCTCGGGTCGGCCTTCGAGGTCTCCAAGACCGGCGGCCCGAAGAACACCCTCGAGCCGGTCGACGCCACCGGGCGCCAGTCCGCCTGACGACCCCGGCACGCCCGCCGACGGCCCGGTCCCCGCGCACGCGGGGGCCGGGCCGTCGCCGTCCACGGGGGTGGCAGTGCTCCCGGGCCGCGCGTCTCACCCCGAAGGGTCGCTGTGGCGCGCCGGGCCGTGCTGTCGGACCCTCGACCGGTCGACGTCAACGGTGACATGGACGAGGTGACGATGCGCAGCAGACCCCAGGCCCGGGTGGCGCTCCTGGCGTTGCTGCACGGCAGCGGCGCCCTCTTCTGCCTCGCCGCCGCACTGTGGCCGATGCACCCGGAGACGCCGGTCGGGCTGGCCTGGACGTTCGGCGTGGTCGGGCTGACCGTCGCCGCCGGGGTGACGGCCGCCGGCGACCGCCTGCCTGGACGGGTCCAGCACGCCCTGCTGGCGCTGTTCTCGCTGCTCGTGGGGGTGCTGGCCGCCCGGTCGGGCACCGCCGTGGGCGTCGTCGGCCTCGGGCCGGTGCTGGTCTGCACCGGGTTGTACGCCGCCCACTTCTCGTCGCTGCGGGCCGCCCGGGCGCACGTCCTGCTGGCCGTGGGCGCCGCCTCGGTCGGAGCGGCCCTCGCGGTCCCGACCGGCTTCCTGCAGCCCTGGCTCATCGCCGTCACCGTGGCGCTCGTCCTCACCGAGGCGCACGGCCGGCTCAACGGACGGCTGCGCGCCCAGGCCTCGACCGACCCGCTGACCGGCGTCGCCAACCGCCGGGCCTGGGAGGCCGAGGCCGCCCGCAGCCTGGCCCGCGCCCTTCGGACCGGTGAGCCGCTGACCGTGGCGATCCTGGACCTGGACCACTTCAAGGTGGTCAACGACCGGGACGGCCACGTCGCCGGGGACCGGCTGCTGCGCGAGGTCGCCGGTCACTGGAGCACCCGGGTGCGCGCCTCGGACCTGCTCGGCCGGCACGGCGGGGACGAGTTCGTGCTCTGCCTGCCCGGCACCGACGGACCCGGGGCGGTCGAGGTGCTCCAGCGGCTGGACGGCGGCGTGCCGATCGGCTGGTCGGTCGGCACCGCCACCGCCCGGGACGGCGACACGCTGGGCACCCTGCTGCAGCGTGCCGACGCCGCGCTCTACGAGGGCAAGCGGCAGCGCCACAGCACCTCCGGTCGCTGACCGCTCAGGCGTCGGACGCCGCGAGCTCCTCGACCCGGGCTGCCGACCGGTCCCGGATCGCCACCGCCGTCTCGGCCCGGCGCGCGGCGGCGTCGCGGCGCTTCTCGGCCTCGTGCACCGCGGTCACCGACTCCTTCGCCTCCCGCTCCACCCGGCGCAGCTCCTTCTCCAGCTGCTCGGCCCGCTGCTGCAGCTGGTCCCGCCGCTCCGCCGCCTCGGTCAGCGCCTGGTCCGCCGCCGCGGCCCCCGCGGCCGCGTCCCGCGCCATCCCGGCCGCCTCCTCGGCGTCCCGGCGGGCCTGCTCCAGCTCGCGCTGCCGGCGCTCCGCGGCCTCCCGACGGCGCTGCTCCTCGGCATCCGGCCCGGCCGGACGGCGGACCTCCTCCCGCTCGGGGCGGGGGGCTCGGGCGGCGCGCACCGGGGTGGCCACCGCGCCACCGAGGTCGACCGGGCCGAGCCCGCTGTAGGACAGCGCCGTGGTCAGCCGGCCGGCGGCCAGCGCCTCGCCCGCGTCGGGGTCCACCACCGCCGCCCGCAGCGTGCTCTCCACCTGCTCGGCGACCGCGCTGCTCACGTCGTGCCCCTCGGCGTGCGCCAGCCCGCGGGCCTGCCGGGCCAGGGCAGCGACCACCTGGTTGCGCTGCCGACCCAGCTGCCGCAGCTCGTCGCCGGACAGGCCGACCTGCGCCTGCCGTAGCAGCTCCCCCACCTCGCGCAGCTGGGCCACCTCGTCGGGCTGGCGCCGCACCAGCAGGTTGCACACCCAGGCGGCCGTCGTCGGCTTGGGCAGCGCGGCGACGGCCTTGGCCAGTTCCTTGTCCGCCGCCTTCACCCGGTCACGGGCGGCGGTGCGCGCCTCGACGAACTCGTCCGGCGGCACGCCGTAGAGCTCCTCGGCGATCTCGTCCAGCGCGTCGTCGTCCACCCCGCCATCGTGCCCGGCGGCAGCTGCCGTGGCGTACCGACCGCTACGGCTCCTCGTCCCGCACGAGCCGCTCGCGGGGAGCCCCGAGTTGTCGGTGCCGCTGGCTACGGTCCCGGCCGTGCCCCCCGTCGTGGTCCTCGTCCTGTGTGCGGTGCAGTTCGTCGACGTGCTGGGCGTGACCAGCACGACCACCGCCATCCCGGCGGTGCTCGACGGCCTGGACGCGGCCGGCTCGGCAGCCGGGCCGCTGGCGGTCGCCTACCCGATGTTCTTCGGTGGGCTGCTCGTCCTCGGTGCCCGGCTGGGTGACCGGTACGGCTCGCGGCGCGTGCTCCTCGCGGGCGTCGTCGTCTTCACCGCCGCCGCGGTCGCCGGCGGGCTGGCCCAGGGCGTGGGTCAGCTCCTCGTCGTCCGGGCGGTGCAGGGCGGGGCGGCGGCCGTCTGCGTGCCGTCGGCGCTGCGGCTGCTCCTGGTCGCGGCCGGCCGCGACCGGGCCGGCGCGCTGGCGCTGTGGAGCGCCTCGGGTGCGGTCGCCGGCGCCGCCGGGTTCCTGGTGGGTGGCCTGCTCACCGACGTCTGGGGGTGGCGGGCGGTGTTCTGGGTCAACGTGCCGATCGGCGTCCTGCTGCTGGCCGTCCTGCTCCGGACGGTGCCCGCGCCGCCGCCCGAGTCCCCCGGCGCGCACCTCGACCTGCCCGGTGCCGCGCTGCTGATCGGTGCGGTGATGGCCGTCGTGGCCGGCGCCTCGCTGGTCGAGGCCCCCGGCTCGCGGCCGGCCGGTGCGGCGCTCGTGGTCGCCGGGGCCGGGGTGGGGCTGCTCTTCGCCCACCAGCAGCGACGCAGCCGCGGGCCGCTCGTCCCGGCCGGCGCGGTCCGCTCGGCGCACCTGCGGGCGGGCACGGTCGTGTCCTTCGTCAACACCGCGACCACCAGCTCGGCCGCGGTGCTCGCCACGCTCGTGCTGCAGGACCGACTGGGCGCCTCCCCCCTCGAGGCCGGGCTGTCGCTGCTGCCGATCAGCGTCGCCGCGGTCGCCGGCTCGGCGGCCACCCGGCCGCTCACCGCCCGGCTGCCGATGCCGGTCATCGGCGGTGCCGGGCTGCTCGGCATCGGCGCCGGCAACGTCGTGCTCGCCGCCACGTCCGGGAGCACGGCGGGGGTGGTCGCCGGCGGGACGGTGATCGGCCTCGGCCTCGGGGCCGCCTCCGTCGCCGGCAACGCGATCGGCACGCAGGTGGCCTCGGACCTCGAAGGCAGCGCCTCCGGGGTGCTCAACACCGGCGCCCAGCTGGGCACGGCCCTGGGCGTGGCGGCGCTGGTGCTGGTGGCGGCCGGCGACCTCGGCCCGGTGCCAGGGCCCGTGCTGGCCTGGGCGGTGGCCGCGGCAGCCGCGGCCACCTGCGCGGTCTGGCTGGTGCGGTCACCCGCCCTGCGCTGAGCCGCGGACCGCCCGGGCGAAGCGCGCGGACCACTCGGCCAGCCGGTCGCGCAGCTCGTCGGGGGCCAGCACGGTGAACTCCGCGCGGACGGCGCCGAGCACCAGCGCCGGCCAGTCCAGCGAGTCGGTCTCCATGTGCAGCCGGCAGCGGTCCGGACCGTCGGCCTCCACCCGCGCCCAGCGGCCCACCCGGTCCCGGACGACGTCCGACGGTGCCTCGACCAGCGCCTCGACGACGGTGGCCTCGCGGAACTGGTGCAACCCGGCGCGGACGAAGGCCGCCGCGTCGTCGGCCGGCAGCGGTCGCGGCGCGAAGGCGGCCCCGGTGCCCTGCACCGCGGTCATCCGGTCGAGCCGGAAGCTGCGCCAGCCACCCCGCGACGGGTCGTAGGCGACCAGGTACCAGCGTCGTCCGAGCGGGACGAGCCGGTGCGGTTCGACCAGCCGCCCGGCCGGCTCCGCCCCGGCGGCGGTGTAGGTGAAGGTGAGCCGGCCGGTGTCCCGGCACGCCTGGGCCACCTCCACCAGCACCTGCGGGTCGACCGCCGGGCCGCCGTCGGACCAGGACGGGCCGGGCACCGTCATCGCCCGCAGCGCGTCCACCCGGCGGCGCAGCCGGGCGGGGAGCACCGGCACCACCTTGGCCAGCGCCCGCACCGACGGCTCGGCCATCCCGGCGACCGCACCGGAAGCCGCGGTGTGCAGCCCGACGGTCAGCGCCACCGCCTCGTCGTCGTCGAGCACCAGCGGCGGCAGCGCGGCTCCTGCGGCCAGCCGGTAGCCGCCGTCCACGCCGGGCTGGGCCTGCACCGGGTAGCCGAGCTCGCGGAGCCGGTCGACGTCCCGCCGGAGGGTCCGCACGGAGACGCCGAGCCGGTCGGCGAGGTCGGCACCCGCCCAGTCGCGCCGTCCCTGCATCAGGCTCAGCAGTCGCAGCGTGCGGTGCGTCGGATCGGACATGTCCTCAGGTTCTCACCCATAGCGGTCAGGATCTGGCACCGATGGCCGGGAGCATGGTCCCTGACAGCCACCGACGACGAAGGGCAGACCGATGACCAGCACCGAGACCCGCACCGCCGAGCGCGACGACCTGGTCGAGACCCTCGACAGCCACCGCTGGTTCCTCACCCGCACCGTCGAGGGGCTCACCGACGAGCAGGCCAGGCTGCGCCCCACGGCCAGCGAGCTGACCCTCGGTGGGCTGGTCAAGCACGTGACGGCCACCGAGCGGATGTGGGCCACCTTCGTGGTCGAGGGCCCGTCGTCCTTCCCGGCCTACGACGAGTCGACGGCCGGCGACTGGGCGGCGGAGTTCGTGATGGGCCCGGACGAGACGCTGGCCGGCCTGCTCGCCGCCTACGCCGACGTGGCCGCCCGCACCGACGACCTGGTGCGCACGCTGCCCAGCCTGGACCTCAGCCACCCGCTGCCGGAGGCGCCGTGGTTCACCCCCGGCGGCACCCGCACGGCGCGGCGGGTCTTCCTGCACCTGGTCGCCGAGACCTCCCAGCACGCCGGGCACGCCGACATCCTCCGCGAGTCGATCGACGGCCAGAAGACGATGGGCTGAGCCCCCAGGGCGAACATGGCCATCTTCGCCGCTGCCCACGGGGCGAAGATGGCCATGTTCGCGCACGTCCGCCGAGGGCGTAACGGCGGGCCGCCCACCGGCGGCGGCACCGGCGTTCACTGATTACAGGTAAGTGATCAGGGGAGGTCGCCATGGGCCTGGCGGACGAGCACGACACCGAGCCGGCGCTGGACGCCTACTCACGCGTGGTCACCACGGTGGCCGCGGAGCTGACGCCGCACGTCGCCGCGCTGGAGGTGAGCGGCCCGGGCGGTCGGGGCGGCGCCGGCTCCGGCGTGCTGGTCAGCGACGACGGGCTGCTGCTCACCAACGCCCACGTCGTCGCCCGCGCGACCGGCGGGCGGGCGGTGTTCAGCGACGGGTCCGAGGCGCCGGTCGAGGTGGTCGGCGCCGACCCGCTGTCGGACCTGGCCGTCGTCCGGGCCCGAGGCGCCACCCCGCCCCCGGCCGTGCTGGGCGATGCGGCGACGCTGCAGGTCGGCCAGCTCGTCGTCGCCGTCGGCAACCCGTTCGGGCTGGCCGGGTCGGTGACCGCCGGGGTGGTGAGCGCGCTGGGCCGGTCGTTGCCGACCCGCGACGGCCGGGCGGCGCGGGTGGTGGAGGACGTCATCCAGACCGACGCCGCGCTCAACCCGGGCAACTCCGGCGGCGCGCTGGCCGACTCGCGCAGCCGGGTGGTCGGCATCAACACCGCGGTCGCCGGCTGGGGCCTGGGCCTCGCGGTGCCGGTCAACGACACCACCCGGCGGATCGTCGAGACGCTGCTGCGCGACGGGAGGGTGCGCCGGGCCTACCTCGGGCTGGTCAGCAGCCCGGTGCCGCTGCCGGCCGAGCTGGCCGCGCGCACCGGCCGGCGCCGCGGCCTGCAGGTGCTGGACGTGATGGCCGGCTCCCCCGCCGACCGGGCCGGGCTCAAGGCCGGTGACCTGGTGCTCGAGGCCGGTCGCGCGCCGGTCGCCTCGGCGCAGAGCCTGCAGCGGCTGCTGTTCGCCGAGGCGATCGGCGAGCCGCTGCCGGTCACCGTCGTCCGGCGCGGGGCGATGGTCGACGTGATCACGGTCCCGAGCGAGCTCACCGGCTGACCGCCCTCAGCCCAGCGGCACGCAGAACGCGCCGGGGTCCTCCGGGCAGGCGGCGCCGACGGACAGCGGGCCGAGCGTCAGGGGCGTCTCCGCGCCGTCGTCGTCCCGGAGCCGCAGCTCCGAGACCTGCGCCTGGAGGGTCGCGAACACCTCCGTACGGCCCTGCGGGGTCGCCGGACCGACCGCGTCGGCGAGCACCACGTACCCGGTGACGCGGTGCGTGCCGCGGGCCCAGAAGCTGTCGGTGTCCGGCAGCGACGGGCCGTCGGTGCAGTACTCGTCGTTGCCCGGCGAGGGCTCGAAGAAGACGCCGACGTCCCCGGCGTCGGCGGGCGTCGCCGGCCCGGGCGTCATGGTGAGGTGTCCGGCCAGCCCGCCCTCGGCCTGCAGGGTGAACGTGAACCCGACGGCGACGTACTGCATCGAGGGACCCGCGATCGGGCAGTCCTCGTCGAACTCCGGGAAGGGCAGCACCAGCCCGGTCTGCACGCCCCCGGTGGCCACCCGCAGCGTGCCCACCGACCGGTCGCCGGCGAACAGCGCACCCTGCGCGACCACCCCTGGCTCGAAGGCCGGTGCCGCAGCGGGCGGGGACGTGACCGCAGGCGGGCCGGCGTCGGCGGCGGGCGGGGGCGGCGGGTCGGCGGGGTCGGCGAGGTCGGTGAGGAAGCCGCAGCCCGACGCGGTCACCAGCACCGCACCGAGCACGACGACGGCCGCCGTCCCTGCCCGTCGTCCCATGCCGGCCTCCTCTGCCCGTTGCGGAGCGGGATCGTCCCACTCCCGGCGCGGTCGCGGCCGGCGCCCCGCCGGGCGGCTCCCCGCCGGACGCCGGGCCCCGGTCGTGACGGCTACGGTCGCCGGGCATGGGACCGCTGACGCTGTACGAGCTGACGCTGGACTGCCCCGAGCCGCGCGCGCTCGCCGAGTTCTACCGGCGCGCGCTGGGCTGGGCCTACGCGCCCGGGCACGAGACGACCGACCCGGCCGGGGACGAGTGGCTGCAGCTGCTCCCGCCGGCCGGCGGCACCCGGCTGGCGTTCCAGCGGTCCGCGGCGCCGGTGCCGCCGTGGCCGCAGGGCGCCCGGGTGCACCTGGACGTCGCCGTCCCCGACCTGGTCACCGCGCACGGACACCTGCTCGACTGCGGCGCCCGGCCGCTGACCGGCTCCCCGGCCGAGGAGGGGCACCCCGACGACCTGTTCCGGGTCTACGCCGATCCGGTGGGCCACCCGTTCTGCGCCACCCAGCGCTGAGGCCGGGTCAGCTGCGCGCGGCCGCCGTCCGGCGGGTGGCGAGCTCCGGCGGCGGGTCGTAGGCGGTGAGCACGGTGCGGTCGGCGGGGCTGCCGTACAGCTGCCCCTCGCGGGCCTTCACGGCGGTGACCAGCACGATGCTGACCACGACCAGCAGCGACCAGGAGCCGAGCTTGGCGGCGTGCACCAGCGTCCACACCGACTCCTGACCGGGGTACTGCCAGGCGCGCAGCCACGTGGCGGCGTTCTCGGCGACCCAGAGGAAGAAGCCGATCAGCACGAAGGACAGCGCCAGCGGCATCGCGTACCGGCGCCGTCCGACGCTGTAGTGCACCCAGGTGCGGCGGGTGACGACGAGCAGTGCGCCGGCGAGCGGCAGCCGCACGTCGGCCAGCACGTGCGAGGTGAAGAAGTTCAGGTAGACCAGCGCTGCGACGACCGCGGTGCTGCGCGCCCGGTAGCCGGTGACCCGCAGGTCGAACCGGCGCCAGGCCTGGCAGACGTAGCTGCCGACGGCGGCGTACATGAACCCGCTGTAGAGCGGTACGCCGCCGACCGCGGCCAGCCCGGTGTCGGGGTAGGACCACGACCCCTGCCGGACCTTGAACAGCTCCAGCGCCAGCCCGACGAGGTGGAACCCGGCGATGACGGCGACCTCGCGGCCGGTCTCCCAGCCGACCCGCCAGAGCACCGCCGTGACCGCCAGGCACCACAGCAGCAGCGCGTCGGCGGGGTCCAGCGGCAGCGGCACGACCCGCACCAGCGCCAGGCCGAGGAAGAAGAGCACGGCGAAGAGGCACGACTGCGCCTGGCGCCAGCCGAACCGCAGCAGCTGACCCATGCCACCGAGGCTAGGACGGCGGCACCGCCTCCCGTGCGCGGCACGCGCGTCACCGGCGCAGTTCGGCGACCCGCTCGACCCAGTCCAGCTTCTCCGGGTTCCGCATGGCGTACAGCGCGGTGATCCGGCCGTCCTCGACCAGGACGCTCACCGCGGTGACCGAGCCGCCGGCGTCGATCCGGATGCCGGGCTGCCCGTTGAACCAGGCGACCGTGGCGACCAGGTCGTGCAGCTCGACCGCCCGGGCGAGGAACGCCGCCACCGTCGCGGCGCCGGTGACCGGCCGGCGGGCCGCGGCCGCCAGGCCACCCCCGTCGGCGGTCAGGACCACGTCCGGCGCCAGCACCGCGAGCAGCCCCTGGACGTCGCCGGTGGAGACGGCGGCCATGAAGCGCTCGACGACCGCCCGCTGCTGGGCGGCGTCCACCTGCATCCGCGGCCGCCGCGCGGCGACGTGCGCGCGGGCCCGGTGGGCGATCTGCCGGACCGCGGCCGGGGTGCGGCCCACCGCCCGGGCGATCTCGTCGAACGGCGTCTCGAAGACCTCGTGCAGCACGAACACCGCCCGCTCGATGGGCCCGAGGGTCTCCAGCACGGTGAGCATCGCGATGGAGACGTGCTCGGCCAGCTCGACGTCCCCGGCGACGTCCGGGCTGGTCAGCAGCGGTTCGGGCAGCCATTCCCCCACGTAGTCCTCGCGGCGGCGGGACACCGACCGCAGCCGGTTGAGCGCCTGCCGGGTGACCACCCGGACCAGGTAGGCCCGCGGTTCCCGCACCTCGTCCCGGTCCACCCGGGACCACCGCAGCCAGCTCTCCTGGACGACGTCCTCGGCGTCGGCGGCCGAGCCGAGCAGCTCGTAGGCGACGGTGAAGAGCAGGCTGCGGTGGACGAGGAACGGGTCGTCGGTCATCGCGCCGACGGGGCGGCCAGCGGCGCCAGGTCGCACGCAGCCGCCAGGCCCTGCGACTCGATGCCCAGCGCGGTGTTGTTGCGGGTGTAGAGGTTGGCCAGCGCGATGAACGCGGTCAGCTCGACCAGCGCCGGCGCGCCGAGCTGGTCCAGCAGCCGGGCCGACATCTCGTCGGTGACCGTCGGCGGGGTGGCCGTCATCGCCTCCGCGTACCCCAGCACCTCGCGCTCCAGGGGCGTGAACACCGTGGACTCGCGCCAGCGGGGCACCTCACGGGCCTTGTCGAGGTCGAGCCCCTCGTTCGCGGCGGAGAAGTAGCCGAGGTCCAGGCACCAGCTGCAGCCGACGAGGCCGGCCACCGCCATGTGCGCGTAGGACTTCAGGTTCGCATCGCACGCGTCCCACTTCTGGGACAGCCGGCCCATGGTGAAGCTGGCCCGCAGCACCTTCTTGTTGTGCCAGGCCACCTGCACCGGCTCGGCCACGGCGCCGAGCATGCGCCGCGACATCCGCTGCACCACCGCGCCGTAGACGCCGGTCAGCTCTGCCTTCGGGACCCTGGTCGTGCTCGCCATGACTCCTCCTCCGATGACCGTCCTGCCATGGAGACACCGGCCGGCCCGCGGATGTGACACCGCGCCCCCCACGTACCCGGGACGACGCCGGCCCGGTCCTGCTGGTGCAGGACCGGGCCGGGTGTCATCGGGACGCGCTGGTGATCAGCTGCAGCCGCTGGTGGAGCCGCAGCCCTCGCAGACGTAGCAGCTGCCGGCCGGGCGCATCTTCGTGCCGCAGGTCATGCACAGCGGCGCGTCGGTGGCGGTACCGGTGACCAGCTCGAGCAGCTCGGCCGAGGAGTGGGCCTCCTTGACCGACTTCGGGCCCGCCGGGGTGACCTTCTCCTCCACCTTGGCGGTCTCGATCGGCGCGGAGCCGCGCAGCTGCTCCAGGTCGACGTCCTCCTCCTCGGCGACCGCGGAGGTCGAGGCGGAGGAACCGTAGGAGCCGGACACCTGGGCGGCCCGCTCCTCGGCGCTGAAGATGCCGAGCCCGGCGCGGGTCTCGACCGGCAGGTGGTCCAGCGCCAGGCGACGGAAGATGTAGTCCATCACCGACTGGGCGATCCGGATGTCCGGGTCGTCGGTCATGCCGGCCGGCTCGAACCGCATGTTGGTGAACTTCTGGATGTAGGTCTCCAGCGGCACCCCGTGCTGCAGGGCCAGGGAGATCCCGATCGAGAAGGCGTCCATCACCCCGGCCAGGGTCGAGCCCTGCTTGCCGAGCTTGAGGAAGACCTCACCGAGGCTGCCGTCCTCGTACATCCCGGCGGTCATGTAGCCCTCGGCGCCGGCGACGCTGAAGGACGTGGTGACGCTGGTGCGCTTCTTCGGCAGCCGCTTGCGCACCGGGTGCGCCAGCGTGGTGACCGGCGCAGCCGCCACGACCTCGGCCTCGGCCTTGGTCCCGTCGTTCTTGCCCTTGCCACCGGACAGCGGCTGGCCGACCTTGCAGTTGTCGCGGTAGATCGCCAGGGCCTTGATGCCCATCTTCCAGCCCTGGAAGTAGATGTCCGCGACCTCCTCGACGGTCGCCGTCTCCGGCATGTTGACCGTCTTGCTGATCGCGCCGGAGATGAAGGGCTGCACCGCGGCCATCATCCGGACGTGGCCCATCGGGGAGATGGAGCGCTCGCCCATCGCGCAGTCGAAGACCGAGTAGTGCTCGGGGCGCAGGGTCGGCGCGTCGACGACGTGGCCGTGCTCGGCGATGTACTCGACGATCGCCTCGATCTGCTCCTCCTGGTACCCCAGGCTGCGCAGCGCCCGCGGCACCGTCTGGTTGACGATCTGCATCGAGCCGCCGCCGACCAGCTTCTTGAACTTGACCAGCGAGAAGTCCGGCTCGATGCCGGTCGTGTCGCAGTCCATCATGAAGCCGATGGTGCCGGTGGGGGCCAGCACGGAGGCCTGCGCGTTGCGCCAGCCGTTCTCCGTGCCGAGCGCCAGGCACTCCTGCCACTCGGCGGTGGCGGCCTTGAGCACGTCGGCGTCGTCGGCGCCGACCGGGCGGATGGCGTCGTTGGCCGCGGCGTGCTTGCGCATCACCCGGGCGTGGGCGTCGGCGTTGCGGGCGTAGCCCTCGTAGGCACCGACGACGCCGGCGAGCTCGGCCGAGCGGCGGTAGGCGGTGCCGGTCATCAGCGAGGTGATCGCCGCGGCCAGCGTCTGCCCGCCACGGGAGTCGTAGGCGTGCCCGGTGGCCATCAGCATCGCGCCGAGGTTGGCGTAGCCGATGCCCAGCTGGCGGTAGGCGCGGGTGGTCTCACCGATCGGCGCGGTCGGGAAGTCGGCGAAGCAGATCGAGATGTCCATCGCGGTGATGATCAGCTCGACGGCCTTCACGAAGTTCTTGGCGTCGAACGTGCCGTCGTCCTTGAGGAACTTCATGAGGTTCAGCGACGCCAGGTTGCACGAGCTGTTGTCCAGGCTCATGTACTCCGAGCACGGGTTCGAGGCGTTGATCCGCCCCGTCTCCGGGTTGGTGTGCCAGTCGTTGATCGTGTCGTCGTACTGGATGCCCGGGTCCGCGCACTCCCAAGCCGCCTTGGTGACCTTGCCGAACAGCTCACGGGCGTCGACGGTCTCGATGACCGAGCCGTCGGAGCGGGCCCGCAGACCGAACTCGGTGCCGTTCTCGACCGCGCGCATGAACTCGTCGTTGACCCGGACCGAGTTGTTGGCGTTCTGGTACTGGACGCTGGTGATGTCCTTGCCGCCGAGGTCCATGTCGTACCCGGCGTCGCGCAGCGCGCGGATCTTGTCCTCCTCGCGCGCCTTGGTCTCGATGAACTCCTCGATGTCGGGGTGGTCGATGTCGAGGACGACCATCTTCGCCGCGCGCCGCGTGGCGCCACCGGACTTGATGGTGCCGGCGGAGGCGTCGGCGCCGCGCATGAAGGAGACCGGACCGGAGGCGGTGCCACCGGAGGAGAGCAGCTCCTTGGAGGAGCGGATGCGGGAGAGGTTCAGCCCGGCACCGGAGCCGCCCTTGAAGATCAGGCCCTCTTCCCGGTACCAGTTCAGGATCGAGTCCATCGTGTCGTCGACGGCGAGGATGAAGCAGGCGCTGACCTGCTGCGGCGACGCGGTGCCGACGTTGAACCAGACCGGGGAGTTGAAGCTGAAGTACTGGTGCATCAGCATCCAGGTCAGCTCGTGCTCGAAGACCTCGGCGTCGGCCTCGCTGGCGAAGTAGCCGTGCTCGCGGCCGGCTGCACCGTAGGTCAGCACGACCCGGTCGATGAGCTGGCGGAGGCTGGTCTCGCGCTGCGGGCTGCCCACCGCGCCGCGGAAGTACTTCGTGGTGACGATGTTGGTGGCGTTGATGCTCCACTCGGAGGGGAACTCGACTCCGCGCTGCTCGAAGTTGATCGAGCCGTCCCGCCAGTTGGTCATGACGACGTCACGGCGCTCCCAGACGACGTCGTCGTAGGGGTGGACCCCGGCGGTCGTGAAGACCCGCTTGACCTTCAGTCCCTTGCCCCGGGTGGGGGCCTTCCCGGTGCGGCGGTTCCGGCTGGGAGTGAGGCGGTCGGCTGTCTCGGTCAAAGCGTGCTCCCGTGGTGAGGGTCCTGCGTGCAGGGGGACGGCTGGGAAGCTCGGCGGACGCCGAGAGCCGGTGGTGCCGGGCGGCCCGGTGGACGGGCGCGGGTGTCTAGCGGGGTGACGGGCGGGGTGCGGCGGTGCCGGCGTCGTCGCCGGGGGGCCCGGTGTCCGCCGGGTCCGGGCGCAGCCGCTTGAGCTCGGCGATCTCCTTCTCGAAGTCGGCTGCGGAGGAGAAGGAGCGGTACACGCTGGCGAACCGCAGGTAGGCGACCTCGTCGAGGTAGCGCAGCGGGCCCAGGATCGCCAGGCCCACCTCGTTGCTGGGCACCTCGGCCGACCCGGTGGCCCGGACGGCGTCCTCGACCTTCGCGGCGAGGACGGCCAGCTGGGCCTCGTCGACCGGGCGGCCCTGGCACGCCCGGCGGACACCCGCGATGACCTTGTTTCGGTCGAAGGGCTCGCTCACGCCGCTGCGCTTGACCACGGCGAGCACGGGCTCCTCCACCGTGGTGAACCGGCGGCCGCAGACCGGGCACGACCGACGGCGCCGGGTGGTGGCGCCCTCGTCCGTCTCCCGAGAGTCGATGACCCGGCTGTCAGGGCTGTGGCAGAACGGGCAACGCACCGGGCACCTCCTCGATCAGCCGCGTCGAGCGACGTTCTCGGCGCTCCCTGTGGACCCACCGGGGGACATCCGGTGGATGTCCTGGGGGTGACCTGGGGAGGCGCCTGTGGACGGAACTACATCTCTGTCACTACAAGATGTAGGGGTTAGGTTAGCCCCGTACCCCTACAGATACGCAACCCCAACCTGGCGTGTCGTGTTCCTCAGTCGCGCACGTCCCGCCCGTCCCAGCCGCGCCCTCCCGCCGGACCAGCGGCGGAGCGGTGTCAGGGCAGCTGGAGGACCTGACCGGGCACCAGGTCGACCGCGTCCAGCTCGTTGGCGTCCAGCAGCGCGTCCACCACGGCCCGCCGGTCCTGCTCCGGCGCCACCTCGCCGGCGATGGACCAGAGCGTGTCCCCCGGCTGGACGACGACCGTCGAGGAACCGGCCAGCTCGAGGCCGCCGTCGGACTGGCCCAGCTCGACCGCGGCGGTGACCACCGCGATGGACAGACCGAGGGCGATCGACAGACCGGAGAGCGCCCGGCGTCCGCGGCGGGTGAGCCGCAGCGGACCCGGCGCGACGCCGCGGGCCTGCGGGCGCACCGCGGGGCGGGCGACCCCGCTGTGGTCGACCGAGCAGCCGCCACGGACCGGCCGGACCCCTGCGAGGCCGTCGGACCGCGCCGGCCGTGCGCCGGGGCGCACGGCGTCACGGCGGGCCGTCGGGGCCACCGACTGCGGGCCGCGACCGGCCGGGAGGACCTCCCGGGCGGGCAGCGGCCGGACCGGGGCCGGGCGGACGGCCGCGGGGCGCGCGGGGTCGGGCGAGGAGTCGGGGTCGCTGCGCTGGGGGCTGGCCATCGGGGACGCTCCTGGGACTGGCGGTGCCGGGCGGGACGACGCTCTCCCGGCCAGGTGCGGAGCGGTGTGCTCGAACGCCTGTTCGATTCGAACGTCTGTGCGATGTCTACCGCACGGGTCCGACAACTTCACCCCCGACACGGTCACGTCTTCGAACACCTGTTTGAACAACACGGGTGTAACCCGCTACCGTGCACCTGTGATCGACAACGGGATCGCGCCGTCCGGCCCGCCGGGCGCGACGCACCCGGAACAGCTGCCACCGGCAGCCGGACGAGGAGGACACATGGCGGTCGACGGCCCGACGGCAGGCAGCGGCAAGGGCTCCTCCCGGCGCAGCTCCGCCGGCACGGACACCGCGGAGGGCGCCGGCACCGGCGCCGCCATCCGCGAGTTCCCCGACCGCGGGGCGGCCGGCGACGGGCTGACCCAGCGGCAGCGCCGGGTGCTCGAGGTCATCCGCGACTCCATCGAGCGGCGCGGTTACCCGCCGTCCGTGCGCGAGATCGGCGAGGCGGTCGGCCTGTCGTCGGCCTCCTCGGTGGCGCACCAGCTGTCCGTGCTGCAGCGCAAGGGCTGGCTGCGGCGTGACCCCAACCGCCCGCGGGCACTGGACGTGCGGCTGCCCGGCGAGGCCGCCGCGGCCGCTGCGGCCTCCGACGCCGCCGCCGACGGGGCCCTGGCCGCCGCCGGCGCGGCCAGCGGGGTGGACGAGGCCGCCGCCCCGCAGCCCACGTACGTGCCGCTGGTCGGCCGGATCGCCGCGGGTGGGCCGGTGCTGGCCGAGCAGGCGGTGGAGGACGTCTTCCCGCTCCCCCGCGAGCTGGTCGGCGAGGGCACGCTGTTCATGCTCAAGGTCGCCGGTGACTCGATGGTCGACGCGGCGATCTGCGACGGCGACTGGGTCGTCGTGCGCCAGCAGCCGACCGCGGAGAACGGCGAGATCGTCGCCGCGATGATCGACGGCGAGGCGACGGTGAAGACCTACAAGCGCCGCGACGGC
Organism: Modestobacter versicolor; assembly: GCF_041028285.1. Lineage (GTDB taxonomy): Bacteria > Actinomycetota > Actinomycetes > Mycobacteriales > Geodermatophilaceae > Modestobacter > Modestobacter versicolor_A. The sequence goes on along the minus strand of NZ_JABGDB010000010.1, from coordinate 66,061 downwards.
CACGTCTGGCTGATGCCGCACAACGAGGCGTACGAGCCCATCCCCGGCGACGACGCCACGGTGCTGGGCCGGGTCGTCACCGTCCTGCGCCGGGTCTAGTCCCACCGGCGATCGGGACCGACCTCGCTGCCCGGCAGCGGGGTCGGTCCTCAGCCCTGGCGCCGCCGGCGGATCCTGCCGCCGATCCACACCAGCGCGGTGGCCACCAGCGCGGCGATCAGCCCCGCCGTCAACGGGGCCACCTCGTGGGAGAGGGTCCCCGCAGCCGCGGCGGCACCGTCGGCCGGCGCGGTGGAGGCGGCCGGCGCGATCTCACCGGCCGCGGGGACCAGCGTGACCGCCGTGGGCAGCCCCTCGCTGGCCACCAGCAGGTCGCGGTGGTTCGACGCGAAGGCAATCGCCTCCCCCTGCGGCGACTCCGGCAGCGCGACCCGCACCGGTGCACCGGCGAGCGCACCGGCCACGTCCGAGCCGGTCAGCGGCCAGACGTAGGCGTCGGTGTAGGTGCGCAGGGCGATCCGCTGGCCGTCGCCGGAGACCGCCCCACCGGTGACCAGCAGCTGTCCGGCGCGGCCGACCGGGCCACCCGGCGTGCCGGTGAGGGTGAACCCGAGCTCCACCACCCGGCTCATCGGCACGGTGGCCCCGTCGGCGAGCGGCGCGTCGGGCCGGTAGACGGAGCTGGCGCCCAGCACCTCCTTGGTCACCACGTACGGGGTGCCGTCCGGGGCCATCAGCAGCGCCTCGGCGTCGTGCGGGCCGTCGGGGTAGGTGAGCCGGGTGAGCGTGCTGCTGCCGTCGGCCCGCAGCCCGATCAGCGCGACGGTCTCCCGGGTGTGGTTGTTGTCCCCGGTGTCGGCCAGCCAGATGGTGCCGTCGGCGCCCAGCGCCAGGTCCTCGGGGTCGTAGGGGTCGACGTCGGCCGCGCGGACGTCCCCGACCGCGCACGCCCCGTCGAGCACGAAGACCTCCGCCCGGGCTCCCCCGTCGTTCATGGCGAGCATCGCGTCGCCGGCACCGACGAGGCCGGAGAGCTCCGGCAGCCGCGGGTCGGTGACCTCGCAGCGGGTGCTCGGTGCGCCGTACCCGGTGGCCTCGACGCCCTCGGCGCCGGCGACCCCGGCCGGGAGCACCGTCAGCAGCAGCCCGAGGGGCGCGGAGAGGGCCGCGCCGACCGCCCAGGATCGGCGTCCGGCGCGGTCAGGCGTGCGATCGGCCCGCTCTGGCACGGACCCAGCGTGACACCAGCACCGCGTCCAGCGCATGAACCACGCCCAACAACAGCAGGCCCACGGCCAGTCCGACCACGGCATCGGTGACCCAGTGGAAGTCCAGCGCCACCATGGCCACTCCCGTCGACAGGGGCCCCAGCACGCTGAGCAGCCACGCGGTCCGCTGCGCCCAGGCCGGCAGCCCGAACTCCACGGCCTGCCAGCGCGCGACGCCCCACATCAGCACGGCGTTGGCGACGTGGCCGGAGGGGTAGCTGGCGCCGTCCCGGTGGAAGTACGAGCCGGGGTAGGCCGGCGCCGTGCGGCCGGTGCCGTACTTGAAGCCGTAGACCACCGCGGTGAGCAGGACCAGCGCCACCAGCACGCGGACCAGCGGGACGACGGTGCGCTGCCGGACCGCCAGCCAGGTCACCAGCCCGGCCAGCACGATGAGGATGAACCCGCGACCGCCGGCCTGGGTGAACGCCCACAGCAGCCAGTAGGCGCCGGAGTCGCGCAGTCCCCAGCCCTTGACGACGTCGGAGACCGCGACGTCGAGGGACTCGAGCCAGCCGTCGTTGAGCAGGTCGACGGTGACCGCGACCGTGACGAGCAGGGACAGCAGGAGGACCCACCAGGGCGGCCGGCCGATGCCGATGACCCGGCCCTCGGGCGCGCCACCGGCGGGCCCCGCCGTCGGCGCCACGTCGCTCCTGCTCACCGCGTCACGGTACCGGGACCGTGACCGGCCCGTGACCATCACCGACCCCCGGCCCCTTCGGCCCCGCTGCAGGGGCCCGCGACGAGCGTGCGAGTCGTGGGGGGCAGCGGGGTCCTTCTTCAGGCTCCCGCGACCGGAGCGGCGTAGCCCTCGAGCAGCGCCGCCAGGTCCGGCTCGACCCGTGCCGTCAGGCGGGTGCCCGTGGCCTCGTGCCGCTCCTCGACGATCTCGCCGTCCCGGTGCACGCGCGCCACCAGGTCGCCCCGGTCGTAGGGCACGAGGACCTCGACGTCCACGTGCGGGTGCGGCAGGCGGGCGGTGATGACGTCGCGCAGCGCCTCGATGCCGGCACCGGTGCGGGCGGAGACCCAGGCGGCGCCGGGGAGGGCCTGGCGGAGCGCGAGCACGTCGTCCTCGCTCATCGCGTCGACCTTGTTGACCACGATGAGCTCGGGGACGGCGGTCGCGTCGATCTCGTTGAGCACGACCCGGACCGCGTCGATCTGGCCCAGCGGGTCGGGGTCGGAGCCGTCGACGACGTGCAGCAGCAGGTCGGCGGCGGCGACCTCCTCCAGCGTGGACCGGAAGGCGTCGACCAGCTGGTGCGGCAGGTGGCGCACGAAGCCGACGGTGTCGGTCACCGTGTACTCCCGGCCGTCCGGGGTCTCCGCGCGGCGGACCGTCGGGTCCAGGGTGGCGAACAGCGAGTCCTGCACCAGCACCCCGGCGTCGGTGAGCTGGTTGAGCAGGCTGGACTTGCCGGCGTTGGTGTACCCGGCGATGGCCACGCTGGGCGTGGCGTTGCGGTCGCGGGAGTTGCGCTGCGTGGTGCGGGCGGTCGCCATGCCGGCGATCTCCTTGCGCAGCTTGCTCACCCGGGCGCGGATCCGGCGACGGTCGGTCTCGATCTTCGTCTCACCCGGACCACGGGTACCGATGCCGCCACCGCCGGCGACGCGGCCACCGGCCTGCCGGCTCAGCGACTCACCCCAGCCGCGCAGCCGCGGCAGCATGTACTGCATCTGGGCCAGCTCGACCTGGGCCTTGCCCTCCCGGCTGGTGGCGTGCTGGGCGAAGATGTCCAGGATCAGCGCGGTCCGGTCGACCACCTTGACCTTGAGGATCTTCTCCAGCTGGTTGAGCTGGCCCGGCGCGAGCTCCCCGTCGCAGATCACGGTGTCGGCGCCGGTGGCCGCGACGACGTCGCGCAGCTCGGCGGCCTTGCCCGAGCCGACGTAGGTGGCCGGGTCCGGCTTGTCCCGGCGCTGCATCAGCGCGTCCAGGACCTGGGAGCCAGCGGTCTCGGCGAGGGCGGCGAGCTCGGCCAGCGAGCGCTGGGCGTCGGCCATCGTGCCCTCGGTCCAGACGCCGACCAGGACGACCCGCTCCAGCCGCAGCTGGCGGTACTCGACCTCGGTGACGTCGGTGAGCTCGGTGGACAGCCCGGCGACCCGGCGCAGCGCGCCGCGCTCCTCCTTGATGTAGGAGCCGGTGGAGTCGTCCGGGGCCTCCCACGGGGTGGCCGCCGAGGGCGTCGGGTCCTTGGCGCGCGCACGCGCCGCCTTGTCCACCCGGGCTTCGGCCTCGTCGAGGATCGCGCGGTTCTGGGCTGTCGTCATCGTCTCCAGCGTGGCACGCCCTCGCGAGGAGGGCGACTGACTTGTGGTGCGGCCTGTTGTCATCGCCCGGTACAACACCTCAGACCTCCGGGTGCATCCCGTCTCGGCAGCTAGCACGGAGTGGATCTTCGAATGCGGGGACCGGACGACGGCTCGACTGTGAGTCCTCGCACAGGCAGTCGTCACAACCGTTCCCATGCGCCTGTCCTGACTCTGTGTGCCGAAGTGTGTATAGATCGTTGATTGCTGATGTTTCCGTCCTCAACCACTGTTCCGACAGCAGCTCGGCGCGTTAGGCGCGGGCTCGGAACGGGGGTTCCTCCACAGTGAATTCGTCTGTCCTCGACGGCTCGAGTGCATCTCTCACCAAGCCGAGGCCCGGCGCCCACGCGGACTCGAAGGTCCTCGACGTGCCCCACCCGAGGACGCAACTCCGGACCTCACTGGACCGCGCTCGCCGGGCCGCACACACGTCGCTGGACCTGGTGATCCCCGCTTACAACGAGGCTGGACGACTGCCGGCAACGCTCCAGCAGGTGGCCGGTTTCCTCGCCGAACAGTCGTGGACCTCGCGCATCGTCGTCGTCGACAACGGCAGCAGTGACGGGACGGCGGAGGCCGCTCGTCGGATCGCCATGCCGGACAACGTCCGGATGACGGTGATCGGATGCGCTCGGCCGGGCAAGGGAGAGGCGCTTCGGCGCGGCATCCTGCACAGCGATGCATCGGTCGTCGGCTTCTGTGACGCCGACCTCGCGACGCCGCTGACGCTCGTTCCGTCCGCCATGGTGCTGATCCAGTCCGGCATCGGGGCCGTGATCGGCTCCCGACACCTCCCGGACTCCCGCATCGCCACTCCGCAGCCAGCGCGTCGCCGACTCGGGGGCAGCGCCTTCCGTGGACTGGCGCGGCCGCTGGTGCCGGGCGTCCGGGACACCCAGTGCGGCTTCAAGTTCTTTGAGCGCGAACTCGCGCAGCGCGCTGTACGGCGGTGCACCAGCACCGGCTTCGCCTTCGACGTGGACCTGCTGCGCAGCATCCGCCGCGAGGGTGGGTCGATCGCCGAACTGCCGGTCGAGTGGTCCGACGCGCCGGGGTCCACGTTCAACGTCCTGCGCCACGGCCTTCCCACGTTCAGCGACGTCGTCCGCCTTTACCGAAAGGCAGCATGACCGCACTACCGGCATCCCTGCTGGGACGTCAGGTCCTCCTGCTGAACTGGCGCGATCCGCGCCATCCCGCGGCCGGCGGTGCCGAACGCTATGCGTTCGAGATCGCTCGGCGCTGGGCGACCGCCGGTCTGGGAGTCACCTGGCTGACCTCTCGTCCGGCTGGACTGCCTGCCAGAGAGGTGTTGGACGGCGTCACGGTCCTGAGGGCCGGCGGGGAGTTCAGCCTCTACGCCCGGGCTGCACTCCGCATCGCGCGCAGCGCCCATCGCTTCGATGCCATCGTCGACTGCCAGAACGGCATCCCGTTCTTCGCGCCCCTCTTCGCTGGTCGTACGCCCACGGTCCAGGTCGTCCACCACGTCCACCAGGACCAGTTCGCCCTGCGGTTCGGCAAAGTCGGAGCGGCCGTCGGCAGGTGGCTCGAGGCGGATCTGAGCCGCGCCGTCTACCGGCACGCGACCGTTGCGGTGTCGCCTTCGACCCGACAGGAGCTCCGGCGTCGGTTGGGCATCCGGGGGGACGTGTACGTCGTCCCCAACGGCAGTGAGCCGGGTCCCCGGCTCAGCGGCCCACGTGATCCTGACCCGACCATCACCGTGGTCAGTCGCCTGGTCCCGCACAAGCGGGTCGATCGACTGATCGAGGCCGTGCCCGCAGTCCTGGAGAGATTCCCCGCCTTGCGGGTGCACGTGGTCGGTGACGGCCCGGAACTCCCCCATCTCAGCCGACTGGTGTCGCGCCTGGACCTGGATCCCGTCGTCACCCTCCACGGGCGGCAGCCCGACCACGTGCGCGACGACCTGCTCGCGAGCTCATGGCTCACCGTCATGGCGTCACACGGCGAGGGCTGGGGCATCTCCGTCATCGAGGCGGCGAGGTTCGGCGTCCCTTGCGTCGGCTTCGCCGTGCCTGGGGTGCGCGACTCCGTGCTCGACGGGACCACCGGCTGGCTCCAGCCGGAGGACGAGCCACTGGACCGCAACATCATCCGCGCCCTCGAACAGCTCAGCGACGACAGGCGAGCCGCCCAGATCGTCGACGCATGTCGCCGGTGGGCGGACTCGTTCTCCTGGGATCGCAGCGCGGAGCGACTCGCCGGGGTGGTCGCGGACGAGATCCAGCGTCGGACTCCGTCCGGCCGAGCCGTTCGCCGAGCCCGTAGCGAGCTCGGCACGGTGGTGCGGTTCCGCGGCCCCCTCCAACTGGCCGCATCGTTCCGACCGTCCGACGAGACCTCGGTCGACGACGCCGGCGTCATCACGGCTCTCCTCCACGGCTGCGACGAGATGGACGCGGCGACCCTCGTGGAGGCTCGAGGGGGACGGGTGTTGAGCATCCGGCTGGCCGGCGACCTCGACCTGCTCGCGGGGCCCGGCGCGAGGCCGCGTACGACGACCGATGCCGAGCAGTGACGTGGGGTCGATCCACGGGCACCGCACCCTGGCGACGGATGTCCCCCCGCCGTCGCCCGGCCGACCGGACACGGTCGCCCGAGACGCTGACGGGACGGCGACACCGGCAGGCACGGACACCACGCTCCTCACGCTCTCGGCCGTCACCGTGGGGGCGTTGAGCTACGTCTGCGGGCTCGTCCTCCTCCATCTGCTCGCACCATCGGCGTTCACCGTCTTCGCGGGAGCCCAGGCTCTCCTGACCGTCGTCGGCACGGCATCGGCTGCGCTGGTCCCCCTGCCGTTGTCGCGAGCGCTCCGAGAACCTGGGTTGAGCGCGGCCCAGCGTGGCGAGCTGGTGGCCGGTTCGATCGTGACGTCGCTGCGACTCGGCACAGCGACGGCCGTGGTCGTGAGCGCCGTCGCCTGCACCTTCCTCCCCGTCGAGGGGGCCTTGGCCACCGGCCTGGCGACTCTCGGCTTCTTCGCCGTCGCACCGCTGTGGGGGCTGCTGCAAGGGCGCGGGCGCATCCGGACCTTCGTGGTGCTGACCTTGCTCGAGGCTGCGGTCCGGGTGGTGGCGTCCGCTGCCGCTGTGGGCCTGGGTCTTGGTTCGACGGGCGCAGTCCTGGGGTGGGTCGTCGGCAGCCTCGTGGTGACGGTCGTCGGCTTCGCGTCCCAGCGGGGTGACCTCGGGCTGACGCAGCGGAGCGTCCGGAGGCGACTCGCCCGGCGCGACCTGGCCGCGGTGGCGAGCATCCAGGTCCTGATCTCGCTGTTGGCCGTGGTCGACGTCCTGCTCGTGTCGGTCCTCGGCCCAGGTACCGGCGAGGGTGCGGTGTACCAGTTGCTCTCCACGATCAGCCGGGCCCCGGTGTACGTGGCCACTGCGACCGTGGTGGTGCACTACCCCCGCATCCGTTCCGCGGCGCACGCTCGAGACGAGGTCCTCCCGACTGCCCTGGCCGAGTACTGCCGGCTCGCCGTGCCCGCCGCCATCGTCGTCGCGGGGCTCCCGCCGGCCGTCATCGCGCTCGTCAGTCCGGGCGAGGTCGAACTGCCCGCCCTCACGACGGTCCTGCTGGGCCTGACGGGCCTCGCCTGGGGAGCGCTTGCTGTCGTCGCCTTCATCGAGCTGGCCAGCCGCTCGCGTCGCCGGGCCGTGCTCCACCTGCTCGTCACGCTGGTGCTGACCGTGGCGAGCACCATCGTCGGCTGGGGACTCGCCGGCTTCACCGGGGTCGCGGCGGGGACGGCGGCGGTGTCGGTCGCGGCTGTAGGTCCGTCGGTCATCCGGTCCTCGACCGGCACCGCGAGGAGGACCCGTCTCGCTGTCACGGCCACGCTGCTGACCGCCGCCGCCGTCGTCGTGGCACGCACGTCGGTCGTCGCCTGGATCGTGGTGGGCGGGGCGTTGGCGGTCCTCGTCGTCCGGCGGATGCTCCCGGTGCCCGCTGCGGTCACGTCCGCGCCGGAGAGCCGCCCTCGCGTTGCCCACTTCGCGTTCGAGGACCCTCGTATGCCGGGGGCCGGTGGCGGCGCGACGCGGACCTGGGAGGTGTCACGACGGCTGGCCGACCAGTTCGACATCACCTTGTACTGCCAGCGCTGGCCGGGGTGCACGCCGCGGAGCGAGGAAGGTGTGCGCTTCGTGCACATCGGACTCGGACGCGGGAGGACCAAGTTCACCCGCTGGCTGGGCTACACGCTCAGCCTGCCCGTGACCGCCCGTCGCGTCTCGGCCGATCTCGTCATCGAGGACTTCTTCGCCCCGTTCTCCAGTCTCGGACTACCCCGGTACACCCGCCATCCGACGCTCGCCCTGGTCCAGTGGCTCAACGCGAAGGACAAGCAGCGGCGTTACCACCTCCCGCTGGCCGCGGTCGAGCGTGCGGGTGTTGCCGCTCACTCGCAGGCGATCGCGGTGTCCCAGGGGATCGCCGACGAGCTGCGCGCGCGGAACGGCTCCCTGCTCACCACGGTGATCCCCAACGGGGTCGACTCCGCCGCATACCGGGTCGCTCGACCGGGGCTCGGCCACGACGTGCTCTTCGTCGGCCGGTTCGACATGGAGCACAAGGGCCTGGACCTGCTCGTGCGAGCGTGGGCTGCCGCACGCGGGGCGACCGGCGCCCGACTGCTGCTCGCCGGCGACGGCCCGGATGCAGGTCGGGTCCGAAGTGAGGTCATCAGCCTGGGGCTCCAGGACCACGTCCGGTTCCTGGGATGGCTGTCCGGCGACGACAAGTACCGGGCCATGGCCGCCGCTCGACTCGTCGTCATGCCCTCGCGCTACGAGACCTTCGGCATGGTCGCGATCGAAGCGCTCGCTTGCGGCACACCCGTGGTGGCATTCGACATCCCGTGTCTGCGCGAGGTGCTGCCGCCCGAGGTGAGTCGGACGGTCCCGGAGATGACGGCATCGGCGTTGGCCCAGGCGTTGGTCGACAGCTACGGAGACGACGAGCTCGCGGCTGCGGCAGCCGAGCACGGGCCCGGCCACGCGCGCGCGTACGGCTGGGACGGTATCGCCGCGCAGCAGGCGCGCGCCTACCTGACGGCCATGCGCGGGTCGCGTGGTTGAGCAGGCTCCGACCCCTCGACGCCGCCATCGAGCGCGACCGCGGATGGTCTGGCCGGTCGCTGCGACCACGGGCGTCGATGCCGCACCGGCGGACGTCGTCCCTGGGGCTCCTCAGCGGCGTCAGGCGGCTGTCACGGCACTTCTCGCCATCGGTCTCTTCGCGGTGGCGCTGGTGGCTCGGCTCCTCGGCATCAGCCGGACCTACGAGCTCTTCCTGGACGAGGTGACCTACGCCGCGCTGACACAGAGTGTGAGTGAGGGCCGCGGAGTCCTGCTGCACGGCGAGTTGTTCTTCCTCCACCCGCCCGGTTGGTTCGTGAGCACGGGGCTGGCCTTCCGGGGCCAACTCGCCGACGAGCGTCTCGACCAGGTCGCCATGGCACTCCGACCGGTCAACGCCGTCCTCGGCTCGATCACGGTCGCCCTCACGGTCCTCGTGCTACGCCGGCTGACGGACCGGAAGGCCATCCCGCTGCTCATCGGCGTCGCGCTGGCTCTCGACCCGTTCCTGGTCAAGTTCGACAGCCGCTTCCTGCTCGAGAGCCAGGCGATGGTCCTGACGACAGGAGCGGTGCTCGTGCTCGCGCGTGCCCCACGGTCGTCCCAGGGCGCGCGTCGGCAAGGGATCGCTGCCGGGGTGCTGATGGCCGGCGCCATCCTGACCAAAGAGCCCTACGCGCTCATCACGGCACTGCCGGTCGCCGTGATGGCCCTCGTCGGCGCACCACCCGGCCGCCGGGTCCTCGTCCCTGCCATGGTGACCACGGTGGCCGTCTACGCGACCTACCTGGGCTCCCTCGCTGCCCGCGACGAACTGTCGCTGTGGTGGACGGCCAAGACGAGCGGCTTCTCGCGCCTGATCGGCGTCAGTCAGGAGACCGGGTTCAACGCCCCCGGGAGCCCGAGCCTCGCCAGTCGCATCACGGAACTCGTCGAACAGTTCGCGGGCACGTACCTCCTCCTGGCCGCGGGCGGAGTGACGCTGGGCGTCCTGGTGGTGCGGGGCTGGGCCTCGGCTCGGTACTGGTCGCGCAGCACCGTCCTGCTCGGCGTCCGGGCAGCCGAACCCGCACGAGTGGTGGCGGTCGCCTGGGCGGCGAGTTCCTACACCTACGTCGCCTACGCGGTGCTCCTCGGCACCCTGGAGGAGCAGGCCTTCTACATGGTGGTGGCGCCGACCGCCCTCTGCCTGTGCGTCATCGCGACCACCAGGACCTCCGCGTCCCGGACGAGCGGGCCGAACCCCGCGCGCGCGTTCGCGGTGCTGCTGACGGCCATGGTGGTGGCCAACGGCCTGAGCTGGGTCGTCCTGCACCAGCGCACCGATGACGGATATGCGCAGCTACGCGACTTCCTGGACGACGAGGTCCCGGACGGCAGTCGGATCTCGGTGACCGAGGAGACGGCGCAGTTCACCCTGCCGGACTACGACGTCGGCAACTGGACGTCCCTGGCCGAACTGCGCGAGAACCAGGTGCAGTACGTGTTGGTGGCGGAAGCGCTCGTCCAGCGCGGGTACGGTTCGGCGCGGCCCGGCTTCCTCGCCGACGTCGAGCGGATCGGGGATCCCGTGTTCGAACGAGAGGTACCGACGTTGGGCCGCCTCGTCCTCCTCGACGTCCAGGGAGCCACCCGCTGAGGACCGGTCGGTCGTGAGGCACTGCGCATGGCGAGATCGGGCGTCGTCTCAAGGTGTCGACCCACGATGCCGATGTCGTTGACGTGCTGCACCGACTGACCGCCGCTGGGCGGCGACGCCTCCGCCTGGGCGCGCTCCTCGCCCTGGTCAGCGCCCTGGTCAGCGCTCTGCTCACGACCACGGCCACGGCGGACTCCGGCGGCGGGACCATCGCTCCCGTGCGGCTCTCACTGCTGCAGCCGGACGTCTCGAAGGCCTCGGTCTACCGTGCAGCCGGCATCGACATGGTGACGCTCGAGCTGGGATGGGACGCCTACCAGCCCGCACCGGGAACGACCGATCGGGACTACGTGGCGCGCCAGGTACGCACCGCCGAGGCGTTCCGGTCAGCCGGTCTGGGCGTCGTCCTGGACCTCGGCGTCCAGTACCCCCCGGCATGGGCCTTCGACCTCTCGTCCGCGACCCGTTTCGTCGACCAGTACGGCACGGCATGGCACGGGGACACGGGCACGGACGTGCTGAACGCCGTGTGGGAGCCCCTCGCCCGGCAGGCCGAAGCCGCCTACGTGCGCCAGGTGGCAACCGACTTCACGGGGATCCCGTTCGTCTCCGTCCGAGTGGGAGGGCTCCTGTCCGGGGAGGTCCGGCTGCCTCCACCGACCTCGGCAGGGCACAGCGACTCGATGTGGGGCTTCGACCCGCGCGCCCGGGCCGCATCCCCGGTCTCCGGATGGTCGCCCGGCACCGGCACCCCTTCGGATGCGGCCGCCTGGGTCGACTTCTACCTCGGGTCGCTCGCCGACTTCGAGGTGTGGCTCGCCCGTACGGTGGCCGACTCCTTCCCCGGCACCCCCCTGGACGTCCTGATGCCTGGGTGGGGCATGCGCCCAGGTGATACCCAGACGGCCATCGACGCACTGGCGGTCACCGGGTCGCCCGGTCGCGTGGTCGCAGAAGTCGGACCTGGCCTGGACTGGGCGCGCCAGACAGCGGCGCTGGCCGCGACAGGACTCGACATCACCCTGGTGACGACGTGGTTGGACGCGCCCAGCTACGGGAGCTCTGCCCGGGACGAGTCGCCGGCCGACCACCTAGCTCGCCTTGCCGCGCAGCACGGGCTGCCCATCAGCGGGGAGAACACGGGAGGGGGCGGTCAGGCGGCGCTCGACCGAGTGGTCGCCCAGGCCGCTGCACTCCCCATCACCCGGGTCACCTGGATGTCAGCTGGGAGCCTCACCTCGGGCGGAGGTGTCACGCTGACGGACCTACGTCGAGCCTTCCCGCCTGCCGTCGCACCGGCCGCGCCCACGGGCGTCACGGCCCGTCGTCTCGACGTCTGGGTCGTGGTGTCGTGGCAACCCCCTCCCACCGACGGCGGCTCCCCCGTCACCCGCTTCACCGTGTCGATGTCCGCGACGGGGTCGTCCGTGACCGCACCGGCCGACAGTTCGGCCGTGTTGTTCAGGGTGGCGCCAGGTACGTCCCCGTCCTTCACCGTGACGGCTGCCAACGGCAGCGGTACCAGCCCCTCGAGCGCACCCGTCACCGTCGTGAACGGCGCTGCCGGAGGGAGTTGGATCGTGGCCGCAGTCCCCGGCGGTCGGTTGTTCACGTCGCCCGACGGCCGGGAGTTCTTCCTCGTCTCGGCCGAGGGCGTCGTCCTGAGCCATGCCCTGGGCCAGGGGCCGGGACGGCGGGACGCCGATCCGGCCCCGGTCGCCACCACGTCACGGGGCGAGCTGGCCGCGCCGCCCGCCATGCCGGCAGCCGCAGCGCTCGACGTCCCCGACGCAGGACCGCTCGCCCACAGCCGACCAGGGACCGCGGTCGGGGACTGTCGGGAGACCGTGACCACGGCAGCGGCCGCCGTCAGCTCGGCCGGCTGGGCCGCAACCCCTCCGGCACAGACCGCGGCGGGCGTCCTCATCGACTACCTGCGCCTCTTGATGAACGCGCCCGCTGACGCGCCTCAGACCTCCGGGTGCATCCCGAGGTAGACCGACCACTTCTCGCCGTCGGGATCGGCCGGACGGCGGGCGAACTCGTCGAGCAGGTCGTGCAGCCGCGACTCGAGCTCGGCCTTGTGCGCCGGGGTGAGCCGCAGCCCCAGCCGGGTGCTCTCCAGCCGCTGCTCCCCCACCGCGCCCACCTCCTCCAGGAAGGCGGCCAGCGCTGGGTCGCGCCCGGCGGCGGGGCCACCGGCGCCCTCCATCAGCCAGCTCTTCCCGGTGGCCCGGTAGGGCACCTCCCGGGCTCCCCGCGCCCCCCGCCGGTCCGGCTCGGCGACCAGGAAGCCGGTGTCGAGCAGGGTGCGCACGTGGTGCAGCACGGTGGCCGGGTTCCGGTCCAGCCGGGCGGCGAGCTCCTTGTTGGTCAGCGCCCCGTCCAGGCACAGCCGCAGGATCCGCAGCCGGACGGCGGAGGCGAGCGCGCGGGCCTCCGCGTCGGTGGCCGGACGTCGCTCCCCGGCGACCCGCGGCACGCCCTCGGGGCCGGTCATGCGGCCAGCCTACGGGCGACCCGCGGTGAGTGATTGACACTTCCCGATCAGTCGGTCCACGCTGACCCGGTGAGCGCCGACCGGAGCCTGCTGCGGCACCGCGACTTCCGCCAGCTCTGGGCCGCCGAGACCGTCAGCCAGGTCGGCACCCAGGTGACGCTGCTGGCGCTGCCGGTCCTGGCGGTGACGGTGCTGTCGGCGACCCCGCTGCAGATGGGCGTGCTCACCGCGCTGGAGACCGCCGCGTTCCTGCTGATCGGGCTGCCCGCCGGCGCCTGGGTCGACCGCTGGCGCCGCAGGCGGGTGCTCGTCACCGCCGACCTGGTCCGGGCCGCCGCGCTGGCCACCCTCCCGGTGGCCCACCTGCTGGACCTGCTCACCCTCGGCCAGCTGTACGTCGTCGCTGCGGTGACCGGGGCCGCCACGGTCTTCTTCGACGTCGCCTACCAGAGCTACCTGCCCGCCCTCGTCGACCGGGACCAGCTCGTCGACGGCAACGGCAAGCTCGAGGCCAGCCGGGCGGTCGCGCAGGTGGCCGGGCCCGGGCTCACCGGCGTCGCCCTCCGGGTGGTGGGTGCCCCGCTGCTGGTGGTCGCCGACGCGGTCTCCTTCCTGGTGTCCGCCTGGTTCATCGGCCGGATCCGCACGCCCGACGTCGTGCCGGACCCGGCGACCCGCCGGCCGCTGCGGACCGAGATCGGCGAGGGGCTGTCCTTCGTCGTCCGGCACCCGCTGCTGCGGCGGATCGTGGCCTGCACCGGCACCGGCAACCTCTTCGGCTCGCTGACCAGCACGCTGCTGGTGCTCTTCGCGCTGCGCGAGCTGGGCCTGTCGGAGAGCACGCTGGGCCTGGTGCTGTCGGCGGGCGCGGCCGGCGGGCTGCTGGGCGCGGCCACCGCCGCGCGCTTCGCCCGCTGGGTGGGCGAGGGACGGGCGATCCCGCTGGCCGCGCTGACCATGGTCCCGTTCGCCGCGCTCGTCCCGCTGGCCGCCGTCGGCCCGGCGGTGCCGCTGCTGGTCCTGGGCACCGCGGGGGTGAGCTGGGCGATCGTGGCCTACAACGTCACCCAGGTCAGCTTCCGGCAGCGGCTGTGCCCGCCGCGCCTGCTCGGCCGGATGAACGCCTCGGTCCGGTTCATCGTGTTCGGCACGATGCCGGTCGGCGCCCTGCTGGGCGGCGTGCTGGGCACCTGGCTCGGCCTGGTCCCGGCGCTGTCGATCGCGGTCGGCGGGGCGCTGCTGGCCGCCCTGCCGGTGGTCTTCTCCCCACTGCTGGGCATGCGCGACCTCCCCGACGAGTGGGACGGCGGCCGGGTGCCCGACGCCGACCCGGTTGCCCCGGCGGCCGGCGGGTAGGGCCGGGAGGACGCACCCCACCCAGGGAGGACGACGATGACCGACCCCGTTCGCAACGCCGACGGCGAGCTCGAGGACCCGGGCCGCGACCCCGCCGGGCTGGACCCGCCGCGCAACCTCTTCGGCGGCGCGGACCAGGACACCGGCCAGCGCGCGCCCCGCGGCACCGGCAACGTGGGACCGGGCGACAAGCCCGAGGCCCCGACCGACGAGCCGGAGACGCGCGCCGACGAGCCCGACCGGCCCTGAGCGGTCAGCCGGCCAGCCACTCCCCGGTGAGGACGCCGGTGGCGACGACGACCGCAGGCCCGGACAGCACCGTCGTCGTCCCGTCGAACTCCACCGACAGCCGGCCGCCCGGGACGTCCACCGCGACGGTCCCGGCGGTCCGGCCGCCGGCCTGCAGCGCGGCGTAGGCGGCGGCGCAGGCGCCGGTGCCGCAGGACCGGGTCTCCCCCACCCCGCGCTCGTAGACCCGCAGCCGGACGTGCGCCGAGGCGCCGGCCGGCGCGTCCTCCGCGGCCAGCACGTTGACCAGCTCCACGTTGACGCCGTCGGGGAACATGCCCGCGTCGACGCCGGGCAGCACCGACAGGTCCAGCGTGTCGACCTCGACGTCGGTGAGGCAGGCCAGGTGCGGGTTGCCCATCGAGACGCCCAGCCCCGGGTAGGTCACGCCGGAGACCCGGGCCTCCCCCGGCCCCAGCGGCACGGCCGCGCCCATGTCGGCCCAGTAGCCGCCGTCCGGGCGGGCACCGACCCGGCGGGGCCCGCCCCGGGTGCCGACCAGCACGCCGGCCTCGGCGGTCGCCCGGTCCAGCAGGCCCTCGGCCAGCAGCACGTGCAGGTACAGCCGGATGCCGTTGCCGCACATCTCCGCGAGCGACCCGTCGGCGTTGCGGTGGTCCATGAACCACTCGCAGTCCGCCAGCGCCCCGCCCAGCACGGCGGGGGCGTCGGGCACGTGCTCGCTGCGGACGACACGGAGCACGCCGTCGCCGCCGAGCCCGGCCCGGCGGTCGCAGAGCCGGCGCACCAGCTCGGCGTCCAGCCGGGACCCCGGCCACACCTCGCCGTCGGGGTCGGGCAGGACGACGAAGTCGTTCTCCGTGCCGTGGCCCAGGAGCACCCGCGGGCTCGCGCTGTCGATCACCGGCCGATCGTACGGTCGGCGAGCGCGGCGACCACCGCCTCCAGCAGGTCGGCGCGGCCCGCGTCGAACCAGGAGGTGGCGGCGTCGCGGCGGAACCAGGAGCGCTGCCGGCGGACGAACCGGCGGGTGGTCGTCACCGTCCGCTCCCGGGCCTCGGCGGCGCTGAGCGTGCCGTCGAACTGCTGCAGCACCTGCGCGTAGCCCAGCGCCCGGGAGGCAGTCGGCCCCTCGCGCAGCCCGGCGGCGTCCAGGGCGGCCACCTCGTCGACGAAGCCGGCGGCCCACATCGCGTCGACCCGCCGGGCCACCCGCTCGTCGAGCTCACCGACCGCGCGGTCCAGGCCCACGGTCACCGCCGGGTAGTGCGGCGCCGGGTCCGGCAGCCGGGCGGTGAACGGCCCGCCGGTCAGCTCGATCACCTCCAGCGCCCGGACCACCCGTCGTCCGTTGCTGGGCAGGATGGACGCGGCGGCGGCGGGGTCCAGCGCGGCCAGCCGGTCGTGCAGCGCAGCCGGACCGGTCGCGTCCAGCTCGGCGGTGAGCCGGGCCCGCAGGGCGGCGTCGGTGCCCGGGAAGTCCAGCTCGTCCAGCACCGCCCGCACGTACAGCCCGGACCCGCCCACCAGCAGCGGGACGACGCCGGCGGCGCGCAGCCGGTCGACCTCGGCACGGGCCCGCTGCCGGTACTCGGCGACCGAGGCCGGCTCCCGGACGTCCCACAGGTCCAGCAGGTGGTGCGGCACGCCGTCCCGCTCGGCCTCGGTGGGCTTGGCCGTGCCGATGTCCATGCCGCGGTAGAGCTGCATCGAGTCGGCGTTCACCACCTCGCCGCCGATCCGCCGGGCCAGCGCGACGGCCAGCGCGGTCTTGCCGGTGGCCGTGGGGCCGACGACGGCCACGACCGGCGGCAGTCCGCTCAACGGGTCCGCCAGGTGGCGACCAGGTAGCCGACGCCGAAGGGCGCGTCGTCGCAGAGGAGGCGCGCCTCGACCGGCCGCGCGGCGAGCGCGGCCCCCACCGCGCGCCACACCGGCACGCCGGCGGCGAGCAGCCGGCGGCCCTCCGCGGGGTCGAGGGCGGCCAGGGCGCCGGCGTCCCCGGCGGCCAGGGCCCGAGCCACCGCGGCGTCGAACGGGCCGGCGGCCGGGTCGAGCGCCCCCGGGGCCTTCTCGGTGCGGCGGGCCGACCCGTCGCCCATGGCCAGCACGCCGACCCCGCCGGGGACGTCGTCCAGCGCGCACGCCAGGTCGTCCGGGCCCACGCCGAGCCGGGTGCCGAGGTACCCGGCCTGGTCCAGCAGCCAGGCCGCCACCAGGTGCGGGAGCGGCACCCGCCGCCCGCCCGGGCGCACCCGGCCGGCGAACGGCAGCTCCAGGTCGACGCCGAAGCCGCGCAGGTCACCGGCGTCACCCGGGCCGAACCGGACGCCGTCCACGCCGTCGCCGACCACCACCACCACGTCCGGCCGGTCGGCCAGGACCGCCTGCACGGCGGCGGCCACCGCGGCCCGCACGAGCGACAGCGCGGTGCCCGGCGCACCGGACACCGCGGGCAGCAGCAGCGGCGGCTGCGGGCAGAAGGCCACCGTGACCGGCCGGGGAGGTCTCACGCCAGGCAGTGTCGCCGATGGCGCGTGGGAGACTGCTGGCGTGTCGAGCACGGAGAACACCGGAGACCGGGCGCAGCAGGCCGCCACCACCCCCGAGGAGGACTCGCCGCAGGGGGTGACCAGCGATGCGCCGAGCGCGGAGAGCACGGACGGGACGACGCCGGAGCCCGCGGCCCCTGCCACGCCCCAGGAGGCTGCTGCGCTGGCCGCCGCCGCGGCGGCGGGTGACTTCTCCAGCCTGACGACCGGCGCCGCCGCCCCCGCGGACGACGCTCCCGCCGCCGACCCGAGTGCGGACGCGGCCGGCGAGCCCGCCCCGGCCGACCAGGCCCCCACCGCCGACAGCACCGCCACCGAGGCACCCGCCACCGAGGCGCCCGCCGCCGACAGCACCGCCGCCGACAGCACCGCCTCCGACAGCACCGCCTCCGACAGCACCGCCTCCGAGGCCCCCGCCGCCGCGGCCGTGCCTTCCGAGGCCGTGCCTTCCGAGGCCGAGCCGGCCGCGGACGCGACGACCGTGCCGGACGCCCCCGCCGCGGAGGTGCCCGCCGCCCCGGCGACGGCCGACGACGCCAGCCCGGCCGCCGACGCCAGCCCGGCCGCCGACGCCACGCCGGCCGCGCTGACCGACACCGTCCCCGAGTCCGTCGGCGAGCTCACCGCCGTCGCGACCCCGCGCCCCCGCCCGGGCAAGCCGCGCCCGGGCAAGCAGCGGCCGGCCCGCAACGCCGTCCCGGCCGACCCGCACCCCGGTGCCGCCGACGTCGTCCCGGTGGTCCCGGCCTCCGACCCGACCGAGTGGGGCCGGGTCGACGAGGAGGGCACGGTCTACGTCCGCACCGCCGCCGGCGAGCGCCCGGTCGGCTCCTGGCAGGCCGGCGAGCCCGCCGAGGGCCTGGCCCACTACGGCCGCCGGTTCGACGACCTCGCCACCGAGGTCGCCCTGCTCGAGGCCCGGCTGGCCGCGCACACCGGCAACCCCGGCGAGATCAAGACCAAGGCCGAGGAGCTGGCCGACCAGATCCTCACCGCCGCCGCGGTCGGCGACCTCGACCACCTCGCGCTGCGGGCCCGGGCGATGGTCAGCATGGCCGAGACCGCGGTCGCGGCGAACCGGGCGGAGAAGGCCAAGGCCCGCGCCGGCCAGGTCGCCCGCAAGGAGGAGCTCGCCGCCGAGGCCGAGCAGATCGCCGCCGAGTCCACGCAGTGGAAGGCCGCCGGCGACCGGCTCAAGGCCATCGTCGAGGAGTGGAAGACGATCAAGGGCATCGACCGGAAGACCGACGAGGCGCTGTGGCAGCGCTTCGCGGCCGCCCGGGACGCCTTCGGCCGTCGCCGCGGCGCGCACTTCGCCGAGCTGGACAAGCAGCGCTCGGAGGCCCGCGGCGCCAAGAGCGAGCTGATCGCCGAGGCCGAGCGGCTGTCGTCGTCCACCGAGTGGGGTCCGACCAGCGCGGCCATGCGCTCGCTCATGGACCGCTGGAAGGCCGTGCCGCGCGTCGGCCGGGACACCGACGACGACCTGTGGAAGAAGTTCCGGGCCGCCCAGGACGTCTTCTTCGCCGCCCGCACCGCCTCCGACCAGGCGCGCAGCTCCGACGAGCTGTCCAACCAGAAGGCCAAGGAGGAGATCCTGGTCGAGGCGGAGGCGCTCGACCCGGGCAACCGCGCCTCGCAGACCCAGCTGCGCAAGCTGCAGGAGCGCTACGACGCCATCGGCCACGTGCCGCGCGGCGCCATGCGCGAGCTGGAGGACCGGATGCGCACCGTGGAGGAGAAGTTCCGCGGGGTCGCCGAGTCCGCCCGGCCGCGGGTCCAGCCGGAGAACCCGCTGCTCACCTCGATGCGGGCCGCGGTGACCAAGGCAGAGGAGCAGCTGGCCAAGGCGCAGGCGGCCGGCGACGCCAAGCGGGTCCGTGAGGCCGAGGCCAACCTGGCGACCCGCCGCGAGTGGCTGGCCGAGGCGGAGAAGTCCTCCTCCCGCCGCTGACGCAGGACACGACGACGGGCCCCCGACCGGCAGGTCGGGGGCCCGTCGTGCCTCAGCTGCAGGCGGGGACGGCCGCGGGCAGCGGCGCCGGGGCGCCGACGACGGGCATGCCCAGCAGCACGCCGGGGGTGGTCGGGCGGGTGCCGGCCTCGGCCGCGTCCCCGGCCCGGGTGCGGCGGCGGGCCACCAGCTCGCCGTCGGCGACGAGGAAGTGCGGCTTCGCGGCGGTAACGATCGTCTCCACCACGTCACCGGGGCGGATGCCCTCGGCCGCGGTGAAGTGCACCAGCCGGCCGTCGCGGGCCCGCCCGGAGAGCCGGCCGCGGGCGGCGTCCTTGCTGCCCTCGCCGGCGGCGACGAGCAGCTCGACCCGGTGGCCGACGAGCGCGGTGTTCTCCGCCCAGCTGATCTCGTCCTGCAGCGCGGTCAGCCGCAGGTAGCGCTCCTGGACGACCGCCTTGGGCAGCTGGCCGTCCATGTCGGCGGCCGGCGTGCCCGGGCGCTTGGAGTACTGGAAGGTGAAGGCGCTGGCGAACCGGGCCTGCCGCACGACGTCCAGGGTGTCGGCGAAGTCCTGCTCGGTCTCCCCGGGGAAGCCCACGATGACGTCGGTGGTGATCGCGGCGTCGGGCATCGCGGCCCGCACCCGGTCGATGATCCCGAGGTAGCGGTCCCGGCGGTACCCGCGGCGCATCCGGCGCAGGACGTCGTCGGAGCCGGACTGCAGCGGCATGTGCAGCTGGTGGCAGACCGCCGGGGTCTCGGCCATCGCGTCGATGACGTCGTCGGTGAACTCGCGCGGGTGCGGGCTGGTGAACCGGATCCGCTCCAGCCCGTCGATCCGGCCGGCGGCGCGCAGCAGGTCGGCGAACGCGCCGCGCTCGCGGAACTCGACGCCGTAGGCGTTCACGTTCTGCCCGAGCAGGGTCACCTCCAGCACGCCCTGGTCGACCAGCGCCTGCACCTCGGCCAGGATCTCACCCGGACGGCGGTCCTTCTCCTTGCCGCGCAGCGCCGGGACGATGCAGAACGTGCAGGTGTTGTTGCACCCCACGCTGATGGACACCCAGCCGGAGTGGGCGCTGTCCCGCTTCGCCGGCAGCGTGGAGGGGAAGACCTCCAGCGACTCGACGATCTCCACCTGCGCCTCGGCGTTGTGCCGGGCCCGGTCGAGCAGGGCCGGCAGCGAGCCGACGTTGTGGGTGCCGAAGACGACGTCGACCCAGGGCGCGCGCTCGACGATCTCGCCGCGGTCCTTCTGGGCCAGGCAGCCGCCGACCGCGATCTGCATGCCCGGGTGGGCGGCCTTGACCGGCCGCAGGTGGCCGAGGTTGCCGTACAGCCGGTTGTCGGCGTTCTCCCGGACGGCGCAGGTGTTGAGCACGACGACGTCCGCGTCGGTGCCCTCGGGGGCCGCCGTGTAACCGGCCGACTCGAGCAGCCCGGAGAGGCGCTCGGAGTCGTGCACGTTCATCTGGCAGCCGTAGGTGCGCACGAGATAGGTCCTGCCGTCCACCACCTGATCGTACGGACCCCGTTGCGGCGGCCCCGGCGGGTCGGCGGCCCGCCACCGGACGGTGACCGGGACGACACCCGCACCGGAAACTCTGGGCTGACCGGCAGGTTCGTTACAGCTTCGTGATCGCCGGGCTTCGTCGGGGACCGCTGGCGCACCTAGGGTCCCCGTCTGTGACCGGAGAGCCTCTCGTCCGCCTCAGCGGCGTCAACAAGTGGTTCGGCGAACTGCACGTGCTGCAGGACATCGACCTGTCGATCGACCGCGGCGAGGTCGTCGTCGTCATCGGGCCCTCGGGCTCGGGCAAGTCGACGCTGTGCCGCACCATCAACCGGCTCGAGTCCATCGAGCAGGGTGAGATCACCATCGACGGCCAGCGGCTGCCCGACGAGGGCAAGGAGCTGGCCCGGCTGCGCAGCGACGTCGGCATGGTGTTCCAGAGCTTCAACCTCTTTGCGCACAAGACGGTGCTGGAGAACGTCATGCTCGGGCCCGTCAAGGTGCGGCGGCAGTCGAAGGCGGACGCCGAGAAGCGCGCCCGCGAGCTCCTGGACCGGGTGGGCGTCAGCGCCCAGGCCGATAAGGTGCCGGCCCAGCTGTCCGGCGGTCAGCAGCAGCGGGTGGCGATCGCCCGCGCGCTGGCGATGGACCCGAAGGTGATGCTCTTCGACGAGCCCACCTCCGCACTGGACCCGGAGATGATCAACGAGGTCCTGGACGTGATGACCGCGCTGGCCCGCGACGGCATGACGATGGTCGTGGTCACCCACGAGATGGGCTTCGCCCGCCGGGCCGCCAACCGGGTCGTGTTCATGGACGCCGGCCGGATCGTCGAGTCCGCCGACCCGGAGACCTTCTTCACCCGGCCGAGCTCGGACCGGGCCAAGGACTTCCTCTCCAAGATCCTGAACCACTGACCCACCGCACACCCACGAGAGGACATCCCATGCGCATCACCCGATACGCCGCCGCCCTCGCGGCCGCCGGCGTCGTGCTGGCCGGCTGCTCCAGCGACGCCGGTGAGACCACCGAGGAGGCCGACACCACCGCTGCGGTCGAGACCGACGTCGAGTTCGAGCCCGGTAGCACGATGGCCGCCATCGTCGAGGCCGGTGAGCTGCGCGTCGGCACGAAGATCGACCAGCCCGGCTTCGGCCTGGCCAACACCGCCGGCGAGCCCGAGGGCTTCGACGTGGAGATGGCCAAGCTGGTCGCCGCCAAGATGGGGCTGAGCGAGGACCAGATCACCTTCACCGAGACGGTGTCGGCGAACCGCGAGCCCTTCCTGCAGAACGGCCAGGTCGACATGGTGGTGGCCACGTACACCATCAACGACAAGCGCAAGGAGGTCATCGACTTCGCCGGGCCGTACTACGAGGCGGGCCAGGACATCATGGTCGCGGCCGGCAACCCGGAGGACATCCAGGGCCCCGACGACCTCGCCGGCAAGACCGTCTGCTCGGTCGAGGGCTCCACGCCCGCGGAGAACATCCGGACGAACTACCCCGAGGCCAGCCTGGTCCTCTACGACGTGTACTCCAAGTGCGCCGACGACCTGCGCAACGGCAACGTGCAGGCGGTGACCACCGACAACGTGATCCTCACCGGCCTGGTCGCCGGGTCGCCGGAGGAGCTCGAGCTCGTCGGCAACCCGTTCACCGAGGAGCCCTACGGCATCGGGGTCCCCAAGGGCCAGGACGACTTCCGGACCTTCATCAACGACGTCCTCGAGGAGTCGTTCGAGGACGGCAGCTGGGCCGAGGCCTGGGACGCCACCGCCGGTGCCATCACCGACACCGAGGCCCCCGAGCCGCCCACGGTCGACCGCTACTGACCCCCACGCCTCCCCCGCCGGCGCCCGCACCCGGGTGCCGGCGGGTGGCGTGACCCGACCCCTCCGACCCCGACTCCCCGAGAGGAGGCCCGATGTCGTTCCTGGCCGACAACTTCGACCTGCTGCGCGACGCGTTCCTGACCACGCTCAGCCTGGCGGTCGTCAGCGGCATCGTCGCGCTGGTGTTGGGCACCGTGCTCGCCGCGATGCGGGTGAGCCCGATCCCCGCCCTGCGGGCGCTGGCCACCTTCTACGTCGAGACCTTCCGCAACACCCCGCTGACGGTGGTCTTCTTCTTCCTGGCGTTCGGGATCGTCTACATCGACCTGCAGTTCCCGACCCGGTTCCTGACCGCGGTCGCGGCGCTGTCGCTGTACACCGCCGCCTTCGTCTGCGAGGCGGTGCGCTCGGGCATCAACGCCGTCCCCTCCGGTCAGGCCGAGGCGGCCCGGGCGCTGGGCCTGGACTTCCGCCAGTCGCTGTCGACGGTGGTCCTCCCGCAGGCGTTCCGCACCGTCGTCCCGCCGCTGGGCAACGTGTGGATCGCGCTGGCGAAGAACACCTCTATCGCCGCCGGGTTCGCCGTCACCGACCTGACCGCGGTCCTGCAGCGGCTGGCCAACGCCAACGCCGACCAGCTGGCCATGGTCTTCGCCGCCGTGGTGCTGGCCTACCTGGTGATCACGCTGACCTCGGCGTGGCTCATCGGCATCCTCGAGCGACGACTGGCGATCACCCGATGACCGGACCCCGGGTCCTCTTCGACCTCCCCGGCCCCCGCGCCCGCCGCCGTCAGCGGATCGGCAGCGCCCTGGGCGTGCTGCTGGTGCTGCTGCTGGTCGGGCTGGCGCTGTGGCGGCTGGGCGCCAACGGGCAGCTCGAGGGCGAGCGCTGGGCCATCCTGTTCGACCCGGCCACCAACGTGCCGCAGCGGCTGCTGGAGGCGTTGGTCAACACCCTCCAGGTGGCCGCGGTCGGCATGGTGGCGGCCACCGTGCTGGGCGCCCTGCTCGCGGTCGGCCGGCTCTCCGAGCACGCCTGGCTGCGCGTCCCGGTGGTGGCCGTCGTGGAGTTCTTCCGCGCGGTGCCGCTGCTGGTGCTGATCCTCTTCTGCTTCCTGTTCCTGCCCCAGGTCGGCCTCTCGCTCAGCGCGTTCGGCGCGCTGGCGCTCGGGCTCACGCTCTACAACATGGCCGTGCTCGCCGAGATCATCCGGGCCGGGATCCTGTCGGTCGACCGCGGGCAGAGCGAGTCGGCGTACGCGCTGGGCATGCGCAAGTGGCAGGTCATGAGCTTCGTGCTGGTACCGCAGGCCGTGCGCCGGATGCTGCCGGTGCTGGTGGCGCAGCTCGTCGTCCTGCTCAAGGACAGCTCGCTGGGCTTCATCGTCGGCTACATGGAGCTGCTGCGGACCTCCCGCAGCCTGGTCGAGACGCTGAACTTCAGCTTCGGGCCGCGGTACACCTTCCAGCTCTACGTCGCGGCCGGGCTGATCTACATCCTGGTCAACGTGCTGCTGTCCCAGCTGGCGAAGTACATCGAGAAGCGCACCAGCCAGAACGCCAAGACGGCCGGGACGACGAAGGTGGAACTGCCCGCGGACTCCGCCGCGGTCACCGGGGTGACCCTGGACGCGCCGCAGCGTCCCTGAGTCCCCTCCCCGCTTCCAGCGGGCCCCCGCTGACGGCCTCGGTGTCCATTGGACACCGGGGCCGTTCGCTGTGCCGCGTCCACCCGTCGGGGGCGCCGGCGTGACCCGCGTCGCACCTGCGCGGTGGGACGCCTGGGGTTCCACCCGTCCCCGCCGTCCCACGGGCCCCTGGGTCACCCGTCGGCGGGCGGAGTGCCCGAGTCAGGCGCAGGGCTTGGCACATCTAGCCGATGACCCCCCGGCCCGGTCCTGCCGAGAGTAGGGACGTGACCTCCACCGCTGCCGCGCCGCGCCACATGCACCTGGACATCCCCGAGCACAACGACCTGGAGACGACGACCCAGATCTTCGTCGGGAAGCTGCGCGCCAGCGCACGCCGCTTCGCTGCCGCCGCCGGTGCCGAGTCCGCGATCGTCCGCGAGGCCGTGCCGCCTGCCCGGCACCGCCGCGCCCGCTGCCGGGTGGTGCTGCTCTACCCCGGTGGCCACGAGGCCGACGTGACGTTCCTGGGCCCGGCCAGCGCCATCGCCGGCAAGGAGATCACCATGTCGCAGTTCGACACGGCCATCGAGCTGTGGCTGGGCGCCGGCCAGGAGCGCAGCCGCCGCTGGCTGACCCCCGACGAGGAGGCCTCCGGCGGCGTGGCCATCGACATCACCGCCTGGCTCAACCGCTGAGCCGTCCTGTGGTCGCCTGAGGCCCGCCGAGCCACCTCGTGGCCGGCCGGGCCCGGGACGGCGCTGCCCCGGCCACGGGGAGGGGCAGCACGGGCCGGCCCGCGAGGACGATCTGCGAGGACGATCTGCGAGGACGACCTGCAGGACCCCGGGCGGCCTGGCGCCGCCCGACCGGGCGAGGCGCGATCGCCCCGGGCACGACCATCAGCCGATGCGACCGTCGTCGCATCGGCTGATCTGTCGGTGGGGCGCGGCACGCCGACCGGTGCGGTCGGAGCCAGTGGGCGACCCGCCCGGTCAGGGCAGGTCGTCGACCCAGATGTGCGGCGGGGCCTGGCGGCTCCCGCCGATCGGCCGGGCGCGCCCCTCCCCCACCTCGACCCCCACCCCGGCCTCGTCCAGCTCCTCGGGAGCTGCGGCGGCACGTGCGGCGGCTCGGGCAGCGGACCGTGCCGGCGTCCAGACCGGTGCGTCCTCGGGCGGGCCGGCATCCAGCGCCGGGTCCTCGGCCTCCGCGGCGGCGTCCTCGGCCGCACCGGCGCCGTCCAGCGCCTCGCGGACGACGTAGCCGGCCAGCCCACCGCCGTAGCCCTTCCGGGCCAGCATGCCCATCAGACGGCGCTCGGCGGTCACCCGGTCCAGCCGCTGCATCGACGGCATCTTGCGTTCGACCAGCCGGCGGGCGGAGTCCCACTCGTCCTGCGGGTCGACCTCGGCGACGGCCGCCGCGGCCACCTCGCCGTCGACGCCCTTGGCCCGCAGCTCGGAGGCGAGCGCCCGGCGGGCCAGCCCGCGGCCGGACTGCCGGGTGGAGACCCAGGCGGCCGCGAACGCGGCGTCGTCGATCAGCCCGACCTCGGCGAACCGGTCGAGCACGGCATCGGCCACCTCAGCCGGGACGTCCCTCTTGGCCAGCAGCTCGGCCAGCTGCTTGCGCGTCTTCGCGGTGCCGGTGAGCGCGCGCAGGCAGATGCCCTTGGCGACGGACTCCGGGTCCTCCATCTCCGCCGCCGGGGCGTCGGGGTCGGCGGACCGGGAGCTCCACTGCGGCCCGCTCGCCGTGCGGCGCCCGGAGCGGTCGCCGAACCCACCGCCGCCCGAGCCGCGGGAGCCGCCGCGAGCCCCGCCGCGGCGGCCGCGGCCGCCAGACCGACGACCCTCGTCGTCGGCCGGCGCCGCGTCCGCGTCGGAGCCCCCGCCCGGACCGCCGTCGGACAGCGTGTCGGACACCGGCGGGATCAGAAGTCGGCCGGCTCGGCGGCGACGGCGGCCGGGTCGACCTTGGCGACGCCGATGCCCAGCTTGTCCTTGATCTTCTTCTCGATCTCGTCGGCGAGGTCGGGGTTGTCCCGCAGGAAGTTGCGGGCGTTCTCCTTGCCCTGGCCGAGCTGGTCGCCCTCGTACGTGTACCAGGCGCCGGACTTGCGGACGAAGCCCTGCTCGACACCGATGTCGATGAGGCCGCCCTCGCGGCTGAAGCCGGTGCCCCAGATGAGGTCGAGCTCGGCCTGCTTGAACGGGGCGGCGACCTTGTTCTTCACGACCTTGACCCGCACCCGGCTGCCGACCGCGTCGGTGCCCTGCTTGAGGGTCTCGATGCGGCGGATGTCGAGCCGGACCGAGGAGTAGAACTTCAGCGCCCGGCCACCGGTGGTGACCTCCGGCGAGCCGTAGACGACGCCCACCTTCTCGCGCAGCTGGTTGATGAAGATGCAGGTCGTGCCGGAGTTGCTCAGCGCACCGGTGATCTTGCGGAGCGCCTGGCTCATCAGCCGGGCCTGCAGGCCGACGTGGCTGTCGCCCATCTCGCCCTCGATCTCGGCGCGGGGCACCAGGGCGGCCACCGAGTCGACGACGATCAGGTCGAGCGCACCGGAGCGGATCAGCATGTCCGCGATCTCCAGCGCCTGCTCACCGGTGTCGGGCTGGCTGATCAGCAGGGCGTCGGTGTCGACGCCGATCGCCCGGGCGTAGTCGGGGTCGAGCGCGTGCTCCGCGTCGATGAAGGCGACGATGCCGCCCGCGGCCTGCGCGTTGGCCACCGCGTGCAGGGCGACCGTCGTCTTGCCCGAGGCCTCCGGGCCGTAGACCTCGACGACCCGGCCGCGGGGCAGGCCGCCGACGCCGAGGGCGATGTCGAGGGCGATCGAGCCGGTCGGGATGACCTTCATGGCCACCTCGGGCGAGTCGCCCAGGCGCATGACGGAGCCCTTGCCGAACTGCTTGTCGATCTGGGCGAGGGCCATGTCGAGGGCCTTGTCGCGGTCGAGCGTTGCCATGGTGGCCACCTTCGGATGTCGCTGTAGCGGGTCGTCGCCGACGCTAGGGCGGGGGTCTGACACTTTCCGCGGACCGGGCCCGTCTGTGGACGGGGACCGGACCTGTGGACACGGTATGCCGAACACCTGTTCGATTCCAGCGACACGCCGGAGGCGTCGTGGCCACCGACCCCGGCGGCGCGCGGCGGCCGGGGGCGCAGCCGTCAGCGCCCGGTGGAGCCCTCGCCGGCCCCCGGCCGCGGCAGTCCGTCGGCGGCCGCGCGGGCGGCCCGGACGCCGGGCATCCGGTCCTCGACGAAGCCGATCAGGCCCAGCAGGTGCGGCACCAGGTCGGCGCCGGCCGCGGTGAGCCGGTACTCCACGTGCGGCGGGATCGTCGAGCGGACCTCGCGGTGCACCCAGCCGTCGCGCTCCAGGGTCTGCAGGCTCTGCGCCAGCATCTTCTCGCTGACCCCCTCGATCCGGCGGCGCAGCTCACCGAACCGCCGCGGGCTCTCCGCCAGCGCCGACAGGGCCAGCAGCGACCACTTGCCGGTGACGTGCTCGAGCGCCTCGCGGGAGGTGCAGGCCCGGCTGAAGACGTCGGCCACCAGCTCCTCGACCGTCTGTTCCGCCATCCCGCAACCCCTCTCGCGCGCCGTCCTGATCGAGGGTACCGTCCGCCGGACCGGTACTAACGATTCGTTAGTACCCATCGGACAGAGAGCACTCTAAGGAGCCCCATGATCGCCGTCACCGGAGCCACCGGCCAACTCGGCCGCCTCGTCGTCACCGGCCTGCTCGACGCCGGCGTGCCCGCCGGGGAGGTCGTCGCCGTCGTCCGCACGCCGGAGAAGGCCGCCGACCTCGCCGGCCGCGGCGTGCAGGTCCGCCAGGCCGACTACACCGACGAGGCCGCCCTGGTCAGCGCGCTGCAGGGCGTCGACCGGCTGCTGCTGGTCTCCGGCAACGAGGTCGGCCAGCGCGTCCCCCAGCACACCAACGTGCTACAGGCGGCGAAGACCGCCGGAGTCGGCCTGGTCGTCTACACCAGCGCCCCCAAGGCCGACGACACCTCGCTGCCGCTGGCCCCCGAGCACATCGCCACCGAGCGGCTGATCGCCGACTTCGGCATCCCCGCCGTCGTGCTGCGCAACAACTGGTACCTGGAGAACTACGCCGCGCCGATCGGGCAGGCCGCCGACACCGGCGAGCTCAGCGGCAGCTCCGGCGCCGGCCGGATCGCCGCCGCCACCCGGGCCGACTTCGCCGCGGGTGCGGTGGCCGTGCTCACCGCCGAGCAGCCCCCGGTCGGCGTCCACGAGCTGGGGGGCGACGAGGCCTTCACCATGGCCGAGCTGGCCGCCGCCGTCGCCGCGGAGACCGGCCGCGAGGTCACCTTCCGCGACCTGAGCGCCGAGGAGCACCTGAGCACGCTGGTCGGGGCCGGCCTGCCCGAGGGGACGGCGCAGTTCGTGGTCGGGCTGGACCAGTCGATCGCCCAGGGCGCCCTGGACACCGGCAGCACCACGCTGTCCCAGCTGGCCGGTCGGCCCACCACGACGCTGGCCGAGTACGTCCGCACGGCGCTCGCGGCGCGCTCGGCCGCCTGAGCCGGTGGTCCCGCCGGAGGCGGCTCAGCGCTCCTTCGGCGGGACGTCGTACTCCTTGCAGATCTCCAGCCAGACGGTGCGGACCGGCACCCCGGCCTCGATGGCCTCCGCCGCCGTCCGCCCGCCCAACGGACCGAAGACGTGGTCCCGGAACACGGTCTCCGACCGGGCCGAGCCGAACTGACGTTCCATCCGAGACCAGAAGTCCTGCAACCGCACGCCGACGACCGTACCCACCGGCCGAGCGGACCGGCGCGACGCTCAGCCGCGCGACCCGACCGGCGCCGTCCGGGCACCGGCCCAGACGACCACCAGCGGGACGACGAAGACCGCCGAGACCACCGCGACCAGGCCGAAACCGCCCCAGGCCAGCAGCGGACCGCCCACCGCGCCGGCGACGGCCGCACCCAGCCCCATCAGCAGGTCGGTGGCGCCCTGGGCGGTGGGCCGCAGCGACGCCGGCACCGACTCGGTCACCAGCGTGGACCCGGCGACCAGCCCGCAGGACCAGCCGAGGCCGAGCAGCAGCAGGCCGGCGCCCAGCTGCAGGGCCGCCCCGGCCGGGGCGGTGCCGGCGACGACGGCGGCCAGCAGGAGCAGCACCCCGCCCAGCGCCACGGTGGCCGAGCGCCCGGCCCGGTCCGCCAGCCACCCGACCGCCGGGGAGAACAGGTACATCCCGGCGACGTGCACGCTGATCACCAGGCCGATCACCCGCAGCGTCGTCCCGTCGGTGGTGCTGTGCCCGGCGCCCATGTGCACCGGCGTCATCACCATCAGGCCGACCATCACCGCGTGCGACACGACGACGGCGGTGAGCCCCAGCCGTCCACCGGGTGAGGCCCACACCGCCCGCAGGGCCGTACCGGCCCCGGTGCGCGGCGGCGGCCCGGCCGGCCCGGAGCCGACGGCCAGCCGGCGGGCCAGCAGCAGCGGGTCCGGGCGGAGCAGCAGCAGTGCGCCCAGCACGACGACGGCGAAGGCCGCGATGGACAGCACGAACGCACCGCCGAGCTCGGGCAGGCCGAGGGCGCTGCCCAGCGCCCCGCCCGGGTCGGCCAGGTTGGGGCCGAGCACCGAGCCGATCGTCGTCGCCCACACCACCAGCGACAGCGCTCGACCGCGGTGCTCCGGCTCGGCCAGGTCGGCGGCGGCGTAGCGGGCCTGCAGGCCGCTGCTGGTGGCCGCGCCGAACAGGAAGAGCCCGACGAGCAGCAGCGTCAGCGACGACAGCGCCGCCGCGCCGACCACGACGGCGCCACCGACGGCCGCCACGCCGTAGCCGCAGGCGAGCCCGGCCCGCCGGCCCCACCGGTCGCTGGCCCGGGCCAGCGGGACGGCGACCAGCGCCGAGCCCAGCACGCTGGCGGTCTGGCCGAGCCCTGCGGCGGCGTCGCTGCCGGCCACCTCACGGGCGAGCAGCCCGCCGACGGTGATCCCCACCGTCACGCCCAGCCCGCCGAGGGCCACCGCGGAGGACAGCACCACGAGGGTGCGACGCTGGACCGCCGCCAGGTCCGGCGCGGTCGGTGCGGGTCCGGTCACCGGGCGAGTGTGCCGGACGGCGGGCGGCCCCCGGGCGGCTCCCGGAGCGGCTCGACCACGGAACACGACGACGGCACACGAGGACGCAGGAGGTGGGACCGCTGGTGCGTACCCGGGACGGGCTGCTCGTCGCCGTGGCGCTGCTCGGGCTCAGCGCCTGCGGGTCCGCCGGGACGACGTCCGGGCCGGCTGCGTCGTCGTCCGCCGAGCCGTCGTCGTCGGCGCCGCCGCCGACCTGCGCGGAGCAGACGCTGGCCGGCCTCCCCCTCGACCGGCAGGTCGGCCAGCTGCTGATGGTCGGCGTCCCGGCCGGCGACCCGGTGGGCGGCACGGCCGAGCTGGGCGGCGTCCCGGTGGGCGGGCTGTTCCTGCAGGGCCGCAGCTCCGCCGACGCCGCGACCGTGGGCGCCGCGGTCGCCCAGCTGCAGGAGGCGGCGGCGCTGCCGCTGCAGATCGCCGTGGACCAGGAGGGCGGGCTGGTGCAGACGCTGCAGGGACCGGGCTTCGACCGGGTGCCCTCCGCCGTCGAGCAGGGCCGGCTGGACCCTGCGGCGCTGCGGTCGGCCACCGAGGGCTGGGCCGGCCAGCTGCGCGCAGCCGGCATCACCATGGACCTCGGCCCGGTCGCCGACACCGTGCCGGCCGGCACGGAGTCGCAGAACCCGCCGATCGGCGCGGTCGACCGGCAGTTCGGCAGCGACCCGCAGGCGGTCGCCGCGTCCGTGACCGCCGTCGTCGGCGGCCTGCAGGACGCCGGGGTGGTCGCCACCGCCAAGCACTTCCCGGGGCTGGGCCGGGTGCAGGTGAACACCGACACCGACCTGGGCGCGACCGACCCGGAGACCACCCCGGACGACCCGTTCCTGGCGCCGTTCGCCGCCGCCGTGGACGCGGGTGCCGGCGCGGTGATGGTCAGCTCGGCCACCTACCCGCAGCTGGACCCGGCGGCCCCGGCGCTGTTCTCCCCCGCCGTCCTGGACCTGCTGCGCGGGCAGCTGGGCTTCGACGGGGTGGTGATCAGCGACGACGTGGGCAACGCGGCGGCCCTGGCCGAGACGCCGCTGGCCCAGCGCGGGGTCGACTCGGTGGCCGCCGGCGTGGACGTCGTGCTGACCGTCAGCCCCGCCGACGCCGCGCCCCTGGCGCAGGCCCTCACCGACCGCGCGACGGCGGACGAGGCGTTCGCCGGCCGGGTGACCGAGGCCGCCGGCCGGGTGCTGGCGCTCAAGGAGCGGTTCGGCCTGCTGGCCTGCTAGAGGCCCATCGAGCGGCCGATGATCTCCTTCATGATCTCGTTGGTGCCGCCGTAGATCGACTGCACCCGGGAGTCCCGCCAGGCCTTGGCGACCCGGTACTCGCTCATGTACCCGTAGCCGCCGTGCAGCTGCAGGCAGCGGTCGGCCACCTTGTGCTGCAGGTCCGTCGTCCACCACTTGGCCATCGCCGCGTCGGTCGCGGTGAGCTCGCCGGAGTCCAGCTGCCGGACGCACTCGTCGACGAAGGTGCGGGCGACGGTCACCTCGGTCTGCAGCTCGGCCAGGACGAACCGGGAGTGCTGGAACGAGCCGACCGGCCGGCCGAACGCCGTCCGGTCGGTGACGTACTCGACGGTCAGCGCCAGCACGGTCTCCGCGCTCGCCACCGCGGAGACCGCGATGTGCAGCCGCTCCTGCGGGAGGTTCTGCATCAGGTGCGCGAAACCGGCGTCCCGGGTGCCGAGCAGCTGCCCGTCGGGCACCCGGACGTCATCGAAGAACAGCTCCGCGGTGTCCTGCGCCTTGAGCCCGACCTTGTCCAGGTTCCGGCCCCGGCTGAACCCGGGCATGCCGCGCTCGACGACGAGCAGGCTGAGCCCGCGGGAGGCCGGGCCCTCGGTCGCCGTCCGGGCCACCACGACGACCAGGTCGGCGTTGATGCCGTTGGTGATGAACGTCTTGGCGCCGTTGAGCACCCAGCCGTCGCCGTCCCGGCGGGCGGTGGTCCGGATGCCCTGCAGGTCGCTGCCGGCCCCGGGCTCGGTCATCGCGATGGCGGTGATCAGCTCACCGGCGCAGAACCGCGGCAGCCAGCGCTGCTGCTGCTCGTCGGTGGCCAGGTCGCGCAGGTAGGGGCCCACCACGTCGTTGTGCAGGCCGAACCCGACGCCGCTGGCCCCGATCCGGGTGAGCTCCTCGTTGAGCACGCAGGAGAAGCGGAAGTCGCGCACCCCGCCGCCACCGTGCTGCACGGGCATCTCCATGCCGAGCAGCCCCTGGGCGCCCGCCGCGGTCCACAGCTCCCGCGGCACGATGCCGTCCACCTCCCACTGGTCGTGGAAGGGGACGACCTGCTTGTCCAGGAACGCGCGGACGCTCTCCCGGAAGGCCTCGTGGTCGGCCTCGTACAGGCTGTGACGCATGCCACGCAGTGTGGCTCAGCGCCAGCGCCGGCCGACAGCCCGGTACGCGAAGGCGTCCTTGATCTCGGAGTTGAAGAAGCGGCCCTTGCTCTCCGCGCGGAGCAGCGAGAGCACGCGCTCGGGCGGGACCTCGAGGAAGTGGTAGACGCGGCCGTCCCGGAAGACGATCTCCATGACCCGCTGCTCCTCGTCGTAGCCGACCGTGGCGATGTTCGACGAGTCGACCCTGGTGCGCAGCACGGTTCCTCCAGCCCGACGGCGGTGCGAACCACACCAGTGTGATTCGCCCTGGGCCGGACGTCGACAGGTCGACAGGTCGACTCGTCGCCGGATCGACTCCCGGCGAACTGTCGGACCCGCGTGGACACTGGACGGCGTGTCGGCCCTCGAGCGGTTCTCACCGCCCACCCAGGCGTGGTTCACCGGCGCCTTCGAGCAGCCGACGTCGGCCCAGGAGGGCGCCTGGTCGGCCATCAGCAGCGGCGACCACGCCCTCGTCGTCGCCCCCACCGGCTCGGGCAAGACCCTGGCGGCGTTCCTCTGGTCGCTGGACCGGCTCGCCGCCAGCCCGCCGCCGGAGGACCCGCTGGCCCGCTGCCGGGTGCTCTACGTGTCCCCGCTCAAGGCGCTGGCCGTGGACGTCGAGCGGAACCTGCGCGCGCCGCTGACCGGCATCGGCCAGGCCGCCGCGCGGCTGGGCCTGACCCGGCCCGAGATCACCGTCGGGGTCCGCTCCGGTGACACCCCTGCCGACGAGCGCAGGCTGTTCGCCCGGCGCCCGCCGGACATCCTGATCACCACCCCGGAGTCGCTGTTCCTGCTGCTCACCAGCCAGGCGCGGGAGTCCCTGCGCGGGGTGGAGACGGTCATCCTGGACGAGGTGCACGCCGTCTGCGGCACCAAGCGCGGCGCGCACCTGGCCGTCTCGCTGGACCGGCTCGACGAGCTGCTGGAACGCCCGGCGCAGCGGGTGGGGCTCTCGGCGACCGTGCGCCCGATCGAGGAGGTGTCCACCTTCCTCGCCGGCGGCCGCCCGGTGCAGGTCGTCGCGCCGCCCTCGGAGAAGAAGTGGGACCTGTCGGTCGTCGTCCCGGTCGAGGACATGAGCCAGCTCGGCCAGCCGACCGGCGAGCTGGAGGGCTCCGCGGCGGGCAACCAGCCGCGGACGTCGATCTGGCCGGCGGTCGAGGAGCGGGTGCTCGACCTCATCGAGTCCCACCGCAGCACCATCGTCTTCGCCAACTCCCGCCGGCTGGCCGAGCGGCTCACCAGCCGGCTCAACGAGCTCGCCTACGAGCGGGCCACCGGCGAGCCGATGCCGCACGGCGCCAACCCGGCCCAGCTGATGGCGCAGGCCGGTGTCGGCGGCGGGCTGCCGGTCGAGGTCAAGCCGGTCGCCTCGGCGCACCACGGCTCGGTCTCCCGCGAGCAGCGGGCCGTGGTCGAGGAGGCGCTCAAGTCCGGCCAGCTGCCCGCGGTCGTGGCGACGTCGTCCCTGGAGCTGGGCATCGACATGGGGGCGGTCGACCTGGTGGTGCAGGTCGAGTCGCCGCCGAACGTCGCCTCCGGGCTGCAGCGGGTCGGCCGGGCCGGGCACCAGGTCGGCGCGGTCAGCGAGGGCGTCATCTTCCCGAAGTTCCGGGGCGACCTGGTGCAGAGCGCCGTGGTGGCCGAGCGGATGCGCGCCGGGGCGATCGAGTCCACCCGCTACCTGCGCAACCCGCTGGACGTGCTGGCCCAGCAGATCGTCGCGATGGTCTCCGAGCGGCCGCGCACCGTCGAGGACGTCGCGTCCGTGCTGCGCCGGTCGGCCGCCTTCGCCGGTCTCCCGGACTCCGCGCTGCACGCGGTGCTCGACATGCTCGCCGGCCGCTACCCCTCCGACGCCTTCGCCGAGCTGCGCCCGCGGCTCACCTGGGACCGGGTCACCGACACCCTCACCGCCCGGGCCGGTGCCCAGCGGCTGGCGGTCACCAGCGGCGGCACCATCCCCGACCGCGGGCTGTTCGGCGTCTTCCTGGTCTCCGGTGCCGGCGAGAACGGCGGCCGGCGGGTCGGTGAGCTGGACGAGGAGATGGTCTACGAGTCCCGGGTGGGCGATGTGTTCCTGCTCGGGTCGTCGTCCTGGCGGATCGAGGAGATCACCCACGACCGGGTGCTGGTCAGCCCGGCCCCCGGGCTGCCCGGGAAGATGCCGTTCTGGCACGGCGACACCCTCGGCCGGCCGCTCGAGCTGGGCCGGGCGCTGGGCGCCTTCCTCCGCGAGGTCGGCTCGGCCACCCCCGAGGCCGGCACCGAGCGGGCCCGCGCGGCCGGGCTCGACGAGTGGGGCGCGGCCAACCTGTTCGCCTACCTGGCCGAGCAGAAGGCGGCCACCGGCCACCTGCCCGACGACCGGACGCTGCTGGTCGAGCGGTTCCGCGACGAGCTCGGCGACTGGCGGCTGGTGGTGCACTCCCCCTTCGGCGCCCAGGTCAACGCGCCGTGGGCGCTGGTCCTGGCCGCCCGGCTCCGCGAGCGCTACGGCGTCGACGTCGCCTCCATGCACTCCGACGACGGCATCGTGCTCCGGCTGCCGGACACCACCGGCGAGGCGCCGGAGTCCGACCTGGCCGTGCTCGACCCGGACGACGTGGAGCGCGAGGTGACCGCCGAGGTCGGCAACTCGGCGCTGTTCGCCAGCCGGTTCCGCGAGTGCGCCGCCCGCGCCCTGCTGCTCCCCCGCCGCGACCCGCGCCGCCGCACCCCGCTGTGGCAGCAGCGCCAGCGGGCCGCCCAGCTGCTGTCGGTGGCGAGCGAGTTCTCGTCCTTCCCGATCACCCTCGAGGCGGTCCGGGAGGTGCTGCAGGACGTGTACGACGTGCCCGGCCTCGTCGAGCTGATGAGCGACGTCCGGGCCCGCCGGGTGCGGGTCGTCGACGTGCAGACCCAGACCGCCTCGCCCTTCGCCCAGTCGCTGCTGTTCGGCTACGTCGGCCAGTTCATCTACGAGGGCGACGCCCCGATGGCCGAGCGCCGGGCGCAGGCCCTCGCCCTGGACACCGGGCTGCTGGCCGAGCTGCTGGGCCGCTCGGAGCTGCGCGAGCTGCTCGACGGCGACGCGATGACCGAGGTCGAGGCGGAGCTGCAGCGGCTGCCCGAGCAGCGGCACCCGCGTGACGTCGACGGCGCCAGCGACCTGCTCCGCGGGATCGGCGACCTGACCGTCGCCGAGGCCGCCGCCCGCGGTGTGCCGGCGGACTGGCTGGCCGAGCTGGTCGTCTCCCGCCGGGCCCTGGTGGTCCGGATCGCCGGCGAGGAGCGGCACGTCGCCATCGAGGACGCCGGCCGGCTCCGGGACGCGCTGGGCACGGCGCTGCCGGTGGGGGTGCCCGAGGTCTTCACCGAGCCGGTCGCCGACCCGCTGGGCGACCTGATCGGCCGCTACGCCCGCACGCACGGCCCGTTCGCCCCGCCCGAGGTCGCCGCCCGGCTGGGGCTCGGCGTCGCGGTGGTCACCGCCACCGTCCAGCGGCTGGTCGGCACCGGGCGGCTGGTCACCGGCGAGTTCCGGCCCGGCGGCACCGGTCAGGAGTGGTGCGACGCCGAGGTGCTGCGCTCCATCCGGCGGCGGTCGCTGGCCAAGCTGCGCCAGGAGGTGGAGCCGGTCCCGATCGACACGCTGGCCCGGTTCACGCCCTCGTGGCAGTCGGTCGGCGGCCGGATGCGCGGGGTCGACGGCGTGCTCGCCGTCGTCGAGCAGCTGGCCGGGGCGCTGGTGCCGGCGTCGGCGCTGGAGTCGCTGGTGCTGCCGTCCCGGGTGCAGGGCTACTCCCCGGCGCTGCTCGACGAGCTGACCAGCGCCGGTGAGGTGCTGTGGGCCGGCGCCGGCGGGCTCTCCGGCGGCGACGGCTGGGTCACGCTGGTGCCGGCCGACCTGGCCCCGCTGCTGCTGCCGGAGCCGCCGGGCGCCGCCTCCGTCGAGGGCGGCCACGGCGCCGCCCTGCTCGAGGAGCTGGCCGGCGGGCAGGCGATGTTCTTCCGGTCGCTGTCCGACCGGGTCGGCGCCACCGACGACACCGCGCTGGCGGAGGAGATCTGGGACCTGGTGTGGGCCGGCGCGCTCACCAACGACACCCTCGCCCCGCTGCGGGTGCGGCTGTCCGGTGGCGGCACGCACAAGCGCCAGCCCGCCGCGCCGCGCGCCCGGCTGGACCGCACCCGGTACGGCTACGGCCGCACCCGGCTCGGTCGCCCGGCGATGCCCAGCCGCACCGGGCCGCCGGCGATGGCCGGCCGCTGGTCGCGGCTGCCGGAGCTGGAGGGCAACACCACCAAGCGCACCACCGCGCGGGCCGAGGCGCTGCTGGAGCGGCACGGGGTGCTCACCCGGGGTGCGGTGCAGGCCGAGCAGGTCACCGGTGGCTTCTCCGCGGTCTACCCGGTGCTGCGCGCGTTCGAGGAGAACGGCCGGGCCCGCCGCGGCTACTTCGTCGAGACGCTGGGCGCCGCCCAGTTCGGCACGCCGGGCTCGATCGACCGGCTGCGCACCTTCGCCAGCCCCGACCGGGTGCCGGCCGGGCCGGTCGTCCTGGCCGCCACCGACCCGGCCAACGTCTACGGCGCGGCTCTGCCTTGGCCGGAGCGGCCGGTGGCCTCCGCTGAGGGCCCCGTCGAGGGCGGGGCGGTCGACCTGGGGGAGGGCACCGGGTCGCGCAAGACCGGGCACCGGGCCGGGCGCAAGGCCGGGGCGCTGGTGGTGCTGGTCGACGGGCAGCTGGTGCTCTACGTGGAGCGCGGCGGCAAGACCCTGCTGTCCTGGACCGAGGACGAGACGGCGCTCAAGGAGGCGGCGACCGCGCTGTCCACCGCGGTGGCCTCCGGCGCGCTGGGCCGGATGACGGTGCAGAAGGCCGACGGCGCCTCGGTGCACGAGTCCGGGCCGCTGACCGCGGCCCTGCAGGCCGCCGGCTTCACCGCCACCCCCCGGGGCCTGCGGCTGCGCGGCTGACGACCCCGGGCTCGCGCCGTCGGGGCCGTGACGTCAGCGGCGCCGCTCGCCCTGCAGCCAGGGGCCGAGCTTCCGGCTGAGCAGCGGCATCAGCACGCGCAGCGCCGACACGACGTAGGTCGCCGACAGCACCAGCCGCAGGCCCCAGGGCCACGAGCCGACGAACGGCACGGCGACCAGCTGGAAGCTGGTGGTCACCGCGAGCACGACGACCACGGTGAGCAGCCAGCTGCGCCAGGCCGGTCCAGGGCGGGCGGGCACCGCGAAGAACGTCTCCAGGCCCACCGCGCGGGCCGTGCGGGTGTCCTCGGTCAGCCGGTGCACCCGGGCCAGGGCGTCGGCGCGCTCCGGCGACCGCTCCCAGGCGCTGAGCGCCTCGTCGTCGACGAACCGGAAGACCAGGTGGAACTCGTCGCTGCCCGGGCCCGGCCGCAGCAGCGACGACCCCAGGTTGCCCGGGAACGTCGTCAGCCGCTGCTGGACGTCGGCGGCCCAGCGCTCGAAGTCCGCCTGCAGCTCCGGGCGGACCACCCGGGCGACGGTCACCGTCACCGGCTCCGCGGCCGGCTGCTGGACGGGGCCGCCGGTGAGGCTGCGCAGACGCGTCGGGATGGTCACGGTGCTCTCAGCGCCGACGGATCCCAGCCTGTTCCCGGGTGTCAGCACCCTCACCTCAGGTCACCCGGCCTGGTGGCCCGCCGGATCGTCGGCGCCGGTCCGGCCGGGAGGTCAGGGACCGGCGTCCCAGAGCAGCCGGTGCCAGGCCTGCCGCAGCGGGTCCGGGTCGACGCCGCAGGCGTGGAGCAGGTGCCCGTCCCACCCGGCCCGTCGTCCCACTCGGTGGGCCGAGCCGCGACCGCCAGGTCCGCC
Source organism: Modestobacter versicolor (assembly GCF_041028285.1). Classification (GTDB taxonomy): domain Bacteria; phylum Actinomycetota; class Actinomycetes; order Mycobacteriales; family Geodermatophilaceae; genus Modestobacter; species Modestobacter versicolor_A. The sequence continues at coordinate 27,761 of NZ_JABGDB010000010.1, read as the reverse complement.
CAGCGGTCGGCGCAGCCCAGCGCACCGAGGTCGACGTGCCCGGTGCACGGCGCCCCCGGCCCGGGGACCATGGGTGTCGTGCCCGAGGGAGACACCGTCTGGCTGGCCGCCCAGCGGATGAACACCGCGCTGGCCGGCGCCACGCTGCGCCGGGGTGAGCTGCGCGTGCCCCAGCTCGCGGCCGTCGACCTGGCCGGTGCGACGGTGAGCGAGGTGGTGCCGCGCGGCAAGCACATGCTCACCCGCCTCGCGGACGGCCGGACCCTGCGCACGCACTACCGGATGGACGGCAGCTGGCACATCTACCGACCGGGCTCGCGGTGGCGGGGCGGCCCCGGCCACGCCGTCCGCGCGGTCCTGGCCACCGACGAATGGGTGTGCGTCGGCTACCGGCTGCACGACATGCGCCTGGTGCCCACCAGCGGGGAGGGCGAGCTGGTCGGCCACCTCGGCCCGGACGTGCTCGGCCCGGACTGGGACCTCGACGAGGCGCTGCGCCGGCTCCGATCGCACCCCGACGAGCAGATCGGCGTCGCGATCCTCGACCAGCGCAACCTGGCCGGGATCGGGAACCTCTACAAGGTCGAGTCGCTGTTCCTCACCGGCGTGCACCCCTGGGCGCGGGTCGCCGACGTCCCCGACCTGCCGGCGCTGGTGGAGCGGGCCCGCACGCTGATGCTGGCCAACCGCGACCGCCCCGAGCAGAGCACCACCGGCATCACCCGCCGCGGGCAGGACCACTGGGTCGCCGGCCGCAAGGGCCGGCCGTGCCGCCGCTGCCGCAGCACCATCCTGCTCGGCGACCAGGGCCCGGACCTGCAGGAGCGGGTCACCTGGTGGTGCCCGCAGTGCCAGGCCGCGCCCGCACCGGTCGACCCGCGGGCCCGCACCGGCCTGCCCGGGACCGAGCCCCGCCGCGCCTCGTACTGAGGCGCGGACCGCCGCAGCCGGGGATCATGGGGGGATGCCCGAAGGAGACACGGTCTGGCTGGCCGCCAACCGGATGAACACCGCGCTGGCCGGCGCCGTGCTGACGAAGGGCGAGCTGCGGGTGCCCCAGCTGGCCACCGTCGACCTCGCCGGCGCGACGGTCACCGAGGTGGTGCCGCGCGGCAAGCACATGCTCACCCGGTTCGCCGACGGCCGGACGCTGCGCACGCACTACCGGATGGACGGCAGCTGGCACATCTACCGCAAGGGCACGCCGTGGAAGGGCGGCCCGGCGCACAGCATCCGGGCGGTCCTGGCCACCGACCAGTGGGACGTGGTCGGCTACCGGCTGCACGACATGACGATCGTGCCGACCAGCGCGGAGGGCGACCTGGTCGGCCACCTGGGTCCCGACGTGCTCGGCCCGGACTGGGACCTCGACGAGGCGCTGCGCCGGCTCCGCTCGCACCCCGACGAGCAGATCGGCGTCGCCATCCTCGATCAGCGCAACCTGGCCGGGATCGGGAACCTCTACAAGGTCGAGACGCTCTTCATGACCCGCACCCACCCGTGGACCCGGGTCGCCGACGTCCCCGACCTGCCGGCGCTGGTGGAGCGGGCCCGCACGCTGATGCTGGCCAACCGCGACCGCCCCGAGCAGAGCACCACCGGCTCCACCCGGCGCGGGGAGGACCACTGGGTGTTCGGCCGCAAGGGCCGCCCGTGCCGCCGCTGCCGGACCACGATCCTGCTGGGCGACCAGGGGCCGGACACGCAGGAGCGGGTGACCTACTGGTGCCCGGCGTGCCAGGCGGCGCGCAGCCCGATCGACCCGCTGGCGCGCACCGGCGAGCCCGGCCGCCCGGCGTCCCTCGCGGCCAGCTGACGCAGGAGCCCCGCCGTCCCGGGGGACGACGGGGCTCCGGCCGGCTCCCCGCTGCCGGACGTGCGCGTCGCGGGGTGCTGGTTGCTACTGCTCGGGACGCTCGGCGGGCTGGGCCACCGGGGTCTCGGCGCCCAGACCGGTGCCGGCGACCCCGGGGTTGCCCGCCTCGATGGCGCCGGCGGCCTGGGTGCCGCTGATCGCCGGGGTGCCGCCGCCCATGGCTGCGCGGATCTCGGCGAGCCGGGAGGCGCCGGCGACGTCGATGGTCGCCTTCTGCACCTCGAGCATGCGGCCCTCGACGGAGTTCTGGGCGAGCTCCGCCTGCCCCAGCGCGTTGGCGTAGCGGGCCTCGATCTTGTCGCGCACCTCGCCGAGCGACGGGGTGTTGCCCGGCGCCGACAGCTCGTTGACCTGGCGCAGCGACGCGGAGACCTGCTCCTGCATCTTCGCCTGCTCCAGCTGCGACATCAGCTTGGTGCGCTCGGCCAGCGTCGACTGCAGCCGCATCCGGCTGGTCTCCACCGCGCCCTTGGCCTGCTCGGCGGCCTGCAGCGCCTCGTCGTGGCTCCGCTTGAGGTCCTCCACGGCCTGCTCGGCGCTGACCAGCTGGGTGGCGAAGGCGACCGCGGCCTGCTCGTACTCCGACGCCTTCGCCGCGTCACCGGACCCGCGGGTCTGGTCGGCCAGGTTCAGCGCCTGGCGCGCCGAGGCCTGCAGCTTCTCGACCTCGCCGAGCTGGCGGTTGAGCCGCATCTCCAGCTGCCGCTGGTTGCCCAGGACGGCGGCCGCCTGGTTGGCCAGCGCCTGGTGCCGCTGCTGCTCGGACTCGATGGCCTGCTGGATCTGGATCTTCGGGTCGGCGCGCTGGTCGATCTGCGAGTTGGCCGAGGCCGTCAGGTACTTCCACAGCTTCACGAACGGGTTCGGCATGGCTCCTCCAAGTCCGGCGCAGCCACCCCGCCGGGCGGCGAGGGGTGCGACACGGGCGACGCTGTCCCGATCATCGTCCCAGGCGACCGCCCCGGCCAGCCACCGCGCACGCGCGAAGGGTCCGCAATGGCCCTCGGCGTCCGCCGGACGCCGTCCCGCGCACCCGGCGCCGTCCCCCGCACCAGGTGTCTCCCCCCTGCACCAGATGCCGTCCCCCTGCACCAGAGGCTGTCCTCCCGCACCAACGTCGGTGCGGGAGGACGGCCTTTGATCAGGTGACCTGATCGAAGCCCCGGAAGGCAGGGGTCAGGCGGTGCGGCCGCGCAGGCGGCGGTAGTGCTGCACCAGCGCCACGGTCGAGGCGTCCTGGTCCATCTCCGGCGGGGCCTCGCTGGTCAGCGCCGGGCCCAGCTGGCGGGCCATCACCTTGCCCAGCTCCACGCCCCACTGGTCGAAGGAGTCGATCTGCCAGATCGCGCCCTCGGTGAACACGGTGTGCTCGTAGAAGGCGATCAGCTGGCCCAGCGTGCCCGGGGTCAGCTTCGGTGCCAGCACGGTGGTCGAGGGCCGGTTGCCCGGCATCACCTTGTGCGCGACGACGTCGGCCGGCGTCCCGTCGGCCTGCACCTCCTCGGCGGTCCGGCCGAAGGCGAGCACCGCGCTCTGCGCGAAGAGGTTGGCCATCAGCAGGTCGTGCATCTCGCCGATGTCGTGGTTGGGCTCGCCGAACCCGATGAAGTCCGCCGGGACCAGCGACGTGCCCTGGTGCAGCAGCTGGTGGAACGCGTGCTGGCCGTTGGTGCCCGGCTCGCCCCACCAGACCTCGCCGGTCGCCGTCGTCACCGGCTCGCCGTCCCAGCGGACGGACTTGCCGTTGCTCTCCATCGTCAGCTGCTGCAGGTAGGCCGGCAGCCGGGACAGGTACTGGCTGTAGGGCAGCACGGCGTGGGTCTGCGCACCGAAGAAGTTCGTGTACCAGACGTTGAGCAGCCCGTGCAGCAGCGGCAGGTTCTCCGCCAGCGGGGCGGTGCGGAAGTGCTCGTCGACGGTGTGGAAGCCGGCCAGCATCTCGTCGTAGGCGGCCGGCCCGATGGCCACCATCAGCGACAGCCCGACGGCGGAGGTGAAGGAGTAGCGGCCGCCGACCCAGTCCCAGAACCCGAACATGTTGTCGGTGTCGATGCCGAACTCGGCGACCGCGTCGGTGTTGGTGGAGACGGCCACGAAGTGCCGGGCGACGGCGGACTCGTCAGCGCCGGAGGCCAGCAGCCAGTCGCGGGCGACGGTGGCGTTGGTCAGCGTCTCCAGGGTGGTGAAGGTCTTCGAGCAGACGATGAACAGCGTCGTCGCCGGGTCGAGGTCGCGGGTCTTCTCGGCGAAGTCGGTCGGGTCGATGTTGGAGACGAAGCGGGCGGTGAGGCCGCGGTCGCTGTAGTCCTGCAGCGCGGTGTAGGCCATCGCCGGGCCGAGGTCGGAGCCGCCGATGCCGATGTTGACCACCGCGGTGATCCGCTCGCCGGTGTGCCCCCGCCACTCCCCCGACCGCACCCGGTCGGCGAAGTCGCGCATCTTCGCCAGCACCGCGTGCACGTCGGCGGTCACGTCCTGGCCGTCGACGGTGAGCGGCACCGACGCCGGGGCCCGGAGCGCGACGTGCAGGACGGCGCGGTCCTCGGTGGCGTTGATGTGCTCGCCGCGGAACATCGCCTCGATCCGCGCCGGCACCCCGGCCTTCTCGGCCAGCGCGACGAGCAGCCGCAGCGTCTCGTCGGTCACCCGGTGCTTGGACCAGTCGACGTAGAGGTCACCGGCCGTGCCGGCCAGCCGGTGCGCGCGCTCCGGGTCCTCGGCGAACAGCTCGCGCAGCGTGCGCGCGGTGACCTCGCGGTGGTGGTCGACCAGTGCGGCCCACTCGTCGGTCGCGGTGATGTCCATGCTGCCTCCAGGGTCGGGCTCCGCTGTCCACGGGTGGCTCTCACGGGGTCAGGTGCGCAGCACGCGCACAGCACAAACCCCCGGGCATGATCATGCCCGGGGGTCCGGCGGCCGCCGACCCGGGGTGGACGGGCCGGCGGCCGGTGCTCAGGCCGCGCCTGCGGTGTGCGCCCCGCCGGCGCCGCTGCGGCCGGCCGGTCCGCCGGTCGACTCGGCGATCTGCTCCTCACGGTCCTCGGTCGCCATCCGGGTCAGCGCCGCACCCGCCTCGGCGTCGCGGGTGAGGTTCTCCCCCGTCGACGGGTCGAAGACGTGCACCTTGCGGCTGTCCAGCCAGAACTCGGCCTCCCGGCCTTCGCGGATCCGGCTGGTCGAGTCGATGGACACGATGGCCTGGGTGCGCAGCTCCTCGGAGTCCAGCTCGCGGGAGAGCTCCCGCAGCTGGGTGGTGATCTCCGCCGGCGCCTCGTAGGGGATGTAGGCGTACTGCTGGTCGCCGAGCCACTCGGTGACGTCGACCCGGGCGCGGAAGACCGAGCCCAGCGGCAGCTTCGCCTCGTCGACCAGCGATGCGTCCTCGAAGTACTCCGGCCGGATGCCCACCAGCAGGAGGTCGCGGCCGGTGACGGCGGACGCGCGGCGCTCGTCGAGCTCGATCGGCCCGAACGGCGTGGTGAGGCTGCGCCCTTCCAGCCGGGCCGGCAGGAAGTTCATCGGCGGGGAGCCGATGAACCCGGCGACGAACAGGTTGACCGGCTGCTCGTAGAGCTCCCGCGGCGAGGCGACCTGCTGGATCTTGCCCTTGCGGAGCACGCAGACCCGGTCGCCCAGCGTCATCGCCTCCGTCTGGTCGTGGGTGACGTAGACGGTGGTGATGCCGAGCCGGCGCTGCAGCCGGGAGATCTCGGTGCGCATCTGGCCGCGCAGCTTGGCGTCGAGGTTGGACAGCGGCTCGTCGAAGAGGAAGGCCTCGGCCTGCCGCACGATCGCCCGGCCCATCGCGACCCGCTGCCGCTGGCCACCGGAGAGGTTCGCCGGCTTGCGCTCCAGGTGCTCGTGCAGCTCCAGGACGTCGGCGGCCTCGTTCACCCGGCGGCGCACCTCGCCGTCGTCCATCTTGGACAGCCGCAGCGGGAACGCGATGTTCTCGAAGACCGTGAGGTGCGGGTAGAGCGCGTAGTTCTGGAAGACCATCGACAGGTTGCGCTCGCGGGGCGCCTTGTCGTTGACCCGCTTGCCGCCGATGACCATGTCGCCGCTGGTGATGTCCTCCAGCCCGACGATCATCCGCAGCAGCGTCGACTTACCGCAGCCGGAGGGCCCGACCAGGATCATGAACTCGCCGTCGGCGATGTCCAGGCTGACGTCGTTCACCGCCGGGAAGCCGTCGCCGTACTGCTTGACGATGTGCTTCATCTCGATCTCGGCCATCAGTTCTTCCCCCTCGGGAGGTCGGTTCGGGTGCGCACGGGGTCAGCCCTTCACAGCGCCGTTGGTGAGGCCGGCGACGATGCGCCGCTGGAACAGCAGGACCAGGGCGACGACCGGGATCGTCACGATCACCGCGGCTGCGGCGATCGCCCCGGTCGGGTCCTCGAACTGCGAGGCACCGGAGAACAGGCCCAGGGCCGCCGGGACGGGGCGGGCGGCGCTGGTCGAGGTCAGCGAGATGCCGTAGACGAAGTCGTTCCAGGCGATGAAGAACGCGATGATCGCCGTGGTGAAGACACCGGGGGCGGCCAGCGGCACGATCACCTTGCGGAACGCCTGCCACGTCGTCGCGCCGTCGACCTGGGCGGCCTGCTCCATCTCCCAGGGGATCTCCCGGAAGAACGCCGACATGGTCCAGATCGAGATCGGCAGGGTCAGCGACAGGTACGGGATGATCAGCCCGGGCCAGGTGTCGTACAGCCCGATGTTGCGCCACAGGTTGAACAGCGGCGTGACGATCGAGATGACCGGGAAGATCGCCACCCCGAGCGCGGTGCCGAGGATGACCTTCTTGCCGGGGAAGTCCAGCCGGGCGATCGCGTAGGCGGCGAACATCGCCAGCAGGCACGAGATGAACGTCGCGATCAGGCAGATCGCGAACGAGTTGCGCAGCGCCGGCAGGAACAGGTCGCTGGCGTCGCCGGTCAGGATCAGGCCGTAGTTGGCCGTCGAGGGGTCCGACGGCAGGAACTGCCCGTTGGCCAGGTCGCTGGGCGCCTTGAACGACAGCGAGACGATCCAGGCGATCGGCGCCAGGCAGTAGACGACGATCAGGACGCCGGCGACGATCCAGCCGATGCGTTCGTTGCGGGACATCAGCCCTCACCCCTCGCCTGGGCCAGGTCGACCTTGAAGCCCTTGATGAAGCCGAAGGCGATCAGCACGACGGCCAGGAACAGCAGCACCGAGACCGCCGAGCCCAGCCCGATCTCCAGCCGGGAGATGGTCTGCCGGTAGGCCAGGAACGACACCGACTCGGTGTTGTTCGCCCCCGCGGTCATGATGAAGATGCTGTCGAAGACCCGGAAGGCGTCCAGGGTGCGGAACAGCAGGGCCACCATGATCGCGGCCTTCATGTTCGGCAGCGTCACCTTGCGCAGCCGCTGCCACCAGGTGGCGCCGTCGACCTTGGCCGCCTCCTGCAGCACCTCGGGCACCTGGGCCAGGCCGGCCAGCAGGAGCAGCGAGATGAACGGCGTGGTCTTCCAGATCTCGGCCAGGCAGACGACCAGCAGCGAGGTGCCGGTGTCGCCGAACCAGTCGGTGTCGGCCCCGACGCCGGGCAGCCAGGCGAACCAGCTGTTGACGAACCCGGTGTTGATGTCGAAGGCGAACTGCCAGGCGAAGGCCGAGACGACGGTGATGACGGCGTACGGGATGAGGATCGCCGCCCGCAGCACCGGCCGGATCGACGACAGCGCCTTGGCCATCACGAACGCCAGCGCGAAGCCGAGCACCAGCTCGACGGCGACGGTCACCACGGTGATGAAGACCGTCACCAGGATCGAGGTCCACCAGGTCGGGTCGGTGAGGATGACCCCGTAGTTCGACAGCCCGGTGAACGACCGGTTGTCCGGGTCGGTGAGCCGGTAGTCGAACAGCGAGTCGTAGACCGCCTGGAGGATCGGGTAGGCGGTGACCAGCAGCATCACCGCGAGCGCCGGCCCGGCCAGCAGCCAGCCGAGCTTGCGCTCGCTGCGTGCCCGGTCGCTGGTGGTGCCGCGCGGCGCGGAGACCGGGGCGGCCTTCTCCGTCGGTGGGAGCGTCGTGGTGCTCACGCGTCTCCCTCCCCCGCGCTCGCCGGCCGCGATCGCCGTCCTGCCGTGCCGACTGGTCGTCTCGCTCGCTCGCTCACAGCAGCTGCTCCTTCTTGAGCACGGCGGTGATGAAGTCCGTCGCCGACTGGGGCGTCGACTCCGGGTCCACGGAGGTGGTGGGGTGGTACTCGCGCTGCAGGCCGCCGGAGACCTCGCTGTAGTACGGCGTCTGCGGGCGCGGGGCGGCCTGCTCCAGCGACTGCTGGATGACCGGGGCCATCGGGAACTCCTCCAGCACCGCCGGGTCCTCGTACACCGTGGTGTCCGAGGCCGGGTTGCCGTTGCTGACGAAGTAGTAGGCCTGGTTCTCGGTGGAGGTGATGCACTCGCTCGCCTCGTAGGCGAAGTCGACGTTCTCGCTGAAGGCGCCGATGCCGAGGTTGATCCCGCCGTAGGGCGGCGCGCTCTCGTTGCCCTCGTCGACCTGCGGGTAGACCGCCCAGCCGTAGTCGTCGGGCACCGACTGGTCCATCGTCCCGGCCTCGACGGCCGCCAGCGCGCGCGGCCAGAGGAACGGGTAGTTGACGACGAAGCCGCCGTCCTCGCTCTCGAAGCCGGTGGCCGTGGAGTCCTCGTTCGCCGTCGACAGCGCCGGGCCGGTGACCCCGCTGTCGGAGATCTGCCGCATGACCTCGGCGGCCCGGACCCCCTCGGGGCTGTCCAGCCCCAGCACGATCTGCTCGGGGTCGGTGCTGTTCTCGGCGATGATGGAGCCGCCGGCGGACTCGATGAGCGCGTTGAACCAGACCGTCAGCGCCTCGGCCCGGATGCCCTGGACGCCGAGCAGCTTCTCCTGGTCCTGGGCCGCGGTGATCAGCTGGTCCCAGGTGACCGGCTGGGTCATGTCCAGCCCGGCGGCCTCGGCCACCGACGTGCGGTACCAGAGGATCTGGGTGTTGGCCCAGAACGGGACGGCGACCAGCTCGTCGTCCCAGGTGGAGCCCTCGATGGCGCTCTCCACGACGTCCTCGGTGACCCGCTCGGCGACGTCCTCGGGGATCGGCGCCAGGAAGCCGGCCTGGGCGAACTCCGGGATGAACGGCGGGTCGAGGCTCATGATGTCGATCGAGGAGTCGTTCGCCGCGAGCCGGCGGACCAGCTGCTCGCGCTGCGCGGACGCCTCGCGCGGCAGGGTGGCCGTCTCGATGCGGTACCTGCCCTCGGCCGCCTCGGTGCACCGCGAGGCGATCTCCGCCTGGCCCCCCGAGTCGGGGTTGGTGTACCAGGTCAGCGTCGGGGTGCCCCCGTCGCCGCTCCCGCACGCCGCCAGCATCGAGCTGAGGACGGCGACCGCGGCCGCACCGGCCAGCCCTCGCCGCCGCCGCCTCCGCAGTGGTCCGAGTCGTCCGGGACTGCTCGCCTTCGGCACGTCAAACCGCCTCCGCTGCCGAGCGGCGACTTCGACGTCGCCGCGGATCTTGGAGAGTGGCCCAGCCCACATCGGCTGTCAAACCCAGCGTGACCGGCCCTTGACCTGCCCCGAGGCGTCGCTCAGGAGCGGTCGGCGATCACCGACGGCGTGGTCAGTTCGGGGGGCGTGCGGGGCAGTTCGTGCTGGACGTAGGAGCGCGCCGCGGTCCAGGTCCCGACGTCGAAACCGGCCTGCTCGGAGAGGAACCAGCGGTGCTCGAGCACCTCGTGGAAGACCTCTGCGGGCTCCAGCCGACCGGCGAGCTCGGCCGGCACGGTGGCCACGACCGGTTGGTACACCTCGGTGAGCCACCGGCGGCCGGCGACCTCCTCCGGCACCGGCCGGCCCCCGCGCTGCTCCAGGTAGGCCCGGTAGGAGCGCAGGTCGTTGAGCAGCCGCTGGGCCTGGCCCTCCTGCACCTCCAGGCCGGTGAGCCGGAACAGCTCGCGGCGGTGCTGGCCGGGCTCGGCGACGCGGGTCTCCACCCGCAGCCGGGCCCCGTCGGCGGAGGTGACCAGCTCGATCTCGCCGACGTCGAAGCCGAGGTCGTTGATCCGCTGCAGCCGCTCGGCGACCCGCAGCGCCTGCTCGTCCAGACGGATGACCTCCTCGCGGGTCACCTCGTCCCACAGCGCCTCGTACCGGCCGGCGAGGCTGTCGGCGACCTCGATCGGGTCGATCTCCGCGGGCAGCAGCCCGCCGGCCGCGAGGTCCATCAGCTCGGCCCCCACCCGCTCCCGGGCCAGGTCGACGTCGTACTCGCGCAGCCGGGCGGACAGCGACGGGTGCCGTTCGGCGGTCTCGGCGTCGACGAGGTAGGCGGCGAAGGTGCCGGCGTCGGGCCGGAAGAGGGTGTTGGACAGCGAGCAGTCGCCCCAGTAGACGCCGGCCAGGTGCAGCCGGACGAGCAGCTGCACGAGGGTGTCCATCAGCCGGTCCGGCGAGTGCGTCGCCCGCGGCCCGGAGAACACGTAGCGGTAGGACATCGAGTACTCGAGGTACCGGGTGACCAGGATGGCGTCCTGGTCACCGGGGCGGTCGACGCAGATGCCCAGCACCGACACCGCCGGCAGCCCCTCGGACTCGAACTCGCCGAGCAGGGCGTACTCGTGCCGGGCGAGGGACTCGGAGATCTCCTTCAGCGCGTAGACGCGGCCGCCGCACACGGTGAACCGGACGACGTGCCGCGAGATGCCGCGCTGCGGCACCTCGAGCAGCAGCTCGGGGTCCCACTGCTCCAGCGGCTGGTCCCACGGCAGCGACAGCAGCCCGGCGGCCTCGGCGGCCGGGGGTCGGAAGAGGTACCGCATCGCACGCTCCGGAGGTCGGTCCGCCCGGGTCCGTCGGCGCTGACGGCGCGTGACGTCACCTTGTCACGTCACCCGGCCGGACGGGACCGGACACCCGACAGCCGCCCGGTCTACCGAGGTGGGCCGGGCGGCCGTCGACGTCGGCGTCGGTCAGCCGAGGACCGATCATCCTCGGTCCGCTCCTCGGTCGCTGGCGCTCCCTGCGATGCTCCCGGCCTCAGCCGAGGACCTGGCCGGTGACGACGGCGGCCTGCGCGGCGCGCTCCTGCGCGGTGCCCGGCTGCAGCACCAGGCCCAGCAGCCAGCGGCAGACGAGCTCGGCCTCGGGACGGCTGATCCGCAGCGACGAGCCCAGGGTCAGCACGACGTCGCCCCAGCGGTCGCTGTCCAGCGCCATCATCTGCACGAGGACCTCGGGCTCGGTCTCGGCCAGCCGGCGCAGCACCGGGTGCGCGCCGACCTCCTCGGCGAGCGCGGGCACCGCGACGGTCAGCGGCAGCTCGGCGGCCAGCGCGGCCAGCCGGTCCAGCTCGAAGGCGATGAGGGCGTGCGCCACGTCGTCCTTGGTGCGGAAGTGGTTGTACAGCGTGGCCTTGGCGACGCCGGCCGCAGCCGCGACGTGCTGCATGGTGGTCTTCTTCAGCCCGCGCTCGGCGAAGGCGGTGCGCGCGCCGCTGAGCAGGCCGCGGCGGGTGCGGCTCATCGCCGCGCCCGGGCGGGCCAGCGGGCGCCGGGGGTCGCGCGGCGCGGCGGCGGTGGGCCGCGGCGCCGGGACGGCGACGTTCAGCGAGGGCACCGGGGCGGTGACGTGCAGACCCGGGGCGGGCGGCTGGAACGAGCCGGTCGGGACGGGCGTGGTGAGGTGCTGGCCGGCCGCCGCCGCGGCCTCGGCGGCGGCGGCCTCGGCCGCGTCGGCCTCCAGGACGGTGACCCCACCCCGTCCGGCGGTCGGCACCGGCAGCGACGGGTGCGGCGGCAGCGAGGAACGCGATCCGGGGGAAGACATGGACACTTTGTGCCCTCCCGGTCGCACCGGGTCAAGGAGGTGGACACCGAGCACGTCTCGTGTCGCGCCAGCGGGCCCGCCCGCACCAGCGGTCCCACAGGCGGGACGCCCAGGTGACGTGCCGGAACGGCCCCTCCGCAAGGCCCGCGGCGAGCGGAGCGAGTCGTGGGGGGGCGGAGGGGTCCTCGATCAGGCGGCGGCGAGGGACACGGCGCCGCGGGCCGCGGACCGGGCCGGCTGACCGGCGCCCACCAGCGCCAGCGCGGGCTCGGCCACCGGGACCTCGACGGCGGGACCGCTGTCGGCGCTCTCGTCGGCCCCCGCGGCGGCGGGGTCGTCGTCCGGGGTGCCGGGTCGGGCGCCGGCCAGCGCCACGGGGCGCACCGGGTGCCGGCCGGGCTCGGCGAGCCGCATCTCCAGGCTCACCTCGGCCAGCAGGTCGGCGAGCTCGACGTCCAGGGCGTCGCAGATCGACGCCAGCAGCTCGGAGGAGGCCTCCTTCTGGCCGCGCTCGACCTCGGAGAGGTAACCGAGGCTGACCCGGGCCGCGCCCGAGACGTCGCGCAGCGTGCGCCGCTGCCGCAGCCGGTGACCCCGCAGGGTGTTCCCCAGCTGGGTGCGCAGCAGCGTCATGGCCGTCTCCTGTCCACTCTGTCGAGCAGGTCTCGAGAGCTCGGGCGCCGACCGGGCGGGCCGGGGGGCGCCGTGAGCCCACCGTACGCGGCCATGACCCTGGTCACCGATCCGGTGGAGGCACGTCCGCTGATGGCGTAACACCCCGCGGGGCCGCGGAGTTCCCGGCCTACTCCCCCGGCAGGGGGTGCTCGGGGAGCCGGTCCAGCAGCCGCAGCAGCGCCGCGGCCACCGCCCCGGCGCGCACCTGGGCCCGGTCGCCGGGCAGGTCGAGCTCGTGCACGACGGTGACCAGGCCGTCGCTGAGCCCGAGGAAGACCCGTCCGGGCGCGCGGCCGTCGACCGGGTCGGGGCCGGCCACGCCGGTCAGCCCGACGCCCCAGGTGGCCGAGCACCGCCGGCGGATGCCCTCGGCCAGCGCGGCCGCGGTCGGCTCGCTGACCGGGCCGGAGGCGGCCAGCAGGTCCGCGGGCACGTCGGCGAGGGTGGTCTTGAGGTCGGTGGCGTAGACGACGGCACCGCCGCGCAGCGTGGCGCTGGCGCCGGGCACCGCGGCGAGGGTGGCGCAGAACAGCCCCGCGGTCAGCGACTCGGCGGCGGCGACGGTCTCCCCCCGGGCCAGCAGCGCCTCGTGCAGGCGCCGGGCGGTCACCTCGGCAGGTTCGGCGGGCGCGCTCACGCCGCGGTGTCCCGGCGGGTCCCGCCGGGTGCGCTGTCACCGCCGGCGGCGGCGCGGCGGGCCGCGGCGGCCGCCATGGCCCGCGCACTGGTGCGGCGCAGGGTCAGCGCCCGGTAGACGTAGTCGATGCCGGTGACCACGGTCAGCACCAGCGCGGCCGCCATGACCCACCAGCGGGCCGAGGCCAGCACCCCGCTCAGCGGCAGGATGTAGAGCCCGATGGCCAGCGCCTGCAGCACCGTCTTCGCCTTGCCGCCCCGGCTCGCGGCGATCACGCCGTGCCGGATCACCCAGAAGCGCAGGACGGTGACCCCGACCTCGCGGACCAGGATCACCACCGTCACCCACCAGGGCAGCAGCGCCAGGATCGACAGGCCCAGCAGCGCGGTGCCGGTCAGCGCCTTGTCCGCGATCGGGTCGGCGAGCTTGCCGAACTCGGTCACCTGGTTGGTGCGGCGGGCGATCATGCCGTCGTAGCGGTCGGTGATGATCGCGCCGGCGAAGAAGAGCGTGGCCCACCAGCGCCGTCCGTCGTCCATGCCGCCGTCGGAGAGCAGCAGGACGGCGAACAGCGGCACCACGGCGAGCCGGAGGAGGGTGAGCGCGTTCGGCAGGTTCAGCAGGCGGACCGACTGGGGCGGGGTCGCCGCCGGGTCCGCCGCCCCCTCGGGCACGACCGCACCCATCGGCTCAGGCCCCGGCCGGTACGGCGAGCGCGGGGACCAGTGCCCGGGCGAGCAGGTCGACGCCCTCGGTGTCGACGACGGTCGCGGTCACCAGCTGACCGGCGACGGCGCCCGCGGGCACGGCGGTGATCGTGGTCGTGCCGTCGGCGTCGGGGTCCTGGTGCGCGGCGTGCCCGGCCCAGGTGCCCGCGCCCTCGGCCTCGGAGAGGTCCTCGGTGAGCAGCACCTCGACGGTGCTGCCGATGCGCTCCTCGGCCCGCTGGGCGGTGAGCTCCTCGACCAGGTCGGTGATCCGCCGCACCCGGGCGTCGATCTCGTCCTGGCTCAGCTTGCCGGGCAGCCCTAGCGCCTCGGTGCCCTCCTCGTCGGAGTAGCCGAACACGCCCACGGCGTCCAGCCGGCCCTCGACCAGGAAGCGCTCGAGCTCGGCGACGTCCTCCTCGGTCTCACCGGGGAAGCCGAGGATGACGTTGGTGCGGAAGCCGGCGCCCGGCGCCAGGGCGCGGGCCCGCTCGATGATGCCGAGGAAGTCGTCGGTGCCGCCGAAGCGCCGCATCCGGCGGAGCAGGGTCGGCGAGGAGTGCTGGAAGGACAGGTCGAAGTAAGGCGCGATCCCCGGGGTCGCGGCGATGACCTCGAGCAGGCCGGGGCGCAGCTCGGCCGGCTGCAGGTAGGCCACCCGCACCCGGACGACGCCCTCGACCTCGGCCAGTGCGGTGAGCAGCTTTTCCAGCGAGCGCAGGTCGCCGGTGTCCTTGCCGTAGGAGGTGGAGTTCTCGCTGACCAGCACGATCTCGGTGACGCCCTGGGCGGCCAGCCACTGCGCCTCGCCGAGCACCTCGCCCGCGGGGCGGGACACGAAGGCGCCGCGGAAGGCGGGGATGGCGCAGAACGCGCAGCGCCGGTCGCAACCCGAGGCGATCTTCAGCGCCGCCGACGGGCCGGAGGCCAGCCGCTTGCGCTTGAGCCAGTCGTGCCCGGGGATCGCCACGGCGTCGGGGGCCTGCACCGCCGCGGTGCGCTGCACCGGGCTGATCGGCAGCAGCGTTCGCCGGTCCTGCGGGGTGTGCGGCACCAGCGGCCGGCCGGTGAGGACGTCGTCCAGCCGGTCGCCGATCGCGGCGTAGTCGTCGAACCCGAGCACGGTGGCCTCGGGCAGCGCACCGGCCAGCTCGGCGCCGTACCGCTCGGCCATGCAGCCGACGGCGATCACCTCGGCGCCGGAGTCGGTGGCGGCCAGGATCGCGTCGACCGAGTCCTTCTTGGCGCTCTCGATGAACCCGCAGGTGTTGACCAGGATCGCGTCGGCGTCCTCGCCGTCCTCGACGAGCACGTAGCCGTCACCGGCGAGCCGGCCGGCGAGCTCCTCCGAGTCGACCTCGTTGCGGGCGCAGCCGAGGGTCACCACCGACACCCGGCGGGGCGCGGGGACGGGGGGCTGCCCTTCGACACTGGTCACGGGACTGGGCAGAGCTGGCACTGGTCCATCCTAGGCGCCGTCCGGCCGGAGGCACGGCCCCCGTGCAGGGTCCCGTCGCGGGCGTGCGGGCGCCGGGTCCCCGACGTCAGCCCAGCGCTCCTCCGCGCAGCGTGAACATGACCGACTCGAGCTCGTCGGGCTTGATCAGCACGTCGCGCGCCTTGGACCCCTCGGAGGGCCCGACGATGCCGCGGCTCTCCATCAGGTCCATCAGCCGGCCGGCCTTGGCGAAGCCCACCCGCAGCTTGCGCTGCAGCATCGACGTCGACCCGAACTGGCTGGTGACGACGAGCTCGACGGCCTGGACGAGCAGCTCCAGGTCGGCGCCGATGTCCTCGTCGATCTCCTTCTTCTCCCCCGCCGCGGCGGTGAAGACCTCCTCGCGGTACTCGGGCTCGCCCTGCCGCTTGACGAACTCGACGACCGCCTCGATCTCGGCGTCGGAGACGTAGGCGCCCTGGACGCGGATCGGCTTCCCCGCGCCGATCGGCAGGAAGAGCGCGTCGCCCATGCCGATCAGCTTCTCCGCGCCGGGCTGGTCGAGGATGACCCGGCTGTCGGTGAGGCTGGAGGTGGAGAACGCCAGCCGCGACGGCACGTTGGCCTTGATCAGGCCGGTGACGACGTCGACCGAGGGCCGCTGGGTCGCCAGCACCAGGTGGATTCCGGCGGCGCGCGCCTTCTGGGTGATCCGGACGATCGACTCCTCGACGTCCCGCGGCGCGACCATCATCAGGTCGGCGAGCTCGTCGACGATGGTGAGGATGTAGGGGTAGGGCTGGTAGACCCGCTCGCTGCCGGGCGGGGTGGTGATCTCGCCGCGCTCGACCTTGCGGTTGAAGTCGTCGATGTGCCGGACGCCGGTCGACCGCATGTCCTGGTAGCGCTGCTCCATCTCCTCCACCAGCCAGGCCAGCGCGGTGGCGGCCTTCTTGGGGTCGGTGATGATCGGCGTGATCAGGTGCGGGATGCCGTCGTAGGGCGTGAGCTCGACCATCTTCGGGTCGACCAGGATCATCCGCAGCTGGTCCGGGGTGGCGCGCAGCAGCAGCGAGGTCAGCAGCGAGTTGATGCAGCTGGACTTGCCGGCGCCGGTGGCACCGGCCACCAGCAGGTGCGGCATCTTCGCCAGGTTCGCGCAGACGAACCCGCCCTCGATGTCCTTGCCGAGGCCGACCAGCATCGGGTGCGGGTCCTGCTTGGCCACCTGCGAGCGCATGACGTCGCCGAGGCTGACGGTCTCGCGGTCGGTGTTGGGCACCTCGACGCCGACCGCGGACTTGCCCGGGATCGGGGCCAGGATGCGGATGTTGTCGTTGGCGACCGCATAGGCGAGGTTCTTGGTGAGCGCGGTGATCTTCTCGACCTTGACCGCGTTGCCCAGCTCGATCTCGTACCGGGTGACCGTCGGACCGCGGGTGTAGCTGGTGACGGCGGCGTCGATGTTGAACTGCTCGAGCACGCCGGTAATCGCCTCGATGGCGACGTCGTTGGCCTTGGACTTGGCCCGCGGCGGGGTGCCCGGCCGCAGCACGCTGAGCGAGGGGAGCGTGTAGGTGCCTTCGACCGGCTGGATGCGGAGCTGCTCGGGCTCCTCGATCGGCGGCAGGTCCTCCGGCGGGGCGGTGCGGTCGATGATCGGACGGCGCACCGGCACCGGCTCGGGGGCCGGCTCGGCCACCACGGCCAGCGGCGCCTCGTCCATCGCGGCCAGGTCGATGCGGCCGGTGTCAAGGGTGTCCTGCACCTCGGCGACGGCGGACTTCCGGCCCCGGCGGGTCTTCGGCGCGGGCTCCTCGTCCTCCTCGTCGTCGTAGAGCTCGTCGTAGTCGTCGTCCTCGCCGTCGCGACCGAGCTGCCGGTCGGCCCACGCGCGCAGCCGCTCGGGCACCTGGTGCACCGGGGTGGCGGTGACGACCAGGAGGCCGAAGAAGGCCAGCAGCACCAGCAGCAGGACGGCGACGACCGCGCCCACGCCGGCCGTGAGCGGCATGCCGACCGCCCAGCCGAGCACGCCTCCGGCACCGGAGCGGTCGGCCGGGGCGGCGTCCGGACCGGCGACGTGGGCGACCCCGACGACGGCGGCGACGACGCTGACCCAGCCGATCATCAGCCGGCCGCGGGCCTCCGGGTGCGGCGGGTGCCGCAGCAGCCGCAGGGCGACCAGGAGGAGGACGACCGGCAGCGCCATGGTCAGCGACCCGATGAGGAAGCGCACCGCGTCGCTCAGCCCGGCGCCGACCGGGCCGATGCCGTTGGTCCAGGTGGCGGCGCCGAGCACGATGGCCAGCCCGAGGACGGCGAGGCCGACCCCGTCGCGGCGGTGCTCGGGGCCCAGCGGCTCGGCTTCCTCGGGCCGGGCGACCGAGCGGGCGAGCCCGCCGGCGCCGCGGGCGAACAGCCCCCAGGTGCTCGACGCACCGCGCCACAGGCTGCCGGCGAGGGTGCCCTGCTTCTTCTTCGCGGCCGGACGGCGGGCGGCGGTCGAGCCGCTGCGCTTCGCCGGGGGGCGCTTCTTGGCGGTGGCGCCGGTGCGCGGGCGCGGAGAGCCGCCACCGCGCGCCGGCGCCCGGTTCGACGTCGTCGCGCGAGCAGGCATGCGTCAGACGGTAATCCGGTCGGCCGCCCGGGTGGTCCATTCGGGGCCGCGTGTCCGGCCCCGCCTGGAACTGCGCCGTGCCCGCGCCCGCCGGGCTGGCTAGCGTGCGACGGGTGACCGACTCCCCGCAGACCCTCCCCCACGGCAGCTGGCCGACGCCGATCACCTCCGAGCTGGTGGTGCGGGCGGCGGCCCGGCTCGGCGAGGTGGTCGTCGACGGCGCCGGCCCCGACGCCGACGTGTGGTGGGCCGAGGGCCGGCCGAGCGAGGGCGGCCGCACCGCGCTGGTGCGCCGCCGGTCGGACGGGACGACGACGGACCTGCTGCCGCCGCCGTGGAACGCCCGCACCCGGGTGCACGAGTACGGCGGCGGCGCCTGGACCGTCGCCGGGGGCACCGTGTGGTTCACCGACCACGCCGACCAGCGGCTGTACCGGGTGGCCGCGGGCAGCGCCGAGCCGGTGGCGGTCTCACCCGAGCCGGCGGTCCCGGCCGGCGTCCGGTTCGCCGACCTGTCCGCCGACGGCGACGGCGTGCTGGCGGTCCGGGAGACCCACACCGCGTCCGGGTCGTCGGCGGAGGTCGTCTCCGAGGTGGTGCGGGTCGCCGCCGACGGCACGACCGAGGTGCTGGTGAGCGGCCCCGACTTCGTCTCCGACCCCCGGCGCGCGCCCGACGGCGTGACGCTGTGCTGGCTGCAGTGGCAGCACCCGGACATGCCGTGGGACTCCGCACAGCTCGTCGTCCGGGGCTCCGACGGTGCCGAGCACGTGCTGGCCGGCGGGCCGGGCGAGTCGGTGGTCCAGCCGGTGTGGGGCGCGGACCTGTCGCTGTGGTGGCTCTGCGACCGCACCGACGTCTGGTCGCTGTACCGACGCCGTCCGCACGGCGAGGTGGAGCTGGTCTTCGACGCCGGCAGCGACATCGCCGGGCCCCAGTGGGTGTTCGGGCAGAGCCGGTTCGACCTGCTCGACGACGGCCGGGTGGTGCTGGCCTACGGCCGGGACGGCGCCGACCGGCTCGCCGTGCTGGACACCGACAGCACGGCACGCGAGTTCGACCTGCCGTGGTCGGCATTCGGCCAGCTGCGCAGCAATGCGGGCGGGGTCGTGTGCGTGGCCGGCGGGCCGGCGTCCGAGCCCGTCGTCCTGCGGGTCGACCTGGACGGCGCCACGGAGGTGCTGCGCCCGGCGCGCGACCTCGGGCTGGACCCGGCCTGGTTCTCCCGCCCCGAGCACGTCACCTTCCCCACCGCGCCCGGACCCAGCGGCGTCCGCGAGGCGCACGCGCTGGTCTACCCGCCGACCAACCCGCAGGTGGGCGGTCCCGCCGACGAGCGCCCGCCGCTGCTGGTGCTGGTGCACGGCGGACCGACCTCGGCGGCCCGGTCCACGCTGGACCTGGGCATCCAGTACTGGACCTCCCGCGGCTTCGCCGTGGCCGACGTCGACTACCGCGGTTCGACCGGCTACGGGCGGCGCTTCCGTGAGGCGCTGAAGGGTCAGTGGGGCGTCGCCGACCTGGACGACGTGGTCGCCTGCGCCCGCTGGCTGGCCGAGCAGGGCCGCGTCGACCCCGCCCGGCTGGCGATCCGCGGCGGCTCGGCCGGCGGGTACACGACGCTGGCGGCGCTCACCTTCCGGCCGGGGGTCTTCGCCGCCGGGGCCAGCCACTACGGCGTCGCCGACCTCGCCGCGCTGGCCGCCGACACGCACAAGTTCGAGTCCCGGTACCTGGACGGGCTGATCGCGCCGTGGCCGTCGGGCGAGGCCGTCTACGCCGAGCGCTCCCCGATCCACCACACCGACGCGCTCGACACCCCGCTGGCGGTGTTCCAGGGCGACGAGGACCGGGTGGTGCCCATGGAGCAGGCGGAGATGATGGTCGCCGCGCTGCGGGCGAAGGGCGTGCCGCACGCCTACCGGCTGTTCGCCGGCGAGCAGCACGGCTTCCGCAAGGCCGAGAACATCCGCGCGGCGCTGGACGGCGAGCTGTCGTTCTACGCCCAGGTGCTCGGCTTCGACCTGCCACCCGCCGAGGCCATCGAGCCGATCCAGGTCGAGCGTTGATCAGGTGCCCTGATCAACGGCCGTCCTCCCGCACCAACGCTGGTGCGGGAGGACGGCGTTCGATCAGGGCACCTGATCGAAGGCTGCTCAGACCTCGAGGACCGTCGGGATGATCATCGGGCGGCGGCGGTACTTGTCCGACACCCACTTGCCGACCGTCCGGCGGATCACCTGGGAGAGCCGGTGGGCGTCCACCTGCTCGTCCTCCATGGCCCGCTTGAGCTCCTTCTCCACCAGCGCGAGCACCTCGTTGAAGGCGCTCGGGTCGTCGGAGAAGCCGCGGGTCGACAGGTGCACCGGGCGCACGATCGTCCGGGTCGACGGCTCGATGACCACGGTCAGGGCGACGAAGCCCTCGTCGCCGAGGATCCGCCGGGCCTGCAGCGACTCCTCGCCGACGTCGCCGACGTTGAGCCCGTCGACGTAGACGTTGCCGATCGGCACGCTGCCCACGATCGAGGCCTTGCCGTCGACCAGGTCGACGACCACGCCGTCCTCGGCGAGCAGGATGCGGTCGCCGGTCATCCCGGTCTGCTCGGCCAGCGCGGCGTGCGCCCGCAGGTGCCGCCACTCGCCGTGGACCGGCATCAGGTAGCGCGGCTTGGCCACGTTGATCAGGGTGCGCAGCTCGCCGGCCGGCGCGTGCCCGGAGACGTGGACCATCGCCGTCTCCTTGTGGATCACCGTGGCGCCCAGCCGGGCCAGGCCGTTGATGACCTTGTAGACGGCGGTCTCGTTGCCGGGCACCAGAGACGACGCCAGGATGATCGTGTCGCCGGCCTCGATGGTGACCTGGTGGTGGTCACCACGGGCCATCCGGCCCAGCGCCGACAGCGGCTCGCCCTGCGAGCCGGTGCTGATCAGCACCACCTGCTCCGGCGGCATCGCGGTCGCCTCGTCGAGCTTCACCATCAGCCCGGGGGCCACGCGCAGCAGCCCGAGGTCCTGGGCGACGCCCATGTTCCGCACCATCGAGCGGCCGACCAGGGCGACCTTGCGCTTGTGCTTGACCGCGCAGTCGAGCACCTGCTGGATCCGGTGCACGTGGCTGGCGAAGCTGGAGACGATCAGTCGCTGCCCGGCCCGCTCGAAGACGGAGTCCAGCACCGGGCCGATGTTGCGCTCGGAGGTGACGAAGCCGGGCACCTCGGCGTTGGTGGAGTCGCTGAGCAGCAGGTCGATGCCCTCGACGCCGAGCCGGGCGAAGGCGCCCAGGTCAGTGAGGACGCCGTCCAGCGGCAGCTGGTCCATCTTGAAGTCGCCGGTGTGGACCAGCGTCCCGGCCGGGGTGTGCACGGCGACGGCCAGCGCGTCCGGGATCGAGTGGTTGACGCTGATGAACTCGCAGTGGAACGGCCCGGCCAGGTGGTCGTCGCCGGCGGCGACCTCCACCAGCACCGGGTCGATGCGGTGCTCCCGCAGCTTGGCCTTGACCAGCGCCAGGGTGAAGCGGGAGCCGACGAGCGGGATGTCCTTACGCAGCCGCAGCAGGTACGGGATCGCGCCGATGTGGTCCTCGTGCCCGTGGGTGAGGACGACGGCGGTGATCTCGTGCAGCCGGTGCTCGATGACCCCGAAGTCGGGCAGGATCAGGTCGACGCCGGGCTGCTCGGCCTCGGGGAAGAGCACGCCGCAGTCGATGACCATCAGCTGGCCGTCGAACTCCAGGACGGCCATGTTGCGGCCGATCTCCCCGAGCCCGCCGAGGGCCATCACGCGCAGCGCGCCCTTGGGCAGCGGCGGGGGCGCCTTGAGGTCGAGGTGCGGCTGCAGGGTGGCGGTCACAGGGTGACGCCTCCGGCGGACAGGTCCATGCGCAGTTGCTCCAGCTGTTCGGGGGTGGCGTCGACGAGCGGCGGGCGGACCGGGCCGGCAGGCAGCCCCAGTTCCCTCAGCGCCGCCTTGATCATGATCGTGCCCTGGGTGCGGAACACCCCGGTGTAGACGGGCAGCAGGGTCTCGTTCACCGCGCGTGCCTTGACCAGGTCGCCGGACTCGACGGCGGCCACGAGCTCGGCGAGCCGAGGGCCGACGAGGTGGCCGACGACACTGACCACGCCGACGGCGCCGAGCGCCAGCAGCGGCAGGTTCAGCATGTCCTCGCCGGAGTAGTACGCCAGGTCGGTGCGGGCCATGGTCCAGGCCACCGCGCCGAGGTCGGCCTTGGCGTCCTTGACCGCGACGATGTTGGGGTGCTCCGCGGCCCGCACCAGCGTCTCGACCTCGATCGGGACGACGGAGCGCGGCGGGATGTCGTAGAGCATCACCGGCAGGTCGGTGGAGTCGGCGACGGCGGTGAAGTGCCGCAGCAGCCCGGCCTGCGGGGGCTTGTTGTAGTACGGGGTGACCACCATCAGCCCGTGCACGCCGAGCCGGGCGGCGCTCTGCGCCTTCTCGATCGAGTGCGCGGTGTCGTTGGTGCCGACACCGGCCACCACGGTGGCCCGGTCCCCCACCGCGTCGAGGACCGCCTCCAGCACGGCGTGCTGCTCGCCGTCGCTGATGGTCGGCGACTCCCCCGTCGTGCCGAAGACGACGAGCCCGTCGTGCGCCTGGCGGTCGACGAGGTGCGAGGCGAGCTGCTGGGCGCCGGCCAGGTCGATCGTGCCGTCCTGGGCGAGCGGGGTGACCATGGCCGTGAGCACGCGCCCGAACGGCCGCGCGGGGTCGGTGGTCATGGGCAGGAATCTACCGGCCCGCGCCGACACTGCCGCCGCACCGCCCGGCGCCGTCCCGGTCCGCCAGCTGGGCGGCCAGGATCCCGGGCACCGGACCGCCGTCCGTGCCGCCGCGACGCCACTGCGTCACCCGGAACCGGAGCCCGCCCGCCGACTCGGCCCAGCCCTCCTCGGGCACCCGGACGCCGCGCAGCCAGGCCCCGTCCAGCTCCGGCGCCCAGGTGTCACCGGCCACCCGGGTGTCGACCTCGGTGACGACGACCTCGTCGGCGTGCGGCAGGAACGCCGCGTACACGCCGCCCCCGCCGATCACCCACACGTCGCCGTCCAGGGCCAGCACGTCGGCCACCGAGCGGGCGACCTGCACGCCGGCGACGGCGGGGTCGAGGGTGGAGCTGAGCACCACGTTGCGCCGGCCGGGCAGCGGCCGGTACCGCGGCGGCAGCGACTCCCACGTCCGCCGTCCCATCACCACCGTGCCGCCGGTGGTCAGCGCGCGGAACAGCCGCAGGTCCTCGGGCAGGTGCCAGGGCAGCGTGCCGTCGGCGCCGATGACGCCGTCGGCGGCCTGCGCCCAGACCATCCGGAGGGTGCCGCGCACGGTCAGACCGCCACCGCGCCGCGGATCGCCGGGTGGTGCCGGTAGTCGACCAGGTGCAGGTCCTCGTAGGTCTGCTCGAACAGCGAGGGCGCCGGGTCGACGGTCAGCCGCGGGAAGGGCAGCACCTCGCGGGAGAGCTGCTCGCGCACCTGCGGCAGGTGGTTGGTGTAAAGGTGGCAGTCGCCGCCCACCCAGACGAAGTCCCCCGGCTCGAGGCCGACCTGCTGGGCCACCAGCTGGGTGAGCAGGGCGTAGCTGGCGATGTTGAACGGCACGCCGAGGAAGAGGTCGGCGCTGCGCTGGTAGAGCTGGCAGGAGAGCTTGCCGTCGTTGACGTAGAACTGGAACAGCGCGTGGCACGGGGCCAGCGCCATCTCCGGCAGGGCGGCGACGTTCCAGGCCGAGACCACCATCCGGCGGGAGTCGGGGTCGGTCCGCAGCGTCTCGAGCACCTGGCTGATCTGGTCGACCGTGCCGCCGTCGGCGGTGGGCCACGACCGCCACTGGACGCCGTAGACCGGGCCGAGGCTGCCGTCCTCGGCGGCCCACTCGTCCCAGATCGAGACGCCGTGCTCGTGCAGCCAGTCGACGTTGCCCTCGCCGCGCAGGAACCACAGCAGCTCGTAGGCCACCGACTTGAAGTGCACCTTCTTGGTGGTCACCAGCGGGAATGCGGTCGACAGGTCGTAGCGCAGCCGCTCGCCGAACAGGCTCAGCGTGCCGGTGCCGGTGCGGTCGGCCTTGGGGCTGCCGGTCTCCAGGACCCGGCGCAGCAGGTCCTCGTACTGGGTGTCGATCGGCGGCACGGCGTCCTCCCGGACGGCGTGTTCCTGGACGGCGACCTCGGCCATGTCGACTCCTCGTCGCGGTAGCGGGGTGGGTGGGGGTGGGCGGTCAGCCCTCGGCGACCAGCGGGCTGGCGGCGACGGTGGTGCCGTCGGCGAGCCGGCTGGTCCGGAAGTCGTCGAACACGTGCGGGGCGACCTGCTGCAGCTCGAGCAGGCAGGCGACCGCGAGCTCGCGGATCTCGACGTCGGCGTGCTCGCTGGCGCGCATGGCCACGAAGTGCCGCCAGGCGCGGTAGTTGCCGGTGACGACGATGCGCGTCTCGATCGCGTTGGGCAGCACCGACCGGGCGGCCTGCCGGGCCTGCTTGCGGCGCAGCGTGGCGTTGGGGACGTCGGCGAAGCGCTGCTCCAGCCCCTGCAGGAGGTCCTCGTAGGCGGCGAGCGCGGCGTCGGTGGCGGCCAGGAACCGCCGGTGCAGCTCCGGGTCCTCGGCGATGACGGCCGGCTCGACGACGGCGGCGTCGGTCTCGGGGACGTAGCGCTGGGAGAGCTGGCTGTAGGAGAAGTGCCGGTGCCGGATCAGCTCGTGGGTGAGCGAGCGGGAGATCCCGGACAGGTACATCGTCACGGTGCCGTGCTCGAGGACCGAGAGGTGGCCGACCTCGCGGATGTGCCGGAGGTAGTCCTCGTTGGTCGCGGTCGCCGGGTTGGGCTTGTCCCAGGACTGGTAGCAGGCCCGGCCGGCGAACTCGGCGAGCGCCTGGCCGCCCTCGGCGTCGGTCTCCCACGGGACGTCGGCCGGCGGGGAGAACTGTGTCTGCGCGACGACCTGCACCTTCAGCGGGGCGATGGCGGGCACGGGGTGGAGCCTACGTCGGCGGCCCCCGCCGGCCGACCGTCCGGGCGCATCCGGCACCACGGGGCGCACCCGTCCCACCCGGCCGGCAGTCAGCCGACGGCGGACGTCGACCGGGCCGCCACCGCGACGGCCAGGTCCGGCGCCAGGTCGCCGGCGCCGGTCACCGACACCTGGTCCAGCGCCATCCAGTCGGCCATCAGCCGGAGCTCGGCGGCGAGGGCGTCGGCGACCTCCCCGACGTCCACCCCGGGCTCGGCGTGGGCCGCCTGGGCCCGCAGGACGCCGGCCTGCCGGTCGGCCTTGAGGTCGACCCGGCCGACCAGCCGGTCGCCGAGCAGGAACGGCAGCACGTAGTAGCCGTGCACCCGCTTGGCCGCCGGCGTGTAGATCTCGATGCGGTAGCGAAAGCCGAAGATGCGCTCGACCCGGGGGCGCTCCCACACGAGCGAGTCGAACGGGGTGAGCAGCGCGCGGGCCCGGACCCACCGGGGACGCCGGGCCTGCGGGTCCAGCCACGCCGGCCGGTCCCAGCCGTCCACCTGGACCGGCTGCAGCTCGCCGCCCTCCACCAGCTCCGCGATCGCCGTCCGGGCGTCGGCGGGGGGCAGCCGGAAGTAGTCGCGCAGGTCGGTCTCGGTGGCGACCCCCAGCGCCCGGGCGGCGGTGCGCACCAGCTCCCGGACGGCGTCGGGCCGCTCCGGGGTGGGCGCGTGCACCACCGCGGGCGGCAGCACCCGCTCGGTGAGGTCGTAGACCCGCTCGAACCCGGCGGTCCGGGCCCGGGCGGTGAGCGCACCGGTGAAGAACAGCCACTCCAGGGCCACCTTGCCGGCGTGCCAGTTCCACATCGACCCCGGCCGGTCCGGGCGCGCCTCGAGCAGCTGGCTGGCCCGCAGGGGGCCGCCCTCGCGGACGCGGTCGAGCACCTCGCTCACGTACCCGGGCCGCTCTCGCTGCAGCCGGACCATGTTGCCCCAGGCGTGCTGCTCGGCCGCGGCCATCCGCCAGCGCAGGTGCGGGTGCAGCCGGACGGGCAGGAAGGACGCCTCGTGCGCCCAGTACTCGAACAGCTCGTGCCGGCGTCCGGACAGCGCGTCGAGCGCCTCGCGGGGGTAGGGGCCCAGGCGGCTGAAGTACGGCACGTAGTGCGACCGGGACAGCACGTTGACCGAGTCGATCTGCACGACGCCGAGCCGGTCGGCGGTGCGGCGGAGCTGGCGGGTGCCCACCTCGCCGGTGGGCCGCGGTTCGGCGAAGCCCTGCGCGCCCAGGGCGATGCGCCGGGCCAGGCCGGCGGGCAGCCGTTCGACGGGCGTGGTCACGGCACCGATCCTGCCGTGGGGGTACGACGGTCCGCGCTCCGGCCGGCGCCACCTACGCTGCCCCGGTGACCTCCCCCCGCCCCGGACTGCCCGGCCGCGCGGAGGTGTCGGTGCGGCCGGCCCGACCGGACGACGCCGAGGCGATCGCCGACGTGCAGCTGGTGACGTGGCAGACCGCGTACCGGGCCCTGCTGCCGGCCGCCGTGCTGGACGACTGGGACGCCCCGGCTGCGGTCGACGCGTGGCGCACCGCGGTGACCAGCCCGCCGACGCCGGGTCACGGCGTGCTCGTCGCCCTGGACGGGGGCGTGGTCGCCGGCTTCGCCGCCTACGGGCCGGCCGAGCTGGCCGCCGGCGAGGAGCCGCTGCCGGAGGGGCCGACGTCGGAGCTGGCCACGCTGCTGGTGGAACCGCGCTGGGGACGGCGGGGGCACGGCAGCCGGCTGCTGGCCGCCGTGGTCGACCTCGCCGTCGCTGCGCGCGTCGTCCGGTTGCAGATGTGGCTCCCCGAGGAGGACACGGTGTCCGCGCGCTTCCTGGAGGGGTCCGGCTGGGCGCCCGACGGCTGGGTGCGTGCGCTGGACACCGGCGGCCCGCCGCTGCGGCAGCTCCGCTGGCAGACGCTGATCGACGGGGACCGAGGAGTGCAGTGACGTTCGCCGGCTTCCCCGACGAGGGCCTGGTCTTCTACGAGGGGCTCGAGGCGGACAACAGCAAGACGTACTGGGCCGAGCACCGGGCGCTCTACGAGGCGCACGTCCGCGGCCCCGTGCAGGCGCTCGCCGACGAGCTCGCGCCGGAGTTCGGCACCCCGAAGCTGTTCCGGCCCTACCGCGACGTGCGCTTCTCCCACGACAAGACGCCGTACAAGACCCACCAGGGAGCGGTGCTCCACCTCGACGGGCGCGGGCTGGGGTCGGTGTACGTCCAGGTGTCGGCGGACGGGCTGCGGGTGTCCGGTGGCTGCTGGCGGCTGCAGCCCGACCAGGTGGAACGCTACCGCCGCGCCGTGGACGACGACCTCCAGGGACCGCGGCTGGCCGCCGAGGTGGACGGGCTGCGCCGGCGCGGGTGGTCCATCGACGGCGACCGGCTGGTGCGGACGCCCCGCGGCTACGCCGCCGACCACCCGCGGCTGTCCCTGCTGCAGCACAAGGTGCTGCACGCGTCGCAGCAGTGGGAGCCGGCCGACTGGCTGCAGACGCGCACCGCACTGGAACGGGTGCGGGATGCCTGGCGTCAGGTGACGAAGCTGAACCAGTGGCTGGCCGACAACGTCGGGGCGACCACCGCCCCGCCCGACCGGCGCCGCTGAGCGGTCCCCGACCAACGTCGCGGGCGACAGCGCAGCACGGCGCGTGGAAAGACGCGCGAAACCACGCGCGGGAAGACGCGCGAAACCGCGCGCGGGAAGACGCGCGTGGGAAGACGCGCGAAACCGCGCGCGTGGGAAGACGCGCGAAACCACGCGTGGGAAGACGCGCGAAACCGCGTGCGTGGGAAGGCGCGCGAAAGCGCGGCGGGATTGTCCCGGGAATGCAGAAACGGGGTCACAGCGAATGCTGTGACCCCGTTCCTGGGAGTTATGTCCGGCGGCGTCCTACTCTCCCACCCGGTCCCCCG
Organism: Modestobacter versicolor; assembly: GCF_041028285.1. Lineage (GTDB taxonomy): Bacteria > Actinomycetota > Actinomycetes > Mycobacteriales > Geodermatophilaceae > Modestobacter > Modestobacter versicolor_A. Next base: position 28 of record NZ_JABGDB010000010.1, on the reverse strand, counting down.
GGCAGTACCATCGGCGCTGAAAGGCTTA